>NZ_BBRN01000007.1 GCF_002090175.1 Demequina sp. NBRC 110057 | reverse complement strand
GGGTAAGTTTTTACGAGTTGCCCCAAATGCTTGCCGGAAGGCGGGTGTGAGGTGTGCTTCCGATCTTTGAGAACTCAACAGTGTGCCACATAGTCGATGCCAAAATCTCCGGCATCTGCCCTTAATGGGGTTGGATGTAGGATTCCTTTGGTAATGAAATGAATGTCAGTGACATTTGTTCTCTTGCTAGAGATTAAACCGGTTCTTTCGGGAGCCACTTCGTTTGTTGATGAGCCCGTTTTCGGGTTTCTGATAAAGCATTTACGGAGAGTTTGATCCTGGCTCAGGACGAACGCTGGCGGCGTGCTTAACACATGCAAGTCGAACGGTGAAGCGAGAGCTTGCTCTTGTGGATCAGTGGCGAACGGGTGAGTAACACGTGAGTAACCTGCCCCAGACTCTGGGATAAGCCTTGGAAACGAGGTCTAATACCGGATAAGCGGCACCACCGCATGGTGAGTGTTGGGAAAGTTTTTCGGTCTGGGATGGACTCGCGGCCTATCAGCTTGTTGGTGAGGTAATGGCTCACCAAGGCGACGACGGGTAGCCGGCCTGAGAGGGCGACCGGCCACACTGGAACTGAGACACGGTCCAGACTCCTACGGGAGGCAGCAGTGGGGAATATTGCACAATGGGCGAAAGCCTGATGCAGCGACGCCGCGTGGGGGATGAAGGCCTTCGGGTTGTAAACCCCTTTCAGCAGGGAAGAAGCGAAAGTGACGGTACCTGCAGAAGAAGCGCCGGCTAACTACGTGCCAGCAGCCGCGGTAATACGTAGGGCGCAAGCGTTGTCCGGAATTATTGGGCGTAAAGAGCTCGTAGGCGGCTTGTCGCGTCTGCTGTGAAAGCACGAGGCTCAACCTCGTGTCTGCAGTGGGTACGGGCAGGCTAGAGTGTGGTAGGGGAGACTGGAATTCCTGGTGTAGCGGTGGAATGCGCAGATATCAGGAGGAACACCGATGGCGAAGGCAGGTCTCTGGGCCACTACTGACGCTGAGGAGCGAAAGCGTGGGGAGCGAACAGGATTAGATACCCTGGTAGTCCACGCCGTAAACGGTGGGCACTAGATGTGGGGCTTATTCCATGAGTTCCGCGTCGCAGCTAACGCATTAAGTGCCCCGCCTGGGGAGTACGGCCGCAAGGCTAAAACTCAAAGGAATTGACGGGGGCCCGCACAAGCGGCGGAGCATGCGGATTAATTCGATGCAACGCGAAGAACCTTACCAAGGCTTGACATATACGGTCTATCCCTAGAGATAGGGAGTGATTTTTTCGCCGTATACAGGTGGTGCATGGTTGTCGTCAGCTCGTGTCGTGAGATGTTGGGTTAAGTCCCGCAACGAGCGCAACCCTCGTCCTATGTTGCCAGCACGTCATGGTGGGGACTCATAGGAGACTGCCGGGGTCAACTCGGAGGAAGGTGGGGATGACGTCAAATCATCATGCCCCTTATGTCTTGGGCTTCACGCATGCTACAATGGCCGGTACAAAGGGCTGCGATACCGTAAGGTGGAGCGAATCCCAAAAAGCCGGTCTCAGTTCGGATTGAGGTCTGCAACTCGACCTCATGAAGTTGGAGTCGCTAGTAATCGCAGATCAGCAACGCTGCGGTGAATACGTTCCCGGGCCTTGTACACACCGCCCGTCAAGTCACGAAAGTCGGTAACACCCGAAGCCGTCGGCCTAACTCTTTGAGAGGGAGACGTCTAAGGTGGGATTGGCGATTGGGACTAAGTCGTAACAAGGTAGCCGTACCGGAAGGTGCGGCTGGATCACCTCCTTTCTAAGGAGCACCTACAGCTTGGCTTTCGAGCCAGTTGTCAGGACCCACGCATCACCCGTACGCGGTGGTGGTGGGGCTCATGGATGGAACATCGACATGGTTATCTCGAGGTAGCCGGCCAGGCAAGTACACGCCCGTCAAGGGTGGAGGAACGCACAGGCTGGATATTCACGGGGTGACGAGGCACACTGTTGGGTCCTGAAAGATCGGGACCGTAACGCAAGGACATGGTCCAGATTCTTTCTGGTGGACCTACCTGAAGCCACGCGAGGTTGTTCGTGGATCCTAGAGATCGCACACGGATGACTGTGGGGGAGGGTATGGATCGTCCGTTGCTTGAGAACTGCATAGTGGACGCGAGCATCTTTGTAATCTGTGGTCAAGTTTTTAAGAGCACATGGTGGATGCCTTGGCAGTAGGAGCCGATGAAGGACGTTGTAGCCTGCGATAAGCCTCGGGGAGCTGGCAAACAAGCTGTGATCCGAGGATGTCCGAATGGGGAAACCCCGCTGGAGTCATGTCCAGTGACCCTCACCTGAATATATAGGGTGAGTGGAGGGAACGTCGGGAAGTGAAACATCTCAGTACCGACAGGAAGAGATATTCCGTGAGTAGTGGCGAGCGAAAGCGGATCAGGCCAAACCATGCGTGTGTGATACCCGGCAGGGGTTGCACGTGTGGGGTTGTGGGACCTTTCACCAGGAGCTGCCGCTTCTGGACAGAGTAAGAAATCCGCGTGATAGTCGAAGGGCATTGAACGGCCCGGCATAGAGGGTGCTACCCCCGTAGACGAAATCGCGTGGACTCTGGAGAGTCATCCCAAGTAGCACGGGGCCCGAGAAATCCCGTGTGAATCCGTAGAGACCACTCTATAAGCCTAAATACTACCTACTGACCGATAGCGGAACAGTACCGTGAGGGAATGGTGAAAAGTACCCCGAGAGGGGAGTGAAATAGTACCTGAAACCGTGTGCTTACAATCCGTCGGAGCCTCCCTAGCAGGGGTGACGGCGTGCCTTTTGAAGAATGAGCCTGCGAGTTAGTGCTCAGTGGCGAGGTTAACCCGTGTGGGGCAGCCGTAGCGAAAGCGAGTCCGAATAGGGCGTTTGAGTCGCTGGGTCTAGACCCGAAGCGAAGTGATCTATCCATGGCCAGGTTGAAGCGCGGGTAAGACCGCGTGGAGGACCGAACCCACTTGGGTTGAAAACCGAGGGGATGAGCTGTGGATAGGGGTGAAAGGCCAATCAAACTTCGTGATAGCTGGTTCTCCCCGAAATGCATTTAGGTGCAGCGTTGCGTGTTTCTTGCCGGAGGTAGAGCTACTGGATGGCCGATGGGCCTCACCAGGTTACTGACGTCAGCCAAACTCCGAATGCCGGTAAGTCAGAGCGCAGCAGTGAGACTGTGGGGGATAAGCTTCATAGTCGAGAGGGAAACAGCCCAGAACACCAACTAAGGCCCCTAAGCGTGTGCTAAGTGGGAAAGGATGTGGAGTTGCATAGACAACCAGGAGGTTGGCTTAGAAGCAGCCACCCTTGAAAGAGTGCGTAATAGCTCACTGGTCAAGTGATTCCGCGCCGACAATGTAGCGGGGCTCAAGTACACCGCCGAAGTTGTGTCATTCACACACTGCCCGGCTCACACTTTCGTGGTGTGGGTCCAAGCGTGTGGATGGGTAGGGGAGCGTCGTGTGGCGGGTGAAGCAGCGGGGGAACCCAGCTGTGGACGCCACACGAGTGAGAATGCAGGCATGAGTAGCGAAAGACGGGTGAGAAACCCGTCCGCCGAATGACCAAGGGTTCCAGGGCCAGGTTAATCCGCCCTGGGTAAGTCGGGACCTAAGGCGAGGCCGACAGGCGTAGTCGATGGACAACGGGTTGATATTCCCGTACCGGCGAAGAACCGTCCCTGACGAATCAGACGATGCTAAGCGCCCGAAACCCCCTTATCCGATCCTTCGGGATCTTCTAGGGGATGTAGCGCGCGACCCGAGTCTGTAGTAGTCAAGCGTATTAACAGGGGTGACGCAGGAAGGTAGCCGAGCGTGGCGATGGTAGTCCACGTCTAAGGGTGTAGGGCGAACGGTAGGCAAATCCGCCGTTCACGTGCCTGAGACCTGATGGTAACCACGTAAGTGGGAAATCGGTGATCCTATGCTGCCAAGAAAAACCTCGGCGCGAGGTTCTAGCCGCCCGTACCCCAAACCGACTCAGGTGGTCAGGTAGAGAATACTAAGGCGATCGAGATAATCGTGGTTAAGGAACTCGGCAAAATGCCCCCGTAACTTCGGGAGAAGGGGGGCCTGAGGCGTGATCCATCTTCGCGATGGTGAGCGTTTGAGGGCCGCAGAGACCAGGGAGAAGCGACTGTTTACTAAAAACACAGGTCCGTGCGAAGTCGCAAGACGATGTATACGGACTGACGCCTGCCCGGTGCTGGAAGGTTAAGAGGAAGGGTTAGCCGCAAGGCGAAGCTCTGAATTTAAGCCCCAGTAAACGGCGGTGGTAACTATAACCATCCTAAGGTAGCGAAATTCCTTGTCGGGTAAGTTCCGACCTGCACGAATGGCGTAACGACTTCTCCGCTGTCTCAACCGCGAACTCGGCGAAATTGCACTACGAGTAAAGATGCTCGTTACGCGCAGCAGGACGGAAAGACCCCGGGACCTTTACTATAGCTTGGTATTGGTATTCGGTGTGGTTTGTGTAGGATAGGTGGGAGACTTTGAAGCCGTGACGCCAGTCATGGTGGAGTCATTGTTGAAATACCACTCTGATCACTCTGGATATCTAACCTCGGTCCGTAATCCGGATCAGGGACAGTGCCTGGTGGGTAGTTTAACTGGGGCGGTTGCCTCCCAAAAAGTAACGGAGGCGCCCAAAGGTTCCCTCAGCCTGGTTGGCAATCAGGTGGCGAGTGCAAGTGTACAAGGGAGCTTGACTGTGAGACTGACAGGTCGAGCAGGGACGAAAGTCGGGACTAGTGACCCGCTGGTGGCATGTGGAAGCGCCAGCGCTCAACGGATAAAAGGTACCCCGGGGATAACAGGCTGATCCTGCCCAAGAGTCCATATCGACGGCATGGTTTGGCACCTCGATGTCGGCTCGTCGCATCCTGGGGCTGGAGTTGGTCCCAAGGGTTGGGCTGTTCGCCCATTAAAGCGGTACGCGAGCTGGGTTTAGAACGTCGTGAGACAGTTCGGTCCCTATCCGCTGCGCGCGCAGGAAATTTGAGAGAATCTGTCCCTAGTACGAGAGGACCGGGATGGACAAACCTCTGGTGTGCCAGTTGTTCCGCCAGGAGCACGGCTGGTTGGCTACGTTTGGAACGGATAACCGCTGAAAGCATCTAAGCGGGAAGCCGGTCTCAAGATGAGATTTCCATCAGAGCAATCTGTGAAGGCCCCCTACAGACCATGGGGTTGATAGGCCGGATGTGGAAGAGGGGACTAACGACCCTCGAAGCTGACCGGTACTAATAGGCCAACAACTTGATACACACACTTATTACTTTTGCTACGCGTCCACTATGCGGTTCCCGAGAAACGGGAACACCACCCTTTATCTCCATAGAGTTACCGCAGCCATAGCGGCAGGGAAACGCCCGGTCCCATCCCGAACCCGGAAGCTAAGCCTGCCAGCGCCGATGGTACTGCACCCGCCAGGGTGTGGGAGAGTAGGACGCTGCGGGACAA
>NZ_BBRN01000006.1 GCF_002090175.1 Demequina sp. NBRC 110057 | reverse complement strand
TCATCAGCGTTGTTTCCTCACATGGATCGGATGCTAGGGCCCTATCTGGCCGCTGCGCGGGCGCGCGGGCACTGACAGGACAGACAGGCCAATCATATCGGCGTGCCCTACGGTCGCTCGACTCGAGGCCGTGAAGCTCACCTCGAGAGGAAGGCGAGGCGGTACGCGCCGCGCCTGACGAAGGTGGGCGTGAGGCGATACGCGCCACGCACCACAATGTTGCGCACGTACTGGCGCCGCGAGATGAATCCAATGCGACGCATCGCCCGTTGGAGCGCGAACTCGGTGCGCAGCTGCTCCCATCCCCCACGTCGCCGGTAGGCGCCCGCATCGACGCGGTAGGCAACCAGGGGGTCGGTGAGGTTCTCCACCCGTGCGCCATCGGCGATCATGCGCGCCCACAGCCAGTAGTCCTCCATCATCCCCAGCGGCTGATAGCCGCCGGCTCGGACGACGGCGTCGCGGCGAAAGACGACGGTGGGGTGGTTGAAGGGCGATCGGAACTGCGCGTCATGGGCGATCTGGTCGCCGTGCGGCGTCACCCGCGCACGGCCCAACTCCTCAGCGGACCCCTCGAACTCCACGAGTCCAGTCCCGACCAGGTCAAAGCCCTGCTCGATGAGTGCCAACTGGCGCTCAAATCGGTCCGGAAACGACACGTCGTCTGCGTCCATGCGCGCGACGATGTCGTGGCTGCAGGCTGCTATACCTGCCGTGAGCGCGGCGGCGAGGCCTTGGTTCTCCGCGAGCTCGACGCGGACAACAGGGATGGGCGACTCCCGCACGAGGGCATCGAGCTGGGCCGTGAGTTCCTGGCCCACAGGGCCGTCTTGCACCAGCACTACCTCGGACGGCCGCAGCGTCTGCTCTTGCACGCTGGACTCGAACGCGGAGCGCAGGAATGCGGCGTGATCCCCGCCGTAGACAGGCATCAGCAGCGAGAATTCCGTCTTAGTCACGCGGCCACCCCTCCCCCGGGAGGCCGGCGTCGGCGAGCACGGGGTCCGCGGGACGGGGACGCTCACGCCATCCATCCCGCCAGCCACGCCTGAGGCCGTCGGCGAGGACGCCGCGCTGCTGAGATCGCGCAAAGGTGCGCGCCCACCGCACGGCGGACGATGCACCATAAACGACCTTTTCCGCGGGTGACAACGAGGTCGACAGGCGCCACATCCATACCTTGTTTCGCACCTCGTAGTAGAAGCGCGGCCCGGGGTCGACGTCGGTCGAGCCGAGCTTGGCGGTCTTGTGAACCACGACGCTGGCAGGCACGAAGATCCCCAGCCGGTGACGTAGCAGCCGGGTGGAGTACTCGAAGTCGTCGTTCCAGATGAAGTAGTCGGGTACCGGCGGCGCCTCGGCCCGCGCAGCATCGGCGTCCACCAGCATGGACACGAAGGACGACGAGCGGACGCTCATGGCTCCTACGCTAGCCGCGGCCCCTCGACGCTCGCGAGAGTCACAAGGTCGACGCCGCGGTGTGTTCATCGGGTGGTCCGAACCGTCGGTCCACACCACGCGCGAGCCTGCGACGACGGCACCAGCTGCGGTGGCCGCGGCAACAAGGTTCTGTGCGGCGTCGGGGCGCGCAATGGTGTCGTCGTCCATGAGCCAGATCCACTCCGGCCGATGCTCGGTGAGCGCACGTTGAATGCCGGCAGCGAAGCCCCCCGCGCCGCCGATGTTAGTCGTGAGGGTGACGACGTCAGCTTCGGCATGCGCTCCCCGCGCGGCTTCGGCGGAACCATCGGTCGACGCATTGTCGACCACGACGACCCCGGCCAGCGGGAGAGTCTGAGCGGCGAGCGCGTCGAGTGCCTCCAGCAGCAGGTCGCGCCGGTTGTACGACACGACAACGGCGACGACACGCGCCTCCTGAGAGTGTGCTTCTGAGGGGCTCAGTGCACACATGGACTACTTCGACTCCGTGTACGCCGCGACCACCTCGCGCGGATCACCATCCATCTTGAGCTCGCCGTGGTCGATCCAGATCACCCGGTTGCACGTATCGAGGATGGACTTCATGGAGTGACTCACGAGGAACACGGTGCCCGCCTCCTCGCGCATCGCGCGAATCCTCGCCTCGCTCTTCGCTCGGAATTCCTTGTCGCCCACTGCCAGCGCCTCGTCGACGAGGAGGATCTGGTGGTCACGGGACATCGCGATGGAGAAGCGCAGCCGTGATGACATTCCGGACGAGTAGTTCTTCATCGGGAGGTCGATGAATTCCTCGAGGTCCGCGAAGCCCACAATCTCGTCGAACTTGTCGTTGATCTCTGCGGGCGTCATGCCCAGCGCAAGCCCGCCCAGCAGCACATTCTTCTCGCCGGACAACCGGGGAATGAGCGCGGCGTTCACACCGAGCAGCGCGGGACGGCTGGAGGCGAACACACGTCCCTCTGCGGGCGCGATGAGGCCGGAGATCGACCGCATCAGCGTCGACTTGCCCGACCCGTTGTGGCCGATAACGCCGATCGACTCGCCCTCGCGCGCCACGAAGGACACTCCCTTGAGCGCGTGGACCACCTTGATTCCCCGTTGCCGAGTCAGCAACGAGCGGTTCTGTGCCGCCGTCTTGCCGGAGGTGAAGGTCTTGTACTTGATGTGGAGGTTGTCGACCACCACTGTCGGCTTGCCGAGGTCATCAGTCATGGCCGTACCTCTCCTCCGCGAGCCAGAAGAACACGATGCCGACCACCATCGTCGCCACCGCGGCGCCGGTCGCCACCATCCACATCCATCCCGGCGCATTGATGCCCTCAAGCATCAGGTCGCGCACGATGGTGATGTAGTCGTGGACGGGATTCAGTTGGGCGGCTTTGAGCATCCAGTCCGCCTGATCAGCAAGGACCTCCTCAAGCGAGTAAAAAATGCCCGATGCATAGAAGAAGAGGCGCGTCACGAGCGGGATCACTTGGGTGAGGTCGCGGACGTGAACGGTGAGGCGTGCCGCCAGGAGTGCGATGCCGAGGTTGAACATCGTCATGAGGATCAGCGCCGGAATGATCAGGAGCCACCACCACGTGATGGGTTGACCAAAGCCGATGACAATGATCGCCAAGATCAGCATCATGGGGATGAGCTCGAGGACCTGCTGGACGATGTGCGAGACCGGCAGCAACATCCTGGGGAAAGCCAACGAACGCACCAGCGATGCGTTGCCGACGATCGACCGGGCACCTTCCGCGAAGGACTTAGAGAAGAACTCAAAGATGAAGACGCCCACGACGACGAAGGGGACGAACGCCACCCCGTCCGGGCGCGTGTCCCGCGGCAGGATGATGCCGAAGATCGTGCCGTAGAGAGCAGCGTTGAGGAGCGGTCGCAGCACGATCCACGCCAGACCAAGGCGGTTCTCGCTCACCTGTGCCTGAAGTCGGAACATGGCGAGCGACGTCGCGAAGGCACGACGCTGCCACATTTCGGCGAGGTAGGCGCCGAGCGGCGGGCGCGCTCCGACGCGCTCCAGGCCCGCGTCGCGCGCGATCGCCTCGTAATCGGTGGGGGTCACGTGTCTCCTAGGTTCGCTACGCCATTCTCAGCGCCGGACGTGGCGCGACGGCGGCGAAACACGCGAACAGATTACCCCAGACACCTCACCGGGCCCCGTGCCCCTCCATCGCGGCCAGCACGGCATCGTTCTCCACGCGCGAGCCGACCGTGACGCGGATGCCCTCGCCGGCGAACGGCCGCACCAGCACCGCTGGCTCGAGCGCCGCGAGCGCCACCGCGATCTCCACGGTGCGGTCGCCCGCGGGGATCCACACGAAGTTGCCCTGGGCCTCGGGGACGTCCCAGCCCAGCGCGCGCAGGCCGTCACGCAGGCGCGGGCGCTCGGCCACCACCTGCTGCACCCGCTCGAGCAGCTCCTGCTCGGCGACGGGCTCAAGCGAGGCGAGCGCCGCGGCCTGGGCCGCCGACGACACCGAGAAGGGCGTCACGCACGCCCGCACCGGCGCGATGAGCGAAGCGGAACCGAGCGCGAAGCCCACGCGGGCTCCCGCCAGGCCATACGCCTTCGAGAAGGTGCGCAGCACCAGCAGGTTGTCGTGGCGGGGAAGCTCCTCCAGCCCCGCCACCGCATCGGCCTCGGTGACGAACTCCACGTAGGCCTCGTCGAGGACCACGAGCACCGATGTCGGCACCGCGGCCATGAAGCGTGCGAACTCGTCGCGCGTGAGGGCGGGCCCGGTGGGGTTGTTGGGCGAACACAGCATGGCGACCTTGGTGCGGTCGCTCACCGCGGCGATCATCGCGTCGAGGTCGTGGCGGCCGTCTGCCGTGACGGGGACCATGACCGGGGTCGCGCCGGCGATGTGGGTGAGGATGGGGTAGGCCTCGAACGAGCGCCACGCGAACAGCACTTCGTCGCCGGGCGCGCAGTAGGCGGTGAGGATGTGCTGGAGCACCGCCACCGATCCGCCGCCGACGGCCACCTGGTCGGCGCCGACGCCGAAGCGCGCGGCGAGGCGCTCGTGAAGCTCCACCGCGAACATGTCCGGGTAGCGGTGAATGCCGTCGCCTGCGCGCGCGATCGCCGCCGCCACCGAGGGAAGCGGGTCGAAGGGCGTCTCGTTCGACGACAGCTTCACGGGGGGCAGGCGGTCCGCGGCGCCGCGCGCGCCGGGGACGTAGGCGGGTAGGCCGGCGACCGCGGGACGCGGCTGGGGAAGGCTCATGACGACCATGGTGCCAGGTGGCGAGGACCCCCCAGTGTGGAACACTCCTGGGCATGAGGTTCGTGCTGAATGTGATGGCCATGGCCGTGGGCGTGTGGTTCGCGACGCTGCTGCCGCTCGACATCGCCGTCACCGGCGGCGAGGGCGAATGGTGGACGCGCGTCCTGGTGTTCGGCGCCGTGGGAGTGATCCTGCAGCTGCTGAACCAGGTCATCAAGCCCGTGCTGCAGATCCTCGCGCTCCCCATCACCATCCTCACGCTCGGGCTGTTCGCCCTGGTGGTGAACTGGTTCGTGCTGTGGCTCGCGGCGTGGGTCACCACGTGGTTCGGCGGCATCGAACTGGTGATCGGCGACTTCTGGCTCGCGCTGGTGGGCGCGCTGGTCATCACGATCATCTCGTCGATCGTGCGCGGCATCACCGGCTCGGCGCGGGACTGACGAGGCTCACCCTCCCCTCCACCGGCTGCTCCGGGTCCCGCGGCGCCGTGGGACTGAAGAGCGTCCGGGTCGCGCTCAACGACGTGGTGTAGCCGCTCACCTGCCGCTTCCACGCCTGCGTCGACGGGTCCGTCAGGGCGTCGATGGCGCCAGCCGTCGCGCGGTACGTGGACATGGCGTGAACCGACAGCACCCCGGTGGCCGCGGCGGCGATGGCCGGGTCGCTCGAGGCGCGGGCGTCGGCCGACCAGGTGGTGACGTTCGCGCCCTCGTCCCTACCGCCCTTGTCCAGGGCGGGCACCGAGTCGGAGACGTCCTCGACATGCGCGTACGTGACGCCCTCGACGTGGGGAAGGTCCGCCACGGGTGAGCCGAATGTCACCACATCGGTGATCCTGAAGCGCTCACGGATGCCCCGCGCCCCGGCCACGGCCGTGGCGACCATGCCTCCCTGACTGTGTCCTACGAGCATCACCTCGGCGCCCGGCGGGATGCCCATCCGCTCCATCGCGTCGACGGTCAGCCGCATCGCGTCCGAGACGCCACCAGCCTCCACGGTGCCGTTGCCGTGCCAGTCGAAGGGGTTCACGGAGGAGAACCCGTTGTCGTAGGTGCCGGGGATCGTCACCACGTAGCGGCGCACGCCGTCGGCGCCCACCAGCTCGTCGACCGCGACCACACCCTCCTCGACATACGTGAAGCTCTCCAGCCCCGCGGCGAGGTCGGCCATGGACCGCGGCACGTCCGATGACGTGCGGGGTCCGCGCGGGCTCGCGCCGTCGTAGGAGGCCTCGAAGGCCGTATCGAGCGCGCCGAGCATGCCTCGCAGCACCGTGAGGATGGCGTCGTAGGTGCTCGGACCCATCACCGGAGTGGCACCGAGAGTCGCGGTGAGCGCGCCCACCGTGCCGCGGTTGAGGTAGCCGGTCATGCCGGGGGCCTCGTCCGGAGCGAGGGCTCCGCCGACGGGATCGTCTCCCGTCAGCCGCGCGATCGTCCCCGGCACCGACAACGCCCACCCCAGGCCCACGACCGCCCGCGTGAGCCACGCGCCAGTGTCCAGTGTGTCCGCGGCATAGCGCTGCACCGCGGTGACGAGGCCGATGCCGCCGCGCGCCCGCTCCTCCGCGTCGGCGTAGGTGCGCGCCACGTCGGCGACGCGCACGGCAAGGTCGTGGGCGTCTCGCTCCAGGGCGCCAGCGCCGGAGGTGCCCCACCGCGCCAGGCCGGCCGCGGCATCGGCCCTGGTCACGGCCCCCACCACGGCGGGCCCGGCGTGGCGCTGGGCGTCGTCCAGCAGCGCGAGGCACGCGTCGAGCGCGCGACGGCACTCCTCGAGGGCCTCCCCCGCATCCGCGAGCACCGCGCTCGCCGCCTCCAGGTCCTCCGTGACCGCCTCGGTACCGCCCGCGCCCCCGGCGACGCCCACCGGAATCGGGTCCGCCTCCCGCGTCATGCGATCTCCCGCCCGGTCACTGTCCCGGTCACCGGCCCTGTCACTGACCCGCCCCGCGCGCCACGGCCTGCAGGCTCCACCACGCGTCGCGCGCGTCCTCCACGGCGGCGGTCATCGCTGCCACGCGCCCCCGCAAGGCAGAGAGCTCGGCCCGGTAAAGGTCACCGGCGGCGGACGCCCACGTGACGTCGTCCGCCCTGTCGAGGCGGTCGCACGCTGCCCGTGCCTGCTCGACGGCGCGGTCGATCTCCCCCGTCGGCAGCCACAGATCCGGCAGGACCCCGTCCACGGGGCTCCAGAGGTCGAACGCGCCTCCCAGGTCACTCATGTGGCGACCGTAGGCTCGCCCACCCGGCCGCAGCATCGGCCCCGCGTCAGCGTGTGGAGGCGCCGCCCCGGCGCCTGGGCCTGTGCATGGAACAATGAGGCCCGTGACTGAGTGGAACCCCGCCTCGTATGTGACCCTCGCCGACGTCGAGCCCGCCATCGCGCTCACCCCGCTGGACGGCCGCTACCGCTCCGCGGCCGCGCCGCTCGTGGACCACCTGAGCGAGCCCGCGCTGAACCGCGCGCGCCTGTTCGTCGAGGTCGAGTGGTTCATCCACCTGTGCGCGACCGCCGCCGTGCCCGGCACGCGCGAGCTCACCGCGGACGAGGTGGAGCTGCTGCGCGCCATCCCCGCCGAGTTCGGCGCCGAGGGCATCCGCGAGCACGCCGAGATCGAGAAGGTCACGGTCCACGACGTCAAGGCCGTCGAGTACTACATCAAGCGCCGCATCGAGGGCACGTCGCTCGAGCCGCTCGCCGAGCTGGTGCACTTCGCGTGCACCTCGGAGGACATCAACAACCTGTCCTACGCGCTCATGGTGAAGGGCGCCGTCGAGCAGGCGTGGCTGCCCGCCGCGTCGTCGCTTGTCTCGCAGGTCGCCGACCTCGCGCGCGAGACCAAGTCCGTGCCGATGCTGTCGCGCACCCACGGCCAGACCGCCACCCCCACCACGCTGGGCAAGGAGCTCGCGGTGCTCGCGCACCGCCTGGGCCGCCAGCTGAGCCGCATCGAGCGCCAGGAGTACCTGGGCAAGATCAACGGCGCCACCGGCACCTTCGGCGCCCACACCGCCGCCGTCCCCGGCACCGACTGGGTGGAGGTGTCGCGCACGTTCGTCGAGGGCATCGGCCTCACCTGGAACCCGCTCACCACCCAGATCGAGAGCCACGACTGGCAGGCCGAGCTGTACGCGGACGTCGCCCGCTTCGGCCGCATTCTGCATAACTTGGCGACCGACGTCTGGACGTACATCTCACTGGGCTACTTCGCGCAGGCCGCCGTGGCCGGCGCGATCGGATCCTCCGCGATGCCGCACAAGATCAACCCCATCCGCTTCGAGAACGCCGAGGCCAACCTCGAGATCTCTGCGGCGCTGCTCGACACTCTCGCGTCCACGCTGGTCACCTCGCGGCTCCAGCGAGACCTCACCGACTCGACCACGCAGCGCAACATCGGCGTCGCGTTCGGCCACTCGCTGCTCGCGATCGACAACGTGCGTCGCGGGCTTGGCGCCCTATCCGTGAACGAGGCGGCGCTCGCCGCCGACCTCGACGGGTCGTGGGAGGTGCTCGCCGAGCCCATCCAGTCGGCGATGCGTGCCGCCGCGATCGCGGGCGTGCCCGGCATGGAGAACCCCTACGAGCGCCTCAAGGACCTCACCCGCGGACACGTCATCGACGCCGACGCGATCCGGAGCTTCGTGGACGGGCTCGAGCTGCCGGCCGAAACCAAGTCGCGCCTTGCCGCGCTGACCCCCGGCACGTACGTGGGCCTCGCCGAGCAGCTGGTGGATTCCTGCCTACGCTGAGTTCGGGCTGCTTCCTGGCGGGACATGAGCGTCGTTTTCGCTCGAGAATCGACCCTCATGTCCCGCCAGCAGCACGGCGCGGGCGAAGGCGTGCCACTCGCTACAGTCGTAGCAACGCGATTGCCGTGGCACCGTGTGGTTGCCTTCCGCGTTTTCTGATCGGGGTGCATCCATGCCTCTTCCTGCTGTCCCCCTCCGCTCGCTGCCAGGCGAGTACGTCATCGCGCGGTTCCCCGTCGACACGGACGTCGCTCCAGTGCTCGCCGACCTGGTTCGCGCCGAGTCCCTGGTGTCTTACACCCGGACCGACCAGGAGATCTCTATCGTCTGCGGATCCGATGCGGCGCCCTCGGGAGCAGAACTCGACGGCCCGTGGCGGGCGCTGTACGCCGGCGGGCCGATCCCGTTCGGCCTGACTGGCGTGGTGGCATGGCTGGTGGACCCTCTCGCGGCGATCGGCTGCCCGGTCTTCGTGATCTCCACCTTCGACGGCGACGTCCTGATGACGCCCAGCGACCGCCACGACGAGGCGACGCGAGCGCTCCGCGGGGCGGGACACACGCTCGACGCCAGTACCGACGACGCTCAGTGGCTCGCGGAGGCGCCCGTCACCAGGTCACCCACGGCCACCTCGCCGGGAGTGACCACGTCGAGGTAGATCGCCACGCGCAGGTCGCGGGACTTTCCCAGCGGCTGCAGCCAGCGGGTCTTCTCGGCAAGCCCGTCCTGCGGCAGGTCAATCGTCCGGCAGCGTTCGATGCGCCCGACGGGCCGCAGCACGGCCGTGCCGATGCGCACCTCGCCCTCCCAGGACTCCTCCTCGAAGGGCTCCGTGGTCGCGACCACGAGGTTGGCGCGCAGGCGGCGGGCGTCAGCGTCGGCGCCGAGCTCTCGCGCGCACCAGTCGAGGGTGGCTGTGCCCACCAGCGACACCGCGCCGTCGTCGAAGTGGGGAACGTCGGTCTCGGGCGCGAGGGCCACCTCGGCCGCGAGCGCGTCAGTGAGCCACGCGTCGACGGTCGGGTCTCCCGCGAGGCCGTGCCTGCCGCCGGGCCCGCTCACCACGACGCCCTCGGCGGTCGTCGCCGCGCGGAACGCGAAGACGCCATCGCGGCGCACCATGCGCTTGGTGTTCTTTCCTGAGGCGAGCCTCGAGTCGCCGTCACGCACCGCCCAGCCGCGGTCGCCCACCAGGCCGCGCGGGTCGAGGTCGACGCGGTCGAGCGCCTCGCCTCCCATCGACTTCACGGGATAGCGGCGGATCGCGGTGACGACGGTCATGCCTCGAGACTACGGCCGATGCTCCCGTCACCTGGGGCGACGGGCGCATCGGCCGTACTGGTCACACCGGATGGCGGCTAGTCGAACTCGACGGTGACCGAGCTCTCGCCCTGCGCGGGATCGGGGTCCACGGTGACGTGGGTGGCGACGCCGTCGGCGTCGATGTCGTCGAAGGTGAAGGTGCCGTCCTCGGTGGGCTGGAGGACCTCGGTGGTGCCGTCCTCACGCGTGAGCACCGCGGTGCCGTCGGCCCTGGGCATGAGAAGCGTCAGGACCCGGTCGCTGCCGGCCTCGAGGGACGCGTAGAGCGCCTCGTCGGGCGCGAGTGCCGGCTCGGGTGCGCACGCGAAGGCCGCCTCGGGGTAGGCGGCGGGCTCGGCAGGGACGGCCTCGCTGACCCCGTCCGGCATCGACTTCGTGCGGTCGAGCTGCACGTTGAGGTTCGCATCCCAGGTCACCCAGGTGCCGTCGGCGATGCTGAACACCGCGAGGCCGTCCTCGTCGGGCGTCACCGTCACCGCTGCATCGGCGGCGGTCTGCACCACCAGGTCGCCGTCGGCGCCCGTGGAGATGACAGCCAGCACTGCCCCGCTCGCGGCGTCCTGCAGCGTGGTGAGCCCGGTATCGCCGTCGATGACAGACCACTGATCCGGCGCGGCCGTGCTGGCGGGAAGGGACGTCTCCGGGCCGAGGCTGATCGTGACCTCCTCGTCGGCGCTGCCGGTGGGAACGTCGAGGCATGCCCCCGCGGAGGGGCTCGCCGACTGCCCCGCCGGCGCTACCGACGCGGTCCGCCCCTGCGCCAGCGCCATCCCGCCGAAGGCGAGGACCCCGGCGGACACCGCCGCCGCCGACCCCACCCCGGCGGCGTGCACCGCGCGACGACGCCGCACGCGCCCCCGCACCTGCGCCCCGAACCGCCGGGCGAAGTCGTCGCCCGTGTGCCCGCCGCGCGCCTCGTCATGCAGCAGATCCCTCAGATCATTCATCGCCCTGCTCCCTTCATCTGGGGTGCCACCACCGGCACCGTGGTCGGATCGGCACGCCAGTCGGCGACCGTGTCGAGCTCCTGCGCCAGCCGCGCCGACGCATCGGACAGGTACCTCTTGACCGTGCCCTCGGCGATGCCGAGCCGGTCCGCGATCCCCGGCACCGTGAGGTCGTCGTAGAACCGCAGCACGATGCACGCCCGCTCGCGGGGACTGAGGCGCGCGAGCGCGGCGCGCACGTCGAGCACCTCGGCGCTGTCCGGCCGGTGCGGCGGGACCTCGCGGAGCTTGTCGTGGGCACGGCGGGCGGCCCCGGCGCGGCGCACACGGTCGATGAAGACGCTCGGAATGGTGCGGCGCACGTACGCCTCCGCCATCGGCACATTGGGGAACCGACGTCCCCTTGAGAACGCCTTCACGAGAGCGTCCTGGAGGACGTCCTCCGCGTCGTCGCCGGCGAGCAGGCGCGCATAGGCCAGCAGCCCTCCCGCACGCTCCCTCATGAGCGTGTCGAGCATCGGCTCCCATCGCGCCATCGCTTGCCTCCCCTGGCCTGGCTGGCATTGTCGCCCACACAACGCGGCTCGGGCCGCGAATCGTTGGGGGCCGATGCCGCCGTCACCCTGGTGACGGCCCGCCCCCGCCGCTCGTTAGGGTGGCGTGACCATGAGCTCCTCCCCGGACGCCGGCACCCAGCCGGCCGCGGCATCGGCTGTCGCCACCGGCCCCGCCAACCCCAGCCCGCGCCGCCTCAAGGCCGAGATCGGCATCGTCCTGGGGCTGTCGCTCGGCTATTACGCGATCACGGCGGCGCTCACGCTCATCGAGCGCTACCTTGCCGAGCCGGCGATCGGCGACCAGTCCACGACGCTCAACCCGTCACGCTCCTCGATCGACTGGGTGGACCTTGCCTCGCAGGTGGTGCGCCAGGCGTATTTGCTCATGCCGGTTGCGCTCGCGCTATACCTGCTGAGCATGGGTGGGCGCTCGGCCCACAGGCGCCTGGGCCTCACGGGCGGCAGGCACGGCCTGCGACGCGACGCGCTCGGGGCGCTCGCGCTGGCGGCCTGCATCGGCATCCCCGGTCTCGCGCTGTACGCCGTGTCGCGCGCGCTGGGCCAGACGGTCCGCATCGACACCTCGGGGCTGCCCGATGCCTGGTGGGCCGCGACCATCCTCCTGCTCTCGGCCGCCGTGGCGGGCGTGCTGGAGGAGACGATCGCCGTCGGCTACCTGGTGACGCGGCTCAAGGAGCTGCGGTGGTCGCCGTACGCGGCCATCCTCGCGTCGGCGCTGCTGCGCGGCGCCTATCACCTGTATCAGGGGTGGCCGATGGCGCTGGGCAACGTCGTCATGGGCCTCGTCTTCGCGTACTGGTTCCACCGGACGGGGCGCCTGGGGCCGCTGATCCTGGCGCATTGGACCCTGGACGCGGTGTCGTTCATCGGGCCCGAGGTGGTGCCCGCCGAGTGGCTCGACGCGCTCGGGGTGAGCTGACCGGGGCCTGTACCTCCTACACTCGGAGCCATGGCCGGCCCCGGAGCGACGCAGGAGGACTCTGCCAGCGTCGATCCGCTTCGCGGCGTGACGGTGGTGGACGCCCCCGAGACGCGCGTGCACCGCGTCTCCGACATCCTCGCGGCGAGCCTCACGGTGCTCGGCATCGTGCTCGTGCTGCTGCTGGGCGCCTACGGCACCGCCACCACGGAGGGCCTGACCGAGGACGTCCAGGGCTTCGCCCGCGTCCTGCAGCGACTGCTTGTCGCACCGGTCAACATCTTCTCCGGCATCGTCACCATCGTGGTGCCGCTCGCTGTGGTGCTCGACCTTGGCTTCCGGCGCGAGCCTCGCCGCATCCTCGAGGTGATCGGCGCGGGAGTGCTGGCGTTCATCGTCACCGTCATCGCCGCGATCACCACCCTCGAGTTCGGGGCCGATGAGCTCATCACCTCGCTGTCGGTGCGCGGCTCCGACGGGGACATGGTGGTGCAGCTTCCCGCCTACCTCGCCGCCGTCGCCGCGATGCTCACCGCGGCCGGCCTGCGCTCGACGAGGCGCGTGCTGTCCGTGTCGTGGCCTTTCGTATGGATCGCCGCCGCTGTCGGCGTGATCTCCGGCATCGTCACGCTTCCCGCCGCGGTAACCGTGGTGCTGATCGGCCGTGCCTCGGGCCTCATCCTGCGCTGGGCCGTGGGCTCCACCGCCGACCGCGCCTACGGGGCCACGCTTGCCGACGGCATTCGGCGGGCCGGGTTCGAGCCTCGCCGCATCGTCCGCGCCGACCACCGCGATACCGACGTTCCCGAGACCCAGGACGACGTCGCCGCCGCGATCGGCCGCACCCGCTCCGGCCGCATCTACGCCGTCACCACCGTCGAGGGCCACCACCTCATCGTGCTCGCGCTCGACGGTGATCAGCACACCGCCGGCTTCCTCACCAAGTGGTGGCGCACGCTGCGCTTCCGCGGCATCGACCCGCGCGCCGAGGTCAGCCTGCGCCACGCCGCCGAGTCCACCGCGCTGGTCTCGCACGCCGCGCGCGCCGCCGGGGTGCGCACCGCCCGCGTCCTCGGCATGAGCCAGGCACGGGACACCATGCTGGTGGTCTACCAGCGCCCCGTCGCCGCCCGCGCGCTGTCCGACATGACGGCCGATGAGGTGGACGACGCACTGCTGGACGCCGTGTGGGAGCAGTTCGCGCAGGCGCACGCCGCAGGTGTCTCGCACCGCCAGATCACGTCCGACACCATCCTGGTGAGCGACGGCGAGGACACCGGCGCCCCGCTCGTGTGGATCACCAGCTGGGACATGGGCGAGGTCGCCACGTCGACGCTCGCCAGGCGCCTCGACAACGTGCAGGTCCTCGCCGCGACGGCCACCATCGTGGGGCCCGACCGTGCCGTCGACGCCGCGTTCCGGGCGCTGGGCGAGGGAATCGTCGAGCAGGTCGCGCCGCTGCTGCAGGCCATCGTGCTTCCCCGCTCCACCCAGCGCACGCTCAAGGCGCAGGGTGACGTGCTCAAGGACACGCGTGCGGCCATCGTCACGCGGGTGCCCGATGCGGAGATCGAGCAGCAGAACATCGCCCGTTTCGGATGGCGCACCGTGGTGCTCTTCGGCGCCGCCGTCCTCATCGGCACCGTCATCCTCACCTCGTTCAACACCCAGAACGTGGTGGGCGCCCTCAGCACCGCGAACCCGTGGTGGATCCTTGGCGCGCTGCTGTGGTCCTTCGTCACGTACGTGGGTGCCGCGCTCGCCATGCTCGCCTTCTCTCCCGTGCGGCTGCCGTGGATGCGGGTGCTGCTCGCGCAGGTTGCCGCGGGGTACATCGCGGTCGCCGTGCCCGCCGGCGTCGGTCCCGCGGCGCTCAACCTGCGCCTGCTCACCAAGCGCAAGGTCACCGGGCCCCTGGCCGTGGCGACCGTCGCCCTGGTGCAGGTCTCCGCGGTGGTCGTCACCGTCATCGGCCTCCTGACCCTCACCCTGGTGACGGGGTCGCAGGGAACGCTCGCGGCGCTGCCGTCGACGGCGGTGCTCATCGGCATCGGCGTCGCTGCCGTCGTCATCACGGCTTTCATGCTGATCCCCAAGGTGCGGCGCTGGACGCTCGCCAAGATCATGCCGACGCTGCGCCAGACCTGGCCGCGCCTGGTGCAGATCCTCGGCCAGCCCTGGCGCCTGGCCGTGGGCCTCGCGGGCAACCTGGTGCAGACCGTCGCCTTCGTGGGGACGTTCTTCTGCACGCTCGAGGCGTTCGGCCAGGACCTCGCGATCATCGACGTCACGATCCTGTTCTTCCTGTCCAACGCCGTCGGCGCCGTGGTGCCGACCCCCGGTGGACTGGGCGCCGTCGAGGCGTCGCTCATCGCGGGCCTCGTGGGCGCGGGAGTGCCGACCGCCGTCGCGACCCCCGTGGTGCTGATCTACCGCGTGATCACGTACTGGATCCGCATTCCGCTGGGGTACCTCGCCATGAACTGGCTCACGCGCAAGGGTGAGATGTAGGGATTGGTCCCTGACGGGCACTCCCGTCGATCACGCGCCTGGCCGACGTCAGAGGACAGGTCACCCGCCTTGTTTGGCAACCGGTTGACAAATAGTGCGATCCGATGCTCAAATACAGCGTCGGCGGCACCGTAGTCGCCTAGATCGATTCCGAACAACGAGGTTCTTATGAGTCACCCCGAACCCGACGCCGTTGCCACGGCCATGGCCACCGCCGCACCAGAGAAGGCGGCCCCGCAGCTCGCGAGCGAGCCGCCACGTTGGCCCAAGCGATACATGGCACTCATGTTTGCGGCGCAGTTCGCCATCCCGATCGCCACCATTGCACCCGGAACGTTTTCTCTCGCCATCAAGGTCGAAGAGATCAACCCGGACGCCAAGAACTCGCTGCTCGCGATCGTGCTGACCACTGCGGCGGTCGCTCTCATCTTCGTGAACCCCGTCATTGGCATCCTCAGCGACACCACCCGTTCTCGCATGGGGCGACGTCGCCCGTGGATGCTGGGCGGACTCGTCGCGGGCCTGGCCGGCTACACGATGATTGGCGTGAGCGACAACTTCGCCGTGGTGCTGACAGGCTGGCTCGTGGGATACCTCGGGCTCGTCACGACCGGCTCGATGATCCTTACCCACATGGGCGACAAGCTGCCCGAGTCTCAGCGAGGGATCGTTGCGGGAATCAATGGGGCTGTGACTCAAGTCGCATCGATCGCGGGCATCGTGCTCGCCGGAGCCTTGGTCACGATGCCCGTCGCGATGTTTGTCGTGCCGGCAGTCCTCGCATGCATCGGGTCCCTGATCTTCATGGTCCGCATGGATGACCCCTCGAGCCTCTACCTCGACGCGACGCGGGTCAAGATCACCACCGTCTTCCGGCACATGGTGTTCGACCCCCGCGACCATCGCGACTTTGCATGGGCATGGATCAGCAAGCTTGCGGTGTTCATCGCGCTGTACATGATGTCGATCTACTCGGTCTATTTCCTCGGCTCGCGGCTCGGACTCGACGACGCCGCCGTCGCAGCACTGACCGCCACCGCGGGCGGGGTCAGCATGATCTTCACCATGGCAGGCGCACTCGGCTCGGGCGTCGTCTCCGACCGCATCGGGCGCCGCAAGCCCCTCGTGATGGCGAGCGGCCTGATCATGGCGGCCGGCTTGCTGACGGTGGGCCTGGTGACCTCGAACATGATGTACATCGTGGGCACCGTCATCTTCGGGCTCGCGAGCGGGATCTTCGGCGCGGTCGACCAAGCACTGATGCTCGATGTCCTCCCCGACCGTACGGCCGCCGGTCGCTGGGTCGCCATCATGCAGCTGGCAAACGAAATCCCGAAGGCCGTCGCGCCCGCACTCGCCGCCGGGATCGTGCTCCTCGCAGGTGACGACAACTACCAACCTGTGTACTTCGTCGCCGCGGGGTTGGCGCTCGTCGGTGGCCTGCTCGTCGCGCCCATCCGGGGCGTCCGCTAGGTCAATCTGACGGTCCCGCCACCAGCCCCAGCACCACCTCGACCAAGTGGAGGACGTCGCGTTCGGGATCGAGCAGGGATTGAATCCGCGCGCCATCGACCAGCGCCTGCAAGAGAGTGACCTTGTCCGACGCCGTCAGGACTTCTTCACCTGTGCCGACGAGGACGGTGTCGCGGAAGTTCGCCCGCATGCGCTCACGCCGGCGCACGAAGAAGTCATGGGCGGGGTGATCGGGGTGGGTGGCCGCAATGGTCAGCGCCAACCAGTTCCGTTGCAATCCTGGGTCCGCGAACTCCTGCCGGAAAATCGCATCAATGATCTCCGACCGCGTGGCGTGCGCATCTTGCAAACGCTCGCTCACGGCGGCGTCCTCTTGATCGCGCAGTTCAAGCGCCGCGACCAGCAGTTCGTCCTTGTCCGCATAGTGGCGCAGTACTGCCGCGTGAGTGACGCCCGCACGTGCGGCGATGTCACGCAGCGACGCGCGCTCGTAGCCGTGCTCCGCGAAACTCTCCAGTGCCGCTCGCGCCAACTGGGCTCGCCTGGCGGGGGTCGAGGAGTTTGGCCCTCGCCTGCGCACCTCCGCGCCGGCTCCTTCGTCTGCCATCGCGCCGCCTCCCGTCACCGGACGCCGCCGCGCTTCTGCGCGTCGCCGTCAGAGCCTATCGCTTGTTTAAAGTAACCACGTTGGTTACTGTTTCTTCACGATCGTGGCGCGTAGGGGACCACTCAAACCGCCACCCTTACGGCCGAGCCCACCCAGACGAAGGAGTCTCATGAACGCTCCATGCTCCATCACCCCGAGCCGCCTCCGCGTCGATGCAGGCGGAGACACCGTGACGGTGACGGGGAGCGAGCCTCGGCTCACGTGGACACCCGGCCCCGGCGCGGACAGCGCCGCCGTGTACGAGATTGAAACGCGCATCGACGATGGCCCAACGAGCATTCACCGCGTTGCCCAGGGCACATTTGAGGTGCCGTGGCCTTATGAGCCCCTTGCGAGCCGCCAACGCGTCGCATGGCGCGTGCGTGCCACCGGAGGCGAGTGGAGCGTCCCACATTCGTTCGAATGTGGTCTGCTTGATGAGGATTGGAGCGCCGCATGGCTTGCCCTGCCAGCGTCGGCCGAGGCCTCCCGCGGACACCTTCCCGCCCACACCTTCAGCCAGGCATTCACCGTCGACGCCGACGTCGTGCGGGCGCGCCTCTACGCCACGGCGCTCGGAGTTTACGACGCCACAGTCAACGGGGCGCGCGTGGGCTCCACCGAGCTCGCGCCAGGAACGTCCTCCTACGACATCACCCTGTACGCCCAGGCGTACGACGTCACGGACCTGATCGTCGCGGGAGCCAACAGACTCGAGCTCACCGTGTCCGCCGGGTGGTACCAGGGGCTCGTGGGGGCTTTTCGCATCCCCGCCGAATGGGGCGACACCCCCGGAGTACGCGCGGAGGTCCACCTCGACCTCCGTGACGGCTCACGGCGCGTGATCCGTACGGATCATTCGTGGACCGTTTGCCGCTCACGCATCGTCGCGGCCGACCTCATGGAGGGTCAAAAGGTCGACCTCACCGCCGAGTCAGAGCCCATGCCCGTGACTCTCCCCGCCGTCCAAGCACCCCCTGTCTCGTGGTCGCCGGCGCCGCCAGTACGGGCCACCGCCACCTTGAGGGCGGCCTCGGCGTGGCAAGTCTCCGACTCCACATGGGTCATCGATTTTGGCCAGAACGCCTCGGGCTGGATTGCGATGTCAGACCTCGGGACACGCGGCACGCGCACGACAATTGAGTACGGAGAGTTCGCGTACGACGGTGGGGATCTGCAAACGCGCCACCTCGACTCGCATCGGCCGGGTGAACCGACCAAGCAGTTCGTGCAACGCGACGAAGTCATCTCCGATGGCTCGGGCACGACGTTTGAGCCCCGGCACACCATCCATGGCTTCCAGTTCGCGCGCGTGACGCGCGACGGCGCGCCGTTCGATCCCGCTTCGGTGTCGATGCGAGTGGTCCATACGGATCTCGAGCGCACGGGATCCTTCTCATGCAGCGACGCGGCACTCAACCGCCTCCATGAGATCGCCGACTGGAGCTTTCGCGGTAACGCCGTCGACGTGCCGACCGATTGCCCCACGCGCGAACGCCTCGCCTGGACCGGCGACTACCAAGTGTTCGCACCCACGGCGACACGCCTCTACGACGTGCTCGGCTTCTCGCGCAAGTGGCTGAGGTCCGTGCGGGACGACCAACTTCCCGACGGACGTGTCGCCAACTTCTCGCCGGACGGGCGCCGCATCAAGCTCAAGCTCAACGACCAGTTCGCGATGATGACCGGCTCGGCAGGCTGGGGCGATGCCATCGTGCTGGTGCCGTGGGAGATGTACAAGTCCTACGGCGACGAGACGGTCCTCACAGAGAACTGGGACGCGATGGTCCAGTGGGTCGACTGGGCTGCAAGCAACGCTCGGTCCGCGCGCCACATCGCGCGCCAGCGCACCCAGCCCGAAGCCGCGCCTCATGAGCAGTACCTGTGGGACGGCTCATTTCACTGGGGAGAGTGGACTGAGCCAGTGCCTCGCAACGCGGACGGCTCGCGCGCGAATCCGTTGCAGGACAACCCCATGGAATGGTTCATGGCGGACAAGGGGGAGGTGGGCACCGCTTACCTCTACCTCTCCTCGTCTACGCTCGCGAGCATCGCCGTGGTGCTGGGTAAGGGAGAGGAAGCTCGACGCTATGAGGAACTAGCGGCGAAGGTCCTGGACGCCTGGCGGACCGAGTACCTCATGGGCGACGGCCGCACGGCGGGCGACTCCCAGGCGGGCTACGCGCGAGCCCTGTCGTTCGGCCTTATCCCCCACGACCAGACCGATGACGCCGCGGCGCGCCTCGTCGAGCTCGTGCACGAGGCTGACGATCACCTCACCACAGGCTTCCTCGCTACCGGGCACCTGCTGCCGACCCTGTCCGATGCCGGTCATGCCGATGTCGCGTACTCCCTGCTCTACCAGCGCACCGAGCCCTCCTGGCTGAACATGGTGGGCCGCGGCGCGACGACCATCTGGGAAGACTGGGACGGCGTCGACCTCGAGGGCGAGCCGCACGAGTCCCTGAACCATTACAGCAAGGGCGCAGTCGTCCGGTTCCTCCACACCCACACCCTGGGGTTGCGTCAACCGGCGGATTCTGTGGGCTGGGAGCGGTTCACCGTGCGGCCCCACCCGCATGCGAACCTCACCTGGGCGAAGGGCCATCACGACACTCCGCGTGGTCGGATCACGGTGGCATGGCGCGTCGAGGGCGATCAGCTTGAAATCAGCGTCGATGCCCCGGCGTCCACGTCCGGGACAATCGTCGGTCCCCTGGGCGAGTCCATCGCCGTCGACGCCGGCGGCACCGTGGTGCGAGTCCCTTTGGCCGCGGCCACGGCCTGACACGACGAAGCGGGCCCGCCACATGGCGGGCCCGCTTGCACGGCCGTTTAACGGCCCCGTTACTTGGCGATCAGGTTCAATTGCGCGTTGAGCGCCGCCACCTGCTCGGGCGGCACGCTGCCGGCCTGGCTCAGGAGCTTCTCCACGCTCATGCGGTCAACGATCGCCTGCATCGCAGGCGGAATCTCGACCCCGCGGCCCACCTCTCCGCGGCTGGTAGCCATCGCCTCCATGACCGTCGCGAGGAGCTGCGCGCCCGCCTCGGTCTGCTTGATATCACCAAGGCTGTCGCGGATCGAGAAGTAACCCTCGGGCGCGGGAAGGTCCGCGTCGTCAAACCAGTTGGCGATAGTCGTGGTCGGCATCACCTGCGCTTCGGGCACACTCTCCACCTTGCGCACCTCGATCGTGTCCGACACCCCGTCGGCGCGCGCGGTGATCCGGTGCTCGCCCGTGATCGGCACATCGAAACGGAATACCCGGTCGCCAGTGGCGACACCATGTACCTTGCCGTCGACCTCGAGGGTGACCTCGCGCTGATTGGAGTACACGACCACCTCGGTGTTCGCCTCTGCGCGATCAGGGCGGCGACGACCCGCGACGTGCACGAACGGTTCAGTCGACCATGCCGCCTTATAGACGTAGAACGCATCCTTCTTGAGGGTGCGATCGAACGAGACGAGGCCCTTCTGGTTGCGGCCAGTCGCACCACCCTCGTCACGGCCGGCGGAGCCGAAGTCCGCGAGGTTCCACACGTGGGTCGCCCACAGCCAGGGACGCGCTTCGATCATCTCCACCATGTGCTCGTGATAGAGCGCCTGGTAGGTCTCCGTGTAGTCGCCCTTGGTGGGGTTTGCGGATTGGTACAGCGGGTTGGCATCGGCGCCATACTCCGACAGGCCGATAGGCGTCGTCGGGTTCGCCGTGTGGAAGTCGTCGAGCCACGTGTCGTTGTCCGGGGCCTCGCCCACATACCAACCGAAGTAGAGGTTGTAGGACATCACGTCTGGCAGCGTCACGAGCGGGTGGTCCGTCTCGAGCAGGAAAAGGTTTGCCATGACCGTGGGGCGAGTGCCGTCGAGCTCGTGGGCGAGGTCATTGAGGTCGTGATGGGCGGCCTGCACATCCTCGCCAGCACCGGCAAGCGTGATCTCGTTCGACAGGCCCCAGCAGACAATGCTCGCGTGATGGCGGTTCTGCACAATGAGCTCGGTGAGCTGATCGCGGGCGTTCTGGACCGCACCGGGCAGGAACACCGTGATCTGCGGAATCTCCGCCCAGACAACGAGACCCGCCTCGTCGCAAAGATCGTAGAAGCGCTGATCGTGCTGATAGTGCGCAAGGCGGACCGTGGTCGCGCCAATCTCCTTGATCAGAGCGAGATCCTGCTGCTTCATCTCCTCGGTGATCGCGTTGCCCACACCCTGGAGATCCTGGTGGCGCGACACTCCACGCAGGGGGTACTCCTCGCCGTTGAGCAGGAACCCACGATCAGCGTCGATACTGAATTCGCGGCACCCAAAGCGCAGCTCCACACCATCGACGATCTCTTCGCCGACGAGGACCTCGGCCCGCGCCGTGTACAGGTGCGGGTCACGAAGACCGTGCCAGCGGCGCACATGATCGATGACGAGAACGGCCTCGGCGGCGCCCGCGACGACAGGAACCGTGACGTCTGCCTCACCGTCGATCGTGAACCGGACCCGGGCCTCGGCGGCACCAGCAACGCGCGCGCTCAGCGCGACGTCCGCGCGGTCACCCGCGAGCGCGGGCGTCACCTGCAGACCCGGGCCGTCGTCGTGGAGTACGAGGTGGGTAGCGGGCACCTCGATGAGGCGCACGTCGCGATAGATGCCGCCATAGAACGTGAAGTCCGCCCGCTGGGGGTACACCGTCTCGTTCGCGGCATTGTCGACGATCACGATGACGGTGCCCTCGCCATCGACAAGCGCGTCGGTGAGGTTGACGCGAAACGTCGAATAGCCGCCGTCGTGCTGACGTAGCACGCGCCCTCCCATGGAGACGAGGGCGGTGGAGTTCACGCCCTCGAACTCGATCCAGGTCTCGGCCGCACCCGCATTTGCGACGATCTTGCGCGCGTAGGTCGAGCGGCCACGGCGGTACTCGCCGCCCGCTTGCCCATCGACCGCGTTCCACGTGTGCGGAACGGTCGTCGCGGCGCCCTCTGCCGCCACCTGTTCCCAGGTCGAATCGAGGGGCATCTCCGCGGGGGCGAAGGCCCAACCGTCGAGGATGAGGGCCTCTCGCCGGTGGGCAGGGGCGAAACGGGTGGTCATGGCGGGCTCCTTTGGCGCATGGGGCCGACACTCGTCGGCCTGTGCTCACGGTAGGAGTCATGTGCCCGCAGGTGATAGGACTCATCATGCAGAACTAGAATGAATTCTGCAGAACTGCGAGACTAGGTGGGGAGCAACGGTGCACGGCTCACGGCGAACTGGCAACGATGCCCCGGCCAGGGCCGCGATTGAGGCGATTGAAGAGGTCCTCGGCTGCTCCGTGCAGATCACGACCGCCCTCGCCTCCACCTTGACCGTGTTCGAGG
This sequence comes from Demequina sp. NBRC 110057, assembly GCF_002090175.1. Taxonomy (GTDB): domain Bacteria; phylum Actinomycetota; class Actinomycetes; order Actinomycetales; family Demequinaceae; genus Demequina. The sequence continues at coordinate 417,522 of NZ_BBRN01000006.1, read as the reverse complement.
CCGACCACTGTTTCGATCCCGAACTCCAGCCCGCCTTGACGGCTTCTGTACTGCGACAAACGATCGAGGATATGCCGACACAGGTGATCCACGAACTCTGCGAGCCACTGGGGATGGCGGTGGCATTGGCACGGTGGGGAACGCATGTACTGATCGTCGGTCCGTACACGCACGAGGCGATCTACCCAGAAACCGTGCCCGAACTGGTGAGGGCGAATGCCCTGCCGCGATCACACGCCGCGCTGTACCGCCTCTACCGGACGCGCTACGCGATCGTCGACGCGGAGTATGCCCATCGCGGCGCTTCCGCCGCCCTCCGCGCTGCAGGCGTACGCGACTCGATCGGAGCTCTTCAACGGATCATGGCAGCGGGTGGCCGCCTCGACCCAGACGCGGACGAGGCGCGGCAGTCGGCATCGCTCGAGGTCGTCGAGGAGAGATACCGACTCGAGCAGCGCTTCATGGACGCAATCGCGGACGGGTCGACACACGAGGCCCTGGACACCCTCGCGCGCCTGTCGAGCACCCCTTCGACCATCACCTATCTCACTACCCCCTACCTCGGCACCACGATTCTGAGGATCATGGCGCGTGTGGCAGCGCAGCGCGGCGGGGTACCTGGAGTCACGATCGACGCGATCTCGCAGGAGTATGCCCAGCGCCTGCATCGGATTGGCCACACCGCCGATGCTCGCCGTTCTGCCGAGTTCAACGCGCAGATGATCTCCGCGTTCAGTCGCGCAGTACGCCGGCACCAGCGGGCCGGCTACCCGCCGATCGTCAGGCGGGCTCTCGATGAGATCGAGCTCCACCTCAGTCAGCCGGTGTCCCCCACCGCACTAGCGGCACGGATCGGCGTGTCGACCTCAACCCTCACACGACGGTTCAAGGACGCCACGGGCACCACCATCGCGAAGTACGTTGCGGAGCGTCGCGTTCACCGTGCGACGCGGCTGCTCGCGACCACCTCGAGAACCGTTCGCGACATCGCCGCGTATGTCGGTTACGACGACGCGAACTACTTCGTGAAGGTGTTCCGCCAGGTACACGGCGTCACGCCAACCTCCTACCGCTCAGCGCACGCACATGCACCGGACTTGCCCGAACGTCGCACCACGACGCGGCAGTCCGCTGACCGCTGACCGCTGACCGTTGACGTCACTCCACCTCGGCCGCGACCGCTCGCACCGGCTCGCCTCGCGAGACGCCACTACCGTTGAAGGCGTCCACTGCCACCCACACATCCGTGCCGGCATTGAGGGCAGGGATGTCGAGGCGGGTCGATCCGTACACCATCCAGCTGCGATAGAGCTTGTCGGCGCGACTGCCGAACCGCACGTTGTAGCCGAGAGCGCCCGCGACACCGTCCCATTCGACGACGGCGGTGCGGCCCTCGGCGCGGACAGCCCTAGGCGCATCCACGGCGCTTGGCCGTTCTCCAGGCGCACGCCCGAACACTCGCAGGCCGCTGACGGCGAAGGTCCCTGAGAACGGGACCTGAAGGCCGATGACCCGCACGTGGCGCAATGGCGTGGCCGCGTCGAGCACGATGAGCGCGTGAGGACGATCGCGGCCTTCAGCGGCGCCGTCGTGCAGCACGTCCCAGGTCTCACCGTCCACGGAGCCCTCGATCCGGATCAGTGCCGCATCGTGCTCGCTGTAGATGCTTCGCCAGGTGTGGCCCATGTCGGCGCCGTCGGTGTTTTCGGGAGCGCTCGATGCGAGGTTCTCGTCGGCGAGGTTGATCTGCAGTGCGGAGACGCGCATCTCCTCGCCCAGGTCGACGGCTATCCACTCACCCTCGCCCGAGGAACCCGCTGCCCACCAGGTCCTGATGTCCTCGTCGGTCGCCTTGTCGGACGTGAACCCCTCCTTGGCGGACGACGCAGACGTCGTGGCCTTGTAGGACAGCAGCATCCACTCGGGCTCGGTGACGTCCCGGGGATCCACCGTGGTGCGGGGAACCGCCGTCGGGTAGTCGGCAAACTCCTGATTGCAGTACAAGACGCCGTCATCGTCGAAACCGGCCGGAAAGATCCCGACCCGACGCTCAAAGATGTCGTTCACGCTAATCCGCATCGTCGCCGCGTGCCACCAGTTGCCGTGCTCATCCTCGAAGGTGCTGCCGTGGCCAGCGCCCGTGATGAACCCTCCCGGCTTATAGGAGAACGGACTTTCGTCGGAGTACGTGAACGGACCTAGCGGGGAATCGGACACGAAGTAGCCATCCGCGTACGTGTTCCACTGGGTGCCAGGTCCCGCGTATTGGAGGTAGTAACGCTCGCCGACGCGGGTCATCCACGCACCTTCGAGAAACGGGCCCGCCGCGGAGAACTGTGCGATCTTGCGCTCGAGGTCGGTCGTGGGCTCGGGCACCACGTGGTTCTCACCGGGGCGCTCCCAGCCGCGAGTCTCCACGTCCGCGTGTATGAGTTCAGCTGGATCTCCGATCGGACGCAGCTGGTCGTCGAGTTCGACGCCGTAGATGGGGAGCACTGCGTCACAACCCCAGTACAGGAAGACTCGGCCGTCATCGTCCTGGAACACCGCCGGGTCCCAGAAGGCGAAGCTGCCGGGGCTGACCTCGATGAAATCGTCGGATAGCGGGTTGTCGCTACGGAAAAACGGGCACTCCTTGCCCTTGCGCGAGGCGCTGATGAGGAGTGAACCGTTGACCACACGCACGTCCGGGGCGTAGTCGTACGCAGGCAGCTTTTCCGTGGGCTGGTACGTCCATGAAGCAAGGTCCGCGGAGTGCCAAAACCCCCGGGACATCGACACGAACATGAAGTATCGACCCTGGTAGCGCACTATCGAGGGGTCGGCCGCTTCGCGATGCACGCTGCGGCGCGCGGGCGCGATCTGCATGCCCTGGACCATGCCGGAGAAGCGTGTTTCCTGGTAGCGGTACTCGAGGTCGAGCGGGTTGCAGTAGTAGTCGGTCACGCGTGCTCCGTTCAAGGTGTGGGGCGCGTCGCGGCGCCCAGGATCATGTCAAGGGTGCGCGCCACAGCGACGGTGGTTTCGCCGTCGTGCGCAGGGTGCTGCCTCAGACCAGCCGCGAGCGCGTCCTCCACCGAGGCGAGCATCGGGCCGTACCCATTGCCGACGCGCGGATGGCTGACGGGCCCAGGAGACTGGAAGATGCGCTCCATCGAGCCGGCATGCACCTTGGCCGACGAGCCCGCCCAGAACATCGGATCGATCGAGATCCATCCACGCTCGCCCGCGACGGCCGCGGAGAGATCGAGGAACTCCATGCTCGACCATGAGATCTGCGAGAAGCCCCGCTCGTGCTCAAGCGTCGCATGGCCACGGACATCGACGCCGTCAACGAAGGTGGCCTGAGCGTGCACCGCGTTCGGTTCGCCGAGGAACCAGTGCGCGAGCGTCACCGCGTAGATGCCGCGATCGAGCAGGGAGCTGCCACCCTGCTCCGGCCGCTGCACGCGCGGACGTGGAAAGAAGGGCGTGCCGAAGCTCGCACGCACGCTGCTCGGCGTACCGATCTCGCCGGACTCGACCCGTTGACGGACGTCGACGTGGAGTGGATTGAAGCGCATCCACATCGCTTCCATCGCGAAACGGTCGGCGCGCGCCGCAGCCTCGAAGATGTCCTGCACCTCACGCGCTGAGGTAGCCATCGGCTTCTCGACAAGCACGTCCTTGCCCGCCTCAAGAGCCACTACCGCGATGTCGCGGTGGGTGTGTGCAGGCGTCGCGATGTAAACGATGTCCACGTCGTCGCGTGCGAACACTGCCTCCCGATCGACGGTGCTCGCCTCGATACCGTGCGCGGCAGCGAACGCCTGGGTGCGCGCCTCGTCGCGCCCCCAGACGGCGGTGACCTCGGCGCCGGGCGTGCGCTTGAGGTCGGCGAGAACTCGTGCGGAGATGTCGCCCGTTCCGATGATTCCCCAGCGCGCCATCGGCGTCAGCCCTGCCCTGAGGCGTCGGTGCCGGGCTTGCGTCCCGCGAGACCCGTCCAGCGCTTGCGGAGGTCGAAGGCGACCGACTTGGGGCGACGGTCACGCGTGAAGACTCCCTTCTTGTTTCCGCCGACGCGGTGAATGGCGTTGGTGGTGGCGAAGTCGGCGAAGTTCCAGATCTGCTCGCCCACGAACTCGGGGAACCGGTCGAAGACGCGGTGGTTCATCTCCAGGTAGTCCCGCTGGTACTCCTCGGTCCACACCTGCGTATGTACGGAATGGAGGCCCTCCATCGTGTCTGCGCCGTACTCGGTCATCATGATCGGTTTGCCGGTGCGCTCAATCCACCCCTTGATGTCCCCCGCCAGGTACATCTCTGCGGTCGCGAGGTCGCCGGATGCGACATACCAGCCGTAATACCTGTTCATACACACGACGTCGAAGAGGTCTATGCACTGGTCGTTCTCGAAGGTCGCAAACATCACCAGCGCATAGGCCATCGGTCGGGTCGGATCGAGCTCCCGTGCCAGCGTCACGAGAGGCTCAAAGTACTCGCGTGCGCCGTCCTCGTTCGAGGCAGGCTCGTTGGCGAGGCACCACATCACGACCGACGGGTGGTTGCGGTCGCGAGTGATCAGCTCGCGAATGTGTTGCGCGTGCGCCGCCTGGGTGATGTCGTTCGCGTACTGCTCGGAGAAAGTGGGAAACGGCGGCGTACCGGACATGCCGCCGACGACTCCCATGTTGAGACCCACCGCCGCTGTCTCATCAATGACGACGATGCCGTGGCGGTCGGCGAACTCCAGCACCTCCTCGGCATACGGGTAGTGGGAGGTGCGGAACGAGTTGGCGCCGATCCAGTCCATGAGGTGGAAGTCGTGCACCATGTACGCGTCGTCGTGCCCCTTGCCGCGGACGGGGGTGTCCTCGTGCTTGCCAAAGCCCGTGAAGTAGAACCGCTCTCCGTTGATCAGGAACTGGGTCCCGCGCACCTCCACAGTGCGCACGCCAACGGGAAGCGTGTAGGAGTCGATGACAGCGTCGCCGTCGAGTAACTCGACGGTCAGGTCGTAAAGGTAGGCAGATCCCGGCTTCCACAGGGTCACGTCGGTGACACTGAGGACGCCCGATGCTCCAGTCGCCTCCGCGACCACGGCACCGTCCGCATCGGCAAGGCTGACGCGGACGGCGCCGGAGCCGGAGCCGGCGACGTCCGCGCGATAGGTCACCGCCCCGTCGGCCCCCTCGTAGTCCGTCGTGACGACCACGTCCTCGATGCGGTCATGGGGTGTGGTGCACAGCCACACCGAACGTGCGAGGCCCGCGTAGTTGTAGAAGTCGTGGAAGTAGGTCTGGCTCTGCCTGCCGGTCATTCCCACCTCGATCTTGCCTGGGGGGATCGTCTCGTTGGTGAGGTCGCCTGACACGGCGACGGTGAGCCGGAATGGCTGTCCGGCGTCCACATGGTCGGTGACGTCGATCGCGAAGGGCGTGTAGCCGCCCACGTGCTCTCCGACGAACACGTCGTCTACGTATACCTTCGCGGCGTGGGTCGCGGCATCGAAGCGAAGATAGATGCGCTCCGCGCCCCAGCCGCGCGGCACCTGAACCATGCGCTGGTAATAGGCCCAACCCACGTGGTTGCGGATCTCCTCGTCCACGAACAGGTCGTTGTAGCTCGCCGGCACCGCCGCCTCGAGCGAAGTGTCGAGGGGAGCCTCCCACGGACGCTGCCCAAGTCTGGAGTCAAGGTCGAACCGCCATGTCCCGTCCAGGCTCACCAGCTCACGGGTGGGCGTCATCTTGGGCTTCAGCATGGGTGATCCTTCGTCTTAGTCGCGTTGCTCTCGTATGCTGCTCGCGCCGGATGCGCTCGGCTATGCCGTGGCTCCGGCGTCGGCGAGAAGGGTGCTTCCGGTCATGACCGCGGAGAGATTCGATGCACAAAAGAGCGCGACCCGCGCGATGTCGTCGGCGGTTCCCTGCCGGCCGATGAGGGTGGCGGGCGCGGGCATGGAGGGCACGCCTTCACCCGCGGCTTGTGCCGCCTGCATAGTGGCAGCACCGGCCGCCATGGTGCCCTCGGTCATGACAAACGTGGGCGCCACGCCGAGCACACGGATCCCGCGCGGCGCGAGCTCGATGGCCGCCTGACGCGTCAGTCCACGCACCGCGTGCTTCGAACTCACGTACGCGGACAGTCCCGGCGCCGTCCCCTCGAAAGCGGCGAGCGACGCGATGTTCACCACGACACCGCCGCTCTCACCCATCCGCGCGGCAGCAGCCTTAATGCCGTTGCGAACCCCGCGGACGTTCACGGCGAAGACCCTGTCCCAGTCATCGTCGGACATGACATCGAGTGGCGCAGACGGGAACAAGCCCGCGTTGTTAACCCACACGTCCAGGCCACCGAGCTCGGAAACCACCAGCGTGGCAGCGCGGTCGACGGACTCACCATCCGCGACGTCCACAGCGATGCCGTGCGCGCGTACACCATGCTCCTCGGCGATCGCGCGCGCAACGCTTGACGCGGCGTCACCGTTGCGGTCTGCGATGGCGACCGACGCACCCGCCTCGGCAAGGCGGTTCGCGATGGCCCGGCCGATTCCCTGCGCGCCCCCGGTGACCACCGCGACGCGGCCACGCAGCGAGGTGAGGTCTGACAGTGGGGGCACGACGACGTCGGGCATGGCGAAGTTCACGGGTACTCCTGGAATCGGGGTGAGGGGGAAATCGGGGCAGGGCGCCGGCCACAACGGCCGGCGCCCTGGGGATCACGCGAGCGCGTTTGCTTTGGCGACCCGGCCCAGCCACGCGAGGCTCGGCTTGGGGGTGCGCTCGAAGGTCTCGCGGTCAACCGCGATGAGGCCGAAGGTGGGCTCCCAGTGACCCCACTCGAAATTGTCGAGAAGGCTCCAGTGGAGATAGCCACGCACGTCGATCCCGTCCTCTATCGTCGCGTGCAGTCCCTCGAGTGCTTCGCGGGTGTAGCGCACGCGCTGCGAGTCGTCCGCGGTGGCGATCCCGTTCTCGGTGATCATGATCGGCGTGTGCTCGCTCACCTCCCAGGCGTGGCGCACGGCCATCGCGAGCGAGTCAGGACGGAACGCCGTGCCGACGAGCGTGTTGTCGGGATGCGGCGGGTGTGGCACGAGACCGTTCGCGTCGACCTCCTGGCTCGAGTAAGCCTGCACTCCCACGAAGTCGTCGCCGCGACTGCCCTCCCAGTACACATCCTCCTTGCCGTAACGGATCTGGAGGAGCTTCTCCTCGCCGCCTGGCGCAGCAGTGAGCGCGCCGGCAGCGATGGTCCATCCCACCTTGGCACCCGTGCGCTCGCGCACGATCGCGCGCGCGGCGTGGTGGATGCGCCCGAACAACTTGCCGATCTCGGGGTCCGCGTAGGTAAGGAACTCGCTGTGAGACTGCTTCTTGTCCTCGTCACCTTCCGCCTCGACGGTGGGGCTGGTCCACTCGCCGCCCCCAGCGCCAAGGTGGCGCATCATCGTCATGATCGCCGCCTGCATATTCGGCTCGTTCATGGTGACGACCCACTCGACGCCGTCAAGGATGGTGCACGCCTGCTCCACGTAGGCGCAGAAGAGTTCCTCGGCCTCGGGGCCGTCCCAGCCCCCGAGCGCTGCGAACCACTGAGGGGTGGTGAAGTGCTGCAGGGTCACCACGGGGGTGACGCCGTTGTCGAGGCAGAAGTCGATCATGCGGCGATAGTGCGCGAGTTCCGCCTTCGAGAAGTATCCGCGCACCGGTTCGATGCGGGACCACTCGAGGCTGAAGCGGTACGAGGTGAGGCCCGCCTCGGCAAGCAGCGCGATGTCTTCGCGATAGCGGTGGTAGCTGTCGACGGCGTCACCCGACAGCTCCATGCCTGGCATCATCTGCTCGCGAGCCCACCAGTCGCTGTTGACGTTGTTGCCCTCGATCTGGTGCCCGGCGGTCGCGGCACCCCAGAGAAATCCGTCGGGAAATGTAGTCATGCGATGTCCTTAGTAGTCGTGTTGCGGCCGCGGGGCCGCGGGAATGTGGAGGCGTGCTTACGCGGCGTCAGGTCGGGACGCAGAGGATGCCTCCGTCGCGCTGAGGTGCTCTTGAGCTGCTCGCAACTCGCGACGCTCGGTACGCCGCTGCGCTTGGAGGCCCGGGTCCGCAATCGGCGCGGCGAGGAGCAGGCGTTGGGTATAGGGGTGCTGGGGCGTCACCGTGACGTCACCCGTGCGGCCCTGCTCGACGATGTCACCGGCGTACACCACGCCGACGCGATGGCTAATGTGGCGAACCACCGCGAGGTCGTGCGAGACAAACAGGTACGCCACTCCCGTCTCACGCTGAATCTCGATGAAGAGGTCCATGACGGTCGCCTGCGTCGACAGGTCGAGCGCTGATACCGGTTCGTCACACACAATCAGCCTGGGACCGGGGGCCAAGGCGCGGGCGATAGCCACGCGTTGACGCTGACCTCCCGAGAACTCTCTCGGGAGACGTTGGGCGGCGTTCTTCGGGAGGCCCACGCGGTCGAGGAGGTCGAGCACTCGCCGCGTCGCCTTCGCCTTGTCCCAACCCTGGACAATCAACGGCTCGGCAAGCGTGGCGCCAATCGTCAGGGACGGATTTAGTGAGCTGTACGGGTCCTGGAAGACGACCTGGATCTCACGCGACAGCTTCCTCCGCTGCTGGGCATTCATGCTCGCGAGGTCGTGGCCGTCGTACGTTAAAGTCCCACCAGAAATCGGCGCTAGCCCGAGAATGGCTCGTCCGATGGTGGTCTTCCCCGACCCTGACTCACCGACGATGCCGAGCGTCTCACCCCGGCGAATAGTGAAATCGACGCCGTGCACGATCTCCACGGGGGGCTTGCGAAAGCCCTTGACGGGGTATGCCACCTTCAGGCCCTTGGCTTCCAGCAACGGCGTGTTCATCGTGCCCCCTCTCGCGCACCCGCCGCCGCCATCGGCGGATCGGTACGAATCGTCTCTTCGTCGAGGATCGAGTTCAGCAGCATCTTCGTGTACGAGTGCTGCGGATTCGCGAAGACCTCCACCGTCGTTCCGGACTCGACGATCTCGCCCTGCTGCATGACCGCGAGCCGATCACAGATGTCCGCCACCACGCCGAAGTTGTGGGTGACGAGGATGATGCCCATTCCCATCTCAGCCTGCAGGTCGCGCAGCAAATCGAGAATGTCTGCCTGGACTGTGACGTCCAACGCGGTGGTCGGCTCGTCGGCAATCAAGAGCTTGGGCTTGGGAGCGATGGCTCCCGCAATCAGCACACGTTGAGCCATGCCGCCGGAAATCTCGTGAGGATACGCACCGAACGTGCGCGCCGGGTCGGGAATCCCTACACGACCCAACAACTCGAGTGCCCGCTCCTTCGCAGCGGCCTTCGACACCTGCGTGGAGGCCATGATCCCCTCGACCAACTGCCGCCCCACCGTATAAACGGGGTCCAGGTTCGCCATCGGCTCCTGCGGGATGTACGCGATGGAGGAGCCGCGCAAACGATTCAGGTCGGCCTGAGACATGCCGAGAAGCTCGCGGCCCTCGAGACGCACTGACCCCCTGGTCACGATGGCCTCGGCGGGAAGGACTCCCAGCACACCAAAGGCAGTTTGAGTCTTACCTGAGCCGGATTCGCCCACAAGTCCAAGCGTCTCGCCCATGCGAATCTCGAGATCCACACCACGGACCACCTCGTTGAGGTGACCACCCGGCGAGCGATACGCGATGCCAAGGTCACGCACCTGCACGAGCTGCCCAGAATCGGCGACGTCGTCGGCCGCAAAGCCCTCGACCACAGCGGTGGCCTCGATCTTCTCGGCCTTCGGCCTCGCTCCCTCGAACGTGTCTCGCAGCGCATTTCCGAACAGGACGAACGCGCCGTTCAGCACACCAAGGGCGACAGCGGGCCAGATGTACTGGGACGGTGCGATGTAGAGGTTGCGGAAGCCGTCGCTGATCATCGATCCGAAACTGGGGATCTCCTTGGAACCGACACCGAGAAACGCGAGTCCCGCCTGCGTACCGATGGCTGAACCGAAGAGAAACGTCGTGGCGACGATGACGGGCCCGCGCACCACGGAAAGGATGTGGCGTCCAAGGATGCGGAAATCCGTCACGCCGGACACCCGCGCCGCGTCGACGTACAGCTCTCGGCTCACCCCCACCGTCTGGTTGCGGACGATGCGGTAAATGCCAGGGGTGAGCAACACGCCGAAGATGGCCATCGTCCAGCGATAATCACCGCCCGTCAACGGCATCAGAACGATCAACAGGAGCAGACCGGGGAAGGTCTGAATAATCGTGGCACCCCACTCGACGGGCGTCCGAAAGCGATCGAAGTAGCCACCAATGAGGCCGAGGGTCATGCCGATGATGAGCGCGATGCCAGCACCGATGATGCCGGCGACCATGGCCGTATTGATCGAGTGGAGAAGCCTCGAGAGGATGTCGCGACCTGTGGCATCCGCGCCGAGGGGGTAGCCCTCGGTACCGGGAGGCGCGTTGGTCGCCGACAGCACCACCTCGTTGGGCCCATGGGCCGGGATCACGTTGGCGAGAAGCCCCAGCACGATGAAGACGAGGATGATGCTTCCCGTGATGACGGCCTGAGGGTCCCGAAGCAGCCGCTGAAAGGCATTGCGGCGCACTTCGTTTTCTTCCGCCGACGCCGGGAGTGCGGATGTCACCACGTCGGAGGTGATCTCGGTAGCCATTAGTACTGCCTCGCCTTCGGGTTCAGCCATCCATTGGCTACGTCGATCAAGAGGTTCACGCCGATGGTCAGTCCCACTCCCCACGCAGTGAGGCCCATGAGCACGGGAAAGTCACCCTGGAGGGCAACGTTGAAGCTGTACGTCCCGAAGCCGGGCAGGGCGAAGACCTGCTCAATAAAGAGCGCAGCGCCGAAAAGAGTGATGAAGGTCAAACCAAAGACGGTCAGCGCGGGTCCGGCGGCGTTGCGTAGCGCATGGCGAATGATGATGGCGCGCATGGGCACGCCGCGCGTGCGCAACGTACGGATGTAGTCCTTGCGAAGCTCGTCGATCATCGTGCCGCGCACCTGGTTCGCCATGTTTGCCGCGCCGCCGAACGCCATAGCAATGACCGGCAAGGTGATGGACTGAAGCCACTTACCGGGGTCCTCACTCAGTGGCGTGTACCCCGTCGCGGGGAGCCACTGGAGATTGACCGCAAAGACCACCACGAGGACGATCGCGATGAGCAGGTTGGGAATCAGGTACCCCGTCAGCATGAGCCCCTGGGCCGCCTTGTCGACGGCGCCACCTCGCGTAGCAGCGAGCGTCCCGAGCACAATCGCCACGATCGCTGAAATGATGAGCGCCGGCCCCACGATCGACAACGTGACGGCGAGTCGGCTTGGTAGCGCCTCGATCACAGGCTGACCGGTGAAGAACGACGAACCGAGATCGCCATGGACCAGGTTGTTCAGCCACTCCACGTAGAGCACCGGCACCGGCCTGTCGAGGCCAAGATCCGCCTTCATCGCGGCGATCGAATCGACATTTGCGGCCGCACCCAGCTTGCTGCCGATGATGCTATCGAACGAGAAGCTGAGCAGCCACATGGTGGTAAACGAGACGATGACGAAAAGGACGATGCCGAAGAGCACCCGTCTCAATGTGAAAAGCAGCATTGCTCCACCCTTGCTTTGACTTTCTTCCTACGTATGCGCCAGTGCGACGAGGGCCCTGCGACAGGGTTTCGCCGAATATCCTCTGCCGCATCGTCGCGGCAGTACTGGGCGAGGATGCGGCCATTCAAACATATTTGACAACCGATTGCCAACCCGCGAGGCCGACGTGCGCCGGGCCGTCGGGATGTCCCGACGGCCCGGCCGAGGTCAGCCTGCGCTGACGCCGTAACTCTCGATGCGAACCGACTGCTGGCTCTCGGTACCGATGTACTCGTATCCGGTGCGCGAGGCGAACTGCTGCCCAGTGAAGAACAGCGGGGCATACCAGGCGAGCTCCGTCGCCGTGCGGTTGATCTCTTGGTACAGGTCCCCAGCCGTCGAAGCGTCAGCGACGGCGTCGGCCTCCGCGAGAAGCGGGTCGAGCTCGGGGTCCGTCGTGCGGAACGGGTTGAGCAACGCTGTGGTGCCGTAGTAGTCATCGACTTCATTCGGCGAGGGCAGGGTCGAGGCGAACCACATGACCACGGGGTACTCGCCCGACAGCAGCGCCGACACGGTGTCCTGCGGCGGAACCGAGGTCCAGTTCACCGTGATCCCAATGTCAGCCAGCGCCTGAGTCACCGCTGGCTCGAATGTCGTCGTATACACGAGGGACGGCATGTCGATGGTGAAGCCGTCTCCGTACCCCGCCTCCTCCATGAGCGCCTTCGCGCCCTCGAGGTCGTAGGGATAGTAGCCCTCGAGCTCGGGGTCGTACCCGGAGGTCGAGGGGAAGAACATCTGGTGCGCGGGGATGCCGGTGCCGCCCAGCAGGTTGGTGACCATACCCTCACGGTCGAAGGCCATATTGATGGCCTGACGGACCCGGACGTCTGCGAGGGCCGGAGCTACAGTTCCGTCTCGATCCGCGATATCGATGAAGATCGACGAGCTCGCCTGCAACGACTGAAGGGTGAAGTTCGCGTCTGCCTCAAACTGCGGCGCTACCTGGGACGACACGTTGGCGATGTCAAGCTCACCCGCACGCAGCGCGTTCTCGATGGCGGTCGCATCGGCGATCACGCTCACCGTGATTTCTTCGAACGGGTAAGCGTCGGCGTTCCAATAGTCGTCGCGCTTAGTGAGGACATACTCGGTGCCGGCGAGCGATGCGTCGGTGTCGAGGACGTACGGGCCCGCACCGATGGGCTCAAGGCCGTACGACTCTTCCGTCATCAGCTCCGGGTCAGCGATGATCCCAATGCTGCTCGTCAGATCGAACAGGAAGCCAGGGTCGGGCTGGCTGAAGGTGATCTCGACGGTCGTCTCATCGACGGCCTCGACGCTCTCGATGCGGTCGGTGAGCGTCTGATTGGAGCCCGGGTTGTCACGCACATACAGCAGCGTCGCGGCGTAGTCCTCGGCCGTGGCGGGACCGCCATTGGAGAACGTCAGGCCCTCGCGAAGATGGAGCGTGAGCTGCAGCCCGTCGTCCGAGTACTCGTACGACTCGGCGAGGTGGGGCACGAGCTCCCCATCCGGACCGATGATGAACATCGTGTCGTAGATCGAGCCCCAGATAAGAGCGTCAGTTCCGCGCTGCATCTGCACAGGGTCAAAAGGGGACGGCGCGCGGTTCGTAGAGATCTGGAGCGTGGTGGGCCCCGCGACGGCGGCCGTGGTCTCCTCGGAGGATCCGGACGGCTCGGCAGCGCCCTCGTTGCTCGAACAACCGGCCAGGGCGACAAGCGCGCCGATGGCTACGGCCGCACCGGCGCGCATCCGCGTCGACGGCGCACGTGGCGTCATGTGCTGCATGTGAACTCCTTTGTCGTAAATGCAGAGGTCCGAGAGGTGCGGGGGCGTCACGCCCGTCCTTCTCTGGCACCCTTAGTGAACCACGGTGGTTACTCTTTAAGCAACCGGTTGCCTAGAGCGTGACCGAATCGTTGTCATCGACTCGTGTCGAGGCGCGGTCCCCCCGGGAGTGCGGGTCGCTCGGGAGTAGAACCTAAGCCGCGGGAGCAGCGATCGACGTGTACGTCACCTTCGCAAATGTTGCTGACCCGCCGAGCGCTTCAAGCGCGAGCATGCGACCGGTAAAGCCCCCGGCGACCTCCGTCGAGAGGTGACGACCGTCGAGCTCGGCAAGGACTAGGCGCTCCCCCTGGCGATCCACCGCCAGCGTGACGGTGTCGGGCCCAAGCCCAAAACCCGAGTTCCCGGCCGTGCGTGCGTTCAGCACCACACGGTCGCCCGGGAGCGACTCCACACCGGCGAAGATCTGGTCGAGTGGCGCGCTGACGGCTCGGGCACGGATGGTGGACCCCACGCGCTCGATGCCGTACCAGTGGCTGGCGTCCAATCGGACAGAGACGCACAGGTCCCCTTCACCCAACTCCACCACGGCTTCCCAGTCGTGATCGGTCACTCGGCGGCAGAGTGCACGGCCCTGCTCGCCCGCGTCGGCCGCACGGCCTTCACCCAGGCGCACCCCGCCGTCGTGGGGAAGCGTTGCGAGGTCACGCGGAGCCTCGCCCGGGGCGACCCAGTGCGGGTCGAGGCCTCCTTGGTCGAATTCATCGGTATACGAACCGTCGACCCGGGGCGCCAGAAAGCTCTCTTCGTCGACCACTGGCCATCCGTCGACCCAGTCGATGCCTACCGCGAAGGTCTCTCGTCCCAGCACGTGGAAGCGCGGGAAGGAGCCCCGCTGGCGAATGCCGAGGTGCACCATCGCCCAGCGACCATCGGCGAGTTCCACCATGTCGCCGTGACCCGTTGCCTGCACGGGCGCATTGGTCGAGCGATGCGTATAGAACGGGGTCTGCGGGCAAGATTCGTACGGGCCGCCAATCTCGAGCGAACGCGCTATCGAGATTCCATGCCCCGTGTGCGTGCCGCCTTCGGCAACGAGCAAGTACCACCATCGGTCGCGCCGAAAGACGTGTGGTCCCTCGCACTCAGCGAGTCCGCTCCCCTCCCAGATCACTGTGTCGTCGCCAAGGACGGTCCCGGTGAGCGGATCGATTGCCACCTGGTGGATGCCCGAGGGCATGAATCCCTTGTACGTGAGGTAGCACGTTCCGTCCTCGTCCCACGTCAGGTCGGGATCGATGCCCGGGGTACCGGGAACGAAGACCGGAGACGACCACGGCCCAGCAGGGTCGTCGGCCCAGGTGATCATTTGGCCGTTCATCACCGAACGGATACTGGTGGTGGTCAGCCAGAACCGGCCATCGTGATGGCGCAGGGTCGGAGCAAAGATCCCCTTGCTTGCGCCCTCCGCACCGAGGGGCGCGTTGACTGACGCCGCGTCCGGCAGGGCGTGTCCCACGAGTTCCCAGGATACGAGGTCTCGAGATCGGTGGATGGGCACGCCGGGCACGTATTCGAACGATGAGTTGGCGAGGTAAAACCACTCACCTACGCGACAGACGGAAGGGTCCGGGTGAAAGCCGGCGATGATGGGCGTGTCCATGTGTTTCACCTTCCGGTCTGCTGAGCATGGATGGCAGGGTCCGGCTCCGATGCCGCGTCGAGCGCGTGGTTGACGGCGAGCTCCACCCCACGTACCTCGGCGAGGCCCTTCATACGGCCGATGAGCGGATAGCCGGGGGCCGAGTCGCGCGTCAGGTCGTCCAAGATCCTGTGGCCATGGTCCGAGCGGATGGAGATCCGTGGGCCGTCGGCGCCCCGGCGACGCTCCTCGACCACCAATGCGCGCACCACGCCGACGATGTCGATGTCGCCGTCAATGTGGACGGCCTCGTGGAACGAGTCGGGGTCCTCCTCGCGGCGGGTCGACCGCAGGTGGGAGAAGTAGATGCGATCCGCGAACCGCCGAGCCATCTCGACCACATCGTTGTCGGCACGCACTCCGTACGAGCCCACACACAGGGTCAGGCCATTCGCGGGGCTGGGGACGGCGTCCAGAATCCACTGCGCGTCCTCCATCGTCGACACCACACGCGGGATGCCGAAGAGGTCGAACGGCGGGTCATCGGGATGGATGGCCATCCGCACGCCGACCTCCTCGGCGACAGGGATGACCCGCTCCAGGAAGTAGGCAAGGTTGTCGCGCATGGACTCGTGAGTCTGCCCGGCATACGCGGCAAGGGCGTCGCGGAACTCCTCCACCGAGTAGGACTCCTCGGCGCCGGGAAGCCCGGCGAGCAGGGTGGTGGTCACACGGTCGACCTCGTCCTGCGAGGCGGCATCGAGCCATGCTCGGGCACTCTCGAGTCGCGCTGGAGAGTAACTAGCCTCCGCGCCCTCACGCTCGAGGACCCACATGTCGAAGGCAGCAACGGCGTCTGCGTCGAAGCGCAGCGCGGTACCGCCGTTGGGAAGCGGCCAGTCGAGGTCGGTACGCGTCCAGTCCAGCGCGGGCATGAAGTTGTAGCAGACCATGTCGATGCCGCACTCCGCGAGGTGGCGCAACGTCTGGCAGTACTTGTCGATCCACCCGTCGCGGCCGGGGGCACCGCGGCGAATGTCCTCGTGGACGGGGACGGATTCGACGATGGACCATGTGAGCCCAGCGTCCGCGCACTCGCGCTGACGCTTCCTGATCTCGTCGACGCTCCACACCTCGCCGTTCGCGATGTGGTGCAGGGCAGTCACGACCCCGGTCGCGTCCGTCTGACGCACCTGCGACAGCGTCACGCTGTCTGCGGGCCCGTACCAACGCCAGGTCTTCTCCATCAGGTGATCCTTCTGCTTTCTTGTGGCCGATGCTGTGGTTTAGCGGTCGACGCGGGCGCCGCCGCCGGCGGCGAGCTTGTGGACCTCGGCCTTGGTGGCCATGGTCGTGTCGCCCGGGGTCGTCATGGCCAGGGCGCCGTGGGCGGCGCCGAGGTTGACGGCACACTCGAGGGTTTCGCCCTCGAGCAAGCCGTGGATGAGGCCGGACGCGAAGGAGTCGCCTCCGCCCACACGGTCCAGGATCTCCAGGCCATCCCTTTGGGTGGCACGCACGACGCCGGTGTCCTTGGACCAGGCCAGGGCTCCCCAGTCGTTCACGGTCGCGCTCTTCACGCCACGCATCGTGGTGGCGATGACCTGGAAGTTGGGGAACGCCTCAGCAGCGGCGCCGATCATCGACTCGAAGCCGGCAACGTCGAGCTCGGCGAGGTCCTCGTCAACGCCGGGGACTTCGAAGCCGAGGGAGGCGGTGAAGTCCTCCTCGTTGCCGATCATCACGTCGACATGAGGGGCGATCGCGCGGTTGACCTCCTGGGCACGCTCCTTGCCACCAATGGCCTTCCACAGACTCGGCCTGTAGTTCAGGTCGTACGAGACGACGGTGCCGTGACGGTGGGCGGCCTCGACGGCCGCGATGACCGTCTCGGCGGCCGTGTCGGACAGGGCCGCGTAGATACCGCCGGTGTGAAGCCACCGCACGCCCAGCTCACCGAAGAGGCGATCGAAGTCCACGTCCTGCGCGGTGAGTTGGGAGGCGGCCGTGTGGCCGCGGTCCGAGACGCCCACGGCGCCCCTGACTCCGAAGCCACGCTCGGTGAAGTTCAGGCCATTCCTGACCTGGCGGCCGATGCCGTCATACGCCTTCCACACCACATTGCTGATGTCGACTCCGCCGGCGAGGATCAGGTTCTCCACTAGATGCCCGACCTCGTTATCCGCCAACGCCGTGACGATCCCGGTGCGGTATCCGAACGCTCGAGCCAGGCCGCGAGAGACGTTGTACTCGCCCCCGCCCTCCCAGGCCGTAAAGGACCTGGCGGTGCGGATGCGTCCCTCACCGGGATCCAGGCGCAGCATCACCTCACCAAGCGACACAGCATCGAAACGGCACTCGGATGCGGGCTTCACACTCAGCACGGTCATACCAGGGCCTCCCTGCCCGCCAGCGCCACGGCCTGGGCCGTCAGACGCTCCACTTCGTCAAAGTCACCCGAGGCGATCAGGTCGCGCGGGACCATCCACGAGCCCCCGACCGCATGCACGGCAGGGATCGACAGATACTCGTGAAGATTCTTCGGCCCAATCCCCCCAGTCGGCACGAACCTCACGTCCTTGAACGGAGCCGCCAAGGCCTTCACCGCCGCGGCACCACCGGAAGTCTCCGCGGGGAAGAACTTCACCGTCGTCACCCCCAGCTCGAGGGCCGCCATCACCTCGGACGCCGTCACGGCACCGGGCAGCGCCAGCACGCCACGCTCGCCGCACCGCTCGACCACCGCACGTGACAGGCCGGGCGAGACCACATAGGAAGCACCGGCATCGGCAGCCTCATCCACCTGAGCTGCGGTGAGCACCGTGCCCGCACCCACGATCATGTCGCCACGCGCGGCCATTACCCGGATCGACTCCGCTGCAGCAGGCGTGCGGAACGTCACCTCCGCCACCGGCAAACCACCAGAAACCAACGCCTCGGCCAGACCCGAGGCATCGGCCGCGGCATCCAGCACCACCACCGGCACCAACCGATGCTCACCCAACCCGGACAGCACGTCACTCACACTCGCCATGCTTTCGCTCCTCATCAGCGTCCCCAACAGCCGCATCGCTGTTGATCTCATGCCGTCGCCGCACCGACCACCGATGCCAGCAAGCGTCGATGCTCGTTTGGCAACCGAATGCCATTAGGGTGGAACCGTACAACACCACGGCGCATTAATCACGCCGTGATGGTCCGTTCACGGATGGACAGGTAGGCGGTCGCAAAGACGCACCGGCTACCATTCGGGCTGACAGGAGGACTCATGACTGATGCCGCGGAGAGCGTTGCCTCTTCTGGCCGCCGCCGGAAGTCTGGCGCCGCCACCATCTACGACATCGCGGAAGCCGCGGGTGTGAATCCCTCCACCGTCTCGCGTGCCCTCAACCAACCGGGTCGAGTGAGCGCGAAGACCGAGGCGCGCATCCGTGCGGCGGCGGATGAGTTGCATTTCCAGATCAATCCGCTGGCACGCGCACTCCCCACGGGGCGAACAAACACGATCGCACTCATCGTCGCGGACATCACCAACCCCGTCGTGTTCGAGACCATCCGTGGCGCGGAACGGGCGGCGAGCATCGCGGGCTACACCCTTGTGATCTCGGAGTCTCAAGAATCGGGCGCCGTCGAGGCCAACACTGTCGAGCGCATCACCCCTGCGGTCGATGGAGTCATTCTCGGCACCACACGACTGCCCGATAAGGAAATTGTCAGGCTCGCTGAACGCAAGCCGTTGATCACCCTAAACCGCGAGGTAAAAGGCATTCCCCACCTGGCGAGTGACCCCTCACACGGTGCACAACAGCTCGTGGATCATCTCGACGAGTTGGGGCACCGATCCATCGCGTTCCTTGGCGGGCCCAGTAGGTCCTGGATGAGCTCACGCCGCTGGGAAGCGCTGCTCCACGCGGCCCGGTCGCACGGCATCGCGATCTTCGAGATCGGCCCACACTCGCCCACCCTCGCCGGCGGCGCTGCCGCGTTCGAGCGCGCGGAGGCCTCGGGCGCGACGGCAGTCGTCGCATACAACGACCTCGTCGCCATCGGCCTCATCCAGGAGGCGACTCGTCGAGGGTTGCGCGTTCCCGATGACCTCTCAGTCGCGGGTTTTGACGACATCTTCGCCGCCGAACTCATCACCCCGCCCCTCACCACCGTTCGCAGTGATCTGCGCGGCCTCGGTTCCGATGCAGTACGCCACCTCCTCCGCACCATCGGGGTCGGCGAGCCAGTGGATGGGACGGCGGATGTCACCACTGAACTCGTCGTGAGAGGCTCCACGGGCACCGTGCGCCAGAACTGACGCACGGGCGGTCGCCGAGCGCCACGCATCACCGCGCGTGCCCGAGCGTCTGGTTGGCAACCGATTGACAATCGATGTCGCACAGGGCTTGAATATCCCGTATGCCAATGACGTCTTCCCGCGATCCGGAGCGCCTTCTTCCCGCGGACCCTGCGACTCGGCGCATTGCCGCGAGGCTCCTTGCCGAGGTCGAGGCTGCACCGATCGTTTCGCCACACGGGCACGTGCCCGCCGCATGGCTTGCCGACGACACGCCATTTCGGGACCCGGCGGACCTCCTTCTCGTCCACGATCACTACATCACCCGGCTCCTCCACGCCCAGGGCGTCCCGCTCGCAGCGCTCGGAGTGGGCGGCTCGACGGTGGAGCCTCGCGAGGCCTGGCGCGCACTGTGCACGCACTGGCGCGCCTTCGCCGGGACTGCTTCGCGGATATGGCTGACCGACGCACTCGCCGACGTGTTTGGGATCGAGGAGACCCTGTCGACCGCCAATGCGGACGCCACCTACGACGCCATCGCCGACCAGCTTTCCCGGCCAGACTTTAGGCCAAGGGCGCTCTTCGAGCGCTTCGGGATCGAGGTGCTCGCGACCACCGACGATCCGCTCGACGACCTTCGACACCATCAAAGGCTCGCCGCGGATCCGACGTTCAGCGGCCGGGTTCTGCCTACCTTTCGCCCGGACGTGTATGTCGACCCTCAGGCGCCGCGGTTTGCTCAGAACGTCGCTCGGCTCGTGGAGTCAGTCGAGGCGCCTCTCACCTTCGCCGGGTACCTCGATGCGATCCGCAGTCAGCGTGAACGGTTCATCGCGCAGGGCGCCGTATCGGCCGATCATGGTGTCATCGACCCGTACACGACGACGCTGGAAGGTGTCGATGCGCAAGCGTTATTCGACGCCGCGGTGGCCGGAGAACTGAACGAGGCTCAAGCCCGCGAATTTCGGGGCCACATGCTCTGGCAGATGGCCGCGATGAGCGTTGATGACGGACTCGTCATGACGATCCATCCCGGGGTTCGCCGCAATCACCACACCGAGACGTTCCAGCGCTTTGGTCCCGACACCGGCCACGACATCCCACTTCGGACGGAGTACACCGACAATCTGCGCCCGCTTCTGCAGTCGTTCGGTACGGCTCGTGACTTTCATCTCGTGCTGTTCACCATCGACGAGACCGTGTTCTCGCGCGAGCTCGCTCCCCTCGCCGGCTTTTATCCCAGCGTGTACGTGGGTGCACCCTGGTGGTTCTTGGACGCGCCCGATGCGATGGCGCGTTTCCGAGGCGCCGTCTCGGAAACAGCGGGCTTCTACCGGACCTCAGGCTTCATCGACGATACGCGCGCCTTTCTGTCCATCCCGGCGCGTCACGACGTCGCTCGCCGCAGCGACGCGTCCTACCTTGCCAAGATCGTGGTCGAGGGGCGCCTGCCCGAGAGCGAAGCGGCCGAGGTGATGCGCGACATCGTCGGCGCCATTCCCCGGAAGGTATTCAAACTGTGACGGATTTTTCGGGACCCCTCATTGGCTCGCGACGCACGACGCCGATTCCGCCCGTGCGCATCGTTCATCTGGGCCTTGGCGCGTTCCATCGTGCACACCAGGCATGGTTCACCGCCCATGCGCGCGACTCCGAGCGGTGGGGCATCGCGGCCTTTACGGGGCGCGCACGATCCGCGGGCGACGACCTTGTCGCGGCGTTGCGTCGCCAAGACTGTCGGTACACGCTGACCGTGCGCGGTGCCGACGCAGATCAGGTCGAGGTGATGGAGAGCATTGTCGAGGTCCACTCGATCGCAGACTTCGCCACCTTTCTCGCACGCGTCGCGGCTCCTGCGACAGCCATCATCACCGTCACCGTGACCGAGAGCGCCTACCGCATCGACTCGTCGGGGGCTCTTCTCGACGACCCCGACGTGCGCCACGACCTCGCGGCGCTCAACAGTGGATCGGGAGCGCCCATCACCCCGCTTGCGGTGTTGGCCGCGGGGCTCGACGCACGTCGGCGCGCAGGCGGAGGCCCTCTCGCGATCGTGCCCTGCGACAACGTCCCCCACAACGGTGAGTTCGTCCGCGACGGGCTCAGGAACTTCGCCTCAGCAGCCTCGACCGACCTGTGGCCGTGGATCGAAGCGAACGTGTCGTTCGTCTCCACCTCGGTTGATCGCATCACCCCGCGCGCCACGCCACTCGGTCGCGACGTCCTCGAGGCGGACGCGACGCGTGATGCCGTCCCCGTGGTCACCGAGCCGTTTGCCAGTTGGGTGCTGAGCGGCGACTTCCCTGCGGGGCGTCCCTCATGGGAGGACGCGGGAGCGACGTTCGTCGAGGACATCGCACCGTATGAAGATCGAAAACTGTGGCTCCTCAACGGCGCGCACACCGCGTTGGCGAACCTGGGCCCAGCGCGCGGCCACGCCACCGTCGCGGACGCTACGCAGGATCCCACATGCCGTGACATCGTCGAGGGATGGTGGTCCGAGGCCATCCGTCACCTCCCCGCGGAGGTCGATGCGGCATCGTACTGCCGCGAGCTGTGGAAGAGGTTCGAGAATCCCCGAATCTTGCATGCGCTTGCCCAGATCGCGGAGGACTCACTCGCGAAGATCCGCGTCCGCGTCGTGCCCGTCGCGAAGCGCGAAATCGCCGCCGGTCGGTCCGCCGCGGGGGCCGCAGCAATCGTCGGCGCATGGGCTCAGGCGATGCTGGAAGGACGAGGAGCCCGGGACGCCTTGCACGACGAGATCGAAGATGCCATTGCGACGAGCGATCCCGTGGCCGCGCTGGTGGCGCTCGTCGACGCAAGCCTGGGCGCACAGTCCGGTTTCATCGGACTCGTGCGTCGGGCAAGCACCGCCCCTGCCGAGCGCGCGCACCAGTGACGCATCGTCCACTCACCGCCGTTCAGCAGATCCAGCTAGGAACGGTCGTCGGTTCCGAAAGGGGCGCGCGGGAGACCCTCCAAGCACTCGTCGATGCCGGGTACGACGGGATCGAGGTCAACGGCTTTCAGACGCGACCGACGCCATGGCTCGTGCGTGCGCTGACCCGGGCCGCTGGCATGCCTGCGGGGCGAGGTGGGCGGCTCCCGTGGCCGGCCCTCCTTGCGGAGTTCCCCCTTTCCGTGATCGCACTCCACGAATCGCTCGAGCGGATCGAATCCGACATTGACGCGGTGATCGCAGACGCCCGCGCGCTCCGCACCGAGCGGATAGTCGTCACGGGCATGTACCGCTTCGACTACACCGACCTCCAGGCGGTCACGAGCCTCGCCACGCGCCTCAACACTGTCGGCACACGCCTCGGCGCCCACGGGATACGGCTCGGCTATCACAACCACAACGTCGAGTTCAGGCGCTGCGAGCCCGGCGCCACGGCATTCGACGCACTGGTCGACCTCACGGACGCCGGCGCCGTGGGCTTCGAACTCGACTGCTACTGGGCCGCAACGGCCGGCGTCGACCCGCTTTCCCTCCTGGAGCGCCTGGGCCGTCGGGTCGAGCTCATGCATCTCACCGATCGAGGGAGCGTCCGACGAGGCACCTCGCTCACTCCTATCGACAAGTACGGTCCCGTCGAACTTGGCCGAGGAAACCTCCCGGTCGCGGCACTCATTGCCCAGGCGCGTGACGCTCACGTAGAAGCCGTCGTGGTCGAGACTCATCAGAACTGGATCGAGGATTCGCCTGTGCGGAGTTTCGAGGTCAGCGGCGAATACCTCCACGGGGTCCTCGCCTCGCTCTGACACACCCCGCGTATGCCGTGCACCCGTCAGCACAGCCGCGTAACTTCTCGGCTCAGCGAGCGACCGATCGGATGTACTATGTCACTACCGCCGACCACGCTGCGTGCTGCGCGGTCCCGATAAGTCACCTCTCCCAGCGCCGGCCGCCCGTGGATTCACGTCCTCGCAGGGTGCGCGCCGCATGCAAGACTTCCCGTATGACCGCCGCGCATACGATTCGCCCCGCCACAGCATCGGACGTCCCGGCGCTTGTCGACCTCGCCGCGGCGACCTTCCCGCTCGCCTGCCCGGCAAGCACGCCGCCCGAGGCCATGGCCGAGCACATCGCGACCAAGCTCAACGCCGACGTGATCGGCGGCTGGATCGCCGACCCCGCCCAGTTCGTCCTGGTGGCCGATGCAGGGGTCGCCGGCCGCCTGGACGGGTACGCCCTCGCGACGTTCGGCCCGTGCGGGGACCCCGAGGCCGCCCTCGCGCTCGAGGCGGCCGGGGCCGAGACCCACCTCATCCACGAGCTGTCGAAGATCTACGTGCGCGCCGAGGCCCACGGCGGCGGCCTTGCCGGCCGACTCATGGAGGCGGCGGTGTCCGCCACGCGGGACGCCCACGGCATCGGCGCCGTGTGGCTCGGCACCAACGACGAGAACCTACGTGCCCAGGCGTTCTACCGCCGGCACGGCTTCACGCAGGTGGGCGCGCGCACCTTCGTGGTGGGCGGCAACCGCGAGACCGACGTGGTGATGCTGCGGCGCGACTGACGCCGCGCGACTACTGCTTCTCCAGCATCTCCCGGTAGCCCTCGCGGTAGCTGGGATAGTCGAGGCCGCCGAGGAAATCGCGCAGGAGCCTGCCGTCGAAGACGTTGCCGGGGCCGCCCTCCTCGCCGCCGTCCGGCGGCGGCTCGACGCCCATCAGGCCCGCGATGAATCCGGTGACGTCGCCGAGCGGCGCGGGGGCGGCATCGACCGCGTGCAGCACGTCGGGGACCGTTCCGCCGCGCACCAGCAGGTCCAGCGCCCTCACCAGGTCGCTCTCGTGGATCCGGTTGGTGCGGGTGCGCGGGTTCACGGGCCGCGCGTCGCGCACCGTCCGCACCAGGAAGTGGCGGCCCGGGCCGTAGATTCCCGCCGGGCGGATCACGACCGCATCGAACAGGTCGATTGCCGCGAGTTCGCCGTCGTGGATTCTCCGCGCGCGCTCGCTGCGGGGCCGCGGGACATCCGCCTCTGTGATGGGCTGGCGTCCATCCCACCCCTCGAAGACGCCTGTCGAGGACACGAAGACGGTCCGCGGGGGCGTCGACGGCAGCGCGTCGCGAAGGTGGCGCAGCACCACGGGGTACCCGCGGGGATCGACGGACGGCGGGAGCGTGATCACCATCGCGTCGGCGGCCGGCAGCGACTGCGCCAGGGGCGCGGTGAGATCCGCCTCGACCGCCCGGACCGACGCGGGCAGGCCCGAAGCGTCGCGCCGCAGCGCGACCACCTCGCCGCCGTCCGCCATGAGCAGCGTCGACAGCCGCAGCCCCAGCTTGCCGCAGCCCACCAGCACGGTGCGCCGCGGTGCGCCGGGGCCCACGCCGCCCGGATCGACTGTCACGGCCTAGACCAGCCGCACGCCCCACGTGAGGGAGTGCGAGGCTCCCGGCTCGAGCGTGATGAGGTCGTCGCCGGTGCGGAAGGCGTCGGCGATGCAGGACATCGGCTCGATCGCGACGCCCGCGCGGCGGATGCTGTCCACGTGGTCGCCGGTGCAGATCTGCCAGGCCTTGGCCTCGGAGTCGGCCCAGATCTCGACCGTGGAGCCGTCGGCCCATCCCAGGCGCGCCCACGAGCGACCCTCGCCGTCCTGCGAGGGCGCCACCCAGGCGTCGTCGAAGCCGACGCCGGCGAGGGAGCGCGCCTCACGGATGTCGAAGGTGCCGGAGACGTCCACCGCGCCGGTGGGAAGCAGGCGCTCGTCGACCGTCACGTTCTGACCAGCGGTGAGCTGCAGCGTGCACGCGTCGAGCTCGGTGCCGCCGGGGGCGAACCAGGGGTGGAAGCCCACGCCGTAGGGCAGGGCAGTCGCGCCGACGTTGCGGGCCTCGGTAGTGATGGCGAGGCCGGCATCGGACAGCGTATACGTGGTCGCGAGCGCGAGCTGGAACGGATAACCCGGGCTCGGGGCGAGGTCGAGCGTGAAGGTGACCGACGCATCGGCCACCGACTCGACGGTCCAGTACTGGAAGGAGGCGAGGCCGTGCAGCGCCGTGCCGCGGTCGGGCTCGGACACCGGCACCTGCAGCTCCTCACCGGCGAACGTGTACTGGCCGTCGCGCAGGCGGTTGGGCCACGGGGCGAGGACCATGCCGGCGAACGCGGGAGGGAACTCGTCTTCGCCGTAGGGCAGGACCACGTCGCGGCCGCCCACGGTGTAGATCCGCAGCGCCGCTCCCAGCGAGGCGAGCGTGGCGACCTGGTCGCCGTGGGTGAGGGTGATCTGCTGTCCGGTAAGGCTCATGAGGCGAAACTACCGCGACGGGAGGCGCGCCGCGTGCGCCGCCCGTCCCAGGCCGCCGCCGCTAGCCCTTGCCGAGCGCCCGGTACGCGCTGGGACTGAGCCCATGCGCCCGCGAGAATCGGCGCGAGAAGTACAGCGGGTCCTCGTAGCCCACGGCAGCGGCAATCTCGCCGACGCTCATCTCCGTCCCGTCGAGCAGCCCGCGAGCGCGGCCCATCCTCAGCGAGGACTGATACGCGAGCACGCCGCCGCCGGTGGCCCCACGGAACAGCGCCCCCAGGTGCGACGGGGACACTCCCACGAGGGCGGCAACCTCACCCACGCTGACCGTGCGCGCCACGTTGTCCTCCAGGTGGCCGATGGCCCGCTCCAGCGGGCTGCCGGAGCCGGGGGTCACGCGGTCGGCCGCCACCTGCGCGAGCATCCGCCACGCGGCGCCCGATGCGGTGAGCAGCCCGGCGGGCGTCGCGCCACCCTCGAGCGCCGTCACCACCTCGTCCAGGAGGCCGATGACGCGCTCGGGTCGGTTGAGCCCGATCACCGGGCGGTCCGCGCCGGCGCCGGTCGCCTCGAGGAGCTCGTCGACGTCGGCTCCGCGCAGGTGACACCACCACAGCGTCCACGGCGCCGAGGGCGACGCCCCATAGCGATGCGGCCGGCCTGGCGGCAGCACCACCGCGTCGCCCGTGCTCACCGCGTACCGGCGTCCGGCGACCTCGACCCAGCCGGCCCCCCGCGCGCAGACCATCACGATCGCCTCGCGCGCCCCGTGCTCCCTGGTACGCCCATGCCCGCGAGCCTCGGGAAACATCCCGGCGTCGGTCACCACGAGGCGCCGGGTCACGGGACGGGCGAGCGCCTGCGTCACCTCGGGGCGAGGCACCACGCACAGCCGCTCGCGCGCGAACCCGTCGGGAATGGTCACGCTCCTACCCTGGCATGAACCATCGTTTTGTCCATACACCAAGCGCAAATCGCCATTCATGCCACCCCGCAATCTCCATAGGCTTGCCCCATGGCCACGGACGCATCACGGCCGGCGACGATGCCGGCGCACACCATCACGCTCGCCACCCCAGAGGCTCCGCGCCGGGGCCACCTACCCCTGGGCGAGGCCGCCGGCACCGCGGACCGCATCGAGGTCACCAGCCGCTCCGTGGAGCGTGGCGGCGCCCCCGCGTTCCCCATCACGGGCGAGATCCACTACTCGCGCCTTCCCCGCGAGCGCTGGGACGACGTTCTCGCCCACGCCAAGGCAGGCGGCCTCACCTCGGTGGCGACGTATGTCCTGTGGCAGGCGCACGAGCCCCGCGCCGGCGATTTCCGCTGGGACGGCAACCTCGACCTGCGCGCGTTCGTGCAGCTAGCGGGCGAGCACGGACTCGACGTGGTCGTGCGCATGGGCCCGTGGGCGCACGGCGAGGCCCGCCACGGTGGCTTCCCCGACTGGCTGCTCGCCCTCCCCGTCACCCCGCGCACCGACGACCCCGGCTACCTCGACCTGGTGCGCCGCCTCTACGGCGAGATCGTCGCGCAGCTGCGGGGCCTGACCCACGCCGAGGGCGGGCCGATCATCGCCGCGCAGATGGACAACGAGCTCTACGACCAGCCCGAGCACCTCGCCACGCTGCGCCGCCTCGCCGAGGAGGCGGGGCTCGCCGTCCCCCTGTGGACCGCGACCGGCTGGGGAGGCGCGCAGGTCCCGGACACGCTGCTACCCGTCTACAGCGCCTACGTCGACGGCTTCTGGGAGGACGAACAGACGGACTGGCCGTCATTCGCTCCCGTCCACTTCCACTACTCGACGGTGCGGGACGACCTCACGGTGGGTGCCGACCTGCGCGAGGCCCTCGACGGCGTGAGCGTCGCCGAGGGCGCCGTCACCCTGAAGGACGACTCCGCCGTCCCCTTCGCCACCTGCGAGCTGGGCGGCGGCATGCACGTCGCCTACCACCGCAGGCCGCTCGTCACCGAGCGCGACGTCGCGGCGCTCGCCCACGCCAAGATCGGATCGGGCTCCGTGTGGCAGGGCTACTACATGTACTCGGGAGGCACGCAGCGCATCGGCGCCGCGGGCACCCAGCAAGAAAGCCACGCCACCGGCTACCCCAACGACGTCCCCACGCGCACGTACGAC
Organism: Demequina sp. NBRC 110057; assembly: GCF_002090175.1. GTDB lineage: Bacteria > Actinomycetota > Actinomycetes > Actinomycetales > Demequinaceae > Demequina. The sequence goes on along the minus strand of NZ_BBRN01000006.1, from coordinate 389,794 downwards.
TTCCACGCGCCGCTCGGCGAGCACGGCCAGGTGCGCCTCCACCACCACCTGCTGCGCCGCCAACACCTGTGGCTCCACACCGACGGCGCCGCCCTCGCCGCCATGACGAGCACCGTGGGCGGCGACGATGCCCTGCGCTGGGCGGTGAGGGCCGATGCATCACGCGGCTACGTCTTCGCCACCACCTACCAGCCGGCTCGCCGGCCGCTGCCGGCCGTCGACGACGTGCAGTTCGCGGTGACGCTCGCGGGAGACACCGTGACGCTCCCCACCGCTCCCGTGACGCTGCCGGCGGGCGTCCACGTCGCCTGGCCCGTGAACCTGCCGCTCGCTCGCCACACCCTGCGCTCCGCGACGGCACAGGTCCTCACGAGGCTCACGCTCGACGACGGCGACGAGCTGGTGGTCCTCACCGCCACCGACGGCGTCCCGGTCGAGCTCGTCGTCGCGGGCCCGGCGGCCGTCACCGGCCCGGCGACCGTCACCACCCACGGCGGCCACACCGTCGTGCGCCTCACCGCCGACCCCTCCGACACCACCATCGTCGACCTCGACGGCACGCGGCTGCTCATCCTCGACGAGGCCACCGCCAACCGCGCCTACGTCCTGGACGTGCTGGGCCGCGAGCGCCTGATCCTCGCCGACCAGCCCGTCACGGCATCGGCCGGCCACCTCGTGATCCACCCCACCGAGCCCGAGGCGCACCTCGCGATCCTGCCGGCCCCCGCGGACCTGGAGGTCGACGGCGGCGAGATCGGCCTCCAGGGCGCCGATGCGACCGGCTGGGCCCGTGTCACGGTCACCTCGGCCGCCGGACGGGTGCCGCTTGCGACGCCCGGTCCCCTCGAGGCCGACGCACCCTCCCCCACGCGCGGCGGACCCATGGACCGCCTCAGCGCCCCCACCGACTTCTCCGGGGCGGCGAGCGTCGACGTCGCGATCCCCGCGGGCGCGGTCGCCGGGGCCGACCGCGCCCTCCTGCGCGTCGAGTGGACCGGCGACGTGGGCCGCGCCCTCAGGGCCGGCGAGGTGGTGAGCGACCACTTCTGGCACGGCAGGGCGTGGGACATCGACGTCACTGACGGCGAGGACGTGACGCTCGAGCTGCTCCCCTGGAGCGACGCCACCGGCGTCTGGGTGGACCCGAGCATGCGGCCGGTGCCCGATGGGGTGAGCGTGCGCTCGCTCGCCATCCACCGCATCGGCCGCGTCACCCTCACCGCCACGGAGGCGAGCCGATGAACGCCGGGCCCGACAGCATCGTCCTGCCGGAGGCGACCGGCGAGCACGCAGCGACCCTCGCGGCTGGCGGCGCCGTCGCGTGGGAGGAGCCGCTGACCATCCGCACCTACGAGGCGGGCGAACCCTGCGACTACCCGCTCTACCTGGACCGACGCGTCTACCAGGGCTCGAGCGGGCGGGTCTACCCGCTGCCGTTCACGGAGTCGATCGCTGACTCCCCCGTCGCCCGCGACTGGCGCGCGGTGCACCTCGAGAACGCGTACGTCCGGCTGGTGGTGCTGCCGGAGTTGGGCGGCCGCATCCACATCGGCTACGACAAGACCACTGGCTACGACTTCTTCTATCGCAATAACGTCATCAAGCCCGCGCTCGTGGGGCTCGCGGGCCCGTGGATCAGCGGCGGCGTCGAGTTCAACTGGCCGCAGCACCACCGCCCCGCCACCTACCTGCCCGTCGAGACGGAGATCGAGCGCGACGCCGACGGCACCGTCACCCTGTGGTGCCACGACCACGACCCGTTCGCGCGCATGGCGGCCCAGCACGGCATCCGGCTGCGGCCCGACAGCTCCGTGGTCGAGCTCGCGGTGCGCGTCCACAACCGCTCGAGCGAGCGCCAGACCTTCCTGTGGTGGTCCAACGTCGCCGCGCGCGTCCACGACGACTACCAGTCGTTCTTCCCCGAGGACGTGAGGTACGTCGCCGACCACGCGCGCCGGGCGCTCACCGCGTTCCCCTCGGCGGACCGCCCGTACTACAACGTCGACTATCCGGCGCTTGCCGCGGAGCAGGAGGGCGTCGATCGCCTCGACTGGTACCGCAACATCCCCGTGCCCACCTCGTACATGATCGTGGACTCGCAACAGGACTTCTTCGGCGGCTACGACCACGCGGCGCGCGCCGGGTTCGTGCACTGGGCCGAGCGCCGCGTGTCCCCCGGCAAGAAGCAGTGGACCTGGGGAAATGCGCCGTTCGGGCATGCCTGGGACGACCAGCTCACGGATGGAGACGGCCCCTACGTGGAGCTCATGGCCGGCGTCTACACCGACAACCAGCCGGACTTCTCCTGGCTCCTGCCGGGCGAGACCAAGACCTTCACGCAGTCTTGGTACCCGATCCCGGGCATCGGCCCCGCGCACCAGGCGACGCCCGATGCCGCCGTCAACGTCAGCCAGGACGGCCCGCTGGTCGCGACGTTCGCGGTCACCTCACCGCAGGCGGGCGCGCGGGCGCGCATCCTCGTGGGCGGCGAGCCGGTGGCCGAGGCTCTCGTGGACCTCGCCCCCGGCGAGGTGGCGAGCCTCCGTGCCGACGTCTCGCGGGCCGATGCCACGGTGGAGCTCGCCGACGCCTCCGGCTCGCTGCTGGTGCGGTGGGAGCCGGCCCGGGTGGACGACGAGGAGCCGTGGATCGCCACCGAGCCGCCCACCCCCGATGCCACGGAGTCCGTGGACGAGCTGTACCTCACGGGGCTTCACCTCGCCCAGTACCGGCACCCCACCCGGTCCCCCGAGACGTACTGGGAGCGCGCGCTCGCGCGCGACCCCGGCCACGTCCCCACGCTCGTGGCAATGGCCGACCGCCTGTATCGCGCCGGTCGCTACGCCGAGGCGCTGGAGCGCGTCGAACACGCACTGGACCGCCTCACTCGCCGCAACGCGAATCCCGCCGACGCCGAGGCGTTCTACCTCGCCGGCCTGATCCTCGCCCGGCTGGGCCGCGACGAGGAGGCCGAAGCGGCGTGGGGAAAGGCCGGCTGGGACGGCACGTGGGCCGCGGCGGCGGGGCTCGAACTCTCGCGCTCGCTCGCGCGGCGCGGCCGGCACCGCGCGGCGCTGAGGGTGCTCGACTCGCTGGACGGGGTGGCGAGCCACGACGCCAGGCGCGCCGCCGTGCGGGCCATCGTGCTGCGCCGCCTGGGCCGCGCCGCCGAGGCGGCGGCCGTGCTCGAGCGCGCGCTGGACGCCGACAGGCTCGACGCGACGCTGCGCACCCTCGCGGGTCGCCCCGTGAACGCCGACCCCGGCACCCTCGTGGACGTCGCGCTCGACCTGGGCAAGGCCGGCGACGTGGACGGCGCGCTGACGGCGCTCGACGCCGCGGTGGTCCTCGGGCCCTCGGGAACCGGCACCGTCGCGCCGGTCGCGCACTACATTGCCGCCCGGCTCCTCGAACGCGCGGGTCGCGGCGACGAGGCCGCCGCCCGGCGACAGGCGGCGCGCGCCGCCGACCGGCGCCTGTGCTTCCCCTCCGGGCTGGACGCCCACGACGCGCTGGTGGCGGCCCTCGCGGCGGATCCCTCCGACGCCCCCGCCCGGGTGCTGCTCGGCATGCTGCTGTACGGCGCCGGCAGGCACGTCGAGGCGGCGCGGCTGTGGGAGGAGGCGATCGCGCTCGGGCTGACCGAGCCCCTGGTGCTGCGCAACGCAGGGCTCGCCGCGTACTGCGTCACCCACGACGACGCTCTCGCCTGGTCGCGCTACGAGCAGGCAGTGGCCGCCGCCCCGGGCGACGCGCGCCTGCTTTACGAGCGTGACCAGTTGGCGGCGCGACTGGGCCACCCGGCAGCGGCCCGCCTCACGGCACTCGAGGCCGTCCGCGGCCTGGTGCTGACCCGTGACGACCTCACCATCGAGTACGCCGAGCTCCTCACGGCCTCCGGCCGGGCCGACGACGCCCTCGCGATCCTCGAGACGCGCCCCTTCCACCCGTGGGAGGGTGGCGAGGGGAGGGCGCTCGGCGCGTGGGACGCCGCGAATGCGGTGCTGGGCCGCGGCATCGTCGATCCTCCGCGCAGCCTCGGCGAGGCGCGCCCGCGCTACGCGCCGCCGGCGCCGGTCCGCGAGGACGGGGTGACGGACTACTTCGCCACGAGCCTTCCCGACCTCCTGCTGTTCGTGCGCGAGGAGACGGATGCCCGGTCCTGACGCGGAGGTCCGCACCCTCGCGGCTCACGGCTACAAGGCCGTCGTGTCCTCGCTCGGCGCGATGCTCGCCGCGGCATCGTTCCTGGGAGATCCGCTCATCACCGCCGCGGAGCCGGGTGCCGCGGCACCCGGCGACTACCGCGGCGCCATGCTCGCGCCGTGGCCCGGCAGGCTCGCCGACGGCGGCTTCACCTGGCGCGGACGCCGGTACGACGTGGGGATCGACGAGCCCGAGCGGCGCACCGCCCTGCACGGCCGTGTCGCGGACAGGCGATGGCGGTGGCGGCTCGCGTCACCCGTGGCGGTGACGCTCGGCACCGTGCTGGGGGCCGATGCCGGCTACCCCTGGCGCGTGGACCTCGCGGTGACGGTGGCGGTCACCGAGCGCGGGGTCGTCCACACGGTGACCGCCACCAACCTCGACGACGAGGCGGCGCCGCTCGGGTGGGGAGTACACCCGTACCTAGTGGCGGGCGCCGGGACGGGCACGATGCCGGGCCCCGGCGCCGCCGACGGCTGGGCCCTGGCCGTGCCCGCCGCGACTGTTGCGGCGGCGACCCCGGAGCGGCTGCTGCCCGGGGGCATCGGCCATGTGGGACCCGGTCTCGACCTCCGCGGGGGACGGCCGCTCGCGGGCCTCGCCCTCAACCACACCTACGGGGACCTGGAGCGGGACGCGAGCGGGAACGCGCGGGTCGCCCTCGACGGCCCGGCCGGCACGGCGGTCGAGATGGAGATCGACGCCGGGTATCGCTGGCTGCAGGTCTACACGGCGGACGAGGCCGCGGGCGCCGACCGGCGCGCGAGCGTCGCCGTGGAGCCCATGACCTGCCCGCCCGACGCGCTGAACTCCGGCATCGGCCTCATCGTGCTCGAGCCGGGGGCCACGGCATCGGCCGCCTTCACCCTGCGAGCAGGGAAAACGCGACGCGGCCGCCGCCCCTGAAGCGGCGACGGCCGCGCTGCGCGGGTGACGGGTTAGCCCGTGACGCCCACGATCTCGTTCATGGTGACGCCGACGTCGGCCGACTTCCACACCTCGCCGCCCACGTAGTCGACGATGTGGATCTCGCCCGTGGCGGGCTCGGTGACGTAGGCCATGCCGTCGAGGGCGATGAGGGCCGGCTGGGCCGACTGCCACTCCTCGGGGACCTCCCACGCGTCGATGACGTCGATGGTGGTCTGGAGCGAGCCGGACTCGTCGAGCACGCGCAGGGTGCCGTCGGTGCCCAGCACCAGCAGCTCGCCGTCGTCGCCGCGGCCGAGGCCGCGGAAGGTGTACTCGGCGCCGGAGCCGTCGAACGGGTCGACAGCGGTGATGGTCTCGGCGGCGGTGTCGATGACGGCGACCTGGGTGAGGGTGCCCTCGGGGTCGGTCTTGTAGTCGCCGAGCACCACGTCGGAGCCGTCGGCGGAGAACAGGTTGCCCGAGCGCGCGTACCCGGCGCCGCCGTCGAGCTTGTGGACGTGGTCGTCGTGGAAGACGAGAGCGCCATCCTCGCAGCCCACCATGATGAGCTCCTCGTCGGAGGCGTTGACGAAGGCGGTCTCGCCGTGGACGCCGGGGCACTGGTCGGAGCTGACGATGGTCTCGCCGTCCTCGTCCAGCAGCATGGCGCCGGTGCGGGCGTCCTCGTTGCCGATCGTCACGAGCATGTCGCCATCCTCGGTCGCGACCGCGACGCCGTGGTGCGCCTCATCGGCCGTGTACTCGGAGACCACGTCGAGGTGGCCCTCCTCGACCATGTGGGTCCACTCGTCGGACTCGACGACGGTGACCTCGCCGGTGCCGTCGTCGAACAGCGCGGTGAGGCCGTCGTGGTTGACGACGTGGCCGGGCGTGGTGGCCTCGATGGTGAGCTCGGTGAGGGCGGGCTCGGAAGTGAAGTAGTGCGAGTGGTCGCCGTGCGCCTGCGACCAGGTGCCCGCGTCGAGGATCTGGAATCCGCCCGTGGTCGAGACCGCGACGTGGCGGCCGTCGCCGGCGTCGTTCAGGCGGTTGAAGCCGGCGAGCTCGATGTCGGAGACGGTCTCGAGCGTCGAGGCGTCCAGCACCACGATGCCGCCGTCGTAGGTGGCGACGAGGCGCGGGGTCTTGGCGGCGTTCTCGGTCGCGGCGGCCTCCTCCGCCTCGTGGTCGTGGTCGTGCTCGTCGTGGGCCTCGGCGGTGGCCGATGCGGTGGCGGAGGTCTCGTCGGCGGCGTCGGTGGCGCAGCCAGCCAGGGCGAGCATGAGCACGCCGGCGCCCGCGATCAGGGCGGGGCGCTTCAGAACGGTGTCAGTCATGGTGAATCCGGCGCGGGCGCCGGCCTCTCTCGTGAAGTCGGGGAGTGTGACCGAGGCTCGCGTCTGCGGTCGCCTCGGTCTCCACGGTACCAGAGAATGATAACGGTTATCGTTCTGCGTCGATGACTAGTTGATTTTGGTCAAGTAAGGGGTCTTCGTTGACCAAAATCCACCAGTCGGGGAGGGGGAGGAAACTAGATTCGCTCGACGACGACGAGCAGCGCCTGCTCGGGGCGCAGGATCGGCGGGCGCAGCCCCACGCGATCGAGCGCGGCGCCCGTCGCCTCGACGCCATCCATCCACGCGGGCGCGACCTTCTGGATGGCCTCGGCGGGGGCGAACTCGTGCGGGCGCACGCGGTAGCGCGCGGCGGGATCCAGCCCCGGCAGGCGGAACGCCGCGGGGGACGTGCCAGCCGCCGGCGTGACCTGGACGTACGCGAACAGGGCGGCCGAGGCATCGGACGCCACCACTCCGTGCACCACGGCGCCGGGGTCCGGGTGCTCGACCCGCACCACGCGACCGCCGTGCAGCAGTGCCCGATGCTCCCGGTAGAAGGCCGTCCAGCCGGTGAGCGCCTCGAGCTCGGCATCGGTCGCGTCGAGCAGGTTCCACTCGATGCCTGCATGCCCGAAGAGCGCCGTGACCGCGCGCAGCTGGATCCCGTGGGTCCTGCCCGTGGTGTGGGAGGTGGTGGGGCCGATGTGGCTGCCCAGCATCTCCGGCGGGATCACCAGCGAGGTCCACCGCTGAATCTGCTGGCGCTCGAGCGGGTCGTTCTGGTCAGAGGTCCAGAAGCGATCCGCGTGGAACACCATGCCGAGGTCCACGCGTCCGCCACCCGAGGCGCACGACTCGATCTCGAGCCCGGGGTGACGGGCCTTGAGCTCGTCGAACAGCCGGTAGATCGCGAGGGTCTGCTCGCGCGCCGCAGGGGTGCCGGCGTGGCCGGCGTCGGTGAGGAAACGGTTGTGATCCCACTTCAGGTAGTCGATGCTGTGCTCGCCCACGAGCGCGCTCACGGACTCCAGGACGTGCGTGTACGCCTCGGGGTTGACGAGGCCGAGCACCAGCTGCTGGCGCGCGAGGGGAGGCACCCGGCCGGGGACCTGCAGGATCCAGTCGGGGTGGGCGCGGTAGAGGTCGGAGTCGGGGTTCACCATCTCGCCCTCGAACCACAGGCCGAACTGGAGGCCGAGGCCGTGGACGTGCTCGGCCAGGGGAGCGAGCCCCGTGGGCCACGCCTCGTCCGAGACCACCCAGTCGCCCAGGCCGCTCGTGTCGTCGCGGCGCGATCCGAACCAGCCGTCGTCGAGCACGAACCTTTCGACGCCCACCGCGGCGGCGCGGTCCGCGAGCCGCGTGAGGGTGTCGAGGTCGTGGTCGAAGTACACGGCCTCCCACACGTTCAGGGTCAGGGGCCTGGCCGATGCGGCACGGCCCGGCCGCGACCGCAGCCACGCGTGCGACGCGGCCGAGAGGCCGTCGAGGCCGGCCGATGAGTACAGCGCCGCCACGGTGGGTGCGGCGTACGTGTCGCCGGGCGCGAGCTCGGCCTCGCCCGCCTCGAGCAGTTCCCCGGCACCGAGGGCGCCGCGGCCGCGCACGTCGCGCTCGGCCAGGTGGCGGATGCCCCCGCTCCAGAGGACTCCCAGCGCCCACACCTCGCCGCGCTCGGTGGTCGCGTCGGGGGTGAGGGCGCACTGGACGACGGTGTGGTCGTGGCCGGAGCGCCCCTCCTGCCCCTCGCGCAGGCGCAGACCCGGCGCGAAGGGCAGGCGCTGGGGCTGACGCTCCAGCAGCCAGCGGCCCGAGAAGTCGAGCGTCTCGGTGGCGCGGTCGGGGACGGGAAGCCAGGCGGACAGCTCGTCGAGGCTGTAGTCGCCCTCGCCGGCATTGGTGAGCGCCTGGTCGATCAGCAGCACTCCCTGGGGCGTCATGCTCAGGGTGAGGTCGAGCGTGAGCCCGGCGGCCGCATCGGCCATCCGCACCACGGCGCGCGAGCCCTCGACCGCGACCGCCTCCACCGCAAACAACGGGGAAAACGCTCCGCCACCGCGGTGGCCTCGCAGGGCGGGCCGGCCGGTGAAGCCGCGGGCGTTCTCGCGCAGCATGCCGGGGTCGGCGAGATCGTCGAGGTCGGCGCCGGGCACCGCACCGGCGGTCAACACGCGCAGGTCCGCGACCTCAACGTCGCCCAGCGGCGCACCCCAGTGGAGCACCACGGGGTAGCCGGGCGCGAGGTCGAGGACTACCTCGACCCCTGGCGCGGACAGGCGCACGGCGCCGTCGACGAGGACGGCGCCGTGCGAGGCGGGGGCGGCGCTCAGCGCAGCACTCCCTGGAATCCGAACGTGAAGGAGAGGCTTCCCGTCGGGACCCGGTACTCGGGGTGGGTCATGGCACCCCAGGACTGGTCGCCGCCCGCGCCGCGGCGCATCAGTGCCGGACGCAGGACGGTGCGGTGGATGGGCGGCAACTCGTTCGGGTGGCGGGCGTTCTCCACCTCGTACGGGCTCCACGGCAGCGCGGACAGCTCCATGCCGTCCACGCTATCGAGGCGTAGGCCAAGGCCGGCGTCGCTCATCACCTCGGCCCACCGCACTCCCGTGTGGCTTCCCGACTCCTGCGGCCGCACGTACGGCGTGAGCTGGTCGCGCACATCGGCCTCCCAGCGGCCCAGGCGGGCGCCCCCGCGACGGTCCACGTAGGACTCGTGCGGACCCTCGCCGTACCAGGTGAGGTGACGCAGGTCGGCGTCCACGTCGATCTGGAAACCCATCTCGGGCGCATCGGGAAGACCCTCGCCGGGGCGCAGGTCCACCGTCACCTCCACGCGGCCGTCCCCGAACACGCGGTACGTCACGTCCACCTCGCTCACCGGCACGGTGGGCAGGTCGTAGAAGTAGGCGATCGACACCGAGTCATCGTGGCGCGTCACGGTCGGCTTCTCGTGGCCCTCGCGACGCTTGCGGTAGCGGCTCGCGAGCAGCCACTGGCCGTCGCGGAACGGCATTCCCCAGCCCCGCTCGTTCGACGTGGGGGCGTGCCAGAAGCTGGGCTGCGGCATGTCGCGCAGCAGCTCGTGACCGCCGTCCGAGGTGCGCCCGTAGCGGTACGAGACCAGCCCGCCGTGCAGGCGGGAGAAGAGCACCGAGAAGTGCGGCCCGTGGACGCCGACGTTGTGCGTCGACTCGACCACGCGAGGGGCCGATGCGGTGGTGACCACAGCATCGGCCGTCCCCACGACCGCCTGCTCCCAGCCGATCTCGTAGCCGGCCGGGGCCCACGACGCGGAGCGCACCAGGCGGTACGACACCTCGACGGTGTGCTCGCCGGACGCGGGCACCGCGAACGGCAGCGGGTACGAGCGCGTCTGGCCCGCGGGGACGTCGATCGCGACGCGCTCCTCGCGCAGCGTGACTCCCTCGCGCGCCAGGGTCACGATCGCCTCGACGTCGCCGGTGCCCGTGAACAGGCGGCGGCTGCGCACCTGGAACTCGCCATCCCCGATGACCGTGCGCAGCGGCTGGTAGAGGTAGCGCACCTCCTGGTACGCGGGCGTGGTGGTGCGGTCGGCGAAGACGATGCCGTTGGCCGAGAACTCCGCGTCGTGCGGGGCCTCGCCGTGGTCGCCTCCGTACCCCAGGAAGTCCACGCCGTAGCGGTCCGTCAGCGGCAGGGTCTGGTCAACGAAGTCCCAGATGAAGCCGCCCTGGAACAGCGGGTCGGACTCGGTGAGGTCCATGTACTTGTCGACCGCGCCGAACGAGTTGCCCATCGAGTGAGCGAACTCGCACAGCAGGAACGGCTTGTCGCGGTGGGTGCGCAGGTGCTCTTCGACATCCGCCGCGAACGTGTACATCTGGCTGGTGATGTCCGTGGTCTGCGGGTAGCGCGGATCCCAGTGAACGCCCTCGTAGTGCACGGGACGCGAGGGGTCGGTGGAGCGGAACCAGTCGCCCACCTCGAGCAGCACGGAGCCGCCGAACGACTCGTTGCCCAGCGACCAGATGACGATGCTCGCGTGGTTCTTGTCGCGCTCGAACATGCTCGCGGCACGGTCCATGAGCGCGGCGCGCCACTCGGGGCGGTCGCCAGGCAACGCCTGCTCGACCGTGAGCTCGCCGTACGCCACCTTGTCCCACATGCCGTGGGTCTCGAGGTTCATCTCGTCGATGACGTACAGGCCGATCTCGTCGCACAGCTCGTAGAAGGCGGTCTGGTTGGGGTAGTGGCTGGTGCGCACCGCGTTGATGTTGGCGCGCTTCATGATCCTGAGGTCCTCGGCGATCTCCTCGCGCGTCACGACGCGGCCGCGGGGGCCGAACTCGTGGCGGTTGGTGCCGTAGAACACCACGCGCTCGCCGTTGACCTTGATCTGGGCGTCCTCGATCACCACCTGGCGCAGGCCGATGCGCTGAGGGATGACCTCGGCCACCTCGCCGGCGCCGTCGAGCACCTCGACGGTGAGGTCGTGGAGGTACGGGTCCTCCGCGCTCCACAGCCGCGGCTCGGCGAGCGTCGCCGTGAGGCGACCCGAGGCATCGGCCGACAGTTCGGTGCCGTCGCCCAGGCGAGCCCTGACGCTTCCCACGCCCTCCCCGCAGCCCTCGATGCGGACGTCGAGGGCGACGGTCGCGGTGAGGCGGTCGGGCGCCACGGACGTCTCGAGGCGCAGGTCCTCGGCGTGCGTGCTGGGACGGCGATACAGCGTGACGTCGCGGAAGATCCCGTGGAAGCGGAAGAAGTCTTGGTCCTCGAGCCACGAGGCTGCCGTCCACCGGAACACCTGCACCGCCAGGCGGTTCTCGCCGTCGACGAGGTGCTCAGTGAGGTCAAACTCGCTGGGGGTGAACGAGTCCGTCGCCCAGCCCACGTACGCGCCGTTCAGCCACACTGCCACGGCACTTTCGGCGCCGTGGAAGGTGACCGAGACGCGCTCGCCGTCCGCCACGGGGCGGTCGAGCGTGAACGGCCTCACGTAGCTGGCGACGGGGTTGAACCGCGTGGGCACCTGGCCCGGCTCGAGGTCCTCCGCGCCATCCCACGGGTACTGCACGTTCGTGTACTGCGGGCGGTCGTAGCCGTGCATCTGCAGGTGCGCGGGCACGGGGATGTCGTCCCAGCCGTCGACGTCGTAGTCGGGGCTCTCCCAGCCGTCGATGACCATCGTGGGGTTCTTGGCGTGGTGCACCTTCCACAGGCCGTTGAGGCTCTGCTCGAAGGAACTCACGCCCGTCGCCGCCTCGTCGGCCGAGGCGAACCAGCGGTGGTCGCTGTGAGCCTTCCTGCGGTTCTCGTGGACGTACTCGGGGTCGGTGATGCGGGTGATGTCGAAGGTCACTTGACGACTCCAGTGAATCCCGCGACGAACGACCGCTGCAGGACAAAGAAGATGATGATGGTGGGAAGCGAGGTGATGAGCACCGCGAGCATGAGCGCGCCGTAGTCGACCACGTAACCGCCGGTGAAGTTCGAGATCAGCATCGGCATGGTCTGGTAGTCGGGGTTCACCAGGATGACCTTGGGCCACAGGAAGTTGTTCCACGCGGTCATGAAGGTGATGACCGCCGCGGCAGCGTAGGTGGGCTTCATGGTGGGCACGAACATGCGGAAGAAGATCGCGACCTCCTTCAGCCCGTCCAGGCGCGCCGCCTCGATGATCTCGTGCGGGAAGCTGCGGGCCGACTGCCTGAACAGCAGGATGAGCAGCGGCGTCGCGATCGCGGGGAGCACCACTGCCCAGGTCGAGTTGATGAGGCCCGCGTCCGCGAAGAGCTGGAACAGGGGGATCATCGTCGCCGCGAACGGGATCATCATCGCGAGCATGAGGACCCACATGAGGCGGTCCTTGTTGGGCGAGTGGTAGACCTCGAAGCCGTAGCCGGCGATCGAGCACACCACGAGGGCGAGCACCGTCGTCACCACGGCGTTGATGATCGAGTGGTACATCGCCGAGCCCACGTCCTGGAACTCGGTGAGCGACTGCCAGTTGGCCAACAGGTTGGTGCCGGGCAGCATGCTCGAGGCGAGCACGTCCTGGGTGGTGTTGGTCGCGGAGACGACCATGAAGTACAGCGGGCCGATGGACAGCAGCGCCACGATCGACAGGAACACGTACTTGGGCACGCCGCGCCAGCGCGCGGTCGCTCGGGTGGGCGCCTTCGCGGGCGCCATGGCCACGTCAGTCACGCTTGTCACCGACCTTCATCTGGATGGCGGCGAGCACGGCCACGATGATGAGGATCACGTAGGACAGCGCGGCGCCGTAGCCGAAGTTGGGGTTGTTCTGGAAGGACACGTCGAACAGGTAGTGCGACATCGTCATCGTGGTGTTCGCGGGCCCGCCACGCGTCAGGTTGTACGACTCGTCGAACATCTGGATGGTGCCGTTGGTCGACATGATCACGGTGAGCAGGATCATCGGCTTCATCTGCGGGATGGTCACGGAGAAGAAGGTGCGGATGGGGCCGGCGCCGTCCATCTTGGCGGCCTCGAGCGTCGTGGGATCGATGTTCTGCAGCGCCGCCAGGTAGAAGATGACGTTGAAGCCCGTCCAGCGCCACAGCAGGCCGAGGATGATCACCAGGCGGGCGGTGTCGGTCTCGCCTAGCCAGTTGATGGGCCCGTCGATGAGGCCGATGCCGAGGAGGGCGTCGTTGACCAGCCCGTCCGTCGCGAAGATGGTGCGGAACACCAGCGAGTAGGACACGAGCGAGATCGCTGCGGGCACGAAGATCGCGGTGCGCCAGAAGCCCTTCCAGCGCAGCTTGGGGTTGTTGAGGATGTTCGCGAGCACCAGCGCCGAGATCAGCATGATCGGCACCTGGATCACCAGGTACAGCAGCGTGTTGGTGAGCGTCAGCCGGAAGATGTCGTCTTCCAGCATGCGCGAGTAGTTGAAGGTCAGGGGGTCGGCCCAGTCCAGCGCGGAGCCGCGGCCGGTCTGGAACGACAGCAGCAGGGCCTGGAACATCGGCCAGAACATCATGAGGCCGATGAGGGCGGCGGCCGGGATGAGGAAGGCCCAGCCGGTGAGGCTGCGGCGGCGGGCCGCGGGCGACAGTTCGCGCTTGGCGCCGCCCTTGCGCTTGTCGCGCGAGGGGCGCTTCTCGAGCGCCACGGGGGTCATCGTTGACACAGGGATCTCCGAGGGGGGTGCGGGAGGGGGCCGGGCGTGCCGACCCCCTCCCTAGGTTCGGATGGGGGTTAGTTCATCGCGAATTCGACGGTGCTCTGCGCCTCGCCGAGGGCAGAGGCGGCGTCGGTGCCACCCATGATCTGCGTGATGGCGACACCGACGGCGTCGCGGGCCTCGTAGTAGTAGGCACCCGTGTTGTTGGCGGGGACCTCGGCGCCGAAGGAGATCACGTCGGCGTAGACGGGCTGGCCGCCGTAGAACTCCTGGGGCTCGGCGTAGACGTCCGAGTCACCGGCGGGCAGCCAGTTGGCGACTGCACCGGCGGAGGGCAGGATCGTGTCGTACAGCTCGGTCGAGCCGGCGAAGGTCGAGGCCAGGAAGTCCTCGGCAAGCTCCACGTTGGCGTTGGAGCTGATGGCCCACGAGGAGCCGCCGTTCGCCGAGTAGTGCGTGGCGCCGTCGACGCCCTCGATCATCGGCAGGTTGGTCATGGCCCAGTTGCCGGCCTGGTCCTCGGCGGTCTGCAACGAGCCCGAGATCCAGATGCCGTTGATGGTGCCGGCCACGTTGCCGTTGACCAGCGAGCCGATGTACTCGTCCCACGAGTTGACCTCGAGGTAGATGCCCGACTCGACCATCTGCGAGTACAGGTCGATCGCGCTGGACAGCGCCGCGTTGTCGGTGATGGTGGGGTTGCCCTCGTCGTCGAACAGGCTCTGTCCGGCCGACTGGAGCATCATCAGGATGGTGTCGGGCTCGCCCGCGATGCCGGACAGCATGGGCTTGCCGGTCTTGGCGAGGACGTCCTTGCCCTTCTCGATGTACTCGTCCCACGAGATGTCCGTGAAGTCGTCGACCGTGTAGCCGGCCTCCTCCAGGATGTCCGTGCGCAGCGCGCTGACCGCGGTGCCCGAGTCGAACGGCACTCCGTAGTTGGCGCCGTCGACGGTCGAGTAGGCCACGACACCCTCGGGGAACTCGTCGAGCGCGATGGGCGAGTCGGTGATGTCCGTGAAGAGGTCGGGGTAGTTGATCGCGTTCTTCTGGAACGCGTTGTTCTGCATGAGGAAGATGTCGGGGAGCTCGTCGAACTCCTGCGACTGGGCAAGCGTGGTGAGGCGGGGCTGCAGGTCCTCCCAGGTGACCTCCTGGATGTCCAGGGTGAAGTCGGGGTGCTCCTCCTGGTAGACCTTCTCGGCCTCCTCCATCGCGTAGATGTTGAACGCCGGGTCCCACGCCCAGACGGTGAGGGTGTTGTCACCGGCGGCCGCGGCGGATGAGTCGCCGCCCGAACCCTCGGTGGTGTCGTCGGAGCTGGAGCAGGCGGTAAGGCTGAAGGCGAGTGTGGCGGCTGCGGCCATCACCACGCCGGAACGGAACTTGGTCATCGTTGACCACCCTTCGGTTCGGGTCGTGCCGGAAACCGGGCGTACCACGTCGAACGCCCACCGGTCATGAACTCCCCCCGCGTGAGGGCCGGAGGCGGTCGACATCGACCTCTGCCGGGCCCCTCCCCAGGGGTTGTTCTCGTTAACATAGCAACACAGTCCCGGCAGGGGAACCATCGCTTTCATCACGATCAGGTAACGGGATCTGACCGCCGTTCAGCGAGTGAAACCGGCTTTGGGAACGTCAACATGGCGCCGGGGCAGACTTGCCCCTACACTCACCGCATGCCGCGCAACGATGCACGCGGCGGTCACACGAGGGGACCGTCCATCAGGGATGTCGCCCGCCTCGCCGAGGTGTCCGCCCAGACCGTCTCCCGGGTCTCCACCGGGTCCGATGCGGTGCGCCAGGAGACCCGCGACAGGGTCCTGCGCGCCATGGAACAGCTCGGCTACTCGCCCAACCACGCCGCCCGGGCGCTGCGTGACGGCCGGTTCGGCAGCATCGGGCTGCTGGCCCACCGCTTCGACCGCACCGGCGAGTCGATGATCACCGACGCCGTCCTGCGCGCCGCCCAGGCCGAGGGCTACGGCGTCACCCTCGTCACCGTGCAGGACGCGGCGCACGATGGCTGGACGCCCGCGGCCAATCGCCTCCGCCACCAGACCGTCGACGGCCTCATCATCATCCGCTCCGAGGGGCACTCCACCGAGCAGCTCGCGCTGCCGACCGGCATGCCCGTCGCCGTGAGCGACTCGCGAGTGCACGGCGTCTACCCGTGCGTGGTGTCCGACGAGCTCAACAGTTCGCGCATGGCCGTGGACCACCTGCTGAGCCTCGGCCACCGGACGGTGCACTACGTGGCGGGGCCGGAGGACTCCGAGCCTGCACGCCTGCGCCGCGCCGGGTGGCGCACCGGGCTGGTCCAGGCGGGGGCCGAGGTTCCCGAGCCACACGTGGGGGACTGGACCGCGGACTCCGGCTACACCGCTGGCACGGCCCTGGCCGCGGACCCCGAGGTGACGGCCATCGCCTGCGCGAACGACGAGACCGCCTTCGGCGTCCTGGCCGCTCTCCACGAGGCTGGCCGCCGCGTGCCGGAGGACGTCTCCGTGATCGGGTTCGACGACGTGTCCCTGAGCCGCTTCACCCAGCCGCCGCTGACCACCGTTAAGCAGCACTTCACGACCATCGGCACCCAGCTGTTCCGCCTGGTCATGGACCAGATCGGCACACCCCGCACCGCCGAGATCCCCGACGTCACGGTGCCGACGGAGCTCGTCCTGCGCGCGTCGACGGCGCCGCCTCGTTCCGCGTCGGTGAGCCGCGCCCAGACTGGTTAATTTTGGTCAGTTAAGGGCCCTTGGTTGACCAAAATCAACCAGTGGGAGGGGTCGGAGCCGGCGGTGCGAACGCGAGCTCGCGGGCGACCCGCTCGAGCCAATCCGTCACGAGCGCCCGAGCGAGGGCATCCCGCTCAAGGTGGGCGTGGTGCCCGGCGGCATCCAACGCCGCAAAGGTGGCACGCGGGTAGTGGTCGAGCAGCGCCCACGCGTCGCGATAACCCACGCTGTGGTCCTGGCGCCCGGTCAGGATAAGCGCGGGCGCCGCGAACTGCTCCGATGACGCCTCCTCGGGGGAGGGGTCAATCGCGTAGTCACGGCCGATGCGGTCAAGGGTCGCGCCGTCGGCGGCACCGAGGCCAGGCGCCACGTGGGCGACGAAGGCCGCTGCGTCGGCGGGAGTGGGGTCGACGGCCATGTCGGCGTACCCCTCCGCCTCGACGGTGATGGTCGCGACGACACCCGGGTCCTCACGCAACGCGGTGCGTGCCGGCCGGTCGCGCCGCTCGTGAACCGGCTCAATCACCGGCACGATGAGCGCCAGGCCCAGCACCCTCGCGCGAAGCCGGTGCGCGACCTCGCGGGCGATCTGCCCACCAAAGGAGTTCCCGACGATCGCGAACGGCGCGTCGCCCAGGGTGTCCTCGACCCAGGCGACCACCGCATCGGCCACGTCCCTCGCGGAGGCCACCCCATCGCCCGGCGTGGTGCCGTGACCGGGCAGGTCGAGGTAGTGCCGCCGCCAGGCGCCGGCGCTGTCGAAGACGGGCTCGAGCGAGGTGAGGATCCGATGATCGACCGCGAAGCCGTGGAGCAGCACCACCGGGATGCCGTGGACGGGGCCCTCGACGCGCGCAAGCATGCCGCCGACCCTACGCGGCCAGATCACATGTCGGGGGCCATGTCCGTGAAGTGGGCGTAGTCCTTCTTGAACGCCACCGCGATGGTGTCGGTGGGTCCGGCACGGTGCTTGGCAACGATGAAGTCGGCCTCGCCCGGGCGGTTGTCGCGGTCGTACGCGTCGTCGCGGTGCAGCAGGATGACGATGTCGGCGTCCTGCTCGATGGCGCCGGACTCACGCATGTCGGACAGCATCGGCTTCTTGTCGCCGCGCTGCTCGGAGCCACGGTTCAGCTGCGAGATCGCGATCACCGGCACGTCGATCTCCTTCGCCAGCAGCTTCAGCGCACGCGAGAACTCGGAGACCTCCTGCTGACGGGACTCGACCTTGCGGCCCGAGCTCATCAGCTGCAGGTAGTCGAGGACCACGAGCTTGAGGTCGTGCTGCTGCTTGAGACGGCGGCACTTGGCGCGGATCTCCATGAGCGTCATGTTGGGCGAGTCGTCGATGAACAGCGGCGCCTTGGCGATCTCCGCGGCCTTGACCGCGAGGCGCTCCCAGTCATTGGGGCCCATCGGCCCCTTGGTCAGGCGCGTCAGCTTCACGCTCGCCTCGGCGGCGAGCATGCGCTTGGTGATCTCCTCGCGGCTCATCTCCAGCGAGAAGATGACGGAGGCCTTGTTGTGGCCGATCGATGCCGCGCGCGCGATGTCGAGTCCGAGCGTCGACTTACCGATAGCGGGACGCGCAGCGATGACGACCATCTGGCCGCCCTGCAGGCCGCCTGTGAGTTCGTCGAGCTGCGCGAAGCCCGTGGGGATGCCACGCATCGAGCCGTCGTGGGCCGAAGCGGCGTCGATCTGCTCGAGCGTGGCCTCCATGATGTCGCCGATGGCGAGGTAGTCGGCGGAGTTGCGCCGCTCCGTCACCGCGAAGATCTCGGCCTGGGCTCCGTCGACCACGAGGTCGATCTCAGCGCCGTCGCCGTCGTAGCCCATCGCGGCGATGCGGGTGCCCGCCTCGACGAGGCGGCGCAGGATCGACTGCTCGCGCACCAGCTTCGCGTAGTACCCGGCCGAGGCGGCAGAGGGCACCATCGCGATGAGCGTGTGGAGGTACTCGGCGCCGCCCACGCGGGTGAGCTCGCCAGTACGCTGCAGCTCGGCTCCCACGGTCAGCGCGTCCACCGGGTCGCCGCCGTTGTAGAGCTTCACGGCGACGTCGAAGATCTTCTCGTGCGCGGGCTTGTAGAAGTCGTCGGCGCGGATCGACTCGATGACGTCGGCCATCGCGTCCTTGGACAACAGCATGGAACCGATGACCGACTGCTCGGCCTCGAGGTTCTGCGGAGGCAGGCGCTCGTAGGTGCGCGGCTCGGGGTCGTAGCCCGACTCGAGCTCGTCGATCGACATCCTGTCCGCCCTTCACACGACCTGCGTGGCGACTGTTCGTCCGCCCACGTCCACGGTGCCACGCGCCGCTGACATCGACTGCCTCGCGCGAGACGCCCACGCAAAGATAGGGCGGCCGCGCACGCGAAACAAACCGGGGCCAGCGACGCCGGTGGACAACCGGTGGAGAACCGGCCCCCCAGTCGTGGATGACCTGTGTACAACCCCCGGGAACGACTGTGGAAAGGATTGTGGAAAGCTGCCGGGAAGGCGGAGCGAACCGGTCTTTACCTGGGATTACTCCCCCCACAACCCTGTGGAAAGAACCCCAGGAAAACTCCTCGGCGTGTCGCGCCACCGGCGTGTCGCATCGGCCATTGTCCACAGGCCTTAGGCCGCCAGCACACGCATGAGGGCCCGGCCCCGCCGTAGCGGAACCGGGCCCTCATGGGACTGCTCGGACGCCTTACTTGGCGGCCACCACCTGAACGGTGACGGTCGCGGAGACGTCGTCGTGCAGCGAGATCTGCACCGCGTACTCGCCCAGCGCCTTGATGGGCTGGCCGATGTGGACGCGACGCTTGTCGACCTTCGCGCGGTCGCCGATCGCGTCGGCGATGTCCGCGGGGGTGACGGCGCCGAACAGGCGGCCGTTGGCGCCCGCCGTGACGGACACCTTCACCGGCGAGGACTGGAGGGCGTCACGGGCGGCCTGGGCCTCCTCGACGGACGCGATCTCCTTGGCGCGACGCGACTTGCGCATGGCCTCGATCTGCTTCTCCGCACCGGCCGACCACGGGGTGGCCAGCTTGCGGGGAACGAGGAAGTTGCGCGCGTAGCCGTCCTTGACGTCGACGACGTCACCGGCGATGCCGAGGCCTGCGACCTCGTGGGTCAGGATGAGCTTGGCCATCTTCTTGCCCCCGATCAGCGGCCGGAGCCGGCGTAGGGGAGAAGGGCCATCTCGCGGGCGACCTTGATCGCGCGCGCGATCTCGCGCTGCTCCTGGACGGACACGCCGGTCACGCGGCGCGAGCGGATCTTTCCGCGGTCCGAGATGAACTTACGCAGCAGGGCGGTGTCCTTGTAGTCGATCTTGTCGACCTTGGCCGCCTTGAGCGGGTTCACCTTCTTCCGCGGCTTGCGGATGTCGTGCTTAGCCATTCTTTTGCTCCTGAGTAAAGGAAGTGAAGTGTTTAGAACGGGGGCTCGTCGGACGCCGGGGCCGAAGCCCACGGGTCGTTGTTCGAGCCGCCAGCCGGAGCCGAACCGCCACCAAAACCACCGCCGCCGAAGCCGCCACCGCCGCCGTTGCCGCCGCCGAAGTTGCCGCCACCCTGGCGCTGCGTACGGTTCACCTTGGCGGTGGCGTAACGCAGCGAGGGGCCGACCTCATCGACCTGCAGCTCGACGACCGAGCGCTTCTCGCCGTTGGACTCAAACGAGCGCTGCACCAGGCGGCCGGTCACGATGACCCGCATGCCCTTGGTGAGCGACTCGGCCACGTTCTCCGCGGCCTCGCGCCACAGGGAGCAGCGCATGAACAGGGTGTCCCCGTCCTTCCACTCATTCGACTGACGGTCGAACGTGCGGGGGGTGGACGCCACCGTGAAGTTGGCAACGGCCGCGCCGGACTGGATGAATCGCAGTTCCGGGTCGCCGGTCAGATTGCCCACGATGGTGATCGGAGTCTCGCCTGCCATGTGTGTTCCCCTAGGTCTCGTCTAAGTAATTGGTTGCGGTCGGGATCAGTGCTACTTGGCGTCGGGACGCAGCAGCTTGGTGCGGAGGATGGTCTCGTTCAGGCCCAGCTGGCGGTCCAGCTCCTTGGCCGTCGCGGACTCCGCGGTGAAGTTGATGACGACGTAGATGCCGTCGTTCTTCTTCTTGATCGGGTAGGCGAGGCGACGACGACCCCACACGTCGACGTTGTCGACGGTGCCCTTGTCGGTCGTGACCACGTTCAGGTACTTCTCAAGCGACGGTGCAACCGTGCGCTCGTCCACCTCGGGATCGAGGATGACCATCATTTCGTACTGACGCATCGTGTAACCCACCTCCTCTGGACTTAAGCGGCCATGGACGTTCCATGGCAGGAGGGTTGATGCTGCCGTGCAGCGCCCGCACCGGGTGGAGCGCGCGTTGACGGCCCTCAAGGATACCCCGCGCGCCCGTGCGAGCGCCAGGCCGTCGTGGATGGCCTCCGTCACGCGTACCGCTCACCACACAGGTGGGACACACGTGACACGCGTGGACGGTGTGACATCCCATCGGTCACGTGCGCCTCACACACCACAGCCGTGTGTTGAGCGGTACGGACCACGGACGGCCGATGCCGCCGCCGGCCCTCGTAGACTGGCCGCCCGAGACGAGGAGGCAGCGTGAGAACCAAGCCGGTCATGGTCCTTGGCCTGGGTGGCGACATCGGCGTGTACGCGTTCCTGCGCGCCGCGCACGAGCGCTTCGGCTGGACCGTCAAGGTCATGAGCCGGGTCGAGACCACCTTTATGAAGAAGTCGACCCTCGCCGAGTGGCTGCACGAGCCCCGCATGGACGACCCCGAGGCGCTCCTCGCGCGCCTCGACGCGGTGGCCGCCGAGCACCCCGACCACGAGCTGGTGCTGTTCACCAATCTCGACTGGACCGTGCGGGTCATCGCGCAGCACCGCGACCGACTCAGCCCGCGCTGGCACGTCCCGCTGTGCGACCTCGAGGCCTTCGACCGCGTGTCCTCCAAGACCGCCTTCGCCGAGCTGTGCGACACCGTCGGGATCCGCACGCCCATCACCATCCCGGTGGGCTTCACTCCTGAGCAGCACGCGGCAGGCGCCGTGACCCCGGCGGAGGCGCTCGCCAGGATCGAGCAACTGGGCCTCGAGCTCCCGCTCATCGGCAAGCCCTCGGCAAGCGCCGACTGGTACGAGGTGGACTTCCCCGGCAAGCAGAAGATCCACCACCTCACCAGCCTCGACGAGGTCGCCACCGTGCTGGGTCACCTCGAGGCCCGCGACTACCCGAGCGAGTTCCTCCTCCAGGAGCTGGTGCCAGGCGACGAGACGCACATGCGCTCCCTCACCGCCTACCGTTCGAGCGCCGGCGAGGTCACCCTGCTGGCGGGAGGCCAGGTGCTGCTCGAAGAGCACACCCCCGGCACGCTCGGCATCCCGGCCGCGATCCTCACGGGTCTCGACTCCGAGGCCTTCGACGCGGCGCACCGGTTCCTCGACGCCGCCGGCTACACGGGCTTCGCCAACTTCGACTACAAGGTCTCCTCGCGCACCGGCGAGAAGGTGTTCTTCGAGGTCAACCCGCGCATCGGCCGCAACAACTACTACGTCACCGCGTCGGGCGTGAACGTCGCCGAGGTGATGGCACGCGACCTGCTTCCCGACCACGTGCAGACGCCCGCGACGTCAGGCCCCGCGATCCCGAACCAGCCCACGCTGTACTCGGTGGTCCCGTGGCCGATGCTGCGCCGCTACCTTCCCGACGAGGACCTGCGCGCCACGGTCGACGCGGCCCGCAAGGCGCGCGGCGCCGCGCATCCGCTGAAGTATGCGGCCGATGCATCGCTCGCCAGGCGCGCCTACGTCGCCGCGCTCGACGCGCGCCTCGTGGGCAAGTTCCTGCAGCACTACCCACGCCCCACCGAGACCGGGTTCTGATACCGCCGGCGAGGGCCGTACGCGGCCCCGCCACGGCATCGGCCATCCGTCCGCCGTTACCCTGGAGCGCGTGAGCGCCGTCCTTTCCGTCAGCCCCGTTTCCACCGACGAGTTCCTCGAACTCGCCCGCCGCCACGACGAACCCGTGCCGATCGAGCAGGGACCCGTGTGGGACGCCTACGACGCCGCCGTGGACGGCCGCGAGCACTGGCGACGCCTCGTCGTGCGTGCTGACGACGAGCCGGTCGCCGTGATCTCGCTGTCCTCCTACGAGGGGCGCGGCTTCCGCTACCTGTGGGCGCGCCACGGACCCATCTGGGTCGCGGAGCAGACCCCCCAGCGCGCAGCGGCGCTGCGCGGGGCCCTGGCGTCGTACGTGCGCCGTGAGGCGCCATGGGCGACCTTCGTGCGCCTTCACGCCGAGGTCAAGGGCCCGGACCTCAGCGAGGTGCTGCAGACCATCACCTACGACCGCACCATCATCATCGACCTCACCAGGGACGAGGACGCGATCCTCGCGTCGTTCTCCAAGCGCGGCCGCTACAAGACCAGGCGCACCCTCAAGGACACCGACATGACGGTGACGGAGGAGTCGGGCTGCACCCCCGAGGAGTTTGAGGAGCTGTACGCGATCTACCGCGAGACGGCCGAGCGCGACGGGTTCGGCATCTTCCCTGCCTCGACCTACCTCGACCTGCTGTCCTCGCTCGGCGAGCACGCGCGCCTGTGGGTCGCGCGCCGCCACGACACCGGCCCGAACGGCGACCTGCGCCCCGGGCGCGCCATCTCGTGGGTGCTGTCGACGGTCTACGACGGCGCCGGCTGCGACACCTATGCCGCCGGCAACGCCGAGGCGCGCGACTGCAACGCCGCGATCCGCCTCAAGTGGGAGATCTTCACGACGCTAAAGGCCGAGGGCGTGACGCAGTACGACCTCATGGGCGTGGGCTCGGACCGCGCGCCGACCCTCATGGGCGTGCTCGAGTTCAAGCAGCAGTTCGGTGACGTTGTCGAGGTCGAGCCTGCCTTCGACCTGCCGGTCAAGCGCCTGCGTTACCGGGTGCTCGGCTGGCTCCTGAGCGCCAAGCGGGCGCTCAGGAGCTAGGCCGGCTCACCCCGTTACGGGAGTTCGGGCTCCGCGGTGGCGTTCCCGCCACCGTCACCGGGGTCCGTGGTCTCGCTCGGCTCCGGCTCGGGAGCCTCCGTGGTCTCGGTCTCCGTGGGCTCCGGCTCGGGAGGTTCCGTCGTCTCCGTCTCCTCGGGCTCGGGAGCCTCCGTGGTCTCGGTCTCCTCGGGCTCGGGCGCCTCCGTCGTCTCGGAGGGCTCAGGGGTGGCCGAAGGAGTGACGCTCGGCTCGGGCGCGGGAGCGGGGGTCCAGGCGTTCTGGGTCTCGCCCACGTCTGCACGCTCGGGGAACTCGACAACCTCGTACTCGTCGAGAATGGGGCCCATCATCTCGGTCCAGATGTCGGCGGGGACGGTCGAGCCAGTGATCTGGGAGTAGCCACCGAAGGCGGTGATGTCCTCCACGGATCCGTCCTCGCCCACCTGGTACAGCGACACCGCGCCCACGATCTGCGGCGTGAAGGCCACGAACCAGGCCGACTTGTTGTCGTTGGACGTGCCGGTCTTGCCGGCGATCGGGCGGCCCAGCTCGCTCGCCGTGCGACCCGAGCCGTTCTCGACCACCTGCTGCATCGCGTAGGTGGTGTCCGCCATGACGTCCTCGCTGAATACGCGCTCGCCATCGGTGTCGGGCTCGTACACGGCCTCGCCGTCCTTGTCCTTGACGCTCGCGATGATGTACGAGTCGTGCTTGACGCCACCCGAGGCGAGAGTCGCGTAGGCGGTGGCCATGTCGATCGCGTGGGGCGAGGCGCTACCCAGCACGTTGGACAGGTTGGCCTCGAGGCCCAGGGTGTCCTCGGGAAGGCCCGCGCGGATCGCGGTCTCCATGGTCGCCTGAGGGGTGACGTCCTCGTTGAGGCCCACATACGCGGTGTTGATCGACTTCTCGGTTGCCTCAACGAGGTCCACCCAGCCGTAGCTCTCGCCGCCGAAGTTGCGCACGGGGTTGTCGAAGCCGGGGAACTCCATGTTGTTGTTGGCGAGGTAGCGGCTCTCCAGGCCGATGCCGCTCTCGAGCCCCGCGATGAGCGCGAAGGGCTTGAAGGTGGATCCAGCCTGCGCCACGTCCTGAGTCACGGCATTGCGCTGGCGCTCGAGGTAGTCCTCGCCGCCGTACATCGACGTGATAGCGCCCGTCGCGGCGTCGACGGTGAGGGCGGCCACCTCGAGGTTGTCCGCATGGTCATCGGGCATGTCGGCCACCGCGGCCTCGGCTGCCTCCTGGTGCGACGGGATGATGGTGGTCGTCACGCGGTAGCCCTGGGACTCGATCTCATCGCGCGAGATGCCGGTCTCGGCCTCCACCTCGTCGAGCGCCGTCGACAGGATGTAGCCCTCGGCGCCCGCGAAGACGTCCTGGTTCGAGTACTCGATGGGCTCGGGGAACTCGGACTCGGCGTCACGCTCGTCCTGGGTGATGAAGTCGGCGTCGACCATGCCGTCGAGCACGTAGTTCCAGCGCGACTCCGCCTTGTCGTGGTTCTCCTTGGGGTCCCACGCGCTCGGTGCGGGGACGATGCCCGCGAGCATCGCCGACTCCGACAGCGTCAGCTCGGAGGCGTGCTTGTCGTAGAACTCGCGCGCCGCGGCCTCAATGCCGTACGCGCCGCGGCCCAGGTAGATGGTGTTGAGGTAGTTCTCGATGACCTCGTCCTTGGACTGCTCCTGGTCGATCTTGACCGCGAGCAGCGTCTCCTTGATCTTTCCCGGAATCGACGTCGTGGTCTCTCCCACGTAGTAGCGCTCCACGTACTGCTGCGTGATGGACGAGCCTCCGCGGGGCTGGTCGAGCACGATCGTGTCCCACAGCGCCTTCACCATGCCGGGGATGTTGATGCCGGGGTTCGTGTAGAACGTGCGGTCCTCGGCGGCCACGAAGGCCTGCGGAACGTAGTCGGGAAGGGTCGAGATCGAGACCGACTCGCGGTCGGCGACGCCCAGGCGACCCAGCTCGGTCTCGCCGTCCGCGTAGTAGAAGACCGAGGACTCCGCCTGCGCGAAGTCGTCCGGCTCGGGAATCTCGATGCGCATGTAGACGATGACCAGCGCGACGATGCCGATGATCGTCACCGCCAGGATGGCGAGAAGCAGCCACAGGCTGATGCGCTTGAGCCAGCCCTTCCAGCCCAGGGGCTCCTTGTCGTCCGTGCCCTTGCCCCCGCCGGAGCCGCCCTTGCCGCCCGCGCTCTTGGTGGAGGGCTTCGCGGCGGCCGATGCGGTGGCCGTCTTCGTGCCGCCGCGGGTGGCGTGGGCACCGGTGGCGCTCCACTGCGGCAGGCCGATCGCGGGCTTGCCGCCCGCGGTGCGCTGCACGCCGGTGGTCGCGCGCGTCGAGCGGCGCTCGGGGGTCTTCGAGGAGTCGGTCACGGAGTCAACCCTAAGGAGTAGGCCGGCGTCACGGGGCGCGCCGGGCGTGTCGGGGCGGCTCCCCCAGGCGGGGAGCGGGTCATGGCGTCCAACGTCCGGGGCGCCGGAAATGTCCCCTCCGGCCGTCCGGCAACACGCCGTTCGATGTATCGTCACGATACAACGTGATGCTATGGTGAGTCGCCGCGGCACCGCCGCGAGCCCCCCCGATGCCCGCCCCGGCATCGGCCGTGTGAAGCCGAGGAGGCGAGAGTGGCCAAGACCGACGTGCTGTCGCTGGCCATCCTCGGCATGCTCGCCGAGCAGCCCCTCCACGGCTATCAGATCCGCAAGCGCCTGGGCGGCGAACTGGGCCCGTTCCGCGCGCTCAGTTACGGATCGCTCTACCCGTGCCTCAAGCGCATGGTGGCCTCGGGCCTCATCGTCGGCGACGCCGACGACGCCGCGCGCCCCACCGGGTCCAAGCGCTCGCGCATCGCCTACCGCCTCACCGAGCCCGGCCAAGAGCGGCTGCACGACGAGCTCGCCTCGTCCACCGCATCGGCCTGGGACGACGAAACCTTCGACGTGCGCTTCTCGCTGTTCACGCGCACCGACTCCGCGACGCGCCTGCGCATCCTCGAGGGTCGTCGCTCCCGACTGTCCGAGAGGCTCGAAGAGATCTCGGAGGGGCTCGCGCGCGTGCGTGAGCGTCACGACGCCTACACGGCGGAGCTGCAGCGTCATGGGCTTGAGCGCGTCGAGCGCGAGGTCGAGTGGCTCGACAGGCTCATCGAGAACGAACGTTCCGCATCTCGCGGAGAGAACCCCCACACCGCATCTGCCGGTGACAACTAAGGAGAGATCAAGCATGGCTTCACTGCGTGTCGCGATCGTCGGCGTGGGTAACTGCGCGACGTCGCTCATCCAGGGCGTCGAGTTCTACAAGGACACCCCTGCCGACGAGACTGTCCCCGGCCTCATGCACGTCCAGTTCGGCGACTACCACGTCTCCGACATCGAGTTCGTGGCGGCGTTCGACGTCGACTCGCTCAAGGTCGGCAAGGAGCTCGTCGAGGCCACCCTCGCCTCCGAGAACAACACCATCAAGATCTGCGACGTCCCCAAGACCGACATCCAGGTCCAGCGCGGCGTCACCCTCGACGGCCTTGGTAAGTACTACCGCCAGACCATCGTCGAGTCGGACGAGGCCCCCGTCGACGTGGTCCAGGTCCTCAAGGACACCGAGGCCGACGTCCTCGTCTGCTACCTCCCCGTGGGCTCCGAGGAGGCCGCGAAGTACTACGCCCAGTGCGCCATCGACGCCGGCGTGGCCTTCGTCAACGCCCTCCCCGTCTTCATCGCCTCCGACCCCGAGTGGGCTAAGAAGTTCGAGGACGCCGGCGTGCCGATCGTCGGCGATGACATCAAGTCGCAGGTGGGCGCCACCATCACGCACCGCGTGATGGCGAAGCTGTTCGAGGACCGCGGCGTGCGCCTGGACCGCACGTACCAGCTGAACGTCGGCGGCAACATGGACTTCAAGAACATGCTCGAGCGCGAGCGCCTGGAGTCCAAGAAGGTCTCGAAGACCCAGGCCGTCACCTCCAACCTGTCCGGCCCCCTCGGTGGCATCAAGGACGGCCGCGACGTGCACATCGGCCCCTCGGACTACGTCGCCTGGCTCGACGACCGCAAGTGGGCGTACGTGCGCCTCGAGGGCTCGGCCTTCGGTGAGGTTCCCCTGAACCTCGAGTACAAGCTCGAGGTGTGGGACTCCCCCAACTCGGCCGGCATCATCATCGACGCCGTGCGCGCCGCGAAGATCGCCAAGGACCGCGGCATCGGCGGCCCCATCCTGTCCGCCGCGACCTACTTCATGAAGTCGCCGCCGGTCCAGATGGAGGACGGCAAGGGCCGCGCCCAGCTCGAGGCCTTCATCGCCGGCGAGGTCGAGCGCTAAGCAGTCCCCGGAAGGGCCGCCTCGACACGGCCCATGCATGACACGAGGCCCGGATCACCCAGTGTGGGGGTGATCCGGGCCTCGTGCTCTTTCCCGTCAAATGGATCCATTTGGCTCGCCTAAGAGCGGCAATGAGACAAAATCCACCGCACGGGTGGCCGATGCTGTGGCCGGCCTACGCTCCCGCCGCCGCCTGCAGTGCCCGAACGATGGGCGTCTCTCCGCTGATGAGCTCCCACTGGTGGCCGATGCTGACGTCCTGGTCGAGGCAGTCGGCGAGGACGTGGGCGACGTCGGCGCGCGGCACCTGGGCGCGGTCCACCTGCTCGGCGACGTGCACCACGCCCGTGGGCGGGTCGTCGGTGAGGCCGCCGGGCCGGATGATGGTCCAGTCGAGGCCCGACTCGCGCAGCGCGGCATCGGCGTCGCGCTTGGCCTCCACGTAGGCCTTCCACACCGGCTCCGTGTCTTCGGGAAGCGGATTGTCGACGCCGATGGCGCTGACCTGCACGAACCGCGAGATCCCCGCGGCCTTGGCACCGGCGATCGACTTGGTCGAGCCCTCGAGGTCCACCGTTCGCTTGCGCTCGATGTTCCCGTCGGGGCCGCCGCCGGCGGCGAACACCACCGCGTCGCACCCCTGGAAGGCCTGGGCAAACTCCTCCTCGGTGGCGCTCTCGATGTCGAGACGGCGGGGCGCGGCACCCATCCTTGCGAGTTCAAGAAGCTGACTCTCGGAGCGGGCGAGGGCGACGACCTCACGGCCGCGCCCCACGAGGATCGGGATGAGCTGGAGGGCGACCTTGCCGTGGCCGCCGACGATGGCAATGCGCTGGGGAGTAGTCATCCCTCCACCATGGCGCGCCTTCCCCGGCGGCGCGACCCGCGTTCGCGCTTGGCGAGACCGGGAATGCGCGCGGGCGCGGCATCGGGCACCGCCTAGGCTTGCCGCGTGTCACTCGCCCGAGACGTCGCCGCGCTGTGGCATTCGCGCGGCTTCCGGCAGCTCACGTACCAGCGGCTCCTGTCCCAGGGCGGCGACGGCATGTTCCAGGTGGGCATCGCCGCAGCCTTCTTCTTCGACCCCACGATGGCGACCTCGCCCGAGGCCATCGCGGCCGGCTTCGCGGTGCTGCTCGCGCCCTTCACCGTCATCGGCCCGTTCGTGGGGCCGCTCATCGACAGGTGGCAGCGTCAGCGGATCCTCGTGGTCGCCAACCTCATTCGCGTCGCACTCGTGGCTGCCATCCTCGCGGTGCTCGCCGTCGACGGCCCGCGCTGGTCGCTCTACGCGCTCGCCCTCGTCGCGCTGTCGGTGAACCGTTTCCTGCTCGCGTCGCTCACCGCAGGACTCCCCCGCGTCGTCGCACCCCACGAGCTCCTCACCGCCAACGCCGTCCTCCCCACGCTCGGCACCATCGCGGCGGCGGTGGGCGGCGGCATCGGCGGCATCGTCACCTTCATCGCCCCCCAGGCGTCCGATGCCGGCCTCGCCTCGGCCTCCCTACTCGGCGCGTGCGTCGGGTTTGGCTTGGCGGCACTGGCCGCCACACGCATCGGCCACCGAGCACTGGGCCCGGCTGAGCCCCTCGAGGCAGGCGAGCTCGGGGCCAGGCTGCGGGCGTTGGCGACCGAACTGGCCGACGGCGTGCGGTACCTGCACGCGCGGGTCACGCCGTTCCACGCGCTGGCCGTGATGGCGGCGCAGCGGCTTCTGTACGGCCTGATGTTCGTCGCATCGATCCTCATCTCGCGGAACGTGCTGGGAGATCCCGACCGGCCCGAGGAGGCGCTCGGCGCGTTCTCCATCGTGGTGGGGGTGGCCGCGGTGGGTTTCGGACTCGCGGCGGTGCTGACCCCGCTCTTCGGTGACCGCATTTCGCGGCATCGGTGGATCCTGGTGTGCCTGGGGGTGGGCGCCGCCGGGCAGGCGTTGCTCGCGATCTCGCCGGCGCCGTGGGCGTTGCTGGGAGCCGCGGTGGTGGTGAGCTTCGCGGTCCAGGGCGCGAAGATCGCTGTCGACACCATCGTGCAGCGCGACACCGACGACCGCTATCGCGGCCGCGCGTTCACCCTGTACGACATGGCCTACAACGTTGCCTTTGTCGGGGCGGCGGTGATCGCTGGACTCACGCTTCCCGACGACGGCTACTCGCACCTGTTGATGGCGTGCGTGGCCGCGGCGTATGTGGTGGTGGCGCTGGTGTGGGTGCGAGCGCCGCGCGAGCCGTCCGCTGCCGCGGAGCGTGCTTAGAAGGGGCGCATCGCCGACGCGGGCATGGTCGCGGCCCGAGCGGCCTGCGCACGCATCGCCAGCACCCCATTCGCGATCCCGCCGCCGATCATGACAAGTCCGAGCACAGTCGGCGTGATCTCTCCTGTCGCGATGCTCGACACGACGGCCCACCCGACCGCGCCGACACCCGGTGTCGCGGCGACGAGCATCCACCACGCCGGAGGGCCCGGCCTTCGCCGCGTCAGATGCGCGAGGACGATGACCGCGGCCGCGCCCAGCGCAAGGATCAACATGACCAAGTCCCACGGCGGTGGAAAGTCGTCATGCGCCTCCGGCCCGTTCCCGTCACCCCCATGCTCCCCGCCTTGAAGCCCCACGATGAGGCCCATCGCCGCCGCCGCGCCCGCTGGACCGGCGATCAGCCATGTCATCACCGTGGTCGGATACCCCGAGGTGATACTCGCCGATCGCGCCGACCCGGGGCGCGCCAATCCCCAGAGCACCATCGCGACGACAGCGGTAGCGAAGGGAAGCAGCGCGAGCGGGATCGCGATGACGAGCAGCATGCGAGCACCGTAGCCATCGACGGCTCCTGGTGGCCCGGAATGCGGCAGCAACCCGCCCGGTGTACCGCAAATGTCCCCATTTGCGCCAGGAAGGGAGGAAGAGGGGGCTAGCGCGCCTCCCACCACTCCTTCAGCATGGCCGTCGCGCGCTCCTCACCCAGCGGCCCGTGCTCCATGCGCAGCTCCAGCAGGTGCTTGTACGCCATGCCGATCTCGCGCCCGGGGCCGATGCCGAGGATCGCCTGGATCTGGTTGCCGTCCAGGTCGGGGCGGATCGAGTCGATCTCCTCCTGCTCGCGCAGCTCGGCGATCCGGTGCTCCAGGTCGTCGTAGGCGAACGAGAGCCGGTCGGCCTTGCGGCGGTTGCGCGTCGTCACGTCCGCCCGCGTGAGGCGGTGCAGGCGCTCCAGCTGGTCGCCAGCGTCGGTCACGTAGCGGCGCACTGCCGAGTCCGACCAGCGTGCGTCGGCGTAGCCGTGGAACCTCAGGTGCATCTCGACAAGGTGCGTGACCGCC
Source organism: Demequina sp. NBRC 110057 (assembly GCF_002090175.1). Classification (GTDB taxonomy): domain Bacteria; phylum Actinomycetota; class Actinomycetes; order Actinomycetales; family Demequinaceae; genus Demequina. The sequence goes on along the minus strand of NZ_BBRN01000006.1, from coordinate 358,814 downwards.
TTGATGGTCTCCTTGTCGAACCGCAGCTCCTTGAGGCGCTTGCGCGTCATCTTGGCGCCCACCACCTCGTGGTGGTGGAAGGAGACCCCACCGCCGGGCTCGTTGCGCTTGGTGGGAGGCTTGCCGATGTCGTGCAGCAGCGCCGCGAGGCGCAGGGTGAGGTCCGGGCCGGGGACGGCGCCGTCGGGTCCAGTCTCGAGCGCGATCGCCTGGTCCACGACGGTCAAGGTGTGCTCGTAGACGTCCTTGTGGTGGTGGTGCTCGTCCACCTCGAGCCGCAGCGCGGGAAGCTCGGGCAGCACATGGTCGGCGATGCCGGAGTCGGTCAGCGCCGCCAGTCCCGCCCGGGGGTCCGATGCCACGAGCAGCTTGCACAGTTCGTCCCGCACCCGCTCGGCGGAGACGATCGAGATGCGCTCGGCAAGCCGGTGCATCGCCGCGAAGGTGGCGGGTTCGATGTCGAGCGACAGCTGCGCCGCGAATCGCGCCGCGCGCATCATGCGCAGCGGGTCGTCGGCGAACGACACGTCGGGCTCGATGGGGGTACGCAGCAGCCCGCCCGCGAGGTCCTCGAGGCCGCCGTGGAGGTCCACGAGTTCCTTCGACGGCAGGCGCACCGCCATCGCGTTGATCGTGAAGTCTCGACGGGCAAGGTCGCCCTCGAGCGAGTCGCCGAACGCCACCACGGGCTTGCGGGTCTCGCCGTCGTACTCGTCCGCCCGGTAGGTGGTGATCTCCACCATGAGGTCGCCCTTGCGGCCGCCGATGGTGCCGAAGTCGCGACCCACATCCCACGTGGTGCGCGTCCACTCCTTCAGCAGACGCTCCGTCTCGTCGGGGCGCGCGGAAGTGGTGAGGTCCATGTCGGAGCTGGAGCGGCCCAGGAACGCGTCACGCACGGGACCGCCCACCAGCGCCAACTCGTGGCCGGCGGAATGGAACCTCGCGGCGAGGTCGAGGATCTCGGGAGGCAGCGCGTCCCACAGCAGTCCGGCGCGCTGGCGCAGCACGTCGAGGGAGGGCAGATCGGGGGCGGTCACGGTCCCTATCGTCCCAGATCACCGTGAACACGGGGGCGCCCGCGAACGGGGGACGCGGCGACCGGGGCGGGGTGCGCCGCCGCCGCGGCCCGGCTCGTTAGAGTTGGCGCATGCCTCGTCCCCCCGTCCCGCGTCCGATCCCGGCGCCTCCGCCTCCCGGCGGCTCGGCGCTGCGGCGTCGACGCGAGAACGCGGCGCAGCGGGCGGCGCAGCTTCCCGTCTCGAACGAGACCTCGGCCGGCGGCATCGCGCTGAAGATCGTCGACGGCGTAGCCTTCGCGGCCTGCATCGGGCGCCGCAACCGCGCCGGAAAGCTCGAGTGGTGCCTGCCCAAGGGCCACATCGAGGGCGTCGAGACCCCGGAGGAGGCGGCGATCCGCGAGGTCGCCGAGGAGACCGGCATCACGGCCGAAATCATCCGTCCCATCGGCGTCATCGACTACTGGTTTACCGGGGACGATCGCCGCGTTCACAAGGTGGTTCACCACTACCTCCTCGAGGCCAAGGGCGGGATCATCACCACCGAGAACGACCCTGATCAGGAGGCCGAGGTGGCCGAGTGGATCGCGGTCAACGACCTGTGCCGTCGCCTCGCTTTCCCCAACGAGCGCAAGATGGCCCAGGTGGCGGTCGACCTGCTCGCGAACGGATCCTGATGCGCGCCGCCCTCGCCGCGGCCGTCGCCCTCATCGCGGGGGCCACCGCTGCCATCGTCCCGGTCCAGGAGGCCGATGCCGCCGGCACCCTCACCGGCGAGTTGCGTTCGGTGGGCCCCACCATTCTCGAACCCGGTGGCGACCTCTCCGCGTCCGTCACGGTTCGCAACGGCGGTTCCGAGGCGGTGGAGGGTATCCAGCTCGCGCTGTCTCTCACCTCGGAGCCGCTGGACAGCACCGATGCGATGGCCGCCTTCCTCGAGGACCCCTCCTCGGCGGCCACCACACAGGTCGCGCTCGCCCCCGAGGATGAGCCCGAGCCCGACGCCGACACCAGCGCTTCGGGCACGGACGCCGATGCGGATGCCGATGCCGACGCCGATGTCACCCCCACGGGCGAGACGCTCGAGGCGGGCGGCGCGACGGTGATGAACATTGAGGTCCCCGCGGACGAGTTGGGGCTCCCCACTGGGGAGTGGGGTGTCTACGGCATCTCGCTCGACCTCGTGTCGGGCACGGAAACCGTGCACGTGCGGACCGCAGTGACGACCTGGGTCGACGCCCAGCCGGGGAATCTCAACGTGGCTGTTCTCGCGGTTGCCGATGGCACCCCGGCGGACGTCGCCACCACCCTCGAGTCCACCGCTCTGGAGGGGGTCGCCGTCGCGGTGGATCCGACGGCGCTGACGAACGCCACCGTCTTTGATCATTCCCTGCTCGAGCGCGAGGTGATGCGGCTGCCGGCAGGCGACCCGGATATGACATCGCTGGCTCACGGCGAGGGTGCAAGCCTCTTCGACGTCGCCACCTCACAAGCGAGCGGGTCCACGGTCCTCACCACGGACAAGATGGGCCTCGTGACACCCGTCCCGGTCCTCGATCAGGCGACACTCGAACTCGCGGCTCAAGCGGGGTCGATCGCCGCGATCGCGCTCCCCGGAACGGTCGGGAGCGAGGATCTGACCTCGTCCCTTTCGGTAGCGCAGGACTCGACCATGCCCATCCTGTCGCCCGACCGGGTCCTCAGCGAGATCATCGCCGGCGCCGCGAGCGACCCTGTCGTCGACGGTGCGCTCGTCGCGGCATCGGCCCTCACCGAGGACGATGCCGTGCTCGTCTCCCTCGGCACCGACGGTGCCGTGGGCCCCGCTGGGGCTCACCTCGTCGAGACCCTGCTGGCCACCCCGTGGGTCACGCCCGTGTCGGTCGAGGATCTGGCGGAGCAGGCCTCAGCGTTCGACGCGTCGGTGGAACTTCCCGCCAGCCGCGACGTCGACAACGACTTGCCCGCCGACGATGTCGCGACGCTGACCCAGCGCCTGTCGAGCCTCGCCACGCTGTCCACCGTGACCGAGCGTCCGGACGACGCCCTCGAAGAATGGGGCTCTGGGCTGGTCGCGGGTGTTCCGGCCGCGGGCCGCACATCGTCGGTCCTGCGCGACGCCGCCCTCACGTCGGCGCTCTCCGGCTCGGAGGCGACCCTGATGGGAGTCACCATCGCCGAGGGATCCGACCTCAACCTGCTGGCCGACTCCGGCGACATCCCGATCACGGTGGTGAACACCCTCGATAGAGACGCGACCGTCACCGTGAGCCTGGTGAGCAACTCACCCAACCTCATTGTCGAGAGTGCCCCCGAGATCACCGTCAAGGCTGGCCAGGAGGCGACGGCACTCGTGTCGGTTTCCGCGGTGTCGACGGCGAACGTGACCGTGGTGGTGGGTCTCGAGACCTCCGACGGCGAGCAGATCGCCCCGCTCCAAACCTTCGACATCCGTGTCCGTGCCGATTGGGGCACCGCGGGCGCCACGATCTTCACGGCGCTGCTGGTGCTGCTCCTCATCGCCGGAGTGCTCCGCACCATTCGACGCGGCCGTTCGGATACTCGGCTCAAGCCCGTTCCCGCGCCCGCCGAGCCGCTCACCGACGTCAGTGCCCTCCAGGAGGCCGACGCCACGGGAGAGTCCGGCACACCCGAGAAGGAACGCAACGATGTCTGAGCAGTCCCCTCGCGGCGGTGAGCCCGCCGGAGCCGGCGACGGCGCTGCGCCGTCCGAGGACGGCATGACTCTTGCCGGACGCCGGCGGCGGTCGATCACCAGAAACACCGCGGTCATGGCTGCCGGCACGGCCGTCTCACGTGCCTTGGGATTCGTCCGCAACGCGATGCTCGTGGCCGCCATCGGCGCCACCGCGGCCGCTGCTAACGCCTACGACATCGCGAACCGGCTCCCCAATGCGATGTTCGCCATCCTTGCCGCGGGCGTGCTCAACGCCGTCCTGGTGCCACAGATCGTGCGCGCCTTCCAGCGCGAGGGCGGCAAGCGCACCGTCGACCGCATCCTGACGCTCGGCACCGTCATCTCGCTTGTCGTGACAATCGTCGCCACGCTGTTGGCGCCGGTGTGGGTCGAGCTCTACACCGACGACTGGCCAAGCGAGCTCACGGCGCTCGCCGTCGCATTCTCGTATTGGTGCATCCCGCAGCTTTTCTTCTACTGCCTGTACACGCTGCTGGGGCAGGTCCTCAACGCGCGCGAGCAGTTCGGCCCCTTCATGTGGGCTCCCGTGCTCAACAACGTGGTGTCGATCGCCGGCCTCGGCGTCTACCTGGTCACCTTCGGGCGGTACATCGCCCCCGGCCCGGCCGGGGAGGACCTCAGCGTGGTGGCCGACCTCTGGACGCCCGACCGCATCGCCCTCATCGGAGGCGTCGCGACGCTCGGCATCGCCGCGCAGGCGCTCATCCTGCTGGTCCCCTTGGTACGCGGCGGCTACCACTGGCGCTGGCAGTGGCGCGGACCCAAGGGCGAGCTGTCCGGCATCGGCACCATCGCCGCGTGGTCACTCGCCGCGGTCATCCTGGAGCAGATCGGCGTCGCCATGGTGACCCAAGTCTCCGCCGCCGCGCAGGTCCTCCCCGACGGCAGAATCGACACGTCCATCGCCGGTAACGCCGCGTACTTCCAGGCCCTGTCGCTCTATATCGTTCCCCACTCGCTCGTCACCATCTCCTTGGTGACCGCGATGTACACCGCGATGGCGCGGCACGCTGCCAATCGCGACATGGATGGCCTGCGCGCCGACCTCTCCCAGGGTCTGAGGTCCGCCGGCGTCTTCACGGTATTCGCCACTGTCGCGATGATCGTCGTCTCGCAGTACCTGGTCCGTGTTGCCCTGCCCACCGCCACCCTCGACGAGGTGCAATCCATCTCCGCGATTGTGATCGCGATGACACTGGGACTGGTGCCGCTGGGTGCGACCGTGCTGTTCAAACGCCTCTACTTCGCGCTTGAGGACGCCCGGGCGATTTTCTTCATGCAGATCCCCATGTCGATCGCGTGGGTGGGCACCGCCTATGCGGTGCAGGCACTCGCGGAGCCTCGGTGGTGGACCGTGGGTGTGGGTCTCGGCCTCGCGGCATCGAACTACACGGGCATGCTCCTGCGCGCGGGCGGTCTGCGCCGGCGGCTGCGTGGCCTCGACGGGCGCCGGGTCCTCACGGTCCACGTCAAGGCGCTGGTCGGTGCGCTCGCCGCCGGCGTCGTCGGATGGCTCGCGCTGAAGGCCGCGCCGGACGTCGAGGACCTCAGCGGCTGGTCAGGTGTGTTCATCGCCGGCGGCGTCACGGTGGCTGCCGGCCTCGTGATGCTCGTGGTGTACGCAGCCGTCACGAAGGCCCTGAAGGTCACGGAGCTCGATGTCGTCGCCGGTCCCCTCATGCGCCGTCTCCCCGGTCGCCGACGCCGCTAAGCCGTCTGCACCGCCCGCGGCGCGCGGACTCACCGACCCCGCCACACGCAACGTAGGATGAGGGCTCACAGCAGGGAATTGGGGCGAAAGGGGCACGTCACGGTGCACGCGGGCACGACCGTCGGTCGACGCTTCACTCTTCTTCATCACGTGCCCTATGACATCCCCGGTGTCGAGCGGTGGGTGGCGGAGGACACGCGTCTCGCGCAGCGCGTCACGCTCGATGCCCTCACCGGTCCGCGCGCCGATGACGCCAGGCGGGCAGCCGCGCTCACGGCAAAGGTGCGCGATGCCCGCTTCCCCCGCGTGCTGTCCTCAGGCGTCCACGTCGAGGACTCTGAACGCACCACGTACATCGTCACCGAACGTCCCCGGGGCGTGAACGGGGCCACCCTGCTCGGCGAGACGCCGCTGTCGCCCCATGCCGCGGCGGCCCTCGTGGGCGAGGCGGCGCGAGCCCTCGAGGCGGCGGCCGCCGACGGCATTCACCACGGTCACCTGCGCCCCGCGGCGCTGACGGTCACCCCTGCAGGGCGCGTGCTGGTCACGGGCCTCGGCATTGAGGCGGCACTCGTCGAAGCGGACGCCAGTGGTGAGGCCGTCGCCTCACAGGAGGCCGATGCCGCGGCCCTGGCCGGCCTGTACGCCCTCGCCGTCACCGGTGGGCCCCTGGACTACCTTGCCGCCTCCGATGTCCCCCAGGGCCTCGGTTCGGCGGGCACCTCACTGTGGCTCGGCGTCCTCGCCGAGGACCCCCCGACATCGCTCGCCGAGGTGTCACGCGCGCTCGGCCCCGCTGACTCGCGCGCCTTACGCGCCGCCGCCAAGCCCCGTCACCACGACTCCCGGCACGCGCTGACCCCCGACCTCGGAGGCTCCGCCCCGTCCGTGGCGACCCCCGCAGCCACGCCCTCGCCTGCGTCGGCCGCTAGTGCATCGGCCCCGTCCGCTCCCACGCCCGACGAGGAGATGCCCCACGTCGAGGAGGCGACCCTTGCGGCGGCGGTCGCCGCGACCGCAACGGCCGAGGCTGAGCGGGTCCTCGCCGAGGACGCGGCCATCGAGGAGCTCGAGGCCGCCTTCCGGCCCGCCGCGCCCGCCGAGACACCCCGCGTTCCCGACGCCAAGCACGAGCCGATCGAGGCGCTCGAGGAGATCGTGTCGGTGCAGGACGCCCGTCGCGGGGGCACCGTCTCGCAACTCCTCCTCGAGAGGCTGCACCGGTGGTGGCCGCGTTCGGAATCCATCACGTCCGCGCTCGAGAGGGCACGCGAACGCGCCAACCGCCCGGCCCCGTTCAACGCGGGACCTCTCGTCCTCGGTGTCACCGTCGTGGCCGTGCTCGTGATCGCGATCATCGCGTTCAGCTCCATCACGACTCCCACCACGCCCGACGACTACAACCCCTCGGTGCCCACCCACTCGTATCCCGAGTTCACCCACTCACCCGAACCCACGGCGCCAGCCGAGGGGGAAGGCTAAGGGCGGCATCGGCCGGTCGTTGTGACGCGGAACAACCGGCCTCTACGATCTGTTACGAAGCCGGGCCCCTGGGCCCGCAGACAGCCACCCTCTGAAGGACATTCCGTGAGCGACACCCGCAACCTGATCATCGTCGGATCCGGCCCCGCCGGCTACACCGCCGCCATCTACGCCGCACGCGCCGGCCTCGAGCCCCTCGTGATCGCGGGCTCCATCACCGCGGGTGGCGCGCTCATGAACACCACCGAGGTCGAGAACTTCCCCGGCTTCGTCGAGGGCATCCAGGGCCCCGAGCTCATGGAGACCCTCCAGGGCCAGGCGGAGCGCTTCGGTGCGGAGATCCTCTTCGACGACGTCACCGAGATGAGCCTCGAGGGCGCGGTGAAGACCGTCAAGACCGGCCTGGGCCAGGAGTTCTCCGCCAAGGCGGTCATCCTCGCCACCGGTTCCGCCTACCGCGAGCTGGGTCTCGAGGACGAGAAGCGCCTGTCGGGCAAGGGCGTCTCGTGGTGCGCCACGTGCGACGGTTTCTTCTTCCGCGATCAGGACGTCGTGGTCATCGGCGGCGGCGACTCCGCGATGGAGGAGGCCACCTTCCTCACGCGCTTCGCCCGCAAGGTCACGATCATCCACCGCCGCGACGAGCTGCGCGCGTCCAAGATCATGGCCGACCGCGCCAAGAACGACCCCAAGATCGAGTTCGTGTGGAACGCCGAGATCACCGGCCTCGACGGCGACGACAAGCTTGCCGGCATCCACGTGCGCGACCGCGTCTCCGGCGCCGAGTCGACCATCCCTGCGACCGGGATGTTCGTGGCGATCGGCCACATCCCGCGCTCCGAGCTCGTCACCGGCGTGATCGACACCGACGCCGAGGGCTACGTGCAGGTCGTGGGCCGCACCACGGCCACCAACGTCGACGGCGTCTTCGCCTGTGGCGACCTTGTCGACAACCGCTACCGCCAGGCGATCACCGCCGCCGGTTCCGGCTGCTCTGCCGCCCTGGACGCGCAGCACTACCTCGACTCGCTGGCCGATGCCGAGGCCACCGATGTTGCCGAGGTGGAGGCGCCGCAGGAGTCGCCCGCGGCGGCCCTCCCCGCCGAGCCCGTTGCGGCGACCGAGGACTCGTTCAAGGCCGAGGTCATCGAGTCGTCCGTGCCGGTCGTCGTGGACTTCTGGGCCACCTGGTGCGGCCCGTGCCGCGCCGTGGCGCCCATCCTCGACGAACTCGCGGCCGAGTACGCCGGTCGCATCAAGGTGGTGAAGGTCGACACCGACGCCAACCCGCAGCTCGCGATGGCCTACGGCGTGACCTCCATCCCCACGATGGCGTTCTTCAAGGACGGCGAGGTCGTGAAGTCCGTCGTCGGCGCGCGCCCCAAGCCCGCCCTCACCGAACTGTTCGACGAGGCACTCGCCTGATCGCACCCCTCTTCACGCGCTGAAGCCGGGGCCAGTAGGCCCCGGCTTTTCGCGTTCCGGCACCATCGACGCATGGGAGACTGACCCCTATGAGCACCTCGGACAGCCACGGCACGCGACTCGACCCCTGGTTCGATTCCTACGCCGCCCGCGCACACCGCATGCGCGCGTCCGAGATCCGAGCTCTCTTCTCCGTCGCGAGCCGGCCCGAGGTGGTCTCGCTCGCCGGCGGTATGCCCTACATCGGCGGCCTGCCGCTCGACGAGCTGGGCGCGATGGCGCAGCGGCTCATCGTTGAGCAAGGCGAGGTGGCGCTGCAGTACGGCTCCGGCCAGGGAGACGAGGGCCTTCGCGAGCAGATCACGCAGGTGATGGCGCTCGAGGGAATCTCGGCCCACCCGGACGATGTAGTGGTCACCACCGGCTCCCAGCAGGCCCTCGACCTCGTCTCCACGGTCTTCCTTGACCCGGGCGACGTGGTGGTGGCCGAGGCCCCGTCCTACGTCGGTGCGCTGGGGGTGTTCCGGGCGCACGAGGCCGATGTGGTGCACGTCCCGATGGACGAGGACGGCCTGGTCCCCGAGGCCCTCGACCGCACCCTCGGCGAGCTCGCCGCCGCGGGCCGCCGGGTGAAGTTCCTCTACACGGTGCCGAACTTCCACAACCCGGGCGGAGTGACGCTCACCCTCGAGCGGCGCCCCCAGGTGGTCGAGATCTGCCGCCGGCACGGCGTCCTGATCCTCGAGGACAACCCTTACGGACTGCTGGGCTTCGACACCGAGCCCCTTCCCGCGATGCGTTCCATGAGCGAGGAAGGCGTCATCTACCTGGGGTCGTTCTCCAAGACTTTCGCGCCGGGGTATCGCGTCGGGTGGGCTGTCGCGCCGCACGCCGTGCGCGAGAAGCTGGTGCTCGCGTCCGAGGCAGCGATCCTGTCGCCCTCGAACGCCTCCCAGCTGGCCATCCGCGCGTACCTGGAGCACTTCGACTGGCAGGGCCAGATCAAGAAGTTCCGCGAGCAGTACAGGGAGCGCAGGGACGCGATGATCTCGGCCCTCGAGGAGCACATCCCCGAGGCGTCCTGGAACGTCCCCGATGGCGGCTTCTATGTGTGGGTCAAGCTCCCCGAGGGGCTCGACGCCAAGTCGATGCTGCCGCGCGCCGTGACTGCGCGCGTCGCCTACGTCTCCGGCACTGCGTTCTACGCCGACGGTCAGGGACGCGACCACATGCGGCTGTCCTTCTGCTACCCCACCCCCGAACGTATCCGGGAGGGCGTGCGCCGCCTCGCCGGCGTCATCGACGCCGAGATGGAGACGGTGCGGATCTTCGGCGCGGCGGGCGAGCCCGCGGGAGACGCCGTGGACTTCCCCTCCCCCGACCTGGCCTAACTGCCGACTGCTGAAGGAGCTGACATGGACGTGATGGTGCTGGCCGGTGGCCTCTCCCACGAGCGCGACGTCTCGATGAGGTCGGGCCGACGGGTCCAGGAGGAACTGCGCGACGCGGGCTTGAAGGTTTCCCTCCATGACGTTGACTCTTCCTTGATTCCTACTTTGCGTTCGCGCTCCGATGTCGTCGTGTGGCCGATGCTCCACGGCGCCTCGGGCGAGGATGGCTCGCTGCAGGGGCTGCTCGAGCTGCTGGACGTGCCATACGTCGGCACCAGGGCCCGCGAGGCGCGTGTGGCGTGGGTCAAGTCGGTCGCTAAGGCCGTCTTTGCCCGTGACGGCATCGCGACGCCCGAGTACGTCACGCTTCCCCAGTCGCTGTTCCGCGAGGTAGGCGCCGAGCACGTCATCGACGCGATCGTCGAGCGCATCGGGCTTCCCCTCGTCGTGAAGCCCGCTCGTGGCGGCTCCGCCCTCGGCGTGACGCTGGTGACCGAGCGCGAGTCGATGAGCCGCGCCCTGGTCCACTGCTTCGCGTACGGCGACACGGCGCTCGTCGAGGCAGCCGTCACCGGGACCGAGGTCGCCGTGTCCGTGCTGGGCACCGGAGCGGACGCAGAGGCCCTTCCCGGCGTCGAGATCACGGCCGAGGGTGCCTACGACTACGACGCCCGCTACAACCCCGGCCGCGTCGAGTATTTTTCTCCCGCACGCCTGTCCGAGGCCGACGCGTCGACGGTGGCGGAGACCGCCCTCGCCGTCCACCGCAACCTCGGCCTGCGTGACCTTTCCCGCGTGGACATCATCCTCGACGACACCGGCAATGCGCAGGTGATCGACGTGAACGTCACGCCCGGGCTCACCGAGACCTCGCTCCTGCCCCAGGCCGTGGAGGCATCCGGACGCGCGCTCGGCGACGTCTACACGTCCATCGCGCGCGCGGCCTTCGACCGCAAGTAGGCATTTACCAGGGGTGTTATTCCTGGTCGGCGTCCTTGGCGTCGTCCTCCTCCGCTGCGGCGAGCACGCCGGGGTCCTCGGGCGACAACTCGTGGATGATGCGGTTGAGGTCGTCCACGGTGGCGAACTCGATCGTGATGCGACCCTTCGCCTTGCCCAGGGCCACCTTGACCCTGGTGTCGAAGCGGTCGCCCAGTCGCGAGGCGAGCTCGTCCAGTGCCGAGGTGCGGCCGCCGGCACGCACCGTGCCGCGTCGCTCTCGCGGCGTGTCCACGCCCACGGTCACGGCCTCCTCCGTCGCCCTGACGGAGAGCCCCTCGGCGACGATGCGCTGTGCAAGGGCCTCCATCGCCGCCGGGTCCTCGAGACGCAGGAGTGCGCGGGCGTGACCGGCACTCAAGACGCCTGCGGCGACACGTCGCTGCACGAGCGGCGGGAGCTTCAGGAGTCGCAGCGTGTTCGAGATCTGCGGGCGCGAGCGTGAAATCTTCTCGGCGAGCTGCTCGTGGGTGATGCCAAAGTCCTCGAGAAGCTGCTGATAGGCGGCGGCTTCTTCGAGGGGGTTGAGCTGGCTGCGGTGGAGGTTCTCCACGAGGGCGTCGCGGAGCATGTCGACGTCGCCTGTGTCGCGCACGATGGCGGGGATGGCCGTCAGGCCGGCCTCCTTGGAGGCACGCAGGCGACGCTCACCCATGATGAGCTCGTAACCGCCCTCGTCCTTGCGTCGCACGACGATGGGCTGCAGGACGCCGATCTCCTTGATGGAGCCCACGAGCTCCGCCAGCGCCTCCTCGTCGAAGACCTCGCGAGGCTGGCGGGGGTTCGGCGTGACGTCCTGCGGGTCGATCTGCGCGAAGGTGGCGCCGGGAACGGGCAGCAGGTCGTCCGTGCCCGCGCTCTCACCGGCGGCCTTGTCGCTATCCGCTGCGGCACTCGACGTAAAGAAGACGTCGTGCGGGCGCTCCTTGACGGGACCATCCGACGGGGAAGGCTGTTCAGGGATCAGTGCCCCCAGGCCGCGGCCGAGACCTCGACGTCCACTCATGCCTGTCCACTCTCCTGTTCCTGGTGCCGACCTCGCTCGGCAATCTCCTGCGCGACGGCAGTGTAGGCCACCGCACCGCTCGAATGGGGGTCGTGCGTGATCACCGTACGTCCGAAGCTGGGCGCCTCGGACACGCGCACGGAGCGCGGCACCGTCTGCGCCAGCGTCTGCTGCGGGAAGTGCGAGCGCACCTCGTGCGCGACCTCTCGCGCCAAGTTGGTGCGTGCATCGAACATCGTCAACACGATGGTGGACAGACTGAGCTCCGGATTGAGGTGCTTGCGCACCATATCGACGGTCTTGATCAGCTGCGTCAGTCCCTCGAGTGCGTAGTACTCGCACTGAATGGGGATCAGCATCTCCTGGGCGATCACCATCGCGTTCAGCGTGAGCAAACCAAGGCTGGGCGGGCAGTCGATGAAGACGTAGTCCAGGCCCCGTCCAGGGCCCTTCATGAGCTTCTGAAGCGCATCGTGGAGGCGGTACTCGCGGCGGACCACGGAGACGAGCTCGATATCCGCACCGGCGAGGTCGATTGTCGCGGGGACACACCAGAGAGTCGGAATGTCCGGGCACTGCTGCGCCACCCGCGCCATCGGGACATCGTCGAGCAGGACGTCGTAAATGCTGGGAGTGCCGGAGCGGTGCTCGGCTCCCAGGGCCGTCGACGCGTTGCCCTGCGGGTCCGCATCGATGACGAGGACGTTGGCGCCCTTCTGGGCGAGGGCGGCCGCCACGTTGACGGTCGTGGTGGTCTTCCCCACCCCGCCCTTCTGGTTGGTGACCGCAAAGATACGTGTGCGAGACGGGTGCGGGAAGTCGGCCTCCGAGAGCTCGCGGCGCCGCCGCTCGGTTTCGATCATCTCGCGCGCGAGCGGGCTGTCCTCGCCCTCGTCGAACGCGGCAAACGCGTCGCTTGTTTCACGTGAAACATCGCGGTCCGCGCCACCGTACGACTGAGTTCCCCCGGTAGCGTTCGGGTCGTCGTTGCTCACGCACTCTCCTTCCGAGTGATCGCTGTTTCACGTGAAACATCGGCTCGTGGTGACACCGTCAGACTCACGACTCTACCGCCTCTCGTGCACCTCGCGGGCGTCCGGGGACCGTGGCGCGGACGCTGATACACGGCGCGCATCAGGCCACCATGGACACCGAATGCGCGCCCCAACGCGCCTGTGGATAAACCTGTGGGAATCGGTCGTTTCACGCACGAAACCGGTGGGGATAAACCTGGGGAACGTATCTGTCTGCGAGCTAGCGACGCGACCTCGCCGCCCGAGCGAACGTGGTCGATCCGGGGCTAGTTCACTGCCTCTGCGGGCCCTCGAGCATGACGTGGTCCGCCGCCAGGTTTACGCACAGAGAGAGTGACTCTGAGCCGCGCACGTGGCCACTTGGGCGTAGCGAGGGCAGTGCTTGTTTCACGTGAAACCACGAGCGACTCGCACCGCTCCCCTCCCGCCACCCTCCACGTTCCTATTCCGGCTGATCGCACCGGCTCCCGGCGCCGGCGCGCGAAAGCGCTCGGAACGCGACACTGCACTGGGTTTGGTTCCTTCGAACCGTGTCACCGGTCAACCGTCCTGGTGGATCCGGCGAGACACGCAAGCGCCGCGTCGCGCGTAGGCGTTGCCGCACCGCGCCGACGCCATTGGGGAGGATGTTGTCGCTCGGTGATCGCCGTGCTCTTCCATCCGCGGCATCGCCACAGGTGCTCTCCCGTGCCTCGTCGGCCCGCACGCTTCGTCAATCGTTGTTTCACGTGAAACAAGGGCGCGAGCACCGTACGTCGCCGACGCCGTGGAGTAACGTCGCGCGTGGACGATCTGGATGTGATGTCAGCTCAACCACCGACGTGGGGCGAGACGGCACGAGCACGCGACGATCGTGGTCGGCGGCCACCAGAAGCTCCACTGCAAGCGAACTCGACGGTCCGACGCGGTCCGTGGTGGTTGGTCCTCCCGCTCCCGCCGATGTTGCACGTGAAACATCGCATGAGAGTAAGGCGGCGCATGGGATCACCGTCCACGCGCGCACTGTCATGGAAGCTCCACCGCTCGAGACCCGCCATGCAAGCGCGGCTGCGCGTGGTGTGAATGCGGTGTTGCTCACGATGCCCGGCAAGGAATCACGCGCCACTACCCCGCCCGCGTATGAACTATGCCTGTGCGGACACTCAGCGCTGGCGGTCGCCCGCCGGCAACGGGTGGAGGGAATTTCTCGCCCCGGAGAAGCAAGGATGATCCGATCCAGCGGGCGAACCATGACCGCGCCGCAGCAAGCACAGCCAGGAGCACGGCACCATGCGATCTCGTTTCCCGGACGTGTGTACCAGGGCGGGGCTACGCAAGGCACTCGATCCCCCCGCGTACGGATGTTTCACGTGAAACAAGAGGGTGAGAGTTAGACCCTGCTCAGGGTCACGACCGTCGTGGGGTCCACGCCGGCCACCGTGGGCGCCTCGTGTGCCTCCCCCACCAGCCCTGCGCGGCGCAGCACGTATTTGGCTCGCTCAATCTCATCGCGGGCGGACTTGCCCTTGAGCAGCGCCATGCGACCTGTGTCGCTCAGCAGCGGAGCGCACCACTTCACCAGCTTGTCAATAGAAGCCACGGCACGCGCGGTGATGACGTCCGCCTCGACCGACTCGCGCACGTCCTCGGCACGCCCTCGCACCACGATCGCGTTGTCGATCCCACACCGCTCGGCGGCCTCGAAGAGCCACGCCGTGCGTCGCTCCATGGGCTCGACCAACACCACCTGACGTTCGGGAAGCATCGCGGCAACCACCATGCCCGGGAGCCCTGCACCCGAGCCCACGTCGACGATGGTCCCCTCCCCCAGGAATGGCAGCACCGCAGCCGAGTTCAAGATGTGCCGCTCCCACACGCGTGTGAGTTCGCGGGGGCCAATCAGCCCCCGCAGGACTCCCTGGTCAGCGAGCAGTTCCGCGAAGGCGAGTACACGCGGGTAGGTGTCCCCGAAATACTTAGCGACCCTCGCGTCCCCGTGCAACGGATCGTTCTCGAGCGTGCGAAGTTCCGCGGGGACATCCATCTCGGGCCGTTCACCCGTGCTCATGACTCTCCCCGCGTTGTTTCACGTGAAACGACGGTCACGCCGCCGGCAGGACCACAACGTAGCGGTGCGGGTCCTCGCCCTCGGACTCCGAGGCAAGGCCCGCCTCGAGAACGACGTCGTGCACCACCTTGCGCTCGAACGCGTTCATGGGCGGAAGGCTCTCGCGCTGTCCGCTGTCCTTCACGCGCTCGATGGCCTCGCGCGCCTGTTCGGCGAGACGCTCACGCCGTCCGGCACGGAAGTCGGCGATGTCGAGCATCAGTCGCGACAGCTCCCCTGTCTCCGACTGCACCGCGAGGCGTGCGAGATCCTGCAGCGCGTCGAGAACCTCGCCGTCGGGCCCCACGAGACGCTTGAGGTCCTGGCTGGGGCCATCTGCCACGACGGCGACCTTGGCGCGGCCGGCCTCGACCGAGATGTCGATGTCCCCGTCCATGTCGAGGATGTCGAGCAGCTCCTCAAGGAAGTCAGCGGCGACGTCGCCCTCTGCCTCGAGCTTGCTCGTCTTGGTCTCGTCAGTCATCGTTGTCCTTCGTGTTCGAACCGTCGCCTACGGCGCCGGTGGAGTCTGCATCGGGAGCCGGGGAGCCACCGCTCTGACCCGGCTTCTTCTTACGCTGCGACCGCGAACCGCCCTTCTTGGGCTGCTGGCGCTGGCGGCTTTCCTTGGGCGCGTCGATGGTGAGCGTCGTCGTGTCCTCGGAGGTGCCGTCGATGACGAGGCCCTTCTTCTTGGCCTTCGCCTCCTTGCGTGCCTTCAGTTGACGCTCGGCCTCGGAGCCAGGAGTCGGGTTGTTTCGGATCACGTAGAACTGCTGCCCCATCGTCCACAGGTTGGTCGTGGTCCAGTAGATCAGGACACCCACCGGGAAGTTCGGGCCGGTGATGACGAAGATGAACGGCAGCGCGTACATCAGGATCTTCTGCTGGTTCGCCATCGGGCCCTCGAGGGCCGAGGCGGGCATGTTCTTCTGCGTCAGCTGGCGCTGCGTGGTGAAGGTCGTCGCGACCATCATCACGATGAGGATGGCCGAGACCCAGCGGGTGGCGGCGCTGTCAGCGGTCGTAAAGGTGTCGGACAGCTGCGCACCAAAGATGGTGGCATCGTGCGCCTGCGCGGCAAGTTCCGAGGTCAGCATGCCGATAGGACGGGCCTCGTCCACACCCTCGATGCGGTAGTTCAGCACGCGGAACAGGGCGAAGAAGATGGGCGCCTGGATCAGCATCGGCAGACACGACGAGAAGGGGTTCGTCTTGTGCTTGGCGTAGAGCTCCATCGTCTCGCGGCTCATGGCCTCGCGGGACGCCTGGTCCTTCTTGTTCTTGTATTTGGCCTGGATAGCCCGCAGTTCCGGCGCGATCATCTGCATCGCTCGCGACGCCTTGATCTGCTTGACGAAGAGCGGGATCAGGGCGATACGGATCGTGACCACCAGGCCGACGATCGACAGACCCCAGGTCCAGCCGGACGCGGTGTCCATCCCGATCGCGGTGAACAGCCAGTGCCAGATCACCATGATGTTGGCGACCACCCATTCGAGCGGCCAGAGGATCGTATCGAGGAAGCTCAACTGCAGTCCTTAGGTTGCATGCACGGAGACGGATGCCTCCGCAGACGTCGTAGAGGTGCGCCGGAACAGGGGTTCGCCCTTGAGGGGGACGTCATCCACGCCCCCGTGGCTCCAGGGGTTGCATCGCAACACACGCCAGGCTGCCAGGGTCCCACCTCTCAGCGCGCCATGACGACGCACAGCGGTGAGACCGTAGTGGGAGCAGCTCGGGTAGTACTTGCACGTGGGGCCTGTCAGCGGCGAGATCGTCAGCTGATACCCACGGATGAGTCCGCCGAGGACCCACGCGGGCGCGCCGCGCAGGGTCGCCAGGACGGACCGGGGGCTCATACGAGGGCCGCCTTGCGCTGCGCTGTCACGAGAGCCTCGGACACATCGCGGCGCAACTTGACATAATCCACTTGCGCGCTGCACGGGAGAGCACGGATCACCACGGCGGACCCCGCCGGGAGACCCGGCAGTTCCTCCGCCATGATGGCGCGCAGTCGCCGCTTCACGCGGTTGCGGATCACGGCACCTCCCACGGCTTTGGATACAGCGAAACCGGCGATGCACTCAGCAGCGCCGGTTTGCTTGATATAGACGATGACGGTGGCGCGGCCGCTCTTGACACCTCGACGCATGACGGACTGAAAGTCCGCCGACGCCGACATGCGCGAGCGAGCCGGCAGCACCGCTTACGCCGAAAGCTTGCCGCGGCCCTTGCGACGACGCGACGCGAGGATCGAGCGTCCGGCGCGGGTGCGCATGCGCAGGCGGAAGCCGTGCGTCTTGGCGCGCTTGCGGTTGTTCGGCTGGTAGGTCCGCTTGCTCACGGGTCACTCCATGACAGTTGTTGTGGTGATGGTCAAATCAGCGCACTAACGTTACGCGCCCGCGCGGGGCAGGTCAAATCCAGGCGTCCACATTGGTCGCGCGCCCCGAACAAGATAGGCTCCCCCACACGGTGTCGCTCCCTGCGGAGCGACACGCGGTGCCCTGGGTAACGAACGCGTGACGGCCTCTCAACCCCTGTGCACAGTCATGTGGACAACGCAGCGAGGAGGGCCGATGGCCGCGGATCAGGACGCCGATGCAACCGAGGGCATCGACACCCTGTGGACCCGTGCGTGCCGGCGCCTGAACGACGGTGAGGGCCTCTCGGCTCAGAACCGCTCCTTCATCCGGCTCATCAAGCCGCTCGCGATCGTCGAGGACAACGTCTTCCTCGCCGTGGCCCAGGACTTCACCAAGAACTATGTCGAGGGCACGCTGCGCGAGCCGATCACCCGCGCGCTGTCCGAGTCGCTCGGACGCGAGGTCCGCATCGCGGTGACGGTCGACTCCTCCGTGGAGCCGCCCGCGGCCGCCGCGGAGGAAGAGGACGTCGTCGACACGGCGCCCCGAGCATCGGCCGTCCGCGAAGCGGCGCCGGCTCCCACCGTCGAGGACCCCCACCTCAACCCGCGCTATACGTTCGACACCTTCGTCATTGGTTCCTCGAACAGGTTCGCGCATGCCGCGGCCCTCGCCGTGGCCGAGTCCCCGGGAAAGACGTACAACCCGCTCTTCATCTATGGCGACTCGGGGCTGGGCAAGACTCACCTGCTGCACGCGATCGGCCACTACACCCGGCACCTCAAACCGCAGACGCGCGTGCGCTACGTGAACTCCGAGGAGTTCACCAACGACTTCATCAACTCGATCCGTGACGACCGGTCGCTCAGCTTCAAGCGCACCTACCGCGAGGTCGATGTGCTCCTGATCGACGACATCCAGTTCCTGCAGGGCAAGGAGCAGACGCTCGAGGAGTTCTTCCACACCTTTAACGCGCTGCACAACGCGGGCAAGCACGTGGTCATCACCTCGGACGTCAGCCCCCGCCACCTGGACGGCATCGAAGAGCGCATGCGCACCCGCTTCGAGTGGGGTCTCATGACCGACGTCCAGCCTCCCGACCTCGAGACCCGCATCGCGATCCTGCGCAAGAAGGCAGCGGCCGATGACGTGGCTGCGCCGGGAGACGTGCTCGAGTACATCGGATCCAACATCACGAGCAACATCCGTGAGCTCGAGGGTGCGCTCATTCGTGTAACGGCCTTCGCGGCGCTCAACAAGCAGCCGGTCGACCTGTCGCTCGCGCAGGTGGTCCTCAAGGACCTCATCTCCGACGACGATTCCGAGATCACGGCGTCCTCGATCATCGGCACCACCGCCGACTACTTCGGCATCTCGATGGACGAGCTCACCGGTACCTCGCGCTCGCGCGTGTATGTGACGGCACGCCAGATCGCCATGTATCTGTGTCGCCAGCTCACCGACCTGTCGCTGCCCAAGATCGGCGAGCACTTTGGCGGCAAGGACCACACCACGGTCATGTACGCGGTCAAGAAGGTCGAGGACCAGATCGCTCAGCGCCGCCAGATGTACAACCAGGTCAACGAGATCCACGCGCGCATCAAGCAGCAGTCGCGCGGCTAAACGCGACCCGGCCCCTGCATCGGCCACTCCGTCGCTTCAGCGTCGCCCCAGGGGCGCCCCAGGGGCGACGTCACGCGTGCACCGTCTGCGGCGCGCGGCTGGCCGATGCGTGTCACACTCGTCGCAGGAGCCCCGCCATGCCTGGGGAATCGCTCGACACGGCGGCGAACCGGGCCGCGACACGCCGATCCGCAACCCCCGACACGACAAAATCACGTCTTTCACACATGTGGAAAAACCTGTGAGTAGTCGTGGAAACTACACGGAGGGCCCTTGGGACGCAGATGTGGACGGAATGACAAGTCTTGTGAGCTGGAGGACGTCATCCACGACGCGAATGACACGATCCTGTGATTCGTCCCCAGCCCATGCACACCAAGAATCTGGGAGGTGCCAGGGATTTTTGTGGTTTTCCCCAGATTCCACGTCCCCTATGACTACGACTCTCTTCTTGTCATTCCCCTGTCCACATCCCGGCCTTCATCTGGCCCGACCCCGCCCGGCCCGCCCGCGCGCCATCCACACTTGTCACGTCAGTGCTGTGGCGTAGTCTGTGCGCCAGACTTGAAGGAGATCTCATGAAGTTCACCGTCGACCGCGACGTTTTGGCCGACGCCGTCGCCTGGACCTCGCGTGCCGTGCCGGCGCGTCCCCCGGTTCCCGTGCTTGCCGGCGTGCGTATCGATGCCGACGACACCGGCACCGTGCGCCTGGCGAGCTTCGACTACGAGGTTTCCGCGCGTGGCGAGTTCGCGGCCGACGTCGAGCAGGCGGGCGAGGTGCTCGTCTCGGGCCGCCTGTTGCGCGAGATCGCGAACGCCCTTCCGCACAAGCCCGTGGAGTTCACGCTCGAGGGCTCGAAGGTCTCGGTGACCTGTGGCGCATCGCGCTTCACGCTCGCCACGATGCCCGTGGACCAGTACCCGTCGCTTCCCGAGCTTCCCGAGCAGTCGGGAACCATCGACGGATCGCAGCTGCAGCAGGCGGTGAGCCAGGTGTCGTCCGCGGCCTCCCGCGACGAGACCCTGCCGATCCTCACCGGTGTGCGCATGGAGATCGAGGGTTCTCATATCTCGCTGCTTGCCACCGACCGCTACCGACTCGCGCTGCGCGAGCTCGACTGGAAGCCGTCGAAGTCGGACATCTCGTCGGTCGCGCTCGTCCGCGCCAAGACCCTGTCCGACACCGCGAAGGCGCTGGGCGCCGGCGACGTCACTGTCGCGCTGAGCTCGGGCCAGGGCGTCGACCTCATCGGCTTCGAGGCCGGCGGCCTCGTGACCACCTCGCTCCTCATGGACGGCGACTACCCCCAGGTGCGTCGACTTTTCCCGGACGACACCCCGGTCAAGGCGGTCGTCAAGACCACCGACCTCATCGAGGCCACCCGTCGCGTGTCGCTCGTGGCCGAGCGCAACTCGGCAGTGCGCCTCGCCTTCTCCGAGGGTGAGGTCACGCTCGACGCCGGCCAGACCGACGACGCGCAGGCCTCCGAGGCTCTCGAGTGCTCGCTCGACGGCGACGCCATCACCGTGGCGTTCAACCCGGCCTACCTGCTCGACGGCCTGGGCGCGCTCGGCACCGAGTACGTGCAGCTGGGCTTCACGCAGGAGACCAAGCCGGTCGAGTTCGTGGGCCTGTCCGAGCCCGGCGGCGACCTCGCCACCGAGTTCCGCTACCTGCTGGTGCCCATCCGCATCCAGTCGTGAGCCGGCGATGCGTGTCACGCATCTGAGCCTCACCGACTTCCGCAGCTACGCGGAGGTCGACATCGAGTTCGGTCCGCGCGTCACGACGTTGGTGGGTCGCAACGGCCAGGGCAAGACCAACGTGGTCGAGGCGGTGCGCTACCTCTCGACACTCTCGTCTCACCGCGTCGCGGCCGATGCTCCGCTCATCCGCAAGGACGCGTCGCGCGCCGTGGTGCGCGCCAGGGTCGAGAAGGCCGGCCGGTCGCTGTCTCTCGAGGTCACCCTTAACCAGGGCAAGGCGAATACCGCGCGCATCGGCCGTGCGATCTCCAAGCCGCGCGACCTGCTCGGCACCCTGCGCACGGTGGTGTTCGCGCCGGAGGATCTCGCGCTCGTGAAGGGCGACCCCGCGGGGCGGCGGCAGTTCATGGATGAGCTCATCGTCGCGCTTCACCCGCGCCTCGCCGGGGAGCTGTCGGACTACGACCGGGTGCTGCGGCAGCGGTCGAGCATGCTCAAGAGCGCGAAGAATGCGCGCGGTGACCTGACGATGCTCGACATCTGGGACGAGAAGTTGGCGGAACTGGGCGGCAGGATCGTCGCGTCGCGCCGTGCCGCAATCGGGGCGCTTGCGCCTTATGTCAAGTCGGCCTACGCCGCGGTGGCGCCGGATGGCGGCGACTGCCACGTCGCCTACGCGACGTCCCTCGACACCCCCGCACCGCTGGAGGCCGACGCCGATGCCGCCGCCATCGGCGAGCGACTCCTCGAACGCCTCCGCGAGCTGCGTCCCAAGGAGATTGAACGCGGCGTCACCCTCGCCGGTCCCCACCGCGACGACCTCGACATCGCGCTCGGCGACCTACCAGCCAAGGGCTACGCGAGTCACGGCGAGAGCTGGTCGTGCGCGCTGGCGTTGAGGCTCGGCTCGTACGACCTCCTCACCGCCGACGATGGACCCGACGCGGGCGACGACGGAGAGCCGGTGTTGATCCTCGACGATGTGTTCGCCGAACTCGACTCGGGCCGACGCGCCGCGCTCGCCGGCCGACTGACCGAGGCCTCCCAGGTGCTGATCACCGCGGCGGTCGCCGAGGACGTGCCGGAAGAACTTCGCGGCGAGGTGCTGCGCGTCACCACTGGCGAGGTGACGGCCGATGCCTGACGAGACCGAGGCATCGGACCTCCCCGGAGCATCGGACACACCCGAGCCCACCCCCGCACGCACTAGCGGCGCCGACCTGGCGCGCGAGGCGATGGAGCGCGCGAGGGCATCGGCCCGTCAACGCGGCGCGTACCGCACCTCTCCCACCGCGGCCAAGCGCGAACAGAAGGAGAAGCGCCGAGACTCGCAGCCGTTCTCCCCCGGCCGTGATCCGCAGCCGATGTCGGAGGCGGTCGAGGCGCTGCTGCGCCGCATGGGCTGGACCGACCAGATCGAGGTCTCCGGCGTCATGGGCCGCTGGCGTCAGATCGTCGGCGACCAGATTGCCGACCACTGCGAGCCGCTGACCTTCGACGAGGGAGTCCTCACGGTGCGGGCGACCTCGACGGCGTGGGCCACCCAGCTGCAGATCATGAACGGCCAGATCCGCCACCGGATCAACGAGGAGTTCGGCCGCGACATCGTGCGCGAGCTCAAGGTGCTCGGCCCCACGGCGCGGTCGTGGTCGCGAGGGTCGCGCAGGGTCCCGGGCCGTGGACCACGGGACACGTACGGGTAAATCGTCATCGTGAAACGTGACCGCCAGTGCGTTATGTCAAGTGAGGCCGGCAGCCTCGGCATCGGCAGCCTGAAAGTGCAGTCACAGGGTTCTCCCCAAACGGCCACGTACGCTCACTGATGGGCCCTAGAACGCGCTAGAATTCCACGGAGTACATCGCGTGCTGTCTCAGCCCGCGTCAGTCCCGTGAAAGGCGAAAATCTGTGGCCGAGAATGACGCGACGCCCGCTCAGCCTGCCTACGGTGCCGAGAACATCACCGTCCTGGAGGGCCTCGAGGCCGTCCGTAAGCGACCGGGCATGTACATCGGCTCCACAGGAGAGCGTGGCCTGCACCACCTGGTGTACGAGGTGGTCGACAACTCCGTCGATGAGGCCCTCGCGGGCTATTGCGACACCATCACGGTGACGCTCCTGGCAGATGGCGGAGTCAAGGTCACCGACAACGGCCGTGGCATCCCCGTCGACCTGCACCCGACCGAGGGCAAGCCCACTGTCGAGGTTGTCATGACGATCCTCCACGCGGGCGGAAAGTTCGGCGGCGGCGGCTACGCGGTCTCCGGTGGACTCCACGGCGTGGGTATCTCGGTCGTGAACGCGCTGAGCTACAAGGTCGAGACCGAGGTGCGCCGCCAGGGAAGCGTGTGGCGCCAGTCCTTTGCCGACGGCGGCAAGCCGCAGGGCACGCTCGTCAAGGGCGAGGACACCGACGCGACCGGTACGCAGCAGACCTTCTGGGCCGACCCGGAGATCTTCGAGACCACCGAGTACGACTTCGAGACGCTGCGCGCGCGCTTCCAGCAGATGGCGTTCCTGAACAAGGGCCTGTCCATCCAGCTGACGGACGAGCGCCCCGAGCACGTCACCGCATCGGACGACGTCGAGTCGGAGGGCGACGACGACGCCCCCACCTCGCGCACCGTCGTCTACAAGTACGACGGCGGCCTCATCGACTACGTCGCGCACCTCAATGACGCCAAGAAGGCGGAGCTGGTGCACGCCGACGTGATCGACATTGAGGCCGAGGACACCGAGAAGGCGATCTCGCTCGAGATGGCCATGCAGTGGACCACCTCCTACTCCGAGTCGGTCTTCACCTACGCGAACACCATCGCCACCACCGAGGGCGGTACCCACGAGGAGGGCTTCCGCGCCGCGCTGACCAGCCTGGTCAACCGTTACGCGCGCGAGAAGGGCCTCATCAAGGACAAGGACGACAACCTCACGGGCGACGATGTCCGCGAGGGCCTCACCTGCGTCATCTCCGTGAAGCTGGGCGAGCCGCAGTTCGAGGGCCAGACCAAGACCAAGCTGGGCAACACCGAGGCGAAGACCTTCGTGCAGCGCATGGTCGGCGAGCGCATGGGCGACTGGTTCGACGCCCACCCCAACGAGGCAAAGGAGATCATCCGCAAGGCTCTCCAGGCCTCGCAGGCGCGACTCGCCGCCCGCAAGGCGCGCGAGGCCACGCGCCGCAAGGGCCTGCTTGAGTCCGGCGGCATGCCCGGCAAGCTGCGCGACTGCTCGTCGAAGGACCCCTCGATTTCCGAGATCTTCCTCGTCGAGGGTGACTCCGCAGGCGGCTCGGCAGTGCGCGGCCGCAACCCCGCGACCCAGGCGATCCTGCCGCTGCGAGGCAAGGTGCTGAACGTCGAGCGCGCCCGCCTCGACCGCGCCCTCGGCAACGCCGAGATCCAGGCGCTGTTCACCGCCTTCGGCTCCGGCATCGGCGACGAGTTCGACCTGGAAAAGTCGCGCTATCACAAGATCGTGCTGATGGCCGATGCCGATGTGGACGGCCAGCACATCCGCACCCTGCTGCTGACGGTGCTGTTCCGCTACATGCGTCCGCTCATCGAGGCAGGCTACGTGTACCTGGCTCAGCCGCCGCTGTACAAGATCAAGTGGTCCAACGCCGACCACGACTACGTCTTCACCGACCGTGAGCGCGACGCCGTCCTGAAGGACGGGCTCGCCAACGGCAAGAAGATCCCCAAGGAGAACGGCATCCAGCGCTACAAGGGCCTGGGTGAGATGGACTACTCGGAGCTGTGGGAGACCACGATGGACCCCGAGACCCGCACCCTTCTCCAGGTCACCATGGACGACGCGGCGCTCGCCGACGAGACGTTCTCCATCCTGATGGGCGACGACGTCGAGTCGCGCCGCAACTTCATCCAGCGCAACGCGAAGGACGTGAGGTTCCTTGACATCTGAGGTTCACAACCACGGCCGGATCGACCAGGTCGATCTCAATGTCGAGATGCAGCAGTCGTACCTCGACTACGCCATGTCGGTCATCGTCGGGCGTGCCCTGCCCGACGTCCGTGACGGCCTGAAGCCCGTCCACCGTCGCGTCATCTACGCGATGTACGACGGCGGCTACCGTCCCGACCGCGCGTTCTCGAAGTGCACGCGCATCATCGGCGAGGTGATGGGTAACTACCACCCGCACGGTGACTCCGCCGTCTACGACACCCTCGTGCGCATGGTGCAGGACTGGTCCCTGCGCTACCCGCTGGCCGACGGCCAGGGCAACTTCGGCTCCCCCGGTAACGACCCCGCCGCCGCGCACCGTTACACCGAGGCCCGCATGGCGTCCATCGCCATGGAGATGGTCAAGGACATCGACAAGGACACCGTCGATTTCCAGGACAACTACGACGGTCGCACGCAGGAGCCCAAGGTTCTTCCCGCGCGCTTCCCGAACCTCCTGGTCAACGGCTCCGCCGGTATCGCGGTCGGTATGGCGACCAACATCCCGCCGCACAACCTGCGCGAGGTCGCCGACGGCGTCCAGTGGGCGCTCGACCACCCGGGCGCGTCCCGCGAGGAGCTGCTCGAGGCGCTGATCCAGCGCATCAAGGGCCCCGACTTCCCCACCGGCGCCATGATCCTTGGCCGCAAGGGCATCGACGAGGCGTACCGCACGGGCCGCGGCTCGATCACGATGCGCTCCGTGGTGAACGTCGAGGAGCTCCAGGGCCGCCAGTGCCTCGTGGTGACGGCGCTGCCGTACCAGGTCAACCCCGACAACCTCGCTCTCAAGATCGCCGAGCTCGTCAAGGACGGCAAGATCGCCGGCATCGCGGACATCCGCGACGAGACCTCGGGCCGCACCGGCCAGCGCCTGGTGATCGTGCTGAAGCGCGACGCCGTCGCGAAGGTGGTCCTCAACAACCTGTACAAGCACACGCAGCTGCAGGAGACCTTCGGCGCCAACATGGTCGCCCTGGTCGACGGCGTGCCGCGTACGCTGCCGCTCGACTCGTTCGTGCGTCACTGGATCACCCACCAGATCGAGGTCATCCAGCGCCGCACCGCCTACCGCCTGCGGGAGGCCGAGCGCGAGGCCCACATCCTGCGTGGCTACGTGAAGGCTCTTGACCAGCTCGACGAGGTGATCGCCCTCATCCGTCGCTCGCCGTCGGCCGACGAGGCCCGCCAGGGCCTCATGGAGCTGCTGGACGTCGACGAGGTCCAGGCCAACGCGATCCTCAACCTCCAGCTGCGTCGCCTCGCGGCCCTGGAGCGCCAGAAGATCGAAGAGGACTACGCCAAGCTCATGGCGGAGATCGACGACCTCAAGGCGATCCTCGCCTCCGAGGACCGTCAGCGCACCATCGTGTCCGAGGAACTCGCGGAGATTGTCCGCAAGTTCGGCGACGAGCGCCGCACGGAGATCTCCCCGTTCGACGGCTCGGTCGACATCGAGGACCTCATCGCCGAGGAGGAGGTCGTCGTCACGATCACCCGCGGCGGCTACGCCAAGCGCACGCGGTCGGACCAGTACCGGGCGCAGAAGCGTGGCGGCAAGGGAGTGCGCGGCGCGACTCTGCGCAGCGACGACATGGTGGAGCACTTCTTCGTGACCACCACCCACCGCTGGCTGCTGTTCTTCACCAACTTTGGCCGCGTCTACCGCGCCAAGGGCTACGAGCTTCCCGAGGGCGGCCGTGACTCGAAGGGTCAGCACGTCGCCAACCTGCTCGCGTTCCAGCCCGGCGAGGAGATCGCCCAGGTTCTCGACATCGCCTCCTACGAGGACAAGCCGTACCTGGTGCTCGCCACCAAGCGCGGCCTGGTGAAGAAGACCGACCTCTCGGCGTACGACTCGAACCGCTCCGGCGGCCTCATCGCGATCAACCTGCGAGACGTCGAAGGCGAGGACGGCGAACTGCGTCCCGACGAGCTGGTCTCGGCCCGCCTGGCCGGCCCCGAGGACGACCTCATGCTGGTGTCCCGCAAGGGTCAGTCGGTCCGCTTCCACGCGACCGACGATGAGATCCGTGCCACCGGCCGTGCCACCTCGGGCGTCAAGGGCATGAGCTTCCGTGACGACGACGAGCTGCTCGCTCTCGACGTCATCGGTGCCGAGGTCCCCGAGGGCACCGACGCCGACGGCACCGTGACCGATGCGGAAGGCGCCGAGGTCGAGGTCTCCGACGGCCCGTACTCGTTCGTCGTGACCGAGCTCGGCTACGCCAAGCGCACCGCCGCATCGGCCTGGGATGCCAAGCACCGCGGCGGCCTGGGAGTGAAGGTGGGCAAGCTCACCGATGAGCGCGGCGACCTGGTGGGTGCGCTGCTCGTGGACGAGACCGACGAGGTGCTCGTCATCATGGAGTCCGGCAAGGTGGTCCGGTCCAACGTGGTGGAGGTCCCCGCGAAGGGCCGCAACACGATGGGCGTCATCTTCGCCAAGCCCGGCAAGGGTGACAAGGTCATCGGCATCGCCCGCAACGTCGAGCGCAAGGTCGAGGAGGAGGTCGAGGCCGAGGACGCCGAAGCCCCCGAGTCCGCCGAGACCCCCGCCGCAGCGGCGGAGGCACCCGCGACTGACGAGTCCTAACGCGACATCTATCGAGGCCCCGGAGCAACCGTGCTCTGGGGCCTCGACGCATGTCTGGGTACCCTCACTGCCCACCAGGAGGCACCCAGGTGTACGGGCGCGCCCTCACCGTCCACTGGCGCGCGAACCGGTGACCGCAGACTGAGAGTCAGGCGCGGCCGGGCTGCGGGGTCTTCATGAGGACCAGCAGCGCGAGGCCGAGCGCGACGACGGCGATGACCCCGAGCGTTCCCCAGATGGTCGCACCGAAGATGGTGATCGACAGCGACCACATCGCGGGAGCCATGAACGATGCCGCCCGACCGGTGGTGGCGTAGAGGCCGAACATCTCCGCCTCGCGTCCCTCGGGCGAGACGCGGGAGAGCAGTGACCGGGACGCCGCCTGCGCCGGACCCACCATGCCCGACAACAGCAGGCCGCAGATCCAGAACACGATCGCGCCCACCGAGTGCAGCACGACAATCACCAGGCCGGCGCCCACGATCGTTGCGAGCGACAGCACGATCACGCGGCGCGGTCCCCAGCGGTCGTCGAACCGGCCGAAGATGATGGTCGAGACTCCCGCCACCAGGTTCGCGGCGATGCCGAAGATGATGACCTGCTGATCGGAGAACCCAAACGCCTTGGCCGCGATGATCGCGCCAAAGGTGAACACGCCGGCGAGGCCGTCGCGGTACACGGCGGAGGCGAGCAGGAACCACAGGGTGGACCGTGCCTCGTTCCACAGCCTGCGCAGGTCGGCGACGAGCACCGCGTAGCCGCGCAGCAGCCCCACCGTGGGGCGCCGGCGCACCTTGGTCTCCGGCACGTAGACGAACAGCGGCCAGGCAAACGCGAGGGTCCACACCGCGCAGCCCACAGCGATGAGCCGGTATGCCATGCCGTTCGATGTGTCCATGCCGAACCAGTCGAAGGTGTCGAGCAACACCACGATGACGAGCGCCACGATGCCACCCATGTACCCCAGTCCCCACCCCAGCCCGGAGACCCGGCCCATGGTCGAGGGCGTCGAGACCTGCGTCATCATCGCGTAGTAGTTGACATTCGCGATCTCGGCCACGATCGAGCCGACCGCGATGAGCCCCACGCCGAGCCAGAACGCGTCGGGCGTCGCCTCCACGAAGTACAGCCCGCCCACGCAGGCGACGAGCAGCAGTGTCATCCATCCGAGCCACGACTTGCGCCGGCCGGTGGCATCGGCCCGCTGCCCCAGCACGGGGGCCAAGACCGCGACCAGGATGCCGGCCACGGTGATGCCCCAGCCGAGGTTCGCGTCGAGGGCGGCGCTGGCCGCCTTGTACGCGGGATCGTTCTCGCCGAGCTCGACCACGGCGGGGTCCATGAAGCTGTCCTTGGTGAGGTACAGCGCGGTAAAGACGAACGTGATGATGACCGAGTTGAACGGCTGCGTGGCCCAGTCCCACAGCGCCCACGCCCACACCTGCTGGCGGGGAACGCTGTCGGCGTCGGGATGGCCGGGGGCGTCCGCGGTCGCGGGCAGCACATCGTCGTGGTCGCTCATGCGCCAAGTGTGCCGCTGCCAGGTGAATCGCGGGTGACGGCCACGCGGCGGGTCCCGTGGATAGGCTCGTGTCATGAGCACGCTGGAGTGGCACCACGACATCCTCGACGGGTACGAGGCGGCGGACCTCGGCGCGCCCGCCGCCGCGGGCGGCCAGGAGGACGGCCCGCTCACCAGGACCCTCATCCGCCGGGAGGCGGTGCCCGAGGCGCCGCGCGGTGTCGCGCTCATCGTCCACGGCTACAACGACTACTTCTTCGCCACGCACCTGGCCGATGCTCTCGCCGAGTCCGGCTGCGCCGTCTACGCCGTCGACATGCGCCGGGCGGGCAGGTCGCTGCGCGAGGGTAACCAGGCACACCACATCGGTCACATCGATGAGCTGGGTGAGGACATCGCCGATGCCGCGGCCGCGGTGAGGGTCGATGCGGGGGTCAGGGGGTTCGGTGAGCTCCCCCTCGTGGTGCACGCCCATTCGACGGGTGGCCTGGCGGCCACGATCTGGGCGCACGACCGCCCCGACCCCGGCCTCGCCGGCCTCATCCTTGACGGGCCGCTGTTCGGGTTGCCGCTGTCCGCGTGGCAGGCGGCCGCCATGCGCATCGTCCCCACCCTCGCCCGCTACCAGCCGCGCCGCGTGGTGGTGCCGGCGCCGTCGCCCTACACGACGGGGCTGAGCCAGCGCGGGTGGGTGTTCGACACGTCGTGGAAGCGGCCCGAGGGCGTGGGCGCCACCGCCGGGTGGCTCGCCGCGACCCTCGCGGCCCGCACGCGGGTGGCCGCGGGGTTGGCTATCGAGGTCCCCATCCTGCTCGCGTCGGCGGACTCGACGGGTCCCGATCGCCTCGACAATCCTCGCCACGGCAGCCAGGACACGGTGGTGGACGTCGCCGCCATCGACAGGGTGGCGGCCGGGCTCGGCGGTGACGTCGAGAGGCTGGTGGTCGAGGGTGCCATCCACGACCTGGCGCTCAGCGCCGATGCCCCTCGTCAGCGTTACCTCGACGCCGTGCGGGCCTTCACGGTTAAGGTGCTGGAATGAGCCACCCGTACTTCGACAACGGCGGCCGTCCGGTCGCCCTCGCGCACCGTGGTTTCTCCCTTGAGGGGCTCGAGAACTCGATGAAGGCGTTTCAGGCGGCCATCGATCTGGGCTACCGCTACCTCGAGACCGACGCCCACGGCACTGCCGACGGCGTGGCCGTGGCCCTGCACGACGAGACCCTCGACCGCACCACCGACGCGACCGGACGTGTGGACGAGCGGCAATGGTCCTCGGTGAAGGCGGCGCGCATCGGCGGCGTGGAGCCGGTGCCGGCCCTCGAGGATGTCCTCGGCACCTGGCCTGAGGTGAGGCTCAACATCGACGTGAAGGGCGACTCCGGCATCGAGCCCGTCGCCAAGGCGATCGAGCGCACCAAGGCTCACGACCGCGTCTGCCTGGGTTCATTTTCGGTGCAGCGCCGCCGCCGGACGCTGGCGCTGCTCAGCCGTCCCGTCGCGCGCCCGGCGGCCCAGCGCGAGGCGCTGGCCTGGTGGGCGGGGACGTTCTTTGGCGCGGACACCGCCAAGACGCTCGGCGACGTCGACGCGCTGCAGATCCCGTGGCGCCAGAAGAACGTGCCCATCCTCTTCCCGGGCCACATCGCCAAGGCGCACGCCGCCGGCAAGCAGGTCCACGTGTGGACGGTGAACCGTCGGGATCACATGGAGCGCCTGCTGGACATGGGTGTGGACGGCATCGTGAGCGACCGCGCCGACCTCCTCAAGGAGGTCCTCATGGCACGCGGGCAGTGGGCCTGATCACATCGGGGACGTTCGTCCTACTTTTGACACAGTAAAAACAAGATGGCATCATGGTGGCCATGGAGACGACCGCCACCACCGAGCCGATCGCGCTGTTGCGCGGCGCCGGCCTGCGGGTGACGGACAGCCGCGTCGCGGTCATCGCGGCGCTCGACGAGCGGCCCCACTCGGGGGTGGACACGGTCCTGACCGCCGTCGCCACCGTTCTCCCCTCCACCTCGCGACAGGCCGTGCACAACGTGCTGAACGACCTGACCGAAGCCGGGATCGCGCGCCGCATCGAGCCCGCGGGCCAGCCCGGACTCTACGAGCTTCGCGTGGGCGACAATCACCACCACATCGTGTGCCAGCGGTGCGGTGCCGTCGCCGACGTCGACTGCGTCACGGGGCACGCGCCCTGCCTGACGCCGAGCACGACCAGCGGCTTCGACCTCTCGGAGGCCGAAGTCACCTTCTGGGGCGTCTGCTCCGCCTGCAAGGCCAGCCAGGCCGATGCCGGCGAGACGACGCCCTGACATGTCCCACCTGTCATACAAGGAGGTCGCCGTGAGCGACAAGTTCACCACCACCAACTCCGGAGCGCCCGTCGCGTCGGACCAGCACTCGCAGACCGTCGGCAACGACGGCGTCACTGCGCTGACCGACCACTACCTGGTCGAGAAGCTCGCGCAGTTCAACCGTGAGCGCGTGCCGGAGCGCGTGGTGCACGCCAAGGGCGGCGGCGCGTTCGGTACCTTCACCACGACGAACCCGGACATCGCGAAGTACACCCGTGCCGCGCTGTTCCAGGATGGCGTCCAGACCGAGATGCTTGCGCGCTTCTCCTCGGTCGCCGGCGAGAACGGCTCGCCCGACACGTGGCGCGACCCCCGCGGCTTCGCGCTGAAGTTCTACACGACCGAGGGCAACTACGACCTCGTCGGCAACAACACCCCCGTCTTCTTCATCCGCGACGGCATCAAGTTCCCCGACTTCATCCGCTCGCAGAAGCGCCTTCCCGGCTCGCACCTGCGCGACAACGACATGCAGTGGGACTTCTGGACGCTCCAGCCGGAGTCCGCCCACCAGGTCACCTGGCTCATGGGTGAGCGCGGCCTTCCCCGCTCGTGGCGCGAGATGCAGGGCTACGGCTCGCACACGTACCAGTGGATCAACGCCGAGGGCGAGCGCTTCTGGGTGAAGTACCACTTCAAGAGCCAGCAGGGCGTGCACGGCCTGTCGATCGACGAGGCGGCGCAGCTCGCCGGCTCGGACGGCGACCACCACATCCGCGACCTCTACGAGCACATCGAGGCCGGCGACTTCCCCAAGTGGGACCTGTTCGTCCAGGTCATGCCCTACGAGGACGCCAAGGACTACCGCTTCAACCCGTTCGACCTCACCAAGGTGTGGCCGCACGGTGACTACCCGCTGATCCCCGTCGGTGTGATGGAGCTGAACAAGAACCCCGAGAACTACTTCGCGCAGATCGAGCAGGCCACGTTCGCGCCGAGCAACTTCGTCCCCGGCATCGGTGCCAGCCCCGACAAGATGCTGATGGCCCGCATCTTCTCCTACGCCGACGCTCACCGCTACCGCGTGGGCACCAATCACGCCGACTTGCCCGTGAACTCCCCGCACGCCGCGGACGCCAACGGCCACTCGTACGCCAAGGACGGCGCCATGCGCTACTCCTTCTCCTCGGCCTCGACCCCCGTCTACGCCCCCAACAGCAAGGGCGGCGCGCACGCCGACCCCGAGCGCGCTGGCGACGCCGGCAACTGGGAGTCCGACGGCGCCATGGTGCGTGCGGCGGCGACCCTGCACGCCGAGGACGACGACTTCGGCCAGGCCGGATCGCTCTACCGCGACGTCTTCAACGACCAGCAGAAGGCTCACATCCTCGAGCAGATCACTGGCCACGTGGGCGCCGTGAAGTCGGACGACATCCGCGAGCGGGCCATCCAGTACTGGACCAACGTGGACGCCGACCTGGGCGCCAAGCTGCGCGCCAACCTGTCGGGCGAGGCGCCCGTCGAGGCCGGCGAGCCCGGCACCGGCTGGGAGCCCGTCGACGCCTAAATCACCCCTGATCGGGAGGCCGTGATGGTGGCCTCCCGCTCATCGGCTCCGATGCGCGCGTCGCATCCCCGATGGCCGGGTCCCTCGCGGGGCCCGGCCATTGTCGTGAGTGGCGACGCTGCCTGGGCTACTCCCGGGCGACGGCGGCCTTGATGAGGTCGGTCGTGGTGGCATCGGGAAGGTATGCGCGGCCGAGAGCAAGGGCGATGGTGGGAAGCTGTCCTTCGTCGCGATACGCCAGATGCATCGGTACGTGGCGCGGCTTGAACTTCGCCTTGAACCGCTCCAGGCTGCTGAATCCATAGAACGGCTCGGCCGCCTGGGCGAGCCGGTCCAGAAGGACCTCGAGCGGACCCTCAGGCTCTCCTGAGTTGGCGAGCGGCGCGCACGACAGAGAAATGAACGCGTAGCCGGCCTCCTTGAACTCGAGGGCAGTCTGCGCGATGAGGAACTCCATCACGCCGCTCATGACGCCGTCATCGAGCCGGCGCTTCATGATGTCGATGGTCCAGCCCACCACGTCGCCCTCGCGGTACACGGGAAGCCAACTGGTCATGCCATGCACGGTGCCGTCTTCGTCGACGGCGACGTGCATGCGCACATGGGGGTCGTCGGCCTCGCGAAGGGTGCCGAGGGTGAATCCCATCTCGGGCAGTGACTTGTCTCCCGCCCACTGAGCCTCGATGTGCTCGAGCTGATCGCGCAGGCCGCGCGGGGCCTCGTGTAGATGGATGCTGCGCATCGAGATGCCGTCGCGCTTGGCACGGTTGAGCGCCGAGCGCACGTCCTGCCACGCCTTCCCCTTGAACTCCAGTTCCGGGAGGTCGATGACCGTGTCTTCCGCGACCTGGATGCTGCGCCAGCCCGCGCCCTCGAGCAGGTCACGCATGCGGGGAGTGATGGCGAAGCACGCGACTCGCCACCCACGCGCCCGGCAGTAGTCCTCGAACTCTCGGATGCTCGCTTTGACGGCGCTGTCTGCGCCGACCGGGTCCGAGAGAACGATGACGGTATTGCCCACGAGGCGAAAAGCCCAACCCGCACCACCGTCGGAGCTGATCCATTGGTCGATGCCAGCCCATCGCGCCATGTATCCGATGGAGGTCATCCCGGTGCCGTCGCTCTGCAACGCCTCGAATGCTGAGCGCGCCTCGGGGTGGGTCGTGAACCTGCGGGTCGTCACCAGCACGGAGATGATCGAGACGGCGATCACTGCCCACCACAGCATGCCGATGGCCGAGAGGAGGACGCGTGCGCCGGTCGTGGTCGGCTCCAAGTCCTGCACAGTGCCACCGAAGAGACGGACCACGGAGGTGCCGATGGCCTCGGCGACCGTGGGCTCGTGGGAGAACGATCCCGACATGGCGAGGATCGCGCTCGTGGTAAACACCAGCGTCGCGACGCCCGCGACCGCCACCCGGCGCCATGCCCGTGCCATGGTCCGCTCGGCCCTCCGCACCGTGAAGAAGCGGCGTCCGCCCACCAGGAGCGCGACCAGGATGAGGTCCAGCGCCACCGACAGGATCAGTGTGGGGGTGGGGTCAATGAACACCACGACGACACCGCCGACGGCGGTGATGATGCTGACGGTGGTGATCCAGCGCCACGCCAGGCGCGACCCGAGGTGGATGGCGTACGCGAAGGTGAGGTTGATGACCGCGATCCCGAGGTCGCCCACCATGGTGGTGGTCGGCACCTCGGGGTGACCGAAGGCGAGGATGCCGCCCTCCCCCGGCCACACGTGGACCAGAATCGTTTGTAATGCCGAGACGGTGAGGATGACGGCGGCGGCGTCGCGGACCTCTTGGGCGCCCCACACCAGAGTGGGGCGTTCGAATCTCCTGCCGACGACCCAGGGTCCGACGGCGAGCCCTGCGAGGAAGGCAGCGCAGTGCGTGAAATCCCAGATCTCCGCGGACCATAAGACGAGGGCGAGGGTGTACGCCACACCGATGAGCCGGATTCTCCGCCTCCACAGGAGCGGGAGCGCTGCCGAAACGGCTCCCACCGCGCCGAAGGCGGCGTTGGAAAGACCGACGTCGGGCACCCCGGAGAGCGCATCGACCCAGGGCAGGCCGGCGTCACCGAGAACCCAGAACATTGCCGCGACGATGAGGACGGACGCGACGTGCGTGCCGAACGTGACGATCAGCATTCGCGCCCACCCGAAGCGGTGTTCAAGGTATCCGGCGCCGGCGACGAAGAGCGCGAGGATGAGCACATACATCCACGGTGTGGGCGCGATGAGGGTTCCGGTGATGAGGGTCCACCAGTGGCCTTCCTCGAAGGCCGTCAGACCCCATCCCCACTGCTCCACGAGTCCCGCGTCCTCCGCCGGGGTCCAGAGCGCGCCAGTGGCGATCCCCGCGATGAGCACCATGGCCGCGATGAGGAGGGTGATCGGGGCCTCACGCATCAAGCGAGTGGTCCGACGCACCAGCGTCGTCGCGCGGTCTGGTGGCGCATCGAAGCTCATGCGTCTTCAGGCTAGTGACGGACGCGCGATGGCGCGCGCGGAGCGCCACTTCAGCCTGAGAGCGGCCTGAAGTACCCTGGAGCCTTGATGCCGCGCGCCTGGCGTGGCTCGACGAGGAGTTTTCATGACCGCGGACGACCGCGCCACCCGATCCGGACAGACCTTCACCCCGCGGGCCTACGAGCCCACGACCGGTGACGTGCCCGCCACCGGTGGAGCCCCGACCACGGGCCAGACCCCCACCCGGTCCTCTCTGCGCCCCACCACGGGCCAGCAGCCGACCACCGGGCAGCAGCCTCAGGCTTCCACTCGCGCCTTCGCGCCGGTGAGCACCACTCAGGCCACCGCGCCGACGGAGGCCGTCCCGGCATCGGCCGCGAGCACTGCCACGCAGCCCGTGCCCACGACCCGCCCGCGCACGTCCGCGGACGAGACGCCCACCGGCGAGCAGCCGTCCGCCCCCACCGAGGGCGGATTCACGGCGGTGCTCGGCGGCGGCGTCGAGCGCCTCAAGCAGTACGGCGACCGCGCCAAGCGCTCGCTCACCGAGGGCGACGACATGGCGGCCGTGGCAGGCAAGGGTGCGCCGCGGCGCGCGCGCGTGCTCGTGTCGCGCGTCGACCCGTGGTCCGTGCTGAAGATCGGCTTCCTCCTGTCCGTGGCGATCGGCATCATGACCGTGGTCGCGACCTACGTGGTGTGGCACGTCCTGAACGGCCAGGGGCTGTTCATCCTCGCCAACGACTGGATCGGCCAGCTGTTCACGGAGCCGCAGGACCTGAACCTCATGCAGTTCTTCCAGCTCGACAAGTGGATGAGCGCCGCGGTGCTGGTCTCGGTCGTGAACGTGGTGCTGCTGACCGCGCTGACGGCGATTGGGGCGTTCCTGTACAACGCGGTGTCGTCTGTCGTGGGCGGCGTCTACGTCACCCTGACGGACGACTAAACGCGCGCATCGGCCGTCCCCGGCACCCCGTTTTGGAGAAGCGGGCGGGCGTGGGGTATGGTTGGTCGCCGCGGCAGTCGCCGCGAAAGGGCCCATAGCTCAGGCGGTTAGAGCGCTTCGCTGATAACGAAGAGGTCGGAGGTTCAAGTCCTCCTGGGCCCACCGAGGTGGACACACCGCAACGAACACCCTCGGGATTTCCCCGGAAATCCCCCAGGGGCCTTGGCGCAATTGGTAGCGCACCTGCTTTGCAAGCAGGGGGTTAGGGGTTCGAGTCCCCTAGGCTCCACCACCAGGCTGGCCGATGCTCAGCCCACCTTCCAGGTCACCGGCGCCGTCATGTAGTCGGCAGCGCTCCCCTTGAAGGTTCCCGCATACTGCAGGGCCGCCAGGTCCCC
Organism: Demequina sp. NBRC 110057; assembly: GCF_002090175.1. Lineage (GTDB taxonomy): Bacteria > Actinomycetota > Actinomycetes > Actinomycetales > Demequinaceae > Demequina. Next base: position 322,478 of record NZ_BBRN01000006.1, on the reverse strand, counting down.
GTCCGTCGAGACCAGCAGCGGCCAACATCCCTCCGCGGTCGACTGCGCGGTCAGCTCCTCTACGTCGAGCGGCTCGCACAGCGCAGGGCTGCCGTCCCCGACCGGTGCCGAGGCCTCGTCGCCCGTGGTCGTGATCCCCGTCATCGCGGCCGGCTCCGTGACGGTGTAACCCGACGGCACGGCGGGGCCGCTCACGGTGGCGGTGTAGTGGACGAACACGGGGTATTGGAAGCGGATGGTCGCGATCGCGTCGTCGCTCAGCACCCCCGCGAGGTCCTCGAGCTCCGCCTCGACCACGTCCCCCAGGGAGTACTCGATCGCGACCTCGGTCTGCGTGCCATCGGCCGATGCCGCGAGGGCGGGAAGCACGAGCGTGCCATCCGCGGCGACGCTCGCGCCGGGCTCCGTGAACGCCTTCGCCACGGCCTCGGTGGTGGTCGAAGGCGACGGCGTCGCGGTGTGCGTCACCGTGATCGCCGGGGTGGGCGCCGTTTCGTCCTGTAGAGAGCCACAGCCGGTGAGGGCGACGAGGGCACAGCCGAGCGAGGCGGCGGCGAATGTGAGGCGCATGGGAGGGATCCTTCCTTCGGCCTCGACCCTAGCGCCGCGCTCGGCGAACCGGCACTTCGCCCGACGGGGTGAACGTTGGGTGACGTCTCGCTTGCTGGGCGCTGAACGTTCTCATATCTGGTCTAGACCGCGCCGGGGCTGCGCTTGACTCGTGACGGCACCGCCCTACCCGGTGGGTTTTTGCCGGTGCCGACGCCCCCGCAGCCAGTGGCGCCCACCTGCGTCACCCGACCTGGAGCCTCACGTGACCCCTCCCAGAAAAGCGCCCCGGATGACCGCGGCCGCGACGGCCTTGGTCGCCGTGACCTCGCTCGCCGTGGTCCCCGCCGCCGCCGCCGACGACGCAGTGCCGCCAAGCCTCATGGTGACCGAGATCGTCCCCAACACGGCCGGCGCGGACGAGTTCGAGTTCTTCGAGGTGACGAACACCGCCGATGTCCCGATCGACCTCGATGCGGCCGGAGTATCACTGCAGTACTTCGGAGCCTCCAGCCCCGTCGACCTCGACATTCCCGAGGGGATCTCGCTCGCCGCGGGTGAGTCGGTGGCGTTCTGGGTGAGTTACACGACCGCCGACGGCACGCTTGACAGCTTCGCCTACGACGAGGCCGACTTCCGTGCGACCTTTGCGGCACTCGGTGCGAGTACGGGCGACTACCAGGTTATTCGCGCCACCGGACAGGCGGGCATGGCCAATGGCGGCGGCCGCGGCATCCGCGTCCTCGACGGCACCGGCGCCACGATTTCCGAGGCCACTTACTCGGCCGACGACGTCTCCACCGATACCTCGGCAGTCTTCGGTGTGGCGGACGACGTCGCCTCTCCGACCCTGGAGATCCGTCAGTCTCGCGCCGTGCCGTCGCCGGGTGTGGCCGATGCCTCCCTCCTGGAGCCGGTCCCTGCACCCTCCATCCCCGCGATCACGGTGGCCGACGATGTCGCCGCGGAGTGGCCCGTGGTCGTGTCCGAGATCATGGCGAACCACTCCGGCGCGGACACGTACGAATACGTGGAGGTCGCGAACCTCACCGATGAGGACATCGACCTTGCGGACGCCGGGTACTCGCTCGAGTACTACGGGGCCGGAAGCGCGGTCGGGCTCACCATGGTGGGAGACACCATCGTCCCCGCAGGCCGCGCGGTGGTGCTGTGGAACATCGGCGACGATGCCGCGACCGACCTGACGGAGGAGCAGTTCCGCAGCTACTACGGCCTGTCCGACGAGGTGCTCGTCGCCCAGGTGTACGGCCAGGGGGCCTTCGCCAACGGTGGCGAGCGCGGGATCCGTCTCCTCGACGCGGCCGGCACGGTGGTGGCGGACGCCTACTACGGCGCCGCGGACGTCGGCAACGACCTGTCGGCCCACTTCGGGGTCCCCAGCATCATCGGCGAGACCGCGCAGCCCGTCACCACCTCCGCGGGCGCGCCGACCCCGGGAGTCCTCGACGCATCGGCGTATGACGTGACGCTCAGCCGAGCCACTGACCCCGACCTCACGACGTCGCTGCTCCAGGTGACTGAACTGCTGCCCGACAGCGGCAACGTGAACAGTGCGGACGGCTACGAGTTCATCGAGGTCTACAACCCGACCGACGCGCCCGTGGCGTGGGAGGACATCTCCGCGCGCTACAACTACCTGGACGTGAATGGCGCCATCACGAGCTCGACCCTGTGGCCCACCGACGTGCGTGCGGGCTCGGTGCCCGCCGGAGGCACCGTGGTCCTGTGGATTAAGAACGGTGGCAATACCGCGCTGACCGCCGCCGACTTCAACGCCTACTTTGGGACCGAGCTCATCGAGAACGAGAGCCTGTTCGAGATCACGGTCGGCGGAATGGCAAACGGCGGACGCCGCTCGATCGAGCTCCTCACCAACACGGGCGTGTCGATCAACGCCGCCGAGTACAACGACAGCGGCGACGACACGCTGCCCGACCAGGGCATCCAGTACGGCGTGGCCGCCGATGGAGTGGACGCGCTCCAGGTGAAGCTCGGCACCGCTGCCGCCTCACCCGGCGTGGTGACCTCCGATCAGGTTCACGACGGCCTCGCGGCCGCCCCGGCCGCGGGCAACGCGCCCGTCATCGCCGACCTCACGGGTCCCACCTTCACCCCCGGCGAGGCTCTGACCGTGCAGGCCGCCATCACGGACGACGTCTCGGTGCGCACTGCGACCCTGACGCTCCGCTCGGCCGCCGACGGCGTCGACGTCGAGTACAACCTCACCCCGGGCGAGGACGGCACCTACTCCGTGGAGATCCCCGCCGCTGACACGATCGGCAAAAGGGAGTTCACCTACCGCTTCACGGCGTCGGACGGCTTCCATGCCGTCACCACCGCCGAGGCGACCATCGACACGAACACCGAGGTGAACCCCCTGCGCCTGAACGTCGCGGATGGTGACTACGTGAGCGGCACCACCGTCGTCTCCGCATCGGGGGATGACGTCTCGGACACGCTCGCCCTGAGCGTGGACGGTGCCGAGGTCGAGACCTTCGCGGAACTCGAGGATGCCCCGGTGTTCGCTTTCGAGGCGACCGCCACCGATGCGTTCTTCCGCAACGGCGTCGTCATGGACGGCGAAGAGTTGCTGATCTTCTCGGAGGGCTACTACGCACGCGAGGTGACCGTCGCGACGGAGCTTCCGCTCGACAAGGTCAACCCCGGCGAATCGTTCTCGGTGCGCATCTATGCCGGCACGAAGGCCGCGCCCGAGATCGACCTCAACGAGAACAACGACAACTTCAACGTCTCCAACCTGCGCCTCATCCTGCCCGACGGGCGCACGCTACGTCCGCAGGAGGCTTATGACCCCGACGCCTGGATCTACCTCGGTGATTCCGGTACGGCCGTCGACTACCTCGAGGCCACCTTCGTGGCGCCGGATGACGCCTTCACGGGCCACGCGTACGCGTGGGACACCACGACCGTCGACGACGGCGACCACACCGTTGCCGCGGTCGATGGCGACGACAGCGCCGAGGCCACGGTCACCGTCGACAACACCGCCCCGACGGTGACGTCGACCGTGACGTCAGGCGAGGTGGTGCACGGCGAGCGCGAGCTCGACGCGGACATCGTTGACGCGGGCTCTGGTCTCGCCTCGACGGAGGCGCGCCTGGATGGGCGTCGGATCTACTTCCCCGAGACGGTCTCGTCGCTCGACGAGGACCAGGCGGGTGACCACACGCTGGCTATCACCGCGACCGATGAGGTGGGAAACACCACCGAGGTCACGTTGCCCTTCACCATTCCGGTGGAGAACCCCGAGATCACTGCGCTGGCGCCCGGTGATGGCGAGACCGCGACGGGAAGCGTGCCGCTGACGGCGACGGTGACCGACCCCACGGACGACAGCCTCGCCGTGGAGTTCTTCCAGGGCAACGAGCTCGAGGTGGGGGATGAGTCCACCGTGTCGACCGGCGAGGCCACGGTCGCGCTTGATGTAGCGCGCACCGAGGCCACGGAGATCAGCGCCGCGGACGCCGAGGCCATCGCGACGCTCGACGGCGACGCGATGACCACCGCTTCTGACGCGAAGCTCCCCTACGTCCTGCTCGAGGCCGAGGTGGGCGACCAGGACGGCGACGTGCGGCTGCGCTGGGACGGGCAGGCCAACGCCGACGCCAAGGTCCTGCTGTATGTCCTCGACCCTGCCCTGCAGGAGTGGGTGGAGATCGACCGCGTGGTGACCGATCCGGACGAGGGTGAACTCGCCGACGTGGTCCTGGAGGGTGTCGTCGCGACCTCCGACTACTCGCAGGACGGCATCGTGACCGCCCTGGTTCAGCACTCGGAGGGCTACGCGGGCGACGACCAGTCGACGCGCGAGTCGATCATTGAGCCGAACCACCCGGAGGACACCCCCCGTGACGAGTACGACTTCACCCTGGCGTGGGAGTCGGACACGCAGTATTACAACCAGGACAACGTGAGCGGATACGAGAACATCTACGACCGCCAGCTGTCGATCCACGAGTACCTCCTCGAGGTGCGCGAGGACATCAACCTGCAGTACCTGGCGCACAACGGCGACATCGTCAACGTCTCGTCGGCGCAGGACCAGTGGGAGCGTGCCGATGAGGCGTACGCGATGCTGGATGACGCCGGGCTTCCATACGGCGTCCTCGCGGGAAACCATGACGTCTACCAGGCCACCAACGACTACACCGACTACAGCACGTGGTTTGGCGCGTCGCGCTACGAGGACAACCCGTGGTGGGGAGGAGACCACCTCGACAACCGCGGGCACTACGACCTCATCACCGCCGGAGGCATCGACTTCCTGTTCCTCTACATGGGATGGGGACCCGAAGACGAGCAGATCGACTGGATGAACGAGGTGTTGGCCCAGTACCCCGAGCGTGTCGCCTTCGTACAGCTCCACGAGTTCATGCTCACGACGGGTGGCCTGGGCCCGGTGCCCCAGCGCATCATGGACGAGGTAGTCGCCACCAACGCCAACGTGCGCGCGGTGACCAGCGGCCACTATCACGACGCCTACACGCGCTATGACTCGTTTGACGACGATGGCGACGGTGTGGACGACCGCACGGTGACGTCGATGCTGTTCGACTACCAGGGCCTGCCCAACGGCGGCGAGGGCTACATGCGCCTGCTGCACTTCGACAACGAGTCCGAGACGCTGCACGTCCGTACCTACTCGGACTACCTCGAGGACTACAACGCGGAGGACTCCACGCTGGAGGACGAGCACCAGGACTTCACGGTGAGCTACGACACCCTCGGGATCGACGTGCGCACCAAGGTCCTCGCCACGGACTCCTTCCGCGCGGACGCGCTGAGCGATGAGTCCATCGCGAGCTTTGAGGGCGTCGCGAGCGGCGCCACCGTGTCGACGGGTTGGGAGCCCGGTGAGGGGACCCACTCGTGGTTTATGGTGGCCTCCGATGAGCACGGCGGCTCGACGGTGTCCGAGGTCCGCGAGGTCACGGTCACGGCCGATGACGGCGATGGCTCGGGTGATGGCTCCGGCAATGGTTCCGGTTCTGGTTCCAGTGACGGCAGCGGGACCGGCGGCAGCGGCGGCTCCGGCAACGCGTCCGGGGGTGGAACCGGCGATGGTTCCTCGGGTGCAGACTCGTCCGGCGACGACGAGCCGGCGGATTCCGCGACGCTCAGCCTCGACGTCGACCGGGTCGGGGTCGGTGGCACCCTGCGCGTGGAAGGCGGGGGCTTTGCCCCCGGTGAGCGCGTCGTGTTCACGCTTCACTCGGACCCGATCGTGCTCGGCGCGGTGACGGCCGATGCCGACGGTGCGGTGGCGGTCACCCTGGCCATCCCGACGGATGCCCCCCTGGGCGAGCACACGCTCGTCGCGGAAGGCGCCACCTCGGGGATCTCGGGATCCGCGACGCTCGTCGTCACGGCCGCGGACGGTTCGTTGCCGACGACGGGCCCCTCCGATGCCTGGATCACGGCGGCCGTCGCGGCCGCGCTCCTGGTCGCGCTCGGCGCGGGGCTGGGGTGGAGGTCGCGCCGGCGCGCGCTGTAGCCCACGAGCGCCAGGGCCCGTCCACCGCCGGTGGGCGGGCCCTCGCGCGAAATCCCTGGTTCCGGCCCCGCGGTTGCCAAATCGTGTCTTCCCAACGGCCGTTGCATCGGGGATGATGGGGACTGCGGCCGTCGACCGGCGGTCGTCACCTTCGTGGACGATGGCACGACCGCAACCCGGCCTACGCCGAGGCAGGCGGATCGTCACGGGTGGCTCATAGCCGCGCACGTCGTCCCGAGCGGACGGGAGTCACCGATGAAGAAGTGGAACCTTCTCAACAACAGCAAGGTCGTCCGCGCGACGGCCTCCGCGAGCACCCTCGTTGCCGTCGCCGTCATTGCGGGCGCCGGCTTCAAGTGGAACTAAGCACCACCACTCGCGAGGGCGATGGGCGGCCCCTGAGGCGCCCATCGCCCTCGCGTCTTGCTGTCTATGTCGGCGCCGTCAGCACGGTCGGCGTGCTGGGCGTCCTTGCCACGCTTGTCCTCACGCCGTGGTCCCACGTGGGAGACACGGGGCTGCTGTGGCCCACCGTGTTCCTCGCCGTGGCCGCCATCGCGGGTGAGGTGAAGCCGATCCGGCTGGTGCTCGGCAATGCGGAACCGCGGACCGTCTCCACCTCGGCGCCGTTTATCCTCGCACTCATCGCCGTCGCCGGCATCGGCGTCGCCGTCGTGGTCCAGGTGATTGCGAGCCTCACCGACGATCTTCTGCAGCGTCGCGCCCCCACCAAGTCGCTGTTCAACACAGCCCAGTACGCGGTGAGCGTCCTCGTGGGCGGCATGGTCTACGCCTCGCTGGCCGGCGCGGTGCGCTTCCCCGAGCCGCTGTACTCGAACGACACGCACCTGGCGGCACTCCTCATTGCCGGCATCGCCATGGTGGCGGTCAACTGGATGCTCGTGGCGGGCGTCGTCGCCATCGCCGTGGGCCAGCGCTTCTCCGTGGTCGTCAGCTCCGATGCTCAGCACCTCGTCATGACGCACATCGTGCTGCTGAGCGTTGGCGGCATCGCCGCCTACATCGCCGCCGACGGAGCGTGGGTGTTGATCCTCCTGGCCGGCCCCGTGGTGGCCGCCCACCTGTTCGCCGCCTCCGCTGCCCGTCACGCCTTTGATGCGACGCACGATTCCCTCACCGGCCTGGGCAATCGCAGCCAGGCCGATCACGAATTGGCGCAGGCGCTCGCCGGCTCGCGCGCATCGGGTTCTTCCGGACCCGGCCTGGTCCTCATCGACCTCGACCACTTCAAGGACTTCAACGACACTCTCGGGCACCCCGTGGGAGACACCATCCTGCGCCAGGTGGCGGGCCGGCTGGTGGGCGCGGTGCCTCCCGGCGCGTCCGTGCATCGGCTGGGCGGCGACGAGTTCGCGATCGTGGTCCCCGGCGGGCTCGCTGCCGCGCGTCACGCCGCCTACGACGCCCTGTCGTCGCTCGAGGCGCCCATCCAGGTCGACGCGCTGGAGCTACTGGTACGGGCGAGCGCCGGCGTCGCCGTGGCCCCCATGCACGGCGCCGACGCCGAGACCCTCATGAAGCACTCGGACATCGCGCTCTATCACGCCAAGCTTGAGCGCGACCGCATCTCCCTGTTCTCGCAGGAGTTCGACGTCAACACGCTTGAGCGACTTCAACTCCTCGCCGACCTTCGCGCCGCCATCTCCGAGAAGCAGTTGCACGTCGTGTACCAACCACAGGTGACGCTTGCGAACCGGCGCACCGTCGCCGTCGAGGCGCTGGTGCGGTGGCATCACCCCGAGCGTGGCGTCGTGCAGCCGGACGACTTCATTCCGCTCGCGGAGAACTCCGGCCTGGTGTTTTCCATTACGGCGTTCGTGCTTGACCAGGCCCTGAGGGACCTCGCTCGCTGGCGCGACGCGGGCTACGACCTGCGCATCTCCGTCAACCTCTCGGCGCGCCACCTGTCCGACCTCGCCCTGACCGCTCAGGTGGCCGATGCGCTCGGCCGCCACCGGGTTCCCGCGAATACGCTGGTGCTGGAGGTCACGGAAACGGGCATCATGGCCGATGCCGTGCGGGCAGACGTGGTCATCCGCGGACTGCGTGCACTGGGCGTCGAGATCGCCATCGATGACTATGGAACGGGCAACGCCTCGCTGGGCTACCTACGGCGCCTCGAGATCGACGAGCTGAAGGTCGACCGGTCTTTCGTCACGCACATCAGGTCGGTGGACCACGACCGCATCATCGTTCGCTCCACCATCGAGCTCGCGCTCGCGCTGGGCCTGCGCGTGATCGCCGAGGGCATCGAAGATGAGGAGACCGCGCGCGAACTCATGACGTTCGGCGACGTCATCGGCCAGGGGCACCACCTGGGCCGCCCGGTGCCCGCGGATCAGATCGACGCGCGGCTCGCACAGGAGTCGGACGACAGGCGAGGATGACCCCATGCTGATTCTTGCGCTCGGCCTGCTCGCCGTGGCCTCGCCTCTGTTCGCGGGCCGTTGGCCAGCGGGTCTGCTGCTGCGTCGCTGGCGGTGGCCGCTGCTGATCTGGGGCGCCCTGGCCGCACAGATCGTCATCATCGAGTTCGACGCGCTGGAGAACCTCGCCCCGGTGGTCCACGTGCTCACCTACGTCGCCGCGATCGCTTTCCTGTGGCTGAACCGCGACGTCGCGGGGGCGCTGGTGGTCGGTGCCGGCGCGTTCTCCAACGGCCTGACCATTGCGCTGAATGGCGGGGTGCTGCCCGCCCGGGAGGCAGCGGTGGAGGCGGCGGGCATTGACCGCGGCGCGGACTTCGCTAACTCCGCCGTCGTGAGCGACCCCGTCCTGCCGTGGCTCGGCGACGTGTTCGCGTGGCCCGAGCCCCTCCCGCTTTCCAACACCTTCTCGGTGGGTGACGTGCTCATCATCGTCGGCGTGGTGATCGCCGCGTGGAGCGGCTCGCGGCGCATCGGCGCGGCGACGGCCCAGGACGAGGACGCGACGGGCGCGGCGTCGGGGCATGAAGAAGGGGGCCCGGCGCGAAGCCGGACCCCCTGAGCCACGCGGCGGCTTAGCTCTTCTTCGTATCGTCCGTGGTGGGGGTCTCGTCCGTCAGACCCTCGTCCTCCCAGACGTCCTCGGCGTCATCGATCGCGTCCACGGCAGCGTGGGTGGCGCGGTTGCGCGCGTCCTCCACCCCGCTCTTGACCTTCTCGGCCTCGGTGGTGGCGGTGGACTTCACCTTCTCGAGGGTGTCCTGCGCCTGCCCGGCAACCTTGTCGATGGTGCCCTCGGCCTGCGACTTGACCTTGTCGATGGTGGGCCCGGCCTTGTCGTAGGCGTCCTTGCCAGCCGCGGTGGCCGCATCGGCGCCCTTCTTGGCGGCGGCGGTCACCTGGTCGACGGCCTTGTTGACGTTGTCGCGAAGCTGCTGCTTGAGGTCGCCGTCCGTGTCGAACTGCCACTCGTCGTCCTCGCCGGCCCACTCGTCGCGGCCCGGGTCGCGACGCGCCCAGACCACGAGCGCGGCGGTACCGGCGGCCACGAGGGCACCCGCGACCAGCACCTTGCCGACCCCGCCCGACTTCTTCTTGGGCTCGATGGCGGCCTGCTCCACCGCGCTGATCACCGCGGGGATGGCCGCGCCTACGATCGCGGCGTGCGCAATGTCGGTCCACTCGGAGGCCTTGCCTCCGGCGCGACGCACGTACGGCGACGCCTTCTTGGCGCCCGCGTGATAGACGTGCTCGGCGCGCGGAGCTCCCCATGCGACGGCCTTGTCGACCTGGGGCCCCGCCCACTTCTTGGCCTTCTCGACCTGCGGACCGGCCCACTCCTGAGCACGCTTAGCGGCAGCCTTGGCCGATGCGGTGGCCTGGTCGGCGGCGACCTTCGCCTTGGCGGCGGCCTCCTCGGCCTGAGCCCGGTACTTGTCGACGTCCTTGGCCTGGTGCTTCTTGCGTCCCACTGGTCTGCCTCCGTACGTTCTCAGGGTTTCCTGGTCTCTCATCTTGGCATCTACCGGGTGTCAACGCGAGAGCCGTGGAAGAATGTTCCGCATGATCGCAACCATCGAGACCAGCGCCGGCGATATCCGCATCAACCTGATGCCGAACGACGCCCCGGCGACCGTCAAGAACTTCGTGGGCCTCGCCACCGGCGAGAAGGAGTGGACCAACCCCACCACGGGCGAGAAGAGCAACGAGCCGTTCTACAACGGCATCGTCTTCCACCGTGTCATCAACGGCTTCATGATCCAGGGTGGCTGCCCCCTCGGCACCGGCACCGGCGGCCCCGGCTTCACCTTCGACGACGAGATCCACCCGAACAACCAGTTCGACCGCCCCTACCTGCTCGCGATGGCGAACGCTGGCAAGCGCCTCAACCCCATCACCGGTCAGCCCGGCGGCACCAACGGCTCGCAGTTCTTCATCACGGTGGGCGCCACGCCGCACCTGAACCAGGGCCACACCATCTTCGGCGAGGTCGCCGACGACGAGTCGAAGGCCGTTGTCGACAAGATCGCCACCACCGCGACGGACGGCCGCGACCGTCCTCTCGAGGACGTGATGATCACCTCGGTGACCATCTCCGAGTAACTGAGTGACCACCCCCGCGGGCGCCGGTGCGCCGACCTGCCCTCGTCACCCCGATCGCATCTCCTATGTGAGGTGTCAGCGGTGCGAGCGGCCGGCCTGTCCCGAGTGTCAGCGCCCCGCGCCCGTGGGGGTTCTCTGCGTCGACTGCCTCAACGAGGCAAAGTCCAAGGCGCGACCGGTGAGGTCGCGCCTGGGGTTCACGATGACGGCCGGCCCGCCGCTCGCGACCTACGCGATCATTGGGCTGAACGTGATCGCCTATATCGTCGGCCCGTCGATCTACGGCTCACGAGTTGCCTGGGAGAACGCCTGGGCGATATGGCCTCAGAGCGACTGGTCCGACTGGATTCTGTCGGGCTTCGCACACGGCAGCATCTGGCACATCGGCTTCAATATGCTCGCCCTGTTCCAACTTGGAAGCGTCCTTGAGCCCGCGCTCGGTCGCTACCGATTCCTCACGTTGTATGGGCTCTCCCTGTTGGGCGGTTCCCTCTCCGTCGTCCTTCTTGGCTCGGCAGCGATCGGTGCCTCGGGCGCCATTTTTGGTCTCATTGCCGCCTACGGCATCGTCTTGAAGCGCCTGCGACTGCCGTATACCCAGGTACTCGTGATCGCGGTCATCTTTATTGGGGCACCGTTCCTTGGACTTCTGCCGGGTATCTCATGGCAGGGGCACCTTGGCGGCGCCGTGGTGGGCGCGGCGACCATGCTCGTCATGTTCCGCGGCGTCGACCGCCGCGAGGCCGCCGCCCGCTCCGCTCGCTGAGCGTTGCTCGCAGGCGCGCCTCCATGCCCGTCGCGGTGCCGCATCGGACGTTGTAGCGCCGCCTTCCCATCTCTGTCCGCTTCAAAGCGACGGTTGGCGCCGGCGACATGCCGGGGATCCGGCCGATGCGGCGGCGAGTCGCGTGGATGACCGTCACTTTGTCACGGTGCCGGTCGCGTGGGGCGCGCGACGCGTCCCGCGGCGTATCCGGCTCTGAAGCGTGCTGCCCGATGGTTCGGTGGTCAGCTTCCCGGGCGCGGGGACCGGCACTGGCGCCGGAGTGCCAGTGCGGGCGAGCGTGGTCGCGTGACAAAGCGACGGTTGGCGCCGGCGACATGCCGAGCGATACGGCCGATGCGGCGGCGAGTCGCGTGGATGACCGTCACTTTGTCACGGTGAGGCCAGGTGTAGCGGCCGTCCAGGTGCCCCGCCGGACGGTTGTCCACAGGCTGAGACGGTGCGTCGCGCGATCCTCACACCCTGGGGAGGAGTAGCCGCGCCGCAAAGTTATCCCCAGCGATGGCCTTCAAAGTTGTCACACCAGTCACATGTGTCACATTCGCCCCACAACGTTGTGGATAACTCTCATCGCAGTGGAGAGGAACGGGGGAAAACTGGGGATAACACTGGGGATATGTGAATAACACCCGTGTAGTTATCCCCACCGTTGTCCCCAACTGGGGAGAACTACACGGGTGTAACTCCTACTTCCAGCGAGTGAAGAGCGCCATGGACGCCGCCATGAACGCGAAGCCCACCACGAGGTTCCAGTCGCCGATGGGGAGCGGGTAGTTGGCGCGCGTGATGTAGTACACGACGATCCAGGCGGGACCGAACACGAGCAGCGTCACCGCGGTGGGGACGAGCCACTTGGGGTTCTCGGTTTCGGCCTTGCCGAGGTTCCTCGGGGCCTTATAAACGTTCTTGTCGCGCTTCTTCGAGACGGCCACGCTTGTTCTCCGTTGTCGTTCGGGCCCGGCACAGCCGAGCGGTGCTGCCCCTAGCGTACCCAGGGCACGCGCGCGCGTACGCGGGCCTTCAGGCATGGCGCCCGTTCCCGTACGCTGGAGCCACCATGAGCGCCCCTGCCGAGACGGAACACGCCGAGCGCCCGCGCGCGCACGCGAAGCCCCGCTCCGGCATCTCGGCCCTCGGCGTCATCGGTGAGCTTCTCATCCTGGCGGGCGTGCTGCTCGGCCTCTACGTGGTGTGGGAGCTCTTCTACACCGACGTCCAGGGTGACCGCGCCCAGCGCGAGATCGTCGAGGAGCTGGCCTGGGCCGACCCCGAGGTGGTCGAGGGTGACGTCGCCACGTCGTCGACCGAGACCATCCCCGATGACCTCAAGGTCACGGACGAGGACCCGCCGGCGATGGACTATCCGGAATTCACGGAGACCTTCGCGACCATGATGGTGCCGCGCTGGGGAGACGACTACGTGCGTCCCATCTCCGAGGGGGATACGCGGCGTGACGTGCTGGACCCGCTCGGCATCGGCCACTACCCCGACACCGCACTGCCGGGTGAGACCGGAAACTTCGCCGTCTCGGGTCACCGCACGACGTACGGAAAGCCGTTCAATCGCGTCGACGAGCTTGAGCAGGGCGACTACCTGGTGGTCCAGACGGAGGACATCTGGGCCGTGTATCACGTGACCGACTGGGAGATCGTGGACCCCTCGGCGATCGAGGTCATCGCCCCCACCCCGAACGATCCGGCCGCCGGCGAGACCGGCCGGTTCATCACGCTGACCACGTGCCATCCCGAGTACTCCGCTGCCGAGCGGTGGGTGGTCTACGGCGAACTCGACTACTGGGCTCCCACCGGCCACGGTGTCCCCGCGGAGCTCCTGGAGGTGCCCCAGTGATCTCGACCTGGCTCTGGAGCCGCATCCCCGGGCCCACCGCACTCAAGATCTTGCTGCTGATCGTGGTGATCGCGGCCGTCGTGATGGTCCTGTTCGAATGGGTGTTCCCGTGGATCTCCACAGTGATCCCCATCCAGGACCCCACCATCGAGGAGGCACCATGACCCGCATTCTGGTCATCGACAACTATGACTCGTTCGTCTACACCATCGTGGGCTACCTGCGTCAGATGGGTGCCGAGACCGTGGTGGTGCGCAACGACGCCGTCGCGGATGCCGGCCCTCTCGAGGAGTACGACGGGGTCCTGGTCTCCCCCGGCCCCGGCACCCCCGCGGAGGCCGGCGCCTCCAATGACGTGATCCGTGACTGTGCGCGCACCGGCACGCCCATGCTCGGCATCTGCCTGGGCCACCAGGCCCTCGCCGAGGTCTACGGCGGCGTCGTGAGTCACGCCCCCGAGCTCATGCACGGCAAGACGTCGCAGGTCTCCCACGGCGGGCAGTCGGTGCTCGTGGGCCTGCCCTCCCCCTTCACTGCCACGAGGTATCACTCGCTCGCGGTTGAGGAGGACACGGTCCCCCGGGAGCTCGAAGTCACCGCGCGCACCGACAACGGCATCATCATGGGCCTCAAGCACCGCGACCTGCCCTTGCATGGGGTGCAGTTTCACCCGGAGTCGGTGCTCACGGAGGGCGGCCACCGCCTGCTCGCCAACTGGCTCGAGGTCTGCGGCCTGCCCGATGCCGAGGGCCGCTCCGCCGGCCTGTCGCCCCTGGTGCGCCGCTAGGCACTCCGCCCTCGGCGAAAGCCTAAGCCGGCACCGGCAGTGTCAACTATGGTTGACAGTGTCAACGTGAGTTGACACGGCGAGAGGACGGACGCGATGGTGACGATGGCCGATGCACGGGACCCCGATGGCGTGCGCTCCGCCCTCCAGGAGGTGCGGCGGCAGCGGGCCCAGATCGAGCGCGACGAGGCGGCCGCGGTGCGCCGCGCGCGCAACGACGGGCTCACGTGGGAGCAGATCGCCGTGGACCTTGGGGTGACCCGCCAGGCGGTGCACAAGAAGCACCGCGGGCGCGGGCCGGGGCGCAGCGCCTAGGCCCAGCCGTTCCACTCGACGATCAGCAGCACCGTCACGAGGAACCCCACCGGCTGGTTGAGCCACAGGAAGGTGCGCCATCCCCGGTTGGCCTCCTCGCACGTGGCATCCGTGATCGACCAGAAGCGCGCGGTGGACGCCGCGTACGCGAGCGGCAGCGCCGCGGCGAGGATGCCGGGCCACGACAGCACCAGGAGCAGGGCCGATGCCGCCACGTAGAGGCCGACGGCGACCCTCACGGTCGCACGCGCGCCGATGACCGTCGCTACGGAGCCGATGCCGCCCGCGCGGTCGGCACGCACGTCCTGGACGGCCCCGAAGGCGTGGCTGGCCATTCCCCACAGCACGAAGGCCGTCCACACCGGCCACACGCCGTCGGCGGTGAGGGGGACGTCCGCCAGCACCAGCGCATACAAGAGCGGCCCCGCGAAGTGCAGCGCCGAGGTGAGCGAGTCGAGGAACGGCCGCTCCTTGAAGCGCAGGACGGGAGCGGAGTATGCGACCACGCCGAAGACGACGAGCAGCAGCGTCACCGCCGCCCACCCGTCGCCCGCCGCGAGGAGCCACGCCATGAACGGCATCACCGTGACGGCGCAGGCGATGAGGATGGCGCGGTGGATGCGCCCGGCCTGCGCGCGATCCCGCACCACGTCCCCCTCGACGCCGCCCTTGCGGGGGTTGGCGAGGTCCGACTCGTAGTCGAAGACGTCGTTGATGCCGTACATCAGCAGGTTGTAGGGCACGAGGAAGAACAGGGTGCCGACCACCAATACGGCGTCGACCTCGTGGGTGGCCATGAGGTAGCCGGCGGCGAAGGGGTAGGCGGTGTTGATCCAGCTGATGGGGCGCGAGGCGCGCACGAGGGCGCCGATCACTGGGCCTCCCCCGCACGCGTGCCCCGCCGTGGCCCCAGCAACTCCCACAGGGTGGGCACCAGCAGGACGGCGCCCACCGCGTAGGCGAGGTCCTCGACGGGGGCGATGGGCATCCTGAGCCCGGAGATGAGGTCCTGGTCGTACGCGACGATGTCGAGTCCGACGATGACGTTGTCGAAGACGACGGTCAGGGTGAGGAGCACGAGCGCCGTGAGCGCGAGGGGCCGATGCGGCAGTCGCCTGAGCACCGGCAGGCAGGCCACCGCGAGGACGGCGAGGACGACGACGGACAGGAGCACGTAGGTCACGCCGCCTCCCGTCGCCGGGCGAAAGCCCGCCACAGCAGCAGCGTCTGGTACGTGAGGAGGATCAGGAAGAAGACCTCCTCAAGCGGCACCTCGGGCGCGATGACGATTCCCGACTGGTACGGCCCGTCGCCGATGAAGAAGATCCCCAGCCCGGTGCCGACCAGGTCCCACAGCAGGAAGAACGCGACGGCGATCCCCACGGTGGCGAGTGTGCGCCGGGGCTCTGCGAACAGCGCCACGCGGTAGCGCCAGTCGAGCGTGGCGAGGCCGGCGATGCTGATCAGGAGAGCGGCCAGGTAGAGCCACTGCGTCACGGCGCCTCCCCACCCGAGGCGAGGGAGCGTGCGAGGCTGCCGAGCGCATCGGACCTGCGAGAGCGCCCCAGGAAGCCGTCCGGCAACGGCGCGGGAAGCGGCGCCGCGCCGGTGTCGCCCAGGAGTCGCTTAGCGACGAGTTCGGCGGAGATGAGGCAAATGGGCACGCCGATGCCGGGCGCGGTGGACGAGCCGGCGAACAGCAGGTTGGGGACCTTCGCGGAGACGTTCGACGGCCGGAACATCGCCGATTGCGCGAGCGAGTGCTCGAGCCCCAGCGCCCCGCCCCGCCACGCGCCGAGCTGCGTCGCGAAGTGGTGCGGGGTCAGGACCTTCTTGACGGAGGTGCGCTCGCGCAGGCGGTCGATGCCGGCCCAGCGGCCCACCTGGTCGAGGTAGCGGCCGATGTGCTGGTCGAGCGCCGTGCGCGAGGCGGCGGTGGCCCCGAGGGCCGGGTCGGCGGGGAACGGCACCAGCATGGCCAGGTTTTCGTGCCCCGCGGGAGCGGTGCTCGGGTCCGTGGCGGAGGTGCGTGAGAGGTAGATCGAGGCGGGGTGAGGGACCGTGAGGTCGTCCATGATGGCGCGGAAGTTCGCGTCCCAGTCGCGGGTGAAGGCGAGGGTATGGTGCGCGAGCTCGGGAAGGTTGCCCTCCACGCCCGCGAGCACCATAAGGGCGCTCACGCCCGGGCGCTTGCGTCGCCACGAGCGCTCGGGCCGCGACTGGTGCTCCGGATCCAGGAGCGCGGTCTCCGTGTGGTGCATGTCGGCTCCCGACACCACGGCATCGGCCGGCACCACCTCTCCGGTCTCGAGTGCCACTCCCGTGGCCCTGCCGCGTTCCACCTCGATGCGGGCCACGCGGGCACCGGTGCGGATCTCGACCCCCTCGGCCTCGGCGGCACTGCGCAGCGCGTCGACCACCGCGTAGAGCCCGCCGCGGGGGTACCGCACCCCCTCGACAAGGTCGAGGTGGCTCATGAGGGAGAACAGGCTCGGCAGCCGGTCGGGCGCGGAGCCCAGGAAGACGGCGTGGAAGCCCAGCAGTTGGCGCAGCCGCGGGTCGCGCACCTGAGAAGAGATCGACGACCCGAGCGAGCGTGTGAGCAGGCCCGCGAGCTCGGGAAGGCGGCGCACGGTGGCGGCGTCGAGCGAGCGGTCGGGCCTCTCGAAGGTGGTGTAGAGGAACCTCTCGAGCGCCAGGCGATAGCGGTCACCGGCGGCCTCCGCGTAGAGGCGGATCGCCGCCCCGTCGCCGGCGCTGAGCGCCTCGAAGGCCGCCCAGTTGGCGGCAGGATCGGCGGTGACGTCGAGCCTGGATGCGGCGCCCGGTCCGTCCTCGAAGTACACGCGGTAGCGCGGGTCGAGGTCGATGAGGTCCAGCTCGGCGTCGACGTCGCGCCCGAGCAGCGCGAAGTAGTGGGCGAACGCCTCCTCCATGAGATACCAGGAGGGACCAGTATCGAAGGTGAAGCCGTCGACCTCGAGGCGCCCCGCACGGCCGCCCACGGTGTCGTGACGCTCAAGGAGGGTCACGCGGGCGCCGCCGCGCGCGAGGAGCGCCGAGGTAGCGAGGCCGGCGACGCCGCCGCCGATGACGACGACGCGGTCGCTCACGGAGCCACCGGGGTCGCGGTCCGCCCGGCAAGGTTGCGCAGCGCGTGCCGTGCCTTGGTCAGCCCCGGCACCCGCACGCGCGTGCCGGCGAGGGCCGATGCCGGGGTGGACGCGATGCGGTCGAGCAGGTCCTCGTAGATGTCGGCGGTGGTGGCCACCGACGTGCGCGCGCGCCGCGGCAGGCCGTCAAGCGTGGACCGCGCGGCCGCGATGTCCTCACGGCAGTCGTTGACCAGCGCCGCGACCTGCGCATCGGTCAGGCGGTCGGGGTCGATGCCGGGGAAGTAGGTGCGGCCACGCGTGGCGGCGTCAGCCCCGAGGTCGCGCAGGAAGTTGACCTTTTGATACGCGGCGCCCAGCCGTCGCGCCCCCGCGCGCAGGCCGGGGTCGACGGGCGCGGGGCCCTTGCCCGCGTTCATGAACACGGCGAGGCACATCTCGCCGATGACCTCGGCGGAGCCGTGCACGTACGCGGCAAACGACGCTTCGTCGTGCTCCGAGAGCGTGAGGTCCATCCTCATGGACGCAAAGAACGGGTCCACCAGCTCGCGCCCGATGCCCACGGCGGTGGCCGTCGCGCCGAACGCGTGGGCCACGACATCGGCCGAGAACCGACCCGACATGGCGCGGTGAACCTCGGCCTCGAAGCGGTCGAGGACATCCCCGGCGTCCTCTCCCCGGTAGGTGTCGACGATCTCGTCGGCGACCCTCACCATCGCGTAGATGCTCGCGATGGGACCGCGCATGTCGCGCGGCAGCAGCCGCGCCCCCAGCCCGAAGCTCGTCGAGTAGTGGGCGATGACCTGCGCCGAGGCCGCAGCCGCGGCACGGTCGAACAGCGCGAGGGACGTGTCGTCGTCGTGGTGGCCCGCGGGCCCGCGCGCCCTCACGATGCCCTGCTCTGCAGGCCGTCGATCAGCGCCACCAGGTGGCCACTCAGGGGTGCGGGGATGCGCTCAGCGGCGATGCGCGACGCCTCCCGGGTGCGCATGCGCGCCGTGCGCAGGGCGGCCTCGCGCGCCCCGGTCGCGATCAGCACCTCGCGCACCGCGGCGGCGCCATCCTCGTCGAGGTCGGGGTCGCCCAGGTGAGCCTCGAGCGTGGCCCGCTGGGAGGCATCGGCCCTCTCCCAGGCCAGGCGCATCATCTCGGTGCGCTTGCCCGCCCTGAGGTCGCTCAGGCGGGACTTGCCGGTGACGGCGGTGTCGCCGAACACCCCGAGGTCGTCGTCGATGAGCTGGAACGAGACACCCAGGGCGAGGCCTAGGCGCTCGAGATGCGCCAGCATCGTCGGGTCTCCGCCGGCCAGACGGGCGCCAGCGAGCAGCGGCACCACACACGAGTACCAGGCGGTCTTCAGCGCGGACACGAGAAGAGGGTCTGCCTGCTCCATCGGGTCGATGTCGCCGTAGACGTCGAGCAGCTCGCCAGCGATGGTGGAGCGGATGGCCCTCGTCACCAGGTCCAGGCACGCGATCCTGTGGTGGGCGGGAAGCGTGGAGCGGGCGATGAGGTCGTAGGCGCTCGAGAGGGCAAGGTCGCCGCCCAACAGCGCCGCCGCGCGCACCTGCGAGTCAACGGTGGCCGGCGGCAGGTCGAGCCCGCTGAGCTCGGCGCGCCTCAGTCCGGCGATGTTGGGCCGGCCGCGGCGCACCTCGTCCTGGTCGAGGATGTCGTCGTGCACCAGCATCGCGGTGTGAAGCATCTCCATGGCCGCGGCGACGGGGATCACGGCGTCGGGATCGTCGCCCCCGAGCCCGAGGTACCCGGCGAGGGTGAGGGCCGGGCGCAGGTCCTTGCCGCCGGCGAACTGCGCGCCGAGGTGGTCCCAGAGCCGCGCGTAATCCGGGGCGGCCACTGGCATGGCGTCACGCGCCTGTTCCACATAGGCGTCGAGGTGGTCGTGGACGCGAGGCAACAGGGCGTCGATGGACGACTGCAGCGTCCTTGGGGCGGCGACATCGGGCATGATGCGAGGTCAAACCTCGGTCAAGGAACGGTTATTCCTGCTCGATGCCGCCGCATTCATGGGGATTACGTGCCCGGGCTCGCGGAGACCTCGGGCTCGGAGGTGTCGGTCGGCTCCGGCTCCGGCTCCGGGCCCTGCGACAGGACCAGCGTCACCGTCGTGTCGGGAGCGACCTCGGTGCCGGGGTTCGGGTTCTGCGAGATGACGGCCCCGTTCGGGATGTCATCCGAGTACTGCGGGGCGTCGTAGGTGAACCCGAGCCCCGCCGTTCCCAGCTCGCGCTCGGCGTCAGACTGCGACTTGCCGGTGACGTCGGGTACTGCCACCGTCGACGGCGCGGTCGCGATCTCGACGGTCACGGTCGATCCCTGCTCCACGGTGCCGGCGGTCGGGCTCTGGCCGACGACCGTACCCTCCTCGGCGTCCTCGTCCTCGACCTCGGTGATGGACGGGATCAGGCCCACCTCCTGGAGCGCGGCACGCGCCTCGTCCTCGGTCATGCCGGTGAGGTCCACGAGTTCCACCTGGCCGGAGGACACGATGAGCGTGATCTCGGTGCCTGCGGGCACCTGCTCGCCCTCGCCGGGATCCGTGCCGATGACGCGGTCCTTGGCGAGTTCTGCGTTGTCCTCGGTCTCGACGGAGCCCACCTTCAGGCCGGCAGCCTCGATCGCGAGGCGGGCGTCCTCCTGCGACTTGGCGCGCACGGAGGGGACCTCGACAGCATCGGGCCCGGAGGAGACGTAGAGCGTCACCACGGCGGGCTCGGGCGAGGTCGTGGCCTCGGTGGCGGCTCCGGCGGACAGGGCGAGCGCCTCGCCCTCGATGGGAACAGCGAGTTCTGTGCCCGCCTCGGGATCGGTGCGGGTGACGAGGCCCTCATCGACGTCGGTGCTCGCCTCCTGCTGGACGGTGACCTCGAAGCCAAGTTCCTCCAACTGGGACTGTGCAGCCGCGGCCTCCATCCCGGAGACGTCGGGGATCTCGACCATCGTGGTGGTCGGTTCGTCGTCGTTGCCACCGCTGAGGACCATCCACAGCACCAGGATGACGGCGAGCAGCGCGGCGCCGCCGAGAGACCACCACAGGATCTTCTTGCGGCGTGCCTCGTCCTCGTCCACGACATCGGTCTCGCCGGTGACGGTGGCGACCCCGCCGGACTGCGGCGGCGGAACCGAACCCGGCGCGGCGGAATCCGCCATCACGGCGTCCCACTGGTTGGAGGGCTGAGTCATGACCTCGGTGGCGCCCGTCTCGGGCCCTGCAGGGGTCGCGGGCATGGCCTGCGTGGGCTGGTCCGAGATGTCCTCGGCCGAGCCCGCGTTCATGGCGGCGGCAGCGACGCCGGCCGCGCCGGCGCCGAAGGCGGCAGAGCCAAGCGCGACGGCGCCCGTGGCAGGGCTGACGGTGCCGCCACCCATGACGGCGCGCAGGTCGCCCAGGAACTCCTGGGCGGTCGCGTAGCGCTGGTCACGGTTCTTGGTAAGCGCGCGCAAGACGACCTGGTCGAGCGCGGCGGGGACGTCGGAGGCGAAGGCCGACGGCGCGGGGGCCTCCTCGCGCACGTGCTGGTACGCGACGGATACTGGCGAGTCGCCGATGAACGGCGGTCGTCCGGTGAGCAGCTCGAAGAGGAGGCAGCCGACGGAGTAGAGGTCTGAGCGCGCGTCGACGGTCTCGCCACGCGCCTGCTCGGGAGACAGGTACTGGGCAGTGCCGACCACTGCCTGCGTCTGCGTCATGGTGTTGCCCGCATCGGCCAGCGCCCTCGCGATGCCGAAGTCCATGACCTTGACGGCGCCGGTGGGGGTCAGCATGACGTTGGCCGGCTTGATGTCGCGGTGCACCAGGCCCGCGTGGTGCGCGTAGTCCAGCGCGGTGAGCACGCCTGTCGCGATTTCCACGGCCTCGTCGATGGGGGCGGCGACGTCTCCCTTGAGGATGTCGCGCACGGTGTGGCCCTCGACGTACTCCATGACGATGTACGGCACCGCCTGAGGGTTGCCGTCCATGCCGGTGGTGTGATCCTCGCCAGTGTCGTACACGGCGACGATCGACGGGTGGTTGAGGCCCGCGGCGGCCTGCGCCTCGCGACGGAAGCGCGTCTGGAAGGAGGGATCGCGCGCGAGGTCCGCGCGCAGGATCTTGATGGCGACGGTACGGCCCAGGCGGGTGTCGTAGCCGATGTGGACCTCGGCCATGCCTCCGCGACCAATGAGGTCGCCGATCTCATAGCGTCCGCCGAGGATCTTCGCGTCGTCGTTCATGGTGTCCTTCAGTCTTCCACGTCGTGCGTCGTGTCGTGGGTCATTGTTCCAGGTCGGTCGGTACGCGGGCTCACGGCGCTACCTCCGCCTGGGGGAATCGGGTCGGGGGCGGTACGAGCGCGGGGCGATCGACGGCGGCATGGTGCGCCGGGTCGCCCCCGAGCGGCTGCGCGTCGACTCGTCCGCGTCGGCCGTGGCCGGGGTGGCGGCCGCCGGTGACGCACCCGGCGTGTTGGCCAGCTCCAGGCGGCCGATGCGCTCGATGAGTGCCTTCGCGTCCTTCGGCCGCTTGCGGGGGTTCTTCTCGAGCAGGTCCATGATCAGGGCCTTGAGGCTGGGCGAGACCGAGTCAGGGAGTGGTGGCACTGCCTCGTTGACGTGGGCGATCGCGATGTCGACGGCGGCGGGCGCCGTAAACGGGCGCTTCCCGTTGACCGCCTCGTAGGCGATGATCCCCAGCGCGTAGAGGTCGGACTGCGCGGTCGCGGGCTTGCCGAGCGCCATCTCGGGCGCCAGGTACTGGGCGGTGCCCATGACCATGCCGGTCTGCGTGAGGGTAGTCTGGTCCATGGACCTCGACACCCCGAAGTCGGTGATCTTCACCCTGTCGCCCTCGCGCACCAGCAGGTTGCCCGGCTTGATGTCGCGGTGCATGACGCCGGCGGCGTGTGCCACCGCGAGGCCACGGCAGGTCTCCACCATGATGCGCGTCAGCCGCGCCTCTGGAAGGGTGCGCTCTCGCTCAAGGATGGTCGCGAGCGACTCCCCCTCGACGAGCTCCATCACCAGGTACGCCGTGTCGTCGTGGTCGCCGTAGTCGTAGACCTGCGCGATGTTGTCGTGCAGTAGCCCCGCGGCGTTGCGTGCCTCGTTGCGAAAGCGCTTGAGGAAGGTCTCGTTGGCGGCGGCGTGCTCCTTGAGCACCTTGACGGCCACCGGGCGGTCCAGCTCGGTGTCGGTGCCACGCCACACCTCGCCCATACCTCCGACGGCGAGGAGCGACCGCAGCACATAGCGTCCGCCCAGGGTGGTTCCCGCGTGAAGGCTCATAGGTCGCCCTCCTGGTCGAGGCGGATGGCCTCCTGCATGATCGCCTTCGCGATGGGGGCCGCGACCTTGCCGCCCGTGGCCTCGGAGCCCACGGAACCGCCGTTCTCCACGACGACCGCGACGGCGACAGCAGGGTCGTCGGCAGGCGCGAAGGACACGAACCATGCGTGCGGCGGGGTGTTTTGGCCCGTCTCCGCGGTGCCGGTCTTGCCGGCGACCTCGACGCCGCTGATCTGCGCGGCGGAGCCGGTGCCGTTGTCGACGACGTCCACCATCATGTCGGTCAGCGTGTTGGCGTCCTCGGTCGTCATCGGCTCCTTGTAGACCTCGGGTTCGGTCACGTCGATGACCTTGAGGTCGGGCGCGCGCACGGTGTCGACAAGGTACGGCGACATGAGGGTGCCGTCGTTGGCGATGGCCGCGGCCACCATCGCCATCTGGAGCGGGGTGGCGCGCACGTCGTACTGGCCGATGGCGCTCATGGCGGTCTGCGCGTCGTCCGGGTCCTCCGGCAGACGGGACGCCGTGACGGACAGGGGAATCTCGATCTTGTCGGTAAAGCCGAACTCCTCCGCCTTACGCTCGATGACCGACCACTGGAGGTCCATGCCGAGGTCCGCGAAGGCGGTGTTGCAGCTGGTGCGCAGGGCGTCGGCGAGCGTGGTGGACTGGCCGTCGCCGCAGGACTCGCCGCCGTAGTTACCGATGGTGGTGGAGGTGTCGGGAAGCGCCAGCTCGTCGGGCGAGTACAACTCGGTTTCAGGGGTGTACCCGGCCTCGAGCGCTGCCGCGGCGTCGATCAGCTTGAAGGTGGAGCCGGGGGGGTAGGTGTCTCCGGCGATCGCGCGGTTAATGAGGGGGCCGTTGTCCTGGGCCAGGAGTGACTGGTAGTTCGCGTTGACGACGGTGGAGTCGTGTCCGGCGAGGTCGGCGGGGTCGTAGGTGGGGCTTGTCACCATCGCGAGGATGGCGCCGGTGGATGGATCGAGCGCCACGACGGCACCCACCTGGTCGCCGAGGGCATCGGCCGCGACCCGCTGGAGGCTGGCGTTGAGGGTCAGCTCCACTGACGCTCCCTGCTGCTGCTCGCCCGAGAAGAGGTTCCCGAGGCGCGTCCAGAAAAGCTCGTCCGCCGAGCCACCCAGCAGCTCGTTCTCGGTCTGCTCGAGCCCCGAGCGCCCATAGACGATCGAGTAGAAGCCGGTGGCGGCGGCGTACAGGGCGCCGTCGGAGTAGGTGCGCTGGTAGTTGAAGGAGTCGTCGGACGGGGCGGACCACACGACGGACTCGCCGTCCACGACGAGGGGCCCGCGGAAGTTGCCGTACTCGCGGTACAGCGTGCGCACGTTGCGCGGGTCCTGACTCAGGGTCTCCTCGTTCACCACCTGGATCCACGACGCCGCAGCCATGAGCGCGAGGAAGAGGATGAGGACCACCACGGAGACGCGACGCGCGGGCTCGTTCATGCGGCCACCGCCTCAGACGGTCGACGCGCCTGATCAGAGACGCGCAGCAGCAGGGCAATGACGAGCCAGTTGGCGAGCAGGGAGGAGCCTCCGTAGGCGAGGAAGGGGGCGGTGAGTCCCGTGAGCGGGATGACGCGCGTGACGCCGCCGACCACGATAAACACCTGCACGGCGATGGTCACACCGAGCCCGGCGGACAGGAGCTTGCCGAAGCCGTCGCGCACGCCGATCGACATGCGGAAGGCACGCTGCACCACGATGATGTAGAGCGTCAGGATTGCCATGAGGCCGGTGAGGCCCAGTTCCTCGCCCAGCGACGCGATGATGAAGTCCGACTCGGCGTAGGGCACGAGGTCGGGGCGGCCCTGGCCGAGGCCCGTGCCGAAGAGCCCGCCGGAGGCCATTCCGAACAGTCCGCGGACCAGCTGCTCCGACGTGCCCGATGAGTAGACGTCGGCATCGAGGGCGTGCAGCCAAGCCTCGAAGCGGCTGGTGACGTGAGGGACGGTCAGGGCCGCGAAGGCACCGCCGACGAAGAACAGGCTCATGCCGATGGCAACCCAACTGAAGCGTTGAGTCGCGACGTAGAGCATCCCGAGGAAGATCGAGAAGAACAACAGCGAGGCGCCGAGGTCACGCTCGTAGACCATGATCAGCATCGCCGCGGCCCACACGATGAGGAGTGGTCCCATGTCCCTCACGCGCGGGAAACGCATGCCGAGCACCTTGGGTCCCGCGAGGGCGAGGGTGTCGCGGTTAGTAACGAGGTAGCCCGCGAAGAAAATGACCAGCGCGATCTTGGCGAACTCGCCGGGCTGCAGCGAGTTGCCGCCCACGGAGATCCAGATGCGGGCTCCGTTGATCTGTACTCCGAGGCCCGGCACGAGCGGCAGCAGGTACAGGATGAGGCCCACGATGCCGGCCGTGTAGGTGTAGCGCCGCAGCTTGCGGTGGTCGCGCAGGATCAGCAGAACGCCGATCATCACGGCGACGCCGAGGACGGCCCAGATCATCTGCTGGATGCCGAATGAGGTGCCCTCGGCGTAGTCGATGCGGCGAATCTCCGCGATTCCGACGCCGTTGAGCGCGAACACCGCCGGCAGCAGTACCGGATCGGCGTTGGGTGCCACCCGGCGCAGCGTGACGTGCGCGGCCAGCATGAGTGCCGCGATCCCCGCGCCGTAGGCGGCGATCGTCGGGATGTCGAGGAAGGCGGCGTGGTAGTCGACCAGCGCGATCGCGAGCACGATGACGACCCACGCGACGCCCAGCAGGGCCAGTTCGCCCCTCCGACCAGCGCGAACCGTGACCTCGGCGACGGTCGCCACCTAGCCGTCCTCTCCAGTGGAGGCGGCCGATGCGGCGGAGGGCGATGGCGACGCTGTCGCCGTCGTGGCGGGCTCCGACGGGGTGGCCGACGCGGTCGGTGACGGCTCCGTTTCGGGCTCTTCGGTCGCCTCGAGGGCGAGCGAATCGACGATCTCGCGAGCCTCGTCGAGGCTTCCCGCGCGGATCGTGTCTTCGATGCGCTGCTGCTGGTACGGCTCGAGGGTCGCGACGGGGATACCCGTGTCCTCGACGAGCGTCTCGAGGTTGACGATGGGCAAGTCCTGGGGGATTCCCTGGTAAATCGCCACGTTGAGGCCGTCGGAACCGACGTAGTACTGCGACTGCGTCCAGGCGTAGGCGCCCCAGGCGCCACCGGCGACCACCAGCAGCGCGATGAGGGGCAGCACCCACGGACGTACCTTGGCCCAGGTGCGCGAGCCGCGCTGCGGCTCGTCGTCCTCGTCGACGGGGGCGGCTGATTGGCGCAGGCGCGCCGCGCGGCCCGCGGCGGAGGTGCCGCCGGCGGTGGGGCGGTGACGGTCGGTCGCCGCGGCGCCGACGATTTGAGTCGACGACGACGGGCCCACGCCATCGGGTTGCGCGTCGATGTCTACGACGTCGGCCACGATGCACGTGACGTTGTCCGGCGCGCCCGCCGAGAGCGCGAGGCCCACCAGGGCGTCCGCGCAGTCACCCGGGTCCTCGACATCGGACAGCGTCTGGGCGATGGTGTCGCGGCTGACGACTCCGGACAGCCCGTCGGAGCACAGCATCCATCGGTCGCCGGGGCGCGTCTCGCGCACAGAAATGTCAACGGGGACGTCGGCGTCCACATCGCCCAGGACGCGCAGCAACATCGAGCGCTTGGGGTGATTCTCCGCATCGGCCGCGCTGAGGCGGCCCGTGTCCACGAGGTGCTGGACAAAGCTGTGGTCGGTCGTGACCTGGTCCAGGGCTCCGTCGCGCAGCAGGTACGCGCGCGAGTCGCCGATGTGTGCCATCGACAGCGTGGAGCCGGCGCGCAGCAGGGCGGTCACCGTGGTGCCGAGCCCCGAGAGCTCGGGATCGTTGGCGGCGCGCTGGACGATCTCGGCGTGCGCCTCGGCGATCGCGCCCTTGAGTTCGTCGAGCGCCTCGTCGGGGCCGTGGGACTCGCCGTCGAGCGCCGCGAGGCGGCCCACCGCGATCGAGGAGGCGATGTCGCCGCCGGCGGCGCCTCCCATGCCGTCCGCGACCACCAGCAGGTGGGGGCCGGCGAACGCGGAGTCCTGGTTGTTGGCGCGGACGAGGCCCACGTCGGAGCGCGCGGCAAAGTGGAGAGAGAGGAACACGGTTAGCTCCTCAGTTCGAGAGTCGTGGCGCCCAGGCGCAGGTGGTCGCCTCGCTTGAACGGCATCGGGTCACCCACGCGCTGGTTGTCCAGGTAGGTGCCGTTGGTGGAGCCGAGGTCCTCGACGCGCCACTGGTCGCCCTCGGGGAACACGCGGCAGTGCTTAGCCGAGCAGTAATCGTCGTCGATCACGAGCGTGCAGGTGGGCGAGCGGCCGATGAGGATCGGGGCCGAGCCCAGCGGGATGACAGTGCCCTTGAGGGGGCCGGAGGTCACCGCGAGGTGCGCCGCCGCGCTCTTGCCGGTCGACACCGTTCCCGCGCGCACTCCCGTGCCCGAGCGCGAGGGGGCGGGGACCTTATTGGCCCTGGCATCGGGCTTGGGCCGGGCGTTGCGGCCACGGCCCCTCGAGGTGACGCGGGTGCCGTAGAGGTCGGCGCGCAGCACTCCGATCGCCGCCAACACCAGGGCCCACAACAGGATGAGGAACCCGAAGCGCAGGAGGGTGATCGAGATTTCGCTCATCGAATCAACGGTCCTCTTCGGCCGGGACGGCGTCCCAGTACATGATCGTGGTGCGGCCCACGGTGATCGCGTTGCCGTCGAGCAACGTGACCTCGCTGACGCGCTGGTCCTCGACCATCGTGCCATTGGTCGAGCCCAGATCCGTGAGGATCGTGCCGTGCTCCGTGATCTCGAACCGGCAGTGCTGGCGGGACACACCCGTGTCGTCCAGCACGATGTCTGACTCGGAGCCGCGGCCGATGACCGTCATCTCCCCCGTCAGGTGGTAACGCTGACCGTCGATGTCGATGAGCGGATAGCGCGAGCGGTCGTCGCGCTCGGTGGCGGGCGCCACGGGCCCGCGCGTCGAGCGGCTCGTCACGGCGAGGCGGCCGGTCGCAAGCGACTCGTCCTCCTCAAACTCGACCTTCACCGCACCCACGAATGAGTAGCGCTGGTGGCGAGCGTGGTCGCGCAGCGCCTCCTCGATCTCGTGCGCGAGGGCCTCGTCGCCCCACTGGGCGATGGCCTCGTGATCGGTCGCGCTCAGCGCGATCGCGTACTCATTGGGCGCGACAGTGCGGTTACGGTCGACGGCGGCGGCACGCGCATCGCATTCGCGCCGCACAGCCGAGGCAATCTCGACGGGCTTGACGCCGGACTTGAAGGTCCGCGCGAAGGCTCCCTGCACGGCGTTCTCGACGCGCTTTTCGAAGCGATCCAGGACTCCCATATGGGGAATCGTATAGTGCGTCAGAGTCGTGCTAAAGTTGCCCGGCACGCGCGAGTGGCGGAATAGGCAGACGCGCACGGTTCAGGTCCGTGTGCCCGAAAGGGCGTGGGGGTTCAACTCCCCCCTCGCGCACGTGAAGAAAGGCCCCCGGGATCCCCGGGGGCCTTTCGCTTTGTCCGGGCGTGTCATACGAGCGCGGCGACCGCAATGAGCACCGGACCACTCAGCGCGGTCGTCAGGACGCAGGCCCGCGAGGCGACGTCGACCGCGCAGCGGTAGCGATTCGCGTAGACCACCACGTTCTGCGCCGTGGGAAGCGCGGCCATCGACACCACCACGGCAAGCGCCGTGTCGTCCAGGCCCACCGCCAGCCCGACCCCCCACGTCAGCAGCGGGTGAAGGACGGCCCGCGCCGCGACCGTCACGAGCATCGGCCCGGCGAGCGACGTACGGGTGCCGGCCTGCGCATCAGCCATCCGCACGTCGGAGGACAGCGACATTCCGAGGGTGATGAGCGCGAGGGGTGGCGCCGCGGCGCCCACCAGGTCGAAGGGCGCAAGGGCGGCCTCCGGCACGCTCCACGGCAGCAGCGCGAGCACCAGCCCGGCGAGGGTGGCGAGCGTGAGGGGATTGAGGACGGCCGATGCGAGGGCGCTGCGCCGTACCGGCGCGTCGCCGTCCTGGGGGACGGCGCGGGCGGCGGCCACGGGGTTCGCGTCGGCGGCGCGGCCGAGCACGCCGAATGCGATCGGCGCCATCACAAGCAGCTGGAGAAGCATGGTCGGGACGACGGCGAGCGCGTCGCCGAACAGGTACACCGCGAGCGGCAGTCCCAGGTTTCCCGCATTGATATAGGAGCCGGACAGCGTCGTGATGGTGGCGCGGCCGGCGGGCAGGCGCAGTTCCCAGCGCGCGACGATGGCGAGGACGGCGGCCAGGGCGAGGGTGGTGCCCCAGGTGACGGCGGCCCCCGCGGAGGCGAGAGTTCCGATGTCCGCCTTGGCGACCGTCGCGAGCAGCAGGCAGGGTCCGGCAATGGAGAAGGAGACGGTCGCGAGCATCTCGCGGCTGCCTGCCGGGAGGATGCCGCGGGCCTGGATGAACCAGCCGCCCGCCACCACCACCGCCATCGTGGCGATGGCGAGCAGGACGTCGCTCACGCGTGAGTCCAGGGAGCCCCGAGCTCGGCGAAGGTGCGCTGGTGCGCCGAGACGCGCCCGCACCAGGCGGCAATGTCGTCGACCACGGGCCGGCGGTCGTCGCCCTCGCCCTCCCAGGTCAGGTGGGCCTCGGCGATGGGTCGCGGGTCGTCGGCGGTGCGAACGGCCTCCATCACGCGCATGAAGGCGCCGGTGTCGCGCACGTCGCAGGCCAGTGCGCGGCCCGGGTCGTGGCGAGCCGCGATGAGGTCGGCGAGGAGGTCGTCGCGCCCGTACTGCTTCTCGACGTCGACGCCGCCGGCGATGAGGCGGACGCGGTCGTGCTCGTAGGCGAGTTCGATGCGGCCGCGGGAGCCGTACACGGTGATGGTGGCGGGGGTGCGTTCGGGGGCGCACAGGGTCAGGCCGAAGCCGCAGCGCGTGCCCTCGGCCGTGACGACCGCCACCGCGGACGTGTCGTCGGCCTCGATCGCGTTGGCGCGGTAGAGGTCGACGGTGACGTCGGCGACGTCCGCGCTGCGCGTCGCACCCGCGATCCTCAGGCCCGTCGCGACGGCATGTGCCAGGGGATTCGTTACCACTCCGTCGACCACGTCGCGGCCGTCGAGGGTGCGCCGTCCCGCCCACGGTGCGCGCGCCCAGTAGCCAGCCGTGCGCACCCAGGTGCCCACGGCGCCCACCCCCGTGACCTCGCCGATGTCCCCTGCGGCGATCATGCGGGCCACCGCCTCGAGCGCGTGCGAGCCGAACGTCTGGAAGCCCACCTGGCAGCGCCTTCCTGTCTCCTCGGCGACGGCCACGAGGGCGGTGTGCTCGGCGAGAGACGCCGCCGTCGGCTTTTCCAGCAGCACGTCGACCCCGGCGCGCATCGCGGTCGACGCGAGTGGCAGGTGGGTCGGGATGGGGGTGGACAGCACCACGATGTCGGGGCGCACCTCGGGCTCGGGGGCCGAGAGGAGGTCGCCGAGGGTCGGGAACCAGGGGACGCCCGTCCCCGCGGCATCGGAGCCGTGGCGCGGCCCGCCGGGGCCTCCCGTCGCGGGGGCGCCGGCGTCCTCGAGCGGACGCGGGTCCACGAGAGCGCACAGCCGCACCCCGCCCGCCGCCTCCAGGTCGCGGATCCGCCTCAGGTGCGAGCCGCCGTGACCGTGGATGCCCACGAGCGCCACGGCGACGGGGGCATCGGCAGTCATCGGAGGTCCGCCGTCTCGGCGGCGACGGCCGCGGCCTCCCCCGCGTCGAGGGCGCGGTCCAGCAGCACAGTGGTGAGGCCGATCTCGATGGTCCCGCCAGCAGGAATCTCCAGCGGCGCGTCCCACGCGAGCGCCGGGCCCGCGCCCGGATACTCGGCGGCGCGCACAAACCAGGGACGCGGCTGTCCGTGCTGGACGGCAAGCCACGTGGTGGCGGCTCCCTCGTGCTCCTGCACGAACGCGAGCCACGGCGACCGCGACCCGTGAGCCGCCTCCTCGCCCTCGCCCGCGGCGCTGAGGACCAGGGCCGATGCCGTCAGCGGCAGCCTCCAGAACCAACCCCCGTAACCGGCCCCCGCGCGCCCGTTGGTGGCGGGCGAGCCGATGGTGGCGGGGCCGTGGTCGGCACGCAGGACGCTGCGCCACGCGAGGGCCCACGAGTCTGCGCCCGGCAGCACGTGCGCGGCGAGGCGCCGCGACTCCTCGAGCTGGGGGGCGTCGTGGTGGTCGAACCAGCGCACTGCGTCGTGGAGCACGTGCGGGTCGGCGTCGCCGACCAGCAGGCCGGTCGACGCCTGGCGGCCGTGGTTCTTCAGCAGCGTGGGGCCCACGTCGCGCACATAGGTGCGCCCTCCCCAGTGGCTGGTGCCGTTGACGTCGGGGACCGCGAGCGAGACGCCGTAGTGGTGGCGGTGATCCACGGGGGCGGCGTCCGTGAGGACCGTCCCCGCGAGCGTGTGCACGGGGTGGAGGTAGGCGCGCGGGGCGTGCACCTCGGGCAGCCGCGAGCCGTCCTCGTACCTCGCTAGGCGTTCGCCCGCGTACTCGAGGACCACTGCGTCGCCGTCGCGGCGCCAGGTGGGCGGGGCGGTGGGCGCCTCGGTGACGACGGCCGATGCCGGGGCGGCGGCATCGGCCGTGCCCTCCTCGCGGGCGGCGGTGACGGCGGGTGCGGGGGCGAGCCCGCCCTCGGCGACGGTGCGGGGCACGGGGCCGGAGCTGGCACGCACCTCGAGCCGTGGCTCGAAGCGGGTGTGGGGGGAGGTGCGGCCGGACTGGTTCTCGATCACTGCGTGAAGCTCCTGCCATGCGTGCCTGCCGAGCTCGTGCTGGGGCACGGCGGCGGTGGTGAGGGAAGGGGTCGAGTATTGGGCGAGTTCGATGTCGTCGAAGCCGGTGACGGAGATGTCCTTGGGCACGGCGACCCCCGCCTGGTTGAGCGCGGCGAGCAGGCCGAACGCGACAAGGTCGTTGAACGCCACCACGGCCGTGACGCGGGCGGCGAGGACGGCGTCGAGGGCGCCGTAGCCGGCGGCGACGGTCGCGCCCGCCGGCACGCACACCAGGTCGAGGCCGGTGTGGGCCTCGAGCACATCGGCCAGGCCCTCGCGGCGACGCGCGTCCGAGTAGCTGGCGGGCGGTCCGGAGAGGTACGCGATGCGGTGGTGGCCGAGCTCAACGAGGTGCGTGAGGACGGCGGACGTTCCCGCCCGGTAATTGACGGTCACGCTCGGCACGGTGGGGTCGGGGCTCTCGCGGTTGACGAGCACCATCGGGCTCGCCTGGGCCACGAGCGACGCGAGTGCGTCCTCGGGCATGCGAGGCGACACCATCACGAGGGCGTCGCAGCGCAGACGGGCCTCAAGCGCGATCTGTGCCTCGTCAGCCGGCTTCTCCGCGGTATCGGCGACAAGCACGCGGTAGCCGTGGGCCGCCGCGGAGTCGGTGATGCCGCTGAGGACGTGCTGGAACATCGGGTTGGTGAGGTCGGGCACCACGAGCGCGACGGTCTCCGTGCGTCCCAGCGACAGCGAGCGCGCCACGTTGGACGGGCGGTAGTGGAGTTCCTCCGCGACGGCCTTGACCCGCGCCGAGATGTCCTCGCGGACGCTGGCACGGCCATTCATCACGCGCGACACGGTGGCGCGCGACACGCCGGCGGCCTCCGCGACGTCGGCAATCGTCGCGGCCGCGGGCCGGCTGGTGACCTTGGGCATCGCCCCTCCATCGTCCTCCCGGCTGTCGGCACGCTCCTCGTTGAGCGTCCCCCGCGGCGGGAGCCTTCGTTTCACTATCGTGACCGTACACCATGTGCAACCGGTTTCTCATGTGGTAGGTTCGCAATCGGAAAGCGGTTTCACGATGACGTGAGTCGTAGTGAGTCCGGCGAGATCAACGATGATCCGGAGGGTTCCATGGTGATGCACCAGAGCCGACGCCAGGGGGGCGTCTCAGCAGCTGGAGGTGACGCGTGTCCGTCGTCTCCGAACTAAGCCAGGTCCGCAAGAAGGGCGGCAAGCGCAAGCCCTCGGCCCTGCACAAGGGCGACGGCAAGGCCGCCATCTTCTTCCTGGGGCCGTGGTTCATCGGGCTCGTGCTCATCACCGCCGGCCCCATGGTGGCTTCGGCCTACCTGTCCTTTACGGACTACAGCCTGCTGGAGGCACCGAACTGGATCGGCCTCGAGAACTACACCCGCATGTTCGAGGACCCGCGCCTCATCAACGCGCTCAAGGTGACGTTCATGTACGTGCTGATCTCGGTGCCGCTGCAGCTTGCCGCGGCGCTCGCCCTGGCGCTCGTGCTGGACCGGGGGCTGAGGGGCCTCGCGATCTACCGCTCCGTGTACTACCTGCCGTCGCTCCTGGGCGGCTCGGTCGCGATCGCGCTGCTGTGGCGCCAGGTGTTCGGAGCCGACGGCCTCGTGAACGCCGTGCTCGCCTGGTTCGGCGTCGAGGGCCAGGGCTGGGTGTCGCACCCCGACTACGCGCTCGGCACGCTGATGATCCTCAACATCTGGACGTTTGGCGCCCCGATGATCATCTTCCTCGCCGGCCTGCGTCAGATCCCGCAGATGTATTACGAGGCGGCCTCGATCGACGGCGCCAGCAAGTGGCGCCAGTTCCGCTCGGTCACCATCCCGCTGCTGACGCCCATTATCTTCTTCAACCTGGTGCTGCAGCTCATCAACGCGTTCCAGACCTTCACGCAGGCCTACGTGGTCAGCGGCGGCACTGGCGGGCCCGCCGACTCGACGATGTTTTACACGCTCTACCTCTATCAAAAGGGCTTCGCGTCGCTCGACATGGGTTACGCCTCCGCCATGGCCTGGCTGCTGCTCGCGATCGTGGCGGGCATGACGGCCGTCAACTTCCTCGTCTCGAAGTATTGGGTCTTCTACAATGACTGACACCGTGCGCGACCACGCGCCCTCCCCCACCCCCACCGTCGTGGAGCTCTCCGAGCGGTATCCGGAGCCCGAGGCGAAGCCCTCGTACTGGCGGTCGCGGACGCGGTCGATCCTGAAGCACGTCGCGCTGATCGCCTTTGGCCTCGTGATGCTCTATCCGCTGCTGTGGATGGTGGCCAGCTCGTTCAAGCCCGACGCGCTGATCTTCCGCGACACGGGCCTCATTCCCACCGAGTTCACGTGGTCCAACTACTCGGACGGCTGGAACGCGCTGCTGCATCCCTTCAGCCACTACCTCATCAACTCGTCGATCATCGTGTTCGGGTCGCTGGTGGGAAACCTGGTGTCTTGCTCGATGGCCGCCTACGCGTTCGCGCGGCTCGAGTTCAGAGGCCGCAACCTGTGGTTCGCGATCATGCTGATGTCGATCATGCTGCCGATCCACGTCATCATCGTCCCGCAGTACATCCTGTTCTCCGAGCTGAACTGGATCAACACGTTCCTGCCGCTGATCGTCCCCAAGCTGCTCGCGACCGACGCGTTCTTCATCTTCCTGATGGTGCAGTTCTTCCGCGGCATCCCCCGCGAGCTGGACGAGGCGGCGCGGCTGGACGGCTGCGGCCACTTCCGCATCTACTTCAGGATCATGCTGCCGCTGTCGCTGCCGGCCCTCGCGACGACCGCGATCTTCACGTTCATCTGGACGTGGAACGACTTCTTTAGCCAGCTCATCTTCCTCACCCGGCCCGACATGTACACCGTGCCGGTCGCGCTGCGCACCTTCATCGACGCCACCTCGGAGAGCTCGTGGGGCTCCCTGTTCGCGATGTCGATCGTGTCGCTCATCCCCATCTTCCTGGTCTTCCTGTTCGGCCAGAAGTACCTCGTCAAGGGCATCGCCACGACGGGAATCAAGTAGCACAGGACTCCCACCGGCCGGGGCTGCCCGACCTCAGAACAACGACGTTCGAAGCGAAGGAGAAAGAACGATGACCAGTTCCATCAGGTTTGCGGGCCGTGCTGGCCTCGCGTGGCGCACGAGCGCGGTGCTCGGCGCAGGAGTGCTCGCGCTTGCCGCGTGCAACGGCGACAGCGGGGCGGCGCCGGCAGACGACGAGCCCACCTCCGAAGGGTCCTCCTCGGCGGCGGCCGACAACGGCGACACGGGCAACGTCGAGATCCGCTTCTCGTGGTGGGGCTCTGACGACCGTCACACCCTCACCCAGGAGGTCATCGACCTCTTCGAGGAGAAGAACCCCGGCATCACCGTGGTGCCCGACTACACCGATTGGGGCGGCTACTGGGACAAGCTCGCCACCACGGTGGCCGGTGGC
The DNA here is from genome assembly GCF_002090175.1 of Demequina sp. NBRC 110057. Lineage (GTDB taxonomy): Bacteria > Actinomycetota > Actinomycetes > Actinomycetales > Demequinaceae > Demequina. The sequence goes on along the minus strand of NZ_BBRN01000006.1, from coordinate 287,470 downwards.
GACACCCCCGACGTCATGACGCAGGAGGAGCGCTACCTCACCGACTACGCCAACCGTGGGGTGGTCGCAGACCTCGCCGAGCTTGGCCTCGACACCTCGATGGTCGACGAGAGTGTGCTGACCTCCGGCACCATCGACGGCAAGCTCGCCGGCGTCGCCACGGGCATCAACGCCTACACCATCGTCGCGGACCCCCAGATGTTCGAGGATGCGGGCGTCGAGATGCCCGATGACGAGACCTGGACCTGGGACGACTTCAAGCAGATCAGCCAGGAGATCTCCGATGCCCTGGGTGACGGCATGTACGGCGTCCAGGACTACGGCGGCAATGAGGCAGGCTTCAACATCTACGCGCGTCAGCACGGGGAGTCCCTCTACGCGGAGGACGGCACGCTCGGCTACAGCGACGCGACCCTTGAGTCGTGGTGGCAGGACCTGGTCGACCTGCGTGAGTCGGGGGCTATGCCCGACGGCTCGCGTTCGGTCGAGATCGCCGAGGGTGGGCCCGAGCAGTCCCTCCTGGGCACCAACTCCGGCGCCATGGGCTTCTGGTGGACCAACCAGCTGAGCGCCATCTCGTCGGCCGCCGGCCGCGACCTGGTGCTGCTGCGTCCCCCGGGTGAGAGCGAGTTCGACCGCACCGGTCTCTATTACAAGCCGGCCATGTTCTACTCCGTCTCCGCGACGACGGAACACCCGGAGGAGTCGGCGAAGTTCGTTGACTTCCTCATCAACGACCCCGAGGCGGGAGCGCTCATCCTGTCGGATCGTGGCCTCAACGCCAACACCGAGGTCCGCGAGTCGGTATCGGCGCAGCTCGACCCGCTCGAGCAGCAGGCGGCGGAGTTCCTCGCCGACGTCGCTGACGAGATCGTCGACGGCCCGCCGGCGCCGCCGAACGGTGCCGCAGATGTGCCGGAGATCACCGGTCGTATCAACGAGCAGGTGCTCTTCGACACCCTGAGCGCGGCCGATGCCGCGGCTCAGTTCACGTCCGAGGCGAACGCGGCCATCGGACAGTAGGACGGAGGGTCGCCCCCGGGTCTTGTGGATTCCCCCGGGGGTGGCTCACCGGCCCCCTCCTTGAGATACGGTTCGACCCCGCAGACCGGTGGTGGCTGCGGGGTCGAACCTTTGCCGCTTGGAGGCGGCGAAACTCAGTGCCCGCCCGCCGCGATGTAGGCGACCGCGCCCGCAATGGCGAGGACGACGAGTCCGAAGCACACGAAGGCGCCCACGGTGCGCCCGCGCGAGACATGGCCCTGGGCATCGGCCGCACCGGGGCCGGCGAGCAGGCGCACGCCGAAGGCGAAGAGGGTGGGGAGGCCGGCACCCACGAGGATGCCGAAGATCAGGATGTTGGCGAGTGCATCCCACTCGACGAACTGGTTCATCAGCGCTCCTCCTGCTGATCGCGGCTGAGGTCACGGACGCTCACCTGCGCCGGGTCCTCGGCGGCTAGCGCCTCGCTCGCGAGGCGGTCCTCCTCGGCCTGTTGCTGCTTGCGCAGGCGCTTTTGAGCCTTGCGCAGTCGCTTGCGCTTGACCTTCATGACCTCGGGACGGTGCACGGACACTGACTCGGCGATGTACGCCTCCGAGTCCTGCGCGGGGTCCCAGCTATCGTTGACGTTCTTCGAGTTGATGGGCTTGCGGCGCGACCACAGGTAGATGACGAAAGCGATGACGATCAGCAGGCCGAACACCGTGTACGAGCCGGCCACGCCGCCGATCGCCGTGTCGATCCAGTAGAACACCGCGCCGACGATCGCGGCCGAGGGCACCGTGATGAGCCAGGCCGCGAACATGCGGCCCGCGACCGACCAGCGCACCGAGGCGCCCTTCATGCCGACGCCGGAGCCGAGGATCGAGCCGGTGGCAACGTGTGTCGTCGACAGCGAGTAGCCGAAGTGGCTGGACAGCAGGATGACCGCGGCGGACGAGGTCTCGGCCGCCATGCCCTGGCGCGACTCGAGCTCCACAAGGCCCTTGCCGAGGGTGCGGATGACGCGCCATCCGCCCATGTAGGTGCCGAGTGCCATGGCGAGCGCACAGGACACGATGACCCAGAACGGGACGCCGGAGTCGGCGGGGACGGCGCCGCCCGCGATGAGCGCGAGCAGGATGATGCCCATCGACTTCTGGGCGTCGTTGGTGCCGTGCGCGAGGGAGACGAGGGATGCGGAGCCGATCTGGCCCCAGCGGAACATCTTGTCGTTGGTCTCCTGCTCGACGTCACGCGTGATGCGTGCGACCAGCCAGGTGGCGATGGTGCCGACAAGGATGGCGACGATGGGGGCAACGAGCGCGGGGATGAGGACCTTGGCGGTGAGGCCGGACCAGAGCACCCCCTCGGTGCCGGCGGCCGCGAGCACCGCGCCGACCACGCCGCCGATGAGGGCGTGCGAGGACGATGACGGCAACCCGAACAGCCAGGTAATGAGGTTCCACACGATGCCGCCCGCGAGGCCCGCAAGCACCACCGCCAGCGTTACCACACCGGAATCGACGATTCCGGTGGCGATCGTGGCGGCCACGGTCAGCGACAGGAACGCGCCCACCATGTTGAGGGACGCCGACAGGATCACCGCGGCCTTGGGCTTAAGGGCGCGGGTGGCGATGGAGGTAGCCATCGCATTACCGGTGTCGTGGAATCCATTGGTGAAGTCGAAGGCCAGAGCGGTCGCGACAACGACGGCCAGGAGAAGCGGCTCAGTCACGCCCACCATTGTGACGGATCGGTGAACGGAAAGTGAACCGAGAGGGTCCTAGGAATCGTGAACACCGTCGACGTAGACCCAGCGCCCCTCCTCGCGGGCGAAGGAGCTGTGTTCCCTGAGCGTCTGCGAGGCGTCGGGCCTACCGGGGTCCTCCGCGCGGAAGTGTGCGGCGAACGTGACGGTGCCCACCGCATCGGCCGCCTGCCCGCCGGTGGTGGCAAGGACGTCGAGCCCCAGCCAGGTGACCCCGTCAGTGTCGACCGTGGCGGGCCGCGTCGAGGCGGACCATGTGTGCAGCAGGTAGGCCTCGTCGCGGCGCACGAACGCCGTGTAGCGCGAACGCATCAACTCCCCCGCCGTGGCGGCGTCCCGCTCCCCGCGCAGGAGGGGGCGGCAGCATGCCGCGAACGCGTCGCCCGAGCCGCAGGGGCAGGCGGCCGCCATCAGGAGCCCGTGGACTCGTCGATCAGGGCGACCAGGCCGTCGACTGCCTCGACGGGGGTGTCCCACGAGCACATGAGGCGGACCTCGGTGGTCTCGGGGGTCGAGCCCGGCTTCCAGTCGTAGAAGCGATACGTCTCTCGCAGGCGCGCCGCCAGGGTGCGCGGCATCTCGACGAAGACGGCGTTCGCCTCGGTGGGCTGGGTGAACGCGAGACCGGTGCCGGCGGCGAGGGTCTCGAGCTCCTCGCGAAGGTACGTCGCCATGCCGTTGGCGTGGGCAGCGTTGCGCTTCCACAGCGGGTCGCCGTGAGCGTCGGTGGACGTGAGCAGCGCGCTCAGCTGCGCGGAGACGTACCGCATCTTGGAACCCAACTGCATGGTCTGCTTGCGCAGGTACGGAAGGTCGTGGCCCAGCGACTCGCGCAGGTCGGGGGCGAGCACCACCACCGCCTCCCCCAGCATCGCGCCGTTCTTGGTGCCGCCGAAGGACAGCACGTCCGCTCCCCCGGTGGCCTCCGCGAGGCTCACGCCCAGGGCCGCGGCCGCGTTGGCGAGACGGGCGCCATCCACGTGGACGCGCATGCCGAGCTCGTGCGCGCGCTCGACGAGCACGCGCAGGTCCTCGGGGCTGTACACGGTGCCCACCTCGGTCGACTGCGTGAGCGACAGCACCAGCGGCTGCGCGCGGTGCTCGTCGCCGAGGTCGCCCGCGTAACGGTCGAGCGTGGCGACGTCGATGCGGCCGTCCGCGGCGGGAAGCTCGAGGATCTTGAGGCCGCCCACGCGCTCCGGGGCGCCGTTCTCGTCGTTGTGGATGTGGGCGTGCTCGGAGGCGACGACCCCGCCCCAGCGCGGGCTGAGTGCCATGAGGGAGACCACGTTCGCGCCCGTGCCGTTGAAGACGGGGAAGCCCAGCGCGTGCTCACCGAACGTCGCGGCGATCGCCTCGTCGAGGGCCGCGGTGGTGGCATCGGCGCCGTAGGCCGAGTCGTGGCCGCCGTCGGCCGCGTGCATCGCGGAGAACACCTCGGGGTGGACGGACGCGTAGTTGTCGGAGGCGAAGTGGAAGGACTCAGTCACGCCTCAAGTCTCGCACCGTGAGACGGGACCGCGGGACCGCGCCGACGCTTGACGGCGCCGGCGCGTCACGGGGTGACGGCGCGCGCCCAGCGCTCCCCCGCCATCGTGAAGCCCACCCGTCGCAGGTAGTCGCCGTCCTCGCCCGCCCGCGGGACCACCTCGAGCCTGCTGAAGCCGGCATCGGCCAGCGCCCCCGACTCGCGATAGACGAACTCCCCCGGCGTGAAGTCGCGGAAGCGCTCCTTGACCCAGTCGAGGTCGACGCGGCCGCGGCCGGCCCCCTCGTCGGTGACGGCGACGACGCCCACGGCCTCGTCGCCCCGCACCACCAGGAAGGTGTGTCGGGTGCCCCCGGCGGCCGTGCCCGCATCGGCCTCGACGTCGAAGCCCGGCGCGTGCGTGGCGATGTCCTCGCCGTGGACGTCGAGCACGTGGCGCAAGAACGCGTTGTCGGCGTCAACGGCGAGCACGCGATACACGGCCGCATCGTGGCGCTCGCGGTACAGGCGCCACAGCCAGTAGATGTCGATGACGGTGATCGCCAGGTTCATGAAGGCGAATGGCCACACGCCGATGACGGCGTTGTAGATGGTCGCGATCACCGCGCCGGACAGGTTCATCCAGCGGAACCGCAGCACGCGCGCCTGCATCAGGGACGCGACGACCAGGAGCGAGCCCGCCCAGCCGAAGGCCTCAAGTACTGTCTGCATGCTGGTCAGGCTACGGCCGGGCGGGCCCTGGCGCCCGCGCAACTAGCCTGGTGGCGTGGAACGTGACAGTGCGAGGGTCGACGCGTGGGTCTGGGCCGTGCGGCTCACCAAGACCCGATCGCAGGCGACCGCAGCGTGCAAGGCCGGCCACATCCGCGTCAACGGCGAGCGCGCCAAGCCCGCGACCACGGTGCGCGTGGGGGACCGCGTGGTGGTCAGGGGAGGCGAGCGCGAGCGGATCGCGGTCGTGCGCCGGATCCTCGTGAAGCGCGTGGGGGCCGCCATCGCAGCGGAGGCCTTCGAGGACCAGAGCCCGCCGCCGCTACCCCGCGCCGAGCAGCCCGCGGCGATCGGCGTGCGCGATCGCGGCGCGGGCCGCCCGACCAAGAAGGACAGGCGTCAGATCGAGCGCCTGCGCGGCCGCTAACCGTCAAATGGATCCATTTGGCTCGCCTAAGGGCCAATATGAGTCAAGATCCACCGCGGTAGCCGGGTCGAGATCAGCGCGCCGCCTCGACGACCGCGGTCGAGAACGCGTCCAGGTCGTCAGGGGTGCGCGACGTCAGCAGCGTCCAGCCGTTGGCCCCGCACGTCTTCAGCTCCTCGTCGACCCAGGTCGCTCCCGCGTTGCGCAGGTCGGTGGCGACCGAGGGGTAGGACGTGGCGGTCTTGCCGCGGGCCACATCGGCCTCAGCGAGGAGCCACGGACCGTGGCAGATGGCGGCGACCGTCTTTCCTGCCGCGGCGAAACCCGAAACTAGTGAGACCGCTGACTTTTCGAGTCGCAGCGCGTCGGCGTTGATGGTTCCGCCCGGGATGACGAGCACGTCGTAGCCCTCGGGGTCCACCTCATCGAGGGTGAGATTGGGCTGGAGCGTCTCGCCCGGGTCCTTATCGCCCACCAGCGTCTGGACTGGCTCAGCCTTGCTCGCCGCGACGGTCACGGGGACTCCCGCCTCCTTCAGCGCGGCGAGCGGCCGCAGCAACTCGTCCTGCTCGACTCCGTAGTTCGTCGTAATAACCAGTGCGGTCATGGCGATCTCCTTCCGTCGGGTGTCTCAAGCGACGGCGGCGCCGTCGCAGGTCCACGTCAACGGCAGGCGACGGCCGATGCATTCCTTGCCACGGCATCGGCCGTCCTGCCCCCGACTGGTTGATTTTGGTCAATGAAGGGCCGCTATTTGACCAAAATCAACCAGTGCGGGTGGGGAGGGGGAGGGTGAGGGGTGAGCTCAGGAGCGCCAGATGCGGGCGAGGTAGTCGCGCATCGAACGATCCGAGCTGAAGAAGCCCGTGCGCGCCACGTTGAGGATCGCGGAGCGGGTCCACGCGTCCTCGTCGCGGTACGCGGCCTCGACCCTGTCCTGCGCGTCCACGTAGGACCGGAAGTCCGCCAGCGCCATGAAGCGATCGCGCTCGATGAGCGACGCGCACACGGAGGCAACAAACGACCCGCGCTCGCCGCCCGTGAGCTTGCCGGACATGAGCAGGTTGAGGGCCCGGTGAAGGTCCTCGTCCTCCTCGTAGTACTTCTCGGGGGAGTAGCCCGCCGCGGACAGCGCCGCGACCTCCGGCTCGGCCATGCCGAACAGGAAGAAGTTGTCGTCGCCCACCAGCTCGCGGATCTCGACGTTGGCGCCGTCGTCGGTGCCGATGGTGAGGGCGCCGTTGAGCGCAAACTTCATGTTGCCGGTGCCGGACGCCTCCTTGCCGGCAAGCGAGATCTGCTCGGACAGGTCCGATGCGGGGATCAACTTCTCCGCGAGGGTCACGTTGTAGTTGGCCGGGAAGGCGACCTTGAGTCGTCCCTCGAGGGAGGCATCGCCGTTGATGGTGGCGCCCACGTGATTGATCAGCGCGATGGTCTCCTTGGCGCGCACGTACCCGGGCGCCGCCTTGGCGCCGAACACGAACGTGCGCGGCGTGACATCGGCCAACGCAAGGCGCCCGGTGGTGATGCGCTCGTACAGCGACACGATGTGCAGCAGCTTGAGGGACTGGCGCTTGTACTCGTGAAGACGCTTGACCATGGCGTCGACCATCGCGTCGGGGGAGATCTCGATCCCATCACGCTCCGCGAGGACGGAGGCGAACCGTGCACGGTTGTCACGCTTGATCTCGCGGAAGCGCGCACGGAACGACGGGTCGTTCGCGAGCGGCTCGAGGCCGCGCAGGCGGTCGAGGTCCGCGACCCAACCCTCGCCCAGCGCCTCGGTGATGAGCGACGACAGCGACGGGTTCGCCAGGCGCACAAAGCGCCGCGGCGTGACGCCGTTGGTGACGTTGGTGAACTTCTCGGGCCACATGTCGGCGAAGTCCGTCAGGACCTTGTCGGCGAGCAGCTCGGAGTGCAGCGCCGCGACGCCGTTGACCTTCTTCCCGGCAACCGTGGCGAGGAAGGCCATGCGCACGGCGCGCACGGGCTCCTCCGCGATGATCGACATGTGGCGCTCGCGCAGCGGCTCGTGGGGGAAGGTCTCGCGCACCTGGGCGAGGAACTCCTCGTTGATCCGGTAGATGATCTCGAGGTGGCGGGGGAGGAGGCGGCCCAGCAGTTCGACCGGCCACACCTCGAGCGCCTCGGGAAGCAGGGTGTGGCACGTGTAGGCGAACACCTGCTGGGTGACGGCCCAGGCACCGGCCCACTCGAAGCCCCGCTCGTCCACGAGGATGCGCATGAGTTCGGGCACGGCGATGACGGGGTGGGTGTCGTTGAGCTGGAAGGTGATGCGGTCCGGCAGCGTCGCGAGGTCGGCGTCCGCGGGGAGCACGCGGTCCAGGTAGTCGCGCAGCGAGCAGGCGACGAAGAAGTACTGCTGCTGCAGGCGCAGCTCCTTGCCCTGCGGCGTGGAATCCTCGGGGTAGAGGATCTGGGAGATGGTCTCGGCGCGGGTCTGGGCGCGCACGGCGTCCTCGAAGTCGCCGGAGTTGAAGATCTTCAGGTCGAACGCCTGGGTGGCCTTGGCGCTCCACAGGCGCAGCGTGTTGACGCGGCCGTTGCGGTAGCCGGGAACCATGTACGTGTAGGGAACGCCCACCACGTTCCACTCGGGCTCCCAGCGGCGGTGCTCGCGCCCGGCATCGTCCGTCCAGGTGGACACGTGGCCGCCGAAGCCGACCTCGACGGCGTTCTCCGGGTGCGGCATCTCCCAGGGCGAGCCCAGGTGGAGCCAGTTGTCCGCCTCCTCGACCTGGTGGCCGTCGACGAAGGTCTGCTTGAAAATGCCGTAGTCGTAGCGGATGCCGTAGCCGATGGACGGGATGTCCTCGGTCGCCATCGAGTCGATGAAGCATGCGGCGAGGCGTCCCAGGCCACCGTTGCCGAGGCCGGGCTCGACCTCCATCTCGCGCAGCTCGTCGATGTCGAGGCCCAGCGTCTCCATGGCCTCGCGCGCCACCCCACCGAGGTCCGCGGCGAGCAGGTTGTTGTCCAGCTGGCGCCCCAGCAGGAACTCCGCCGAGAGGTAGGCGACGTGCTTGACGTTTCCCGAGCGGTGCGACTCCACCGTCGAGAGCCAATCGGTGGTGAGGTACGCGCGCACGGTGCGGGCGAGCGCCTGGTACTTGTCGTTCAGCGAGGCGCCCTCGAGGGACACGCCCTGCGTGAAGGTGAGCTGCTGCATGAACTCACGCGCAAAGCTGGCGGCGTCACGGTCGCGGACGGCGATGGTGGGGGTGGTGTCGGTCACGGCTTCAACCTACGGCTCGGGGGACTCCGGCGGGGCCCGTTCCCTTCAAAATTAACGCCGCTGACACATCGCGCGCGGGGACACAGGTCCCGTGGCAACGGCCGATGCCGTGGCCCGGCCTCGTTCGAAGGCCCCGCCTGGCGGTTAGTCGGTCGAGCCGGCGCGCGTGGCGGCCCTGTCGGCGGCGGACGGCGCCGGGCCGTACTGCTGGATCTTGACGCGCTCGAGGGCTTGTTCCGTCAGGATGCGGTTGGACTTGAGGAGGTCGGAGATGACCCCCAGCGCGATCGACAGCGCCGCGGCCACGAGCAGGGTGGTGCCCAGGATGAGCGACTGCAGGTGGTTGCCATGGTCGCCGAGCGCCATGAGGATCGCGTAGCGCACAAAGGGAATCAGTCCGACGACGCCGAGGATGCCGGCGAGCGTGGCGAACAGGGGCCACGGCCGGTACATCACGGAGGATCGCAGGATGGCCTGGGCCGAGCGCCACATGTGCTCGCCCATGTTCGCGAACAGGCGCGACTCGCGCGTCTTGGGGTTGGTGTCGATCGGCACGGAGACGATGGCGAGGCGCTTCTCGCCCGCCTGAATGATGGTCTCCATCGTGTAGCTGAAGCGGGTCAGCACGTTGAGGCGGTAGAGCGCGTACCGGGAGTACGCCCGAAAGCCAGAGGCCGCATCGGGCAACTGCGTGCCGGCCGCCTTATTCACGACCCAGGACCCGAAGCGCTGCATGCGCTTCTTGAACGGGGAGAAGTGCGCGATCTGGTGGGTCTGACGGTCGCCGATGACGATCTCGGCCCGCCCGGCGAGGATGGGGGCCACCAGGTCGCCGATGCGCTCCTGCGGATACTGGTTGTCGCCGTCGGTGTTGACGACGATGTCCGCGCCGCGAGTGAGGGCGTGGTCCACGCCGTCGCGGAACGACTGCGCGAGGCCCATGGTGCGCGTATGGCGGACCACGTGGGCGCCGTGCTCTGCCGCGATCCTTGCGGTGGCGTCGGTGGAGCCGTCGTCGATGACGATCACCTCGATCTCGTCGATGCCCTCGATGCGCGACGGAATGGAGGCGAGGACGGTGGCGAGCGAGCCCTCCTCATTGAGGCAGGGCACCTGGACGACGAGCTTCACGCGGCTCAGCCTAGTGACGGTAAGGAGCGCATCAGTCGCGGGCGCTGCGACGCCAGATGGCGAGGGCGATGCCTCCCACCAAGGCGAGTGCGGCCCCGCCCAGCGCTCCGCCGACGGCGGCACCGGCGAAGGAATGGTCCGCGAGGTGGGGAGTGAGCATCGGCCCCCACCAGGCGGTGCCGATCCAGCCGCCCAGCGCGCCGACAGCGAGGGCGAGGAGCTTGCCGGGGTCCAGCAAGGGGTGCACGCTCGCGACGCCGATGCCGGTCATCATGCCCAGCACCACTCCGAGTAACGTCTCCATCGCGCGCCTCCCCACCTGGTCGTGGCCCTCATCCTGGCACACCGCCGCGCGGCCGCCCACGCCGTGGTGACCCCTGTCGTCAGCAGGCCCGATGCGCCACAATGGCCCCGTGACCACCTTCGCTGACCGCCACATCGGACCCGCAGACGACGCCGTCGACACGATGCTGAAGGTGGTGGGGCTCAACACGCTCGAGGACCTGGTCGAGGCCGCCGTGCCCGAGTCGATCCGCCAGGACGACGTGCTGGTGCTCCCCGACCCGCTGAGCGAGAACGACACGCTGCGCGCGCTGCAGGGCTTCGCGCAGCGCAACCAGGTGCACACCCAGATGATCGGCCAGGGGTACTTCGACACGATCACGCCCGCGGTGATCCGCCGCAACGTCCTCGAGAACCCCGCCTGGTACACCGCGTATACGCCGTATCAGGCGGAGATCTCGCAGGGGCGCCTCGAGGCGATGCTGAACTTCCAGACGATGGTGTCCGACCTCACCGCACTGCCCGTGGCGGGGGCATCCCTACTGGACGAGGCGACCGCCGTGGCCGAGGCGGTGCTGCTCATGCGCCGCGCGGTCAAGGGCCGCGAGGACGGCGTGATCGTCCTGGACTCCGAGTGTCTGCCGCAGACCGTGGGCGTCGTCGAGGCCCACGCGGAGGCGATCGGCCTGCGGCTCGAGGTGCAGGACATCGGCGAGGACTGGGAGGCTCCCGCCGACCTGGTGGGCCTGGTGCTTCAGCAGCCCGGCGTCACGGGGGTGCTGCGGGAGGTCCAGGACGTCATCGCGCGTGCGCACGAGGCGGGCGGGCTCGTGACCGTGGCCGCCGACCTGTTGAGCCTCACGATGGTCACTCCTCCTGGCGAGATCGGCGCCGACATCGCGGTGGGCTCGGCCCAGCGCTTCGGCGTCCCGCTGTTCTTCGGCGGCCCTCACGCCGCCTTCATCTCGGTGCGCCAGGGCCTCGAGCGCCAGCTCCCCGGCCGCCTCGTGGGCGTGAGCGTGGACGCCGAGGGGCGCACCGCCTACCGTCTGGCGCTGCAGACACGTGAGCAGCACATCCGCCGCGACAAGGCCACGTCCAACATCTGCACCGCGCAGGCGTTGCTCGCCGTGATCGCCAGCTTCTACGCGATTCACCACGGCCCCGATGGCCTGCGCGCGATCGCCAAGCAGGTGCACGCCACGGCCGTCACGCTCGCCGACGCGCTTTCCGCCGCTGGCGTGGAGATCCTTCACGAGAACTTCTTCGACACCGTGGTCGCCAAGGTGCCGGGCGGCGCGGACTCCGTGATCGCCCGCGCCGCGGCGAAGGACATCAACCTGCGCAGGGTCGACTCCGACCACGTTGCCATGGCCTGTGACGAGGTCACGAGCCTCGACATCATCGACGCGCTCGTGGAGGCGGTCACCGCGGTGAAGCGCCACGCCGTCTACACCGCTCCGCGCGTCGCGATCCCGCGCTCGCTGCGCCGCACGAGCGAGTACCTGACGCACCCGATCTTCCACGAGCACCGCTCGGAGACGTCGCTCATGCGCTACATGCGGCGCCTTGCCGACCGTGACCTCGCGCTGGACCGCACCATGATCCCGCTGGGCTCGTGCACGATGAAGCTCAACGCCGCGGTGGAGATGGCTCCCATCTCGTGGCCCGGCTTCGCGCGCATCCACCCCTTCGCGCCGTCGGACCAGACCGCCGGCTACCGCGACATGATCGCCCAGCTGGAGGAGTGGCTCGCCGACATCACGGGCTACGCGGCGGTGTCCGTCCAGCCCAACTCGGGCGCCCAGGGCGAGTACGCGGGCCTGCTCGCGATCCGCTCCTTCCACCTGGCCCACGGCGAGGCGGAGCGCGATATCTGCCTCATCCCCGCATCGGCCCACGGCACCAACGCCGCCTCCGCGGTGCTGGCCGGGCTCAAGGTCGTGGTGGTCGCGACCGCCGAGAACGGCGAGATCTCGCTCGACGACCTCAACGCCAAGATCGCGGCCCATGAGGGGCGCATCGCCGCGATGATGATCACCTACCCGTCGACGCATGGCGTCTACGAGGAGCACGTGGCGGAGGTCTGCGCCGCGGTGCACGACGCCGGCGGCCAGGTTTACATCGACGGCGCCAACCTCAACGCGCTCGTGGGGCTCGCGAAGCCCGGGCACTTCGGCGGCGACGTCTCGCACCTCAACCTTCACAAGACGTTCTGCATCCCTCACGGCGGTGGCGGCCCCGGCGTGGGTCCCGTGGCGGTCGCGGAGCACCTGGTGCCGTTCCTCCCGGCGCTGCGTCAGACGATCCAGCGCCCCGCCGAGCTGCGACGCCACGGCGCGCCCGTCTCTGCCGCGCCGTTCGGTTCGGCCGGCATCCTGCCAATTACCTGGGCCTACATCGCGCTCATGGGGCACGAGGGTCTCGGCCGCGCCACCCGCGTCGCGGTCCTCGCCGCCAACTACATCGCGACCAGGCTCGAGGACGCCTTCCCCGTGCTCTACCGCGGCCCGGGCGGCCTGGTGGCGCACGAGTGCATCCTCGACATCCGCCCGCTGACCAAGGCGAGCGGCATCACCGCCGAGGACATCGCCAAGCGCCTCATCGACTTCGGCTTCCACGCCCCCACTATGTCCTTCCCGGTGGCGGGCACGCTGATGGTGGAGCCCACGGAGTCCGAGGACCTCGGGGAGCTCGACAGGTTCATCGAGGCGATGCTGGTGATCCGCGAGGAGATCGCCGCCGTCGAGCGCGGCGACATCGCCGCGGAGGACTCGGCGCTGCGCCACGCCCCCCATACGGCCGATGCAGTGGTCTCGGACTCGTGGGACCGCGCCTACTCGCGCGAGCAGGCGGCGTTCCCCGTGCCCGGCCTGCGCCGCGACAAGTACTGGGCGCCCGTGGCGCGCATCGACAACGCGCACGGCGACCGCAACCTGGTGTGCGCCTGCCCGCCGCTCGAGGAGTACTAGGCCGGACTCTCGGGAGCCATCGAGGCGTCGCAGCCCATCTCGGTCGCGACCACCATCGTCATGCCGCTGTCCGCGACGTACGAGGCGTCCGCGTCGTAGGCGAGGGCGATGTCGGTGACTTCCGCGTTCCACATGTGTGACGACGGCGAGACCGCCACGATCAGGTCGACGGTCGAGCCCGCCGGGATGACCGCCCCCTGGGCACGCACCGCGCGGTCGAGGAGGTCCTCCTCGTACCCGAGCGGCTCGTCGGTGGGCCAGCGCATGGTCCCGATGAACTGGTCGAGGTCGGCCGCCTCTAGGTCGATGAGGAACTCCACGGAGTCAACGTTCTCCTGGGACCACGACAGATCGGTGACCGTGGCGGCGTCGGCGCCCGCATTCGTCACCGGCATGCCGAAGTACATGGTCGCCCCGTCGGCGTGCGGTGCGCAGACCGTGACGTCGTCGTCTGCCATCGTGAGCGGTCCCTCGTCGGCGGCACAACCCGCGAGAGCGACGGCGAGCACGGCGGCGCCGAGCGCCCGTGCGGCAGCGGATGACGGCATCGGCCCCCCTCGAGAGGAGCCGTCCCCCGACGGTCCCGTGCTCAACGTAGCGCTACATCCACTTGGACTTCTTGAAGATCGCGTACAGCGCCACCGACAGCCCCACCATGAGGCAGATCGCGAACGGGTAGCCGAACGCCCAATGAAGCTCGGGCATGTCGTCGAAGTTCATGCCGTAGATCCCGGCGACGATGGTGGGGGCGAGCGCGATGGCCGCCCAGCCGGAGATCTTCTGCATCGCGGTGTTCTGGCGCTGGCCCACGAGGGTCGCGTTCACGGACAGGATCTGGGCGAGCGACTCGCGCAGCTCGCCGGCACGCGCGTCCACCCTGGCGAGGTGGTCGGAGACGTCCTGCAGGTAGGCCTGCAGCTCGTCGGCGATGCCGTGCTTGCGGAAGCCGCCGCGGAGCGCCTCGATGACGGCGGTTAGCGGCGTGCACGCGTGCTGGACGTCGATCACCTCGCGGCTCAGGCGATAGATGCGCTCGGCGACGGTGGGGTCGCCCGTGAACACCTGCTTCTCGATCTCCTCGAGGTCGGTCGCGATGCCCTCGAGCACCGGCCGGTAGCCGTCGACGATGGTGTCGAGGATCCGGTACATCACGGCCTCCGGGCCCAGGCGCAGCAGGTCGCGGTCGTCCAGCAGGGCGCGGTCGCGCTCGCTCGGCGCGGTCTCGAGCTCCTGCGCGAACCGCGCCGACGGGGTGCCGTCCACCCACCTCCCGTCCTGGCACAGCACGGCGATGGCTCCCGGCCGCACCAGGAGGTGGAACTCGGCGAGGTCCACCTCCTCGGCGGCATCGTCGTAGTGGGCGGACCGCGCGACGATGAACAACGTGTCGCCGTAGCGTTCGATCTTGGGTCGCTGGCTCGCGTTGACGAGGTCCTCCTCGAGCAGCGGGTGCAGCTGCCAGACCTCGGCCAGATCGGCTACCTGCTGACGGCTGGGGTTGGCGAAGAGCAGCATCGCCATGTGTCCCTGGTCGTGGCCGAAGGCGAGGGCATCGCGCACCCCCGACCCGGCGGGTGCCGGTGCCGCATGGCCGTCCGTGACGTACTGAATCGTGGGCGCGGGCGCCGCGGCACCCTCGGAGGGGGCGGAGGAGCGGCGGTGGAGCGAGGGCATGGCGTTCTCCCAGTCGTCGGCGGTCAGCGGCACTGTACGTGAGACGCGCGGCGCGCCCCAGGTATGCCCGATGCCGCGGCGGCCACAGCATCGGCCGTCCGCCTTGTCCGTGATGTCGAGGTGATCACACGGCTGCGGGAGCGTGGTCCGGTTCGGTTAGAGTGTCCCCGTTCCCGCGGCCCCTGGCCGCGACTCGATGGCACGAGTGCGAGCGGGGAGGGGGGTTCGTGGCCCGGCGACAGACACTTCAGCCTCCCGTGCTGCCCGGATACACGTACGTGCGTCCCCTCGGCTCGGGCGGCTTCGCCGACGTGTTCCTCTTCCAGCAGGACATGCCGCGACGCCACGTCGCCGTGAAGGTGCTGCTCAGCCGCATCGAGGACGCCCAGGCCGCACGCGCGCTGGCCTCCGAGGCCGACGTCATGGCAAGGCTCAGCGCCCACCCCAGCATCCTCACGGTCTATCACGCAGGGGTGGCGCCCGACGGGCGGCCTTACCTGGTCTCGGAGTACTGCCCGGCGTCCCTCACCAACCGCTATCGCCAGGAGCGGATGCCGGTCGAGGAGGTCCTCAGCATCGGCGTGAGGATCGCGTGCGCCGTGGAGACCTCGCACCGCGCGGGGCTGCTCCACCGCGACATCAAGCCGTCCAACATCCTCGTGACGTCGTTCGGACACCCCGTGCTGTCGGACTTCGGCGTGGCCTCCGCGCTCGACAAGGGCGAGGAGGACGTCATCGCGATGTCCCCGCCGTGGTCGGCGCCCGAGATCGTCGACCGCCGCACGTCGGGAACGGTGGCGACGGAGGTGTGGGCGCTCGCGGCGACCGTCTACACGCTGCTGGCCCAGCACAGCCCCTTCGATATCCCCGGCGCACGCAGGGACGATGCCGAGCTCGCCAAGCGCATCATGCGGGCCAAGTACTCGCGCATCGACCGCGCGGACGTCCCCGATTCGCTTCAGCGCGCCCTCGAGGGCGGCATGCGCCGCCTTCCGGGGGACCGCTACCCGAGCGCGATGTCCTTCGCCCAGGCGCTGCAGGAGGTGCAGGCCGAGCTTGGCCTGGCGCGTACCCCGCTTGACGTCCCCTCGGACGAATGGCGCGACGCGAGCCCCGAGCCCGCGGGCGACGAGCCGCGTCACGACGTGCGCTCGACGGTCCCCGTGCAGTCCCAGCGGATGCGCCGCGACGCCGACTCGCACTCGCAGGCGGGAACCAAGACGCGTCACGAGCGCCGTGCAGGACAACTGGGACGGCGCATCGCCGTGGGCGGGCTGATCGGCGGCGCCGCGGTCATCGCCGCTGCCGCCACCGCGTTCTTCCTCCTGGGTGGCGCCTAGCGTGGCGCGCGGCGAGCCGGGTCACGGCGCTGGACGCGCCGGCAGCCCGGGTGGGGTTGAGGCCGGGCTGGGCCGCGCCACCGCGGCCCGGTGGCGCCGCGTGCGCCGCATCGGGCTCGGCGCGCTCATCCTGATCGTTGCCGGCGGCGCGTTCCTCGCGCCCGGATTCGACGAGCGCGAGGTCGAGGCGGACAACGCGTCGGTGTGGGCGCTCCAGACAGCGACCGGTCAGCGGTTCGGCAGGATCAACACGGCGGTGTCCGAGGTGGACACGGTGAAGACAGTGTCCTCGCCGTCCGACCTGGTGCAGGTGGACTCGACCCTGCTGGTGTACTCCGACAACCTCGGTTCCGTCACCACCATCGACACGGCGATGCCTCACGATATCGACCCCACCACCCCGGAGGCGACGCAGTCGACGCCCGTGGGGACCGAGGCGCTCGTGCATGCGGGGGACACCGTCGCCTACCTCACCGAGTCCGGGGCCGTTTTCGCCGGCCTGGCGACGGACGGCAGCGCGGTGAGTCCGCGCGAGCTCGACCCGTTCGCGCAGGCGGAGGTGGCCGAGGGCGAGGAGCGGCCACAGTTCAGGGCCGATGCCGTGGCCGCGGCCGCCGACGGCAGGGTCGCCGCGTACTCGGCCGACCGGCGTTCGGTGATGACGGCCGATGCCGCCACCGGCGAGGTGCTCGCCACCACCGCGCTTCCCGACGGCCCGACCGGCGAGGACCTGCAGCTCGCGTGGATCGGTGAGCGCTGGGTGCTGCTCGAGGTCGACAGCGGGCGCCTGTGGGTGGAGGACCTTGCCGAGGCCATCGCGACGCCCGCCGTCGAGGGTGCGCTGCTGCAGGAGTCGGGGACGTCCTCCACGGAGGTCGTGATCGCCGACGAGTTCGGCGCGATCCTCGTCGCGCTCGACGGCAGCACCGCCGCGCGCGTGCAGGGCTCGACCGACGTGTCGCTGGGGGAGCCGGCACGGCCCGTCGAGCAGCCCTCGGGCACGGGCGTGGCCGCGGCGTGGCTTCCCGCCGGCGAGGGTCCCGGAACCATGTGGGTGACCGGCGCGACAGCGACCACCCTCGACTACGGCGGCCTCACCCTGGGAGACCGTCGCTCGCCAGAGCTGCGCAGCAACGGCTCCCGCATGATCCTGAACGAGGCGCGATCCGGCTGGGTGTGGAGCGTCCCCTCCGGCGCGCTGGTGTCCTCGTCCCAGCAGTGGGACCCGGATGACGACGTGCAGGCGGCCGATGACGACCGCGAGGTGGCCACCGAGGTGACCGACCCTCGCTCGCCGGTGGCCGAAGACGACGTCCTTGGCGTGCGGGCCGGACGCCAGGTGGCGCTTCCCGTGCTGCTGAACGACCACGACGCCAACGCCGATGTGCTCACCATCGTGGCCGACTCGCTCACGGGGCTCGACCCCGACTTCGGCACGGTCTCCGTGGCTGACGACGCGCAGGCGCTCGTCATCGACGTCGCCGACTCCGCGACGGGCAGCGCCACCTTCACGTACGTCATCGCGGACGGCACCACGGACGACGGCCTGCTGTCGGATCCCGCGACAGTCACCGTCACGGTCAAGGACGAGGACGAGAATTCGCCGCCAGTGTGGTGCGGCGTGGACAACTGCCAGCTCGACTGGCCGACGCCGCAGGTGAGCCCCGGCGGCACCGTCACGACGGACGTGCTCACCGGCTGGGTCGACCCCGAGGGCGACCCGATCTACCTTGCGTCCGCCACCACGAACTCGAACCTGGCGGCGGTGGCCGCGGCCCCCGCGGGGCAGCTGGTGTTCCAGCACACGGACGCCTCCTCGACCGACACGGGAGCCATCCCCGTCGAGGTGACCGTGGCCGATGCCTGGGGTGAGTCTGCGTCGCGCGACCTGCAGGTCTCCGTCGTGGGCGAGCCCGCCCTGAAGGCAGCGGACATCGCCGTGACCGTGACCGAGGGCGTCACCACCACCGTCGACGTGGCCGATCACGTCACGGGGGCGCGCGGACCGCTGTCCGTGACCGAGGCATCGCTTGGTCCCGACGACGACGCGATCGTGGAGACGGCGCAGGGCGAGGTCGGCTTCACATTCGTTGCCCAGGAGCCGGGCAGCTACCTGGTGGACTTCACCGTCTCCGATGGCCTGGCCGATGCCAGGGGAGTGGCGCGCATCGACGTGCTCGCCACCGACGAGGGGAGCCTCACGACCACGCCGCTGACCGCCTTCGTCCGCGCCAGCGAGGATGTCACGGTCGACGTGCTCGCCGCCGTCACGAATCCAGCAGGGTCGGTGCTGCTGCTCAGCGACCTCGAGACCGCGCCGTCCTCCGGGGCCAGGCTGTCGGCCGATGTGGTGGGCCACTCGGCGCTGCGCCTGTCGGGCGACACTGGCGACGGGCAGCCGGGGACCCTGGGCACGGTGGGATACACGGTGTCGGACGGCACCGGCAGGCCGCAGGGAACGGTCCGCGGCGAAGTCACTGTCATCCTGCTCGGTACCGACGTGCCCACCACCCCGTTGGCGGTCGACGACTCGCTGACCGTGCGCGTGGGCACCCAGGCGGACATCGCTGTGCTCACCAACGACGTCGGACCCGCGGGCAACGTCATCGCCCTTGACGCGGACTCCGTGTCGCTGTCCGAGGGTGGCGGCCTCGCCTTCCCGGCTGGCAATGTGGTGCGCTACCTCGCGCCAGACGAGCCGGGCGAGTACACGATCGACTATGGCGCCTACATCCTGGGCTATCCCACTCAGGCCGACACGGCGAAGGTCGTGGTGACTGTCCTCGACTCCGATACGAACGCCGCCCCCACCCCGGCCGTGCTGACCGGGAGGGTGGCCGCGGGCGAGGAGGTACGCCTGGCGTTCGACGGCACCGGCATCGACCCCGACGGCGATGCCGTGGCGCTGAACCGCATCGAGACCCAGCCGGAGTCCGGCTCGGCACGCGTCTCCTCCGACGGCCTCTCGCTCGTCTACACGGCCGCCGCGGGCTACTCCGGTCAGGCCTCCTTCACGTACTCGGTGGTGGACGCGAGGGGAGCGACGGCGGTGGCGACGGCCACGATCGGCGTGCTCGCCTCGCAGCTTGACCCCCGCCCGGTGACCTACACGGATTACGTGCAGGCTCAGGTGGGCGAGGACCGACGGGTCATCATCACCCCCACCGCGAACGACCTCGACCTCGGCGGCGGGGAACTCACGCTGCAGCAGGTGGTGCCGGACGCCGACCCCGACTCGGACGAGTACCGCGCGCTCGCGGGCCACATCGTCGAGTCGGACGAGGGCCGCGTCACCCTCGAGGTCGGCACCGAGCCCGGCACGCTCGCCTATACCTACACCGTCGCCAACGAGTCGGGCTCGACGGCCATCGGCCGCATCATCCTCAAAGCGGTCCGAGAGCCCATCGCGAGCGTTCCCATCGTCGCGGACACGGTCCTGACGCCCGACACGCGCGACACCTTCACTACCGGCGTCGATGTACTCACCAACATGGTCGCCTGGGGCGGCGGCGACGCCGGGGCCCTCACCCTGTCCCTGTGGGGCGAGGCCGACGACCTGACGGTCGACGGCTGGACCATTGCGGGTCCTCTTCCCGAGCAGTCGCGGCTCATCCCCTTCGAGGTGAGCGGGACCAGCTTCGCTGGCGACGAGGTGGTCTCGTACGGCTTCCTGCGGGTGCCGGGCGACGAGGACATTCGGGTGGCGCTCAAGGAGAACTTTGAGCCGCCGACGGTCGACGAGGGCGACAGCGTGGAGTTCGATCTCGCGTCGCTGCTCTCGTTGCCGACGGGAACGGCGTTCACCATCGATGGCGACGGCGTCACCACTTCGGGCTCCCGGGCCGAGGGGGCGTGCACGCTCGTCTCCGGCACCGTGCTGCGGTACTCGGCTGGCGAGGGCGAGCCGTACTCCGACACGTGCGAGGTGCCCGTCACCGTCGCCGGCCAGGAGGACACGACGCTGCTGCCGGTGCCCATCGTCATCATCCCTGCCGCCCCGCAGCCCATCCTCACCGGCGCGTCCCTCGAGGTCACCCCGGGTCAGACGGCCAGCTTCGACCTCGCGGGCATGGTGTCGTGGCCGCAGGGCTCCGCCGGCCGCGCCGTCCAGATCGAGGCGACCTACCAGGGCGAACAGTTCGTCGTTGAGCGTGCGGGCACCGTCCTGTCCGTCACCGCGCAGGACGCGTCCCTCCCCGGCGCCGTCGACACGGTGACGGTCGCGCTGACGTCCGACCCCGACACCGCCCCCGTGACCCTGTCGCTGAAGGTGGGCCCGGCGCCGGCGACCCTTCCCAAGGGAGGCGCCGCCGTGAAGCAGTGCTCCCAGGCGGCGGGGTCGTCGTGCGAGGTCACGGTCATCGGCGCCTCGGGTGAGGTCAACCCCCTTCCTGATACCCCCCTTGAGCTGGTCTCGGTCAGCTCCGCCGGCACGTGCACGGGAGTGACGTTCCAGGTGGCGTCCGACACGACGGTGCGTGCCTCGTGGTCCTCCGACGCGGCGGGCGCCGCGTGCGACGCGACCTTCGTGGTGCGCGACGCCCAGGGACGCTTGTCCTCCGGCGACCGCCTTGGCCGCGTCAGCATCGACCTGCAGGGATATCCCGGCGCCCCCGCCTCCGTCACGCAGTCCGCCTACGGCGACGGCACCGTCACCCTCGCGGTCACCCCCGGCGCCGCTGCCAAGTCCTACCCGGCGATCACCGGATTCCGGGTCACCCGTGACGGTGCGGACGTGGCGACGTGCACCGCCAAGGGAGTCTGCTCGCAGATCACCGGCGTGACCAACGGGTCCAAGAGCACCTACGCGGTGGTGGCGGTGAGCGAGGTCGGTGCGTCCCGCTCGTCCGTGTCGACCACCGCGTGGTCCTACGCCCCGCCAGCCAAGCCCACCAACGTGACCTGGGTGCCGTCGCAGGCGGGCGACGCCGGCGGCAAGGCCGACGTGTCGATGACCATCACCGACTCCTCCACCGCCTCGGTGACGGTCGTGGCCGATGGAGGCGAGAGCAAGACGGTGTCCGTCTCGGGCCGGGGGTCGGTGTCCGTTCCCGGCCTCGCGCTCGGCTCGAACGACCCCACGCGGGTGGTGATCACCCCGGCGACCCGATACGAGCTGCCGCCCGTGGGCCAGTCGAGCGCCCAGGGCGAGAGCGTCACGATCACCGCTAATGGCGTGGGTGGGCCTCGCGTCAGCAACGTCGATTGGTCGGGCAGCAGCGACGGTCAGACCGTGACGTTTACGGCCGATGTCGCCTCGGCCGGCGCCGGGTCAGAGACGCGGGTCGGGGTGTCGTCCAACGGTCGCTGCTCACCGTCGACTGCCGCCACTGGCGGGAGGGTGAGCCTCCAGGCGCGTATCGATCCCAACTCCGCGGTGGACTTCACCCTGTGCGCCGAGAGCCGCTGGGGCGGGACCTCCTACGGCACCTCGTCTCAGGCAGTCGAGGACGTCTACACGTTTGTCGACCCCGGCGCGCCAACAGTGCGCAGCGGCTATCGGGTCGACGCGAGCTGCGACGCCTCCAGCCTTGGCAGCCAGTGCGACACGCAATACGAGCGCATGCCCAGCGTCGACAACGCACGCGGCTTCTCCGTGTTCTTCCGCATCGACGGGGGTGATCTTGTCGCCGAGCGTGACCTCGACTCCGGAGACCTTCCGGTGGGACGTCCCTTCACGCTGACCGCCTACAACTGTGTGGACCTTCCCCAGGTGGGGCGCGTGTGCTCCGACAGCGGCGCCACGGTTCAGCCGGAAACGGGCTCGCCCGCCTATGCGACCGAGGTCCAGGTCCAGCGGTGCACCGTGTCGGACCGCAGCGTCGACCTCACGGTGCGCGCGCTCGGCGGCGACTGGTCGACCACCAACGTCGAGTGGTTCGACTGGTGGGGAAACCCCACTGACGTGGACTGGCAGATCCAGCGCGCTCGGGTCACCGTCACGTTTAGCGGCAACTTGCAGGCCATGCAGACCTGGAGTTCCGGCAAGGTCCAGTGCGGCGGCCTGGTCGAGGAGCCTGAAGAGCCCGAGACCACCCCCACGCCGACCCCCACGCCCGAACCTGACGTCACCACCGAGCCGAACCCGTGAGCGCGACCCCGCGGCCGCATCGGCCGTCCCGACCAGCCACCCCACCGAAGGAGCAAGCATGACCGTGACCGACGAGCAGGCCGAATGGTTCGCCGCCACCTTCGCGGCGCTCACCGACAACGTCGAGCGCGCCGTGCTGGGCAAGCGGCACGTGGTCGAGCTGGCCTTCACGGCGATGGTCTCGCAGGGTCACCTGCTCCTCGAGGACGTCCCCGGCACCGGTAAGACGTCGCTGGCGCGCGCGCTGGCCCAGACCATCAAGGGCACCAACACCCGCATCCAGTTCACTCCCGACCTCCTGCCGGGCGACGTTACGGGCATCACGGTGTTCGATCAGTCCAAGGGAAGCTTCGAGTTCCACGCCGGCCCCGTGTTCGCGAACGTGGTGCTCGCCGACGAGATCAACCGCGCCAGCCCCAAGACGCAGTCCTCTCTGCTGGAGGTCATGGAGGAGGGCTCCGTCACGGTCGACGGCGTCACCCGCCAGGCCGGCTCGCCCTTCATGGTGGTGGCGACCCAGAACCCCGTGGAGCAGGCGGGCACCTACCCGCTTCCCGAGGCGCAGCTCGACCGCTTCATGATGCGCACCTCGCTGGGCTACCCCGACCACGGGGCCACGCTGCAGATCCTCGACGCGGGCCGCCCCGCCAAGGTGACGGTGCCGCAGATCGCCGAGCTGCAGACCGTCGCGGCCATGAGCGGGCTCGCCCGCGAGGCGCACACGAGCCCGCTCATCCTCGACTACATCGCGCGTATCGTCGACGCGACGCGATCGGCCACCCAGGTGCGACTCGGCGTATCCGTGCGCGGCGCGCTCGCCCTGGCACGCGGCTGCCGCGCCTGGGCGCTCGCCCACGGCCGCACCTACGTCACCCCGGACGACGTGAAGACGCTCGCGGAGCCCGTCCTCGCCCACCGCCTCATCCTCGACCCCGAGGCGGAGTTCGACGGTGTGACCCAGACCGCCGTCATCGGCCAGATCCTCCTCGACACCGCGCCGCCGAGCCAGCAGGACCTGCGCTAGCCGATGGCCACCTCCACCGGGCGTCGCCGCGGCGACACCTCCCACCGCACTCGGACGGAGCACACCCGTACGAGTCACACGCGCGCCACCACGCGCACCCA
This sequence comes from Demequina sp. NBRC 110057, assembly GCF_002090175.1. Classification (GTDB taxonomy): domain Bacteria; phylum Actinomycetota; class Actinomycetes; order Actinomycetales; family Demequinaceae; genus Demequina. The sequence continues at coordinate 264,214 of NZ_BBRN01000006.1, read as the reverse complement.
CACCCAGGTCGCCGACGAGCGGCACGGGCGCTGGGTCGCCCTGGGGCTGTGGGCCCTGGCCACCTCGCGCGCCGTGTCGAGGCGCACGGCGGCGGCATGGTCCGTGGTGAGGTCCGTGACGACGCCGGCCGGGTGGGCGGTGATCGTCTGGACGGTGCTGGGACTCGTCATGGGGCTCGCGCTGGGATGGGCCGAGCTGCTCATCGGCGCCGCCGTGGGCCTGGTGCTGCTCGTCATCGCCGTGCCCTTCCTGGTGGGGCGCGAGGCATACGAGGTGGACTTCCGGCTGCTGCACGATGCGGTGGTCGCCGGCCAGGACGCGGCGGCGGAGATCGTGGTGCGCAACCCGCACGCCAGGGTGGCGCTGCCGGGCCGCGTGGACGTGCCCGTGGGCGAGGGGCTGATCGACTTTCATGTGCCGCTGCTGCGACGCGGCCAGGACCACACCGAGCCCATCGTCATCCCCGCCGCCCGTCGCGGCATCGTCGACGTGGGCCCCGCCACCACGGTGCGCTCGGACCCGATGCGGCTCTTGCAGCGCACCTTCCACTGGGCCGACGTCCAGACGCTGTTCATCCACCCGGTGACCATCGCTGTCCCCAGCACGTCGCAGGGCTTCGTGCGCGACCTTGAGGGGCGCTCCACGCGTCACCTCACGAACGAGGACATCTCCTTCCACGCGGTGCGCGAGTACGCCCGCGGTGACGCGCAGCGCCAGATTCACTGGAAGTCGACGGCGAAGACCGGCACCCTCATGGTCCGCCAGTTCGAGGAGACGCGACGGTCCACGCTGTCCATCGTGTTGGACCTCGACGAGCGCTCCTACGCCGACGAGGCGGAGTTCGAGATGGCGGTGTCGGCGGCAGGGTCACTGGGAGTGCGCGCGATCCGTGACGGCCGCGACGTTCAGGTGGTCGTCTCGGGCGAGGTGCCCGAGTTCGCCCGCACCACCGTGCGCTCGCTCGAGCAGCTCGCGGTGACGACGCCGCGGCGCCTTCTCGACGACCTCGCGGGCGTGGAGGTGTCCCCGTCCGTGGTGGTGATGCCCACCCTGACGCGCATGCTCGTCGAGGTCACCTCCGACACCTCGCTTGCCTTCCTCGTGACGGGCTCGCAGTCCGCGCTGGCGGAGATCGGGTCGGCGGCGCTGGCCTTCCCCGCCGATGTTGCCGTCGCTGCCGTGGTGTGCGACCCGCGCTCCGAGCCGGGGGTGCACGCCGTGGGCCGCACCAGGCTGCTGAGCCTGGGCATCCTCGACGACCTTCGCCAGCTGCTGGCCAGGGGTGCGACGTGAGGGCGCGGATTCGGCGCGCGTCGGTGCGCCCCACGACCACGCTCACCTTTGCGCTCGTCAACGCGCTCTTCATGGCGGCAGGAGCGACGGTCGTCGCGTGGACGCTGTACCCCGTATACGAGTCAAGCCGCTTTGTCGCCTCGGCGGCTCTCGCCATCGGCGCGGCGGCCGCGATCGCCGTGCTGTGCGACAGGCTGGGCTGGGGAGGCGGCCGCGCGGCGGCGCTCGCGGCGGCCGTCTACGTCGTCGGCGGCCTCTCGCTTGTGGTGCCGGGCGCGACGAGCGGTGTCGACTCCGCCCTCGACGCCGCGGTCGAGCTGGTGCGCGGCCCCGTGCTGGGGTGGAAGGACATCGTCACGCTCCCACTACCGCTCGGGGAGTACCGCGCGACCATCGTGCCGGTCTTCGCGCTGCTGCTCGTCGGCACCCTCCTCGCGGCGTGGTGGGCCCTGCGCTCGCGCGAGCGCTGGGGCCTTGCCGCGGTCACGCTCGGCGCCCTCGAGACCGCCGCGATCGTGATCGGCCCCGCGACGCGCGCCGACGCGCTCGCCTGGGCGCCGCTCGGCACCTTCCTCAGCCGCGAGTTTGTGGTGGGCCTCGCCCTCTTCCTCGTCGTGCTCGCGTGGTTCCTGTGGCGGTCCGCCTACCAGCGGGCCAGGGCCATCGCGGTGACCCGCGACGCGGGTGCCGCCCGCCTGGCGAGGGCGCCGGGGCATCGGCTGCTCGCCGAGGGAGCCGCCGGAGGCGCGATGCTGCTCGCCGCCGTCTGCGTCGCCATCCTGGTGGCGGGGCCCATCGCCGCCGCGACGCCGCGCGAGGTCGCGCGCACGGCCGTGGAGCCGCAGGTCACCGTCGACTCGACGGTGACGCCGCTCGCGTCGTTCCGCGAATACTTCGGCGACGAGGCATACGACAACGTGCTCTTCACGGTGAGCGTGACGTCGGGGTCGAGCGACAGGGTCCGCCTCGCGTCCCTGCCGTACTTCGACGGCGACACGTACAGCGCCTCGGCCCCCGAGGGGGAGGAGCCCGCACGGTTCCAGCGGGTGCCCTCGTCGCTTCCCGCCCCCGACGGAGCGAGCGAGGTGACGGCCGATGTCACGATCGCCTCGGGCGGCGGAGTGTCGGTACCGCTCGTGGGCGAGCTGGGTCAGGTCACCTTCGCCGGCGCACGCCGAGCCCAGCTGGTCGACAGCTTCTACTACCTTCCCCAAGCCGATGCCGGGGTGATGGCACTGGAGTCGGGCGTCGCCACGGGTGACGCGTACGAGGTCACCGGGTACGTCCGCGACGACCTCACCGCCGCCGACCTCGGCACGCCTCCCGGCACCGGCTCCGTGCCCGCCTCGCTGATCCCCGACTCGCTGCGCGACTGGGTCGCCCAGCAGGAGGTGTCGCGGGACGGCGACGGCCTCGTTACCCTCGTCGAGCGGTTGCGCGCTCGCGGCTACCTGAGCCATGCGCTCGAGGACGCGGAAGGCAGCGCCCGCTGGGAGCAGGACCTGAATGGCTACGCCTTCGTCTCGGCCGCTGCGGGTCACTCGTACGACAGGATCGACCGGCTCTTCACGGAGCTGAATGAGCGCGCGGCCGACGTGGGCGAGGGGGCCAGCGACGCGCAACTCGTCGCCGCGGTGGGCGACGACGAGCAGTTCGCCACCGCGGTCGCCCTCATCGCGTCCACGCTGGGCTATCCCTCGCGGGTGGTCATCGGCGCGCGTCTCGTGTCCGAGGACGACGACGTCGCGCCCGTGTGTGACGCCGGCGAGTGCCGCGGCGGCAACATGACGGCGTGGACCGAGGTCCAGGGGGCCGACGGTACCTGGGTCGCGTTGGACGTGACCCCGCAGCACGAGAACCCCGTGTCCCCCGACATCACGGCGCAGCGCGACCCCGAGTTTGCGTCGCCGCTCGACCCCGAGGACGCGGAGGCGATTGTGCCGCCGGCCACCCAGCGCGGCACGTCGGACGATTCCGAGCCGCCCGAGATCGAGGAGCCGGCCACCGAGGCGTGGTGGATCCCCGCCGCGAGGATCGCCGGTCTGAGCCTGCTCGCTCTGCTGATCCTCGTGGGTCCGTTCGTCGCCGTCGTGGTGTGGAAGCTCGTGAGGCGACGTCGCCGCCGCGGCCGCGCTCCGGCCGAGGCCGTTCACGGCGGATGGGACGAGTACCTCGACCTCGCCGCGGACGCGGGCCTCGACGCGATGCCCCTCGCCACACGCGCGGAGGTGGCGGCGGCCTACGCGAGCCCTCACGGGGCCGCCCTCGCCACCATGACCGACCGCGCCACCTTCTCCGATCTGCCGACCGACGCCGCCGAGGCGGACAGGTTCTGGGCCCTGGTCGAGGAGGACCGTCACCACTGGCTCGCGACCCGCGGGTGGTGGAGGCGGCTCAGGATGAGGTTGTCGCTACGCTCGTTGTGGCACGGGACCTCATCGACGGGTCAGGAGCCCGCCACGCCGCCCGCGGGATCCCGCACACACTGGCGTAGCGACCACACTGGGGCGACCGCCAGGCGAGGCGGACGCTCACGCACGGCCTCGCGCCGTGGCAGGAAGGATGGCACGCGCGGATGAACGCGATCGACGGAGTGGGAGCGGTGCTCTTCGCGCCCTTAGCGGTCGGGGTGATCATCGACCTCGTGTGGATGGGCCTCGCGCTCGGCGCGGTCCTGCGCAAGGTGGGCCTGCCCTCCGGCCAGGCCTTCGTGCCGGTGCTCAGGTGGATCGCCGCCGCCCAGGCCGCACGCATGTCGCGTGTGGCCGTGGGGCTTGCGAGGGGCATCGCCCTCGCAGGCGCCCTCGCCGCGCTCGCGGGCCTCGTCGTCATCGTGGACCAGGGCGACGCCGCCCCAGCGTGGGCGCGGCTCGCGCTCGTCGCGGGCGTCGCCGTCAACGCGCTGGGCACCCTCGTCGGCTGGGTGCTGTGGATCTATGGGTCAGGCACCGTCGAGTTGCGCCTGCGCGCCCCCGCCGCCCTCAGCTGGGTCGCCGCGATCTCCCCGCACATCTGGGCGTCGATACTCGGCTGGGGCCCATACGGCCTGAGCGGCAGGACGGACGATGCCGCACGCGCGGCCCGTGCGGATGCCGACGCCCCCGTGCGCTCCACCGCGGTCGCCTCGTCCTCGTTCGCTCTTGGGGCCGAGGCACAGGCCGGCGACTCCCACGGCTGGGCCACCCCCGCAACACGGCAGGCCGATGCGTCGGCAGTGCCGGCGCCGACGCCTCCCTCCGCGCCGACCGCTGCACCGGAGCCCGTGGAGTCGGTGCCCGCCGCCGCTGTCGCCGACGAGCCTGCCGTGGCGCCGGCGCCGGCGGCCGTCACCCCCGCCCCGGCGACGGGAACGATCCCGCAGGCGCCCGCGGCACCGGCAGAGTCCGAGTCCGAGTCCGAGGCGGCACCCGCCGCGATGCCCGAGGCATCCGCCGCCGTCGCAGAGTCCGAGCCCGAGGCGCCCGAGCGTCCGGTGGTGTCGCTGCCGCCCGGCTGGTCGGCGACCTCCGACGACGGCGACGCGGCCGGCTCGCACGATGCGGCTCCCGTGGTGCCCGTTCGCCCCACGTGGGCCGCGGTGACGCCGAGCGAGCCCTCGGCGCGCGCCTCTGACGACCTTGCACCGGTGAGGGTGTCGCCCTTCGCCGCGCCGTCACCCGCCGCGCCCCCCGCCGACCTGCGGCCGCTCTCGGCCCCCTCGGCCGACGACGTGCCGACCCTTTCCGCGCCGTCGCTCGGTGCCGCGACTGCGGCGATTCCCGTGGTTCCGGAGCCGGAGCCGGAGCCGGAACCGGAGGCCGAACCCGCGCCCGCGCCGGAGCCCGCGCCCGCGTCGGAGCCCGAGCCGGAACGCCCCGAGCCGAAGGCGCCGCTCGACGAGGCACCGCTCGACACCATCGCGCTCTCGCCCTACCTCACCCGCCGTGAACAGCACGTCGCGGCGGACGCGCCAGCAACAGACGACGCGCAGGAGCCTCCCGGCGACGCCACCGTCATTCCGGGAGAGCCAGCGGTGTCCCCGTACCTGGCTTCTGCGGCGGACGCGGAAGCGGAGCCCGACTGGCTTGTCGAGGCGCGCGAGCGGGCGCAGCAGCAGTCGGCCGGCTCCGCCGCGAGCCCCGCCGAGCCGACGGTCGCGCCGCTGCCTCCGGCCGCCGCGTCGGCCCCGGAACCCGAGCCCGCCGCCGCTCCCGGACAGGCCTCCGCTCCCGCTCCCGAGCCCGAGCCCGAGCCCGAGGCTCCCAGCCCGGCGCCCGCCGTGGCGGCCCCTACGCCCGCCGCGGCCCCGGCATCGGCCGTCGCGACCGCATCGGCGGACGCGACCGAATCCGACGACGCCGACGACCGCACGGTGATCGCCGCACGCCGTCGGGTCGCGTGGCGGCTCGCGGTTGGAAGCGACCTGTACGACCTCCCCGAGACCGCCGTGGTGATCGGCCGCGCGACGGCCGTCGGCGCGCCCGACCGGGTCGGCATCACTGACGCCACCCGCACCATGTCGAAGGTGCACGCGCGCCTGGAGCCGCGAGGCGATCGCTGGTTTGTCGCGGACATGGGCTCCACCAACGGCACCTTCGTGAGGTCCGCGGACGGCGCCGAGATCGAGGCGACCGCGACCGCGCCCGTCGAGGTCACCGGCACCCTGCTGTTGGGCGACCTTGAAGTCCGCATCGTCCGAGGAGACGACGCATGACGGCCGCGCACTGGAGCGTGGGTGCCGGCGCCACCGACACCGGGCCCCGCGCACGCAACGAGGACAGCTTCCTGTCCGCGGGCGCCGTCCACCTCGTCGCGGACGGCATGGGCGGCCACGTGGGCGGAGCGGCGGCGAGCGCCGCCGCCATCGAGGCCTTCCGCGAGCTGTCCTCCCGGACCGTCGTCACGCCGGCCGATGTGGCGGATGCCATGGCGGCGGCCCAGGCAGCCGTCCTGGACGTGGGGCGCCGCGCGGGTGCGGAGTCGGGCACCACTCTTACCGGCGCCGTCGCCGTCGAGCACGAGGGCGAGCCCTGGTGGATGGTCGTGAACGTGGGCGACTCCAGGACCTACCAGCTCGAGGGCACGCACGTGCACCAGATCACGGTGGACCACTCGCACGTGCAGCAGTTAGTCGACGCCGGGCGCATCACCCCCGAGCAGGCGATGCACCACCCCGACCGCAACATCATCACACGTGCCCTGGGCGACGGCGTCGCGGCCTTCGACGCCTGGCTTGTTCCCGTCGCCCCTGGTAGCAGGCTTATTGTGGCGAGCGACGGACTCACGGGGGCGGTCCCTGACGAGCTCATCGGCTCGGTGGCGGGGCTCGCCGACTCCGACGAGGAGGCCGCCGAGCGGCTCGTGGAGGCCGCCCTGCGACACGGCACCGGGGACAACGTCACGGTGGTGGTCGCCCACGCGCCCGCCACCACGACGCCGCTCGACGCCGACCCCGGGCCCTGGCCCCTGTGGCCGCTCCTCGACGGCGAGGATGACACGACCGGCGTCGCGGCACGCAGGGAACCGCAGGAATGAGCGCCGCCCAGGGGGGAGCGGGGGAGGACGACGCGACGCGACTCAGCGCACGGCGCACCCCCATCGACCAGACGCCCGATGCCGCCGAGGACGACGCGACCCGCCTCGCCTCCCGCAGGGCTCCGCAGGCCGATGCAGCCGCCCACGAGGATGAGGCGACCCGCCTCGCCTCCCGCAGGCTTCCCGAGGCCGATGCCGCCGCCCACGAGGATGAGGCGACCCGCCTCGCCTCCCGCCGGCCGCAGGCGGCCCATGCCCCTGAGGTGCCGGACACGAGCGACGACACGACGACGCGGCACTCGGCCGCCCCGGTCCGTGCGAAGCGTCGCGCCGTCCTTCCCCCCGGGCTTCCGCCCGGCGAGGTGACGTCGGCCGGAGCGTTCGGCGAGGCGGGGGATACCTACGGTCCCCGCGCCACGCCCATCGTGCGCGCACCCAGGCCGGCCGAGGCATCGGCCGCCTCCAGCGACACCGCCTCGCGCGTCCTGTCGCCGGCCGAGGTCGCCGCGCGGCACGCGCAGCGCCGTCGTCGCCGCCTCATCGTGGGCGTCGTCGTGGCGGCGGTGGGGGCCGCGGCGCTCACCGCGCTCGTGGTGCTGATCGTCACAGCGTTGGAGTCGGGCGCGTAGCCATGCCGGGAGACGTCACGGTGCAGTGGGGGGATGCGGCGGTGCGCGTCGCTGCAGGGACCGTGTTCAGCATCGGCCGCACGGGAGACCTCGTCCTCGACGACAACCCGCATCTTCACCGTCGCCTTCTCCAGCTTCACACGGAGCACGGCCTGTGGTGGCTGAGCAACGTGGGAAGCGCGATCGCCGTCACCGTGGGCACCGACGACGGACACTTCCAGGCGCAGCTGGGCCCCGGCGCGGCGATGCCCGTGGTGGTGCCGCACCTGCGGCTGGTCCTCACGGCGGGCGCGCGCTCCTACGACCTCGGCCTCGAATGCGAGGGGGCGCTCATGACTCCCTCGGTACCCCGCGCTCACGTGGGCGGCGACGCGACACGCCAGCCGCTTCGCCTCACCGAGAGCCAGCGGCTGCTGGTCACCGCGCTCGCCGAGCCGGCCCTCCTGCGACCCGGGGGAGGCCTGGCGGCCATCCCCGCATCGGCCGATGTCGCGGCTCGGTTGGGGTGGCCGCTCACCACCTTCAATCGCAAGCTCGATGCGGTGTGCGAGAAACTCGATAGGGCGGGCGTCGAGGGGCTTCGCGGCGGCCCCGGCCAGCTCGCGAGCAACCGCCGGGCCAGGCTCGTCGAGTACGCGCTCGTATCCCGACTGGTGAGCGCCGACGACCTCGCCGCGCTCGATGCCTCCAGCCTTCACGATCCCGCCGACGACACCCAGCCAGGGAGGCTCCCATGAGACTGCGTGCCACCCTCGAGCGCCCCACGGGCGTCCTCGAGGACCTTCACATCTCCGCCGACCCCGGCGCCACCGTCCACGACGTGGCGCGCTCGATCGTGGGCGACGACCCGCGCGGGGACTACGGCGGCCGCGCCTACGACGGGGGCCTCACGCTCGAGGTGCGCGCCACGGACGGCAGCCACGCCGTCGAGACCTTCGACGGGCGCGACACCCTCGACGACCTCGGCCTCGCCGACGGCGTGCTGCTGCGCGTGGTGCCCGAGGGGGATGCACCGCGTGTGGCGGTCGGCGTCCTCCAGGTGATCGCTGGCCCGGACGAGGGAGTTCACCTGACCCTGTACCGGGGCACGTCCACCGTGGGCCGTGCCGACTCGTGTGACGTGGTCCTCGACGACGACATGGTTTCCAAGCTCCACGCCCGTATCCACGCGACCGCCGACAGGGTCGAGATCGTCGACCTCAACTCCGCCAACGGCGTGTTGCTTGGCGACGCGCTCGTGCCGCGCGCCGACATCACCGACGGCACGAGCGTGACGCTAGGCGCCACCACTCTTGTCGCCAGGCTCGCCCCGGACGCCGAGCCCGTCAGCCCCAGCCTGCTCACCCGCGTGCACACCCGCGCGCCGCGTGTCGAGGCGCGCTTTCCCACGCGCGAACTCGAGGGTGCGGCGCTTCCCGTGCCGCAGGAAAAGCAGCCCTTCCCGTGGCTGATGGTGGCGATGCCCGCCGTCGTCGGGCTCGTCGTGTACTCGGTCACCCGGTCGCCGCTGTCGCTCATCTTCGTCGCCATGAGCCCGGCAATGATGCTGGGCAACTTCATGACCGGAGCCTCGCGCCGCAAGCGCCAGCTGAAGGAGGCCATCGCCACCTTCGAGCGCCAGCTTGACCGCCTGCGTGAGCGCCTGAGGGTTGCCAGGGACGAGGAGGCCGTGGCCCGTCACGCCGAGGCGCCCTCGCTCGAGGACATCAACACCTCCGCCAGCGCGGGAACTGACCTGCTGTGGACCCGCCGTCCCGAGCACTGGAGCTTCATGTTCGCCCGGCTCGGCGTCGGCACCGCGCCGTCGCGCGTGACGGTGAAGGAGCCCGAGGGCCGCGACCGCGCCCTTCCCGAGTACGAGGAGCGCTTCGACGCGCTCGTGGACGGCTACCGCGAGATCCCCGACGTCCCGATCGTCGAGGATCTCGCGCAGGCGGGCGCGCTCGGAATCGTGGGCGGCAGGGGCGTGACCGCTGCCTACGCGCGCGGCCTCGTCGCCCAGCTCGCGGGCCTCCATGCCCCGAGCGAGCTGGTGATCACCGGCATCATGGGCGCGGGCTGGGCGGACGATCTTGCCGCGCTGAAGTGGCTCCCGCACGCCGAGGCGGCGCAGTCCCTGCTCGGCGTCCCGCTCGGGGCCTCGCCCCAGGGTGCGATCGACGTGGTCTCGCGGCTCGAGGAGCTCGCGGCGGTGCGCTCGGGCGGCAAGGACGCCCCGGTGCCGCTCGGCGCCATCGCCGCGGAGGACGCCGCGCTGCGCGTGGGTGCGGGAATCGGCGAGCGCGGCACCGACGCCTCGGGTTCGCGCGCTCCCCAGCCCGCCGTGCTCGTGCTCATCGCTGACGACGCGCCGCTCGAGCGCGCCCGCCTCATCCAGCTGATGGAGCGCGCCGCTGGCCGCGGCATCCACCCGGTGTGGCTGTCGCGCACGCGCGCGGCACTGCCCGCCGCGTGCCGCACCTTCGTCGAGTTCGACGACGCGGCCATGGCGGCCGCTCACTTTGTGAGGGTGGGCGCGACGGTCGCCCCGATGGTGGTCGAGGGCTTCAGCGCCGCGCACCTCTCGCGATTCGCCCTCGCCCTGGCGCGGACGGCCGATGCCGGCGCGGCGGCAGCGGACGCATCCGACATCCCGCGCACCGTGCCGATGCTCGACCTCGTGGGCGCGGACCTGGCGCTCGAGGCGGATGCGGTCCTGGATCGCTGGCGCCAGAACGGGTCGCTGGTTTCCGCCGGCGGCGCCGAGGTCGCGCCCCACGGGTACCAGCCGAGGCTGCGCGCGCTCGTGGGCCAGGCGGCCGCCGGCGCGCTTCACATCGACCTGCGCACCGAGGGCCCCCACGCGCTCGTGGGCGGCACCACGGGCTCCGGCAAGTCCGAGTTCCTGCAGGCCTGGGTGCTGGGCATGGCCGCCGAGTACAGCCCGCAGCGCGTCACGTTCCTCTTCGTGGACTACAAGGGCGGATCGGCCTTCGCCGACTGCACCCAGCTGCCGCACTGCGTGGGCCTCGTGACCGACCTCTCGCCGCACCTGGTGCGCCGCGCGCTCGTGTCGCTGCGCGCGGAGCTGCACTTCCGCGAGGAACTGCTCAATCGCAAGCGGGCCAAGGACATCATCGCGCTGGAGAAGCGGGGCGACCCCGAGTGCCCACCCGCGCTCATCCTGGTCATCGACGAGTTTGCGGCGCTCGCGACCGAGGTGCCCGACTTCGTCGACGGCGTCGTGGACATCGCCCAGCGTGGACGCTCGCTCGGCATCCACCTCATCATGGCGACCCAGCGGCCCGCGGGCGTCATCAAGGACAACCTGCGCGCCAACACCAACCTCAGGGTTGCCCTGCGGATGGCCGACGAGGCCGACTCCCGCGACGTCATCGGCGACGTCCAGGCCGCCCAGTTCTCCCCGGAGATTCCAGGCCGGGCCGCACTCAAGTCCGGCCCGGGCCGCCTCACCCGCTTCCAGTCGGCCTTCGCCGGCGGGCGCACCGCGACGCAGGACCGGGAACTGCACCCGGAGATCTCGTCGTTTGGCTTCGGCGGCCTCACGCCCTGGGAGCGCCCGCGCGCGGCCGCGGGGACCGACCAGGCGGTGGGACCCACCGATCAGCAGCGCCTCGTCTCCACCTTCGTGGCGGGGGCAAGGTCAGCGAGGCTCGCGGCGCCGCGGCGACCGTGGCTCGACGAGCTTCCCACCGCGATCGCGCTCGAGGACATCGTCGGGGGATCGGACGCGCGCCTGCCCTTCGGCGTCGTCGACGTGCCGCAGCGCCAGCAGCAGCAGCCGCTCTCCTTCGAGCCTGAGGCCGACCAGAACATGATCGTCTTCGGCGCCTCCGGCGCGGGAAAGACGACGGTGCTGCGCACCCTCGCGACGGCCGCGGGTCACGTCACGGAAGGCGCGGTACACGTCTACGGCCTCGATGCCGGCGGCTCCGCGCTGCGCATGCTCGAGGTGCTCCCGCACGTCGGCTCCGTGGTCTCGGGCGACGATCCGGAGCGGGTGATGCGCCTCATGCGCATGCTGCGTGCCACCGTGGAGGAGCGGGCCGTGCGCTTCGGAGCAGCGAACGCGTCCACGCTGAGCGAGTACCGCCAGCTCGAGGCGCGCTCCCAGGAGCCGCGCATCGTCATGCTGCTCGATAACTTCCCCACGTTCCGGGCGGAGTACGAGGGGGTGCCCGGTCGCGGCGAGGCGTATGCGGCACTCCAGGCGGTCATGCAGGAGGGCCGCGCCGTCGGCGTGCACGTGGTCCTCACGGCGGACCGCGCGGCCTCGATCTCCAACTCGCTCCAGGCGACAGTGCAGAAGCGCGTCGTGATGCGCCTGGCGGACCAGGACGGCTACTCGCCGTTGGGCGCCCCGCGCGACGTCCTCGATGCCGAGTCCCCGGCCGGGCGCGGCATCGTCAACCGGCTCGAGTGCCAGGTGGCCGTCCCGCACGCGCTGACCAACGCGCGCGAGCTCTCCGAGGCGCTCGCGCGCGACGCCGCGCGCATGCCGGCCGCCATCCGGCCAGCGGCCGAGCCGGTGGGTTCCCTCCCCGCCGAGTACCGCCGCGAGGAGATGCCGTCCGAGGTGGACGGCCAGCCGGTGCTCGGGCTGAGCGACGTCGAGCTCGCGCCGCACCCGTTCGATCCCGCCGGTGCGCTCATCGTCGCCGGCGGCCCCTCGTCGGGACGGACCACGGCGCTGTACTCGCTCGCGCAGGCCGTGCGACAGTGGAGGGCCGATGCTGTGTTGGTCGCGCTCGGCGCGCGCCGCGACGCGGTGACCGGCTGGGATGGCTGGGACCTCGCGGGTACCGATGCGGAGTCGCTCGGAGACCTGAGCGCGCTCGTCGACGCCGCCTCCGAGTCGGGGCGACCCCTCGCGCTCTTCGTCGAGGCCGTCACGGACTTCGCCGACACGCCCACCGAGAAGGTCATCACGACCATGCTGAAGCGGGCGCGCACTGGCGACCTGCTGGTGGTCGTCGAGTCCGACGTGGTGGACCTGTCAGGGTTCGGTGCCCTCAAGTCCGAGGTGAAGCTCGCACGCCGGGGCGTGGTGCTGCAGCCAGAGACCGGCGACGGGGACGCGATCCTGAAGACGGCCTTCCCGCGGGTGTCGCGCGCGGAGTTCGGCCCGGGACGTGGGTTGTGGGCGGCCTCGGGACGCGTGGCGCGGGTGCAGATTCCGCTGCCGCTCGCGCTCGACGACCCGGCTGGGCTGCCGCCCGCGGGAGCGGTCTTGCCTCGGGCCGAGGGCGCGGAGCCCGCCGCCAACCCGGCCACGGCATCGGCCGCCGCCCCCGCCACCCCTGCGCTTCCCGCTGTACCGAGCGTCCCCTCGTGGGCGATCGCGCCGGGTCGCGAGTAGGGAACCTATCCGACGGAAATCGAACGCGCGAGGTCGTCGAGCGCGGGGACCAGTTCCTGAAGCAGGAGCAGGTCGTAGCCCGAGGACATCACGACAATGTCGAGGCCCTTGGCGCGGAAGGCGTGCTGGACCATGCCGACGACGTCGTGCGACGAACTCTCGTCGTCGACGTAGCGAGTCCCACGGATGCCCTCGCCGAGCGTCGGCGAAACGAACGGCACCAGTTCAACCCCGCGCAGGGAGGAGTCATCGCCCGCGCCGGCAAGCTCCTCGACAGAAGCCGTCGCGTCGGTGGGTGACCACAGGACGGCCGTGAAGAAGACCCAGTTGGCGTCGGGGTCGATGATGGCCAGCCGGGTCTCGTCATCGGGGGCGTCAACGGACAGGGCCGTGACGGCATCGATGCACCACTGCCGCGTCTGCTCCGACCAGTCGTACGCATCGCCGAAGGCTCGTGCCACGGTGTCGGCCCAGGTGTGGACGTCGGGATAGTCCTGCCATGGCCACTCGGTGGGAATGGGAAGCCACACGTCGAAGTCGGCATCGATGTGAATGTCGGGGGCGTCCGGAGCGCTCATGAGGCATCCCTTCCTTCAGGCCTGGCGGTTGCCGTGGTCCATGCGATCGAGCCCATCACGGTCTCGCCCAAGTCTTGGAGCGCGGAGACGATGTCCTGTACCCCTTCGAAGGCGGTGGCGCCGATGACGAGCGTCGCGATGACCCCGAGGCCGTCGCGCGGGACCCACGTGTAGGTCACCACGCGCCGCACGCTACCGTCCGGTTCGGAGGACGGGGAGACCACTTCTCGCAGTGCCGTGCCGGCGGGCGTGAGCATGGTGGATGTCTGGCCGCGTCGGGTCGCATCCGTATCGAGATCCGCCGCGTCGAGGCCGGGAGCGAGCGGAGTGGTGGCGATCGTGATCGAGACGGACGCAGGGACGACCCATGGCTGGGAGATCGGGATGACGACGTCGCGAGCGTGGGCGGCTCTGGCGTCGTCGATGAGGGGTTGCAGTGCGCGTGTGAGCCTGTCCGCTCGCGCCCGGCGCTCGTCACGGGGCGCCTCTGCACTGAGTGTTGCGGCGAGGCTCTTGATCGCGGCCGCGGCGCCGTCGCCCGTGGGCAGCATCACCCAGCCCGCGGGGAGAATCAGGGTGTATCCGAGGTCACCCTCGACCGGTGCTTTCACGGCTTGCGGGTTGCTCTCTTCCGCTGCGATGCACGCTCGACGCGCCACGACTCGGGCACCAGGCGGAGCCAGCCCGCGACCGACCGGAGGAGTGACACTGCGGTCAGGAGTGCGTAGGCGGCCAAGACGAGACCCATGAATGTGGCCCCAGCAGTGCCGAGGTACTTCGTGTCGAAGGCGAACGACGTGGTCGCTATGCCTAGCCCGACGAACGCGACGAAGGTGATCTCTCCGCGGGTCATGCCGTGAGGGTGCTTCAGCGGTGCGGGGAAGGTGCGAACGATGACGATCGCAATAAGGATTGCTGGCACCGCGAGCGAGGGGCTCAGGGTGGTGAAGGCGGGGAAGCCTTCCTCGCCTTCGTAGACGCCGGTGAACATGGAGGCAATCCACACCGCCGCGATGGGGCCAAGGCCGAGAACGACGAGCCAGCAGAGGGCGACGAAGAGAAGGAGGTAAGAGCGTTCCTCTGGCTCGTGCAGCCGGGATCGCTGCGGTGGGCCGAGTCTCATCGCTGTCCTCCAAGGGTCGCCGTCGTTGCTCGATGTAGGTACTCGTGCCCGTCCGCGATGCCGCGAGCGACGGCGGTGACGGGGTCGAGGGGCGTGGGGGTCAACGCCTGCTCCACGGTACGGGCATGACCCCCGATAGTGTCACTCACGCGGAACACCGTCTGCGTCACTGCGGTCGCACGGGCCGCGCGAATCCATGCCATTCCGGGCTTGATGAAGGCATCGTCGGCGGCGCTGGCGCCGACCTTCGACATGGTGAAGATGCGCCACGCGTGGGCGTTTCCGATGCCTCGATACTTCGCCGCGATTCCCTTGAGGGGAATCGCAGCCGTGAACTTCTGGCTCATGGTGCGCGTGGGTATCGAGAGCCTGTTGAACGACCCTGTCACCTGGCGGAGGGGGCTCTTGGCCCCACCCTGGGCCGCCAGGCGCGCGACGCGCGCGCTCTTCAACCCGCTGACGGATGTCGACACGACTTTGCCGGCCACGGCTCCCACGCCTGCCGTCACCAGGAGGAGCGCGTCGAGCCCGAACTCGAGCCACGAGATTTCACCACTCGCGGCGAGGAGCCCCGAGAGGCCGACGGTCAACGCCGCACTTGCCAAGGCGAAGGGGGCCACGACGGGGATCACCATGCTCACGAAGGTCAGGACTGTGGTGACCATCGATAGCGCGTCCTTGAGTGCCCGCAAGAGCCCGGCATTGTCGGAGACCCAACCCTTGACGTTGTCCCACCACGAGTCGTTGAGGCCGTCGGCGTCGACTGCGGTGTCGATGGCATCGGCGGCGCGACGGGCGGCGGCCGCCTGGGCTCGGTGAGCGTCATCGACGGCAGCGGCGGCATGGGAGACGGCAGCAGCAGCCTCGTCCCGCTGTCCCTCCCAATAGCGTTGATTGCTGAGTGCTTCGGTCGCGGCGGCGGGGTCGGTCGCGCCGTCATACTCGGCGCGGTAGTAGTCGGCGAGGCGGGTCGCACGGTCGCGGTCCTCGGCTGCCGTCGCAGCGCGAGAGATGGACTCGTCGGCGGAGACCTGCAGAGAATCGAGCTCGCGGGCGTAGGTGGTGAGTGCGGACCCTGCGGCGCGATAGCGATCCTCGAGCCGGTCCAGACGATCGGCAACGGTGCCAGCTTGGCTCGCCAGGGCGGTCACGGCATCGCTCTGTGATCCATGCGTGCCGTGACTGAGGGAGCGCATGGCCCTCGCGGCGTCGCGAACGGCCGCCGCAACGTCGGAATAGTTGCCGGCTGCGCGCTCAATGGTGGGGACGTCGCCCGCGACGTGAGGAAGGTCGGTCATGAGCGTGCCTGATCGGCGGTGGCGGCGAGTTCCGACTCCGCCTGGTCAAACGCGTCGGCAACGGCCTTGGCTGCGTCGCGAAAGGTGCCGATCTGGCCCACCATCTCTTCGCGGCGGTTGTCCCACGCGTCCGAGAAATTTCGCAAGGTGTCCGCCAGATGCGCGTCGCCGACGGCGTCGGCGACGGCGTGGCTTCGTGCGTCCGCGCGCCCCAACTCGGCATGGACCGTCGTCAAATACGTAGCCATCGTTCTCACCATGGCTGTGTCGACCTTGAGCGTGCCCCCCGACATGCATGACCTCCCATATTCGTGCAGATGCGATCCTAACGCGCGCGCTGGAACCCTCGATGGCCGCGCACAGCCTCCGAAGGCGATCAGCCTAGGGAGACATGCTGTGAGGCGCTATGGGGAGAACTCCCCATTGCTGCTCTCTCAGGGCCGGGTTAGGGTGACAAGCGTTCTATCGGGGGGCGTGTGCCCATAACTCAAGGAGTGCCATCGTGGCGAACCTCAATGTGACGTACGAGCAGATGCAGGCGGCGGCGGACAAGCTTCGCGCCGGCCAGGCGGAGATCGAGCAGAACCTCCAGAACCTGAAGTCGCTTGTGGGCCAGCTCGTGGCCGACGGCTTCACCACGTCCTCCGCCTCGGGCGCATTCGATGCCTCGTACACGGAGTTCAACACGGGTGCGACGCAGACCATCCAGGGCATCGACGGCATGGCGCAGTTCCTGGTGAAGGCGTCGCAGGCGCTGCAGTCCACCGACGAGGAGCTCGCGAAGTCGCTCGGTCGCTAAGCCACGCGGAGCAGGGCGCCGCGGGTCTCCGCGGCGCCCCTTCACGTCAGGACGGGTGCCATGGCAACGTTTGAACACCTCGAGGGCGACCCCGTCGCGCTCGACGGCGAGGTCGGCGATCTCGAGGCGAGCGTGACCGCGATCGACGAGGCCATCGAGTTGCTCTACTCCACGGAGTCGAGCCTCACGGGTGACGCCGCGTCGGAGTTGTACGCGCGATCGCTCGACGCGGGAATCGCGCTCGATGCGGCGCGCGACCGCTATGCGGGAACAGCGAGCGCATTGCGCACGTATGTCGTCGAGATGCGCGCCGCGCACGAGGCCGCCGATGCGGTGCTCGACGCCGGTGCTGCGGCGGTGACCGAACAACGGGACGCGGCCGATGCCGCCTGGTATGCCAGCAACGCGCTCACCATCGCCATCAACGAGGCAGCGCCCGCGGGTCGGATCGAGGCCCTGCGCGAGGAGGACTATGAGGCGCGGCGCAGGGTTGCCAGGGCCGAGGAATCGCTGACCGACCTGTCCGCCACGTGGCAGGCAGCGAAGGATCGTCAGGACCGCGCGGCGGAGGCCGCCGCCAACGCGATCCGAGACGCGATGGACGCTACCAACGACGGCTTCTGGGACGGGGTCGGAGACTTCTTCTCGTCGATCGGCGAGGGCCTCGCGGCGGCGTGGAACTGGACTGTTGAGCTACTGAAGGGCATCGGCGAATTCCTGCTGCAGTTTGCCGGCCTTGCCCTCGCGTTCCTCGTGATTGTCGGGCTGCTGCTTCTCCTGCCCGGCGTCGGCGTCGGCCTTGCGCTCGTCCTCGGGGGACTGCTCTTTGTGGGAATCGCGGGATTCCTGGTGTCCGCGTCGCTGAAGGCCGACGGTCGAGGCGATCCCGAACTGATCGATTCACAGACACAGACCCGCAGCGCGGACCCCGAGGCGACTGGCGATCGCGCCCCCGTCACCGGCTACGGCGACCTCATCGGCACCGAGCTGGGCGAGGTCGACCGCCTCACCGGCCAGTGGGCCGAGTATCGCGAGGACGGCTCGGTGGTGTGGCACGACCGTGAGGAACTCGCCGCCGCCGTGCGCGTGGTCGCGCTGCGCGACGAGGACACCGGCGAGATCATCGGCTGGCGGGTACAGCTTCCGTCGACTCAGGACTGGGGTACCGACAGCGGTGCGATCAACGACCTGGGCGCCGACGTGCTGCACGCCTTGGTGCCCGGCGCCAACACCCAGATCGAGCGCGCGGCGTTCGACGCGATGCGGCGGGCAGGGGTCTTCGACTCGAACGCGCCCATCATGCTGACGGGCTGGTCGCAAGGCGGGATGACCGCCGGCGAGGTAGCCATCGACGACCGCTTGGCGGGCCGCGAGATCTCGGTCGTGACGGCGGGCAGTCCGGTGGACTGCTTCCGCAACGAGTTTGCCGAGCGCGGCATCCAGGTGACCTCGTTTACCCAGGTAGACGGAGTTTCCGGCCTCGAGGGGCTTCGCCTCACGCCGGCCGATGCCCTCGCGCAGAATCCGGACTTTGAGCAGCATTTCCAGTGGTCGGTCGACCACTCGTCTGACGGCTACGGCCTGATGGCGGGCAATATCTCGCCGACGCTGCGTCGCGGCGACGACCGATTCTTCGCCGACTTCGGCGAGGGCATCGTTGAGGATGTCCACACCTACGAATACCGGCGACCCCCGGAGGACAGCAGCGTGATCTTGGCACCGGGACCGTCCACGCAAGGCGAGTATGCGGGAGCGACGGCGTGATGCCGCGCGCCCTGAAGGGAGTCATGATGGCCTCAGTGGTGGCGGGGCTGCTCGGCGGCTGTGCGGGCTCGGAGCCCGACGTCACCGCGGGGGACCAGGCGATCGTCGAGCTCGACCACGTGATTGAGGCGTCGACCGACGTCACCCAGCCGGGCGCGCCGCGGAACTGGCACCTCTTCACCCAGGTCATCGTCGAGGACGACCTCGCTCCCGAGGAGCTCGCGCAGGTCGCCGATGCGACCATCACGATCGCGCAGGACGAGTGGCCCGAGCAGGTGCCGGGGGGCATGTCGTTCTACTTTGTGGGCGAACAGCGCGGCGCTGACATTCAGGCGGCGGTGCCTCTCATGGGCACCGTGGATGGCGAGCCCGTGAGGATGTCCGGAAACGAGATTGTCTTCACGAGCGAGGAGCTCGCGGCGTACGAGTCGCCAGCGGCCTCGGGGGCGTCTTCGTGAGCGGCGACCTTGTCATCGAGGACGCGTACCTCGAGCGCCTCAAGCAGGGCTACGACGACGCGCTGGACACCTTTGAGAACGCCTCGCGGCACTCGGGAGCCATCCCGGGCCTCGTCGGCCACGGCGGGTTGTCGTCGCGTACCAGAGACTTCTATGACGGCTGGGATGCGAAGCGCACGGAGCTGATCGAGGCGCTCCAGGGCCTGTCCGATGCCGTGGTCGAGATCGACCGCACCTTTACCGAGGTGGATCGCCAGCTGCGCGAATCCGCCTCGGCCATGGGGGAACCGACCCCGTGACCACGCCGCCGGCCGAGCACCTCGCCCTCACGCTGGTGGGTCGCTGGCATCGGTTCGAGTCGTCCGATACGGTCGCGCTGCGCCGGCAAGTGCACGCATATGTGCGCGCGACGGTGGGAGTTCGGGACGACCAGGCGACGGCGCGGGCCGAGCTGCGGACTCGACTGACCGAGGTGGTCGGCGAGGCCGCACGTCACCGCGCTAGCGCCGTGTTTGTCTGCGAGGAGGTGAGCCCCGGCGTCGCACTGCCCGCGATGGTGACGGTGTTTCATCCGATGCCGGTGCCCCCTGCCGGCCCGGCCACGGCATCGGCCGCGCGAGAGGGTGTCCTGGAGGCGATGCGGCGCGACCTCGTCGCGACGGCCGCAGGGGGCAAGGAGTCCGCGTGTGTCCGCGTGGCAGCAGGTGATGGCGAGGCGCTGCGGGTGGTGACGATCGACGAGGCGGAAGCTGTCGAGGGCGCCCCGACGAGCCGGGTGCGGTCGGTGCGGGCCGACTACTGGGTGCTGTGGCCCGATGGCGACCGGGTGTCACTGGTGTCGTGTTTCACGCCCCTCGGAGACATCCCCCACGCCATGGTGCGGTTGTTCGATGCGATCGTCGCGCGCGCCAGAATCGTGGCCGAAACACGGGTCGCGTAGTTTGGGGGCGTGAGCACGCCCGACGCCCCCGCCCTTCGTACGCCGCTTCACGAGGAGCACGCCGCGCTCGGCGCGACCATGACCGAGTTCGCCGGCTGGGACATGCCTGTGCGGTACTCGGGCGACGTCGCCGAGCACACCGCTGTGCGCACCGGCGCCGGCCTCTTCGACCTGTCCCACATGGGCGAGCTCATGGTGACCGGCCCCGAGGCCGCGGCGGCCCTCGACTTTGCGCTCGTGGGTCACATGAGCCGCATGCGCCTGTGGGCCGCGAAGTACACGATGATCTGTGACGAGCGCGGCGGGATCATCGACGACCTGGTGGTCTACCGGCGCGACTGGGATCACTTCATGGTGGTCGCCAATGCCGCCAACCGCGTCGCCGTCCTCGACGCACTGCAGTCACGTTTCACCGATGGCGGCTTCGACGCGATCGTGACGGACGAGACCGAGACGCTCGCGCTCGTCGCTGTCCAGGGCCCCGCTTCTGCGGACATCGTGGCGTCCATGTGCGCGCTCGGCGAGGCGGAGCCGGCTGCGCTGAAGTACTACTCGGCGGCGAACATCCTGCTTGAGGGTGGCCACCACGCGTTCGTCGCCCGCACCGGCTATACGGGCGAGGACGGCTTCGAACTCTTCGTGGGGGCCGATGTCGCCGCCGACGTCTGGCGCTCCGCCCTCGCTCACGGGGCCGCGGCGGGACTCATCCCGTGCGGTCTCGCCGCCCGCGATTCGCTGCGCCTCGAGGCCGGCATGCCGCTGTACGGCCAGGAGTTGAGCGCCGACGTCACGCCCTTCGAGGCGGGACTCGGGCGCGTCGTCGCGTTTGAGGGCCCCGCCGCGGTGCTGTCGTCGACCTCCCCGGGAGCCGCCAAGGCCGGAGCCGGGATCAGCGATCAGGTGGACCCGCGGGCAGTGTCCGTCGAGCGCGGAGAATTCGTGGGGCGCGAGGCACTTGCCGCCGCGGCGCAGGCGGAGCCCGCCAAGGTGCTAGTCGGCCTGGCGGGGGAGGGACGCCGCTCGCCCCGTACCGGCTACGCCGTGACCGATGCCGACGGCAACCAGGTGGGCATCGTCACGTCGGGGATGCCGTCGCCGACGCTCGGTCGGCCGGTGGCGATGGCCTACGTGCCACCCGCGCTCGCGGAGCCTGGCACGGATCTCGGCGTCGATGTCCGTGGTCGACGCGAGCCGATGACGGTCGTCGCGCTACCGTTCTACAAGCGGCAGGGATAGTTTCCCCGGCCGATGCTCCAACCGGTGCGACAGTGACGGCGACAGCCGTGGGAGAGGTGGATCATGGCGGAGATTCCTGACGGGCTGCTCTATTCGGAGGAGCACGAGTGGGTGCGCGGAGACGTGTCGCCCGGCGCGACCGTGACGGTCGGCATCACGGAGTACGCGGCCGAGGCCCTCGGTGACGTGGTCTACGTCGAGCCCCCCACGGTGGGCGACGAGGTGCGTTCCGGCGACGTGTGCGGCGAGCTCGAGTCCACCAAGGCGGTGAGCGAGTTGTACTCGCCCGTGACCGGCACGGTGACCGAGGTCAACGGACAGCTCGAGGCGGCGCCCGACCTGGTCAACAGCGACGCGTATGGCGACGGCTGGATCTTCAAGGTCGAACTCACGGAGTCCAACGAGGACCTTCTCGACGCCGACGCCTACGGCGAGAAGACCGAGTAGACGGTGGGAGTACGCACCCGTCTCGTGGTCGCGGCGGCCATCACCGACGACCTCGAGACACCCCGCACCCTGCTGGCAGCCCGGCGCACCGCGCCCAGCGCCCTCGCGGGCCTGTGGGAGTTTCCCGGGGGCAAGGTGGAGCACGGCGAGACGGCAGAGCAGGCGCTGAGGCGCGAACTGCGCGAGGAGCTTGGCGTGGAGGTGGACCTGGGCGACGAGATCCTTGGCCCCGACACGGCCGAGGGCGTCGAGGCCATGTGCGGCTCGGATCCCGTGTGGATGCTGCGTCCCGGCGACGCGGACGTGGAGCGGCTGGTGCTGCGAGTGTGGTGGGCGACGCTGCGCCCGGGCGCCGATGGTGCGAAGGTCGAGCCGAGGCCGCTCGAGGATCACGACCTTTTGCGCATCCTTGAGCCGGGTGGCTGGCGCGATGTGGCGTGGCTGCCGGCGGACAAGCGCATCGTTGACGCGCTGCTCGAGGACGCCACTGCGCGGCACCGTCGCGCGTACTGCTAGCCGCATTCCCGAACCGTCACACTCCTCCACCTCTCGCCGTCCCGCCCGCGCTCACGCGGACGGGACGAGTTCTCGCGGTGGTGGGTCGGCCGCGGTGACGATCTCGAGGTGAGCCTTGCCGCCGAGGCGAGGCGTCCGTGTCGCATCGACGCTCGCGGGCGGCGTGATCCACACCTGCCCGTCCCTCACCGTGATGTCCCACCCGTAGCGATGCACGCGATGGTGGCAGCCGGTGCAGAGCAACACACCATTCGCGATGTCCGTCGGACCAGCATCCCGGTTCCACCAGGCGATGTGGTGCGCCTCGCAGTGGCTGATGGGCGCATGGCACCACGCGCAGCCGCCGTCCCTCTCGCCGAGCGCGAGCCGCTGGGCGGGCGTGAACAGGCGGTGCTCGCGGCCCACGTCGAGGGGGAGTGAGTCGCCGCCGTAGGTGACGGGCACCACGCCGGCGTCGACAGCCATCTGCCGCATGGTCTCGATGGAGATCGGTTGGGGGAGCGCGTCGCAGTCGGCGATGCCGATGCCGCGCTCGAGGTCCCCCTTGTCGACGCGGAGCACCACCCGGGTCTTGACGCCAGACGTGGGGCGTTCGCAGTCCATCCCGTGCCACGCGAGTCCCGCGAGCACGTCGACGCGGATCTGGCCCGGCATCCGCTCCTCGGGAAGGCCGTCCCTGGCGCTGCGGTACGCGGCCCGGACCTGGGCGTCGATCCATGTCTTGATGGGGGCGGCCGAGGCCGGGTCGAGCTTGGCGTGCATCACCGTCATGCCGTCGGCCTGTTGGGTGAAGTACAGCGAGCGTGCGTCGACCTGGCGCCGCTCGCGGGCGGCAAGATCGCCGGGGTCGCGCGTGGCGGCGAGCCGGTCGGCGGCCCGGCGCAGGTCGCCAAGGATCAGCGTGGTCGCCTTGTCGACGAGGCGGGCCTCGAATACGAGGTCGCTAGACGGCAGTCCGTCGAGGGTGCGACGCACGATCGCGGCGGCCTCGCTCCCGACCTGGCCCGCGAGGATCGCTGCGGCGAGCACGGGGTAGACGCGCTCGGCGTGATCGTCGCACTGCTCCGCCGGCACTTCCCCGGTTGCCCCGACATCCTCACTCCGCCGCCGCTCTTCGTCCGCGTTGCGGAGCACCTCGCCCGCGCCGACCAGGCGGTTGGCCTCCTGGGGGCTGGTCCCGAGGTCGTTGGCGAACAGCCGCCCCGGCGACGTGAACCCCTCCCGACGTGCGAGCCCCTGCTGGCCCAGCTCGGGCGCCGACCGCCGCGAGAGCTCGGCCCCCACCTGTGCCACCTCGACGTCGAAGAGCCGCTTCGCCTGCCCCATGAGGTGACGGAGTTCCGCGAAACGTTCCGCCGTGAGCTCCCTCAACTCGCAGCCGTCGAACTCGCGAAGCCGGGCGGCCTCGCGGTCGAACTGCGCCGTGGAGAAGCTCATGCTCACATCACATCAGAGGGGTCTGACATTCGGGACGAATCGGTCACGCCGCGCGCGCGACGCACCCCGCGATGTGGTCGTCCACCAGGCCGCATGCCTGCATGGCCGCGTACATGGTGGTGGGACCCACGAAGACGAAGCCTCGTCGCTTCAGTTCCTTCGCGAGTGCCACGGATTCGGGGGTGGAGGCGGGAACGTCGGCCCACGTCGCGGGCGGCGCCTCGCGCGCGGCGGGCGCGAACGACCAGAAGAGCTCGTCCAGCGTGTCGCCGGCGTCGTGAAGCGCCACGACCGCCCGTGCGTTGGTGATGGCCGACTCGATCTTGCGGCGGTTGCGCACGATCCCTGCGTCCGCCATGAGCCGTTCCACGTCGGCCTCGCCGAAGGCCGCGACCGCCTCCGGCTCGAAACCCGCGAAGGCCTCTCGATAGCCCTCGCGCTTGCGCAGAATCGTCACCCAGGACAGCCCGGACTGCGCTCCTTCCAGCGTGATCCTCTCGAGCAGCGCCGCCTCGCCGTGCACCGGCAGGCCCCACTCGTCGTCGTGATACGCCTCGTAGAGGGCGTCCCCGTTGCCGAAGCAGCGCACCAGGTCGTTCGGTTCCGTGATCATAGACACCAGTGTGCCGCCCGGGTACGACGGCGGGCCGATGCATCGGCCGTCCCGAGGACCGGGGCACCAAGAGCAAGGGGCTGGGGACGACGCTCGTCGGCGCACCACGAGTCGCGCCGCGGAGCCGCACCAGGGAATCGCACCAGGGACCATTGGTATGGCGCGCCCGCCCGGCACGGGGCTAGCGTGGCGAACGTCATGACCATCCGTGACCGCCTCCGTCGCCAAGAGCCGACGCTTAGCTTCGAGCTCTTCCCTCCTCGCAGCCCGGCTGCCGAGGAGATGTTGGGGCGCACGATGCGCGCGATCGTCGACACGCGCCCCGACTTCATCTCGATCACGTACGGCGCGTCCGGCTCCACCCAGGGCGCCTCGCGCTCGGTGGTGCAACGGGTGGCGCAGGAGCACGGCGTCCCGCCGCTGGCTCACCTCACGTGCGTGGAACAGTCGCGCGACGACCTCCGCGCGGTGATCGAGGGCTACCTCGAGGACGGTGTCACGGACTTCCTCGCGCTGCGCGGGGACCCTCCCCAGGGTCAGGCGGGTTGGCGACCGCACCCCGATGGCCTCATGTACGCCTCCGACCTGGTGGTGTTCCTGCGCGAGACCGCGGCCGCGCATGGAGTCCACGACCTCAGCATCGGCGTCGCGGCGTTTCCCGCCCAGCACGCCGTCGAGCGCTTCAGGCAGCCGGCGATCGACGTGCTGCGCGCCAAGCAGGCCGCGGGGGCGGACTACGCGATCACCCAGGTCTTCTACGACGTCGCCCATTACACGGGGCTCGTCGAGGAGGGGCGCGCGCAGGGGGTGACGCTGCCGATCATCCCCGAGGTCATGCCGCTCGTCTCGGCCCAGCGCGCCAGGCGCGCCTCGCAGATCACCGACGTGCGCACGCCGGACGCGCTGGTCGCCGCGCTCGATGCGGCCGCCACGGATGACGAGGCGCGCGCCACCGGGGTGGAGCACGCCACCCGCCTTGCCAGGGACCTCCTTGACGCCGGGGCGCCGGGCATCCACGTCATCACCTTTAACCGGCACGATGCGGCCGTCGAGCTGGTGGAGCGCCTTCCCCTGCGCGGCGGGGTCGCCCGGCGCGACGCCCTGTAACGAAGTTTCACCAGGCACGACGGTCAGAAAAGTTCATACGCCGTTCACCGCCGGTTACCTGTGACGTTCACCTACCGTCCCTAGTTTCATAGGCGTGACAGACATCGCCGCGGCCCCCGCCGCCACGCCGCTGCTCGAGCGGCTGCGTGCCGCCCTGCCGGGCCTCACCCCGGCCGAGCGGCGCGTGGGCGAGGCAGTCCTTGCCGACCCGCGCGGGGTCATCCACCACTCGGTGTCCGAGCTCGCCGCGCTCGCGGAGACCTCGACGGCCACCGTGGTGCGCCTGTGCGTGAGCCTGGGCCTGCGTGGGTACCAGGAGCTCAAGATCACGCTCGCCAGCCAGTCGCTCGCCGGCGCTCGCCGGGTCCTCGACACCGTCGACTCCGACGACGACGCCGCCCGCGTCGCCGCCAAGGTGCTCGCCTCCACGTCGGCCGCGATCGATGCCACGGCATCGGCCCTCGACACGCGCCAACTGGAGCGGATGGCCGATGCGGTCCTCGCCGCCCGCAGGGTCCAGTTCGGTGCCGTGGGCACCTCGGCGCCGCTGGCCGCCGACGCCGCCTACAGGCTCATGACGCTCGGCATCGAGGCGACCTTCATCGCCGACGTCCACACCCAGCACGTCGCCGCCCGGATGCTGGGGCCGGGGAGCCTGTTCCTCGCCATCAGCCACACCGGCTCGACCGTCGAGACCCTCGCCGCCGCGGGCGCCGCGCGCGACTCGGGCGCCGCCACGGCGGCCGTCACCAGCTTCAGTTCCTCGCCCCTGACCGACCTCGTCGACATCGCCGTCGTGGCCGGCTCGGTCGAGACCGCCTACCGCGTGGAGGCAATGGCCAGCCGCATCGTGCACCTGGCAGTGCTCGACGCCCTCCACGTCACCCTCGCCGTGCGCCGCGAGCGCGCGGGAGACGCCCTGAACCTCACGGAGGACGTGCTGATCCAGCACCGCCTCTAACCACCGACACCCCCGGCACCCGGCACGCGACGCGCCCCGTCGCGCGGTCGAGTGCGCCCAGAAACAGCCCCCAAGGAGGCAACGATGCACGGACTGGTCACCACCGCCGACGGCACCCCGCTCGCCGGCATCAGTGTCAGCAACGGCCGCGACGTCGTCGGCACCGACGCCGACGGCCGCTTCACCCTCGACCGCGTCACCCCCTTCGTGACACTCACCCGCACCGACGCGTGGACCACCGACTCCTGGTGGCTTCCCGCCTCCGACGACGAGGAGCTGCGCTTCACGCTCGAGGCCCACGCCCCGACCCTGCCGTACGAGTTCGTGCACCTCACCGACACCCACATGTCGCTGCCGCGCGACCCCGACGATGAGGGCACGTTCGGCATGTACAAGGACGGCTCGATGCCGTGGGAGATTCAGGGCTTCCTCGAGAACATCGCCACCCACGCCCCCGACGCGCAGGCCGTCTTCATCACGGGCGACCTCGTGGACCACGGGCTCGAGGCCGAGTTCGAGGCCT
This sequence comes from Demequina sp. NBRC 110057, assembly GCF_002090175.1. Taxonomy (GTDB): domain Bacteria; phylum Actinomycetota; class Actinomycetes; order Actinomycetales; family Demequinaceae; genus Demequina. Next base: position 237,618 of record NZ_BBRN01000006.1, on the reverse strand, counting down.
ACCTGGGGGCGATCGCGCCGAGCCCCGTGCCGGTGCACGTGATCCCCGGCAACCACGACCACATGAACGGCAAGCACGGCATGTTCGTGAGCCGCAATAACTACTTCACCAACGAGGGCGACCCCGCGCTGTACGAGCGCATGGTGGGCCCGCGCTGGTATTCCTTCGACATCCCCGGCGCCCACGTGGTGGCGATGGACTGGCACAGCCACGAGCTAGGGCTCGACCACGAGGTGCAAAACGCCTGGCTGCAGGCCGACCTCGCGCGCCTGACCCCGGGCAGCCCGTGGATCCTGCTGTTCCACGACCAGCCGAATGGCTCGCTCCTCGACCACGCCCCGTGGCAGCCCGTCGCCGCCTTCTCCGGCCACTGGCACACCTCGCGCGTGGTCGATGTCGAGGGAACGCTCCACGTCAACAGCCCCACCACCTTCTTCGCGAGCCTCGACTACACGCCGCCGGCCTTCCGCCGCGTCACGTGGGACGGGGCGCGCATCTCGATGCGCACCGAGACCCTGCGTGTGGTCGACGCCCCCGAGGCCCTGCACGACGTCACCCGCGCCACGTTCGCGACGAGCCACGGCACGGGAGAGGCCGCCGCCCTCGCGTGGCGCACCGCCGCCAAGGGCGCCGGCCACCGTCAGGCGGTCGCCGTGGCCGATGGCGTGGTCTACGCGGGCTCGCAGGTCGAGGACCAGCCGGTGGGCTGGGTCGAGGCCTTCGACGGCGCGAGCGGCGCCACGCTGTGGTCCACCCCGGTGCGCTCCGCGGTCAAGACCACTCCCGTGGTCTCCGGCGACGTGGTCGTCGTGACCGAGGTCAGCGGCGACGTCCACGGGCTGGACCGCGCGAGCGGCGAGATCCGTTGGACCGTGGGATCCTCCGACCCCCTGCGTCGCTTCGCCTGGAACGGCCCCGCGGTCGCGGACGGCGTCATCTACGTGGGCGACCAGTCGGACCTGCGCGCCATCGACGCCTCGACGGGCGAGGTGCTGTGGCGCCGCCACGACCTCTCGCCCCACCACAACCTCGTGAACCACGCCGCCCCGCTCATCGTGGGTGACCTGCTGGTGATGGGCTTCTGGCCCACCCCCAGCTACCCCATCGGCCTCAACCGGCACACCGGCGAGTCGGTGTGGGAGAACCCGGCGGCCGAGGGCCAGACCTTCGACATGGCGAAGATGCTGATGATCATCGGCACCGCGGCCTTCGACGAGTCGGCCGATGCGGTCGTCATGCCCTCGTTCGCCTCCACCATCTGCGTCGACCGGGCGACGGGAACTGTCCGCTGGGCGTCGCGCCACGCCTCGACCTTCAGCCCGGCGACCCCGCTGCTGACGGACGCGGGCTACGTGATCACCGAGACCGGTCGCGGGCTGAGGATGATCGACCCGGCCGACGGCGCGCTGCGCTGGGAGCTCGGCATCGACGGCGAGGCGCCGTTCCCCATGGCCTCGTACTCGAAGGACCCGCACCCCGTGGTGGCGCCCCCCACGCTCGTGGACGGCACGCTCGTGCTTCCCTGCCTGGACGGCACCGTGCGCGTCATCTCGCTCGAGGGCCGCGAGCTGGGCCGCGTCCAGCTCGACACCCCGCTCGCGGCGGCGCTCGTGCGCTGCGGTGACGTCCTCGTCGGCCTCGGCACCGACGGCGCCATCGTGGGCCTGAGCGTGGCGGCGCTGCTCGCGGAGGCATCGGCGATGGCCGATGCGGTGGCCGCCTCGTGACGGCCGTCGCCCCCACGCGGGCCGCGCAGCGTGAGGCGGCCCCCGCGGCCGCCGAGGGCCCCGCGCCTCGCAAGGTGAGCGCCGCCGAGAGGTTCGACCGCATCGTCCCCGCGCTCCTCATCGCCCCCGCGGCGATCGGCATCATCGTGTTCGTCCTGGTGCCTGCCGTGCTGTCGTTCGTGGCAGCGTTCTTCGAGGTGCCGCTGGCAGGCGGCGCGTGGACCTTCGTGGGCCTGGACAACTTCGTGCGCGTCGTCACCGACCCGGCGATCGTCCAGGCGATCGGCAACACCCTCGTCTACTCGGCGCTCACCATCGTGCCGAGCCTCGCCATCGGCCTAGGACTCGCGCTCCTGGCCAACAAGGCGGGCCGCGCCAAGCCGCTCGTGCGCACCGCGCTCTTCCTGCCCATGACGGCGAACCTCGTCGCGATGGCCGTGGTCTTCAACTGGATGTTCGCCACCAACGGCGGCTTCATCAACGAGATGTTGGCGCTCGCGGGCATCGGCCCCGTCAACTGGACCGGCAGCCCCGACACGTCGCTGCTCACCGTCGCCCTGGTGGGCGTGTGGAGGTCCTCGTCGCTCACGATGATGATCTTCTTCGCCGGCCTGTCGACCATCCCCACCAGCATCGACGAGGCCAACCGCGCCGAGGGTATCCGCGGCCTCACCAAGCTGTGGCGGATCACGCTGCCGATGATGAAGCCCACCGTCGTGTTCGCCACGGTGCTGTCCGTGCTCACCTCGGTGCAGGCCTTCGACACCATCAACGTCATGACCCAGGGCGGCCCGCTGGGGTCCTCCGAGACGGTGCTGACGATGATCTGGAAACTCGGGTTCTCGTACTACGACCTCGGCGCGGCCTCCGCACTGTCCCTGCTGCTGCTCCTCGCGCTCATGGGCGTGGGAATCCTGCAGCGCCGCACCCTCGCTGGAGGACGCTCATGAGGTTCCTCGGTAAGACCGTCATGTGGGCGGCCATCGCCGTCGCCATGGTCATCGCGCTGTTCCCGTTCTATTGGATGCTGCGCACGTCCATCTCGCCCCAGGAGGACGTCTACCTGTCAGGCATGTCCCTGCTTCCCGACGGCTTCACGCTCGACGCCTACGGGCGCGCGTGGACCGACGGCGGGCTGGGCCACGCGATGCTCGTGGGCGCCATCGTCACCGGCGCCATCCTCGGCATCCAGCTGCTCACCTGCCTGCCGGCCGCCTACGTGCTGTCGAAGGTGCACTCGCGGTGGACGGCCATCGTGCTGGGCGTCATCCTCGCCTCGGTCCTCATCCCCGCGCAGGTGACGCTGGTGCCCACGTTCATCGGCATCAACCTCGCGGGCCTGGGCGACTCAATGGCGGGCCTCATCCTGCCGTTCATCACGAGCGCGTTCGGCATCTTCCTGCTGCGCCAGCAGATGATGTCCATCCCCACGGCGCTCATGGAGGCCGCGCGCACGGACGGGCTCGGCCACGTCCGCACGCTGGTCACCATCGTCACGCCGCTGTGCGCTCCCGGCATCGCCGCTTTCAGCGTTTTCACGGTGTTCGCCACCTGGAACGAGTACCTGTGGCCGCTGCTCGTGGCCCGCAGCCCGGAGCTGCGCACCCCGCCCCTCGCGCTCGCGGTCTTCCAGTCGGCCGATGCCGGCTTCGACTACGCCGCGCTCGCGGCGGGAGCCGTCATCGTCACCGCCCCGGTGGTGCTCCTGTTCCTGTTCGCGCAGAAGCGCTTTGTGCAGGGCATGAGCGGCACTGAGGTCGCCGGCTGATCACCCGCTTCACCCCCCTTCACGCATCACCCCTTCACTCAGGAGAGATCATGAACCGCCTTCCCTACGCCCTGTCCGCCCTCGCGCTCGGCGCCATCACCCTCGCCGGCTGCTCCTCAGGCGCGTCCACCGAGACCGACACCTCCTCCGCCGCGGCGGAGGCCGAGTCGGTCGCCTCGGCCGCCGCGGTCGACACGTGCGTCCCCGAGGACACCACCATCACCGCCACCTACGGCGCACAGGCCGAGGGCGCCATGCAGGTCGCCGTCGCCGCGCTCGAGGAGAAGTACCCCGGGCTCACCATCGAGGCCACCGCCTCCGCCTCGCAGGGCTACGACGACATCACTAAGTCGATCGTGGGCGACATCGCTGTCGGCAAGCGCCCCGACCTCATCATGTCCGGCCTGGGTCAGGTGGGCTTCTGGGTCGAGCAGTACGGCGCCGCCCCCATCGACGCCGACGCGCTCGCGGACACCTATCAGACCCAGTTCCTGTCTGCGGGAACCATCGACGGCGAGACCTACCTCGCCCCCGCCCAGATCTCGGCCCCGGTATTGCTGGTGAACCAGAGTGCCCTCGACGCCGCCGGTGCGGGCGAGGCGGAGGACATCGTCACGTACGACGACCTCATCGCCGCCGCCCAGATGGTGACCGACGCGACCGGCGCCCCGTCCGTCTCGATCCCCTCCGTGGGGCTCGCCGACTGGTACGCCCAGGCTTTCGTCCAGGGAGCCGGCGGCACGTTCGTGGCCGAGGACGGCACCGCTGCCTTCGGCGACGAGGCGGGCATCGCCGGCCTGTCGATCTGGCCCGACCTCCAGGCGGCCGGCCTCGAGACCGGCGTCCTGAACCTGCAGGACGCGATCGCGCCCTTCGTGGGTGGCCAGACCGCGTTCCTCGTCTACACGACCTCGGGCATCGCGAACCTGCAGGGACTCGTGGGCGACACGTTCGAGTGGACGGCCGTCGACCTCCCCACGGCCGATGGCGTGGGCGGCTCGATGCCTGCCGGCGGTAACGGCTGGATCGTCCTGAGCGACGACAGCTGCCGCGCTGCCTACGCGAACGAGCTGGTGGGCGAGCTGCTGAGCGAGGACGCCGTGCTGGCCGCCTCCGGCACCGACTTCAGCTACATCCCCGTGGACTCCGCCGCCGCGGAGACCCTGCTCGCCGGTGACGACGTCGCGCCCCAGGTGGCCTACGCCTGGTCGTACGACAAGGAGCTCACCCCGTGGGGAGGCTTCGACGGCACCAAGACCGCCGAGGTCAACACCGCGCTGACCACCATGGGCCAGGAGCTGCAGATGGGCCAGGACGCCGCGACGTCGGTCGCCACCGCCGTCGAGTCGATCGACGCGCTGGTCGGGGGCGAGTGATGGCGGGCGTCGAGCTCCACGGCATCCGCAAGACCTTCGGCGACGTGGTCGCGGTCGACAACGTCGACCTCGAGATCCACGACGGCGAGAACCTCGCGGTGCTCGGCCCTTCGGGATCGGGCAAGTCCACCCTGCTGCGCATCATCGCTGGGCTCGAGACGGAGGACGCCGGCGAGGTCCGCTTCGGCGGCGTCTCCCAGAAGGGCGTGCCCCCGCACCTGCGCGACTCCGCGATCGTGTTCCAGCACTTCGCGCTCTACCCCCACCTGTCCTCGCTCGAGAACATCACGCTCGGGCTGCGCCACGGCATCGGCCTGGGAAAGAAGGAGGCCGAGGAGCGGGCGCGCGACATCGCCGAGCGCATGCAGGTGCAGCACCTGCTGAGCCGCAAGCCCGGCCAGATGTCCGGCGGCCAGCGCCAGCGCATCGCGCTGGCGAGGGCGCTCGCGCGGCGCAGCTCCATCGTGCTGCTCGACGAGCCGCTGTCCGGCCTCGATGCCCAGCTCCACGCGGTGCTGCGCCTCGAGATCGCGCAGCTGCTGCGCTCGGTGGGGGCGACGGGCATCAACGTGACCCACGACCAGCTTGACGCGATGGCCATGGCGGACAGGATCGCCGTCATCAACCACGGCCGCATCGAGCAGCTGGGCACCCCCGACGAGCTGTACGAGACCCCCGCGACGCTGTTCGTGGCCTCGTTCATCGGCACCCCGCCCATGAACCTGCTCCCGGTGACGGACGCTGGCGAGTCATCGTTCGGTGCCTTCGCGCCGCGCACCGGCGTCACCTATGGCGTCCGTGCGGAGGACCTCGCCCTCGTGGGCGAGCCGCTCGCCGACGACTGGTCTCTGTCCGGAGTGGTGGGACTCGTCGAGCCCGCCGGCCGCGACCGCGTGGTGCAGATGACCACTGCTCACGGCGACGCCGTCGCGTTCCGCTGCGGCCCGGCCGAGACCCCTGCGCCCGGACAGCGGGTGACGGTCGCGGCGAGGCCGGAGGCGGTGCACGTCTACGACACCGCCTCCGGCGGTCGCCTGGGCAACGCGCGCACGGTGGACCTCGGCATCGGGGTCGCCGCGTGAGCGGCGGCACGGTGCTGCTGTTCGACTGGAACGGGACGGTGGTGCTGGACGCCGAGCGCGCGCGGTTGGCGCTCAATGGCGTCCTGGTGGCCCGGGGCCTCCCGGAGCTGGACCGCGCGGGGTTCGCCCGCGAGTTCCACCTGCCGATGGCTGACATGTTCGTCCGCCTGGGCGTGGCCGACCCGCTTGTCGCGGAGGGCGAGTGGAATACCGCGATGGCCGCGGCCCCGGCACCGCTGCGTCCCGGCCTTGAGTCCGTCGCGGACCTGGGGGAGGCCGGCGCGCGGCTCGGCGTGATCTCGGCGGCGTCGGAGGCGGCGGTGGGCGCGGACATCGCCCACCACGGCCTGAGCGCCGTGTGGGACAGCGTCGACACGTCGGTGACGGACAAGCTCGCCACGCTGCGCGCGAGGCGCGGCGCCGAGCGCCAGGCGTTCTACGTGGGGGACACCGCGTATGACATGCGCTGCGCCGTCGAGGCCGGTTATGTCGCCGTCGCCGTCAGCGGCGGCTACTCCGCGGTCGACGTGCTGCGCGACGCCGGCGCCCAGCACGTCATCGACTCGCTCGATGCGTTGGAGGCGCTGTTCGGCCAGGGTGCCGTCGCGCTCGGCTAATCCCTCGCCGCCCCGCGAGCCGCTGAGTGCGTGTTTTCGCGCGAAACTGCGCACTCAGTGACCCGCGGGGCGCGGCGCGGAGGTTAGACCTCGCGCAGGGTGACGTCGGCGCCGTGAACGACGGTGCGCGACACGGTGCAGGTGCGCTCCTCTGCCGACTTCAGCGCGGCGGCCACGCGGGCGCGCGCCTTATCGCCATCGGCACCCTCGGGGAACGCCACGTCGAAGGCGACGTCGATGTCACGCAGGATGGCGGGTGTCGACCCGCCCACCTTGTCGGCGGTGGTGGTGACGTCGAACTTGGTGGGCTCCGCCCGACGCGACGTCATCATGTCGAGGTCGGTCGCGGAGCAGCCCGCGATCGCGACCATGAGGAGCTCGACGGCGCTGAGCGCGCCGTCGACGTTGTAGCCAAACCGGTACTCGGCGCCGGCGGGATTGCGGGCGACGTAGACGCCCTCCGCCTCGCGGGTGAGCGTGACCTGCTTCTGGGTGACCTCTTCTGCCATGGCTCCATCCTCGCATCGGACCCCGGACGCGATCGCCGGGCCATCTCACAACACCACCGGGATGCGCCAGATTCCTTGGTCCCGAGCAGGGTGCTCCGTATCGGGCTACAGTCAAAAACGCACGCTCGGCGCCGTGACGCGTCGACCAAGCGCAATGGCGAGCCCGCCGCGCACCGAGTCCATGAGGAATCTCCCCATGTCAGATAGCGCTGTTGCCACCTCCGCCGCCACCGTCTTCCCCGGCGGCACCATCCTGGGTTACCCCCGCATCGGCCGCATGCGCGAGCTGAAGAAGGCGATCGAGTCCTTCTGGAAGGGCGCCACGTCCGAGGCCGAGCTCGAGGCCGCCGCCAAGGACCTGCGCCTTGCCACCCTCGCGCGCCTCGCCGAGCTGGGCCTGGGGAAAGCCGACTCGTCCATCCCCTCGAATTTCTCGTTCTACGACCACGTGCTCGACGCCGCCGTGACCTTCGGCGCCGTCCCGACGCGCTTCGAGGACCTGCGCGCCGCCGACGGCTCGGTGGACCTCGCGGGCTATTCGACGATCGCCCGCGGCAAGGGCGACGACGCCCCGCTCGAGATGACCAAGTGGTTCGACTCGAACTACCACTACCTGGTCCCGGAGATCGGGCCCGAGACCACCTTCGCGCTGTCGAGCACCCGCTGGGTCGACCAGTTCCTCGAGGCGCGCGAGGCCGGCTACGTGACGCGCCCCGTCATCACCGGCCCGCTGACCTTCCTGTACCTCGCCAAGGCCTCGGACGAGGCGGGCGAGGGCTACCGTCCCATCGACCGCCTCGACGACCTGCTTGCCGTCTACGTCGAGTTGCTCGCCGCCTTCCGGGCCGCGGGAGTCGAGTGGGTGCAGGTCGACGAGCCGGTCTTCGTGGCCGACATCGACGCCGACCGCGCCGAGGTGCTCGCGGGCGCCGCCAAGGTGTACGACACGCTCGTGTCCGCCGCCGACCGCCCCGCGATCTTCGTCGCCGCCCCGTACAACGACCTGGCCGACGCGCTCCCCGTGCTCGTCGAGGCCGGCGTCGAGGCCATCGGCATGGACCTTGTCCGCGGCGCCATCCCCACCGACGTGAGCCTCGCCGGCGTGACGGTCGTGGCCGGCGTCGTGGACGGACACAACATCTGGCGCACCGACCTCGACGCTGCGCTGCGCAAGGCCGACGCCGTGGCCGCGCTCGGGGCCACGGTCGCCGTGTCCTCGTCGACCTCCCTGTTCCACGTCCCGCACACCTTGGCGGGGGAGGAGCACCTGGGCGAAGAGCTGATCTCGTGGCTCGCCTTTGCCGACGAGAAGGTCGCGGAGGTCGTCACCCTCGCCGCCGCCCGCTCCGGGGGTGAGGAGTCGGTGGCCGATGCCCTCGCCGCCACGCGTGACGCTCTCGCCGCCCGTGCCGCTCACCCCGGCACCCGCCGCGCCGAGGTGCGCGCGGCCCTGGCGGCGGTTTCCCCCGCGGACCTCGAGCGCCCCGCGTACTCGATCCGCGCCGCCGCCCAGGATGCCAGGTTCGGCCTCCCCGAACTGGCGACCACCACCATCGGCTCGTTCCCGCAGACACCCGAGATCCGCAAGGCTCGCGCCGCGTGGGCCAAGGGCCAGCTTGGCGATGCCGACTACGAGCAGGCGATGAGGGACGAGATCGCCTCCGTCGTGAGGCTGCAGGAGGACCTGGGCCTCGACGTCCTGGTCCACGGCGAGGCCGAGCGCAACGACATGGTGCAGTACTTCGCGGAGCTGCTCGACGGGTTCGACGTCACCGTCAACGGCTGGGTCCAGTCGTACGGCTCGCGCTGCACTCGCCCCTCGATCCTGTGGGGTGACGTGACGCGTCCCGCTCCGATGACGGTGCGCTGGGCCGAGTACGCCCAGTCGCTGACCGCGAAGCCCATGAAGGGGATGCTGACCGGCCCGGTGACAATCCTCGCGTGGTCATTCGTGCGAGACGACCAGCCGCTCGGCGACACCGCGAACCAGGTGGCGCTCGCCCTGCGCGACGAGATCGCGGATCTCGAGGCGGCAGGCATCGGCATCATCCAGGTGGACGAGCCCGCGCTGCGCGAACTGCTCCCGCTCAAGAAGGCCGACCAGGCCGCCTACCTCGAATGGTCGGTGAACGCGTTCCGCCTGGCGACCTCGGGCGCGAACGACGACACGCAGGTGCACACCCACCTGTGCTACTCGGAGTTCGGCGAGATCATCGACGCGATCGACGGGCTGAACGCCGACGTCACGTCCATCGAGGCGGCGCGCTCGCGGATGGAGGTGCTGCCGGCGATCAGGAGCCACGGCTACGAGCGGCAGATCGGTCCCGGCGTGTGGGACATCCACTCGCCGCGCGTGCCTTCGACAGCGGAGGTCACCGAGCTCCTCGCGCTCGCCAAGGAGTCGATCCCCGGCAGGCAGCTATGGGTCAACCCGGACTGCGGCCTCAAAACCCGCGGCTATGACGAGACGCGCGCGTCGCTCGCGCACATGATGGCCGCGACGGAGGTGGTGCGGTCCGCCTAGCGTCCAGCCCCGCGACTAACTGCTGGCTGCCGTCGCCGTGGGGCAGCCGCCCTCCTTGATGCCGCCGTGCACCGTGTAGTGGTAGCCCACCTCCTTGGCGGTCTTACCGCTGGGGTGGGTGGCGGCAAAGCAGTAGTCGTCGAGCCCGCCGGAGATGGCGGTGAGGATCACGCCAGGCGAGGTGGGGAGGGCGTCGCCGTCGAGCACGTAGCCGTCTCCATCGGCCGTGATCGCCGGCACCGTGCTGGACTCGTCCACGTAGACACGCACCGCGATCGCGACGTTGGTGAGGTCGGATTGCACCGCGGAATCGTACGCCTTCGCCTGCTGATTGAAGAACAGGGGCAGCGCCACTGCGACGAGGACGGCAACGATCGCCATCACCACCAGCAGTTCAGGCAGAGTCATCCCTGCATCGTCCCTGGCGCGGATGCGCACGTCCCCCATGGCAAGTCCCCCTCGGCCGCCTGGCGACACCCCTCAGCGGCTGCCGCGACGCGTCCATCGTGACGTATGTCACACTCGCCGCGCAAGGGCAGCACTCGAGTCGCCTACGAGACGTCGAGCTGGAAGTAGCCCACGTCGATCCAGCGGCCCAGCTTCTGGCCGGCCTCCGTGAGCACGCCGACCTCGCGCCAACCCGTCGCACGGTGCAGCGCCACCGATGCCTCGTTCGGCAGGGCGATCAGCGAGATCGCGGTGTGCGCGTGCGAGGCGCGCATCGCGACGATCAGCGCGCGGTACAGGCGCCCGCCAAGCCCGTTGCCCGCGGCCTCGCGGTCCAGGTAGATGGTGGTCTCGACGCTGTGCAGATAGGCGGCCTTGGGCCGGTACGGGGCGGCGTACGCGAAGCCCATCACCTTGCCCTCGTGCTCGATGACAAGGTAGGGAAGGTCCTTGTCCCACACCGCCTTCATGCGCGCCTTGATGTCGCCGGGCGTGACCGTCTCCGTCTCGAACGTGATGACGGTGTCCGTGACGTAGGGGTGGTAGATGGCGGCGATGCGCTCGGCGTCGGCGAGCGTGGCGGGTCGGATCACGCCCCTATTGTGCCGGGTGCGCGCCCGGCACGGGTCAGTCGTCCTTCAGCCGCTTGGCAGCCTCGTCGAGCAGGGCGCGCACCTCTGCGACGTCGGCGTCGGTGAGGGGGCCCACGGGCTCCACGAGCATCGGCCCCGCGGGGGCGCCGGTCGCGGCGCGGGGGCGCCTGAGGGTCGCGCGGAGGCGCGCGGCGAGGGAGGACAGGGACGGCACGAGACCACCTAAAGAACGGGATGTCCTTGAGCGAGGGGAGCGGATGCTCGGCCCGGGTGGGGACCGGCGGCGGGTGACCACCGCGTTGCTACACCACCTGCGCGACGTAGCCGGCGCATCGGCCCTGCGTGTGCCGACGCGACTATGGTGCCACGCGCCTCAGGTGCGCGGAGGACGCGACACGACGCGTCCCCCCGCCGGGACGCGGGCGGCGGGAGCCTTGAGCGGCGACGGGATCCTGTCCGCGAAGCGCATGGCGAGCGATCCCACCACGGCGAGGATGAGGACATACGCGGCGGAGAAGGGCCCGAGCATCGGCTCGATTCCCGCCGCTACACCGAGGCCGGCGATGACGATCGAGAACTCGCCGCGAGGGATGAGGGACAGTCCCGTGCGCCACTGGCCCTTGGGGCCGATGCCGTTGCGCCGTGCCGCGAACACCCCCGTCGCGATCTTGGTCGCCGCGGTCACGAGCGCGAGGCCGAGCGCGGGAAGCAGCACGGGGATGAGGTCGCGGGGGTCGATGCTGAGGCCAAAGAACACGAAAAAGAGGCCGCCGAAGACGTCGCGCAGGGGCGGCAACAGGCCGCGCACGTCGTCCGCGACCTGTCCCGACAGGGTGAGGCCAAGGAGGAAGGCGCCCACGGCGGCGGACACCTGCACGGCATCGGCCAGGCCCGCCACCAGGAAGGTGAGGCCGAGCACGGTGAGGAGCAGGAGCTCGCGCGAGTGTGAGTGCACCAGGCGCGAGATGCGCTCGGAGAACCGCAGTGACACCACGAAGGCGAGGAACACCAGGCCCAGCGCGATGCCAGCGGCGAGGGCTCCCTGGGCAAGCGTCGCCCCCACCAGCAGCACGCCGGTGATGGGGAGGAAGACCGCCATCACGAGGTCCTCCATCACCAGGATGGACAGCAGCACGGGGGTCTCGCGGTTGGCGACGCGGTCGAAGTCGTCGAGCAGGCGCGCGATGATGCCGGAACTGGAGATGTAGGTGACGCCGGCCAGCAGCAGCGACGCGGTGGGCGACCAGCCCAGCATGAGGCCCACGGCGAAGCCGGGCACGCCGTTGGCGAGGCCGTCGACGAGTCCCGCGACCCAATTGGATTTGAGGCCGTTGCGCAGGTCCTGGGGCGAATACTCGAGCCCCAGGAGCAGCAAGAGCAGCACCACGCCGATCTCGGCGCCCACCTCGAGGAACTCCTCGCCCGCTGACACGGGGATGAGCCCGCCGTCTCCCATGAGCACGCCGGCGAGCAGGTACAGGGGGATGGAGGGGATGCCGATGCGAGCGGCGAGGCGCCCCAGGCCGGCGAGCACCAGCAGGATGATCCCGAGCTCGATGAGCACGGATCCCGCGTGGCTCACCTCCGGCTCGGGAAGCACCTCGAGGGGCAGCGGCGGCATGGGCGGTCAGCCGACGAGGATGGCGGTGGCCTGGCGGACGGCGGTGTCCGAGCCCATGACGAGGACGGTGTCGCCCGCCTGGAGCAGGAAGTCGGGGCCGGGGCCGGGGTTGCCGTCCTCGCCGCGGATGACGGCGACGATGGAGGCGGAGGTCTCGGTGCGGATGCGGCCGTCGGCGATGGTGCGGCCCGTGAGCCCGCCGGACGCTGGCATGGTGACCCACTCGATGGCGAGGCCGTCGATCTGGTGGCGCAACTTGTCGAGCCGCGAGGTGATGGAGGTGCCGCCGAGCAGCTCGACGAGCGCGGCGGAGTCCGACTCCGACAGCTCGACGGTGCCGCGGCAGGAGTCGGGGTCCTCGCGGTCGTACAGGGCGAAGTCCCGCTTGCCGTCGCGGCGGACGACCACGCCGACGTGGTCGCCGCTGTCGGCCTGGAACTCGTAGCGGACGCCGATGCCTGGCAGCGGGGTCTCGTAGATGTCCATGCGGGTCAGTCTGTCACGGAGCGCTCCCGGGCCGTGGCGTTGCGCCCCCGCCCACGTCCCCGCCCCCGGCCACGTCCCCACCCCGTGGCGGTAGAGACACGGCGGGGTGACGGCCGCATCGCCATCCTGGCGGTCGATTTCTGGTGAGTGCCCGATGCCAGGGCTCGGCAGGCATCGGCCGTCCGGGTGGTGCGTGGCCGGGCGCCGCAGCGCCGGAAATCGACCGCGAAGACGCGATCCGGCGCGCCCGCCCGCCGTGCATATACCGCCAGGAAGGTGGTGTGACCGTCTTAGGCCTCGTGGACCACTCCCAGCTCGATCAGGCGCTCCCACGCCATGCGCAGCAGGAACGGGTCGTCGACCTCGATGTAGCGCAGCGCGGCGTAGACCAGGTACGCGAGCGCGCGGGCCACCGTCGCGTCGGAAATGTCGCCGTACGCGGCGAAGAAGTCCTCGCGCATGTCGGCGCCCAGCACCGTTCCCACGAAGCCGATGTCCTGCGCGATGTCTCCCGCGCCGAAGTTGGTCCACAGCAACAGGCCGGCGAAGGCTCCCTGGTCGGACATGATCGCGCGCGGCTCGAGGCGGCCGTGGGTCCACGCGGGCTCGGTGTCGATCGGAGCAGTGCAGCCGCGCTCGAAGATGGCGCGGGTGGCGTCCGCGTCGAGCTCGCGGTTCTCGGGAGCGCCGTGCGCGACGGCATGGGCGAGCATCTGCTCGAACTCGCCGCGCCACGCCCTGAGGCCTACCCCGGAGCGCGGATTGAGGGGGCTACCCGCGGGCGCGGGCCGGTGAATCTCCCTCAGCGCAGCCCCGACGGCGCGCGCCGCGGGCTGGTGAAGCGGGACGAACCCCGCCGTCGAGGCAGAGATCCAGTTCACGACCACCCAATGCCACGGGTAGCCGTGGCCGGGGCGCCCGGTGCGGACGGGAAGCGAGGACGGGAAGGACCAGCCGGCGCTCTGCTGCGCGATGACGTCGGTCACCCGCGCGAATAGCGAGTCGTAGCCGGGCAGCCGCGAGAAGATCGCGCCGTGCTCGTCGCCGATCCTGATGGCGAAGTGGTCCTCGAGCGTGTACCTCCGCCCCAGCTCGAACTCGGCGAGGTCGGGGCATTGCTCGTCGATGAGCGCCCGCACCATCTCGTCGGGGATGTACAGCGGCTCCGCGTCGGAGTACGTCGGCATCCCGCCAGGCTAGTGTGGCGAGGGCCGCCCGGGAAGGGCCTTCCGCGGGAGCCTCGTGGCGAGTATCAGTCCTGCTCTCGGCGGGAAATCCACTCGCGCGCGAGGAGCCCGTAGATGGCGTCGTCAGAGACCTCGTCCTCGACCCAGTACGCCTCGCGCCTAATGCCCTCGGCGAGGAAGCCGATGCGCTCGAGTACCCGCACGGACGCGATGTTGTGCGGGTGGGTACACGCCTCGATGCGGTGCACGCCGAGGTCGAAGACCGCGTAGTCGACGAGCCGCGCGGTGGCCTCGGTGGCGTAGTGGTGGCCGCGCGCCCACGGATGGAGCGTGAAACCCACCTCGGCGGTGCGGGCGTTGCCCGACAGGAACAGCGCCACGTCGCCGAGCACCTTGCCGTCGCGCTTGCGCACCACCGCCAGCTGATACCAGGCGCCCGGGGTGGGGCCCTGCCTGGTCATGAGGTCGGCGATGAGGTCACGCGCGCGCTCCACCGAGTACGGCGCCTTCCATGCCTGGTACTGGGCCGTCGTGGTGTCCGATCGCCGCTCGGCCATGTCCTCCGCGTCGTCAAGCGTCATGGGCCTCAGGGTCAGGCGTTCGGTCTCGAGCGGGATAAAGGCGGCGTCCATGTCACCACGCTAGCCCGCCCCAGGCCCCCTCGCGCGGGACTCACGGCCGGTCGCGCGACACGGCGGGCGCATCGGCCTACCGTCGTCTCATGCCGCGCCTTCGCCGCTCCCGCCCCTCCGAGCCGGGTATCACCCGCCGCCGCTCCGGTCGCGGCTGGACGTACCGCGATCCGCACGGCAGGACGCTGCGCGACAGCGCCGAGCGGGAGCGGATCGACGCCCTCGCCATCCCGCCGGCGTGGACCGACGTGTGGATCTGCCCCGAGCCCCACGGCCACCTGCAGGCGCTCGGCACCGACGAGGCCGGCCGCCGCCAGTACCTCTATCACCCCGCGTGGCGCGAGCGGCGTGACCGCGCCAAGCACACCAGGGTCCTCGAGGTGGCGGCCGGCCTTCCCGCGGCAAGGGCGGTGGCCGATGCGGACGCTGCCCGCGACGACCTGTCCCGCGAGCACGTGCTGGGCATCGCATTCCGGCTGCTCGACCGCGGCCTGTTCAGGATCGGCGGCGCCGGCTACGCGGCCGACAACGGCTCGTACGGCCTCGCCACGGTGCTGCGCGAGCATGCGCGCGTGAGCGGCGACGAGGTGACCTTCGACTACGTGGCGAAGTCGGGAAAGGACCGTCACGTCGTGGTGCGCGACCCGGAGGTGGCCGCCGCGATCTCCACCCTCAAGCGCCGCTCCGGGGACGGCGACGAGCTGCTCGCCTACCGGGTCTCCACGGATCCGGTGCGGTGGCGGGACCTCGCGAGCGACGACATCAACGGTTACATCCAGATGGTGGTGCAGCCCGATGCGTCGGCGAAGGACTTCCGCACGTGGCACGGGACGGTGATCGCTGCCCAGGCGCTCGGGGCGGCCGATGCCGCCGAGGACCTCTCGGCGACGGCACGCAAGAAGGTGGTCGCCGGGGTGATGCGGGAGGTGGCGGCGCAGCTGGGCAACACCCCCGCCGTCGCCCGCGCCTCCTACGTGGACCCGCGTGTCGTGGACCTGTGGGAGGACGGCGTGACCATCGAGCCTGTGCTCGACGCCCTGGGAGAGCACGGCGAGGAACTCTCGCCCGGCGCGCGGGACGCCGCCATCCAGGCCGCGCTCGAGCAGGCCGTTGTCGACCTGCTCACCACCGCGCCCGATGCCCGCGAGGCTCAGTTGCGCAGGGACGCGAGGCGCGCCAGGGCGATTGCCCGCGCCGTCGACTCCTGAGTCTCAGCGCGGGTGCTGGCGCAGGTATGCGAGCGCGCGGATGCCAGCGGTGCGGTACCGCTCCTCCTCCATGCACGCGAGGGTGAGGGCGTAGTGCGCCGCCTCGGCGCGGATGCGGCGCCTGCCCAGCGCGGAGCCCACGAAGGCGGCCACCTCGGGCGCGCACGCGCCCAGGTAGGCGTCGAGCATCGGCCCCACGTCGATCGCCCCCACCAGCATCGCCGCCTGGCCCAGGTCGGTGGCAGGCGAGCCCGCCGCCGCGTCTCCCCAGTCGAGGATGCCCGCCAGGCGACCGCGCCGCGACAGGATGTTGGCGCCGTGCAGGTCGAGGTGGCACCACGTCACCGGGCCGTCGTCCGACTCGCCCATCGCCGCGCCGAACATCGCGCGCAACCGCGGAGGGTCCGAGACGAGCCCGGCGGCCTCGGCCGTCGCGAGCCTGTCCCCGAACACCTGCGCCTTCTCGGCGAGGCTCAGCGAGCGGTACGGATTGCGCGGCGCGTCGTCCGGCGCGGCCACGTGCACCTGCGCGAGCGCGCGGCCCAGGTCGCGCGCTCCCTCCACCCCCAGCGGCGCGTCGTAGGCGTCGGCGCCGTCGATCCACGGCACCACCGACCAGCGCCACGGGTAGCCGTGGCCGGGCTCGCCGACGCGCCGGGGCACGGGCGCGGGGAAGGTCCAGTGGGCGCCGATGCGCGGCAGCCATTCGAGCTCGGTCGTGGCGATCTGGGCGCCGATGGCGCGGCGCGGGAGGCGCACCGCAAGCGCCTCGCCCAGCCGGAACGTGGTGTTGTCCCAGCCCTGCACCGTCTCGCCGAGCGGCAGCTTGGCAAGGTCGGGATGCTGATCGGCGAGCAGGGCCCGCACCAGCGGCTCGTCGACCTCGACCTCCGCCACCGGCGTCGCCATCATGGTCATGCGCTCCACGGTAGCGCCGCTGTGCACGGTCACGGCAACCGCCGCGGCGAGTCCGTGACTCACCCGTGACCGCGCCGTGACCGTTCGCGCTCAGCCCAGCAGGGTCTCGCCGACGTACCCGCCTGGCTCGCAACCTGGCGGGATCGCGAACACCGCTGAGCCGATGGGGGTGGTCCAGGTGTTCAACAGGTCGCCCTCGGCGAGGCGCCGCTGGATGGGCACGAACTGCGCATCCACGTCGGCCTGGAAGCACGCGAAGATCAGGCCCGACTCGGACACCCCGTCCCCGGTGGGGGCGACGTCGTAGTTGTAGCCGCGCCGGAAGATCACCTCGCGCGAGTCCACCGGACGCGAACGCGCGATGTGCGAGACCGGCGAGATGACAGTGTTGCCCGCCGCGGTGGTGGCCTCGAAGTCCGGCTCATCGGCCTCGCGGGTGCCCGTGAGCGGCGCCCCCGTGTGGATGTCTCGGCCCACGGAGAAGGAGCGCGCGACCGGGTCCACCTCGTCCCACACGTCGAGGTCGAGCCGGATGCGGCGCAGCACGATCGAGGTGCCGCCGGCGAGCCAGCCGTCGCCGGCCCACACCACGCGATCGAAGTCGGCGGTGCCCGGCTCGGGGTTGGTAGTGCCGTCCACCTGGCCAAAGAGGTTGCGCATGGTGGTGCCCGACACCTCGGACCCGTAGGCGCGCCTGAACCCGTCCTGGCGCCACTTCAGGGTGGCAAAGGAGCGCGAGTCCTTGAGGAGCATCCGGACGGCGTGCGCGACGGTGACGGCGTCGTCGGAACTGACAAGGATGAGCAGGTCACCGCCCGACCAGCGGTCCTCGAGCGCGTCGATGTCGAAGGCCGGGAGGGCGCCCAGCCAGGAGGGCACCGCCGAGGCTCCGCCTCCGCGCCGCACCAGCTCGGGGCCGAAGCCGAACGTGACGGTGAGGGCGGCGGGCACGGTGGCGAGCTCGGGCTCCGTGTCCGCCAGCGCGCCCTCGCCCGCGGTGAGGCGGGAAGCGTCGTCGCTGAGCACGCGCATCATGCGCGCGAGCGCGGCTCGGTCGGTGTCGTCGTGGAGGTCGAGCCCCAGGTACGTCGCGTGGGAGGCGATCGGGGTGTCGATGCCCGCCTGGTGCTCCCCGTGGAAGGCGACGGTGCGCGCGCCATTGAGGCCGGCAGCGTCGAGCTCCGCCTGGCGTTGGGCGGGAAGGGTCCGCTCCACGCCGAGGGCGACGGCCGCGCCGACGCCGGCGGCGGCTCCCCCGAAGAGGAACCCCCGCCGGCTCAGCCCGCGACCGGTATCAGTCGCGTCGCGAGACATCAGGAATCGGACCCCATGTCCATCTCCATGTCCTCCTCGGGCGCGTAGGACTCCTGGGCGCCCGTGTAGTCCTTGGCGTCGGCGGTGAACTCGAAGGTCGACCCGTCCTCGAAGGTGAGCGTGAACTCCACCTGGGCGCCGGCCTCGATGGGCTCGGTGACGTCCATCAGCATGAGGTGGTTGCCGCCGGGCTCGAGGGTCAGGCTCTCGCCGGGGGCGATCTCGAACCCGCCCTCCTTCTCGCTCATCGACATGCCGCCGGACTCGTCGGACAGCGTCTCGTGGAGCTGGGTCTCGGACGACGCGGGCGTCTCGGCGGACACGAGGGTGACCGCCTCGTCGGTGCCGTTGACGAGCTCGCCGAATGCGGCGGTCATGCCCGACTCGACGGTCTTGACCCAGGGGTCGGTGATGGTGATCTCGCCGCTTGCCGCGGCATCGGCCGTCGCCTCCGCGTCGGAGTCGGACGAGCAGGCGGCGAGAGACAGGGTCGCGATGGCGGCCAGCGCGACGAGGCGCGCGGGGGTACGGACAGCGTTCATGAAAGGCTCCAGTCAGGCAGGGGCAGACCGCCCCGGGGAAAACGGTGAGGGATCGGCGGGCCATGGTGGCGGGCCGATGCGCCCGGCGAGTGCCGGGTTCAGGTCACCTGACGGGAGGGCCGCGCAGGCCGATGCCGCCGGCGAGGACGGCGGGGCGCGGAAGTGAGACGGGGGCCGTGAGGACGACGGCGCGGTGGTGGGCCTGGCGACGAGGCGGCACCAGGGTCCGCACGAGCGCCGCGACGGCGTGATCGAGAGCGCGGCCCGCGCGGGCAAGCGCCCAGTCGAGGCGGACGAGCGCCGCGGTGGTGACGGCCGCCGCCACGAGGTGGGCGACCGACATGACCCCGCCGCCGTGCGACCCGTGGGCGCCGGCGGCGACGGTGAGGGAGCCGGCCTCGAGGTGGTGGGCGTGCGCGCCGCCGCCGAGGGTGACGGACCCCGCGCCGACGACGAACAGCCAGTGGAAGAGCGCCTGGCTCGCGGTGACGGCGAGGCCCGTGCGCCAGGCAGAGACGGCCCGGCCGGCGAGCTGCATGCAGAGGGCGAAGGACAGCGCGAGGGGTACCGCGACGCCGGCGAGGCCAGGCATCGCCCCTCCTCCGAGCACGTGGGAGCCGAGCGCCACGCCGGTGGCGACGGTCGCCGCGACGGCGGCGCGTCCCAGCCTCGTGCCCGTGCTCATGCTCACCGCGGCATTCTCGCACGGGGCGAGTGCCCCATCGGCCGTGCGAGACCTGACACCATAGGCGCATGAGCGACGACGACAAGCCCGACGCCAAGCGCTTCAACTACAACATCCACTACGGAGAGGCGCTGCTTGCGGCCATCCCCGCGGGGGCGCGCACCGCCGTCGACGTCGGCTGCGGCGAGGGCTTCATGGCGCGCCGGCTCGCCGAGCACGGACTCGCCGTCACTGCCATCGACGAGGACGCCGAGTCGATCCGCCGCGCCCGCGCCCAGGGGGAGGAATCGATCACCTATCTCGAGGGCGACGCGCTCACCGACGCGCTCCCCGCGGGGCCCTACGACGTGGTGCTCGCGAGTGCCTCGCTTCACCACATGGACCTCGTCGACGGGCTCACCCGGCTGAAGTCGCTCGTCGCTCCCGGCGGCGTGCTGCTCGTGGTGGGCATGGCCAAGGCGGGCGCGGTGGACATCCCGCGGGAGATGGCAGCGTCCATCGTCGACAAGGGACACAAGCTCTTCAAGGGCTACTGGGACCATGGCTCGCCATGCGTGTGGCCCACTCCGCAGACCTACGTGCAGGTGCGCGACGAGGCGGCCCGCCTGCTTCCCGGCAGCGAGTTCTCCAAGAAGCTGCTGTGGCGCTACACCCTCGTGTGGCACGCGCCGGCGCGCGCCTGACGGGAGAGGGTCAACCGCGGTGGGTCGACGCGCCCATGCGGCGCACGGCCTCCGTGAGGACGTCGGGGTGGGTTGCGATGTTGACGCGCACGTGGCCAGCCCCGCCCGTCCCGAACGTGGGACCCGAGTTGAGGGCCACGCGCGCGTGCTCGAGGAAGTGCGCAGCGGGGTCCACGCCGAGGTCAAGCTCGCGGCAATCGATCCACGTGAGGTAGGTCGCCGCCGGCATCGTGTAGCGCGCTCCCGGCAGGTGCTCCTCGATCAGCGTCGCGAGCAGGCGGCGGTTGCGGTCGAGGCTCGGAAGCAGCGCGTCGAGCCAGGGCTCGCCATGCTCGTACGCGGCCGTCTGCGCGAGCGTGCCGAAGTGCGTGGGGCCGTGGTGCGCGGAGTTGCCGTAATGCGCCAGGTCGTCCTGCGCCTTGGCGCCGCCGATGACGATGGCCGCGGGGATGCCGGCAAGGTTCCAGGCCTTCGACGCCGCCATCACGGAGAAGCCGCGCTCGCCGCCGGCGACGGACAGGTAGGGGACGAACGTCTCGCCCTCGTAGAACAGCGGCGCGTGGATCTCGTCGGCCACCACGCGCACGCCGTAGCGCTCGGCGAGCGCGGCGACACCCTCCAGCTCGGCGCGGGTGTGCGCGGTGCCGCCGGGGTTGTGCGGGTTGCACAGGAGGTAGGCGGCGGCCTCGCCGCCCTCTGTCGCGGAGCGGAACGCCTCCTCCAGCGCGCCAAGGTCGAGGCGCAGATCCTCGCCGAGCGGCGCCTCGGCGATGCGCCGTCCCGCCGCCTTGAGGTACGAGTAGAACGGCGGGTAGACGGGCGGGTTCACGACGATCTGCCCGCCGGGCTCGGTGAGCAGGCACAGGATGTCGGTGTACCCGGTGATGACGTCCGCCACCGTGGTCATCTGGCCGGGCGAGACGTCCCAGCCCCAGCGGCGCGCCGCGAAGCCCGCGAGCGCCTCGGTGTAGGCGGTGCCGGAGGCGTAACCCATGTCGCCCGTAGTGATGGCGCGCTCGAGGACCTCGCGGATCGGCTCCGCCAGCTCGACGTCCATCTCCGCGACCCACAGCGGCAGCACGTCAGGGTCGTACCGGCGCCACTTGGCGCTGGTACGTTCGCGCAGCTGCGCCAGCGTGGGGGTGGTGAGCGGATCGGGCAGCGAGGTCTCGACGGCGGGGACGGGCATAGGGGCCACTCAATCGGACAGCGGCGCGCCGCGCAAGTGGATGTGGAGTTGCCGACAGGACGCGGCGGGGGCGGTGCGCCGTCGACGGCGGGGACCCCGTTCGCCATAGGCTCGTCGCATGCGGTGGGGAGACGATGCGGGCAGGGTTCCTGTGGGTGCGATCCTGACGGTGGCGATCCTCGCCGGCGCGGGCTACGGCGCGTACTGGGCGCTCGGAGAATACGGGTTCCTTCCGGAGTCGGCTCCCGGCGTCGAGGCCTCTGCCCCCGCCGATGCCGAGGCGGCATCCCAGGAGACGCCGTCCTGGCTCGAGGAGTCGGGCCACGAGATGCCGCCGCTCGTGAAGGACGAGCGTGAGGACTCGGAACGCCCCGCCCTGCACCAGGTGGAGGACTGGATCTGGGAGATCAACGATGACTCCTGGAAACTCACCGTGATTCGCGAGGGCGAGGGAGACTCGGACACGTCGCTTGCCGACCGTCAGTCGCTCGTGCTGGTCGCGCCCACGGGAGAGCTGTTCCTCGTCACCGACGAGTTGCGCAACGACTACCGGATGACCGTTGTCGACTGGGATGCCGAGACGGACACCGCGTGGATGCGGCGCGGTGGGCGCCCTGGCCTCGCGCAGGTCACGGAACTGGTGATGCCCACGGGTGAGGCGATCATCGATTGGGACGAGGGGGCCGTCCCCGACGCCAATGAGGTGGACGACGGGGTGGGCAACGTCGAGGTCATCGGCACCCAGCCCGACGGGCTCGAACTGTGGGGCGCCTACGACGAGGGCGGGTACTCCACCGGCGTGTTCTGGCGGGACAACGGGACGTTCGTTGACTCCCTCGTCGACGAGCGCATCGAGCGCGCAGCATCGCAGGGCTTCGGGCCGGGCGACGGCCTCGAGGCCTGGATCGACGCGGAGGGGATGCGCGCCGTCTATCACGGCTCATACACGGACCCCGGTTCGGGCAAGGTCGAGGACGAGATCTGGATCGTCCAGGACCTGTCCGACGATTCGGCCGCCGAGGTGCCCTTCGACCCGCCCGTGCCCGGCTGCGAACCGGTCGACGGGGCACGTCACGGCACCTACGACGGCGACCGCATCGTCGCGGACTGCGGTGGGACCGAGTACCTGCTGGACCTCTTCACCGGCCAGCCGGCGCAGAAGCGCTAGCGGGCCTTAGCCCAGCAGAGCGCGGAACTCGCGCGCCGCGCGGGCGGGGGCGGCGTCGTCCATGCCGAGGAACAGGCTGGGCTCGGTGAGCTCGAGCTCCAGGACCACGGGGCCGTCGTCCGTCGGCAGCAGGTCGACTCGCGCGTAAGCGAGGCCCTCCGGCAGGGTGGCGACCACGCGGTCGGCAAGCGCCCGCTCCGCCTCGGTGGGCTCGCACCTGGTGATCTTCTCGTCCGCGTACAGGCCCGTCGAGTTCGTCATGTCGGCGGACAGGATCGCCGCCTTGCGCGCCGCATGGGAGAAGCGTCCGCCCAGGTAGATGAGGGCCGTCTCGCCCGCCTCGTCGACCTGCGCGAGGTAGGGCTGGATCATCGCGACGCGGCCGTCGGCGTGGAGCGAGGCGAGGTGCGCCGCCGCTGCCTCGGGGTCGTCGTGGAACAGCGCGGCGCCGGCCGAGCCGGCCCCCACGGACGGCTTGACGACCACGGAGCCGGCGAGTGCATCGGCCGTCTCCCCGGGAGCGACGAAGGCGGTGGGGACCACCGGTATTCCGCGGGCGGCGAGGTCGTCGAGGTAGCGCTTGTCGGTGTTCCACACGATCGTCTCGAGCGGGTTCACCAGCCGGGTGAGTCCGGAAACCTTGCTCGCCCACGCGAGGAAGTCGTCGAGCCGCTCGGTGTAGTTCCACGTGGAGCGCAGGATGGCCACCTCATACGTAGACCAGTCGACGTCGGGGTTGTCCCACGCGACAAGCTCGGCCTCGGGAAGGTGGGGAAGGAGCAGCAGCTCGTCCGCGTCTGGCTCGGCGAGGTCGACGGTGGTGACGATGGCGATGCGTGCGGTCATGGCGCGAGGCTACCGGCTGCGAGGGAGGCGGCAGTGCCGGCCTTGGGAGGCGAAGAGATCCGGGACCGGCGCCTCGGGGGGAGGGGCGGGAGGCGCCGATCGCCGGAAGAAGTGGGCTCAGGCGATCTAGTCCCCGGATGATCGCCTGAGCCACGTTTTTGTCGGTAACCGCGGTGTCACCGTGCGACTGATACGAGACTATGACCCGCATCGATCACCCCCATGGGCACTTGGTCCCGCACTCGCCAGCGCGCCGTAAATTCGTCCCCAACCCTCCGGGCAGTACGTTCGCTTGACGGGTATGAGCACAGGGGGACGACATGCCTGAGTGGGAGCCGCAACTCGACGAGTTGATGGCGCGCCGGTACCGCGATCTCGTCGCGTTTGCGCGCATGGTGACGGGGAACGCCGCGCACGCTGAGGATGTGGTGCAGGACGCGCTGGTCGAGACCTTCTCGCGCCGCCGCCGCTTCCCCACCACGCCCGCCGCCGAGAGCTACGTGCGGCGCGTCATCGCCTCCCGAGCGATCGACCGTGGGCGCCGGCGCAGCGCGGAGCGGCGAGCGCTCGCACGGGTGGGCTACTCGGAGTCCGACACGGGCGCGGGCCCCGACCTGGTGGTCGAGCACCGTGCCGATGTCGCGCGGGCGCTCGGCACGCTGACCGAGCGGGAACGTGCCTGCGTGGTGCTGAGGTACCTCGAGCACCTGAGCATCGAGGAGACGGCGGGGGTCTTGGGCATCGCTGTCGGGTCGGTGAAGAGGTATGTGCACGACGGCATCGCCAAACTCTCCACGCAGCTGGGAGTCGACGTGGTGGCCGATGCGCGGGAGACCGCCCGCGTGGAGCAGCGGAGGGCATGATGGACGAGATCGAGCGACAGTTGTCGGCCCACCTGGGCGACGAGGCGGCACGCGCGCCGGGGGCTAGCGCGGACGTGACCGCGGGGGTGCGTAGCCGGGTGAGGCGGCGCCGCACCGTGCGCGCCGCCGCGACTTCGGTGGGCGCCGTGGCGGCCGTGGGCGTGCTCGGCGTGGCCGCCTGGGGCCTCACCGGCACCGCGGCTCCCGAGCCGGCGGGGCCGGCAAGCCACTCGCCGACACCGGAGGCGACGGCATCGTCGGAGGCTGCCGCGTCTGCCACGGCATCGTCAGGCCCTAGCGTGGCGCCGTCCCTCGCGAACGGCGACCTGCCCGCGCTCGCGGACATGCCGGAGGTCGACGACGCGCTGGATCCCACGCTCGTGCCGGACTACCCCGAGGCCTACGTCATGGAGGACTGGATCTGGGACGAGGTGGGACCCGGCTGGGGCATCGGTGTGGTGGCGGCGTTGTACTACCCGCCGACCTACGAATACGAGGGCCAGCTTCCCCCCGCGGTGCTCTACCTGCACAGTCCCGAAGGCGTGTACTTCGAGGTCGCGCAGCTGCCCGCCGGGTGGTGGGACGACACGCGCGTCGTCTCGTGGGACGAGGCAGGCGGTGGGGTGAGGTTGTGGTCCCGAGACGGCGGGGCACGGTACGACCTGCGGACGGGGGAACTCGAGGAGGTGGAGTTCAGCATCGGCGGAGAGCCAGCCGAGGCTGAGACCTTCATCGCGGCCGACGCCGACGGAAACGAACTGTGGGAGGCTCGCAACGACAACGGCGGCGGCTACTACCGCTGGTCCGCCGACGAGGGTTGGGCGAAGGCCTCGACCTGGGAGGACGCGCCGTCGGCTATGGGCCCGTCACAGTGGCCCGGAGTGACCAGTTCGGCGTTGGATGCGACTGGCTCGCGCGTACTGCTCACCACCTCCAGCGCGGACCAGCCCGACGGACTGCTGCCGGACGAGGTGGTGGTGTACGACGTCTCCGACGACACCACGGTGGTCTACCCCGTGACTCAGGACGATGCCATCGGTGAGGTCTACTCGCCGTGGTGGGTGGATGACTCGACCATCGCGTTCGACGGATACCTGCACGAGAATCCGGCCTCGCTTGTGGCGTCCCTGGAGGCGCCGCTGTCCTTCGCGGAGGACGCCGGGCTCACGCCTCCCGAGACGGATGCGCTTCCTGTTGCGGTGGACGTGTATTACGGCGAGGCGACCCCGGCCGCGACGACCGCGCAGGAGTGCGGCTGCTGACCTACGCGTTCGGGGGCACCGGGGGAGCGTCGATCCAGTCGTCGGCCCCATGCAGGGAGGAGGGCGGCGCGTCGTCGCCCTCCTCGCCGCTGGCCCGCTCCGTGCCGCGCCGGATCACCGGTGCGGTCACCAGGGCGAGGCCGAGCATGGCGATGGCGGCGCCCGCGGCCAGCGTGAGGCCGGCCTGGGCGTCGAGGTGATCCACGAGCCAGCCGCCCGCCCACGCGCCGAAGCTGACGCCGACGCCCTGGCCGATGCGGATCCACCCCATTCCCTCGGTGATGTGGCTGCGCGACACCACGCGCTGCACCACCGTGTCGCAGTTGGTCAGCGTGGGGGCGATGGCCACGCCGGCGAAGAAGCCGACGGCGGCGAGCATGACGAGGTTCACCGAGAACGCGAGCACGATCATGCCGACGGTGAGGGCCGCGCAACCGATGATGAGGCGCTTCCACAGCGGCGTGCGCCAGTGGCGCGTGCCGTACAGGAGGCCGCCGGTGAAGGACCCGAACGCGACGACGCCGAGTGCGAGGCCCGACCACCCCTTGTGGCCCACCTCCTCGGCGAAGGCGACGAACGAGATGTCCAGTGCGCCGAACATCGTGCCGATGCCGAGCGCCACGAAGGTGACAGCGATGATCGACGGGGGCACCCTCAGGCCGAGGCTCGCCGTGCCGGAGCCCTTGCGGGGCGGCGGCTCGGTGGCGCGCTGCGACAGCAGCACCGTGAGGCCCACGATCATCGCGCAGGTGGAGACGATGATTCCCGCGCCCGGCCACACCGTGGTCGCGAGGATGGTCGCGAGGGCGGGCCCGCCGATGAAGAGGACCTCGTCGAGCGCCCCCTCGAGCGCGAAGGCGGTGTGGATGTCCTCGTCCGACTCCAGCATGTGCGACCACCGCGCACGCGTCAGCGACCCGAGCGGGCCCTGGAACGACGCGAGGATGACGGCCACCCACAGCACCCACTCCGGCTCGCCGTTGACGGCGGCCCACACGCCGAGCGCGGCGCCCACCACGTGCAGCGACGCAAGGGGAATCATGGCGGCGCGCTGGCCGATGCGGTCCGCGAGCCGGCTCGTGGGAACGGTCTGCAGCGCCCAGCACAGGATGCCGATGGCGGCGACGCGGCCGGCCATCTCGTAGCTGTTGTACTCGATCTGCACCATGAGGATGAACGAGATGTTGAACATCGCCATGGGCACGCGCGACAGCAGCCCCGAGAAGGCGAAGGCGGAGGCGCCGGGGCGCGTCAGGATGGAGCGGTAGGGGGCGAGCACACCCCATCGTCTCACTCGGGGCGATCGAGGACGCCCGGCCCGCTGGGGTCGGAGCCCGTGGCATGCGGCGGCAGGGACGTGCGCCGCGACGTGCGGCGGTCGTCGACGATGAGCCACGCCGCGCCGCCGATGATGACGGCGAGGCCCAGCGCCACACCGCCCGCCACCAGGATGGGCCCCCAGTTCACGGCGGGTGTCGCATCGGCGACGATCCTGATTTCCGGCGTGGTCGCGAGGTCCGCGAGCCCCAAGGTCACCGTGTGGCCGTCGATGTCGCCGGCGGTCGCCTCCGTGACCAGGCCGGGGAAGGTGAAGGTGGCGGCGACGTCCACCGCGGCCTCGGCCAGCTCCAGGTTCGCGCCGCCGGGAGCGAGCGCGGAGAGGTCGGCGCCGTCGGCCCGCGTCACGGTAAGGACGTACTGGCCGTCGTCGTCGGACAGCGTCGCGCTGGCGTCGACGCTCGCGAGCGCCTGGGTCGACGCCTCCGTGAAGTCGTCGAGGGGGATGTCCGTCAGGGTCAGCTCGACCCCGGTGAGTTCGCCGTCGTCATAGTCGGCGAGGGTCACCTGGCCCGGGTGCGCGGCCTGGAAGGCGAGGAAGTCATCGCTATCGGCGATGCCACCCACGAGCGCGTCGACGTCGGCCCCCAGGTAGTCGGTGAGCTGGTGCGCTGCGTCGTCGCTGTACGCCACGACGGTGTGCTGGCTGAACGTGTCGTCGGCGCCGATGGTCGTGTCGACCGTCGCTCGCACGCACCCGGTGAGGGCGAGCCCGGCGACGAGGGCCGCGGCGGCGAGGCGAGGGGAGGAGGCGCTCACCGCTGGTCGGGGCGGTCCTCGTCCTCGGGTGCGGCGGTGTCGTCGGTTGCCGCGGAGTCCCCGGGTGCGGGGGTGTCGGTCGGCTCCGCGGGGCTCGTGGTGACCGGCTCCGTGGGGGCCTCGCCCGGCACGACCGTCGGCGTCGGGAGGGTGGGCTCGGGCGCAAACTCGGCGCCGGCATCGGCCGCCCCAGCCTCGGTCGCGGGCTGCTCCTGGGCGCCGGCACGGCGACGCGTGACCACCACCAGGACGATGCCCGCGCCGACTCCTAGCGCGAGCCCCACCACGAGCACGATCCACAGCGGGAACGATCCGTCTGCGGTCGCCCCACCGCGGGCCTCGATGGTCTCGGGGCCGTCGATGAGGTCCCACGTCACGGTGCGGCCGGAGTCGTCGAGCTCTCCATTGGTCTCGGTCACCTCGCCGGGGAACGTGAGCGACAGCGTCATGCTCGCTTCGGAGGGAAGGTCGCTGAGGTCACCGGCCTCCTCGCCGACAGACAGGGCGCCCTCCACCACGTACTCGTCGTCCTCGCGGGTGATCGACAGTTCGTCGGAGTCGAAGTCGAGCGCCGAGAACGGCTGCTCGTCGAAGGAGACCTGCTTGCCGATGTAGTCGTCCTCGGCGTAGTCCGTGACCTCACCGTCGGGGAAGCTGCTGTCGACATCGCCGAACATCTGGTCGATGAGTTCGTCGTCGGTCACGCCGAGCAGCTCGCCCGAGCCGCTCTCGACCGCCATTAGCATGTCGCCGCTGACGGTGTCGTCCTCGTTGAGCGTGACGTTCATCTCGACCCGGATGCATCCGGTGAGCGCGAGGGCGCTCACGAGGGCGAGGACCAGGGAGCGCGAGGCTGTCTTCATGGCCGCAAGCGTCCCATACGGTGGTGCGACGGTCTAGGGCTAGCCGGACTGCGCGTCCACCCCAGCGCGCGCGGGGGCGTTGGCCCGGTGCACGAACACGTGGAATTCGACCTCGTCCATCGCGGCCTGCGGCACCGGGACGGCGTCGTGGCCGGCGCGCATGCCCTCAAGCACAAAGGCGAGTTGGCGGCGCAACATGTCGCGCTCCACGCCGGTCGGTCGCCCCACGACTCCGGCGAGCGCGAAGGCCGTGAGGGTGAGGTCGCCGCCGGTGATCCCCGGGCGCATCGACCCTTCCGTTACCGCCGCGTCGATGAGGTGCTCAAGGGCCGCCGTGAAGGTGCCGCCCGGCCGGTAGTGAGGGTCTACGTCGTACATGCGACGCATGACGGTGCGCAGGGCGGGGAAGTCGGCGAAGGTGAAGGTGATGGACTCCAGCAGCCCCGCGACGCGATCCCAGGCGGTGCCAGTGGTGGACACTCCCGTGATGCTCTCGCCCAGGCGCGTGATCGCGCGGTCGTAGAGGGCCTTGATCAGGTCGTCGTGTGTCGGGAAGTGCCGGTACGCGGTGCCGATGCCGTGGCCGGTGGCGAGCGCGAGCTCCCGCACCGTGAGGTCCGCGTCCCGCTCGGCGAGGAGCTCGAAGGCCGCGTCGATCAGTCGCTCGCGGTTGGCGACGGCGTCGCGGCGGGGCTGGCGTGGCATGCGGCCATCCTAGGGGCGGGCGGGGCCCCGGAACATGGCCCACGTCGATGGAGCGAGCCCGGTGGTACCAGGCATATTGGGGACATTTCGTTCTCCACATTGGGAGGGTTTGTGCGTTACCGTTGACCGCAAGGGCAGGCGAGGCATGGGGGCACAACGGTGCGGTCAACGAAGCACAGTGAGCGGCGGTCACGTGGTGGCGCGCGAAGCATGATCGCGCGGCGATCTCGCACCATGGCCTCCACCATGGTCCTGGTGCTTGCGGCGCTGGTGACCTTCGCGGTCCCGGCGAGCGCCGAGGGTCCCGCTGGGTTGTCGTTGACCAAGACGGCTTCCACGGACACCATCGTCCCTGGTGAAGAGTTCATCTACACCATCCAGATCAGCTGCGTGTACTCGAGCGCGATCCCGAACTCGGGCTGTACCGATGCGCTCGTCCTCGACGACCTGCCGCCACAGATCCACCTCACGGGTCCACCCCAGGTGATCACCTCGGACAACACGTTCACCACGACGGGCGACGCGGGTGACTCCTCGGTCGAGATCGCCTTCACGACGCCCCTGGACGACCCCGAGGGCGGTGTCGGCATGCTGCAGGGCACCACGGCGACGATCCAGATCCCGGTGGTGGCCGACAGCCTCACGTACGACGATGACGGCAACCTCGTCAACAACACCGCCATCTTCACGGCCTCGAACCCCGACACGGAGCCCGCGGCGGACGATGCGGGAGTGATCGCGGATGTGCCGCTCGTCCTCGACACGGACGTGGAGAAGACCTTCACCCCGGACTCGGCGCTCGCCGGTGTGGGCACGCCCACCACCATCGACATCACCGCGTCGAACACCTCGGAGACGGGCGCCGACGAGATGGTGATCGTCGAGCCCGCGGACCCGACGGCGTCCCCCAACCCCTTCGACTACCTCGCGTTCGAGGACCTGAGCATCGGCGATTTCCCGGCCGATGCCGACCTCGTCCAGGTCGACGTGTACACCGACGGCGGGTGGATCTCGGGCACCCCCGGCACCAGCGCCGCACTTCCCGGCGGCGTCGACCCCGACGAGGTGCTGGGGGTGAGGATCACCTTCTCGACGTCCGACGACAGTTTCATCTTTCCCGACTCGTCGGTCGACATCTCGATCGACGCGACGCAACGCGACGTGGGCGACCTCGCCGAGAACCTCGTGGTCGACAACACCGTGAGCTCCACGGTCGAGCGCGACGGCGAGGACGCGACCGCCACGGGCGACGCCGACTACACGATCGAGGCCAACCTTCCCGACGTCACCGCCGACAAGTCCTTCGACCCGGTCTCGGTCCTCCACGGCGAGACGTCCGACGCGACGCTCACCGCCGGGGTGGCCGGCGACCTCCCCGTTGCCGAGCTGTCGATCATCGAGCCGTCGTCCACCGGCGACCTGTTCGCTCCCGGGTTCGACGACGCCATGTCGTTTGAGGGCTTCGCCTCTGCCCCGGTGTGGCCCGACGGCGCCACGGGCGCGTCGGTGACCTATTACTGCGCCGGCGGCGACACGGCGGGCCCTACGGACTTTGCCGAGGGAGCGCTTCCCGCCGATCCGCCCGCGGACTGTGACGTCGCCCGGTTCCGCATCGACTTCACGGGCGAGATGGAGCCGGGGGAGACCGGCACCGTCGTCGCGACCGTCGGCACCGACGCCGAGGACGGCGCGACGCTCACGCCGCTCGACAACGAGATGACCACCGAGGGCACGACCGACGGCGGCGCGAGCAACACCGCGACCGACGACGACACCCTGTACGCCTATCTCGAGACGCTC
The DNA here is from genome assembly GCF_002090175.1 of Demequina sp. NBRC 110057. Classification (GTDB taxonomy): domain Bacteria; phylum Actinomycetota; class Actinomycetes; order Actinomycetales; family Demequinaceae; genus Demequina. The sequence goes on along the minus strand of NZ_BBRN01000006.1, from coordinate 206,906 downwards.
ACGCCCACCTCCGGCAAGTCGATCGTGCCTAGCACGATCCTTGGCGAGGACGGCGAGTGGACCGTCCTCGAGCTGGCGGGAGGCATTGCGGGCCGCCCCGCCGACGGTGCCGACCCCACCGGCTCGTCGACAGTGGGGGCAGAGACCATCGTGGTCCAGGACCCCGCGTCGCCTGGTTCGGATGTGTTCTGGGACGCGTTTAACCCCGAGCGCATCACGAGCGTGCAGATCCCCGACGGCGCCACCCTCACGGTGAACTACTGGGACGGCGACTCGTGGGAGCCGCTCGTGGTCGACGTGCCGTCGACCGCCTCCCCGTGGTCCTACGACATCGCGGGCAACGCGCCGCCGGGCCCCGACGACATCGGCGGCCTGCAGTTCGTGTTCACCTCCGGGGACGAAGACGGGTTCCCGCCTGGCACCACGGTGCGCCCCAACGTCGTCATGAACTTCGACGGCGACTCGGGCGCCACGCTGCCGCTGAACGACCTCAGCAACTGCGTGGGGAGCGACTCCGAGAGCCCCTCCGGCACCGAGTCGGGCTCCTCGCAGTCCTGCGCCACCATCGACGTCCTCGACCCCGAGGACCCCGACGGCGAGGGCGTGGGCGACCTCGTGGACAAGAACTGGCTGGGCGGCGACCCGCCCACCGTGTTCGCGCGCAGCCACGAGCAGGCCACCGCCCGCATCACCTGGTCCACCGGCGGCTACTCCAACGCCGAGACGGTGACGGTGACCGACGTCCCCGGCCCGCCCGACGACGTCGCCGACTCCGTCTACGACTCCTTCGACCTTGTGAGCGTCGAGCCCATCACTCCCGATACTGACGAATACATCGCGTACGACGCTGTCGAGTCCGTCATGCTTTACAACTCGGTGTCCGGAGACTGGGAGCTGCCGACCGACAACCCCTGCGGCGCGGAGGACACCGTCACCGCGGCGTGCACGGGAACGTTCCCCGGCGTCACCCTGACTGATGCCGAGCGCGAGACCACCACGTCGGTGAGGCTCATCTTCGTGGAGAGCCCCGACCGGTCGCTGTCGACCGACCCGAGCACCCCGCCCGTGGGATCGGGGGTCGCGCGCTCGATCGACAACACCCGACCCATCGACCTCGTGTTCGAGGTGCGTGACTGGCGCCGCTCGGCCCCCGCGGAGCCGGTCACCGGCCACACGCTGTTGAACGACGACACCGACGAGGGCCTCGTGTGGAACGAGGTCAACGCGACCGCCGACTTCACCGACCGCGACGACATCTCGGACACCGAGCAGGACGACATCGTCATCCTCGACGACACGCTCGGCGTCTCTGTGGACAAGACATGGTCCGACAACGAGGTGGGCATCCCGCCCTACCTGCCCACGGACCAGGAGGACTACCCGCACGCCCCCATCTCGCTGACGGCCACGAACTCCTCGACGGCGGCCTCGGTCGACGATATGGCGGTGTGCGACGGCGTCACGTGCCTGGGGCCGTACCCGTTCGAGGAAACGACGTTCGAGTATTTCAACTTCGACGGCTTTACCCAGATCACGATGCCCACCGGCGCCACGGGTGTGACGATCACGCTGTACGACGCCGCCGGCGACGAGCTGATCTCGACCACCAGCACCGACGAGGCCATCGGCTGGGAGGCCGACGAGGTGCCGTTCGACGCGGTTGCCGGGCTTACCGTCGAGTGGGAGGGCCGCATCGAGGCTGGTGCGAGCGGCACCGTCGCGTTCGGCACCCAGCTGCGCAAGGACATGCGCACGTCGGGCACTCCCATCGATGACCTCACCGACCCGGGCACCGTCGTGCCCAACATCGCCTTTGCCCAGGTGGACGACGCCGGGCGCGACACCGACGTCCAGCCGGACCCGCCGGTCGACGACGATACGGCGGAGGCGACCCTCACGCCGTTCGAGATCGGCCTCGCGGTCGACAAGACATTCGGCCCGACGGCCGACGACCAGTCCGACACCTTCACCCAGACCGAGCCCGACCAGTCCGAGTTCGTGATGACGCTGCGCAGCCAGCCGTCGGAGGGCGCGCGTCCGGCGCAGGTGGTCGTGTCAGACGTCGACCCGACGTTCTGGAACCAGTACGAGTTTGTGCGCATCGACGACAGCTTCGCGCTCGAGGACCCCGTCGACCAGATCCAGATGTCGGTGCTTGTGGGCCAGACCTTCACGGGCGACCCCGGCGGCGACCTCACGGTCACCGGCGGCATGACCGTGGGCGGCGCCACAGCATCGGCCCCCGTCCTTCCCGGCGGCGTCACCGGCGAGATGGTGCAGGGCGTCACGTTCACCATGAGCCGCTCCGACGGCGAGCAGTGGGAGGGGCCGGTCCACCCGATCCAGGACATTCCCATCGTGGTGCAGCGTCGCGACGAGATGCTCTCGGGCGGCGAGGTGCCGACCGACCTCCTGGGCAACGAGCCCGCGCCGGGCGAGACCGAGGCGGGCCACACCATCAACACGGTGAACGGCGAGATCGAGTCCTATCTCGACACCATCGGCGGCGACCCGCTCGTCATCGAGGCCGAGCCCGACGACGCTGAGGTCATCTACGCGCACTCCATCACCGCCGTCGACGTGGTGAAGTCCCCTAGCGGGTCCGTGAGCCCCGGTGCCGTGATCCCGTACACGCTCACGTTCACGAACACCGGTGACACCCCCATCTACAACCCCGTCTTCACCGACACGATCGAGACCGACGGTGACGGCCCGCTGCTCGAGATCGACCCGAGCGCGACCGAGACGGGCGAGAGCCCCTACGCGTTCTCGTTGAGCGGCACGGATCCCGACGCGGAGGACGGGCTGCCCCTGCCGACGGACGAGGCCGACATCACGATCGTCGAGGCCCCCGAGGGTGGGGCGCCCGAGACCATCACCTTCTCGTTCCCCGACGGCTACACGCTGGGCGTGGGGCAGACCTACACGATCACCATCGACATGATCACCAGGGACGCTCTCCCCGCGAACACCGTGGTGGATAACACGGCGACCGTCGACGGCGACCGTCCCTTTGACGCCTGTAACGGCGAGGACCTCGACCCGGCGGTCGAGACCTGCGACGGCTCCACCTCGGTGACGGTGGCAGCCGGTGGTGCGATCCGCGCCGTCAAAAAGGTCAAGGCGGATGACCCGAGCCTCGGGACTACCAGCGCCGTCGAGGGCGCGGAATGTGTGGCGGACGAGGACGGCTTCTACAGTGCCCCCTGCATCCCCATCACGGCGCCCGGCAGCACCGAGACCTGGCAGCTCGACATCACCAACACCGGAAACGTCGATCTTGATCAGGTGGGCATCATCGACCGCGTCCCCGAGGTGGGGGACCAGACCGCGCTCGAGCACTTCGATCGCGGTAGCGAATGGACCCCCATCCTGGTGGACCCGTTCACCGGCGACGACCACCCCTTCGCCAATCCCGAGGTGTACCTCACGACGGACGCCCAGCCGTGCACCGCCGACCTCGAGTTGGGGTTCGGCAACTGCCCTGACGGCGCCTGGACTCCGCTCGACGAGTTCGGAGACGACTACTCGGACGTGACGGGTATCGCGTACATCTTCGACTTCCGCGCGATCGCGCCGCTGGGTCCGGGTGAGACCTTCACCATCGAGTTCCAGACGCGTACCCCGGTGAACTCGCCCACCGACGGTCCCGACACGATCGCGTGGAACACGGTCGCTGCCGGAGCACGCGTCGACGGCTCCGACGAGTACATCCTCCCCACCGAGGGAAACAAGATCGGCGTCGCACTCGCGACCGGCCCGCTGAGCGTCCTCAAGACCGTCAGCGGCGAGGCGTCCTCGTACGCCCCTGACACGCTCACGGTGGAGCTGGTGTGCACGGTGGATGTCGACGGCGAGCCCGTCGAGGCCCACCGCGAGACGCTCACGCTGACCCCCGGCGTGCAACTCACGATCGAGGACCTTCCCTACGGCGCCGAGTGCGTGCTGGAGGAGGGTGACAACGGCCAGACCGACTCCACGTCCGTGACAGCGACGGTGGACCGCGAGGACCAGGTCCTCCAGCTCACGTCCCTCGATAACGTCTACGAGGAGGCCTCCCTGCTCGTGTCGAAGGACGTCGTGGGGTCGTCGGGCAACGGCGGGGCCGATCCCGCCGATGCCGGCCCCTTCCCCGTCTGGGTCACGTGCGAGTTCCTCGACGAGCAGGTGTGGGCCGACGGCTATGGCCCGGTGCTCGCCGGCGGTCAGGTGCGGCCGATGCTGGTGCTGCTGTCCGACGACGAGGAGTTCCTCTTCACGGGGCTTCCCGCGGGGGCCGAGTGCACGGTGACCGAGCTGCTCATCGACGAGTCGCCCGCGACGGTGTCGATCATCGTCACGACGGCCGACGGCAGCACGACGGTGGAGGACAACGCCGCCGACGTGATCCTGACCCCAGACGACCCCCAGAGCGCGACAGATCCCGGCACCACCACCACCGCCGAGATCACCAACCTCTACGGCGAGACGTCGCTCACCCTCGACAAGCAGCCGGTGGGACCGGCTGCCGACGAGGCCGGCTCCGGCCCGTTCGTGTTCGACGTCGTGTGCGTCTACGACCGGCCGCTGCCGCTGCCCGACGTCACCACCTACGAGGGCGCCGTGACCCTCGGCGGCGACGACTCGCTGACCCAGACCATCGACGGCATCATCATCGGCTCCGAGTGCGTGGTGACCGAGACGGACGACGGCGGCGCCGACGGCTGGCTCTTCGGCATCGACGACGCGACGCCCGCGGAGCCGCAGGTCGACGATGACGGCAACCCCTTCGTCGAGCTCACCGCTGACGAGGTGGACGAGGACGGCGTCACCGTCGTCGCGCAGGACATCTTCGAGCAGCGCGTGCCACTCGACATCACCAAGACCATCGACGACGCGGTGCAGAACCAGGACGGTGTCTCGCCCCCGCTCGGCCCGTTCACCGTCGAGGTGACCTGCACCTACGGCGCCGGCACCGTTTACGAACGCGAGGTGTTCGCCGACGGTTACGATGCCGACAACCCGATGGTCGTCACGTTCGATCCCGACGAGACCGTCACCCTGACGGGCCTGCCCAGCAACAGCGAGTGCGTGCTGAGCGAGACCGATGTGGCCGGGTCCTCGGACACGAGCATCACCGTCACGACGGCGGACGGCTCCACCACCACCCCCGGGACGGACGCGACGTTCACGCTGCCCCCGGTCGAGGACGGCGGCACGTCAGCAGTCATCGAGGTGGTCAACGAGTACCCGGTGGGTTCCCTGCTGCTGAGCAAGGAACTCACTGGCGACGGCGCCGACGAGCTAGGGACCGGGCCCTTCACGCTGCACGTGCGATGTGTGTGGGCAGGGCCCACGCTCGCGCAGAGCGCGGTGGTGTGGAATGGCGACGTGGTGCTGGGCGGCGACCAGCCGCTCGAGACCCAGATCGACGGTATCGTCGCGGGCTCCGTGTGCATCGTCACCGAGCCCGACGACGGCGGCGCGGATTACACCGAGTTCTCGCCGGGCAACCCCGGCGGCAGCCGCAGCGTCGTGACGATCGTCGAGGGCGAGGACGAGGCCGTCGAGGTGGTCGTCACCAACCGCTTCGAGGCGCTCGCCTCGCTCGCGATCACCAAGCAGGTCGACGAGTCGGTCGCGAACGCCGACGGCGAGGTGCCGGACTTCGGCCCCTACGTGGTGTCCGTGATGTGTACCTACACCGACCCCGCCGGCGACGAGCACGACGTCTATGCGGAGGGCCGTGAGCCGCTCATCCCCGGGGCGCCGATGCTCGTGGTGCTCGACGACGGCGAGACCGTCACGCTGACCGGCCTGCCGTCGACCTCGGAGTGTGTCGTCACCGAGCTCGTCGACGGTGCCGCGGCATCGACCACGGTCACCGTGACCACGGCCGATGCCGGCGAGGCCACCGTCGACGGCACCTCGTCGTCGCTGGTGCTGACGGAGGGCGACAGCAACAGCGCCCTGGTCACCAACACCTTCGCGGTCGGGGCGCTCGCGATCGAGAAGATCGTGGGCGGCAACGACGCCGAGGAGCGCGGCGCCGGCCCGTTCGAGTTCTCGGTCGTCTGCACCTGGGACCGCGGGGTCGGCGACCCCGTCGAGACCTGGAGCGGCTCCGTCACCCTGGGCGGTGATGAGCCCCTCGAGACCCAGATCGACGGCATCGCCGCGGGCTCTGACTGCGTGGTGACCGAGACCGATACGGGAGGCGCGGACGACACCCGCCTCACGCCCGCCGGCGAGGACGACAGGCAGGCGACAGTGACGATCGCCTCCGGCACCACCGTGACCGTGAGCGCGTACAACCTGTTCGACAGCGAGGAGCCGCCCACGGACGGCGGCGGCTTCCTGCCGACGACGGGCTTCGACGGCTGGTGGATCGCGATCGTGGCTGCCGTGCTGCTCGCGCTCGGCATCGTCATCGCCGTCGTGACGCGCCGCCGCCGCTGACACCTGGCGGTCCCGCCGCGCACGCGAAGAGGCCCCCACCCCGGGTGACCGGGGTGGGGGCCTCTCGCGTAGGGGGCCAAGCCCCGGCATCGGCCGTTTAACTGTCGAGGGCCTCCGAGACAAGCTTCTTCGCTGCGTCCTGGACCTCGCCAAGGTGAGCCTCCGAGACGAAGCTCTCCGCGTAAATCTTGTAGACGTCCTCGGTGCCGGACGGGCGGGCGGCGAACCAGGCATCGGCCGTCGTCACCTTGAGGCCGCCGATGGCGGCGCCGTTGCCGGGCGCCTCGGTGAGCTTCGCGGTGATCCCCTGGCCGGCGAGCTCGGTGGCGCGCACCTGCGAGGGGCTCAGCTTCTTGAGCGTGTCCTTCTCCGCCTTGGTGGCGGCGGCGTCGACGCGGGCGTACCAGCTCTCGCCAAGCTCAGAGGTGAGCCCGGCGTGGATCTGCGACGGAGTGGTGCCGGTCGCGCCGGTGATCTCCGACGCGAGCAGGCACAGCAGGATGCCGTCCTTGTCGGTGGTCCACACGCGGCCCTCACGAGTGAGGAACGAGGCGCCCGCGGACTCCTCGCCGCCGAACCCGGTGGTGCCGTCCATGAGTCCGGGCACGAACCACTTGAAGCCCACGGGGACCTCCTCGACGGTGCGGCCGATCTTGCGGCCCACGCGGTCGATGAGGCTCGACGAGACGAGGGTCTTGCCGATGCGCGCCGAGTCCGACCATGCGGGGCGTGCGCCGCCGTACAGGTAGGAGATCGCGGCGGCAAGGTAGTGGTTGGGGTTCATGAGGCCGCCGTCGCGCGTCACGATGCCGTGGCGGTCGGCGTCGGCGTCGTTGCCCGTCGCGATGTCGTACGGGGCGTCGCCCGCCATCAGCTCGCGCAGGCTCGCCATGGCGGACGGCGAGCTGCAGTCCATGCGGATCTTGCCGTCCCAGTCGAGAGTCATGAAGCGCCACGTGGGGTCCACGTTCGGGTTGACCACGGTGAGGTCGAGGCGGTGCTCCTCGCCGATCGCGCCCCAGTAGTCGACGGCCGCCCCGCCGAGAGGGTCGGCGCCGATGCGCACGCCGCCGTCGCGGATGGCGTCGAGGTCGATGACCTTCGGCAGCTCGGCGACGTAGGCGGCCATGAAGTCGTAGCCCGAGACGTTCGAGGCCTTGCGCGCCCGCTCGTAGGGGATGCGCTTGACCTGCTTCCAGCCGCCGCCGGTCATGATCTCGTTGGCGCGCTTGGCGATCCAGCTGGTGGCGTCGGTGTCGGCGGGGCCGCCGTGGGGCGGGTTGTACTTGAAGCCGCCGTCCCGCGGGGGGTTGTGGGAGGGCGTGACGACGATGCCGTCGGCGAGGCCGGGGCCGGACAGCCGCAGGCCCTGCGGGGTCGCGGCGCCGTTGGCCACGAGGATCGCCCGGCTGACAGACGGGGTGGGGGTGAACTTGCCGCGGGCGTCCACACGGACGTCGACCTCCGCGGCCGCGAGCACCTCGATGGCGGTCTCGGCGGCGGGGCCGGACAGCGCGTGGGTGTCGATGCCGAGGAACAGCGGGCCGTTGGTGCCCTGGGCCGTGCGGTACTCGACGATCGCCGCCGTGGTGGCGACGATGTGCGCCTCATTGAAGGCCGTGTCGAAGGCGCTGCCGCGGTGGCCGGAGGTGCCGAACACCACTTGCTGGTCCGGGTTCGCGGGGTCGGGGACAAGGTCGTAGTAGGCGCCAAGGAGGGCGTCCACGTCGATGAGGTCCTGGGGCTGGGCGGGAGTTCCGGCGCGCTCATGCATGGTGCTTACTCTTCCACCGGTGTGGCCTGTGCGGCAACGGCTCGTGGTCCTGAGAATTTCGTCACGAATGCCTCACATTCTTCTCAAGGGTTGACCAAGGCTCCTGGTGGGCGCACTAGGCTGGTGGTCGTGGTTCCAGCACGTGCGTCGTCCCCGTCGCCGTCGGCCGATGACGGCACCGACGGCACGCCCACGCGCGCACGCAAGCCGGCCGCGTCATCGGGCCGTCGCCAGGGCGCGTCGCACGAGCCGAGCGTCCACCACTCGCGTCCCCGCCCGTCACGGTCGCGGCGCGGGGTGTCGCGCGTCGAGGACCTCCATGTCGCGGCGGCGCTGATCGTCGCTCATGACTGCGCGCGCCGCATCGCCGCGACGGTGCGCGCCGCACTGTCGATCCCCGGCGTCGACCTGGTGCTGGTGGTCGACGACGGCTCCACCGACAACACGCAGGAGCTCGCACGCAAGGCCGGCGCCGTTGTGGTGCGTCACTCGCACCCGCGCGGGCGCACCGCCTCCGTCGAGACCGGCGCGTCCGTCATCGCGATGCGTGACGAGCCCGGCCGGGAGCCGCGCGCCATCCTCCTGATCCCCGGCGTGGTGGGCCATCACGCCGTGGGCGCCGCCCCGCTCGTGGCCGCCGTCACCGAGCACGTTGCGGACCTGGTGGTCGCACGGGCCGGCGGCCGCGGGCGCGCGGAGGGTCCGACCGCCAAGGTCGCGCGGGTCGCCGTGGAGCGCGCCTCCGGGTGGACCCCAGAGGAGCCTCTCGGTCCCGTGCGGTGCCTGACGCGCGAGGCGCTTGAGGCGGCGATGCCGCTCGCGCGAGGCGCAGGTCTCGAACTTGCGATGACTCTCGACGTGTTGCACGCGGGCCTGACCGCGACCGAGGTGGTGTGCGATCTGGGCGACGTGCCGCGGGCCGGCTCTCTCGACTCCGGGCGTGCGAGGGTCTCGCGTTACCGTGATGTGATGATGGCGATCAGCGCGCGCCGTATGCGCGGGGCGCTGTCGTCGACGCAGGCCGCGATCGGATCCCGACTGCCGGGACGCGGCGACTCCGAGGAGGACGAGTGACCGATCTGCCCCGCTACGCCTATCTGGGGCCGGCCGGCACCTTCACCGAGGCCGCGCTGCGCACCATGGTCGCGCCCGACGAGGCCGAGTACGTGCCGTGCGTCGACGTCCTCACCGCCCTGGGCGCGGTGCGCTCCGGCGAGGTCGACTACGCGGTTGCCGCGATCGAGAACACCGTCGAGGGCGGCGTCACAGCGACGCTCGACACGCTGGCCAACGGCGAGCCGCTGGTGATCCTGGGTGAGGTGGTGCTCCCCATCGCGTTCGAACTGCTGGTGCGCGAGGGCACGGAGCTCGATGACATTGCCGCCGTGAGCGCGCACTCCCACGCGTGGGCGCAGGTGCGCCGGTGGGCTAACGCGACGCTGCCGCGCGCGGAGTTCGTGTCGGCCACGTCCAACGCCGCAGCAGCGGTCGCGCTTGCCGACTCGTCGCGCTCGCTGACGTCACTCGGCTTCGAGGCTGCGCTCGCCCCTCCCGGCACGGGTGAGGCGCTCGGCCTCACGGTCCTTGCCGACCGCGTCGCCGACAACGTGACCGCGGCAACGCGCTTCGTGAAGGTGGGGCGGCCGCAGTCGGCGGGCGAGCCTACGGGCGCGGACAAGACCACCCTCGTGGTGCACCTGCCGACGGACGACTCCGGCGCCCTGCTGCGCATGCTCGAGCAGTTCGCGGTGCGCGGGGTGAACCTGTCGCGGATCGAGTCGCGGCCCATCGGCGACCGTCCCGGCGAGTACTCTTTCTCGATCGACGCCCTAGGCCACGTGGCCGAGGCGCGCGTCGCGGAGGCACTCGTGGGGCTCAAGCGCACCTGCCCCGTGGTGCGCTTCCTCGGCTCCTATCCGGCGGCCGAGCGCGGACTCACCCCCGTCGCGGTCGACAACACCGACGAGTCCTTCACCAGGGCCCACGCCTGGGTCCAGTCCCTCCTCTAACCCCCCGTCAAATGGATCCATTTGGTTCGCCTAAGGGTCTAAATGAGGGGAAATCGACCGCAGAGTGACGCGTCGCCTCAGTCATCGGAGCGCGACACGCGCCCGCACTGCGGCTAGGAGCTTCTCGCGGCACCAGGCCGGTCGACGCGTAACGTCCTCCCAAGTCAGTCGGATCACGGTGTAGCCCTCGGCAGCGAGAAGCGCATCCCGTTCCACGTCCGCACGACGGGCCGCGTCGTCAGAGTGATAGCGGGCGCCGTCGAGTTCGACGGCCACGCGGGCGCGCCGATGAAGCATGTCGGGGTGGAGCGTGACGCCGTCGGAAAGACGCACGGGGGCCTGGCGCTCCCACCGCGCCCAGTCAGGACCCACAAAGACCTCGGTGGCGGCAATGTGTTCCAACACCGTCGTCACGCCTTGCTCCGAGAGCGCGACGAGCGCGAGCATCTCCGCACGCCGCGGAAGACGTCCGTGGGCCTCGATGCGCCTACGCAGGCGCGCGACGTTCACCACGCCGTCGCGGAGCGCGTCGAGGAGGAGCCCACGGCGGTCATCGGGCGCTGACCGGCGCCATGCGACGACGACCGCATCCTCGGGTGAGGTCACCGGAATGCCGTCGACGGCATCGGCCTCCCACTGTTGATCCGTGCGTAAAACGTCGACATAGTGCGGCCGGGCGAGCCGCAGGTCGCGGGGAAGGACGACGTCGATGCGCGCCGCATCGGCCGCTTGCCAACCACTCAACTGCAGGGCGGCTCTGCCGCTGACGAGGCCGTGCGGTGCCATCCAGAGAGCGACAGCTCGGAGACGACACGTGAGGTCAACCGCGTGATCGCGGTGCGCGTAGATGCCGGGCGCGAGTCTCGCGGCGAAGCCGAGACGGATCGCCTCGTTGAGGGTGCGTCGGCTCCACTGGGACTCGAGCTCGTCCCGATGCCACGGTCGCACGGACGTGTGGAGAGCGGCGCTAAGCGCGCCGATGGCTGGGGTGGAGCGGCGTCGCGTCATGCCTCGCCACGGTAGGCGGACGCACGATGCAGTCGCCCGGTGCGGCGTCAGTCTGTGGAAAACCGCGGCGACGGCTCGGGCGCCGCGGTGGATTTCCCCTCATCTAGACCCTTAGACGAGCCAAATGGATCCATTTGACGGATTAGGGGGTGGTGCCCACCGGGACCCTGATCAGCAGCGCGCCCGGCTGGATGCGCCCGTGGATACGCTGCGCCCGGCCCAGGGACTCGCCGTCCACCTGGACCCGCTGCGGCCCCTCCATCTCGATGGTCACGGTCCGCCCGCGCTTGTGGTCGATGCGCGACGTACGCCAGGTCCGCAGCAGCTCGCTCTGCTTGATGCCGGCGCCCTGGGCCACCACGGAACCGAACAGTTCCGTCCAGCCCACGAGCCCGCCGCGCGCGTCGAGCGTCGCGATGTCGAGCTCACCGTCGGAGACGGAGGCATCGGGGATGAGCTGCAGCCCACCGGGGAGCTTGCCCGCGTTCGCGAGCAGCACGGTACGCATCTCGGTGGCGACGGCCTCGCCCTCGTCGACCGCCACGGTGGCCTTGATGCGCTTGTCTCCCAGGTGCTCCACCGCGGCGAAGAAGTAGGCGAGCCAGCCCAGGCGCTTCTTCAACACAGGATCGGCCCCGGCGACCATCTCCGCGTCGATTCCCGCGCCGGCCATGACGAGGAACAGGTGCGACCCATCCTCGCCGTGGCCGGGGAAGGCGCGCTCGATGTCGAGCCAGCCCACGTCCACCCGCGCCTCCGCGCCCTCAAGCACCGTGCGCAGCAGCGCGCCCGTGTCGGTCAGCGGCAGGTCGAGGTTGCGCGCGAACAGGTTGCCCGTGCCCAGCGGGATGATGCCCATCGCGACGTCCTCGCCCGCGAGGGCCTCGGCGACCGCGCGCACGGTGCCGTCGCCACCCACGGCGACCACCACATCGGCCCCCGCATGGATGGCGTCGCGCGCCTGTCCGGTGCCGGGGTCTGCCTCGGTGGTGTGGATCCACATCGGCTCGGGGAGGTAGCGGATCGCGCACGCGCGCATGGCCCGCTCGCGCAGCTCGGCGGTGCCGTCCTTGGTGGGGTTGACGATGAACGCGACCTTGGAACGACGCTCGGCCTCACCCGTGAGCGCGCCGCCCGCGGGACCGGGCACGGCGGGCTCGATGCGCAGTGTGCGTCGCCAGAATCGCGGCACCGCGAGGGGGTCGCGCCGGCCCAGATGCCTCGCGATGGTCACGGTCAGCGACAGCGCTACCAGCGCGAGGACCAGCGCCACCACGGAGATCACGATCGCCCACACCATGGTCAGAGCCTAGCGACCGCCCCCCGTTAGACTCGCGGTCATGATCGACCTCAAGCTGCTGCGCACGGATCCCGATGTTGTGAAGGCCAGCCAGCGATCCCGCGGCGACGACCCCGCGATCGTCGACCAGGTGCTCGAGGCCGATGCCGCTCACCGCGCCGCGCTCGCCGACTTCGAGACCAAGCGTGCGGAGCAGAAGGGGCTGGGCAAGCAGGTGGCCCAGGCCCAGGGCGACGAGAAGCAGGTGCTGCTCGCCCGCACCAAGGAGCTGGCAGCGGCGGTCAAGGAGGCACAGGCGGCGGCCGATGCCGCGGCCGCCCGGGCCGTCGAGCTCGCCCGGTCGCTGGGCAACATCCCCGAGCCCGGCGTGCCGTCGGGCGGCGAGGACGACTTCACTGTCCTGCGCCACGAGGGCACCCCGCGCGACTTCGCCGCCGAGGGCATCGAGGTTCAGGACCACCTCGCGATCGGCGAGGGTCTCAAGGCGATCGACATGGAGCGAGGCGCCAAGGTCTCTGGGGCCCGCTTCTACTTCCTCACCGGCATCGGCGCGCGCCTCGAGCTCGCGATCCTGAATGCCGCGATGAACCTCGCCTACGAGCGCGGCTTCTCGCCGACGATCACCCCCACCCTGGTGCGCCCCGAGACGATGGCCGGCACCGGCTTCCTCGGCAAGCACGCGGAGGAGATCTACTACCTCGAGCGCGACGACATGTACCTGGTGGGTACCTCCGAGGTGGCGCTCGCGGGCTACCACGCCGACGAGATCATCGACCTGGCCGACGGCCCCAAGCGCTACGCCGGGTGGAGCGCCTGCTACCGCCGTGAGGCGGGGTCGGCCGGCCGCGACACCCGCGGCATCATCCGCGTCCACCAGTTCCACAAGGTGGAGATGTTCTCCTACGCCCACGCGGAGGACGCCGCCGCCGAGCACGAGCGTTTCCTGTCCATCGAGGAGGAGATGCTGAAGGCCCTCGAGCTGCCGTACCGCGTCATCGACACGGCGGCCGGCGACCTGGGCTCGAGCGCGGCGCGCAAGTTCGACTGCGAGGCGTGGCTGCCCAGCCAGGAGCGGTGGATGGAGGTCACCTCGACCTCGAACTGCACCACGTATCAGGCGCGTCGCCTCAACATTCGTGAGCGTGTCGAGAAGGGCACCACCGCGGTGGCGACCATCAACGGCACCATCGGCACCACCCGCTGGCTCGTGGCGCTGCTTGAGAACCACCAGCAGGCCGACGGCTCGGTGTACGTCCCCGAGATTTTGCGTCCGTACCTGGGCGGGGTCGACTACCTGCAGCCGGTCGCCTGAGCGTGACGGCGGGAGGCCTGCGGTTCGACCTGGACCCGGGCGCGCCCGTCATGGTGGCGCTCGACATCGACGACACCTGCGCGTTCCAGGAGAGCATCGACGGCACGCGCACGCTCGGCGTCGTCTCCGCTCCCGTCCAGGAGGCGATCGAGCGCGTGCGGGCCGCGGGAGTTCACCTGGTCTTCGCGACGGGCCGCCAGACCTTTTCTGCCGTGTCGATGGCGCGCCAACAGGGGTGGGGAGACCTCGACCTGCTCGCCTCGCAGGGCGCGGTGACGGTGCGCATGGGGGCCGATGCTCGCGCGCACGAGGTCACGTCCCGCCGCACCTTCGACGCGCGCCCGGCGATCGCCGCGCTGCGTGCCCGCTACGTGGACCTCGCCTACAGCGTCGAGGGCGCCGACGGAGGTCACGTCGTCGGGGTGGCGCACCCGCCCGGCACCGTGTTCGCGCCCGCCGCGAGCACCATGACGGAGGCCGATGCCGAGGCCACCACCGCTCTCATGCTGTCGAGCGTCTCGGCTCACGGCCACGAGATGCACGCCGTCATCGAGCACCTCGATCTCAGCTGCCACCACTTCACCGAGTTGGGTGCGGGTTGGGTGGACGTCTCGCCGCCGGGGGTGACGAAGGCCTCGGGCCTCGAGGAGTTGCGGCTTCGCTATGGCGTGCCGCGAGGCAACACGGTCGCCGTCGGGGACGGCGCCAACGACCTGCCGATGTTCGCGTGGGCGGCGCACTCCGTCGCCATGGGGCAGGCGAGCGCCGAGGTGCGCGCCGCGGCCGACCACGTCACCGGCACGCTCGCCGACGACGGCGTGGTGGAGGTCCTTGACGCTGTCACGCGGGCCGTCGCCGCGGTCGCGTAGGACGCCCGCGCCGCTCCTGGTGGCCGGTTTTCCGGCACCAGCGCGCGTTTCGAGCCGCAAATGCGGACATTTGCGGCCGGGGGGGAGGGGGAGGGGCGGGCGGCGCGCTGTCGTAGGCTCGTGGCATGACGCCGGCCCCCGAGGACATGCGCCCGCCACTCGAAAATGACGCCTGGGGCCTGCTGGGCCTCGACATCGACGGCACCCTGATGCACTGGGGAGGCGAGATCTCGCCCGCCGTCATCCGCGCCGTCGAACAGGTCAGGATGTGCCGCAACCACGTCATCCTCGCCACCGGTCGCAACATCCTCGGCACCCTCCCCGTCGCCGAGATGCTCGGCATCCGCCGTGGCTGGGCGGTGTGCTCCAACGGCGCCGTGACCATTCGGCTCAATCCGGCCACGCCCGGCGGATACGACATCGTCGAGACGGTCACGTTTGACCCACGCGCGGCGCTCGAGCTGGTGCGCGACGAGATGCCCGATGCGTTCGTCGCCGTCGAGGACCTCGGCGTCGGCTTCCGCGTGAGCCAGGAATTCCCGATGGGTGAGCTGGTGGGCCGTCAGCGCGTCGTGGAGGACTTCGACGAGCTCTCCGCCGGCGAGGCGACCCGCGTGGTGATCCGCGCCCCCGGCGCCGACGTGAGCCACTTCGACGACCTCGTCCACCGCATCGGCCTCAACGACGTCACCTACGCCGTCGGCTACTCGGCCTGGCTCGACCTCACGCCGCCCAACGTCACCAAGGCGTCTGCGCTCGAGCAGCTGCGCCGCCAGCTGGGCGTCTACCCCGACCACACCGTCGCGGTCGGCGACGGCAACAACGACATCGAGATGCTGCGCTGGGCCGGGCGCTCGGCTGCGATGGGCACCGCGCCGCAGCAGGTCAGGGAGGCGGCCGATGAGGTGGTCGCCTCGGTCGAGGACGACGGCATCCTCGCGGTGCTGGAGCGGATGATCGACCCGGACCGCCTGGCGGTCCTGTAATCCCTGGTCGCGGCGCACCGCGCGTCGCTACTCTGGCCGCATGGCCTGGCTCACGTCCCCCTCTCACCACCGTTGGCTCGAGTCGGAGTCGCTGCGCCTGATCGACTTCGCGCGCGCCTCGCGCCACCCCGCCGGGGGCTTCGGCATGCTGCGGGCGGACGGCACCCTCGACGAGGCGGCCGACGTCGAGCTGTGGGTGACGTGCAGGATGACGCACTGTTTCGCGCTCGCGGCGCTCATGGGGCATCCGGGTGCCGGCCCGCTCGTGGACCACGGCGTGGACGCCCTCACGGGGCGTCTCCGTGACGCGGAGCACGGCGGCTGGTTCGCCGCGGTGGGCGCCGATGGCCCCACCAACGCGGCGAAGGAGGCCTACGGTCACGCCTTCGTCATCCTCGCTGCCTCCTCCGCCGTCGCCGCCGGCCGTCCCGAGGCGCAGGACCTGCTCGACGAGGCGCTCGCCGTCCACCGGGAACGGTTCTGGGATGAGACGCAAGGCATGAGCCGCGAGGCGTTCACGCGCAAGTGGGGCGAGATCGAGAACTACCGCGGCATCAACGCCAACATGCACACAGTCGAGGCGTACCTGGCGGCAGCGGACGTGACGGGCGACAAGTCCTATCTCCATCGCGCGGCCCGCATCACCGAGCGCGCCGTGCACGTCTTCGCTCGCGAGCACGACTGGCGTCTTCCCGAGCACTTCGACGACTCCTGGGACCCGCTGCTGGGCTATCACGAGGACGAGCCCGCGCATCCGTTCCGTCCCTACGGCGCGACCATCGGCCACTGGCTCGAGTGGGCGCGCCTCACGCTGCAGGTCGCCGCGTCGCTGCAGCAGTCCGGCCTCGAGCCGCCCGCGTGGATGCGCGAGGACGCCGCCGAACTGTATGCGGCCGCCGTGCGCGAGGGCTGGCACGTCGACGGCGACGCCGGCTTCGTGTACACGGTCGACTGGGACGGCAAGCCGGTGGTGCGCGAGCGTATGCACTGGGTGATCGCGGAGGCGATCGGCGTGGCCGCCGCCCTGTGGCGCACCACGCGCCGGCCCGAGTACGCGGCCGACTACGAGCGCTGGTGGGACTTCGCCGGCGCCCACCACCTCGACCTCGGCCAGGGCTCGTGGTGGCACGAGCTGGCGCCCGACCTCACCGTGTCGGGCACCGTGTGGCCCGGGAAGGTGGACGTCTATCACGCGCTCCAGGCGACGCTGCTGCCGCGGCTGCCGGTGTCGCCGGCGCTCGCTGCCTCGCTCGCGGCGGGCAACCTCGGCTGAGCCGACGCCCGGTTAGGGAATCAGCAGCAGCTTCCCGAACACGTCGCCGCCGTCGAGGGCCCGATGCGCCTGCCCGGCCTCCGCGAGGGGATAGGTGGCGTGGATGAGGGGCCGCACGGCGTCGGGGACGAGCGGCCACACGTCGCGCCGGACGCCGGCGACGATCGCCGCCTTCTCCTCCAGCGGACGCGCCCGCAGCGTGGTGCCGATGACCCGCGCGCGCGACGAGAGGAGGCGGCCAAGGTTCAGCTCGGCCGTGGCGCCGCCCTGCATGCCGATGACGACGAGCGCGCCGCCCGTGCGCAGCGCCCGCAGGTTCCTGTCGAGGTAGGCAGCCCCGATGACATCGAGGATCACGTCGGCGCCGCCCGCGGCACGGAGGATCTCGACGAAGTCCTCCTCGCGGTGGTCGACGCCGCGCTCGGCTCCCAGCTCCTCGCAGCGTCCCGCGCGCTCGCGGCCGCCTGCGGTCGCAAACACGCGCATGCCCATCGCGGCGCCCATCTGGATGGCGAGTGAGCCCACCCCTCCCGAGCCGCCGTGGACCAGGAGCGTCTGTCCGGCCGTGGCATCGGCCGCCGCCAGGTTGGACCACACCGTGCAGGCGGCCTCCATGAGCCCGCCCGCCTCGACGAGGCTCAGCCCGGTGGGCACGGGCAGCACGAGCGACTCGTGGACCGCCACCAGGTCGGCGTAGCCACCACCCGCGAGCAGCGCGACCACCTCGTCGCCCTCGGAGATGCCGGCGACTCCCGCGCCGAGCGCCGCCACGCTGCCCGAGACCTCGAGGCCGGGGTGCGCTGGTGCTCCCGGCGGAGGAGGATAATGTCCCTGACGCTGGAGGACGTCGGCGCGGTTGACCCCCGCGGCGGCCACCCGGATGACCACCTCGTGGTCGCCGGCGATCGGGTCCGCCCCCTCACGAAGTGCGAGGGTTTCCGGTCCTCCAGGAGACAACGGTGTGGAAAAGATCACACGATCCGCCCGGAGTTTCGCGTCATAGCGGTCACCATATAGCGTCTCAACCTGCAATGGGCCACGTGGGCTTCAGGTTTGAGGCGGCGCCGCCGATAACGGTGAAGTCCGCTCGCAACGCGGGGCATGTCGAGATTCGCGTGACCCGGGCGGCGGCTCGTGAGGGAGAGGGTTGATGCTCCAGAGGCTTGGTATTCGCGGGAAGATCCTCGCGGTAGTCGCGGTGCCCATTCTGGTGCTCGTGCTCGCCGCGGCGTTCATCACCGCGTCCGCGGCACAGACCTTCACCTCCGCACAGAACTCCGAGGATCTCATTGCGACCCTCGGGCAGGCGCGCGAGCTCGAGACGGACCTCCAGGAGGAGCGCCTCCTGTCCGAGCAGTTCTCTCACACCATCCAGGACGGTGAGGACAAGCTCGACGAGGCCTACGAGTTCACGGACACCGCACTGTCGAACCTCGAGGCCGCTGCGGGCACCTCCGAGGAGCCCGACGCGACGGACGAGTCGACTGACGAGTCGGACGACGCATCGGCCACGGACGAGTCCGAGGAAGACACGACGCCTGCCGTCGACGGCGAGGCCCTCATGGCAGACGTCGACGCAGCCATCAACCGCACCTCGGGCGGCTACATGGAAGCCGCTCGCGCGGTGCAGATCGCGGCCCCCGCCGAGGAGGGCGGATGGGTGCAGTTCCCCTCCGCCGAGGACATCGAGTCGATGCAGGCCGCCTACGCGGACGCGGTTGCTGCTGTCGACGAGATCTCCGCGGGCCTGCCTGACGGTTCCGGTCTCGACATCCCGCTCGCGGCCCTGAGCTTCCGCCTCAACTACGAATCCGAGTCGGCGGCGGCGCTGTTTACCGAGCCTCTCGCCTACGAGGAGCCGCTCGAGGCCGTGTGGGAGCGTGTCGACGCCGGTGTCCAGGGCCTTCTCGGTTCCTCCGAGAGACTGGCAGGCAACGAGGCGAACGAGCGCGCCGTCGAGGCGCTGCTGTCCGGCCAGGACGCCGTGGCGAGCCTGCCGAACACGCGCGCCGCGGTGCGCGCCGCCACCGTCAACGTGTCTGCCGTCATCAACGGTTACACGTCACTGATCGGCACCATCGTGTCCGCGGCCGACGACGTCTCCGTTGCGATGTCGGACCGTGACCTGGTGACGAGCGTCCAGGCCTACGGCGATCTCGATGGCCTCATCGAGAACATGCGGTACGAGGAAGTCGTCATCGACCGCCTCATCCGTGAGGGAGCGTTCCTCCCCGGTGAGGCCGCGACGGCACGCACCATGACCGCCCGCACGGATATCTCGCTCGAGGAGGCGCAGGACTCGTCCGCCGCCGTCGAGGGCGCGGAGCCGGTGCCGGCATTCGGAGCCTCGGCGAGTGTGCTGGATGGCACCGCGAGCTCGTTCCAGACTGTCCGTACGCAGGTGCTGACCGGCCTCGACGCCTCGCTCGTCGCGGAGCGCGACTCCGGCTGGTCGGACGAGGTCGACACCGAGGTCGCGGCCTACGAGCCCCTGCGTGATGAGATGTGGACCACCGTGACGTCCACCGCGTCGAACGACACCCAGGCCGCGCTTGCCCAGGCGATCCTGACCGGTCTTGCCGCCATCGCGATCGTCATCGTGTCGATCATCATCGCGCTCGTGATCGCGCGCCGCATCATCGGCCCGCTGCGCCGCCTGACGACGACTGCGACCGCGGTCCGCCAGGAGCTGCCGCGACTGGTGGAGCGAGTCGCGCTGCCCGGTGAGGACGTGGACGTCACCGAGGTGCAGATCCCCGTGGAGTCGCAGGACGAGGTCGGCCGTCTGGCCGAGGCGTTCAACGGTGTTAACGCGGCAACGCTGTCCATCGCAGCCGAGCAGGCTGCGCTGCGTGGCTCCATCTCCGAGATGTTCGTCAACGTCGCCCGTCGCGACCAGGTGCTGCTGAACCGCCAGCTGTCCTCGATCGACGACATGGAGCGCACCGAGGACGACCCGGAGACGCTCACCAGGCTGTTCGCCCTCGACCACCTCGCGACGCGAATGCGCCGTAACTCCGAGTCGCTGCTGGTGCTCGCGGGTATCGACACCGGTCGTCGCCTGCGCCGCCCGATGCCGCTGTCCGACGTGGTCCGCACCGCGTCGTCCGAGATCGAGCTGTACGAGCGCGTCGACCTGCACCTCGACGACGACCCCTCGATGCTGGGCCACACGGCACTGACCGCCGCCCACCTGTTCGCCGAGCTCCTCGAGAACGCCACCGTCTTCTCGGACCCCGGCACGCGCGTTTCCGTGCGCACCGCCGCCGTCGACGGTGGATTCGCCGTCGAGGTCGAGGACCACGGCATCGGCATGACCGAGTCCGAGGTCGCCGAGGCGAACGCCCGCGTAGGCTCCACCGCCGCGTCCGAGATCCTCGGTGAGCAGCGCCTGGGCCTCTTCGTGGTCGGCCGCATTGCGCGCCGCATCGGCGCCCAGGTGGAGGTGCGCTCCGAGGAGGGTCGCGGCACCGTCGCCACCGTGATGCTTCCCACCGCGTTGTTCGCGGGGGCCGATGGCACCCCCACCGAGGCCGCGTCGCCGGCGCCTGGCCAGGTGTCGATGGCCGTCGACGAGGCAGTCGAGGCTCCCGCGCCCGTGCTGGCCGCCTCGCCCGAGCGCGAGATCGCCGCCGGACCCGCCTACACGCCAGCCGCCGTCCAGGAGGGCGCGAGCCTGTCCGGGCGCGACGGCGACCTTCCCGCCCGCGGAGGCGAGCTGCCGAGCCGCGGTGGCGACCTTCCCGCCCGCGGAGGTGCCGTGCCGGCCGCAGCCGCGGACCCGCACTCGATCGACGCCCTCATCGCGGCCGATGCCGCCGCGGCCCCGTCCGCGCAGGAGGCCGACGTCGAGGGTCTCACCGAGGGCACCAACGCCGCGGGCCTGCCGACCCGTCGTCGCCGCACCCCGCAGACGCCGTCGGCTGACGGCTCGCTTGCCGGCGTGGTGCCGGTCGTGGGCCTCCCCGCCCGCGCCACCGAGGAGCAGCTGTCCGCCCTCGACGCCGAGGCAAGCGGTGGCTTCACGCCGACCGTCGCCCCGAGCGAGGTCGCGCCGCAGTCGGCCGATGAGCGCGCCTCCATGTTCCGTGGCTTCCGTTCGCGTCGCGAGACCGAGCAGGCGGCCGCGGCCTCCGACCTCGACGCGGCGACCGAGCAGCCGCTCGCGATCCCCGCGCTCGACGACGACTCCTCCGAGGCGCACGAGTCTGCGCCTTCGGCCCCGACCGCCGAGAGCGAGCACGACCGCCACTGGGGCGCCACCGCCGCCGGTGCCGGGGCGCTCGGCGCCGCCGCCTTCTTCGGCGCACGCGGCCGTTCCCGCGAGGACGAGCCGCAGGCCGAGGACGCGACAGCATCGGGCGACGTCACCCCGGCCGAGCAGCCGGTGATCGAGCCCGAGCCGATCCCGACCTTCGCCCTGGAGCCCGACGAAGCGGCAGGGGTGAGCGGCTTCCGCCTTCCCAAGTTCGACCCGTCGACCACCGGCCAGATCCCCGTCATCAGCGACGAGGTTGCCGACGAGCACGCCGCGTCCTCGTGGGAGACTCCCGAGGCGTCCGAGCCCGCGGCCCCCGCGGTGCCGGAGGCCATGAACGCCCCCGCGATCCCGTGGCTCGTCGAGGACGAGCCGGTGGCCGATGCCGCCGACGAGTCGCCCGCGGCCGAGCACATCCCGACGTTCGCGTTCGAGCCCGACGAGGACGAGGTCCCCGCCACGGATGCCGCGCCGCAGTGGGACGCGACGCCCGCTCCCGAGCTCGAGGACATCGCCGCGGCCGTGGCGGACGAGGCCCCGGCCTACGAGCAGGCGGCGGACGAGGCCCCGGCGTACGCGGCCCCGGCGTACGAGGCCGAGCAGCCGGCCGATGCGTCGGCGTGGGCACGGTCCGCGGAGCCGGTCGCGGAGCCCGTGGCAGAGCCCGAGCCAGTGGGGCCGTTCTCGTTTGACGAGGCAGTGGCGGCGCCCGACGCGACGTCGGCACCCGAGCCCGCGGCGCAGCCGTACTTCCCGGCCGACGCCGAGGGTGTGACGCCGGCCTGGGCCCGCGTGGCCTCGACCCCGGCCGCCCCCGAGGAGGCGGAGCCTGCGGACTCGACTCCGTTCGCCGGAGTCGACTCCGTGGCCCTCGACGAGGCCCCGGCGTCCGAGTCGCCGCAGCTCGACGACCTGATCCAGAGCGCCGTCGAGGAGGACCACCGCCCGGGCTTCTTCTCGCGCCTGTTCGGCCGCGGCCGCAAGGACGACGAGGCGGAGACGCCCGCTCCGTCGGCCCCGTCCGCGCCCACGGCGTTCGCCCCGGTCGTCGAGCCTGTCGCCGCACCGCCCGCGGAGACGGCGCCCTCGGGCCTGTCCGCGGCGTCGGCCCCGACGGCCTTCGAGCCCGGCGAGGCGTCGTTCGCGCCGAGCCAGGCCACCTTCGAGCCCGGACCCGCGGGGGAGCCCGCGCCGGCATCGGCCACCGCCGAGGAGGCGCCGCAGACGCCGAGCCGAGGCTCGCTGTTCTCGGCCATGCCCGTGGCCAGCTTCGAGCCCGAGCCGCAGCCGGAGCCCGAGCCCGAGCCTGCGCCGCAGGCCTTCGCCCCCCAGGCGTTCGAGCCCGAGCGGTACCAGGCGCCCACCGCGTTCGCCCCGCAGGCCTTCGAGCCGCAGCACACGGAACAGGAGCACTCGGAGCCGCAGCCCGCATCGGCCCCGACGGCGTTTGAGCCCGTCGCCCTTCCCGAGCAGCAGGCACCGGAGGTCGAGCAGTTCTCCGCCGAGGAGCTGGCGCAGGCGCACGGCTGGGAGGCCGCGGGCGAGAGCGCGCTGCAGGCCGCCGCGCCCGAGTCGGCGACCACCTACCAGCCGATCATCCGGCCCGAGGAGCGCGACGGTGGCGACACCGATGTGGCATCGGCCGTGTTCTCGGAGCTCAGCTCGCTTGCCGCGGAGCGCCCCAAGATCGAGAAGACGCGCGCCGGGCTGCAGAAGCGCCGCCAGTCGGACGCGCCGCCGGTCGAGGTCAAGCCGCTCGAGGAGGAGGTGGCGGTGACGCCCGCCGAGCGCGATGCCGACGCCGTCCGCAACCGCTTCAGCGCGTTCTACTCCGGCACCCAGCGTGCCCGTCAGGACGCCGCCGACTTCGATCGTGCCACGCAGATCGAGCAGGATGTGCACGGGGGCCAGGACTGACCATGACGACACCCGCAACCACGAATGTCTCCGCACCCGGAGCGTTACACCTAG
Source organism: Demequina sp. NBRC 110057 (assembly GCF_002090175.1). GTDB lineage: Bacteria > Actinomycetota > Actinomycetes > Actinomycetales > Demequinaceae > Demequina. Next base: position 183,708 of record NZ_BBRN01000006.1, on the reverse strand, counting down.
GAGGACAGTTGCCCGAGCTCAGCGCTGAAGCAACCAATTTCGGATGGCTGCTGGACAACTTTGTCCAGACGGTCCCCGGCACGCGCCACACGCTCGTCGTGAGCGCCGACGGCCTGCTCATGGCCATGTCGAAGAACCTCGACCGCACGGGTGGCGACACGCTCGCGGCCGTGGTGTCGGGCATGGCGAGCCTCACGCGTGGTGCCGCGCGTCAGCTCCAGGCAGGCGAGGTCCGTCAGTCGATCATCGAGATGGACGAGCTGTTCCTCTTCCTGATGAGCGTCTCAAACGGCTCCGTCCTCGCCGTGGCCGCCGACTCGACGTGCGACGTGGGCCTCGTGGGCTACGAGATGACCCTCCTCGTCTCGCGCACCGAGAACGCCCTCACCCCGCAGCTCATCACCGAGATGCGTCAGAACCTGCCGACCGATGGACACACCCGCGTCTGAAGGATGTGAGCACCATGACCCACAGCGACGTGCATGACGACGACGAGGCCTACACGGTCCGTCCGTACGCCGTCACGGGCGGTCGCGTCAGCGCTGCGAGCAAAGACCTCCCCATGGAGGCCCTTGTCGAGTCCAGCGCCGACGTGGAGGCGGTGCGCGGGCTGACGCCCGAGAAGCGCACCATCCTGCAGCTGTCGACCGGTCAGTACCAGTCGGTCGCCGAGCTGTCCGCCCACACCCGTCTGCCGCTGGGAGTGGTGCGAGTCCTCGTCACCGACCTGGCAACCGAGAACCACCTCATCATTCACACCGGTGGAACCGCCGATGACAAGTCCACGCACAGCGAGGACGGCGAGATTTCCCTGAGCCTTCTGGAGAGTGTCCTTGATGGCATCGCAGCCCTCTGACGCGGCGGTCGCGACCGCTCCCGTCCACGTCGCCCCCACGGTCGTCAAGATCGTCATCGCCGGCGGCTTCGCCGTGGGCAAGACGACCTTCATCGGCTCGATCTCGGACATCGACCCCCTCAACACCGAGGCGGCGATGACGGAGAAGTCGATCGGCGTCGACGACGCCGGTGGCGTGACCGACCGCAAGACCACCACCACGGTGGCCATGGACTTCGGCCGCATCGCGCTTCCCGGCTCGCTGTGGCTGTACCTGTTCGGCACCCCCGGCCAGGACCGCTTCCTGTTCATGTGGGACGACCTGGTGCGCGGAGCCATCGGCGCCGTGGTCCTCGTCGACACCGAGCGACTCGACCAGTGCTTCCCCGCGGTCGACTACTTCGAGGGACGCGGCGTGCCGTTCGTGGTGTGCGTCAACTGCTTCGACGGCGTCGCCCGCCACACCCTCGAGGACGTGCGCGAGGCCCTGGGCATCCCGCCCGAGGTCCCCGTCATGTACACCGATGCGCGCGAGAAGGCCGCGACCAAGCAGGCGCTGATCGCCGTGGTCCAGCTCGCGATGCGACAGCTCAAGAAGGGCTGACACAGACGGCCGATGCGTGCGCAACGGCGCGCGCGCATCGGCTGACCTCTGCCGGGCTATCCTTGCGAGCGTGATCTACGTCGACGGCTCCGCGCTGGTGCGCTTCCTGCCCGGCGTGAAGTACTTCGACGAGTTCACCGCGTGGATCCTGCCCCGACTGGGGGAGGTGACCACCACACAGCTGGGGTATACCGAACTGCGCCAGGCGGCGGAGCTGTACCCGCGCGCGGAGAAGAACCAGGCCTTCGAGGTGGTGGAGCAGGTGCGCGCGCGCATCCCCTCCATCCGGTTTTCCGACAAGAACGTGGGCGTGTCCACGCACGCCGCGGCCGTGCTGAAGCCGTTTGCGGCGCTGCACCTGGGGGCGGCAGTGGCTCACCCCTCGATCGACACCATCGCGACGTACGATGCGGAACTCGCCCAGGCGGCCGAGCTGTACGAGCTGACGGTGGTCACCCCCGGTATGCCGGCGGGCTGGCACAATGGCACGGCCGGGGCCTAAACCGGCGTAGGAGAGTTGACCGAGTGGCCGAAGGTGACGGTCTTGAAAACCGTTGAGGCGTGTAAGCGTCTCCGTGGGTTCGAATCCCACACTCTCCGCTCATGAAGTGGCGTGGCGCCGACCCGCTAGCAGCAGGCGCAGGACGCCCCGCAGGTGACGTGGAGGACGCGCGACACCGCGCGCACGCTGTGCAGGCGTAGCCCGTAGTGGACCTTGGCGCCGTCGCGTCGCGCCGTGACCATCCCGGCGCCTTCGAGCTGGCGCAGATGGTGGTTGGCCGTCGCGGGCGTCACATCGAGGAGCGCCGCGACGTCCGTGGTCGTCATCTCGTGGCCCTCGCAGCAGCTGAGCGCCTGGAGGATCCTCACACGGTTCGCATCCGCCATGGCTCGCAGTCGTGCCGCGATGGCCACAGCGTCGTCCTCGGGCGCGAAGCCGGGGTCGCCCAGCGGCGCGCAGCACAGCGCCTCCGAGGCGTCGACCTGGGGAAGTGAGGCGGGCATGAGCCCATGCTCTCACAAGATTTGACATATGTCATAACTTCGGCCCATGCTTCGTGTTGAGACATATGTCGAAGGGAGGTGGGTGTGATGGAGAGCATGACTCAGTGCTGCGGCGGAGGCTGCTGCGGAACCGGCTGCTGCTAGGACCGCGGGGTGCCGGTCGCGGGCCTCGCGAACCCGCTTTGCTCCAAGGCTCCCGCGACCGGTACCCTGTACCCGCTGCACAGGAGACGTGACTGAGCGGCCGAAAGTGCATCCCTGCTAAGGATGTGATGGGGTAAACCCATCCGTGGGTTCGAATCCCACCGTCTCCGCCACGCGACGACGCATGGATCGGGCGAAAGTGGTCATCGACCGCCTCCCGAACCTGTATAGTTGTGTCTCGGTCCTCGCGGACCGTGCGCCCGTAGCTCAACGGATAGAGCATCTGACTACGGATCAGAAGGTTGGGGGTTCGAATCCCTCCGGGCGCGCTTTATCGAAAGGCCCCCGCCAGTTGGCGGGGGCCTTTCGCGTTTCTCGACGTGTCCGCTAGGAACATTCTCAGGTGCGGGACAATTCGACCAGCGGTCCAGTAGTGTGGTGGCCGTTCCGCGGTTCGCGGACGTCCCCGCGAAATACCGTTCTAAGGAGCCCCCGTGGAGTTCTTCAAGTCCTTCCTCGACCTGCTGTTCTTCAGCCTCTGGATCTTCGTCCTCGTGGCGTTCTTCATGGTGCTGTTCCGCGTCATCGTCGACATCTTCCGTGACCGCGAGCTCGGCGGCTTCGGCAAGGTGCTGTGGCTGATCGCGGTGCTGATCTTCCCGTTCCTCGGCATCCTCATCTACCTGATCGCCCGCGGTAAGGGCATGGCCCGCCGCGACGTCGCGCAGGCCGCCGAGGTGCACGCCGCCCAGGTCGAGTACACCAAGGGCCTGATGGGCGAGGCCGGCCCCGCCGGCGAGATCAAGGCGGCCAAGGAGCTGCTCGACTCCGGCGCCATCACGCAGGCCGAGTTCGACGCCATCAAGGCGAAGGCGCTCGCCAACTAAGGCACGAGCCCGAACGCTCTCGAGGGGCGGCGCGCGCGACGGTGGTCGCGGGTGCCGCCCCTTCGCCTTTCCGCGGTCGTGCGGGCGGCCGATGCGGTGGCGGGAGGCCGTGGGTTAGGTGACCCCGGCATCGGCCGGGTGGCCCTGCGCGTCAAGCGTGCGTCGCGTCACCTCGTCGCCGTCGGCGTGGACGATGCTGAGCGCGGCGCTGCGGCCGGCGGGCAGCAGGCGCACGGTGATCGACCCGGAGCAGGCGGCGTGGAGGATGCCGACCGTGGTCTCGACCATGCGGCGCAGCGCCTCGCCGTCCTCGACCGCGGTGCCGCGGTCGTCGAGGATCGTGACCTGGATGCCGCGCATGCGGGCGGCCTCCACTGCCTCGACGACGTCGGGGAGGGCAAGGGAGCGTCCCCTCACCCCATCGCGCAGCCGCGCCTCGGTGCGGGCGAACTGGGCGCGTTCGTCGGCGTCGAAGGGGCCTCCCGACCTGATGCGCTCGAGCAGCGGCACAGCGAGGCTCGCCAGTTCGGCGGCGCGGGTGCGACGGATCTCGAGCCCGGCATCGGCCGCCGCTGTCTCCGCCGCGGACGCGACCGCGCGTTCGCGCAGCGCCGCGATGCGGTCGGCGGTCGCGCTCAACTGGCGCGCGAAGAGGGTGGCGACGATGAGGATTCCCACGTGGCTGTTGGACATCATGACGGCTGCAAGCGCCCCGCGCCCGGTGAAGGCTCCCCACACGGCGCTCTGACCCAGCATGAGCGCCATGCCGAGCCATGCGGCACCAGGCCGTCCGCGCATGGCGAGGAAGAACAGCAGCCACGTGTTCGACCCCAGGTGCCACGTTGCCCTGCCGAGTGCGCCGGCGCCGGTGACGCCGCCGAAGACCAGCGCGGTCGACACGACCACCGTGGCCAGCACGATGGCCGTGTCGCGGCGCGGGAACGGGAACGGTGCCCGCTTCACGATCACCACGGCGCCGTAGCCGGCGACGGCCACGGCGAGGTAGGTCATCCAGGGGCGGGCGGCGACCTCGGACGTGCCGATCGCGAACAGCGCATTGGTGACGATGAACAGGCCGACGATGACCTTCGCCTCCCAGCTGTTCAGCGGCAGCAACCGGCCTCCCGTCGTCGCGGAACCCTCACTGAGGGTCGGCATGGTCATGGCGCGTCCCATCCGATGGCCACGGTGGTGCCGCGACCGGGGCGCGAGTCGACGGTGCCGCGGCCTCCCGTGACGGTCGCCATGCGGTCGACGATCGAGACCCGGATGCCGAGGCGGAGCGGATCGATGCCGGCGGGGTCGAAGCCGGGACCGCGGTCGGTGACCAGCACGTCGACCCCGCGATAGTTGGCGGTGATGGACACTGCGAGGCCAGCATGGTCCCCCGCGTGCCTCGCGGAGTTGCGCACTGCCTCGCCGAGCGCCTCCGACAGCGCCGCCACGGCATCGGCCGGGACTGACGGGCACGAGCCGAACGAGTAGTCCACGTGAGCGGCCACGCCGAGGTCGGCGGGCACCGCGCGCAGGGCCGCGACCACCTCTGGGCCCGAGTAGCCGCCGGGGCGCTCGTGTTCGGGAGTGGTGAGCGAGGCGATCGACGACAGGGCCTCGTCCGCGCTTGCCGAGACGGCACCAGGGGCGCCCTCGCGCGAGGCGGTGAGCAGCACCGACATGACGTCGTCGTGGACGATGGCGTTGATGCGCGTGACCTCGCGCTCGCGCGTGCGCCTGGCGGCCTCCACGGCGGCGAGCGAGCGGGCGTCGCGCGCCGCCTTGTCCTCGCCGCGGGCGGCGCCCACAACGGCGAGCGTCATCGCGGTCAAGATCGAGCAGAAGATGAGGGCCCCGCACCCGTCCAGGACGGCCGCCCAGGTGCTGGTCTGGGAGGCCATGAGCTGAATCATGGGCACCAGGACCAGCTGGGACAGGGGAAAGAACCAGACGGCCGACGACGTCCAGGCGACGCCCACGAGCGTGGACGGGAGCGCGTTGATGCCCTGGATCCACGGCGTGCCGTTGTCGGCGAGCCAGTCGCCGGTCATGGCCGGCACCCACAGCAGCTGCACCAGGAGGAACCCGGCCACGCACGTGATCGCGATCGCGTGGAGGGCGCGAAGGGGGACGCGGAAGGCAGTGCCGACGAACGAGATCGGCAGGATCACCACCACGATCACTGACAGCCACCAGTACCAGGGCTGCACCTGGTCACGCGCGGCGAGGATGCCGCTGGGGCCTGTGAGGAGCAAGAGCCCGAAGACGACGGCGCCGATGCCGGAGGCGAAGTAGAGGACGCGCTGAACGCGGTCGCGCGCGGTGTGCTCGAGCACGGTCATTCGAGGATGCCGTCCTCGCGCGCGCGTCGGTACAGGTCGACGCGGGAGGCGGCGGGCCGGCCCACCTGCGAATACTTGCGGCGGATGCGGATCACGTAGTCGGAGACCGTGGCGCGCGAGATGCCCAGGTGAAGCGCGACGGACTGCGCGGTCTCGCCGGCGGCGTACATCTGGAGGACCTCGGCCTCGCGCTCGCTCAGGCCGGCGTCGACCAGGTCCGCCGCCGCGTCGATGGCGGCCGCCCACTCGGTCGAGAACACCTCTCCGCCCGCGGCGGCGGTGCGGATCGCGTCGACGAGTTCCTCGGGGGGAGCGGACTTGCGCACCAGGCCGAGCGCGCCCGCCCTCGCGGCCGACTGGATGAGGGAGCGGTCCTCGGCGCCCGTGTAGATGAGCACGTGCCAGCCGCGCGCTCGCAGGGCGGCCACGTTGTCCGCCGGCACGGAGCCATCGGCCAGGCGGAGGTCGAGCACCACCATGTCGAGCTCGACGCCGGGCGCGATGTCGCGCACCGTCGTGACGCTGGTGACGAGCGAGACATCCTCGATCCCCGCGATGAGGTCACGAAACCCCAGGGAGATGAGGGCATGATCCTCCACGAGCGCGATCCGTCGCGTGCGTGCCACGGGCCACCTCCTTCCGCCTGCGGTCACGATAGCGCGAGGCGGTGACGCCGCCGGTCGCGCGAGAGGCCGTGGCGGACGGTGGCGGCGCTGCCCACCGTTGTGTTGCCCACATAAGTGTGGGCTTTACGAGGGTGGGAGCCACTGCCATCCTGCCAGTGGTGGGGCGGCCTGATGCCATCGCAGGCCGCCCCCCGCACCACAGTGGGGGACCCGGGGGAACACGGGGGGACCGTGGTGGGGCCGGCGGAGACGCGCTCATAGATCAGGGGGGTGGGCGCATGTCGTGGTCGGGTGAGGAGTACGTGCTTCTGACCACCGGCGTGTTGTTCGCGGGGGCGGTAGCAGCGAGCGCGCATCCGCGCGTCACGCTGACGACCCGCTCACGAGTGACCTTCTCCGTCGGCGCCGCCGCGTTCATGTTGGGTGCCATTTTCCTCGCCAGCATCGAGACCGTGGTGTATCCGTCGCTCGTCTGGCTCACGCCGCTGGTGCCTCTCGCGATCCTCGCGGTGATGCTGCGCGACGCGTGGGTAGCGCCCCCCGCAGCCCCGGCATCGGCAGTGGTGCGACGCACCTCGCTGATCCCCGTCCATCAGGCCACGCCGGGGTCGGCCTCGGACCGCCTGCTGCGTAGCCGCGCCGCGGACCCCACCGCCACGCCCGCGGAGCTCGCGCGCATCGCCTACGCGCATCCCGACATGCGCGCCACCATCGCCGCCAACCCGGCGTCGCCGGCGAGCCTTCTCGAATGGCTCGCGTCCGTGGGCGACCCGGCGGTGCACAGCGCGATCTCCACGCGCACCCGCGCGACGATCTAGCCGCTCGCGCACTCCCGCGCGCGGCGACGGGTCAGGCGTTTTCGCCGTCGACCGCCTCACCGGGACGCGACGCGTCTCGCATCTCGTCCGTGGAGGTCACGATGCAGGTGACCGTGCGGTCTCCTCGCGTCCACGAGTCCGACGAGGGGATCCACGCGACCCACTCGGCGTTGCGCGCGACGGCGCCGACCCTGTCGGTGCACGTCTCGAGCGCCCGCTCGGTGACGGCCTCCTCGCCGGGGTACACCTCGAGGGGGAGCTCGACGGTGGCCACCACCTCGCCCGCGTGCGGCTCCGAGCAGTCGACCACCGTCGCATCGGCCACGGTGCCGTCGCCGTCAAGGCTCTCCAGGCACATGCCCTCGACTACCTGAACGGCGTGCAGGGTGCCGGTCGCGTCGGCGTCGGCGGGCGCCGCCTGCGTGTCGGCGACGATGAGCACGAGCGCCCACGCGAGGCCCACCACGATGGCTACCGCGCCGGCAAGGAGGGTCCAGCGCACGCCGCGGGAGACGCCCGGGCGGTCGCGCCGTCCGCGCGCAGGCGGGACGGGGCCGGGCGAGCTAGGGCCGGTGGAGGCGGGCTGGGGTGAGACGGGCGCGGGGCCCGATGCCACGGGCGCCGCCGATCCGGGCGCCGGGACGTCCGGCAGCGGCGGCGGGGCGAAGCCGTCGCTCACGCGAGGTCCGCGATGTCGAGCACGACCGGTACGTGGTCGGAGGCGCCCTTGCCCTTGCGCTCGTCTCGCTGGATCTCGAGCGCGGTCGCGCGTGCGGCAAGCGGCTGCGAGCCCCAGATGAAGTCGATGCGCATTCCCTCGTTCTTGGGGAAACGCAGCGCCTTGTAGTCCCAGAACGTGTACTTGTTCTCGTCCGGGACGAAGCGGCGGCTGAGTTCCTCGTAGCCGGCATCGGCGAGGGAGGTGAGCGCGGCGCGGGACTCCGGCGTGACGTGGGTCTCGGCCTCCGAGTCCTCCTCGGACCAGATGTCGGTGGAAAGCGGCGCCACGTTGAAGTCGCCCACGAGCGCGGTCGGCTCGTCGGCCCAGGCGCGTGCCGCCTCGCGGAGGTTCTCGAGGAAGGCGAGCTTGTAGGCGTAGTGGGGGTCGTACAGGCCGCGCCCGTTGGGCACGTACAGGCTCCACACCCGCACGCCGCCGGCGACGGCGCCGATGGCGCGGGCCTCGACCACCGGGTCGCCGGTCTTGGCGAAGCCGGGCTGCGCGGCGAACTCCGTCTGGACGTCCTCGAGCCCCACGCGGGACGCGATCGCGACACCATTCCACTGGTTGAGGCCGTGAATGGCGAGCTCATACCCGGCGGCCTCGAAGGCCTCGCGCGGGAACTGCTCGGGCTTGCACTTGATCTCCTGCATGGCGAGCACGTCGGTGCCTGACCTGTCGAGCCACTCGACCACGCGGTCAACACGGGCACGGACGGAGTTCACATTCCAGGTCGCAAGGCGCATGGCGACCACGCTATCCCGTCAAATGGATCCCTTTGGCTTGCCTACGGCCGTAAAAGAGGGGAAATCGACCGCGAGGGCCGTCGGGACGACGGTGCAGGCGGCCGATGCCATCGCACCTAGGCTGGCAGGCATGGCGACCGCATTGATCACCGGGGCATCTAAGGGGCTGGGCGAGGAGTTCGCGTGGCAGCTCGCGACGGCCAAGCATGACGTGGTCCTCGTGGCGCGCGACCGTGACGCGCTGAGCGAGATGGCCGACACGATCCGTGGCGCGGCGGGGGTCCAGGTGGAGGTGCTCGCCGCCGACCTGTCGACGCCCGAGGGGCTCGAGGCCGTTGCCGAACGGGTGGGCGACCGCGACCGCCCCATCAGCCTCCTCGTGAACAACGCCGGATACGGGCTGGGCGAGGAACTCCTCGACACCACCTGGGAGGCGGAGAAGGCCGCCATGGACGTGCTCGTCACGGCGACGCTTCGGCTGTCGCAGGTGGCGGCCAAGTCGATGACTGCGCGCGGGCACGGCGCGATCCTCAACATCTCGTCGATCGCCTCGCACCTCGCCAACACCACCTACGCCGCACATAAGCGCTGGGTGAGGGACTTCACCGAGGCCCTCGCGTCGCAGTTGCACGGCACCGGCGTCACCGCCACGGTGGTCCTGCCCGGCCTGGTGCGGACCCACTTCCACGACGCCCCCTCGCTCGCGCACATGCGCGACGAGTACCCGGGCGTCGCGTGGCTCGCTCCCGAGCAGGTGGTCGAGTCGGCGCTCGCGGCAGTGCGTCGCCGCGCCGTCGTGGTCACGCCTTCCGCGAAATACGCGGTGGCCGGCACCCTTATGCGGGCGACGCCATCGGCGGTGACCAGGCGCATGAGGTCGATGCGCTCGCGCTGAGGCGACCACGGCATCGGCCGTCAGCCATCCCCGGCGGTGGATTCCCCCTCTTTTGCGGTCTTAGACGAGCCAAAGGGATCCATTTGACGGTGGGGAGGGGTCGGTAGGATGACGGCCATGACGACCGGCACCGGCACCTCGACCTCTGGCACCCCGCGCGAGCAACTGCGCGACCTCATCAAGGAGCTGGCGGTCGTCCACGGCCGCATCACGCTGGCCTCGGGCAAGGAGGCCGACTACTACGTCGACCTGCGCCGCATCACCCTTCACCACCGCGCGGCGCCGCTCGTCGGCCACGTCCTTCTCGACCACCTTGAGGTCAACGGCTTCGGCCCCGCCGACGTCGACGCCGTCGGCGGCCTCACCCTGGGTGCCGACCCCGTCGCGACCTCCCTCATGCACGCCGCCGCGAGCCGCGGCCTCGACCTCGACTCGTTCGTGGTGCGCAAGGAGAACAAGGCGCACGGCCTGCAGCGCCGCATCGAGGGTCCGGACATCGCCGGCCGCACGGTGGTCGCCGTCGAGGACACGTCCACCACCGGCGGCTCCGTGCTGACCGCCGTCGAGGCCATCCGCGAGGCCGGCGCGACCGTCGCCGCCGTCGCCGTGATCGTGGACCGGGACACCGGCGCGCGCGAGAAGATCGAGGCGGAGGGCCTTCCCTACCTGTCGCTGTACGGCCTCGAGGACCTCGACCTGGCCTGACTCCCGGCGGTGCCAGACTTGACGTCATGACCACGCTCGGCACGCCCCTCACCCCGCACGCGACCCGCGTCCTGCTCCTCGGATCCGGGGAGCTCGGCAAGGAGGTGGCGATCGAGCTCATGCGGCTGGGCGTCGAGGTCATCGCCGCCGACCGCTACGCCGACGCTCCCGCCATGCAGGTCGCTCACGCCTCCCACGTGCTCGACATGCTGGACGTCGATGCCCTGAGGGCCGTCATCGATGAGGTGCGCCCACACCTGATCGTTCCCGAGATCGAGGCGCTCGCCACCGACGTCCTGCGCGAGGTCGAGGAGGCCGGCGCGGCCACGGTGATCCCCACCGCCCGCGCCACGCGACTGACCATGGACCGCGAGGGCATCAGGCGACTCGCGGCCGAGGAACTCGGGCTTCCCACCTCTCCGTACCGATTCGTCGACTCCCTCGCGGAACTGGAGGCGGCGATCGCCGAGCTCGGCACCCCGTGCGTGGTGAAGCCGGTCATGTCGTCGTCCGGCAAGGGGCAGTCCGTGGTGAGGGACGCGGCCGATGCTTCGCACGCCTGGGAGTATGCGGCGGCCGGGGCCCGTGCCGCGGCGGGGCGCCTCATCGTCGAGGCCTTCGTGGACTTCGACTACGAGATCACGCAGCTCACGGTGCGCCACGCGGGCGGCACCACCTTCCTCGACCCGGTGGGTCACGTCCAGGTGGACGGCGACTACCGCGAGTCCTGGCAGCCCCATCCGATGCCCGATGCCGCGGTCAGGCGCGCCCGCGAGGTCGCCGGGGCCGTCACGGAGGCGCTGGGTGGCTACGGCGTGTTCGGCGTCGAGCTGTTCATCCGCGGCGACGAGGTCATCTTCAACGAGGTGTCGCCCCGCCCGCACGACACGGGGCTGGTAACGCTCGCGAGCCAGCACCTGTCCGAGTTCGCGCTGCACGCCCGCGCGATCCTCGGCCTGCCGGTCCCGGCCGAGGTGGACGCCGCCCCGGCCGCCTCGTGCGCCGTCCTCGCCGAGGGCTCGGGGGTGCCCGTCATCGGCGGCGTCGACGCGGCGCTCGGGGTGCCGGAGGCCGACCTGCGCCTGTTCGGCAAGCCGCGCGTCGAGGGGCGCCGTCGCATCGGCGTGGCAGTCGCCACGGGCGGCAACGTCGCCCAGGCCCGCGAGCGTGCCCGCGCCGCCGCCTCCGCACTCGACGTGACGCTCGCGTGACCGAGCGACGTGACGACGAGGCCCCGGCCCACGGCGTCGGCCCCTGGCCCGGCGGCGAGGCTGCCTGGCCGGCCGGCGACCACTTCGACCCCGAACTGCTACGCGAGGGCGACCGCCGCAACGTGGTGGACCGCTACCGGTACTGGCGCCACGAGGCGATCGTCGCCGACCTCGACGCCCTGCGCCACCCGTTTCACGTGGCGATCGAGAACTGGCAGCACGACCTCAACATCGGCTCGGTGGTGCGTACCGCCAACGCCTTCGCCGCCCGCGGCGTCCACATCGTCGGCAACCGGCGCTGGAATCGCCGCGGCGCGATGGTGACGGACCGCTACCAGCACGTCACCCACCACCCCACGGTCGAGGGCTTCGTGGAGTGGGCCCGCGTCGAGGGCCTCGCGGTCATCGGCATCGACAACCTGCCCGGATCCGTGCCGCTCGAGACCTACCCGCTGCCGCGCGAGTGTGTGCTCGTCTTTGGCCAGGAATCCGTGGGGCTCACCGAGGCGGTGAGGCAGGCGGCCGATGCGACCCTCGCCATCGCGCAGTACGGCTCCACCCGCTCGATCAACGCGGGAGCCGCGGCCGCCATCGCGATGCACGGCTGGGTGGCGCGCCACGGCGACATCGCCGCGGGGCATGCCGACGGAGCCGCTCAGGGAGGCGGCGCGTGAGCGACGACATCCCGGCCGAGGACCTGGAGCCCTACGAGAAGCTCCACCGCGACGGCTCCGTGTGGGCGCGCGGACAGTTCCGTGAGGCGGTGGAGCACGGCTACTGGGAGTTCTTCCGCAAGGACGGCACCCTGATGCGGTCCGGCTCCTTCGACCACGGCACCCAGGTGGGCGAGTGGACCACCTACGACAAGGCGGGGGCGCCGTACAAGGTGACGGATATGGGGTCGCGCGGCTGATGCCCTTGGCGTCGCCGGGTTGATTTCCTGGGCGGCGGGACTAGAGTTTCGGTGTGCCGAAAACTCTCCCGATCGCCGCCGCCGTCGCGTGGTCAGCCCTCGCCCTCGCGGGCTGTGCCGGCGCGTCCGATGGCACTCAGGAGGCCGACGACGATCGCCCCCTGGTGCTCACGACCTTCACCGTGCTCGCGGACATGGCGAGCAACGTCGCGGGCGACGACCTGCGCGTGGAGTCGATCACCAAGGCGGGGGCGGAGATCCACGGCTACGAGCCCACGCCGGGGGACATCGCGAAGGCGACCGAGGCGGACCTCATCCTCGACAACGGCCTGGGCCTCGAGGCCTGGTTCGCCCAGTTCGTCGAGTCGGTCGACGCCCCCCACGTGGTGGTCTCCGACGGGGTCGAGCCCATCGACATCGCCTCCGACGCCTACGCCGGCCAGCCCAACCCCCACGCGTGGATGAGCCCCTATGTGGCGCAGGAGTACGTGGGGGCCATGATCGACGCCTTCGCCGAGCTGGACCCCGACAACGCCGCGGGCTACGCGCGGCGGGGGGCCGCCTACCAGGAGGAGCTGCGTGCGGTGGCTGAGGAGCTGGAGGCCGACCTCGCTGAGGTTCCCGAGGCGCAGCGGGTGCTTGTGACGTGCGAGGGCGCGTTCTCGTACCTCGCGAGGGACGTAGGCCTCGACGAGGTGTACATCTGGCCGGTCAACGCCGAGCAGCAGGCCACGCCCCAGCAGGTCGCGGCCGTCATCGAGGAGGTCGAGCAGCGCGAGGTCCCCGCCGTGTTCTGCGAGTCGACGGTCTCCGACAAGGCGATGCAGCAGGTGGTGGAGGCCACCGGCGCCGACTTCGGCGGCACGCTCTACGTCGACTCGCTCTCGGAGGTCGACGGCCCCGTCCCGACCTACCTCGACCTCCTCCGCCACGACGCGGAGACCATCGCCGCCGGCCTCACGGGCGCCGCATCGTGACCTCACCCGCGCTCGAGATCAGCGGACTGCGGGTCCGCTACGGCGACGTCACGGCCCTCGACGACTGTTCGCTGACGGTCGCGGCGGGCCGGGTCACGGGCCTCATCGGCATGAACGGCTCGGGAAAGTCGACGCTGTTCAAGGCGGCCATGGGGGCAGTGAGGGCCGATGCCGGCACGGTCACTGTCGAGGGTGGCGCCCCCGCGGTGGCCAGGGCCGCCTCGCGGATCGCGTACGTCCCCCAGAGCGAGGACATCGACCGCGACTTTCCCGTCTCGGTGCGCGACGTGGTGACGATGGGTCGCTACGGGCGCATGGGGGTCACGAGGCGCGCCAAGTCGCGCGACCGCGCCGCGGTGGACGATGCCCTGGAGCGTGTGGGCCTGGTGGACCTGGCTGACCGCCAGATCGGGCAACTCTCTGGAGGTCAGCGCAAGCGCGCCTTCGTGGCCCGCGCCATCGCGCAGGAGGCGTCGCTGCTGCTGCTCGACGAGCCGTTCGCCGGAGTCGATAAGCGTTCGGAGGCCACCATCGTGGCGCTGCTGCGCGAGCTCGCGGCCGACGGCCGCGCTGTCCTCGTCTCGACGCACGATCTCCATGCGCTTCCCGCGCTCGCGGACGACGCGGCGCTGCTGCTGCGGCGGGTGCTGTTCCACGGGTCCGTGGGCGAGGCGCTGGCCCCCGCGAACCTGGTCCGCGCCTTCGGCATGGACGTGACGAAGGGGACCGCATGAGCATCGTCGATGTCCTGATCGAGCCGCTGCAGTACGACTTCATGGTGCGCGCGCTGCTGGTGACGGTCATCGCCGCTGTCGTGAGCGCGGTGCTGTCGTGCTGGCTGGTACTCATCGGCTGGTCGCTCATGGGCGACGCCGTGTCGCACGCTGTGCTGCCCGGCATCGTCCTCGCCTACGTCCTGGGGCTGCCCTTCGCGATCGGTGCGCTCGTCTTCGGAGTGCTCGCCGTCACCCTCATCGGCGCGGTCAGCGGCACCAGCAGGGTCAAGGAGGACGCCGCGATCGGCATCGTCTTCACGACGATGTTCGCCCTGGGACTGGTCCTCGTCTCGGTGGTCCCCAGCCAGGTGGACCTGTCCCACATCCTGTTCGGCAACATCCTCGGGGTGTCGACCTCCGACATGGTCCAGATCGGCGTGCTCGCGGCGGTCGCGCTCACGCTGCTCCTGCTCAAGCGACGCGACCTCACGCTTTACGCCTTCGACCCGATGCACGCGCGGGCCATCGGGCTGTCGCCGCGGCGGCTGGGATCGCTGCTGCTCGCCCTGCTCGCGGTCGTCGCCGTGGTGGGACTGCAGGTGGTCGGCGTGGTGCTGGTGGTCGCGCTGCTCATCATCCCGGGCGCCACCGCGCATCTGCTCACGGACCGCTTCTCGCGGATGCTCATCATCGCCCCCGTGCTGTCGTCACTATGCTCGGTGGCGGGCATCTACCTCAGCTACTGGCTCGACGCGTCCTCGGGAGGGATGGTCGTGGTGGTGCAGGGCGTCGTGTTCGGGCTCGTGTACCTCTTCAGCCCGCGGCATGGCCTGCTGCGCCGCCTCACGCGCCGTCGAGAAGCGGTGCCCGCCTGACACGAGGAGAACCATGGCCGACGCGAACGTGACCGAGGACTACCTGAAGGCGATCTACAACGCCACCGAGTGGTCCGATGCCGCGGTGACCGTGACGGTCCTCGCCGGGCGCCTGTCGCTGTCGCCCTCGTCGGTGTCCGAGCTGGTCCGCAAGCTCACCCAGCGCGGCCTCGTGACGCACGAGCGCTACGGCTCCGTGGAGCTGACCGCCGAGGGCCGGGCCATCGCGCTCGCCACGGTGCGCAAGCATCGGCTCATCGAGACGTTCCTCGTCGAATACCTGGGCTACGACTGGCACGAGGTCCACGACGAGGCCGAGGTGCTCGAGCACGCCGTCTCCGACGACTTCGTCGAGCGCCTCGCGGAGCGGCTTGGCCAGCCCACCCACGACCCGCACGGCGACCCCATCCCCGCCGCCGACGGCACCGTGCCCGCCGAGCAGCACACGGGGCTGGACGCCGTCGCGGAAGGCGCTCGCGTGCGCGTGGCGCGCGTGTGGGACGACGACCCCGACCTGCTGCGCCACCTCAGCGACGTGTCCCTCGACATCGGCGCGGTCCTCACGGTGACGGCCCACAAGGCGTCGGTGGGCATCGTGGAACTCGACCTCGACGGCAGGGTCGTGACCCTCGGGACGGCCGCCGCCGGGCACATCCTCACCGTTCCTGCCTGATACGGGGACCTACGGCCCCATGACGCACCCCTGGACTTCTGACAGAATGGACGACGGTTCCATCCGCACAAGTTCAGGAGTTACCCATGGCAATCGCCACCACCGAGTCGTACGCCGCGATGCTCGACGCCGCCAAGGCCGGCGGCTACGCGTTCCCCGCGATCAACATCACGTCGTCCTCGTCCGTCACCGCCGCCATCCAGGGCTTCGCCGAGGCCGAGTCTGACGGCATCATCCAGGTTTCGGTGGGCGGTGGCCAGTACGCCTCCGGCTCCACCATCAAGGACGCCGTCGTCGGTTCGCTCGCGCTCGCCGCGTACGCCCGCGTCGTCGCCGAGAAGTACGGCGTCACCATCGCGCTGCACACCGACCACTGCCACAAGGTCTACCTCGACGAGTGGCTGAAGCCGCTCCTGAAGCTCGAGGCCGAGTCGATCGCCTCGGGCAAGGGCCCGATCTTCAACTCGCACATGTGGGACGGCTCGTCCGTGCCCATGGAGGAGAACCTCGCGATCGCCGAGGAGCTCCTCGAGCTGTCGCAGGCCGCCGACACGATCCTCGAGATCGAGATCGGCGTCGTCGGTGGCGAGGAGGACGGCCACTCGGCCGAGGTCAACGACAAGCTCTACTCGACCCCCGAGGACGGCATCGCCACGATCGAGCGCCTCGGCCTCGGCGAGCGCGGCCGCTACCTCACCGCGATGACCTTCGGCAACGTGCACGGTGCGTACAAGCCCGGCGCCGTGAAGCTGCGTCCCGAGATCCTCGGTGACATCCAGGCCGCCGCCGCCGCGAAGTTCGGCAAGGACAAGCCCTTCGACCTCGTGTTCCACGGTGGCTCGGGCTCGACCGCCGAGGAGATCGCCACGGCCGTCTCGCACGGTGTCATCAAGATGAACATCGACACCGACACCCAGTACGCGTACACGCGTCCGGTCGTCGACCACATGATGAAGAACTACGACGGCGTCCTCAAGGTCGACGGCGAGTGGGGCAACAAGAAGGCCTACGACCCCCGCGCCTGGGGCAAGCTCGCCGAGGCCGGCATGGCCGCTCGCGTCGTCGAGGCCTGCCAGCAGCTCGGCTCGGCCGGCAAGAAGATCTAAGTCCGAAATTCGGCAGGCGCGAGCCCCGATCGGTCGGACTGACTGGTCGGGGCTCGCGTACGTCCGGGCCTCGCGCGACAGGCGTGAGACCCGGGCCCAAGCCCCCGGCATGCACCGGGGTGAGGGGAGAGGGCACCATGCCCGGAGTGGTGATCGTCGGAGCCCAGTGGGGCGACGAGGGCAAGGGCAAGGCCACCGACGTGCTGGGAAGCCGCGTCGACTATGTGGTGAAGTTCAACGGCGGCAACAACGCCGGTCACACCGTCGTGATCGGTGACCAGAAGTTCGCGCTGCACCTGCTGCCGTCGGGAATCCTGACGCCGGGTGTGACGCCCGTGATCGGCAACGGCGTGGTGGTCGACATCTCGGTGCTGTTCACCGAGATCGACGCGCTCATCGAGCGCGGAGTCGACCCGTCCAAGCTGCTGATCTCGAACGCGGCGCACATCATCGCGCCGTACGCGCGCACGCTCGACAACGTCACGGAGCGCTTCCTGGGCAAGCGCAAGATCGGCACCACGGGCCGCGGCATCGGCCCGGCCTACGCCGACAAGATCAACCGCCTCGGCCTGCGCATGGGCGACCTGTTCGATGAGCAGCTGCTGCGCGACAAGATCGAGGGCTCGCTCGAGCAGAAGAACCACCTGCTGGTGAAGGTCTATAACCGTCGCGCCATCACGGTGGACGAGGTGGCCGACGAGCTCCTCCAGTACCGTGACCGCCTCGAGCCGATGGTGACGGACACCTCGCTGGTGCTGAACCAGGCTCTCGACCGCGGCGAGACGGTGCTGTTCGAGGGCGGCCAGGCCACCATGCTCGACGTGGACCACGGCACCTACCCGTTCGTGACGTCGTCCTCGGCGACCGCCGGCGGCGCCTCGACGGGTTCCGGCGTGGGCCCCACCCGCATCGACTCCGTCATCGGCATCGTCAAGGCCTACACGACCCGCGTGGGCGAGGGCCCGATGCCCACCGAGTTGTTCGACGAGATGGGCGACTTCCTGGCGGAGGTGGGCCACGAGTACGGCACCACCACCGGCCGTCGCCGCCGTTGTGGCTGGTACGACGCGGTCATCGCTCGCTACGCGGCGCGCATCAACGGCCTCACCGACCTGGTGCTCACCAAGCTCGACGTCCTCACCGGCCTCGAGCAGATCCCCGTGTGCGTCGCCTACGACGTGGACGGCGTGCGCTACGAGGAGCTGCCGCAGGACCAGGCCGCCTTCGCCGCCGCGACGCCCGTGTACGAGTACCTGCCGGGCTGGACCGAGGACATCTCGGGCGCGCGCTCGTTCGAGGACCTTCCCCAGACGGCGCAGGACTACGTCATGGCGCTCGAGAAGATCTCGAACTGCCGGATCTCCGCCATCGGCGTGGGCCCCGGCCGCGACGAGATCATCGTCAACCACGACCTGCTTCACGTCCGCGGCGCTTAGGCGTCTGTCACCACCATGGGGGATGGCGCGGAATCGGGCCGCCGCATGTGGAGGCTTCCATGGTTCTCGTTCTCGTCGCACCGGGCACGACGTGCGCGTCGTGCCGGTGTGGACGGAGACGGCCGCTCCCTCGTGTTCGAACGGTCCACGACGACGGTGACGGAATCGACGGACGACGACGTCGCGCCACACCTCGAAGATGACCCTCTCGCCGAGGCACCCGTGCGGGAGCTCCTCGGCGCGAGGGTCATGTCCGCGACCGCCTCGTCGCAATCAACGGCGACGTATGAGGGCGGTACACCGGCTGAGCGCGCGTTTATCGCAGACCCCGCCAACTGGACTATGGAGGGGCTGGCCACCCTGAGGCGTGGTGAGGTGGGCGATCACGGGCGGGAGGAGATCGTGCTGAACGGTGAGTCGATGGCCGCCATCCCGGAGGCGCTCCCGCCGGAGGGATCCCTGCCGACGGCTGACGGAGGTGACGGACCGCAGGAACCGCGTTTCGTGCTCTCGGAGAGTAGTTCAACGCTGCGCCACACGGTCACCTACGCAGTCAACGATCTCCAGGCGGCGCTCGCGGATCTCGCGGATCAACTGAGTCGCGAGGGCTGGTCGCGCCAGCAGGTGCCGGAGGGAACCCACGCATGGGCGTGGATCGATGAGGATCGCCGCGTCACCGAGGCGACGTGGCGGGACGGCGGTTCGACTCTCGACGTGGTCACCGCCGGTCCATCCTGAGCGACGCCAGTCCAGGCCCCGACGCGGGCGGGCGTGAGGGCCGCGCTCGCTAGACTCGCCTGCGTGAAGATCCTCCTCGTCGGCAACGGTGCGCGCGAGCACGCTCTCGCCCGCGCCCTCCACCTCGACCCCGCCGTGACCGAGCTGCACGCCGCGAACGGCAACCCCGGCATCGGCCGCCTGGCGACGCTCCACACGGTCGACCAGAACGACGGCATCGCCGTCGCCGCCCTCGCGGCCAACGTCAAGGCCGACCTCGTGGTCGTCGGCCCCGAGGCCCCGCTCGTCGCGGGAGTGGCCGATGCCGTGCGCGAGATCGGCATCCCGGTGTTCGGCCCGTCGGCCGAGGCCGCGCTGCTCGAGGGCTCCAAGGCATTCGCCAAGGAGGTCATGGAGGCCGCGCAGGTCCCCACCGCCGCCCCCCGCGTGTGCCGCGATGCCGCGACGCTTGCCGCCGCGCTCGCCGAGTTCGGCGCCCCCTACGTCGTGAAGGACGACGGCCTCGCCGCCGGCAAGGGAGTGGTCGTCACGAACGACCTGACCGAGGCCACCGCGCACGGCGCCGCCATCCTCGACGCCGGCGGCACCGTCGTCATCGAGGAGTTCCTCGACGGCCCCGAGGTCTCCCTGTTCTGCATTTGCGACGGCCGCACCGTCAAGCCTCTGCAGCCCGCCCAAGACTTCAAGCGCGCCTACGACGGCGACGCGGGCCTCAACACCGGCGGCATGGGTGCCTACACGCCGCTGCCGTGGGCGCCCGAGGGCCTGGTCGACGAGGTGGTGCGCACCGTCGCCCAGCCCACGGTCGACGAGATGGGCAGGCGCGGCACCCCGTTCGTGGGTGTCCTGTACTGCGGGCTCGCCATGACCTCGCGTGGAGTGCGCGTCGTGGAGTTCAACGCGCGCTTCGGCGACCCCGAGACTCAGTCGGTGCTCAGCCGCCTCGAGACCCCGCTCGCGGGGGTGCTGCTCGCCGCCGCCGAGGGTCGCCTTCACGAGCTTCCCGACCTCGAGTGGTCGGACGATGCCTCGGTCACCGTGGTGCTCGCGTCGCACGGCTACCCGGAGTCGGCCCGCAGCGGTGACGTCATCACCGGCACCGACGAGGCCGAGGCCGTCGAGGGCGCGCACGTCCTCCACGCCGGCACCGCGCTGAATGACGCCGGCGAGCTGGTCTCCGCCGGCGGCCGCGTCCTGTCGGTCGTGGGCCGCGGCGCGACCCTCGCCGCCGCCAGGGAGGTGGCGTACGAGGCGCTCGGGCGCATCGGCCTCGAGGGATCCCACCACCGCAGCGACATCGCGCTCGCCGCGTCCGAGGGCCGCACTCCCACGGGCGCCATTCCGGGCGGGGCCGCCTGATGCCCGGCCACGTCACGCCGCCCACCGCGCCCGAGCTGCCGGGTTGGCGGCACGTCTACTCGGGCAAGATCCGTGACCTGTACGAGCCCACCGAGCCGCACCCCCGCGGCGACGTGGTGCTCGTGGTCGCGTCCGACCGCATCAGCGCCTACGACTGGGTGCTGCCCACCGAGATCCCCGGCAAGGGCGGCGTCCTCACGGGCCTCAGCCTGTGGTGGTTCGACCAGGTGGCGCCCATCGTCGCCAACCACACCGTCGAGGCGCCCGTGCCCGCCGAGGTCGAGGGCCGCGCCATGGTCTGCAAGCGCCTCGACATGTTCCCCATCGAATGCGTGGCCCGCGGCTACCTCACGGGCTCGGGCCTCGTCGAGTACCGCGAGTCAGGCACCGTGTGCGGCATCCCGCTTCCCGAGGGCCTGGTGGACGGCTCCCGCCTGCCCGAGCCGATCTTCACCCCCGCCGCCAAGGCCGAGGTGGGCGAGCACGACGAGAACATCAGCTTCGAGCAGGTGGTCGAGCGCATCGGCCTCGAGGACGCCACCGCGCTGCGCGACCTCACCCTCGCCGTCTACTCGCGCGCCCACGAGCTCGCCGCGATGCGCGGCGTGATCCTCGCGGACACCAAGTTCGAGTTCGGCCGCGATGGCGACGGCGCCATCCTGCTGGCCGACGAGGTCCTCACCCCCGACTCGAGCCGCTTCTGGCCCGCCGACGAGTGGGAGCCCGGCCGCGCCCAGCCCAGCTTCGACAAGCAGTTCGTGCGCGACTGGCTCACCTCGGACGAGTCGGGCTGGGACAAGGCGTCCGATGCCCCGCCGCCCGCGCTTCCCGCGGACGTGGTCGAGCGCACCAGGCAGCGCTACCTCGAGGCGTACGACAGGCTCGCCAAGAGCTGAGGCCGGCCGCCGCATCGGCCGCCGTGAGTACCGGTGGCCGATGCCGCGGCTCAGCGAGCGTCGCCGTCCGGGTGGGTCTCGTGCCAGTCGAGGTCGACGCGCTTGCCGCCGATGGTCGGCACACCCCAGCCGAACCTGAGCGAGCCGAGGCGCACCGCGAGGACCACGGCGATCGGCACCCAGAACACGACGAGCCGCGGCACGTCGAGCCACAGCAGCAGGGCGTAGACGGAGGCGCCGGCGAGCGCGGCGGTCGCATAGAACTGGCCGTTGCGGAACACGTCGGGGACGTCGTTGGCCATCATGTCGCGGATCACGCCGCCGCCCACGCCCGTGACGACGCCCATGACCGCGGCGACGACGGCCGAGGCGCCGGCGTCCAGGGCGATTCCCGTGCCGACCACGACGAAGACGGCGAGGCCCGCCGTGTCCGACAGCTGCACGATCCTGTAGCGGTCGAGCCGGTCCGGAGGATGCCAACGCGCGAGGATCGCGACCACCAGGCCTGTCGCGGCGGCGACGAGCAGGTAGGAGGGCGTCTCCATCCAGAACACGGGTCGGTCGAGCATGAGGTCGCGCATGGTGCCGCCGCCGACGGCGACGATGCACGCGAGCACGATCGCGCCCACGAGGTCCATGCGCTTGCGGCCCGCGGCGACGGCGCCGGAGACGGCGAAGGCGACGGTGCCGATGTATTCGAGGACGGTGCGCAGGGTGCCGAGCGCCGACTCGACGATCTCGGGCGTCGTCGACGCCACCACCCAGGTGTCCATGGCGGCAAGCGTATCCGCGGCCGCCGACCCAACGTTTCGCGCGTGGGGTGCGTTGAAGGTTCATGGCAACGATGCGGGGGACGGTCCGGGCGGTGCTCGGGGGGATAGCGGCGGTGACGCTGCCGCTCGCGGGTGCGTTCGTGGTCGCGATGGTCACGCTCGCGCTGCTGTTGATGTCGGCCTGCGCGCCCGCGGGAGGCGGCGACAGCGAGGGCTCCGCGACGCCCACCACCGGTGACGGCCGCTTCGACATGGGCGCGCCGGGAGAGGCGATCGCGCAGGTGGCCGACCTCACGTACTACCCGGCGTGCTCCAACGAGCCGCTCACCCACGACGGCACCACCTGGTACCCCTTCACGCCGACAAATGCCGCCGACTTCCCCAGCGCCGACCCCGACCTCAAGCTCGGCGAGACGGGAGCGGACGGCACGGGGGCATCGGACGTGTGGGAGATGGTGTCGGGAGGCGTGGGGGTGTCCGTGGGGACGGCCGATGCGGTGCTCGCCTCCGACGCGACGGTGGCGGTGGTCCCGGCGGGCTCCGGGGTCCCGGCGGGGCAGGCGCCCCTCGTGGCGGCACCGGAGCCCGGGCAGGACACGGGAGTGCTGACCGTCTACGAGGGCGGGTTGGCGCACTGGGCGTCGGCCTTCGGCGACCTCGACACGTGGCTCACCGACCGGCCCATCGAATACATGTGGGCGTGCTGAGCCGGGCCCGTCGGAGGGCGCCCGTGCGGGCGCGCGCGTGCCGGTAGACTCACGCCCATGGCCACCATCGTCGTTCACGTGATGCCCAAGCCCGAGATCCTCGACCCTCAGGGCAAGGCCGTCGGCAACGCCCTCCCGCGCCTCGGCTTTGACGGCTTCGAGGCCGTCCGCCAGGGCAAGCGGTTCGAGCTGACCGTCGACGGCGAGGTGACGGAGGAGCTGCTCGGCAAGGCGCGCGAGGCGGCCGAGACCATGCTGTCCAACCCCGTCATCGAGGACGTCGTGGCCGTGGAGGTCGTGGCCTGATGGCCCGCATCGGCGTCGTCACGTTCCCCGGCACGCTCGACGACCGGGATGCTGCCCGCGCGGTGCGCCTGGCCGGCGCCGAGTCCGTCAACCTTTTCCACGCCGACTCCTCGCTGCAGGACGTCGACGCTGTGGTGCTCCCCGGCGGCTTCTCCTACGGCGACTACCTGCGCGCGGGGGCCATCTCGCGCTTCTCGCCCATCATGGAGCGTGTGGTGGATGCCGCGAATGGCGGCATGCCCGTCCTGGGCATCTGCAACGGCTTCCAGGTGCTGACCGAGGTGCACCTGCTGCCCGGGTCGATGATCAAGAACGACCACCTGCACTTCGTGTGCCGCGACCAGGTCCTGCGCGTCGAGAACAACGACACGGCGTGGACCAACGCGTACGAGGCCGGCGCGGAGATCACCATCCCGCTGAAGAACCAGGACGGCCAGTACGTCGCCGACGAGCACACGCTCGACGAGCTCGAGGCCGAGGGCCGCGTCGCGTTCCGCTACGTGGGCGTGAACCCCAACGGCTCGCGCCGCGACATCGCCGGCGTGACCAACGCGCGCGGCAACGTCGTGGGCCTCATGCCGCACCCCGAGCACGCTGTCGAGGCGGGCTTCGGCCCCGACTCGCGCGAGGCGGGCCGCGGCGGCACCGACGGGCTGGGCTTCTTCACCTCGGCCCTCAACGCGCTGCTGGCCTCCGCCTAACCCTGTGCCGTCAAATGGATCCATTTGGCTCGTCTAAGCGCTTAGGTGAACCAAATGGATCCCATTGACGTGTCGCGGGGGATTGTCGAGTCCGTCGTCCTGCCCGTCATCCCCGGGCTCGAGGCCGAGTTCGAGGCGGCCTTCCGCGAGGCCTCCGCGATCATCGCGCGTCAGCCCGGATACCTGGGCCACACCCTGCGCCGCGGGGTCGAGCACCCCAGCACCTACCTCCTGACCGTGACCTGGACCGACGTCGACGCCCACGAGAAGGGCTTCCGCGGCTCCGAGGACTACCAGGAGTGGAAGCGCCTGCTGCACCGCTTCTACGACCCGTTCCCCACGGTGCTTCACTACGGCGAGGACCTGCTGGGCTGAGCGCGGCGTGCGACGATGACGGCATGACCAGTGCCGTTCGTCTCATCCGGTCCGATGCCCTCGCGCCGGCCCCATATGCCTACGCGGCGACGGCGCCGGCCGGCTCCCGCCTCGTCTTCCTCGCCGGTGCCTGTCCCATCGACGCGACAGGGGCCACCGTCGCGCCGGGGGACTACGAGGCCCAGGCGGCGCATTGCGTGGCTAACCTCCGCACGGCGTTGGCCGATGCCGGCGCCACCCTCACCGACGTTCTCAGCACCCGGGTGCTGGTCGCCTCCACGGACCGGACCGTCCTCGAGCGCGCCTGGGATGTGGTGGGCGAGGCCTTTGGCGAGCACGACGTCCCGAGCACGTTGCTGGGCGTGACAGTCTTGGGCTATCCCGATCAGCTCGTCGAGATCGAGGCCGTCGCGGCGGTGATCGACACCCCCACGACCCACGTCGAATCCCGAAGGGGCCTATCTTCATGACGCTGAGCGATCCCGCCACCGCCGCCGTCGCCGAGTTCTGGGCAGCGCGCCGCGCCCAGGACCCCGCCCTCCCCGTGGAACTGCCGGAGGTCTGGGCCTTCGGTGCCACCCCCGCGCACGCTGACGAGCTGCTCGCCCTGGTGCTGGCCGGGACCAAGACGGGCACGGCATCGTCCGTATGGGACTACGAACATGCTGGCGACCCGATCCCCACCGTCGGCGACCTCAGTATCATCCTCGACGGTGCCGGCGAGCCGCGCGCGCTGCTCAGGACCACGGCGATCGACACCGTCCCCTTTGACGAGGTCACGGCCGAGCACGCCCACTCGGAGGGGGAGGGGGACCGGACCCTCGCCTACTGGCGCGCCGCCCACGAGCGGTACTGGCGCGAGCACTCGGAGAGCCCGCGCGGCTTTGAGCCGGACATGCCGATCATCTGCGAGCGCTTCGAGCTGCTCTTCCCGGCGCGCTGACGCTCCGCCGTCACGCGTCGGGCGCGGGGGTCACCATCGTCACCTGCCACGACACGGCGCCGTCGACCCTGAGCCCGGGGATGAGGGCCGGGGTGCCGTGCTCGACGTAGCCGTGGCGGGCGAAGAACCGGCGGGCGCGAGCGTTCTCCACCTGCGTCTGGAGGTAACAGCCGACCCCGGCCTGCCCGAGCCGCGCCGCCCACGCATGCATGAGGGCGTCCCCGACGCCCCTCCCGCGCGCCTCGGGCACGAGGTCGATGTGGAGGTGTGCGGGCCAGCGTGGGTCCTCCAGCGCGCGCGCCGTGGGGCGGCGACGCACCGCGGCCGCCACGCTGTCGCGCAGCGCGCGCATAAAGAAGGGCCGGGTGTCGCCGCGCCGCATAAGCCGATGCTCGCGGATCGCCGCGTCGATGAGCGCGCTCTCCGACGGGAACCCCGCGGTGCCAAGGGAGCCGGCGAGGTAGCCGACCACGTGGTCGTCGACCAGCGCGAGCAGGAGCGACTCGGGCTCGTGCTCCACATAAGGGTCGAGGTAGACCGCCGCCTCCGAGGCGGCATCCCCCCACAGCGCGCCCGCCGGCGAGTCCTCCGAGGCACGACGGAACACGTCGCCGAGTGCGGCGCGGGCCGCGGGGGTGGCGTCGGCGAACGCGATGACGGAGGTCACGCCGCCGCTACCTGCCGTCCTCGCGCTCGAACGTGAGGTGGGTGACGCCGCTCTCGGCGGCCTCGGATGTCACCCGGTAGCCGGCCTCGAGCCCGCGCAGGTCGTCCCAGAGTCGGACGCCGCGCCCCAGCAGGATCGGCACCACCGCCACGTGGAGCGAGTCGACGAGCCCCGCGCGCAGGAAGTCCCGCACCGTGGTGGGGCCGCCGCCGATGCGCACGTCGCCTCCCTCGGCGACCTCCCGCGCTGCCTCAAGTGCCTCGCCGGGAGCCATCGACACGAACTCGAACCGCGTGCCGTTGGCGAAGGAGATTGGCGCACGTTCAGTGTGCGTCAGCACGAACACCGGGCAGCGGAAGGGCGGCTCCTCGCCCCACCAGCCGCGCCAGTCCGGGTCGTCACCGTGCAGGTGCAGGCCGAACATCGCGGCGCCCATGATCTCCGCGCTCACGTCCTCGAAATAGCCCGCCGCGTAGGCGTCGTCGACGCCGGTGGTGCCGGAGCCATCGGTCATCCCCAGCACCCGCGCGCGGAAGGTCCGGGTCGCCACATAGTCGCCCGTGAGCCGCCCCCAGTCGTCGCCGAAGGGGTTCTCCGGAGTCTGATCGGTGGTGGTGGCGAAGCCGTCGAGCGAGATGTTGAGGTCCACGCGGACTCTGGTCATGGTCGCCTCCTTCGGTGACCCACCCAGCATGGCACCGCGCACCGCCGTACGATCGATTTTCGAGGCGAGGAGGCTGTGATGCATCGGGTCACCTATCAGATGGGCATGTCGGTGGACGGCTACGTCATCGACGGCGACGGCCGTTTCGACTGGTCCGTGCCGAGCCCTGACCAGTTCCGCTTCCACATCGACGAGCTCGGCTCCATCGCCGTTCACCTCATGGGCAGGCGCCTGTACGAGACCATGAACTACTGGGAGGACCCCGCCAACGCCGATAGTTTCGACGAGGCGGAGCGCGAGTGGGCCGACCTCTGGAACGCGCTGCCCAAGCTCGTCTTCTCCCGCACGCTGACGGAGGTCGGCGGCGCGGCGACACTCGCGACGGAGGACCTCGCGACCGAGATCGCGCGGCTGAAGGACCTGCCCGGCGACGGCGACCTCGCCGTCGGCGGCGCTGACCTCGCTCACCAGATCGCGGCGCTCGACCTCATCGACGAGTACCAGGTGCTCGTGAACCCCGCGGTGGTGGGAGGCGGAGTGCCGTTCTTCGCGCACGACGGACGCCACGAGCGCCTCACGCTCGTCGAGCATCGTGCCTTCGACGGCGGCACCGTGCTGCTTCGCTACCGCGTCGAGCGGTAGGGCGGCGTTCGCCCTGGTTTACTGCCGGATGGCCGATGCCGGCGCGGGTCCCGTATGAGCCCCGGCCAGTCGCGAGCGGAGCTCCGTGAAGGCGTCGAACGTGGTGCGGTTGAAGTCGGCTCCCAGCTGGTTGGGGATCGTCACGAGCACGGTGTCCGCCGACTGGACCGCCTCGTCCTCGCGCAGCTCGGCCTCGATCTTGTCGAGGTCGCCCACGTAGGTCTTGCCGAAGGTCGCGACGAAGTTATCGATCTGGCCCACCTGGTCGCGGTTGGCTCCCATGCGGTCGCGCTCCATGGTGGTGCCGAAGTAGGCGGCCGTGGTGTCGTCGATGATCGGCATGATGGAGCGCGAGATGGACACGCGCGGGGTGCCGGCGTGCCCGGCCTCGGCCCATGCCTCGCGGTAGGCGTCGATCTGGCGGGACTGGATCACGCCGAGCGGCTCGCCCGAGCCTCCCTCGACGAGCGTCGAGGACATGAGGTTCATGCCGAGGGCTCCCACCCTCCGCGCGGATTCCTCGCCGCCGGCGCCGTACCAGATGCGGTCGGCGAGCCCGGGGGACTGGGGCTGGATGGGGAGTCGCTCGCCTGCTCGCACGTGGGCGCGCGGCCCGGGAAGGGCCACGCCCTCGCCTGAGATCGCGCGCCGGAACCGTGCGATGCGCTCCGCGGCGTCATCGGCAGGACTCGTCCCGACCGGCAGGGGGTAGCCGAACTCTCCGGGGCCATCGGCCGCCGGCTCGGGTGAGCCGCGCGAGACGCCCAGCTGAAGCCGCCCGCCAGCGATGAGGTCCGCCGTCGCCGCGGCCTCCGCCATGTACAGCGGGTTCTCGTAGCGCATGTTGATGACCCCGGTGCCGAGCTCGACGCGCTCGGTCCGCGCGCCCATCGCGGCGAGCAGCGGGAAGGGCGAGGACGTGTTCTGCTCGAAGTGGTGGATGCGGATCCACGCGCCGTCCATCCCGGCATCCTCGGCCGCCTCGGCGAGCGCGATCGTGTCCTGCATGAGGTCCGCCGCCGTGCGCACCCGGGAGCCGGGCGCCGCGGAGAACCATCCGAAGCTGAGGAAGCCGACGTTGATCATGCGTCAGGCAACGTGCGTGCCGGGTCCGTGATTCCGGCCGACGCGGCGCTCGCCACCGCTCCCATGGCCGCGTCGAGCGCGGCCGCGAGGGAGCCGCCGTCGCGGGTGACGACGGAGTAGGCGACCGAGAGGCACGAGAAGGCCGCGCCCACCACGGCGGGAGCGGTCGAGGGGGCGAGGGGAGCGGCATCGGCCGATGCCGGGGTTGAGCCCGATGCCGGGGCAGGCTCGGCCAGGCGCCCCGCCAGGACCTCGGCGACCGACTCGCGCACCCGCTCCATGCGGGCGAGGTACCCGGCGCGCAGCGCGTCGGTCGACTCGACCACCGCGCGCATGCCGCGCGTGCGCCCGGCCTCGGCCTCCGCATCGGACTCCGCTACCAGGTCATCGAAGGCGCGACGCAGCGAGACCCACACCGGCTCGTCGGCGGGACGGGCGGCGAGCGCGGCGCTAAGCGACGCGGCGAGGTCCTCGTAGCGGCCGAGGACCAGGGCCTCCTTGGAGGGGAAGTAGCGGAAAAAGGTCCGCTCGGACATCCCGACGCCGGCAGCGATCTGCTCGACGGTGGTCGCCTCGTAGCCCTGGCTCACGAAGAGCTCCTTGGCGACGGCGACGAGGTCTGCCTGCACCATGCGGCGCTTGCGCTCGCGGAAGGTCTCGGCCTGCTCGCTCATGAACCCAGCCTAGCGCGACCCGCGTTTATGTCATTGACTGACAAAACGGAGGTAGAGTGACATCAACCCCCGTGACCGTCCCCGAAGGGATTTCCTGGATGACCCACGCCCGCGAGCCGCGCCTGCTTCCGGTCCTCGTCTATGCCGCGCTGTCCACCGCGATCGTCAGCTCGCTCGGCATGCTGCTGGTGCCGACGGTGTCGCGCGAGTTCGACGTTTCCGTCAGTACCGCTCAGTGGATGCTGACCGTGAACCTCCTGGTAGGAGCCGTGGCGACGCCCGTGATGGGGCGCCTCAGCGACGGACCACACAAGAAGCGCCTGCTGGTGGGGTCGCTCGGCATCATCCTCCTCGGCTCCGTGATCGCCGCGCTCGCGACCACGTTCCCCCTGTTCCTCGTGGGCCGCGCGCTGCAGGGCCTCACCTATGGCATCGTGCCCATCACGATCGCCCTGGCGCGCCGCTACCTCCCCGCCGACCGCGTGGGGCGCGGCATCTCGAGCCTGTCGGTCACCGTGGCGACGGGTATCGGCATCGGCTATCCGCTCACCGGCATCATCGCGGGCGACCTGTCCTACCGCCTCGCCTTCTGGTTCGCCGCACTGTTCGTCGTGAGCGCGATGGTGGTCGTGGTGCGGACGGTCCCGCGCGGGCCCGATGCTCACGCGGCCAGCCATCGCTTCGACACCCTGGGTGCGGCGCTACTCGCGGCGGGACTCGGCGGGCTGCTTCTGGGCGTGAGCGAGGGGCCGTCGTGGGGCTGGGGTTCGGCGCGCACCCTCACGCTGCTGGTCGCCGCCGTCGCGGTGCTCGCCGTGTGGGTGGTGGTCGAGCTGCGCCAGGCTCACCCCCTCATCAACCTGCGGGTGCTGCGCAGCGGCGACGTGCTGCTCGCCAACGCCACCGCGATCGGCCTCGGTACCGCCATGTACCTGGGGCTTTCCGTGGTGAGCCTCGTGGCGCAGGCGCCGAGCGAGACCGGCTACGGACTGTCCCTCCCCGTGTTCTGGGCGGGCTTCGTGATGGCGCCGCTGTCCGCGGGAAGCTTCGGCGCCAACCGCCTGGTGCACGTCATCGCGCGGCGCACCTCGATGACGGCGCTGCTTCCCATCGGCGCCTCCGTGGTGACCCTGTCGACCCTGCTGCTGTTCCTCGCGCACGACTCGCTGTGGGAGGTGCTCATCGGCATGTTCGTGTTCGGCGTCGGCATCGGGACCACCTACGCGGCGATGCCAGGGCTCATCGCGCGATCCGTCGCCACCGAGGAGCTCGGCAGCGCCGTGAGCTTCAACCAGGTGCTGCGCACGGTGGGCGGCTCGTTCGGGTCGGCGATCTCGGCGGCGATCCTGTCCGCCCACCTCGCTGGCGACGGCCACCCCACGTCGACGGGCATCGACCTGGTGCTCGGGGTCGGCGCCGCGGGTTCTGCCGTGGTGTTCCTCGCGCTCGCGGGCGAGATCCTGGTCAGCAGGCGCCGCGCCCGCGTCGCCGCCTGACGCGTGGCCGCCGCGCGCGCAGCGGCCCGCGGTCGGCCGTCCACCTGACGGACACCGCCGAGCCGATGCGCGAGGATGGTGCGCATGAGCGACGCCGATCCCCGCGTGAGCCGCCGCGAGCCCGAGGAGCTCGACGAGTTCCAGCGCGCCGAGACCCGCCCCGACTACCGCGTGGACATCGAGCGCATCCGCTTCTCGCCGTACTTCTCGCGCCTGTCCGCCGTGACCCAGGTCATCTCGCAGACCGGCGCGGGCATGGCTGTCCATAACCGCCTCACCCACTCGGTCAAGGTCGCCGCGGTCGCGCGCGCCATCGCGATGCACCTCCACCGCGACACGGGCCCCGTCGGGCGGCTGGTCGAGGAGCTCGGCGGCTGCGACCCCGTGGTGGTGCAGGCCGCGGCGAGTGCCCACGACGTGGGCCACCCGCCGTTCGGGCACCTGGGTGAGCGGGCGCTGGACCGCCTGGCGCGCGACCGCTTCCGCCTGCGCGAGGGCTTCGAGGGCAACGCCCAGACGTTCCGCATCCTCACGCGCCTCGACGAGCACGACACCCAGGGGGTGGGCCTCAACCTCACGCGGGCGGTGCGCGCCGCGGTGCTGAAGTACCCCTGGCTGCGCGGCGAGGGAGGCGAGCGCCGCGGCGCCGCGAGCCACAAGTTCTCCATGTACGTGGTGGACGTGGACGATGCCAGGGATGCCCTGAGCGCCTACCCGCGCATCGCCGAGGGGCAGCAGACGCTCGAGTGCTCCGTCATGGACATCGCCGACGACATCGCCTACTCGCTTCACGACCTCGACGACTTCTACCGCGCCGGCCTGCTCAACCAGGCGACGATCGCTGGTGAGTTCCGCGAGTGGCGCCGCGAGCTGGCCGACCTGCGCACCCTCGACACCTCGACGCTGCGCGACACGAGCCGCTCGCCCGGCCACTCGCTCGAGCTGCTCTGGCGGCGCCTGTCGGAGCGCGACCCGTGGATCGCCGACGCCGATGCCTTCGACGCCGCCGTGGCCAAGGTCACCGACGAGGTGGTCGAGGGGCTACTCACCGTGCCGTTCGACGGCTCGCTCGCCGCCGACCGCTCGCTCGCGTCCTTCACGACCGACTGGATCCGCCACCTGCAGTCCTCGGTCGAGGTCCACCGCGACCCCGCCCACCGCTCGGGCCACGTCATGCTCGACGCGACAGCCTGGCACGAGGTGGCTGTCCTCAAGTTCCTGCACGAGCGCTTCATCCTCGACCGCCCCGACCTCGCCGTCTACCAGCGCGGACAGGCCAGCCTCATCGAGCGCCTGGTGGACGGGTTCGCCGACTGGCTCGACGACCCGCACGACGCCAGGCGCGCCCCGCGCCGCCTGCTCGACCTCGTCGACATGGCCACCGAGGACTACATGCGGGTGCTCCACGAGGAGCCCCAGCTGCTGCCCACCGTCGACGAGACGGAGCTGCGCAGGCGCGCCGCCGGCCGCGGCATCGTCGACTACGTCGCCGCGCTCACCGACGCCCAGGCGACGGGCCTCGACGCCATGCTCGCCGGCCGCACCGAGCGTCTGTGGGACGCGGGGCAGGGGCTGTGAGCGCCACCTCAGGCGTGCCGGCCACCCCAGGCGTGCCGGGCGAGAACCCGGCCACGGCATCGGCCGTCCTCACCATCCGCCAGGTGCAGCCGGACGATGCCGACGCGCACCGCCTGTGGAAGGCGCAGGAACGCGACCTCGCCGAGCGCTACGAGGACCCCGAGCTCGAGTTGGAGACCACGTTCCCCACGCTGGTGGGCTCCTGGGTGGGTGACGACGACGGGACGCCCGTCGCGACGCTCGTCGCACGCTGGTCGCCCTACGCGGGCACGCGACCGGGCGACCTCGAGCTGAAGCGCCTGTGGGTGGAGCCCACCCATCGCGGGCGCGGCCACTCGAAGGCCCTGATGAGGGTCGCGGAGGAGGCGGGGCGCCGCGCGGGGGCCACGCGCCTCATCCTCGAGACCGGCCTGCGTCAGCCCGAGGCGATGGCGCTGTACGAGCGCCTGGGCTACCGCCGCATGACGAACTACGGCGAGTACGCCGAGGAGCCCGAGTCGGTCTGCTACGCCAAGGACCTGCCCACCCGCGTGCTCGTGCTGAACGGGACGATGGGCGCCGGCAAGACCACCACTGCCGCGGCGGTGCACGACCTGCTGGCCGAGCGCGGCGCCCGCTCCGTCTTCGTCGACGGCGACTACCTGTGCCAGGCCACCCCGGCCGACCCCTCCGACCCCCACCACCAGCGCCTCATGTTCGCCTCGCTCGCGGCCCTCGCGCCGCTGTGGCGCGAGGCCGGCTACGGGTTCGTGGTGGTGCCTCGCGTCGTGGAGGACGGCGACGACAGGGCCCGCTATGCATCGGCCCTCTCGACGGCCGATGCCGGGCTCGCCTCGGTCGCGGTGGTGAGAGTGACGGCGTCCGAGCCCACGCGGGTGGAGCGACTGACCGAGCGCGAGCCCGAGGGGTACTGGCGGGACATGGCGCTCGCCCGGACCGTCGAGCTCGAGGGAATCCTCGAGGACCTGCGGCTGGACGATGCCGTGGTGTCGACCGAGGGCAGGGACCGGCTCGAGGTGGCCGCCGAGGTGATGCGGGCGGCCGGCTGGCAGTGACGCGTTGCGGGGCGTCGCGCCAGGGTGCCAGCGCTCAGCTCAGCAGCGCGGTGCGCCAGTGCACGGTGTTGGCGCGGATCCACTCGGCGTCGCGCTCCCACACGGTGCCCACCCCCATCTCCCACAGCTCGATCCAGGGAGACTGACCCGTGGCGCGCATCGAGTCCAGGTACTCGTACATCCGCTCCGACCGTAGGCCGAGCAGCGGGACAAGCCGCTCGCGTTCGGACTGCGTCAGCCCGTAGCCGTCCACCAGGTCGCGCATCCTGATGGCGGAGGTCACCAGGTCGAATCCGTCGCCGTGCAGGGGAGCGAAGGCGTGGACGGCGTGCGCCAGGTCCCATAGCCGGCTGCCGGGGGCCGCGGCGTCCCAGTCGATGGCGACAAGGCGCCCGTCCTCGGCGACGACCAGGTTGGACGGCGCGATGTCCTGGTGGATGACGATCGAGCCGCCGGGGCCGGGAAGTCCGTCGAACCACATGGCGTCGGCGGGAGGCACGAACGACTCGAGGGCGTCGTGCAGCTCACGCAGGAACCGGCCGATGCGGGCCGGGTCGAGCGCCTCGGCGGGGGCGTCGGGGTGGTCGGCCCTGGTGCCGGACACCCATTCGACGAGGTGGCGGCCGTTCGCATCCCAGCCGAAGCTACGCGGGGCGCCGCGGAACCCCACGCGTTCCAGGTGGATGAGCAGGGCGTGGAGGGCGCCGGTGTACGGGTCGGGGGCCTCGAGCGACACCTCGCGCTTGGAGATGCGCAGGGGCAGGTCGCGCGGGCCGTGGGCGTCGTTGTCCGCGTCGCTGCTGAGGGGCGCGTAGTCGGCCTCCGCTGCCGGCGTCTCGCGCAGCAGCGACACGGGGAAGTCCGCCGCGATGCGCGAACGGGGGTCGACGGCGGCGGCGTGGGTGGGCCAGGGCAGGCCGTCGGTCGCGGCCCCCTGGTCCTGGGGGAGGGGAGTCGGGGGAAGCGCCGGGGTGTCGGCCGAGAGCCAGGAGCGCGCCGACCGCATCGCTGCCAGGGCGCCGAAGGCCCCGCCAAGAACGGTGGCACCCTCCGGGTCGCGTGGGGCGAAGCGCGACGGCGTGGCCGCCGACGGAGCCGACGCCTGGGTGCGGGCCCTGCGGGACCCGGCCACGGCATCGGCCGCCCGTGATCCACCCGGCGGCAGGGTGATGGGCGCGGGCTCGGGCGGCGAGGTCCGCACGCGCGCGAGGGTGGGGGCGATCTCGCCCGTCGCGACCCGCGCGCGGCGTGCGTGACGCCCGAGGGTAGACGTGCCCATGTAGGGCGGCGCGACCCCGGCGGGCTGCGGCCACGCGGGCGTCGCGATGCGCGGCACCGGGCGCGGGTGGCGCACCCCCTGCCAGCGGTCGATCATCCACTCGACGCCCTCGATCGAGTCGAGCAGGCGGTCGTGGGCGTCGTCGGCGCTGTGACCCTGCACGGCGAGCTGGCCGTGCCAGCCCGAGCGCATCACGGCGTGAGCGAGGCGGCGGTCCAGCCGGCCCGCCCCCCAGGGAAGGATCTTGCGTCCCGTCTCCACGGCATCGGCGTCCACCCCCGACAGCGCGAGCGACAGCAGATGCGGCCGCATGGTCTCCATGAGGGAGTCGAACCGGTCCACGTGTGAGTGGCCGTGCTGCAGCTGGTAGGCGAGGCCCACGTTGGTGAGGCCGCGGCCGGCCAGCTCCTCGATGACCTCGATCTGGTTCTCCGGCTCGCCGAACCACCCCAGGTGATTGGTGAGCGCGACCCGCATGCCGGCATCGGCCGCCCGTCGGGTGAGCGGCTCGAGGTGGCTTGCGACCCGCGTCACCTGCTCGCGCTGCACCCACGTGCCCAGGCGCTCGGGGCGGCCCTCGTCGCCGAACTCGACGCACGTCCACAGGTCCGGGGTGAGCCCGCGCCTGGTCATCTCGTCGAGGTGGACGCGCACGTGCGGGTCGATCAGCCCCAGCTCGGAGTCGTCGGCGGGCAGCGGCATGGGGCACCACAGGCCGGTCACGGTGACGTCGTG
This sequence comes from Demequina sp. NBRC 110057, assembly GCF_002090175.1. GTDB lineage: Bacteria > Actinomycetota > Actinomycetes > Actinomycetales > Demequinaceae > Demequina. The sequence goes on along the minus strand of NZ_BBRN01000006.1, from coordinate 148,805 downwards.
GGCGGCGAGCGCGTCGAGCTCCTCGTGGAAGGCAAGCGTGTGCTCCTCCCGCCAGTCCCAAACGATCCGGGTGAGGCCCATGCGGTGGAGCATCCTGGCACGCTGGGTGGGGGTGCGGTCGGGGAGGTCGTAGGCGACGATGCGGGCGGCGGCGATGCGCGCGCGCTCGTGGCAGGCGTCGCCGTGGGCGTGGCACGCCTCGTCGCGTTCATGTCCCGGGCGCACGATTGCGCTGCCCAGGAGTGTCTCCTGGCTCATCCGGCCCCTCAGCCGCCCCTCATCGGCCGGGGCGGTCGAGCCATCGAGCCCCGGTGAATGTCCAGGCTAGACCCGGCATCGGCCGTGGGGGAAGGGCCTCAATCGCGAAAGTGAGAACTTTCTCGCCTGGTAGATGACGGTATGTGCGGATTTTCCGCTGTGCGGGTCAGTCGCGCAGGGCGAACTCCAGCGCCGCCTCGACGTGCAGGCCCATGGAGTCGAAGTAGGGCTCGTCGACGTCCGCTGCGGTGAGGACCATGGGGATCTCGGTGCAGCCGGAGATGACGCCCTGGGCGCCGCGGGCCCTGAGGTTGTCGTAGACGCCCCGGATCCACTCGCGCGCACCGTCGGGAACCACGCCGCGGGCCAGCGAGTCGTAGATGAGGTCGTGAACCTCGGCGAGCACGGGCTCGTCGGGAACGATCGTGGTGATGCCGCGCGCCGCCATGTGGTCGCGGTAGAAGGGGTCGCGCATCGTGTAGCCCGTGCCGAGCAGGGCGACGGTGTCGAGGCCGGCGGCGACGATCGCGTCCGCGGTGGCGTCGAGCATGTGGATGAGCGGCACGTCGATGGCGTCAGCGACGGCGGGGGCCACCTTGTGCATCGTGTTGGCGCAGATGAGGATCGCCTCGGCGCCGGCCGCCTGGAGCTGGCGGGCGTCGGCGGCGAACGTCGAGCCGAGGCCGTCCCAGTCGCCGGCGGCCTGGGCGTCGGCGATCTGCTGGAAGTTGTAGGAGCGCACCAGGAGGTCGGCTGCGCTGGACCCGCCGAGCGCGGCGTTGACGCCCTCGTTGAGCATGCGCTCGAACTCGAGCGAGGAGTGCCAGGTGATGCCGCCGAGGAGGCCGAGCCGTCGAGGTGCGGTGCGCGTCATGCCCCGACCGTACCCGCCCCCTCCTTTCCGTCAAATGGATCCATTTGGCTCGCCTAAGGCCTGAGATGAACCAAGTGGATCCATTTGACGGTTCCAGCGAGGTGGAAGGTTGACGTAGCGTGGAGGCATGAGGATCTCCGAGCTCGCGTCCCAGGCAGGCGTCACCGCCAAGACGGTGCGCTACTACGAGTCCATCGGTCTGCTTCCCGATCCCGGCCGCACCGCGTCCGGGTACCGCGACTACGGGGCCGATGCCCTCGAGCGCCTCACGTTCGTCCGCGACGCCCAGGCCGCGGGGCTGAGCCTCAAGGAGTCCGGCCAGATCCTCGACATGAAGGCCGAGGGGCACGGCACCTGCGCGCACACCCGCGCCCTGCTCGACGGCCACCTCGCCGACATCGACTCCCAGATCGCCTCCCTCGAGGCCGCGCGCGCCGAGCTCGTGGCCCTGCGCGCCCGCGCCGACATCCTCGACCCGGCGGACTGCACCGACCCCCACCGCTGCCAGGTGGTCGGCTCGCACTAGGCGAGCCGCGGGCCGTGCCGGCGGACGGCCGATGCGCCACCCGCCGCCCGTAGCCCGCTCACCCGGCCATCTACCAGGGCCGCGATCGGGACCCTTGTCCCGCGCGCGGCGCGGCCGCCGCCCGTAGCCTCGAATCAGATCGATTCTTGAGGCCCCAGGAGGCGCCCCGCATGCGCATCTCAGTCCCCGCGGCACCTGCCGAGCAGCGCCTCGTCGCCGCGACCCCCGACACCGTCCAGAAGCTCGTGACGCTCGGCTACGACGTGGCCGTCGAGGCGGGCGCCGGCGAGCGCTCGAGCCTCGCGGACGCCGCCTATGAGGCGGCCGGTGCCACCCTCGTGACCCGCGCGGAGGCCTGGGCGGGCGACGTCGTCACGGCCGTCGAGGCGCCCGGCCCCGAGGACATCGGGCTCCTGCAACCCGGCGCCACGCTCATCGCGCCGCTCGCCCCGCAGGCGAGCCCCGGCCTCGTCGAGGACCTGCGCGCCGCGGGAGTGACGGCCCTCGCGCTCGACGCGGTGCCGCGCCTGTCGCGTGCCCAGGCGCTCGACGTCCTGTCGACCAAGTCCAACGTGTCCGGCTACCGCGCCGTTATCGAGGCCGCCGAGTCCTACGGCGGGATGTTCGCCGGCCAGGTGACCGCCGCAGGCAAGACGGCGCCCGCCACCGTCTTCGTGATCGGCGGCGGAGTGGCCGGACTCGCCGCGATCGGCGCAGCCGTGTCGCTCGGCGCCCAGGTGCGCGCCTTCGACGTGCGCCCCGAGGCCGCCGAGCAGATCGAGTCCATGGGCGCCACCTTCGTCACGGCGCCCGAGGCGCAGCAGGAGGTGTCGCCCGACGGCTACGCGAGCCCCCTGACCGAGGCCCAGCAGGCCGCCGCCATGGAGCTGTACGCCCGCGAGGCCGCCGGTGCCGACGTCGTCATCACCACCGCCCTGGTCCGCGGCGCCGCCCCCACGACCCTCACCGCCGCCACTGTGGCCGCCATGCGCCCCGGCTCCGTGATCGTTGACCTCGCCGCGTCCGGAGGCGGCAACTGCGAGGCGACCCTCCCCGGCGAGCGCACTGTCACTGACGGTGGCGTCACCGTCATCGGCTACACCGACCTGCCGGGCAGGATGCCGCGCCACACCTCCCAGCTGGTGGGCACCAACATCGTCAACCTGCTGAAGCTCATGACGCCGGGCAAGGACGGCCAGATGGTCCTCGACCTCGAAGACGACGTGATCCGCGGCATGGCCGTCGCCCACGCGGGCGACCTGCTGTGGCCGCCGCCGCCCATCACCGTCTCCGCGGCGCCCAGCGCCGCTACGCCGGCGGAGCAGGCCGAAACCCCGGCCACGGCATCGGCCGCACCCGAGGCGGCAACGAAGGCCACGCCCGCACGCGCACCCAAGAAGCGCACCTGGCCCATGCTCGCCTCCGCGGCCGCACTGGCCCTTGCGCTGGCGTTCGCCGACGCCGCCTTCCTCGCGGCGTTCACGGTCTTCGCGCTCGCGGTGGTCATCGGCTACTACGTCATCAGCAACGTCAGCCACTCGCTCCACACGCCGCTGATGAGCCAGACGAACGCGATCAGCGGCATCATCCTCATCGGCGCGCTGTTGCAGCTCGGCTCGAGCGATCCCGTGGTGACGACCCTCGCCTTCCTCGCGGCGGCCATCGCCTCAATCAACGTCTTCGGCGGCTTCCTCGTCACCTACCGCATGCTCGGCATGTTCCAGAAGGGGGCCTGACATGAGCGTCGCATCCGTCGCCGCAGTCGCCTACCTGGCCGCGGCCATCCTGTTCATCCTGTCGCTCGCGGGCCTGTCGAAGCAGTCGACGGCGAGGCGCGGCAACCTGCTGGGCATGGCGGGCATGGGCATCGCCATCGCCGCCACCATCGCCCTCGCGCTCGACACCTCGGAGCGCCCCTGGGGGGTGACACTCGGCCTCATCGCGGCGGTGCTCGCCATCGGCGCCGCAGTCGGCACGTGGCGGGCCCGCACCGTCGAGATGACGCAGATGCCCGAGCTCATCGCGCTCCTGCACTCCTTCGTCGGCGCCGCGGCAGTGCTGATCGGCTTCAACTCGTACCTCACCGAGGGCCACGACGCGATGCACCTCATCGAGGTGTTCCTCGGCGTCTTCATCGGCGCCGTGACCTTCACCGGCTCGATCGTCGCCTACCTCAAGCTGTCGGCCCGCATCTCGGGCTCCCCGCTCACCCTCCCCGGCCGCCACGCCCTGAACCTGGGTGCGCTCGTCGCGTGCGGCGCGCTGATGGCGTGGTTCCTCGCGTCCCCGTCGATCTGGTCCCTGCTGCTCATGACCGTCATCGCGCTCGCGGTGGGCTGGCACCTGGTGGCGGCCATTGGCGGCGGCGACATGCCCGTGGTCGTCTCGATGCTCAACTCGTACTCGGGCTGGGCGGCGGCCGCGGCGGGCTTCATGCTCGGCAACGACCTGCTGATCGTGACCGGCGCACTCGTGGGAGCGTCCGGCGCCATCCTGTCCTACCTGATGTGCACCGCGATGAACCGCAAGTTCCTCTCGGTCATCCTGGGCGGCTTCGGCGGCGAGGCGCCGGCCTCGTCTTCGGGTACGGCCGATGCCGTGGGCGAGCACCGCTCGACCTCCGCCGAGGAGGTGGCGGAGCGCCTGGCGACTGCCCGCTCGGTGGTCATCGCGCCCGGCTACGGCATGGCGGTGGCGAAGGCCCAGTACCCGGTGGCGCAGCTGGTGTCGCGGCTGCGTGACCGCGGCGTCGAGGTGCGCTTTGCGGTTCACCCTGTCGCGGGGCGCCTTCCCGGCCACATGAATGTGCTGCTCGCGGAGGCGCGCGTGCCCTATGACATCGTGCTCGAGCTCGACGAGATCAACGACGACTTCGCGTCCACCGACGTGGTGCTCGTGATCGGCGCGAACGACACGGTGAACCCGGCGGCGCTCGACGACCCCGGCTCGCCCATCGCCGGCATGCCCGTGCTCCACGTGTGGGAGGCGGGGTCCGTGGTGGTGTTCAAGCGGTCGATGGCCACCGGTTACGCCGGCGTGCAGAACCCGCTGTTCTTCAGGGACAACACCGAGATGCTGTTCGGCGACGCCAAGCAGCAGGTGGAGGCGATCCTGGCCGCCGTGGACGCGGCCGATGCCGTGGCGGCCTAACGCTTGACCTTCCAGTCGGGTGGAAGGTTTACGGTGGCATCATGAACACGATCGAGATCACCGTTTCCGGTATGACCTGCGACGGCTGCGCGGGCAAGGTCCGCACGGCCATCGGCGCCCTCGACGGCGTCTCCACGGTCGAGGTGGACCACGCCTCCGGCCTCACCCGCGTCGCGCCCGACGGCACCGTGCCGGCCGACGACCTCGAGTTCGCGCTCGACGAGGCCGTCGAGGGCGCCGGCTACCGCGTCGTTTCCTAGGAGGTCCGCCATGGCTGCCCCGGGATCGGCGAGTCAGGAGCGGGAGGCGGCGGTCGCATCGGCCGCACGCGTGCCCGCGGTGCCCGACGCCGTCACGCTCCCCGTGGAGGGGATGACGTGCTCGAGCTGCGCCGCCACCATTCAGGGCGGGCTGTCGCGCCTGCCCGGCGTCGAGGACGCGGTGGTGAACTACGCGACCAGGCGCGCGACGGTGCGCCCCGACGGCACCGTCACGGGCGAGGAGCTCCAGGCGGCGATGCGCGAGACGGTCGCGGGGCTCGGCTACTCGGTGCCGGAGATCTCGCACGAGCACGGCGACGGCCACGCCTCCGAGCACGAGGCGCACATGCACGCCGACGCCTCGCGGATCGCCGACTACAAGCGGCGCTTCATCGTGGCGGCAGTGCTCGCCGTGCCGACGGTCCTGCTGTCGATGGTCCCCGCCCTCCAGTTCGAGGGCTGGGAGTGGGTAGTGGCGGTGCTCGCCACGCCCGTGATCTGGTGGTCCGCGCTGCCGTTCCACCGGTCCACGGTGGCCTCGGCTCGCCATCGCGCGACCAACATGGACACCCTCGTCACGCTCGGCACCATGGCGGCATGGACGTGGTCCACGGTGGTGCTGGTCGGCGGCCTGTTCGGCGGCTTCGCCGGGGCCCACGTGTACTACGAGACCGGCGCCGTCATCGTGGCGCTGATCCTGCTGGGCAAGTGGATGGAGGTGCGTTCGACGGCGCGGGCCGGCGATGCGATCCGGGCCCTGTCGAAGCGCCAGTCGGCCACCGCCCGCCTCGAGGACGGCACGGAGGTGCCGCGCGACGCGCTCGAGGTCGGCACGCGGTTCGTGGTGCGGCCGGGCGAGACGATCGCGACCGACGGCCGCGTGGTCGAGGGCGAGGCGTCCGTGGACGCGTCCCTCGTCACGGGGGAGTCGGTGCCGGTGCGCGTCGAGGCGGGCGCCGAGGTGGTGGGCGGCACCATCGCCGCAGACGGCGCCCTCACCGTCGAGGCCACGCGGGTGGGCGCGGAGACGATGCTCGCGCAGATCGCCCGCATGGTTGACGAGGCGCAGTCGGGCCGGGCGCGGGTGCAGCGCCTCGCCGACAGGATTTCCAGGATCTTTGTGCCCGTGGTGATCGCGGTGGCCGCGCTCACCCTCGTGGTGTGGCTCGCGGTGACGGGCGACGCGAACGCCGCCTTCACGGCTGCGGTCGCGGTGCTCATCATCAGCTGCCCGTGCGCGCTGGGGCTCGCGACGCCGCTGGCGATCATGGTCGGCACCGGCCGCGGCGCCCAGCTGGGGGTGCTCGTGCGGGGGCCGGAGGCGCTCGAGGACACCCGCGACGTGACGACCATCGTGCTCGACAAGACCGGCACGGTGACCGAGGGGCGCATGACGCTCGTGTCCGCGGCGGCGCCCGGCCTTGCGCCCGCCGACGAGGCCCTGCTGCTCGACGCGGCGGCCGCGGTCGAGGGCCGCTCGGAGCACCCGATCGCCCGGGCCATTCACGAGGCGCGGGCGGCCGATGCGGAGGCCGGGTCGCGCACGCTGCCGCGGGTCAAGGGCTTCCGCTCGGTCGCTGGCCACGGCGTGGTCGCGACGGTGCAGGGGCTCGGGGGTGACGGCGGCAACGCCGAGGTGGGGGTCGGATCGCGCCGTCACTTCGCGTCGGTGCCCGACGAGCTGGAGGCGCTCGCGGCGGCTGCGGAATCCCGTGGCGAGACGGCGGTGTTTGCCGGCCGTGGCTCGGTTGCCGAGGCGGTGCTGACGGTCGCGGACGCCGTGAAGCCCACCAGCGCATCGGCCATCGGGGCCTTCCGTGAGCTGGGGCTCGAGGTGGTGCTGCTCACGGGCGACAACGCCAGGGCGGCGCGGGCCGTCGCCGACGAGGTGGGCATCGACCGCGTCATCGCCGACGTGCTGCCGGGGGACAAGGCGGACACGATCCGCTCGCTGCAGGCAGGCGGGTCGCGCGTGGCGATGGTGGGCGACGGGGTGAACGACGCCCCGGCGCTCGCACAGGCGGACCTGGGCATCGCGGTCGGCACCGGCACCGACGTGGCTCGGGAGGCCTCGGACCTCACGATCGTCTCGGGCGACCTACGGGCCGCGGCCGACGCGATCGCGCTGTCACGGCGGACCCTGTCGACCATCCGCGGCAACCTGTTCTGGGCCTTCGCCTACAACACCGCGGCCATTCCGCTGGCGGCGCTGGGCATCCTCAACCCCATGATCGCGGCGGCCGCGATGGGTGGGTCGTCCCTGTTCGTGGTCGGCAACTCGCTGCGGCTGCGGTCCTTCGCGGGCTACCGCTCGCGGTCCTGACCGTCCTCCTGCGCGGAGGGAGTCCTGCGCAGGGTGAGGGTCTCGGTGACGGGGGCGTGATCGTCGCCGGGTGACGCGAGTGCGGGGCGCTCGTCCGCCGCGGGGAGCGCGGGAGGCGGGGCATCGGCCACGGGCCTGCGGCGCACGATCCTGATGGCGCCGGTCGTGACCTTCTCCGTGGCGCCGGTGGCGGCGGAGCGGACCATCTGGCGCGCGCCCTCGGTCTCGAGGCGGCCGCGGGTCGTCTCGGCCCAGTGCTGGACGCGGATGCGTCGCGAGGACACGGGCGGCTCCTCGCGGGTGAGGCCCGGCCCGTTGACGACGCCGGCGGCGTCGTAGAGCTCGCGCAGGTCGGCCTGGATGAGGCGGACGTCCTCCGACAGTTCGATGGTGCGGGGGGTGTCCCAGCCGTCCTCATGGGTGGCGGTGAGGAGGCTTAATTGTGCCCCCTGCAGGTACTTGAGGGTGCGGGCGGCTTCCCTGCCGGCGCGCTTGCCGGCCTCGCGTCGCAGCCCCTGGCGGACGCGGCGGGTGGACAGGAGGCGGAAGTCGGCGGGGCTGACGAGGTCGTCGGGCACCACCTCGGCGGCGAGTCCGGCGAAGGTGCGCCGCTCGCGCAGGTGGGCCCACCGCAGCACCCACAGGAACAGCAGGAGCACCGGCACGCCCTTGACGAAGGAGCTGACGAAGGCGTTGGAATTCACGATGGGGGTGTTGAAGAAGCCGTGCACCACGACGGCGAGGGCGAGCGTGCCGAGGAGCACCCCCCAGCGGCGCCATGCGCCGGCGGAGGCGTTGAAGAAGTAGCCGACGCCGGCGCCGGACATCGCGGAGAAGGTCGGGTGGTTCCACAGGCCGCCGATGACGCCGCGCAGGAGCAGCATGGCCCACACGGTGGCGGCGGTGCCGTCGGAGCTGAGGACTGCCGAGTACATGAAGCTCTCGGAGACCTGGAATCCCAGGCCGACGACTGCGCCGTAGAAGAGGCCGTCGGCCGCGGAGCGCAGGCGAGCCCCGGGGATGAGGGCGAGGGCAACGATGCCGAGCCACTTGAGGGGCTCCTCGACCAGGGGTGCGGCGAAGGAGGAGATCCAGGCCTCGTCGACGGGGAGGACGGCAGCGACGAGGTCGTGCATGGCGGGGGCAGAAACGGCGGCGAGGCCGGGGGCGGCGAAGGCTCCCCAGGCGAGGGCGCCGGCGACGGTGATGGGTGAGCGTCGCTCGAACAGTTCCATCCGGTACAGCACCAGCAGGAAGACGAAGCCGTACAGCAGCCACACGATGCCGGACAGCACGCCGGTGGCGGGCTGGATGCGCAGCCCTGCGGCGACCAGGGGGAGCCAGGCGATGAGGCCGTAGATGGTGACGGCGGTCCCCGCCCAGAAGACGAGGGAGCGCACGTCCACGAAGGTGGACGTGCGGGGGAGGGCGCGGCGCACGGTGGCGATGGCGATCGTGGTTGGGGGCGGCTCGGCGGTGGTCACGCGGCGGGGCCCGTGAAGGTCATGGAGCGCAGGATGGTGTCGACGCTGGGTTGGAGCGACGGCCATACCTGGGCCGATGCGGTGGCGGTCAGCGTCGAGACCTCCTCGCCGTGCTGGACGGCACAGGTCATGGCGACGTCGGCCACGGTGGTGCCGGTGACGCACAGCCCGGGGTCGCCGGCGTCGGTGGAGATCTCGACGGGGTCGGAGGCGACCCAGGAGGCCGCGACGTCGGAGGTGAGGTTGTCGACGGTGGCGGCGATGACCTGCTCGGGGGTGCCGGTGGCCGCGACGGGCTGGGGGGCGGCGATCGACAGGACGGCGCCCGCGTTGGTGAACTCGATGTAGGCGTCGGTGGCGGTGCCCTGCACCCACTCTCCTGCGGGGGTGATGGTGAGGGTGCCGTCGGCCGGGGTGCCGAGCGTGACCGCAGAGGTCTCGGCCGCAGCGGGGACCTCGTCGGCGGTGACGGTGCGCGCGAGCAGCGGCAGTCCCACGACGAAGATGGCCGCCACCGCGAGCACGAAGATCGCGCCGGGTGCCGAGCTGCGCCCGATGATCCGGATCGACAGCGGCATGCCGGACCCGCTGCCGTGGGGCGCGGGTGCGGTCATGGGTCGGAACGTAGCACGGGGAAACGGCACAAAGGTGACGCGCGCCGGTGCTCGGCTCCGCTGTGCCCGAACTGTGCCCGCGCTAGACGGAGTTCTCCCGGGAGGCTGTCCTCACGCCTCGAGTTGGTAGTGGGCTTTGCCGCCGATTCTGGGGGTGCGGGTGGGGTCGATGGTGGCGGGTGGGGTGAACCAGACGTGTTGGTCGCGCACGGTGATGTCCCAGTGGTGCGCGTGGATGCGGTGGTGGCAGGAGACACAGAGCATGACGCCGTTATCCAGGGTGGTTGTGCCGCCGTGTTGCCACCAGCGCAGGTGGTGGGCTTCGCAGTAGGAGGGTGGGGCGTGGCACCAGGCGCAGCCTCCGTCGCGTTCGAGCAGGGCGAGTTTCTGGTCCTCGGTGAATAGACGCTTTTTGGGGCCTTTGCCGATCGGCAGGATGCCGTCACCCATGATCAGGGGCTGGATCTCGGCGTCGACGGTCATCTGGGTTGCGGTGGTGACGGGGATGAAGGAGTCGATGCCATCCACGCTCGCACATCCGTCGCCGGAGCGGAGGTCTGCCTGGTTGACGCGGACCACGATGGTGGTCGTTACCCCGGTGGGCACTTCCTCGCAGCCGAGTGCGTGCCTGGCGAGGGCGGACAGGGTGTCGGCGTGGATCTGGCCGGGGGTGCGTTCATCGACGGTGTAGTCCATGCCGGTCATGCCCTTGTCGTGGGCACTGTCACGCCTGGCTTGCATGACTTTCTTCACCGCAGCCTTCAACACGGTGACGATGGGGGCGGCGGTGGCGACGTCGAGACGGGCGTGGATGGCGACCGATCCGTCTGCCTCGTCCTTGATCTGCACGTACCGGTTGTCGAACGCCGCCTGATCGCGTTCCTTCACATCCAAGGGTCGATGTGCGGCTTCGTGGGCGGCGACCATGCGCCTCACATCGGCCAGGGACAGGGTCGCGGCCTTGGTGACCATGCGCTCCTCCAGGCCCGCCACCGTGTCCGGGGCCACCTGTGCGATCCTCTCCAACGCGCGCGTGAGCACGGCGGCGATCTCCATCGACACGTCACCGGAGCGCACCGCGGACGCGATCACGGGAAACCGCGGTGCGGTCTCGCCGCCACTGTCAGCATCAAGGGAAGGCTGGGTGGCCTCGGCGACCTTGAGCAGCCGGTGCGCTTCGGCCTCGGAGCCACCCAGCGCATCGGCCAGCATCCGTCCCGGTGAGGTAAACCCTCGGGTGCGGGCCAGGCCACCCACACCGTCGTCCTTGGTGGAGCGGCGGGCGATCTCCCCGGCGACCTCGACCAGCAGGGCATCGGCCATGCGTCGTACCCGCGCGACGGCGTCCTTCACTTCGACCAGCCGGGATGCCGGGGTCGAGGCCAGATCCGCTCCCTCGAAGACGCCGGCAGCGGCAACGCTGTCGGCCAGAGCGGACGTGGAAAAGGTCATGACACCAGCATGCCCCCACCCACTGACATCCCAGGTAAACCCACAAAAACTGTGGACAACACCCCACCACCACAAGGCCTGGGGACGACGCAAGCGGCGCCCCCAGCGACGCCCCAGGCCGCCTCAGAAATCAGACCAGCGACAGAGCGTGATCCAGGTCCCGGCGCAGGTCCTCGACGTTCTCCAGGCCAATGGACAGGCGCACGGTCGTCTCGTAGATGTCCACGGCGGCGCGCTCCTCGACCGACAACTTGTTGTGCGTCGAGGTCGCGGGATGGGTCGAGATCGACTTCGCGTCACCCAGGTTGTTGGACACGGTGAACAGCGACAGCCCGTTCATGAACCTGAACGCGGCGGCCTGAGCCTCGGCTCCGGCGCGGTCCACTCCCTCGCCCACGAACAGGTCCACCGTCACCAGCGTCCCGCCCAGCGTCATCTGCTTCACGGCCCGCTCGTAGTGCGGGTGCGAGGGCAGCAGGGGGTAGCGCAGCGAGTCGATCTTGGGGTGGTGCTCGAGCCACGAGGCGAGGTCCAGCGCGGACGCCGCCTGCGCCCGCACGCGGACGCCGAGGGTCTCGAGGCCCTTGAGCAGCACCCACGCGTTGAACGGCGAGATGGTCGCTCCCATGTTGCGCACCATCTGGCGCACGGGTCCGTACACGTACTCGTCGGTGCCGAGGATGGCCCCGCCGAGGACCCGGCCCTGGCCGTCGATGTGCTTGGTCGCGGAGTAAACCACGGCATCGGCCCCGAGCTCGAGGGGTTTCTGGCCCAGCGGCGTCGCGAACACGTTGTCGACGATCAGCATGGCGCCCGCCGAGTGCGCGAGCGACGCGATGAACGGGATGTCGAGCACGTCCTGCATGGGGTTGGTGGGCGACTCGATGAACACCACCTTGGCGGGAGTGGCGAGCGCGGTCTCCCACTCCTCGGCGGAGTTGCCGTCGACGTAGTCGATCTGGATTCCCCACTTCTCGAAGAAGTTGGTGAACGTCTGCAGGGTGGACCCGAACAGCGCCTTCGCCGCCACGAGCCTGTCGCCGGAGCCGAGGATCGACCCCAGCGCCACGAACACGGCGGACATGCCGGTCGACGTCGCGAAACAGCGCTCGGCGCCCTCGATCGCCGCGAGGCGCTCCTCGAAGGCCGTCACCGTGGGGTTCGCGTAGCGCGAGTACATGTAGATGTCGATGTCCCCGGCGAACGCGTCGCGCGCCTGCTCGGCGGACTCGTACGCATACCCCTGCGTCAGGTACATGCCCTCCGACATCTCGTTGGCCTCGGAACGGTGGATGCCCGTGTGCAGGGCAAGGGTCTCGGGGCTGAGAATCGGGGTGTCCATGGGTCCAGATTAGCGAGGGGCCGATGCGGCGGGCGCCCGTCGCCTACGGACGGCCGATGCGGCGGTCGCCTCACGCGCCGCAGGGGCGGGGATCCGGTGGGATCCCCGCCCCTGCGGGTCGTGCCGTGAGCGGGTGGCTTAGCCCACGCGGCGGCGGGCGCCGAGGACCACGGCTCCGCCGAGGGCAAGCGCGAGCGCCGCCCAGGTGAGGGCCGCGGCATCGGCCGGACCGGTGCCGGAAAGTGAGCCGGTGCCAGACTCGGACACCGCACCGTCCGCCGCCACCTGGATGGTGGTGGAACCGACGACGGTACCGTCGGCGAGCTGCATCACGATGGTGTGCTCGCCCGCGGGGATGGACGCGGGGACCTCGATCTCCACCGACCCGTCCGCCGCCACCGCGAAGGTGCCGACGAAGGTGGGCTCGGAGAACATCCACACGTCCACCGAGGTGACGTCCGCCCCCGCACACTCGCGGTCAATGACCACGGTGATTGAGGCGCCGGGCGCCGCCGAGGCGGGGGCCTCGACGGTGCAGCCCAGGTCGGTGGAGCCGGACGGGGCGGTGCCAGGCGTGTCCTCGCCGTCGCCGTCGCCGGAGCCGTCGCCGGGCTGGTCGGTGCCGCCATCGCTGCCGCCGTCCGAGTCGCCTGGGTCAACCGGGTCAACCGGGTCAACCGGGTCAACCGGGTCGACGGGGTCCACGGCCACCGCGGGCAGCGTGCCCGAGCGCAGCGAGAACCCGTCAGTGTCGGCATCGTCCACGTAGAACGTGGCCACGGAGCCGTCCACGGCCGTCGTCGACGGCGCGATCGCGAAGCCCTCGTTGGCGATGTTGCCCATGCCGGCGGGGCGCTCGTACAGGGAGGTCATCTCCCACGCGCCGTCCACCTGCTGGTAGACCGCGATGCGGCCGTCGCAGGCCTCGTCGCAGACCACCCACAGCTGGCCGCGCTCGGCGTCCCACTGGACGTCGGCCACGAGCGAGAAGCCCGCCGCCTCGGTCGACAGGGTGTCGAGCAGCGTCGCCTCGCCGTTGTCGCCCAGCTGGACGATGTACACGGACGCGGTGCCCTCGACGCCCACCGCGAACGCGCCGAGCGACGGGATCCAGGTGATGCCCTCGAGGCCGCCATTGGCGGGAAGCGCGGACAGCGGCTCCAGCTGCGAGAGGTTCCACTCGTCGGTCGCCACCAGGGCGCCCGTGCCGGAGACCTCGTAGCGCAGCACTGAGGGGCGGCTCACGCCGCTCGCGTCGTTGTTGCGCTCGGTGGAGACGTAGACGACGCCGGGCTCGTCCTCGCGGACGGTCACGCCCTCGGAGTCCACCACTCCGGCCTCGCCGTCGGGGTATCCGAGCACGCGACCCGACTCGTAGCCCTCCACGAGCGACCAGGTGCCCGAGGCATCGGCCACGAGCCTGTAGAGCAGGCCGTCGCCGTTCTGGACGGCCCACAGCGAGTCGGTCGCGGCGTCGTAGTCGATCCCGGACATGTCGCCCGAGAACCAGTCCTCGGCGTCCAGGACGCTCACGGACTCGCCGCCGGGCCAGGCCTCGGCCCGCACAAAGCCGTCGCAGTCGTTGAGGTCACCGGGGGTGGCCGATGCGGTGGCCGCCCACTCGCCACGGCCATCGGGGCAGCGGCCCCAGCTGGGCGTGCCGTGCTCGGCCCACTCGTACGCGTCGATGAGCGTGGTGCCGTCGGCCTCGAACAGGCGCACGGCGTCGGCACTGCCCAGTCCGTAGCCCAGGTCGTCGAAGGACACGATGGCGCCGGGCGCGAGGACGGTACCGGCGGGGATGGTGAACGCGTGGGTCTCGTCGTTGTCCTTCACGATGAGGCCGGAGGCGTCCACGTCGGTGGCGCCGATGTTGATGAGCTCGGCAAAGTCGGTGCCCTGCGAGGCCACCTCGTTGATCCTCAGCGGCGTGGAGCACTCGTTGGGCTCGCCCTTCGTCGAGGCCGTCGCGTCGGTCCAGTCGCCGGTGCCGTCGGGGCAGCGGGCCCACGAGACGAGGGCGTGGCCGGGCCACGTGTACTTCGCGGCGAGCGCGCCGGTGCCGTCGTAGAGGCGGAACATGTCGCCGTCGCCCAGGCCGAACGTGAAGCCCTCGGGGTAGGTCGCGGACTCCTGGTCGATGACCAGCAGGCCGCCCGCGGGGACCACGGAGCCGGCGGGCACCACGTCGGTGCGCGAGTCGTCGTCGTCCTTGATGGCCCAGCCGGAGATGTCGATGTCCGCGTCGGTGAGGTTCATGACCTCCACCCAGTCGGTGTCGTCGCCGTTGGATTCGACCTCGTTGATGGTGAGGGCTCCCGAGAACTCCGCGGGCTCCTCGGTGGGCTCCTCGACGTCTCCGGTGCAGTCGTTGACGGCGCCAGGGGTGGCGGCACCCGTCATGCGGAAGTCGCCGGTCGCATCGGCGCAACGGCCCCAGCTGGGGCCGGTGTGCTGGCCGTCCGGCCAGGTGGTGGAGTCGAAGGGCTCGGCGGCCGCGTCGATGACGCCGTCAGTGATGGTGGTGCCGGCGGAGAAGAGGCGCACGGAGTCGCCCTTGCCGAGGCCGAAGTCGAAGGTGCCGCCGGGGTTGTCGGCGTCGTCGAAGGCGGCGAGGACAAGGTGGCCGCCCGCGGGGATCTCGGTGCCTTCGGGGATCACGTACGCGTGGTCGGCGTCGGCATCGGACACCACCACGCCCGCAAGGTCGAGCGCCACGTCGGCGGTCGAGGCGAGCTCGATCCAGTCGACGCCGCCGAAGTCGCCAGTGTCGGACGAGGCGACCTCGTTCACGACCACGGAGTCCTCAACGGTGGCGGCGGGCGCCTCGGCGAGGTTCGCGGAGCCGGGGGTGGAGACCGCTGTCGCGGCGAACGGGCCGGTGCCGTCGGGCAGGCGTCCCCACGAGGCGCCCGAGGCGTTGGTGTGCTCGCCGGCGGCCCACGTGGTCGCGTCGAACGGCTGAGCCGCGGCGTCGATCTCGTCGTTCACGATGGCCGTGCCCGCGGCGAACAGGCGCACGGAGTCGCCCTTGCCGAGGCCGAAGCCGAAGTCGGCCTCGGTGATGACCAGGTAGCCGCCCGCGGCGATCTGCGTTCCCTCGGGAAGCGCGTAGAAGTGGTCCGCGTCGGCATCGGACACCACGACGCCGGAAGCGTCGACCGCGGCGTCCGAGACGTTGGCGATCTCGATCCAGTCGTTGCCGCCGAGTTCGGTGTCGGGTGCGCTGGACTGGACCTCGTTGATGACGAGCGACCCCTCGGCCGCCGATGGCGCTGCCAGCGCCGGTGTCGCGACCGCGAGCGGCGCGACGGCGAGAGTGGCGGTGACCGCGTAGGCGGCACCCCTCTTCACTGAAGGCATACGTGTTTCCCCTCGTAGGGACGTGGATGTCAGGGACGAGGGGAATCTATGGGTGTCAGGAAAAGGTCACCTGAACGCGAGGTGACGGGCGGGTGAAGCCCGCCGTGGCATCGGCCGTCAGCCCTGATGCCAGGGGAGGCCCTCCGCCTTCCAGCCCTGTGCCCCGCGGTGGCCGGCGGCGTCGGTGCCGCCCTCGAAGCCGTCGAGGATGTTGTAGCTGGGGCCGATGCCGGCGGCCGTGGCCGCGGTCGCGCCGCCGATGCTGCGCTGGCCCGAGCGGCACAGGAACACCACGGGGGCGTCGGAGCCGGGAGTGAGGCCGGCGGCGAGCAACTGGTCGACGAACGCCTCGTTGCGCTGCATGGAGGGGTATGAGGCCCACTCGACGAGGATCGGGTCCGTGCCGGTGGCGGAGGTGTCGGGAAGGCCGACGAAGCGCCATTCGGCCTCGGTGCGCACGTCGACGAGGCGCGCGTCGGGGTTGCTGGTGAGCAGCTCCCAGGCCTCGGTGGGGGTGAGGTCGCCTGCGTATCCGGTCATGCGCGTCAGTCTAGGCATGCGCGTCCGGTCTTGATATGCAAGTATTCACTTGCCTATTCTGGTGGCGTGTCCGATGTCTACGAGGCCCTCGCCGCCCCCGCCAGGCGCGCGATCCTCGACGCGCTCGCGGGGCGCGAGGAGCAGACGCTCTTCGAGCTCCTTAACCGCCTGCGTTACGACCACGAGGTGGTCCTCACCCGCCAGGCCGTCTCCCAGCACCTCGCCGTCCTCGAGTCCTCCGGGCTCGTCGCCCGGCGCAAGGCGGGCCGCACGGTCCTCATCAGCTTCGACCCCGCCCCACTCGCGCAGATCGCGCTCCGGTGGCCCACTCCCCAGGAGGAATCATGATCCGCATCCACCTCGCCTCGGTCTTCGTCACCGACCAGGAGCGCGCCCGCGCCTTTTACACGGACACGCTCGGCTTCGAGCTGCGCCAGGACGTCGACATGGGCGGCGGCAACCGCTGGCTCACGGTCGGCAACCCCGGCGAGGAGGGCTTCGAGCTGCTCCTCGAGCCCGCCGGCCACCCCGTGGTGGCGCCGTACCAGGAGGGACTCGTCGCCGACGGCATCCCCGCGACGTCCTTCGCCGTCGACGACCTCGAGGCGGAGCACGCGCGGCTCGTGGGGCTCGGCGTGCAGTTCACGCAGCCGCCCACGGCCATGGGCCCGGTCATCACCGCCGTGCTCGACGACACCTGCGGCAACCTCATCCAGCTCGCGCAGATGGTGGGCTGACCGGGTCAGTCCTCGAGCACCCAGGGTTCGATGTCGGCGGGGACCTCGCCGTCCCACGTGACGTACGTGTCGATCACCGTGGGGCCGTCGGGCTCGTGGAAGCCGTAGGCGGTGCCGAGGGCCCAGGCTTCGTCCATGCTCGCCCACGCCGAGGCCGCGAGGATCTCGCCCAGGTCGTCATCCCTCGAGATGCCTGTGACGTTCAGCGAGACGCCTGGGACATCGGTGGGTGGCACCTCCCAGGGGCTGTCCTCGCCCACCGTCACGGTGTCGCCCGTGCCGACGGCGAGCTCATCGGCGAAGGACGTGCTGAGGACGATCTCGCCACTGGCAGGTGGTGTGCCCTCAACGAGCATCTCCTCGGGGAAGTCGCTGGTGCCCTGCACGCCCACGGAACGGGTGCCGAACGGCACGATCACGAAGGCCATCTCCGTCGCCTCAGGGTCGACGGCGCGCACCTCGTCGAGGCGACCGTCGTACTCGGCGCGGGTGACCTGAGGGCCGGAGCCGGTCGTGGCGGCTCCGGTCACGGGTTCGCCCACCACTGCGACCGGAATCCACGCGAAGTTCTCCCTCTCGAGGGAGTGGTCGCGCGCAACGATCCCCGCGGCCACGGCGCCCACGACGGCAAGCCCCGTCACGACGGCGGCTCCCAGAGCGACGTGCCTCGTAGTGATGTGCATGGGTCCCCCTTGTGTGGTCGCGGTGATCCTACTGGCGTGCGAGGACGCGCTCGCCGTCAGCGTGCGCGGGTGTGGCGAGGCCGACCAGCGCCCCGCCGCCGCCTGCAAAGCACGCGGCGACGAGCCAGCACCCCGCGCAGACAGCGCTCGCCGTGAGCAGTCCCGAAGCCCAACTCGAGGCGCCGATCGTTTCCTCGGTCGCCGCCACGAGTGTCCAGGTCGTCGCGACGGCGACCCAGGCGAGGCCGATGCCGAGGGTGGCACCCGCGAGGACGGGAAGGCGCAGCTCGGCGGCCGCGGCCCTGCGCGCGTCGGCGGGCGAAAGTCCCAGTGCCTCCCGCACTCCTTCATCGTGGCGCCCCGCCGCTCGAGCCGTCATGACGACGGCGGCGGCGACAAGGGTCGAGAGCGCGCCTGCTGCGAGCACGATCGCCACGGCGGACAGCCATGATGGGTCGTCCTCCTGACGCGCGCCGAGCCTCGTAGCGGCGAGCCCCCCGGCTGCCACGCCCATGGTGAGTCCAGTGACCATCGCCGCCAGGGCGAGTTGCCTGGTGCGCGAGCGGATCGCGTCCGCCGCCGCAATCGCCCACGGCTCGCCCGAGCGCTCGTCGTAGCGTGCGAGACGGGGCAGGGTACGGCGTGACGCCTCGAGCAGCACGGGGACCACGAGGACGGCGAGGGCCACGACCCCCACCCATTCGATGACCAGCGCGGCGTCGTTCATCGTCGTGCCCTCGAGGAGCCTTCCGGTGATCGCGAGGCCCGCAGCGGCTCCCGTGAGCACCGCGAGCCAGCGAGGCGACACGGATCGCGAGACGCTCTGCTCGGCCAGGGGCGTCACTGGCTTGAGGGCAGCCGAGGGTGGAACTCGCGAGGCCCAGAACGCGGGAACGAGTGCGGTGAGCGCTGCGAGGGTGAGTCCTAGGGCACACACGAGAGCGGCGGCCACGGGCAACAGGGTGGGCGTCGCGGGAAGGGTGGCGAGGGGCTGCGCCGCACTCTGCGCGGCGAGCACCCCGGCGACGGCCAGCCATCCAAGGAAGAGGCCCAGCGCACTCGCGGTCACGCCGAGCGCCACCGCTTCCAGCGCGCTTGCCGCAAGGAGAGCCCCCCGGCGAGCGCCGAGGACACGCGCGGTGGCGACCCACTCGACGCGTGCCTGTGCCTGCGATCGGCCGATGGCGAAGCCCGCCGCAAGCGCGGCGACGCCGACGACGAGCGAGGCGAGCCAGAGAGCCCCCGACCATCCGCCGAGCGGTACACGGAAGACCTCGCTGGCCAATACTGGTGCGACACTCGCCTCCTCAGTCAGGAGAGGCGCGAGGGTGGCGGACTCTCCCGACCACGACACGACTGCGCTCGCCAGCGTGGTGGCGCCGTTGGCGCCCTCGACGGTCACCTCGCCGGTCGCCGCGTCCCACTCGAGGACGTCGTTCCAGTTGCCGTAGCCCGTGGGCGGATACGTCACAAAGGCGCCCGATGCGGCGGCGGCCGAGAGCCCGCTCACCTTGACCCCGGTGGCTGCACGATCGGCGTCCCAGGCGTCGACGAGATCGACGACGTCACCTAGAGCGACGCCGACGGTCTCGGCAACACTCGCGGAGACGACGACTTCACCCGCTTGCGGCGCATCTCCTGCCACGAGCACCGTGTCCCAATCCTGCGTGGGGTAGATGCCCACGATGGGGCTCCCGGTGCTCGTGGTAATGGTCGGTGTCACCGAAGATTCGACGGTGGCGACGGCGTTGGTGCCTTCGGCGATCGCGGCGTCCACGAGCGTTTCCACGTCACCAGGATCGACAGTGTCGCCGACCTCGATGTCATCGGAGAGGGGCTCGCCGTTGGTCCACCATTGCACCCAGGCGCGGTGCTCGCGCGCAGATGCGGCCACGTCAAGGCTCGCCTGGGTCCCCGCGGCGACCAGCGCGGCCGCGGCCAGTGTGGTTGCCACTGCGAGCAACGTCCCTGTCCACGCCAGGAAGCGCCGCTGTGCCCGCAGCTGCTCCCGGAGAAGCGTGCCGATCATCGGGTGCCCTCCGTGCGGGCGGGAGCGGGTGGTCGATGTGTGCGTTCACTGGCCACTGCCACCGTCCACGTCACGGCGGCGCCGATCCCGATGACCGTCAGCGCGAACACGACGAACAAGGCCGCGACAACGGCGGCGTTGGCGATGGCGGCCCACGTGATGTCTCCGGGCAGCGAGTACATGTTGGTAGCGGATGCGGCGGCGAACGGGACCGCCACGAGGTAGGCGATCAGGCCGCCGGCGACCGCGCCGAGGGCCTGCGGCACAGCGTGGCGCAGCATCTCGCCCCAGCGTGCGGCACTGCCGTCGAGACCGAGGGCCCTGGTGGCGTGCTCCTCGGATGCGGCGAGGCCGCGGCTGCCCGCCACGACGGTGGCGCACAGTGCCTGGGCCGCCAGCAGGACGCCGACCGTCACCGGGAAGCCGACGCTCACCGTGATCGCCCACCCGGGCCACAGTCCGGTGAAGGCCGTCCAGGCGCTGGGCGCCGACGTCGTGTAGGCGCTCCACCCGAACTCGGCGGACCCGGCGAAGGGGTCCGTCATCTGGTCGACACTCGACACCGTGACGAGCGAGGCCACCGCGAGGAACTGCACCAGCATGAGCGCCGCGGCCTGGCGCGGATGTGCGAGGAGGTCCAGCCCGGCGCGCACGGCCGCAGGGGCCCGGCGGCGCGACAGCGAGCGTCCGAGCCATGCCGCGGCCCGACGGCTCGCCTCGACGACGAGCGCGAAGCCGCACACTGCGGTGACGGCGCAGGCTCCGAGGAACCACCAGTAGCCCACCGGGTCCCAGTAGCGCTGCGCCGCGGCGAGCATGCCGAGGTACCCGAGGAGCGCTGTCACCGTGACGGGCCACACACGCACACGTCGCGAGAGCTCCGCCTCGTCGACGGCGGCGACATCCTTCAGGGCCGATGCCGGGGTCACCCTGGCGGCCAGCGCCGCCGGGATCGCGGTGACCAGCAGGCCGAGCGCGATGCCGCCGCCGATAGCGGTGAGGACGGTCGCGGCGGGGATGGCGGGGGACACGTCGGGTGGCGCCGTCACCGCGCTGAGCGAGTGGCGCAGTTGACGGTGCGCGAACGTCAGCCCCGTTGCGAGGCCGACCGCGCCGCCGACGAGGCCCACCAGCACTCCCTCGGCGAGGGTCGCCGCGGCGATCGCCGAACGAGGGGCGCCGAGTGCCCGCGCCGTCGCGGTCCAGCGTGCGCGACGCTGAGCCTGACTGCGGCCCACCGCCACGGCGGCGATGACGGTCCCGAGTGCGAGGACGGCGGCGAGGACTGTCGCGCTGCTCGCCTGCGTGCTGCCTCCCTGCCCTCGCGAGGACGGTGTGGGGAACGCAGCCGCGGTCGCCGGCGTCTGCTCCTTCCACGTGAACTCCACCTGAGCGAACTTCGCGCCCTCCCAGTCGTAGATGGGCGCTGCCTCAAAGGCCGCCTCAACGACGGGATCTCCAGGCGAGAGTGCGGCGGGAGTCTCCCCGACGGACTCCTCGCTCCAGTGAACGGCGTCCGTGACCAGCCCAGAGACCTCACGCGTGCCGGCGCTCACCTCCTCAGCGGAGTCGCCATCGGCGCCGGAGGTGTACCCGACCGCTACCAGATCGCCGATGCCGACTCCCCACGCCGCCGCGACGGAGGCCGGGATGGCGATCTCGCGGGCACCGGGTGCGGACCCCTCGGCAAGGCCGTCGTCCCACGGGACTTCACCGCCGTAGACCTGCACGTTGGTTAGCCCGTACGTGTGCTCCGCACCCGCCACGGGTGAGACCCATGCGTTTCCGGCGTACTCCGAGGCGACAAGCCCCGCGCCCTCCGCGTTGGCGTCAGCGATGAACGCGTCGACCTCGTCGCGCGTCATCGGAGTGCCCCAGTCGGAGGCGAGCGCGTCGTTGCTGTGGTCGTCCACGACGGCGGCCTGGCTCCAATACTCGCCGGTACCTGACAGCACCCGAGCTTGCTGGGCCAGGGCATCGTCCGTGAGGTTCGCGGTCCACGAGTAGGTGGCGAATCCCGCCGCGGCGGCGATCAGCATCGTCATCCACACGAGGGCCGCGCGCTGCCCGCGCAACTGTTCCCGCAGCAGCGTGCCGATCATCGTGCCCCCTCCTTCTGCGCCTCGCGCAATTCCTCGACTGGCGTGCGGCGCACCATGCGTCGCCCCATCGCCCGCGCCACGGCGGCGGCCGCGGCGAGCGCCAACAGGAATCCGCCGATCAGCGTCGCCCACGGCGTCGCGGCGAGGTCGCGCCCCATGTGCCACAGGATCTCGGTCGCATCGAACGGCGCGCCCTTGCCCAGCAGGATCGGGTTACCGGTGGCGAGCGCGAGGGTGATGCCGATCGCCCCGCCCGCCGCGACGGCCGAGCCGACCACGACGAGCGTCTCCCACATCGGCGCCGCCTGGAGCGACCGCGGCGTCGCGCCCAGGGCGGCAAAGGTCGCGAGGTCGCGCCGGCGGGAGCGGGCCGATGCCGCAGCGAGCGACATGGCGAGCACGACCACGACCCCCGCGCCCAGGAGGCCGACGAGCGTCTCGGCGCCGTTGCTGGGCAGATTGATCTCACCCGAGCCGGGCATGGCGGCCAGCACAAAGCCTTCGCCCTCGGGGACGTGTGCGGCGACGGCGTCGAGCACGCTTGTCGACGGGTCGCCAAGGACGTCGTCGGGCCCGGCGGGGTCGAAGATGAGGGCGGCGGAGACGGGAGAGTCGCCCCAGATGTCGCGCGCCCAGTCGCCGTCGACGGTGTGCACCGGGGCGCCGACGCCGGGGACCGCGAATGCCTCGGTGTGCCCGGCCCACGTGGTCAACAACACGACGCCGTCCTCGTAGGAGGTCAGCGACGAGTGGTCGGTGGCGGGCAGCAGGTAGTCAGTGCGCCCATGCAGCAGAGTGCCGTCCATGAGGCCAAGGGTGCGCAGCGCGTCGGGGGCGACGCCGTCGACCGCGTCACGGTCGATCGCGAACGAGAACGGCGTCGAGGTCACGCGCTCGGTGTGGAGCTGGCCGTCCATCTCGTACTCGTGAACCGTGGTGTAGCTCTCCTCGACGAGGACGCGCGCGTCGACCACCTCGAGCGCGGGGTCGTTCCGCAGTGCCGTGAGGAGGTCGGGGTCGAGGCCGATGCGGCTGAGGCCGGTCGGGAGTCCCGGCTCGGCCCAGGGGTCGACCGAGGTGACGACGGCCGCGGCGTCGAGCGCCAGGGCGGCGTGTTCGCGACCGTCGGCGTCTCCCACGAGGACCCAGGTGCCTGCCCAGAAGGCGGCCACGAGCGTGTTGATCGCGAGCACCGCGGGCCGTGTGGCCGTCGGGCGTTCGAGCCCCTCGGCAGCGAAGGTGCGGCCACCGCTGCGGTCACCGCGGGGGAGGATGGCGGTGAGAGACGTCAGGATGCGCCGGACGAGCCACATGGCTCCACGGAACCCGAACCACAGGCCGCCGGCCCACGCGCAC
Source organism: Demequina sp. NBRC 110057 (assembly GCF_002090175.1). GTDB lineage: Bacteria > Actinomycetota > Actinomycetes > Actinomycetales > Demequinaceae > Demequina. The sequence goes on along the minus strand of NZ_BBRN01000006.1, from coordinate 125,712 downwards.
ATGACGCCGATGTTTTTCGCGACGATGACCACGCCGGGGTCGGAGGCGTAGCGGATCGCCCACCAGTCGAGGGGTTCGGCGCGGTTGATCAGGACGATGACCGCGCCGTAAAGGGTGGCGAGAGCGGGGAGCAGTCGCACCGCTCGACGCCATCCTCGTGGCGGCGCGGAGGGGGTGGCCGTCGGGGGCGCGGCCCCGAGGTTCTCGCGGGCCAGCGACGCCGGTGTTCCGCGGGTCACGCCGGCGTACGCGATCGCCGCGCATGCGGCACCGAGAAGGGTGAATCCGACGAAGACCGCGACGGCCCAGGCGATCGCGCCCCACTGCAGCGATGACTCGCCGACGACGGTGTCGGAGGACATCGGCGAGACTTCGCGCGTCATCTGGGCGATCGCCATGCCCACGGGTATGCCGATCGCCGCGCCGACGGCGCCAGAGCGCGCGCCTGCGCGGGCCGCGGCGCCCACCACCTCTCCGCGAGGCTCGCCGAGCGCCATCCGGGTCGCCAGGCCGTCGCGCTCGCCGACCAGCCCGAGCCGCACGAACAGTGAGACGAGGAGCCCCACCATGACCAGACCAGGAACGCCGTACAGCAGCAGCGCCATGAGCCAGATCAGCCACGAGCAACCCGTGTCGAGCGGAAAGTAGCCGGACGGCCCCCAGACGGGGCCACCGATCCACGCCCCCACGCCCGCCCCCACGGCAAGAAGCGCGCCGGCGGCCCACCGCATCGGCCGCGCGCTCACGACAGCCCTGCCTTCTGGGCCTCACGCAACTGAGCGGCAGGCGTGAGGCGGTCGAGCCGGACCCTGACAAGCGCGGCGCCTGCACCCGCCAGGGCAGTTGCCCCCAGAACGAGCGCCACGAAGACTGACCACGGCATGACCGATGCAGTGAAGGCCGCGCCCGCGAGTCCTCCTCCGAACCCCGTGACAGCTGAACGGTTGACCACTTCGATCACCAGCCCGACCGCCGCGCCTCCGAGGACGCCGAAAAGTGACGCGAAGAAGGTGGGGAATGCCGCCTCCAGCACGGCCGCGGCCCTGAGGGAGCCTGGCCGGGCCCCGAGTGCGAGCAGCGTGGCCGAGTCCCCGGCACGCATGCGTTGCGAGGCCCACGCCATGCCGACGACGATGGCGACCGCGACGAGGAGGAAGGGCGCCGTGATCGTCGCCACCAAGCCGCCGTCGACGGCACCCTCATGGCGCGCGTCACCCTCGAACTGCATCGTGTGAAGGCCGGTGAGGTCGTGCGACTCCAGGGCATCGGCCACGCTCACGCTCCCCGCGGGGAACAGCAGCACCGCGGCGGTAGGGGAGTCGCCCCAGACGGATTCCGCCCAGCCGCGCTCGATGCCCGTCCACGGCGGTGCACTGTTGGCGGCGGCGGTGTCGCGCCGCACGCCGCCCGCCTCGACGAAGGTGGGGCCGTCGCCGAACCCACCGGTCACGCCGGGGTCGCCCCAGGTCCACTCGGTGCCGGCGCCGAGCTCAAGCGCCGTCGTGGCATGCGGTACCAGGGAATCGATCGCGGTGCTGTGTGCGGCGAGAAGGACGTCGCGCGCCGCGTATTCGCGGTCCTCGTACGGGTCGTCGACAGTGCGGGTGTCCGTGACGAGCACCCCCGCCTCGATGACGGTGAGCGCGGGGTCCGCATGAAGACCGGCGAGCACATCTGCCGGGAGCCCGGGCGCCCAGCCTCCCGTCGCCGCGGCGGTGATGTCGCCCTCGAAAAGGTCGACGCTCGCGACGGAGGCATCGACCTCCAGTTCCCCGCTCAGTTCGTTGCGCGCCTCGTTTCCCGCGTAGCCCACCGTGAGCGCGCTGGAGAGCCCCATCACCATGATGATCGTGACCAGCGTGGCGAGCCTTAGCGGCATCGGGCGTCCGATCGACTCCGCCGCGAGAGCCCGGGCCGTCCAGGGAGCGGGGGTGCCGCCGACGGTGCGCAGGGCAGTGACCGATACCGCGCGGGCGAGCCGTGCCCCCAGGTATCCGAGCGCGGCGGGCACGACTCCGATCACTACCGCGCCCACGATCGTGCCGGCGGCGAAGCTGACGATCCACCGCCAGGCGGGATCGTCGTTGGCGGTGTTGGGGCCCGGCAGGATGAACGACACCGCGCTCGCGCACAGCAGCAGGACCCCCACCGCCGTCCACATCCAGGTGCGGCGTCGTGTGCGGCGAGCAACGACGGGATCCATTGGAGTACGGTCCGGGATGCCCGGTCCGGTCATCACGGACGCGCCCGAGGCGACATCGGCCACCGAGCCCCGCGTCGCCCATGCGGCGACCACGGCGTACGCACCCGCGAGTGCCATCACCACCAGGGCGAGGGTGAAGAGCCAGGCGTAGACGGCATCGGCCATCCAGAATCCCTCGCCGACGCCCTCGTGGAGCTGCCGGGCCGCCCCGCCTACCGCGGTGCCGATGCCCCAGCCGAGGCATCCGTCGCGCAGTCCGGCGGCGGCATGGCCCCGGATGAGGGCGCGGCGAGTGCCGCCCAGGGCAAGCTGCGCGGACAGTTCCGCGCGCCGGGTCGCCACCCACAGCGCGCGGAAGACGGCCACGGTGCCGACGGCGACGGCGAGGATGAGCGGCGCGTAAAACAGCATGTTGAGCCACACCCAGATCCCGCCCAGCAGGAACGGGTCACCCGAGGTTGCGATGACCGAGTAGAGGGGCACGGTCGCGTAGGCGGACAGGGCGCTCAGGAGGCCGGCGATCCCGGTCGGAACCCACCTCATCGCTCCACCCCCGCGAGCGCATCCAGCCCGGCCAACACGGACTCTGGCGTCGGATCCGTGATGTGCCCCTCGACCCGACCGTTCGCGAAGAGCAGCACCCTTCCCGCGTAGGACGCGGCGGCGGGGTCGTGGGTGACCATCACCACCGATTGCCCCAGCTCGCGGCACGAGGTCCTGAGGTGCGACAGGATCTGCGCGCTCGCGTGGGTGTCGAGGTTGCCGGTGGGCTCGTCGGCGAGCACCACGCGTGGCCGGGTGATCAGCGCGCGGGCGATGGCGACCCGCTGCTGCTGACCACCCGACATCTCATAGGGCCGGCGCGTCAGCTCGCGCTCGATCCCCAGCATCTCGACGAGCGTGGCGAGCCACGCCTCGTCTTGCGGGAGCCGGTTCAGCCTGAGCGGCAGCACGATGTTGTCGCGCCCGCTCATCGTCTGGATGAGGTTGAAGCCCTGGAACACAAAGCCGACCACGCGGCCGCGCACCTGCGCCAGCCGCTTGTCCGAGAGCCCGGTGAGCTCGTCGTCCCCGACCCACACCTCGCCACCGTCGGGACGGTCGAGCCCGGCGAGCAGGTGCACCAGCGTCGTCTTGCCCGAACCCGACGGCCCCATCACCGCGGTGAGCACGCCCCCGGGAATGTCGAGGTCGACGTGGTCGACGGCCGTCACCGCGCCCTCGCCGGCGCCGTACGTCTTCGTGAGCCCCCGTGCCGTCAATGCGACGGGCGTCGTTGATTCCCCCATGGCGGCCACGCTACGCGGGGCGCCCGTGGCGTCGCGTCAGCCCGTGGCATCGAATCGCGTCATACCCAGGTATGACGCTAGGAACCGGCGCGGACCACCCCGGCCTCATAGGCCATCACGACAGCCTGGACGCGGTCGCGCGCTCCCAGCTTGGCCAGCACGCGTCCCACGTGGGTCTTGACGGTCGGCTCCGCCAGGAACAGCGCCGCGCAGATCTCCGCGTTGGACCTGCCGCGCGCCATGAGCACCAGCACCTCGCGCTCGCGGTCGGTGAGGGTATCGACGGCCGATGCCGCGGCCGGCTCTCCCGGGTCCGGCACCGTGGCGGCGACGGTGGCGAGCAGACGTTTCGTGGACGAGGGGGCGATGACGGCGTCGCCCGCGTGGACGGTGCGGATCGCGGCGAGGAGGTCCTCGGGCGGCGCGTCCTTGAGGAGGAACCCGCTCGCGCCTGCCTTGATGGCGGCGACCACGTATTCGTCGAGGTCGAAGGTGGTGAGCATGACCACCCGAGTGCTGGAAGCATCGGCCACCCGCGAGCAGGCCTCGATGCCGTCCATGCCTGGCATCCGCACGTCCATGAGGACCACGTCGGCGGGCGGCTCGAGGGAGGCGAGCGCGGCCACGGCGGCGGCGCCGTCGCCGGCCTCCGCGACCACCTCCATGTCGTCCTGGGACTCGACCACCATGCGGAAACCGGCACGGATGAGCTGCTGGTCATCGACCAGGGCGACGCGGATCATGCCTGGGTGCCGAGCTCCGGGTGCGCCTTGCCGGGGGTGACGGGAGGCAGCGCCGACCACGGGAACGTGATCCACAGGTCGGTGCGCTTCCACACGTAGTCGGGATCGATGACGGAGCGCGACTTCGCGTACAGCACCACGGTGCGCACCTCGGCAGCGTGCGCCTCCATGAGGCGCTTCACCAGGGCGAGCGTCTCGCCGGTGTCCGCCACGTCATCCGCCACGAGGACCTTCAGGCCCTTCATCGCGTCGGTGTCGAGCAGGGGAGGCAGCACTACCGGTTCGGGAAGGCGCTCGTCCACTCCCGTGTAGAACTCGACGTTCAGCGTGCCGACTCCCTTGGTGCCCAGCGCGTAGGACACCGCCCCACCGATCGGCAGCCCGCCGCGCGCGATGGCGACCACCACATCGGGCTCGTAGCCGTCGTCCACGACGATCTGCGCCAGCTCGCGCGACGCGTCGCCGAAGCCCTGCCAGGTGAGCACCTCGCGCTCGGGGGAGTCAGTCATGGCGTCAGTATGGCCGATGCGTCACGGGAGGTCAGCGGCAGCCTCGCCTTGACGACGAACCCGCCCCCGGCGCGCGGCCCGGCGCTGAGGGTGCCGCCGAACACGGTGGCCCGCTCCTTCATGCCGGCAAGCCCCTGGCCGTCCCCGTCGTCGCGCGCCCCGGCCCCACGGCCGTCGTCGGAGACGGTGAGGACCACGGCATCGGCCTCCCAGGTGAGCTGCACGAATGCCTTGGCGGCGGGGCCGCCGTGCTTGAGGACGTTGGTGAGTCCCTCCTGGGCGATGCGATAGAGCGCGAGGCCCGCGCCGATCGGCAGCGTGCGCGGCGCGCCCGTGGTGACGAAGGAGCAGTCAAGCCCGCCGTCGCGGGTGGCGGCCACGAGCGCGGGGATGTCGTCGATGCTGGGCTGCGGCCCGAGCGCCGCGTCCTCGTCGCCGATGCGCAGCAGCCCCAGCAGCGCGCGCATCTCGGTGAGCGCCGCGCGGGAGACGTCGGCGATGGTCTCGAGGGTGTGGGCGGCCTTGGCGGGGTCGGACTTCGCCGCAAAGCGACCGCCGTCCGCCTGGGCGACGACGACCGACAGGGTGTGGGCAACGACGTCATGCATCTCGCGGGCGATGCGGGCGCGCTCGTCGGCGGCGGCCAGCGCCCGCTCCGCCTCCGTGTCCCTGGCGAGCTGGTGCTCGAGCCGGTAGACGTGGCGGCGCGTGGCCTGGAGGCGCACGGCGACGAGCGCGAGCCCTATCAGCGCGACGATGAGCGCGGCGGTGAGCAGCCAGACCATGGCCACACCCTACGGCGGGCACATCCGCGGCCGCCCGCACGTTGAGTCAGGCGAGGGGAGCGGACAAAAAGGAAGTAGGCATGATGTTCCACCCGCAGAGCCCCGCGTGGATGCCCGATGCTGCGCCCCTGCCCGCCGAGCCCGAGTCCGAACCCCGCAGCGCCGTCGCCGCGTGTGGTCCCGCCAATGAGCCGGGCTTCACCCACCTCCTGACGGCCGACCTCGCGGGCCTCCCTGCCGGCTTCCCCCGCCTGCTCGAGGCGGCGCCCGGCGTCGAGAAGGCCGTCGCGGTGGGTGCCGATCGCCTCTACGTCCTCGCCCCCTTCGCGACGCGCGACGAACTCCTCCTGCTCGCCCGAGCCCTTGCGGATCCGGCCAAATCTGCCGATAGTGCCCATATGGCACCCTCCGATGGCGACGCGGGACTCGAGGCGCTGGCGCGCCTGGCGAACGACCTCGGGGAGGCCGAGTCCTTCGAGCCGGCGGTGGCCGATGCTCCCGCGAATCTTCCCGAGCGCGGCGTCGCGGGGGTCTGGCCCCCGGTGCCGATCGACGATGCCGGCCTGCTGGACTGCGGCACCTCGCGCCGCGAGGGCTTCACCCATGTGCTGTGGGTCGACCGCGGCGGCGTCCCCGGCGACCTCGCCGAGCGCGTGGCGACCCTTCCCGGGGTAGCGAGCGTGGCCTGGGAGGGCACCGAGCTGCTCCACGTCGAGGCGCACGGGGCGACCCATGCGGACCTGCTCGCGGAGGCGCGTTCCGTCTCGCGCCGCTAGCGCCCGTCCGGGCCGCGCGTTCCCTGCCCGACAGCCCGCCACCCGCACCGTGACGAAGCGACGGTATTTCTGACGCGGCGCCGCGTGTCGGGGGCCGATGCGCGGCGTGTCGCCGCGATCGGCCGTCAGTTTGTAGCGTGGCAAGCATGAGTACCCGAGTCGAGCGCACCGTGACAGTGGGCGACAACGCCCTCACCTTCACCGTGATGGAGCCCCAGGGGGAGGGGTGGACCGCCACCGTCTGGCTCGACGAGGACCTCGCGAAGGTCGCGGGCGCCGATGCCTACGACGGCTTCGTGGATCGCTTCACCGAGGTGCCGGGGATCGTCGTCACCGAGGTCGAAGACCGCGATTTCATCCACGTGCGCTCCGAGGGCCTCACCCCCGAGCAGCTGCTGGACGCGGTGCTCGACGCCGCCCTCGTGCCGGGCGAGGACTGAGCCCACGCATCGGCCCTGTGTCCGCGCACCCGCCGGTACTCTTGACCCGTATCCGACCGCGCCGCCCCAAGGGATGACATGACCGACGCTCGTGACCAGCAGCTCGACACGGTGGAGGCAGCCGCCTCGACCCCCGATCAGGAGATGCCCTTCGCGGAGCTCGGGCTGAAGCCCGAGGAGTACGCACAGATCGTCGACCTGCTGGGCCGCCGCCCCACCGCCGCAGAGCTCGCGATGTACTCCGTGATGTGGTCCGAGCACTGCTCGTACAAGTCGTCCAAGATTCACCTCAAGCAGTTCGGCGAGAAGACCACGCCTGAGATGAAGGAACGCCTCATGGTCGGCATGGGCGAGAACGCTGGCGTCGTCGATATCGGCGACGGCTGGGCGGTCACCTTCAAGGTCGAGTCCCACAACCACCCGTCCTACGTGGAGCCGTACCAGGGTGCCGCGACCGGCGTCGGCGGCATCGTGCGCGACATCCTCGCGATGGGCGCGCGCCCCGTCGCTGGCATGGATGAGCTGCGGTTCGGCGACATCGACCACCCCGACACTTCCCGCGTGGTGCACGGCGTCGTGGGCGGCGTGGGCGGCTACGGCAACTCGCTCGGCCTTCCCAACATCGGCGGCGGCTCGCTGTTCGACGCGAGCTTCCAGGGAAACCCCCTGGTGAACGCCCTGTGCGTGGGCGTCATGAAGCACGAGGACATCCACCTTGCCTCCGCCGAGGGCGTGGGAAACAAGGTGGTGCTGTTCGGCGCACGCACGGGTGGCGACGGCATCGGCGGAGCGTCGATCCTCGCCTCCGAGACCTTCGAGGACGGCGTCCCCGCCAAGCGCCCCAGCGTCCAGGTGGGTGACCCCTTCATGGAGAAGGTCCTCATCGAGTGCTGCCTTGAGCTGTTCCACGCGGACGTGGTCCAGGGCATCCAGGACCTCGGCGCCGCGGGCATCTCCTGCGCCACGAGCGAGCTCGCCTCGAACGGCTCGGGCGGCATGCACGTGTGGCTCGACGACGTCCTGCTGCGCGACCCCACCCTGAACGCCGGCGAGATCCTCATGTCGGAGTCGCAGGAGCGCATGATGGCGGTCGTCACCCCGGACAAGCTCGACCAGTTCATGGCCATCACCGCCAAGTGGGACGTCGAGTCCTCCGTGGTGGGCGAGGTCAACGACTCGGGCCGCCTGACCATCGACCACCACGGCCAGCGCATCGTCGACGTCGACCCGCGCACCGTCGCCCACGAGGGCCCCACCTACGACCGTCCGTACGCCCGCCCGGTGTGGATGGACCAGTTGCAGGCCGACGCGTTCGCCGCCGAGCTTCCCGCGACCGGCGACGACCTCCGTCAGGCCGTCGTGGACCTGATGGCCTCGCCCAACCTTGCGGACCGCTCCTGGATCACCAACCAGTACGACCGCTACGTGCAGGGCAACACCGCGGCCGCCCGCCCCGACACCGTCGGCGTGGTGCGCGTGGACGAGGAGACGGGCCGCGGCGTCGCGATCGCCACCCGCTCCAACGACCGCTACACGAAGCTCAACCCCTACGATGGCGCGCGCCAGTCCGTGGTCGCCGCCTACCGCGCTGTCGCGATCGCCGGCGCGACGCCCACCGCTATCACCGACGGCCTGAACTTCGGTTCGCCCGAGGACCCCGACGCCATGTGGCAGTTCGTCGAGGCCATCCGCGGTCTCGCCGACGTGTGCCAGGAACTGGGTGTGCCGGTCACGGGCGGCAACGTGTCGCTGTACAACGGCACCGGCGAGCCCGGCCGCATCGACTCGTCGATCAACCCCACGGCGATCGTCGGCATGCTCGGCATCCTCGACGACGTGGACCGCGTCACCCCCTCCGGCTGGCGCCAGGACGGCCTCATCCTCTACGTGCTCGGCACCACCGGCGCCGACCTCGACGGCTCGCGCTACGCGGAGCTGAGCGGCCACCTGGGCGGCGCCGCCCCCGCGGTGGACATCGCCGCCGAGAAGACGCTCGCCGAGGTCATGGTCGCGTCGTCGCGCGACGGTCTGGCCGATGCCGCACGCGAGATCGGCGAGGGTGGCCTCGCCGCCGCCCTGGCCCAGGCATCGCTGCGTTACGGCGTGGGTGCCCGCATCGTCCTCGACGAGCTGTGCGAGCGCGACGGCGTCACCCCCGCGCAGGCGCTGTTCTCCGAGACCCAGGGCCGCGTGCTCGTGGGCGTGATCCGCGAGGACGAGCCCCGCTTCACCGCCATGCTCGAGGCCCGCGGCGTCCCCGCCGTGCGCGTCGGCTACTCGGTGCCGGAGTCCTCGCTCGAGGTTCAGGGCCAGTTCGACCTCCCGCTCGAGGAGCTGCGCGCTGCCTGGTCGGAGACCATCCCCGCGCACTTCGCCTAAATCCCCGTCATGACCGATGCGGCGCGCCCCCTGTGGGCGCGCCGCATCGCGTTCTGGGGCGTCGCCGCGGCGGCCGCAGGGATCATGGCCCTTGCCCTCGCCTGGTCGGGCCGCTCGGCCGGGCCATGGGACGCCGACCCGGAGACATTCGAGGTCAACCGGCTCGACGCGACCGCCCGCACCGTCCCGCAGGCCGATGCCGAGGCGGCCATCGCCGCCGACGAGTCCGACTCGCCGTGGCTCCAGTCGCTCAGCGGCACCTGGGACTTCGCCTGGTCGCCCAGCCTCGACGCGGCGCCCGCGGACTTCTGGGACCCCGCCGTCGACACGAGCGGCTGGGACACCGTCGAGGTGCCGCACCAGTGGCAGTTCGACGGCTACGGCAGCGCTTCCGACGGCGACATCGTTTACCTCAACGAGGCTCATCCGTGGCAGGGCGAGGAGCGCATCGAGCCGCCCGAGACCCCCACCGAGGGGGCGTCCATCGGCTCCTACCGCCGCTCCTTCGACGTGCCCGATGCCTGGGGCGGCCGCCGCACCGTCCTCGCCTTCCAGGGGGTCAAGTCCGCGTTCACCGTCTGGGTGAACGGCGTCGAGGTGGGCTACAGCGAGGACAGCTACACCCCGGCGGAGTTCGACGTCACGGATGCCGTCACGCCAGGCGAGAACCTGATCGCGGTGCGCGTGCACCGCTGGTCGGACGGGTCCTGGCTCGAGAATCAGGACCAGATCGACCTGTCCGGCATCTTCCGCGACGTCGAGCTGTACTCGACGCCCACCACCTACCTCGACGACCACACGGTGACCACCGACGTGGCCGACGACGGAGCCACCGCCACGGTGACCTTCGCCGCGGAGGTGACGGGGGCATCGGCCGCCGGCGCGACCCTGACGGCGACGCTGTACGACCCGGACGGGACCGAGCTGGCCTCGACCACCACGAGCGGCGCCGCCCCCACTGGCGTGCTCCACGTCCGGTCACCGGACCTGTGGACCGCCGAGACCCCATCGTTGTACTCCCTGGTCTACGAGCTCGCCGACGCGGGCGGCACCGTGACCGAGACCCTCGGCGCGCGCGTGGGGATCCGCGAGTTCGCCATCGTCGACGGGGTGATGACGCTCAACGGCCGCACGCTCGATATCAAGGGAGTCAACCGCGGAGAGATGCACCCCGATGAGGGACAGGCGATGACCGAGGAGATCATGCGCGCGGACCTCACCGCCATGAAGCGCGCGAACATCACCGCGGTGCGCACGTCTCACTACCCCGCGCACCCGATGCTCTACTCCCTTGCCGACGAGATCGGCCTCTACGTCATGGACGAGGCGAACGTCGAGAGCCACGACCAACGCCCCTTCCCCGGCGACTCACCCGAGTGGTCGGCGGCCGTGCTCGACCGGGTCGCCAGCATGTACGAGCGGGACAAGAACCACGCGTCGGTGCTGTGGTGGTCGCTCGGCAACGAGGCGGGCGGCGGCCAGGTGTTCCAGGACGCCGCCGACTGGCTGCGCGACGCCGATCCCACGCGACTGGTGCATTACCAGGACGATTCCACCGTCGCGGACATCGACGGGGTGTTCTACCCGTCCGTGACTGACGTGCGCGAGCGGGCCGCGCAGACCACCGGCCGCCCCTGGATCATGACGGAATATCAGATGGTCATGGGCAACGCCGTGGCAGCCATGACCGAGTACTGGGACGCCACCGACTCCCACCCGGAGATGCAGGGCGGCTTCATCTGGGACTGGGCGGACCAGGCGATCAGGGTGCCGCTAGACGGCGGCTTTGCGGCGCTGCCGGTGGGGGACACGGCCGATGCCGACACCTACCTCTCGTACGGCGGCGACTGGGGCGACGGGGCCACCGACGGCGGCTTCTCGCTCAACGGCCTGGTCAATCCCGACCGCGTGGCGCAGCCCGAGCTCGCGGCCGTCGCCGCCGTGTACGCCCCGTTCGAGTTCGATGTGGCGGACGCCGCGGCCGGCACCGTCGAGGCTTGCAACGAGAGCCTGGTGACCGACCTTGACGAGCACGCGGTCACGTGGACGCGCGAGGTGGACGGCGCCGCCGTCGCCAGCGGCGCGCTCGACTGGAGCCTCGCGGCGGGGGAGTGCGGCACTCTCGCGCTTCCCGCCGGGGCGACCACGGTCGCGGCGGCCGATGCCGGCGCCACGGTAGCGACGACGCTCGCCGTCGCGCTCGCGGAGGACGCCTTGTGGGCCGAGGCCGGTCACGTGGTCGCCTCGGCGCAGGCGGTGCTACGCGACGGGGGCGTGGCCGATGCCGTGGAGCCGGCCAACGACGGCTCGCTCGATGTGGCGCGCGACGGCGGTGTGCTCACGGTGACGGGCGATCGCGTCAGCGTCGAGCTCGACGAGGCCGCCGGAGCGGTGACCACCGCCGTGCTGGACGGGGTCACCGTGGTGGACGGGGGCATCGGCCTCGACTTCTGGCGAGCCCCCACCCAGAACGACCTCATGAACGGCCTCGCCGACGGCGCGCGGACGTGGCACGAGGCGGTGGGCGAGCCCGACGAGGTGGAGGTCTCCACGCCGGACGGCGCCACCGTCGTCATCGACGCCGCCTACACGGTCAACGTGGCGGGTCAGCCCGCGGCCCGGCTGGTGACGACCATCCGTTCCGACGCCACCATCGAGGTCGCCATGACCTACGACGGCTCCGAGCAGGCGCGCGAGATCCCCGCCGTGGGCACCGCGCTGACCCTTCCCGGCAGCCTCACCGAGCTCTCATGGTTCGGCGACGGTCCCGACGCGTCCTACCGCGACAGGACCGAGGGGACCTCGCTCGGGCGCTGGACCTCGACAGTCGACGAGTCGCTGTTCCCTCACGTGGCGCCGCAGGCGGACGGCAACCACACCGACGTGCGCTGGTTCGCCGTCACCGATGCGGACGGCGAGGGACTGCTGGTGACTGCCCTGGGGGAGGCCGTCGAGGCATCGGCGCTCCCCGCGACCGACGACGCCATCTCCGCGGCCCGCCATCCGCACGAGGTGGAGCGCGACGGCGCGACGCACCTGGCGGTCGACGCCGCGCAGGCCGGGGTGGGCTTCACCTGGGGAGAGAACCCCGCCCCGGGGTACTCGGTGAATGCCACCGAGCCGCGCGAGGCGCACTACGTGCTGAGCGCGCTGCTGGCGGGTGAGGACCCCGGCGCGTGGGGCCCGTCACAGGCCCCTTGACCGGGTGAGGCGCGCTCCCTAGGTTTCGTCGCAGGCGCCGTGCGGCGCCGACGAGGGGGAACGATGCTGAGGACGCTGACGTGCGCCGTCGCTGGCGCGCTGGTCATGGGCGGATGCGCTGCGCCGGGTGATGCCGTGGCGAGCGCGCCCTCGGCGAGCGCGGAGGCGTCGACCGCCGCGAGCGCGCCGACGCCGGCCGACGACTCGATTCCCTCGCCGCTTCCGTCCGTGCTCGAATTCAGTGCGGGCGGTGGCCTGTCGGAGGGTGACTCGGACGGCGACGGACTGCCAGACGACCGCGAGTCCGAGGCTGGCACCGACCCCGCCAACGCCGACACCGACGGCGACGGTCTAAACGACCTCGAGGAACTGGTGATGTCGATCACCGACCCCACCCTTCCCGCCACCTACAACGGCGTGCCGGACGCCGAGAGCGACCTGGAGAACGACGGCCTCGGCTACCTCGAGGAGGTCGAGCTCGGCACCGACCCCCTGGAGGCCGACACCGACGGCGACGGGATCGACGACGGCGCCGAGGTGACCGCCGGCACCGACCCCCTCGACGCGGACGACCCCGGCCTGCCGACCCGCGACGGAAAGGTGCTCCTCTACGACGGCGGCGACGACGAGGTCAGCATCTATGCCGATGTGGACGTCGAGACCGCGCGCCGGATGCGCGCCGGTCCCGACACAGGCCACGTGGGGTGGGTAGACGTCTCCTCGATGTTGGCGTCGCCGGCGACCGTCGACGTCATCGAGGACGCCACCGAGGTGACATTCGTGTATCCGCCAGCCGTGACGGGCGGGCGCACGCCGGCCGAGCTGCTGGTGGCCTACGAGACGCTCGAGACCTTCGAATTCCTGGAGCCCGTCGCTGGCGAGGTTCCGGGCGAGGCTCGGCTCACGGTCGAGGTTGACGTGAGCGAGTTCCCCACCGTGGTGCTGCTGGACCGTGAGGAACACCTCGCCCTGCTGGGGTAGCCGCGCCGCTGTGACACGCTAGGACGCATGCCCACCCCCAGGACTCCCCGCCGCCGGATCGATTTCGACGCGGGACGCGCCGCCGTCCACGCCTGGCGCGGCTCCACCAGGGAACCCGACCTTCACGCCCCCGAGGCGGCAGTGGCTCGCGACGCCGCCCCCGGCATCGACCGCCCCACCCTCGCCACCGCCGTGCGCTTCACCCTCGAGGAGCTCGCCGCGCGCGCCCCGGGAAACTCGCTCGAGGTGCGGGTGCCGCCGTTCGGCGCCACGCAGTGCATCGAGGGCCCCGTGCACCGCCGCGGCACCCCGCCGGCGGTCGTCGAGATGCGCGCGGAGGTGTGGCTCGCGCTGGCGACGGGTCGCCTCGCATGGGCCGATGCGGTGGCGGCCGGCGACGTCGACGCGTCGGGCGAGCGCTCCGACCTGTCCGCGCTGCTGCCGCTCATCGCCGAGTAGCCACGGCGGACGGACCAGGGCCGACGCCGCCCGGCCGCGGCATCTGCCGTGAGCAAAGTCACGATTCGGTGACTTACGGAAAGCCTCTTGGCAGGACACGTCCTGCGCCCCTAATGTGGCATGCAAGCGCTTGCGAAGGAGCAAAGTTGCTCGTTTCGTGAACGCCGCTTCGGCAGCGTCCGCACGTCGATGTCGAAGCCCACTCAACGAGGAGGAGGGTGCTTCCCATGAAGCGACGTTTCATCGCCCCGATCGCCGCGCTCGCGGCCTCGGGAATCCTGCTGGCGGGCTGTTCGTCCGACAGCGACCCCGAGGAGAGCGGCTCCACGGGAGGCTCCACCGACGGCGGCGACATGGCCGCCGGCTGTGAGGACTACGCCGACTACGGCACGTTCGACGGCGCGGCGGTCGAGCTCTACGGCACCATCTCCGGTGTCGAGGCCGACCAGCTCAACCAGTCGCTCGACCAGTTCCGCGAGTGCACCGGCATCGAGGTGACCTACAACGGCTCGGACGAGTTCGAGACCGAGATCAACGTCCGCGTCGAGGGTGGTAACCCGCCGGACCTCGCGATCATCCCGCAGCCGGGCCTGCTCCAGCGCGTGGTCGGCACCGGCGCCGTCGTCGCTGCCCCGGAGGCAGTGGAGGCCAACGTCGACGAGTTCTGGTCGGAGGACTGGAAGAACTACGGCACCGTCGGCACCACGTTCTACGCCGCCCCGCTCATGGCCTCGGTGAAGGGCTGGGTCTGGTACTCGCCCACCGAGTTCTCGGACAACGGCTACGAGGTCCCCACCACGTGGGACGAGCTCATGACCCTCACCCAGACCATGGCCGACAACGGCGGCTCGGGTGACGCGTACAAGCCGTGGTGCATCGGCTTCGAGTCCGGCACCGCCACCGGCTGGCCCGGCACCGACTGGATCGAGGACCTGGTCCTGCGCCAGCAGGGCCCCGACGTCTACGACCAGTGGGTCGCCGGCGACGTGAAGTTCTCCGACCCGGAAATCAAGGAGGCGTTCGAGTCCTTCGGCGCCATCGCCACCAACCCTGACTACATCAACGGTGGTCTCGGTGACGCGGCCTCGATCGTGGACACTGCCTTCCAGGAGGCCGGACTCCAGATCCTCGAGGGCAACTGCTCGCTGCACCACCAGGCCTCCTTCTACGAGGCGCAGTGGCCCGAGGGCACCACGGTGGCCGAGGACGGCGACATCTGGGCCTTCCTCACGCCGAACGTGAACGCCGACGACGGCGCCGCCGTCACCGGTGGTGGCGAGTTCGTCGCCGCGTTCAACGACAAGGAGGAGACGCAGGCGCTCCAGGCCTTCCTGTCCTCGGACACCTGGGCCAACGAGCGCGTCTCCATCGGCGGCGTGATCTCGGCCAACAAGGGCCTCGACCCCGCCAACGCCTCCAGCCCCATCGGACAGGCGTCGATCGAGATCCTGCAGGGCGAGGACACCACGTTCCGCTTCGACGCCTCCGACCTCATGCCGGCCGAGGTCGGCTCGTCCGCCTTCTGGACGGGGATGAACGACTACGTGGGCGGCTCGTCGCTCGACTCGGTGCTCACCGACATCGACAACGCCTGGCCGTAATCGCTGACACGCCCGGTGGGGGCCCGCTGACCGCGGGTCCCCACCGGGTTCGTCCACCCGACGGAAGGAGTCGACGATGGGGTCGACGGATGTGATCGCGGCGGGGCTGAGGCTTCCCGCCGCTGACCTGGGGGCCGACTTCTGGGCCTCCCAGGGCAAGAACCTGCTCTTCGGTGCCATCGCGATCGTCGCGTTCATCGCGATCGTCGCGCTCGTCATGTTCGGCGCCGATCTCATCAAGGGCAAGGCGAAGGACAAGGTTCAGCTGGTGGTGCTGATCGCGCCCGTGCTGATCCTGCTGGGCGTGGGCCTCGTCTACCCCGCGGTCGACACCGCATGGCTGTCGTTCAACGAGATCAGCAATGAGCCCGACCCCGACACCGGCATCTACACCACGGCGATGTCCTTCGTGGGGCTCGACAACTACCGCTTTGCGTTCTCCGACCCCGGCACCCTGCGCACCATCCTCAACACCTTCGTGTGGATGATCCTGGTGCCGCTGTTGTCCACCGGGTTCGGCCTCGCCTACGCCGTCTTCATCGACAAGGCCAAGGGCGAGAAGGTCCTCAAGTCGCTGGTGTTCATGCCCATGGCGATCTCGCTCGTGGGTGCCTCGGTCATCTGGGGAAACATCATGTACGACTACAACCAAGTGGGCACCCAGACGGGAATGCTCAACGCCCTGCGCGAGCTGTTCGGCATGGACCCCTACAACTTCCTGCGCGACAACCCGTGGAACACGTTCTGGCTGATCATCATCCTGGTGTGGATCCAGACAGGATTCGCCATGGTCATCCTGTCCGCCGCCATCAAGGGCGTGCCGCAGGAGATGAACGAGGCAGCCTCGCTCGACGGCGCCAACGCCTGGCAGCAGTTCTGGAAGATCACCATCCCGTCGATCCGCTCCACGATCGTCGTGGTGCTCACCACGATCACGATCATGGCGCTCAAGGTCTACGACATCGTCCGCACCGTCACGCAGGGACGCGACGCCACCGACGTGGTCGCCAACCGCATGTACGTGCTGAGCTTCGTCGAGGGCCGCGAGGCGCTAGGCGCCGCGCTCGCCGTGATCCTGTTCATCTTCGTCATCCCGGTCGTGATCTACAACGTGCGATCGCTCAACAAGGTGAAGGAGACCCACTGATGAGCCTCACCGAGCCCGCCGACCTGCCGGTCAAGGACGAGACCACTCCCGCGGCCAGGAGCAAGGACCGCGCCGCCAAGGCCAAGGAGCGGCTGTCCAGCCCCTGGGCCACCGCCGCGGCCATCATCATCGCCGTCGTGTGGACCATCCCCACCGTCGCGCTGTTCATGACGTCGCTGATCCCCGGCGACCGCTACCGCACCGACGCCTGGTGGACGGTGCTGGCTGACGGTGGCCTCACCTTCGCCAACTTCAACCAGGTGCTGTTCGACTCGTTCGGCGACAACTCGACGGCCCCGCCGCTACTCGAGTACGTCTTCAACTCGATCGTCGTCACCGTCCCCGCGGTGGTGTTCCCCGTGGTGCTCGGCCTCATGGCCGCCTACGCGTTCGCGTGGATCCCCTTCAAGGGCTCGAACTTCCTGTTCGTGCTGATCTTCGCCCTCCAGGTGGTGCCGCTGCAGCTGGCCCTCATCCCGCTGCTGCGCATCCTGGGACCCGAGAACCTGGGGCTGGCGGGGGAGTTCTCCGGCGTGTGGATCGCGCACACCATCTTCGCGCTGCCGCTGTCGGTGTTCCTGCTGCACAACTTCGTCAGCCATATCCCGCGTGAGGTCCTCGAGGCCGCGCGCGTGGACGGCGCGAGCCACACGCAGATGTTCTTCCGCATCATCATCCCGCTGTCGCTGCCGGCGGTCGCGTCCCTCGCGATCTTCCAGTTCCTGTGGGTGTGGAACGACCTGCTGGTCTCGGCGGTCTTCGGCTCCGCCAACACGTACCCGCTGACGTACCCCATCTCCAACCTCGCGGGCGACTACGGCCAGTACGCGTACCTGGTGCCGCCGGCGGCGTTCATCTCGATGATCATCCCGCTCATCGTGTTCTTCTCGCTGCAGCGCTACTTCGTGCGCGGCCTCCTGGCCGGCTCGACCAAGGGATAGCAGGCGGCCGATGCGGCGGCCGGGCCTCGTACGAAGCCCGGCCCCCGCATCGGCCCCGCCTACACTGGTCCGCGTGAGCGAGCAGCAGCCTTCCCCCGAACCCGCCGAGCCGGCAGACTTCGACGCGGCCGACCGTCAGGTCATCCCCGCCTCGGTGCGCCGGGCTCCCAAGTTCGCGGCGTTCATCACCACCGGCGTGATCGTCGGCGCGGTGGCCGGGCTGCTGTGCGGCTTCCTGCTTCCCAACTCGACGGGAGTGGGCCGCGGCACCGTCGCGCTGCTCGTGGCGAGCGGCTTCGCGGTGCTCGGAGTGGTCATCGGCGGCGTCACCGCCGTCCTGCTCGACCGCAGCACCCCGCGCGAACTGAAGGCCATGAAGGAGGCCGAGGAGCGCCGGGCCGCGGACGGCGAGCCGCAGGGGTCCTGACCCGGGCAAGCGGGCATCGGCCATGTGGGACACTTATCCGGTGATCTCCCGCCCCCAGGAGGACTGCTGATGGCCCGCGGCGATGGCCGACTCTCTCACGACCTGCTCCCCGGCGAAAAGGGGCCGCAGGACGCCTGTGGCGTCTTCGGCGTCTACGCCCCCGGTGAAGAGGTGGCGAAGCTCACCTACTTCGGCCTCTACGCGCTGCAGCACCGCGGCCAGGAGTCCGCGGGCATCGCGACCTCCGACGGCGACAAGATCCTCGTCTACAAGGACATGGGACTCGTATCCCAGGTGTTCGACGAGGCCGCGCTCGAGGCACTGACCGGCCACATGGCCGTGGGTCACGCGCGCTACTCGACTGCCGGCGCGTCCACGTGGGCCAACGCGCAGCCCACGCTCGGCCCCACCAAGAACGGCACCGTCGCGCTCGGCCACAACGGCAACCTGACCAACACGCATCGGCTCCTCGAGCTGGTCGCGGAGCGCCTGGGCCACGAGCGTCGCGAGGAGATGCACGGCGGCGGCTGCACCGACACCGCGATCCTCACCGCGCTGCTCGGCTGGGACGAGCACGACACCATCACCGAGACCGCGATCGAGCTGCTTCCCCACGTCGAGGGCGCGTTCTCCCTGGTCTTCATGGACGAGGACACGCTGTACGCGGCGCGTGACCCGCAGGGCGTGCGCCCGCTGGTGCTGGGCCGCATGCCCTCCGGCGGCTGGGTCGTCGCCTCCGAGACCGCCGCGCTCGACATCGTCGGCGCGGTGCAGGAGCGCGAGGTCGAGCCCGGCGAGTTCCTCACCATCAATGCCGACGGCGTCCACTCCCAGCGCTTCGCCCCGGCCGCTCCCAAGGGCTGCGTCTTCGAGTACGTGTACCTGGCGAGGCCCGACACCAAGATCGCCGGCCGCTCCGTGCACGCGAGCCGAGTCGAGATGGGCCGCCAGCTGGCGCGCGAGTACCCCGTCGAGGCGGACATGGTGATGCCGACCCCCGAGTCCGGCACCCCCGCGGCCGTCGGCTTCGCGCAGGAGTCCGGCATCCCGTTCGGCCTTGGCCTCGTGAAGAACGCCTACGTGGGCCGCACCTTCATTCAGCCGTCGCAGACCCTGCGCCAGTTGGGCATCCGCCTCAAGCTCAACCCGCTGCGCGAGCAGATCGAGGGCAAGCGCCTCGTCGTCGTCGACGACTCGATCGTGCGCGGCAACACGCAGCGCGCCGTCGTCGCCATGCTGCGCGAGGCTGGCGCTGCCGAGGTGCACCTGCGCATCTCCTCGCCGCCCATCGAATGGCCGTGCTTCTACGGCATCGACTTCGCCACGCGCGACGAGCTCATCGCGGTGGGCCACGGCGTGGACGACGTCCGCGAGCACCTGGGCGCCGACTCGCTCGGCTACATCTCCGTGGAGGGCATGATTGCCGCCACCGAGCAGCCGCGCGAGCGCCTGTGCACCGCCTGCTTCACCGGCGAGTACCCCATCGAGCCGCCCGTGAACGCCCGTCACCTGCTCCTCAACCAGGCCGTGGAGGTCTCCTCGTGACCGAGCCCATCACCTATGCCGGCGCCGGCGTCGACACCGAGGCGGGCGACAAGGCCGTCGAGCTGATGAAGTCCGCCGTGGCGCGCACCCATGGCCCTGAGGTGCTCGGGGGAGTGGGTGCGTTCGCCGGCCTCTTCGACGCCTCCGCGCTGAAGGCGTACGATCGCCCGCTGCTCGCGTCCTCGACCGACGGCGTGGGCACCAAGATCGTGATCGCCCGCGCGCTCGACGTCCACGACACCATCGGCCAGGACCTGGTCGCGATGGTGGTCGACGACATCGTGGTGTGCGGCGCCAAGCCCCTCGTCATGACCGACTACATCGCCTGCGGCAAGGTGGTGCCAGAGCGCATCGCCGACATCGTCCGCGGCATCGCCGAGGGCTGCGAGATGGCCGGCGTGGCGCTCGTGGGCGGCGAGACCGCCGAGCACCCCGGCGTCATGGACGAGGACGACTACGACGTGGCCGGCGCGGCCGTCGGCGTCGTGGAGGCAGCCGATGTCCTGGGCGCCGAGCGCGTCAGGTCCGGCGACGTGGTGGTCGCCATGGCATCGTCCGGCCTCCACTCGAATGGCTACTCGCTCGTGCGTCGCGTGGTCTCCCACGCCGGCTGGTCGCTCGAGACGCGCCTTGACGAGCTGGGCCGCACCGTGGGCGAGGAGCTCCTCGAGCCCACCCGCATCTACTCGCAGCTGTGCGTCTCGCTCGCTGCCTCCGTGCCCGGCCTGCGCGCCTTCTCGCACGTCACGGGCGGCGGGCTCGCCGCCAACGTGGCGCGCGTGCTTCCGCAGGGTCTCGCCGCCAACGTGGCGCGCGACGCCTGGGACCTTCCCGCAGTGTTCTCGGTGGTGCAGGCCGCTGGAAACGTGCCGTGGAACGACCTGGAGTCGACGCTGAACATGGGCGTCGGCATGGTCGCCGTGGTGGCCCCCGAGGACGCCGACGCGCTCATGGCGGCCTCGCGCGTGGCCGGCGTGGACGCGTGGGTGCTCGGAGACATCACCGAGGACGACGGCCGCGTGGCCTCGCCCGACACCATCCGTGGCGCCAAGGGCGTCGACGGTGGTGCTGTGCACCTCAGCGGCGCGTACCGGGCCTAACGCACGGGAGTGCTTCCCGCGAGTCGCTGAGTGCGGGGTTTCAGCAGAAGACCCGCACTCAGTGACTCCTCGCGCACCGAGCAGGGCGCCATGACACGCCGAAAGCGCGCCGACCGTGAGGCCAGCGCGCCTGAGCGAAGACTGCGCGGGGGAGAGCGGGCGAGCGGTTAACGCTCGTCGTCGTCCGCCCAGCGGTCGTACTTGTCGTCGGCCTCATCGGGCTCCTCGGCAGAGTGGCCCACAAGCTCGCGCTCGAGGTCGCGAATGTCGCTACCGTGGTTGGAGTACTTGAGCTGACGCGCAATCTTCGCGTCCTTAGCCTTCTGACGGCCGCGCCCCATGTCGCCGCCCCTTCCGCTCGTCGCGGGCGCGCGGATTTCGCGGGCCCTGCGTGATGAGTGCTGAGTAGAACTTTACAACGCGCGGCATGGTGAATGCGACCTCCTCCCGTGTGAGTTGCGCCAACCTCCGTAGGGCAGGCGCTCCAAAAAAATCGGAAGTTGCGGCCAAAAGTGTCGTCATAATCGAGAACGTCAGCCCTCTCACGAGGCACAG
This sequence comes from Demequina sp. NBRC 110057, assembly GCF_002090175.1. Taxonomy (GTDB): domain Bacteria; phylum Actinomycetota; class Actinomycetes; order Actinomycetales; family Demequinaceae; genus Demequina. The sequence goes on along the minus strand of NZ_BBRN01000006.1, from coordinate 104,631 downwards.
GGCCCCAACGAGGGGGCGCATCAATCGAGACTGAGGGAATCCGAATGATGACTGACATCGTCAAGGACCAGGAGAAGCTGCTCACGCCGAGCGAGGTGGCCGCGATCTTCCGCGTCGACCCCAAGACGGTCACGCGGTGGGCGAAGGTGGGCAAGCTCTCCTCGATCCGCACGCTGGGGGGACACCGTCGCTTCCGCGAGGCCGAGGTGCACCAGCTGCTCCTGAAGGCGCAGCAGCAGGGCGCGTAACGGGGGTAGCGCGCCCGGCCGCCACTGTCGGTGGCCGGGCGTAGCCTTGCGCGCATGACGAGTCCCCTCCTCGCGGCGTCGTACGCGACGCCCTTCGGCGATCTCGCCGTGGTGGCCGAATCCGACGGCGGCGTGATCAGGGCGGCGGACTTTCGCCCGGTCGCCCAGGTGGCACGCCAGGTGGGACAGGCGCATGCCTCGCGCGGCTGGGTCGAGGGGGTCATCCCCCAGGCGGCCGATGCCGTGGCGGCCTGGCTCGAGGGCGACGACGACGCGCTCATGACGGTCGCGGTCGAGCAGGACGGTGGGCCGTTCTTTCAGGAGGTCTGGGCGCAGATGCGCACTGTGCCCGCCGGACGCGCGGTCTCGTATGGGGAGCTCGCCGAGATGGCGGGGCGCCCGCGCGCCTCGCGCGCCGTGGGCACGGCGTGCGCGTCCAACTCGGTCGCGCTCTTTGTCCCGTGCCACCGGGTGGTCCAGGCGGGCGGCAGGCTCGGGTCCTACGGCTTCGGCGGGATCGAGAACAAGGCCGCGCTGCTGCGGCACGAGGGAGTGAAGGTGTCCGATGCGACCCCGTCCGCGCGCCTGATCGAGCGCGCCTCGTGAGCGTCGCCAACGCGCCGCTGCGCGCGTGGCTGCCGTACTTCCTGGGGGTCTCGGCCGCGTGGGGCGCGAGCTTCCTCTTCATCTCCGTGGGCCTGCGCGCGTTCGCGCCCACGCAGGTGGCGTTCGGCCGCGTGCTGTTCGGCGCCATCACTCTCATCGTGTTGGTCCTCGTGACCCGCTCCGTGCCGCGCCTCACCTGGCGCAAGGTCGGCGCCATCACCGCGGTGGCGGCCTTCATGTCGGGAATCCCACTCGTGCTGATTCCCGCGGCTCAGGAGCACATCTCGTCCATCCTCGCGAGCCTGCTGAACGCCACCACGCCGCTGTGGACGGCGCTGTTCGTGGCGCTCCTAATCCCGGCCGAGCGGGTCAGCCGCGCGCAACTCACGGGCCTCGTCATCGGCGCCGTCGGCATCGCGATCCTGCTGGGCGCGTGGAACGTCGACGACTTCCCGGTGGTGGGTGCGGCACTGATGCTGGGCGCCACCGCCTGTTACGGCATCGGCTCCACGCTGTCGCGCGTGATGCTCAGCCGCGTCCAGGACTCACCCACGGCGCTGTCGTGCATGCAAATCACGGTCTCCGCGCTCATGCTTGCCCCGTTCGCGCTCGCGGCGCCCGCACCCGCACCGGGAGGGCTCGCGCTCGATTCGGCGTCGCTGTGGGCGATTTTTGCACTGGGCGTGACGGGGACGTCGTTCGCCTACGTGTGGTTCTGGAAGATCGTGAAGGCGGCGGGGGCGACCACGGCCGCGTCGGTGACGTACTGCGTGCCTGTTGTGGCGACCTTCCTGGGCATCGTCGTACTGGGCGAGGAGCTCGCCTGGTACGAGGTCGCGGGGGCGGCGGTGGTGTTCGCCGGGGTGTGGCTCGCCCAGCGCAAGCCCAGGCCGCGGCCCGAGGTCATGCAGGAGCTGAAGGGCTCTCCCGCTTAGAGGATCGAGTTCTTGATGCGCTCGATCGAGGCGGCGGGGTAGAGGTCCTTGTTCTTCTTGATCTTGCGGGCGCCGATGCCAATGAAGATCAGCATGATCAGCAGCATGGCGCCGGCGACCACGAGCGCGGACAGCCACACGGGCCACACCACGGACAGGCCGGCGATGGCAGCGACGATGAGGACGAAGAACAGGAAGAAGCCCAGTGCGGCCGCGGCGGCCATGAGGCCGATGCCGATGCCCAGCTGGCGGCCCTTGACCTTCAGCTCGACCTTGATGACCTCGCTCTCGGCGCGGATCGTCGCGATCCACTGACCGGCGATGGCTCCGAGCAGGGTGTTGAGGACGGTCTTGCCGAGGCTGGCCATGAGATCTCCTTGAGGGACGACGTTCCTCCTAGTGAACCGTCTGTTGCCCTGCCAGCGCAAACGCTTCTTCGCGGCGCGGCACCGGGCGAGGGCGTGCGCGGGGGCAAAGCGAAAGGCCCCCGGTTTCCCGAGGGCCCTTCCGATGTGGCTCCGACCGGCGTCGATCCGGTGACCTTTCGATTTTCAGTCGAACGCTCTACCAACTGAGCTACAGAGCCTGGTCGCGCGGGGCGAACCCCTTGCTTGCGCGAAAGCCCCTCCGTATGAAGGGGCATTCGCACCGCGACCCTGACGGGACTTGAACCCGCGACCTCCGCCGTGACAGGGCGGCGCGCTAACCAACTGCGCCACAGGGCCTTGCTGTTCGGCTCTCCGCGAGGAGGGCCGAGGAATAGTGTAGACCATATTTCGACCTACGTTGTACCCCCAACGGGATTCGAACCCGTGCTACCGCCGTGAAAGGGCGGCGTCCTAGGCCGCTAGACGATGAGGGCGCCGTCCTGAGGCCGCCGAAGCGCCCTCGTGGACGTGACCATTCTAGGGGGTCGCACGGAGTCTCGATGCACGTCGGCAAGAATGGGCGTCATGGTGGAAATGAGCCCCGAGGAGTTCGAGTCCGCGGTCGACGACGCGATCGACGCGATCCCCGAGGAACTGCTGAACCTCGTCGACAACGTCGTGATCCTGATCGAGGACGAGCCCGAGGGCGAGGACAAGGACCTGCTGGGCCTCTACGACGGCGTCGCGCTCACGGAGCGCGGCTCGGAGTGGGGGATGGTGGACCTGCCCGATCGCATCTTCATCTATCGGGGCCCCACGCTGCGCTTCTGCGACGACGCGGACCACGTGCGCGAGGAGGTCGCGATCACCGTGGTGCACGAGATCGCCCACCACTTCGGGATCGACGACGACCGGCTCCACGCGCTCGGCTGGGGCTGACGGGCGTAGGTTGAGCGCATGAGACAGACCTTCTCCTCCGGCGGACCCTTTGAGGACATGTACGGCTACTCGCGCGCCGTGCGCGTCGGCAACCACGTGTCCGTGTCCGGCACGTGTGCCAGGGACGATGCGGTGGTCCCCGACGCCTACGCGCAGGCCCTCGACGCGCTCCACACCATCGGTCGCACGCTCGCCGAGGCGGGTGCGCAGCTGGGCGACGTGGTGCGCACCGTCGCGTTCGTCACGGACATCCGTGACATGGAGAAGATCGCCGCGGCGCACCGCGAGGTGTTCCAGGACATCCGCCCGGCCGCGACCATCGTGGAGGTGTCGCGTCTCGCTGACCCCAAGTACCTTGTCGAGTTCCAGGCCGATGCGGTGATCGAGCAGCCGTAGCGCGGCCCCCGCCAGACGCCAAGGTCCCGGACACCTCACGGTGTCCGGGACCTTGGCGTCTGGCGGGGATTACGCCTCGTCGGGCGCCGCCTCCCACGCCGAGGACGCCATCTCCTCGATGGTGTGCGCCATCTTCCACTCGATGTCGTCGGCCGCGAGTTCGCCGCGGGCGACGATTCTGGCGGGGTCGCCGGGCCGGCGGTCCTTCACGACGGGCTCGAGGTCGCTGCCCGCGGCCTCCAGCAGCGAGCCGACGATCTCGCGCACCGAGGTGCCGTCGCCGGAGCCGAGGTTGTACACGGGCGCCAGCGGGCGGCCAGCGTCCAGCATCCGCGCCGCGGCGACGTGCGAGTGAGCCAGGTCCTGCACGTGGACGTAGTCGCGCACGCAGGTGCCGTCGGGGGTGTCGTAGTCGTCGCCGAAGATCAGCGGCGCCTGCCCGGCCTTGATGGCGCGGATGACCTTGGGGAACAGGTTGTGGGGCGAGGCGTCGTACACCTCGGTGGTGCCCGAGCCGACCACGTTGAAGTAGCGCAGGCTCGTGGCCCGCAGCGGCGCGTCGGACTCGGCGGTCGCCTTGACCTGGTCGCGGATCAGCCATTCGCCGATCAGCTTGGACTCGCCGTAGGGCGACTCAGGGGTGGTGCGGGTGGACTCGTTGACCACCTCGACGTCGGGGGTGCCGTAGACGCCCGCGGAGGAGGAGAAGACGAGCTGGGTGACCCCGGCATCGGCCATTGCCTCGAGCAGGCACGCGGTGCCCTCGACGTTCTGGCGGTAGGTGTGGATGGGCAGCTTTACCGACTCGCCGGCGTACTTGTAGCCGGCGCAGTGGATGACGCCCTGGACGCCGTGCTCCGTGAGCGCGGCGCGGACCTTCTCCGTCTCGAGGATCGATGCCTTGACGAACGGCACGCCCTCGGGGATGAAGGCCTCGAAGCCGCTCGAAAGGTCGTCGAGCACCACGGCGTCGATCCCGCCGTCGGTGAGGGCTCGCACCACGTGCGATCCGATGTAGCCGGCACCGCCGGTAACCATCCAGCTCATGTGAACTCTCCTTGGGTATCAGTGGTCGCGGCGCGCGCCCTGCGAGGGCGTCACCTGGAAGATCGTGGCCTCGCGCATGCCAGCCTCGGCAAGGGCTGCCTGGATGGCCGATGCGATGGCCTCGGCCTTGTCGAGAGGCACCAGGGCGATGGAGGAGCCACCGAAGCCGCCGCCGGTCATGCGCGCGCCGATGGCGCCGTGGGCCACGGCAGTGTCGCACGCGAGGTCGATCTCGGGCACGGTGATCTCGAAGTCGTCGCGCATCGAGGCCTGTGAAGCGTCGAGCAGCGCACCGATGGCGGTGGGGCCGTCCTCGCCCAGCACACGCACGGTGTCGAGGACGCGCTGGTTCTCGGTGACGACGTGGCGTACGCGGCGGTAGGTCTCCTCGTCGAGGAGCTCCTGGGCGCGCGGGAGGTCGTCGGCGTCGATCTCGCGAAGGGTGGTGACGCCGAGCGCCTTGGCGCCCTTGGCGCACGAGGCGAAGCGGTCGCCGTAGCCGCCGGTGGCGTGCTCGTGGTCGACGTTGGAGTTGACGACGAGGATGCCCAGGCCCTTGTCCTTGAGGTGCAGGGCCACCGGGCGGGCCTCCTCGGTGTCGCAGTCGAGGAACACCACGTGGTCGTCCTCGGCAAGCATCGAGGCGGCCTGGTCGAGCAAGCCGGTGGGGGCACCCACGGCCTTGTTCTCGGCGACGCGGCCGAACCGTGCCATCTCGATCTTGCCCAGGTTCAGTCCCCACAGCTCGTTGAACGCGGCGCCCGCGGCGCACTCGAGCGCGGCCGAGGAGGACAGCCCGGCGCCCACGGGGACGTCGGAGTCGATGAGGATGTCGAGACCCGTCGCGGCGGACAGGTCGATGCCGGCGTCGGCCATCGCCCAGGCCACGCCGAGCACGTAGGCGGACCAGCCCGACATCGTGTCGAGGGTCAGAGCGTCCAGGTCGCCCACGACCTCGCCCTCGGCGAAGGTGGAGCGTAGGTGGATCTCACGGTCCTCGCGCACCGCCACGGCGGCCCAGGTGCGGCGGTCGATGCCGAACGGGAGCACGAAGCCGTTGTTGTAGTCGGTGTGCTCACCGATGAGGTTCACGCGTCCGGGCGCGGACCACACACCGTCGGCTACGCGTCCGTAGGCGGCCTCGAAGGCGGCGCGGATGTCGGTCATCGATGACTCCAAATCTCGTCGGCGTCGAGCCGACCCTCGTGCGGGTGGGCGCCGCGTCCTGCGTCGCCGCCACCCATCGTTCCATGCGGGCGTGCGGCCGGGGCGCATGCACCGGCTGGGACCGGTCCCAGCCTAACATTGTGGGTGGTGATGACGCCCTGACTTTGGGGTCCGCGGACGTGCCGCGGGATGTGGCCGACGGGGCTTGCGTTAACGTTCACCCCGTGGCGCGACGCGGCGCTACAGTGGCGCGCAAGGAGGCACAGGTGGCACGGGGTACTCGCGGACCGAGCATGCACGATGTCGCCGCGCTCGCGGGAGTGTCACACCAGACGGTCTCGCGCGTCCTCAACGACTTCGAGGGCATCCGGCCCGAGACGCGCGAGCGGGTGCTCGCCGCCATCGAGGAACTCGGATACCGCCGCAACCTCGCCGCCAGGGCGCTCGTGACCGGTCAGACGCAGACCATCGGCATGATCGGCCCGGTCGTCCCCGACATCGGCCCGCTGTCCACGCTGCATGCGCTGGAGCGCTCGGCGCGCGCGGTGGGCCTGCACACCATGATGACGAGCACCGAACCCGAGCCCGCCGCCGTCCGGCAGGCGCTCGAGTTCTTGCTGGGGCGCGGCATCGACGCGCTTGCCCTGGCCGCGCAGCACCGCGAGATCATCGCCGCCGTCGAGGACCTCGACCCGGGCATCCCGGTGGTCCACCTGCTCACCGGGGGCACGCCCGCGGGCGCGAGCGCGTCCATCGACCAGGTTGAGGGCGCGAGGCTTGCCATGCAGCATCTGCTGGACCTGGGCCACACGCGCATCCAGCACGTCGCGGGTCCCCAGTCGTACACGGAGGCGCGGCTGAGGGCCGATGCCTACCGCCAGATCATGGCCGAGCGAGGCCTCGAGTCGCTGCCGATCGTCGAGGGCGACTGGACGGCGGACTCGGGCTTCCACGCGGCCGATGCACTGGTCGCCGACGCGACGGCAGTCTTCTGCGGCAACGATCAGATGGCGTTTGGGCTGCTGCACCACCTCACCGAGAAGGGCATCGTGGTGCCGCGGGACATGTCGCTCGTGGGGTTCGACGACACGGGCGAGGCCCGCCATTCGGTGCCGCCGCTGACGACGGTCCGTCAGGATTTCGCGGCGGTGGGTCAGCTCGCGGTGGACCTCCTCGCGGCTCAGCTCGGCAGGGGTGTCGCCCCGGCAGTGCAGATCCTCGAGCCCGAGTTTGTGGCGCGGTACACGACCGCCGCCCCGCGCTCCTAAGACCTTCCGCTCACCCCGCGCGGCGCCGCATGTGCGAGCCCGGCATTGGCATCGCCCCTGTGACCGCTCCCAGTCCTGGCAGTGGCCGAATTCCCTGATACCGGTCAGGATCATGATCGTTTCGATCGTGTACGAAACATCACGGAATCGTGACCGTACGGAAATTGACGCGCCGGTGTGAACGTGAACATACTTGCTCCTGCACGACGGCCACGCGACGACGCAAGGCCACATCTCAAGGAGGAGAACTCATGAAGGCAAAGAAGTATTTTGCCGCTGCCGCGGGAGCCGCACTGGCCATCTCGCTCGCAGCGTGCAGCGGTTCCGGCGCCGGCTCCGAGGAGGAGCCCACCAGCGGTGCCACCGGCTCGACCGACTCGGGTGAGGTTGCTGAGGGCGGCCTGGTCGGCGTCGCGATGCCGACCCAGACCTCCGAGCGCTGGATCGCCGACGGCGAGGCCGTCGAGAAGGGCCTGCAGGACGCCGGCTACGAGGTCGAGCTTCAGTTCGCCAACGACGACATCCCCACGCAGTCGCAGCAGATCGACCAGATGATCACCAACGGCGCCGAGGCGCTGATCATCGCCGCGATCGACGGCACGGCGCTTGCCTCGCAGCTGGACGCGGCTGCCGCGGCGGGCATCCCCGTCATCTCGTACGACCGCCTCATCCGCGACTCGGAGAACGTCGACTTCTACGTCACGTTCGACAACTACCAGGTGGGCGTGCAGCAGGCGACGTCGCTGCTCGTGGGCCTCGGCGTCCTCGACAAGGACGGCGCGGAGACCGGCGAGGCCGGCCCGTTCAACGTGGAGCTCTTCGCCGGTTCGCCCGACGACAACAACGCCACGTTCTTCTGGAACGGCGCGATGGACACGCTGCAGCCGTACATCGACTCGGGCGTGCTCACGGTTCCCTCGGGCCAGACCGACTTCGACCAGGCCGCCATCCTGCGCTGGCAGCAGGAGACCGCCCAGAAGCGCATGGAGGACATCCTGACCTCCACGTACGTGGGCACCGACCTGCAGGTCGACGGCGTGCTGTCGCCCTACGACGGCCTCTCGCGCGGCATCATCACCGCCCTGCAGAACAACGGCTACTCGGGCACCGTCGCCGACGGCTTCCCCGCCATCTCGGGCCAGGACGCGGAGATCGCGTCGGTGAAGCTGATCGCGGACGACGTTCAGTTCGCGACCATCTTCAAGGACACCCGCAAGCTCGCGGCTCAGGCCATCACCGCCACCGAGGCGTACCTCGAGGGTGGCGAGCCGGAGGCGAACAACACCGAGGACTACGACAACGGCGTGAAGGTTGTGCCGTCGTTCCTGCTCGAGTCGGACATCGTCTACTCGGACAACATCGAGTCGCTCCTCGTTGACTCGGGCTACTGGACGGCCGAAGAGGTCGCCTCGGGCGTCGCCGAGTAACTCGGCTTCACCCCGCTTTCACGCCTCGCGGTGCCGGCTCCACGCCGGGGCCGGCACCGCGAGGCACCCCCCGTCATCCTTTGGAGAGGAACGATGGCAGGCAACATCCTGGAGATGCGCAGCATCTCCAAAGAATTCCCCGGCGTGAAGGCCCTGTCGGACGTGGAGCTCCACGTCCGCGAGGGTGAAATCCACGCGATCTGCGGCGAGAACGGCGCAGGCAAGTCCACGCTCATGAAGGTGCTCTCCGGGGTCTACCCGCACGGCACGTACACGGGCGACATCATCTACGACGGCGAGGAGGCGCGCTTCGGGTCCATTAACGACTCGGAGGACGCGGGAATCGTCATCATTCACCAGGAGCTCGCCCTGGTTCCCCACCTCACTGTCGCGGAGAACATCTTCCTCGGCAACGAGACCAAGGGACGCCTGGGACTCATCGACTGGAACGCCGCCAACCACCGCGCTGCGGATCTGATGGCGCAGGTGGGGCTCCACGAGAACCCCGTGACCCCCGTCGGCCAGCTGGGCGTGGGCAAGCAGCAGCTCATCGAGATCGCCAAGGCACTCTCGAAGGACGTGCGCCTGCTCATCCTCGACGAGCCGACCGCGGCGCTCAACGACTCGGACTCCGAGCACCTGCTGCAGTTGCTGCGCGACCTTAAGGAACGCGGCATCACCTCGATCATGATTTCCCACAAGCTGGGTGAGATTGAGGACATCGCCGATACCACCACGATCATCCGTGACGGCCAGACGATCGAGACGATCGACATGTCGGAGCCGGAGTCGACCCAGGACCGCATCATTCGCGGCATGGTGGGACGCGACCTCGAGCACCGCTACCCGGCGCGCATCGACCACAGCATCGGCGAGGAACTGTTCCGGGTCGAGAACTGGACGGTCCACCACCCCACCCAGCCCGACCGCGTGGTCGTGGACGGCGCGAGCTTCAACGTGCGCGCGGGTGAGGTTGTTGGCATCGCCGGCCTCATGGGCGCGGGACGCACCGAGCTCGCGATGAGCATCTTCGGCGGCACCTACGGGCGCGACATCTCCGGCGAGGTCTACAAGAACGGCGAGCGCATTCGCACCAAGACGGTGTCGGAAGCCATTTCGCACGGCATCGCGTACGCGACCGAGGACCGCAAGAAGTATGGGCTGAACCTCATCGAGGACATCCGCCGCAACATCTCGGCGGCGGCCCTCGGCAAGCTCACCAAGGCAGGTTTCGTCAACGGCAACGAGGAGCTTGCCGTCGCGGAGGAGTACCGCGCGTCGATGAACATCAAGACGCCGTCCGTGCTGCAGCTCGCCGGAAACCTTTCCGGCGGCAACCAGCAGAAGGTCGTGCTGTCCAAGTGGATGTACACCGACGCCGACGTGCTGATCCTCGACGAGCCGACCCGCGGCATCGACGTGGGCGCCAAGTACGAGATCTACACGATCATCAACAAGCTTGCCGCTCAGGGCAAGGCAGTGGTGATCATCTCGTCGGAGCTGCCCGAGCTGCTCGGCACGTGTGACCGCATCTACACCCTCGCCTTCGGGCGCATGACCGGCTGCCTCGATGTGGCCGATGCGACTCCCGAATCCCTGATGACCCTGATGACCCAAGAACGAAACGCTCCGGCCACCGCGGGCTCGGACGCTGAGGAGACCCACTCATGACCGGCATCGCCAACGTGCGTGAGCTGCTGACGCGCAACATGCGCACCAGCGGTATCTACATCGCCTTCGTGGCGATCATCGCCCTGTTCGCCATCCTCACGGACGGCACCCTGCTCAGCCCCACCAACCTCACCAACGTCATTCTCCAGTACTCGTACATCCTGGTGCTGGCGACCGGCATGGTGATCGTCATCATCGGCGGCCACATCGACCTCTCGGTGGGCTCCGTGGTGGCGTTCTCGGGCGCCGTAGCGGCCGTGCTCATGATCAAGCAGGGCCAGCCGTGGTGGGTCGGTGTGCTCGCCGCGCTCCTCGTGGGCCTCGTGGCCGGTGCCTGGCAGGGATTCTGGGTGGCCTTTGTCGGCATCCCGGCATTCATCACCACCCTGGCCGGCATGTTGCTGTTCCGCGGCCTCACCTACGAGGTCCTCGACAACATCTCGCTGTCGCCCGTCCCGCAGTCCTACGCCAAGATCGCCACCGGCTTCCAGAACGGCCTGTTCGGCGGCAACGGCTACGACGTCTTCACCCTGGTGATCTTCGGCATCGCCGTCGCGGGCTACGTCGTCCAGGAGATCCGCAAGCGTCGTGCGGCGATTGCCTACAAGCAGACCGTGGGCGCCACGCCCCTGTTCATCACGAAGCTCGTCGTCGTGGGCGCCGTCGTCATGTGGTTCGCGTGGCAGCTCGCCAACTACCGTGGCCTGCCGAACGTGCTGATCATCCTGGCCGTGCTGGTCATCGTCTACACCCTCGTGACGACCCGCACCGTGTTCGGCCGCCACGTCTACGCGATCGGTGGCAACCTGACCGCCGCGACGCTGTCCGGCGTCAAGGTCAAGTGGGTCAACTTCGGCATCATGCTCAACATGGGCCTCCTCGCCGGTGTGGCGGGAGTGCTGTACTCGGCCCGCTCCAACGGTGCCCAGCCCGGCGCCGGCAACATGTTCGAGCTCGACGCGATCGCTGCATCGTTCATCGGTGGTGCGGCTGTCACGGGTGGTGTGGGTCGCGTGACCGGCGCCATCGTCGGTGGTCTGATCATGGCCGTCATGTCCAACGGCATGCAGCTCATGGGCGTCGACCAGTCGATCCAGCAGGTCGTGAAGGGCCTCGTGCTGCTGCTCGCGGTCGCCTTCGACGTCTGGAACAAGCGCCGCGCGGGTGCCCGCTAAGCGCGTCGCACTCTGACAGGCTCGACGGCCGCTCATCCGGAGGGGGGATGAGCGGCCGTCGTCATGTCTGGGCGGTGATGTCGCGGAACGCTCCAGCCTCCCCCCGCCTCCACCGGCGCACATGGCCGCATTTGCGTCTCGAAAGACAGTGACGTGCCGCAAATGTAGCCATTTGCGGCACCGGGGTGGGGTGGGGTGGGAGTGGGGCTTGCAAGCGGCCGATGCCGTGGCCGGGCCGCGTACGCGACGACCGAGGTCGCACTCCACCGGAACGGCACACAACGCCCAGAGAGGTACGACCTCGGCCAAGGCCACGGTACCCCGCCGGTAGGGTGAACGCATCGGTCCCTACGTCCCCCATGGAGGTCCCCATGCCCATCGCTGACGAGCTCATCGCGAACAACGCCGAGTACGCCGAGACGTACGTGGCGGACCGCCCGCTTCCCCCTCGCCGTCAGCTCGCCGTGGTCGCCTGCATGGACTCGCGCCTGGACATCTTCGCCCTCCTCGGCCTCGAGGTCGGCGACGCCCACGTCATGCGTAACGCCGGCGGAGTCATCACCGACGACATGATCCGCTCGCTTGTCATCTCGCAGCGCAAGCTCGGCACGCGCGAGATCATCCTCATCCACCACACCGACTGCGGCGCCCTCACGTTTACGGACGACGAGCTGCGCAACCAGCTGCTCGACGAGACGGGCCTCAAGCCCGCGTGGAGCCCCGAGTCCTTCAAGGACCTCGACGCCGACCTCCGCCAGTCGATGGAGCGCCTGCGCCGCTCGCCCTTCCTGGTCGAGACCGAGCAGGTCCGCGGCTTCGTCTTCGACGTCCACACCGGACTGCTGCGCGAGGTCGTCTAGCCGCCGCACGCACGCCACGGGAAGCGCCGCGCGGGTGCGCGGCGTTACCGTGGTGACGGGCGCATCGGCCCGCCGTATGGACGCCAGGGGAGGCGAGCGACATGACGTGGTGGAAGTTTTTCCAGGCGGTGCGCCGCGGCGAGCACAAGATCGGCGGCATGACCTGGTTCACGGCGGCCGCCGCGCTGGTCTACACGATCTCGCCCATCGACCTCATCCCCGAGCTGATCTTCCCCCTCGTCGGCCTTGTCGACGACCTCGGCCTGTGGGGGGTGACCCTCATGCTGCTCAACCGCGAGAAGAACGCGTGGGAGGCCCACGCCGCCACGACCGCGCGCGTGGTGGACGCCTAGGACGGCCGATGCCGTCGCCCCCGGGCGCGTGCGCCTCGCCCGGGTTAGGTTGAGACCATGCCCCCGTTCGCCATCGAGACCCGCCAGGCGATCGCCTACGTGGGCCTCTCGGTCGACGTGACGATGGACTCCATCCCCGCGCGGGTGGACCCCGCCTTCGAGGGCCTGGTGCGCTACCTCGATGTCCGTGGCATCGTCCCGCTGGGCCCGTCCATCCTGCGCTACCGGCGCGTCATGATGACCGCGCCGTTCACCCTGCAGATCGGCCTGGTCGTCGACAAGATCCCCTGGATCGACCACCCCTACGTGGCCGACTGGCTGCCCGCGGGACGGTACGTGGTGGCCCGACAGGATGCCCCGTACGCGAGCATCGGCGCGCTCACCTCGCGAGCGATGACGTGGGGAGACGGCCAGGGGGTCGACTACGCCCTCGAGGTCGGTCGCGAGGGCGGTCAGGGAGACGGCGACACGTGGGAGTCCTGGTACGAGTGGTACCCGGCGCCGCCGACCCAGGGCGCGGATGGCCCCGAGGGGCCTGTCGAGATCTGCCTGAAGCTGCGCGACTGACGCGCGGCGCTCAGAACGAGCCGCGCAGGGTCCTGACCTCGTCGAGCTGGCGGCTCAGTTCCCGCGAGAGCCGATGCGCGAACCGGCCCGCCTCGCCGCCCGGGCGGGCGTTGGCCTGCTCCAGGCACAGGGCGAGCGCGTCGCGCAGGTGCGTGTCCCAGTAGTCCAGCGCGCTAGGGCCGCAGCGCCCCGTCCTGCCGGGGCAGGGGTCGCCGATCTGCAGGCAGTCGCGCAGCGTCCACGGGCGCAGCCACCGGTTCTCGCGTTGGTCAGCGCCGAGCTCGCGCAGGCGGTCCACGAGCGGCGACGAGTACGACGCGAGCGCTCGGCCCAGCCGGTGCGCCATGGCCCGCACCTCGTGATGAATCCTGGCGTTGCGCACCACGGAGATGAGCCCAGCGACGGTGTCCTGAAGATGCGCGGCGAGGGTCTGCGCGAACCGGATGTCGCGCTCCGACGGGAGCCGCTCGGGTACGGCGACGGGATCGACGTACGGGCGCGCGAGCGCAAGCGTCTCCATGAGTTCCCCCGGGGATAGGCGTGGAAAAGAATCTGCTTCCACGGTAGGAAACGCAGTGCCCGAATACCAGGGACCATCGTCCGAGGTTTGCCTTCCGAGGCCCTAGGGACGTGTGATCTGACTCACCAGTCGGCCTCGTGGCACTCGCGCGTGCGCGCCGCCTCCACCTGCAGCGTCGCGTGGGCGAGCCCATGGCGCTCGGTGAGCACGGCCCTGGCGGACGCCAACACCGCCTGTGCCTCGGCATCGTCCGTCGTCACCAGGTGTGCCGTCGCCACATCCATCCCGGAGGTGAGCGTCCACACGTGAAGGTCGTGGACATCGGCCACCCCCGGCACCGCGGCGAGCGACGCCGCGACTTCGCCAGCCGAGACGTCCTGCGGCGCGTGCTGGGCGAGCACGCGCACCACCTCGCGGCCCAGCATGACGGCGCGCACCGCGACGAACGCGCCGATGCCGAGCGCCACCACCGTGTCCCACCAGGCGGCCCCGGTGGCGGCCACCAGGATCGCGGCGACAATCACGGCGACCGAGCCCAGGGCATCGGCCATCACCTCGAGGTAGGCGCCCTTGACGTTGAGGGACTCCTTCGAGCCCGAGCGCAGCAGCACCAGCGAGGCCACGTTGACGGCGAGGCCGATGACGCCGACCACGAGCATGGTTCCGGATGCGACCTCGGCCTCCGCGCCGATCCTCCCGATCGCCTCGATCACCACGTACGCCGAGACGCCCAGCATGACGAGGACCGCGATGCCGGACGCGAAGACCTCGGCCCGGTACGAGCCGTAGGTGCGCTCGCCGGTGCGGTCGGGCCTGGTGGCCATGCGCGTCGCGACCAGCGCGGCGCCGAGCGCGACAACGTCGGCGGCCATGTGTCCGGCATCGGTCAGCAGAGCGAGGGAGCCGGAGGTCAGCGCCGTGACGAGCTCCACCACGAAGAACGCGGCGACCATCCCGAATGCGACGGCGAGGCGCCAGCGGTGCCTGCCGCCCGCGTGCTGCGCGGGGCCGTGATGGTGACCGGACATGCCTGTAACGCCTCCGACTGGTGGATTCTGGTCAATCGTGGCGCGTTCATTGACCAGAATCAACCAGTCCAGGAGCGGGCGGCGGCACTAGGTTGGGGCCATGGGGTGGGACATCGATCTGAATGCGGACCTGGGGGAGGGCTTCGGCCGCTGGGAGCTGACGGACGATGCCGGCCTGCTTGACGTCGTGACGAGCGCCAACGTAGCGTGCGGCTTCCACGCAGGAGACCCGGCGACCATGCGCCGCGTGTGTGACCTGGCCGCCGAGCGCGGCGTGGTCATCGGAGCCCAGGTGTCGTACCGCGACCTCGCCGGATTCGGGCGCCGCGCGATGGACGTCCCCTCGCACGAGCTCGCCGCAGAGGTCGCCTACCAGGTGGGCGCGCTCGACGTCTTCGCTCGCGCTGCCGGCACGCGCGTCGCCTACGTGAAGCCGCACGGCGCCCTGTACAACCGCGCCGTCCACGACGAGGACCAGGCGCGCGCCATCGTCTCCGGCGCGATCCTCGGGGGAGGCCTCCCCGTCCTGGGCCTGCCGGGGTCGGCGCTGCTGGAGTGCGCGCGTGAGGCGGGCCTCGTCGCTGTCGAGGAGGCCTTCGCCGACCGCGCCTACACGTCTGCGGGGACCCTGGTGCCGCGCTCCTCGCCCGGGGCCGTCATCACGGACGCCGATGCCGTGGTCGCGAGGTCCGTCGCGATCGCCACGGGCGTGGGGGTGGCCGATGCCTCGGGGGCGCCGCTCGCCGTGAGCGCCCGTTCGCTGTGCCTCCACGGCGACACCCCCGGCGCCGTCGACCTGGCGCGGAGCGTGCGCGCCGCGCTCGAGGAGGCCGGCGTCACCCTCACCCCGTTCGTGGCGGCGTGAGCGTGAGCGGCGTCAGGATCCTGCCCATGGGGGCGGGCGCGGTGCTGCTCGAGCTCGACGACGCGGTCCAGGTGCCGGCCCTCGCTGCCGCGATCGTCGCCGCACGGGAGGCGGGGGAGATCGCCACGCGCGACGTGGTCCCCGCCGCGACCACCGTCCTGGTGAGCGGCCTGTCGCGGGTGGATCGCGCGGTGCTCGAGGACCTTGTCGCCGGATGGGAACCCTCGGAGTGGGACGCGGCCGATGGCCCGCTGGTGGAGATCCCCGTCGCCTTTGACGGCCCTGACCTCGCCGATGTCGCCGCCGGCTGGGCGCTGACCCCCGACCAGGCCGTGGCCCTGATCGCGTCCACCGAGTTCACCGTGGCCTTCTGCGGGTTCGCGCCCGGCTTCGCGTACCTGACGGGGCTTCCTGCGGAGCGCGAGGTGCCCCGCCGAGCCGAGCCCCGCACGGCCGTCCCCGCCAGGGCGGTCGCTCTCGCCGGGCCGTATGCGGGCGTCTATCCCCGCTCGTCGCCCGGCGGCTGGCAGATCGTCGGCACCGCCTTCGGTGAACCGCTGTGGGACGTGGACCGCACGCCGCCGGCGCTGCTTACGCCCGGCACCCGGGTGAGGTTCCTCGCATGATCGAGGTGATCTCCGCCGGGGCGCTGCTGACCGTCCAGGATCTGGGGCGTGCCGGCCTCGCCCACCTGGGCGTCCCGCGCTCGGGTGCCGCCGACGTCCGGTCGCTGAGGCGCGCCAACACGCTCGTCGGCAACGCCCCCGGCGCCGCGGCGCTCGAGGCGACGCTGACCGGCGCCGTGCTGCGGGCTCTCGCGCCGATGGTGGTCGGGGTGGCGGGGGCAGAGGCGCCAGTGTTCGTGGGCGACGTTCCCGCGCCGCTCGGACGGCCGATGCGCCTGGCCGCGGGTCAGGTGCTCGACGCGGGTGAGGCGACGGCGGGGGCGCGCACCTACATCGCCGTGCGTGGCGGCATCGACGTGCCCGCCGTTCTCGGCTCCCGCTCCACCGATGTGCTCTCGGGGCTGGGGCCGGCGCCTCTTGCCGCGGGGGACAGGCTCCGCGTGGGGGCCGCGGCCGATCCCGGCCAGGAGCTGTTCGCCGCGGGTGCTCCGACCGGGCCGGCCCTTCCTGGAACGGACGAGGCCGTCACCCTCAGGATGCTCGCCGGGCCGCGCGCGGACTGGGCCGACCCGGCGGCGATCGCGGACCTGGCGCATCGGTCATTTGTCGCGTCGGATCGCTCCAACCGCGTGGGGCTACGGCTCGCCGGCGACGCGATCCCGCGCGCCCGGGAGGGCGAACTCGCCAGCGAAGGGATGGTCCCCGGCGCCGTCCAGCTGCCGCCCTCGGGCGAGCCCGTCGTCTTCCTCGCGGACCACCCGACCACGGGCGGCTACCCCGTCATCGGCGTGCTCGACAGCGCCTCCCTCGCGGCGGCCGCGCAGGTGCGGCCCGGTCAGCGGGTGCGCCTGGTCGCCTCGCGGTAGCGCGGCGTCAGAGCGGCGTCAGCGCAGCGTCGCGTCGAGGGCCTCACGAGTGAGGGCTCCCGCCGCCGGCAGGTCGACGAGTTCACCCTCGGGGATATCGAGTTCGCCGTAGGCGACGTGGAGCGCCCCGACAGCGGCGCCGGCCGCTCCGGCGAAGTCGCCGAGCGCCGTATGCACGAGCGTGGGCGCCACGTGCAGCGTCGACGTGAGGCGCTCCTGGTACAGCGGGAGGTCGTCGCGCAGTGACTTGGCGATACCGCCGCCCAGCACGATGGTGTCGGGATCGCAGGCCACCGCGACGGCGGCGAGCGCGGTGACGAGCGCGTCGTCGAAGCCGCGGCGGACGTCCGCGACGGCGTCTGATGCGCCGGCGCGAAAGAGCGCGGCGGGGTCGTCGAGGTCGATTCCCGCCTCGCGGCCCCGCGCCGAGATGGCGGGCCCCGTCACGCGAGTCTCGAGCCGCTCGCCGGAGGGACCGAAGGGGAGCTGGCCGAACTCGCCCACCAGGCCACGCCGGCCGCGCACGACGCGGCCGTCCACGGCGAGACCCACGCCGAGTCCGGCACCCAGGGTGACCATGGCGGCGCTCCCGTGCCCGGCCGCGGCGCCGAAGCGCTGCTCGCCCAGCAGCGCGTCGTTGGCGTCGTTGTCGACGACGAGGGGGCGCCCCACCGCCTCGACGCAGGTGCGCAGGAACGCGGGGTCCTCGATCTGGGGGAGGTTGGGGGCGTTGGAGACGGTGCGGGGGTCCTCGCCCACGGCGCCCGGGAGGCCGATGCCGACGGCACGCACCGCCGCCCAGCGGTCTCCCGCGCTCTGGCGTGCGAGGCCCGCGATCCAGCGGGCGAGGTCCACGGCGGGGAGCTGGACAGGGGTGGGCTGCTCGAGGCTGGCGAGCGGCGCTCCCGCGAGGTCGACGAGGACGCACCGGGTCCGCGATCCTCCCAGGTCGATGCCCAGGGCGAGGCGGTCGGCGGCGACGATGTCGAGGAGCACCTGGCGACGCCCGCGGCGCTCCTCGACAAGCGACTCGCCCTCGACGACGAGGTCGTCCGCGATGAGTTGGTCGATAGTGCGGGAGACCGTGGCGGGGGAGATGCCGGTCGCCTCAGCGAGCTGCTTGCGGCTCGCCGGGCGCCGCCGCAGCAGGGCTGCCAGTACCTGGCCCTTGGTCGACTCCCGCATCGGCCCCCCTCACAGGTTCGTCATGAAACTAAAGCTCCCGGCGGGCGCGGCGCCTCCGCGCAACACCCTGGTGAGAGTTTACAAGAACGTGACATTCGATCCATTGACATTGATTGCGTCGTGAAAGCAAACTAACTTTCACGACGGCACCCCCGTCGTCAGCGTCCCTCCTCCAGATCCGAGGTCCCCCATGCAGCACACCACCGTTCGCCGCGCAGGAGCCGTGATCGCCGGCGCCCTCGCCCTGTCCCTCACCGTCGCCGGATGCAGCACCGATGCCGAGGAGCCCGCCGCCGGCGCCTCGGGATCATCCGGCGCCGAGTCCTCGTCGGTCGCCCAGTCCGTCGAGGAGCCCAGCCTCGAGTTTGCCGGCCCCAACGGGGAGGTCCCCGGCACGCTCGACGAGCTCACGCTCACGGACGAAGAGGCCGCAACGGTCGCGGACGGTGGCTACACCGCCGCGTTCGTGTGGCACACGTCCTCGGAGTTCGTCGATGCCGTGGAGAAGGGCGCCACGGAGCAGCTCGCCGACCTTGGCATCGAGGTGGTCGCCTCCACCGAGGCCGCCTTCGACGCCGCGACCCAGGCCAACAACGTCGAGTCCGTGATGGCGCTCGACCCCGACATCGTCATCGGCATCGCGGCCGACCCCACCTCCGCCGCCCAGTCATTCCAGCCCATCGTGGATGCGGGAAAGCAGCTCGTCATCATGACCACTCCGCCCGCCGGCTACACCGCCGGAGATCAGTTCGTCTCGATCGTGACGGAGTCCCTGACGGATGCTGGCCGCGCCAACGCGGAGCTGCTGGGCGACGCGCTGGGCGGCGAGGGCAAGGTCGCTTACTTGTTCCACGACGCCGACTTCTGGTTCACCAACCAGCGCGACGAGGCCTTCAAGGACTGGCTCGGTCACTCGTACCCCGACATGGAGATCGTGGCCGAGGAGGGCTTCACCGATGAGGCGCGCACCGAGGAGATCGCCGCGGCACTGCTGCTGAAGAACCCCGACATCACCGGCATCTACGTGCCGTGGGCCACCGCGGCTCAGGGAGTCCTCGCCGCGGTCAAGGCCGCCGGACGTACCGACGTCGCGATCGTCACCAACGACCTCGACACCACGCTGGCTGCCGACATGGCCGCCGGCGGGAACATCGCGGGCCTCGTGGGCAACGGCTCGCTCGACATCGGCCGCGGACTCGCGATCGCTGGCGCGTACGGGCTGCTCGATACGGAAGCGCCCGCCCTGGTGGCGTCGCCTCCCGTCAAGGTCACCGCCGACAACCTGGCCGAGGGGTGGCTCGCCGACTACGGCGTCGAGCCCCCGGCAAGCGTTCAGGCAGGCTGACACCATCACCGTGGGGGAGGGCGCCCGGCGCCCTCCCCCCCCCGCATCAAAGGAGATCTCTCCCCATGGCAACCGTGCAGACAGTCCTGGGCCCCGTCGAGACGGCCGGGCTCGGCCGGGTGATGATCCACGAGCACCCGCTCTCGCTCATCCCCGGGCCGTGGCTCACGGGCGGACCCACCGAGGCCGGCGACGAGGCTATTGCCGTCGCCGCGGAGGCCCTCGCCCCGCTGCGCCGCCATGGGATCGAGATGGTCGTCGACCTCAGCCCGTACGGAGTGGTGGGTCGAGACGAGCACGGCGATAACACCGCTGCCTTGGCGGAAATCTCGCGCCGCAGCGGCCTTCACCTCGTCGCGGGCACCTCCGTCTACCTCGAGGCCTTCAGCCCCGAGTGGACCGTCGCCGCGGACCTCGACACCATGACAGCGCGGCTCATGGCGGACCTCGAGGACGGCATCGGCGCCTCGGGAGTGCGCGCCGGCGTGCTCGGCGAGCAGGCCACGGGTCTCGACGAGATCACCGACCATGAGGAGAAGTGCCTGCGCGCCGCCGCGCGGGCACAGGTACACACGGGCGTCGCCCTCATGACCCACACGACTCACGGCACCATGGCGCTCGAGCAGACCCAGCTGCTGAGCGAGGAGGGCGTGGACCTGTCCCGCGTGGTCATCGGCCACATGGACATCCACCCGGACGTCGACGCGGTTGCTGAGGTGCTCGACACCGGCGCGTGCGTGGCCTTCGACACCATCGGCAAGCAGCACTGGGACTTCTTCCTCGAGCCTCCCGCCACTCCCGCCGCCGACGGTGAGCTCGCCAAGCGCGCCTACTACCGCTCCGACGAGTCGCGCGCGCGGGCCCTCGTGGAGCTGTGGGGCCGCGGCTACGGCGAACAGATCCTCCTCGCTCAGGATCTGACCGGCGCCGAGGTCTACCTCAACCCCACGACGCACGGCCGGTGGGGTTACGCCTACCTCCCCGAGGTCTTCTTGCCGCTCGCGGTGTCGCTCGGCCTTCCCGCCTCGGCAGCCGACGTCCTGCTCCGCGACAACCCTTTGCGCCTCCTGGGAAACGGAGACGCACGATGACCGCGGGCCCGCTCGTCATGGGCGTCGACCTGGGCGGCACCAAGGTGCGCGCCGCGCTCGGCGACGCGAGCGGTGCGCTGCTCGCGATCGACGAGGCCCCGACGGCCGATGCCGGGGCCGGCCTGGACCGTCAACTCGCCGCACTGCTGGGCAGGCTGGCGGCGGCGGCCGGCGTCGACCCCGCCGCCGTGCGCGCCACCGCGGTGGGCGGTGCCGGCGTGGCTAGCGCCGACGGGTTCACTCTCGCCCCGAACCTCGCCCACCTCGATGGCACCGACGTCCGCGGCGCGCTCGAGGAGGCGCTGGGTCACGCGGTGGTCCTGGAGAACGACGTGAACGTCGCCGCTCTCGGCGAGCTTCACGCGGGGGACGCGGGCGACGACTTCGCGTTCGTGTCCCTGGGAACCGGGATCGGCATGGGCCTCGTCCTCGGGGGCCGCCTCATCCGCGGCGCCCGCGGAGCTGCGGGCGAGATCGGCTACCTCCCGCTCGGGGCCGACCCCCTCGACCCCGACAACCATCGCCGCGGGGCGCTCGAGGAGATGGTCGCGGGAGAGACCATCGCCCAGCGCTACGAGGACCTCACCGGGACGGCAGCCTCGACGCGTCAGGTGTTCTCCCGCGCGGCGCGCGGCGACGACTGCGCCGCCGCCGTCGTCGACGGCTACGCCCGCTGGGTCGCCGCCGCGCTCGGCGCCGTCATCGCTGTCGTCGACCCCGGACGCATCGTGCTCGGGGGAGGCATCGGGCTGAGGCCCGAGCTCCTGCCGCGCGTCCAGACCTGGCTCGCCCGCATCGGCCACTCCCAGGTTCCCGTCGTCACCTCGGCCCTCGGCGACCGCGCTCCCCTCGCCGGGGCCGTCCACCTCGCGCTCGAGGCCACCCACCCGCAAGGAGTCCCCGCATGACCGCCACCACCGTGGACGCGCAGGCGTCCCCCGACCTCGCCCAACGGGTCCGCGCCTTCCCCTGGTCGCGCTACGTCGTCTACATCGGCTTCGTGCTCGTCTTCGTCTTCTTCGCGGTGACCCAGGGCGAGTACTTCCTGACCTGGACCAACCTGTCCAACGTCGTCGTGCAGTCCGCCCCCATCACCGTGATGGCCATCGGGGCCGTGCTCGTCCTGGGGATCGGCGCGATCGACCTGTCGATCGGCTCCACGGTGGCGCTCGGGGCGCTCAGCGCTGCGGTCGCGCTCGAGGCAAGCGGGCTGTGGTGGGTCGGCGCCCTCGTGGGGCTCGCCGTCGGCGCCGCGGTGGGTGCCGTGAACGGATTCTTCGTCACGGTGGTGCGGCTCCCCTCCTTCCTCGTGACGCTCGCGAGCATGGGTCTGGTGGCCGGCCTCGCGCGCCAGCTCACCGACCTCCAGTCGGTGCCCGTGCTCGACGAGACCTTTGTGTGGCTGTTCGGCTCGGGGTCGCTGCTCGGGATCCCCATCCTGGTGTGGTGGACGGGCGCCGCGGTGCTCGCAGGGTGGCACGTGGTGCGCCAGCGTCGCTTCGGCGCTCACGTCCTCGCCGTGGGCAACAACGAGCGCGCGGCGCAGGTGGCGGGCATCCGCGTGGGCCGCGTCAAGATGGCGGTGTTCGTCGCCTCCGGCATGACCGCGGCGCTCGCGGGAATCCTCTACGACGGCCGCCTGGGAGGCGCCAGGTACACGCTGGGCGAGGCCGACCTGATGACGGTGCTCGCCGCCGTCATTGTCGGCGGCACGGCCCTGACCGGAGGCAAGGCCTCCATCGCCGGCGCCCTCGTGGGCTCCCTGCTCATGTCCATGATCAATAACGGCCTCATCCTCGCGGGCCTGTCCGTGTCCCAGCAGATGATCGTGCGTGGCGCGATCATCCTCATCGCCGTCTCCCTGTCGCTGCGCGCCAGGAAGTCCCAGTAGGAGGCCTCCGTGTTCCTTGAACTCACCCGTCGCCGGAACCCGGCGCTGATCCGCGACGCCGTCGCCCTTCACCGGGCGGGCCTCATTCCTCCCAACACCTCCGTGATCGACCTCGACGCGGTGGGGCGCAACGCCGATGCGTTCGTCGCCGAGGCAGCGGCGCACGGGCTCACGCCGTTCGCCATGACCAAGCAGATCGGCCGCAACCCCGACGTGTCGGCGGCGCTCGTGCGCCACGGCATTACCCACGCCGTGGGCGTGGACCTCGAGTGCGCTATCGCCGCGAGGGCCGGGGGGCTCGCCACCGGCCACCTCGGTCACCTGGTGCAGATCCCGCGTCACGCCGCGGCCGCCGCCGCCGCGCTAGAGCCGTCCTTCTGGACAGTGTTCTCGCTCGACAAGGCGCGCGAGGCCGGAGCGGCCTCGCGCGCGGCGGGCCGCGAGCAGCCGGTGCTCGCACGCATCCACGCGGAGGGCGACCGCTTCTACCGGGGCCACGAGGGCGGCTTCGATGCCGCCAGCATCGTCGAGGTCGCCGACCGGATCGACGCGATCGACGGCGTCCGCTTCGCGGGTGTCACGAGCTTCCCCGCGACGCTGTTCGATGCCGCGTCGGGAACCGCGGTCTCGACACCCAACCTGGCGACCCTCACGCGCGCGAAGGCGGCGCTCCTGGCAGCGGGCCGGGATCACGTCGAGCTCAACGCCCCCGGCACCACCTCGACGTCGATCCTTTCCACGCTCGCCGCCGCCGGCGCCACGCAGGTCGAGCCCGGTCACGGGCTGACCGGCACCACTCCGCTCCACGCGGTGACCGACCTTATCGAGGAACCGGCGATCGTTTACGTGAGCGAGGTGTCCCACCTGTGGGGGCCGGACGCCTACGTCTTCGGCGGCGGCCTGTACGTGGACCCGGTGCTCGGCGACGTGCCCACGCGCGCGCTCGTCGTGGGTGACGGAGACGATCCGGCCACGGCAGTGCCCCGCGACGTCGACATGCCGGCCGCGACCGCCATCGACTACTACGCGACCCTGCGCGCCGACCAGGGGCCGGTCGCATCGGGCGACACTGTCGTGTTCGGCTTCCGCCCGCAGGTGTTCGTGACGCGTGGCCTCACGGCCGCCGTGTCCGGCATCGGCACGGGAGCGCCGCGCGTGGAAGGGGTGTGGTCGGCAGACGGCTCGGCCCCCCTCACCGTCGCCGACGTCCTTGCGGGAGGTGCGCGATGACCGCCGCGCCCGCCGTGACCAGCCCCCTGCGGCTCGAGGGGATCTCCAAGCGCTTCGGCGCCGTGACCGCCATCCAGCGATTCGACCTCGAGGTGGCGCCAGGCGAGATCGTCGCGCTGGTGGGCGACAACGGCGCGGGAAAGTCGACGCTCGTCAAGATCATCTCGGGGGTCTACCAGCCCACCGAGGGGGAGATCTGGCTGAGCGGCGAGCGGGCCGAGTTCTCCGACCCGTCGGATGCGCGCGACAAGGGCGTCGAGGTGGTCTACCAGGACCTCGCGCTCGTCGACCTGCAGCCGGTGTACATGAACCTGTTCCTGGGGCGCGAGCTCACGCGGGGCCCGCTCAAGGTTCTCGACCGTGCGCGGATGGCGCGTGAGACCCAGGCCCTCGTCGACGACCTCGACATCAGGATCCCCTCCGCCAAGGCGCAGCTGTCCGACCTGTCCGGCGGTCAGCGTCAGGGCATCGCGATCGCCAGGGCGACGCACTGGGCGAGCGGCCTGGTGCTCATGGACGAGCCGACGGCCGCGCTCGGCGTCGCCGAGACCGCCAAGGTCGAGGAGACCATCCTGCGCCTCAAGGAGCGAGGCGCCGCCGTCCTCATCGTGAGTCACAACATGGAGCAGGTGTTCCGCATCGCCGACCGCGTCACGGTGCTGAGGCGCGGCACCCAGGTGGGCACGAGGGCCGTCGCGGACACCACCCACAACGAGCTCGTCGCGATGATCACCGGCCTCGCCTCCTAGGCCACACGCACGAAGGAGGCTGGTGCTGGGTTTCGTCGCGAAACCAGCACCAGCCTCCTTGCAGGCGGGCGAGGACTACTGCTTGTCGTGGTCCTCGGGCAGGTGGTCGATCGGCATGATGATCTGATCGGTCGGGTGCTTCTCGAAGGCCGGGGCCTCGTCGTCACCCGCGTCAGAGTCCTCACCCGAGCCCGTCGCGGGAGCTGACTGCGCGGTGGGCGCCGTGCCCGACCCCGGCAGCACCGCCTCTCCCGGGTGCGGCTCGGCACCGGGGGGAGCGGCGGCGGCGGTATCCGCGGCCCCGTCGGTGGCCGATGCCGTCGCCACGACGGCGGTACCTGTCGCCGCACCGGCGGCCCCGGCATCGGCCGCCTTGTGGCGCTTGGGCGTGGGCCCGCCGAGGGTCCACCGGCGCAGGCCGGGAAGGCGCGTGCGCGCCGCCTCGGTGTCGATATCCGCCTCGGTGGGCTCCAGCCCGTATTCGCCGGAGATGGTGTCGCGGATGTGGTCCATGAACTCGCTGCGGTTGGCGGCCAGGTAGAGCGCGTGCTCCCGCCTGAACGCCCTGACCGTGGACATCGCGATGCCGATCATGACGACCGAGAACGGTAGCGCGGTGATGATCGCCGCGGTCTGCAGCGCCGACAGGCCGCCGGACAGCAGCAGCGCGATGGCGACGAGCGCGGTGGTGCAGGCCCAGAACACGCGGATCCAGCGCTTGGGGGACTCGTCGCCGCCCGTGGTGAGCATCGACAGCACCAGCGATCCGGAGTCGGAACTGGTGACGAAGAACACCGCGATGAGGATCATGGCGCCGATGGTCAGCACGGTGCCGCCGGGGAGGGTGTCCAACATGGCGAACAGGGACCCGTTGAGGTCCACCTCGCCGTTGGGGCCCACCAGCCCGCCGCCCTCGTAAAGCTCCTCGTACAGCGCGGTGCCGCCCATGACGGCGAACCAGAAGAACGTCACGAGGGACGGGACCAGCAGCACGCCCCAGATGAACTCGCGGACAGTGCGGCCCTTCGAGACGCGCGCGATGAAGACGCCCACGAACGGTGCCCAGGAGATCCACCAGCCCCAGTAGAACGTGGTCCAGGCCGCCTGCCACTCCTCGCCTGCCTCGCCCTGGAAGGCGGACACGTTGAAGCTGAGGCCGATGAAGTTCTGGATGTAGGCGCCGATGTCCTGCACGAACTCGCGCATGAGGAACTCGGTGGGGCCGGCGAACAGCACGAACACCAGCAGCACCAGGGCGAGCGCCAGGTTGGTGTTGGACAGCCACTTCATGCCGCGCTGGAGGCCCGTGACGAGCGAGAAGATCGTGATGATCGTGATGATGACGATCAGCACGATCTGCGTGGTGGTGGACGGCTCCGCGATGCCCACGGACTCGAGGCCGGAGGAGATCTGCAGGACGCCAAGTCCCAGCGAGGTCGCGACGCCGAACAGCGTGCCGACCACGGCGGTGACGTCGATCGCGTTACCCCAGCCGCCCTTGATGTGCTTGCCCAGCAGCGGCTCGAGGGCGTACCTGATGGACACCGGACGGCCGCGGCGGTGGACGGCGTAGGCGATGCCGAGTCCCACCACGATGTAGATGGCCCACGCGTGGATTCCCCAGTGAAGGAACGTCTGGCTCATCGCCTGCTGCGCGAGCTGCTCGGAGGTGCCGCTGACGCCGGGTCGCGGCGTCGCGAAGTGGGTGAGGGGCTCGGAGACGCCGTAGAACACAAGGCCGATGCCCATGCCGGCCGCGAACAGCAGCGCGAACCAGGAGAACATCGAGAACTGCGGCTTGTCGGAGTCCTTGCCCAGCACGATGTTGCCGAACCGGGAGAAGCCGATGACCAGGGCGAACGCCACGAAGACCGCGGCGATCAGCACGTAGTACCAGCCGAACGCGTTGATGATGGTGTCCTGGATCGCGGCAAACAGATCCTCGGCAACGCCGGGCGCGATGATCGCGAACGCCACGAATCCGAGGATGAGGATGGCCGAGGGGTAGAAGACCCAGGTGGCTAGCGCCTTACGGGACATCGGCGCCTTGGGCTCGACGTCGGCGGGCGCCGGGGGTGCGGACTCGCTCATGGTGTCCGCCGCATCGGGGGTTGGCCGATGCGGCTGCCTCCTTATCTGAGGCCCAAATTAGTCCACTGCGCCCGATACGTCGTGTGATGGCGTCGCGACGCGCCAAGAAGCGAGCCCGATGAGGGCCGCGCAGATGCCGAGCCCGGCCGCCACGATGACAGCGATCATCGTCGCCACTGGCCCGTAGCCGTCGTCGGGATCGAGGAAGAAGTACGGCACCCAGCCGTCGGTCGCGCCCCGCACCAACACCACGGTGAGCCACACGGCGGGGTAGATCATGCACAGTCCGAGGTGACGCATCGGGAGGCGACGGCGCGGACCCTCCACGAGCCAGTCGGCCACCAGGACGATGCCGGAGGCGAGGTGAAGCACCAGGTCCTCCCACGACGGCCCGCCCTCCATGGTGGGGAACAGCAGCCACCAGAAGAACACCACCACGATCACCATGTAGGTCGCGGCGCTCACCCTCACCCACTCCACCCAGGAGGGGCGCTCGCGGCCGGTGAAGGGCAGCGCGATGAGCAGCGCGGCGATGCCGATGATGTTGCTCTGGATGGTGAAGTAGCCGAAGAAGTCCCAGAACACGAAGTCGCCGTGGGAGACCCCGTCGATCACGAGGCTCGCGATGGCGATGGCCGTTGCGAGCGGCATGGCCACGCGCCAGGCGCGGACGGTCGTCGTCATGCGGCTCATGCTAGGGGGCCGATGCCGTGTCTCAGTCCCCGTTGCCCTCCACGACGACGGTGTCGCCGAACCTGGCGGCGGGGGTGCGCCAGGCGACGAACGCGAGGACCACGATCGCCGCGACGATCGCCACCGTGGGGTCCAGCAGCGGCAGCCAGAAGGCGGCCGCCGCGAAGAAGACGGCCGAGACCGCGAGCCACCCCCATGCGCCTCCCACGAGGCGCATGATGACCGCGGCGCCCAGGGCGAAGAGCGCGGCGCCGCCGGCGATGAACACCGCCGACTCCTCCGACACGTCCTCGCCTGCCCGCGCCATCACTCCCTCCTCGAGCCCGGCGGCCACGAGGATGATCCCCGCCACGAGCGGCAGGTGCATGTACGTGTAGGCGTCGCGCGCGATGTCTGGCTTGCGGTCGTCGTCGGCGTCGTG
The DNA here is from genome assembly GCF_002090175.1 of Demequina sp. NBRC 110057. Taxonomy (GTDB): domain Bacteria; phylum Actinomycetota; class Actinomycetes; order Actinomycetales; family Demequinaceae; genus Demequina. The sequence continues at coordinate 77,003 of NZ_BBRN01000006.1, read as the reverse complement.
CAACGCCTGCTCGACGGCGGGGCCCACTCCCTTGAAGTACGGCCACCACAGGGAGATGGACACGAGCACGCCCAGGAGCCCCACGGCGAGGATCTCCGCGGTGAGGTCGAGCTTGGCGACCGTGATCCCCAGCGACAGGACTGACTCGCCCAGCGCCAGGATCATGACGAGGTCGAAGCGCTCGGAAAAGTGGGAACCCGACTGGACCCGCCAGCCGGGCCCGCGCACGGATAGCACCCAGGTGGCGAGGGCCTCGAGCGCGACGGTGCCTGCCCACCACCACAGGCGCTGCTCGGGGGGAAGGAGGGCGCCTGCGACGAGCAGCATGGCGGCGGGGATCCAGGCGGCGGTGCTGAGCCAGATCTGGCGGGTGAGGCGCGCGTCCCCGCGCGCGGCCCACAGGTAAACCGCCGAGTGCACCACGCGGATCACGAGATAGAGGATCGAGAAGGCGAGCGGCTCGAGCGCCCCGCCCTCCGCCTCCCAGATGCCGTCGATGGTCATGGCGATGCCGAACACGGACACGAGCGCGACGATGAACCCGAACAGCGGCAGCCCGCGGTCGGCGCGCACGACGTTGCCGAGCCAGCCCCACACCACCCACACCCACCACAGCACTGCGAGGATGAGCAGCCCCTCGCCGGTGGCCCGCCACGTGTGCTCCTGTGCGATCCACGTCGTGACCTGCACGAACGCGAACACGTAGACCACGTCGAACAGCAGCTCCATCGTGGTGACGCGGTGGTCCTCGTCGGTGCCGTGCGCGCCGAGGCGCCGTGTGAGGGCCGTCATGAGGCGTCCGCGCGAGTCATGCCTGTCACGACGCCGGGATGCCGCCGCGCATTCCCGAGGTCAGCCGCGAGCGGACCGCCTCGCCTTCAGCGCCGTCGCGTTGAGGACCGCGATCAGCCGGTCGAGGTTCGCGAGCGACACCTTGCCCTCCGAGGACATCGCGAGCGCGCGCAGCGGCATGTGACGCATGAAGGCCTCCATCATCTGGCGGGTCTCGGCGGTGTCCTCATCGTTGCCGCCGAAGGCCTTCATGACCTGGCCCACCAGGATCTTCTCCAGCAGGCGCCCGCCGGCGGTCTGCGACAGGTCGGCGATGGTCGAGTCGTAGTGGAAGGGGAACAGGGGGCGCGGCTCGGGGAGGGCGCGGCCCAGCAGCGCCGCGAACTCGGTGTCCGTGGCGAGGGCCGATGCTGGGGACACCGTGGCGGTCACCTCGCCGCCCTTGGCCAGTCGCACCGTGGTACGCGAGCGGATGTCGGTGGACGACAGCCCCACGCGGATCTCGAACTCACCGGGCTCGACCACCCAGCCATGCGCGGCGGTGTCCCACACCGCCCAGGCGCGCTCGCCCAGGGCGACCACCGCATCGGCCGTCTGTCCGGGCTCGAGGCGGACCTTCACGAAGCCGCGCAGCTCCTGCTCGGGGCGGTGAAGTGTCGACTCGACGTCGTGGACGTAGACCTGCACCACCGTCGATCCGGCGCGCTCGCCGGTGTTGGTGACCGGCACGGTGACCTTACGGTCGTGGCCGCGGCCGGTGACCTTGGCCTCGCCCACCTCGAACGACGTGTACGACAGGCCGTGGCCGAAGGAGAAGCGGGCGGGCACGGAGAAGGTGTCGTGGAAGCGGTAGCCCACGTAGAGCGTCTCGCGGTACTGGACCTGCGTGGGGTGCGAGGCGAAGTTCGCGTGGCTCGCGAGGTCGGTGACGGAGACGGGGAAGGACTCGGCAAGGCGTCCGCCGGGCTCGGCGTCGCCCACCAGGATGTCGGTGATCGCGCCGCCGCCGGCCTGACCGCCCAGGTAGGCCTGGAGGATGGCGTTCGGGGCCCCCGCCCACGGCATCTCGACCGGAGCGCCGCCCACGTTCACCACCACCACGCGGTCGTGGCGAGCGGTGAGCGCCTGGATGAGGCGCGTGTGGGCCGGGGGGATCTGCAGGTGATCGCGGTCGTAGCCCTCGGACTCGTAGGACAGCGGCAGGCCCACCATCAGGACGACCGCGTCGGCGCCCTCGGCGGTGGCGAGCGCCTCGGCGAGCTGGGCGTCGGTCGCCTCACCGGTCGCGGCGTCGTAGCCGGGGGAGTAGGCGACCTCGCCGCCGTTGCCCAGCCGCGCGGTGAGGGTCTCGAGGACAGTGTCGAGGCGCGTGGGGTTGACGAGCGCGGAGCCGCCGCCCTGGAAGCGCGGGGTCTCGGCGAACGCGCCGATGAGCGCGAGGCGTCCCGCCGGGGCCAGGGGGAGCGTGCCGTCGTTGGTGAGCAGCGTCGCGCCGGCGGCGGCAACGCGGCGTGCGAGCGCGTGGTGGGCGTCGTGGGCCGCCTCGACGTCCACAGCGGTGCACGAGGCGCGCTCGGCCGCGACCTTGAGCGCCAGGGTGATGACGCGGGCGCAGGCCACGTCGAGGTCGGTGCCGGACAGGGTGCCGGCATCCACCGCATCGTCCACCGCCTTGTCCCAGGCGCCGTGGCTCGACGGCATCTCGAGGTCGAGCCCGGCGTGGATGCCCGCGGCGCGATCGTGGGTGGCGATCCAGTCGGTCATGACCAGGCCGTCGAAGCCCCACTCGTCGCGCAGGATGGTGGTTAGCAGCTCGCGGTGCTCGCCCGCGTGCACGCCGTTCACCAGGTTGTAGGCGCACATGACCGTCCACGGCTGTGCCTCGGTCACGGCGATCTCGAAGCCCGTGAGGTAGATCTCGCGCAGCGTGCGCTCGTCGACGATGGTGTCGACGCGCATGCGGTTGGACTCCTGGTTGTTAGCCGCGAAGTGCTTGAGGCACGCGCCCACGCCCTCGGCCTGGATGCCGCGCACGAGCGCCGCGGCCGCCTTGCCCGACACGAGCGGGTCCTCGGAGAAGTACTCGAAGGAGCGGCCGCCGCCGGGGTGGCGCTTGATGTTGAGGCCGGGGCCTAGCAGGACGCCCACCTCTTCGGCGCGGCACTCGCGGCCCAGCGCGTGGCCCACCTCCTCGAGGAGTTCGGTGTCCCAGGTGGCGCCCAGGGCCGATGCGGTGGGGAAGCACGTGGCGGGCACCGACGAGTTGAGGCCCACGTGGTCGGTCTCGCCGGTCTGCTTGCGCAGGCCGTGGGGGCCGTCGGTGAGCATGAAGGCGGTGACTCCCTCGCGCTCCAGCGGCTCGGAGTGCCAGAAGTCGCTGCCGGACGTGAGGCGGACCTTCTCGGCGCGCGTGAGGCGGGAGGCGATGTCGAGCGCCTGCTGCGTGACACCGGGGGCGAGGTCGGTCATGGGATCTCCTAGCGCGTCCTGGCGCGTGGGCGACGATGCCCGCGCGTTATCTAAGCGACTTAGATAAGATGCTAGCAAGGTTCTGCCGGGAGAGGAAAGGGGCGGTGATGGCGACGAGACTCGCGCCCGAGGAGCGCCGTGCGCGCATCCTCGACACCGCGATGGCGATCACCGACGCCGAGGGGCACCGCGGGCTCACCATGGCGGAGCTCGCGCGCCGCTGCGAGATGTCGACCCCGGGCCTGCTCCATTACTTCCCCGACATGCCCACGCTGCTGGTGGCGCTGGTCCAGCGCCGCGACGAGCGCGACGACGCAGGCCTGGACTGGGGGGGTGCGGGGCCCGCGCACGTGCGCGCGCTGCTGGACGCGACGGTCGCGAACATCGTCGCCCGGCCTCGCGCGGCGCTGTTGTTCGCCGCGGTCGAGGCCGACGCGCTTGACCCCGCTCACCCGGGCCACCTGTACTTCCGCGAGCGCGCGGACCGCCTCACGCACGGACTCGCCGCGATGCTCCCCGGGCCCGATGCGGCGGGGCTCGCGCGGCGCGTGTTCGCCGCGATGGACGGGCTCCAGCTGCATTACCTGCGCGACCCGGACGGGTTCGACCTGCTCGCGGAGTGGGCGGCGACGGCCGATGCCCTGCTGGGGGCCGGTCGCACCTAGGCTCGTGCGCATGGACTGGCCCGCCCGCACCCTCGCCGCCCTGCGCTGCCCCGTGTGCGCCGCCTCGGTCGCCCAGGTGGCATCGGGCCTGCGCTGCGGCGCGGGCCACACGTTCGACCGCGCGCGCCAGGGGTACGTCACGCTGCGCGCGGGGCACGGGCGCTCGCTCAACGCCGACACCGTCGACATGGTCGCCGCCCGCGAGCGGCTTCAGTCCGCGGGTTGGTACGCCCCGGTGGCCGATGCCGCGGCGGCCGCCGTGAGTGCCGTCGCCGCCGACGACGGCCTGTTCCTCGACCTCGCCGGCGGCACTGGCTACTACGCCGCGGCCGCGCTCGACGCCCTGCCCGGCTGGGACGGGGTGTGCCTCGACCTGTCCACTCCGGCGCTGAAGCGCGCCGCGCGGGCGCACGAGCGCTGCGTGGCGATCGGGGGCGACGCGCTGCGGCCCCTGCCGATCGTTGACGGCGCCGTGGACGTGGTGCTGTCGGTGTTCGGCCCGCGAGTGCCGTCCGAGATCTCCCGCATCGTGGCCCCCGGCGGGGTGCTCGTGGTGGTGACGCCCCTTCCCGAACACTTGTCCGAGCTGGTCGAGGCGGTCGACGGCGTGCACGTGCACGAGGGAAAGTCGGAACGCCTTGCCGCCCAGTTCCCCGCCTGGGAGCGGGTGGCGCGCGAGGACGTGGTCGCGCCCCTGGCGCTCACCGCGGAGGCGGCGCGCGACGTGCTCGCGATGGGCCCCAACGCCCATCACGTGAGCGTCGAGGCGCTCGCGGACCTGGGCCCGCGCGACGCGACGCTCGCCGTGCGGGTCGAGACGCTCGTGGCGCCGGGTGAGCACCGTTGAGTGATCAGGCGCTCGCGGCGCTCGTCGCCGGCATCGTGGTCGCGAGTGCTGTGCTCTACGCCGGCGCGGCCGCGGTGGCGTTCGCGAGTGCCGGGAAAGGCGGGTGGCGCGAGGGGCTCCATGCGTACCGCTGGCGGCTCGCGGCCGCGCCTCTGGCGCATGTGCCGGCCTTCGCCTTCGCGTGGTTCCTCGCGTCGCAGCCCGCGCCTCCCGCTATTTATATGGGCGCTCTGTGGATTGGGGGCATGGTGTTCGCGCTCGTCGGAGTGGTCGGGCTCGCGGCGGCAAGGCTGGTGGCGGACGGCCCGGGGGGAGCGCGCTTCGCCGCGCTGATGTCCCTCCCGCCGTTGGTGGGAGGCGCCCTGGTGATCGTGGCGATGGCGACCCTCGGCGAGTAGTCGGCTCCCGCATCGGCCGAGGGTATTTACGCAACACTGCGTGTGCATATACTGACGAGCGATGAAGCCTCAGAACCGTCCCCCGCGCCCCGTCCGCACCGCGACCGTGCTCCGCACCGAGCGACTCAGCCCGTCGATGGTGCGTGTCATCGTCGGCTCGGAGGCGCTCAAGGACATCGGCCCCCTGGCACTCACGGACCACTACATCAAGATCAAGTTCGGCGACGTGACGCGCACGTACACGGTCCGCTGGTTCGACGCCGAGGCGGGTGAGATGGCGCTCGACTTCGTCATCCACGGCGACGAGGGACTCGCGGGTCCCTGGGCAGCGCGGGTGCAGCCGGGCGAGGAGATCTCTTTCATGGGCCCCGGCGGCGGCTGGGCGCCCCGCGCGGGTGCCGACATCCACCTGCTGGTGGGAGACGAATCCGCGCTTCCCGCGGTCGCCGCCGCGCTCGATGTGCTTCCCGCCGGCGCGCGCGCCGAGGTGTTCCTCGAGGTGGGCACGGCCGCCGACCGTCAGTCCCTCACCCTCACCGACGACGTCGCCGTGCACTGGATCCACCGCGACGAGCACGGCATGGGCTACGGCGAGGCGCTCACCTACGCGGTCGAGACGGCGACCCTGCCCCAGGGTGACGTCGAGGCCTTCGTGCACGGCAACGCCGACATGATCAAGCCGCTGCGCCACCACCTCTTCAACGTGCTGGGCGTGCCCCGCGAGAACGTGTCGATCTCCGGGTACTGGCGCACCGGCATGAACGAGGACGGCTGGCAGTCGTCCAAGCGCGAGTTCGTGGCCCAGATGGAGGCCGAGCAGGACGCCTGAGCCTCAGGCCGTCCCGAACACCGCGGGAAGCACCGCGACCACCACGAGCGCCCACGCCCCGTAGGCGGGGAGCAGCCCCGTCTGCCAGCGTTCCAGCCGGTGTGCCGACCCGGGCGCCGCGCGGTTGATCCGCACGAGCAGCCAGGCCGTGACGGCAAGGTTGGCAAGCAACAGCAGGTTCAGCCCCAGGATCACCACGCGGTTGAGGGTCCAGCCTCCGTCGCCGATGCGGATGGCGACGTTGACCAGCGCGAGCGCGTCGAGCGCCAGGGCGCCGGCCACGAGCGCGAGCTGCAGCCGGTCGAACCAGGTGGGGGTGGCATCGGCCCCGCGTGCGGTGAGGCTGTACAGCACCAGGCCGATGGCGATGACGAGGATCGCGTTGCACACCAGCAGCAGCTCGCGCTCGATCCCCGCGATCTCACCCGAGGCGAGCACCACGACGAGAAGGATCGCGAACGCGAGGGCGAACAGCGGCGTGAAGACCTTCGCGAGCACCGGCGCCATGTTCTCGATGACGGACTGCTTGGCCTCCACCAGCCACGCGGCGATCACCGCCGCGCCGCCGGCGCCCAGCGGCAGCATCCACTCGACGAGGAACGCCTCGGGGTCGAGTCCCGCGGCGCCGCATGCCAGGCCCACGATGCCCATCAGGACCCCGCCGCCGAGACCGAGGAGCACCAGGTAGATCGCGTACTCGCCGGTAAAGCGCACCGCGTCCATGCGGCCGTCGGTGTCGCGCCAGCGGTCGCCCGTATAGGCGAGCATGACGGCGAGCCACGCGAGGATGGGCAGGTGAAGCGCGGTGGTGACGAACGCGTCGCCATCGACGTCGAGCGGATACAGATGCGCGAGCGCCGCGCTCGCCGCGACGAGCGCGAGCGACGCCACCGTCACCGCGGTGGAGGGGCGGTGCCTCCACAGCAGGTAGCCCACGACCGCGGTGAACAGTAGCGGGCCCAGGTGGAGGAAGTACGAGGTGTCCACCGTGTCCGGCGCCAGCCACACGGGGAGGCGGACGATCAGCCCGCCGACGACGCCGAAGACGATGGCGGCCCAGACGCTCTCGCGCGCACCCGGGCGGGCGGCGGTCTCGTCGCCCAGGACCAGCTGCTTCCACAGGCGCTTGGAGTTCTCGCGCGCGAACTCGCGGGCGATCTCCTGCTGGCTCCCCAGGCGCTTGACCGCCACCAGGAAAGCCTCGTCGTCGGTGAGGCCGGCAGCGGATAGCGTCTCGATGTGGCCGCGCAGGTGATCCTCGAGCTCGTCCACGTCGTCGGCGGCGACGCCCGCTCGCCGCTCCAGGTGGACGCGCCACAGGTCGATCTGGGTCTCCAGGGTGTCGCTCATGCGAGGCTCACCTGCCCGCCGAAGTCCATGCGGCCCCACGCGTTCTCGAGGGCCGCGGCAACCGTGCGCCACTGGCTCACGTGGGTGGCGAGCGCCGCCCTCCCGTCCCCGGTCAGCGCGTAGTACTTGCGGCGTCGGCCGGTCTCGGACGTCCCCCAGGTGGCCTCGATGTGGCCCTGACGCTCGAGTCGGTGCAGGAGCGGATAGAGGAGGCCCTCGGTCCAGTCGAGCTCGCCGGCGGAGAGGTCGCGCACGCGGCCAAGGATGGCGTACCCGTACGAATCGCCCTCCGCGAGGATGCTGAGCACCATGGGGGCCGCGCTCGCGGCCACCAGGTCCTTGGGGATGTCCATGTCGTCTCCTCGACGTGATCTTTACCTAGCGCCATGATGCATAGCAGTTCTAGGTAAAGTCAACCCCGGCATCGGCCGCCGTGACGGAACCACGGCGCCACGGCAACCGTTCCTCACGTGTGTCCCACGATGACCTTCCCCTGACCGACGACCGCGCGCCCCATCCGCCTGCCCGCAGGCGCGACAGGAGGGCGAGCGCGGCGCAGCCGGATCCCGAGGTCATGGAGTTCGCTCGGCGCACCCGCGCCGACCTGTCGCGGCTTCTGATGGAGCACCAGTTCGGCGTGGACGAGGTCCTCACCAAGGTGACGATCCTTCGCGAGGAGTTCCTTCATCTGCGCAGGTACAACCCCATCGAGCACGTCACGAGCCGCGTGAAGTCGCCCGAGAGTCTGGTGCGCAAGATGGTGCGACGCAACGTCGCACCCAGCGTGGACGCGATCCGTGAGCACGTCACCGACATCGCGGGGGTGCGCATTACCTGCAGCTTCATCGAGGACACCTACCGTGTGCTCAAGGCGCTGGTCAGCCAGGACGACGTGCGGGTCATCAAGGTCAAGGACTACATCAAGGAGCCCAAGCCCAACGGCTACAAGTCAATCCACGCGATCGTCGAGGTCCCCGTGTTCCTGTCGACCGGCGCGGTGCCAGTGGTGGTCGAGATTCAGATCCGCACCATCGCCATGGATTTCTGGGCCTCGCTCGAGCACAAGATTCACTACAAGTTCGATGGCGACGTGCCCGACCACCTCGCCGAGAGCCTGTCGGACGCCGCCATGATCGCCGAGCAGCTGGACCGCCGCATGGAGGACCTGCACCGTGAGGTGCACGGCGAGCACCGCGCCGACCAGCCGGACGAGCCTGCCGAGATCGACGAGGACATGATCGTGCGGATGTGGCAGATGATGCGGGAGTCCGAGGAGGGCTGACCCCTGTCGCCGGCGCCCTGGCCCGGACGCGACGACGGCCGCCGACGCGGGATTCCCCGCCCCGACGGCCGCCCGTCTGTGGCTGAGCGTTACGGCATCAGCACGCCGTCGATGAGGTAGACGGTCGCGTTGGCGGTCTGCACGCCGCCGCAGATGACGTTGGCGCCGTCGACCATCAGCTCGTCGCCCTCACCCGTCACCTCGAGGTCGGTGCCCTCGACGGTGGTGTGGGTGCCGGCGATGTCCGCGGGCTCGATCTGCCCGGGAACCACGTGGTAGGTGAGGATCTGGGTCAGCAGGTCGGCGTCCGTGGACAGGGTGTCGATAGTCTCCTGGTCGATGGCCGCGAAGGCGTCGTCGACGGGAGCGAACACCGTGAACTCGTCGCCGTTGAGGGTGTCCACGAGGTCGACGTCGGGGTTGAGCTCGCCGCTCACCGCGGACACGAGCGTGGTGAGCATGGGGTTATTCGAGGCGGCGACGGCCACCGGGTCCTGGGACATTCCCTGAATGGAGCCGGCCCCGTCGGGGACCTCCTCGGCGTAGGCCGCGCAGCCGGGACCCACCAGGTTGGCGGCAGGGTCGACCTCCATGGCCTCGTCGTCCATCGAGTCGTCGGTCATCGCGTCGTCCGACATGGACTCCTCCGGCATCGCCTCCTGCGACATGGCGGGGGTGGTGGACTCCATCGCCTCCTCGTCTGCGTCGGTGCTGCAGGCGGCGAGAGTGAAGACCCCCGCGACGGCGAGGGCGAGTCCTGCGGAGTACTTCTTGGTGCCGTTGAGCATGATTCCTCCAGTCTCCGGGCACGGAAATGCCCTGGTGTGAGCGCCCTCGACGAGGGCGCCCGCCGTGGTGACGGCGTCACGAGGCATTCGGGGCGCGCGGCCGACCGGATGGGAAAGTCGCGAAAGTTTTTTCTGAGCCCGTGAGAGTCGCACGGAGGCGGGGCGCCGGGTAGGGCCGCCCCATCCGCCGAGCGTTCGGCGGCGAATGCCCCTCATGGAACTCGTCATCATCGGGCTGCTGGGCGGCCTCATCACCGGCATCTCGCCGTGCATCCTGCCCGTCCTTCCGGTCATCTTCCTGACCGGCGGGGCGCAGTCGGCACGGATTCCCCGCTACGACGCGCTCGGCACCATGGGAGGCGCCGCGTCGGCTGCCCGGCCGGCCACGGCATCGGCCGCCGGAACGGCGACCGTGGCCACCGCCGCGCCCGCGGCGCCCGAGGTGTCGCGGTGGCGGCCCTACCTCGTGATCGCCGGGCTCGTCACGAGCTTCACGCTCGTGACCCTGGTGGGATCGCTCGTGCTGGGGGCGCTGAACCTGCCGCAGGACATCATCCGATGGGTGGCGATGGTGGTGCTGGTGGCCATCGGTGTCTCGCTCATCGTGCCGCGGTTCGCGCACCTGCTGGAGCGGCCCTTCGACTTCCTTCCCCGCCGCCGCGTCGACCACCAGCGCAACGGGTTCGGGGTGGGTCTCGCTCTCGGCGCGGTGTTCGTGCCGTGCGCCGGACCCGTGCTCGCGGCGATCATCGTCGCGGGCTCCACCGGCAACATCGGCGCGGGCACCGTCCTGCTGACCGTCTCGTTCGCCGTCGGCGTCGCCGTGCCGCTGCTCGCCTTCGCCCTCGCGGGGCGCGGCCTCACGGAGCGGGTCAAGGCGTTCCGCAGGCGCGAGCGGGGCCTCAGGATCGCCGCCGGCGTCGCGATGATCCTGCTGGCGGTGGGGCTCGCCTTCAACCTCCCCGCCGCTCTGCAGCGTGCCCTTCCCGACTACACGGCGGGGATCCAGGAGGGGCTGACCGACAACGAGGCAGCCCAGGACGCGCTGGCGCTCGGCGGCCTGGTCAACGAGGAGAACAAGGACCTCGACAAGTGCACCAACGGGGCCGAGGAGCTTGAGAGCTGCGGCACCGCGCCCTCCATCAAGGGGATCGAGGCGTGGTTCAACACCCCCGACGAGCAGCCGATCGCCCTCGAGGACCTGCGCGGCGAGGTGGTCCTCATCGACTTCTGGGCCTACTCGTGCATCAACTGTCAGCGCTCCATCCCTCACTCGGTGGCGTGGGACGACACCTACGGCGACCTGGGGCTCAACGTCATCGGCATCCACTCGCCCGAGTATTCGTTCGAGAAGGACGAGGGAAACGTTCGCGCCGGAGCCGAGGACTTCGGCATCACGTATCCGGTGGCCCTGGACAACGACCTGGCGACCTGGACCAACTACCGCAACCGCTACTGGCCGGCGCACTACCTGATCGACGCCGACGGCACCGTGCGCCACATCTCGTTTGGCGAGGGCAACTACGAGGCGACGGAGAAGATGATCCGGGAGTTGCTGGTGGACGCGAACCCCGACGTCGACCTCCCCGGCGAGACCGATGTCGACGACGCCACCCCCGAGGTCGGCTCGACCACGCGAGAGACCTTCCTGGGCACGTCGAAGGACGTCAACTACGCCGGCACGGACCGCTACGCGCCGGGGGACGGCACCTACGCCTTCCCCGACGAGCAGCCCGCGGACTCCTTCGCGCTCGACGGCGACTGGCGGCTCGAGACCCAGTACGCGACGCCGTCAGGAGCCGGTCCCGCGTCGCTCCGGCTCGACTTCCACGCGACGCAGGTGCGGATGGTGCTCGCCGGCGAGGGCACCGTCACCGTGACACTCGACGGCGGGGACACCCGCGAGATCGAGGTCGACGGCACTCCGCGGTCGTACGCCGTCGCCGAGGGCGTGGGCGACGGCCAGCACGTCCTCGACGTCGAGCTCTCGAGCGGGGTCGAGGCCTACTCGTTCACCTTCGGGTAGCCGCTACATCTCCTCGTGGGTGTCGGGGTCGCCGCCGAACAGGCGGCCGTCCGCCTTCGTGAGGGAGGAGATCGCGGTCATCTCGTCGCTCGTCAGCTCGAAGCCGAACACGTCGAGGTTCTCCGCCTGGCGCGACGGGGTCGCGGACTTGGGGAGGGGAACGTTCCCCAGCTGCACCTGCCAGCGCAGGATCACCTGGGCGGGCGTGACGCCGTGGGCGGCGGCTGCATCTGCCACCGCGGGCTCCGCGTACGGCGCCTGACGCTTGCCCAGCGGGCTCCACGACTGGGTGAGGATTCCACGCTCGGAATGCACCGCGCGCATGTCCTCCTGGTTGAAGTACGGGTGGAGCTCGATCTGGTTGATCACCGGGGTGACGCCCGTCTCGTCCACGATGTGCGCGAGGTGCTGCGCGGTGAAGTTCGACACCCCGATGGAGCGCACCAGGCCGCGCTCGCGGGCCTCGATGAGTCCCTTCCAGGCCTGGCGGTACTTGCCGGTGATGGGGTTGGGCCAGTGGATGAGGACCACGTCGATGGTGCCCACCTGCAGGCGGTCGTAGGACTCCTGGATGGACGCGACGGCGGCGTCGAAGTCGTGGTGGCGTCCCGGCAGCTTGGTCTGGACGGTCACGTCCTCGCGCGGGGTGCCGCTGGCGTCGAGGAACTCGCGGATGCCGCGGCCCACCGCGACCTCGTTGCCGTAGTTCACGGCGGAGTCGATGAGCCGGTAGCCGGTCTCAAGCGCGGAGCGCACGCCGTCGACGCACTCCTGGTCCTTCATCGGGTAGGTGCCGAACCCGAGCGAGGGGATGGCGTGGCCGTCGTTGAGGGTGCGGGTGGGGATGCTCATGGCTTCCAACCTACGCCCGATGCGTGGACAGGGTCAGCGCGTGCCCTCGCTAGCCGCGGCGCACGGCTCGACGCCGCGCGAGCACGTCGCGCAACGGCGGCACGATGACGCCGGCGGCGGCCATCTCGCGGCGGGTGCGGCGCCGCGCATGGACGACGGCAACGATCCCCAGCGCCCACGGCAGCACCAGCGTGGTGAGCGCAATGCGGTACTCGCCGAGCGTGTACTCGCTCGCCCCGGCAGGCGACACGAGCTGCAGCGTGGCGCCCACCAGCAGCACAGACACCACGGTCGCCGCGAAGCCGCCGATGTTCGCGAAACCCACGGCGGATGCGGCCCTCCCTCGCACCCCGTGGGTGCGCGCAAAGTCGAGGCCGATGAGAGAGGCCGGGCCGCACGCCCCGGTGACGGCCATCCACAGCACGAGCTGCCACATCGGCCGCGGCGTCGTGGGGAGGAGGACGCTCGCCCACGTCAGCGCGGCGACCACGGCGATGGCGAGGACCAACCACGAGCGCCGCAGCGGGTGACGCCCCGTCAGCACGCCGAGCACGGGCCCGGCGACGATGTTCGCGACCACCATGACGGTGAGGAGGGCCGATGCGGTGGTGGGCTCAAGCCCCTGGCCCTGGACCAGGAACGGCACGCCCCACAGCAGCGCGACAGTGTTGGGTCCGATGAGGCCCAGCCAGTGGGTCCAGAAACCCAGCCGCACTCCCGCGGGCCGGATCGCCTCGCGCAGGGTGACCCGAGGCTCGGGGGAGACGGGGGAATCGGCCGCCGCGGCATCGGTCACCCGGGGGCGGCGGATGCCGAAGAAGGCCGCGCTCGCTGCAGCGACGCCGAGCGCGGCGAGGGTGGCGAAGGCGGTGGACCAGCCCTGCTGGTGCAGGAGGACGGCGACGGGGATGGCCGAGGCGACCTGGCCCAGCTGGCCGATGAGCCCCAGCCCCTGCACGATGATCGGCACCTGGCGCGGCGGGAAGAAGCGTGCGGCAATCTGGTTGCCGGCGATGAAGATGGGCGCGTCTCCCGCGCCGATGAGGACGCGCGCTGCGACGGCCCACCCGAGGCCGGGCGCGAAGGCGAGCAGTACCTGCCCAGCGGCCATGATGAGCGAGCCCACCACGAGGACGGTGCGGGAGCCGAGGCGGTCGATCAGCGCGCCGGCAGGCAGCTGCATCGACGCGTAGACGGCGATCTGGATCATCGCGAGGACGGACAGCGCGGTGGCCTCGATGCCGAACCGCTCCGAGGCCTCGATGCCGGCGATGCCGAACGACGTGCGGTGCACCACGGCCATGAAGTAGACGAGCGCGGCGATCGCCATGGCGATCCAGGCGCGGCGGGTTGCCCTGGCCGGTCCCGTCGTCGCGACCGCGGGCGCGGGGGAGTCGGGCATGAGGCCTCCTGGCGGTCGCGGTAGGGCCAGCGTATCCGCGTCCGTGTGGGCCGATGTCACCCGGGACAGCTAGCGTGAGACGTGGATCGAGAAGCGCGGCCGCAAGCCCTCCGGCAGGCCGCCTGGCAACCGCGTCCCGTCGCGGTGCCCCCGGAGGAAGATCCGCCCTCGCGACACACGTGGAGGGAACGACGGATGAAAGGGGTCTTCGATGACCACGACGACTACACCACAACTCACCGGGGCAGACCCCCTCGGCACTCACCTGATCGGGGATCCTCGGCCAGGGGCGGTCCGGTGGAGGGCCGAGCTTCGAGCGGTGGTGAATGTCGCACGGCAGCCGCTCGTCGCCGGACCGTGGGGGGTGACGTTCTTCTGGCCCCAGGGTGAACGACTGGGAGTGCGCGAGGGCGACGCCGTCTTTGGAGTGTGGCACGACCGTTCGGTGGCAGGAGGATTTCCTCTCACCAGCCTGCTGTGCACGGACAGGGATTGCGCCATGCAGTTGTGGCACATGAGCGACGATGGCCGCTCGTGGGTCGACGAGCACGTGCGTGGGATCCACTTTGCGCACCTGCGGGATACGGGGGTGCCGGGGACGACGACCGCACCCTAGGCGCGGTGCCCTAGCGCGACGGCCGGGCCCGTACCATCCGGGTCCGGCCGTCGCTGGGGCCGGCGGCTAGGCGGCCTCGCGCTCTCGCACGTTCGCCTGCGTCCTCACCTGGAGGGGGTCGGGGAGGTACGCGGCGGCGCAGTGGCGCGCCTGGCTGCCGGCGGTGGGCACCGTGGGGGTGCCCGGAGCATCGGCCTCCTCAGAGGCAGACGTGGCCGATGCGAGGTCCGTCGTGACCGACACGGCTGCGGAGGTCACGACCGCGGCGGTGTCCGTGCGGTGCACGGCGGTAGTGGCGACGCCGGAAGGAAGGGCGGCGTCGTCAAGTTCGGTGGCCGGCGCGTCGGTGCTGGCCGTGAGAATCGCGACGATACCGAGGGCGGCGATGACGGCCGTCATACGAAGCGGTCGCGTGATGTTCATGTGACCATCACACCGCGCGATGCTGAGAACTTGCTGAGAGCGGGTGCAGAGGTGGCGCCAGGTCGTTACTGGACCGGCTCTCCCTCGACCTCGGTGATGCCCTCGTACAGGCCGATCACGTTGCCGTCGAAGTCCTCGATCACGGCCCACCAGCTGGTGTCGGTGATCGGCGACTTCTCCATCAGCACCGTCGCGCCCTGGCTCTTGGCGAGGGAAACGGTGGCATCGATCGAGTCGACCTCGACGTAGCTGCGCGGCTGGCTGAAGTCCTCGCTGCGTGGCGCCAGGCCGCCGCCGCTGATCTTGTTGGGCGCCTGCCACATCGGGTAGTCCTCGAAGCCCGGCGGCGCGGCGATCTGCCAGCCGAACAGCAGGTTGTAGAAGTGCTTGGCGCGGTCCATGTCGGAGACGGGGATATCGATGTGGGTGATGTCGCCGTGGGCCATGGTGATCTCCTTGGGGCTTCGCAGGGCCGATGCGTCTTCCAGTATGGGCGCGCGTGCCAGACTTCGTCGGGTGAGCGATGTCAAAGACCTGGTGAGACGGTTCCTCCTCGAGGTGCGCTCGGGCGACTTCCCCGAGCGGGCGGTCGACTTCATGGCGCCCGTGGTGCTCGCGCACCAGGTGGTGTCCGAGGCCCCCGTGACGGTCGAGCGATCTCCCGCGAACTACGCCGCGCACGTGGGCGAGATGCTCGACGCGTACGGCCGGTTCTCGTTCCGCCTCGACGAGCTGCTCGCGGACGGGGCCCGCGTGTACGCCAGGTGGACGCAGGTGGGGACCGATCAGGACGCCTCCGACGGGCGCGAGCCGACGGGTCGGCCGGTGACCGAGGTGGCGTCTGCCGTGTATCGCGTTGAGGACGGGTTCATCGTCGAGTACTGGATTCAGATCGACCGCGCCGGGCTCGCCGCGCAGCTGGGCGCCTAGGATCGGGCCATGCGCTATCTGCTGATTGCCCTGCTCGTGGCCGCGGTGCTGCTCGGCATCCTCGGCTTCCTCATCAAGGCTGCGCTGTGGCTCGCCTTCATCGGCATCGTGCTGTTCGTCGGCACCATCGCCTTCTGGGTGCTGCGCTCCAAGTGGAACGCGCGCGGCAAGGAGATCGAGGCGCGCTGACGCCTCTGCGCTCACCCCTTGGTGCTGCGCGCCTCTGTGCTGCGTGCTGCGTGCTGCGTCAGCGGTCGCAGGCGCACACGTAGTTGAACGAGACCACCTCGTCGCCGTCCTCGGGCCGGGCCCAGGCGCGCGCCTCCTCCTCGTTCGCGAAGGACCGCGGGGCGAGGCGGCCGTTAGCCATGAGGACGCTGAACTCGATCTGCTCGCGCGGGTCGGTCCAGCCGGAGGAGTCCGGCGTGGTGTCCTGCGAGGCGGCGGTCATCCGTTCAGACTACGCCGGTCCCTTGCGTGAGCCCACGGTGGCGATTCCGGCGATCGTCGCCGCGAGGAGCGCCCCCAGGAAGGCGCCGGCGGTGTTGAGGATGATGTCGTCGATATCGGCCACGCGTCCGCCCCAGTACTGGGTGAGCTCGATGCCGGTCGACAGCAGCCCGCCCAGCACGGTGCCGAAGAGCACGCGGCGCAGCGGGCCGCCGTAGGTGATGCCCGCGACGGCCGCTCCGAACGGAATGAACAGCAGCACGTTGCCCACGAGGTTGGTCCACGCCGTGGAGCCGCGGTTGCCCCAGCCCCGCTCGATCTCCTGGAAGGGAACCAGGTTGACGCCCTGTGCGCCGTCGAAGTCGTCGCCCACCAGGGAGGCGAGGGTGAGCATGCCGATCAGCGCGAGGCTGAGGACCAGCCCACCCCAGAGCGCCACGCGCCGGCCCCGGCCTCCGCGCGCGAAGGCGATGGCCGTCACGACCGCGCCGATCGCGATGAGCACGATCGGGAACGACATGTTGACGCCGTCGATCGTGAACGTGGGCATGCGGGCTCCTCGGGGCGGGCCTGGGGTGAGGCGGGACGAGTCATCCTATGTCGGGCGGTCGTGTCCACCCGTGCGTGCCGTCGTCCGCACCACAATTCTTGGCGCGCGGTGCCCCGGTGAGCGGGGGCGCGGCCGCGTGGGGGTGCCGGGCCGCGGAATTGTGGTGCGCACGGCGCCGGCGCTCACTGCTCGTCGGCGAAAACCTCAACCGCGCGCAGCCCGTGCGTCATGAACGCCTCCTCGCCGAAGGTGTTGACCTTCCAGAACACCGCCTGGCTCCCACCAGACGTGGTCAACGCCACCTCCATGCGGTTGCCCACGGCGAGGATGCTGACCGACAGGGTGAGGCGATTGCCTCCGGTCATCGAGTAGCGCTCATAGGTGCGCAGGATGAGCCGGGAGTCGCCCAGGCGGATCTCGTCGGCGTTCTCGATGGTCGCGGACACGCTTCCCCGTGTGATGGCCTCGTCGAGGTGGCGGGCGACGGTGTCTGCCGAACCCGTGAGCGAGCGCTTCTCATACATCTGTCCCCCCGATTGCGGGCGCCGGCCCCGGTGCGTGGCGCTCCTGCGCTCACGCTAGCGCCGCGCCTGCGGTGGCGAGGCGCGACACGGAGGCGTAGACACGAGCCATGACACAAACGAGTGAGTGGCTTGAGGCATATGTGCGGGCGTGGGAGACCAAGGCGGAGGGGGATATCCGCGCGATCTTCACCGACGACGCCGAATACTGGTTCCGTCCCAACGACGCCGAGCCGGTGCGCGGCATTGACGCAATGATCGAGTCCTGGCGCGAGCCCGAACCCACGGAGCCGGTTCACGACCTCGCGGTGCTCATCGAGAATGACGAGCTCGGCATCATCAAGGGAACCGTGAGCTACCCGGGCCACGCGGATTAC
The DNA here is from genome assembly GCF_002090175.1 of Demequina sp. NBRC 110057. Taxonomy (GTDB): domain Bacteria; phylum Actinomycetota; class Actinomycetes; order Actinomycetales; family Demequinaceae; genus Demequina. Next base: position 59,436 of record NZ_BBRN01000006.1, on the reverse strand, counting down.
ACCAACCTGTGGGAGGTGTGGTTTGCGTCCGACGGCCGTGCCAGGAAGTTCGTCGAGTGGTGGATGCTCCCGCGCGAGATGCAGCCGGGCGTGTAGTGGGTAGTGCGCGCAACCCCGGTACCCCCGTGGCTATTTCGCGTCCATCAAGCCCAGGGCACACCACCTCATGCGACAGCATCGAAGGATGTCGCGGCGGTTCGGCTCGCAAACAGCGACTACTTCGACCGCTACTTCGCGCTAGGCGTACCGGAGGAAGACCTGCCCGACAGTGTGGTCCGTGCCGCATGCGAACAAATCGTGGCTGACCAACCGGGCGCGGAGCGACGGCGCGTCGAGCGCGCTTGGTCGCAGCGAACGAACCTCATTGTGAGCAAATTCCAACAGCACTGGATACCGGGTCTGCCGCACTGACTGGTGACATCTGATCCGGCTTGCTCGCCGGCCGCCTTCGCATTCATGTCGTTGGGTGCCGATAGGGTGACCGCAAGATAAAGCCGACGCTTGGGCCAGAGCCGTGGATCGGGACCTCGCCCATTCGTGAGGCTGGGCGAGCGACTGGGGGCTGCCGCATGAGCGTCGAGGGTGACGAGATCCAAGCTTCGCTGAAGGTTTGGCGCGAGGGGCTTGTGGGCTTGACGCGCGCGAATCGGCTCATCAAGTTCAATGCTCCCCGCACATCGTCACTAAGGTTCGACGAGCCCGATTCCGACTCGATACTCGCCATGATCGAGGCATCGCGCTCGGTACGCGTCTTCGGCGAAGACGATTCATCGGACATTGACGAAGACGAAGCCTTTGCAGATGTGCCCGCGGTGCTGCCGGCCAACTCGATCCGGGTCGCCCGTCCTCACAAGGATGTCGGGAGCGTGCTTCGGAACCTGATGCGCAGGGCGAACACGGAGTACATCGACAAGGGTCTGTCCGTTCTCTACGTCGCGTTCGGAATCTTGCGTTGGGAAGACGTTGATGGCACGGCGATGACGAGTCCGCTTGTGCTGGTTCCTGTCACGCTGATTGCTGACGGGCCGAAGGGCACCCCAAGGATCGCGTCATCTGAGGAAGAGGCCGTCATCAACCCGGCGCTTGCGCTTCGGCTGCGAGACTTCAATGTTGAGCTCCCGGTGCTGGACGATGGGGTCGAGTTCACGATCACGGCAGTGCTCGGTCGCATCCGCGACGCGCTCGAGGCGAGCCTGTCGTCCAAGAAGTGGGAGATGTCAACCGAGGTCCACATCTCGACGTTCTCCTTCTCCAAAGAGGCGATGTACAAGGACCTGCTCGACAACGAAGCCGCGATCCTCGACCACCCAATCGTCCGCGCGCTGGCAACGAGTGACCCCCGCAAGCAGACTGACGCATTCCACTTCGATGCCACAGACCCCGCCGAGATCGACCGAGTGGCACCACCGGAGTCCACTCCGCTCGTCCTCGATGCTGACTCTTCGCAGCGCTCAGCCGTGCACGCCGCAGTCGCGGGCAAGAGCTTCGTGATGGACGGACCGCCCGGCACGGGAAAGTCGCAGACAATCGCGAACATGATCGGCGCGCTCCTCCACGCCGGCAAAACCGTCCTGTTCGTGTCCGAGAAGATGGCGGCACTCGACGTCGTCCGCAACCGACTCACCGACGTCGGCCTCGGCACCTACCTGCTCGAGCTTCACTCCCACAAAGCGAGCCGGCGCGAGGTCGCCACACAGTTGGTCACGGCGCTCAACACGGTTGCCCAGCCGGGCGCGGGCTTGGATGGCGTGACGCTGGACAACGCACAGGAACAGCGCACGCAACTCAACAAGTACGCAGCCGCGATGAACAGACCGCGCGAACCGTTCCGGCGGTCGCTGCACGACGTCATCGGGCAGCTCGCACTTCTTTCTCGTGCTCCCATTGCGCCGTCTCCCAGCACGCCCCCGCGGCAGCTTTCATTCGAGCAGCTCGTCAAGCTTCCGGGACTGCTGAGCAAGTTGTCTCGGTCCTGGCGGCCGGTGAAGGAAGGCTCATCCTTCCTGTGGCGAGACGCCACGGATCGAACTTCGCTGGAGGTTCGTCTCTCGCGTGCGAAGACCTCACTTGACCGGCTGTCGTCTATTTCGGAGTTCAGCCGTGAACTCGCTGATGCGCTCAACCTTGTGCGACTCGATGACCTCGCGGCGGTGGCATCGATTCTCGATGGGCACCACGGCAAGGTTCCCGTGGACTCCATCGCCTCCCTCCTCACCATCGATGACTACAGCGCCGTCACCCAGGCGCGTGACGAGCTCACCCGCACGCACGACGCCCTCGCGCAGACGGAGGCCAACCTCTCGTCTGCCTTCGGCGTCGAGGTCGAGCAGCTTCCCGAAGCGCACGTCGATCCCGAACTGTGGAATCCCACCACGGGCGTCCACGAGCCCCTCGGACTCTCCGGCGCACGTGCACCGGAGCTGCACGCGCTGATCTCCTACTGCGAACGCCACTCATCCGCCCTTGCTGCCAAGCTCGCCGAAGCCTCACGCATCGCTTCAGCGATTGGCATCGGTGAGATCGACACCTACCGCGATCTCGAGCGCCTCGTCGAGGTGATCAAGATCCGCGACGAAGTGCCGCGCCTGCCACGCTCCTGGATGGACAAGACCGGAGCCGATGCAGCGGAAGCTCTCCTCTCACTCGCATCCACGAAGCTGCGAGATCTGTCGACCGCAGAAGGTCAGGCCCGCAGCACCTACACGGACGAGGCGCTCAGCGCGCCACTGGCGGACCTCGAGGACCGATTCAGCAACCTCCACACCGGGCTCAAAAAGTTGTCCGGTGCGTACCGCAGCGACAAGCGAGCCGTCGCGGCGCTGCTCGTCGACGCGGCCACTGTCAAGGACGGGATCGCGCAACTGTCGCACGCCGTGCGCTGGGCGAACGCGGCGCGCGAGTTCACGGTCGTCGACAGCGAAGCTGGAAAGATCCTGGGCGACACCTGGGACGGGCGTGCCTCCGACATCGACGAGATCTCCCGCCAGCTCGAAGCGGCACGACGCCTCGCTGGCCTATTCCCCGAGGGCATCCCCGCACCGGTCGCCAGCGAGTTCTGCGACCGCGACGCTGATCGAACCGTCAGCGAACTGTGCGGCGAAATCGCGTCGGTCCTCGATGCCTGGCGAGGCAGCCTGTCACTGGACTCGCCGTTCACCGCGCCTGCCTCGCTCGTGACGCTCCCGGTTCGCCAGTCCATCGAATGGCTTGACGCGCATCGCGCCAAGGCCGTAGCGGTGCTCGCAGTCGTGACACCCGTCGACACTGCCATCGGGCGAGAGTGCGGGGTGCTCACCGTTGTCGACGTCATCGCCGCACGCGATGCCGTCGTGGCAGCACGCACGGAGCACGAGCGGGCGCGGTCCGACTTCCGATTCGCGTTCCCGGACGCCTATGAGGCGGCGCAGGGCGCACTTGATCGACTTCCCGGCCTGATCGACCACGCCGCTGTCCTACGTGATCTCAGCGGCGGAGCGCTCAGCGACAGCCAGATCGACGCAATCAGGGCCAGCCGCCCGAATCCCGTCCTCGGCGCGCACGTCGAGACGTGGATCGGGGCCCGCGACGCCATCCTCGACGCCTTCGCGCCCGGGCGACGGGACGAGCTGCGCCGAGAAATGGACACGCCAGCCGACGCGTTGGCCCTGCTCGACGCCCTCGAGTACGACAGCACCGGCCAGGACGAGTGGTTCGCGTACCTCGACTGCGTCGACGCAGTCCAGGCATACGGCCTTGGGCAAGCACTCGACTTCTGCATCTCCGAACGGTTCGACGCCGACACCGTCCCCCCAGTTCTCAACCGCTCGCTACTTCGCGCATGGGTTGACGGGGAGTACCTCGACGACGACGATCTCCGTCCCGCCCTCGGACCCGACCGCGATGCACTCGTGGAGTCCTACCGGGAGTTGGACCGCCAACTCATCGCCCACGCCTCCGCGACGATCATCAGAGCGGCCAACACGCGTCGGCCCGCGAACACCTCGATCGGCGAACCTGCCGTCATCCAGCGCGAGGGTCTCAAACAGAAGCGACACATCCCCGTTCGCGACCTCATCGACATCGCCCGCACCACGGTCCAGGCAATCAAGCCGGTCTTCATGATGTCGCCGCTGGCGGTCTCCCAATACCTGCCCTCAGACCTCAAGTTCGACGTGGTCATCTTCGACGAAGCGTCCCAGGTCACGCCCGCAGACGCCGTGAACTGCGTCTATCGCGGCAGGGCGCTCATCCTCGCCGGAGACGACAAGCAGCTGCCCCCCACGTCATTCTTCGACCGCATCGTCGACGACGAAAGCCTCGAGGAGGAGACCGACGCCAAGGACTTCCAATCCGTGCTCGAGCTGGCGAAGGCATCCGGAGCGTTCAACAATCTCGGCCTGCGCTGGCACTACCGATCTCGCCACGAAGACCTCATCGCCTTCTCGAACTACAAGTTCTACGAGGGCAAGCTGATCACGTACCCGTCGGCGGTCGCCGAAGGAGACAACGTCGGCGTGAAGTTCTTCCACGCCCACGGCACCTACCGCCGCGGCGGCGGAGCCGACAACCCCCTCGAAGCTCAGAAGGTGGCCGAACGCGTGATCGAGCACTACACGACGCGGCCCGACCTCACGCTCGGTGTCGTCACCTTCTCCGTCGCGCAAGCCGACGCAGTCCAGGCCGCGCTGGACGAAGCCCGTCAAGCGCACCGCGACCTGGACGGCTACTTCGACGTCTCCGATCGTCTCGACGGCTTCTTCATCCGCTCACTCGAGTCCGTTCAGGGCGACGAACGCGACGTCATCATCTTCTCGATCGGCTACGGGCCCGACGAGGCGGGCAAGATCACCACCAACTTCGGCGTCCTCAACAAGGACAAGGGCTGGCGTCGCCTGAACGTCGGCATCACGCGTGCCCGCCAGCGCGTCGAAGTCGTCGCCTCCCTGCGCGGAGCCAACATCCCTCCCTCAACCAACGAGAGCGTGGAACACCTGCGCTCCTACCTCGAATACGCCGAACGAGGGAAGCCCACCCTCGCCTTGCAGTTCGGCGACACCGACCTCGGCCCCGAGTCGCCCTTCGAAGAATCGGTGATCAAGACAATCACCGCATGGGGCTACAAGGTCCAAGCGCAGGTCGGCGCAGCCGGATACAGGATCGACATCGGCGTGCGCGACCCAGCACAGCCGGGCCGCTACGCACTCGCAGTCGAATGCGACGGGTACCAATACCACTCCGCTCCCGCCGCTCGAGACCGCGACCGGCTACGCGACGAGATCCTCACCGGGCTCGGCTGGCGCATGCACCGCATCTGGGGCACCGCCTGGTATCGCAACCGCCCTCGCGAAGAGGAACGCCTGCGAGCCGCGATCGAGACGGCGATCGCCGAAGTCGACACACCGATCGACCTGTCGCGTTTCGCTGTCGAACGACCCGCGATCACTCATGAAGCCGTCGATGAAGACGCCGAGTGGCGATGGGTCAGCGAGTACGAGACGTCGCGCCCGCACCGCCTGCCGCACTGGGTCGACCCGGGTGATCCCGACGACTACCTGTACCTCGTGGACGGGCTCACGAGCCTCGCCGAGGTCGAAGGCCCGATCCATCTGGAGGTCGCCTTGGAGCGCCTGCGCGACTGGTGGTCGATCGGTCGCGTGTCGGCTCGTATGCGGTCCAACATCGTCAGCGCTATTGGCTACTCGGACCTGTCGTTCGAGGACGACTTCCTTGACATCGCCGACCGCGAAGTACGGGCGGTACGTGCCCGCGGAGCGATCTCTACACGCAAGGCGGAGCACGTTCACCTCGACGAGCTCGGTCTCGCCGTCCACATGCTCGTGCGTGACGCGGGCGGGGCCCCACGCGACGAGGTCGTGACGACCGTCGCGCGTGTCTTCGGCTGGGCGCGCACATCGGCAGCGATGGAGCGTCGTATCAGCGACGCTGTGGACGCTGTCGTGCACGCGGGACTCGTCTCTGAGCAGGAAGGCAATCTGCGCGTCAGCGAAGGCTCTGCCGCGCCGAGCGAACGCGGCTGACGCGACCCGCGGCGGTCATCGACGGCAAGGACCTGACAATCGTCGTTGCGCCCTGATTTTCCCGACGCCTTGGTCCGGCGAAGCCGCCCGGCTCACACGCGCATGCGCGCCTCCGGTGGTCTGACGGGCTTGCGCGTGCCGCGCGGCGCGCAGCCCACCGCGGCTGGCAGGATGCGGGCCATGACCGACATGGGGGATGAGGGTCGCAAGGCACCGGCCGCTGATTCTTGGATGGAGACCGGCCTCGTCAAGGTCCGAGATCTTCTAGCGCTCGGCGTGCGTATTCCGGACTATCAGCGTCCGTACAAGTGGTCCGTGCGCAATGTTGCGCAACTGATCGACGACATCGACACGTTCCGGGCGTACGACCGCTATCGCATCGGAACCGTGATTCTTCACGAGAAGGACGACCGGCTCGAGATCGTCGATGGGCAGCAAAGGTTCATCACCTTCTGCCTCATCGCGCAGATCCTCGGCTCTAAGAGCGACCTGGGCACGCTCACGATTCCGACGGTAGACCCAGATATTCCAGCGGTCGGCCTCGAGGTCAGCCGTGCGAACATCGTCGCGAACTACTCCTACCTGGCGGACGCGCTCGCACGCCGCACAGACCTCGAGGAGTGGGCGAGGGCCTTCCTCGACCACTGCGAAGTCGTGACCCTCACGCTGTCGCACGTCGACGAGGCGTTCCAGATGTTCGACTCACAGAACACACGCGGCAAGGCGCTCTACCCCACGGACCTGCTCAAGGCGTTCCACATCCGGGAGATGAGCCACAAGCACACCACCGCCGACGAGCGGCTCGCGATGGTGCGCATGTGGGAGGAGATCCCGCCCGAATCCATCGACGAGCTGTTCTCCGACTACCTCTTCAAGATCAAGCAGTGGTCCAACAACAAGGCCGTGCCGAGCACCGGCTTCGGCGACGAACACATCGACCTGTTCAAGGGCATCCGCGAAGCCGAGGCGCGTAACGCCAAGAACAACTGGGCGATGCCGTTCCTGTACGCCAAGAACTACACCGACGACTTCGGCAACGAGAACGCGACCCTCATCCGCTACGGAGCGATGGCTCCAATGAAGTACCCCTTCCAGATCGACCAACCCGTCATCAACGGCGAGTCGTTCTTCCTGATGGTCCGGCACTACTGGGAACTGGGCCTGAAGTGCGGCCTCTTCCGCGAGGATGACGCGTCCAAAGACGCCGAGATCTTCGCGGACGCCAAGCCCACGCTCGATGCGCTCGCACCCGCGCAGCGAAAGGCAACGCACCGGCTCGTCAGGAACCTGTTCGACGCACTCCTGCTGCACTACGTCGACCGGTTCGACGACCAAGACCTCGACCGGGCGGCCCTGCTTCTGGCGCGGTACGCGATGGCCCCACGTGTGCAGCATCAGCGGGTCACCCGTCAGATGATCAACAACTATGCGCTCGGCCTGCGAGAGTCTGACGACCTGCCGCAGGAGAACCTGTTTGCCGAGCTGCGACTGGCGCTGCGCACGCAGGACTTCCTGCGCCGGCCGCGCCCGAACCCGAAGACCAACGGCTACGCCGACCTGCACTTCCTCTACGAGACCACGGAGGCCAACGCATGAGCTCCGCCACCACCAGCCCCGACATCGAGCCGCTGACGGTGCGTGAGGTCTTCAACCGCGGACGCTACATCGTGCCGGTCTACCAGCGCGCCTATGCGTGGGGTGAGAACCAAATCCTCACGCTGCTGCAAGACGTCAGCGACTACCGTCGCCGTAATGCCGCGAGCTACTACATCGGCTCGCTCGTCACCCACCGCGGTCACGACATCGCCGGCGACGAGACCCACTTCGAGGTCGTCGATGGCCAGCAGCGCCTGACCACCTTGTTCATCATCTTGTCCACGCTCAGCAACATGCACGACGCCCGCCCCGACGAGGCCGTGCTTTCCTACGAGGGGCGCGACAACTCCACTCGCGATCTCGCGGTACTCGCCCGCGACGGCGACAAGACCATCGTGGGAGACCTCACGGTTGCCGGCATCCGGGTCGCCGTCGAGACCGTCCGCAGCGCCGTCCAGTCCGGCCACTTCACCCAGGACGACGTCGCCTACCTGATCGACCACGTCAAGGTTGCGCGCACCGCGCTACCCGCCCGCACCGACCTCAACCACTACTTCGAGGTCATGAACAGCCGAGGCGAGCAACTCGAGAAGCACGAGATCGCCAAAGCCCACCTCATGTCCCTCATCGCCGGCGAAGGGGACGCGGATGCACGCTCCCACGCCTTCGCCGTGGTCTGGGACGCGTGCAGCGACCTCTCCCGACACGTTCAAGGACGCTTCCCGACCAGCGTGCGCGACGAGCTGTTCGGCAAGGAGTCGTGGGACGACTTCCGCCCGACGACCTTCGCCGACATCGTCGCCGCAATCAATACCGCGCCCGGTGGCGAGTTGAAGCCGACCGCGCTTTCCGCGATCCTCGCCGGCACCGCGTCGATCGACCACGTCGAGAGCGAAAAGGATGAGGAGGCGACCGAACGTTTCGGAGCGATCATCGACTTCCCCAACTTCCTCCTCCACGTCCTTGCCTTGGCTGACCTGGAGCGCCCGGAGTTCTCCTGGGCCGAAGCCGGCGCGAGCGATCGCGTGTCGCTCGACGACAAGAAGCTCGTCGAGCAGTTCGAGAGTGCCGTTGCCACCGCCCCCCAAGCGGAGGCCTTCGCCTTCACCTTGCTGCGCGCGCGCTACCTGTTCGACAAGTACGTCATCAAGACCGACCTCACCCGCGCCAGCGAGGACGACTCCAACTGGGTCCTCAACCGCGCGCGGCTCACACGTACCGGAAGCAAGCGGCAGTTGACTCCGGTCGCGACATTCGCCGCCGGAGAAGCAGACGACGATGCGGCCGCGGTCGGCGACCAGCGTCACCTCGTGATCCTGCAGTCGATGTTCCAGGTCACAGACTCGCGCCGCGCGTACAAGAACTTCCTCTACGCGATCCTCGACTACCTGTACCGCCAGGAGAGCGTGGCTTCGGGGGACTTCATCGCCTTCATGCAAGGTCTCGCTGCGAAGCGATACGCGATGACGATCGACCAGACGCTGCTCGACGCCGGCACATCGGTGCCGCACTTCGCGCTCAACTACCTCGACTACCTCCTGTGGAGCGACCCCACCGGCTACGCGACATCACACGGTGCGGACGTCTCGGGCTATAAGTTCCGCTACCGCACGTCGATCGAACACTTCCACCCCCAGCATCCGGACCCCGACAGTCAAATCCGCACGTGGGAGCGGGTCGACGTTGATCGCTTCGGGAACCTCTGCATCATGACCCGCTCGGAGAACTCGCAGCGATCGAACCTCGCGCCCGTCGCGAAGGTCGGCCAGTACCGCGCCGAGCGGCAGACGCTGAAGTTCCAGATCATGGCCGACATGACCAAAGCGACGGGTGAGTGGACGTCCGGGCAGGTCGATGATCACGGCAGGACGATGCGCAACATCCTTGACGCCGCAGTCACGAGCGCAGGCTCGGAGTAGCCGCACTGAGGTCCCGCGCCGCATCCAACGCGGCGCGGAACCTCCGCACGAAGCTCATGTACGCACTGCGTGCCGGACGGCTACGCCGGAATCACGGTCGCCACGAAGCGGCCAATGCGGCGTTGCTCGCCGAGAGCCGAAGCCGTCGCGAGCGAATCCTCAGCAGCGGGCAGGTCATTCGTGATGGGAGCCTCTCCAGGCGCGTAGTGCATGAGCAGCACGGCCTTCTTCGCGCGTCGTCGAAGCATGCCGATCTCGACGGGCGTCAGGTAGGACGCCGAGCCGCCGAGCGCCAGCACCGTGTCGAATTGGGTTCCGCACAGCACTCGGCGACGCTCGGCCTCGGAGTACGTCATCGCTTGCACTCCGTCGAGGTGCTTGTGCTTCCACACGAGCTCGTTGAGCATCGCGCTCGACGGGTCGATGCCGACGTAACGGACTGGCTCGGCGAGGCCGAGATCGAGCGGCAGTCCGGTGCCGCAGCCGATGTCCAAGGTGCGCCACAGCTTAGACCCGAAGACCTCGCGCATGAGGTTCGCTGTCTTTGCTTGCTCGTCGTCGGTCATGCCGTGGTCGGAGTCCCAGTGCGATGCGTAGGCGTCGTACGGCGATGCAACCCCCGAATACGTCCTGGGATGGTTCTGAGCGCCGTAGACGTGCTCCGCGCGGCCGCGGTTGATGATGCCCGTATCGCGGACGTCTCTATCGAGCGGGAAGTACTTCCATCCGTCGTCAAGGGCGAGGTAGATGTTCGTCGCTTTGTAGAACTTTGCCGGCTCGCCGAAGGTGCGGATCACCCGCGCCGCCCGCACACAGTCCGCCTTCGAGAACCCGGGCGTCTTGTCGGGGATCACGTACTCATGCGGTGCGCCCTCCGCGTAGGTCGTCGCGAACGCCCAGTCGAGTTCCGCCACGAGGCCCCGCCACCAGTCCAGATCGGTCTTGGTAATCAATCTGTGTCTCCTAGTCAGGCACGGCCCACGAAGTCCGTGCGCGACCAGTATCGAGAAGGCGACTGACACTGCTGGTCCCCGGCGTAGTCTCAGCGCGCAGTCTGGATCTCGCTCGACACGGCCCCCGCCCTCGGGGCGTGGTCCAACGGGAGCGGCTCACATGTGGGGCGGGGCTCCACCGCTGACGCAGTGGAGCCCCGCCGATTTACGAACCGCGCGCTACCCGACGCGGAACGAACGCCCGCAGCGCGAGCACTCGAAGACGCCGCCGATGCGGCTGAACGGGCCGTACTGCGTGCGGCAGTGAGGACACGCCACCACGATCCCGCGCGGCATCAGCGGCCGCCCGTCTTCGTGCGGTCCACCAACTGGTATCCCATGCCCGCGTGCGGGGTGGGGGGCAGCGGCTCGTTCTTCACGACCGTCCGCTCCACGCCGGTCCGGCCCCCGCGAGGGCCGACCTGCTCGTACTGTCCCGATGCCGGAGCGCTCTGGCCCGGCCTGTAGATGGGCTTCGACATTGTCCGAAGCTCCCTTCCCTAGTGTCCAATTGGGACCTCGCGGCGTGACCTGCAACAGAAGTTCGTGTCGACAAGCACCCCATGCGTGGGACTAGGATCGAGACCACCTTCTACCCGCGAAGTTTTAGGTGCCCTCGAGCCTGATCCCCAGCAAGTCCGGGGACCGGGCTCGCTGTGCATTTGAGGCCACCCGGCTCGGTGTCGCAAGGACCCCTCGCCAGGCATTTGCCACTATATCTGGGGGGTGCGCCCGGATGCCACCACTAGATGGTGTGTTTCATCCACAGATTTACCCACACTTCACCCACAACGATGAGGGTCGCCTGTGGGTAAGTTGGACTGCCGCGCGTGACACGCCGTGCACTGTGCACAGCGCGCGCGTGCCATCCACCACACGCTCCCACTCCGGCCGGACGACGCCGACTCGTGTTGACGTCGAGTCGCCGAACTCGCGCCGCCGGCTCGACCTGATTCGGCGAACTGCGCGGGCCTCGCGGCGGCAGCCAATGTGGTGCCCGCTCGCCCGCCCGCGACGCTTAGCCGTGTGCGACTTCGGCGAGCATGACGAGGCCCGCACTGTTGACGGCTTCGTGGGTCCCCGTCTCGATGTCGTAGTGCACGACCGCGATTGACGCTCTTTCGGCGAACTCGACGCCAGCTGATGTCAACGCGCCAGAGGTCCACATCGCAGCGAGTTTTCCCTCCAGGGTTGCGACGGCGAAGATCTCGCGGACCTCCTCGACCGGCACGCTTCCGGAGTAGTGCTTGACGCTGACGAGATGGTCCTTGCAGATGACGTCCACGCCGCCGTCAGAAGACTGCTGTGTGACCTCGGCCTCCGTCGCGCCCAGGTGGCGAAGCAGGTCTCTCACCCACAATTCTGCGCCCCGAGGAGATGCACCGTAAGGAAGTGCGCCCGGGTGCGGAACCGCAATCCGCGATGTCGCCTTCAGCGTCGCGGCGGCGGTGCGTTCGGCTTCCATGCGGGCGGTGAGTGCCTCCGCCGCCGAAAGGATCGGGTCCATGAGTATTGCGACGGCGTCGAGCGCACGCATGCGGATGCGCTGTCGCTCGGCTCGTCGAAAGACGACCTCCGCTTCGAGGCGCTCCTGGTCTACCGGAAGCGGAGTCTCGGGGTGGGCGAGCCGGAAATTCTTCGCTGCGTCAGCGCGGGCATCTTGTGCGAGGCCGACCGCGATTTGGATGCGGCGCGCGTTCCAGTAAGGAATGGGTTCGAGAGTGGAGGGATCAAAGTCTGGACGCGACTGGAAGGTGGCCGTGCCAACGAGTGACAGCGCATTGAGCCAGTCCTCGAATGGGTCTTCGTCAGTGGATTGGGTGTTCAAGGGGCCCGAGAGTCGCCCCAGTTCGCGGTAGACCGACTTCATATCGCTCTCCGAGGCGTCACCGATGTCGTCGCCGACAATGCGCGGCACGAGGTCCAGGACTTCGCGTACGGGTGTGAACCACCGGTCCTCGGCGCTGCTTGCACCGATGCCTGTGCGGTTTTGCCATGCGGTGAGGCGCTCACGGGTGCTCGGTCGCATGAGGAGCGCGCGCGAGACCGTTGCTTTGTCGCTGTCTCGCGCTGCGTAGACCTTCTCGTCGTAGCAGCGGATCACCGCCGCAACGTGGTCGGGCGCGAGGGGAGCAAGAACGCCGGCAGTGAGCTCGAGCAAGTCGCGGCGGTGCTCACTTACCGCCGCGCGCATCACGTGGGAGTCGCGGTCCCAGCATCCTGCAGCCAGGTCGCCCTCGTCGGAGAAGAACACCTGAAGTTCCTGCATGGCGAAAGGCGTCATCGGCGTCTCCTCAACTACGACTGTTGCTCCATCCTGGGCGGTTGAAGATGGATGTGCGTTCCCGGAACGTGATCGTCAGCCTACTGCGGCGCTCTGACGGCGCTCGGGAGTCGCACCGGTTCGCGCGGGATGTGTCCCTCCAGGTCAATAACCTCCAATGCCGTGAATGCGCGGGGCAGAGGTGACGTGGCCGAGAGCAGAGAGGAACCATCGGCTCCGTCCTTCCTCGTCACCACCCGCTGCTCGGTCGGTACGGGCTGAGGCCCCCGAGGAACGGCTTGAGGTCATCGGGTCTCGACTCCGGCACTTTGCAAGGCGCTGACGCGGGGTGTGTCGTCGGGTCGAGCGAATCCGCCAAGGTCGCCATCCGTGCGATCGCGGCGTCCACGTCGGCGGTTCACTCCGACCCGGCATGGCCAGACCCGGCCGTCATCGCGGCAACGAAGGTGCGAAGCTTGGACGCCTCGGCCCATCGGTCGGCGAGCGCGAGAAAGTGTCGGCGCTCGTAGTCCTCGCGATACGCGGTACGCCGTAGTGGGCCCCGTGGGGCTCGAACCCACGACCTACGGATTAAAAGTCCGCTGCTCTACCAACTGAGCTAGAGGCCCGCCGGTCATCCTACGCGGGCGTGCTCGCGCCGAGTTCCGCGAGTGCCCGCCATGCCATCCCTACGTTCACAGGCCGGTCGAGGGTCGCCCACAGCAGGGCCTTCGTCAGCGCCACCCCGTGGAGTCGCGCCTCGAGGCCTGGGTCGTCGACGCTGGTGATCTCCACGTAGGTGTTGATCGCGGTGATGACGCCGTCGCGGGGCAGCACGGTGTAGAGGAAGCCCAGATCAACCGCGCGGTCGCAGGCGGCCATCTTTCCCCAGTCGATGATGCCCGCGAACACGCCGCCGATGGCCAGCACGTTGGACCCGTGCAGGTCCGCGTGCGACCACACCGCCTCGCCGGGATCGGGCGCCTCGAGCGCCTCGGCCCAGATCCGCTCCACCACGTCGAGGCGAAGGGTCTCGCCGAAGGGTCCGCGCGCATCGGCCAGCCGCCCGAGCGAGTAGTCGTAGTCGGCTTGGCGCTCAGCGAGGGGGAGCGACTGCTCGGGGTTGTACGGCGCATCGCCTGGCGCCACCTGGTGAAGGTCGGCGATGGCCCGGCCCAGGGCCGCACCGGCATCGGCCGGCAGGGGAAGGAGGTCGGTGGTGTCTCCCGGCATCCAGTTCACGATGCGCCAGGGCCAGGGGTAGCCCTCGCCCGGTTCTCCCGCGCGCACCACCTGAGGGTGGGGGAAGTCCCAGCCGGGGCCCAGTTCGGCGAGCAGCCGCGTCTCGGTCTCGAGCGGCCCCACCGCGGCCTCGACCCGTGGTAGCCGCACCGAGTAGTCCTCGCCCAGGCGGAACACTGCCATGTCCCAGCCGTCGAACCTCTCGCCGAGCGGCAGGTCCGCGAGGTCGGGATGCTGTGCGGCGAGCAGTGCCCGCACCGTGTCCTCGCTGATGGACCCGTGCGCCTGCGGCGGTCCCGAGTCGAGCGGGCGGTGAGCACTCATGTCCGCGACGGTAGCAGTGCCGCGGTCACCGTCCCGGGACCGAGTGCCCGGACGGTCACACCCCTTGGAAGGGGCGCACCTCGACCTGCGCGCCGCACGCGTGCGAGCCGCGCCTTGCCCAGTCGAGCGCCGCCTCGCGGTCGGCGACGTCAATCACCCACATCCCGCCCATCTGGGGTGCGGACGGATTGGCGCAGCCCTCGGTGATGACGGCGGTGTCGCCAGTGGCGTCCACCACCGCGGCCGATTCGGGACCCTCGAGACCCCCGGCGAAGACCCACCCGCCCGCGGCCTGAAGCTCCTCGTTGAAGGCGCCCACGGAGGCGTACATGGCCTCGAGCTCGTCGCCCTCGGGCATCTCCAGGTGCGCGTAGTCGTGCAGGACGGACAGCAGGAACTCGGGCATGGGTGCCTCCGGTGGCTAGGGCCGATGCGGTCGAGACTACGTCCGCACGCTCGCCTTCGCGCGGCGTTCCGTACGCGAGGTGCGCGCGGCATCGGCCTTGCCCGCGCGGGCCGCGGCCGCGATCCATCGTTCGCGGGTGGCGGCGGACGAGCCGCGCACGGGGGTGAGCACCGTGGTGCCGACGGTGCGGACCCCCGAGTACCAGAGCGTCGCTCGGCGCAGCCACCACAGGGACGAGTCGCGGTAGACCCAGCGGTTCCACCGCCGCGGCGAGTCCATGGTGTGGAGGATGCGCGCGGTGCGGCCGGTCAGCAGCTTGTCCCAGCCGCGCCCGTCGCCTCGGTAGCGGAACGCGAAGCCCGCCAGGAAGACGCGGTCGACGAACGCCTTGAGCACCGCGGGGGCCGATCCCCACCACTCGGGGTAGACGAACACCAGGTGGTCCGCCCAGTCGACGGTGTCGATGGCCGATGCGACGGCCGGGTCGAGCTCGCCGCCTCCCGCATCCGGGTGGCGCAGCTGCGCGCGCGTGGTCGGGTGCGCGGTGGCGGCCGACGGGTCCGCGAGGTCGATGGTGCGGACCTCGGCGCCGGCGGCGCTCGCGGACTCGGCGTAGGCCGCGGCCAGCGCGTGACTGAGGCTTCCAGGCAGGGGGTGTCCGATGATGACGGCGATGCGGGTCACTGCTCCGCTCCGTTCTCTCGCAGGATGCGGGTGAGCGTGGCGAGCTGGTCGTTGAGCGCCACGAGGTCGATTCCCTCGGCGTCGGGGTGAGACACGAGCGCGGCGAACCGGGCGTCGAGTTCGGGCCCGGCCGTGGCGACCAGCTCCCTGGCAGTGGTGGTGAGCTCGAGGATGACGCGGCGTCCCTGGCCCGGCTCCTGACGTGTGGTGACCCAGCCGGCCTCGACCAGGCCGGGGACCCGCTTGGACACGGCGGCCTTCGTCACGCCCAGGCAGGCGGCCAGCCGGGTGATGTCGGTCGGTTCGACGTCGGCGAGCACGGCGAGCGCCACGAACTGGCTGCCGGTGATGCCGTAGCGGGCGCGCAGGATCTGGTCCGCGTGGGCGTCGACCTCCGCGACGAGTTCGTGAAGGGTGAAGGTGATCTTGTCCGACATGCCTATGAGTTAACCCATTGACTCACCGCTGTGTCAACGGGTTGACTCAAGAATGTGGCGCGCTACGCGCCTGCCAGCAGTAGCGCCGCGAAGGCGACGGCCCCGGCCGAGAGCGTCCAGCCCATCGACCGTTTCCAGAGCGCCACGCCCACGGCCACCAGCGCCGCGAGGTGCCACGGGCCGAAGGCCCTCCAGTCGCCCTCGTCGAGCAGCAGCGAGTTGGCGATGATCGCCCCCATGGCCGCCGGCGCCACGAGCGACAGCGCCGTGCGCACGCGCGGCGGGAGCTCCCTGTCTCCGCCCAGCAGGAACACCCCTGACAGGCGGATCAGGTACGTGCCGATCGCGGCGACGGTGAAGACGACGAACGCGGTGATCACTCGGCCACCGCCTCGGGCGAGCCGCCACCGGAAGCCCCGCCGGCATCGGCCCTGTCCGGGATGAACGACGCGAGGCCGATGCCCGCGATTGCCCCCGCGAGCACGTTCAGCCCGTAGGGGAGGTCCTTCAGGAGCAGCACGACGGCGATGGAGATGCCGGTGGCGGCGACCGCGGGGAGGGTGCGCAGCGCGGGCACCAGGACGGCGATGAACATGAGAGGAACGATGAAGCCGATCTGCCACTCCGCCGGGATGACGGGCCCCAGGATGGCGCCGGCCGCCGTGCCGAGGATCCACACGCCGGTGAACGGCCCGGAGACCCCGAGGATGAACCAGCGGCGCCGCACCGGGTTGGGCCACGCGTCCTGAGTGAGCACCGAGACCGCGGCGGACTGGTCCGTCATCAGGTACGACAGCACCAGCTTCCAGCGCGTGGGGAACGCCGCGAAGACCGGCGCGAGCGAGGCCGAGTACAGCGCGAGGCGCGCGTTGATCACCAGCGCGGTGAGGATCGCAATGACGGCCGGCGCGCCCTGGGTAAGGGCGTCGATGATGGCGATCTGGCTGGCGCCGGCGGACACCGTCGCCGACGCGTAGGGGCCCATCCAGGCGGGCCAGCCCGCGAGGTTGATGAGCGCGCCCACCGCGAGGCCGAACACGACCGAGCCCGGCATGAGGGGCGCAATCGCCCTGGCCCCGGCCCTGAAGTCGCGGCGCTGCTGGGGGCCGATGCGGCGGGGGCGGGCGGGCATGCGCGTCAGTGTGTCACGCGGTAGGGGTGCCGGTGGTGGGCGGCGTGGCGCCTGGATGGCCGATGCCGTGGCGCGGCAAGGCCCGGCCCCACCATCGTGGAAGGCCGGGCCTTGTCTCCCCTCAGCCGGTCCGTGTCAGGCGCGTGCCTGGAACGTGAGGCAGTCGGCGGTGTCGAACGACGCGCCCACCTCGATGGCCTCGGCGGTGCAGGCCATGTCGTCGTTAAAGGTGCAGTCGGTGCGCATGCAGGCGCCGACGCCGGCCTGGTCCGCGTGGCCGCCCTTGTCCTCGGTGGCGACGTACGTGGAGCAGTGGGCGTGGTCGCCCGAGACGTTGATGGCTCCCGCACGGCAGCCGTCGTGGTTGAACCCGCAGGTCTCGACAGAACAGGACGAGACGATGGGCAGCTTGATCATCGTGGCCATGGCGACTCCCTTGGTGGTGGTCCGATGCCTGCGACGCTACGCCCAGAAATGGCTTTTCGCTACATTTATTATTAAAGATCTATGGGCGTGTGCAAATCAATTACGAAACTCCATTGTTGGGGATAGGTCTGCCTTATCGTCGATCTGCCTGGGGTGTTGGTTGCCACTGCTCTGAGCTGACCGATTTTCGTGCGCGCACAATTTCTTTTCTTTGGCGACGTCGACGGGGGTCGCGACGCGGGTGTCGCGGCGCACCCGGGTGGCGCGGTGGCCGGGATCCCGGCCCGGGCATCGGCCCTGCTGTCGCGACAATCGGGGCGCAGCGGGAACAAAATCTGGCGGGGACGCGTCTGATCATGTGAACCCGTCACGGCGTGAGCCGCATGGGCGACTCAGGTCAAACACCGCGCGACGCCCGGCCGATCCCCCCCTCAGCTGGCCGGGCGTCGCGTGTGACCGGGGTCGCGTACCCTGTGGGGGCCCCGCGCCGAGCGCGAGCCCCCACGGGAGCGCCCGCCGGGCGGGTTCCCTTCATGTCCCCTAGAAGGAGAGCGCAATGACTGCCAAGATCACCAAGTCCGAGGCCGAGTGGCGCGCCGAGCTGTCCGACGAGGAGTACCAGGTACTCCGCGAGGCAGGCACCGAGCGGCCCTGGACCGGCGAACTCCTCGACAACACCCGTGACGGCGTCTACCGCTGCCGCGCGTGCGGCGCCGAGCTGTTCCGCTCCGACACCAAGTTCGACTCCCACTGCGGCTGGCCGTCGTTCTTCACCGCCGAGAACGACGCGGTCAACCTCAGCGAGGACCTCTCGCTCGGCATGATCCGCACCGAGGTGCGCTGCGCCACCTGCGATTCGCACCTGGGACACGTCTTCCCCGACGCCCCGCAGACGCCCACCGGCGACCGCTTCTGCATCAACTCGGTCTCGCTGACCTTCGAGGACGCGGCGGGTTCCGCGCCCCAGGAGTCCTGACCTTGGCGGTGCCACGGTTCCGCCGGCCCGCCATGCTCGACATGGAGGAAGCCGAGCAGATCGAGGGCGACATCGACCCCGCCGACCGCGGGCTCATCGCCCACGAGACCGCGCTTGCGCTCGTGTCCAAGGCGCGCGAGGCATCGGACCCCGAGCTCACCCAGCGCCTGGTGCGCCTGGTCGACGAGGAGGGCATCGACACCGTCGCGATGATGTGGTCGAAGGCCGGCGCGCACACGCTGCCCGGCGCCCTGTGGCGTATCTACATGCTGCGCGAGTGGGTCAAGCATGACGCCGATGCCGTGGCGCGGTCGTACCACCACGGCGTGAACGCCGCGCACGTGCGGCACGCGATCGCCGGGGTGGAGGACCCGCCGGGGCCGCGCGAGGTGCAGACCCTCGCCGACTCAGTGCTGTCCGGCGTCTTCTCGGGCGACCTCGCCGTCGCGCTGCAGCGGGCAGGGGCGTTCTGCCGCGTGGTCGCGACGGGCGCCGCGTTCGAGGCCGAGTCGGACGACGGCATCCACGACCGTCGCGCCCACCAGACCGCCATGCGCGCGTCGCAGCTTCTGCGCACCGGCGAGGACCTCGAGCGGTGCGCGGCGATGTGGAACGAAGGCCGCCTCGACTAAGGCGCCGACCCCGCTCAACCCATCCCCGCGTGCTGGCGGTAGATACACGGCGGCGATGAGGGCATCGGCCGGTGCTGGCGGTCGATTCTCGGTGGCACACCGGCCAGCACCCCGCGCCGGGAACAAACCCGCCGTCGCCGACGTAGAGTAGAGACAGGACATCGGGGCGCGGTAGCCCCGGGCTCCAACATCAGCCGCCTCGAGCGGCCTTCGCGCCGACTGGCGCTCCCGCCCCGGTGTCCGCCCCCTTCCTTGAGGGACGTCGCGCCGCGCTTGTCGCCCAGAATCGACCGCGAAGCGCGCGCGCCGCACGATTCCCCGTCGTGTATCTACCGCCAGCAGCGGGCGAAGAGCTGAGGGCGGTCCTTACGGGTGCACGTGGAGCAGGTGCGTCTCCATCGCCGTCACCCGTGGACCCGATTCGGTATCCAGCACGTGAGCCACCAGGACTCCTCCGGCCGGCAGGTACGGGTTCTTTCGCGGCAGCGCGCCGCGCGTGTAGGGCCGCGTGGCCGCGCGCATCATCTCGATGATGGTGGGAAGCGTGGGCCGGTGAGCGCACACCACCCGCGACCCCGACTTGCCCAGCAGCCTCACAAACGTCTTCGCCGTCGCGAGCGGCGCCTCCGCGTGCCCGGGCTCCGTCAGCGCGTCGTGCGTCGTGATCTCCAGGCCCGCGGCCTCGGCGTACGGCTCCACAGTCGCGACGCAGCGGCGCGCGGGGGACGAGTCGATGCGTCGCGCCCCGAAGGCGGCGAACAGCGGCACCAGCTCGTGCGAGCGCGCGGTGCCCTTCTTCGTGATGGGGCGCCTGACATCGGACCCCTTCCAGGCCTTGCGGCGCTTGGCCCGCGCGTGCCGCACCAGCACAAAGGCGCGGGTCTCGAGCCTGTCGTTCTCCCAGGCGTCGACCAGCACCTCAAGCGGGCGCAGGTCCTCCGGAAAGGTGATGCGCTCGCGCGCCTCGTCGACGCTCAGCCAGCGCACCTTGTCGATCTCGTTCTTGGAGGCGCTCTTCACCGCGGGACGGGCCGCCACGGCGGGGGCGGAGGCGGACGATGCGACCTGGGCCGCCCAGTACTTCACCACCTTGGTCTTTCCCCCGGTGGGGTAGCGCAGGGTGGGAAGCGGCTGGCCCAGGACCACCTGCTTGCCGGTCTCCTCGGCGACCTCACGGATGGCGCACGCCGGCAAGGTCTCGCCCTCGTCGAGCTTTCCCTTGGGCCATGACCAGTCGTTGTAGCGGGGGCGGTGCACCGCCATGACCTGCAGCTCGCCCTCGCGGAGGCGCCAGACCAGGGCACCAGCCGCGATCACGGTGCCGGGAGGGTGGGCCGTCACTTGCGCTTTGCCCTGCGCTTGGGCTGGCGCCGGATGTACGCGGCCTGGAGGTCGTGCAGGCGGTTGCCCTCGGCATCGGCCACCTCACGCACGTACGTGCCGTCCTCGCCCAGCTCCCACGCGCACACCTGGTCGGACATCGCCATGTCGATGTTCTCCAGCAGGAACTCCTTCTGCTGGGGCGCGACGATGGTGATGAGCGCCTCGATGCGGCGGTCGAGGTTGCGGTGCATCAGGTCTGCGGAGCCAATGAACACCTCGGGCTCGTCGTCTCCCGCGAAGGCGTACACGCGCGAGTGCTCAAGGAAGCGGCCCAGGATGGAGCGGACACGGATGTTCTCGGACAGGCCGGGCACGCCGGGGCGCAGCGCGCAGATGCCGCGCACCACGAGGTCCACCTTCACGCCGGCCTGCGAGGCGCGGTACATCGCGTCGATGGTCTTCTCGTCGACCACCGAGTTGACCTTGATCTTGACCCACGCCTCCTTGCCGGCGCGGGCGCGATCGGCCTGGGCGTCGATGCGCTCGATGAGCCCCGCACGTACCCCGATGGGGGACACGATGAGGCGGCGGAAGCGCGCCTTGGGCGCGTAGCCGGACAGCTGGTTGAACAGCTTGGTGAGGTCGGCGCCCACCTCGGGGTCCTTGGTCAGCAGACCATAGTCCTCGTACAGGCGCGCGGTCTTGGGGTGGTAGTTGCCGGTGCCGACGTGGCAGTAGCGCACCAGACCTGTGTCCTCCTGGCGCACCACGAGGGACAGCTTGCAGTGCGTCTTGAGGCCCACCAGGCCGTACACCACGTGCACGCCAGCCTTCTCGAGCTTGCGCGCCCACGAGATGTTCTGCTGCTCGTCGAAGCGCGCCTTGATCTCGACAAGCGCGACCACCTGCTTGCCGTTGCGTGCGGCCTCGATGAGGGAGTCGACGATGGGGGAGTCGCCAGAGGTGCGGTACAGCGTCTGCTTGATCGCGAGCACCTTGGGATCCACGGCCGCCTGGGCGAGGAACGCCTGCACCGAGGTGGAGAACGAGTCGTACGGGTGGTGAAGCAGCACGTCGCCGCGGCGGATCGCCTCGAAGATGTTCTGCTCGTCCGCCGTCTCGACCGGCGCAAGCTGGTGGTGGGTGGTGGGTCGGAACGCGGGGAACTGCAGTCGCGGCCTGTCGAGGTCCGCGATGACGTTGAGCCCCGTGAGGTCGAGCGGCTCGGGAAGCAGGAACACGTCGCGCTCGGTGATCCCGAGCTCGCGCACCAGCAGGTCGTGGATGTGCTGCGGCAGGTCCTGCGCCACCTCGAGGCGGACGGCAGGGCCGAAGCGGCGTCGCAGCAGCTCCTTCTCCATCGCCTTCAGCAGGTTCTCGGCGTCGTCCTCCTCGACCTCGACGTCCTCGTTGCGCGTGACGCGGAACGTGTGGTGGTCGGTGACCTCCATGCCGGGGAACAGGTAGTCGAGTTGCGCCGCGATGACGTCCTCGAGCGGCACGAACGAGCGCGGCTCGTCGTCCAAGGCTGTCGCATCTGTGACGGCCTCGGCGTGGCCCGCGGAGTCCACCGAGAGGAAACGCGGCAGGGTCTCCGGGATCTTCACGCGGGCGAACAGGTTCTTGCCCGTGTCGGGGTCCTTGAGCTCGACAGCGAGGTTGAGCGACAGCCCCGAGATGTACGGGAAGGGGTGGGCGGGGTCCACCGCGAGCGGCGTCAGCACCGGGAAGATGTCCGACCGGAACAGCTTGCGCAGCCGGTCCTGCTCGCCCGCCTCGAGCTCGTCGAAGCGGACGATGTGGATGCCCTGGTCGTTCAGCGACGGCAGCACCTGCTCCTCGAACACCGCGGCGTGACGGTCCATGAGCTGGTGCGCGCGGTCGGTGAGGATCTCGACGAGGCGCGTGGCGCTCATGCCCGTGGCGCTCGGCAGCGCGAAACCGGCGGCGATGCGGCGCTTCAGGCCGGCCACGCGCACCATGAAGAACTCGTCGAGGTTCGAGGCGAAGATCGCGAGGAAGCGGGCGCGCTCGAGCAGCGGGGTCGCCGAGTCCTCGGCGAGTTCGAGGACGCGCTGGTTGAACGCGAGCCAGGACAGTTCGCGGTCGAGGAAGCGGTCGTCGGGAAGGTCGGCGCCCTCGACTTCCGGCTCCTCGAGGTCGACCGATGCCATGGCGGGAGTCTCCTCGGGCCCGGGCTTCACCGCCGTGTCCTCGCTGGTGGACGCGGTGGTGGGCTGGGGCGAGGTGTCTGACATAGAGGCCATCGTGGCACGGCTCGCTCGCGCGCGACCAGCCCCGGGTCCCGAATTTACCGACCGTATCCCTGGCAGACTCGGCGGTAACCGTCTTCGCGAAGGAGCGACCATGACCGCGACCCCGTCGATCGAGGTGGACCACCTCACCAAGCGCTACGGCGACGTTACCGCCGTCGACGACGTCAGCCTCGCGATCCATCCCGGCGAGATCTTCGGCTTCCTGGGTCCCAACGGCGCGGGCAAGTCCACGACGATTCGCACGCTGCTCGACCTCATCCGCCCCACCTCGGGCGAGTGTCGCATCCTGGGCCTCGACTCGCGCCGCGACGCCGTCGAGATTCACCGCCGCATCGGCTTCCTGCCCGCCGACCTGGCTCTGTGGCCGAACCTCACGGGACGCCAGACGCTCGAGTACCTCGCGCACCTGCGCGGCGGGGTCGACTGGGCGTGGGTAGACGCCCTCGCGGAGCGCCTGGGTGCCGACCTGTCGCCCAAGGTGGGCGAGTACTCGAGCGGCAACCGGCAGAAGGTCGGCATCCTCCAGGCCTTCATGCATCGGCCGGACGTGGTGATCCTGGACGAGCCGATCACGGGCCTCGACCCGCTGGTGCAGCTCGAGTTTCACGCACTGCTGAGGGAGACGGCCGATGCCGGGGGCACCGTGTTCCTGTCGAGCCACACCATCTCCGAGGTGGAGCGGGTGGCCGACAGGGTGGGCTTCATCCGGCGCGGCCACCTCATCGCCGTCGAGCGCATGAGCGAGCTTCACGACAAGGCGCTGAGGCGCATCACGCTCGAGTTCGCCTCGCCCGTCCCCGCCGACGCCTTCGCGGGGGTGGAGGGGGTGCGCGAGGCCTCGGCCGAGGGCGTCACCGTGACCGCCCAGTACGAGGGGTCGATGGCCCCGCTGCTGCAGGTAGCGACGGCGCACGACGTGCTGTCGGTGTCGTCCGCCTCGGTGGACCTCGACGAGATCTTCCTCGCGTTCTACCGCGATGAGGTCGCGGCGGCCGGGGACGACCCCGACGCGCCGTCGCACGCGCCCGCGGGGGCCGCGTGATGCTGCGTTCGGTCTATCTGAAGACCCTGCGCGACCGCTGGCTGGGAGCGGCGATCGGGGTGGTCGCGCTGTTCCTCGTCGCGTGGATGGGCATCGCGGCGTTCTCCGGCATGGACGACGCCGCCGAGTTCATCGAGGCGATGCCGGAGGCATACCTCTCGATCACCGGCATCTCCTCGGAGGGCGGCGTGGTGGGGATGATGCTGTCCAACATGTTCAACTTCATGGGGCCCTTCGTGGTCGCGGGGCTGGGCGTGTCGATGGCAGCGGCGGCGATCGCCGGCGAGGAGGTCGACGGCACCATGAACGTGCTCGGCGCCGCCCCGCGCTCGCGTTCGCGCCTGCTGGCCTCGAAGGCGCTCGCTGCCGCGACAGTGGTCGTCGCCACCGCCATCGCGGCCTCGCTGTCCTACGCGCTCGCCGCGTCCCTGCCGGGGGAGGACCTCACGGGAGTGAACCTCACCGCGGCCACCGTGCACCTGGTGGTGGTCGCGCTGCTGTTCGCCGCCGTCGCCCTCGCGATCGGCGCCGCGACGGGAAACCGGGCCATGGCATCGGCCGTGAGCGTGGGGCTCATCGTCGTGTCCTTCTTCGTCGCGGGAATCCTTCCGCTCGTGCCCGGGTGGGAGGACGTGGCGAAGGCCTCGCCCTGGTACTGGCTGAACGGCCCCGCCCCCATGCTGAACGGCGTCGACTGGGCGCCGCTGCTCGTGCTGCTCGCTATCGCCGGTGTGCTGGTCGCGCTCGCCTTCGTGGGCGTGAACCGGCGCGACCTCGGGTCCGGCGCCGTGCGGGCACCGCTGATGGACCGTCTGCGCGCCGACCCGCGCCTGGGCCGTGCCGTGGCGCTCGTGTCAGGCGCGGGGTCGACCCGCGGCATCGCCGCGAAGGCGCTCACCGATGTGCGGGCGCTCGTGCTGATCGGCGGCGCCTTCGTCGCCTTCCAGTCCCTCGTCGTGGCGGTGCTGTTCAACGCGATCGGCGCGGACATCGGAGACCTCGTGAGCTCGATGCCCGATGCGATCCTCGCGATGATCGGGTTCGTGGACATGTCCACCCCGGAGGGCTTCCTGTCGGGCGAGGTGCTGTCGATCGTCGCGCCGCTCGTCACCATCCTCGTGGGGGTCAACGCGGGAGCGGCGCTCGTGGGCGAGGAGCGCCGGCGCACCTCGTCGGTCCTGCTCGTCATGCCCGTGTCGCGCGCGGGGGTCGCGTGGCGCAAGGCCGTGGCCGTGGGCATCGGGCCCGTGGTGGTGGGCGTCTTCGTGGCGGCGGGCTTCGCCCTCGGCAATGCCGTGGGCGGGCTCGGCATGTCCTACGGCGGCGTGCTCGCGGCGGGGGTCATGGTCGCCGCGCTCGGATGGTTCTTCGGCGCGCTCGCCTTCGCGATAGGCGGCGTGACCGGCCGGGCGCAGTCGGCGACCGCGGGCACCGGAGGGCTCGCCGTCCTCGCGTGGGGAGCGAACGCGTTCCTGCCCGTCAACCCCGACTACGCGTCCTGGGCGAGGCTGTCGCCCCTGCACTGGTACGCCCACGACAACCCGCTCGAGTCGGGCGTCGCCTGGGATGGGCTCGCCCTGCTCGCCGGGCTGGCGGCCGTCCTGGTCGCGGTGGGGGTGGCGGGCTACGCCAGGCGGGACCTGCGCGGCTAGCCTCCCGGCGGCACGGGCCACGTAGGCTGGGCCGATGCGTGACGCCTGGTACCGACTGCCGCCCCTGGTGCGCGCGCTCCTGCCGGGCCTGGTAGTGGCCCTGGCAGCGGGGTTCGCCTTCGTGCAGATCCTCGACGAGGTCATCGAGCAGGACAAGTTCACCGGGATCGATGAGCCACTGATTCAGTGGTTCTCCGAGCACCGCACCGCCTGGGTCACCACCACGATGACCGCGATCACCACGGTCTTCGGCCCCGTGGTGCTTCCCATCCTCGTGGCCGTCGGCGCCGGCGTGTGGGGATGGCGCTCGCGGCGGTGGCGCGATCCGCTCCTGCTGGTGGGGGCGATGCTTGTGGCCACCGGCATCACGTCGGTCGCCAAGCTCCTCGTAGGCCGTGCGCGCCCGGCGGACGACGTCCAGGTGGTGCCGGGACTCGAGGAGTCCTTCTCGTTCCCCTCGGGCCACACCACCGGCGCCGCGACGCTGGTGCTCGTCACCGGCTACCTGCTGTGGCGCCGCCGACGCACCCGCCGCTTCCTCGCGGGCTGGGCCGTGGCATCGGTCCTCATCATCGGCGCCGTCGCGCTCACCCGCATGTACCTGGGCTATCACTTCCTGTCGGACGTCTTGGCGGGCGCATGCGTGGGCCTGTTCACGCTGGGGCTGGTGGTGACGCTCGACCGCTGGCTCGACTACCGCAGCGGCGACCTGGCGGACGGCGAGACGCGCGAGCCTCGGGTCACAGGTCCAGCGTCATGAAGCGGCTGAGCGGGTCCGGCGCGTAGTCCGCGAACGGCTCGCAGTCGCGAAAGCCGTGCCTCGCGTAGAGCCGATGCGCCGGCGCGAAGGGCGCGTCCGTCCCCGTCTCGAGGCTCACCCTGGCATAGCCGCGCTCGCGCGCCGCCGCCAGGATCGCGCCCAGGATGGCGGTCGCGACGCCGCGCCCCAGTGCCTCCGGGGCGGTGCGCATCGACTTCACCTCGCCGTGGGTGGCCTCGAGCTCCTTGAGGGCGCCGATACCGAGCAGCGCCTCGCCGTCCCATGCCGTCCACACCGTGACGTCCGCGGCGCGAAGGGCGTCGAGCGGCAGCGCGTGCACGGACTCGGCGGGAGAGCCGTCGTGCATCGCCTGCAGGTGCGAGGCGAGGAGCGCGTGCACCGCGGGCCGCGAGAGGTCGTCGATGTCGATGATCACGGCGCCAGTGTGGCATCGGCCCGCCTGCACGGGGAGCGGTCCCAGCGGCGCTACCCTCTCCCGCATGGGAATCAACGCCTGGCTCGTGGTCCTCGCGATCGCCGCCGCCGTGGTGATCGCGCTGTACCTCAAGCGCCACGCCGACCGCTGGCCCCAGGCCATCTTCGTGGGCCTCGGGGTCTTCGCGCTCCTCTTCGCCGTCAAGTGGGGAGCCGACGGCATCTCCGCCTTCGAGTGGGTCGCCGCCGACGACTGACCCCGAGGTTCAGCCGCACTCGCCGTGACGTGGAGCGCGGCTGAGAGCCTCCGTCAGGAGACGGGGCGCGCCCGCGTGATGGTGAGTGCCCGGGCGCCCTGCGGGGCAGCGAGCTCCGCCTTGTCGCCCACGTACAGGCCGGAGATGGCCGTGCCGAGCGGGGAGGCGGGAGAGTAGACGGG
This sequence comes from Demequina sp. NBRC 110057, assembly GCF_002090175.1. Taxonomy (GTDB): domain Bacteria; phylum Actinomycetota; class Actinomycetes; order Actinomycetales; family Demequinaceae; genus Demequina. Next base: position 32,463 of record NZ_BBRN01000006.1, on the reverse strand, counting down.
CAGGTCGAGGTCGCCGTCCTGCGACAGCATGGCGCGGTCGCCAAGGATGAACTCGACCGACGAGCCGTCGTCGTCGAAGGTCACGGTGATGGCCATGCCAGGCTCCACGAGGCCGTCGTCCGGCATCTCCTTGACCGTCGCCTTGGCGAGCATCTCGCGCAGCTCGACGATGCGCGCGCGGGCGGTCGCGTCGTCGTTCGAGGCGGTCTCGAGGCCGGTCAACTCGTCCTGGAGGCGCTGTCGCGCCGCGGGCGTCATCCACATCGCGTCGTCGGACACGGGGCATCATTCCTTCACTGGTGTCGGGGGCAAAGCAAAAGGCCGGACGGATGTCCGGCCTGGGTATTCGGAGCATCGTACACGGCTCCTGGTCGGTGCTCACCGGGACCTGCGTCCCTGGGTGCCGGGGTACCGACGCGCCGATGCCGGCGCACCCTCCGCACGAGGGGTGCGCCGGCATCGGCCGGGTCACGCCGCGTCAGTCGTCGTCGGCCTTGCCCGTCTCGAGCCCGTCGCGGATCGCGTCCATCACCGAGGAGTCGGCGAGCGTGGTCACGTCGCCCACCGTCCGATGCTCGGCGACGTCGCGCAGGAGGCGTCGCATGATCTTGCCCGAGCGGGTCTTGGGTACCTCGGACACGACAAGGATGGTGCGGGGCTTCGCGAGCGCGCCGATCTGCTCCTTGACCTGCTCGCGCAGCGCGACGGCGACCTCGTGGCCGCTGGCGTTCGCGCCCGCGCCGTCGGACTTCACGACGACGAAGGCGACGACGGCCTGGCCGGTCGTCTCGTCGCTGGCACCCACGACCGCAGCCTCCGCCACCCACGGGTGGGACACGAGCGCGTGCTCGATCTCCGTGGTGGACAGGCGGTGGCCGGAGACGTTCATGACGTCGTCGACGCGGCCCATCAGCCAGATGTCGCCGTCGGCGTCGCGCTTGGCGCCATCGCCGGCGAAGTAGAGGCCCTTGAAGCGGCTCCAGTACGTCTCTTCGTAGCGGGCCCTGTCGCCCCAGATGCCGCGCAGCATGGACGGCCACGGCTGGTCCAGCACCAGGTAGCCGCCGCGACCCGGGCCCACATCGTGCGCGTCGTCGTCGACCACCGCGGCGCTGACGCCGGGCAGCGGCACCTGCGCCGAGCCGGGCTTGGTCGAGGTCACGCCGGGAAGCGGCGAGATCATGATCGACCCCGTCTCGGTCTGCCACCAGGTGTCGACGATCGGGCAGCGGTCGCCGCCGATGACGCGGCGGAACCACATCCACGCCTCGGGGTTGATGGGCTCGCCCACCGACCCGAGCAGGCGAAGGCTCGACAGGTCGAACTTCGCGGGGATCGCCTCGCCCCACTTCATGAACGTGCGAATCGCGGTGGGCGCCGTGTAGAAGATCGACACCTTGTACTTCTCGATGATCTCCCACCAGCGGCCCTCGTGCGGGGCGTTGGGCACGCCCTCGTAGAGCACCTGGGTGGCGCCGTTGATCATGGGGCCGTAGACGATGTAGCTGTGGCCGGTGATCCAGCCCACGTCAGCCGAGCACCAGTAGACGTCCGTCTCGGGCTTGAGGTCGAAGACCACGCGGTGCGTGTAGGCGGCGCCCGTGAGGTAGCCGCCGGTGGTGTGGAACAGGCCCTTCGGCTTCCCGGTCGTGCCGGACGTGTAAAGGATGAACAACGGGTGCTCGGCCTCCACCATGACGGGGGTGTGGTCGGCCGACGCCGGCTCCACCACGTCGTGCCACCACAGGTCCCGCTCGTCGGCCCAGGCGGTGTCCTGGCCAGTGCGCTTGACGACGAGCACGTGCTCCACCGAGGCGGCCTCGCTGGGGTTGGACTCGCTGGGGGCGAGCGCGGCGTCGACGAGGGGCTTGAGGGCGAGGTGGGCGCCGCGGCGGTTGCCGCCGTCCGCGGTGATGACCAGCTTGGCCTCGGCGTCGTCGATGCGCTGGCGCAGCGAGTCGGCGGAGAACCCGCCGAACACGACCGAGTGGATGGCGCCGATGCGCGCGCAGGCGAGCATCGAGATGACGGCCTCGGGGATCTGCGGCAGGTAGATCGCGACCCTGTCGCCCTTGGTCAGGCCCAGGCCCTCCAGGGCGTTCGCGGCCTTGGACACCTCGCGCTGCATGTCCGCATACGTCAGGGTGCGGGTGTCGCCGGGCTCGCCCTCGAAGTGGAAGGCCACGCGGTCGCCGCGGCCCTCCCGCACGTGGCGGTCCACGGCGTTGTCGCACGCATTGAGGGTGCCGTCGGCGAACCAGCGCGCGACGGGGGCATCGGACCAGTCGAGGGTCTCGGTGAACGGGGTGTCCCAGGCGAGGCGCTCGGCCTCGTCGCGCCAGAAGGCGAGGCGATCGGCCGCGGCGCGGGTGTACATCTCTGAGCGCGCGTTGGCCTGCGAGGCGAACTCGAGAGACGGCGGGAAGGACCGGCTTTCCGTGTGCAGGTTCTCGAGGGCGGGGGACTTTGTCTGGGCATCGTTGACCATGGCGTCAGACTATGACCGTCCCCCGACATCACCAAACGTTTGTAAGGATGCCTGCTAAAACCCCTGGTGAGGGCGCGGCGGACCCTCCTGACTCGCTCACCCCACCTCACTTTGAACCAGTCTCGAGGCGACGCGCCGGGTGATCGTTCGAGAACGGCGTCGCGCGCGGCGTGTCGGGGCCGAGACTGGTTCAAAGTGAGGGCGGGTGGGGGTATTCCCTCGTCAGCGATCCGCGAAATGGCATGGCGCGAGCGGCCGGCCGGTGCGAGCATCGGACCTATGAGCGACCACACGCAGGACAAGGCCAAGGACCTCACGGACAAGCAGGTCGAGCAGGAGGCCGAGCGCCACGACCCGGCCACGCCGCCCACGGATGGCGACGAGGTCGCGAAGGACGTGCCGCACGGCGACGGCGAGCCGCGCGAAACCGACGGCCAGGAGGACCCGGCCTGACGCATCGGCCGGACGCGCTACGGCGTTCCCCGCGCGCATCGGCTGTCGTCGTGTGACGATGGCCAGATGAGCGCAGAAGGATACGACTACCGCACCCGCGCCACCGGCGAGGTGGTGATCTTTCACCACGGCAAGTTGGTGAAGACGCTGCGGGCAGACGAGGCCCAGGAGTTCATGCGGGAGGCCGAGGCTGGCGACGCCCAGGCCGCGATGGCGGGAGTCGTGGGCAACGACGGCCAGGTGGAACACCCCGGGTCTCACGCCGAGTCGGGCGGCGGGATGCGCAACAACGGCGCCGCGCACGGGCACACGGAGTTCCGCCGTAAGAGCGTGTGAGCCCTACTCGACGGTGAAGCTGAACGCCTCCGAGATGGCGACGGTGGGCTCCGCGTCGGTGACGTAGGACTCGGGAACGTCCCGCGTCAGCACCTCGGTGAGGACGTCCTGCGGCACGTCGCACAGCTTCTCGGTGTTGCCATCGGGGGTCTCGGACTCCTCGCAGTACGGCGCGATGCGCTCGTCATCGGAGATAGACGAGTAGCCGGCCGTGTACTGCAGCAGTGACAGGTCGGTCAGCCCCTCCTCGGTGAGGACGCGGGCGACGGCGGCGGAGGTTCCCTGAATGATGGGGCTCCACGCGTAGACCTTGTACTCGCCAGCGGGAAGCGTCGCGTGCTCGTCCTCGAAGGCCGCGACCTCGTCGTAGCGAGCGGCGATCTCCTCGTCCGTCGCATTGTCCCAATCGAAGTCGTCCCACAGCGCCGAAAGCTCGCCGGCCACGTCACACAGCGACGCGCCGGTGATGTCGTAGGTGCTGGAGCCGGCGGCGGGGGTCTCCGACGTGGCCATGAAGAGCTGGGGGACGAACTCGCTACCCCAGTCGGGGGTGACCACCACGTCGTCGCGGGTGACGATGAGCTGGCCCTGCTGGGCCAGGAACGCGGTGATGTCCGACGAGTCGACGGTGAAGGACACGCTCGCGGTGGCGCTGCCATCGGTCGTGTCGACGTTGGCGGCCACGCTCACGCCGTTGGCCGATGCGGCATCGGCCGTCCACGTCTCGCCGCACGCGGGAGGCTCGAAGAGGCCGGCGGCCTGCTCCTCGATGGAGTCCAGGTCGTAGGAGAGGGAGACGGTCGACGCGGACACCGGGGAGGTGCCCGGCTCGGCGCTCGCCTCGGGCTGCACGAGCCACTTGACTCCGTACCAGCCCACGGCCGCGGAAGCGCCCGCCACCGCGATCGCGCCGACGACCATCAGGCCCTTGTGCATGGGGCTCCCATTCCTCCCGGCGCATGCTCGCGCCCGCTGCTCCATCGTGGGGTTGAGGCACAAGGATACGTGGCCGGGCGCCCGAATCGGGCACCTTTCTCCCCGTCCGCACGCCACCCCTGGCAGGTGCCGGGCGCGCGGTGATTCACGTGTGCTCTTGACCCTCCCAACGTATGAGCGGGGCAAAACGTTGGGGTGATCTTGACCACACTCGGGACGGAGTTCCCGGGGCGGGGCTTAGGCGTCGTCCGGGTCGCGTCCGGCGCGTCCCAGGAGCACCACGCCGACGGCGATCGCGGCCACCGCGAGGACCACCATGGCGGTCGAGCGCGGGCTCGGCCGGCCGCGCAGCTCGACGGGCCGCTTGAAGCGCAGATTTCCCCAGCCGTGCTGGATCGCGGCGCGCCGGAGGTTGCGGTCGGCATTGACGGTGAAGCCGTGGCCCACGGCGTCGAGCATGGGGGCGTCGGTGATGGAGTCCGAGTAGGCGTAACTGCGGCGCAGATCGTAACCCTTGTCCTCCGCGAGCGCGCGGATCGCGTCGGCCTTCGCCTCGCCGTACGCGTAGAAGCTCACCTCGCCGGTGTAGAAGCCCTTCTTCACCTTGAGCTCGGAGGCGATCACGTGGTCGGCGCCAAGGATCTGCGCGATGGGCTCGACGATGTCGCGCACGGAGGCCGACACGATCACCACGTCGCGGCCGTTCGCGTGGTGGCGCTCGATGAGCTCCAGCGCCTCGGCGTAGACCACGGGGTCGATGTGCTCGTGGACGGTCTCGTTGACGATCTGCTTGACCTTGGCCACCTCCCACCCCTTGATGAGGTCGGACAGCGAGTCCCGCAGGCGGTTGGTCTGGCGCTCGTCGGCGGCCCCCACGAGGAACAGGAACTGCGCGTACGCCGTGCGCAGGGCATCGGCGCGCGTGATGAGTCCTCCCTCGTAGAACGACCGTGAGAACGCCATCGAGGAACTCGTGGCGATGATCGTCTTGTCCAGGTCGAAGAACGCCGCGGACGGGCGACGGGTCGTGCGGGGCATGGCACCTCCTTGATCCGGACAGCCTAACCAAGCCCACCGACACGCTGCCAGGGGCGGGTGGCGCGCCGCGAGAGTGGCGCGTCGTCCCCAGGCCGCCGCGGCATCGGCCGCACTCCCCGTGCCTGGGGATGGCCGATGCCGGGGCGGGCCCGCGTGCCAGCCTCGCGGCATGGACGCAGACGAGGAGAGGCCGTGGGCGGGGCCGCTGGCGCCGCTGCTCGCGATGCCCGGCGTGACCGACGTGCTGGTGCAGGAGCCGGGCGTGGCGTGGATCGACAGCGGTGGTGCGCTCGCGCCCGTCACTGTGGACCTGCCCGATGTCGAGGCGGTCCGCGCGCTCGCGGTGAGGATGGCCGGGGCCGGAGGGCGACGCCTGGACGATGCCGCGCCGCTCGTGGACGCCCGACTGCCGGACGGCACCAGGCTGCACGCGGTCCTGCCGCCGCTCGCTCCCGACTGCGCCGCGATCTCGCTGCGGTCGGTGCGGGCGCGGGCGCTCGACATGGATGACCTGGTCGCCTCGGGGATGGTGACCGGGCCGCTCGGACGGGTGCTGCGCGCGATGGTGGCGCGGCGCCTGTCCGTGCTGGTCACCGGCGCGACGGGGTCGGGAAAGACCACCCTGCTCGCGTCGCTGCTGTCGCTCGTCGATCCCGGCGAGCGGCTGCTCATCATCGAGGAGGCGGGGGAGCTGCGCCCGGCCCATCCGCATGTGGTGAGGCTCGTGGAGCGGCGCGCGAACATCGAGGGCTCGGGGGCGGTGGGGCTACCCACCCTGGTGCGCGAGGCGATGCGGATGAGGCCGGACAGGGTGGTGCTCGGCGAGTGCCGCGGGGCGGAGGTGCGTGAGGTGCTGTCGGTGTTCAACACGGGGCACCGGGGAGGCTTCGCCACGCTTCACGCCAATACACCGGCCGACGCTCCCGCGCGGCTCGTGGCGCTCGGCTCCCTCGCGGGCCTCGACCAGCGCACGGTGGAGCTGCAGGCGGCAATCGCGTTCGACGTGGTGGTCCATGTGGAGCGTGACGCTGGCGTGAGGCGGGTCGCGAGGGTCGCCACACTCGTGCGCTCGGCCGATGCCTCCCTGACCGCCGTCGATGCCCTCACCTGGGAGCGGGGCCGCTGGGTGGAGGGGCCCGCGTGGGAGACGCTCGGGCCACGGCTGGGGGTCGAGCTGGGGGCGGTGGGTCTCCATGCGGCGTAGGCGGTCGCGGGGCGGCCAGGCTCCGCCCGATCCGGCACGGGCGCTCGCGGATGCCGTCGCGCTGCTCGAGTCGGGGCTGCCGCCGGCGCGGGCGTGGGGCCTCGCCGGGCTGGAGGTGGGTCAGGACGGGCTGCCGGCTCCGGAGGCCTGGGGAGGCGACGATGGGCTGCGTGACGCCGTGGGCGCCGCGGGAAGGCTCGCGGGCGAGGGCGGGATGCCGCTCGCGGGGGTGCTGCGACGCGTCCTCGTGGTGGTGCACGCACGACGCGAGGCTGCTGACGCGTGCGAGGCCGCGCTCGCCGGCCCGCGCATGAGCGCCCGCGTCCTGGCCTGGCTTCCCCTCGCGGGCCTGGGGCTCGCCGCGCTGCTGGATCCCGGCGCGATCACGCTCGTTGCGACGACCCCGCTCGGATGGGTCCTGCTCGCCGCGGGCGCGCTGCTCACGTGGCTGGGGCGCCGGTGGACGCGGGCGCTGCTCGCCCGCGCGGACCCGCCGCGTAGCGACATCCCGGTGGGGGTGGGACTCGCCCTGGTCGATGCAGTGCTCGCCGCCGGGGTCGACGTCGCGGGCGCGCTCACACGGGTGGGGTCCGTCGTGGGCGGCGCCGAGGGAGAGGCGTTGCGTGAGGCGGGGGCGCGCCTGGCGGCAGGGGCCGCGTGGGACGACGCCTGGGGTGGCGAGGTGGTTGGCAGCGCCAAGCGCGAGCGGCACGACGGGCTCGCCGGCGCGGTGCGCGGTGCGCTGAGGGCGGCACACCTTGCCGGGGCGTCGGCCGCGCCGGCGCTCGCTGCCGCCGTCGATGCCGAGCTGCGCGACGAGCGCCGGGTGGCGCAGAAGGCGGCGGCCGAGCTGTCGGTCACGCTGTCCCTGCCGCTCACGCTGTGCCTGCTTCCCGCGTTCATCCTCGTGGGTGTGGTGCCGCTGATCGCGTCGGTGATCGCCTCGGCGGACCTGGGGGCGCTCACGTGACGCGCGTCGTCCCCAGGCCCGGCGGTCGCGGGAGGCGCGTCAACAGATGCGTGGGCGTGGCGGCGTGGGTTGCGGGCTCGGTCGGAGGCTGGGTCTCGCGAGGGACGGTCCCTTGCGGAAGGGAGGACCATGAGGCGCATCGCACGGATGCTCCGCGAGGACGACGGCATGGCGACCACGGAGTACGCGCTCGTCACGGTGGCTGCCGCGGCCTTCGCGGGGCTGCTCATCGCCATCATCCGGTCAGGCGAGGTGCGCGAGCTGCTGCTCGGCGTGATCCGCTCGGCATTCGGATGAGCCACGGGCGCGGCGACCGGGGGTCGGTGACGGCCGAACTGGCCCTGGTGCTCCCGGCCGCCGTGCTCGTCCTCGCCCTCCTTCTCGGGGCGCTCGCGTGGGCCATGGCGCATCTCAGCGCCGCGGATCTCGCGGGTGTCGCCGCGCGGGAGGCGGCCGTGGACGGCGTCGACGAGGCGCGCGCGGCGGTCGCCTCGCGAGCGGCCGATGCCACCGTCGGCTTCTTGTCGGCGGACGGCTGGGTCACCGCGACAGTGGTGGTCGACGGGCCCTCGTGGCTGCCGGACGTGTCAGCGTCTGCCGTAGCTCGGGAGGAGGAGTGAGGCGCGACGACCGTGGCTCGGCGAGCGTCCTGATGGTGGGGGTGCTCGTTGCCATGGTGGTGGTGCTCGGGGCCGCCCTCGCCGTGGCCGCTGGCCTGGCGGGCGCGGCGAAGGCCCGGTCCGCGGCGAATCTCTCCGCCATTGCGGGAGCCGTCGCCGCGCGGGACGCGGTGGCCGCGGCGACGGCCGGCGCGGGGCCCGGGTGCGCGGCGGCGGGTGAGGCGGCCCGCCGCAACGGCGTGACCCTTGCCTCCTGTGCGGCGGACGGCGCCGTCATCACCGTGACCGTGACGGCGGGGTCCGCGCCGTGGACCGCCAGCGCATCGGCCATCGCAGGGCCGGCGTATGCGCGGTGAGCGGGGCGGGCGTCTCCTACTGCGCCGCGCCGCCCAGGTACTCGCCGAAGGGATCGACCGGCGCCGGGCCCTCCACCGCCAGCGTCACGGGTCCCGCCGCGACCCTGAACATCTCCACGCCCAGGTCGGTCGACGCGTCCGGGTATGCGAGCGTCTGCGCCAGGTAGACCTCGTACTCGGCCGCGGGCAGCGCCGCACCGTCCCAGCAGTTCACGGGCTCGATGGTCTGCCAGGACTCCAACGTGGCGAAGTCGGTCGCCGGATCGAGCCGCTCGTAGACCTCGCCCTCGGGAAGCGAGGGCTCGTCCGCCGGGCCGTACGTCAGCGGATCGGGCTCCAGATACGAGCCGATGATGATGCCGTCCCACACGATCACGTAGTCGCCGCCGGTGACGAGGTCGACGGCACGGGTCGCCGTCAGGTGGCGCTCAACCTCATACGAGCCTCCGGTCAGCTCCGCGTCGCCCACGTCGAAGGTCACGCCACTGGTGTCGCCGTAGCTCCACGCGGGGTCCTCCGGGGAGAACGCGGCGCCGCAGACGAAGGGCGAGGCGAGCATCGACTCGCCAGCCGCGCCGCCCGCCGAGTCCTCCGCGCTATCCGACTCGGCGCCGTCGGCCTGCGACTCCATGTCGGGAGCCTCGGAGGCCATCGCGGGAGCCGAATCCGCGCCGGAGCCGCTCGATGTCATGGAGGACAGGAGCGGCGCCACGACGCCCACGCCAAGCACGGCCACCACGCCGACCCCCAACGCGCCGACGGACCCCGTCCGCACCGCCCTGCGGCGCGCGATCCTCCTGCCGGCGGCGGCCGTCGACACCGACGCCTCCTCGACGGGAGCCGCCTCCGCGGCGGCGCGCAGCGCCTCGCTGAGCCTCATCGCCCGCTCCTTTCCTCTGCCGCGCTCCGGTCGTCGGCGGCCGCGTCCTCCAGCGGCCCGAGGGCCAACTCCAGCTGCCCCAGCCCGTCGCTGAGGTAGCGCTTCACGGTGCCCGGGGCGATCCCCAACTGCGTGCCGATCTGCGGCACGGTGAGGTCGTCGAAGAACCTCAGCACCACACACGCGCGCACCCGCGGCGGCAGGGTAGCGAGAGCATCGGCCACGTCCGATCCCGCCTCCACCTGACCGAAGCGGTCCGGGGTGACGGCATCGGCCCTGAACAGGTGCTGCACCCGGTGCCAACGCTGCTGACGGCGATAGCCGTCCACATAAGCCGAGGTAATCGCGCGCCTCACATACCCCTCCGCCTTGAGCGCCGTCAGGCCGGGGCGCTCCCGCGAGAAGGTCCGCACGAGCGCGTCCTGCACCAGGTCCTGCGCCTGCGTCGCGTCGCCGCACACGAGGTACGCGTAGGACAGCAGCGCACGCTCACGGTCGCGCACCAGGCGCTCCATGGTGTCCCGCCACTGGGCCATCGGGTCCTCCGCTCGCCGCCGTCGTCCGGCCTCATCGCAGTATCGACGCGCACCGGTCGCGAAACGTTGGGGTGGCCGATGCCGGGGTCGCCTTCCGCCCCCGCGTCACCCGTGTCCCCTAGAGTGACAGACAGCCGGTGGGTCCACAGCGTGGTGGGCTCCGTGAGCTTTCGTCAAGGAGGACGTATGCGCACCCTCACAGGCACCGAGGTCGAGGTCGGCACCTCGAACCTCACCATCGTCGCGGTGATCGCGGTCATCGCCGTGGTCTCCCTCGTGTTCTCGTACGTGCTGCGCCAACAGGTGCTGCGCGCGGGCGACGGCACCGAGCGGATGCGGGACATCGCGGGAGCGGTGCAGGAGGGGGCATCGGCCTATCTCACGCGCCAGATGCGCACCCTCGTGCTCTTCGCCGCGATCGTGTTCTGCCTGCTCTTCCTGCTGCCGGGGGACGCCGGCGTGAGGATCGGCCGGTCGCTGTTCTTCCTGCTGGGGGCGGGGTTCTCGGCCGCGATCGGCTACATGGGCATGTGGCTCGCGGTGCGCGCCAACGTGCGCGTGGCGGCGGCGGCGACGGGGGCCGACGGGCGCGCCGAGGGTGCGCGCATCGCCTTCAGGACCGGCGGCGCTGTCGGCATGTCGGTGGTGGGCCTGGGCCTCGTGGGCGCGGCGGGAGTGGTGCTCCTGTACCGGGGCGACGCTGCCGCGGTCCTCGAGGGCTTCGGCTTCGGGGCGGCGCTGCTCGCGATGTTCATGCGCGTGGGCGGCGGCATCTTCACCAAGGCGGCCGATGTCGGGGCCGACCTGGTGGGCAAGGTCGAGCAGCACATCCCCGAGGACGACCCTCGCAACGCCGCGACCATCGCCGACAACGTGGGCGACAACGTGGGCGACTGCGCCGGCATGGCGGCCGACCTCTTCGAGTCGTACGCGGTGACGCTTGTCGCCGCGCTCATCCTGGGCAAGGCCGCGATGGGGGAGCAGGGGCTGGTCTTCCCGCTCATCGTCACCGCGGTGGGCGCCGTGGTCGCCGCGATCGGCGTCTTCATCACCAAGGTTCGCAAGGGCGAGTCGGGGCTCGCGGCCATCAACCGTGGCTTCTACACCGCCGCGGCCATCGGCGCCGTGCTGTCCGCGATCGCCGCCTTCGTCTACCTGCCGGGATCCTTCGCGGAGTTCACGGGCGCCTCGATCGAGGGGGAGAGCGGCGACCCGCGCATCATGGCGACGGTCGCGGTGTTCGTCGGCATCGGCCTCGCGGGCCTCATCCTGTGGATCACCGGCTTCTTCACCGACGTGGCAGCCAAGCCCACCCGGCGCGTGGCAGCCACGTCGCGCACCGGCGCGGCGACGGTGGTCCTGTCCGGCATCGGCGTGGGACTCGAGTCCGCGGTCTACACGGCGACCGTCATCGCGGGCGCGATCGTCATCCTGTTCTTCGTGGCGGGAGGCTCCGTGGCCCTTGCCCTGTTCCTGGTGGCACTCGCGGGCTGCGGACTGCTCACCACCGTCGGCGTCATCGTCGCCATGGACACGTTCGGCCCCGTCAGCGACAACGCCCAGGGCATTGCCGAGATGAGCGGGGAGGTGGACGAGGAGGCCGCGCAGATCCTCACCGACCTTGACGCCGTCGGCAACACCACCAAGGCCGTCACCAAGGGCATCGCCATCGCGACCGCCGTCCTCGCCGCGACGGCGCTGTTCGGCTCGTACAGCGAGGCCGTCACCGACGCGCTGACCGATGCTGGCGTCACCGTCGCCGACTTCAGTTACGCGATCATCCACCCGCTCACGCTCGTGGGCGTCATCATCGGCGGCGCGACCGTATTCCTGTTCTCCGGCCTCGCCATCGACGCGGTGACCCGCGCGGCGGGCGCCATCGTCCTGGAGGTGCGCCGTCAGTTCCGCGAGATGCCCGGCATCATGACCGGCCAGACCCGCCCCGAATACGGCCGCGTGGTCGACATCTGCACCCGCGACTCGCTGCGCGAACTCGCGACGCCCGGCCTGCTGGCGGCGATGGCGCCCATCTTCGTGGGCTTCGCCCTCGGCCCCGGCGCGCTCGCGGGATTCCTGGGCGGGGCGATCGGCACGGGGGTCCTCATGGCTGTCTTCCTCGCCAACTCCGGCGGCAGCTGGGACAACGCCAAGAAGATCGTCGAGGACGGCCACCACGGCGGCAAGAATTCGCCCGCGCACGAGGCGACCGTCATCGGCGACACCATCGGCGATCCGTTCAAGGACACCGCCGGCCCCGCCATCAACCCCCTCATCAAGGTCATGAACCTCGTCGCGCTCCTCATCGCTCCCGCCGTCGTGGCGCTCATGTACGGCGACGCGGCGTCGTGGATCCGGTGGGTCATCGCCGGCATCGCGGCCGCGATCGCCGTCGCCGCCGTCGCACGTGCCTCGATCCGCGCCCACGAGGCCGGCATCGAGGAGGAGGCCGATGCGGAAGTCACCGCGGCGTGACACGTCACCGACACACGGCGGTGGGATGATCCGCACATGATGCCAAGGCGCGGCGCCCTGGCGGGCGGCATCGTGGGAGCGCTCGTGGTGGTCGAGGGGACCTCCGGCGTGCTCCAGGGCTTCTACACCCCTCTGTTCAGCGACATCGCTGACAAGCTCGCGATTCACGACGCGGACATCAACTGGCTCGAGGCGACGCAGCTGCTGCTGAGCGCCATCGTGGTGCCCGTGCTCGCGCGGCTGGGCGACATGATCGGCCACCGCAAGGTGCTGATCGGCTCGCTCATCGTGACGGCGCTCGCGTCATACGCGCTCGCGCTCTCCACGAGCTTCCCCGTGTTCCTCATCGCGTGGGCCATCCAGGGCTTCTATGTGGTGTGGCTTCCCATGAACGTGTCGATCATCCACTCGCGGGCGCGCGACCTTCCCGACGGGGCGGCGCTCACCCGTCGCGGCGCCGGCATCATCGTGGTGGCGCTGCAGGCGGGCGCGATCCTCGGCGCGCTCGCGGGCGGCCAGCTGGGCGTGATGATGCCGCTGTGGGTGACGCTCCTGGTGCCCGCCGTGCTCGTCACGATCGCGCTGCTGGTGGTGCTGTTCAAGGTGCCCGACCCTGGCGTGCGCGCCGGCGGATCCATCGACACGCGCGGCACCACAGTGCTGACGCTCGCCCTGCTCGCCATCACCGGCGGCCTGTCGCTGGTGCGCTTCAACGGCATCAACGCCTGGGTCATCGGCATGGTCGTGCTCGGCGCCGCGCTGCTGTGGCTGTTCGTCAAGGTCGAGGAGCGTTCCGACGACCCGCTGGTCGACATGGCGATGCTCCGCCGCCCCGCGCTGTGGCCGGTGTTCCTCACCTCGGCGCTGTTCGGCGTCTCGGTGCTGGGAGCCCAGGGCCCGCTGTCGACCTTCGCCAGGACCGACCCCGCCGAGGTCGGCTACGGGCTGGGCCTCGACTCCGCCACCGCCTCCTACCTGATCGGCACCTACGTCATGTCGCTGCTCGTGGGAGCGGCGATCTTCTCCAAGGCCTCCGCGGTGTGGTCGCCGCGGCTGGTGCTCATCGGGGCATCGGCCCTGGTGGCGGGCGGATACCTCGCACTGATTCCGCTGCACGCGGACTTCGTGCAGGTGCTCGCGTGCATGATCGTCGCGGGCGTCGGATCGGGAGCCCTGGTCGCGGCGCTGCCCGCGGCCGCCGCGTCCGCCGCGCCCGCGCACCAGACCGGCATCGCCACCGGCCTGACCAACACCACCAAGACCATCGGCGGGTCCTTCGCGTCGTCGGCGTTCGCCATCGCGCTGGCGTCGGGGGTGGTGACCTCCGCGTCCGGCGGGCAGTCCGATGCCGGCTCACTCTCGGGCTACATGACGGTGTGGGGCATCTGTGGCGGCACGGCCATCGTGGCCATGCTGGTGCTTTTCGCCGTCCCCAAGGTCGCCTTCCAGGCCAACGACCCCTCGCGCGCCGAGGGCGACGGCCTGCCCGCGGCGAACGCCGTGCCCGATGCCGTGGCGCTGCCCGGCGACGCGACGCCGGGGTCCACCACAGAGGGAGGGGAGAGGTCATGAGGCGCAAGAAGGCATCGTCCGCCGCCGAGGCGCACCCGGCGGGACTCGCCGCCGCGCAGCACCTGCAGACCCTGGTGAGGATCCCGACGGTCGCGCCGCCGGGAGACGCGCCCCTGCCCCCCGAGGTTGCCGAGATCTTCGCGCGGCATCGCGCCGCGATGGAGGAGTGCTACCCGCGGGTGTTCGCCGCGGCGAGCGTCGAGACGGTGGGACGCGCGGGGCTGCTGCTGCGCCTGCCCGGCACTGTCGCCGACCGTCCCGTGATGCTCATGGCTCACCAAGACGTGGTGCCCGTGCCGCAGGACTGGGAGGCCGAGGGCTGGGAGTTCCCGCCCTTCGACGGCACCATCGCCGACGGCCACGTCCACGGGCGCGGCACGCTCGACGACAAGGGCGCGCTCGTGGTGCTGCTGGACGCACTCGAGTCGCTCCTGGAAGGCGGCTGGAGCCCCGCGCGCGACGTGTACCTGCTGTTTGGCGCGGACGAGGAGCAGCACGGCCCGTCCGCCGTCGCGGCGGTCGCGGCGCTCGAGGAGCGCGGCATCGAGCCGTGGCTGGTGCTCGACGAGGGTGGCGCGGTCGCGCTCGAGGCGTTCCCCGGGCTCAAGGGTCCCGCTGCCGTCATCGGCGCATCCGAGAAGGGGATCGTGACCGTCGAGCTGGTGGTGGAGTCGCTGGGCGGGCACGCCTCGACGCCGCCGCGCGAGTCCGCGCCGGGCATCCTGGGCGGCGCGCTGGTCGCGGTCGAGGGATCGCCGTTCCCCTCGTCGCTTCACGACCTCTCGGTGGAGATGTTCGAGGGGATCGCCCCGCACCTGCGCGGCCCGCTGAAGCCCCTGCTGCGCCGCGCCCGTTCGCTGCGCGGTCCGCTCGCGTCGGTCCTTCCGAGGCTGGGGCCCGAGCTCGCGGCGATGGTGCGCACCACCGCCGCCATCACGATGCTCGAGGGGTCGCCCGCGCAGAACGTGCTCGCCACGCGCGCCAAGGCGACGCTGAACTGCCGCGTGGCCGTCGGGTCCTCCGTGGAGGACACGGTGACGCACCTGGTCGCCGTCATCGGCGACGAGCGTGTGAGCGTCGAGGTGATCGAGGCCTCGGAGCCCTCGCCGGTGTCTCCCACCGAGGGGGACGAGCGGTGGGATGCGCTGGTCGACGCGGTCGCGGCGTCCTACCCCGACGCGGTCGCCGTGCCCTACGTGATGATGGCCGCCTCCGATGCGCGCCACGTGGCGCGCATCGCCCCGGCGGTGTACCGGTTCTCGCCGCTGCTGATGGACAAGAAGCAGCGCGAGGCGATCCACGGTCCCAACGAGAAGGTGTCGATCGACTCGCTGGGGCGCGGCGTGGAGTTCTACCGGGCGCTGCTGACGGGTCCGGCGCTCGGTCCGGCGGCCTAGGGGCCCGGCGCATGGAGGGGTACGGCCCCGGACTCGGGCCGAGGCGCTAGCGCGGCTAGCCTTTTCGCATGAGCGTCCCCGTTGCCGCCCTCGAGCCCGCCCACGTCTCCGCGCTGCGCGAGGACCTGGACGGCTGGACCGTCGACGCCGTCGATGACTTGCTGGGTGACCGTGCCGCCCGCGCCCTCCACCGCGAACAGGTCACCCCGGCGCTCGCCGCGGCGCGCGACGCCGGCGACGACCGCCACGCGCTTCTGACCCGCCTCTTCCTCCTGGGAGACCGCCTCACCAGGTCCGAGGCCGAGGCCGCGCTTCCCCGCCTCGGCGCGGAGGCCGCAGCCCGCGCCGGGCTGCTTCACCCCGAGGGCGACCACGCCGCGTCGGTGATCGAGCTCAGCCCCCACGCCGCCGCGGACGGGGACACGCAAGCGGACTGGTGGGTGGCCTCGGACCCCCGCGAGGCCATCACCGGCAGGGCAGTCGCCGAGGACCACGTTCTGGGCGTCGGCGGCGCCTCGACGATGCTCGCCTCCGTCACCATGCGCACCCCGGTGGGCCGGGTGCTCGACCTGGGCACCGGCTGCGGCATCCAGTCACTTCACGCCTCGCTCCATGCGCGCGAGGTGGTCGCGACCGACATCTCCGAGCGCGCCCTCGCCTACGCGCGGCTCACGCACGCCCTCAACGCGCCGGCGGCGGCCTGGGACCTGCGCCTCGGCAGCCTCCTCGGGCCCGTCGACGGCGAGGCGTTCGACCTCATCGTGTCCAACCCGCCGTTCGTCATCACCCCTCCCGGCGCCCCGCGGTTCGAGTACCGCGACGGCGGACTCGAGGGTGACGAGGTGGTCGGGACCCTGGTGCGGGAGGTGGGTCAGCACCTCAACCCAGGAGGCGTCGCGCAGTTCCTGGGCAACTGGGAGATCCGCGGCGACTGGACCGCGCGCCTCGAGGAGTGGCTCGACGCGAGCCCCGTGCCGCTCGACGCGTGGGTCATCCAGCGCGACGCGCTCGACGCCGCCGAGTACGCCGAGACCTGGCTGCGCGATGCGGGCATCACGCCCGAGCGCGATACGGCCCGCTTCCGCGCCGCCTACGAGCAGTACCTGCGCGCCTTCGACGCCTCGGGCATCGAGGCCATCGGCTTCGGGGCGGTGCTCCTCAGGCGGCCGATGCACGGGTCGCCCACCCTGCGCAGGCTCGAGGAGCACGAGGGTCAGCTGCCCACGCCGCTCGGCCCGCACCTGGCCGCGAGCCTCGCCGCCCACGACTGGCTCGTTGCCACGAGCGACGCCGACCTCCTTGACCACGCATTCACCGTGGCGCCCGATGTCACCAAGGAGACCTACGGCCGCCCGCTGCTGGCCGACCCCGAGCACATCCTGCTGCGCCAGGGAGGCGCACTGGGCCGCTCCATCAGGGCGGACACGGCGCTCGCGGGCCTGGTGGGCGCGTGCGACGGCGAGCTCACGGCGGGACAGATCGCGCGCGGCCTCGCGGTGCTGCTCGACGTGCCTACGGAGACCATGCTCGCCGGGCTCGCTCCAGCCGTGCGCGAACTGGTGAGGGACGGGTTCCTCAGGCGCTGACGGCGCAGTGGCGCAGCCGGCTTGATTACCCGGCCGCGCGTGAGAATTCTCACCACCGCGCCGGGACCATCGTCGCCGCCCCCGGGCTCGGCCCCGCCAGACACTGGTGAGAGCCCCCGCGCTCGCGAGGGTGTGCCCCCGAGGAGTGACGCGTTGATGGACCCCGCCGCCGCCACCTGTGCGGGCGACCTTGCGCCCGCGCCGGCCGCCGGGACGTACGACGCGACCGAAGGCGCGGCCGAGGGGGCCCCCGGACTCGCCGGCCAGGACTGGCACATGAGCGCCGGCCCCAGCATCGGCCGCTACCTCGCCAGCTCCACGAGCCATTGGCCCGGCCGCACCGTGGCCGCCGTCTACGTGCAGGGCTGCCCGTGGCGCTGCGGCTACTGCTTCGACCCGTCGATGCAGGCGGAGGATCCCGCCTCGGCCTGGCGGTGGGACGACGTGGTCGCCACCCTCACGCATCGGCGCGACGACATCGACGGCGTCGTCTTCACGGGCGGCGAGCCCACTCGCCAGCACGCCGTCCTGCCGGCGATGGCCCTCATGCGCGAGCTCGGCCTCGAGGTGGGGCTGCACACGGGCGGCCCGTACCCCGCGCGGCTCGAGCGCGCCCTGCCGCTCGTCGACTGGGTGTCGCTCGACATCAAGGCATCCCCCGGAAGCTACGGCCGCATCACGGGCAACGTCACGTCGAGCGAGGCCGCGTTCCGGTCGCTGCGCCTGGTTCAGGCCTCCGGCGTGCCGTTCGAGGTCACCGTGACGGTCGACCCGACGGTGCACACGCGCGACGAGATCCTCGACCTCGCCGACCACCTCGATGCCCGCGGCGTGGAGCGCGTGGTCCTGCAGGAGGCGGAGGCAACCCTTGCCAACCCAGGCTACGCCGAGCGCCTGGCGGGCCGCGGCATCGGCTCGGTGCTGCGCAGGCGCGACCTCAAGCGGTTCGCCGTCAGGTAGGCCGATGCGCCGGCCGGCTCAGGAAGCCGGCCCACGCAGGCTGGCCCACCCAGGCCTACTCACCCGCCGGTGTCGGCGCCCGGTCAGGAGGCCGCGGCGGTGCGTGCCGCGATGCGGTCGGCGACGGCCTGCCACTCGCTCTCGCGCGCCA
This sequence comes from Demequina sp. NBRC 110057, assembly GCF_002090175.1. Lineage (GTDB taxonomy): Bacteria > Actinomycetota > Actinomycetes > Actinomycetales > Demequinaceae > Demequina. The sequence goes on along the minus strand of NZ_BBRN01000006.1, from coordinate 14,508 downwards.
CGAGGAACGGCTGGCTTTCCCGGTCGGGGCGGTAGTCGGTGCCGTCGAGGTAGCGCGCGGCGTACCCGAGCTCGCGCACGATCGCGACGCCGGGAGCGTGGTCCCACGGCTTCGCCCGAGACCACAGCAGGAAGTCGAGCGCGCCCGTGGCCAAGTCCCAGTAGTCCCAGCCGGCGCACATGCGCGGCGGCACCACCTCGGCCACGTCCTCATTCAGCCCCGCGACGCCCTCCGCGAGCCCGCCGGGAAGGAACCGCGAGATCGCGACCCCGCGCAACTGCTCCAAGGGGCGTGCCCCGGCGGCGTGCGACGGGAGCGGCTCGCGTGCGGCATCCGCTCCGCGCACCACCCAGGCGCCCTCGCCGCGGCGCGCACCAAAGAGGTCGCCGGTCTCGGGGTGGAGGATCCAGCCGTCGGCGGCCTCGCCGCTCACCACGCGCGCGACCATGACGGCGTAGTCCACCTTGCCGTGCGCGAAGTTCCAGGTGCCGTCCACGGGGTCCACGGTCCAGGCCGCCGGCTCGGTCGCGAGCAGATCGGTCAGCGACGGGTCCTTCTCCGTCGCCTCCTCGCCCACCACGGCGATGTCCTCGATCTCGCGCAGCAGAGGCGTGAGCGCGCGCTCGGACTCGATGTCTGCGATGGTGACGAGGTCGTTCGGGCCCGACTTCGTGTCGATCTCACCCTCGGAAAGGGAGCGGAAGCGGGGGCGGATCAGCTCATCGGCCACCCGTCGCATGACGGTCTCGACACTCTCGTAGCTCACGACCCCATCGTGTCACGGACGGGTGGCGCCCAGGTGAACGGGGCGGCCCCCACGGGAGCAGGTCCCGATGGACACCCGTTCACCCATATGTATTCTGTGAGCGTCCAGCGCCCCGGGTCCCGGTGGCATGTCCGGACATCGCACCCCCACCGAAGGCAGGAACACATGGCCCAGAAGCTCGTCATCGTCGAGTCGCCCACCAAGGCCGGCACGATCGGCGGCTACCTCGGCTCCGACTACGAGGTCGTCTCCTCGGTGGGTCACATCCGCGACATCCCCGAGCCCAAGGAGATGCCCGCCGAGGTCAAGAAGGGCCCCTTCGGCAAGTACGGCGTGGACGTCGACAACGGCTTCGAGCCCTATTACCAGGTGTCGGTGCGCTCCAAGAAGATCGTCTCGGACATCAAGAAGAAGCTGAAGGAAGCCGACGAGCTCTACCTCGCCACTGATGAGGACCGCGAGGGAGAGGCCATTGCGTGGCACCTGCTCGAGGTGCTGAAGCCCAAGGTTCCGGTCAAGCGCCTCGCGTTCCACGAGATCACCCGCGAGGGCATCGAGCGTGCCCTTGCAGCGCCCCGAGAGATCGACATGGAGATGGTGGAGGCGCAGGAGACGCGCCGCATCCTCGACCGCCTGTACGGCTGGGACATGTCGGATGTGATGCGCCGCAAGGTGGGCCAGGGCTCCTCCGCGGGCCGCGTCCAGTCCGTCGCGCTGCGCCTGGTCGTCGACCGCGAGCGGGAGCGCATGGCGTTCCAGTCTGCCGAGTACTGGGACCTCACCGCGCGCTTCACCGCCACGCGGGGGGCCGATGCCGGGGTCGCCTTCGTGGGCCGCCTGTCCAAGGTGGACGGCAAGCGGGTCGCCTCGGGCAAGGACTTCGACGACCGTGGCGTGCTCACCTCGGACAAGGCTCATCACGTCACCGCGGGCGAGGCCGGAGCTATCGCAGCAGGGCTAGCGAACGCCGCCTTCGCTGTGGTGGACGTCGCTTCCAAGCCGTACAAGAAGCGCCCCGCCGCTCCGTTCATCACCTCGTCGCTGATCCAGGAGGCCTCGCGCAAGCTCGGCCTCGGCGCGCGCCAGGCCATGGGCGTGGCGCAGGCGCTGTACCAGCAGGGTTACATCACCTATATGCGTTCCGACTCGCCCGTGCTCTCGGGCGAGGCCATCAAGGCGGCGCGCAGCCAGGCCATCGACCTGTTCGGCCCCGACGCCGTGCCGTCGGCCCCCCGTATTTACGCGTCGCAGGACTCGAACGCGCAGGAGGCGCACGAGGCGATCCGCCCCGCCGGCGACAAGTTCCGTACGCCCGACTCGCTGCGCGCCAAGCTGCGCGGCGACGAGTTCCGCATGTACGAGATGATCTGGAAGCGCACGCTCGCCTCCCAGATGGCCGATGCCGTGGGCACCACCTCGACGATCACCGTGGGTGCGAAGTCGTCCGGCGGCCACGCCGTCGAGTTCACGAAGTCGGGCACCATCCTCACGTCTCCCGGCTTCCGTGCGCTGTACATCGAGTCCACCGAGGCGGCCCGCTACGAGGACGAGGACGGCAAGCAGCCCAGCGAGGGCGAGTCGCGCCTGCCGCAGGTCGCGAGCGGCGACCCGCTCGACGCATCGGACCTCGAGGCGCTCACGCACGCCACCAACCCGCCGCCGCGCTACACGCAGGGCGCCATGATCAAGGAGCTCGAGGACCGCAAGCTGGGTCGTCCCTCGACCTACGCCTCGACCGTGGACGTCATCATCAACCGCGGCTACGTGCGCATCGACAAGCGTGCGCTGGTGCCCACCTGGCTCGCCTTCTCGATCGTGGGCCTGCTCGAGGAGCACTTCCCGTCCCTCGTGGACTACGGGTTCACGGCGGACATGGAGGCGGGCCTCGACCGCATCGCCGCGGGCGAGCGCTCCATGAAGGACTGGCTGCGCGAGTTCTACTTCGGCGGCGACGGCGCGGCCCAGGACGGCCTTCGCGAGCTGCTGGACAACATGGGTGAGATCGACGCCCGCGCCGTCAACACGTTCGAGATCGGCGACGGCATCGCCGCCCGCAACGGCCGCTACGGGGCCTACATCGAGCGCGACAGGGACGGCGAGCAGCAGCGCGCCTCCATCCCGGAGGAGCTCGCCCCCGACGAGCTCACGGTCGCCAAGGCCGAGGAACTGTTCGCCAACCAGGGCGGCGACGAGCGCACCCTCGGAACGCACCCCGAGTCCGGCTACGAGATTGTCGCCAAGGGCGGGCGTTACGGCCCCTACGTGACCGAGGTACTCCCCGAGGATGCGAAGGGCAAGCCCAAGACGGCGTCGCTGTTCAAGGACATGCACCTCGAGACCGTGTCGCTCGAGGAGGCGCTGAAGCTCATGAGCCTGCCGCGCGTGGTGGGTGTCGCCGAGGACGGCGAGGAGATCACCGCGCAGAACGGGCGCTACGGCCCGTACCTCAAGAAGGGCACTGACTCGCGCACCATCGAGTCGGAGCAGCAGCTGCTCGACATCACGCTCGAGGAGGCGCTGGCCATCTACGCGCAGCCCAAGCGTGGCCGCGGCCGCACCGCTGCGCCGCCGATGAAGGCCTTCGGCAACGACCCCGTCTCGGGAAAACCCGTGGTCATCAAGGACGGCCGCTTCGGTCCCTACGTCACCGACGGCGAGACCAACGCGACCATCCCGCGCGGCGAGGACGTCGAGAAGGTGGACGAGGCACGCGCCTTCGAGCTCATCGCCGACAAGCGCGCCAAGGGCCCGGCCAAGAAGCGCACCGCGGCGAAGAAGCCCGCCGCCAAGAAGGCTCCCGCGAAGAAGGCGGCACCCAAGAAGAAGTAGTGGGTGGCGGGTGCGGCGTTCCTTCTGGTTCGCCGCCTCGCGGTCCCCTAGGGTGGCAGCCCAGGGGGAGGACATGGCTTCAGTCGAGAAAGCGGTCACGGCGCTGTACCGCGATGAGGAGTTGGCCGCGTTCGCGTTCGCGCTGACCGGCTCGGTGGTCGAAGCCGAGGCGCTCCTGCGCTCGTCCGTGCCGCCGGCGGTGGCCCGCGGGTGGTGGCTGCGCCGCGGGCTCGCCTCGCGGGTGCGTCGCGAGATGGTGAGGCGCGCGGCCGCCCCGGGCACCGGGGACGACGCCGACCTTCCCGATGAAGTGATCGCGTCCGAGGTTGTCGAGACCGTGCGTCCACCGTCCTCGCCCCCGACGTCGGCGGAACCGGGCGTCAACCCGTACGCGCCCCCGGCCGACGATCTCGGTGCGCCGCCGGCGCCGCCCGCGCCTGCCGCGCCTCCTGCGGTTCCCGTACCGCAGGACGCCGCCGCCCCGGCAGTCGCCCCGGCCCCCGAGCCCGGGACCGTGCCGGCGAGCGAGCCTCCCGCACCAGCATCGGCCCCTGCCGATCCGTCCCCCGTCGACGTGGTGATCGCGGACCTGCCGCCGCGGGTGCGCGTCGCGCTGGCCCTGCGCTACCGCGCGGAGCTCGACGCGAAGGCGACAGCGCGCGCCATGAAGGTCTCCCGCGACGAGGTGGAGGGCCTGCTCGACGACGGCAGATCCGCCCTCGCGGAGGCGCTCGGCGTGAGCGCGTACGAGGTCGAGCGCGTGATGGTGGGGGAGGGAGTCTGATGCGCGACGCGCACGACGCCATGCACGAGGCGGGGAGGAGCCGCGCCGCCGGGATCCTCGCGGCCCTCGGGGATCCCGACGCGCTCGCGAGCGACGTCCGTGCCGCCCGTAGCGCCCGGCGGGGCCGGTCCTGGCTTCGCGGCGGGGCCGCATGCGTGGCGCTCGTGGCCGTCGGCGCCTCGTTCCTGAGCCTGCGCCCCGATCCGCCGCTGGGGTCGATCGCCGCCGCGGACGGCGTGGTCGGCGAGGCCGCGATCATGCGGATGGAGGATCGCCTCGGTGGGTACTGTGACATGAGTCTTTCGCCTCCGCCGTATGTGCCCTTCGCCGACCGTGGCGTCACGATCGCCTCGGAGGAGGTGCGTGACATGGGGATCGAGATCCACGCGCGCCCCGTCGAGTTCACCTATAACGACGGGTATGCAGTGAAGGAGGTGCCCTACGAGGGCGTCCTCCTTGTCGAGGGCGATCCTGGCGAGGACCCCACGAGCCTCCTCGCCGCCATCACCGTCAGTTGGGACGGCGACGCGCTCTACGACGTCGACGCCTCCGCGTACTTGGTGTCGGGAGGGCGTCTCATCAGCGGCACCGTGGGGTGGCCGGTGGACTTCGCGTCAATGGAGGCGGGCCTGTGGGGATTCGACACGGCGGTGCCGTCCTACGACCCCGTGACGGACCGCTCCTCTCTCAGTTTCATCTCAACATTGCAGCCCGAATGCCTGGGATCCGTGGGCGCGCTGGACTGGCCCTACCTCGCCCCGGACCTCACCACGACGGTCCACACCTTCGTCCAGGTGCGTGACGAGGACGGCAACCCCCTGGTGACCAACCTCGACGCCGCCGGATTCGACGGCACCACCGTCGAGTTCCCCGGCTACCAGGAGGCTGACCTCGTGACGTCGCTCTCGCCCGCGCCAGTGGACGAGGTCGAGCGGGCCGAGGCGAGCGCCGCGAACGCGGTGCCGCAGGATCCCCAGCGCTCCGCGGCCGCCGCGGTGAGGGACGTGGTCGCCGAGGACGGCATCGCACTGCCGCAGGCGGACAGCGGTGTGCGGCTCGCAGGCTCGTGTGCGGCCAACGCCGAGCTCGTCGCGGCGGAGGGGCTGGATTTGCGTGTCCTCGATGCGGACCTTCCCGCCGATATCTTCCCGAGCGAGGTGCCTGCCGCGGCCGTCGCTGGCGACGATTGGTGGTCCTCGGTCGAGGACAGCGCGGACGAGTGGTCGTACTGGTCGCAGGAGGGCCACCTGCTGCTTCTCGACCCCGACACGTCGCAGCTCGTGGCGGGCGCCCCCGTCCAGGTCGATGTGCTCATGGACCCCGACACCGGGGACTACAACGAGGTGGTGGGCGTCTCGAACCCCACCGAGGCGAGCTGCGGCAACCTGCCGCTGCCCTCCGCCGGCACCTACCGGGCGCTGCTGGTCATGCCCTACGACGGCACCCCGGTCGTCGGTCTTCAGGGCGGCTGGGAGGACGCGGTGGCGACGTGGCGCGACGCCGGCACCCTCACGCTGACGGACTGACCCCCAACCGAATCCGCGCATCGGCCGTTCATATGCCGACGAAGGGGGAACGGTGAGTGCCGACGATGACCTGATGCGGGACCTGCTGGCACGTGCCGGCGGCCGACTCGCCGCGTACGGGTACCTGTTGACCGGCTCGCAGCATGCGGGTGAGGACCTGGTGCAGGACGCGATCGTGAAGGTCTTCGTGCGCCGCCGGCGGATCCCGAACGCTGCCGCGGCCGAGGGGTACGTGCGCGCCGCCATGCGCACGCTGCACCTGGACAGGCTGCGTCGCGAGTCGCGCTGGCGCCGCGTGGCGCCCGGCCTGGTGGGCGCGAGCGAGCTCCCCGATCACGCCGAGGCGATCGCGGCGGCCGATGCCGTGGCGCGCGGCCTCGAGGTTCTCAGCCCGCGTCAACGCACGGCCGTGGTGCTGCGGTACTTCGACGACCTCACCGTCGCGGATGTGGCGCACGAGATGCGGCTCGCGACGGGAACGGTCAAGCGGTATCTGTCCGAGGCGCTGGAGCGCATGGGAGGCGTGCTCGGGGACGACCCCGAGATCGCCGATGTGGTGGCGAAGGGAGACCGGCGATGAACCTTCACGAGGAGCTGGGACAGGCGGGGGCCGATGCGACGGCAGGCTCGGGCGAGCGGCTCGCCTCGGTCGAGGTGGGTGCCGCGCTGGGGGCGCGGGTACGGCGAGGACGTCGCCGGCGGACGCTCGGCGGGGCGGGAGCCGTCGCGGGGGTCGCAGTGGTCGCCGTGGGGCTGTGGACCTGGCTGCCGTGGGGTGGCGGTGGCAGGGATGTGGAGCCCGCGGCGAGCTACTCGCCGCCGGAGATTCACCATGCGGTCGACTATCGCGTCGCCGACTCGGCGTCAGTGGTCGACGAGGTTCCGCTCGATCTACGGACCTCCGGCGCTCTGGTGTGCGGGGATGACGTCGTCCTCCAGGAGGGGGTCACAGTGCACGACCGCGCGGTGCTCTCCTCAGGCGTTGAGGTGCGTGCCGCATCCCAGAGCGTGCTCAGCATGACGCGAGGCAACCTCGATCAGGTGCCAGAGGGTGAATGGGACAACCTCACCGCCAGCGCCCCTTCTACGATTGATACGGCGACCGAGTCGCACGTGTTCCAGGTTGCGGTCGGGTGGCAGGACGGCGACGGCATCACCGTCATGACGGCGCCGCTCCTCTTGCGTGGCGACCAGGTGGTGGGTGTCGGTGTGACTGAGGGGGGTTCTGGTGGCGGTGCCGGAGGGTCCGCAGAAGCCTCGCTGGCCTGGACCCCGCTCCCCGGTGAGTGCCCCGGCGGCACTGGCTCGGCAAGCCTCGGCGACGGCGTGTACGAGCCGGTGCTCGTGACCCAAGTGTGGTCGGCATCGCTACAGACCCCACTCGCGACCATGGTGGTGAGTGCGGGTGACATCGAGTACACGGGACTTGAGGAGGCGCCGCCGTGGGTGTCGCTCGAGACGGATGATCCGGGGTGGAGTGTCGACCATCTCGCTACCGTGATCGAGTCTCGTGACTGGAGCGAGGACACGACGTGTGCCGCGCTCCTGGCCGACAGCGAGTACGTCACGTCGACCGGTGGCGACGCGGGGCTGAATGCTTTCGCGCCGCTGCCGATTGAGCTGGAGACGGGCCGGCTGTACGGGTACGGTGACGATGCGCTCGTGGGCGGGTACCCGATTCCCGTGAGCGGTGGCGGCGTCTCGGACGCCTGGTACTCCGCGTTCCAGGGCCTTGAGGCGACGGTGCTGCTCCGCCCGGCGTCTCCCGCACCGGGCGTGTGGGTGTTCGACGCCGAGTGGACCTATCGCGACGATCTTCCCCACGACGATGCGGGGTGGTTCGTGTCGCTCAGCCAAGTGTGGGACTGCGGCGAGCCCGACCTCATGGAGCCAGGACGGTACAACGCGACTCTCGTGCTGTCCGACGCGGAGAACGCACAAGCCCTCGACCTGACGCCCGTCACGGTGGTGGGCGGCGTGCCGTCGATTCCTGAGGTAGAGGGCGAGTAGTCCCCGCCGAGCGCACCACAATCTTCCGCAAGCGGCGGCGTCTGACGGGCCCGGCGAGCGCGGCCGCGGACGTGTGCGGTAGCTCGCGGCGAAAATCGTGGTGCGCACGCCGCGAACCACCCCACCCCGGAGCACCCCTCATCCGTCTCTAGGATGTGCGAAGGGGGAAAACGTGAGTGACAGCAGCGAAGCGGTGGCGCAGGTCCTGCGCGACGGCGGGAAGCGACTGGCGTCCTACGGCCTCGTGCTGACGGGCTCGGCGCACGAGGCCGAGGAACTGGTCCAGGCCGCCGTGGTCAAGACGTTTGTGAAGCGCCGCCGCCTGCGCGACGCCGCCGCTGCCGAGGCCTATGTGCGCGCCACCATGCGCACGCTGTACATCGACGGGATTCGCCGCGACCGGACCTGGGGAAGGCTCGTGCCCGCGGTGGTGCGCCGCTCGCACGTCCCCGACCCGAGCGATGAACTCGCCGGACACGACCAGGTTGCCCGCGCGCTCGCCGAACTTCCGCGTCAGGTGAGGACGGCCGTCGCCCTGCGCTACTACGACGACCTGACCGTCGCGGACATCGCGCATCACATGAACCTTTCCGAGGGCACGGTCAAGAAGTACCTGCAAGACGGCCGCTCCCGCCTGGCTCCGCTGCTCGGCCTCGGCACCGAGGAACCCGAACACGCCACCGTGACCGAGGGGAGGGCCCGATGAACGACATGGGAAACGCGCTGCGCCGCGCCACCGCCCGGACCAGCGAGTCCGTTGCCGCCACGCTCGGCGAGGACGCGACGGTGGCGACCACCGCATCGGCCATCCGTAGGGGCCGCATGGTCCGCACGAGTGCGCAGGCCACCGCCGCCGTCGTGGGCATCGGCGTCATCGGCGCGGGTGCGTGGTACTTTGCGCCGCGGCAGGTGGAGCCGGCCACGGTGGACGATGCCGTGGTGAGGTCGGTCTCGCCCGTGCCGGAGGACGGGTCCACGGTGCTCTGCACCGGCGATGCGGCCGACGGCACCCTTCCCTACGTACCGTGGGACGAGCCTGGGGTGTGGATCGCCGACGAGTCGGTGCGTGACCTGGGCATCGAGGTGTCGGCCGACATGTTGATCGACAGCGACGTCGACGGCACCTGGGAGGTCGCGGAGCCTGGGGGAACTGTCGATCGTGGCGCGGTGGAGATTCCCGACACGGACGGCGACACGGTCGAGCAGGCCGTCAACGCGCAGTTCCGCGTCTCGTGGGACGGGGATGCGACGTATGGCGTGACGGCCGTGGCGGTGCTGGAATCCGACGGGCGCCTCGTCAACACTCCGGTGTTGTGGCCGCTCGACGTGTTCGCGAGCGGAGACAACGCGCTGACACAGACCTGGCCCCAGTACGACGACGGCTCGGACAGGACCACGACGGCATCGCTGTCGCAACTCGACTCGTCGTGCCTCATCGGAGCGCTGGCGGAGGGCGGGATCATGGCCCCGGCATCGGGCGAGGCGACCGTGCACACGCTGGTGCAGGTACGTGACGAGAACGGCGCACCGCTCGCGACGTTCGTGGACGCGCAGGCGATCGCGGGGACGACGGTGACGTTCTCGTCGATCGTCGAGCACGGCGCCACTGTCGACATTCCGGCGGTGACGGAGGCGGAGACCGCGGCCATCGAGGACCAGCGCGCGGGCTTCGCCGCCGCGCCCCCGACACATGCCGACGCGCAGGACCTCATCTCCGCCACCGGAGTGCCGCTGGCGGAGGCCGGGGCGGGGATGGCGCTCGCGCAGACGTGCGAGGCGGAGGTGGAATCGGCGGTCGACCCGCGCGTGGCACCCCTCGACCCCGAGCTGCCGCCAGTCCCGGGTCAGGTGTCCCTGAGCGGTCTTGGGGTGGGCGCGCCGGTGATCGTGGACGGGGAACCCTCGGCCGATGCCTGGTACATCGACGCGCCCCAGCAGTGGATCTTCCTGAAGGACGGCGCCGTCGTGGGGAACGTGAGCGCGTCGCTGTCCATCGAGGAGGCGGCGGGCGACGAAGTCGACGGGGTCGGGATCGGCGTGCGCGCCGCGTGGTACCCGTACGTCGACGACGCCTGCGGTGGCGTGTCGCGGCTGACCCCTGGCGACTTCGACCTGGTGATGGTGGCGCAGGGGTGGGTCCCGCCAGAGGCAATCGAGCTGTGGGGCGTCGAGGACGACGGCACGTTCAGCACCTGGATCGACGCGGGACAGGTGACGGTCGTCGAGTAGGCGCCGCCGGTGCCCCTTGCCTCGGTCCCCTCTCCCGGGGCTAGGCTCGCGGCATGACTGCAACGACGCCCTTCACCGCCCCGCACCCCATGAACGCTCCCGCCTACAAGTGGGGAATCCTCGGAGCCGGCGGCATCGCCAGGAAGCTCGCTGACGCGGTGAACGATCTCACGCAGTCCGAGGTGGTGGCTGTCGCCGCCGCCTCGAGCCAGGAGCGCGCGCAGGCGTTTGCCGACGAGAAGGGCATCGCCAAGGCCTACGGCTCCTACGAAGAACTCGTCGCCGACCCCGAGGTGGACATCGTCTACGTGGCGACCACCCACAACAACCACCACGAGCCCGCCATCCTCGCGATCAACGCCGGCAAGCACGTCCTGGTGGAGAAGGCCTTCACGCAGAACGAGGCGCAGGCCCAGCAGATCGTCGATGCCGCTCGCGCGAAGGGCGTGTTCGTCATGGAGGCGATGTGGGCACGCCACCTTCCCCACATGTACGCGCTGCGCGCCGCCATCGCCCGCGGCGAGATTGGCCGCGTCATCTCGGTGCAGGCTGACCACGGGCAGCCCATCGCCCACGTGGAGCGCATGGCCCGCGCGGACCTCGCCGGAGGCGCGCTGCTTGACCTGGGTGTGTACCCCATCGCGTTCGCCCACGACATCCTGGGCGTGCCCACCACCATCACGGCGGTGGGCGACCTCACCGACGCCGGAGTCGATGGGCAGGTGTCAATGGTCTTCCAGTACGAGGGCGCGCAGGCGAGCCTCACGACCACGATGAACGGCCGCACCCCGTGCCAGGCTCACATCGGCGGCACCGAGGGCGCGATCGAGATCGAGGGCACCTTCTACAACCCCACGCGCTTCACGGTCCGCCGCCTCGACGGCACGAGCTGGACCTACGACGGCTCGGCGCCCAACGGCTTCCAGTTCGAGGCGGCCGAGGTCGCACGAGGGGTGGCCGCCGGCCTCACGGAGTCGCCGCTGCACACCCTGGAGAACTCGCTCGAGATCATGCGGATCATGGACGAGGTGCGCGCGCAGATCGGCGTCGTGTACCCGAACGAGCGGTAGATCCACTCGGCTCTTCGCGGCCCTTCTGTCCGCGCCCTCAGGGGCGGGCAGAAGGGCCGCGTTTTTTCGTACGGCCTATGCTGTGGCGCACCTCACTGCGGCGCGGCTTGCATGCTCGGCGGTGTGCCCCGCCGGTGAAAGGGGCCTCGTGCGGGCCTTGCGAGAGCTATGCCGTGAAGGGTGCCGCGTGCTCGTTATCGCGCACGAAAATGGGGGCGAACTAGGGCAAATCGGTCAAGGCGCGCGTCAATCTTCGCGTTTCAAGATGCGGCATAGCCGATGTTCGGGTAACTCTTGTTGAACCCAGAAGGCTGCGCTACTGTGACTTTCGTCACACCTGTGTGGCTGAGGGGCTGGCGACGCGAAGATGCTTCGCCAGATGGTTTGGCAGTCGGGGGACGCTACGCGGATTCCGGCTCTCAGACCGCGACTGAGGGTTCGAGCAGATTCACTAACGAGGGGCTAGTGGCATGCCGGAGAACATTGCTGTTCGCGCGGGAAAGTTCGACGCGAGGGGACACCGACGGTGGTGGAGCGCGGTGGCTGCGGTCAGCGTCGCGCTCCTGGTGCCGAGCCTGACGGCGCCAGCCGCCTCGGCGCACACGTTCACCTACAACGCCGACATGTCGACGTGGCCGACGCCGTACTCGCCGCTGGCTCCCACCGCGCCGAGCAATACCGTGAACCTCACGTTCGACGGCACCGGCACCGGGCTCCACGCGGGCGCTAGCGGGGCGGGAGCGGACACGGGTTTTACCCTGGTGCAGCCCTCGACAAGCGAGCAGACGACGGCGACGGACCCAGCGCCGAGCAAGTATCAGGGCTACTACCTCCCGCAGTTCCTCGACGTCTCGGCGGGCAAGCTCAACATCAACGCCACCAAGGGCATCGCGTACCTCACGCAGGGAGCCTCGGGTAGCGACCGGTGGCGCAACACCCAGGACAACACGCTGGGTGTCGCCGTCGATTCAGCGGGTAAGAAGATTCGGTTGTCGACCACCATGACGGTGCCGTCGACGGCCAGCGACTCCGCTCAGGGTGGCATCTGGTTTGGCCCAAGCGACGACAACTACGTGAAACTTGCCGTCATTGCCGGTTCCGGGACGCGCCAGATTCAGTTGGCCCGCGAGGTCAATGGCGTGATGAACACCAACACCGGCACCGCGGATCAGGTCAACTCCGCGAACATGACGATCGGCGGAAGCCAGGCCATCACGCTGAACCTCGTCATCGACGCGATCACGGGCGTGGCATCGGCGTCCTACTCGATCGACGGTGCGGCCACCGTCAACCTCGGCCAAGTGGTCATGCCGGCGAACTTCGCTAACGGCTCGCTCCTCCCCGCGGCGATGACGTCGCTGGGTACCACCGGCATCGGCGGAGTGTTCGCCACCCGCCGCAACATGACCGACGAGACCACGGCGCTGCCCTTCGCGTTCGACAACTTCGGCGTGACCCAGCTGGACGTCACGCCTCCCGCGGCACCCTCGGCGCTGGGAGCCGACGGCGCGCCCGACGAGACCACCCTGTCGTGGACGTCGCCGGCGGATGCCGATGTGGCCGGGTACCGCGTGTACCGCGCCGCGAGCACCCCGGTGGCGGCCACGGCCGCGAACCTGGTGAGCGGCTCGAGCCTGGTCGAGGGGACCTCGTTCACCGACCCGAATGTCTTCGTGGGCCAGACCTGGTCCTATGCGGTGCACGCCGTGGACACCTCCGGCAACGTGTCGACCGCCGCTACCGTCACCGCGACAAGCGCGGCGCCCGAGGGCGAGCTCGTCGAGAAGGTCGACTTCACGACCGCCGCGGGCGCCCTCGCCGACGGCTACACGCGGGACAGCGGCGCGGCCTACGCGGCCGCCCGGGGCTTCGGCTGGGTCACCGCGGATGACGCGACGCCCTTCGACTTCTCGACCAACACCCGCGTGCGCACCAACACGAACGGCATCGCGGACGGTCGACTCACATCGATCATCCACCTGCAGTACGGCACGTCCAAGGACGGCCCTGTCTCGCCCCTGCCCACCAACGGCGTGACCTCCGAGCAGGCAGTCTGGGAGTACGACGTCCCCGACGGCACCTACGCGGTGGTGGTCGCTGCCGGTGACACGAGCGACGGAAACTTCGACAGCATCCACACGGTGGAGGTCGAGGGCGTGAAGGCGATCGACGCCTTTAACGGGGCGGCGCCGCTGTACTTCCAGCAGGGTGTCGTCGAGGTCGAGGTGACCGACGGCAAGCTCACCGTGGCACCCACGGGCGGTGCCAACACCAAGCTCTCCTTCGTGGAAATCTACGAGGTCGAGGCCGCGCCGCTCGAGGCGCCCGCCGACCTCGCGGCCACCTTCGGCGAGGACGGCGAGGCCGTCGACCTCACGTGGGGCGAGGTGGACGGAGCCGAGGGCTACAACGTCTACCGCAGCACCTCCTCGCCGGTGGCGACGGAGACTCCCCTCAACGCCGAGCCGCTCACCGACGCGGCCTTCACCGACGGGGACGTCGAGCCTGGCCAGACCTACTACTACACGGTGGTCGCGGTCTCCTCCGCCTCGCCGAGCTCCGCGGCCGCCGCCGAGGCGTCGGTGGAGATCCCTGCCGCGGCGCTCGCCGCGCCGTCCGGCCTCACCTCAACACTGGGCGCGGACGATGCCTCGGTGGAGCTGGCGTGGTCCGCCGTCGACGGAGCCGAGGGCTACGAGGTCTACCGCAGCACCACCTCGCCGGTCGCGACGACCACTCCGTTGACGGACGAGCCGCTGACCGGCACCTCCTTCACCGACACAGATGTCACCGCCGGCGAGACGTACTACTACACGGTGGTGGCGGTCTCCTCGTCGGCCCCCAGTTCGGCAGCAGCGACCGAGACGTCGGTCCAGATTCCTGCCGGGCCCGAGGCTCCCGCCGCTCCCGGCGGCGTGACGGCCACGGCCGGCGCCACGGACATCGTCGTCGAGTGGGACGCGGTCGACGGTGCCGAGGGATACAAGGTGTACCGCGGCACCGCCAGCGACGTCGACACCAGCGGCGCCGCGCTGTCCGGTGACGATGCGCTGACCGGAACCTCCTTCGTCGACGCGGACGCCGTGGTCGGCACCGAGTACTTCTACGTGGTGGTTGCCGTCGGCGAGGCCGGGCTGGAGTCGACGGCCTCTGCCGCCGTGAGCGCGACAGTCGTTCCCGAGACGTGTGTGGCGTCGGTGTGGTCGGTGGAGTATTTCGCTGGCGATGCTTTGGAGGGTGAGCCGATCGCTGCGGAGTGTGTGGCGGAGATTGATCGTGTGGTGCCGGAGGGTG
>NZ_BBRN01000005.1 GCF_002090175.1 Demequina sp. NBRC 110057 | reverse complement strand
GTCGGTGCCACTGACGGAGGGTGAGCACACCGTGGTGGTCGAGTACTACCAGGCGTGGGGCAAGGCTCAGCTGGCAGTGGACTGGGAGTTGGTGGAGCCCGAGACGTGTGTGGCGTCGGTGTGGTCGGTGGAGTATTTCGCTGGCGATGCTTTGGAGGGTGAGCCGATCGCTGCGGAGTGTGTGGCGGAGATTGATCGTGTGGTGCCGGAGGGTGAGACGCCTGTTGAGGGTGTGCCCGAGGGTAACTACTCGGCTCGCTTTACGCGGACTGTTGATGCTGATGCGGGTGAGTATGTGTTCTCGCTGGTGCATGACGATGGTGTGCGGTTGCTGGTGGACGGCGAGGTCGTCTTCGACGCGTATGGCCCGTCCAGTGGTGGCGAGACGAAGACTGTCTCCGTGCCCCTGACCGAGGGTGAGCACACCTTCGTGGTCGAGTACTACCAGGGCTGGGGCAAGGCCGAACTGAGCGTCGCGTGGGAGCGGGTCCCCGACCCTGACACGACTGCTCCGATTGCCCCGCAGGATGCCCAGGCCGCTGCGGGCCTCGGAGGAATCGCCGTGACCTGGACGGCATCGACCTCCAGCGATGTGACCGGACATCACGTCTACCGCGGCACCGCCGCCGGCGTCACCGCGGCGACGGGCACGCGCCTGACGACCCTCCCGCTCGGAGGGGACGCCACGTCGTTCACGGACGCCACGGCGACGACGGGCACCACGTATTACTACGTGGTCACCGCCATCGACGAGGCAGGGAACGAGTCGGAGGCCTCGAACGAGGCCTCGGCCCTCATCGGTCTCGACACCGAGGCTCCCGCCGCACCCGCGGGTCTCGCGGGCGAGGCCGGCGACGACCTCGTCGAGCTGACCTGGGATGCGGTCACCGCCACGGACCTCGCCGGCTACCGCGTGTACCGCTCGCTCGAGACGGGGGCTCACACGGGAGATGTGGTCGTGTCGGGTGACGCGCTGCTGACCGAACCGTCCTACGAGGACACCGCTGTCGAGAACAACACCACGTACTTCTACCAGGTGGTCGCCGTCGACCACGCGGGGAACGAGTCAGTCCCGTCAACCGAGGTTGTCGTCACCCCGCGTGTGCCCAACACCACTGACATCAGCGTCGACTTCACCGAGACGAACGGTGTCCCCGTCGCGGGCTACGTGGCCGACTGGGGTCAGCCCTACGGCGCCCGGACCGGGGCCAACCAGGGCTCGGGCCTGACCTACGGCTGGGTCGACGCCGACGGCCACGAGCTGTCACTCGTGGGCAACGGTCGCGACCGTGCTCGGGCTGGCATCGACGCTCGCCTCGACTCGATGATCCACATGCAGTACGGCGACGTGGATGCCGGCAACGGCACCAACGGCGTGAAGACGCCGGGTGCGTGGGAGATCGCGGTGCCCGAGGGCCTCTACGAGGTGACATTCGCCGTGGGCGACCAGATGGGCTCGACCTCGTACGACTCGGTCCACACCGTGAACGTTGAGGGATCGGTTGCCATCGACTCCTTCCAGGCCACGGCTGCCAAGGAGTACGAGACGTACACGGCAACCGTGGGCGTCTGGGACGGCAAGCTCACGCTCGACGCGCTCGGCGGCTTCAACACCAAGCTTGCCTACGTGGACATCGAGGGTGTCGAGTTCGACCGCCCGCACATCGACGCGGTCAACCCACTGAACCGCGCCACCGACGCCGACATCACGGCAGGCGTCGCGGCAACCTTCGCCCGCGTCCACGCCGGTGGCGGCGTCGACGACACGACGATGCCCGGCAACGTGAAGGTCTACAACGCCGCGACCGGCGCCGAGATCCCCGGATCGGTCAACACCTCTGGCGGAAACGACACGATCAACTTCGACCCCAACGGCGAGTTCGCGCCCAACACCACCTACCGCTTCGTCGTGGGATCCGGGGTGAAGGACCTGTTCGGAAACTCGTTCGTGCCGTTCGAGTCCATCTTCACCACCGGCGCCGGCGTCATCGTGGGAGGCGACGAGTTCACCCCGCTCACCAATGTCGCCTTCGAGAAGGTCCAGATCACCCTCCCGGGGGTCAACAAGTATTGGGCGTCCTTCTCCTTCGGCCCCGATGACCGCCTCTATGGCACCACGATCGGCCAGGGCATCTGGCGCTTCGACGTGGACGAGGAGACGGGTGCCCTGTCGAACATGACGAGCCTGGGCTACCAGGGCTACGCGATGATCGGCCTCCTGTGGGACGAGTCCGCCACCGCCGACGACCTGAAGGTCTGGGTGACCAAGACCTCCGCCAACGTGGGCAATGAGCAGTCTCAGTTCATCAGCGCGATCAGCCTGCTGACCGGGCCCAACCTGCAGAACGAGAAGAAGGTCTTCACCGGCCTTCCCCGTTCGCAGTCCGACCACCTGACGAACTCGATGGTCTACGGGCCGAACGACGACATCTACGTCCTCCAGGGCTCCAACCAGGCCGCGGGCGACCTCGACAACTCGTGGGGTCAGCGTGGTGAGCAGCTGCTTACCGCGGCACTGCTCCACTTCGACCCCGACCACGCGCGCATCCAGGCGGCCATCACCGACCCGGAGGGTGACAACCCGCAGCTGGTCCAGACCGCTCCGTCGGGCAACGCCGCGGAGAACACGGCGAATGGCTACAACGCCGCGAACCCCTACAACCCGTGGGCCGCGAACGCGCCGCTGAAGATCTACGCAACCGGTATCCGCAACGCCTACGACCTCGTGTACCACTCCAACGGACACATCTACGTGGCGACCAACGGCACCGCGGGCGGTGGAAACAGCCCCGGCGTCAACTACAACGCGAGCACGGGCAAGTTCACCCGCGTCGCCGCCACCGGCATTCCGGGCTACAGCACGGTCAACGGCCAGGACGTCACCGCGGCGTGCGAGGCTCGCATGGACCGTGACCCCAGCTACGTGCCTCGGTCGGTGCCCGCCATCAGCAACCACCCGACCCAGCGCGACCACCTGTACGACGTGGTCGAGGGCGGCTACTACGGCCACCCGAACCCGACCCGCTGTGAGTTCGTGCTCCACGAGGGCAACGACCCCGCCAACCCGCCGCAGTGGGCCGGGCAGGGCGGCTCGAAGTACCCGTCCGGCACGCTGCCTGAGTCGCACTACAAGGGCGTCGCGTACGACTTCGAGTACAACAAGAGCCCCAACGGCACGCTCGAGTACAAGAGCAAGACCTTCGGCGGTCAGCTCGAGCACCGCATCGTCGTGGTGCGCTTCTCGAACAACAACGACCTGATCTTCCTGCAGGCCGACCCCACCACCGGAGAGATCCTGGGTGGTCAGACCGAGGTGGGCATCACCGGTGTGGCGAACAGCACCATCGGCGGCGTGGGCGGATTCAACGATCCTCTGGAGATCGTCGAGGACACCCGTAACGGCAACCTCTACATCAACCAGTACGACCGCAGCGGGTCGAACCAGGCCCTGTACCTGTTGAGGGTGCCCGCGAGCCAGCAGGCCGCCAAGGTGTCCACCAACAAGGACGAGCTGGTGTTCTCGGCCGTGACGAGCAACGGCGCGCTGGTCGACTCCACGGCCGCCCACCGCACCGATGCCGAGACGATCACGGTGACCAACCAGTCCACCGAGACGCAGCCGTTGTCCGCGACGATCAGCGGCGCCAACGCCGCCGAGTTCGCGGTCCAGGGCACCGTGCCCGCGACCCTCGCTCCGGGAGCATCGGCCACCTTCACGGTGCGCTTCACCCCGGGCACGACGGGCGGCCAGCGGACCGCGCAGCTCGTGGTCGCCGGCGGACAGTCCACCGTCACGGTGCCGCTTCACGGCCTCGCCATGGTCGGCATCCAGGGTGGCTACGAGCCGACGCTCGACCAGGTCCTCGGCACCCTCGGCTACGAGGTCAACGTCGGCTGGACCAACCTCGCCGGTGGCATGGACCCGGCGGCGAAGGGCGACGAGGTCCTCGAGCCGCTGTTCGTGAAGTCGGGCACCGGCCCGGTCACCTGGAAGCCGCTTGCGCAGTACGCGCCCGCGGACACGGTGAGCTTCGGCTGGTACACCGGTGACGGGGCGGCCGCGCAGCGCAACGGCCTGGGAGCCATGGACGGTACCAAGGGCGCCGGCTACCAGTCGCTGCTGCCGCCCGCGACGTCGGGCTCGACGCTGTCGTTCGACCCCGGCACGGGTGAGTTCGGCTTCTACTACTACTCGCCCTACTTCAACCGCTATGGCTTCACCGAGGACCGCCTCAACTCGCCTGCGGCGAGCGCGCACCGCGCCCGCATCTACCAGGCGGAGAACCGCAACGGCGTGAAGATCGCGAACACCTACATCCTCGCCTTCGAAGACGCGGACAACGGCGACTACCAGGACTACGTCTTCCTGGTCACCGGGGTGAAGCCCGTCACGGACACCGGCTCGGGAAGCGACGCCATTCGCGTCGACTTCACCACCGCCGCCGGCGATCTCGCTCCTGGCTACATCCGTGACTACGGCCAGGCCTTCGGCCCGCGCACCGGCGCCGACCAGGGTTCCGGCCTCACCTACGGTTGGAAGGACGTCACCACCGAGGACGACCTCGACATCTCGGTGGGTGGCACCACCCCCGGTAACGGCCGCGACCGTGGCACCAGCCAGAGCGACATGCGACTCGACAGCATCATGCACATGCAGCCCGAGTCGATCCCGGCCACGTTCAACGGCACCAAGGCTGACGCTTACTGGGAGATCCAGGTCCCCAACGGTGAGTACTCCGTCACGGTGGGAGCTGGAGACCCCGCGGTCAACAGCGACCCGGAGTCGCACGTGATTAACGCCGAGGGCGTGAACGTCATCGCGGCCTTCACCCCCACCGGTGTGGCGGGATCCGACACTCATCACCGGATCGCGACGAGGACGGTGGAGGTCACCGACGGTCACCTCACCATCGACGCCAACGGCGGTGTGAACACCAAGATCGGCTTCATCGACATCGTTCCGCTGGAGGTCACCGACCCCGGCGACGACGACCCGTCGGATGGCGCCCAGGTGAAGATCAACTTCCAGCCCGCCTCGGCCCCCGTGCCGGACGGCTGGACCGCCGAGACCGGCGGCGCCTTCTCCACCGAACGTGGTTACGGCTGGTTCAACGCCGCCAATGCCCAGCCCGTGGAGCGCAGCGCCGCCACCCGGTACCGCACCGCTGCAGTGGGCGGCATCGCCTACCCCACCGACGAGCGCCTCAAGACCTACGCGTTCATCGACAACTCCACGCAGCCGTCGTACACGAGCGGCTACTGGGAGTACGTGCTCCCGAATGGGACCTACGACGTCGCGGTCTCGGTCGGCGACGCGAACTACACCGACTCGACCCACGGCGTTCTGGTGGAGGGCCAGCCCATCATCAACGGCTTCGTGCCCACGACGGCGACGCCTTTCCAGACCGGGGTGCGCACCGTCACGGTCACCGATGGCCGCCTGACGGTGACGAACTCCGGCGACAACACCAAGATCAACTGGATCTCGATCGAGGGTGACGAGCTCGACCCGAGTGAGCCCACCACCACCGCGCAGTTCAGCTTCCGTCCCTCGACGGCGGCCGTTCCCGCGGGATGGACGGCGGACACCGGTGCGGCGTACAGCGCGCTGACCGGTCACGGCTGGCTCGTGAACGGCGCGCCGTACGACCGCTCCGCGATGACCCGCCTGCGCACCGCGCCGGCCTCGGACCCGCTGCGCCAGGGCCTGATCCTGATGCAGAACGTCACGACCACCGGATCGACCATCACGGACGGCACGGTGGGAACGTGGGAGTACGCGGTCGCGAACGGCACGTACACGGTCACCGCGTCCGTGGGTGACGGCGAGTACACCGACTCCGTGCACGGGCTCTCGGCCGAGGGCGAGCCGCTCGTCACCAACTTCACGCCGACGACCGGCACGCCGTTCACGAACGGCTCGGCGGAGGTCACCGTCACCGACGGCAAGCTGACGCTGGTGCCGACCGGCGTCAACACCAAGCTCAACTGGGTCACGGTGACCGGAACGGCGCTGAGCGCGCCGAGCGTGGTGGTGTCGGTCAACGGTGCCGGCGTCGACGACACCTACGAGGGTGGTGCCGCAACGGTGTCGGCCTCTGCGCTTGCCGCGAGCGACGCCTCCATCGAGTCGTTTACCTACTCGATCGACGGCGCGACCCCGGTCGACTACGACGAGCCCTTCGTTCTCGAGGCGGCGGGCGAGTACGAGGTCGAGTTCGTGGCGACCGACACCGAGGGGCGCGAGACCGTGAGGACCATCGCCTTCACGGTCCTCAACATCGGCGGCACCCTGACGTTCACCAACACTCAGATCCCGCACGAGACCGGCGGCGCACCGCTGCCCGGCCTGTACGACGATGTGGTGACACTGCACCGCATGAACAGCGGCACCACCAACGCCGCCGGCGACCTGCTGTACCGCTCGTACGACTCGGCGGTCGTGAACCTGACGAACACCGGAACCAAGGACCTGCGCATCACCAGCATGACCTTGGGCGGCGCTCAGGCCGGGCAGTTCGAGATCGTCAACGGGCCCGCCCTTCCCCTCGTGATCGAGCCGGGTGACACGGAGCCGCTGACCGTCAAGTTCATCGCGACCACCGGAAGCAAGGGCATCCGCACCGCAACCGTGACCCTCGCCTCGAGCGACACCACGAGCGCGAACAAGGTCATCCAGCTCCGCGGCGGGTACATGACGGCGCCCGAGGGCAACAACGAGCTCTCGCTCGAGCAGATCTTCCAGTTGTTCGGAAGCGCCACCACCTCCGGATCCGCGGGACTCGGCCTCGGCAACGGGTCGGAGATCCCCGGGGCCCCGATGGACGGCGACGAGATCCGCTCGGGCCTGTGGACCAAGCTCGACTCCTCCAAGCCCGTCCGCGCCGTGCAGCTGGCGGCGTTCCACGGCCAGGGGGGTGGCGAGAACTTCACCGCCGGCAACCTGTCCGCCTCCATGACCGGGCTCGACGCGCAGTCCATCTACCCCAAGACGGGTGGCGGCGGGCTGGTGCAGATCAACGGCACCCCGAACACCACCACCTTCGCGCTGAGCGCGAGTGGCAAGGCCACCAACCGCACCGACTACATGGCGGTGAAGATGTGGCCGGTCAAGGACGCCGAGGGCAACTCCATCCCCGGTGCCTGGTTCATGGGTCACGACTACGTGAGCTCGGGCGGCGGCCCCACCACGGGCGGCGGTTGCGGCAACGGAGCCACCAACTGTGACTTCCAGGACAACGTGTACCTGTACACGAACATCGTTCCCGTCGGCTCGTCGGACACCACGGCTCCGGCGGCGCCCGCGGCTCCCACCGGAACGGCGAACGCGACCGGGGTGAACCTCACCTGGGCCGCCTCTACCGACGCCGACCTCATCGGCTACCGGATCCAGCGCTCCACCTCGGCGACAGGTACCTTCACCACCGTGAGTGGTACGGGCATCGTCACCGCGACGACCTTCCGTGACACCACGGCGCCGCCGGCGACGTCGACCTACTACCGCGTGGTGGCTGTCGACGCGAGCGGCAATGCGACGCCTGGTGCCTCCGCGGTGGTCGACACGTCGTCGATCGAGGCGCCTCCCATCCGCATCAACGCGGGCGGTCCCACGGTCACGACCGGCGGAGCTACCTGGGTCGCCGACACCCCGTACCTGACCGGCTCGGGAACCAAGACGTACTCGAACGCCTCGGTCACGCAGATTGCCGGGACCACCGACGACGTGTTGTACCTCACGGAGCGCAGCACCAACGCCGACATGGGGACCATCAACTACGCGATTCCGGTCTCCGGAACGGGCAACTACCAGGTGACCCTCCACTTCGCGGAGATCTACTGGGGCGCCACCAACGGCGGTGCAGGCGGCACCGGCAAGCGCGTCTTCTCGGTGAACTTCGAGGGCGGGCCGACGGAGATCAGCAACCTGGACATCAACGCCCAGGTGTCGCCGATGACGGCCTACAAGACGCTCAACGAGGTGTGGGTCACCGACGGCACCCTGAACATCGCGCTGACCGCGTCGGTGAACCAGCCGAAGGTTTCCGCGATCGAGGTCATCAAGGCATCCTCGGGCACCACCACGCCGGTGGCGAACAACTTCACCTACACGACCATCGCGAACCAGCAGTACACGGTCTCCGAGGCGCAGGGCGAGATGGTGGGCGGCGCGCTCTACCAGTTCGGCGGCTTCGACTCCCAGGCGGGGGGCTTTACGCCCACCTCGCGGTCGTACAAGTACACGGTGGGCACCAACACCTGGTCGACCATCGCTCCGCTCCCGTTCCTGGCGGGTAACGGTGCGGCCGGAACTGGTGTCACCCACGCGGGCATCGCGACCGACGGTGAGGACATTTACCTCGCCGGCGGCTACATCTCGCAGACCGGGACATCGGGCCAGACCTTCGGCACCGTCGAGGTTTACAAGTACGACGTCTCGGCGAACTCATACTCGAGGCTTCCGAACCTTCCGCAGGTGCGGGCCTCGGGCGCGCTGGAGTACCTGGGCGGCAAGCTGCACTTCGTCTCGGGCACCAACCTCGCCCGCACCACTGAGCCCGTGGATCACTGGACGCTCGACCTCGCGGGAGGCGCGACGTCGTGGGTCTCCGCGGCACCGCTCCCCGAGGGGCGCAACCACCCTGGGTCCGCTGTCATCGGCGGGAAGCTCTACATCATCGGCGGCCAGACGGGGCACGACGGCCCGTCGGTCGCTCATGACGACGTCTTTATCTACGACCCCGCCACCAACGCGTGGTCCTCCTCGACCCCGATGCCTTACGCGGTCAACCACCACACCAGCTCGACCATCGTCCTCGACGGCCGCATCGTCGTCATCGGTGGCAAGCTCAACCACACCACCGACACGGCCATCGTGCAGGCGTTCAACCCGACGACCGCGACGTGGACCCAGCTGACGAGCATGCCCGCGCCTCGCTCCTCGGGCGTCGGCGGTGCGACGAGCAACGGCTTCATCTACACCGGCGGCGGCCCCGCCGGCGGCTGGCGGGCCACCGCCGTCGTCTAAGGTGCGTCGCCCCCCTGACGGCCGGCCGGTGCGGTCTACTCGCCGCCGATGACGTTCGTCGTGAGTTCCGCGACGGCGGCGTGGCCCTCAGCGGTGAGCCCGCCATCGGCGCCCACCAGGCCGGGGTGGGAGTCGATCTCGTCGCCAAGGTCGACGTAGATGGCGTCCACCGCGGCGGCGGCCTGCTCGACGGCGTCGTCCAGCACGGACACCGCGGCATCGGTCCCGAGCGCGAGGCCTGTGACGGCGTAGATGGTGGCGTCAGGGAAGGTCGAGCGCGCCTCGAGGTACGTCGCGCTCACCGCCGCGCGGATCTCGCCGGGAGTCGCGCCAAGGTCGTCGACGCCGCCGGAGACGACCACCACGTCGGGCTCGTCGGCCACCAGCGCCGGCAGTTGCTCCCGGTACGTCGCCATGCACACGCCCCGCTGGGTGTAGCCGGAGCCCTCGCAGCCCGCGTTGACCTCGGTCCAGCCCTGCGCATCGGACACCGCGTCTACCCATGACGGGGCCCCAGTGGGGGAGACGGCGGTCGCGGCGTCGCCGACAAAGACCGCGGTCGGGGGCTCCGGAGAGCATGCCGACAGCGACGATGCTGCTGCCATCGCCGCCACAAGAATCGCCACGCGCCTCATGTCACCCCTCAGTGACCAGTCTGTCCCCCTGAGTATCGGCAAGGGAAGGGGCGCGCCGCAGTTTTTTCTGTCGCCGATGCGGTGGCGGGCCGTTGTCCCCATCCTCCGTCCGCCCGTGTCGGTGCACGCGGGTAGGTTGGTCCGCATGACGGGCTTCTTCGTGGTGTTCGAGGGCGGCGATGGTGTGGGCAAGACCACGCAGATCGACCTGCTCGCGGCGCACCTGCGCGCGGCCGACCGGGACGTGACGGTCACCCGTGAGCCGGGCGGCACCGACCTCGGAGTCGAGCTCCGCCAGGCGGTGATGCACGGCAACCACGTCGCCCCCCGCGCGGAGGCGCTGCTGTACGCGGCCGACCGCGCTCACCACATCGCCACCAAGGTGCGGCCGGCGCTCGAGGCCGGCGGCATGGTCATCCAGGACCGCTACGTCGACTCCTCCGTGGTCTACCAGGGGGGAGCCCGCGGGCTCGGGGACGAGGTAGAGCGCATCTCGCGCTGGGCCACCGAGGGCCTGACCCCCCACCTCACCGTGGTGCTCGACATGGAGCCGCGCGCCGAACGCCTCAATCGCGACCTCGACCGCGTCGAACGCGAGACGGCGGCGCACCAGGCCCTGATCCGTCAGGCCTTCCTCGACCGCGCCGCCCTCGATCCCGGCCGCTACGCCGTGATCGACGCCGCCCGTTCCCGCCAGGAGGTTGCGGCCGATGTCGTGGCGGCCGTGGCCGCCTCGGTCGCCGAGGCCGGTCTCCCGCCCGTGCCGACGGCCCCGGCAGGCATCGAGCCGTGGGGGACGCCGTGAGCGTCTGGGACGAGCTTGTCGGCCAGCAGGAGTCCATCGCTCCGCTGCGCGCCGCCGCCGAGCGGCCCGAGGCGATGACACACGCGTGGCTCGTCACCGGTCCGCCCGGCTCGGGTCGGTCGGTCGCCGCGCGCGCCTTCGCCGCCGCACTGCAGTGCCTCGACCAGGGGTGCGGTCAGTGCCGCGCCTGCACCACGTCGCTGTCGGGCGTGCACGCGGACGTCACGGTGCTGGCCACGGAGAAGGTCGTCGTCGGGATCGACGAGGTGCGCGATCTCGTGGCGACGGCGCAGACCAGCCCCTCGGAGGGTCGCTGGCGCGTCATCATCGTGGAGGACGCCGACCGCATGGCCGAGCGCACCACCAACCTGCTGCTTAAGTCCATCGAGGAGCCTCCAGCGCGCACGGTGTGGGTGCTGTGCGCCCCGTCGGCGAACGACGTCCTGGTCACGATCCGCTCGCGCTCCCGCCACGTGGGCCTCAGGGTGCCCGACCCCGAGGACGTCGCACGCCTGCTCGTGGACCGCGACGGGATCGAGCCGGGCCTCGCGCGCGAGTGCGCGTACGCCGCGCAGAGCCACATCGGCGTCGCGCGCCGCCTCGCGCGGGACCCCGATGCCCGGGCCAGGCGCGAGCAGATCCTCGCCCTGGCGACCGAGATCAGGGGAGTGGGCGACGCCGTGCTCGCCGCAGCGGACCTCGTGGCCGTCGCGGAGGAGGACGCCAAGGCCGCCACCGAGGAGCGGGACGTCGCCGAGCGCAACGAGCTGCTGCGCACCCTCGGCGCCGACGACGGCGGAAGGCTTCCGCCCGCGCTGCGCAGCCAGGTCAAGCAGCTCGAGGAGGACCAGAAGCGTCGCGCCACCCGTCACAAGCGCGACGTCCTCGACCGCGCGCTCCTCGACCTCATGAGCCTGTACCGGGACGTCGCCGTGGTGCAGGTGGGGGCCGGCCAGCCGCTCGTGAACGAGTCGCACCGCGGGCACATCGAGCAGCTCGCGGCGCGCACCGCGCTCGCGGATACGCTGCGCTGCCTCGACGCGCTCGGCGAGGCGCGCAAGCGCCTGTCGGGCAACGTCGCGCCCATCCTCGCCATGGAGGCGATGGCCCTCGCGCTGCGTCCCCGGACCGCGGCCTAAGCGATGTGGGCGGCGCCGCGTAGGCTGGCCGCCATGAGATCCCCCCTCCGCGCCGCCGCCCTGCTCGCGGCGGGCGCCCTGCTGCTGTCCGCGTGCGTGCCAGACAAGACGCAGGTAAGCCCCACGGACGGCGTGTCGGACACGGGGGAGCCCACCGCATCGGCCACACCGAGTGACGGCGGCGAGGCCGCCGGCGTCTACGGCCAGCAGATCGACTGGAGCACCTGCGGCGAGCTCGAGTGCGCGACCATCCAGGTGCCGCTCGACTGGGACGAGCCCGATGGTGACACCGTCGACCTGGCGATCAACCGGTACCCGGCGGCGGACCAGGACTCGCGCATCGGCTCGCTGCTGATCAACCCCGGCGGCCCCGGCGGGTCCGGGCTGGACTTCACCGAGTCCTTCGTGACGACGGCGGGCGACGACCTGCTCGACTCGTACGACGTGGTCGGCTTCGACCCGCGCGGCGTGGGGGAGTCGACCCCCGTGGAGTGCGGCTCCGACGCCACCATCGACGACTACTACATGGCCGATGTCGTGATCGAGAGCCAGGACGACGTCGACGCTGAGGTGGCGCGCACCCAGGACTTCGCGGCCGGGTGCGAGGACGCGACCGGCGACTTCCTGACGGAGGTCGACACGGTGAGCGCCGCACGGGACATGGACCTGCTGCGCTCGCTGCTGGGTGACGAAGAGCTGTACTACATGGGCTTCTCGTACGGCACGCAGCTGGGGGCGACCTACGCCGAGCTGTACCCGGAGAACGTGGGGCGCATGGTGCTCGACGGCGCGCTGGACCTCACGCTGAGCGACGAGGACCTCACGCTGGGCCAGGCGGGTGGCTTTGAGAACGCGTACCGCAACTACCTCACGTGGTGCATCGCGCAAGGCGACTGTCCCCTCGGCGACACCGTCGAGGAGGGGCTCGAGGAGACCACTGCACTGCTCGACCGGGCGCTCGAGGAGCCGTTCTATACGGCGCAGACGTATGACCTCAACCGCAACCTGCTGCTGTACGGGATCATCGTGACGCTGTACTCGGAGGAGTCCTGGGGCTTCCTCACGCAGGGGTTCGAGGAGCTCGAGCAGCAGAGCACCGGCGCGATCATGTATCAGCTGGCGAACTTCTACTTCGACCGCGAGCCGTCGTCGGACAGCTACAGCGCCAACTCCACGTGGGCATTCACGGCGATCAACTGCGCCGATAGCGTGGACCGCGAGGCGACCACGTACGCGGACATCGAGGACTTCACCGCCGAGGCCGAGGAGGTGTCGCCCACGTTCGGTTGGTGGTTCGCCTCCGGCACCGGCTGCGACGGCTGGCCCGAGTCCGATGCCCAGACGGTGACGAGCCTCGACGAGGCCGCCGCCGGCGCTGCCGACAAGATCGTCGTGGTCGGCACGACCAACGACCCCGCCACCCCGTACGCGTGGGCGGAGGCGATGGCCGACCAGCTGGGCGCCCCGCTCCTGACCTACGAGGGCGAGGGCCACACCGCCTACGGCCGCTCCAACGCGTGCATCGTGGACAACGTCGACGGCTTCATGGTGGACGGCAACCTGCCGGATTCGGGAACTCGCTGCTGACCCGCTATCATGGTGGACCGCACCTCCTCGCGGGGGTGCACGCCGCCTTAGCTCAGTCGGCAGAGCGATTCACTCGTAATGAATAGGTCAAGGGTTCGATTCCCTTAGGCGGCTCGAAAAAGCCCCCGGTCACCGTCAGGTGCCCGGGGGCTTCGTCGTTGTCGAGTTCGCTACTCGGCTACGCGGGGCGTCGCTCTATGCTCTTGCCGTGATCCTCGGTGGCGCTGAAGTGCGCGTCTGGCGCGTGCAGTGGTGGGTCAGGCTTGTGCTGATCGCCTTCTGGGCGCTCATGGCCTGCCAGCTCTACTGGGACTACGGCTTCGTAGCCGCCGGCGAGATGGACCCAGCCGAGATCCGCGATGGTTGGTTGTTCGTCGTCGCCTTCGCGTTGGCGATCTGGGCGCTCACGTTCCGTCCGTATATCGCAGTTGAGCCGGACCGGGTGATCATCCAAGGCGCGCTCCGCCGCCGGGTGTTCGCGAAGACCGCGCTCGTCGAGGTGGCTCCGACCGCATGGGGCCTCCGCTTCGTGGACTCCGTGGGGTTGAGCTTCACGAGTTTCATCTGCCAGGACACGGGGGCGCGCAACGCGCCGCGGTGGCGCGATGTTGCGGAGGCGGCGCTTGGCGAGCGACCCGCACCTCGGCGCGGGCTGGACCCGCTCCCCAGCGTGTTTGCCGACGCTGCGTTCCGTGCGCGCCTTCTGGATGTGTCGTCCGATCTCGAGGAGACCAGCCTCGAAGAGGACGCCTCGGTCTGGCGCATGCGCCGCACCGCCACCGGGACCGCGCTGGAGCTCGAGGACTGGAGTGGGATGATCCTCGTCACCTTCGGAGACGGAGACCATGTGATCGAGGCGGTGGATGACGTCGAGCTGGCTCGACTGCTGGCGGCTTTCGGACGCGGTGAGCTCATGGCACGGTACTGGCGCTGGGGTGTGTTGAGCGGGTGCTTCCTCGTCGACGCGGAGGGATGGTCGCCACAAGCCTCGCGCAGCGAGACACGGTTCGACCGTTGGATTGAGCGCCGCCCGGCCTACAAGGTCGAGTCGGTGCCTGTTCGGTAGAGGCGTGCCGCAGTGCGATCAGGGCAGGAGATCGAGCATCTGGGGGTGGGGCTTCATGGCGTGGATGACGAGCTCGTCCCCCGCATCGAATGTCAGGACCACGATCTCGAGCAGGCGACACTGTGTGTCGAAGCCAAGGCGCAACTGCCGCGCGGGTGACTCGTCGTCGAGGTCCTCGATCCGGATTGACCACTCGGCCGCGCGGATGGCGTTTTCGGCAGTGATGCCGTGCTTGAGCGCGGACGGATGGGCTTCCACGCGTCGAGGGCGGTCAAAGCCTCGCGGATCAGATCCGCCCGCGTCTCTTGCTCGCGTGAGGCCTTCGCGTCGAGCGCGGCAAGCTCGTCTGGTGTCAACCGCAGCGCGATCACTTGCGAGGCCTCCGCACCGCGGCCGGGGCGGCCGCGGTCGCGCCTCTTGAGCGCGTCGACGTCGTAGCCGCGTTCCACCTCGGCGGCCCACGCCTCGATCTGCGCCTCCGTCACGGGAGCGCCAGTGACGGTCTCGTTGTCGGCCATGCGAAGATCGGCACACGAGAATTGAGCGGAGGCAAGTGGGCGAGGGTCCACTTGCCCGCCACTGACTCAGGAGTCGACGCGTGATGCATTCCAGGCATATGAACTGCCTCGAGCGACAACCGGTTCTCCGTGTGGCTCGGTGTTCCAAGGCCCTTGTCATGAATAGGTCAAGGGTCCGATTCCCTTAGGCGGCTCGAAAAAGCCCCCGGGGCTTCGTCGTTGTCGTGTGCGTCCTGCTAGTGGCGGCCGCGTGCTTCACCGCACTCAGCGACTCCCCGGGGCACGATAGCCTTCGCTAGGCTCGCTCCGGGGGGACTCGATGACCGAGCAGACGACCGCAGAAGACATCCAGCCGCGGACGGACCAGCCACGTCGGCAGTGGTGGCGTGCGCCGGCGGCCGTGGTCGCGGCCTTCGCGATCCTGTGGGGAGCGGCCTCGCTCACCACAGGTGGGTTCATTCTTTGGGGATTCGGCGGAATCGTCGGGCTGCCGCTCATTGCCGGTGCCCTCGTGGGCGCCGCGGCCCTGCTCGTCGTGGTCGGTGTGGCTCTCACGGGTCAGCGACGCATCGGCGGCAGCGTGGTCGCTGTCGGAGCGATGGCGGTGATGCTCGCGGCGGCAGTCACGCATTTTGGCGAGATCCCGATGCTGTGGTGGGCAACGGGCGGCGTCGACCTGGTCTATCCGCTCGTCGCCGCAGGCGCCGCGCTCGTATGGGGCGCCTGCGTCGGCGGGTGGCCGATGCGCGCCGCGGGTATCGCCGCGGGCCTCGCCATGGTGGTGGTCGCCGGCGCGGTCTTCGATATACGCGAGGAGCCCGATCCCGAGACCCTGCCGCCCACCAAGGAGGAGGCCCTCGCGAGGTACCTGGAGGAGCAGGCGGCGAACTGGTCCACCGACGTGCCGGGGGCGACCCTCGCGCAGGCCTCGGTCTACAACGGTCCGACCTCTGTCATCGTCACCGCCGAGGGTGGCGTGGTGGTGGTAAGGCAGGACTTCGACCCTCCCTCCGAGGAAAATGCGGACCGTTACCCGTGCTGGATGATCGCGGATCCGAACCCCGGCATCGTGGACCCGCACGACGGCAACAACACCCTGACGGCCGAGGACTACTCCGCGACCTGCGCCGTCGATGACGATGGAGCGCACCGCATCGACGGGCTGGGGTACAGCCGTCGCGAGGGCAGCGGATACCTCATCGTGACGTCGGAGTACGCGGACGTGGTGCACACATACGACGACGGGACCGTGTCCCCGGCGGGTGCGAAGCACGCGGGAACGCCGGACGAGGTCGCGGCTGTCCTGGAGGGGCTGCGGCCCATCAATGACGAGGAGCTGCGGCGCCTGTTCGAGGAGAACTGGGCCTTCTACGAAGCGAACCCCGAGCGGTGACGCGCGACCAGCCTTATTCGGCCACGCGCGCGCGGCGCCCGCCGAACTCCACCACGTCGCCGACGACGAGCTGGCGGCCGCGGCGCAGGTCCTCCTCGCCGTTCACGGTCACCTCGCCGTCGCGGATGCGCTCCTTGGCGATGCCGCCGGAATCCACCAGGCCCGCGAGCTGCAGGAACTGCCCCAGGCGGATACCCTCGCCACCGATGGAGACGTCGTCAATCGATCCAGAATTCGCCATGACCGCATGCTAACGGCGCGGCGCACCCTTCCGCCGCGCGGCGAGTCCGTGCCACGATGCGTCTGACGGGCACGGCGCCCGCGCGGAGGTGAGCCATGGACACCCGTTACGACCCCGGAGCCCTGACGCGCGCGAGCGCCGTCAGGGTCGCGGAATCCAACAAGGCCGGCACCTGGGACGCGGTGGAGGCCCTCGCGGTCCTCGCGATCTCCGCCCAGGGGACGCCCGATGCGGCGGTGCTGCTCGAGCGTGCGGCCGCCACCGCCGAGAAACTCAAGGCGGGCTCGTGGGAGTCGGTGCGAGCGCTCGCCTGGCTGTCCCGGGCGCAGACGGAGCTGCGGGGCTAGAGGCGCGCCAGGAACGCGAGCACGCGCTCCGTCATGAGCCCGGCCGCGTCCGGATCGAAGTCCGGCAGCGAGGAGTCGGCGAACAGGTGCTGGGTGCCCGGGTAGACAAACAACTCGGCGTCGGCCACCGCCGACGCGAGTTCACGCGCCGCGGGAAGGTCCTCGTCGAAGAACTCGTCGCCCTCCTTGCCGTGAATCTGCACGGGCACGCCCGCGGGCCACGCCTCCGAGTACTCGGCCACCGGCATGCACGAGTACAAGAGGAGCGCCCCGGCGGCGGGCCGGGTCTGCGCCAGCTCCTGCGCGATGGTGACGCCAAACGAGAAGCCGGCGTAGACGACGGGCCCGGCCGCGGCATCGGCCGCATGCCTGCCGCGATCGCGCACGGCCTCCAGCCCCACCTCGCGGGCGTAGCCGAAGCCCTCCTCGAGGGAGCCGAACACCCGGCCCTCGAACAGGTCGGGAGTCTCGACGCGGTGGCCCGCGGCGCGCAGGTCGTCGGCAAACGCGACGACGCCGTCGGTGAGGCCCTGGATGTGGTGGAAGAGGAGGACGCTTGCCATGCGGCCATCGTCGCCTCCCTCCCCACGCGGCGCAACCGCACGTACGCTGGCAGCATGAGCATCGGCCGCTCCCTCACCCGCACCGCGAAGACACTCGCCGCGACGCGCCACCCCGCCGGCTATCACGGCGCGTACCAGGGCGGACGGGGCTTCTTCGAGGGCTGGTACGTGAAGCTCGTGTCGGCGGACCGCGGCGCGCGGATCGCGGTCATCCCCGGCATCTTCCTGGGCGGCAAGGGCGGCGCCGACGAGGCCTTCGTGCAGGTCCTCGACGGTGTGACCGGCGAGTCCTGGTACGAGCAGTTCCCGGCCCCCGAGTTCCTGGCGGACTCGCGCCGCTTCGACGTAGCCATCGGCCGCCAGCGGTTCGGCGAGAGGGGCATCGACGTGGACCTCGCGGCCTCTGGCCTCGCCGGACGCGTCGACTTTACGAGCCCGCTGGACCCCTGGCCCGTGACCCTCGCCGAGCCGGGAATCATGGGGCGGTTCGGGTGGATGCCGGTCATGGAGTGCTATCACGGGCTGCTGTCGTTCGGCCACGAGCTCGCCGGCACCCTCACGCTCGGCGGTCGCGAGATGGACTTCACCGGCGGGAGCGGCTACCTCGAGAAGGACTGGGGCCGCGCCTTCCCCTCCGCGTACGTGTGGGCGCAAAGCAACCACTTCACGACGCCCGGCATGAGCCTGTCGGCCTCGATCGCGATCATCCCGTGGGGGCGCACGCGGTTCCGCGGGTTCATCGTGGGGCTACGCGTTCCCGATGCCGGGGGCGGGCCGGGCGAGCTACACCGCTTCGCGACCTACACCGGCGCCGAGTCCACCGCGCTCGAGATCGGCGACGAGACGGTGACGTGGAGCCTGCGCTCGCGGGACGGCGCGACGCTCAGCCTCGTCGCCGAGCGTCGCCGCGGCGGGCTGCTCCACGCGCCCGTCCGCACGCAGATGCATCGGCGGGTCGAGGAGACCCTCGACGCGCGTATTCACGTGCGGCTGGCCGATGCCGAGGGCAGGGTGATCGTCGAGGACACCGGCGAGGCGGCCGGGCTTGAGGTGCACGGCGAGCTGGCCAGGCTCGTCGCCATGCGCGGGCGGCGCTAGCACCGCCGGCGGGGCTACGCGGTAGTCGCCAGCTCGTGCAGGGCGTCGAGGTACTCGTCCGTCATCTCGGGGCACACCACGACGGCAAGTCCGGCGCCGGCCGCCGCGGGGGAGGCGGGGTCCGTACGCGAGGCGTCCGAGGCATCGGCCACCGCTGCAATTAGGTCCGCGCGCGTGCCCTCGGTGAGCGCGCGGCACATGTCGCGCGCAAAGTCGCGAGCGTCGTCGGAGCCGTAGCGCAGGAACGCGCCGCGCCTCACTGCCTCGGAGGAGTCCTCGCCGATGCTCGCGGGATCGTCGAGCGTGGCGGTGAGTGTGGCCTCGTCCTCGGAAACCTCGGGGGAAACCTCGAACGGCGCGTCGAGCTGCCAGCCCAGTTCCGTCTCGGCGACGGTCGACAGGGCCACGGCGGTGTCCTGGCTTCCCACCCGCTCGTGGAAGCTGCGGCCGATGTCCCCGGTGATGATCGCGGTGATCTCGCCCTGCGTCGCGGCGACGGTGGCCCAGAAGGCCCCCGACGGGCTCGAGGTGGCGGCCACGGGAGCGGTGGCCGGGCTCGAGGCGGAGGCCTGCGAGGTGTCCGCGTCCCCTCCCGCGGCGGTGCAGCCGGCGCACAGAAGTGCGGAGGCAAGCAGGGCGGGAAGAAGGCGTCGCATCGAGGTCCTTTCGGTCAGGGGCGTGTGATCAGGCACGCCTCGATGCGTCGGTGAGCGTCCATCGTCACATGGGCGGGCCGACTGCCAGGCCGTTTTCGGCATCGGCCGGGTTGCGGTTGCGTCACATTTCGGACACGGACCGGGACCAAGCGCCCGGGTTTGGGACCGGTCCCAATGGCATGGTGGAATGACACGTCGGACCCGAAGGAGGGCCCGCCCCCGCGCGGGGCCGCCCTCCGGGGCCGGCTTCGCGCCCGGCATACCCGAACCCCGGACGCCCGTGCGCGCCCCTGTACGAAAGGAAGGCAGCATGAGCGCCCCCACCTCATCGACCGCCTCCGCCACCCCGTCATCGTCGACGCTCGGAGCCTCGCTCAAGCGCGCCGTCTTCTGGAACTACGGCGGCCTGTACTTCTTCTACTTCGCCATCTGGCAGATCTTCTTCTCGTTCCACGGCCTGTGGTTCGACGAGAAGGGGATGAGCGGCAGCGACATCGGCCTCATCAACACCGTGATGGCCGTCACCGCCCTGTGCCTCCAGCCCCTGTACGGCTACCTTCAGGACCGCCTGGGGCTGAAGAAGCACCTTTTCTCGTTCGTCGTCCTGTGCGGCGCGATGGTCGGGCCGTTCTTCGCGTTCGCGTTCCCCCCGCTGATGGACTGGAACATGACCGGCGCCGCCGTCGTGGGCGGAATGTTCATGGCACTCGTGCTGCTCGCCGGCGTCTCCGTCGTCGAGGCTTACAACGAGCGCGCCTCCCGCGCCAACCACTTCGAGTACGGCCACGCGCGCCTGTTCGGCTCCATCGCCGGTGGAACCATCACCCTTGTCGCCGGCTGGATGTGGGCCAACGTCAACCCGGACAGCATCTGGTGGGCTGCCTCGTTCTGCGCGATCGTGCTCGGCGTCCTGCTCTTCGTCGCCAAGGTGCCGGAGGGTGCCAAGGACGCCGCGGCATCGGCCGACGGCCCCAGCGGCACCACCATCACCAAGGCGACCATCATGCGCCTGGTGACCGACCGTAGCTTCATCGGCTTCGTGGTGCTGATGTTCGGCACGGCGGCGCTGTATGACGTGTTCGACCAGCAGTTCTCGATCTACTTCGCGCAGCACGTCTCGCACGGCAACCCCGAGCAGCTGTTCTCCTACGTGGTGACCATCCAAATCTTCTCCGAGGCCGTGGTGATGCTGTTCGCGCCGTGGTTCATCAACAAGATCGGCGCCAAGCGCGGCCTGCAGTTGTTCGCCGCGATCCTCGTGGTGCGCGTCCTGGGCTCGGCCCTCGTCACCACCACCGAGGCGCTCATCGCCTGGAGGCTGCTGGCCGCCATCGAG
Source organism: Demequina sp. NBRC 110057 (assembly GCF_002090175.1). GTDB lineage: Bacteria > Actinomycetota > Actinomycetes > Actinomycetales > Demequinaceae > Demequina. The sequence goes on along the minus strand of NZ_BBRN01000005.1, from coordinate 489,737 downwards.
ATGCCGCTGATGCTCGTGTCCGTCATGAAGTACATCACCCGCGTCTTCGACGTGAGGATCTCCGCGACGGCCTACATGCTGGGCTTCGGAGTCGCGAAGTCGCTCGGTGTCGCGGCGTTCTCGCTGCCCTTCGGTGCGGCCTATGACTCGATCGGGTTCTCCAACACCTACCTGGTGATGACCGGCGTGATCGTGGTCGTGACCGTCATCGCGAGCTTCCTGATGCGCAACGACTTCGGACTGCGTGCCCCCGGGGAGGATGGCGAGATCGACCCGGCCGACGACTCCATGGCGGAGATCGACCCCGGCCTGAAGTCGGTCGCGGAGTCCACGCTGCGCCACTAACCCCTCGCACCCGTGCCGCGCCCGGCACGTCGCATCGATGGCGAGCGACGTTCCGGGCGCGGCGCTTGTGTGTCTGGGGTGGGTTGGGCTGGGCTGGGTGATCCGCGCGCCCTGGCTGCCCACTGCGGCGCACGCGCATGCGGGAACGCGCCCTGGCTGCCCGCTGCCGCACGCCCTCTGACCGGGCGTCTCAGTGGACGCTGAGGGCGCGATTGCGGGCGTGCGTGCATCATGGTGGGCGCTCGGGGTGCACAGTCGGTGCTCAGTCCGCCGGCCCACCCGCCCCACCCGCCCCACCCGGCCCGCCCGGCCCGCCCTCCGCACATCCTGGGACCCAGGTCACTTGGAAGTGAGGGTCCTGGTCGGTTAGGCTTTACAACGTTAGAAAAGTGGCGTCGCCGGCCAACCCGGCCGCGCGCGACCCGTGAGACTGAGGCAGCCATGACGAACCCGAGCATCCCGAGCCCCATCGTGCTGCAGCGCGCCGACCCGTGCGTCCTGCGCGTGGACGACCAGTACTACTTCACGGGATCGCACCCGCTGTACGACCGCATCGTGCTGCGCCGCGCCTCGAGCCTCGAGGACCTGCAGGCCGCCGACGAGGTCACCATCTGGACCAAGCATGAGGCCGGCCCGCAGTCGCACCTCATCTGGGCCCCCGAGATTCACCGCGTCAATGGCGCCTGGTACATCTACTACGCAGCCGCCCCCAACGGCGCGCCCAGCGCAGACGAGCCCGGCACCGCCGAGACCTTCAACCACCGCGTCTACTGCCTCGAGTGCACCGACGCCGACCCGCTCACGGGTACCTGGGTCGAGCGCGGCCAGGTCGACACCGGCTGGGAGTCGTTCGCGCTGGACGCCACCAGCTTTGTCCACGGCGGCGAGCAGTACCTGGTGTGGGCGCAGCAGGACCTCGCGATCGAGGGCAACTCCAACCTGTACATCGCCCGCATGGAGAACCCGTGGACGCTCGGCACCCCCGCGGTGCTGCTCACGCGCCCCGAGTTCGACTGGGAGTGCCAGGTCTTCTCCGTCAACGAGGGTGCCTCGGTGCTCATCCGCGACGGCCGCATCTTCCTCACCTACTCGGCCTCCGGCACGGGGATCGAGTACGCGATGGGCCTGCTCACGGCATCGGCCGATGCCGACCTCCTGGACCCCGCGTCCTGGCAGAAGTCGCCCGAGCCGGTCTTCACCTCGGACCCCTCGGTCGGCATCTACGGCCCGGGCCACAACTCGTTCACCGAGGACGCCGACGGCAACACCGTGCTCGTCTACCACGCCCGCACCTACACGACCATCGTGGGTGACCCGTTGTGGGAGCCCAACCGTCAGGCGTGCGCGCAGGTGCTGCCGTTCGTCGACGGCGAGCCCCAGTGGGGAACGCCCGCCCCGCTCCAGCGCCCGGCGCCCACGGCGACGGACGTGCTGCCGGCATCGGGCCTCCCGGAGGGTGACGCCGCGGCCTGATCGCGGACCGTTGAGCCCACGCTTGGGACGTATGTGACGGGTGGGGCTCCTGGGGGAACCGCACCCGTCACTCATGTCACATCAGCACCAGGCGTGGGCCACACGGACGCCCGCGCCACGCTCCCCTCGATGTGAACCAGTGCGCCCGGCGACACGCCGTCTCGGACGGCCGATGCGGTGGCCGGCCCGGCGTGTCGGGCCCGGATCCGGTTCACAGTGACTGGGGCAGAGGGCCAGGCAGGGCAGGGGGAGCTACGCCCCGAACGGGTCCGCCGTCATCGTGTACTTGGTCTGCAGGTACTCGTGGATGCCCTCGGCGCCGCCCTCGCGGCCCAGCCCGGACATCTTCCAGCCGCCGAAGGGCGCCGACGCGTTCGACACCACCCCCACGTTGAGTCCCATCATCCCGGTCTCGAGCGCCTCGATCATGCGCTGGCCGCGCGCCAGGGACCGCGTGTAGACGTAGGACACCAGGCCGTACTCGGTGTCGTTGGCCAGCGCGACCGCCTGGTCCTCCGTGTCGAACGTGGTGATGGCGAGCACGGGGCCAAAGATCTCCTCACGCATGAGGTCCGCGTCGGCGGGCACGTCCGCGAGGACGGTGGGCTCGAAGAACGTGCCCGGCCCCTCGATGCGCGACCCTCCGGTGAGAAGGCTGGCGCCGCGGTCCACGGCATCGGCCACCAGGGAGGCGGCCTTGTCGACGGCCTTGGCGTCGATGAGGGGGCCGATGCTCACGCCGTCTTCAGTACCCCGCCCGACCTTCATCTCGCGCACGCGCGCGGTCACCCGCTCAGCGAACTCCTCGGCGACGGACGAGTGCACGATGAACCTGTTGGCCGCCGTGCACGCCTGGCCGATGTTGCGGAACTTGGCCGCGATCGCGCCGTCCACGGCATCGTCGAGCGAGGCGTCGTCGAACACCACGAACGGCGCGTTGCCGCCCAGCTCCATCGACGTGCGCAGCACCCCGTCCGCGGCCTGCTGCATGAGCCTCACTCCCACGCCGGTGGAGCCCGTGAACGACAGCTTGCGCAGGCGCGGGTCCTCGAGGATGGGCGTGGAGACCTTCGACGACGACGCCGTGGTCAGCACGTTCACGACGCCCGCCGGGACCCCGGCCTCCTCGAGTAGCGCCGCGAAGGCGAGCGTGGTGAGCGGGGTGAGCGAGGCGGGCTTGATGATGACGGTGCAGCCGGCGGCGAGCGCGGGAGCGATCTTGCGGGTGGCCATCGCGAGCGGGAAGTTCCACGGCGTGATGAGGAAGCACGGGCCCACGGCGTGCTGCGACACGATGGTGCGGCCGGTGCCCTCGGGGTTGGCTCCGTAGCGGCCGGAGATGCGGGCGGCCTCCTCGGAGAACCAGCGCAGGAACTCGCCGCCGTACTTCACCTCGCCGCGCCCCTCGGCGAGCGGCTTGCCCATCTCGAGGGTCATCAGCAGCGCGAAGTCGTCGGCACGCTCGGTGAGCAGGTCGAAGGCCCGGCGCAGGATCTCGCCGCGTTCCCTGGCGGGGGTGCGGGACCAGGCCGGGAACGCATCGGCCGCGGCATCCATCGCCGCGCGCGCGTCATCGGCGGTGGCCGATGCGATGGTCGCCAGCCGCTCTCCCGTCGCCGGGTCCTCGACGTCCAGGGTGGCGCCGTCGGAGGCGTCGCGCCACTGGCCGCCAATGAGCAGCCCGGTGGGGACGGAGGCGATGAGGGTGGACTCGTCGGTCATGTCAGCTCCTTCGCTGGGGAGTCGAGGATGGGTCACGTGAGGCGTCAACGGTGAGCGGGTGCGGATCCATCCGCGCCCCCGCCCCCGCTCGCTGGCGCAAATGGGGACATTTGCGGCTCGAAAGGGCCGTTGGTGCCGCAAATGTCCCCATTTGCGCCACTGCGGGAGGGGGAGGGGGAGGCGGACGGAAAAGTTGACAGCGCCGTGAGCACGGCGAGGAGCGGGAGGAGTCGCACGCCGGGGGATCGCCCCGGCGGGAGTGCGCGACCCTGCGCGCTCACGGCGCTGCCGTGGGGGCGTCGAGCACGGCCATGAGGTCGCACTGCACCAGGCAGCCCCCGTCGAGTGAGGCGTGCATGGCCTGCCGCGCGGGCCGGCTCGACGAGTCGGGAAACATGGCGAGCCACTCACGGTTGAGGGCCTCGCGGTCGCGGTAGTCGGCGAGCCAGAACGTCATCTTCACGATGTCGTCCGTGGACCCGCCGGCGGCCGCCATGAGCGCGCGCACGTGACCGAACACCGCCGTCATCTGCGCGTCCAACCCCTGCGGCATCTCGCCGGACGCGGACCGCCCGGTGAGCACTCCCGAGCACAGCAGCGAGCCGATGCGCGAGGCGGCGGGGATGGGGTTGGCGTGCGAGAAGCCGGGCAGGTCGACGCTCACGCGGCGCGCCACGTCAGTCCTCCGTCACGGTGTCGTCGACCACCGTGTTCTCGATGAATCCGAGGCCCTCGACCTCGGCGCGCACCACGTCGCCCGGCTTCAGCCAGTTCTGGGTGGGGGCGCCGATGCCGGCGGGGGTGCCGGTCGCGATGATGTCGCCCGGCATGAGGGTCATGACGGTGGTGAGCTCGGCGATCTGGGCGCGGATGTCGTAGATCATGTCGTCGGTGCGGGCGCGCTGGCGCTCCTCGCCGTTGACGGACAGCGACAGCTCGAGGGCGTGGGGGTCCGGAACCTCGTCGGCCGTCGTGAGCCACGGGCCGACGGGTCCGTGGGTGTCGAACGACTTGCCGAGCGTGAAGGTGGGGGAGCGCTTGGCCAGCCAGTCGCGCACCGACACGTCGTTGGCGACCATGTAGCCGGCGACGACGCCCAGGGCATCGGCCTCGCTCACGTGACGGCACTCGCGGCCGATGACCACGGCGAGCTCCACCTCGTAGTCCAGCGCCGTCGACACCCGCGGGCGGACCACCTCGTCGAACGGCCCGGTGAGGCAGGACACCTGCTTGTTGAACCACAGCTGGTTGTCGGGGATGGGGATGCCGGCCTGGCGGGCCTCCTCGGCGTGGGCGGCGTAGTTCATGCCGATGCCGAGGTACTTCTGCGGGTCGTCGATGGGGGCGAGCAGGGTCACCGAAGACACGGGGCGGGACTCCCCGCGCGCCGCCTCGATCGAGGAGCGCAGCGCCTTGAGCCGCGGCAGGATGGCGCGCAGCGAGGTGCCGACGCCGGGCACGGCGGACACGTTGGTGATGCGGTCGCCGTCGACGCGGCCGATGCGGATGGGGCCGTCGCCGATGCGGTAGCGGGCAAGCTTCATGGGTTCAGTTCTCCTGGGTTGCGGGGGTGTGGGACTCGGAGGCGAGCTTCCCCCACACCTCTTCGCCGATGGGGGTCATCTGGAACGACAGGAACCGCCACCGGCCGTCGTCGTCGCGGCGCACCACCTGGGTGACCTGGCCGTTGACGGTGCGCTCCGTGCCGTCGGGGTTGCGCAGGCGGTTGGTGAGCGGGCCGGTCACGACGGCGACGTCGCCGATGACGCGGATCAGCAGCTCGCCGCGGGTCATGTCGAGGTAGGGGCTGCGCGTGAGCGCGTGCTCGATGAGCTGCTCCTTGGTGTGGGTCAGGCCGGGCGCATGAATGTGAATCAGCGCCTCGTCGTAGATGTCCCGCAGCGCTGCCTCGTCGAGGTGGAGCAGGGCCTGGCGGCGACGCTCCTCGAGCGCGAGGATCTCCCCGCGCGTCGCGTCGTCGGCGATGGTGACGTGGGTCATATGACTCCCTCGTAGCTTCCTCCGTCGAGGTGAAGGTTCTGGCCGGAGATGTAGCCGGCGCGCTCGGAGCACAGGAACGCGCACGCGTCCCCCAGCTCCTCGGGCCGGCCCAGGCGGCGCGCGGCGACGGTTCCCGCGATCCGCTCGTAGGCCTTGTCGACGCTGATCCCCTCGTGGCGCGCGCGGCGCTGGGCCATGAACGCGATCCGGGGCGTGTCGATCTTCTCGGGCAGCAGGTTGTTGACGGTCACGCCGTCGGCGGCGATCTCCTTGGAGATCGCCTTCGCCGCGGCGGTGAGCGCCGCCCGCGCCGACGCCGACAGGCCCATGTCAGGCGCGGGTGACGTCACCATCGCGGACGTGATGTTGACGATGCGCCCCCAGCGGCGTGCGCGCATGCCGGGCAGGTACGCCCGCATCAGCTCGATCGCCGGCACCAGGTTGGCATCGGCGGCGGCGTGGAGCGACGGCGCGTCCCACTCCTCGTAGCCGCCAGGGTGGGGGCCGGCGTTGTTGGTGACAAGGATGTCGGCCTCGGGCACGGCGGCCAGGATCGCCGCGCGCCCGGCGGTGGTGGTGAGGTCGCCCACCACCCACGCGACGGAAGCGTCGGGGACCGCGGCGACCACAGCATCGGCCGCACGGGAGAGCCGCCCCTCGTCACGCCCGTTGAGCGTGACGAGGGTGCCCTCGCGTGCGAGGGATACCGCGCACGCGAGGCCGAGGCCCTGCGAGGACGCCGCCACCATCGCGCGCCGTCCCCTGATCCCAAGGTCCATGACGTCCTTCCTACCGGCTCACGCGCTCGCGGGCTGGGTGGGGTGGGGCGATCCGGCGGGACGGAAGAAGCGCGCGTCCTCGCCGTCGAGCTCCCAGGTGCGGAAGCCGGTGGGCTCGCCTGCCTCGAAGCCGGGGCGGGGCTGGCCCACCATGGCGTGGTACTTCGAGAAAATCTCGTCGGCCTCCTCGAGGGGGAGGACGTCCTCGATGTCGGTGAACGGCTGGCAGTCGGTGCGGTCGCCCACCATGCGGCGAATGACCTCGTAGCCCTCGCCGCGGTGTGCCATCACCATGCCGTTGACGCGCGGCAGGCGCTCGTCCTGGAACTCCTTCAGGGCGGCGTCCACGTCGAGGATCGAGTTCAGCTTCTCGGCGATCACGCCGCCGTCCACGATCGCCTGGCAGGCGCCGTTGCCGCCGCGGGGGTACATCGCGTGCGCGGCGTCGCCGATCAGCACCACTCGGCCGTCGATCCAGTTCTCCAGCGGGTCGTGACGGATCAGCGGGAAGAGGTAGACCTCGCGGTTGTTGCGGAGCATCTCCTGGACGTCGAGGAAGGGGATCTTCACGGAGTCGAACAGCGGCACGATCTCGTCGACGTCGCCCGTGGCATTCCAGTCCTCGACCGTCTGGTCGCGCTCGCGCTCCACCACCCAGTTGACGAGGGTCTTGCCGGTGCCCTCGAAGTTCTCGGCGATGGGGTAGACAATCATCGACGCGATCTGCGGGGCCCCGATGTGCAGGATGGTGTGCCCGTCCGCGTACGGCTCCATGAGGGTGGTGCCGCGGTACATCGTGATGCCCGAGTAGTGCGGCTCGGCCTGCGTGGGGTGCATCTGCTTGCGGGCCAGCGACTTGATGCCGTCGGCGGCGATGAGCACGTCGGCGCGCTGGGTCTCGGTGGTGCCGTCCGCGAGGCGCAGGTCGAACTCGACGCCGCCGTCCACGTTGCGGTACCCGAGGAAGCGCGCGCCCTGCCGGACGGTGTCGGCGCCCATGCGCTCCACGACCTTGTCGAACAGCAGCATCTGCAGGTAGCCGCGGTGCACAAAGCGCTGCTCGTGCACGTAGCCCATGTGGACACCGCACAGCTCGGCGTAGATCTCCTGGCCGTGGTTGTTGTAGAAGATCGAGTGCTTGGCGTCGACGGAGATGTCCTTGAACTCGTCGTAGATGCCGAGCTCGATGAGTTCCTTGGTGCCGTACACCTTGACGTCGATGCCGACGCCGAGCGGGCGCAGCTCCTCGACGGTCTCGTAGATGCGCGGGCGGAAGCCCTTCTGGTGCAGGCGCAGGGCCGTGGCCAGTCCTGCGGGGCCAGCTCCGATGATGGCGATGTCCAGCATGGTTGTCCTTTCCGGGGATGAGATGCGGCCGATGCGACGGCCGGCTGACGTGGGTGGCGCGCCTACGGCGTCGCGACGAGCTCCGTGAGGAAGCGGTCCGCGGCGGCGCGGGCCCGGGCGGCGCTGACCGGGTGATACGCGATGACGTCGGGGTGGGGCGAGTGCGCGGCGCCGGGGCTGGTGAAGGCGTGGACGGTGTCCGCGTACAGATCGAGTTCCCAGTACAGGCCGGCGGCGCTCAGCGCTGTGGTGAGCGCGTCGCGCTGGGCTGCGGTCGCCATGGGGTCGTCGGCGCCGGTGGCGACGAGGACCTTGGCGCTGCTCGCGTAGTCCTCCCAGCCCTCGGCGAGGAGGTCGAGCCCGGCGTGGATGGCGATGGCGCCCACGAGGTCGCCCCCGGTGCGCAGGTGCTCGAGCACCCCGGAGCCTCCCACGCACCAGCCGATGGCGGCGACGTGCGTGGCGTCGGCCTCCGGCTGGGCCGTGAGGGCGGCCTGGGCGGCGCGGATGCGGCCCATCCAGTGCGTGCGGTCGGCGACGGCGGCGCCGATGAGCGGGCCGATCTCGTCCTCGGACCGGGGCTGCGTGCGGCCGCCCCAGACATCGGCAGCGAGCACGGCGAGGCCGTGGCTGTCCGCGAGGCGGCGGGCCTCGTCCTGCACCGCGGGGGTGAGTCCGAAGGCGTCGTGGATCAGCAGCAGCGCCGGCGCATCGGTGGCGCCGGCGGGGGCGGCGAGGAAGCCGCTCATGGCGGTTCCCTCGTGGGAGTAGTCGATATCGCGCTCGACGAGTGCGCCCATGCGTGTCTCCTCCGGGGAAAGAAGTCGCGGTCGCGCACCATCGCTCGACCTTGAGCCTGGCGATGAATGTAGCCCTAAATCGTATGCGATTTCAAGTGTGACGGTGAGGAAAGTGTGGCGACAGGGGTGAATCCTGCTGCCAGAAGGGGTTACAGTGAGCGCGGTGCACGTTCCGCGACGACGCGAGGAGGACAGCGAGGTGACGACACCCCCACTCCCCGTCAAATGGATCCACTTGGCTCGTTTAAGGGCCTTCGCGAGTCAGAATCGACCGCACCGGGCACCGCGGGTCGCCGCTCCCGCGCCGCGCACCCGCCGCCCCTTCGGCGGCGTGCACCCTGGGCGCTCACTCGCCCCGCCAGCCTGACCCCGGCATCGGCCGCCCCCGCGTCACCCGCGTGAGGCGCCGCACCCACCCGGCCGCAGCATCGGCCATCCAGGCGCGCCCGCGCGCGCCACACCCCACGTCAGAGCGAAAAACTTGGAGCGACCATGACCGTCGTCGACATCAACATCCACCACCTCCCCGAGGATCTGTTCGACAACGAGCAGACCCTGAACGGCTTCCTTTCGACCGCCCCGCGCGGGTTCGGCGAGATCGCCACCGTCAAGACCATGGAGGACGGGCGCCGCCAGCTCATCCTCGAGAAGCCCGCGGGCTACCAGAACCTCAACTACGTCGAGGGCGACTACAACGTCGACGCCAAGCTGGCCGCCATGGACGAGGCGGGCGTCGACTACGGCATCATGCGCGTGCCCGTGTGGCAGGAGTGGCTGCGCCTCGACACCTGCAAGGTGGTCAATGACAACGCGCACGAGATCGTGAAGCGCTCGGGCGGCCGCCTGTTCTCGACCGCGTGCGTCCCGCCGTGGGGCGGCAAGGAGAACATCGACGAGCTGAAGCGCTGCCTCGACAACGGCGCCGTGGCCGTTCAGCTCGCGTGCCACTACGGCCAGCTCTACCTCGACGACGAGGCCTTCGCCCCCTACCTCGACGCGATCAACGAGCTCAACGTGCCGGTGATCGTGCACCACACCCCGCTGCCCGTGGAGTGGCGCTCGGTCATCGACTACACGAACCTGCGGCGCGAGTACGGGCGCATCGTGGACCAGGCGACGGCCGTGGGGCGCGAGCTGTTCTCGGGAATGTTCGACCGCTGGCCCAACCTCAAGTTCACGCACACGATGTTCGGCGGCAACTGGTTCGCCAACACCGCGCTCATGACGCCGCATGCCACCCACAAGAAGGAGGCCATGCAGCGCCTCGACCCCACGGGCGGCGACGCGATCCGCAAGTACCTTGACGAGAACATCTTCTTCGACATGACCCACCCGCACTCGTGGGGCAAGGAGCAGGTGGAGGCGGCGATCCGCATTAACGGTGCCGACCACTTCATGTTCGGCTCGTCGTTCCCCGTCTTCTACTCGTGGATGAGCCAGGGCGTGGAGTTCCTCAAGAACGAGATCGAGGTCGACGACGAGACCCGCGAGAAGATCCTGTGGAAGAACGCCAAGGAGATGTTCAACCTGCCGATCTAGCGGAACGCGTGGCCCCCACTCCCTCCCCTGCGGCCTGTCGCACATGGCTACATTTGCGGCTCGTCCGTGCCTGGGGCGCCGCAAATGTGGCCATTTGCGGCGCCCCGGGGAGGGGTGAGTGAGGGAGTGGCGCGTCGGTGGGCCGATGCCGGGGCCGGCTGAGAATGCCGTGACCGGATCGTGACCCGCCACCCGGGCCAAAAGTCCTACACGATCTTGCGCGCGATCATGTAGTCCTATACGATTTCGAGCCACGAGGGAGCCGATTCAAAGCGGAATCGGCGAGGAGGTGTCGCATGACGCGAGGAGACCGGATCACAGCCCGGGCCGCGAGCGCCGTCGCATCCGAGGAGACCCTCGTGCCCCGCCCCCGCATCGTCGGGGGCGCCTCACCGGCCCCGCGAAAACGCGCCAGGGAGTGGCGCGCGGCCTCGCGACCGGATCAGGAGCCGGGTCACCGCTGACCGGGTCACGGACACCGGCCGCAGCCCCGACGGAGACCCCGCACGGGAGCGGCCCACGGCCACCACAGTCCCCGACGTTCGCCGGCGCAAGGAGGCGCCAGAACAATGAAGATGAACACTCGATTCGCGCGAACCGCCGCGCCGATCGCGGCGCTCACCCTGCTGCTCACCGCCTGCAGCGGAGATTCCGATGACGCCACGTCCGCGGACCCGTCCACCTCGAGCTCCAGCCAGTCCAGCGCGGCCGCGGCCGGCTCCGGCCAGGTCGCCGGCTCGGTCCTCACCGTGAACTGGGGCGGGTTCCCCGAGTCCTGGGCCCCGGGCGCCTCGATGGAGGCGGGCTTCATGCGCGTCCCCTACGAGAACCTCGTGGTGAAGGACGCCAACGGCGAGATCCAGCCCCACCTCGTCGCCAGCTGGGAGCAGGACGACGCGTCGCTGACCCTGACCCTGCGTGACGACGTCACCTTCCACGACGGCACCCCGTTCAACGCGGAGGCCGTGAAGGCGAACATCGAGTACGTGCGTGACACCCCCGGCGAGTACGCGGGCACGTTCTCCTCGATCGAGTCCATCGACGTGGTCGACGACGTCACTGTCACCCTCAACCTGTCCGAGCCCACGCCGTCGCTGCTGAACGCGATGACCACGCGTGCGCTTCCCATCGCCTCGCCGACCGCCATCGCGGACGGTTCCATCGCCACTACCCCGGTGGGTACCGGGCCGTGGAAGTACGACGAGGCGTCCTCGGTGGCCGGCACGCGCATGACGTTCTCGCCCAACGCCGACTACTGGGGCGACCTGCCGGGCTTCGAGACCGTCCAGGTGGTGGCCATCGATGACGACGCGGCCGCCGCGGCAGCGCTCGCCAACGGCGAGATCGACATCACCGACACCGAGACCACTCAGCTGTCCACGCTGGACTCGTCGGGCCACACGCCGTACCTGTCCTACCCGGCGCTGCGCAACAACCCCATCTTCTTCGACCGCGGCCCCGGCGGCATGTTCGAGGACGTGGAGGTGCGCCAGGCGTTCTGTTACGCCCTGGACACCGAGGTGCTCGCGGGCATCGAGTCCGACTGGAAGCCCATGACGCAGCACTTCGTCGAGGGCGAGTCCGGCTACAACGCGGACATCGTGGGCTACGAGAACGACACAGCGATGGCGCAGGAGCTCTACGACGCCGCCGGCACCCCGGCCGTCAACGCCGAGATGATGTCGACGGTGTTCAACACCACCCAGATGCAGCTCTACGCGGACCAGGTCAGCGAGATCGGCATGACGGTGACCGTCACGGAGGCGCCGCCGCCGCAGTACTTCTCCGAGTGGAACTCGGGCGCGTACCCGCTGGGCCTGGGCTCGAACGACGAGCAGACGGCCTACGACTGGTACAAGGCCTGGTTCGCGGCCGATGCCCCCGGTAACCCCTCGGGTGTCGAGTCCGACGAGCTCAAGGCGGCGGCCGATGCTGCCATCGCCGCGGGCACCTCTGACGAGGCCGACGCCCTGTGGGGCGAGGTCACGCAGATCATCTCCGACGAGGCCCTCACCTGCGCCCACGTGGCCGGCGAGGAGCTGGTCGCGTGGAACAGCGACACCGTGAGCGGTGCCGCTGCCCCCGCGGAGACCTGGGAGACCAACCTCATCAACTACCGCGACCTGCGCCCGGTCGAGTGACCCGACGCTAGCCGCACCGGGGGGTCGGCTCGCGCGGCACCGACGCCGCGCGGGCCGGCCCCGCACCCGTATCCCCCCCACCCCTACGACGACGTAAGGACGGACCACCTTGGGCAAGCTCGTCGCCTACCGGTTGCTCTTCACGCTTCCACAGCTGTTGATCGTCAGCCTCCTGGTGTTCTCCCTGACCTTCCTGGTCCCCGGCAGCCCCGCCGCCGCGATCCTGGGTCCCTCGGCCACGCCCGAGGCGATCGCCCAGATCGAGGCGCAGCTGGGGCTCGACCAGCCGTTCTTCACCCAGCTCGGTGAGTGGTTCGCCGGGGTGCTTCACGGCGACCTCGGCACCTCGATCCGCCTGGGCCTTCCCGTGACGGACCTGCTGTCCGAGCGGGTGGGCGCCACGCTGTCGCTGGTGCTGGGCGGCATGGTGGTCTCGCTCATCCTGGGTGTCTCGGCCGGCGTCTACACCGGCACCCGCCCGGGCACGCTCGCGGACCGCATCGTCACCGGCGGCACCGTCGTGGGCCTCGCGATCCCCGAATTCTGGATGGGCCTCATCCTGGTGTCGGTGTTCGCGATCCAGCTCGGCTGGGTCCCCATCGTCGCGTGGACCCCCATCACGGACGACCCGCTGCTGTGGCTGCGCGGCCTCATACTCCCCTCGCTCGCGCTGGGCATCACCGGAGGCGCGATGATCGCTCGCCAGACGCGCGCGGCGATGGTGAAGGCGATGGCCTCTCCCTACGTCGACACCCTCACGGCCGCTGGCGTGAAGCGCCGCACCATCGTGCTGCGCTACGGCATCAAGAACGCGCTGGTGCCGGTGCTCGCCTCCGCGGGCGTCACCTTCGCGATCCTCATCGGCGTGAGCTTCGTCATCGAGTCCGTGTTCTCCGTGCCGGGCGTGGGCGGGCTGATGCTCACCTCCGTCATCGGCCAGGACTTCCCGGTCGTGCAGGGAGTCGTGCTGGTCACGGCGATCATCGTGGTCGCCGTGAACCTGCTGCTCGACGTCTGTTACGGCCTGATCAACCCCCAAGCGAGGCCCCAGTGAGTACCTCCGTCACCGCCGTCACCGTCGGCGATCCCGCGGCCACGTCCGCCCCTGGCAAGCAGGCCAGCGGCGCCAGGCAGGCGCTTCACCGCCTGCGCCAGCAGCCGTCGACAGTCTTCGCGCTCGTCATCATCGCGATCGTGCTGGTGTGCGCGGTCTTCGCCCCGCTCATCGCCCCGTACGCGCCCGACGCCACCGACGTCACCGCGTCCATGTCCGGCCCCACGTCCGAGCACCTGCTGGGCGCCGACACCCTGGGCCGCGACCTGCTCAGCCAGCTCATCTACGGCGCCCGCACCGCGCTCATCGTCGCGGTCGGCTCCGTGGTGGTCGCGATGCTCATCGGCATCCCGATGGGCCTCATCCTGGGCTACAAGGGCGGCTGGTACGACCGGCTCGGCTCGCGCGTCATGGACATGGCCGATGCCCTTCCCGGCCTCATGGTTGGGTTCGTGGTGATCGCCATCCTGGGTCGCGGCATGACCACCCTGATCATCGCGATCGGCCTGGTGTTCTGCATGAACTTCGCCCGCATCGCCCGCGCCATCACGCTCGGCGAGCGCCAGAAGCTCTACGTCGACTCCGCCACCGTCGTGGGCCTCAGCACGAGCCAGATCATCTTCCGCCAGATCCTCCCCAACCTCGCCGGCCCCATGGCCGTGCAGGGGGCGGTGTTCCTCGGATCGGCCATCAAGCTCGAGGCGGCCCTGTCCTTCCTTGGCCTTGGCCTGTCCGACGACCAGCCCTCGTGGGGCGGCATGCTCCGCTTCGCCGCCGAGAACCAGGCGGACCACGGCTGGCTGGTCATCGCTCCCGGCCTCGCCATCGTCTTCACCGTCCTCGCGTTCAACCTCCTCGGCGACGGGCTCAACGACGCCCTCACCGGCCGCCGCCCCACCACGCTCAAGCGCTCGCTGCTGGGCAAGAAGGTGGTGATGGCCGATGCCGCCGTGGGCTCCCGTACGGAGGTCGCCTCGCGTACCGAGGCGAGCGAGCGTCCGGCCGATGCGGCGGCGAGCGGCACCGCCCAGCCCGCCCCGGCATCGGCCCTGCTCGATTTGCGCGACCTCACCGTGGTGGCCGACAGCCCCGACGGCGGCGTCACCACGCTGGTCCACGGCGCCAACCTGCACGTGGCCAAGGGCGAGATCCTGGGCATCCTGGGAGAGTCCGGCTCGGGCAAGTCGATGATCGCCAAGTCCGCCCTCGGCATGCTCCCTGCTGGGGTGCGGCTCGCGGGCGGCCAGGTGGTGCTCGATGGCGTCGACCTCGCGGCAGGCAGCCAGAAGGACCACCACGCGGTGCTCGGCGGCAAGCTGGGAGTCGTCTTCCAGAACCCTCAGGCCAACCTGTCGCCGGTCCACACCGTCGGCCGCCAGATGACCGAGGTGCTGCATGCCCACCACCAGATGTCCCGCGCGGCCGCCAAGGCCCGCGCCGCGGAGCTGCTTGACCTGGTGGGGGTGGACGACGCGACCCGTCGCCTGACCCAGTACCCCTGGCAGTTCTCGGGCGGCATGGCGCAGCGCGTGGCCATCGGCCTGGCCCTCGCGGGCGAGCCCGAGGTGCTCATCGCGGACGAGGCCACGAGCGCGCTGGACGTCACCACGCAGGCGCAGGTGCTCGACCTGCTCATGGATCTGCGCGAGCAGATGGGGATGTCGATCATCGCGATCACCCACGACCTCGGCGTCGCGGCGGAGATCTGCGACCGCGTCGCCGTCGTGTACCAGGGCGAGGTCGTCGAGACGGCGCCGGTCACGGACATCTTCGACCACCCGAGCCACGAGTACACCGCACGCCTGCTCGCCTCGCATCCCGCGGCCGGCGACCGCTCCGACCACTCCCTGGAGGTGTGACATGACCGCGCTACTCGAGGTCGAGAACCTGTCGATCTCCTACGAGGTGGGGGCCGGCTGGCGCAAGAAGTCGGTCACCGTCGTGGAGGACGTGTCCTTCACCATCGGCGCCGGCGAGACCTACGGCCTGGTGGGGGAGTCCGGCTCCGGCAAGTCCACCACCGGCAAGGCGGTGCTGCGCCTCGCGGACATCGCCTCCGGCACCGTGCGCTTCGACGGCACCGACATCTCCACGTTCGGCAAGCACACCCCGCTGTCGTACCGCTCGGACGTGCAGGCCGTCTTCCAGGACCCCATCGCGTCGCAGAACCCTCGCCACACCGTGGGACGCTCGGTGACGGACGCGCTGAAGCGCCACGGCATCGGCGATACGAAGAGCAGGCGGCGCGCCGCCGTCGAGGTGTTCGAGCAGGTGGGCCTGCGCGAGGGGCACCTTGACCGCTACCCGTCGCAGCTCTCGGGCGGCCAGCTGCAGCGCGTGTCGATCGCCCGCGCCGTGGCGCTCGAGCCGCGCCTGCTGGTGTGCGACGAGGCGCTGTCAGCGCTGGACCTGTCGACGCAGTCGCAGATCATCGACCTGCTGGAGCGGCTCCAGGAGGAGTCCGGCATGAGCTACCTGTTCATTGCGCACGACCTCGCGGTGGTCAAGCACATCTCCCACCGCATCGGCGTCCTGAAGAAGGGCCGCCTGGTGGAGCAAGGCGACGCCGAGCAGGTGTTCGGCAACCCGCAGCACGAGTACACCCGCGCGCTGCTCGCCGCGACCCCCGCCGCCCACCCTCGCGACCGCCGCCGTCCCGCGACCCTGGCCGCCTGATGGCGCGCGAGACCGCGGGTGAGGACCTCGACGGCTTCTTCACCTCGTCGCGCGTCGAGGCGCGGGATGAGGCGGTGGCGCTTGCCGAGTCCTACCGGGAGTTCGTCACCGACCCCGCCGACGCCGAGCTCGCCCAGTGGCGCGGCATGTCGTTCAGGGACTTCTCGGTGGCCAAGCGCTCGCTGTCGTTCGTGCAGGAGCTCCTCGCCGACTGGCGCGCGCTCTACGACGAGCCCTTCCGCGGCCTCACCGAGTCCGGCGAGGTGCGCCCCGAGGTGTGGGCCGATGCCATCGCCGCCGCCCGTACGGGAGGAGCGCCGGCCGCTGAGGCGGGTGCCGCATCGGCCGCCCAGGCGTTCCTGGGACAGCTGAGCCCCGCCCAGGTCGAGGCCGTCACCTACGACATGGACGCCCCCGAGTGGCGCGCGTGGTCCAACCCCGAGTTCGTCATCCACGAGGTAGGGCTTCGGCTCGAGGAGCTCTCGGCGGAGGCGACCGATGCGGCGCTCGCCGTGGTGCGCGAGTCGCTCAGCCCCGAGGGGGTGGCGCGCGTGGGTGAGGCCATGGCGCTCAATGGGTTCCTGGGGGATCTCACCGAGCTGCCGGGGATCATGAACGACCGCTCATACTGGTTCTCGATCTTCGGCGTGCCGGGCGAGGGGGACTGGGGCTGGCAGCTGTTCGGCCACCATGTGGACCTCAACTGCGTGTTCGCCGGCGGGCGGCAGGTGATCGCGCCGGCCTTCATCGGCGCGGAGCCGGCGCTGTCCGACGGGGCGCGTCCGGCGCTGTTCGAGGCGCGCGAGGAGCTGGCGCTGCGGCTGATGGGGTCGCTGTCTGAGGTGCAGAGGTCCGAGGCCGTGGTGTTCGCGTCCGTGCTGGACCCCGCGATGCCTCCTGGCCGCGTGCACCCCGCCGACGAGCGTCACGTGGCGGGAGCGTTCCGCGACAACCGTGTGGTGCCGTTCGAGGGGCTGGCGGTGGCGGCGCTCGACTCCGCTCAGGCCGGCTTGCTGCTCGCGATCGTCGAGGACTTCCTGCTGCTGCTCCCCGCGGACCAGCGAGGGCTCGCGCTCGCGGACGTGGAGCGCTGGTGGGGTCAGACGCACCTGTCCTGGTACGGCGCGACCGACGGCTCGCAGCTGTTCTACCTGCGGATTCACGGGCCGTCGATCATTGCCGAGCTTGACCACCATGCCGGCGTGTGGCTGAGCAACGAGGTGCCGCAGCGCTTCCACGTGCACACCACGCTGCGCCTGCCACACGGCGCCGACTACGGGAAGGCGTTCCGCGCCCGCTGACCCGCGCCTGCCCGCTCCGCCGGCCCCGCAAGCCCCTCACTTTGAACCAGTTTCGGCCCGACACGCCGGCGTTCCGGCCCGTTCAGCGTCCGGTCCCGGCGTGTCTCCCGGCGCACTGGTTCAAACTGTCCGGTGGGAGAGCCAGTCGAGCGTCGCGTCGAGCCCGCCGAACGTGTACAGGTGAGCGCTGACGTCCCCGTGCGCGGCGGGGTCGAGCCCCGCGACCAGCTGGTCGAGGAAGTCGTCCGGCCCCGCGGAGCCGAGCATCCCGCCCAGCTGTGCCCCGTACTTGCGCGCGAGTCCCGCCGCCGACGCGATGCCCAGGCGGCGCCCGAACGAGAGCAGCCGCGCCACTCCCATCGGCCCCGGCACTCCCACCCGGATGGGCAGGTGGATGCCGCGCTCGCGGACCACGGCGATCCAGGCGAGCACGGCATCGGCGTCGAAGGACACTTGCGTGACGATCGACCCGGCGATGCCCTGCGAGGCGAGCGCGCCTGACTTCGCGGCCAACGCCTCCCACAGGACGTCGTCGGGGATGTCCGGGTGTCCCTCGGTATAGCCGCCGATGCCCGCCTGGCGCACCCCGTGGCGCGCGAGCACGCCGGATTCGATCACCGCGAGCGCGCTCGCGTACGGCCCGGCCGGCGTGCGGGGGTCGCCGCCGATGACGAAGACGGACTCCTGCGCCGCAGCGTGGGCGAGCGCCGCCACTGTCGACTCCAGGTCCTCGCGTGACGCGAGCCGACGGGCGGACAGGTGCGGCACCGGCGTCAGCCCGTGGGTGACGAGCTCCGATGCCGTGGCGACGCGGTCGGCGGCGGTTTCCGTGCTGAGCGCGGTCACGTGGACGCGCGCGCCGCGCGGGAGGCGGGCCGCGGCATCGGCCACTCGCGGGAGGTCGGCCGCCGAGATCTCGAGCGAGAGGTCCGCGAGGACGGCGTCGTGGCCGGTCATCGGAACCTCCTTGGGCGGTGGTGGACGGCATCGGGCGCGCGAAATGCGCCCGCCCACTCTACGCAACGCCCCGGGAGTCACTGAGTGCGCGGATCCGTGCGGATCGCGGCACTCTGTGGCTCCCGGGGCGTGGCTGAAGCGGCAGCGCGGCCCTAAAACACCACCGTCTGCGACCCGTCGCGCACCACGCGGTCCTCGCAGTGCCACAGCACTGCGCGGGACAGCACGGCGCGCTCCACGTCGGCGCCGCGACGCTGCAGGTCGTCGGCGCTGTCGGCGTGGGTGACGCGCACCACGTCCTGCTCGATGATCGGCCCCTCGTCGAGGTCGGGCGTCACGTAGTGCGCGGTGGCGCCGATGAGCTTCACGCCGCGCTCCTTGGCCTTGCGGTACGGCCCCGCGCCGATGAACGCCGGCAGGAACGAGTGGTGAATGTTGATGACGGGCACGCCCAGGCGGTCCAGGAAGTCCTCGGACAGGATCTGCATGTAGCGCGCCAGCACCACGGCGTCGACGTTGCCGTCGAGCAGGCGCAGGATCTCCGCCTCGGCGGCCGACTTGTCCGGGCCCTTGACCGACGGCACGTGGACAAACGGCACGCCGAAGCCGCGCACGTCGTCGGCCACGTCGGCGTGGTTGGCGATGACCATCGGCACCGTCATGGGGATCTCGCCGCGGCGCTGGCGCCAGAGCAGATCCAGCAGGCAGTGGTCGGCCTTGGACGCGAGGATCGCGACGCGCTTGGGCTCGGAGCGCAGCGTGAGTCGCCACGTGAGCCCCAGCCCGTCGCGGATCTCCGCGTCCAGCCGCGCCTCGATGGCGGGCCGCTCCGCGCGCAGCCCCGGTAGGGACACGACGGTGCGCTGGTAGAAACGCCCGCCGTCCGGATCCGCCGAGTACTGGTCGAGCGTGAGGATGTTCGCGCCCATCGCGGACAGGATGGAGGAGATGGCCGCCACGAGCCCCGGGCGGTCGGGGCCGTCCACAAGCAGCACGGCCTCGTCGTCGACGGCCGATGCCGGGGCCGGCCTGGCGAGCGCCGGCGCGCTCATGCGTTGACCCGGTACTGCGTGCGGGCGTACTCGTCGTAGGGCGAGGGCTGCACGGTGGCGCGGATGCGCGGGAAGCCGAGGTCGGCTTCGGGCGCGGTGCCGGCGCCGGGGTGCTCGCCGAACACGATCTCCACCTGCGAGCCGGGCTCGGCCTGCCACTCGTCGACGAGCGACAGCGACAGCACCTTGCCCACGGGGCCGATGTTCGCGGTGTAGAACGTCACGCCCGCCAGGCCGTGGGCGTTCTCGATCCGGTAGCGGCCGTAGGACAGGAAGTAGTCGGGGTCGCCGCCGAAGGCGCGGCGCGCGTCCTCCGCGTCCCACTCGAGGGTCACGCGGGTGCGCTTGGGTGCGTCCTTCGCCGCGGCCAGGGCGTCGCGGCCGATGAAGTCGTGGCCCAGGTGGATGGACCGGCCGTAGCCCAGCTCCCACGGTGAGGCGTAGTAGTCCTCGATGCGCGGCGAGTAGAACGACCCGTGCATCGGCTTCTTGCCCTCGTAGGAGAACGCTGACTGCCACTCGCGGTAGCCGCGCAGCTCGGGGGCGGCGTAGATCGCGGGGGTCGGGGTGGGGATCCAGCCGGACTCGACGCCGTTGGTGAAGTACGCCATGCCTCCCACCTGCACCACGCCCAGGGCCTCGCCCGCGGCGAGCAGCGCGTCCTTCACGGCCTGGTAGTCGGCGAAGTCGCCGATGAGTTCGAAGCCCGCCTGGCCGGCCATGCCGTGACGCAGGGCACGCACCGGGCGGCCTGCGAGCTCCGTCATCTGCGAGTGGAAGAACCTCGTCTCGGGGAGGGCGCGTCCGTAGGCGCGCTCGATGAGGTCGAGCGCGTGCGGCCCCTGCACCTGGAAGCGGAAGAACCACGGGTCGCCCTCGCGGCGCACTGCCGAGTCGAGGTTGGTGGCGAGGTCGACGTCGTAGTGGCCCGCCTCTGCGTGATAGGTCACCCAGCTCTGAGCCGCGGGGACGCCGGACAGCACGTAGCGGTCCTCGGCCTCCTTGAGCAGGATGCCGTCGGTGATGATGTTCCCGTCGGGGGCGACGGGGATGAACTGCTTGGCCTGGCCGGTCGCAAAGCGGTCGTAGTTGTTGGCGCTCACGGCCTCGAGCAGGCGTCTCGCGTCGGAGCCGACGATGGTGGTGTCGGACATGTGGAACGACAGGTCGGAGATGGCGACGCCGGAGCGCCACGCCTCCTGCTCGGCGGCCCAGCCGACGAACTCGGACGGCACGACGGGCACCTTCCACGTCGCCTTCTCGCCGTGCCACACGAGGTCCACGGCGTTGCCCGCCGCGTCGATGGCCTGCTGGAGGCTCTGGGGCATGGGGTGGTTCATGGGGGGACTTCCTCTCATCGTTGAGTGGGGTACTGCGGGTGGCCGATGCGTCGGTGCGCCGGCCGTGGAGGGCTTCAGGCAGCGACGGGTCGCCTCTCGAGCCACGACGCCGTCGCGTCGAGGCCGCCAAAAGTAAAGAAGTGCAGGCGGACCTCGCCGTGGACGCCGTGGTCGATCCCGGCGGCGAGGTCCTCGATGAACGCGTCGGGTCCCGCGGTGCCCAGCAGGTTTCCTAGCGAGAAGCCGTACTTGCGGGCGAGCGTCGCGCTCGAGGCGACGCCGCAGCGACGCGCGAAGCCCAGCAGGCGCTTGACGCCGGCGGGCCCGGGCACACCCACGCGGATGGGGGCGTCGACGCCAGCGTCGCGCACGCGGCGGATCCAGGTCAGGACGGCGTCGGTGTCGAAGGAGAACTGGGTGGCGATCGCGGCGTTCATTCCCTGCTCCGCGATCAGCCGGGTCTTGAGCGTCAGGGCGTCCCAGAGGGCGGCGTCGTCGATGTCGGGGTGGCCCTCGGGGTAGCCGCCGATGCCCACCTCGCGCACGCCGGCGGCCGCCAGGTGTCCGGATGCGATGACCTGCGCCGCCTCCGAGTAGGGGCCGTGAGGCTGCGCGGGGTCGCCGCCGACCGCGAATACGCGGCGGTGCGTGCCCTGCGCGGCGAGGCCGTCGAGGAAGGAGGTGAGGTCGGCTTCGCTGAGGAGGCGCCGGGCCGAGATGTGCGGCACGGGGGTGAGGCCGTGGTCGGCCACGGCGCGCGCGGCGGCGAGCCTGTCCGCGGCGTCCTCGGTGCCCAGGTACGTGACGTTGACGCGCGTTCCGGCGGGGAAGCGGTCGGCCGTGGAGGCCAGGGCCGGGAGGTCCCGGGCGGTGATCTCGAACGAGTAGTCGTCGAGCGCAGCTTCGGTGCTGAGCATCGGGGCCTCCAGGGGTCCGGGGAGAGGTGGCGTCGTCGCCTCCCTTATTACAGTCAACTGAAATCATTTCTGTCAACTGTGACCTTTGCTGCGAGGTGTCCGGCATGATGGGTGCCCAGACGAGTCGGAGGGAGGCCGCGGTGACGCTGCCCGAGTGGGACGAGAGCCTCCCGTACGCCCTGTGGCGCGCCCACCAGGTGGTACAGCGCGTGGTGACTGCCGAGCTCGAGAGCGCTGGCGTGACGATCAACCAGATCGGCATCCTCGTCCACCTCGACAGCGAGGGCCCGCGCTCGGCCTCGGAGCTCGCGCGCCGGTTCCGCATCACCCCGCAGAGCGCTTCGACGGCGCTGCAGGTCATGGCCGCGCGCGGGTGGGTGGAGGCCTTCCCGCATCCGACGCACGGGCGGGTGGTGCTGCATCGGCCCACTGAGGACGGCGTCGAGGCCGCGCGGGACGCCCAGCAGCGGCTCGCCAGGGTCAACGCCCGCCTCGACGAACTCCTGGGCGAGGACCTTCGCGCGCAGCTGGTGGAGCGGCTCGAGGTCGTGGACCGCACGCTGGGCGGCCCACGCGACGACGAGCGCTAAGCGCCGCGCCGTCGCGCACAGCGCCCCGGGAGCCACTGAGGGCGGTGATCCGCACGGATCCGCGCACCCAGTGACTCCCGGAACGCAGGGGAGCGACTATGCGTGCGCCGCCTCGGCCTCGACGGTCTCCTCGAGCACCGTCGCCACGGACGGGCGCCGCTGCGAGCGGATCACCGTGAGCGCGAGGACGCACACGATCGCCGCCACGACGGCGCCCACCACGAGGGCCGAGTGGAAGCCGTCGAGGAAGGCATCCTGGGCGACCACGGCATCGGCCGCCGACAGGTCACCGGGCACGATGCCCTGGGCGAGGCCGTCCGCGGCCGTCTCGTCGAGTCCCAGGCCCGGCGCCGCGGAGGACACGGACGAGGACACCACCGCGGCGAACACCGCGGTGCCGAGCGCGCCGCCCAGCTGCAGCATGGTCGCCTGGAAGCCGCCCGCGACGCCCGCGAGATGCACGGGGGCGGAGCCCACGATCGAGTCCGCGGCCGACGTCATGGTGAAGCCCACGCCGAACGACAGGATGACGAACGCCACGGCCATGGCCCAGTAGGGCGAGTCGATGCCGGTGGTGAGCAGCGCCAGGAAGGACACGGTGATGAGGCCCATGCCGAGCGCCATCGTGAGACGCGTCCCGATGCGGCTGACCGCCACCGCTCCCAGCGGCGACGCGATGATGGACACGCCGGACAGCGGCAGCAGCATGATGCCGGTCTGAAGCCCCTCGTAGCCGCGCAGATTCATGAGGTACAGCGTGAGGAAGAACGTCACTCCCAGCAGGGTGAAGAAGTTGGTGCCAATCGCGAGCCCGCCCACGGAGAAGCCGGGCGAGCGGAACAGGCTGAGCGGCAGCAGCGGGTGCTCCACGCGGGCCTCGACCCCCACGAAGGCGGCGAGTAGCGCGAGGCCGGCCACGAAGGCGCCGATGGTCGCCGCGGAGCCCCAACCCCACGACTCCGCCTGGACGATGCCGACCAGGATGGCCGCGAGGCCCAGCGCGAGCAGCACCACGCCGGCGACGTCGAAGCGGCCCGTCGAGTGCTCGGCGACGGACTCGCGCAGCACCAGCGCGGACACCGCGACGCCGATCACGGCGATGGGCGCGTTGATGTAGAAGATGGATTCCCAGCCCAGGCCCGCGACGAGCGCGCCGCCCACGATGGGTCCCGCGGCGATCGCGACGGAGGACACTCCGCCCCAGATGCCGACCGCCATGCCGAACTTCTCGCGCGGGAAGGTGGCGCGCAGCAGCGCGAGGGTCTGCGGCATGAGCATCGCCGCGCTCGCTCCCTGCAGGGCGCGGAAGACGATGACGCCGGTGGCGGTTCCCACCAGGCCGATGGCCACCGAGGTCAGAGCGAAGGCGATCACGCCGGCGATGTAGGTGCGGCGGCGGCCGAACTTGTCGCCGATCTTGCCTCCCAGGATGAGGAACACCGCGAGGCCCAGCAGGTAGACGTTGGTGATCCACTGCAGCTCGGCAAAGGACGTGCCGAGCCCGGCGGAGATCGCGGGGTTGGCGATGGACACGACGGTCGCGTCGAGGCCCACCATGAACAGGCCAAAGGAGACGGCGATGAGGGTCGCCGTGGGATTGCCGCGCAGGGCGCGGGTGGGTGAGGACATGCGTCGCTCGCTTTCGCATTCGGAGGGGATGGCCGATGCGACGCGCGACGGGGCGGCCCTGGTCCGGTTCCTCGCGAGGAGCGCGTCGGAGCCAAGGACCGAAGTGACAGCGTGGGGACTGCACGGGCGGCGGGCCCTCGTGCCCGGCGCCCCCTTGTGTATGAAACCATACACTAGAGTCGGGTCATGGATGAGACCGCCGCGGACCTGGCCGATGCCGTGCTCGCCCTCGCGCAGCACCTCGAGATGCGCGGCCCCGCGAGCGGGCACGCGGTGCAGCTCACGCACACCGAGATCACCGTGATTCGCGAGATCCATCGGGAGCCCGGCGCCACCGCCACGCGGCTGGCGGCCATGACGGGCCTGCAGCGCTCCAACGTGTCCGCCGTCGCGCACGCCCTCGAGGAGCGCGACCTGCTGGAGCGCGTCTCGCCCCCGTCGGGCGGGCGCGGGGTCGGCTTCGCGCCCAGCGACCTTGCCCACGAGAACTACGCGCGGCTGCGCGCGCACTGGGCGGATCTGCTGCACGGCGCGCCTCCCGAGGTGCTCGCCGCGGCGGCCGAGGCGGGCCCCGCGCTCGCCGCCCTGTCGCGTTCGCTGCGCCGCTAGGCTCGCCCTCATGACCAAGAACACCGTTGTCCGCGGCGCCCACCTGGTGGGATCCATCAACCTTCCCGATGCCGAGACCGTGATGCGCACCACCGCCGCCGAGCTCGGCGCGCACCTGGAGCGCATCCCCGACGGTGAGGTGGGCGAGCGCTTCCACTGGGTCGCTTTCCAGCCCGACCGCATCGCGCGCACCGCCGGGCTCGGTCGCGAGGGTGACCAGCCGATCATGGTCGGCCCCCTCGACGTGCGGAAGGTCACAGTCCTCGACGGCACCGACCTCGAGACCCTGACCCTCGAGCCGCTGGGCTACGCCGAGGCCGCACTGTCCTCCTGGGAGACCTTCCAGCGCCTCCAGGCCGAGGGCGTCATCCCCGCCGCCACGCGCTTCCAGGTGTCGCTGCCCACGCCCGTCGGCGTCGTCGGCTCCATGGTCGCCAAGGACGACCGTGAGCGCTTCGAGCCCGTCTACGAGCGCGCGCTGTTCGCCGAGCTCGCCCAGATCCTCGCCGCCATCCCGCACGAGCGTCTCGCGGTCCAGTGGGACAACGCCCTCGAGTTCGGCTACCTCGAGGGAGCGGGCTACCGCGGCTCCACCGACCGCGGCTGGTTCGGCGACGACATCCTGGGCGCGCTGCGCGAGCGCGCCGTCCGCCAGGCCGCCCAGGTTCCCGACGCCGTCCAGCTGGGTTACCACCTTTGCTACGGCGACATCGGCGAGAAGCACTACGTGGAGCCCACGGACGCCGGCTTCCTCGCCGACTTCGCGCGCGGCCTTATCGACGCCGTCGAGCGCCGCATCGACTGGATCCACCTTCCCGTGCCGATCGAGCGTGACGACGAGGCCTACTTCGCCCCGCTCGCGAGCCTCGAGCTTCCCGCCGAGACCCGCCTCTACCTGGGCCTGGTGCACCGCCAGGACGGCACCGAGGGCGCGCGCCGGCGCATCGCCGCGGCCCAGTCGGCGGTGACGGGCTTCGGCATCGCCACCGAGTGCGGCATCGGCCGTGCGCCGGCCGATGCTGTGGCCGGCCTGTTTGCCATCCACGCCGAGGTGGCGGCGCCGCTGAGCTAGCGGCGCGGCCCGGCGAAGCCAGCGGCTGCCGGGGCGGCTACGCCTCGGCAGCCTCCGCGGCGCGCTTCTTGTCGTCCTCCATGACTGCCACGAGGTTGTTGACCTCGTGGCGGCGCGCGGCGGTCTCGATCATGTCGAAGTCGGCGCCGCCCTCGATGAGGTCGAGGATCGAGTCGTGCTCGGACAGCGACGCGAGCGCGCGCCCGGGCGCGTAGAAGAACGCCGAGCGGCGGATCAGCTCGAGCCGCGTCCACTCATGGTGGACAAGGGTGTTGAGGCGGTCGTCGTCGCAGCGCGAGCACAGGTGCTCGTGGAACTCGCGGTTGAGCTTGCCGAAGCGGACGGTGTCGAAGTTGGCAAGCGCGTCCCGCATCTGAGCGTTGAGGCTGCGGGCGTGGCCGATGTCCTCGGCCGTGAGCTTCTCCGCCGATAGCGCCGTCGCGAGTCCCTCGAGCCGCGCGAGCAGACGCATGGTGCGCTCCCACGAGTGAGTGTCGAAGGTCTTCACGAGCGCGCCGACGTTGGGGACGATGTCCACCCAGCCCTCGGCCTCGAGGCGACGCAGCGACTCGCGCCAGGGGACCGAAGAGATGCCGTGCTCGCGCGCCAACTGGTCGATCACCAGGCGGTATCCGGGCCCGTAGGTCCCGTCCATGATCTTCGCCTTGAGGATGTCGTACGCCTGGTCGGCCTTGCTCACGGCCACGCTGTGCCTCTTCTCTCGCCTCGTCCTTGAGGCGACCGTCGGGTCCCGGCGACCCTGCATCGGCCGCCGTCATGCCTGGCAGGGATCATATCGCAGATCGTGTGAGATCCGGGGGAGCGGCGGTCTCCAGCAGGCGGCCGATGCGCGCGTCGCCCTGCGATCCCGCGCGCGTCACGAGCAGGGCGGTGAGCGGCGTGGGGGCCGGGTCGAGGGGCCGGGTCGCCACCGCGAAGCGGCTGAGCGCCGTGGGGGTGGGGCTCGGCAGGATTCCCCAGGCGAGGCCGGTCTCGATCAGCGGCAGCGAGGTCTGGATGGTCTCGGCGGTGCGGACGCGGCCGGGGACGACGCCGTGGCGCTCGAGCGCTGCGTCGACCGCCTCGGGAAGGCTCGCGACGCCCGGCGCTCGGCGAGGCAGCACGAGCGTGCGGCCGGCGAACTCGCCCAGGGGGAGTGGCATCGGCGCCTCGGCCATGCCGGGGGGCAGGACGGCTACGAGGGGGATCTGGCGCCACGGCGTGACGGCGAACTCGTCGGCGTAGCGGGCGGCGAAGCGCGCGGCATCGGCCACCTGGATGGCGGCCACGTCGGCCTTGCGTTCGCGCAGCATGTCGAGGGCCGTCCACGGGGCGGGCGCGACGAGGTGGAGGTCCACCTCGGGGGCGGCGGCGGCGTGGCCGGCGATGAGTTCCGGGATGGGCCCCCACAGGAGAGTGGGCACGGCGGCGAGCGTCAGGGTGCCGGCTAGCCCGGCCTCGTAGCGGGAGAGGTCGGCGGCGATGTCGTCGACCTCGGCCAGGAGGCGGTGGGCGCGCTCCACGAGGGCGCGGCCGGCGTCGGTGGGTTCGACGCCGCGGCCGGAGCGATCCAGGAGGCGCACGCGGAGGTCGGCCTCGAGCTTGCGGATGGCGACCGAGAGTGGGGGCTGCGACATGTGCAGCGCGGCCGCGGCGGCGGTCAGCGAGCCGTGCTCGACGACGGCGACGAAGTAGCGAAGGTGGCGCAGTTCCACTGCGGTGCTCCTCTCGGCGGCGGTGCTCTCACGGCGAACCGTGAAGACGTTAACTTATAGCGAAAAACTATCGCAGCGCGAGCAAAGACGAAGTTCCGCATATGGAGTCCCGCGCCCACACTGGACCCAGAGATCACCGTCGATCAGCAAAGGAGCCAGTGATGACGCTGCCCGTGACCAACCATGACCCCGCCTTCGACATCACCCGCGCCTCCCACGTGCGCCTGGGGTGCACCGACCTCGAGGCGAGCCGCGATTTCTACCGCGACACCATCGGCCTGGTGGTCACCGAGGAGACCGACCACGCCATCTACCTGCGCGGCCTCGAGGAGTCGGCCCACCACTCGCTCGTGCTCGAGCGCAGCGGCGAGGCCAAGGCCCACCGCGTCGGCCTCAGGGTTCGCGAGGCGCAGGACGTCCTGAATGCCGAAAAGTACTTCAAGGCCGTGGGCGTGGAGCACGAGCGCGTCGAGCTGGAGCACCAGGGCCCCACCCTGTGGTTCCGCGACCCCGTCGGCACCCTTATGGAGATCACCTCCGAGATGAGCCTCGTGGAGCGCAAGATGGCCGCGTTCGACGAGTTCGTCGCCGGCGCCCCGCAGCGACTCGACCATTACCAGGTGGTCACCTACGACGTGCAGGAGGCGACCGACTTCTGGACCGGCCTGGGCATGCGCATGTCCGAGTACACCGCAAAGGACGGCACCGACGAGCTGTGGGGTTCGTGGATGGAGGTCAAGGGCAACACGCACGACCTCGTCTTCACCAACGGCCGCGGCCCACGCCTCCACCACTTCGCGTTCACGGTGCCCGACGCCACCCACCTCATCCACGCCGCCGACGTGGCCGGCGCCCGCGGCTTCGGCCAGGAGATCGACCGCGGCCCCGGCCGTCACGGCATCTCCAACGCCCTGTTCCTGTACCTGCGCGACCCCGACCAGCACCGCATCGAGCTGTTCACCACTCACTACCAGTTCATCGACCTCGAGGACGAGCCGATCCGCTGGGACGTGTCCAACCCGCGCCGCGCCCAGCAGTGGGGCATGCCCGCGAGCCGCCGCTGGTTCTTCGAGGCCAGCGAGTTCCCCGGCGAGAACGTGCTGGACCCGACCCTGACCGCCAACCCCGATACCCTCGAGGACTACCTGCAGCTCCACTAGGAGAGGCACGGAGAGGAAGCCATGACACCGACGTCCGCCTCGACCCCGGCATCGGCCACCCGCCTGCCAGGCCGGCTGCGCGAGAGCCTCCACGCCGCACCCACTGCGGCGCTGTCCACCGAGCTGCGCAAGCGCGGCCTCGAGCACACCGTCATCGAGGGGCTCACGGCCCTCAACCCCGGCGAGAAGCTGGTCGGCGTGGCCCGCACCCTCAGGTTCATCCCGCTGCGCGAGGACCTGTTCGCCGAGCACGCTGGCGGGTACAACGCTCAGAAGCGCCTGTTCGACTCGGTGGGCGAGGGCGAGGTCATCGTGATCGAGGCGCGCGGCGAGACCGGCTCGGGCACCCTGGGCGACATCCTCGCGATCCGCGCCAGGACCCGCGGGGCGGCCGGCATCGTCTCCGACGGCGGGGTGCGCGACTGGGACGCCGTCGCCGGCACCGGCCTGCCGGTCTACGCGGCGGGGCCGCATCCGTCCGTCCTGGGGCGCCGCCACGTCCCGTGGGACTTCGACGTGACCGTCGCGTGCGGCGGGGTCGCCATCCAGCCCGGCGACATCCTGGTGGGGGACGCCGATGGCGTGGTCGTCATCCCTCCCGGCCTCGCCCAAGAGGTGGCCGATGCAGCCCTCGCCCAGGAGGACAAGGACGCCTGGATCGCGGCGCGGGTGGCCGAGGGGCACCCCCTCGTGGGCCTGTTCCCCATGAACGAGGAGTGGAAGGCGCGCTACGCGCGCGAGGTCGACTCCAGCAGGGACGCCTCGGCGGCTGCAGGGGAGGGCGCGTGAGCCTCGACCCCGCCACCATCTCCTCGCTCGCCGCCGAACTCGCCGCAGCCGACCGCGAGCACGGCGTCATCGACCGCATCACCGCGCGCTACCCGGACGCGACGGTCGAGGACTCGTACGCGATCCAGCGCGTGTGGCGCGACCAGGGCCTGGCCGCCGGCCGCGTGATCGCGGGCCGCAAGATCGGCCTCACCTCGCGCGCCATGCAGGCAGCGACGGGCATCACTGAACCCGACTACGGGATCATGTTCGCGGACACCGTCGTCGCGAGCGGCGGGGAGATCCGCTCCGCCGAGTACTCGAACGTGCGCATTGAGGTCGAGCTCGCCTTCGTGCTCAAGGAGCCCCTCGAAGGGCCCGACTGCACCCTCGAGGACGTGCTGACCGCCACCGAGTACGTCACCCCCGCGCTCGAGGTCCTCAACAGCCACATCGCGCTCGAGGGCCGCACCATCGTCGACACCATCGCCGACAACGCCGCGTACGGCGCCATGGTGCTGGGCGACACCCGCGTCGCTCCCGGCGACGTGGACCTGCGCTGGGTGGCCGCGCTGCTCGCCCGCAACGGCGTCATCGAGGAGACCGGCGTCGCCGCCGGCGTCCTCGGCCACCCCGCCACGGGCGTCGCCTGGCTGGCCAACAAGATCCACCCGCACGGCGACCGCCTCGAGGCCGGCGAGACAATCCTCGCCGGCTCCTTCACGCGGCCCGTGTGGGTCCAGGCGGGCGACGAGGTGACCTGCGACTACGGAGACCTGGGAGTGATCACATGCAGCATCGTCTGAGCCCTACCCTGCGCGACCGCCTGGCAGCCACCGACCGCGCGCTCGCGGGCGTGTGGGTGTGCTCGGGCTCGCCGCTGGTGGCGGAGATCTGCGCCGGGTCGGGCGTGGATTGGCTGCTCATCGACATGGAGCACAGCCCCAACGGGCTCGAGTCCGTTCTCGCGCAGCTGCAGGCCGTGGCCGCGTACGACGTCACCCCCGTGGTGCGCGTGCCCAAGAACGACCCCGTCCTCATCAAGCAGGTGCTCGACCTCGGCGCGCAGAACCTCATGATCCCCATGGTCGGCTCAGCGGCGGAGGCTGCAGCGGCGGTGGCAGCGACGCGCTATCCGCCTGGGGGCATCCGCGGCGTGGGCTCCGCGCTCGCGCGCTCGGCGCGCTGGAATCGGGTGGAGGGGTATCTGGCCGATGCCGCCTCGCATATTTCTGTGGTGGTCCAGGTGGAGACGGCCGATGCCGTGGCCGCCGCCCGTGACATCGCCGCCGTCGAGGGCGTGGACGGCGTCTTCGTGGGGCCGTCCGACCTCGCCGCGTCGATGGGGCTGCTGGGCCAGCAGTCGCACCCCGACGTGGTCGCGGCGGTGCTGCGCGCGTTCGCCTCGGTGAGCGAGGCGGGCACCCCCGTGGGGGTCAACGCGTTCGTGCCGTCCCAGGCGCGCGAGTATGTCGAGGCCGGCGCGCGGTTCGTGCTGCACGCCGCCGACGTCGCGATCCTCGCCCGCGCCACCGAGGCCGTCGCTGCCGAGTGGGGCGAGCCCGAGGACCCGGCCGGGGCATCGGCCGAGCCGACAGCGTCGTACTAGTCGCGCTAGTCGCGCCGCCAGTGCGGCGTCACGGAGGCCGCGGGCACCGAGGTGACCTCGATGGGCGTCATCTGCACGGTGACGGCCAGCGGCAGGAAGAGCTCGTCGACCAATGCCTGCTGCAGGTCCTCGATGGCGGGTGGGTCGCCCTCGCCGATGAGCGCGACGGTCACCTCGGCGTCCTCGACGGTGATGGACTGCACGGCGATGGCCGAGTCCTCGCCCAGCCAGTCGTCGACGACGCTCTGGGCGCGGGCCTGCGTCTGCGCGGTGGCGAGCAGTCCCTGCGAGGTGAAGATGAGAGGCACGAGGATCACCGCGGCGAGGGCGACGAACGGGACCACCGTGGTGAGGATGCCGGGGGCGCGCCGAGCGAGGACGCTGGGGTGCGCGAATCCCGACAAGACGAACACCACGCACGCCGCGAGGACGATCGCCACGAAGTTGGTGAGGAACAGCACGAGTGCGCCCACCGCATCGTCCGCCCGCCCGCCTCCCAGGCAGATCCCGACGACCGCGAGCGGCGGCACCAACGCCACCGCGATCGCCACGCCGGCGATGCCCGAGGCGACCCGTCGGTCGACCGTGGCGAAGGCCCCCGCCGCTCCTGCCGCGAGGGCGATGAGCATGTCGAGCAGCGTGGGGTTCACCCGAGAGGTGATCTGAGAGTTGGTGTCGAAGGCGATGGCCACGGGAGCCCAGGCGGCCAGCGCATACGCGAGCCCCACGGCGACGCTGGCGCCGAGAACAACGTGAAGCGCCGAGTCCACGGCGCGGCGCCGCCACCCGTTGACGATCGCGCCGGCGAGCCCCAGGATGGGGGCCATGAGCGGCGCGACGAGCATGGCGCCGATGACCACGGCCGTCGAATCCGCCAGTACCGCGTACGTTGCGATGGCGACGGACAACACCAGCATCACCCACCAGGCGGCCCGCTTGGACAGGCGCTCGGGGGACTCAAAGTAGAGCGACTCGGCGAGCTCGGTACGGCGCTCGACGCCCACATCGGCCGTCCTGATGGAATCCCACAGCACGGCGGTGACGGGGGCGGTCGCCGGGTCCACGTCGGTGACGATCTCGCCCTCGACGCGGCGCAGGCTCCAGGTGATGAGCACCAGCCCGAAGACCACGGCGGCGACGGCCGTGGCGGCGATGGCCGTCGAGCTGACGGTGCGGGGCGCGATGACGCCCAGGGTGCCCACTGCCACGGCGGTGATGCCGCCGGTGACGCGCAGCCCGCGATGGGTCACGTGGCGGCGCACCAGCGCGGCGACGATGACGATGAGGCCGCGCACCACGACGTAGACCCCGGCCGCCATGATGACGAGCGCGAGCTCGATTCCTGCGCCATCCTCGACGAACACCGTGATGGTGCCGAGCGCGATCGCGAGGGCGAGCGTCGAGACGCCGCGAGCGATCGCGACCGCACGGTTGCGGGCACGCGCGAGGCGGCGGCGCCCCGTCAGCGCAAACCACAGCTCGGCGATGCCCGATGTCGCGACGGCCAGGCACACCACCACGCCGGCGGCGAGGGTCGAGACTCCCGGCATGACGAGCACGGCGACCCCGGCGATGGTCGCCACCAGGCCCTTGATGGCGACCGGATGCGCGAGGGCGGTGAGGCCTGTGCGGGCGCGCGCCCGCAGGGAGTCCTGCGCGAGTCGCCGGTCCGGCATCGGCCTCCCCCTCCGCTTGTGGCACATCGTATGGCGCGGGCTCGGCGGGCGCGCGATGAGGCATTTGTCGTGCTTTTCCGCGCCATTTTTGATCCCTTTCGCGAGGGCGATATGGCGGTAGTGTGTGAAAGTCAGGGTCGATCGTGAGGGGGATCGCTCGTGGTGCACACACACCGCCAGCCCATGCGCGGGGAAACGGGGTGGGCGAAAACCTACGAGCGGCGGCTTGCATGGACAGATGCCTTCGTCGTCACGCTCACCATGGTGATCGCGTACGGAGTTCGTTTCGGATGGGAACCACTCGTACCGGTGTCGGGCGACAATGCGCCGGCATATGTCCTGGTGATCTTCGTGATCGCGACGGTGTGGATCCTGCTCTTGGGGTGGATCCGTTCGCGAGACGCAGCGGTGCTGGGTCATGGTCCGCAGGAATTTCAAAGGGTGCTACAAGCCTCGTGGCTCACTTTTGCGTTCGTGGCAGTCGCCGGATTCCTGACCCAATGGCAGATCAGCCGGGGATATCTCCTCTTTGCGCTTCCCTTGGGGACGTGCGCTCTCGTCGTGTATCGCGCGGCATGGCGTTTTTTCATGCATGCCCAACGGGACCGGGGTGAGCTGCAGGCACAGTGCATCGTGGTGGGCCCGCCCGCGACGGCGCAGCAGATGGTGACACGCCTCCACGCGCAGCCGCGTGCCGGGTACGCCGTCATCGGAGTCTGTCTTTCGGGGGACGTCTTGGGACGTCGCGACGACCTCGAGGGCATCACCGTGCTGGGCCCGGCCGCGCAATCCGCGGAGGTTGCGAAGGCGGCGGGGGCCGAGTACGTCATCCTCGCGGGCACCGACGCGCTGTCGCTGCGTGAGACTCAGCATCTGGGTTGGCAACTCGAAGGCACGGGTATCGGGCTCGTGGTCGTGCCATCGATTTTGGACGTGGCCGGCCCCCGCGTCTCCTTCAGCCCTGTCCAAGGACTGCCGCTCATGCACGTCGACGCGCCTCGCTTTCGCGGCGGCCGATACGTCATGAAGGAGACCGTTGATCGTGTGTTGGCCTTCCTCTTTTTGACGGTGCTCGCGATACCTATGGGGGCTGTCGCCGTCCTCGTCAAGGCGACGAGTCCGGGACCGGTGCTCTTCAAGCAAGAACGCATCGGTCGCGATGGTCAACCGTTTTGGATGTACAAGTTCCGCTCGATGGTGCCCAATGCTGAGTCCCGCCTGGAGGAGGCCATGGGGGGCGAGGTGACGGTCTTTTACAAGAACGACGCGGACCCACGAGTGACGCCGTTTGGCCGGTTCATTCGCCGCTACTCGATTGACGAGTTGCCGCAGCTCGTCAATGCGTTGAAGGGTGATATGTCTATCGTGGGCCCACGTCCTCAGGTCGCGGCCGAAGTCGCCCAGTACGACGATGCTGCCTACCGGCGACTCTTGGTGAGGCCCGGCATCACAGGTCTGTGGCAGGTTTCCGGACGCTCGGCGCTTTCCTATGAGGAGTCGATCCGGCTCGATGCCTATTACGCCGAGAACTGGTCTATCGCCGGTGACGTGGTGATCATCTTCCGCACGGTGTGGGCGGTCCTTGCGGGCCGCGGCGCCTACTGAACCGTCGTGTGGATCGAAGTGACGGTGTAGCCGTGGGTGGCGTCGCTCATTAGTCTGAAGGGGTGCGCCGTGAGGGCGGCGCCGGCCTGGAGGGGAACATGCGCGGACGCCCACTGTGGGGCGCGGCACTCGTCGGAGTCGCCGCCCTGACCCTCGCCTCCTGCACGTCGGACACCGACCCCGCGCCGAGCGCCTCGTCCTCCGCCATTCCCAGCGTCACCGCCCCCGAGGTCTCGACGAGCCCCGACTCGGGCATCGCGTCCGTCGCGGTGACCAGCGAGATCGCCACGGCCCCGAGCGGCAGCCTTGACCTCTACGACGGCCCCGGCGGGACGCTCGCAGACACCATCGATGGGGCGGACGTCCTGTCCGCCCCCGATCAGACGCCGCTCGTCTTCCTGGTGAAGAAGCACGTCGACGACTGGCTCGAGGTGTACTTGCCGATCATGCCCAACGGCTCGACCGGCTGGGTTCCCGCGGCCGCCGTGGACATCGCGACCACCGACTTCCGCATCGAGGTCTCCCTCGACGACTACACGCTGACCCTCTTCGACGGGGCCGATGCGGTGGTCACCACCGAGGTCGGGGTCGGCCGCGAGGACCGCCCGACTCCGGGCGGCGTCTACTACGTGCGCGAGCTCTTGCAGCCGCCCAACCCCGATGGCCCGTATGGGCCGTATGCCTACGGGCTATCGGGGTACCAGCCGGTGCTCGATTCGTTCAAGGGCGGCGACCCGATCATCGGCATTCACGGGACCAACGAGCCCGAGTCTCTGGGCTCCGATGTCTCCTCCGGCTGCCTCCGCGTCGACAACGACGTGATCACCGAGATGGTCGTGGACTACGGGGTGCCGCTGGGCACCCCGGTGTATATCGCCGACGGCTCGGCCGCCGGCACCGCCGCCTGAGCCGCGTGGCTTCGCGCGCCCCACGCCATGCGCTAGCCCCGCACAAGGCGACGCCCGCCCGCGAGGCTGAGACTCGCGAGCGGGCGTCCTTCGGCTGAACGTGGGGGGAATCAGCCGGTGTAGGTGATGTCGTCGACCCGGGCCGCGGTGGGCGCCGGCGCCTCGGACACCACAGGGGGTGCGTCGAGAACCTGGGTGGTCACGGGTCCGGCGACGCAGGTCGCGGTGGGCGGCGGGTAGGCGACGGTGACGGAGAACGTCGGGTTGACGTCCGCCCTCACCGTGACGCCGTCACGGGTCCACCCGTAGTTGATGTTCGGGTCCTCAATCTCGACCCACTCGCCCGACTCGTCGAGTCGCCATCCGGGCCAGTTGGTCGCGGTGAAGGTCGACGAGTCGGTGGGATCCACCTCGACGCCCTCCTCGGTCGGCGTGACCTCGGCTCCCGGCCACAGCAGGTAGCCCTCGCCGAACGCCACCTCGACGATGTAGTCGAGCGAGTCGTCGTAGCCGGCGTCGCCGGGGTCCATGCCTTCGTTGTCGGGGTGGACCCAGCGGATGGTCACCGGTGTCGGGTCGTCGCGGTCGTAGTCGGCCTGGTCGTCGGGGTCGTTCAGCTGGACCGAGTAGCGGACCCACGGGGAGTCAGCCACGCAGACCGAGTTGATGACGGATCCCGCGAGGGTCGGCTCGGTGGGGGTGGGGCAGCCGTTGTTCTCCATCGACTCGTCCCACAGGATGTACGCGTCACGGTTGGCGTCGTACTCGGCCGCTGTGATCTCACCGGCCTCCCAGCCACCGTCGTCCGTGGCCTGGCAGATCTCCACGGGCGGGGGGCCATCGCACTCGGGGCTGGCGAGCGGGTAGGCGGCCTCGGTGGTGGTGGCCGGGTTGACCTGGATCAGCACCTCGACCCCGTCGCCCGAGCGGGTCCAGCCGTAGTTGTCGAGCCCCACGGACTGGTACGAGCCGTCGGCCAGGACCTCCCAGCCGGGCCAGCCGATGGCGTTGCCCTCGGAGTCGACCTCACCGCCGGGCCACAGCGTGTAGCCGGTCCAGGTGTGCACGCCATTGGCGTACGCGTAGGTGATGGTGGCGTACGGAGCCGTCGCGCTGGGGTCCTCGTAGGTCCCGCCGCCCTCCGGAGTCTGGAGCGGGATCTCGCGGACGTAGTCGGCGCCGCCATCGCCCTCGGTGTCGTTGGCGAAGGTCAGGGTCGCCGTCTCGGGGATGGTCACCTCGCCGTAGGGGTCGTTCAGCTGCACGGTGTAACCCAGGAAGGGCACGCCGTCCTCGCAGACCCCGGTCAGTACGGTGCCATCCACGTCGGCGCAGCCGGTGGGCTCGTCCACGGTGAACTCCGCCGTGTAGATTCCCAGCCCGCTCTCGACGGCCGATGCCTCGACGCCGCTCAGCTCGCTCGGCAGCCACTGTGCGACCACCCGGTACTGGCCGGCCTGGTCGACGCTGCCGCCGAAGGTGCCGCCGGCGCCGCGCGTGAGGATCTCGCCGATCTGCCCGAGGTCGGTCCAGGTCTCATCGTCGAGACGCTCGAGCCGGAACCCGACGCGCTCGTGAGCGGAGGACAACAGCACGTCGTAGCTGAAGGTGCCACCCTCCTCGGTGCAGATCTCCGAACTGTCTACGTCGATGTCCACCTCGGGGATCACCGGCTCGCAGTCGAACTGGCTCAGCAGGTAGTGCTGCCAGCCCTGCGTCCCGTCGAACGTGACCGGGAAACCGTAGAAGACCTCGTCGATCGCGTCGATGATGTCCTGGGCGTGCTCGCCGTGGTCACCCTCGAAGGCGAAGTCCCACTGCTCGGCCTCGTCGTTCCAGGTGGCGGTCCACGCGGTGGTGAGCATCTCCCAGGTGTCGTCGTCGATGGCGTGGCACAGGTCCACCTCGCCGGACGGCGTGAAGCAGGAGCGGGAGTCGCCCGTCCAAAGGGTGTGCTCACCCTCCGAGTACTCGCTGCTGGGGATGACAGCCATCTCGTAGGTGGGCTCCTCGCCATCCGTCATGACGCAGATGGGCGTCTGCTCGCAGTCGGAGTCCAGCAGTGCCTGGCCTCCGTCCCCGAGGTTCTGCCCGGGGTAGGAGATGACCGAGCCGTACTGGGTCACCGAGAACGGCGCCACGATGTCGTCGGGGTCGACGCCCGGGTCGAACGTGAGCACCCAGGCCCCGTCCTCCCACACGGCGCTCCACCCGACGGCTCCGAGCATCCAGCCGCCCTGGCCGTCGGCCGTGCAGACCTCGGTCGTGCCGGAGGCGTCGAAGCAGTCCTCGGGGTGGCCGGTCCACAGGGCGGGCCGCTCGGAGACGGGGAGCGCCTGGTAGTCGGCGACCTCCATGGAGCCTTCACCCCAGCCGCCCTCGGTCTCGACGCAGATCTCCATCGGCGGAGGCGCGCATGGCCCGGAGTTGGCGATCTTCACGATCCAGTGCTGCTGGTCGGGGTTCCAGATGGTGGTGTCGGAGGGGTCCTTGCCGGGAAGCCACGTCAGCTTGCCAGAGGAGCGGTGGGCGGCAAGCGTGGCGTGGTCTGTGGATCCCTCGATCTTGTAGCGATCGATCTGGCGCCACTGGTCCGCCTCGCACACCGGCTCGCCGCACGCCGGGTCGGCGAGGACGGCGTCGTAGCTGACGCCCTCGGCCAACCAGTACTGCGGGAAGTGGATGTCCCACACGGGCTTCTGGTAGCCGGCCACGAGCCCGGTGGAGTTCTCGATCTCCCAGCACACGAACACGTAGTAGTAGCAGTTGGTCACGGAGCCGGATTCGAATCGGATCTCGTAGCCCAGCGCCTCGGCGGCCGCGATCTCGTCGGCCGTGAAGTCGGCGCAGACCGGCGGCTCGCACAGCGAGTCGGCCACCACGGTGTAGTCGTCAACATCCTTCACGGGGATGTCGGTGAGCTTCTCGTAGCCGCCGCCCGACTTCTCCACGCAGATGTCGATGACGCGCGAGTCGCAGTCGACCTTGGGCCAGTCGTCGAAGTTATTCACCTGGAGGAAGGACACGCGGTAGTTGTCCTTGCCGTACCAGGCCTTGAACTGGCCAGTCTCGGTGAAGTCGACGGTGTGGCTGGTGCCCCACTGCGGCGTGGTGTTCGAGTCTTGGTGCCAGCTGAGCGACAGGGTGTCGCCCGTGGGCTGGCCCGAGGAGTCGAGTGCCGTCAGCGTCATGTTGATGTGCTGGCCGTCGAACCCGGCGGGCCAGTAGGCGGTGACGGTGGTGCAGGTCACCTCGCCGCGGGTCTCGCCACAGGTGGCGGGGTCGTAGAGCTTGTCCGACTGCGGGTTGAAGGTATCGGCGTTGATGGTCACCTTCTTGCCGTCGCGGCAAACGTCGACGGTGTTGTTTCCGTAGCAGTCGTCGGCAGGAACCTTGGTGACCTTGCCCGTCTCCCTCTTCTTCTCCGGGGACACCTTCACCCAGTCGCCGCCAGGATCGGTCACCGACCACTTGGTCTCGGAGCCGCCCTCGGTGGGGG
This sequence comes from Demequina sp. NBRC 110057, assembly GCF_002090175.1. Taxonomy (GTDB): domain Bacteria; phylum Actinomycetota; class Actinomycetes; order Actinomycetales; family Demequinaceae; genus Demequina. The sequence continues at coordinate 451,453 of NZ_BBRN01000005.1, read as the reverse complement.
CGACCTTCCACTGCGACTTCCTGTCGCCCCAGTCGGAGCCCTTCGGAGCTGCGGGCTCGGTGCCGTCGGTCGTCCAGGTGGAGGCCGTGGGGCCCGGGTAGTAGACGGTGTAGGTCTCGCCGTAGCGGTACGGGGCGGACTTGCCGCTCGGCCCGCCGTACACGGACAGGTTCACGGTGCCCGTGGGGGCGATGCCGTCGAAGCGCTCGGGTTGCTTGTGCTCGGGGAGCTCGTACCACGTGTTGGCGTCGCCCTTGACCCAGGTGTTGTCGCCCTCGACGTACCAACCCTTGAGCTCCTTGCCCTTCTTGAAGATCGCCTCCCAGCGGTACTCCTTGACGCCCTCGGTGCCCTCCCATTCGCGGATGTACTGGTACTCGTACTCCTTGACCTCGTCGTAGCAGACGGGCACGTCATCCTTGGGCAGGCAGTAGATCCAGTGGGACACGTCGGGGTAGCGGCCATTGGAGGTGTTGGGGGCGGAGGTGTAGGAGCCGCCGGCCTGCGCGTACTGGTAGTCGCGGTAGCCATCGTTGCCGCCCTTGACGACCAGTAGCGAGACGTCCTTGTCCAGCTGCACGGCCTTGCCGTCGGCCACCAGATGGCCCACGGCCGATGCCCCTCCTGGCGGATCGACCTTGGTGCAGGTGAGGCCGGGGTTGCGTTCCTCCCAGTAGCGAGTGTTGTTGGTGTTGCCCGGGTTACCGTCGTCCGCGACGGCCGCCGGAGCGGCCCACCCCACGAACGCCAAGCACACCACGGTGGCGACAGCCGCAATACGAGTCCTCAGCTTCATTGCTACCTCCCACGCCGCGGCTGGTACCCCCCTGGCACCCCTCAGCGCCGCGACGCATAACTCGACGGTAGTGAGATTTCTCACACCGTCAACTGGAACGTGTGACAGATGTGAAGGATGTGACAAGAGAATCGCCATGTGACGAAAGTCACACAACCGTGATCCTCGACGCCCACCTCGGGCGAGGGGCCCGGCTACGGGCCGGCACGCGCCACGCACACACGCCCGGGCGCACGGCCGCGCCTGAGGACGGTGGAACAATGGCGCGCGTGACCATCGCCCCGGAGATCGCCGACCTCGCCGCGCATCTCGACGCGCGCGTCGACGGAGAGGTGGACGCCTCAGCCCGCCGCCGCGCCGAGTATTCGACCGACGCCTCGAACTACCGGGTGCCTCCCCAGGTGGTGGTCTTCCCCCGCGACGCCGACGACCTCGCCGCCGCGCTCGCGGCCGCCCGCGACCTCGATGCCCCCGTCACGATGCGCGGCGGCGGCACCTCCGTTGCCGGCAACGGCATCGGCCCCGGCGTCGTCATCGACACCAGCCGCCACATGAACCGCGTCCTCGACCTCAACGTCGAGGAGCGCACGGCGCGCGTCCAGCCGGGCCTGGTCCTCAGCGAGCTGCAGAAGGCCGCCGCGCCCCACAACCTCAGGTTCGGCCCCGACCCGTCGACCACCAACCGTGCCACCCTCGGCGGGGTGATCGGCAACAACGCCTGCGGCCCCCACGCGGTGGCGCACGGCAAGACCAGCGACAACGTCATCGGCCTCGACGTCATCACCGGCGATGGCCGCCGCATCGCCGCCGGCCGCAAGGGCGTCAGCGCAGTCGACGGCCTCGACGACATCATCCGCGCCAACCTCGCGCTCATCCGCACCGAGTTCGGACGTTTCGAGCGCCAGGTGAGCGGCTACTCCCTCCAGCACCTGCTTCCCGAGCTGGGGGGCGACCTCGCCAAGTTCCTGGTGGGCACCGAGGGCACGCTCGCCACCACGCTCGAGGCGACGGTGCGGCTGGTCCCCATCGCCCCCATCCGCCTCACCGTCGCGTTCGGCTACGAGGACATGCCGGCGGCGGCCGATGCCGTGGTCCCCATCATGGCCCACAAGCCCCACGCGGTGGAGGGCCTCGACGCCCGCCTCATCGAGCGCATCAGGACGGCCAAGGGCGACCAGGCCATCCCGGCGCTGCCGCCGGGCGCCGGCTGGCTGTTCGTCGAGGTGGGAGCGGACACCGAGGAGGAGGCGCGCGCCATCCTCGCCGCCATCACGGCCGATGCCGGCACCACCTCCGTCCGCGACCTCGAGGATCCGAGGGAGGCGGCAAGCCTGTGGGCCATCCGTGCCGATGGCGCCGGCCTCGCCGGCCGCAGCGCGGACAACAAGGAGTGCTGGCCCGGCTGGGAGGACGCGGCCGTCCCGCCCGAGCACCTGGGCACCTACCTGCGCGAGTTCGACACGCTCATGGACAGCCACGGCGTCACCGGCCAGCCCTTCGGCCACTTCGGCGACGGCTGCATCCACGTCCGCCTGGACATCCCGCTGCAGGACGACGGCCGCCCCCTGCGCGCCTTCATGGAGGACGCCGCCGCGCTGGTGGCGCGCCACGGCGGCTCGCTGTCCGGCGAGCACGGCGACGGCCGAGCCCGCGGCGAACTCCTACACACGATGTATAGCGCCGAGGCCCTCGACGTGATGAGGCAGGTCAAGCGCCTGTTCGACCCGGCCGGCCACCTCAACCCCGGCATCGTCGTGGACCCCGCGCCGCTCGACGCTGACCTGCGCCGCCCCGCGGCCCCCGCGACACCGGCGACCACCGGCTTCGCCTTCGCGCACGACCACGGCGACCTCACCGAGGCGCTCCACCGCTGCACCGGCGTGGGCAAGTGCAGGGCCGATGCCATCGGCGGCGGCAGCGGCTTCATGTGCCCCAGCTACACGGCCACCAAGGACGAGAAGGACGTGACGCGCGGCCGCGCCCGTGTGCTGCAGGACGCGATCAACGGCACGCTCATCGGCGGGCTGAAGGCCCCCGAGGTGCGCGAGAGCCTCGACCTGTGCCTGAGCTGCAAGGCGTGCTCGTCTGACTGCCCCAGCGGCGTCGACATGGCCGCCTACAAGTCCGAGGCGCTGCACCGCACCTACAAGAACAGGCTGCGCCCGGTCACGCACTACTCGATCGGCTGGCTGCCGCGGTGGCTGAGGGCCATCGGCATCGCGCCGGGACTCGTCAACGCCGCCCTCAAGCCGCGCTGGATCCAGAAGACCGCCGTGTCCCTCGCGGGCATGGACACGCGCCGCACCCTGCCGCGCTTCTCCACCACTCCCTTCAGGAAGTCCGATGCCGCCAAGGCGAGGCGCGCCGCCTCGCCCGCCGGGGCATCGGCCGCCCGCACGGAGAACCGCGTGGTGCTGTGGGCGGACTCGTTCACGGACGGGCTGGACGCGCAGATCCCCGAGGCGATCGTGACGGTGCTCGAGGACGCCGGCTTCGACGTGGTCATCCCGGAGGCGAGCGCCTGCTGCGGCGTCACCTGGATCTCCACCGGTCAGCTCGACGCCGCGCGCCGCCGCCTCCAGGACCTCCTCACGGTGCTGGGGCCGTACGCGGTCAACGGCATCCCGATCATCGGGGTCGAGCCGTCCTGCACTGCCACCCTGCGCGGTGACCTCACCGAGCTCTTGCCCGATGACCCTCGCGCTCACGCGGTGGCGCGCGGCACGTTTTCCCTGGCCGAGGTGCTCACGGGGCGAGCGCCCGCCAAGCCACGTGAGGGGTGGAGCGTGCCGCGACTGGACGACGTCACGGCGGTGGTGCAGCCGCACTGCCACCAGTACTCGGTCACCGGCTTCGCCGCCGACCGGCAGCTGCTGAAGGACGCCGGCGCGACGGTCACGGAGACTGCGGGCTGTTGCGGACTTGCCGGCAACTGGGGAACGGAGAAGGGGCACTACGACACGTCCGTCGCGGTGGCCGAGAACTCCCTGCTTCCCGCGCTGCGCGAGGCCCCCGAGGGCGCGATCTACCTGGCCGACGGCATCAGCTGCCGCACCCAGGCAGAGGACCTGCACGGCACCCGCGGCCGCCATCTGGCAGAGCTGCTCGCCGAGCGGATCTAGGCGTGTCGAAGGCGTGGGTCCGCCGCTTCGCATGGCTCGGCGTGCTGGTCATCGCCGTCGCGGCAGCCGGGTGGCCGCTGTACGTGAGTCCCGGCTCGGACCAGCCCGCCGCCACGGACGTGGCCTACGTGATCGGCCCGCCCACCGACGCCCGCATGGAGATGGCACTCGCCATGCTTGAGGAGGGCCACACCTCCACGCTGATGGTGTCGCTCGACCCCGCGGCCACGGAGTACTCCCTGGCCCAGGCGGCCTGCGCGGGCGGCACCCCGTTCTCCGAATACACGGTCCTGTGCGACCGCCCCGAACCCTTCACCACACGCGGCGAGGCCGAGTGGCTCGCGAGCGAGGTCGCCGAGCACGACTGGACGTCGGCAGCGGTCATCACCTTCACCCCTCACCTGAAGCGCGCCGAGCTGTACGTGGAGCGCTGCTTCGGCGGTGACCTGGCCATGATCGACTCCGACGAGCCGCTCACGCCGTGGTACTGGGCGTACCAGTACGCCTATCAGACGGGCGCGTTCGTGAAGGCGGGGCTCGCGCTCGGCTGCTGATCCTCCCGGATGGTCGGCCCTTCATTCACCCTTCCCGACGGGGAAGGCTCCTGTTACAGTCGCCACGAAGGACGATGGCGTTCGTCAGGACTCGTGAATTTGAGGGGACATCATGAAGCTCCGCAAGACGCTTGTTGCGGCCGCAGTGGCCGTCACCGTAGGAGTCGCGCCCGCGACGACGGCTTCGGCCGCCACCGATTCGTATCCGAGTGCGGGCGATGTGCTCACGATTTCCGGAGCGTTCGTTCCCGGCGGCACCATTGGTGTCACCGTCAACGTCGATCGCATTCCGCAAGAGGTCATCGACTTTGTTCGCGACAATGGCGTCTACCTGCAGGTGACAGTGGGCTCCGGAGACGTGACCATCGCCGGGTCGTTTACGTCGGAGGTGAAGTCTGCGGCGGGGACGACGGTGAGTTTCAGTGCCACCTTGCCTGAGGCGGACACGTCGGTGTCAGGCTCGGTGAATTCCGCCGACGTTGTGCTCGATACGTTCGCCGCCGATATTTCCGGCGCAGCGTCAGTGCCCGTCGACGAGGCGGGAACCGATGGCGATGGAACCGCTCTTGACGACGGCCTCACGGCGACCGGGTTCGCTCACCCCGGCGTTGCCGCGGGTGCTGGGTTGCTGCTGGTCGCGGGAGCCGGAGCGGTGCTGGTGGCCGCGCGCCGGCGCGCGTAAGGGCCATCGCTCGACACGGGTAGGGCCGTAGGCTAGGGCGGTGCCTCACCGTGCCCGTCTCCTTATGGTTCTGACCGCGGCTGCCGCGCTCACTGCGTGTACCCAGTCGTCCGCTGCGGTCGATTTGCCGTCCGCTGCGGAATTCGAGACGCAGGTCCTCGACCAGGTGAACGCCTTGAGATTCGCCGAGAATGTGTCGTCCCTTGAGTTGAGCGACTGTCTCGTCGGCCACGCGCGTTCCCGCGCCGCGAGCCTGCCGGGCGCCACCGAGGTGCCGCAGGAGGACCTCCCTGCCGACTGCGGTGACTACGACTATGCCGGCGAGAACATCGCACGGTCGGACCAGAGCCCGTCGCAGGTGGTGGACATGTGGGCTGGGGAAGCGACGCAACAGCCTAATCTCGTCGATCCCGCATTCGTCGTCGCGGGGGTGGGATGCGTGCCGGTAGCCGCGGCCGACAACTCGCGCGTGGCGGAAGGCGATGAAGACGTGGCGGGAATGGCGTGTTCGATGATCTTCCAGGGATACAGTCCGTGACGAAGAGGGCGCTGCGAGGGTGCCTCGTGGCCGTGATCGTGGCGGCCTCGACGGCCTCATGTGCTGGTCAGGCGGCGGCCCCCCAGGCCTCGGAGGCAGGGACGTTTGCCCGCGAGCTGTTTGACGGCGCCAATGCCGAGCGCGTCGCTGGAGGCCTTGCGCCCCTCGAGTGGCAGGACTGCGTCGCGAGCGTGGCGGTCGAGCGCGCGGAAGCCGTGAGGGATTCCGGCACGCTAGAGCATCAACCTCTGCAGGCGCCGTGTGCGGCGAAGGCGATGGCCGGCGAGAACCTGTCGCTGTCCAGCGCCACGGCCGCAGAGGTGGTGGCGCGGTGGATGGAGTCGCCCGGGCACGAGGCGAACATCATGTCTGACGCCTACATCACTGGTGCGGTCGGTTGTGCCGCAGACGACTCCCGATGGGCCTGTTCGTGGCTGGGCCAGGGGCCGCCCGTTGATGCCGGTTGAGCGGACGTCAGTCCGCAACCCACGCGGAGATGGCACGCGCGCGTTCGGCGATGGCATCGTACGCATGGCGGTAGGCGTCTCGGCTCCCGCCGTAAGGATCGGGAATGTCGAGCACGGGCGCTCCTGCCAGCCGGGGGCGAAACGCCTCAAGCGCTAGGGGAATCGTCGCGAGTCGCGTCTCGAGCGAGGCGCCATCGAGCTCAGCGTTCGCCCGAGCAGCGCGCGCGATCTCGTCGAGCAAGAAGGTCCGACGGAGCACGCGCGGGAATTCACGGACGATGCGCCTCCGATGCTCAGCCGCCAAAGCGATCACCAGGTCCGCCTCCTCGACGTCCGAGAGCGACAGTTGTCGTGCGCGATGGTGGTCACCGTCCACTCCGTCAGCGCGAAGCAAACCGAGCAAGGTCACGGGTATCGGCTCCCCGATCAGCGCGTGCGTGCCGGCGCTCGAGACGCTCGCCACACCCTCCAGGTAGTGTCTGAGCAACAGAGCAGCGACGGGTGAACGGCAGAGATTGCCGGTGCACACGGCGACGATCTTGACCACGGTTCGGCCCCCTTGAGCGGCCCCGCGAAGGAGCAGGAGAATGGTGCCCAACCTAGTCGCTCGCGAGCCGCGTACCAAGAGCCCGCGTCGTCGATGGGTCGGGGCGGCCTTGGGGCTGGGCGTTGCCGTGATCATCGGGGTCACGGCGTACGACGGGTACCGTGCGGCCGTCGCGACGGCCGATCTTGAGGCTCGCGCGAGCGCGCTGTCCGATGCGGTCGAGGCGCGCGACGAGGGTTCGCTCCTCGAAGCCGTGGAGGGGTTGCAGGAATCGGCGCAGCAATTCGACGCTGCCGTCCACGGACCGCATTGGTGGGTCGCTGCTCGCGTGCCGTGGCTCGGTGACCAGGTCGTCCCGCTCCAGCGCGCATCCCAGGCGGTTCGCGCGATTGCCGACGATGCTGCGGTCCCACTCGTCGACGCCGGTGGGCTCGCGCTCCTCGAGTCGCCCGCGGTCGTCAACGGACGGGTCGACCCCGATGCCCTGGAGCCTTATCGTGACGTGCTTGCCGCCGCCGCCGCTGTGCTTGACGAGCAGGCCACCGTGCTGGCCGCGACCGAGCTCGACTCGACCCTGGCGAGGGTCCGGTTACCCTTCGAACGGTTATCGGGAGAGGTTTCCGAGGTCGCCAGCCTCGTCGATGCCGCCCACGCGACCGCCGAGGTGTTGCCCGCCGTGCTCGGAGGGGAGGGGCCGCGCCAATACGTGGTGATGATTCAGAACAACGCCGAGCCGCGCACGTCTGGTGGCATCCCCGGTGCAGTGATGGGGCTGACCGTCGACGACGGGCGTTTCTCCGTCGGCGAGTATGTGGCGGCCGCGAGCATGGCCGACACGTCACAGGACGTTGCCGCACTCACCGAGGACGAGAGGCGTATCTTTTCGGCGAGGATGGCGCGTTTCCCCCAGGACGTGAACTTTACCCCCGACTTTTCTCGTGCTGCGCAGTTGATGGCGGCGTTCTGGAAACGGGAGACGGGCGTGCAACCCGATGGGGTGGTCTCGGTTGATCCGGTCGCGCTCGAGTACATGCTCGCAGGAATGACTCCGTTCAGCATCGGAGACATCCAGATGTCGTCCGAGACCGTCGCGCGAGTGATGCTGAGCGAGGTGTACTGGCAGTACCCCACCAACGAGGGCTCGGATGCCTTCTTTGCGATGGCGGGGCGGGCGTTGTTCGACACGTTGATGTCGGGCGAGACCGCCGTCATCGATGGGGCGGCGCGCGCCGTCGGCGAGCAGCGCCTCCTCGTGTGGAGCGCGCACGAGGACGAGCAGGACATCCTTCGTGGGTTACCTCTCGCGGCATCGTGGCGCGACGAGCCCGATGCCTTGGGCGTCTTTATCAACGATGGTTCGGGCTCGAAGATCGGGTACTACCTCAGGAACGACGTATCGGTGTCAGAACTGGTGTGTGGTGACGGCGAGCTCTCGGGGCAAGACGTCACCATTCGCCTGTCCCACACCTACGACGGAGACGTGACGGAACTCCCGAAGTACGTCTCGGGAGCCGGCGAGTACGTGCCCGAGGGTGACATGCAGGTCAACGTCCTGGTCTACCCGCCAACGGGCCTCGTGCTGGCATCGGCACAGGAAGACGACGCCATGGCATCACTCAACAGCGAGAGTCACGATGGGCGCCTGGTCCTCTCCACGACGGTCACCTTGTCTCCAGGGGAGTCTGTCGTCCTGTCGTATGGCTTGACGGCGACGACTGCGGACCTGCGGCGCGGCGACGTTGTGGTGACTCCCGGGGCACATGCCGACACTCCCACGGTGCGCCGGGGCGTCTCTCAGGGGCGCTGCTGAGCGGCGCCGGAGTGCCGCGCTACGTCACCGACGCGTAGCCATAGCGGCCGTAGCCATGTGCATCCGGCCCCTTCGTCGGCAGCATGGTGAGGGCGATGCCTGACACCGGCGCACCGACGTTCTCGAGGGCGCCGAGCGCGCCCTCAAGTTGACGCATCTTTGTTCGTCCCGCAGCGCAGAGGACAAGCGTGCCTCCCGCGAGCCTGGCGAGTACTGCGGAGTCGGTGACCGGGAGGATGGGTGCACCGTCGAACAGCACCGCGTCATACTCCGCCTGCATGTGCTCGATGAGTTCGGCCATGGCCGTTGACCCTAAGAGTTCGGAAGGGTTCGGCGGAACGGCTCCCGCAGGGAGGAGATGGAGGTCGGTCCGACCCCACCGTTGCGTCGCGTCGGCCAGCGCGACGTGTCCGACAAGGACGTCGGTCAGGCCCAGGCCTCCCTCGATGCCCATGTACTCAGCCATGCGAGGTTTGCGAAGGTCCGCGCCCACCAACAGCACCCGCGCTCCAGCGTCAGCCAGCGCGATCGCGAGGTTCGCGGCGGTGGTGCTCTTGCCCTCGCCAGGCAGGGCGCTCGTCACGACAAAGGTTCGGTGGCGGCCGGCATCGAGAAACTGGAGATTCGAACGCATGGTGCGGAAACTCTCGGCGCGCGGGCTGTGCGGGTCGGCGCTGACGGCTAGAGGAACCTCCGACGCCTTCGCGTCGTAAACGATTCCCCCGACGACCGGCGCCGACGTCATCGACTCCACGTCGAATTCATTGTGGACTCGCGTGTCGAGCGCGCGCCGGGCGAGTGCGGTGCCGACTCCGAGCGATAGCCCGATGATGAAACCCACGGCGATATTCAAGGGCAGACGCGGCGATGTGGGTGAGTCCGGAACCGACGCTTCCTCGACCAGCGACAAACGGATGGGTGATTCGGCAGTCGAGTCGTTCGCCTCGATCTCCTCGACCAGCGCGATCAGCGAGCGCGCGGTCTCGGTAGCGAGTGATGCGGCAAAGGCCGGGTCTTCGTTCGTGGCCGTAATGTCGATCACTGACGTATTGATCGGCGCCGAGGCGAAAATCATCTCGCGCAATCCGCTGGTCGAGATGTCGATGCCGAGCGCCTCTGCGGTGGGTTGCAGCACCGCAGTCGTGTGAATCAGATCGATGTATGTCGCCACGCGTTGCGTGGTAAAGCTGTTTCCCTGTTGGAGGTCGGAGACGGAGTCCGTGTGGGAGGTCGAGACAAAGACCTTGGACGACGCCGTATATGTCGGCGTCGCAACGAGGCCGAACGTCACTCCCAAGGCGGTTCCGAGCACCGTGAATGCGACGATGATGATCCAGCTTTTGCGGAGTGCCTTGAGGTATTCCTGGATATCCACGCCGACACTCTCTCCCCTAAAGCGATTGGTGGACGCCATTGTGCCAGGCGACGGTGCGGCGTTCATGTGCATGACACGCGCCGCTGTCTGCGGCGTATGGCATTCCTGTGGCCTTACTCGAAGTCGCCGGAAGCGCACATTCGCCCTGGGCAGCGGGGATTCCGGACGTTAGTCTGAAACCGCAGTTTCCAGGTAGCCGGTTCCACCGCGGAGGGGGCGGAACTCGGAACGGTTCGAGGAGGAACGCCCTGTGCCACCGATGTCAGTGCTTCATGTGACGCGTGCGCATGGCGGCGGCGTGGCACGCGCGGTCGCCAATATTGTCGAGGCGACGCCGTGGGCCGAGCATCACTTGCTGTGGAGCGGGCCAGAGGAGCCTCCCGGAGTTTTCGCGGGCAGGGCCGCCCGGTTGGGCAACGGCCCGGTGCGTGCCGCACTCCAGGTCCGTCGAGCGGCGCGCGCCGCGAATCCGGATGTCGTGCACCTTCATTCGAGTCTCGCGGGCGCGGTCGGCCGCATCGCCTTATGGGGCACCGCCCGAGTCGTCGTCTACCAGCCGCACGGCTACGCGCATGAAGATGAGACTCGAGGGGTCGCTGCACGGCACGTCTACCGTATGGCGGAACGCATTCTGGCCCGCGTGGGGCGTGATCGGCAGGTGTGCGCCGTCGTCGGGAGGGCGGAGGCGGACGCCGCCGCACGGCTGGGCAATCGGAGCGTGGTCGTCGTGCCCAATGTCCCTACCGTGCCGATTCGCACGAACCCGCGCTCCGAGCTTGAGGACAGGACGACGGGCCGGCGGATCGTGATGATTGGCCGCATTGCTCCGCAGAAGGACCCGCAGTTCTTTGCGTCGGTCGCGCGAGCCACCCGGTGTCTGGTGGGGTCGGGCAGCACTCTTGAGTTTGTGTGGGTGGGAGACGGGGAACCGCGTCATCGCGAGGTGCTCGCGCACGCAGGCGTGCGGGTGACCGGATGGCTCAAGCCAGACGGAGTCCGGCGTGAACTTGACGCCGCGTCGGTGTATTTCCATTGCGCGGCGTTCGAGGGATATCCCATCGCTGTCCTTGATGCTCGCGCGCGTCGGGTGCCGGTGGTGGTGCGCGATATTAGGTGCTTCGCGTGGGAGACGATGACCAAGGTCCATTCAGTGGACGAGGCGGCACAGGCCATTGCTCGGGCTCTGGCGGAACCCGAAACCGTCGTCGGCGGCGGCGGGCACGTGCCGACTCGCGTCGAGCTCGACGAGGCACTTCGAAGGGCATATGGACGTGATGCGTAGTGACGCGATGACGCGCCGCTCATGGCGGCCGGTGGCGGCGAGCGGTCGCGGCGCCGCGCAGGTCCAAGGATTGTGGCTTGGCGGCCTGATGGTTCTTGCGGGATTCGCCATCGCGTTCGTGCTCGCCGGGCAGAACCTGCTCCCCGATCACTATTCGTTCGATGAGGTGAAGATTCAGGGCGTCGCTCAAGGCACTCAAAGTTATGCGCATGACCCTTCGTTTCAACGCGTGGGCGAGATCTACCGGTATGTGGGACTGGCGGACAGGCCGCTCCTTGCCGGGCTGCTGGGTTTTGTGGCCTTCGCTGTCGCGCTTTCCGTGGGATCGCAGTTCACCGCGCTGGGCGACCGGTTCTCTCTCTATCTCGTGATGCTGATGTGCGGCTGCGTCATCCTCGGCGCGGTGTACTTGGGGAGGTTCTCGAAGGATATTTTCGTGCTGCTCGTGGTGGTGTATCCACTCCTCGCGACGCGTCGCCACATGGCGAAGGGCGAGGTTGCTGTGATGGCCGCGCTCATGGCATATGCGGCCATCTTCCGCACCTATTGGTGGATGGTCGTTGCCGTTTACGCGCTCATTCGAGTCGCCTCCATCGTCTTCAAGGTGCGTCCCACGCTCACGTCGCTCGCCGTCATGCTTGTCGGCTTCGTGATCGCCGCGGTGTGGCTGTTTCCCCTTTTCCTGGGTGTCGAGGTCGAACATTTTCGTGAGCAGGTGAATCTCATGGATGTGCGCGCCGACACTGGATCACGCATCGACCCGATAGTCCCGGGCGACAATTTCGTCGCCGACGTGGCGAACCTCCTGCTGGTGGAGGTCAACCTGCAGTTCCCTGTCGTGCTGGCAATAGGGGGAGGCCTGTTGTACGTCGGCGTGGCAGGTTTCCTCACCGCGTTGTGGGTGGGGTTCTATCGTGCGGCGTTGACGACGTCGGGGAGGCGCGGCGTCGAGCCTGGCTTCGACCGCGCGGTCGCGTTGTGCCTCGCGTTCGTGCTCGTCCAGGGGATCTTTGAGCCCGATTACGGATCGGCCGTGCGGCATCTCGCACCCCTCCTGCCTCTGCTGCTTTATGTGGTGACAACGAGGCATCGGGACGTCGAGTTCGGGCGGCGCCGAACGCGGCGGCACGTGCGGATGCGTGACTCGCACGGTCGTTCTCCGAGCGGACGGCACTAGATGCCTGGTGGTGAGAGCGATGCTGGTGCCGGGCCCCTCTTCGTGGTGGTTCACTTGGGCCGCCACGGTGGTGGGCCGGCATTCTGTCTCGACCTGACCGCGGAGCTTGTCGCACTCATGGGGGCGCAGCACGTCGCGGTGTACGTGAACGCGGAGGCCGACAACGTCGATCGGTACGCAGACCTCGGCGTGCGGGTGGTGACTCAGCGAACGTATCGGTCGGCCGCGGGCGTGGTGGGCAACGGATGGCGGCTCGCTCAGATGTGGTGGCGGGTGCGGCGCCTCGCCCCGCCGGGGCGGCGCGTCGTCGTGATCAATGCGATGACGTCGATCTACCAATCCCTCGTGGTGCCGCTCGCCGTGAGGCGCGCGCATGAGTACGTCGTCGTGGTTCACGACGCGGTCGATCACCCCGGTAGCGGTCACCCCGTGGCGGCCGTCGGACAGCGCCTCGAGTATCGCCGCGCGGACCGTGCGCTCGTGCTGTCGCGGGCAGTGGCGCTGCAGTTGCAGGCGCAGGGCTTCTCGGCGCCCGTCGTGGTGGGTGCGCTCCCTCCGAGTTCAGTGCTGCGTGAGTCGACAGGAACGCGCGTGGCGGGGCGCCGCGCTCCAGGGCCGACTCCCGTGGTGGGGTTCTTTGGCCGGTTGGAGCAATACAAAGGCCTGTCGCAATTCCTTGCCTGTGCGCGCGAGGCTCATCGCATCGGCCTACCGTGGGAGTTCCGCATCGTCGGAAACGGACCCGAATCCCGGTGGGCCGACACGGCGCTGGGGCGACACGCACAGTGGCAGATCGGTTGGGTGGCGAACGCGGATCTTGCGCGGGTCTTGGAGGGCTTCGACGTGCTCTTGCTTCCCTACACGGAAGCGAGCCAGAGCGGGGTGATTCCGCTGGCTGCGGAGCTCGGCGTCCCCGTTGTCGTCACGCCTGTCGGCGGGCTCGTGGAGCAGGTCAGTGATCTCGCATGCGGGCGGGTCGCGACGAGTGGAGGACCGAGGGACCTCCTGGAGGAGGTGGGTGCAGTGTTGGACCTCGCGGCGAGGGACTCGATTCGCGCCTCGGCTCACGCTGCGATCGCCGCCACGCGGGCGCGCTGGCGCGAGGCAGTCAAGCGAGCAGTCACGGACACCCCGGAGCCGCAGTGAGAGCCGTCGCTGGGGTGGGGCTTGGAATAGGTTTCCTCGCTCAGGTCGTCACGTTCCTGGCAGGCGTACTGCCCGCGATACTCCGTCAGCCCGAGGTGCTCGTGTACCTCCTCGGGGTGACGGCGCCGGCGACCATCGCGCTCCATGTGACTTTGCTTGGCGCCGCGGTGCGGTTGCCGCTTGAGGCGGAAGGCGGCGCGGCACGACGCGCGGTACGTGCCGCGGTGACGGTGACCGGCGTGGCGATGATCGGGGTGCTCACTGTCGGTGCGGTGCTCGGTGTTGTCGGGCTCGGCGGTGTGGCGAGCTATCTGGTCGCCGTCGCCTCGTTGACGGGGGCCATGGGCGCGTTCCAATTGGCGATGACGGCTGGGGTCAGGGTGGGCGCCGTGACGGCAGTGATGTCCGGTCGCCTGGTGTACGCCCTCGTGCTCTTCGCGGGAACCCTCGTCGCATTGCTGACTGGGGCATCCATGGCGGTGTTTGCCGCCGTCGTCGTCGTGTCCTACCTGGTGGGGTCCGTGACTCTCCTCGCGGCAATACGAGGTGAAGTTCTGCGTGACGTCGAGGGCGCTGGTCACGGCGGTGTGCCACGAGCGGTCTCGCGGGTGGTGGTGTCGCAAGCGCTCTCGACGGTGAGTTCGCAGGTCGCCGCGATGGCGACCGCGGGCTTGGGTGTGTTTGCGGAGACGTGGGCGCTCGCTGTGAGGATGGCATCTGGCGCTCAAACCATTGGCGGTCAGGTCTTTGGTGTCGGCATCGATGCCGCGACCGCGACGTCGATGCGACGTCGCGGTGCCGGATCGGGGGACGTCTTTCGGCGTGCGGGGTTCGCGATGGTCGGCGTCCTCGCGATCTACGCGAGCACGCTGTCGCTCGTGCTGTGGTGGAACCGGGCTTCCGTTCCCGACACGACAGCGGCCGCCGTCATCATCGGGCTGTGCGTGTATCTGCCGACGCTCGTCGCGTTCTCTCCCATCGATCGCATGACCAGCATGATGGTGCCGTCGTCGCTGCGGATCGGGGTCGACGTCGCACGCGCTGGTGCGAGCATTCTGGTCCTGCTGCTCGCGCATGGCGTCGCCACTCTCGTGTGGTTGAGCGCGGTCTCTGCGGCGGCGCTCACGGCGTATGTCGCGCTGGTGATCGCGAGTACGCGACGTGCGCACGCGCTGGCACGGGTCGATGCGTTGGTGAGCACCGCATTGCGGTGGAACCCCGGACGGTAGCCGCCGCGGCCGCGAGGATGGAGCGTGCCGCGAGACGTGCCCAGGGTGGCTACAGGCTCACCTCGAACTCCGATATGAAAGCGTTGAGCTGCCCCGATTCCACCAAGAACCCGTCGTGGCCCACAGGGGAGTGGACCACCTTGACGCCGTTGGACCCGGCGAAGCCACGATCCAGCGCGATCGAGTTCTTGAGTGGATAGAGCCGGTCCGAGTCGACAGCCACCACGAGCGCCGGCCCGGTATAGCGCGCGAGCGCAGTCTCGACGCCGCCGCGTCCACGGCCCACGTCGTGAGACTGGATTGCCTGCGACAGACGCACATACGTATTGGCGTCGAAGCGCCGCGCAAGCTTGCGCGCGTGGTGCTGCAGATACGACTGGATGGCGAACAGTCCGCCTTTGCCGAGGGGGTCCGTGTCTCCCTGGTAGCGCCGTCCGAAACGGTCGGCGAGCTCGCCCTCGCTGCGGTAGTTGGTGTGCGCAATCATGCGGGCGATGCCGATGCCCACGTGGGGTCCGTCGCCGTCTGCAGCTCCGTAGTAGTCGCCGTCGCGGAACTTGGGGTCGGCCGTGATGGCCGCGAGTTGGGCCGTGGACCACGCGATCTGGTCGGCGGTGACGGCTGCGGTGGATCCCACGGGAGCGATGGCACCCACGCGCTCCGGCACCGTCACGGCCCACTCGATGGCGCGCATTCCGCCCATGGAGGGTCCGGCGATGAGCCGCCAGCGGTCGATTCCCAGGTGGTCGGCGAGGCGGATCTCCGCCGCGACCATGTCCCGCATCGTCACGTAGGGGAAGCGCGAACCCCAGGGCTGCCCATCCTCCGGGTGCGCCGAGGCAGGGCCGGTCGATCCCTGGCACCCGCCGATGACGTTCGCGGACACGATGAAGTGACGCTCGGGGTCGATCGGCTTGCCGGGCCCGACGAATGCATGCCACCAGCCGCCCGTGTGGTGGCCGGGCTCGGCGGGGCCGAACACGTGACTGTCGCCCGTCAGCGCGTGCGCAATATAGACGGCGTTATCGCGGGCGGCGTTGAGCTCGCCCCACGTCTCGTAGGCCATGGTGACGTGTGGCAACACGCCCATGGGGTCCGCCTCAAGCGGCAGGTCGCCCAGGGCGAAGAACTGGCGGTGGCCGGGGTGGTCGCCCTCGCGCCACGCGGCCGAGGCGGGGATCAAGACGCCCTCCCCCGGCCCCTGATCAGCGGCGTAGGCGTCCGATTCGATGCCGTCGTCATCCATGCTCGCCACCCTAGGGCACGCGGGCGCAGGCGCCACGACACTTCAGGATGCGGCGTCGGAAGCGTCACAGGGGGTTGGCGCGCCGTGGGACAGATGTTTATAGTGTGAGCGATTGCTTCGCATGTGACACATGTGACAGACGTGACGACTCAGGAAGCGAGAACGATGGCCCGCTACGCCGCCGCTCGCCGTTCGGCGCACCGCGCCGTGGTGCCCTTCGCCGTGATCGGCCTGACCATCACCGGCTTCAGCATCACCACCGGTGGCGCCGCCGTGGCCGACGACTACCCCGGCGAGGACCAGATCGCCGCTGCCCGCGACGCTGCCGACGGCGCCGCCGCATCGGTCGCCTCCCTTGACGCCGCCATCGCTTCACTTGAATCCGCGCTGCAGGACGCCGAGGTCGCCTCGATGACCGCGGCCGAGGACTACCAGGTGGCCCTCGACACCGCCGACACCGCGAAGTCGGAACTGGCCGAGGCCGAGAAGCGCGCAGACGACGCCGACGCCGCCCTCGCGCTCGCCCGCCGTGGCTTGGCCGGCTCCGCCATGCAGTCGTACAAGAACGCCGGTTCGATGGGCTCGCTCGAGGCGATCACCCAGGCCGATGGCTTCGACGACGTCATCTCCCGCACCGAGGCCGTCAACCAGGCCTCCGCGAAGGCGGACGTGACCGTCCAGGAGGTCTCGGCCGCCGAGCTGGTCGCCACCACCACCCGCGACTACGCCGACAAGGCCGCCGTCAAGGCCGCGGACGCCGAGAAGGCCGCGGCGGAAGCGCTCGACACCGCGAACGCCGCCAGGGCATCGGCCGACCAGGCAGTCTCCGACGCCGAGGTGGCGCGCGGCGCCGCCGTCACCAAGCTCGCCGAGCTGCGCGGAGTGACCGAGGACCTTGAGCAGGAGCGCCAAGACGGCCTGGCCGCCGAGCGCGCCGCCCGCGAGCAGGCGGCCTTCGAGGCCGAGCAGGAACGCCTGGCCGCGCAGGACTACGTGATCGAGGTGGACCACGAGGTGGGTGGGGACACGGACTCGTCGACCGGCGGCTCGAACTCGACGACCACGTCGACGCCGAAGCCGACCTCGACGTCGACCTCGAGCCCCAAGCCGACGTCATCCTCCAAGCCCACCAGCACGCCGAAGCCGACGACGACCTCCACGCCCAGGCCAACCGAGACGTCGGACCCCGAGCCGTCGGAGACCTCGACGCCGAAGCCGACGGAAACCTCGCAGCCGAAGCCCACCGAGACGGCAGAGCCCGAGCCCGAGACCCCGTCGCAGTCGTGGAGCTCCACGGCCGCGCAGGGGCGCAGCGCCGCCGCATGGGCGGTGACGAAGACCGGGGCGTCGTACCTCCTGGGTGGCACCGGCCCTGCCTACGACTGCTCGGGTCTCACGATGATGGCCTGGAGCCAGGCGGGCGAGTACATCACTCGATCGTCGCGCACCCAGTACAACAACGTTGCCCACGTTTCCTACTCGCAAATCCGCGCGGGCGACCTGGTCTTCTACAGCTCCAACGGCTCGGCCGGATCGATCTATCACGTCGCAATGTACATCGGCAATGGCCAGGTCATGGAGGCCACGACGCCGGGGCACACGGCGAAGGTCCGCTCGCTGTACGGCTGGGGCACCGCTCACCTGATGCCATACGTGGGTCGTCCGTAGGACACGCCTAGCGCCACGCAAAAGGCGCCGCTCCCCACGCGGGGGAGCGGCGCCTTTCGCGTCAGCTTAGAGAAATCAGTGGCCCGGCGGCGGCACCAGGGGATTCATGTGCTCGAACGAGGTGCCCTTGGCACGGTCGAACGAGGCCTGGATCTCCGCCTCGGCCTCCTCGCGGGACACCCAGTGGGCGCCCTCGACCGACTTCCCGGGCTCCAGGTCCTTGTAGACCTCGAAGAAGTGCTGGACCTCCAGGCGGTGGAAGTCGGAGACGTCGTTCAACTCGCGCCGCCACGTCTGACGCTGGTCGCCCGCGGGGACCGCGAGGACCTTGTCGTCACCGCCGGCCTCGTCGCGCATGCGGAACATGCCCAGCGCGCGGCAGCGGATCTGGCAGCCGGGGAACGTGGGTTCCTCGAGCAGCACCAGGACGTCGAGGGGGTCGCCATCCTCGCCCAGGGTGCCGTCGATGAAGCCGTAGTCGTCCGGGTAGCGGGTCGACGTGAAGAGCATGCGGTCCAGGCGGATGCGCCCGGTCTCGTGATCGACCTCGTACTTGTTGCGCGATCCCTTGGGGATCTCGATGGTGACGTCGAATTCCATGAAGAAGTCCTTGTGAGTCCTCGGTGACAATGCTGGGCACTAGTGTGGCCCATGAAAGGGGTGCCGCGTGCGCGCAAGGGTAGCAGTCGGGGCCGTCGTCGTGGCGGCCCTTCTTGGTGGATACGCCGTGGCCGATGCCGCCGACGTGGTCCCCGGCGTCCTCACCTCGGCGCCGGTGCCGCAGCCCCCCGCAGCGTTCCTGACGGCCGAGCCCGTCGCTGCCGCCTCCCCCTCGCCCGTCCCGGTGACGCCCGTGAGCGAGGACGCGCCCCTGCCCGCGGCGTCCGTGGTGCAGCAGCTGGCGCAGCGCGTGCGCGACGACGATCGCACCGGAGAGTCCACGAACGTGTCCGTGGTGGACCTGCTGACCGGCGAGGTCCTCGCCGACCTCGACGCAGCCGACACCCAGGTGCCCGCCTCCTCCACCAAGCTGCTCACCTCCGTCTCGGCCGTCGCCGACCTGGGCGCCGACTACCGCATGGTCACCTCCGTCACGTGGGACGCCTCGTCCCGCACGCTCACGCTCGTCGCCGGCGGTGACATGCTGCTGGCTGCCGATGCCGGCCACGGCGGCGACGGTGAGGACGCCAACGGCTGGGCGGGCCTCGGGGACCTAGCGGACGCTGTCCTGGCCGCCGTCCCCGACGCCGCATCGGACGCGGTGACGCTTGCCGTCGACGACTCCGCCTTCGAGGCGGAGCCGGTGAACCCGGAGTGGCCCGAGTACGCGTTGACCTCCGGCTACGTGGCGCCCGTGACAGGCCTCGCGGTGGACGCCGCACGGATGACGGACGACCACTACGCGCCGCGCTTCGACGATCCGTCGCTCGCCGCCGGCCAGGTCTTTGCCGCCCGCCTGGGCGAGCGTGGGGTGACCACCAGCGGGGACGTGACCCGTGCATCGGCCGTGGGGGACGAGGTCGCCTCCGTCGAGGGCGCGCCGCTGTCCGAGGTGGCCGCGCTGACGCTCTACGAATCCGACAACACCATCGCCGAGGTCACCGGGTTGGTGCATGCCCTCGAGGTGGGCCAGCCCACGACACCCCCGGGGGCGGCCATCGCCACGCGGGCGGGTCTCAGAGCCATCGGCGTCGACACCGAAGGAATGAAGCTCTACGACGGCGCCGGCTTTTCGGACAAGAACCGCATTGCGCCGGCGCAGCTGACTGCCACCCTGGTGGGCGCCTACGCGACCGAGGCCACCGAGGACATCCTCGACTGGCTACCCGTCGGCGCGCTCGAGGGAACCGTCCAGAACCGCTACGTCGACACCGCCGCCGCCGGGCAGATGCGCGCCAAGACCGGGTCGCTCACGGGCGTGAGCGCGCTCGCGGGCACGGTGCAGACCTCCGACGGCCGCCTCCTCGCCTTCGCGACCATGGCCGACGGCATGGAGTACAACCCCTTCGGCCCCCGCCAGACCTTCGACGAGATGGTGGTCTCCCTGGCAGAATGTGGCTGTGAGGGATAGGACTGCGGCGGTGTGCGCGAGCGTGAAGGCGTGACCGGGCCGCACCCCTCCGTCGCTGCCATCCGCAATGCCGTCCGCGAATCGCTGGACGGCTGCGACATCGGCACTCGTGTCTGGGTGGCCGTTTCCGGCGGGCCCGACTCCCTGGCTCTCGCCGCGGCCACCGGCTACGTGGGCCGCAAGGAGGGCTACCTCACCGGCGCGATCATCGTGGATCACGGGCTCCAGCCCGGCTCCGCCGAGGTCGCCGCGCGCGCCGCCGAGCAGGTCAAGCGCGCCGGCATCCACACTGTTTTTATTGAGCGCGTCACCGTGGGCCGCGACGGCGGGCTCGAGGCCGCCGCCCGCAACGCCAGGTACGCGGCGCTCGACAGGCGCATTGACGAGGTGGGCGGCCACCACCCGCACCTGCTGACCGGCCACACTATGGACGACCAGGCCGAGACCGTACTGCTGGCCCTTGCCAGGGGTTCTGGCGCGAGGGCGCTGTCCGGCATCCCAGCCAGGCGCGGCAGGATCGTGAGGCCCCTCCTGTCGCTGCGGCGTAAGGACACCGTCGCCGCGTGCCAGGCTCTGGGCCTCGACCCCTGGCACGACCCGTCCAACTCCGTCACCGACGGCCCCCGCCGCTCCGCGCTGCGCACGCAGGTGATGCCGGCGCTTGTCGAGGTACTGGGGCCCGGTGTGGTGTCGGGTCTCGCGCGCTCGGCAGCCCTGCTGCAGGCCGATGCCGACGAACTCGACCGCCAGGCCCGCTCCGCGCTCGGCTCCGCACCGTCCTCGCGCGACGAGCAGTGGCGCTGCGACATGCTCGCCGCCCTTCCCGACGCGATCCGCTCGCGCATGATCAAGATGCTCGCCGAGCACCGAGGCGCGGGGTCGCTGACCGCCGCACACGTCAACGCCGTAGATCAGCTCATCGTCGGCTACCGCGGTCAGGGCGCCGTCTCGCTCCCGGGCGGCTACGAGGCAAGGCGTGAATATGGCAGGCTGGTCATCACCCGTCCCCATACGCTCGGCGAGCGCTCCTAACCCCTCGCGCCGCCGCATCGGCCCTACTCCTTAAGGAAGCCCGTGGAACCCCAGTACGACATGGACGACTTCACCAAGGTCATCGTCACCGAGAACGAGATCCGTCGGAAGCTCGACGAGATCGCCACCCGCGTGCGCGAAGACTACGAGGGCAAGGAGCTGCTGCTCGTGGGCGTGCTGAAGGGCGCCGTGATGGTCATGGCCGACCTCGCGCGCCGCCTCCCCCCGCAGGTGCAGATGGACTGGATGGCAGTGTCGTCGTACGGGAGCGGCACCAAGTCGTCCGGCGTGGTCCGCATCCTCAAGGACCTCGACGCCGACCTCACCGGTCGCCACGTCCTCATCGTCGAGGACATCATTGACTCCGGCATCACCCTGCACTGGCTGCTGGGCAACCTGCGCTCGCGCGGTGCCGCGTCCGTCGAGGTTGCCGCACTGCTGCGCAAGCCCGACGCCGTCCAGGTGGACATCCCCGTGCGCTACCTGGGCTTCGACATCCCCAACGAGTTCGTGGTGGGCTACGGCCTCGACTACGCGGAGAACTACCGCACGCTGCCGTTTGTCGCGATCCTCAAGCCTGAGGTCTACGGGGACAACTAAGGCGCTGGGGTCCGCCCCCGCTCCGCCTCAGTGTGAACCAGTTCGGGCAGCGACACCCCGGCAGCGGGGCAGCTCCGAGCCCGATCGCCGGCGTGTCCCAATCGGAACTGGTTCAAAGTGCGGGGGAGGACACGGGCGGAATGGAGTACCCCACTAAGTTGGTAGAGTTTCGGCGACCGGGGAGGTGACCATGTCTGGATCCGACGCCGCGGCCGCGGGCGAGATCGCACGCGAGGCCGGCGAGGTGCTGCTCGAGGTCCGCGCCGGCTTTGACCCCGAGGTTGAGGGCAAGGCGCGCGGCAAGGCCGGCGACGCGAAGGCCCAGGAGCGCATCTCCGCCCTGCTCGGCTCCCGTTTTCCCTCCGACGCTGTCCTCTCGGAGGAGGCCCGCGACTCCGAGGAGCGCCTCACCGCCGACCGCGTGTGGATCATCGACCCCCTCGACGGCACCCGCGAATACTCCGAGGGCCGCGACGACTGGGCCGTCCACGTCGCCCTGTGGAGCAGGGGCGCCAGCCCGGCCGATGCATCGGCCGCCTCCGATGTCGCTCGCCCCGGCGAGCTCACCGCGGCCGCCGTCGCCATTCCGGGTGAGGACCTCGTCCTCGACACCGACTCCGTCGCGACGCTTCCCGCGCTCGCGGCCGATGCCCCGATCCGCCTGGCGGTGTCGCGCTCGCGCCCGCCGGCCGTCACCGAGGCGGTGCGCGAGGCCCTGGACGCTGACCTCATCCCGATGGGTTCGGCCGGCGTGAAGATCGCCGCCGTGGTGCGCGGACAGGTCGAGGCCTACGTCCACGCCGGTGGCCAATACCAGTGGGACTCCGCGGCGCCCGTGGCCATCGCCCGCGCCGCCGGCCTTCACTGCTCCCGCATCGACGGCAGCCCGCTTGTCTACAATGACGCCGATCCCTACTTGCCGGACCTGATCGTTTGCCGCCCCGAACTGGCGGATCGCATCCTCGAGGCAGTAGCCGCATACGCCGCAACGACTGGAGATGAGTCATGACCCAGCCCGCGTCCCTCGCGTTGAGCCAGCTCGACGCGCTCGAGGCGGAGGCCATTCACATCATTCGTGAAGTGGTCGCCCAGATGGAGCGCCCCGCGCTGCTGTTCTCGGGCGGTAAGGACTCCATCTGTCTGCTTCACCTCGCGATCAAGGCCTTCGCCCCCGCCCCCGTGCCGATGCCCGTGGTGCACATCGACACCGGCCAGAACTTCCCCGAGGTCATCGAGTACCGCGACCGCATCGTCGAGCAGTACGGGCTTACGCTCGTCGTCGGCTCCGTGCAGGACGCGATCGACGCCGGCAAGGTCAAGGAAGCCCCCGACGGCTCGCGCAACCGCATCCAGACGCCGGTCCTGCTCGAGACCATCGAGGACAATCGCTTCGATGCCTGTATGGGCGGTGCCCGCCGGGACGAGGAGAAGGCCCGCGCCAAGGAGCGCGTGTTCTCCTTCCGCGACGAGTTTGGTCAGTGGGACCCCCGCAACCAGCGTCCCGAGCTGTGGAGCCTGTACAACGGCAAGGTCCACCCGGGTGAGTCGATCCGCGTGTTCCCGCTGTCCAACTGGACCGAGCTGGACATCTGGGACTACATCCGTTCGCGCGACATCGAGGTTCCCTCGATTTACTACGCGCACGACCGCGAGGTGTTCCTGCGCGACGGCATGTGGATGGCCTCCAACGAGTGGGCCGTCCCGCCGGAGGGTGTCGAGACCCAGGTCCGCAAGGTGCGCTACCGCACCGTCGGCGACGCGACGCTGACCGCAGCCGTCGAGTCCGACGCGGACACCATCGACAAGATCATCGAGGAGACGGCGGCCACCCGCCTGACCGAGCGCGGTGCCACCCGCGGCGACGACCGAGTGTCCGAGGCCGCCATGGAGGACCGCAAGAAGGAGGGGTACTTCTAATGGACCTTCTGCGTTTCGCCACCGCCGGCTCCGTCGACGACGGAAAGTCGACCCTCATCGGCCGTCTTCTCTACGACTCCAAGTCGATCTTCGAGGACCAGCTCGAGTCCATCGAACTCGCGTCGAAGAACCGCGGCGCGGAGACCACCGACCTGGCACTCCTCACGGACGGACTGCGCGCCGAGCGTGAGCAGGGCATCACCATCGACGTGGCGTACCGGTACTTCGCTACCCCCAAGCGCAAGTTCATCATCGCGGACACCCCCGGCCACCAGCAGTACACGCGCAACATGGTGACCGGCGCCTCCACTGCAGATTTGGCGATCATCCTCGTGGACGCCCGCAAGGGCCTCACGGAGCAGTCGCGCCGCCACGCCACCATCTCCTCGCTGCTGCGCGTGCCCCACGTGGTGCTCGCGGTCAACAAGATGGACCTCGTGGACTGGTCCGAGGAGCGGTTCGACGAGATCTACCGCGAGTTCACGGACTTCGCCTCGAAGCTCGACATCCCGGACCTCACCGCGATCCCCGTGTCGGCGCTGCTGGGCGACAACATCGTTGACCGCTCCACCAACATGGACTGGTACCAGGGCACCTCGCTGCTGTACCACCTGGAGAACGTGCACATCGGCTCGGACCGCAACCTGCAGGACGTGCGCTTCCCCGTCCAGTACGTGGTGCGCCCGCAGACCGCCGAGCACCCCGACTACCGCGGCTTCGCCGGCCAGGTGGCCTCCGGCATCCTCAAGGTGGGTGACGAGGTCATGGCGCTGCCGTCGGGCCTGTCCACGCGCGTCGCCGCGATCGACGGCCCGAACGGCCCCGTTGACGCCGCCTACCCGCCCATGTCGGTGACGGTGCGCCTCGAGGACGAGATCGACCTGTCGCGCGGCGACATCCTGTGCCGCAAGGGCAATCACCCCGAACCCACGCAGGACATCGAGGCGACCGTCTGCTGGATGGACGCGACCCCGCTGACCGAGCGTCGCAAGGTGAGCATCCTCCACACCACGCGCATGGCGCGGGCGATGGTCAAGGAGATCGCCTACGAGCTCAACGTCAACACGCTTCACCGCGACCAGGACGTGCACGAGCTCGGCCTCAACAGCATCGGCCGTGTGAAGCTGCGTGTGACCACGCCCCTGCTGATTGACGACTATGCCGAGAACCGCATCACGGGATCGTTCATTCTGATCGACGAGGCGACCCACCGCACCGTCGGCGCCGGAGTGATCCGCCACTAGCGATGGAGTTCGGACTTCTCGTCGCGGCGCTCGGCATCGGGATCGTCGTCGGGCTGACGGGCATGGGCGGGGGCGCCCTCATGACACCCACGCTCGTGTTCTTCTTTGGCGTGCCGCCGGTCACTGCGGTGTCCTCGGACGTCGTGGCATCGGCCTTCATGAAGCCCGCCGGCTCGTGGGTGCACATCAAGAACGGCACCGTGAACTGGCAGCTGGTGAGGCTGCTGGTCTACGGCTCCGTGCCCGCGGCTTTCCTTGGGGTCGTCGCGGCCCAGTTCCTGATTGACCCCGAGGCGCTGCAGTCCTTCGTCAAGCACGCGCTGGGCGTGGTGCTCGTGATCGCCGCGCTCGGCCTCGCGGTACGGGCGTACCTGCGGTTACGGGAGCGCGCCATGGTGCGCGACGGGCGCGCCGCAGCCCTTCCCGTGGACCGGCCCGATGTCGTGGCTCGCCCTGTACCGACGATCATCGTCGGCGTGGTGGGCGGGCTCATGGTGGGCCTCACCTCGGTGGGTTCCGGATCGCTCATCATCATCGCGCTGATGGCGCTCTACCCGGCGCTCAAGGCGAACCAGCTGGTGGGTACCGACCTGGTGCAGGCGGTTCCGCTCGTCGTCGCGGCGGCCGCTGCACACCTCATGTTCGGGGATGTGGACTGGTCGGTGACGCTTCCCGTCATCATCGGCTCTATCCCCGGCACCTACATCGGCGCCCAACTGTCCTCGCGGATCTCGGGCGGCCTCGTGCGGCGCGCGCTGGTGTTCGTGCTCACGTTGTCGGGCCTGAAGATGATGGGGCTGTCCAACGTTGTCGCGTTCTCCGTCGTCGGGGCGGAGATCGTGCTGGGCACCCTCGCCTGGGCGTGGATCCGCCACAGCCTCGGATTCTCCTTCTTCACCTTCCAAGACCGGCAGGCGGATAAGGCGCTACAGCAGGACAAGGAGTCTCAGTGATGCACGGTGTGCGACTGTCCGCGCGACAGCTGAACGAGCTGGAGCTGCTCCGTGCCGGCGCCTACGGTGCGCAGGCCGGTTACTCGCTGCCGGCCGCTGGAGCGACCGCGGCATCGGCCGCTTCTTTGGGAAGCCACGTGGCGACGCTGAGAATCCCCGACATTGCCCCCGGCCGGGTGGTGACGCTGCTGGACTCGGAGGCCACGCCGGTGGCCTCCGTGGACGTCGTCGATCGCCGCACGTCCGCCGCTGGTACCTGGATTGCCGGTCCGGTCACGATGCTGCGCGAGCCGGCGCTGCCGCCGTTCCCGGAGCTGCGGCCGTCCGCCTTCTCGGACCTCGCCGAGGATGCCGTCCTTCTAATGGGGGCACGGGCGGGTCAGCTGGCGGGCACCGTGATCGTGATGGACGAGGGCGACCCTTCCGCGCTGTCCTCCACCGTCCGCTCGCTGCAGCGCGACGGGGTTGAGGTGCGGGTGCTCCCGCGTCCCGCCGCCGAGCACGTGACCGGCGAGGCGGAGCGTGAGCTCTTGGAGCACCTCGCGTCCGTGGTCTGTGCGTCCACCGTGGTGGTCAAGCGCGGCTCCGACCGCGCGCCCGGCGGGGGAGCGGTGGTGCTGTTCACCGGGCTGTCCGGGTCGGGCAAGTCGACCATCGCACGTCAGGTCACCCGTCGCCTGCGCTCCGAGGGCACGCAGCGCGTGACCCTGCTGGACGGCGACGAGGTGCGCGCCATGCTGTCGTCTGGCCTGGGGTTCTCGCGAGCGGACCGTGAACTCAATGTGCGCCGCATCGGCTGGGTGGCCTCGTTGGTGGCGTCGCACGGCGGTATGGCGGTGTGCGCCCCCATCGCGCCCTACGCGTCGATGCGTGCCGAGATGCGCGAGATGGCCGAGCGCGCCGGACGGTTTGTCCTCGTCCACGTCGCGACCCCGCTTGAGGTGTGCGAGGAGCGCGACCGCAAGGGGCTGTATGCGGCGGCGCGCCGGGGCGAGATCAAGGAGTTCACGGGCATCTCCGACCCGTACGAGGCTCCGGTCGATGCCGACGTGGTGGTGGGCACTGACGGGGAGTCTGTCGAAGAGTGCGCGGCGGCGGTCGTGCGCTACCTGACGGCGTCGTCGGGTGGCGACTACACGATCTAGTAGCGCGGGGCCCCGTACCGCTCAACACACGGCTGGTGCGCATGATGCGCGTGGGGCTCGTGTGTAACCTCACGCGTCACGTACGCCTCAACAGTCCCAGGTGTGTGTTGAGCGGCACGGCCTGACTCCGGCCGACCCCCGTCCCCAGCCCCCAGCGCACCCGGGCTGCATCCCCACTGCGACGCCAACGCGCTCTCCGACGCCCCGTGACCGATCACGCTGAGCCGATGGACCCGGTGCTCGCGCTCGTGCGTCTCGGTGGAGTGGCCCGCAGGAAGACGCTGCTCGACTGCGGGGTCACCCGCCGGGCCATCGATGCGGCGGTGCGCTCCGGGGACGTGCGACGCCCCATCACGGGCGTGTTGAGCTTGTCCAGCACACCCACCGAGGCCGAGTACGCGTGCTACTTCGGGGCGCGCATCACCTGCGTGAGTGCGGCCGACGCCCTCGACCTGCGACTGTGGGATTCGCCAGCTCACCTTCACCTCGAGATCCCCGCAGCGCGTGGAGGAACCACGGTGCCCTCCGCCGTGCGAGCGCCGGTGCGCATGCATCGCAGCCGCACGTACCGTCCGGGTTCGCGCGTCGTCACCGCAGCGCGAGCGATCGACGTGATGAGCAGGTGCGTCACGCCACTCGCGCAGCTGGTCACGCTCGACCACGCGCTGTCACGAGGCATCCTGACCAAGGATCACATCGCGGGCTTCACGATGACGGACCTCGTCACGCGTCGCTGGCTCGAGCACATGGCCGATGACGCCGCCGGCTCAGTGCCCGAGACCTGCGCACGTGTGGCCATGCGCGCGGCGGGGCTGACGGTCGAGTCGCAGGCGCCGCTCGGCCAGCGCCGGCGGGCGGACTTCCTGGTGGAGGGATTGCTGTACGTCGAGATTGACGGCAAGACCTATCACTCCGACGAGCGCCAGTTCGCCGAGGACCGCGCACGCGACAGAGCCATCGTCGCGGCGGGCCGCAACGTGATCAGGTTCACCTACGCCGATGCCGTCCACCACCCCGAGCGGCTCGTCGCAGACGTCAAAGCCGCGCTCACCGCCATCCGCGGCCGCTGAAGCCCAACAGCGCAGGCGAGTCGCGCATCGGCCGTCTGTACCGCTCAACACACGGCTGGTGCGCATGGTGCGCGTGGGGCCGATGCGCCCACACTCGCGCCGCTCCCGTCCCACCAGCCCCAGGTGTGTGTTGAGCGGTACACGCCGGGTGGGGAAAGCCCGTGCAAAGCCCTCAGCGAAACCCTTCACAGGCACCCCACGCACTCGCGTAGTCTCGTACCACCATGAAGAATGCCCTCAGTCTTCGCCGCATCATCCCGCTGATCATCCTGGCCGTCGTGCTGGGCTGGCTCGTGTCTGGCCTCTTCTCGCCGCGCGTCCAGCAGATCGACACCTCGCAGGGCCTCGCGCTGCTGAATGCGGACCTGGTGGACCAGGCGAAGATGGTCGACGGCGACCAGCGCGTCGAGCTGGTGCTGATCGAGGACTTCGCGGACAAGCTCCCGGACGATGCCCCCGAGGAGTGGGCTGATTACCAGGACCGCGTCGAGTTTTTCTATGTTGCGCCGCAGGGCGAGCAGGTGGTCGACGCGATCACCGACGCCGACCCCGCCGGTGGCTACGACTCCGAGGTCCCCCAGACGTCGATCTGGACCTCCATCCTCTTCACGTTCCTCCCGATCCTGCTGCTGGTGGGCCTGTTCTGGTTCCTCATGTCGAGCATGCAGGGCGGCGGGGGCGGCCGTCTCATGCAGTTCGGCAAGTCGAAGGCGTCCATGGTCACGCCCGACACCCCCACGGTGAAGTTCGACGACGTGGCTGGCGTGGACGAGGCAGTCGACGAGCTGCGCGAGATCCAGGAGTTCCTGGAAAGCCCCGCCAAGTTCCAGGCAGTGGGTGCCAAGATCCCCAAGGGCGTGCTGCTGTACGGCCCTCCCGGCACCGGTAAGACCCTCCTCGCGCGCGCCGTCGCCGGCGAGGCTGGCGTGCCGTTCTTCCACATCTCCGGCTCCGACTTCGTCGAGATGTTCGTCGGTGTCGGCGCGAGCCGCGTCCGCGACCTCTTCGAGCAGGCCAAGAAGAACGCCCCGGCGATCATCTTCGTCGACGAGATCGATGCCGTCGGTCGCCACCGCGGCGCCGGCATGGGCGGCGGTCACGACGAGCGCGAGCAGACCCTCAACCAGATGCTTGTCGAGATGGACGGCTTCGACGCCACCACCAACGTCATCATCATCGCGGCGACCAACCGCCCCGACATCCTCGACCCCGCGCTGCTGCGCCCGGGCCGCTTCGACCGCCAGGTGGGCGTCGACGGGCCCGACCTGAAGGGCCGCCTCAAGGTCCTCGAGGTGCACTCGAAGGGCAAGCCGATGGCGCCCGAGGTCGACCTCGAGGCCATCGCCCGTCGCACCCCCGGCTTCACCGGCGCCGACCTCGCAAACGTCCTCAACGAGGCAGCCCTGCTGACGGCCCGCAAGGACGGCCAGCTGATCGGCCCCGAGGAGCTCGACGAGGCTATCGACCGCGTCATCGCCGGCCCGCAGAAGCGCACCCGCGTGATGAACGACCACGACAAGACGGTGACCGCGTACCACGAGGGCGGTCACGCTCTCGTGGCGGCCGCGATGAACCACACCGACCCCGTCACGAAGGTCACGATCCTTCCGCGAGGCCGGGCGCTGGGCTACACGATGGTCATGCCGCAGGAGGACCGCTACTCGAAGACGCGCAACCAGCTGCTCGACAACCTCGCGTACGCGATGGGTGGCCGCGTGGCGGAGGAGCTCGTATTCGGCGACCCGTCGACCGGCGCGTCCAACGACATCAGCCAGGCGACCGACACCGCCCGTCAGATGGTGACCGAGTACGGCATGTCCACGGACATCGGTTCGGTGCGCCTGGCCGGCAGCTCCGGCGAGGTCTTCATGGGCCGCGACATGGGCCACGGCCGCGACTACTCCGAGTCCAACGCCGCGATCGTGGACCGCGAGGTCCGCACGCTCATGGACAACGCGATGGCCGAGGCCACGAAGGCGCTGCAGAACAACCGCGCCATCCTCGACCGCCTCGCCGAGGAGCTCCTGGAGAAGGAGACCCTCAACGAGACCGAGCTCGCCGCGCTGTTCGCCGACGTCAAGAAGGTCGCCAAGCGCAAGCACTGGGTGAGCGGCGAGTGGGCCCCCAAGACGGCCCCGCGCAAGAAGCCGGTCACGGCCCCCGCGCCCCCGCTCGAGGAGCCCAAGGACACCGTCGGCGAGGAGCCGGTCGACGTCACTGACAGCACGGCCGATGCCGCCGCCGAGCCACGTACCGACGGCACCCCCGGCACTGACCAGGCATGACGGTGGATCACGCGCGCGCGGAGGCCGCCGTCCGTGAGCTGCTGCTCGCGATCGGCGAGGACCCGGAGCGCGACGGGCTCAAGGACACCCCCGGCCGCGTCGCGCGCGCCTACGAGGAGTTCTTCGCCGGCCTGAACCACGACGCGGGCGAGATCCTCAGCACCGTCTTCGAGCTGGGCCACGAGGAGATGATCCTCGTCAAGGACATCGAGCTGTACTCGATGTGCGAGCACCACCTGGTGCCCTTCCACGGGGTCGCCCACGTGGCGTACATCCCGGGTGAGGACGGCCGCATCACCGGACTGAGTAAGTTGGCTCGCTTGGTGGAGATGTACGCGCGCCGCCCGCAGGTCCAGGAGCGCCTCACCACTCAGGTGGCCGATGCCCTGGTCAAGCACCTGGGTGCCCGTGGCGTCATTGTGGTGGTCGAGGCGGAGCACCTGTGCATGTCGATGCGCGGCATCCGCAAGCCCGGCTCCCGCACCGTCACGTCGGCGGTCCGCGGCATCATGCGCGACGGCGCCACGCGCGCGGAGGCGATGAGCCTCATCCTCGGGAGGTAATCCCATGACCCTCGTCATGGGGATCCTCAACGTCACCCCTGACAGCTTCAGCGACGGGGGGCGCTGGGACACGGCCGATGCCGCCATCGCCCAGGGCATTCGCCTCGCCGAACAGGGGGCGGACCTGGTGGACGTGGGCGGCGAGTCGACGCGGCCGGGCGCCCAGCGCGTGGAGCCCGACGAGGAGATCGCCCGCGTGGTGCCCGTGGTGCGGGCGCTGACCGAGCGCGGCATCGCGGTCTCGGTCGACACCATGCGCGCCGCGACGGCCGCCGCCTCGCTCGAGGCCGGCGCCACCCTCATCAACGACGTCTCCGGCGGCCTCGCCGACCCCGCCATGGTGGCGGTGGTGGCCGACGCCGGCTGCGACTACGTCGCCATGCACTGGCGCGCCCACTCGACCCAGATGGATGGCCTCGACCGCTACGACGACGTGGTCGCCGAGGTGCGCGACGAGCTCGCCGCGCGCGTCGACGCTCTCGCCGCCGCGGGCGTCGACCCGGCGCGGATCATCCTCGATCCCGGCCTCGGCTTCTCCAAGGTGGGGCCCTCCAACTGGCCGCTGCTGGCGGACATTCCCGGCTGGGCTGGCGACGCGCGCGTCCTCATCGGTGCGAGCCGCAAACGCTTCCTTGGTGCCGCCATCGAGCGGGAGGGGCGTGACGCATCGGCCGCCTCCAGGGACCACGCGACCACTGCCGTCACCACGCTCGCCGCGGAACGCGGCGCGTGGGCGGTCAGGGTGCACGATGCCGGGGCCGCGCGCGACGCCATCGCCGTGGTGTCCGCTTGGCAGAACGCCGATCACACGCAAGAGTGAGGACATGACTGTGCACATGCGCCCGTACGTCAAGGACGGCATCGAGCTGGACCAGATCTGCGTCGAGGGGATTCGCCTCGAGGGATTCCACGGCCTGTACCAGGCAGAACGGGAGACCGGGCAGCTCTTCTTCGCCGACGTGGTGGTGCACGTCAACACGCGCACCGCCGGCGCGAACGACGACCTCACGCGCTCGGTCAACTACTCGGCGGTGGCCGATGCTGTGGCGGACGTCCTGGGTGGCGAGCCGATCAATCTCATCGAGGCGGTGGCCGAGCGCATCGCGCGCGTGGTGCTGTCGCTCGAGAACGTCGAGTGTGTCGACGTCACCGTGCACAAGCCCCAGGCCCCGCTGCATGTGGAGTTCAAGGACGTCACCGTCACCATCCGCCGCGACCAGCGCGAGGGGTCGTTGTGGGCGGACAAGCGCATCGGCTCGTCGGCGGGGGAGTCGGACGACCCGCTCGACCCCGGTGCCGGTCCCGTGAACGACGGCATGGACGAGCGGCCGGGCCAGCCCCGCGGCGCCGTGGTGGCGCTCGGCGGCAACCTGGGTGAGGTCGAGCAGACCTTCCAGGCCGCGCTGAACGACCTTCACCGCATCCCCGGCGTCCGCGTGGTCGCCGTATCGCCGCTGGTGCGCTCGGTGCCCGAGGGTGGGCTCGCGCAGCCCGACTACCTCAACGGCGTCGCCCGCCTCGAGACCGCGCTGTCCCCGCGCGAGCTGCTGGGAGCGCTCATGGGCGTCGAGCTGGCCCACGGGCGCGAGCGCTCGGTGCCGAACGCCGCCCGCACTCTCGACCTCGACCTCATCCAGTACGACGGTGTGACGGGCGAGACGGAGGACCTTGTCCTTCCGCACCCGCGCGCGCACCTGCGTCGCTTCGTGCTTGAGCCCTGGGCCGCGCTCGAGCCGTCCGCTCGTCTCGAGCCGCACGGCGCGGTGGCCGACCTTGTCCGCCAGGCCGGCTTCGACGCCGCCACGCGCGTGGGCGACGGCTGGGCTCAGCCCGCCGGGGCATCGGCCGTCCCCACCACTCCGTAAGGGGCGCCGTGTCGCCACTGAACTGGCAGCGCCTCACCCTGGTGGGGCTCGTCGCGCTGGTGCTCGCGTGGCTCGTGTCGGCGTCGCTCGAGGGCTCGGGCACCACGCCGCCGCACGTGCCGTGGACCGCCGTCGCCTTCAGCCTCATCGCCGCCGTGTGCGCGTTGTGGTTCGGGTGGCAGGTGCGGCGCTTCCTCGCGGGCAAGAAGCCGGACCTGTCCGCCCTGCGCGCCGCACGCACCGTGGTGTTCGCGCAGGCCTGCTCGTACGCGGGAGCGGTGCTGACCGGCGCCTATGGCGGCTACGCGCTGGGGCTGCTCGACGACTGGTCGCACGGCCCGCGCCGCGAGGTCATCATCTCCGCACTGATCGCCGCGGGCGCCGCGCTGCTGTTGGTCATCGCCGGGCTGGTCTCGGAGCACTGGTGCAAGCACTCCGACGAGGACGACGACCGCGGCGAGGCCTCCCCGGCGTAGCGCCGGGCTCCAGTGCCTCCGCCCCCTCCGCCCCCTCCGCCACCCTCACTTTGAACCAGTAGGCGGGCCGACACGCCGTGCCAGCCACTGCATCGGCCCTCCGCACCGGCGTGTCGGGCCGCGAACCGGTTCAAAGTGTCGGAGGGGTGCCCCACACCCTCACGCGGCGTCGCGCGTCTCGCCCGCCATCATCAGCCCGATCTCCTGGGCGGTCGCCTCGCCGCGGGCCACCTCGCCCATGACGCGCCCCTCGAGCACCACGACGATGCGGTCGGACAGCGCCATCACCTCGTCGAGGTCCTCGGAGATCAGCAGGATCGCGGCACCCGCGCTGCGCTGCTCCAGCAGCCGCGCGTGGATGTACTCGGCCGCGCCGATGTCCACGCCGCGGGTGGGCTGCGCGACGAGCAGCACCTCGGCATCGGCGCTGAATTCGCGCGCGATGACCACCTTCTGGATGTTGCCGCCGGACAGGTGCCGGGTCTCGGTGTGGATCCCGGGCGTCTTCACCCGGTAGGACGCGACCAGCTCGCGCGAGTGAGCGTCGATCGCCCCAAAGTCCAGGAAGCCGCGCCGCGAGAACGGCGGCCGCGCGTGGTCCACCAGCATGAGGTTTTCGGCGACGGTGAACTCGCCGATCGCGCCGTCCTTCATGCGCTCTTCGGGGATATACGCGACCCCGTGGTCGCGCACCTGGCGCGGCCCGAGCCCCAGCAGGGGCCGCCCGTCGACAACAACCGCGCCAGAGGTCGCGCCCCGCAGCCCAAACACCGCATCGGCCAGCTCCCGCTGCCCGTTGCCGGAGACGCCGGCGATGCCCACAATCTCCCCGGCCCGCACGGTCAGCGACAGGTCGTCGACGGCGACGGTGCCGCGGTCGCCGGGCACGGTGAGCCCCTCGACGGTCAGTACAGGCGAGCCCGGCGACACCTCGGGAATCTCTCGCGTGAGCGACACGGGCCGCCCCACCATCATCTCGGCGAGCGCCTCGCGGCTGGTCTCCGAGGGGCGCGTGTGCCCTGACACCCGGCCGTCGCGCAGCACGGTGATCTCGTCGGAGATCTCCAGCACCTCTCCAAGCTTGTGCGAGATGAAGATCATTCCCACGCCATCGGCCCGCATCTGGCGCAGGGTGACGAACAGGTCGTCTACCTCGGGCGGCGTGAGGACAGCGGTGGGCTCGTCGAGCACTAGCAGGCGCGCGTCGCGATACAGCGCCTTGAGGATCTCCGCGCGCTGGCGCTCGCCCACGGACAGTTGCCACACCAGGGCGTCGGGGTCCACGGACAGGCCGTAGCGCTCGGAGACCTCGGCAAGCCGGCGCCGCACGGGCCGCATGTCGGCGAGGCCGCGCCTGCCGCCCATGCCGAGCGCCACGTTCTCGGCCACGGTCAGGGTGGGTACCAGCATGAAGTGCTGGTGGATCATGCCGATGCCCTTGGCGATCGCGTCGCTGGGCGAGGCGATCCCGGCGTCGTAGCCGTCGAGCAGGACGGAGCCCGCGTCGGGCCGGTACAGCCCGTACACGATCTTCATGAGCGTGGACTTGCCTGCCCCGTTCTCGCCGAGCAGGGTGACGATCTGGCCGGGCATGACCTTGAGGTCGATCCCGTCGTTCGCCACCACGCCGGGGAAGCGCTTGGTCACTCCCCGCAGCTCGAGCAGGGGCACGGCACCTGGGGTCCGCGCGGGCTCCGTCGTGCTCATCGGCTTACTCGATGCCCGTAGTCACGGAGCCGTCGGTGAGGCCGGCGATCGCCGTGTCGCCCAGCTCCTTGACGTCCGCGGGGAGGTCGAAGCCGTCGTTGTAGGCGATGGACAGGCCGCCGTTCTCGAGCGTCGCGGTGTAGACCTCGCCGCCAAGGTCGCCGCCCTCGATCGAGTCGAACAGCTCGCCGAGGAACGGGGTCCAGTCGTAGACCTGCGACGCGACCACGATGTCCGGGCCCAGCGAGGTCTGGTCGGACTGGGTGCCGAACCACGGCACTCCCGCCTCGACGGCGACGCCGGTGGCGCCCACGACCATCTGCGCGGAACCCGTGAGGACGTCCGCGCCGTTGCTGAGGTGCGCGGTGGCCGCCTCGCCCGCCAGCTTCACGTCGGAGAACGAGTCCGTGTAGGTCACGTTGGTCGCGATGGACGGGTCCTGGGCCGATGCCCCGGCCACGAAGCCGTCGACGTACAGTTTGGCGTCGCCCACCTCGACGGGGCCGATGACGCCGAGCGTGCCGGACTCCGACAGCGCCGCGGCCATCACGCCGAACGCGTAGCCGCCCTCGTCGGAGCGCACCGTGTACGACGACACGTTGGGGAGGTCGAAGGTGTCCGCCGCCGTGCCCCACGCGAAGGCGACGTCGGGGAACTCGGCCGCGATCTCCTGCACCGAGGAGCCGTACTGCGAGCCGTGAGCGAGCACCAGGTCGTAGCCGTCCTCGGCGTAGCCGCGGATCGCGGCGGCCGCGTCCTCGACCACGAACACCCCGTCCGTGACGTCGACGTCGAGCTCGCGCTCCTCGCCGATGGCGTTCAGCGAGTCGATCATCGACTGGGTGAAGGCGAGGTCGTTCGAGGCCGACGGGGCCACGACAGCGACCTTGAGGGGCTCTGCGTCGGCGCCGACGGCTGCCGCCGAGGACGAGGCCTCTGGCGTCTCCTCGTCGTCCGAGCCGGAGCTGCACGCGGTGGCGCCCAGCGCGACCGCCGTGGTGAGCGCCGCGAGGCGATAGATGTGCTTCATGTGTGTCTCCCTCTGTGGTGGTGAACCTGGTGGAACATCTGGTGCGGCCGATGCGGTGGTGGGGCTCCGTAGCCCGCCCGGCCCCGGCATCGGCCGCCTGGCTGGGCCGCGTGCGCCGGCCGCCTTAGGCGGCGCGGCTGAACGGCTGGGACAGTGCGGAGGGTGCCCGTGCCCGCCGGCTGACGGTGACGAGGACCACGATGGTGAGCAGTGCCGGCGCCATGGCCAGCAGGCTCGAGGCGGCGCCGGTGACGATGCCGACCGTCTTCAGCTGCAGCACCACGGCGGACACGACGCCGAACAGCAGCGCCCCGCTCATGACGCCCACGGCCTTCCAGGCCCCGAAGTAGACGAGGGCGACGGCGATGAAGCCCTGGCCCGCGGTGATGTTCTGCTGGAAGATGCCGGCCTCGAGGGCGATCGCGGCGCCGGCGAGGGCGGCGAGCGCGTTCGAGATGAGGATGGTGACGAGGCGGGTGCGGTTGACGCTGATGCCGAGCGTGTCGGCGGCCTCGGGGGTCTCGCCCACGGCGCGGATGTTGAGGCCGAAGGTGGTCTTGTTGATGACGAACCACACCACCGGCACCAGCAGGAAGGCCACGTAGACCAGCACGGTGTGGTTGAAGAACACCTCGCCGAGGATGGGGATGTCGCTGAGGAACGGGATGGGTGCGGACGGCAGCCCCTGGATGGGCAGCGGGGTGCCCACCAGCTTCTGGAACAGCAGGTCCGTGAAGCCCAGCCCGAACAGGTAGATGCCGATGCCGGAGATGCCCTGCTCGGCCTGCATCACCAGGGTGATGAACGCGTACAAGCCGCCCATGACCAGCCCGGCCGCCAGCGCGGCGGCGATGCCTGTCCCGATCTGCCCGGTCTGCAGCGTCGCGTAGTAGGCGGTGAAGGCGCCGATGAGCATGACGCCCTCGACGCCGAGGTTCAGCACGCCGCTGCGCTGACCGAGCGTCTCGCCGAGCGCCGCGAGCAGGAACGGCGCCGCGAAACGGATGCCTGCCGCGAGCGTCGCGACGATGATCGAGGTGGAGAAGAGGTCGTCCATCAGCGCTCCTCGGTCATGCGGTCGGCCCAGGCCTCGACCCGGGTGCGCAGCTTGAGGCTCGCGACGACGAAGATGACGATGATGCCGTTGAGCGCGATGATGAGCGCCGAGGGCACCTGCATGTCCCGCTGCATCTCGATGCCGCCGGTGAGCATGCCGCCAAAGAGGAACGAGGACAGGATCGAGAACAGCGGGTGAAGGCCGCCGAACAGCGCTGCCACGATCCCGTTGAAGCCCGCGCTCTGCGTGAAGGCGGCAGCGCCTCCCTCGCCGATGAGCCGATGCGACTGGCTGCCGAACACCAGCAGTGCCCCGGCCACGCCGGCGCAGGCCCCGGAGAAGGCCATGGCCTGCACGATGGACCTGGCGACCGGCATCCCCGCGTAGCGGGACGCATCGGGGTTGTGGCCCACGGCGCGCAGCCTCACGCCGAGCGTGCTGCGGAACAGCAGCAGGTAGCCCAGCACCGCGACGACGATCGCGATCACGACGCCCAGGTGCAGGCGGGTGTCGCCGGGGAGCATCGGCAGATCGGCGTTCTCTGACAGGCGCGCGGTCTGCTGGATGTGGCTGTCGCCCTCCTCCATCAGCAGATCCTGCAGCAGGAAGCTCAGCAGCTGGGCGGCGACGATATTAAGCATGATCGTCGAGAGGATCTCGGAGACGTTGTAGTACGCCTTGAGGGCTCCGGGGATCGCTCCCCAGATGCCTCCGCCCACCGCGCCGGCCAGGATGACCAGCGGCACCAGCAGGAGTGAGGGCAGGCCGGGCATCCACAGCGCGACGCAGGTCGCGGTGAGGGCGCCGACGATGATCTGCCCCTCGCCGCCGATGTTGATGACCCCGGCGCGGAAGGCGATGGTGATGCCGACCGCGACCAGCAGGATGGGCATCGACTTGATGGCGGTGTCCGCCAGCGCGTCGACCGAGCCGAACGCCCCCGTGAAGAGAGAGGCGTAGCCCTCGACGGGGTTGGCCCCCAGCGCGATGAGCATCACCGCGCCGATGACGAGGGCGGCGCCCGCGGCGAGCGCCGGCACTGCCAGCGCGGCGAGCGGGCGGACCAGGCGGCGCGGGACCGCCAGGCGTGGGCCGCGGGACGTGCGCGGTGGGTCTGGGGCGATCTGCTCGGGTGGTGCTGTCACGGCGAGCCCCCCTCTCTATCGGCCTATAGTCGGCGTCTGAACAGGGACGATGCTCGCAGTCGACGAATACCGCCGCGTGTCCGCTTGTTGTCGCGGACGTTAATTTCGTGACTGCGTCACCGCGCGCCCCCGCCTGGCACACTGGACGCCATGACCTGGTACGACCCCGACGGCGCCGACTGGACCTACGTCTCCACCAAGCTGATCCCCGCGCGGCTCATCACGTGGTGGCTCACGCTCGCACTGCCCCTTATCGGGCTCGTGGTGCTCGGCGTCCTCACCAGCCCGTGGGTGTTCACGGGCGCGGCTGCGCTGGTGCTCATCGGCGCGTGGGTGTCGTGGATCATCTACCGCCAGGTCACCGCGCATGCCTGGATCGAGCGCGACGAGGACCTCATCGTCAAGCGCGGCCGCCTGTGGCGCTCCGTCACCGTGGTGCCCTACGGCCGCATGCAGTACGTCGAGGTGGAGGCGGGGCCGCTCAACCGCGCGTTCGGCATCGCCAAGGTGCAACTGCACACCGCCTCTCCCGGCACCGACGCCTCCATCAGCGGCGTGCCCGAGGCCGAGGCGGCACGCCTGCGCGACCGCCTCTCGAGCCGCGGCGAGGCCCAGCTGGCGGGCCTGTGATGGACTCGCCCACGCCAGGGCCCGCGCCCGTCTATCGCGCCCCGCGCGAGTGGACGCGCCTGCATCCGGTCTCGCCGCTCATCGGCGGCTGGGCCGTCTTCGGCGTGGTCGCGTCCATCGCGCTGTACAACTACGCGCCCTCGTGGACCGGCCCCGACCCCGGCATCCAAGAGGCCGCGCACTGGCTGTGGCACTCGGTCCTGTGGGTCGTGGTGGGCGCGGTCATCCTCGTCGGCCTCGCCATGGGTTTCGGCTACCTGCAGTGGCGCGTGAGCGAGTATCGGCTGTCCGATGTCGCCGTCGAGCACCGCAAGGGCATCCTGTTCAAGCAGCACAAGCAGGCCCGCCTTGACCGCATCCAGGCGATCGACGTGGTGCAGCCGCTGCTGGCAAGGATCTTCGGTTTCGCGTCCCTCAAGATCGAGGTCGCCGGCGGCGAGAACTCCGGCATTGCCCTGGAGTACCTGCGCCTGGGCGACGCCGAGGCCATGCGCAACGAGCTCCTCGCGCTCGCGGCCGGCGTCAAGCGCGCCAAGGCCGAGGGCCGCGAGGCCACCGTGGACGCCGTCCTCACGGCCGATGCCGTCGCGGGGGCCGATGCCGCCGTCACCCCGGGTGACGGCTCAGCCATCCCCGGTGACGGCTCGGCCACCCTCGGCGACACCTCGCCGGGCGAGCCGGGAGACCAGGCCGCCTATGCATCGGCCGCCTCCCTGCGGGACCTCACCCGGGGGATGCCGCGCGGCGTCGCGGAGACCGCCGCGGCTCCCGAGCGCGAGGTGTTCGCGCTCGAGCTGGGCCGCCTGCTGCTGTCGATCGTGCTGTCGTGGCCGTTCCTGTGGATCTGCTCGCTGCCGGTGTGGATCGGCGTGGCGGTGTGGATCTTCCCCGTCGACATCAACCAGGTGGTGGCCGCCGCTGGCGCGTCGCTGTTCACGGTAGTGCCGGTGGTGTTCGGCCTGCTGGGCTACTTCTGGTCGCGCCTGACCACCGGCTACGGCTTCCGCGCGGCGATTTCGGAGGATGGGATTCGCCTGCGCCATGGCCTGCTCGAGACCCGCCGCCAGACCGTCCCGCCCGGCCGCGTGCAGGCCGTCCAGCTGCAGCAGTCGCTGCTGTGGCGACGCAAGGACTGGTGGCGCGTCACCATCAACGTGGCCGGATACCAGGACGATCAGGAGGCGGTCTCGACGCTGCTGCCCGTCGGCACGCGCCAGGAGGCGCTCACCGCGCTGTGGCTGGTGCTTCCCGACCTTGGCGACCCCGACCCCGCCGGCACCGTCTCGCTCGCGCTGTCCGGCACTGGTGCCGAGGGTGGCTTCACCGCCGCGACCACGCGCGCCCGCCTGTTCGACCCCCTGCAGTGGCGCCACCGCGGCGTGCGCGCCACCGACCGCGCACTGCTGATCCGGCGCGGCTGGCTGGTGCGCGACGTTTTCGTGGTGCCCCACGAGCGCACCCAGTCACTCGGACTCGAGCAGGGGCCGCTGCAGAAGGCGCGCGGCGTCGCGACCTTCACGGTGCACTCGACCAACGGGCCGGTGCGGCCCGTGGCGCAGCACCTCGACCTAGCCGACGCCGTTGCGCTCATGGAGGCGCAGGCCGTCCGCGCCGCGGAGGGACGCCGGCGCCAGACGCCCGAGCAGTGGATGACCGCCGTGGGCGTGAAGGAGGAGCAGTGACCAAACCCGGCCGCCTCAGCGTCGGCATCGTGGGAGCGGGGCGCGTGGGGGCGGTGCTCGGCGCTGCGCTGCGGCGCGCTGAGCATGACGTGGTCGCCGCGTCGGGGGTGTCCGAGGAGTCTCTCGCGCGCATCGACGCGCTGCTTCCCGGCGTCCCCGTGATGGATCCCGAGGCCGTCGTGCGCACCGCAGATCTGGTGCTGCTCACCGTGCCGGACGACTCGATCGCGGCCGTGTGTGCGGGACTTGCCTCCCTCGGCGCGTGGCGCGGCGGACAGATGGTGGTGCACACGTCCGGCCGGCTCGGCACGGAGGCGCTCGCGGACGCCCAGGGCGCCGGCGCCATGGCCCTCGCCATCCACCCGGCCATGACGTTCACGGGCACCTCGCTCGACCTCACCAGGATGACCGGCGCGGCCTTCGCGGTGTCCGGGCCCGCCCCGCTGCTGCCGATCGCCCAGGCGCTCGCGGTCGAGATGGGCGGAGAGCCATTCGTGCTCGACGACCGCGACCGTCCCGCGTATCACGCGGCGCTCGTCCACGGGGCGAATCACGTGGTGACGGCCGTGAGCCAGGCAGGCGGCATCCTCGCTCGTGTCGGCGTCGAGGAGCCGGGACGCGTGCTGGGACCGCTGGTGCACGCGTCGGTGGACGGCGCGCTCGGGGACGCCCCCGGGGCCGTCACCACGCTGACCGGCCCCGTGGTGCGCGGCGACGCCGGCACCGTAGCCGCCCACGTGGGCGCGCTGCGCGGTCAG
Organism: Demequina sp. NBRC 110057; assembly: GCF_002090175.1. Classification (GTDB taxonomy): domain Bacteria; phylum Actinomycetota; class Actinomycetes; order Actinomycetales; family Demequinaceae; genus Demequina. The sequence continues at coordinate 410,584 of NZ_BBRN01000005.1, read as the reverse complement.
GACGAGGCGCTCTTTTCCTACCGGGCCATGGCCAGGGCGACGGCCGACCTCGCGCTCTCCGGCGGGCGCATCGGCCCCGCGCAGTACGCCGACATCATCGCCGCGCTCGGCGCCGACGAGGACGGGCGCTAGGGCCTCCTTCCCCGCGCTGGAAGGAGGCTCGTGCCGGAATCAGCCCCGATCCCGGCACTGACCCCCTTGAGGGGCGTCGGGATACGCCCGGCGGGCGCGGGACAATGGACGCATGATCCTGACCAGGACCGCGGCCGAGCTGGCCGCCCTCCCGCGCGGCCGGCGCCGCGCGGTGGTGATGACGATGGGCGCGCTCCACGAGGGCCACCTGTCGCTGATTCGCCGCGCTCGCGAGCTGGGCGACCAGGTGGTCGTCACCATCTTCGTCAACCCCCTGCAGTTCGACGAGCAGGCCGACTACGACCGCTACCCCCGCACGCTCGAGGCCGACCTCGCCCTGCTGGAGCCGTTCGGCGTCGACGCCGTCTTCGCGCCCAGCGAGGCAGAGATGTACCCCGCGGGGGAGCCGACAGCGACGGTGAGCGCCGGCGTCATCGGCCGGGTGCTCGAGGGTGCCGCGCGCCCTGGTCACTTCGACGGTGTCGTGACCGTCGTGGCCAAGCTGCTGCACCTGACCGCGCCCGACGTCGCGGTGTTCGGCGCCAAGGACGCCCAGCAGGTCATCGCCGTGAACGCCCTGGTACGCGACCTGAACTTCCCTGTGGAGATCGCGACCGCGGCGACCGTCCGCGACGACGACGGCCTCGCGCGCTCGAGCCGTAACGTCTTTCTCAGCCCCGAGGAGCGGCACACCTCGCTCGGCCTCAGCCGCGCCCTGTTCGCTGCTCGCGACGCCGCCGAAGCCGGCCAGCCCCTGCCCGCCGTCATCGCGGCCGGGCGAGCCATCCTCGATGGCGACGACGGCATCGGCCTCGACTACTTCGCGGCGCTGAACCCGGCGGACGCGAGCGAGCTCGAGGGCGACTACCGTGGAGAGGTCGTGATCGCCGTCGCCGCCCGCGTCGGCGCCACCCGCCTCATCGACAACGTGACCACGCGCATCGGCTCCCCGAGCGCGGAAGGAGACTGGCGATGACCTCGCTGCAGCGCCCCATGATGATCTCGAAGATCCACCGGGCCACCGTGACCCAGGCTGACCTGCACTACGTGGGCTCGATCACCATCGACGCCACCCTGATGGAGCATGCCGACCTCCTGCCCGGCCAGCAGGTCGACGTCGTCGACGTCACCAACGGCGCCCGCCTCACCACCTACGCGATCCCCGGCGAGGCCGACGGCGGCGAGATCTGCATCAACGGCGCCGCCGCGCACCTGGTCAACCCGGGCGACCTCATCATCGTCATCGCGTACGGGATGCTGTCCGACGCGGAGGCGCGCACGTTCGAGCCCCACGTGGTGTTCGTGGACGGCGACAACCGCATCGTGTCCGAGTGCGACGACCCCGGCACGGTGCCCGAAGGCTCGGGACTCGAGCGCTCGGGCGTGCCGATCCACGGTTTCCGCGAAGAGGGCTGGGGCGCCTTCAAGCACTGACCGTCCTCACTGTGAACCAGTCCGCGCCGCGACACGCCGCTGCGGACGGCCGATGCGCGGGCTGGCTCGGCGTGTCGGCTCCCGCAGCGGTTCAAACGGTGGGGGAGCGCGCCGCTAGGTTGGGGCCATGACCTCCTTTGTGCGTCACCTCGCCGCGCCCGCGCCGGGTTGGACCATCACCGCGGACGTGATCGTGGTGGGCTCGGGCATCGCCGGCCTCACCGCCGCCCTCGAGTTGCGCACCAAAGTGGACCGCGTCCTGGTGGTCACCAAGGGCGTGCTGAGCTCGGGCTCGACGGTGTGGGCGCAGGGCGGCATCGCCGCGGCGCTCGACCCGGAGGACACCCCCGACGAGCACCTCGAGGACACCCTCGTCGCCGGCGCCGGCCTGTGTTCGCCCGATGCGGTGCGCACCCTCGTCACCGAGGGTCCGGACCGCGTGCGCGACCTCGTGGCCCGCGGCGCCCACTTCGACACCGGCCCCGACGGCGGCATCACCCTCTCGCGCGAGGGCGGCCACCACCGCGACAGGATCGCCCACGCGGGCGGCGACGCGACGGGTGCGGAGATCTCCCGCGCCCTCATCGCGCAGCTCGAGGCGGTGCGCAACGACCCCGGTATCGAGGTCATCGAGCACGCGATGGTGGTGGACCTCCTCACCGCCGCGCCCGACGGCGACGGCCGCCCGGGCCCGGTGTGCGGCGTCACGCTGCACATCATCGGCGAGGGCTCGCGCGACGGGGTCGGCGCCGCCCTGGCGAAGTCCGTGATCATGGCGACCGGCGGCATCGGCCAGGTGTTCCGCTCCTCGACTAACCCGGCAAGCTCCACCGGAGACGGCCTGGCCAGCGCCCTGCGCGCGGGCGCCGCTGTCGCCGACATCGAGTTCGTCCAGTTCCACCCCACCGTCCTGTGGCAGGGCGCCGGCGCCCGCGGCCAGCAGCCCCTCATCTCCGAGGCTGTGCGCGGCGAGGGCGCCTATTTGCTCAACGGCGCCGGCGAGCGCTTCATGGTCGCGCGCCACGAGATGGCCGAGCTTGCCCCGCGCGACGTGGTCTCCAAGGGGATCGTCGCCATGATGGAGGAGGAGGGAAGCGAGAACGTCTTCCTCGACTGCCGCCACCTGGGTTCGGGCTACCTCAGGGACCGTTTCCCCACCATCTGGGAGCGGCTCGCGGAGCGCGGCATCGACATGGCCCACGACCTCATCCCGGTGGCGCCAGCCCAGCACTATCACTCGGGCGGCATCCTCACCGACCTGCGCGGCCGCACCACCCAGCAGGGGCTCTACGCGATCGGCGAGGCGGCCTGCACCGGCGTGCACGGCGCCAACCGCCTTGCCTCCAACAGCCTGCTTGAGGGGCTCGTCTTCGGCGCGAGGGCGGCCGCCGATGCCGCCTCGACGGTGGCCGATGGCACGGTCACTCAGCGTGAGCCCGTGGACCGTCCGGGCCCGTCGGCCCTGGTACCCGCCACGATGCGGCCGCAGATTCAGTCCCTCGCGCACCGCGGCGCGGGTCCCGTGCGCGACGGCGCCGGGCTGGCGCGGGCGGGGGAGAAGCTCGCCGCGATCCGCGGCCGCTTCCACCACGACGGCGTGCCGGCCGGCCAGCCCCAGATCGCCGAATGGGAGACGTCGAACGTGCTCGCCAGCGCATCGGCCCTCGTAGCGGCCGCCGCCGCGCGCGAGGAGACCCGCGGCGGCCACCTGCGCACCGACTTCCCCGAGTCGGACGATGCCCGCTGGCGCGTCCGCCTCGCCACGCACCTCGACCCGGACGGTGACCTGCAGGTGCTGCGAGCGCCCCTCGCGCTGTGACCTAGGACCTCCGGGGGCGCACCGCGCGCCCGGCCGCGGCTACGCTAGTCGCCGTGAATCGCGAAGACATGGACGGCATCGTGCACCCCGAGGACCGTGACCAGACGCGTCCCCTGAGCGCCTCCTGGCTGGCAGGCGCCGTGGCGCAGGCGCTCGACGAGGACCTGGGCGACGAGCCGGGCCGCGACGTCACCACGCAGGCGACCATCGCCGCGACCGACCGCGTCTCGGGCCGCATCGTCATGCGCACCGAGGGCGTCCTCGCGGGCGCTCCGGTCATCAAGGAGACCCTCATCCAGGTCGCCGAGCGGCTCAGCCTTCCCCACCCGAGCGTCGAGCTTCACGCCGCCGACGGCGACCACCTCACGGCCGGCACTGCCGTCGCGACCATCGAGGGCCCCGGCCACGCGGTCCTCATCGCCGAGCGCACCATCCTCAACTTCCTGTCGCGCGCCACCGGCGTCGCGACGCACACCCGCCTGTGGGTCGATGTGCTCGACGGCACCGGCGCGCGCGTCCTCGACACCCGCAAGACCACCCCCGGCCTGCGCGAGCTGCAGAAGTACGCGGTGCGCATGGGCGGCGGCATCAACAAGCGCTTCGGCCTGTTCGACTGTGCCATGGTCAAGGACAACCACATCGTCGCGGCCGGCTCCATCACGGCGGCCGTCGAGGCCATCGGCCGCCGGTTCCCGCAGGTTCCCGTCCAGGTCGAGGTCGAGAACGAGGACCAGGCGCGCGAGGCCATCGCCGCCGGCGCCAGGTTCCTCATGCTCGACAACGTCGCCGTCGAGCCGCTGCGCGCGCTCGTCGAGGTCATCCGCGGGCTCGAGGACGAGGCCGGCCCCATCCGCCTCGAGGCCACCGGCGGGCTCACTCTCGCGACGGCCCGCGCGGTGGGCGAGACCGGCGTGGACTTCATGTCGGTGGGCGCGCTCACGCACTCGAGCCCCATCATCGACCTGGCGCTCGACCTCGACTGAGCCGGTCGGAGCCCGACTGGGCCCCCGCATCGGCCCGCGTCCCACCCCCACCTCGCCTTCCCTCCCGACAATCTGAACCAGTTTCGCCGCGCCACGCCGGGTCCAGTCGGCCGATGCGGTGGCGACCCCGGCGTGTCGGGTCCCGTTCCGGTTCAAAGTGAGGGGCGAGGAGTGCGCACGCGGGTCCCACTCGCGCGCCGGTAACCTAGAGGGCGTGACTGACGTGACTGACGCCCCCGTTGCCGACGACCTCCCCGAGCAGATGAAGGTTCGCCGCGCCAAGCGCGATCGCCTGATCGCCGAGGGCGGGCAGGCGTACCCGGTGTCCGTGGGGCGCACCCACGAGATCGCCGACGTGAAGGCCACCTATGCCGACCTCGAGGACGGCCAGGAGACCGAGGACGTCGTCGCCGTCGCCGGCCGCGTGGTGTTCGTGCGCAACACGGGCAAGCTGTGCTTCGCCTCCATCCAGGATGGCGCCGGCGAGCGCCTGCAGATCATGCTGAGCCTTGCCGAGGTGGGCGAGGACTCGCTTGCCGCCTTCAAGGCCGATGTCGACCTGGGCGACCACCTGTTCGCCAAGGGCCGCGCCATCAAGTCGCGCCGCGGCGAGGTGTCGGTGTTCGCGTCCGAGTGGGCCATCGCCGCGAAGGCGCTGCGCCCGCTGCCGGTGCTGCACAAGGAGCTGTCCGAGGAGTCCCGTGTGCGCCAGCGCTACGTGGACCTCATCGCCCGCCCTCTCGCGCGTGACACCGTCCGTCACCGCGCGGGCGTGATGCGGTCGCTGCGCGAGAGCCTGCATTCGCGGGGATTCATCGAGATCGAGACGCCGATGCTGCAGACGCAGCCCGGCGGCGCCGCCGCGCGTCCTTTCATTACGCACATGAATGCGTATGACATCGACCTTTACATGCGTATCGCCCCGGAACTGTTCCTCAAGCGTGCGGTGGTCGGAGGCGTGGAAAAGGTCTTCGAGATCAACCGCAACTTCCGTAATGAGGGTGCCGATTCCTCGCACTCGCCGGAATTCGCGATGATCGAGGCTTACGAGGCCTACGGCGATTACAACACCATGGCCACGCTCACGAAGGACATCATTCAGGGCGCCGCGAATGACGTGTTCGGCGGCACCGTCGTCACGCTCGCGGATGGCACCGAGTACGACCTGGGCGGCGACTGGGCCGAGCTCAGCATGTATGGCTCGCTGTCCGAGGCGCTGGGCGAGGAGGTCACCCCGGAGACCTCGGTCGAGCAGCTCCAGAAGTGGTGCGACGCCGTCGAGGTGTCGGTGGATCCCAAGCGCATCAACCACGGCAAGCTTGTCGAGGAGCTGTGGGAGCACTACTGGGGCGACAAGCTCCACGCCCCCACCTTCGTGCGCGACTTCCCCGTCGAGACGAGCCCGCTCACGCGTGATCACCGCTCGGTCGCGGGCGTCGTCGAGAAGTGGGACCTGTACGTGCGCGGCTTCGAGCTCGGCACGGCCTACTCGGAGCTCGTTGACCCCGTCATCCAGCGCGAACGCTTCGAGCAGCAGGCCCGCATGGCCGCGCAGGGCGACGACGAGGCGATGGTCCTCGATGAGGACTTCCTTACGGCCATGGAGTACGCGATGCCGCCGTCGGGCGGCATGGGTATGGGCATCGACCGCTTGCTGATGGCTCTCACCGGCCTCGGCATCCGCGAGACCATCACCTTCCCGCTCGTGAAGCCCGAGGGTGTCTGACATGTCCACGTGGCAGGCGGTCGCGGTCGGCATCATCCCGTCGATCGGCGTGGGGCTGCTGTTTTGGTTCGCCATGCGCGCCGTGGTGCGGGCGGACCGCAACGAGCGTCAGGCGCTCGCTCGCGAGGATGCGGCCGATGCCGCGGCGGCTGGGGACGCATCACCGACCGTCGATTCCCAGCGCTGAGAATACGCGGCGCTTATCGCGATATTTTCCCTCGACGGCCCCATTGGCGAAGACCAGCCTCATTTGATGTCGCTTTTTCTTGCGTGGAATAGTTGACGCGAGGATGTCCGTTATGTGACGCTTGGCAAACCTTCCATAGAAAAGGATTGCGAATGGCACAGAGGGTCAAGGTCGTACTCGTCGACGATATCGACGGCGGCGAGGCCAGCGAGACGGTCAGCTTCTCGCTTGATGGCGTTTCCTATGAGGTCGACCTTTCCGGCGATCACGCCAAGGAAATGCGTTCCGCATTCGAGCCGTGGACGTCCGTCGCTCGCAAGGTGTCGGCCCGTCGCGGCACCGCAGCCCGTGCGGGTTCTCCCCGCAAGGCCGGCGACACCGCGAAGATCCGCGCCTGGGCCAAGGACAACGGCTTCGACATCTCGGAGCGCGGACGCATCTCGACCGAGATCCGCGACGCCTACGCCGCGGCCAACTGAAAGATTCACCTCACTCGGCCCCGCCCCGGTCTTCGGGGCGGGGCCGCGTGCTTGATCAACGGAGCACTCGATGACCGCACGACTGTGGTGGGGCACCTACCCCGAGGCCGGCCTCGGCACCCCCACCGGTACCGGCGAGGGGCTGTGGACCCAGACCCCCGATGACGCCAGGCTCGCCCTCGCGATGGACGCGCCCTCGTGGCTCGTCGCGCACCCCAGCCTGCCGCTCGTCTATGCGGTCTCGGAGGCCGATGCCTCGGTCATCCACGCGATCGACGTGAGCGACCCGGACGCCCCGGTGATCGCCGCGTCGCTTCCCACGAGTGGAGCATCGGCGTGCCACGCGCTGCTCGCCGGGGGAGCGCTCACGCTGTACGTCGCCCACTACGTGTCGTCGGAGCTCGCGGTCATCCGCCTGGGCGAGGACGGGCTCTTCGAGGACGACGCCCCCGCACAGTCGTTCGCGCATGCGGGCACGGGCCCGAACGTGGCGCGTCAGGATGCCTCGCACGCCCACTTCGTGGCGTACGCGCCCGGCCGCCGCCACCTGCTGGTGTGCGACCTCGGTACCGACGAGCTGCGCCGCTACGCGATCCGGCCCGACGGGCTGCTGGACGACGAGGGCATCGCCGCCACGCTTCCCCCCGGCACCGGGCCGCGTCACCTCGCGGTGCGCGGCGAACTCATCTACGTGCTCGGCGAACTGTCGACGTCGGTGCTGACGCTGCGGTGGGACCATGCGGCGGGTGAGGCGGACCTCATCGCGCAGATCCCCGCGACGACAGCGGAGGCCCGCTCGGCGGAGGCCCGCGACTCGTCCGGCATCCTGCACGTGGAGCACGACGGCGGCGAGGCGCTGCTGGTCGGGGTGCGCGGCGCCGACGTCATCGCGGTCCACGACCTGTCGCCCGAGGGCGAGGCGCGCTACCGCGGCTCCTTCGACGCCGGCCACTGGCCGCGCCACTTCGCCGTCATCGGCGACCGCCTCCACGTGGGCTGCGAGCGCGGGCACGAGGTGCGCACCTACGCGCTCGCCGATGTCCTGGGCCTCGCGCCCGAGCCCGAGGTGGGCCTGGTGCAGGAGCTGCCCTTCGCATCGGCCCCGCTGCCGAGCCCCGCGTTCGTGATGCCGGCGTAGAATGCCGCTCCGCCCTTGCGCCTTATTTCGATCTATGTCTAAATAGACATAGATCGAAATAAGGAGAGTGTGTCATGGCCACCGCCACCCACCCCGAGCACGACAGTTGTGTGAGAACTGCCCTCGAGGCACACACCGTCGACCCCGCGCTCGCGCAGCGCGCCGCCGTACTCCTCAAGGCGGTCGCGGATCCGCTGCGGCTGCGCATGTTGGCCCTCATCGCCTCCGCTCCGGGCGGCGAGGCATGCGTGTGCGACGTCTCCGAACTCGCAGAGGTGAGCGGACCCACGGTTTCTCACCACCTCAAGACCCTGCGAGATGTGGGGCTTGTCACCTCCGAGCGGCGCGGCACGTGGATCTATTACCGCATCGCACCCGCGTTCGTGCCGGCCGTACGCGCGCTGCTGGAGACCGTGGTGCCGGCGAGCGCACCGCAGGAGCCCAGGCCAGATCTCGAGCTCGAGAGCGTCGACCGTGCGCTCGGTGAAGTGACAGGACGCCTCGCGGGATTGTTCCCCGACCTGGGGGAGCGGGCCGTCGAACGGGTGGTGCGGGAGTCCTACGCTTCCCTCGCTCGACGCGCGACCATCCGCCAGCACCTCGTGCCACTCACGCGCCGTTTCGCACACCAGCGCCTGGCCGACCTTCGCAAGGCCGATGCCCCCGCGGGCGCGCACCCGCCACAGGTGCTGTTCGTGTGCGTGCAGAACGCCGGGCGCTCGCAACTCGCCGCCGCGTTGGTGCATCAGTACGCGGGCGATGCGGTGGTGGTGCGCTCCGCCGGCTCGATGCCGGCAGCCGACGTCCACGACTCCGTGCGGGCACGCCTCGATGCGATGGGCGCGGGAGAGGCAGCCTTCCCCAAGCCGTTGACCGACGATGCGGTGCGGGCGTCTGACGTCGTCATCACGATGGGCTGCGGAGACGTGTGCCCCGTGTACCCGGGCAAGCGCTACGAGGATTGGAAGGTCGGTGATCCGGCTCTCGCGTCCGCGGCGGGCCTCGATGACATCGTCGCCGACATCGACGCCAGGGTGCGCGCGCTGCTCGACGAGATCCTGCCCGCCTGAGCCCTCGGTCCCGGCTCGTGCCAGGCGCATCGGCGCTACGCTGAAACCATGACGTACACACTGATCCTGCTCCGCCACGGCGAGAGCGACTGGAACTCCAAGAACCTGTTCACCGGCTGGGTGGACGTCGAGCTCAACGAGAAGGGTTGGGGCGAGGCCAAGCGCGGCGGCGAGCTGCTCAAGGCCGAGGGCTTCCTTCCCGACGTGGTGCACACCTCGCTGCTGCGCCGCGCGATCATGACCGCGAACCTCGCGCTCGACTCGGCCGACCGCCACTGGATCCCCGTGAAGCGTGACTGGCGTCTCAACGAGCGTCACTACGGCGACCTGCAGGGCAAGAACAAGGCCGAGACCCTCGAGCAGTTCGGCGAGGAGCAGTTCATGACGTGGCGTCGCTCGTACGACGTGCCGCCGCCCGTCATCTCGGCCGACAACAAGTTCGGCCAGGACGGCGACCCCCGCTACGCGGGCGAGCCGGTCCCGCAGACCGAGTGCCTGAAGGACGTCCTCGAGCGCGCGCTTCCCTACTGGGAGGGTGAGATCGTGCCCGACCTGAAGGCCGGCAAGACCGTCCTCGTGGCCGCGCACGGCAACTCGCTGCGCGCCATCATCAAGCACCTCGACGGCATCGCCGACGACGACATCGTGGGCGTCAACGTTCCCACGGGCATCCCGCTCGTCTACGAGTTGGATGAGGAGACCCTGAAGCCGGTCAAGGCCGGCGGCACCTACCTCGACGCGGACGCCGCTGCTGCCGCGATCCAGGCGGTCGCCAACCAGGGCAAGAAGTAAGGCTCGCCCGGGTCATCCGGGCAGCCGAGAGGTCGGTCACCCTCTCATTGGTGGCCGCGGGCGGGGCCTCCACCTTCGGGTGGGGCCCCGTTGCCGTGTCCCCGGGTGTGCGTCCCGACGCCTCCCTGGCAGGAGGCTGGTGCGAGTTTTCACGCTCGGAATGGCACCAGCCGCCTCGCAGCGCGCAGTAGCGGGCCAGCGGAACGCGGAAGGCCCCGGACCGCGTGGGTCCGGGGCCTTCCGATGACCGGGCTGGCGTGAGTGTGGCTTAGAACACCGCGCGCGATCCCGAGTGGTCGCCCGTGACCAAGTAGACGATCTGGCGGGAGACGGCGACGGCGTGGTCGCCGAAGCGCTCGAAGAAGCGCGCCAGTAGCGCGATGTCGAGGGTCTCCTGGACGGTGCCGTCGTAGCCGTCCGACAGCAGCGTCTTGTACGCCTGCGAGTGCAGCGCGTCGAGCGCGTCGTCGTCGGAGACGATGCCGGCGGCAGTGTTGAGGTCGCGCTTCTCCAGCAGAGTGACGAGTTCGTTGGCGGCGGTCTTCGCTGCCTCGGCCATGCCGGTGACGATCTCCTCCTGCCCCGCGTGCACCGCGGACTCGGGGAACGCGCGGCGCGCGGCCTCGGCGATGTGCTGGGCGAGGTCGCCCATGCGCTCCAGCGACGCGGAGATGCGCAGCGACGAGATGATGGTGCGCAGGTCGAGGCCCACGGGCTGCTGCTGAGCGATGAGCAGCACGCAGCGCTCGTCCACCGTGTTCTCGAGCTCGTCGAGCTTGATGTCGTCCGCGATGACCGCCTGGGCCAACTCGACGTTCTGGGTGAGGAGCGCCTCCGAGGCCCGCGTGATCGCGGACTCGACATGGCGGCTCATGGTGATGAGATCGTCGGCGAGGTCCGACATCTCGGCGTTGAACAGGGTGCGCATGACTCTCCTTCAGGCTTCGTGCGTCCGCCCCTAGTGTGGCACCCGCCCGCGCGTCGCAGGAAGGGGCGGCCGCGCCCCTCGGTGAACATCGGGTGACGGCCGGGAAACGTTGGGTGAACTCGACATCTGCTCGTTACTGTGACCCCATGACCTTGGAGACATGGCTGGCCCTCGCGGTCGGCGCACTCCTCGGCGCCGGGGCGTACGCGCTGTACCAGTGGCGCGAGGACCGCAAGGCGACCCAGGCCAACACATTGGTTCCCCACCGCACTCGTGAGGTCCTCGCGGCCCTGCACTCGGGTGCCATCCTGGTGCGCCGCGACCGGCGAGCCGCCTTCTCGAACACCCCCGCATCGGCCCTGGGAGTGACCCGCCCCGACGGCGCGCTGCACCCGGGCGTCGCCGACCTCGCGGAGGCCGCCTGGGCCGCCGATGCCGAGCGTGAGGACGACATCACCGTCAGCAGGGGAGTGCTGGGTGTGGACTCCGTCGTTCACGTGCGCGTCACCCCGCTGTCGGATGACCTGGCGCTCGCGGTCGCCAACGACGACACCGAGCGTCACGCCGCCGAGCTCACCCGCCGTGAGTTCGCGGTCAACGTCTCCCACGAGTTGAAGACGCCGGTGGGAGCGCTGTCGCTGCTGGCCGAGACCATCGAGGACAGCCCCGACGACTCGGTGATGGTGCGCCAGTTCGCCAAGAAGATCCGCAAGGAGTCGCGCCGGCTCACCAAGCTCATCCAGGAGATCATCGAGATCTCGCGGCTGCAGGGCGGCGAGTCGGTGGTGGACCACCACCTCATCGACTTCGCCGGCGTGGTCGAGGAGGTGTGCGAGGGCGCGGACATGCACGCGGAGGCCAAGCAGGTCTCCCTCGTCGCCGAGCTGCGCCAGCGCCCGTGGGTCATGGGCGACCACGACCTGCTCGTGATGGCAGTGCGCAACCTCGTCGACAACGCCATCAGCTACTCGGACGACGCCTCCCAGGTGACTGTGTCGCTCGACTCCAGCGAGGGCGCCGCCGTCCTCAAGGTGATCGACGCAGGCCTGGGCATCGCGCCCGAGGACCAGGAGCGGATCTTCGAGCGGTTCTACCGCGTGGACGCCGCGCGATCGCGCTCCACCGGGGGCACCGGCCTGGGGCTGTCCATCGTCAAGCACGTGGTGCTGCAGCACTCGGGCACCGTCGAACTGTGGTCGAAGCCGGGGGTCGGCTCGACCTTTACTATCCGCCTCACCGAATACACGGAGGAGCCATGAGCGAGGCCCGCATCCTCGTCGTCGAAGACGAGGAGTCCTACCGCGATTCCCTGAAGTACCTGCTGCGACGCGAAGGCTTCGAGGTGATCCTGGCCGCGGACGGCGTCCAGGGCGTCGAGGCCTTCACCCGCGACGGCGCCGACGTGGTGCTGCTCGACCTGATGCTGCCGCGCATGTCGGGGACCGAGGTGTTCCGCGAGATCCGCGAGAAGTCGAACGTGCCGATCATCATGGTGACGGCCAAGGACGACCAGGTCGACAAGATCATCGGCCTCGAGCTCGGCGCGGATGACTACGTCACCAAGCCGTACTCGGCCCGCGAGCTGGTGGCACGCATTCGTGCGGTGCTGCGCCGGCAGACCGCCGCCTCGGCCGACTTCCCCGACGAGCCCGAGCGCCTCACCGTCGCGGGGCTCACCCTCGATCCCGAGCGCCTCACGGTGACCCGCGGCGAGGATGCCCAGTCGCTGCCGCCCAAGGAGTTCTCCCTGCTTCACCTGCTCGCGCAAAACGCGGGCCGGGTGCTGCCCCGCCAGGTCATCATCGACCGCGTGTGGGGCGCCGACTACTTCGGCGACACCAAGACGCTCGACGTCCACATCAAGCGTCTGCGCGGCCGCATCGAGGAGGACCCCTCGCAGCCCGTGCTCATCCAGACCGTCCGCGGGGTGGGCTACACCTTCGAGGCCTGACCCGCCCTTTCTGCCGGCCGATGCCGGGGTGAAGCTGCGTACGCGGCGGCGCCCCGGCATCGGCCGTCTCTACATCACGAAACGGTCACGATGCCCTGCCGGGGCGGGCGGGTTAACCCAACGTTCACCCGGAGTTCAGTTTCGGCCCTTCGAGGCGTTACCTGGCGTCCCTACGTTGGACTCGTCCGGCAAGGGGCCGGAGCACATTGCAGATTTCCATCCATGTGAGGAACAAGACTGTGAAGATCGCATACCGCAGCGGTGCCGTCATCTCGGCCGCCGCGCTGACGTTCGCGCTGGCCGCCTGCTCGCCCTCGAACGAGACCAGCTCCGAGTCCGAGTCGCCCGCCGCTGACTCCTCGACCTCGACTTCGACCGACGCCGGCACCGAGACCGCCGCGCTGTCGGGCAACCTGCAGGGCGCCGGCGCCTCGTCGCAGGAGTCCGCGATGGACGCCTGGCGTGCAGGCTTCCAGGAGGCCAACCCCGACGTGACCGTGGGCTACGACCCGGTCGGCTCCGGCGGCGGCATCGAGCAGTTCCTCTCGGGCGCCGTGCCCTTCGCCGGCTCCGACGGCCTGCTCGAGGGCGAGGAGTACACGCAGGCGCAGGAGGTCTGCGGTGACGGTGGCGCGTACCACCTCCCCATGTACATCTCGCCCGTCGCGGTCATCTTCAACATCGAGGGCCTGACGTCGCTCAACTTGGACGCCGAGACCATCGCGAAGATCTTCGATGGCGTCATCACCTCGTGGGACGACCCGGCCATCGCCGACCAGAACCCCGACGCCGAGCTCCCCTCGGAGACCATCACCGTGGTCCACCGCTCGGACTCGTCCGGTACCTCGGAGAACTTCACCGACTACCTCGAGCAGGCCGGCAACGGCGCGTGGGGCTACGAGGCCTCGAAGGAGTTCCCCGAGACCTCCGCCCAGCGCGTGGGTGCCGACGGCACCTCGGCCGTGGTCGACAACGTCACCAACACCCCCAACGCCATCGGCTACGCCGACGCGTCGCGTGCCGGCTCGCTCGGCACCGTCGCCATCAAGGTGGGCGAGGAGTACGTGCCCTTCTCGCCGGAGGCCGCCGCGAACATCGTCGCCGCGTCGCCCCTGTCGGAGGAGGCCAACGGTGAGAACGACCTCGCTTACGCGATCGACCGCACCACGACCGACTCCTCGGCCTACCCGCTGACCCTGGTGTCGTACCACATCGTCTGCTCCTCCTACGAGGACGAGGCGACCCGCGACCTGGTCGTCGGCTTCGAGAAGTACGTCGCCTCGGACGAGGGCCAGGACACTGCCGCCTCGGCCGCCGGCTCGGCCCCGCTGACCGACGAGCTCCAGTCGCAGATCGACTCGATCCTCGACGGAATCGCCGCGGGCGCCTGATCCATCAGGCCCGCTAACGGTGGTGGGCCCGCCCGGCTAGGGTGGGCCCACCACTTGTTGCCATCACCCACGACGTTCACCTTGAGGGAGACCCGCGCGTGACTTCGAGCACCTCGACGCCTGAAGCCCAGGCACCGAGCGACTACGGCACCCACCCCGGTGCCTCCGCCAACCGCGTGTTCCGGTGGCTGTCCACCGGCGCCGGCGTGCTGATCCTCATCACGCTCGCCGCGGTCGCGACCTTCCTCCTCGTCGAGGCCTGGCCCGCGTTCACCATGAGCTCCGAGGAGCTCGGTGAGACGGTGTCGTTCATCAAGCCCGACCAGGGCCAGTCGCTGATGGAGATCATCGGCTACCTGATCTTCGGCACGCTGGTGATCTCGATCATCGCGCTGCTGATCGCGACCCCGGTGTCGATCGGCATCGCGCTGTTCATCTCGCACTACGCGCCCCGCCGCCTGGCGCAGGGCCTGGGCTACCTCATCGACCTGCTGGCGGCAGTGCCGTCCGTGGTCTACGGCCTGTGGGGCGTCGCCGTGCTGGTGCCGTTCCTCACGCCGTTCTATCAGTTCCTCGCGGACTACCTGGGCTTCATCCCTATCTTCGCGCCGCCGGAGTCCGGCGACATCTTCACGGGTCGCGTCGCCATGAGCGCCGGCATCGTCCTCGCCATCATGATCCTGCCGATCATCACCGCGGTCTCCCGCGAGGTGTTCCTGCAGACCCCCACGCTCCACGAGGAGGCGGCGCTCGCGATGGGCGCGACCCGTTGGGAGATGATCAAGATGGCCGTCTTCCCGTTCGGCCGTTCCGGCATGATCGGCGCCACGATGCTGGGTCTTGGCCGCGCGCTCGGCGAGACCATGGCAGTGCTGATGATCATCAGCCCAGGACTCACGTTCTCCGCGTCCATCCTGCAGCCCAACCAGCACAACACCATCGCCGCGTACATCGCGTTGCAGTTCCCCGAGGCGAACTCGATGGGTGTGAACTCGCTGATCGCGATGGGCCTCGCGCTGTTCGTGATCACGCTGCTCGTCAACATGCTCGCGCGCTGGATTGTGTCGCGCCGCAAGGACTTCTCGGGAGCGAACTGATGGCTATCCAGGCACCCTCCGCTTTCGGAGAGATCTCCGCGTCGCGCCGCAACAAGAACATGGCCATGACGGCCCTGATCTACGGCGCGTTCATCCTCGCCGTCATCCCGCTGGTGTGGCTGTGCGTCACCGTCGTTATCAAGGGCCTCGACAGGTTCATGATCTCGGACGCCGAGGGCCTCGACGGCGGCTTCAACCTCGAGTTCCTCAATCAGACGATGCGCGGCATCTTCGGTGGCGACGCCCCCTATGGAGGCATCAGCCACGCGATCGTCGGCACCCTGATGATGACGCTCGCGGCGACCGTCATCTCGGTCCCCGTGGGCCTGCTCACCGCCATCTACCTTGTCGAGTACGGCAAGGGCTGGCTGCAGAAGGCGATCACGTTCTTCGTGGACGTCATGACGGGCATCCCGTCCATCGTCGCCGGTCTGTTCGCCTACGCGCTGTTCGCGGTGCTGGTGGGGCCGGGAACCAAGCTCGGCATCGTCGGCGCGATCGCGCTGAGCGTGCTCATGATCCCGGTCGTGGTCCGCTCAAGCGAGGAGATGCTGCGCCTCGTCCCCAACGAGCTGCGCGAGGCCGCCTACGCCCTGGGTGTTCCCAAGTGGCTGACGGTCCTCAAGGTGGTGCTGCGCACCTCGATCGCCGGCATCACGACGGGTATCACGCTCTCCATCGCGCGTGTGGTCGGCGAGACCGCGCCGCTGCTGGTCGCTGTCGGCGTGGCCGATTCGCTCAACTGGAACCTCTTCGACGGCCGCATGATGAGCCTGCCGGTCTACATCATCTCCGAGTACGAGTCGGGCACCATCCCGTGCTCGGCCGATGACGCGGCCTGCATCGCGCAGATCCCCGAGTATCGCGCCTGGGCCGCCGCGCTCGTCCTGATCCTCATCGTCATGGCGCTGAACCTCATCGCCCGACTCATCGCCAAGTACTTCTCCCCCAAGTCCGGCCGCTAGAGCCAGAACCGGAGCCAGCAGTGTCTAAGCGCATCGACATCAACAACCTCAACGTCTACTACAGCGACTTCCTCGCGGTGGAGGACGTGTCCCTGTCGATCGAGCCCAAGTCGATCACGGCCTTCATCGGCCCGTCGGGCTGCGGCAAGTCCACGTTCCTGCGCACCCTCAACCGCATGCACGAGGTCATCCCCGGCGCGCGCGTCGAGGGCGAGGTGCTCATCGACGGCGTCAACCTCTACGGCGACAACGTCGACCCCGTGACCGTGCGCCGCCACGTGGGAATGGTGTTCCAGCGACCCAACCCGTTCCCTACGATGTCGATCGCGGAGAACGTGCTGGCCGGCTACCGCCTCAACAACAAGCGCGTGTCGAAGTCGCAGGCCGAGGACCTCGTCGAGGAGTCTCTGCGCGGCGCCAACCTGTGGAACGAGGTCAAGGACCGCCTTGACCGTCCCGGCTCGTCGCTCTCGGGTGGACAGCAGCAGCGTCTGTGCATCGCCCGCGCCATCGCGATCAAGCCGGACGTCCTGCTGATGGACGAGCCCTGCTCGGCCCTCGACCCCATCTCGACCCTCGCGATCGAGGACCTGATGGCGGAGCTGAAGGACCAGTACACGATCGTCATCGTGACCCACAACATGCAGCAGGCCGCGCGCGTGTCCGACCGCACCGCGTTCTTCAACATCGCGGGTACCGGCAAGCCGGGCAAGCTCATCGAGATGAACGACACGCCCACCATGTTCTCCACGCCGTCGGAGAAGGCCACCGAGGACTACATCTCGGGCCGCTTCGGTTGATTCACGGCTGACCCGTCACGGGGCGTCGGTGCTGCGGCATCGGCGCCCTGTGTCGTTCCGGGGCTCTCTACCCCCCGCACTGTGAACCAACCTGGCCCGCGACACGCCGTTCCCGGGCGGCCGATGGTCCCGTCGCCCGACGTGTCGGGCGCGGCACTGGTGCGTAATGCCGGGGTTCGGTGCGTGCCGCTCAACACACGGGAGTGACAGGAGTGAGCGCTGGGGCGCACGGGGAAGCGCACGAGTCGCACCCGTCACATGAGCCCCAGGTGTGTGTTGAGAGGTACGCGACCACGACACCCGAACGCGCATCGGCCCCGCGTCCCTGGTGGGAGGCGGGGCCGATGCGGTGGTTCAGCGGCGCGTGGCGCGTCAGCCGATCGCGGCGAGCGTCTCCGCGTACTCGGGAAGCGTGCCGTCGAGGACCGGGACCTCGACCGACTCGACGTCGGTGGTGTTGGCGACGAACGCGACATCCACGATGTGCCCGGGGGCCGCGGTCGCGGTGCCGGAGACCTCGGTGTCGTCGCCCTCGGGGCCCAGCTTCACCGTCGAGTCGGCCTCGAGGGTCACCGAGGTGGTGGTCTCGCCGTCGATCGAGATGTCGAGAGCGATGTCCTCGTCGGTGTCGTTGACGAGCGTGCCGATGAGCGTCGCGGGCGATCCGGAGTCCTCGGTGATGAGGATGAGGTTCAGCGCGGAGACATCGCCCACGACCAGCTGCGTGCCATCGGACGCGGAGTAGTTCTTGTGGGTCGTGATCGGGTTCACGTAGGAGCATCCGGCAAGCGCGACGGCGGCCAGCGACGCGGCGGCGAGGCGGGCGGGGACGGTGAGCTTCACTGCGGGTTCCTTCCGGGGGGACAACGACTCCGACCAGGATAGTGGCCCGCGCGGCGGCCGCGCACCGCGGACGTTACGCGCGCGCACCTGACGCGCATGCATCCGCGCGTTCTCGCGCGCGCGAGCGGCACCTGTCACCTACCAGCGAAATAACGCCCCTGTTATTCATAGGGGCGGAATGTTAGACTATGGATCTCTACGAAGGGGCACACAGCACCATGAACTTTGCCGTCGGCGAGACCGTCGTCTACCCGCACCACGGTGCGGCGCAGATCCAGGACATCAAGAAGCGCGTTATCCGGGGCGAGGAGAAGACGTACCTCAAGCTCAAGGTCGCGCAGGGAGACCTCACCATCGAGGTTCCCGCGGAGAACGTCGACCTCGTCGGCGTGAGGGATGTCGTCGACAAGGAAGGCCTCGAGAAGGTCTTCGATGTGCTGCGTGAGCCCTACATCGAGGAGCCCACCAACTGGTCGCGTCGCTACAAGGCCAACGTCGAGAAGCTCGCCTCCGGCGATGTGATCCGCGTGGCCGAGGTGGTCCGTGACCTGTCCCGCCGCGACACCGACAAGGGTCTGTCCGCCGGCGAGAAGCGCATGCTGCACAAGGCGCGCCAGATCCTCGTGAGCGAGCTCGCGCTGGCCGAGAAGTGCACCGAGGAAGCCGCCGAGACCCGCCTGGACGAGGTCCTCGCCTCGTGACCGTCGCGGCGGTCGTCACGGCCGCCGGTTCCGGTTCTCGACTCGGCGCCAGCCTCCCCAAGGCTCTCGTCCGCGTTCACGGGCGACCCCTGGTCGCCTGGGCGGTGGACGCCGTCTTGGGTGTGGCCGATGCCGTGGTCGTCACGGCCCCCTCGTCTCACCTTGACGACTTTCGCGCGGCGGTGCCGCGCGCGATCGTCGTCGAGGGCGGCGCCGAGCGCCAGCAGTCCGTGGCGCTGGGGCTCACGGCGCTTCCCGCCGAGGCCAGCATCGTCCTCATTCACGATGCCGCGCGCGCCTTCCAGCCCGTCGCCGTGATGCGCACCCTGGTGGACGCCATCGAGGCGGGCGCCGACGGCGCCGTGCCCGTCGTTCCCGTCGTCGACACCCTCGTCGCTGCAGCAACTGAGGGGGTGCTGGGCGCCACCGTCGATCGGGACGGGTTGCGCGCCGTCCAGACCCCCCAGGTCTTCACCGTGGCCGCCGCCCGCGCCGCCCACGCCATGGGGGCCCAGGCCTCCGCCACCGACGACGCCCAACTCGCCCGCGCCGCCGGCTTCCGCGTGCTCGAGCTGCCGGGAGACGAGCGCGGGTTCAAGGTGACCCGACCGCTCGACCTGGCCCTCGCATCGGCCGTCGCCGCGACCCTCAAGGAGAGCGCATGACCATCCCCCGCATCGGCCAGGGAGTCGACGTCCACGCGTTTGGCGAGCCGGGAGACGGCGACCTCGCGCTTGCGGGCCTCACGTGGCCCGGCGAGACGCCGCTGACCGGCCACTCGGACGGCGACTGCGCGTCGCACGCCGCGTGCGATGCCCTCCTGAGCGCCGCCGGACTCGGCGACCTGGGGTCGAACTACGGCACCGACCGTCCCGAGTGGGCGGGCGCCAGCGGCGTCGCGCTGCTCGAGGAGACGGCGCGACGCGTGCGCGCGGCCGGATACGAGATCGGCAACGTCGCGGTGCAGGTGCTGGGCAACCGTCCCAAGGTGTTGCCGCGGCGCACGGAGGCCGAGGGCGTCATGGCATCGGCCCTGGGAGCCGCCGTCAGCCTGTCGGCGACCACCACCGACGGCCTGGGACTCACGGGCCGCGGCGAGGGGATCGCCGCGATCGCGACGGCACTCGTCTTCCCCCAGTCCGACCGGTAGCCTGGCTCGCGTGACTCTGACGCTGTTCGACACCGCGACCCGTACCGAGCGTGCCTTCCAGCCGCTCGAGCCCGGGAAGGTGGGCATCTACCTGTGTGGACCCACCGTGCAGAGCTCGCCGCACGTGGGTCACCTGCGCAGCGCCGTCGCGTTCGACGTGCTGCAGCGCTGGCTCGAGCGCACGGGCCACGAGGTCACCATGGTGCGCAACGTCACCGACATCGACGACAAGACGCTGTCCAAGGCCGCCGAGGCTGGGGTTCCCTGGTGGCAGTGGGCGCTGACCTACGAGCGGGAGTTCCAGGCCGCGTATGACGCGGTCGGGGTCAAGCCTCCGGCCGCGGAGCCGCGCGCCACGGGACACATCCCGGAGATCATCGCGCTGGTCGCCCGCCTCATCGAGCGTGGCCACGCCTACGAGCTGTCCGGCTCGGTGTACTTCGACGTGCGTTCGTTCGCCGACTACGGGTCGCTCACGCGCCAGGCGCTCGACGACCTCACGCCGGCGCCCGATGCCCCCGCCGACGACAAGCACGACCCGCGCGACTTCGCGCTGTGGAAGGCCCGCAAGCCCTCCGAGCCAGAGACCGCCTCGTGGGACTCCCCCTGGGGACCCGGCCGGCCCGGCTGGCACATCGAGTGCTCGGCGATGGCGCGCCGCTTCTTGGGCGACGCCTTCGACATTCACGGCGGCGGCCTCGACCTGCGCTTCCCGCACCACGAGAACGAGCAGGCCCAGTCCCGCGGTGCCGGTTACGCGTTCGCTGGCCTGTGGATGCACTCCGCGTGGGTGACCCAGTCGGGCGCCAAGATGTCGAAGTCCCTGGGTAACGGCCTGCTGGTGTCCGAGGTGCTGTCCCGCTATCCCGCGGCCGCGCTGCGCCTCGCGCTTGCTGGAGTCCACTACCGGTCGATGCTCGAGTACTCGGACCAGACCATGGAGGACGCCACCGCGACGTGGAACCGCCTGGCCGGCTTCGTGCAGCGCGCCTCCGACCGGGTGGGGGAGTTGACCCTCGCCCAGGTGCGTGCAGCGGACCTTCCCGAGGCGTTCGTCGAGGCGATGGACGACGACCTGTCGGTGCCGCGCGCGCTCGCGCACGTGCATGAGACGGTGCGCTCGGGCAACGCCGCGCTGACGGGGGGCGACGAGGCGGCTGTCGCCGAGGCGCTGCTGTCGGTGCGCGCCATGCTCGACGCGCTGGGCCTCGACCCGGCGGGCGAGACCTGGGCCTCCTCCGAGTCCGGCGACGGCGCCGCCATGGGCGCGCTCGACTCGCTGGTCCAGGCGGACATCCAGGCGCGGGCCGATGCTCGCGCCGCCAAGGACTGGGGTACCGCCGATGCGATCCGCGACCGCCTTGCCGAGGCCGGCATCGTGATCGAGGACGCCGCCGACGGCGCCAGGTGGTCGCTGCAGGGTTAGCCCGCGCTCCCTCACTTTGAACCACTCCGGGCCGCGACACCCCGAGGCGACCCCGGCATCGGCCGTGTGCACCGGCGTGTCGAGGCCGATACTGGTTCAAACTGTCGGGGGAGTGGACCACGAATCGAGGGTCCCGGCCCGCGCCGACTACCCTTGTCCCCATGGCAGGTAACTCGAAGCGCCGCGGCGCGACTCGCAACGCTGGCTCGAAGAAGGGTGCCCAGGTCGGCACCGGTGGCCACGGGCGCAAGGCGCTCGAGGGCAAGGGGCCCACCCCGAGGGCCGAGGACCGGCCCTATCACAAGGCTTACAAGGCAAAGAAGCGTGCCGAGGCCGACGCCGCGAAGAAGCCCCAGGGCAAGGGCCGCGTGACCCCGCGCGACCGCACGTCGACGTCGGCGGAGCTCGCGATCGGCCGCAACAGCGTCCTCGAGGCGCTGCGCATGGGCGTGCCCTCGACGGGGCTGAGCATCTTCAACCGCATCGACGCCGACGACCGCATCACCGAGATCGTGTCGCTCGCCGTGGAGCACGGCGTCCACGTCCGCGAGGTGACGAAGGCGACGCTCGACGCGATGGCCGGCGGCTCTCCGCACCAGGGCGTCGCGCTCGAGGTTCCCGCATACGAGTACGCCGATGCCGAGGACCTGCTCGAGTCCGGCGCCCCCATCGCGGTGCTCGACGGCATCCAGGACCCGCGCAACCTTGGCGCGATCATGCGGTCCGCCGCGGCGTTCGGCGCCGCGGGGATCGTGGTGCCCGAGCGCCGCGCGGCGGGCGTGACGGTGGCCGCGTGGAAGGTGTCCGCCGGCGCTGCCGCCCGCATCCCCGTGGCCCGCGCCACCAACCTCACCCGCACCCTCGAGACCTACAAGAAGGCCGGACGCTTCGTCATCGGCCTCGATGCCGGGGGAGAGGTGGACCTTCACGAGTCCGCCCTGCTCAACGAGCCGCTCGTCATCGTGGTGGGCTCGGAGGGCGAGGGCATTTCGCGCCTGGTGCGCGAGACGTGCGACCAGATCGTGTCGATCCCGATCGGCGAGGTCGAGAGCCTCAACGCCTCGGTCGCTGCCTCGATCGCCCTGTACGAGGCCGGCAGGGCACAGAAGGCCTGACAGACGGCCGATGCCGGGGCTGCCTCCGGCATCGGCCCACCTCGCGTGTCAGTCCAGCTGACCCGTCCTGGGCAGGCTCTGCCACGCGTGGATCATGGTCGTGACCGTGGGTGCCTCCCGCGGCGTGCCCGACTCGTCGTCGCCCACCGAGATCTCCTGGCCCAGCACCGACTGCTCGTCGGGGCGGGCCGGCAGCACGTTCTTGACGTACGACGCGACCGCGGCTGGCATCGTCACGGCGGGGTCCTTCTCCGCGAGGAACCAACGGTGGTCGAGGATCTCGTGGAACACCTGGGCGGGCTCGAGCTTGCGCCGGAACTCGCGCGGCACGGCACGCACGGTGGGCTCGAAGACGTCGGCGAGCCACTCGTGCGCGGCGAGCACCTCGTCCTCCTCGTTGCCCATGAGCGCCCGGTACTCGTCCATGTCGTTGAGCAGGCGTCGCGCCTGGTTCTCCTGGACGTCGAGGCCGGTGAGGCGCAGCAGGCGGCGTGAGTGGTGGCCGGCGTCGACCACCTTGGGCCGGATGGTGAGCTCGGAGCCGTCGGAGGTCTGGGTCATGTCCAGCTCGGCGACGTCGAAGCCCAACTCGTTGAGGGCCTGGACGCGCTCGGCGACGTGCATGCGCACGTTCTCGCGGTACGTCTGCTTGGCGGTGAGGGTCTCCCACAGCTCCTTGTAGCGCTCCTCGATGCGGTCGCCCACGGCGAGGGGGTCCACGGTCTCGTCGAGCTCGGCGGCGGCCTGCAGGTCGAACATCTCGCCGATGATGTTGGTGCGCGCCAGGTCGATGTCGTAGTGGCGCTGGCCGGGGGTGAGGCCGTGGTGCAGGTCGCCGGTCTCGGCGTCCACGAGGTAGGCGGAGAACGCCTCGGCGTCGCGGCGGAACAGCGCGTTCGACAGCGACACATCACCCCAGTAGAAGCCCAGCAGGTGCAGGCGCACGAGGAGCACGGCGAGCGCGTCGATGAGCCTGCCGAGGGTGTCGTCGCGCAGCGCCTGGCTGAACAGCGCGCGGTAGGGAAGCGAAAACTGCAGGTGCTCGGTGACCAGCGCGGCGGGGAGCTCCTCGCCCTTCTTGTCCACGCGGCCGTCGACCACGGCGAACGGCACCACGCACGGGGCGCCCATGCGGCCCAACTCCTTGAGCATGTCGAACTCGCGCTGCGCGATGGGCGCGACCGTCTCCTTCACGGCGAGCACGCGCCCGCGGAAACGCACGAACCGCACCACGTGCCGGGAGATGCCGCGCGGCAGGGCCGCGAGGGTGTCCTTGGGCCACGTCTCGAGCGGGACCGACCACGGCAGGTCAAGAAGTTCGGGGTCGACGGCGCCGGTGATCTTCAAGGGCATGCCACCACTCTAGGGCTCGGCCATGTCGCCTGGCCGATGCCGTGGCGGGATCCGTACGTGGCCCGGCCGCCGCATCGGCCCCGCGTCCGCTCCTGGTGGCCCACTTTGCGGCACCAACCGGCCTGACGCGCCGCACATGCGGCCAATTGCGCCATGAGGGTGGGTGGGAGTGGACGGGCAAACGCCGAAGGGGCGGCCAGGGTTTCCCCCTGACCGCCCCTTCGGCGTGAAAAGCGGTGCGACTTAGACGGTCGCCGACTTGTCGGTGGTCACCGCGTCGGACAGACGGTCCGAGGTGGCCGACGAGAAGACGTGCTGCTCGCCCTGGCGGATCTTGACCCACACGTTCTCGCCCTTCTTGGGGACGTCGCGGGGGTCAACGCGGACGATGACCTGGCCGTCGTTCGAGACGGCGGCACCCTCGGCCGCGAGGACCTGGGGGAGCTGGCCGTAGACGAACGCGTCGGAGCCGAGCTCCTCCACGACGACGACCTCGACCGGGAACGCGCCCTCGGTGTTGGGGGCGACGCGGTCGAGCGACTCGGGGCGGAAGCCCAGGATGAGCTGGCCGTTGTCGGCGTCCGACATGCGGCCGATGACGTCGCGCTCGAGGGCAATCTTGTTGCCGCCGATGTTGGCGAAGCCACCCTCGATGTTGAACGTCGAGATGTTCATGGCGGGCGAGCCGATGAAGCCGGCGACGAACACGTTGGCGGGGGCGTCGTACATCTCGCGGGGCGTACCGACCTGCTGGAGGAGGCCGTCCTTGAGGACCGCGATGCGGTCACCCATGGTGAGGGCCTCGACCTGGTCGTGCGTCACGTAGACGGTGGTGGTGCCCAGGCGACGCTGGAGCGCGGCGATCTGGGTACGGGTCTGGACACGGAGCTTGGCGTCGAGGTTCGACAGCGGCTCGTCCATGAGGAACACCTGCGGCTGGCGGACGATGGCGCGGCCCATGGCGACACGCTGACGCTGACCACCCGAGAGGGCCTTGGGCTTGCGGTCCAGGTACTCGGTGAGGTCCAGGATCTTGGCGGCGGCCTCGACACGCTGGCGGATCTCCGCCTTGTCGACCTTGGCGATCTTGAGCGCGAAGCCCATGTTGTCGGCAACGGTCATGTGCGGGTACAGCGCGTAGGACTGGAACACCATCGCGATGTCGCGGTCCTTGGGCTGGACGTGGGTGACGTCGCGGTCTCCAACCCAGATGGAGCCCTTGTCAACGTCCTCGAGGCCGGCGAGCATGCGCAGCGACGTGGACTTTCCACAACCGGAGGGGCCGACGAGGACGAGGAACTCGCCGTCAGCGATGTCGAGCTCGAGCGAGTCGACGGCAGGACGCTCGGTGCCGGGGTAAATCCTCGACGCCTTGTCAAAGGTAACGGTGGCCATGGTGATGCTTCCCTTCACTGGCAGGTACGTGCCAGACGATCCGTGGTGAAGAGTGCCGTGTGTGGTGTCCACAGTGACACTGGCCGCCGCAACCATTGCGACGGTTGCGCATATCTTCGCATACCGCTTCGCCATGTCCAACTGCCCTGCATGTAGCGTTGTTCGCATGGCAGCAGCAGCGCGCGAGCCCGGCGACGAGATCGGGGGATACCGCATCGTCGACCAGCTCGGCAGGGGCGGCTCCGGCGCGGTGTACAAGGTCGTGGACGGTGGGGGCGCGGAGGCCGCGCTGAAGCTTGTCGATGCCCGCGCCGACGAGGTGGCGGCGCTGCGCCTCGAGCGTGAGGTGCACGCGCTGCAGTCGCTCAAGCATCCCGCGCTGCCGTCGATCCTTGACGCGGAGCTCGACGGCGACGAGACCTTCGTGGTGTTCGAGTACATCCCCGGCAAGAGCCTGTGGGATCACGTTCAGGATGAGGGGCCGATGCGCGGCGACGCGCTCGCGGACGTCGCCGACCGTACGGCGTCGGCCCTGGAGGCGGTGCACGCCTCCGGCGTGATCCACCGCGACGTGACGCCGTCCAACATCATGATGGGGCCCGACGGTCCCGTGCTCATCGACTTTGGCCTCTCCCACCGGGCGACTGACGACCGCCTCACCCGCGACGGCCTGGTGTCCGGCACCGCCGGCTACGTGGCCCCCGAAGTGATCGACGGCGAGGAGCCTGGCGCCGTCGCGGACCAGTGGTCGTGGGCCGCGACCATCGCGTACGCCGCGCTGGGACGGGCGCCGTTCGGCTCGGGCACCGGCGCCATCTCCAAGACCCTCGAGGCGAAGGTCGAGCTGCCAGCCTTTCCGGGCTCCGAGGCGCTGACGGCGGCGCTGGGCCGCGACATCGGCGCCCGCCCGGGCCCGAGGGACGTCGTCGCAGCCCTCAGGGGCGCCACCACGGTGCTGCCCCGCAGCGGAGACCTCGAGCCCACCATGGTGGCGGGCATGGCCCCGACAGCCGTGATGGGCGCCACCCGGGGAGACGATGCCGTCGACACCTTCATCACGGGCAGCGAGGCCGACCCCACGGAGCAGCTGTCGTGGACCGGGGACGACCTCGACGAGGCCGGCCATCACGGCGATGGGCAGGACGACGACGCCGCCTTCGACGACGTCCTGACCTCGGACGAGGTCGAGGTGGTCCTCCCCCCGGCCCCGCGCCGCAAGCTCGTGATCGCCACGCTCGCGGTGGCCACGGGATCGGCCGCCGCCTTCGCGCCGTTCATCGCGTTCCTGTTCATGGTGGTGTGCGCCGTGATCGTGCGCGGAGTGCAGCGCCGCGCCCTGGGCCTCGCGACAGCGCGCGCCCGTCGCGGACAGCGCAGGGGCGACGCCGCGCTGCAGACGATCGGCCTGCCGTGGCACATCCTGCGCGCGGCCGGGGAGGCGCTGCCGTCCATCCTGCTTGCAGCCGTGGTGGGCGTCGGCGTGGGCGCTCTCGGCTGGTGGCTCGTGAGCTCCGAGACGGTCGCGCCGGGCACCGTCGAGGGGCAGAGCTGGGGCCACGCCGTCGTGCTGGTGCTCGCCGCGCTCGCCGCGGAGGCGACGCTGTGGTGGGGGCCCTGGGCGGCCCTCACCCGCGAGGGCGCGCACCGCGTGACAGCGGCCGTCTCGCCCAGCCGCGGCCCGTCGACAGTGTGGGTGATCGTCGGCGTCGCCGCGATCGCCGTGATGACGCTCGTCATCCTGCTGCTTGTCGACCCCCTGTGGTGGCCGCTGCCCGACCTTCCAGCCTGACCCCCGCATCGGCCCTCCGTACGGGACCAGAGGTCCTGGGAACCGCTCCCCGCTGCGGTACGTTGAGCCGACAAGTTCCGTCCCCGGAGCCGCTGAAACCATGCCCTGAGGAGGCTGATCGATGACCGTCGCTCAACGATGGAGCGTCCTTCAGCCGTGGCTGTCCACCGTGGTGCGCCTCGCCATGGCCGGCATCCTCATCGCGGCAGCGGTCCCGAAGATGCTGGACATCCCGCAGTCGATCATCGCCGTGCGCGCGTACCGGCTGCTTCCCGAGGCCATCGTGCCGTTCGTGGGCACCATGCTGCCGTTCTTCGAGCTGGCGCTCGCGGTCATCCTCATCGTGGGCCTGTTCACCCGGTGGGCCGCCGTGGCGTGGCTCGTGATGATGGCCGGCTTCACCATCGGCGTGATCTGGGCGTGGAGCCAGGGCCTGTCCATCGACTGCGGCTGCTTCGGCGGCGGCGGCGACGTGGCCGAGGGCACCACCAACTATCCGCTTCACCTGCTCGAGCGCGCCGGCTTCATTGTGCTCGGCGTGTACCTGGCCATCTGGCCCGCATCCAAGTTCTCGCTGGACTCCTGGATGTCACCCAAGGCTCTCTAGACTCACTGCTCAACGACCCCTTCCCCGGAGGAAATCCGCCGACATGGCCAACAAGAAGCCGCAGAAGAACGACCGCGCCGCGCAGGCCCGCAAGGCCGCGCAGGCGCAGATGAAGGCGCAGGAGCGCCGGACGGCCGCGATCATCGGAGTGTCGGCGATCGCCGTGGTCCTGCTGTTCGCCGGCATCGTCTACTTCATCGTGCGCTCCGCCGACATCCCGACGCTCGACTCCGACGACGTCGTGGCCCCCGCGGCCGCCGACACGTCCGGCGGTATCCCTGTCGGCACCGGTGGAGTGGCCGGTGCCGACGTCCCCGAGGACGCCGCCCGCCTGGACATCTACCAGGACTTCATGTGCCCCATCTGCAACCAGTTCGAGCAGATCAACGCCGAGGACCTCAACACGCTGCGTGAGGCGGGAGAGGTCGCGATCTACTACCACCCGATCTCGATCCTCGACCGCTACTCCTCCGGCACCGAGTACTCGACCCGCTCGGCCAACGCCGCCGCGACCATCGCCGACCAGGCCCCCGAGTACTTCCTCGCCTTCCAGGCCGCGATGTACGAGAACCAGCCGGCGGAGAACACCGAGGGCCTCACCGACGCCCAGATCTCGGACATCGCCGTGAGCGTCGGTGTTCCGCAGGAGGTCGCCGACACCTTCGTCGACGGTACCTTCACCAAGTGGGTCATCGCCGCGACCGACCAGTCCAACCAGGACGGCATCTCCGGCACTCCGATGCTGCGTATGGCCGATGCCGGCGACAGTTTCTCCGAGGGCAAGGTGCTCGACCAGACCACCGACGTGTCCTACTTCGAGGAGGGCGCGCTGCTCGCCTACGGCCAGTCCGTGGGCGCCGGCGAGCTCGAGGTGACGTCCGCGACCTCGCCGTCGCCGGGCGCCTCCGAGTAAGCCACTCGATTCGACGAGGACCCCGTCGCCCCTGGGAGGGCGGCGGGGTCCTTGCGTTGGTGGCAGGCGGCCGATGCGGTGGCTCGCCCTCGGTATCCTGTTGCGACGGCGCGTGGTTTCCGCGCCGCTGCTGGCATGGCGCAATTGGTAGCGCACCGTACTTGTAATACGGGGGTTGCGGGTTCGAGTCCCGCTGTCAGCTCCGCTCGCCTTCCCGTGCCGTGCGCACGGTGAGGCTTCCCGTTCTCGCGTAGGCGGCATCGGCCCGCCGCGATCCCTCTCTATCGCTCGTTCGGTACCGCATCGTCCCGGCCGCCCCTTCCCTCGTCGTGTCCGGTTTGTCCCGTTGTGAACAGCGCCACACATCACAGTCGAGTATCGATCGGCGACGTTCCACGCTTGGCGTGTGAAAAATCTCACGAAACCTGCGTCATGATCCGATACACCACATGTCTCTATGTGAGGTAAGTCACCATCCGACCGCCGGTCGGTACCGGGGCCTACCAGAGACGGCCACGTCACCACTGAGGGATGGCGTGCGCCTCGACAAGACGAGGAAAAGTGATGGCTGAGAAGAACAACAAGAACAAGCGCAAGTTCGCGGCGGTCCTGCTGGGCATCGTGGGCGTCGCTGGGCTGTCGGTCGCGTCGGCGTCGACGCTGACGGTCAACCCGGAGAGTGAGGTGGCCGTGGGAACGTCTGCGACCGCCTTCGCCTCGTGCGATGCGGATGGGCAGGTCGGCGTGGGGTACAACTACGGCAAGAACGCGTCCGGGCAGTACGTCATCACGGACGTGTACGTCACCGATGTGTCGCCTGCGTGCGCCGGCAAGAAGGTCGTCGTCGAGCTCGAGGATGCTGCTGCGACCCCCGCGGTCATCGGCACCGCCTCGCAGAGCAACGTGACCGTCACGGGTGGCAAGGTCTCGGTCGGATCTCTCTCGAGCACGGTTCTCGTGTCCACCGATCTCGGCAAGGCTACGGTCGTCATCGGCTAACTCGGCCACGACGAGACCGGACTCGGCCGCATGCCGCACCGCCCCGATGCAGCCTTCTCAGGAAGGCTGCATCGGGGTGCCCGAGGGGCGGTCAACGTGTGCGGTTGGATGGTCCTGGCTCTCGTGGCCTGGCTTGCATGGCCAGCGAATCTCGGCGGCCTGACGTCGTATGTGCTCGTCTCTGGCGAGTCGATGCTCCCGACGTTCGAGCCGAAGGACATGGTCATCGCGCGTGATGTCCTGCCCCAGGTCGGCGACGTCATCGTGTACGCCCCGACCGACCTCGGCGGATCACAAATCGTCCACCGCATCACCGGCGGTAACGCCGATTCTGGTTGGGTGATGCAAGGCGACAACAACGACTTCATCGACCCCTTCGAGCCGTCGGGAGACGAGGTGAAAGGCGTCGTCGTCGCCCATCTTCCGTTCGTGGGGCACCTCACGGCCTGGGTGCTGAATCCGTTGATGTGGATCTTCGTCCTCATCATCGCGGCGGCGGTGGTGGTCTGGCCCTCGCGCGACGCGCCTGGAGACGATGGCCCGTCAGACGACGGCGGCGATGCTGCGACAGGTCGTGGAGACGGCGTCAATGCGGCCGGGGCCGGCAGATCCGCTCGCAGGTACGGCGCAGCGATGTCGACATTCGCCGCGGCTGCGGTGTTGGGTGTCCTCGCTGGCGTGAGCCCAGCCAGTGCCTCGCAGCTTTCCGTGCTGCCGAGCAGCGAGGCCTCCTCGACGCCCGTGTACCGCTGCGGTGTTCAGGGCACGAGCGCGACCACTCTCGCGTCGACCAGCACCGGCTCAGTGACGAGCGGCAATTACGGTGCCGTGAAGGTGAGCGGCCTGCCGAGCGCCTGTCGGGGAAAGCCCGCGGCTATCGCGCTGTACGACGGCAGCGGCGGGTTGCTGTGGAGCGCCTCGGGATCGACCTCGACCTCGGGGACGTCGTTCGACCTCTCGCATGCCTCTGCCACGTATCGACCCGCCTCCGTCAAGGTGGCGATCGTGACTATTGGTGGGTGGCTCTTCGTCTCCTCCTGGGACCCGGGGTCGACCGGTCCGTCTTCATGGTTCACGAGTTGTTCCGCGACGCTGTCCACTGGGGCAACGGTGCCGTGCGGCGTCAACCCGACCGACGTGACGGTGGGGCCGCGCACGGCATGGAGTTATGGGGCTCAGGCGAGCGGCGAGTATCAGCGGGTCGCTTTCACCGTGAGCCCCACGGCTGCCATGCCCAGCGGCGCTCGGGCCGTGAACTGGACGGCGACGATCGACGTGTCGCAGCTTCCGGGTTTGGTCATCGCTCCTGTACGCACCCAGCTGACGTGGCAGTCCGTCACGTTGATCTCGCCACCCGGCTGCGCGAACTACCCGGTGATGACAGTGCGCTCTGAGGACTCGCAGTTCTCGCAGACATGGTTCGTCGGCACTCCGTCCGCTACGGAGTCGGTGTATCTCTGCGGTGCGCGCTAGTCTCGCGATCCCCATCGCACAGGCGTTGCGCCCTGCTCGACCAGCAGGTGATTCACCTGTGAAAACGGGTGCGATCCAAAGAACCCGCGCCGTGCCGACAACGGGCTCGGGTGCGAGGAGGCGACGATGGGAACGTCTCCCAGCAGCGGCGCGAGCGTCTGCGCGGGCTTGCCCCACAGCACCGCCACGAGTGGCCCGCCGCGCGCGGCAAGGCCCTCGATCGCTCGCGACGTGACCTCCTCCCAGCCTCGCCGACGGTGCGAACCGGCCTCGCCCGGCCTCACCGTGAGCACACAGTTCAGGAGCATGACGCCCTGGTCGGCCCAGTGGCTCAGGTCGCCGGATCCAAGCGTCTCGCCCGTGTCATCGGCCAACTCCTGGGCGATGTTGCGTAGCGACCGCGGCATGGGATGACCGGGTGCGACCGAGAAGCTGAGCCCGACCGCGTCGCCGGGAGTCGGGTACGGGTCTTGGCCGACGATCAGCACCCTGACGTCGCACAGGGGTATGCGAAACGCGCGCAGCACCGCATCGGCCGCGGGCAGGTACCCGTGTCCCGCCGCGATCTCGTCGCGGAGGAAAGCTCCGACGGACTCGAATGCCGGAGCCGCCGGCGCAAGCGCATCGGCCCATCCCGGCCCCACCTGATCTCGCCACCCGCTCACCATGGCGGCCACCCTACCCACGGGACACCTGGCCGATGCTGGCGCCGCCTGCACTGTTGTGCCCGTTTTCGGCCTTAGGCTGACGCCAGTACGGGAGACCCAGGGGAGGTGGCGCATGACCGAAGCCGCGGTAGATGAGCCCATCTCCGGCGACCTGTCCGAGCGCGACGCAGCCATCCTGCGCTTCGAGCGCCAGTGGTGGAAGTACGCGGGCGCCAAGGAGGACGCGATCCGCGAGTTGTTCCACATGTCGAGCACGCAGTACTACCAAGTGCTTGGCTCGCTTATCGACAACCCCGCTGCCCTCGAGGCCGACCCCATGCTGGTGAAGCGACTGCGGCGCATGCGTGCGGCGCGCCAGCGCGGACGCTCCACGCGTGCGTGGGGTTCGGCGTCTGTTCGTTAGGCTGACCTCCGTGCCACATGATGACGAGCGCGACGAGTTCGACGACATTGCTGACCAGGGAGGCCCGGTCGGTGTCCACCGTCGCCCCATCCCGTGGTGGTCGCGAGTTCTTCCGCCGATCCTGGCGTTCATCGCCGCTGGCCTTGTGGCCTACCTCATCGCTGTGCTGGTGTGGAACTCTGGGCAGTCGGACGACGAGTCCGAGCCTGCGGTCACGGTGACGTCTTCGCCGGACCCGTCCGCGGAGACGACCACGTCTCCGTCGGCATCGGCTTCCCCCTCGGTGTCGGCCTCGCCTTCCGCGTCGCCCTCGGCGAGCCCGTCAGTGTCGGCGACGCCCGAGCCGGAGATCGAGTACGACGTCCAGATCCACGTCCGCAACGGCGCTGGTATCCAGGGCCTCGCCGGAGAGCAGCAGGTGGCCCTCGAGGACGCCGGCTTCACCAACATCGAGGCAAACAACATCGCTCCCGGGCTGATCCCGAACGGCGTCAACACCGTTGCTTATGGCGACGAGCGTCTCGCCGACACCGCGCAGGCCGTGGCCGACGCGCTGGGCATCGAGGCGATCGACGACTCCGGCACACCTGGCGGTGCGGAGATCGAGGTCCTTCTCGCCACCAACCCCGGCAACTAGCAGGTCTGCCCTGGCGGTGGGGTGCCCCCAGTACTCCCCATATGGATCGGACCGCACAAGGGATCCAGGCCTCCCCCTTTCCATGGGTGCGGGTGCGGCGCCATTGCGTGCGGGTCTCTGCGTCCCGTCACGCCCTGGGTGAACGACGCGTGAAGGGTTTGCACTCGGCAGGGGAGAGTGCCAGAATCGGCGTTAGCACTCACACCCTGAGAGTGCTAAAGAAGTTCGGCTAGCAGTCGAGGCGCCAGGCCCCGTCGTGACGTGAACGGCAGGAGCGGGCGTCGTCCGTCGCGGGCGACTCGCCAGCCACCGTCATCGAAAGAGGACTCACACCCATGGCAAAGCAGATTGCCTTCGATGAGGAGGCCCGTCGCGGCATGGAGCGGGGCATGAACGCCCTCGCCGACGCCGTCAAGGTCACCCTCGGCCCCAAGGGCCGCAACGTTGTGCTCGAGAAGAAGTGGGGCGCCCCCACGATCACCAACGATGGAGTCTCCATCGCCAAGGAGATCGAGCTTTCGGAGCCTTACGAGAAGATCGGCGCCGAGCTGGTCAAGGAGGTCGCCAAGAAGACGGACGACGTCGCTGGCGACGGCACCACCACCGCCACCGTGCTCGCCCAGGCGCTCGTGCGCGAGGGCCTGCGCAACGTCTCGGCTGGCGCCAACCCGATCGCCCTGAAGAAGGGTATCGAGAAGGCCGTCGCCGCCGTGACCGAGCAGCTCCTCGCCTCCGCCAAGGAGGTCGAGACCAAGGAGCAGATCGCCGCGACCGCCGCCATCTCCGCCGGTGAGCAGGAGATCGGCGACAAGATTGCCGAGGCGATGGACAAGGTCGGCAAGGAAGGTGTCATCACCGTCGAGGAGGCCTACCAGCTCGGTATCGAGCTGGAGCTGACCGAGGGTATGCGCTTCGACAAGGGCTACCTGAACCCCTACTTCGTCACCGACGGAGAGCGCCAGGAGGCCGTGCTCGAGGACGCCTACGTGCTCCTTCTCGAGTCGAAGATCTCGTCGCTCAAGGACCTGCTGCCCATCCTCGAGAAGATCATGCAGGCGGGTAAGCCCCTCGCGATCATCGCCGAGGACGTCGACGGCGAGGCCCTCGCGGCCCTGGTCGTTAACAAGCTGCGTGGCAACCTCAAGGTCGTCGCCGTCAAGGCGCCCGGCTTCGGTGACCGCCGTAAGGCGATGCTGCAGGACATGGCCATCCTCACCGGTGGTCAGGTCATCTCGGAGTCGGTGGGCCTCTCGCTCGAGAGCGCGACGCTCGACCTGCTGGGCCAGGCCCGCAAGGTCGTCGTCACCAAGGACGACACCACGATCGTCGACGGCGCCGGCTCGGACGAGCAGGTTGCCGGCCGCGTGAACCAGATCCGCGCCGAGATCGAGAACTCGGACTCGGACTACGACCGCGAGAAGCTCCAGGAGCGCCTCGCCAAGCTCGCTGGCGGCGTCGCCGTTATCAAGGCGGGCGCGGCGACCGAGGTCGAGCTCAAGGAGCGCAAGCACCGCATCGAGGACGCCGTCCGCAACGCGAAGGCTGCCGTCGAGGAGGGCATCGTCGCCGGTGGTGGCGTGGCCCTCATCCAGGCCGGCGCCGCCGCCCTGGGCTCGCTCGAGCTCGAGGGTGACGAGGCCACTGGTGCTCGCATCGTCGAGGCCGCCATCTCCGCGCCCCTGCGCCAGATCGCGATCAACGCCGGCCTTGAGGGTGGCGTCGTCGTCGAGAAGGTCAAGGGTCTCGAGACCGGCTTCGGCCTGAACGCTGCGACCGGCGTGTACGAGGACCTCCTCGCCGCCGGCGTCAACGACCCGGTGAAGGTCACCCGCTCGGCGCTGCAGAACGCTGCGTCGATCGCGGCCCTGTTCCTCACCACCGAGGCCGTCGTCGCGGACATCCCCGAGCCCGAGCCGGCCATGCCGGCCGGCGGTGGCGACATGGGCGGCATGGGCTTCTAAGCCCTCCCGCTCAGCGTCCGCGCTGCAACGCAACGAAGGCCCCAGGGTTCGCCCTGGGGCCTTCGTCGTGTCAGGAGCCGGTGCGACGCTCGGCGCCCGTGACGCGCAGCCCGGAGGCTCGCAGCCGGCGCACCAGTTCTCGGCTGTCGACGGCGACCGCTCCGAGCTCCACGAGACGCGGGTACAGCTCCACGGGGACGTCGTAGTGGTCGCGATCGAAGGCCCGCTCCGGAATCCCTGCCGCACGCGCCAGCGCGTGAAGCTCCTCGAGGGAGGCGTCGGAGACCATGTGGCCCCAGACGCGGCCGTGGCGGGGCCACAGCGGAGGGTCGATGAGGACGGTCACGCAGGCGACCCTACGCCGGCATCGGACCTACCCGAACATTCGCGTGGCCTGCTGCTCCGCGTCCTCGTAAGTTGTCGCGGCGTGGGCGAGCGCCGTCGAGAGGGCATCGAGCGCCTGCTCCACCTGGGCCTGCGCCGCATGCCACTGGTCGAGGACGCCGGCGAAGGCGGTCGCGGCGCCACCCTGCCACGAGCCCTCCAGGGCCGTGAGTTGGGACACCATCGTGGCGACCTCCGTCCGGATGGT
Source organism: Demequina sp. NBRC 110057 (assembly GCF_002090175.1). Classification (GTDB taxonomy): domain Bacteria; phylum Actinomycetota; class Actinomycetes; order Actinomycetales; family Demequinaceae; genus Demequina. The sequence continues at coordinate 375,667 of NZ_BBRN01000005.1, read as the reverse complement.
CTCGCCTGAGGCTGCGGCGCGCGCGGAGGCATCGGCCACCTGGGCCGAGTCGACGTTGAAGCGGGTCATGAGAACTCCTGTCGTGAGGGGGTGATGACCCTCAGGACGTTAGGAGCGGCCGCGGCCCTGCGTCGTCACGGCGACGGCGAGCGGGGAGGAGCGGTGTTCGGCGCCGGTTCTGGGGACGACGCTCAGGAGGCCGAGGACGATGCCCGCAGCGGGCCGTCATGCGTCAGCGTCGACAGGGCGGCGGTGTCGAGGCGAAACTCCTGATCCTCGCGAGACAGCCATGCGAGCTCGGCCTGCAGGTTCTGCCGCGCCTGCGCCTCCCAGCCCTGACCCAGCGGCGTCGTGTAGATGCGCTCGCGGGAGAGGATCTTCGTCACGATCGCGCGGCGCGCGACAAGGAAACGGTCCGTGGGGATGTGGGCGTACTCCTGGCGCACCGACTTCACGTAGTGCTTGTAGCGCTGGGGGTCGCTCGCGAGGACGGCGAGGTCGGCATCGGACAGGACGGCGGCGTCGCCCAGCCCCGTCGCGTGACGCGCGAGCCCGGCGACGAGCCCCGCGACCTTGTCGATGGCCGGCTGCGGCAGGCCCAGGCTTGCGAGCTCGTCGCGCGCGTACTGAGCGCTGGCAACCTCGTCCTCGCCGCCGCGCTTCTCGTAGGCCGCGCGCTCGGCGGCGTCGAAGATCGCGCCGTGATACCAGGCGGCAAGCCGCACGATGTTGGGGTGCTGGGTCTCCTGCTGGAGCTCGTCCACGTACTGCAGGAGGTCGACGAGGTGGCCCACGCCGTGGAAGAAGCGTCCCGGCTCGGCCCACCGGTTGAGGAGCCTGTCGCCGGCCGCCTGTACCTCGCGCGGTTCAGCAGTCGCGCCCGCGCCACACGCGGCCCGCGCGTACGCCGGGACCAGCCATCCAGGGATGACGGTCGTGCCCATGTTTCACCTCAGAGATCGCGAGCGCCGGTTGTGCGCGGTTCCAGTGTGCGTCGTGGCGGCGTGCGGAGGCAAACCCGCGCGCCGCGCCCGGGCGACGCTAGCACCGGCGCGTCACCCGCGCGCCGCCCGCACGGTCGTGTCGGGGTGGGCGGCTAGACTGATGCGGGTGCCGAATCCGCGGCACCCTGATGAGACCAGCGAGGTAGATGTGCCTACCGGCCGTGTGAAGTTCTTCGACTCTGACAAGGGGTTCGGCTTCATCGCCAGCGACGATGGCGACGAGGTCTTCCTCCATGCCTCCGCGCTGCCCGCGGGCACGCCCTCGCCGAAGCCCGGCACGCGCGTGGACTTCTCTATCGTGGATGGCCGGCGCGGCCCGTCGGCGCTGTCGGTGACGCTGCTGGAGCCCGTCAAGACCGTGTCCCAGGGCCTTCGCAAGAAGCCCGAGGAGATGACGGTCATCGTCGAGGACCTCATCAAGATGCTCGATGGCGTGTCGAACTCCCTGCGTCGGGGCCGCTACCCCGACGGCGACCGCGGCCAGAAGGTCGCGTCCGTGCTCCGCGCCGTCGCTGACCAACTGGAGGCGTAGCCGCCGTCATGGATGCAGTGCTGGACAAGGCCGTCGACCTGGCCCGCGCGAGCGCGGTCGAACTCGCGGGCGAGGCTCAGTGGGTAGGTGAGCACCTCGGTGCCCACACCGAGGAAGACCGCCTCGTCACCCACCTCTTCGGCTGCTCCCTTCCCGGATACCGAGGTTGGGTGTGGTCGGTGACGCTGTCCCGCGCCCCGCGGCTGCGCAACGCGCTCGTGTGCGAGGCCAACCTCGTCGCAGCGGACGATGCCCTGCTGTCGCCCTCGTGGGTTCCGTGGGCCGAGCGGGTCGAGCCGGGCGACATCAAGCCCGGCATGGCTGTCCCGCGCTTCGACCCTGACCCGCGTCTGACGCCCGGGTACACCGTCACCGGCGACGACGAGGCCGATGAGGTCGCCATCTGGGAGTTCGGGCTGGGGCGCGAGCGTGTGCTCGGACCCGTGGGACGCGACGAGGCCGCCGAGCGCTGGATGGCTCGCACGCAGGAGGCGGGCGCCGCCGTCCACGGAGGACCTGGACCCGAGGGCGCCGTGGGTGAGTTCGTCATCCCGCTGTCGGGCTCGCTGCGCCTTCACTTCGGCGTGTGCGCCAACAAGTGGTGCCCCTTCGACGGCACCGTGGTGCCCGTCGATCACACGTGCGGCGGGCAGGCCCCGTCCGCCACAGAGCGCACGAGCTCCCTGTGGCCCGCCAACCACCCTGTTTTCGACACCGAGGCCTTCGTCGAGATGGAGCTCGCCCCCGAGCAGGTCGCGCCTGCCGAGCAGCCCGCGGATGCTGAGCAGCCTGCGGAGGCCGAGCAGCCTGCGGAGGCCGAGCCCGTCGCCGGCGCGACCGACGCATCAGGCGACGAGACTCCCGAGCCAGCCGCGGCATCGGTCGGCGACGCGGTTGCCTCCGCCGAGGTAGGCACCTCGGCTGAGGCTGGCGAGACTGCGAAGGCCGACTAGCGCCCAAAGGCGCGCACGGCCCTCGCCGCGTCAGCGGTAGTTAGCGGTGGTGTACCAGGTAGTGCCGTCTGACGTTTTGGCGGTTCCCGCGCCCATCTGCGTGTACGCGGGATTCATCAGGTTGAGGCAGTGACCGTTGGAGTACATCCAGCCGGAATGGGCTCGCGAGACCGCCGAGCCCTCGCCCATGCCGCCGCTCGCGTGGCTGACCGCGACGTTTTCGGCGCCGGGCCGGTTCGGATTGTGGGCGAGCGCGTCCATCGGAGCTGAGGTACCGCTGTCCTTCTGCGCCATCGATGTCGACCACGACGTCGCGGCCGAGGCAAGCGATCCGTTCCAACTGAGGGGAGCAATGCCCAGGCGGGCGCGTTCCTTGTTCGCGGCCGCCATCAGCCCCTTCGCACCACCCGAGGCGGCTGCAGGGCTCTGGGGCGAACTGCAGTACTGCTGAAATGTCTTGCCGCTCCCGGACGACGAAGTCTTCTGTGCCGCCTCTGTCGACTGCGACGACTTCTGCGGTGACGAGGGCTTCTTGGTGGTGGCCTTCTTGGTCGTCGCCTCGTTGCCCGCACGCGCCTTCTTGTCCGGCGTGGCCGTTGCGGCCTTCGTCGTCTGCTGGGCAGTAACGGTGACCGCCGGCTTCGTCTCGACGGGCTCGGGGACCGTGACCTTGATGGCCTGCACGGAAGCAGCGAGGTCCACATCCTTGAGACTGCCAGGGGCGACAAGCGCGCTGGTGATGTCGGGCGCCGGCGTGCCGTCGAGGTGGTCCGTCTTGGAGACCACGACCGGGCCGGGCTGCTCGCCCGGGAGCCACGTGGCTGCCGCGACACCGGCGGTGCCGGCCACGGCCAGGGGAATCATGCCGAGCAGGACGATCGCTGCTGCGCTGCGACGGGGTCGCGTCGGGGCGAGGACGTCCTGCGTTTCGGTCATGTCAGAGATCTCTCCAGAATCCAGTCGATCGAGGCGGTGAGCGCGGAGACGTCGTCGGGATCGACGGACGGGAACATCCCGACCCTGATCTGATTGCGTCCGAGCTTGCGGTAGGGGTCAATGTCGACGACTCCCGCACCACGAAGAATCGACCGCAACTGGGTCGAGTCCACCGGCGGGAGCAGGTCGACGGTAGCCACGACGTGTGAGCGGTATGAAGGGTCTGTGACAAAAGTCACGGTGTATGGAGACTCGTCCGCCCATGTGTAAAGGCGGCGTGATGACTCTGCTGTACGCGCCGTCACAAAGTCGAGACCGCCGTTCCCATTCATCCACGCGAGTTGTTCGCGCATCATGATGAGGGGCGTCAGGGCCGGCGTGTTGAGCGTCTGGTCGAGGCGGCTGTTGTCCAGGGCGTTCTTCAGCGCGAGTGTCTCCGGAATGTAGCGACCTGAGGCGGCGATGCGCTCGATTCGCTCGATCGCTGCGGGCGAGACGAGGGCAAACCACAAGCCGCCATCGGACCCAAAGCTCTTCTGCGGCGCGAAGTAATAGACGTCGGCCTGGGTGGGGTCGAGGCGGAGACCGCCGGCAGCGGAGGTGCCGTCGATCACCGTCAACGCGTCGCCGATGCCTTCGGGACGCGCGACCGGGGCCATCGCGCCGGTGGACGTCTCGTTGTGCGGCCACGCGTAGACGTCGATTCCGTCGCGCGCCACAGGTAGCGCGACGTCGCCGGGAGACGCCTCGACCACGTCAGAGGCCTCGAGGTGCGGTGCCGTCGTGGTGGCCTTGGCGAACTTGGATCCGAACTCGCCGAAAGAGCAGTGTTGTGCACGGCGCTCCACGAGGGAGAACGTGGCGGCATCCCAGAAGGACGTCGAGCCACCGTTGCCAAGGAGCACTTCGTAGCCGTCGGGAAGCGAGTAGAGCTGGGCGAGCCCCTCACGCACGTCGCGTACGAGCGCACGCACCGGGGCCTGGCGGTGAGACGTCCCGAGCAGGTCCGGCTGCGCCGCGACAATCGCCTGTACCTGGGCGTCACGCACCCGCGAGGGGCCCGAACCGAAGCGGCCATCGCGCGGGAGCAGATCGGCGGGGAGGGTGAGTTCGCTCGACATGGCGCCAGCGTAGTGTGCGCACGGGGTGGCAGACTGTCGCGCGTGCAGCGACTCAGCCCGACCCTCCGCCACTACGACTGGGGTACGACTGACGACATTCCGCGGTTGCTGGGGTTCGAGCCGGACGGTTCTCCGTATGCGGAGGCGTGGTGGGGTGCGCATGATTCGGCGCCGTCGTGGCTGTCGGACCCGTCGGGAAACGCCGCTCTCGATGAGCTCATCGCGCGCAGCCCGATCGATTTTTTGGGGCCGGATGCGGCCCGTCGGTGGGGCGCACGGCTCCCCTTCTTGCTGAAGATTCTCGCGATCGCCAAGCCGCTGTCGATCCAGGTGCACCCCACGCTGCGCCAGGCACAGGAAGGTTTCGCCCGTGAACAACGGGGCACGGGAGGCAACGTCCACGCATTCCTCGACCCCTTCCACAAGCCGGAAATGGTGGTCGCCATCTCGCCCATGCGCGTCCTCGTCGGTGTACGAGACCTTGCCAATACCGCGCAGGACCTGCATGCATTGGATACCCCACGGGCGCATGCGCTCGCCGACGACCTTGAACGCGCGGACGATGCCGCGAGCTTCCTCGCCGATGTCCTCTCGGCTGGCGTTGACGACGAGACCTTTTCTTCACTGCGCCGCATGGGCGCCGAGGCCGAGCCATCGAGTGCCTTGCGTGCGGCTGCCGACGCCCTCGCGGCGTTCCCGGGAGACCCGGGAGCGATCGTGGCACTTGCTCTCAACGTCGTCGAGTTGGAGCCGGGGGAGGCAGTCTTCACGGGGGCAGGCATCCTGCACTCCTATCAGTCCGGTGTGGGACTCGAGATCATGTCGAACTCGGACAATGTGGTGCGCGGCGGGTTGACCTCGAAGCACGTCGACGTCAGCTTGCTTCTGTCCCTCGCCGACACGCGACCCGCGCCGCCGGTGCGCCCGCTGGAGGTCATCGCGGGGCACGCCCGCCACCTCACTGTCCCCGCCGATGAGTTCGCCCTCACGTTGGTGAGGAAGGGGGAGGCCGTGGTGGAGAGCGGCCCGCGCATCGTCCTGTGCCACGAGGGAGAGGCGACGGTCACCGCGCATGGCACGACGAAGTCCCTGACTCGCGGGCAGGCCGTCTTCGTGCGCGCGTCGCTGGGAGAGGTGACGATCGGCACGAGCGGCCTGGTGGTGGTGGCGCGTGCTCCTTCGTTGCACGAGGGGGACGTCATCGCCGACCGCTAGTGTTCGGGTATGGCTGAGCGTGTTTCTGTCCTTGGCACCGGTTATCTGGGCGCGACGCATGCCGCGGGGATGGCCGAGCTCGGCCACGAGGTGATCGGCGTCGACATCGACCCCGACAAAGTCGCGCGTCTGTCAGCGGGCGAGGCTCCGTTCTTTGAGCCTGGGCTGCCGGAACTCCTGCGCAAGCATCTCGATTCGGGGCGGCTGCGGTTCACGACCGAGGTGGCCGAGGCCGCCGACTTTGCCGACGTGCACTTCATCGGTGTCGGGACCCCGCAGCGCAAGGGTGAATACGCGGCCGACTTGACCTTCGTCGACGGCGTGATCGAGACGCTCGCCCCACTGTTGACCCGTCCTGCCACGATCCTCGGCAAGTCGACGGTTCCGGTGGGCACCGCTGCTCGTTTGGCCGCGCGGGTGCGCGAACTCGCCCCGGTAGGTGACGAGGCGCAGCTGGGCTGGAATCCCGAGTTTCTGCGCGAGGGCTTCGCGGTCGAGGACACGCTGCGTCCCGACCGCATCGTGGTGGGTGTGGACACTGCCGGTCCCGGTGCAGTCGAGGACGTCGCGCGCCGCGTGTACGCCGACGCGATTGGTCGGGACACCCCGTTCCTCGTGACGGACCTGGCGACTTCGGAGCTGATCAAGGTGTCGGCCAACGCATTCCTCGCGACCAAGATTTCCTTCATCAACGCGATCGCGGAGGTGTGTGAGGCAACCGGTGCAGACGTGGTGGACTTGGCCGATGCGATCGGCCACGACGCCCGTATTGGTCGTAAGTTCTTGGGGGCGGGCCTGGGCTTCGGCGGCGGCTGCCTCCCGAAGGACATTCGCGCATTCATGGCTCGCGCGGGGGAGCTCGGTGTGGATCAGGCGCTGACCTTTCTGCGCGAGGTCGACAATGTCAACATGCGTCGCCGCGACCAAGCGGTGGGCATGGCAGAGGACATGGTGGGAGTTCTGCCCGGCGCTCGGATCGCGGTGCTGGGCGCGGCGTTTAAGCCCGATAGCGACGATATCCGTGACTCGCCCGCGCTCGATGTGGCCGGCAAGCTGCACCTGCACGGCGCACTCGTCACCGTGCACGATCCCGAGGCGAACGCCAACGCCTCCAAGGTGTGGCCCACGCTGACGTACGTCGACGACGCTATCTCCGCGTGCCAGGGCGCCGACCTCGTCGTCGTTGCGACGGAGTGGAAGCAATTCCGAGAACTCGACCCCGTGGCCCTCAAGGGCATCGTCGCGCACGCGCGCGTGATCGATGGGCGCAACTGCCTCCCTGTACAGGACTGGATCGACGCCGGCTGGCACTACCGCGGCGTGGGAAGGTACGCGTCATGAGCGATTTGATCGACACCACGGAGATGTACCTCCGTACCATCTGGGAACTCATCGAGGATGGCGTGGTGCCGATGCGCGCGCGGATCGCGGAGCAGCTGGAGCACTCCGGCCCCACGGTTTCGCAGACGATCGCCCGGATGGAGCGCGACGGGCTGGTCGTGGTCAACCCCGACCGCACTCTGCAGCTGACGGAGGCGGGTGAGCGGACAGCGATGCGAGTGATGCGCAAGCACCGCCTCGCCGAGCGTCTCCTGGTGGACGTCATCGGGCTCGACCTTCCCTACGTTCATGAGGAGGCGTGCCGCTGGGAACACGTCATGAGCGACCGCGTGGAGCGGCGCCTCGTGACGATGCTCGGCGAGCCACGCACATCGCCGTACGGCAACCCCATTCCCGGCCTCGACGAGCTAGGCCTTGGGACGGCCGAGGAGGCCGCCTCCGGCCCCCAGATGTCCCTCGATCAGGCTGTCGCGCAAGGAATTTCTCAGGTGGTCGTGACCCGCATCGGGGAGAACCCCCAGGCGGCCGTCGGTTTTCTCGAGGATGTGCTGACGGTCGGGGTCGTACCTGGGGAGACGGTCTGTATCAACGCTGCCGACGGCGGCGTCAGGGTGGTCGCGGAGTCCGGCGAGATCACCATCGTGCCGGAGGCCGCGAGGCACGTCTTCTGCATCCCGGACTTGGGTTTTCATCACGATTAGGTAACATGGTCGCTTATTGACGAGAGAGGACACGACCTCGTCGGGCACCTGAGATGGCTCCAGAGACCCCCCTCTGGGACAGGTGCGCCGGGAACATCGACGCGCAGATGGCTGCGCGGAAGGAACGCAAGGACTTTGAGGTACGGATACATGCGCGCCAGGACGCGTGCGGTGGCGGCTACGGCCGGTGCAGCGCTCGTCGTGGTGCCCCTCACGGGAGCCGCCGCGGCCGCTCTCGTCTCCCAGGACGTGACTGCGGACACCGGTACGAGCGAGCTGGCCCTTGAGGCCGACGCCGCATCGGCTGACCTCGGCTCCGTCTCCGCATCGGTGACCGCCTCCGACAAGCTCGACTACGACGTCGAGACGCCGGACATCGACGTCTCCGAGGACCCCGAGCCGGTCATCACCCCCGAGCCTGTGCAGACGCAGTCGTCGAACTCGTCGACCACGTCTGGGAACTCGGCGTCCGAGTCGAGCGACAGCGCGTCGTCCGGATCGTCGGCGACCGCTTCGCGACCTGTGTCGAACTCGGCGTCGGTGTCCGCTGCGATCTCTGGCTCCGCCGTGATTGCCGAGGCGTCGAAGTACGTCGGCACCCCGTACGTGAGCGGCGGCAAGTCGCCGGGCGGCTTCGACTGCTCGGGCTTCGTCTCGTACGTGTACGGCCAGCTCGGTATCTCGCTGCCGTCGTCCTCGGGCGCCTATTACGGCGTCGGCACCCGCGTGTCGACCCCGCAGCCCGGCGACATCATCGTGACCCCGGGCCACGTCGGCATCTACGCGGGTCCCAACCTGCAGATCGACGCGCCGCGCCCGGGCAAGACCATCCAGTTCCGCCCGATCTGGCAGTCGAACCCCACGTACGTCCGCGTCACCTGACCCGGAACACCACTGTCACGACGGCCGCCGCCCCCTCGGGGACGACGGCCGTCGTCGTCTGCCCGGGCGGGGCACCGTAGGCTGGGTGGATGCAGACGAACTGGGTGCCGCGGCTCGGCCGCGAGGTTTCCGTCATCGGCCAGGGCTGCTGGCAGCTGGGCGCGGACTGGGCGGACGTCGAGGACGACACCGCGCAGGACATCCTGAACGCGGCCGCCGACGCCGGTGTCACCTTCTTCGACACCGCCGACGTCTACGGCGACGGCCGCTCCGAGCGCGCGGTGGGTCGGTTCATCGCCGAGCGCGGTGACGCCGCCATCACCGTGGCGACCAAGATGGGCCGCCGCGCCAACCCCCACGTCGCGGGCGAGTACACGCTCGACAACTACCGTCACTGGACCGACCGCTCGCGCGAGAACCTCGGCGTCGACACCCTCGACCTGGTGCAGCTGCACTGCCCGCCCAGCGAGGTTCTCGACGATCCGCGCACGTACGACGACCTGCGCACCCTCCAGGAGGAGGGGCGGGTGGCGCGCTGGGGCGTGTCGGTCGAGACCTGTGATGAGGCACTTGCCGCGCTACGCGAGCCGGACCTCGCCTCGATCCAGATCATCCTCAATATCTTCCGCCGCAAGCCGCTCGAGCACGTCGTGACCGAGGCGCGCGAGGCAGGGGTGGGGATCATCGCCCGCGTGCCTCTCGCCTCCGGCCTACTGTCGGGCAAGTACGACGAGCACACCACGTTCGGCGAGGGTGACCACCGCAATTTCAACCGCGAGGGCAAGGCCTTCGACATTGGCGAGACCTTCTCCGGCGTGCCCTACGAGGTCGGCGTGAGGGCCGCGCGCGACGTTGCCGCGCTCACCCCCGAGGGTTGGACCACCGCGCAGCTCGCGCTCGCGTGGATCGCCCAGGCCGGCGTGGCGACCATCATCCCCGGCGCCTCCCGCCCCGATCAGGCACGGGCCAACGCCGCGGCCGGGAGCCTCGAGGGCCTCGACGAGGAAACCCTCGCCGCCCTCGCGCGGATCTATCACGACCAGATCCGCGAGCATGTCCACACGAAGTGGTGACCGGGGTGTGGGCCGTGGCCGCGGCTCACACCGGGTACCCTCATAGGTGCCCCACGCGCCTGTAGCTCAGGGGATAGAGCACCGCTCTCCTAAAGCGGGTGTCGGCAGTTCGAATCTGCCCAGGCGCACTGTTCAGGTGGTGCGCTATGCGCGCGCCAGCCCCGCGCGGTGACGCGCCGTTCCCTCGGACTGCCGCCCGAGTGTCCCTCCCGCCGCCACCGCTCCTTCGACGTAGGAACGTCAGTCCTCATGTCGTCGCGCCCGAGCCCCCTTGTAGGAACGCGAGTCCTCACCGTCGAGGGGTGCCGCGCGGCGATGAGTTCTCACGTTCCTACAACGGGCCCGATGCTGGCCGCATGAGTACTGGCGTTCCTACGCAGGGTCTGAGCCGGGCGCGTCGACGCCGGACTGGGACCGGTGACAGCCGGCCGCACGGCCGGTTTGACGAAAGGGTGCGCGAGGCTCACAATCTCTCCAACGGTGCACGTCGGCTGAACAAGCGGGCGTGCACTGTCTGGCGTTCGGGGGCCCGCCGCAAGCGGATGCAGGCCCGCTCGCGGCGTGGGAATCACAGGAGCCTGAGCCGCGAGCGGATACCGTAGGGGAGTGGTGGACTACATCGGCCGAGCACTCGTCGCGGACGCCCTTCAGGAGTGGCGAGAGCAGCTCCAGACGCAGGCGACCGTGTCGCCCCTGCGCGACCTCGTCTCGACCAGTGCGAACGTCATCGACCTGCGGCACTCGCACCCCTCGGGGCTTGCTCAGCTCTTCGCCGGACGCGCCACCGCGCTCACGTCGCTGCTGCGCGACGAGGCCACCCAGGACACCGTGTTGCACCGCGGCCGCGTCATCCTCGAGGAGGCCGAGCGGGTTAAGGCAGCCACCGGTGCCTGGACCGCCGCGATCGCGATCGGCACCCTCGCATGGCGCGAGGCGGAGCATGACGTCGAGATGCCGCTGCTGCTGCGCGCCGTCGAGCTCGAGCGGTACCGGGAGCGCGACCTTCACTTGACGCTGCGCGATGAGAACTGGGTCAACCCCATCGTGGTCGCGATGCTCCGCGAGCGCGCCGCCCGCAACGGCGACGAGCAGCCTCCTCACCTTCCCGCGGTCACCCCCGGCCGCGACTTCGATCCGCGCCCCCTGTGGGACGCCGTGCGCGAGCGCACCGACCTGCTGGGCGAGTCCGTGACGGTGCGCGACCGCCTCGTGCTGGGCGCCTACGACGACCCCGAGCAGCGTCTGCTGGACGACCTCGACGACCTCGACACGGTGCTGCCGGCCTCGTCGATCATCGCCGCCGCCGCGGGGGACCGCGACGCCGTCGCGGCGCTGTCGGAGCCGCTTCCCGCCTTCCCCAAGGGCGACCGCGACCCCTTCGCCGAGCGCGGCGCGGGCGACCTCGACGACATGCAGTTTGCCGCCCTCGACCTCATCGCGACGGGCCGCGACGTCTTCCTCCAGACCCCGCCGGGGGCCGATGCGGTGGGCACCGCGGCAGCGATCGGCGCCGATGGAGCGGCCTCGGGACGCACGGTCATGGTCGTGGGCGGCGAGGACGCCTCGCTGCGCGCCGTGGCGCGCCGCCTGGGTGCGATCGGCGCCGGCGACCTGGTGATCGACGGCACCGTCCAGACGTGGAACATTGGCGCGCGCACGCGCCTTCTCGAGGCCATCACCATGGGCACGCCGCATGTCGACGATGCCGCGATGCGCCGCGCGGGCGAGGACCTGCTGCGCGCCCGCGCCGGCCTGCACCGCCGCTTCGACGCCCTGCACCGCTCGCACCGACCGTGGGGAGTGAGCGCGTTCGAGGCCGTCCAGGCCATCGTCCGCGTGACCACGGCGACGCCGGCTCCGGAGACGACCGCACGCTTGGGGGCCGATGCCGCCGCCACTGTCGCCGAGCACGGCTTCGCGTCCGTGGCCGCCGCGCTCGCGCGCGCACTCGCCCCCGAGGACGCTTCCATGCAGGACGACATCGCGACGGCCGCCGCGACCTCGGGCGCCCTCGACCTGTCGGGCATCGACCCGTGGTGGACGGGCCATGCCGAGGCCGAGCAGGCGCCGCGGCTCGACGAGGCGCTGTCCGCGTTCCTTGGACGGTCGCTTCCCAAGATGCGCTCCGAGGCGGCCATCGCCGCCCACGAGACCGGGGTCGACGAGGCGGAGTCGTTCTCGCAGTGGACCCAGCAGGTCGACATGTTCGCCGACCTGCGCGAGATCCTCGAGATCTTCTCTCCCGCCGTGTTCCACCGCTCACTCAACGACCTGGTGGCGGCGACGGCCCCGCACGGCTCGTCGCGATATGTCGACCTTCCCCGCCGCGACCGCCGCGCCCTCGTGCGTCGCGCCGTCGAGCTGCTGCGCCCCGGGCGCGGCAAGGAGCGCCTGCACGAGGACCTGGTGCGCGCGCACGACCTCGCGGTGACGTGGCGCTCGCACTGCTCCGCCGGCGGCTGGCCCGTGGTCCCCGACGACTACGACGTGTTCGTGGAGCGCGTGGGTCGCGCCCGCGCCGAGTGGGACGTGATCGATGACACGGTCGCCTCCGTCACCGGGGTCGACGACCTTCCCGAGCAGCCGTGGGACGACATGATCGAGCGCCTCGACCGCCTTGCGCTCGGCGTGCCGGGTTCGCTCGAGTCCTCCGAGGTGGCGGACGTCGACATCGACGTGGAGACCGGCGGCTTCGAGGCGCTCGTCGCGGACCTGCGCGAGCGTGGCGCCGGCCCCGAGCAGATCCGGCGCGACCTCGAGTTCGCGTGGTGGGCAGCGGCCTTCGACGCGATCGTCACGGCCGACCCGAGCCTCACCGAGTTCGGCGCCCTGGGGGCCGCCATGGAGGAGTTCAGGACGCGGGACGATGCGTTCGCCGGCGCCCGCGTGGGACCCCTCATGCGCGCCGCGGCGGAGCGCCGCCGCAGCGCCATCGCGCGCCACCCCGACCTCGCGCGCGACCTGTTCTCTGCGCTGGTGGAGGGCGTCGACGCCTCGTTCAAGGAGCTGTGGCGCGACTTCGCCCCGCTCGTCACGAGCCTCAGGCCCGTCATCCTCGCCAAGGCCGAGCAGGTCTCGCGCCTGGCGCCCGCCTCGCGCTGCGTGGACCTCGCGGTCATCGTGGGAGGCGAGTCGCTCGCTCTCGCCGAGCTGGTGCCTGCCCTCGCGCGCGCCAAGCAGGTGGTCGTCGTGGGAGACGCCCATTCGGCGACCCGCTCCGCCGTCGCCGCGATGGCGGCCATGCTCCCGCGCGTCACCATGCACGCCGCACCGCAGCCGCGCGACCCGCGTGTGAGCGCGCTGCTCGCCGAGGTCGCCTACGGCAGGGCCCTCCCGACCCAGCCCGCCGCGCGCGGACAGGGGCGCCTCACGGTCTCCGTCCTCGACGCCACCGGCACCCCCGTCGCGGGCACCGCGACTGTCGAGTCCACTCCCGCCGAGGTGCAGGCCGTCGTGGACCACGTGGCCCGCGCCTTCGACTCCGTTCCTCGCACCGACCTCCTGGTGGCGGCCGGCAACGAGCTCCACGCCGCGCGCGTCCGAGACGCCCTCACCGAGCGCGACGAGCGCCTGGCCGAGGTCGACGTCGAGGTGCTCGGCGAGGGAGGCGGCCACCACGTTCACGAGGTGGTGCTGTCGCTCGGCTATGCGCCCGACGCCACCGGCAGCGTCCCTGACCACCTTGGCGCGCTGTCCCAGCCCTGGGGCCGCGAGGCCCTGGTCCAGGCGCTGACGTCTGCCAGCCACGATGTGACAGTGGTGAGCGCGCTCGGCTTCGGCGCCCTCGAGGGCATCGGCGGCGAGGACGCGGCGGGGGTCGAGGACCTCCGCGAGCTGCTGCGCGCCGCCCAGAACGCCCCCGTGGCCCCCGAGCGGCCCGAGCCCGCACCCTCCGACTGGCTGCTGGCCGACGTCGCGCAGCGCCTGCGCCGCGACGGCTACGCCGTCCACGTGCGCTACGGCACCGGCGCCGACGCCATCCCCATGGTGGTCGGCGGCCGTCACGACCGCGACTACACGGTCGCCGTGGTGACCGACGAGGCCACCGCCGCGGGTTCGGTGTCGCTGCGCGACCGCATCCGGCGTCAGCGCACCGGGCTCGAGCGCCTCGGCTGGCGCGTGGTGCCGCTGTGGACGCTCGACGTCTTCATGGACCCCGATGCCGCGGCCGCGCAGGTGCTCGCCGCGCTTCCCGAGAACGCGACCGAGCCCGAGTCGGTCCAGGAGTCGCTCGACCTCGGCCTTCCCGAGCCGGAGCAGGGCCTGCCCCTGCCCGACCTCACCGAGCCCGAGCCGGAGGCGCCGGCCGAGCCGGAGCCGCTGACGATAGGCCTGTCGACCCTCGCGGTGGCCGATGCGGTGGCCACGTCCGTGGCGCCGCCCGTCGCTGACGCGACGACCACCGAGGAGGACGACGTGGAAGACGATTCCCAGGTGGACGAGCCTCAGCACGAGGAGCCTCAGGACAAGACGCACCAGGATGAGGCGACTGCCGAGGACGAGCCGGCCGAGGCATCGGCCCTGCGCCCGGCGACGCCGGGCACCGCGACTCCCGCCTCACAGGGACGCGGCGCCGACCGGCCGCTGATCCCCACCAAGGCGTGGGAGGACTCCGACGAGGCGTGGGGCGGCCGCGAGGGTCGCACGCGCGACGAGGAGATCCTGAGGGAGAAGCCCCCGCACTGGTGAGCGGGGGCGGGGCGTCAGGCGGAGGCGCCCTTCTTGGAGCCCTCACGCGAGTCGTTGCGGTAGAAGCCCGAGCCCTTGAAGGTCACGCCGACGTTGCCGAACACGCGTCGCAGCGCACCGCCGCATTCGGGGCAGGTCTCGAGGGCGGCGTCGTGGATCGACTGCACCGTGTCGAAGCGGTGGGCGCACTCGCGGCAGGCATACGTGTACGTGGGCATGGTGCGTATTCTACGCGGGCACGGGCGTGACGCCCTCAGGGGTCACCACCATCGTCACGGGCAGGTCGTGATCCTCGCGCGGCAGGAGCGATTCGCCGGGCCCGTGGAACTCGGCGGTGAACGTCAGCGCGATCACGGGCGCCTCTGGCCGAGCGAGCTCGAGCGCCCTGTCGTACCAGCCGCCGCCCTGGCCCAGGCGGGTGCCCAGGGCATCGGCCGCGAGGGCCGGAACCACGACGACGTCCGCGTCGGCGAGCGCCTCGGAGGGGAGGAACTCTCCCGACGGCTCCGGCGGACGGCCGGGGGCGCGCTCGATGAGGTCGTCGGCCCCGTGATACGTGGACCAGCCGCGCTGCAGCCCGTCGCCGAGGCGGGGGATGAGGACTGTCACGCCGCGGACATGCAGCGCGGAGATCAGGGGGAGGGTGCCGGGCTCGTGGGGCCGGGACGCGTAGATCGAGACGCAGGAGGCCTGGGCCACGGCCGGGATGTCGAGCACGAGGTCTCGCAACTTCTCGGCGAGCTCCGCGTTGCGCCGCTCGGAGCGGTGCAGGCGGTCCTTGCGAATCGAGGCCCTCAGCTGGGCCTTGGCGTCTTCCGGGGCGGGCGCACGGGTGCCGTGGGCCGACTGCGGTGTCATGACCACCATCATGCCAGGCCCGTGTGACACCGACGTGTCGTGTCCCTCACATGGGCGCGATTGTTGCGAGCCGCGCGTGCGGGCCACGACAATGGCCCGCATGACGACGCGGAGCCTGGCCGACCATCACGCTGCAGTGGCCCAGGCCCTGGTCCCCAACCCGGCCATGGACGTGCTCATCGCCGATGCAGTGGGCGGCACCCTCGCCCAGGACATCGTCGCGCGCCACGACGTCCCCGTCCATCCTGTCGCCTCGTGCGACGGGTACGCGGTGGCGGCGGCCGATGTCGCCTCCGCGCGCGTGGGAGCGCCCGCCGTCGTCCCGGTCTCCCACGACATCGACTTCTCCGCGCGCTCGCCGCGCACCCACATCCCCGGCACTGCAGCACGCATCCCTTCGGGGGCCGCGATCCCGCGCGGGGCCGATGCTGTGGTCGCCCTCGCGGCCACGGACGGCGGCATGGCGAGGGTCGCGATCGAGGCGCCCGTGGCTCCCGGTGAGGGGGTCACGGCCGCGGGTTCCGAGGTGGCCGCGGGCACACTCCTGGCGTCCGCGGGGTCGCGGCTGGGACCGCGCCAGGTCGCGGCGGCCGCCGCCCTCGGGATGCCGCGCCTGCGGGTGCACCCCGTGCCGCGCGTGGTGGTGCTCGCGGTGGGCGACGAGATCATCGACCCCGGTGCTCGCCAGCGAGGCTCCGAGGTGCCCGACGCGAACAGCCACCTGCTGGCCGGCATGATCCGCCGCGCGGGCGCCCAGGCCTTCAGGGTGGGGCCGGTGCCGGACGAGCCGCGCGCGTTGCGGGCCGCCATCGAGGACCAGCTGGTGCGCGCCGACGTGCTCATCACCACGGGCGGCCTGTCCGACGGCCCGCGCGACACCGTCGCCGCGGTCCTCGCACAGCTGGGGTCCATCGAGGTTGTCGACCTCGACCTCGCACCGGGCGGCCGTCAGGGGCTCGGCTCCATCGAGTTCGGCGACCGCCTGCTGCCGGTGGTCGCTCTGCCGGGTCATCCCGGTGCCGCGGCCGTGGGCTTCGAGGCGTGCGTGCGCCCGGCGCTCAGGGCGATGTGCGGGTACACCACCAGGGAGCGAGACACCGTGGTCGCCCGTGCCGGCGCCTCGTGGTCCGTTCCGGCCGGCGTGGTGCGGCCCACCCCGGTCACGCTTGAGGACGTCGACGGCGTCCCGGTGGCGACCCCGCTGCCCTCGGGGAGGCTGGGCATCACGGATCTCGCGCACGCCGATGCCCTGGTGTGGTGCGGAACGCAGGGGCTCGACATCGCCGAGGGCGATCCCGTGCGCTGCTCCTACTGGGGCTGACGGTGGGCGGCGTCGAGCTCTCCGGTCACGGCGTCACGCTGCGCCCGCTGCGGCGCGCCGACGAGGCCGAGTGGCTCGCGGTGCGCGCCCGCAATCGCGACTGGCTGCGTCCGTGGGAGGCGACGCTTCCGCCCGGGCGGCGGGAGCCGTCGCTGACGTACGCAGGACTCGTGCGGCGCGAGCGTAAGCAGTGGCGGGAGGCATCGGCCCAGCCGTATGTCGTGACCGTCGAGGGGCGCATCGTGGGCAGGGTGGCGGTCGCCGGCATCCGCTGGGGTGCCGAGTGCGGTGCGTCGATCGGCTACTGGGTGGACAGGGAGTATGCGGGCCGGGGGATCACGCCGGCGGCGGTGGCGCTCGCGTCCGAGCACGCCTTCGCCTCCGGCCTTCACCGGCTCGAGATCGCCGTGCGGCCGGAGAACGCGTCGTCGGTGCGCGTGGCCCAGAAGCTGGGGTTCGTCGACGAGGGGCTGAGGCGCTCGTACCTCTTCATCGACGGGGCCTGGCGGGACCACCGGGTGTTCGCGCGCACTCAAGGCATGCCCCGCGTCGGCCGATATTGGTCGGTGGAGGACTGACACGCCGCGCGCCATGCGCGGCTGATGCGCGTTGGGGCCGTACGGTTCTGAGTCATGGTTCCGGTCGGACTTCTCGCCATCATCGCCCTCGGGCTCGTCGTGGCATACGTCCTTCCCCAGCGCATCAAGGAGCGCTCCGAGTACGCCCTGGTGCGCACCGAGGATCGTTACAGCGCCCAGATGCGTGTGGTGCGCTCGTCGGCCGAGCGCATCGAGCGTGCCGCGAGCCGTCCGTCGACCGATTCCGGTGAGGTGCCGCTGCTGTCCACCGGCGCAAGCCGTGCCGACAAGGCAGCCAGCCGTTCCGTCCGCGCCGAGTCGATGTCGCGCCCGTCGGGTCCGCTTGACCGCGCCGCGACCTTCGCCCAGCGCGAGTCGTTCCACCTGCGTCGTGACCGCCAGCGCATCCTCGCCGAGCGCGCCGCGCAGGCCCGTCGTCGCCTTGTTGTGACCGGCGCGGTGGGTGCCCTCACCGTCGTCGCGTGGGCCGTCGTGGCCGCCACCGCCGCCACCGCGATCCTTGGTGCGATCGCGACCGCCGTGCTGGTGGGCGTGGTCGCCCAGGGCGCCCGCGCCGCCGCCGCCCAGCGTCGCGCCGACGAGCGCGTGCTGCTCGTCGCCCGCGAGGTCGAGGCGGCCGCGACCGCGACGCAGGCGCTGCGTGTGGTCAGTCGTGAGCGTGCCGCCGGCCGTCAGGCCGAGCCCTCCGACGTGGCCACGCAGGCCATCCGCATCGTTACCGCCGAGGACCTGGCGCCGCTGTCGGCGCCCGCCCCGGTTCCCGCCCCCGAGGCGCGCGAGGAGATCGCCGAGCCCGCTCCCGAGGAGTCGGCGGCGTGGAGCCCGCGCGAGATGCCCGCCCCCTCGTACACGCTCAAGCAGACCGTGCGCCAGCGCGAGGCGCGCCCCATCTCGACCGAGGACTACGACGCCGCCCGCGCCCGTGCCGCCCGCTGGGGCGAGGCTCAGGACGACGCCGCCACGCCCGCCGAGGAGGCCGCGCCCGCGACCGGCGCGCTCGACGCGATCCTCGCCCGCCGCCGCCACTCGGCGTAAGCACTCCGGGGGGATGTCGGGTCCCCATTTCGGTCCTCCCGGCTCGCCCCACCGGGATGGGTAGATGTCGCCCACTTTTCGGGCCGGCGGCCTTTCTTTGGGGAGATCCTGGTCCTCCATCAGCGCGGTCCCGCCACTCTGTGACCGTGACCGATGGGCGTCCGTCTGCGTGACAGTGGGCCAGCAGGGGGCACGGGCCGACGGCGGGCGCATTCGCGTTCCTGTTGCGGGCCCCAGGTGACTTAGTTACTGTCCAGTCAGCAATGGACAAAACGCCCGTTGCGTCACCAAGGTCCTCAACGGCGAGGGCCGGAAGGAGTGTCAATGACGACACACAGGACACGGCCCGCGCGCGTGCGGACGGCAGCGCTCGTGACAGCGCTGGGCGTCGCCGCCGCGTCAGCGCTGGCAGCACCGGCCGCCGCGAAGGGCAAGCCGCACCAGGACGAGGCCTCCACGCTGGGAGCCAACGTCACGATCATCGACCCGTCGATGACGACCACCGAGATCGAGTCCATCATGGGCGACCTCGCCGACCAGCAGCGCGATGCGGAGATGACGGAGGCTCGCCACGCGGTCCTGTTCCTGCCGGGTGAGTACGGCTCCGTCGAGGATCCCCTCAACGTCGAGGTGGGCTATTACACCGAGGTCGCCGGTCTGGGGGCACAGCCGGGTGACGTCGACATCACCGGCACCATCGAGGTCTACAACAGGTGCCTGGGCGACGACAGCAACCCCAACTGCATCGCCCTCGTCAACTTCTGGCGCACCATCTCCAATCTCCACCTCACCGTCGAGACGGGCGACCGCGGCTGCCGCACCGGCACCAACTTCTGGGCCGTCTCCCAGGCCGTGTCCATGCGTCGGCTCGACGTGAACGGCCAGGTCAGCCTCATGGACTACTGCACCGCCGGCCCCCAGTACGCGAGCGGAGGCTACATCGCCGACTCCCGCTTCTCCGGCACCGTCATCAACGGCTCGCAGCAGCAGTGGCTGACACGCAACTCCGAGGTGGGCACGTGGTCCAACGCCGTCTGGAACCAGGTGTTCTCCGGCGTCGAGTTCACGGGCGAGGGCGCGGCGCCGGCCGACACCGACTTCCCGTCCACGCCCTACACCGTGCTCGAGGAGACGCCTCTGAGCCGCGAAAAGCCGTACCTGTATGTCGACGCCAAGGGCGGCTACCAGGTGCGGGTTCCCGATGCCGACCGCGACACCTCCGGCACCAGTTGGGGCGACGGCGTCACCGCCGGGCGCTCGATCGCCCTGTCGAAGTTCTACGTAGCGACCCCCGACAGCTCGGTGCGCGACATCAACCTGGCGCTCGCGCGCGGCAAGCACCTGCTGCTCACGCCGGGCGTGTACGACATCGACCGGTCGATCCTCGTGACGCGTCCGAACACCGTGGTGCTCGGCCTAGGCCACGCCACGCTGACCGCCGTCGACGGCGCCACGCCGCTGAAGGTGTCCGATGCTCACGGGATCGTCATCGCGGGCGTCACGATCGACGCGGGCGAGGAACTCTCCGAGACGCTCCTCCAGGTGGGAAGCAAGGTGAGTCTGCGCGACCTCCTGGCCAGCCACCTCCCGCAGCGGTGGGTCGACAAGATCGATCAGTGGCGCGCCAGGTTCGGCGACGACCCCATCACGCTGTCCGACGTGTATTTCCGCGTGGGTGGCCCCCACGTCGGCAAGACCGAGACGGCCCTGGAAATCAACGCGGACAACGTCCTCGTGGACCACACCTGGGTGTGGCGGGCCGATCACGGCGTCGAGGGCTTCACCGAGGGCGTGAACGGCGACACCGACCGATGGGAGACCAACACCGGCACCAACGGCGTGGTCGTCAACGGCGACGCGGTGACCGCGACCGGCCTGTTCGTCGAGCACTTCCAGGAGCACAACACCATCTGGAACGGCGAGGGAGGCACCGTGGTGCTCTACCAAAACGAGCTCCCCTACGACCCGCCCACCCAGGCGGACTGGACAGAGCCCGACGGCACGCTCGGCTGGGCCGGATACAAGGTGGCCGATGACGTGCGCAGCCACTCGCTCTACGGCGGCGGCGTGTACGTGTTCAACCAGAACAACCCGTCCATCGTCACCGAGAACGGCTTCGAGGTTCCCGAGACGCCTGGGGTCACGCTCCACCACATCATGACCGTGAACCTCTCGGCCGGCACCATCAACCACGTGGTGAACGGCGTCGGAGACGCGGTCCCGCCGGCGACCTCGGGCGCCCCCGAGTACCTCGCGGACTACCCCGCTCCGTAGCAACCTGAGGAGGGCCGATGCCGTGGTCGCCATGGCATCGGCCCTCCCTCATGCGTGAGGTGCTCCCCCTACCGCCAGGGAGGCGGGGCGGTTTACACCGCCGCAGTGACCCCCGCCATGAGGCGGTCGAAGACCCGCTCGCGGTCGAAGTGAAGGCCGTGCTCGCGGGCGCGCTCGCGGTGAGCATCGCGTTCGGAGTCAGTCATGCCGAGCACCGCGCGGTCCACGGCGGTCGCGATCGCCGCCGAGTCCTCGACCGGCACCAGGAGCGCGGTGTCGCCCACGGCCTCGGGGATGCCTCCCGTCGCGCAGGTGATGACGGGGCCGCCGCCGGCGAGCATCTCCTCGACCAGCGCGATGCCGAAGGTCTCGGTGAACTCCGGCCGCGGCTTCGACGGCAGCGCGTACGCGGCGCAGCCCGCCATGAGGTGCGGCTTCTCCTCGTCGCCCACGTCGTCGAGGAACACGATGCTCTCCGCGGCGTCGGAGGAGGCGGCGTAGTCGCGCAGCGCGGCGGCGTCGGGCCCGCGGCCCGCGATCACGAGCGTGCGCGAGTGGCGGGACATCGAGGCGGCGTAGCCGTCGATCAGGTCCTCGACGCCCTTCGCCAGGCCCAGTCGCGACAGGAACAGCACGTACGAGCCGCGCGACAGCCCGCGCGCCGCCAGGTGGGCATCGGTGACCGAGACGTCCAGCGCGGTGTAGGCGGACGTGTCGATCGCCGGGTACGAGATCGCGATGCGTGCGGCGCACTGCTCGGCGAACCTCGTCCCGTGTCGCTCGTCGATCTCGGTGGCCGCCTCGACGATGACCTCCTTGGTGTAGCGCGACACGGCCACACAGTGGTCCTGGCTGAGGTAGCTCGACAGCACGTGGGCGGCAGCGCCGAAACGGTCCTCCTCGACACACGCGCGGACGATGTCGGTGACGTCAGAGCCCACGGCCTCCGCGATCGTGGTGACGTTGACGGGAAGCCCGGTCGAGCGGGCGGCGCGCACGGCATCGGCCACCGCGACGGTGTGAGGGGACAGGTACAGCGACAGGCACACCGTGGGGACGCCGTCGGTGAACAGTTCGACGAGGCGGCCCGTGAGCCCGGCGAGGTAGCGGCCGTCGGGGATCTTGTAGCCGCCCACGGGCTCGGGGCGCTCCACGGTGATGCCGGGGGAGTACGGGAGCACCGTGTCCAACGGCTTCAGGGGCAGGCCGGTCTCCTCGAGGCGGTCCAGCGGCCACGTGAGGATGCGCACGTCGTCGAAGCCGCGCGTGAGCGCCACCTCGGCGAGATTCCTTGCCTCGCCCGAATGCCCGCAAATCACGGGATCGGCGCGCACGACGATGACGAGGCGGCGGTCGGGGTGAGCGTTCATGCGGGTACCTCCTGCTCGGGCCCCCACGACGGGGGACGGGCGTCGCGGGCCCAGGCCGACGGCTCGGGACCCAGCGACAGATGGAGACGGCCTCCCTCGTGAAGCACCGAGGCGTCGACCCACGACCCCTCGAGCGCCTCACCGTTGAGGCTGGCCGACTGGATGTACTGCACGGGACCGCCGGGCGTGGGCTCGACGAATCCGGACGTGTCGATGGTGAGGGTGCCCCGCGCCATCGTCACCGTCGAGTAGTGGAACGACGGGGGATGAAGCAGGAAGATCGACTGGCCCGCAACGGGGAAGATCCCGAGCGAGGCCCACACGTACCAGCTCGACAGGCCGCCCGAGTCGTCGTTGCCCGGCAGCCCGCCGCGGCCGGTACCGAACTGCTGGTTGACGACCGCGTGGACCACCTCGGCGGTCCGGTCGGGGCGCCCGGCGTAGTGGTACGCCCACGGCGCCTCCATGTCGGGTTCGTTGTTCAGCCCCTCGAAGCGGCCCAGGCCGTAGCCGGCCGTCATCTCCTCCAGGCCGGGCGCGACGCCCGGCTGGACCACGGCATCGGCCCCGTACCCGAAGAACTCGTCGAGCAGCGCGACGAACGCCTCGTCGCCGCCGGCGAGCGCGATGCGTGTCGCCATGTCGTGCACCAGCCGGAACGAGTAGTTGTGCTTGGTGCCCTCGTAGAACGTGGAGTCGCGCAGCAGGCCCGTGGACTCGTCGAAGGCGTTGAGCCAACGCCCGGACAGGCGCTCGAACTCGGCCGCGAGGGCATCGTCCCCGATCGCCCGGGCAATAAACGCCGTGCACCAGTAGCCGTGGGCGATGTCGAGCGTGTGGCTGATGGGGTGGGCGAGCCCGTGCTGGAGGAAGTCCTCGCCGTAGGTGCGGCGCAGGTCGGCGGCAAGGTGGACCAGCGCCCACTCCCAGTCGATGCCGGGAAGGCCCAGCTTGGCGAGGTCCGCGAGCAGGGTGTGGGCGAGCGCGCTGCCTTGCCGGCCGAACCTGTCCGAGCCGCGCGCCATGCGGTAGCCGATGGGGAGGTTGCCCTCCTGCTCGCAGATGGTGAGCAGGGCGTTGGCGAGCTCGACGGCCTTCTCCGGGGCGAGTGCCGTGAGCAGCGGCAACTGCGTGCGGTAGATGTCCCACATGGTTGAGACGTCGAACACCCAGGGGCCCTTGGTGGGCCAGAACGGGCTCTCGTCGGCGGCGAAGGACGGCTTGATGAGCGAGTGATACAGCGCCGTCGCGAACACCTCGCGCCGCGCCGGGTTGCGGGTGTCGACGTGGATCCGGCTGAGCGCCTCGTCCCACGCGGTGCGGGTGGCCTGGGCCCTGCGCGAGAAGGACGGGCCGCCGGAGGCGCCGTCGCGTTCGAGGTTCTTGCGTGCCTGCTCGACGCCGCGCAGGGAGAAGCCCATGCGGACCTCGACGCTCTGGCCGGCGGTCGTGGGCCCCGCCCACATGAAGCCGAAGGGGCGCAGCGTGGTGGGCCGGATGTGGTCGAACGCGAGCGTGGACCCGCCGGGCATGAGGCGGCGGTCGTACCAGAGCAGTTGACGCCAGCCGTCGACGTCGCACTCGATGTGCACGGACAGGGGAGCGCCCTCGACCACAATCTCGCCCTGCATGATGCCGGGCTCGACCGACTCCAGGTGGGCCCGCAGCGGGACCGTGGAGCCATACGGAATCGCGAGGCCGCCCATCGACATGTCGACCACTACGCGCGCGTCGGGGTGCTCAGGAAACGTGTAGCGGTGCAACGCCGACTTGGGGCCGACGGTGAGTTCCGCGGTGATGCCCGAGTCGAGCCGGGCCCGGTAGCGGCCGGGGGAGGCCTCCTCGTCCTCGAGGTCCCAAGTGCGGCCCAGGGCGTCGAGCGGCTCGAGCATCGGGGTGACGCGCATGTAGTTGTAGTACTTGCGGATGGCGCCGGTGCCGGACTGCTGGAAGTGGGTGAAGCCGCTCGCGACGAGGCGGTTGTGGAGGGGCGCGGGGACGCCCTCGGTGGACAGCTCGTAGAGCCCGTAGCCCGTGGGGTAGGCGCCCGAGTAGGCGCATGCCGACACCATGCCCAGCGGGTGCGCGGCGCCGGGGTGAGTGTTGCCCACCTGCGGCTTGGGCCACCACCAGGTCGCGGCGAGGCCGGACGGCTCCGGCAGGGCCGTCGCGTCCACCCCGATGAACGGGTCCACGTCGTCGAGCATGCGCACCTCGCCTTGGGTCGTGTGGCACCAGCATGGCGTGGCAGAGGCCGCGCCGCTACCGGTGACGGTAGGCGGGCACCATTCCGGCGTCATTGCCGAAGTGTGACGAACGCTTTAACTCTCGACGGGTGAGGTGGGGCCTTCCGTTGCGTGGCGCCTCCCTCCCGTTCCGGCGCAAATGGCCGCATGTGCGGCTCATCGGAGCGCGAGGCGCCGCGAATGGCCGCATTTGCGGCACGGGAGGTGCACGGGGTGGCGGTGGGGGCGGCGGGCGCAGACGACGAAGGCCCGCGCCCGGTCGCCCTCTCAGGCGGCCGATGCGCGGGCCGGGTGTCGTACGGAGGCTTAGCCGTCGATGGTGGTGTGCTGCTCACCCACGGGCGGCAGGTTCTTGCCCAGGGCGAAGGCCTGCACCAGGCCGATGACGCCGATGAGGATGAGCGTCACGCCGGTCATCACGACGAGTGCGAGGGCGGACCAGGTGGGCACCAGGATGACCACGAGTCCGGCGATCACGGCGATGCCGCCGCGGGCCCAGGCCATGCCTGAGCTCTTGCCGCGGCCGGCCTGCGCGAGGGTCGCGATGCCCTCGATGAGCCACCCCATGCCGATCAGCACCACGGTGATGACGGTGAGCGCCTCGGCGGCGGCCGTGAGGTTCTTCAGCGCGACGATGCCGCCGAACAGCAGGAACAGGCCAAGGATCAGGTTGATGAGGCGGAAGCCCGTGGACGAGTCGCGCGTGAAGATGCCGATGCTGATGCGCACCACGCCCGTGATGACGAAGAAGATGCCGGCGAAGGTCGCCGCGATCACGAGCGACTTACCGGGCCACACCAGGAGCGCCACACCGATGAGGACGCCAATGCCGCCCAGCACGCCGAGCATCGTGCGCGCCGCGTTGATCGCCGAACGCGCCATCTTCTCGGGGTCGATCTCCATGCCGTCGAACGGGGAGTGCGGGAAGGGCTGCTGAGACATCGTGCCTCCAGGTCAGGTGCGGGTACGCGCACATGCTATCGGCGGCGCCGGAGATGAACGCCGTGTTTCGTCTGGCGCGGCCGGTGTCACCGGGCCGACACCCGGGTGACGCGGAGGTAAACCGTGGCCCGAGTCTTCGCGGGGTCCCTGGCGCTTACCGCCACGAGCCCCCACCACGAGACTCGACATCACCACCACACGGCGACTACGAGGAGGGAGGCCACGATGGCGAAATACCTCATGAAGCGGCTCGGATCAGCTCTGCTCGTGTTGTTCGCCCTGTCCCTGTTGGCCTTCGCGATCGTTCGGCTCATCCCCGGCGATCCCGCGATGCAGTACCTGGACATCGACAACCCCGACCCGGCCCAACTCGAGGCCATTCGCGAGCAGCTGGGGCTGAACGACCCCTGGTACACCCAGTACGCGCAGTGGCTCGGCGGAGTACTCCACGGCGACTTCGGCACCTCGCTCACCAGCTCGCAGCCCATCGGCGACAAGCTCGCCGACCGCTTCCCCGTCTCGCTTCAGCTGGCGCTGATCGCGGTCATCGTCGGCCTCGCCTTCGGCATCCCCGGCGGCGTCATCGCGGCGGTGCGCCAGGGCGGCGCGCTCGACGCGTTCATCCGTGGCACGGCGTTCCTGGCACTGTCCATCCCCGCCTTCGCCATTGGCGCGGTGGTGATCCTTGTCAACTCCTTCACCCTGCGCCTGCCGCTCATCGGCTACACCCCATGGTCGGTGTCGCCGCTCGGCTCCATCACGTCGCTACTGCTGCCGGCGCTGATCCTGTCCCTCGCGATGAGCGCGGTCATCAGCCGGTACTCGCGCGGAACCGTGATCGACACGCTCACCCAGGACTTCGTGCGCACCGCCCGCTCCAAGGGAGTGCCGACCGGCACCATCGTCCGCAAGCACGCCCTGCGCAACGCGCTGATCCCGGTCATGACCGTGGTCGGCATCCAACTGGCCGCGCTCATCGGCGGCACGGTGGTGATCGAGAACGTCTTCGCCATTCCGGGCATGGGCTCGATGCTCATCGAGGGCATCAACACCTCCGACTACCCCACCATCCAGGCCTGCATCCTCGTGCTCGGAGCGTGCTTCGTGGTGATCAACCTGGTGGTCGACCTCCTCTACCCCGTCGTCGACCCGAGGGTGCGTGCCTCATGACCCGACTCCGCAACGGCGCCCTCATCGCCGGCGTCTCGCTCATCGTCTTCCTCCTGGCCTTCGCGTTCATCGGCCCGCTGCTGACCCCCTACGGAGTGAACGACGTGTCGGACGTGACCTTCGCGCCTCCCACGTCGGAGCACTGGCTCGGCACCGACAACCTGGGCCGCGACATGTTCGTGCGGCTGGCCATCGCCACCCGCTACGCCATCCTCATCTCCTTCGCCTCCACGGTGCTGGCGATGGTGGCGGGCACCGGCATCGGCCTCATCGCAGGCTACGCCGGAGGCCGGCTCGACAACCTGCTGATGCGCTCCACCGAGGTCGTCATGGCGATCCCCGCGATCCTGCTCGCGCTCGTCGTGAGGGTGATCTTCGGCCCCGGCTTCCTGCCGCTCATCCTCGCGATGGCGATCATCGGCGCCCCCGGCTTCGCACGCATCATGCGTTCCCCGATCCTGGTGCTGAAGGAGCGGGACTTCGTGGTCGCCGCCGAGATCGCGGGCGTCCGCCGGCCCCGGATCGCGCTCAGCCACCTCCTGCCGAACGCGACAACGCCGATGCTCGTGAACTTCGCCTCGACGGCGTCACTCGCGGTGCTCATCGAGTCGTCGCTCAGCTACCTGGGTCAGGGCGTGCAGCCGCCGGACCCCAGCGCGGGACGCATGATCAGCGAGTTCCAGCGCTTCATGTACGAGCACCCGACGCTCGTGGTGATGCCCGCCGTGGTCATCACCCTCCTCACGGTGGCGTGGAACCTCCTGGCCGACGGCGTCCAGGTGGCTCTCACGCCCAAGGCCGGCAACCTTGCCGTCCCCACGCGACGCCGCCGCCGCGGCCCGCGACCGGCCTCCCCGCGCGCCAACGCGGTCGAGGCAGCACCAGCGGAGCCGGAGGTCGACCCCCACGACACCCCGGACTCCACCCACGACGCGGTGCCCACCGGCGCCTCGTCGGCCCCGATGGCCCCGCAGGGCCGCGCCTAAGGAACACAGGAGACACCCCATGAGGACACCCATCCGCGGACTCGGCGCGACCGCCGTCGCCGCCGCCCTCGCCGTCACCCTCGCCGCCTGCTCGTCGGGCTCGGTCGCCGAGGAGTCGGCATCCGGGTCGGCAGAGCCGGCAGCAGGCGGCACCATCGTGTACGCCACCGACGTGCAGCCCGTCACCGGCGGCATCGACCCCTATCAGGGCACCGCGTTCGCCAACCTCAACATCACCGGCCTCATCTACGAGCCGCTCATCGCGAAGGACGATGACGGCACGCTGATCCCGTCGATCGCCGAGTCCTGGGAGCAGGTCGACGACACCACGTACACGTTCACCATCCGCGACGGCGTCACCTTCTCCGACGGCACCGAGCTCACCGTCGACGACGTGGTGTTCTCCCTCAACACCATGCGCGGCGCCGACTCGTTGCTCGCCACCAACCTCACCACCATCGCGGACGTCACCGCGCTCGACGACTCGACGGTTCAGGTCACGACGTCGATGCCCGATGCGACGCTCCTGAACACGCTGTCCTACCGCGGCTACGCGATCGTGTCGCAGGCGTTCTACGAGTCCACGACGCCCGAGGAGCGCACCACCTCCGCCCTCGGCACGGGCCCCTGGGCGCTCGCGGACTGGACGGACCAGGTGTCCATCACGCTCGACGCCAACGAGTACTACTGGGGCGACGAGGGCCCCTACGCGGACTCCATCGAGTTCGACATCATCGGCGACGAGACCTCCCGCGCATCGGCGCTGCGGCAGCGTTCGGGCACCGACCTCGCGTGGTTCCGCGACCCCACCCAGGTGAGCTCGCTCGAGGCCGAGGGCTTCACCGTGGGCCAGAACGCCGCGACGCGATCGCTCACCATGTACATCAACGCCTCGGACGGCCCGCTTGCCGACGTCAAGGTGCGCCAGGCGATCTCCAAGGCGATGGACCGCCAGGCCCTCATCGACCTCGCCATGGGCGGCGAGGCCGAGCAGTCGCTCGTGGTCCCCGTGGGTGACCCCGCAGGCATTGCGCCCGACGCCGACACCCCGAACTACACGCACGACGTCGAGGGAGCGAAGGCGCTGCTCGCCGAGGCCGGCGAGGAGAACCCGACCATCACCCTCACCTACGCATCGGACGCCGCCTTCGCTCTCGACGTGCCGATGGTGGAGGTGCTCAAGGAGCAGCTCGCAGAGGCGGGCATCACGCTCGAGCTCAAGGCCCAGCCGTGGGCCGATGTCCTGAACTCGTACATCTCCGGCACCTGGGAGGACCTGGTCCTCGTGCCCGGCGTCTACCAGCCGGACCCGGCCGCGTACTTCGGCACCGTGCTCACTCCCGGCCTGCCCATGGTGACCGCCGTCACCGAGGACTCGCCCGAGGTGGCGCTGTACATGCAGCTGCGCTCCACGTTTGACGAGGCGGAGCGTGCCGAGATCCTCGCCGAGCTCGAGGACATGGTCGCCGAGAACGTCGACGTCCTGGTCGCCTACACCGGCCCCCAGCGCTACGAGGTGTGGGGCGACACGGTGACCGGCTACGAGGTCGACCCGTACACCTACCGCGAGGGACTCACGTCCACCTCGAAGGTGTCCTGACGGACTCCCGGTGCGCGGCGGTGACCACCCCCGCCGCGCACCGGGCCCCCACCCCCGCCACCGCATCGGCCCTACAGAAGGAGCGACGATGACCACCACCGCACCCGCCGCGCTCGACGTCCAGCATCTGTCCATCCGCTACGGCACCGGCACCCCGGTCGTGTCCGACGTGACGCTGTCCGTCGCGCCCGGCGAGATCGTCGGCATCATCGGCGAATCGGGGTGCGGAAAGTCGTCGATCGGCTTCGCGCTCATGGGGCTCCTGCCCGGCACCGCCGTCGTCGAGGCCGACGCTCTCGGCGTGGGCGGCAGGGACATGGCCGATGCCGACGAGCGAGACTGGAATGGGGTGCGGGGCACCACCGCGTCGATGATCTTCCAGGAGCCGATGAGCGCGCTCAACCCGTGCATGAGGATCGGTGCCCAGATCGCCGAGGTGCTCACCGTGCACTCGCTTGCCTCCAAGAAGGAGGCGCTGGCCAAGGCGGTGGAGCTCCTCACGCTTGTGCAGGTGCCCGAGCCGGAGCTGCGCGCGCAGCAGTTTCCTCACCAGCTGTCGGGCGGCATGCGCCAGCGCGTGGTCATCGCGATGGCGATGGCGGCGGACCCGACCCTGCTGATCGCGGACGAGCCCACCACCGCGCTCGACGTCACCGTCCAGGCGCAGATCCTTGACCTGCTGGACAAGGCAAGGCGCGAGACCGGCGCCGGGGTGTTGCTCATCTCGCACGACCTCGGCGTGATCGCGCAGACGTGTGACCGGGTGGTCGTCATGTACGCCGGGCAGATCGTGGAGGAGGGGACGCCGTCCGAGGTGCTCGCCCGCCCCAGCCACCCCTACACGGCGGCCCTCGTCGACTCAATTCCCACGACACACACCGCCCCGCGCGTCGACCTGCCGATGATTCGCGGCGGCGTGACCGACGCCGACCGCGCGACGGCCGGGTGCCGGTTCGCCGCCCGCTGCGCCTTCGCCACCGATGGCTGCTCCGCCCCCCAGGAGTTGGAGGCGGTCGAGGAGGGCCACACCGCACGATGCTGGCGCACCCACGAGCTGCCGCTTTCCAGGAAGGAGGTGCTCGCATGAGCATCCAGGACACCGTCGACGAGATGGCCCCGCTGCGTCCCGAGAACCGTCACGGCACCGACCCGCTGATGGTGCTGAACGGCATCCGCCAGGAGTTTCCGTCCTCCCGGGGGCGCACCGTCCACGCCCTCGACGGCGTCACCCTGACCGTCGAGCGCGGCGAGACGCTGGGCATCGTCGGCGAGTCCGGCTGCGGCAAGTCCACGCTCGCCCGTGCCGCGCTGCTGCTGCGCCGCCCCACCTCCGGTGAGGTCTTCTTCGACGGCAAGGACGCGCTGTCGATGCGCGGCGGCGCGCTGCGCTCGCACCGCAAGCGCGCCCAGATGGTGTTCCAGGACCCCAACGACTCACTCGACCCGCGCTATCGGGTGCAGCGCTCGGTCGCCGAGCCGCTGCGTGCGGCAGGCGTGAGCAGGGCCGATGCTGCCGAGCGGGCCATGGCGGCGCTCGCCCAGGTGGGGGTGCCCGAGGACGCGGCATGGCGCCACCCGCACGAGTTCTCCGGTGGCCAGCGCCAGCGCATCGCGATCGCCCGCGCAATCGCGACGGAGCCCGAACTGGTGGTCCTCGACGAGCCCACCAGCGCGCTCGACGTCTCCATCCAGGCGCAGATCCTGAACCTGCTCCTCGAACTGCAGGAGCGCCAGCAGCTCACGTACATGTTCATCTCCCACAACCTCGCGGTGATTCGGCACCTGTCCCACCGCGTGGCGGTGATGTATCTGGGCCGCATCGTCGAGGTGGGGCCGGCCGCAGACGTGCTGGCGAACCCGCTGCACCCCTACACGACAGCGCTGATCTCGGCGGTGCCGGAGCCCGAGGCGACCAAGCGCGAGCGCATCGTCCTCACGGGCGACCTCCCCAGCCCCGCGAGCCGACCCACGGGCTGCGCCTTCGCCTCACGCTGCTGGCTCGCGACCGAGCAGTGCCGGACCGAGGCGCCGCCCCTGACCACCACCGCGATGTCCGAGCCGGGCAGCGGCCACCTTGTCGCGTGCCATCGGCCGGCCGAGGCCCAGGAGGCCCTTGCCTCCGGCCTCCAGCTCACCGCTTAATCACCACAGACGAACCCCACCGAACCGAAGGAGCCCGACATGTCCGATGTCACCATCCTCACCGCGAAGCTCGTGCGCACCCTGGACGACGCCGTCCCCACGGGCACCGCCGTCGCCCTGCGCGGCGGCACCATCCTCGCCGTCGGCAGCCCCGAGGGCCTCGCCGAGACGTACCCCGGCGCGACCGTCGACGACCGCTACTCCGACAAGGTCCTCACCCCTGGCTTCGTCGAGGCGCACTCCCACATGAGCGCCGGCATGTCGACGCCGTACTTCCTGGGCTACTTCCCGCGCACCGCGCCGGACGGGACGCCGCTGCCCGGCGCGCAGTCCTGGCAGGGCGTCCTCGACGCGCTCACCGCGTGGGACGCCGAGCTCGCGCCCGGCGAGATCCTTGTCGCCAACGGCCTCGACATGCTGTTCCACCAGGGCCACACGCTCGACCGCCACGCCCTTGACTCCATCAGCGCCACGCGCGGCATCCTCGTCCAGCACGCCTCCGGCCACGTCTCGACGGCCAACTCGGTGCTGCTGGACAAGGCGGGCTTCGACGCCTCGACCGACATCGAGGGAGTGGTCAAGGGCGCCGACGGGCTCCCCACGGGCGAGCTCCAGGAGATGGCCGCGATGATGCCGGTCATGGCGCTCACCGGGGTGGACTTCTCGAAGGGGATGACCACCGAGGAGGGCATGTACGCGTTCGCCGCCGACGCCCGCAACCACGGCTGCACCACCGCGACCGACCTCGCGAGCTTCGACCTGGTCCGTCCCGGTGGCTTCGAGCTGCTCGACTCCGTGACCAGGCGCGACGACTTCGCGCTGCGCATCGTGCCCGCCACCTTTGGCGGCATGACGCACTCCTACGAGGAGGCCAAGGCGATCGCCGATGCCGTGGTCGCCCTGCGTCCCGCCGCGTCGCCCAAGTTGGTGATCGGCACCATCAAGCTGATGCTCGACGGCTCCATCCAGCAGCACACCGCGAAGCTTCAGGACCCCGGCTACGTGTGCGGCCACGACGACGGCATCTGGAACTCGACCCCCGAGGTGTTCCGCGAGCAGGTCAAGGCCTTCCATGAGGCGGGCCTCAACATCCACGTGCACTGCAACGGCGACGAGGCCACCGAGGTGTTCGTCGACGCCGTCGAGGAGGAGCTCGCGCGCACGCCGCGCTGGAACCACCGGCACACCGTCACCCACTCGCAGTTGACCACCCGCGCCCAGTACAAGCGCATGGCCGAGCTGGGGATGTGCGCCAACATCTTCTCCAACCACATCTGGTACTGGGGTGACCAGCACATCGACCTCACCGTGGGCCCCGACCGCGTGCGCCGCATGAACGCCGCCCGCACCGCGATCGACGCCGGCGTCACCATCGCGCTGCATTGCGACACCCCCGTCACGCCGCTCGACCCGCTGGCCACCGCCTCGTATGCCGCCGAGCGCCGCACACCCACCGGTCGCTCGTGGGGCGACGAGGAGCGCATCTCCGTCAAGGAGGCCCTCGACGCCATCACCATCGGCGCCGCGTACATGCTGAAGCTTGACCACCTCATCGGGTCGATCGTCCCCGGCAAGCACGCCGACTTCGCCGTCCTCGACCGCGACCCGTACGAGGTCGCCGAGCCCAAGGAACTGCGCGACATCACCGTGCTCGGCACTGTCGTCGGCGGCCACCACTTCCCGTCCCCCGTGGCCGCGGCCACCGCATCGGCCCTCGCCTGAGCCGCCTCACCACCCAAGGAGACTGACATGCCCATCCCCACCGATCCGGCCGGCCGTGAGGCCTACGAGCTGGACCGCGCCCACGTCTTCCACTCGTGGTCCGCGCAGAAGAGCCTCGACCCCGTCGTGATGACCGGGGGCGAGGGCTCGTACCTGTGGGACGCCGACGGCACCCGCTACCTGGATTTCTCCTCGCAGCTGGTCTACACGAACGTGGGCCACCAGCACCCCGCGATCGTCAAGGCGATCCAGGACCAGGCCGCCACCCTGTGCACCATCGCCCCCGCCCACGCCAACGACAAGCGGGCGCTCGCGGCCAAGCTCATCACGGACGTCGCCCCGGAAGGCATGGACAAGGTCTTCTTCACCAGCGGCGGTGCCGACGCCATCGAGAACGCCATCCGCATGGCACGCCTGCACACCGGCCGCACCAAGGTCCTGTCGCAGTACCGCTCGTACCACGGAGCCACCGCGACGGCGATCCAGGTCACCGGTGACCCGCGTCGCTGGCCCAACGAGTTCGTGCCCGCGGGCACCGCGCACTTCTTCGGGCCCTTCCTGTACCGCTCGGTCTTCCACGCCGAGACGGAGGCGGAGGAGTGCGAGCGCGCGCTCGAGCACCTGGAGCAGGTCATCGCGTTCGAGGGGCCCGGCACCATCGCCGCCATCGTCCTGGAGACGGTTCCCGGCACGTCCGGCATCATGCCGCCGCCGCCCGGCTACCTCGCCGGTGTGCGTGAGCTGTGCGACAGGTTCGGCATCCTGCTCATCTGCGACGAGGTCATGGCGGGCTTTGGGCGCACGGGCGCGTGGTTCGCGATCGACCACTACGGGATCACCCCCGATCTCATCACCTTCGCCAAGGGCGTCAACTCGGGATACGTGCCGATGGGCGGCGTGATCATGCGCGACGAGGTTGCCGCCACCTGGGACGACACCGCCTATCCCGGTGGGCTCACCTACTCCGGTCACCCCCTGGCCGCTGCCGCCGCGGTCGCGACCATTACCGCGATGCATGAGGAGCAGGTGGTGGAGAACGCCGCCCGCGTAGGCGCGGAGGTGTTCGGGCCCGAGCTGCGCGCCATGGCCGAGCGGCACCCCTCGATCGGCGACGTGCGCGGGCTCGGCGTGTTCTGGGCACTCGACCTGGTGAAGGACCGCGACACCAAGGAGCCGCTCGCGCCCTACGGCGGCGCGTCGCCCGCCGTCGGGGGAGTGCTCGGGGCCGCGAGGAAGGCGGGCCTGCTGCTGTTCAACCAGTACCACCGCATCCACGTGGTGCCCGCGTGCAACATCTCCGACGAGGACGCCCGCAAGGGGCTCGCGATCCTCGACGAGGCGCTCGAGGTGGCCGACGCCGCCTACGAGGGCGAGCGGGTCTCTGTCGCAGCCTGATCTCGCTCGCACCCCGCGGCCCCGCCTCCGGCCCCTCCTTCCGGACGCGGGGCCGCGGCATGCGGGGAGCGGGGCCGTGAGCGGTCGTTAACGCCCCGAGGCGAGCTGTTCGCGGACGGCCTCGCCGAGAAGTTCCGTGCCGCGGGAGATCGCGGGAAGAGGGATCGCGTTGAAGCCGACCCGGAGGTGGTGGCGCTCGGGTGCGTCGAGGTAGAACCGCTCGCCCGCGTCGACGATGACTCCGCGGCGGCGCGCCAGGGTGGCCGTGCGGGTGCCGTCGAAGTCCTCCGGCCCCGTCACCCACACGGACAGGCCTCCCGCCGGCACCGGACCCAGCTCGAAGGGGAGGTGGGTCTCGAGGCCCTCCACGACGGCCTCCCACTTGCGCGCAAGGTGGCGGCGGTGCTGGCGCAGTGCACGGTGATACTCGCCGGTCTCGATGAACAGGCCCATGGCCCGTTGCAGGTGCCCCGAGGGGTGCTTGGTGAGGTAACGCCGCCTGGCGCGCAGCGCCTTGATGAGGGTCGCATCGGCCACGATGAACCCCAGCCGCAGCCCCGGTGCCACGAACTTGGAGAAGGTACCCACGTAGATCACGCGGCCCGTGCGGTCCAGCGACTTCAGGGAGGGGGTCGGGCGCCCGCGGTAGCGCACCTCGGAGTCGAAGTCGTCCTCGATGACGAGCGCGTCCTCCTCCTGCACCGCACGCAGGAGTGCTGCCCTGCGCGCGTAGGTCATGGTCGTCGCCGTCGGGTGATGGTGGCTGGGGGTGACGTAGACGAGGTCGAGCCCGCGCGCGGCCGCCTTGGTCACGCGCGCGCCGGCGCCGTCGACCTCGAGCGGGGCGAGCGTCGCCCCCGCCCCCTGGAAGATGTGCCACGCGTCGGCGTACCCCGGGTTCTCGACGCCGACGGTGGTGCCCGGCCCAGTGAGGAGGTCGGCAAGCAGGGACAGCGCCTGCTGAGCTCCATTGGTGATGAGCACCTCGGCAGGCGTGACGGACATGCCGCGCGGCGGGAGGATCTCGCGGCAGATGGCGTTCACGAGCGCCTCGTCGTCGCCGTCCACGCTGTCGCGCAGGCTCGCCGCGATGTGGGGGCCGGCGAGCGCGTCGTTTAGCGCGCGCAGCCAGGCGCGCGCGGGGAACATGCCGAGCTCCGGCTGGCCGGGAAGGAACGGGAACGGGTAGCGCGTCCAGTCGGGGTGCGTGGCGGCGTGAGTGAGGTCGCCGTCGCGCGGCTCGGGAAGGCGCGCTGCCCAGTCGATCTGGCCCGCCCGCGTGGCGGGGCGCGGCTCACGGAACACCGAGGTGGGGGCCGATGCCACGGCGGGCTTCTCCTGGGGCACCGGGTAGAGGCCGGAGCGGGGGCGAGACTCGACGAGGCCGAGGGCGGTGAGCTCCTGGTAAGCCGCCGACACGGTGTTGCGCGACACCCCGAGGACCGCGGCGAGGTGACGCGACGAGGGCAGCGGACGGTGCGCGCGAAAGCGCCCCTCGAGCAACGACTGTTCGAGGAAGCGGCGCACCTGCTGGAAGAGTGGCTCCTTGGAGTCGGGGTCGATGTACTGCCTGGCGCGGGCGCCGACCGCCGCGTCCGGCTCGTTCTCCATGATGGTCACGGTTCCTCCAGGGACTGCGGTCACGGGATCAGCGCCGTGACGACGAGGATGAGGCCCGAGGCGAGCGACAGCCACAGGGCGGAGCGCTGGACGAGCGTGGGGGACAGGCGGCGCACCAGGGGCGCGGACAGGACGATGCCGAGCGCGACGGCGGGCGCGAACGCGAGCCCCGTCGCGGCCTCGTGGGCCACCTGCGTGACCTCGCTCGAGCGCGCGAGGGCGAGCGTCACGATCGACGCGAGCGAGGTGGCCGCGAAGAAGGCCGACATCGTGGCCCGCATGCGATGCACGTCCGCGGGGCGGTAGGTCACGGCAAGCGGGGGGCCGGGGAGCGCGGCGACGGGGGTGAGGGCGCCGCCGCATGCGCCGGCGATGGCGAGGCTGGTGCGGGTCATCGCCACCCGCCACGCCAGCAGGGACGCGGCGGACGCGGCCACGACGACGGCGCCCACCATGACGTGGGTGGCACGCTCGGGCGTCGCCCGCGCGAGAAGCGTGCCGACGACGATGCCTGGCGCGGCCCCCGCGAGGAGCACGCCAAGGTCGGCGAGTGACAGGGCGTGGCGCTCGCGCCAGGTCACCAGCGCCATGACGCAGACCGTGGTGGCCAGGATCGACACAGTGCCGAGCGCGGGGGCGGTGAGGGCGAGGAAGGGGACGGCCACGATCGAGAAGCCCATGCCGGTCGCGGCCTGGACGATGGCGGCGATGGCCACCACCCCTCCGGCCAGCGCCCACTGCGCCACTGTCATGGGCGCCTCGCGGGCGCGAAAGTGGTCATGCAACCAGGCTTCCACCAGGGGTGTTGATCGAGCCAGGTCCACATGGCGGGGAGGTTAATGGACAGGTGTTACGCGGAAGCGCGCGCCCCGTTACGCGCCCGAAACAGGGTGGTACCCGGGCGTGGGCGCATACTGGCCCTGGCCCGCCCGGCCAGTGCCGGGCACCCTGGACCTGCATCCGATGCGCACGTGGCGCATCGGCCCCTCGCCCGGCGGGGAGACCCGCCGCACGCCCCAACCTCAAGGAGAGACGATGGCCAAGACCGCTGTGATCACGGGAGCCTCGAGCGGGATCGGTGCCGCCAGCGCGCGGGCGCTCGCCGCCGACGGCTGGAACGTCGTGATCGGCGCGCGCCGTGTGGACCGGCTCGAGGCGCTCGCGGCCGAGATCGGCGCCACCGCCATCCCCCTCGACGTCACCGACGAGGACTCGGTCGCCGCGTTCTGCGGGGCGATCGACGAGTGCGACCTGCTGCTCAACAACGCGGGTGGCGCCCTCGGCACGGCGTCGATGGCAGACGCGAACATCGACGAGTGGCAGTGGATGTGGGACGTCAACGTGCTCGGCACGGTGCGCGTCACGAAGGCGCTGCTGCCCAAGCTTGTCGCGTCAGGTGATGGCCAGGTCATCAACATCGGCTCCATCGCGGCTCGCGAGCCCTACAAGGGCGGTGGCGGGTACAACGCCGCGAAGCACGCCGTGGCGGCGCTCACGCGCGTGCTGCGCATCGAGCTCCTGGGCCAGCCCGTGCGCGTCAGCGAGATCGACCCCGGCATGGTGGAGACGGAGTTCTCGATCGTCCGCTTTGGCGGCGACGAGGACAAGGCCGCGAAGGTCTACGAGGGTGTGCAGCCCATGACCGCCGAGGACATCGCCGACGCCGTCCGCTGGGTCGCCTCGCGTCCCCAGCACGTCAACATCGACCAGATCCTCATGCTGGCGACCGCGCAGACCAGCGCGCAGGTGGTGCACCGGAACCTGTAGGCGAGGGGCGGGCGCGGTGGTGTCCACCACCCCCGCGAGGGTGATAACCTAGTTCCCGCCTTGGGGCTGTGGCGCAGTTGGTAGCGCGTCTCGTTCGCAATGAGAAGGTCAGGGGTTCGATTCCCCTCAGCTCCACCAAGGAAAAGGGCCGCACCGGAAGGTGCGGCCCTTTCGCGTTCCCGGCCGGGCGTGTCCGCCGCGGCCGGGTGTCGCCCTACGGGTACAGCCCGCGCAGCCGCTGGGCCTCCGCGACTCGCGCCACCGCGCGACACATCGCCGCCTCGCGCAGCGTGGTGCCGGTCCGGGCGGAGTATGCCCGCACGTCCTCCCACGCCTCCTCGAGCAGCCTGGTGAGCCGCTGCTCCACCTCGCCCTTTGACCACCACAGCGCCGTGTTTCCCTGCACCCACTCGAAGTACGACACGATGACCCCGCCGGCATTGGCAAGGATGTCCGGCACCACCAGGACATCGCGCGCGGCGAGGATCGCGTCGGCAGCGGTGGTGGTGGGGCCGTTGGCGCCCTCGACGATGACGCGCGCCCGGACGCTCGCGGCGTTGTCCGCCGTGATGACGCCCTCGATGGCGGCCGGCACCAGCAGGTCGACGTCGGCGAGGACCACCTCGGACGCGGGGATGGCCGATGCCTCGGCGAAGCCCGCGACGGTGCCCGTGCGGTCGACGTGGGCGGCGAGGCGGCCGATGTCGATGCCGGCCTCGTCGGCCACGGCCCCGTCGGCGTCGCTGACCGCCACCACACGCACCCCGGCCTCGGCGAGGAAGCGCGCAGCGTCGCGTCCCACCTTGCCGAAGCCCTGGACGGCGGCAGTCGCCGCATCGGCCCTGATCCCTCGGGACTCCAACGCCAACAGGGCGAGGTGCGCGACGCCTCGGGACGTGGCCTCGGCGCGGCCCTGCGAGCCGCCGAGTGCGATCGGCTTGCCCGTCACGACTCCCGGCACCGTGTGCCCGCGGCTCACAGAGTACGTGTCCATCATCCATGCCATGGTCTGCTCGTCGGTGCCGACGTCGGGGGCGGGGATGTCGACCTCGGGACCGATGATCGGCAGGATCTCCGCGGTGTAGCGGCGGGTGACGCGCTCCAGCTCCGCGGGGGAAAAGCTGCGGGGGTCGATGCGGACGCCGCCCTTCGCGCCGCCGTAGGGAAGGTTGACCAGCGCGCACTTCCAGGTCATCCACATCGCCAGCGCGCGCACCTCGTCAAGGTCCACGTGAGGCGAGAAGCGCAGCCCGCCCTTGGTGGGGCCGCGCCAGAAGTTGTGCTGGACTCGGTGGCCGGTGACGACGGTGGGGGTGCCGTCGTCTCGCCGCAGCGGCACCAGGACCGTCATCTCGCGGCGCGGTTGCGCCATCATCCGGTGAAGGCCCTCGTCGAGGCCCAGCCTGTCGACGGCGTGCGCGAGCTGCGTGCGCGCCTCGTCGAGCGGGCGGGTGGCCGATGCGGTGGCCGCGGGGTGGGCGACGGTGGTCATGGGGGCTCCTTCCTGGCGGTGATCTCACCGTAGGAGCGGGCCCGCGCGAGCGGAGGCTCCAGACGTGCGGGAGGTGAGGGGGCCAGGAGTCGCCCGAGCCGGGGCGTGACTACGTGCGGGCGCCCGATGCCGTGAGCG
The DNA here is from genome assembly GCF_002090175.1 of Demequina sp. NBRC 110057. GTDB lineage: Bacteria > Actinomycetota > Actinomycetes > Actinomycetales > Demequinaceae > Demequina. The sequence continues at coordinate 336,543 of NZ_BBRN01000005.1, read as the reverse complement.
CCGCCGCCAGGCCGGCAAGGGTCTCGCTCGTCCCGGCATTGATGGTGAGGTCGGCGCGACGGTCGCCCTTGGTGGCACCGCGGTTGACGATCACGATGGGGACGCCGCGACGCTGTGCCCGCGCGACAAGGCGCAGTCCCGAGTTCACGGCAAGCGAGGAGCCGGCGACCAGGAGCGCCCCGGCCTCGTCGATGATGGCCTCGGCGGCGCGGCTCCTGTCTGCTGGGACGAGTTCGCCGAAGAACACCACATCGGGCTTGAGGATCCCGCCGCACACCTCGCAGTCGGGCACGGTCACGTGCTCCCACGATTCGGGAAGGACGTCGCCGTCGGGTCCCAGTTCCACGGCGTCGGGGGTCGCCAGCGCGGGATTGTCGCGCTCGAGCCGGCCCGCGATCTCGTCGCGCGGGAACTCGGTGTGACAGGCGAGGCAGACCACGTGCCGCATGCCGCCATGCAGCTCGATGACGCGACGCGAGCCCGCCCGCAGGTGGAGCCCGTCCACGTTCTGGGTGATGAGGCCCGTTACGACTCCCGCGGCCTCCATGGCGGCGAGCGCCTCGTGGCCGGCGTTGGGAAGCGTGCCGGAGAACGCCCGCCAGCCCAGGTGGGACCCCACCCAGTAGCGCCGCCGGTGGGCAGCGTCGCCCACGAAGTCCTGAAACGTCATGGGGGTGCGCCGCGGGGAGTTCTCGCCGCGATAGTCCGGGATGCCGGAGTCCGTCGACAGGCCCGCTCCCGTGAGGACGGCCAGGGTGCGGCCGGCCAGCAGCGCTCGGGCGTCGGAGAGCATCGAGTCGAGGTCGGTCCGTGGGGCGTCCGTCGTCACGTGAATCCTCCTGCCGCGGGCCGATGTCCCTCTCACGATGGTCGCACGGCCTCCCGGGTGGTCGAGGACGAGGGGCGGGTGGCGCGCCACAGCGTCCGCACGGCGAGCCCCGCGGCGAGGGCCCAGAACGCGGAGCCGATGCCCGCGATCGCGATGCCGGAGGCGCCGATGAGGAGGGTCAGCGCCGCGGGGACCCGATCGGACCCATCGGCCATGGCCCCCGTGACCGCGGAGGCGAAGGTCCCCAGTAGCGCGAGCCCGGCCACGGCCTCGATGAGACCCTCAGGCGCGGCGCCGATGAGCCCCGTGAGGGTGCCGGCGCCGAGCGCGAGCACCAGGTACGACGCCCCGGCGGCGGACGTGGCGAGCCAGCGGCGTCGCGGGTCGGGGTGTGCCTGCTCCGACGCGGGAAGGGCGGCGGTGATGGCGGCGAGGTTGATGGCGTGCCCGCCCGCGGTCGCGCCGACGAGGGTGCCCACGCCGGTGGTGAGCATCGCGCTGCGCCACGGCACCGTGTAGCCGTGTGCCGCGAGGATCGCGACGCCCGGGACGTTCTGGGACGCCATCGTCACGATGGTGAGCGGGACGGCGATGCCGAGGGCTGCCTGCCAGGTGAGGGCCGGCGCGGTAAACGTCAGGGCGGGCGCCGCCACGGACGCGCCGCCCGCCGTCGCCACCACCACCGCGATGGCGACCGCGAACGTCACGGGCGTCGCCGCGCGCGGGGCGAATCGCATCAGCGCCACCCACGTGACGAGAAGGGCACCGACGAGCCACGGCTCGTGTTCGAGCGCGAGGAAGGGCGCGAGGCACAACGGCAGCAGGATCCCGGCGAGCATGGCCTGGGCGAGCGACGTAGGGATCGCCGCCACGGCCCGGGCGAGGGGGCGCACCAGCCCGCACGCGAGGATGAGTGTTCCCGTGACGAGGAACGCGCCCACGGCCGCAGGCCAGCCGCCGTCCGCGTACCCCTGCGTGGCGAGCAGGGCGGCGCCCGGCGTGGACCACGCGATGGTGAGCGGCATGCGGTGGCGCCACGACAGGTAGAGCATCGCGAGCGCCTGCGTCACGCACAGCGCCATGAGCCCCGAGGCGGCTTGGGCGGACGACGCCCCGACGGCGCCGAGTCCCGCGAGGACGACGGCGAAGGAGCTGCCGAAGCCGACGAGGGCGGTGACGACCCCCGTCGACACGGCCGTGAGGAGCGAGCGTTCCATAGATGGAACACTAGCGCTCGAGTTCCATGAACAGAACCCCAGTTACAGTGGCCGCATGCCAGCCGCCGATGATGCCCCCGCCGCGACCCCCGGGCTCGCGGCCGAGGTCGGCCAGCGAGCCAGGAGCGCCCGCATGGCACAGGGGCTCAGCCTGGGAGCCATCGCCGCCGCGGCGGGAATCGGCAAGGGTTCCCTGTCCGAGATCGAAAACGGCGTGCGCAACCCGACGCTGTCGACCCTGTACTCCCTCGCCGGCGCGCTCGGCCTGCCGCTGTCCGCCTTGCTCGCCGAGCGCACGGGGGCCGAGGTCGCCTCGCCCGGCATCGTGGCGCGGCTGCTCGACGTGCGCGAGGACGCCGATGCCACTGTGGAGGTGTTCGCGCTCGCGCTGACCCCGGGCGCCGTCCACCGCTCGGACGCCCACGGGCCGGGCGTGACGGAGCAGGTCCTGGTGACGGCCGGCCGCGTGCGCGCGGGCGCGGCGGGTGAGGAGCGCGTCATGAGCCAGGGCGAGGCGCACGCGTTCCCCGCCGACGGCCCTCACACCTATGAGGCGCTGGACGGCGCTGCCCACGCGCTCAACATCATCCGCACTCCGACGGAGCGCCGAAACAGCGGGCCCCGAGGCACTACTGGATCGCCGACGTCAACCGCGTGATGCTTTCGAGGGTTCGCCGGTACCGGGGGCGCTGCCGCCACGCGTCGAGCGTGAGCCGGTTCGAGGCCGCCTGGTAGGTGGCCGTGATGGCGGTCATCTCCCTTGCGACCGCCTCGTCGTAACAGATCAGCGAGAGCTCGGAGTTGAGCTCGAACGAGCGCATGTCCATGTTGCTGGAGCCCACGATCGCGACCTCGCCATCGACCACGATGTACTTCGAGTGCAGCAGGGTAGGCGCGCGATAGAGGTAGATCTCGACGCCCGCCTCGAGCAGCACCCCGTAGTAGGAGCGCTGCGCGTAGCCGATCATCCACTGGTCCATCGCCTCCGAGTTGATCATGCGCACCCGCACTCCCCGATGTGCGGCGGAGATGATCGCTTCCAGCAGCGCCTCGGACGGCACGAAGTAGGGGTTCACGATGGCGATGTCCGTGCGGGCAAGGTGCAAAAGGTGGGTGAAGACCGCGAGGTTATTCTCGCCGTCGAAGCCGGGTCCGCTGGGAAGGACCTGCATGGAGGCGCCCGGCAGGGCGGACGGGTCGGCGCTCATCGGCCGAATCGGATCGTCGAACGATCCGCCCTCCGAGACCCAGTCGGTCATGAAGAGGGTGGCGAGCTCGAGCGCGATCGGTCCCGACGCGCGGACCACCAACTCGTCGTAGTAGATGTCGTCCTTGCGGTGATACGTGCGGTCGATCATGTTCTGCGAACCCGTGAAGCCGATCGCGTTGTCGACCACCACGATCTTGCGGTGATTGCGCAGGTCGGGCCTGACGTACCCCGTGCCGGGAAGGCGCAACGGAAGGATGGCGCGGTACGCGATGCCCGCGGACTCCAGGAACTCCAGCATGGGCTTCTTGCCGTCGTAGCTCCGCGATCCCCACGTGTCATAGAGCACCCTGACGTCGACCCCACGTCGCTTCGCCGCCGCGAGCGCCTCGAAGAACGGCCGCGTTGCGCTGTCGAGGGTCATCGCGTAGTACTCGACCCACACCGCCTGACGAGCGGAGTCGATGTCGCGCACGATGGCGTCGAGCGACGCGCCGTAGTCGGTGAGGATCTCGACGGAGTTTCCCGCCATGACGGGCAGGCGCCCGTAGCCCGTCGCCAGCCGCTCGACGGAGCGGTACGTCGGGCTGACGGCGGCGTCGATGACGCCGTCCCCCATCTGTTTCTTGGCCTCCACCACCTGTGCGTCGATGGTCGCGTTGATGCGCGCCTGAACGTCGCGGCGCGACCGGGGCAGCTTGTAGTGCCCCAGCAGCAGGAAGGCCAGCCATCCGGGGATGGGCAGGATGACGATGAGGAGGATCCAGGCCATTCCCGCGGTGGGTCGTCTGCGGGGCGGGATGACTGCCACGGCCAGCACAATCAGCACCCCCGAGACGATGGCGTAGAGCGTGGCGTGATCCGAGAGCATGGCCGTCAGAGTACGGGAGGCCGCCCGGGAAGCCCGCCGCGTGGCATGTGGGGTCGCAAGCGCGGATAGGCTCGCACCACCATGAGCGCCCGCGCCCGCACCTCGCAGCCGCAGGAGGGCGTGCCGCCGATCACGCTCACCGACGAGTTCGAGCGTGCCCTTGAGCTGCTCCACGCGGGCGCCAACGTGTTCCTCACCGGGCGGGCGGGCACTGGCAAGTCGACCCTCGTGCGGCACTTCCTTGCCACCACGGGGCGCAAGGCCGTCACCGTCGCCCCCACCGGCATCGCGGCCCTCAACGTCGACGGCTACACGATTCATCGGCTGTTCTCCTTCCCGATGGGCATCACCGAGGAGACGGTCGCGAGCCGCGGCTACTACCCGGGGAGGTTTGCCGCGACGCTCAAGGAACTTGAGATCCTCATCGTCGACGAGGCGTCGATGGTGCGCGCCGACCTCTTCGACGCGCTTGTGGCGGCGCTCGAGAGGTTCGGCCCCCACCCCGGCGAGCCCTGTGGAGGCGTGCAGCTGGTGCTGGTGGGCGACCTCCACCAGCTGCCGCCCGTGGTCCGCGACGGCGAGGTGGACTACTTCGACGAGCGCTACGGCACCCCCTACTTCTTCTCCGCGCGGCGCTTCGACGAGGCGGCGTTTCCGGTCGTGGAGCTCACGCACGTGTTCCGCCAGAGCGGCGACGCGCGCCTCGTCGACATCCTCAACGCCGTGCGCGAGGGCGCCCTCCTCGAGGACGCGCGGCGCGAGCTCAACGAGCGGACCGACCCCGAATTCGAGCCGCCCGAGGACGACTTCTGGCTCACCCTCGCCACCACGAACCGCATCGTGCGCACCCGCAACCGGCAGATGCTCGAACGCCTCGCCGGCCCGCGCCGCACCTACCGCGCGTCCGTGCGCGGCGACATGGACGGCTTCGAACTTCCCGCGGACGACACCCTCGAGCTCGCCGAGGGTGCCCAGGTCATGCTGCTCAGCAACGACCCCTACGACCGCTGGGTGAACGGGACCATCGGCCGCGTGGTCGCCCTCCTCGACACCCGCGACGGCCCCCTGGTGCGTGTTGAGACCCGCGGCGGCGACGTGGTCGACGTCGAGTCGCACACGTGGGAGGTGACGCGCCCCACGGTGACCGGCGACGGGCTGGGCCGCGAGGTGGTCGGCACCTTCACCCAGCTGCCCATGAAGCTCGCCTGGGCCATCACGATTCACAAGAGCCAGGGCCAAACGCTCGACAACGTCATCGTTGACCTCACGGGCGGCACGTTCGCGAACGGCCAGCTGTATGTGGCGCTCAGCCGCTGCACGAGCCTCGCCGGCCTGGTGCTCAAGCGCGACGTGCTGCCGCGCGACCTCAAGACCGACGTGCGGATCCGCCGCTTCCTCACCGCCGGCTCACGGTCGGCCGATGCGGTGGTGGGCGAGGCGTACCTGGCCCTCCTCACCGTGGGTCAGGTGGGGGACCGGTACCGGCCGCGGCCCGTCGAGATCGCCGTCGTGACCGACGACGGGGACGAGGCCACCACGGTGGTGAACCCCACGAGCGACCTGTACGAGGCGCAGACGCGCTTCGGCCTCACCACCCGCGATGTTCAGCTTGCCCCGGTCCTCGCGGAGGCGTGGGCGTCGCTGTCGCCGCTGCTGGCCGGCAGGGTGCCGGTGGGGGTGGGCATCGACCAGCAGTTGGGCTGGATCGACTTCGAACTCAAGCGGCACGGCGTCGTGGAACCCATGGCGCTGGGGTCCGAGGTGCCTCGCGGGGCCTTCACCGCCGACGAGCGCGCGCTGCTGACCGCCCCCACGGCCCTCGAGCGCGCCCGCGTGATCCGCGACGCCGCCACCCGCTGGCACGACTTCACGTCTGACCCGCTCGCCGGGGGCGGCACCGGCTTCTCTCCGCTGCCGCGCGGACGCGGCTACCTGATGGCGCGCACAAGCGGCGACGTGGGGGTCACGGGGCCCGAGGCATTCGTGGTGGGAGGCAATCTCGCGGCGGACGACGACCCCGCCGCGGTGCTCGCGGGCTTCCTCGCCGTCGCGTGGGACCGCGTCATCGACCGCGATCAGGAGGCGCTTGACCGGGTCCGCGCCGCGGAGGCCCACTTCGGCGTCACCGTCCTGCCCGAGGGCCTGGAGGTCGCCGGCCCCGCCGACCCCGCCGCGCTGCTCACGCCGGGCGCGCGCGTGTGCTTCACGGGCACGGTGGTGACGGCCGACCGGGGTGTCCTCGACAGGGAGAGGATGAAGCGCCTTGCTGCCGCCGCCGGGCTGACCCCGGTCGATAGCGTCACGAAGACACACACGGACATCCTCGTGGTCGCGGAGCGCGGCACGCAGTCGGGCAAGGCCCGCAAGGCGGCCGACTACGGCAAGCCCGTCATCGACGCGGACGCGTTCCTCGCCTGGCTCGACGCGCGGTGAGACGATGCGGGCATGACCCGCACCGTCACCTCCACGATGAGCCTGGACGCCGCCGGCGACGCGCGGCTCATCCTCGCGATCGCCGTCGCCCAGGGGCACGACGCCGACGAGCGCCTCACCATCACGCTCGACGGCCGCCCCCTCGCGCCCACCGAGCTGATCGACGCCCACGGCACCCGACTCCACAGCGTGGACGTCACGGCCGGGCGCGTCGACGTGACCTACCGCGCCGTGGTGACGGGAGCGGCCGAGCCGGCCGCGGCATCGGCCCTCGACGAGGTGACCTACCTGCGCCCCAGCCGCTACTGCGAGTCCGACACCCTCGCGCAGGTGGCGCTCGCGGAGGCCGGCGGACGCACCGGCCACGACCTCGTGCGTCACGTCGCCGCCCTGGTCCACGCGCAGCTCGCCTACGTCTCGGGCTCCTCGCGGCCCACGGACGGCGCCGCCGCGACGCTTCTCGCGCGCCAGGGAGTGTGCCGCGACTTCGCGCACGTGGTGGTGGCCCTCCTGCGCGCGCTCGACGTGCCCGCGCGCGTGGCGGCCGTCTACGCGCCGGGGCTCGACCCCATGGATTTCCACGCCGTCGCCGAGGCGATGGTCGACGGCCGCTGGTGGGTGGTCGACGCGACGGGGCTCGCTCCCCGCGCCTCGCTGGTGCGGATCGCCACCGGCCGCGACGCCGCGGACACGGCCTTCCTCACCACGATCGGCGAGCCCGTCGAGCTGGTCTCGATGGAGGTCATGGCCGTCGCGGAGGCGCTGCCGCAGGACGACCCTGCGGTGGCCGTCGCGCTCACCTGACGCGAGGCGGGCGCGGGCCCAGCGACTAGCGTGGGCACGTGCACATCCTGGTGGTCGCGTCCACGCTCCCCGCCCACGCGGCCGATGCCGTGCCTCGCTTCGTGCTCGACCAGGCCCTCGCGCTCGCGCACGCCGATCCCGGCGTCACCGTGACGCTGCTTGCGCCGCACACGCCGAGCTCCCGCGAGCTGACGTGGCCGCGCGCCGAGTCCGCCGACGGCAGGGTCCGTCAGCACCGGTTCGGCTACGCGCCGCGCCGCTGGGAGACGCTCACCGCCCGCGGCATCATGCCCGCCATCTCCGAGCACCCGGCGATGGCGGCTGTCGTGCCGCTGCTGCTCGCGGGGGAGCGGCGCGCGCTGCGGCGCGCGGTTCGCGACCTGCGCCCCGACGTCGTCTACGCCCACTGGTTCACGCCCCAGGCCATTGTCGCGGCCTCAGTCGCGCGCAGGGCAGGCGTGCGGTTCGGCTTCACCACCCACGCCGCCGACGTCGCGGTCCTGCGCCGCCTGGGGCTGCTGGGCACCCGGATCGTTCACTCCGTCGTCGAGCGCGCCGACTTCGCGACGGCGGTGAGCCGCCAGACGGCCGACCGGCTGCTCGCCTTCTTCTCCGGGGCGGCGCGCGAGCGAGTCGAGGCAGCGCTCGCCATCGAGCCCATGGGAGTCACGCTGCCCGACTCGCCCCTGCCTCCCGGTGCGCCGCACACCGTCGCCGTCATCGCGAGACTTGTCGAGAAGAAGGGCATCCACGTCCTTCTCGAGGCCTGGCCGCGCGTGCGGACCGCGGTGCCGGACGCGCGCCTCGTGATCGGCGGCGACGGGCCGCTGCGCACCCGCCTCGAGAGCACGGCGGCGCCGCTCGAGGGCGTCGAGTGGCGCGGCTACGTCACCGGCGATGACAAGGCGGCGCTTGAGCGTGAGGCGGGGATCGTCGCCGTGCCCTCCATCGTCGCCGCGGACGGCGACGCCGACGGCCTCCCCGTCGCCGCGCTCGAGGGTCTTGCGCGCGGCGCACTCGTGGTGGCATCCGATGCGTCGGGGGCGCAGGACCTCCTCGCGGACGTGGTCACCGTCGTGCCCGCCGGTGACGCGGACGCGCTGGCCGATGCCCTCGTGAGGGAGATGACGCGGGAGCCCGCCGATCGCGAGGCGCGCGCTGCGTCCGCCCGCGCACGGGCATCGGCCCTCAGCTGGGAGCACCTTGCGCCCGCGATGCTCGCGCGCCTGCGGGGTGACCGCAACGCCGTGGAAGGATGACCGGCGTGAAGGTCCTCGTCATCAACTCCGACCTCGCTGCCAACCGCGGCGACCGCGCGATCGCCGCGGGCCTGCTGGGGCTCGTCCGGGATACATTTCCCGGTGCCCGGGTCACCATCGTGTCGCAGCACGCCACGCGCGACGGCGCCTGGTTCGACGCCGAGGCCCTGGGCCAGGACATTCACTCACTGTCGCCCCTCGCGCTCGTGAGCCTCATGCGCGCCGCGCGCCGCGCCGACCTGGTGCTGTGGGGCGGAGGCGAGCTGCTGAAGGACTACACGAACCGCCTGGGCGTCTGGTACTGGGCGGTCAAGATCGCCGCCGTGCGCGCCGCCAACCGCAACCTCGTGGGCGCCTTCCAGGGCATCGGCCCCACGTCGGCACGGTCCAGCCGCCGCCTTATCGCCGCCACCGTGCGCCGCACCAAGACGTTCCTGACGCGCGACGAGGAGTCGCGGGACAAGCTTGTCGCGTGGGGAGTGCCCGCGGAGCGCGTGACCGCGAGCTTCGACTGCGCCGTGTACGCGACCGACCTCGAGCCCGTCGACCTCCCCGCCGAGCGCTACGCCATCGTCGCCCCGCGCGAGTGGTTCCACTACCGCAAGGGCGGTTGGCTTCCCCACCGCTGGCGCCGCGAGCGGCCCCAGCCCGACGCTGACCTTCTCGCCACACGCCTGGTGGAGGCCATCGATGCGCTCGTCGAGGCGCACGGCGCCGTGGTCCTCGCCCCCATGCACATGGTGCAGGACCCCGCCTTCGCGCACCGGCTGCGCGAGCGCGCCGCGCACCCCGAGCGGGTCCACGTCCTCGACGACGACGAGGTCTCGCCCGGGCAGATCCGCTCCGTGTATGCGGCGGCAGACGTGATGATCGCGCTGCGCCTGCACGCCGGCATCGTCGCCTCCTCGGTGGGAGTCCCCACCGTGACCTACTTCTACGTCGACAAGGGTCGCCTCTACGCCGACCAGGTGGGGGCGGCCGGCTACACCCGCCCTATCGAGCGCCTGCTCGAGGACGATGCCGTCGCGGACCTCACGCACCTGGCCTCCGCCGTCGTGACTGACGCCGCACAGGCGGAGCGCACTGCAGCCGCGCTCGCCGCGATGCGCGAGCGTCTGCGCGCCGACTTCGCCGCGGCGGTCGGAAGGTGAGCGGCGACGCTGCTACGGAGCGCCGGCGGCCCTGGGGGACCGCCGTGAGGTGGCTGTTTTATGCGGCCATCGTGGCCGCCTTCGCGTGGTTTCTCGCCACCGTCGACTGGCACGCGCTGGACGGCCTCGAGGTGGGCTGGGGCTGGGTCGTCGCGGCCAGCGCCATCGCCCTCGCATTCCGCTACCTCGGCGTGATCGTGTGGCGCGTGGTGCTCTCGCGCCTGGGTGCCAGCCACCTTCCCCGCTTCGTCGTGATGGCGGACATCTACGCCAAGGCGTGGCTGGCGCGCTACATCCCCGGCACCATCCCGTGGATCGCGGGAAAGGTCTACCTCGCTGCCGAGCAGGGGATCTCGAAGTCGCGGCTCGCGATTTCGACGCTCGTGGAGGCGGCGGCGCAGATCGTGGCCGTCGGCGCCGTCTCCCTCACGATGCTTGCCCTCGACCCGCGCATCGGCGAGATCTCGCCGGTCCTCAGGATCGTGGTGGCAGTGGGGGCGGTCCTCGGATTCGTCGCGATGACGCCGCCGGTGTTCAACCGTGTGCTCGCGCTGGGCTTCCGACTGTTGAAGCGCGGCGAGGTGACGCCGGTCGGCTGGGACGTCGTCGGTTCGTCGCTCGGCCTGTACGGCGTCGGCGCACTGGTCTCGGGCCTCGCCTACGCGCTGTTGTTGAAGGCGATCGTGCCCGACACTGGCGCGGGGGACCTGCTGTTCCTGGTCGGGGCGTTCGGCTTCGCGGGCGTCGTAGGCATGCTGACGCCGCTCGTGCCGAGCGGCCTGGGCACCAGGGATGCTACCCAGATGGTGCTGCTGCTCGTGGTGCTCCCCGCACCCACGGCCGCCCTCGTCGTGATCGTCAGCAGGGTCTGGTCGGCCGCCGTCGACCTGCTGTTCTGGGCCGTCGCCACGGTGGTAGGGCGACTCGCGCGTACCTGAGAGAATGCTGAGAGTGCGCGTCGCTGGGAACTCCTGCGGCCGCTCATCGGTTGACTGACCGTGACCAGGGCCGGCCTCTGCCCGGCCGCACCGCGCCTTCGCGCGCTGATCGAGGAGCTTCACTCTTGCTTTCATCCCGCTGGACCACCGTCGTCGCCATTGGCGCCGTCTCGCTGCTGGGCCTCACTGCCTGCTCGAGCGACTCCGATGGCGACTCGTCCACCTCGACTTCCCCCTCCGCCTCGGCATCGGCCGACACCGGCGCCGACACCGCGGCCGCGGAGGCCACGCTGGGCGAGATCACCTGGAACGGCGACGACGAGGCGCCGGTGCTCGAGTTTGAGTCGCCGCTCACGGTCGACACCACCGCTGCACTCGTCGTGAACGAGGGTGACGGCGAGGACATCGTCGACGGCCAGGTCATCGAACTCGCTTACACCGTGTGGTCCGGCGAGGACCAAACGATGACCTACTCGACCTATGACTCCGGTTCGACCGAGTCCGTGAGCTACGCCGAGTCGGGCATCGACCCCGTGCTGTACGAGGCGCTGCAGGGCCAGAAGGTCGGCACCGACTTCATCTACGGCTCGCCGGGCACCGCCGCCGCGGACGGCACCGTGGGTGCTTCGACGTTCATGGCGGTGACCGTGCAGTCGGCCACCACCCCGCTCGACGCGCCCGAGGGTGAGGCAGTGGAGCCCGAGGAGGGGCTGCCGACGGTGACGCTCGATGACACCGGCGCTCCCAGCATCGACTTCTCGACCGCCACCGAGGAGCCCAGCGAGCTCGTGGCCCAGCCCCTCATCAAGGGCGAGGGCGACACGGTTGAAGAGGGCGACACCGTGACCGTGAACTACACCGGATGGGTGTGGGACGGCGAGCAGTTCGACTCCTCGTGGGACCGCGGCGCGTCCGCGTCCTTCGTCCTGTCGAGCTCTTCGCTCATCCAGGGCTGGGTCGACGGCCTCGCGGGCCAGACCGTGGGTAGCCAGGTCATGCTGATCATCCCGTCGGACCTCGGCTACGGCGACGAGGACACCGCGGATGGCTCGATCCCCGGCGGCTCGACCCTCGTGTTCGTGGTCGACATCCTGGCCGCGAGCTAACCGCTCACCGCAACGACAACGGCGCCGGCTTCCCCTGCGGGGAGGCCGGCGCCGTTGCGTTGTGCGCCCGGAGGCGGGCGCGGTGCGGGGCTAGGCCGTCTCGTCGGTCGACGCGACTCCGGCCTCGCCAGCCTCGAGCTCGGCCACCACCTCGTAGGTGCGGCCGGTGTTCTTCGCGATCGAGGTGATGAGCGCCGCCACGGGCAGAGCCATGAACGCGCCCATGGGGCCGGCGATCGCGCCACCCGCCATGGCTCCACCGAACGCGACGGCGCCGTTCAGCTCCATCGTCTTCGAGGACAGCCGTGGGTTCAGGACATAGTTCTCGATCTGCTGGTAGACCAGCACGTACCCCACGAGGATGAGGGTGGGAACGAAGCCCTCGACGGCGAGGACCACGAGCGATGGGACGATGGCGCCGAGGTAGGTGCCGATGAACGGGATGAACTCGGACACGAAGCCCATGAACAGCGCCATCGGGAGCGCGTAGACCAGCGGCAGGCCCACGAGCAGCATCACGAAAAATGCACCGGTGCCGCAGATGAGCATGAGGAGCAGGCGCGAGTAGAAGTAGCCGCCGGTCTGCTCGATGGAGGTGCGGGCCACCCACCCCACGACCTGCTGTCGCTCGGGGGGCATGCGCCGCATGATGGTGCGCAGCAGGCGAGGGAAGTCGGCCGCAAAGTAGAACGTGAACGTCATGATGGTGAACACGTCGAAGACGAGCCCGAGCCCGCTCGACAGCACGCCTAGGACGTTGTCGCCCCACTGCTGCACGGCGTGAAGGATGGGCGCCGTCGCATCCTGCGCCGCCTCCGTGTCCACCACGTCGCCGCCCAGGCTGTCGCTGGTCCAGGCGTTGAGCTGATCCATCCACTCCGTGAAGTGCTGGCTCACGGCCGACGCGAATTGGACGATCGCGGGGATGAGGAAGGACACCATCAGCACCACGGCGACGAGCGCCGTGATGAAGATGATCCCCACGGCCGCGCCGCGGCGCATCCCGAAGCGGCGCACGAGCGCCTCGACTCCCGGGATGATCGCGAGGGCGAAGAACAGCGAGATGGTGAGTGAGCCGAGTAGGTGCCGCAGCTGCAGCACCACCACCACGGCGAGCGCGGCGAGGGCGACCACGGCGACGAGCTTCCACGCCGACTGCCACACGAACCTGTTCGCCCACGCGGGGGGCGACGTGTCGGGGCGCTCGTCCTTCACTGTCTGCGCGGCGTGAGCCACCGCGCTGGGCACCTGCGTGCTGTCCTCGCTCATGGCGCCTATCGTGCCAGGGGCCGTGCGCGGCCACAGCGCGGCGGCGCCGTCAGGCGGCCGATGCGGCCCTGACCGCAGCCTCCTCGCCCGCGACGAGCGAGAACAGATCGCGCGGGTCGTCGGGGTCGGCGATGAGGTCGACGGTGCCGGCGAAGCGGGTGCCGGCCACGGCATCGGCCAGGTACGACAGCGCGGAGAAGTCCTCGAGGGCAAATCCCACGGAGTCGAAGACCGTCACCTGGTCGTCGTGCGTGCGCCCGGCGACGGTGCCGTCCAGGACCGTCCACAGTTCCGTCACGGGGTGATCGGGGTGCAGTTGCTGGATCTCACCCTCGATGCGGGTCTGCGGCGTGAACTCGACGAACACGTCGCCGCGGTTGAGGATCGCGGGGTCGAGTTCCGTCTTACCGGGGCAGTCGCCGCCGATGGCGTTGAGGTGGGTGCCGGGGGCGATCCACTCGTCGCGCACGATGGTCGCGAGGGTCTTGTCGGCAGTGCACGTGGTGACGATGTCGGCGCCGCGGCACGCGTCCTCGGCGCTGGTCGCGCAGTGGATCTCGAAGCCGAGGGGGGCGAGGTTGCGTGCGAGCTTGGCCATCGCCGTCGGATCGGTGTCCCAGATGCGCAGCGTGTCGATGCCTAGCGCGGCGCGCATGCCCAGCGCCTGAAACTCGCTCTGCGAGCCGTTGCCGATCACGGCCATGGTGTGCGAGTCGCTCCGCGCGAGCGCGACGGCGGCCATCGCCGACGTCGCGGCCGTCCTCAGCGCGGTGAGCAGCGTCATCTCGGCCACGAGCACGGGGTAGCCGTTGTGGACGTCGGCGAGCGCGCCGAAGGCGGTCACCGTCTGGTAGCCGCGCAGCGGGTTGGCGGGGTGGCCGTTCACGTACTTGAAGGCGTAGCGCTCGGCATCGGCGATCGGCATGAGTTCGATCACGCCGAGCGGGGAGTGAGCCGCGATCCTGGGAGTCTTGTCGAAGTCGGGCCACCGGCGGTAGTCGGCCTCGAGCCGGGAACGTATCCCCTCGATCGCGGCCTCCGGGCCCACGTACGAGATCCATGACGCCATGCGGGGGACGTCGACGAGCATCACCATGGTTCACCTCCTGTGATCAGGATGACAAACAAACCGCGCGCGAAAGCCGCCATAGGCGCGAATATCCTGCGAGTATCGGACGATTGGCTCGATATTCACGCGCGCGGCGCAGGAATGAGGAATGACCCGTGGATGCACTCGATCGCCGCCTGCTCGACCTGCTGCGCGAGGACGGACGCGCGAGTTATCAGGAGCTCGGCCCGCGGGTAGGGCTGTCGGCCTCCGCCGTGAAGCGGCGCGTGGACAGGATGACTGCCGACGGCGTGATTCGGGGCTTCACCGTCGTGACCGACCCCGAGGCGGTCGGGCACGGCACCGAGGCGTACGTCGAGCTGTTCTGCCGCGGCATCGTGGGCCCCCAGGAGCTGCGCCGCATCCTCACCGGCATCCCCGAGGTGATCGAGGCGACCACCGTCACGGGTCAGGCCGATGCTCTGGTCACCCTGCGCGCGGCCGACACTCGCCACCTCGAGCTCGCGCTCGAAAAGGTCCGCTCTCCCAGTCAGGTGGACTCGACGCGCTCCGCGATCGTGCTGTCGCGCCTCATCGAGAGGCGCGCATAGGCGGCCTTCGGCCCTAGACCCAGGACGGGAACCACATGTGCAGCTGCCAGTACCTGAAGGGGATGGGATCGCCGATCCAGATGGGGGCGAAGAAGCCCGCCAGGGCCAGCACGAGCCCCACGTAGACGCCGGCGATCGCGAGGCCGCGCGGGCTCCACGCGCCGCCCAGGCGCGCGGGTTGCGCGAGGCGTTGGAGCGCCCACACCACGAGCAGCACGACGAACGGCGCCATGGTCACCGTGTAGAAGGTGAAGATGGTGCGGTGGGCGAACGGCAGCCAGGTGACCCACGCGGCGAGGTAGCCGACGGCGAGCGTCAGGGCGAGCATGTCGCGGTGGCGCACCACGCGCCACAGGGCAAACAGGAGCACCGCGAAGGCGACCCACCACAGCAGGGGGTCTCCGACCGCGTGGATGGCGCTCACGCAACGGTCGGCGCCGCAGTCCGCGTCGGGCGCGTCCTCGAAGTAGAACGCGGTGGGCCTCCACTGGAAGGGCCAGAACCACGGGTTCGACTCGTAGTTGTGCGGGGTATCGAGGCTCTTGTGGAAGTCCCACATCTGGCGGTGATAGTGCACCAGCGAGCGCAGCGACTCGGGAAGCCACGTGACGCCCTCGCCCGGGTTCTGTTCGGCCCAGTGCCGTCCCCACGAGTTGTCCGAGGTGAACCACGGGATCCACGACGCGAGGTAGACGAGCGGCAGCACCACCACGGTAGTGAGGAACGCCGGGATGGCACGCAGGAAGCCGCCCCCGAACCAGTCCTCGTAGCCCGCGGCGCGGCGGTCGTACCAGTCGAACACCACGGACAGCACGAGGAAGGCGGCCATGAAGTACAGACCGTTCCACTTGACGGACACGGACACGGAGAACGCGACCATGGCCGCGAGGCGCCACCAGCGAATTCCCAGGTTGGGGCCCCCGCCCGGCAGCCTCACCTCCGGGCCCCACCCCAGCGCGCCGCGTTCCTGCGCGGCTGCGGCCATCAACCGTTCTCGAGTGCGCTCCCGGTCCATGACCAGCAGCGCGAAACCCGCGATGACGAAGAACGTCATGAAGCCGTCGAGAAGCGCCGTGCGGGACAGCACCACGTGCTCGCCGTCGACCGCGAGCAGCACGCCGGCCACGGTGCCCCAGATGGTGGAGCGGAACAGGCGCCGCGCGGTGAACGCGAGGATGACGCATGCCGCGACGCCGAACAGGGCCGCGAAGAAGCGCCACCCGAACGGGGTGGCGCCAAACATCTTCATCCCGAGCCCGATGAGCAGTTTGCCCGTGTTCGGGTGGACCACGAAGTCCCCCTCGTCGGACAGCTGCGAAAAGTCGCCGTGAGCGAAGTCCTGGTTGTCGCCGCCCCATTCGCCCTCGAAGCCGAGCTCCACGAGCGAGTACCCGCCGCGCGCGTAGAACACCTCGTCGAACACCAGGTCGGTCGGGTGGCCCAGCGACGCGAAGCGCATCACCGCGGCGAGCACGCCGACCACCGTCGCCATCAGGGCCACTCGCCAGCGCCACAGCCTCTCGAGAATCACAGGGCAGAGCCTAACGGCGACGTGCACGGAGACCGGGAGGCCGTGTGCGACCCTGGGACACATGACGGGACGCGTGGTGCTGGCGGCGACACCCATCGGGAATGCGGCCGATGCGTCCGCTCGGCTCCGTGCCGCCCTCACCGAGGCGGACGTGATCGCCGCGGAGGACACCAGGCGGCTGCGTGACCTCGCGCGCCGCCTCGACATCGAGGTGACCGCCGAGGTCCTCGCGGTGCACGATCACAACGAGCGCGACCGTGCCGCGAACCTCATCGAGCGTGCCGCCGCCGGCGCGCTTGTGGTGCTCGTTTCCGATGCCGGCATGCCGACAGTGTCCGACCCCGGCTTCCGTGTGGTCGAGGCCGCCGCCGCGGCGGGCGTGGCGGTCGAGGTCCTGCCGGGGCCGTCGGCGGTGCTGACCGCTCTGGCTCTGTCGGGCCTTCCGACCGACCGTTTCTGCTTCGAGGGGTTCCTGCCGCGCAAGGACGGGGAGCGCTCGCGGGCACTCACCGACCTCGCGACCGAGGCGCGCACCATGGTGTTCTTCGAGGCGCCCCACCGCCTCGACGCGACGCTCGCGGCAATGGCCCTCGCGTTCGGCGACGAACGCCCCGCGGCGGTCTCCCGCGAACTCACCAAGACCCACGAGGAGACGCGCCGCGGCACGCTGGCGGAACTCGCCGCGTGGGCCGCCGACGGCGTGCGCGGCGAGATCGTGGTGACGGTGGCCGGCCGCCCCGCGGAGGCACCCACCATGGAGGCGCTCGTGCAGGAGGCGCTCGCGCGCGTCGCCGCCGGCGAGCGCGCCAAGGACGCCGTCGCCGACCTCGCCGTCACCGCCGGCGTCCCCCGCCGCGAGCTGTACGGGGCCGTGCTCGCCGCGCGGCAGTCGGGGGCATGAGCCCCTCCCACAGTCGTCGGACCCGCGCGGGAGTCGCGGGGGCCGCGGTTCTCGCCGCGGCGGTGGGTGGCGCGATCGGCGCCGTCGCGTCGGCGACCTCCTCTACCGACCCGGCCGCAGCATCGGCCGCACCCGTGGTGACAGTGACCGCGCAGCCGCCGGAGACCGTCGCGGAGGTCACCGCGCCCGACGTCGAGGCCGCCGAGGTCGACAGCACGGTGACGGCGACCGCCCACCCCTCCGTCGACGACCCCGACTCCCTGTGGGTCGTCGTCAACAAGACGCGGCCGCTCGACCCGGTCGAGTACGTTCCAGGCGACCTGGTGCGGGTCGACGGCGTGCCGGGGGGATCGGCGCAGCGGATGCGCGCGGTGGCCGCGGCGGCGCTCGTCGACATGTACGAGGCGGCGTCGGACGACGGCGCCGGATTCTCCGTGTCCACCGCCTACCGGTCCTACGGCTTCCAGTCGTCGCTGTTCGCCCAGTACGCCGCGCGGCGCGGCGCGGACCTGGCGGAAACGTTCTCGGCGCGGCCCGGGTACTCCGAGCACCAGACGGGGCTCGGGGCCGACGTGTACGCGTCAGTCGAGTGTCGCATCAAGCGCTGCTTCGCAGCCGAGGCCGCCGGCTCCTGGATCGCGGAGCACGGCTGGGAGTTCGGGTTCATCGTCCGCTACCCCGAGGGGGCGAACGACATCACCGGGTATGTCTACGAGCCGTGGCACGTGCGCTACGTGGGTGAGGAACTGGCCGCGCAGATGCACGAGGACGGCACCGAGACCCTCGAGGACGCGTTGGGCCTCCCCGCCGCGCCCGACTACGAGTAGTAGGCGGGATTTCACCCCTGCTTTCACCCCCTGCACCGGGTTTTTGGCGGCACGAGATTCCTAGCGTTGAAGGTGTCAATCACCCTTCGACAGGAGTCGGTCCCCATGAAGTTCTCACGCGCGGTGCGACCCATCGCGGCCCTGGGTCTGGCGGCGCTCCTCGGCATGACCGTGACGGCCACCGCCGATGCTGCTACCCCCGTCAACCCTCTGTCAGGCAACCGCGGATTCACCCTTGTCGCTGCCACCGATATCGAACTGGCTAGCGCCCATGAGCTGGAAGGCTCGATCGCCGCAGGAGGGGACATCGTCGCCACCACGGGCGATGGCAGCCAGTTCTTCACGCTGGTGCATTCCGCCGCAGGCAACGCGAACTACACGCTGCCTCAGAGCGGTGGCTCGTATGTGCGCCTCGTGGCCGGGGGCACCTTCGACCGGGAGGCATCGTCGGGTTCGATCCGGGTGGCGGGCAACGGGAGCACGGCAGCGACACAGGGCGAGGTGCGGTTGGGGTCGCTCGACGGACTGTCGGTCGCGGCTCGTGGCGCGGGAGTCTGCGTCCAGCAGGCGAACGCGAGCGACTGTTCGCCGTCCACCAAGGTGCTCGAGCAGTCCATGAATGTGCAGGGCGTCGACAGCGTCGTCGATGCTTCTGCCTACTCCTCCCTGGTGGGCGCCTCCGGCGAGGCCGCGGCGGGCAGCGCCTCCACACTGATCGCTTCGGGGCAGATCGGGGGTGCCGTCGAGGTGGACTGGCCGGAGGACCGGTCGCAGCCCATGAACGGCATCTCCGTCTCTCTCGTCGAGGGCCACGTCAACATCCTCACGCTGGACGCGTCCGAGCTGCCGTCGACTGACTGGAAGCTGGCGTTCGACGACGTCGTGCCATCGGCGGACACTCCGCTCCTGATCACCATCGCGGCGTCCTCCGGCACCACGGTGGTGCTGCCCACCGAGGTGCTCGGGATGTACGCGCAGGGCTCTCAGAACAACCTCTACGCCCGATCCATGCTGTGGAACATCGTCACGCCCGCGCAGGCCGCGGTCAGCGTCACGAGCAGCGGGATCGTCCCGGGCTCCATCCTTGCGCCCGATGCCGACCTGACCATCGGTCCCGGCAAGACCCTCATCGAGGGACAGGTGTACGCCTGGGCACTCCACGTGCGCAATGACGGCGAGCTGCACCACTACGACTTCGTGCCGCCGCTCGTGCCGGGCGAGCCCGATAGCCCCGATCCGGGGCCGACGCCTGAGCCGAGTGTGACTCCGGAGCCGAGTGTGACTCCGGACCCCTCGCCCGACCCCTCGCCGGAGCCGAGCGTGACGCCGGATCCCTCTCCCGACCCGACGCCGGAGCCGAGCGTGACGCCGGACCCCACGCCGGAGCCGAGTGTGACGCCGGATCCCTCTCCCGACCCGACGCCGGAGCCGAGTGTGACGCCCCCGCCAGGATCCACGCCGGAGGAGGGAGTCTTGGACAACCACGTGATGGCTGAGGACGGCACCGGCGCGGCCGAGGATGTCGAGATGACCGGCACCCTCACGACGACGGGTCCCTCCGTGGGTCGCTTGGCGACGTTCGGGGCCGGGCTTGCGGTCCTGGGATCGGGCGTTCTCGCGATCCGGTACGCCACACGGCGCGTCGGCTAGAGCAGGCGGCGCTCGTGGCCGGCCAGCACAGCCTCGTGCCGGTCGGCCACGCCCAACTTGCGATAGAGCGAGCGTGCCTGGGAGCGCACGGTGTTGAGGGACACGGTGCGGCGTTGCGCGATCTGCTGAAGCGATAACCCCTCGCCCAGCAGGCTCAACGTGAGCCTCTCGCTCGGCGTGAGCACCGCCACCGCGTGCGTGGGCCATTCCAGCGCAGGGCATGCCACGATCGCTGCCTCGAGCGCGCCCGACTCGGAGTCGGTGAGGGCATCGCGATAGCTCGTGACGGTCGATCTCTCCGTCGCGGACAGGAGCAGCAGCGGCAAGGTCGTGCCGTGGGTGGCAAGCATCGACGCGCCGCGCGCCGTCGATCTCGCGGCGCCGTGGTGGTCGCCATCTGCGGCCCTGATCACCGCACCCATGAGGTACGAGGCAGCGACGACCCTCACGGACCGGCCCCTGACGGCCCGCTGGGCGTGCGCGAGCGCGATATCGAGCCGGCCCGCGGCCATCTCCAGGCGGGCATGGACCAGCGCGGACAGCAGCGGCGCCCCGGGTGAGAGGTCGACTCGTGCGAGCAGTGCCCGGGCCCTATCGGCGTCTCCGGCGGCGAGCGCGGCAAGCGCTCGCAAGCCCGTCAGCCGTACTGTCCAGGCGGGCGCGGCGGAGAAGGGCGACTGCTCGCGCCACCATCGTCCGATCCCTCCCTCGGCTGGCTCGGACCCGAACCGCATGAGTTCGGCGAGCTCGTGGACTTCGGCGAAGGCGGGCCACAGTTGGGACGACAGAATCGTCCGGGCCGATTGCTCGAGGCGGTCCTGGGCGCCGGCGGGGTCACCCCGCTCGAGCAGCAGATAGCTCTCGGTCAGCCGCAGGAGCACGTCCGGCGGGGCGTGCAGGCCGCGTGGCGCGCGCAGCTCACGCACGCGGGCCAGGCTTTCCTCGCCGTCGCGGACCCGTCCGTCGAGCACCTGCGACGTGGCGAGGTAGACCGTCGAAGCCATCAGATCGGCCTCGCCGAGATGGCCGTGCAACGCGATGGCCGCGTCGGTCGCATCGGTCAGAGCGCCGCCAGTGATGAGGGTGCTGACGGCCTCGGTGGCCGCGACCGCCAGCGAGGTCTCGGTGGCATCGTCGGGCGGTGGCTCGGAGGCCAGGCCGAGCACCTCGTGGCCAAGCGTGGCGGCCTCGTCGAATCGGCCATTCCAGCGGTGGCACACCATCGCGCTGGCCAATGCCTCGATGCGTCGCGCGAGCGTCGGCGCCCCCGCGAGCGTGCGCTCGGAGGAACCGAGGGCAATGGAGAGCCACTGGCGCACCTCGGCCATGCCCTCGCCGTTGGCGAGGGCATAGGCGGCCCTCGCCACCCCGAGCAGCGGGCGCGCAGCGAGCGCGCCACTGGACCACGAGGTCAGCCCATCCTGGCCGCGAATGGTGCGGATGGCCTGCAGGTGTGGGTCGACACGCAGGAGCAGGTCCGCGAGCGCATCCGGATCGCCGAGGCCGATGCGTGCGCGCAGCGCGCCGATCGCGTCACCTTCGGCCTCGCAGGAACGGGCGACGATGGTCAGCGCACGCTCCCGCGCGGGCTCGTCGAGTGGGCCGGCGTGGAGCAGCACGTCCCTCACCACGGGGTGGAGCCGGATACCTCCGGCCGGCGCCTCGAGCCTCACGCCCAGTCCGTGCAGCACGGCGGCTGTCAGCGCGCGGTCGGCACGGTCGGAGCCCACGATCGCCGTCGCCGTCGCAAGGGAGATCTCCGGCGCCACCGCCAGGCGTGCGATATCGGTGAGGGACACGTCGGGTTCCACCGCGCCGCGTACCGCCTCGACGGCGCTGGCGGCGCCTCGCCGCGCGATGGCGCGCACGGTGGTGACCCCGACATCGGCCAGATCGACGGCCCTTCTCCCCGCGGCGGCGGCGACGGCGCGCACGGCGATCGCATAGCCTGCGGTCGCCTGCGCGACCATCGCGACAACCTCGGGGGGTTGGGGAGCGTCGGCGAGGGTGAGGGCGGCGGCCACCTCGTCGGACGTCATGGCGAGCTCGTCGGCATCGATCAGGACCGGGTCCGTCGAGAGTTCGGCCGGCTCCCGAAGCTCGCGCGCCGCACGCCCAGCAATCACCACGCACGGTGACTCGAGGGCCGCGACGGCGGACCAGGCCGACGCCACATCGGTCACCCATGGGCGGTCGATCACCACCATGTCCGCACCCGGTCGCGCGAGTGCCGCGACGTCGGCGAGCTCGTGGCGTCCGGCGTCCACCCAGCTGACACTCATTCCCCGCGCCAGCGCTGCCTGGGCCATCTGAGCGGCGGCGACGGACTTGCCGCTGCGCGGCGGGCCTTCGATGAGGATAAGTGGCGCGCCGACGCTGCCCAGGAGGCGGGGACGATGGACGGCCCACGCCGGCGGCACTGGCGGCGTGATGGCCGCGGGCGTTGATGCGTGTGATTCGCGGATCATCGACTCCCCCTGCCGTCTCGCGTCAGTCTAGGTGGGGGCGTTACCGCAGCCCGTGAGCCGAGCCCCGCGCGGTCACTAGGATGGTCGCCATGTCACGCATCCTCTCCGCTGTCGCCTGGCCGTATGCCAACGGGCCCCGTCACATCGGCCACGTCGCCGGTTTCGGTGTGCCCTCGGACGTCTTCAGCCGGTACATGCGCATGGCGGGCCACGACGTCCTCATGGTGTCGGGCACCGACGAGCACGGCACGCCCATCCTGGTGCAGGCCGAGGGCGAGGGTGTCAGCCCCCAGGAGCTCGCAGACCGCTACAACCGCGTGATCGTCGAGGACCTCGTGTCGCTCGGCCTGTCCTACGACCTGTTCACGCGCACCACGACGGGTAACCACGAGCAGGTGGTGCAGGACCTCTTTACCGCCGTCCACAAGAACGGCTACATGATCGAGCAGACCACCCGCGGCGCCATCTCGCCGTCGACCGGTCGCACCCTTCCCGACCGCTACATCGAGGGCACCTGTCCCATCTGTGGCTCGGACGGCGCCCGCGGCGACCAGTGCGACGCCTGCGGCAACCAGCTCGACCCCATCGACCTCAAGAACCCGGTGAGCCGCATCAACGGCGAGACTCCCAAGTTCATCGAGACCGAGCACTTCTTCCTCGACCTTCCTGCGCTCGTGGAGCCGCTGTCCGACTGGCTGGGCTCGCGCCACGGCTGGCGCCCCAACGTGCTGAACTTCTCGCGCAACCTCCTCGCGGATGTGCGCCCGCGCGCCATGACGCGCGACATCGACTGGGGCATCCCGATCCCGCTGCCGGGCTGGGAGGACAACCCTGCCAAGCGCCTGTACGTGTGGTTCGACGCCGTCATCGGCTACCTGTCCGCGTCGATCGAGTGGGCGCGCCGCGAGGGCGACGCCGACGCGTGGCGCCAGTGGTGGAACGACCCCGAGACGCTGTCCTACTACTTCATGGGTAAGGACAACATCACCTTCCACTCGCAGATCTGGCCCGCGGAACTGCTCGCGGCCAACGGCCGCGGCGCCAAGGGCGGCTCGCTGTCCAAGTTCGGCGACCTGCAGCTGCCCACCGAGGTGGTGTCGAGCGAGTTCCTCACCATGGAGTCCGCGAAGTTCTCCTCGTCGCGCGGTCACGTCATCTATGTGCGCGACATGCTGGCCCGCTACCAGCCGGACGCGCTGCGCTACTTCATCGCCACCGCCGGCCCCGAGAGCCACGACGCGGACTTCACGTGGTCCGAGTTCAAGCGCCGCACCAACGACGAGCTCGTCGCCGGCTGGGGCAACCTGGTGAACCGCACCGCGACGCTGCTCCACAAGAACGTCGGCACCATCCCCTCGCTCGAGGGCGCCACCGACGCCGACCGCGCGGTGCTCGCGCAGTCCGAGGCCGCGTTCGCGACCGTCGGCGAGCTCATCGGTGCCCAGCGCCAGCGTGCCGCCATCAACGAGGCGATGAAGGTCGTCGGCGACGCCAACAAGTACCTGGCCGACACGGCGCCCTGGAAGCTCAAGACCGAGGACCCGGCCCGCATGGAGACGGTCCTCGGTGTGGCGGCGCAGCTCGTGTCCGACGCGAACACCATGCTCGCGCCGTTCCTGCCGCACAGCGCCCAGAGGGTGCACGAGGCCCTCGGCGGCACTGACACCATCGCGCCGATGCCCGAGATGAACGAGGTCGACGACCTCGACATCGCGGGCCGTCACTACCCGGTCATCCAGGGCGACTACTCGTCCGCGCACGAGACCTGGGGCCGCCGCGCGGTGGTGCCCGGTACGCCCGTGGGCAGGCCGTCGCCCATCTTCGTCAAGCTCGACGACTCCATCGTGGAGGAGGAGCTCGGCAGGATGCGCGGGGACGACTGACGGTGGCGCGCGACGGAAGCTGGCCCCCGGTCCCCGAGGCGCTTCCCGCGCCGATCGTCGACAATCACTGCCACCTCGAGTACCCCGCAGGGGACGAGCCAACGAGCGTCGAGACCCGCCTGGCTCAGGCGGCCGACGCTGGGGTCACCCGCGTGGTCCAGATCGGCTGCGACCTCGAGTCGGCACGGTGGACGGCCGATGCCGTGACGCGCTTCCCGCAGCTGCTCGGCGGGGTCGCGCTGCACCCGAACGACGCGGCGGTGCTCGCCGCCGAGGGGCGCTACGACGAGGCTTTCGCGGAGATCGCCGTCCTCGCGCGCGGCGAGCGCATCCGGGTGGTGGGGGAGACCGGCCTCGACACCTTCCGTACCGGCCCCGAGGGGCACGACGCCCAGGTGCGCGCATTCCGCGACCACATCGCGCTCGCCAAGGAGCTGGGCAAGCCGCTCCAGATCCACGACCGCGACGCTCACGCCGAGGTCATCGAGATCCTCCTGGCCGACGGTGCGCCCGACGTGACGGTGTTCCACTGCTTCTCCGGGCACGCGGCCATGGCGAGGCTCGCCGTTGCCGAGGGCTGGTACCTGTCGTTCGCCGGCACGGTCACCTTCAAGAACAACGATCCGCTGCGGGCAGCGGCGGCGGTGACGCCCGCGAGCAGGATGCTCGTGGAGACCGACGCGCCGTTCCTGACCCCCCATCCTCACCGCGGTAAGCCTGGCTCTCCGGCGATGGCAGCGATCACCGCGCGGACCCTCGCGGGGGTGCTGGGTATGGATCTCGAGGCATTCTGCACCCAGATCTGGGACACCTCCCACGACCTCTATGGTGCCTGGTAGGCACCTTTTATCACGGTGATGTGCGAGGCATCGGATGCCGCTAGGACTGGCGCATCGCAATGTAACTATGAGATAACAGTCCGGTGAATCGTCGCGATTTCGATGGCCGCGACGAGACGAAAGGACTAGCCGTTTGAGTTACCGACGCACGACGCCGACCCCCGGAGGACGCCGGGAGCGGCGCCACAAGAAGGGTGTGCGCCTGCGCACCGCCTACGGAGTGATCGGCGGTGTCGCCGTCGGCGCCTTCGCCTTCGGGTCGTTCGCCTCGGTGGGGGTGAATGCCTTCGCGGCACCCACCTCCAAGGAGGCCGAGTCGATCGCCCAGACCACGCTCGCGCCCATTGAGGCCGAGGGCGCGGACATCGAGGTGGTGACTCAGACCAGGGAGGTCTCGATCGAGCACGGCTCGGTGGAGAAGAAGGACTCGTCCGAGGACAAGGGCACCGAGACCGTGGTCACGGAGGGCGAGGACGGCACCATGCTCGTCAGCTACAACGTGACCATGAAGGACGGCGTCGAGGTCGAGCGCGAGGAGTCCATGTCTGTGGTGGTCGCTGAGCCCGTCGACGAGGTCGTCGCGATCGGCACCCGCGAGGAGCCCGCGATCCCGACCGGGATATCGAACTCGGGTACCAACCGCGCCATTGGCCAGCAGTTGGCCGCGGCCCGCGGCTGGACCGGTGACCAGTGGAGCTGCCTCAACGCGCTGTGGACCAAGGAGTCCGGCTGGAACTCGAACGCGCACAACGCGTCGTCCGGCGCTCACGGCATCCCGCAGGCGCTCCCCGGTTCCAAGATGGCGTCCGCCGGTTCCGACTGGGCCACCAACCCCGCGACGCAGATCACGTGGGGCCTCGGTTACATCTCGGGTCGCTACGGCACGCCGTGCGGCGCGTGGGGCCACTCGCAGAGCGTCGGCTGGTACTAGGCCCGTGGCCGACCTGCTCGGCCCGTCCGAGATCCGCTCGCTCGCCGAGTCACTCGGTGCCGCGCCCACCAAGAAGTGGGGCCAGAACTTCGTCGTCGACTCCGGGACCGTCAGGCGCATTGTCCGCATCGCGGGCGTGCAGCCGGGCGACCACGTCGTCGAGGTGGGGCCGGGCCTCGGCTCGCTGACCCTCGCCCTCCTCGAGGCGGGCGCCCGAGTGACGGCTGTCGAGATCGACCCCAAGCTCGCGGCCGCGCTCGCCGACACCGTCGCGCGCAAGGCCCCCGAGGCCGTCGACCGCCTCACGGTGATCCACCGCGATGCGCTCGACGTAACCGAGCTTCCCGAGCAGCCGCAGGCGCTCGTCGCCAACCTGCCTTACAACGTGTCGGTGCCGGTGATCCTCCACTTCCTGGAGATCTTCCCGGCGCTCGAGCGCGTGCTCGTCATGGTGCAGGCCGAGGTGGCCGACAGGATCGCCGCGCCCCCCGGCTCGCGTACCTACGGCGTGCCGTCGGCCAAGGCCGCCTGGTACACCGCCACGCGGCGTGCCGGCGACGTGGGACGGGCCGTGTTCTGGCCAGTCCCGCGGGTGGATTCCGCCCTGGTGCTCATGGAGCGTCGCGACCAGCCCGAGACCACGGCGTCGCGCCAAGAGGTCTTCGCGGTGATCGACGCGGCCTTCGCGCAGCGGCGCAAGGGCCTGAGGGGCGCGCTGTCGGGGCTGGCAGGCTCGGGCGCGCTCGCCGAGGCAGCGCTCGAGCGCGTCGGCATCGCGCCGCTGACGCGGGGCGAGCAGCTGGGCATCGAGGACTTCGCGCGCATCGCCGAGTCCCTCGCTCAGGCCGGTGCCGCGCCTGGCACCCTAGGCGCATGAGCGCCGTCACCGTCCGCGCCCCGGGCAAGGTCAACCTTCAGCTCGACGTCGGCCCGCTCGGCGAGGACGGCTACCACCCGCTTGCGACAGTCTTCCAGGCCGTCGAGCTGTACGAGGTGGTCACCGCGACGCCACGCGACGACTCCGAGCTGACCGTCACCGTCGAGGCGCCGCGTGCACTCGGCATCGACCTCGACGCGGTCCCCACGGGGCCCGACAACCTCGTGGTCCGCGCGGCCATGGCCTTGCGCGACGCCTACGGCGTCGACGCCGGCGCTGACCTGCACATCGTGAAAGGCGTCCCGGTCGCCGGGGGCATGGCAGGAGGGTCGGCCGATGCCGCTGCCGCCATCCTCGCGTGCGCGGAGGCCTGGCAGATGGGGCTGAGTAGGGCCGAGCTGGACGCCGTGGCGGCGACCATCGGCGCCGACGTCCCGTTCGCGCTTCACGGACACACCGCCGTCGGACTCGGCCGCGGGGGAGACCTGTCGCCGGCGATGACGCACGGGGAGTTTCACTGGGTCTTGGCGACCCAGGCCTGGGGGCTGTCGACCCCCGCCGTCTATGGCGAGTTCGACCGCCAGGTCGCCGAGGGCGAGATCACTGCAGCAGAGCCGGCGATCAGTCAGGCGGTGATGCAGGCACTCATGGCGGGCGACGCGCACCGCCTCGGCGCCGCTCTGCACAACGACCTCCAGGGGCCCGCGCTGACGCTTGCGCCGCGCCTCAACGCCGTCACGGACGCCGCGCACGATGCCGAGGCGCTGGGCGTCATGGTGTCGGGTTCGGGGCCGACGGTCGCGGCCCTCGCCCGCTCGCGCCAGCATGCCCTGGCGATCGCCGCGCACCTGCGCGCGGCGGAGGTGGCCGATGTGGTGCTGACCGCATCGGCCCCCGCCGCCGGCGCGACCGTCCTGACGGTCTAGGGGTTACTGCTCGCGCGCCTTGAGGGCGTCGCGGATCTCGGTGAGCAGCTCGATCTCGGTGGGGGAGACGGGCTCGTCCGGGGCCGGCTCGCCCTTCTTGCGGCGCTCGGCAAGCTTGTTCAGCGGCATCACGATGAGGAAGTAGATCGCCGCGGCGACGGTGAGGAACGTGAAGACAGCGTCGAGCACGAGCCCAATCGAGAACTGACCCTCGCCGATGGAGAAGTTGCCCACGCCCGCGAGGTTGGGCTGGCCGAAGATGGCGGCGATCAGCGGATTGATGATGCCGTCCACGATGGACGTCACGACCGCCGTGAACGCGGTGCCGATGACGACCGCGACCGCGAGGTCGACGACGTTGCCGCGGGTGATGAACTCCTTGAAGCCCTGAATCATGACGTCCTCCCAGATGTCGGTTGGTTCCGACATTAGCCAGGAGCAGGGAGTTTGTCCCGCGTCTCGAGGTGACTACTCGGTGTCGTGCTCGGGGAGGACGGGGTCGCGCTCGAAGTTGGACAGGCCGTTCCAGGCGAGGTTCACCAGGTGGGCGGCGACTTCGTCCTTGCTGGGCTCGCGCACCTCGGCCCAGTGCTGGCCGGTCAGGGCTACCATGCCGACGAGCATCTGCGAGTAGATGGGTGCCGAGACGGGGTCGAGGCCCCGCTTGACGAACTGGTGGGCAAGCAGGTGTTCCACCTGGTTGGCGACGTCGCCGATGAGGGAGGAGAAGGTGCCGGAGGCCTGCGCTACAGGGGAGTCGCGCACCAGGATGCGGAAGCCATCGGGCGACGACTCGATGTAGTCGAGGAGGGCGCGGGCGGCGCGCTCGACGAGCTGACGGGGGTGGCCGCGTTCCGCGAGGGCACCCGAGAGGGCCCCGAGGAGCGCCTCGACCTCGCGGTCGACGATGACGGCGTAGACGCCCTCCTTGCCGCCGAAGTGCTCGTACACCACGGGCTTGGACACGTCGGCGCGGGCGGCGATCTCCTCCACCGACGTCCCCTCGAAGCCGCGTTCGGCGAACAGGGCGCGGGCCACCTGCAGGAGCTGCTCGCGCCGGTCGCGGGCGGTCATCCTGGCACGGGGCGCCTTGCGCGGTTCGTCGGTCACGGTCCCTAGTGTGCCGCGAATCCTGGCAGACTGGGGCACCCGGGTCCGCTGCGGCCCCGGTCCGCCCTGGTGTAACGGCAGCACGCAGGCCTTTGGAGCCTCGCAGTACAGGTTCGAATCCTGTGGGCGGAGCCGCGCGGTGTGGACCGCTCAACACACACCTGTGACGGATGAGGCGCGAGGGGCTCATGTGCCCGCCCACCCGTCACACAGGTCTCATGTGCCCCAGCTGTGTGTTGAGCGGTACGGGGCGAGCGGCGCGCCGGCGCCCCAGACGCCGCCGGTTAGAGTGGTCGCCACCAGACGACGGCGCCCACGAGGCGCCCCGAGAAGGGGGAATCGGTGACCCACACCCGCCCCGCCGCCGTGATGATCCTCGCGGCCGGCGCAGGAACCCGCATGAAGTCCGCCACCCCGAAGGTCCTCCACGAGATCGCCGGGCGCTCGCTCGTCGGCCATGCCCTGCACGCCGCGGGAACCCTGGACCCCGAGCGCGTGGTCGTGGTGGTGCGCCACGAGCGTGAGCGCGTCGCCGCGCACATTGAGTCCCACGCCCCGCATGCGCTGCTAGCCGACCAGGACGACATCCCGGGCACGGGCCGCGCCGTCTTCTGCGGGCTGTCCGCCCTCGACGCGACGGCGATCGCCGCCCAGGTGGCCGCCGGCGCGGTGGGGGACACCTCCGTCATGGAGACACAGGTCGAGGGAGCGATCGTGGTCACCAGCGGTGACGTTCCGCTCGTGGACGGGGAGCTGCTCGCCGGCCTCGTCGAGGCGCATGCCGCCCACGCCGCCGCCGTCACGGTGCTCACCGCCGAGGTCCCTGACCCCACCGGCTACGGCCGCATCGTGCGCGACGAGGCGGGTGAGGTGGTCGCCATCGTCGAGCAGAAGGACGCCACGGACGACCAGCGCGCCATTCGCGAGATCAATGCAGGCATCTATGTCTTCGACGCCGCGCACCTGCGCCGCGCGCTCGCCCAGCTGGGCCAGGACAACAGCCAGGGCGAGATGTACCTCACCGACGTCATCCACCTGGCGCGCGCCGAGGGCGGGCACACCCACGCCCACATCGCGCCCCACGCAGCAGCGGTGGAGGGCGTCAACGACCGCGTCCAGCTCGCCGCCGCCGGCCGCGCGCTCAACGACCGCATCGTCGAGACCTGGATGCGCGAGGGCGTGACGATCGTCGACCCCGCCACCACCTGGATCGACGCCGACGTCCAGCTGGCCCCCGACTCGACGCTGCTGCCCGGCACCCAGCTGCACGGCGCCACCGAGATCGCGACCGGAGCGAGCATCGGCCCCGACACCACGCTGACCGACGTCCAGGTGGGCGCCGGCGCGACCGTCACCCGCACGCACGGCTCTGGCGCCGTCATCGAGGCCGGCGCGACCGTCGGCCCGTTCGCCTTCCTGCGCCCGGGCACCCGCCTGGGCGTCGACGGCAAGATCGGCGCGTTCGTCGAGACCAAGAACGCGCGCATCGGCGACCACTCGAAGGTGCCGCACCTGTCCTACGTGGGCGACGCGACCATCGGCGAGTACACCAACATCGGCGCGGCCACGATCTTCGTCAACTACGACGGCGTCAACAAGCACCACACCACGGTCGGCGACCACGTGCGCATCGGCTCCGACAACCAGCTGATCGCGCCCGTCACCATCGGCGACGGCGCCTACACCGGCGCGGGCGCAACCGTGCGTCGCGACGTTCCCTCCGGGGCCCTCGCCCGCAACCACGTGCCGCAGCAGGTGGTGGACGGCTGGGTGGTCTCGCGCCGCCCGGGAAGCTCGTCGGCGAAGGCGGCGCAGCAGGCATCGGCCGATGCCGAGTCGGCGCCCAGCCCCGAGTCGGAGCCGCCCACGCACCCCGACGAGCGCTGAGCGGGACCCTCGCCACACCCGGCAGCCCTTCGCGCCCATTAGAGTAGTTCCTGCGCCCCCGCCCGGATTTCGGAAATATAGGAGAGTCATGAGCTCAGACATCTCGCACGCGAGCGAGAAGCGGATGGTCCTCGCCAGTGGACGGGCACACCCCGACCTGGCCGATGCGGTGGCCTCCGAGCTGGGAATCGAACTCCTGCCGACCACGGCCTACACCTTCGCCAACGGCGAGCTGTACGTCCGTTTCGGTGAGTCCGTGCGTGGCGCGGACGCGTTCGTGCTGCAGTCGCACGCCGCGCCCATCAACGAGGCGATCATGGAGCAGCTGATCATGGTCGACGCGCTCAAGCGTGCCTCGGCCAAGCGCATCACCGTGATCATGCCCTGCTACGGCTACGCCCGTCAGGACAAGAAGCACAAGGGCCGCGAGCCGATCTCGGCGCGCCTGATGGCGGACCTGTTCAAGACCGCCGGCGCCGACCGCATCATGTCGGTCGACCTGCACACGTCGCAGATCCAGGGCTTCTTCGACGGCCCCGTTGACCACCTGTGGGCAATGCCGCTGCTCGCGCAGTACGTCCGCACCCGCGTGTCCCCGGACAACCTCACCATCGTGTCGCCCGACGCCGGCCGCGTGCGCCTCGCCGACCAGTGGTCCGACCACCTCGGCTCGCCGCTCGCGATCATCCACAAGCGTCGCGACCCCTCGGTGCCCAACCAGGTCAAGGTCCACGAGCTCGTGGGTGAGGTCGAGGGCCGCACCTGTGTGCTGGTCGACGACATGATCGACACCGGCGGCACCATCGTCCAGGCCGCCGAGGCGCTGTTCGAGAACGGCGCCAAGGACGTCATCGTCGCGTCGACGCACGGCCTCCTGTCCGGCCCCGCCGTGCAGCGCCTGCGTGACTCGGGCGTGAGCGAGGTCGTCATCACCGACACCCTGCCCATCCCCGAGGACCACCGCTTCGACAAGCTCACCGTGCTGTCGATCGCGCCGCTGCTTGCCCGCGCCATGCGCGAGGTCTTCGACGACGGCTCGGTGACGAGCCTGTTCAACGGCAACGTCTGACACTTCTTTATTGACGGCGGCCGATGCCATCGTCACCCGACAAGGGCCCGTCCCGCCTCACGGCGGGGCGGGCCCTTGTCGTGGTGCAGGCTCACATGCGCGCGTAGCGGGAGCGGACCAGGGAGTAGAGGCCGTACGCGGCGAAGCCCAGGCCCACGGCGATCACGATGACCGGGCCGCCGGGAAGGTCGAGCAGGCTCTGGATGGCGCCGTCGAGACCCTTGGCCTTGTCGGCGTCGTGCGTGAGCGCGGCGTAGCCGAACAGCACGCCGACGGCCCCGAGGGCGACGCCCTTGGCGACATACCCCGTGGTGCCCGTCACGCGCACGGCCGTCGACAGTTCGGAACCGCCCGTGGCCCGCAGGTCCTCCAGGAACCGATGCGACGCGCCCTTCCAGAGGTGGAAGGCACCCGTGGCGAGGATGCCGAGCGCCACGGCGCCCACGATGACGCGGCCGCCGGGAAGGTCGAGCAGGCGAGCGGTGAGGCCCGAGGCCTGGCCGTCTCCGCCGGAGCCGCCTCCCATCGCCACCGAGGCCGCGACTCCCGCGAGCGACAGGTACACCACGGCCTTGCCCGCCGCCTTGGCGCGGTCGGAACCCTCCTGACCGCTCCTCGCCGCATCGGCCGCCTGCCAGGCGCCCAGGGCGACGAAGCCCGCCACGGCGACCCACAGCAGCACCGCGCCGCCGGGGGCGTCGCCCATGGTGGCCAGTGCCTGCGACTGGTCCGCGTCGCCGCCACCGAACGGCAGCCGGATGATGAGGAAAGCGAGGACCAGGTGGAGGGCGCCGGACACGGCGTAGCCGGCACGGGCGGCCGTCTCCCAGGCGCGGGAGCCCGAGCGGCCGGGGTCCGTCAGGGGGCCCATCGACTCATGAAGCGTCATGCCGTCCTCAACCCCGGGGGTGGCCGCGAGCATTCCCGGGTGGGCACGCGCGGCGCTCACGGGGTAGACTGTCCGGGTTCCACGGCGAGGTTGGGCCCTGATGGGTGCTGACGTGATCGACGCGGCGGTGTGTTGTCGACGCCTGCCTTGCCTGGCTCCACCACCGATTCTCAAGGAGACACCATGTCTGACAAGCTTGTGCTCGCGGCCGAGACCCGCAGCGACTTCGGCAAGGGCCACGCCCGCCGCACCCGTGCCGCCGGCCAGATCCCCGCGGTCCTCTACGGCCACGGCACCGACCCCGTGCACCTGGTCCTGCCGGGCCACGCCACCATGATGGCGCTGAAGAACGCCAACGCCCTCCTCACGCTGCAGTTCGACGGCACCGAGGAGCTCGCGGTCGCCAAGGACGTGCAGCGTCACCCGATCAAGCCCCTCATCCTCCACGTGGACCTTCTCCTCGTGAAGAAGGGCGAGAAGATCGTCGTGGACGTTCCCGTGCACATCGAGGGCGAGTCGGCCCCCGGCACCATCCACTTCCAGGAGGCCTCGACCCTCCAGGTGCTCGCCGAGGCGACCCACCTTCCCGAGTCCTTCGCCGTGTCGATCGACGGCCTCGAGGACGGCGCGAAGGTCCTCGCGTCCGACGTGAAGCTGCCCAAGGGCGTCGAGCTCGCCGGCGAGGCCGACCAGCAGATCGCCTCGGTCTCCGTGCCCCAGGCGCAGGACGAGGGCGACGACGCCCCCGCCGCCGAGTCGGCCGAGGAGGCCGCCGAGGGCGCCGAGGCCTAAGCCTCACCCCTGTGACTCGAGGCGCCCGTCACCGCTGGTGGCGGGCGCCTCGTGCGTCACGGCACACTTCCACCCATGAGGAGTCTTCGATGAGCGCGCTGGCGATCGGCCTGGGTAACCCCGGCGAGGAGTACGCGGGAACCCGCCACAACATCGGCCAGATGGTGATCGACGAGCTCGCCGCTCGCGGCGGCGGCTCCCTGTCCGTGCACAAGAAGACCAGGACCAGGGCCGCGACAGTGCGCCTCGCGGGTCAGGCCGTCGTGGTCGCCGTGCCGATGTCCTACATGAACGTCTCCGGCGGGCCCGTGTCCTCGCTCGCCAAGTACCAGTCCGTCGCGCCAGAGGACGTCATCGTGGTGCACGACGAGCTCGACATCCCGTTTGGCGAGGTGCGCCTCAAGCGCGGCGGCGGCTCCGGCGGCCACAACGGGCTGAAGGACATCACTAAGGCGCTCGGGACGCCGGACTACATCAGGGTGCGCGTCGGGATCGGCCGCCCGCCCGGCCGCATGGACGCCGCGGCGTTTGTGCTCAAGCCGTTCTCCGCGGCCGAGCGCAAGGAGCTGGAGATGCTGATCTCGGACGGCGCCGACGCCGTCGAGTCGGTACTCGAGCATGGCCTCGAGGCCACCCAGCAGCGCTTCCACTCCCCGCGCTAGCCCCCTCTCGCGCTGGGCGCCGCCCCTACGGAAGCCGGCCCAAGCATCGGCCGTCAGGGAATGGACAGCCCCCACTCGCGCGTCACTAGTATCGGAAGTGCCGTGGGTGCGAACCTCGTTCGCGTCGCCGGCACGCTGCTTGCCACGAGACTCGCGAAAGACGAGGGAGGACGCGTGACCACGACCGACAATGCCTGGGTGATTCCGCAGGCGACCGAGCGCCGCTACGGCGCCGCCCTGTTTGACCTCGACGGGGTGCTGACCCCCACGGCCGAGGTGCACATGCGGGCCTGGAACCGCATGTTCAGCGATTACTTCGAGGCGCACCACGTGAGCCCCGCCTACACGGACGACGACTACTTCGCCTACGTGGACGGCAAGCCCCGCTACGACGGCGTGCGCGCCTGCCTCGCCTCGCGCGGCATCACCCTTCCCGAGGGCGACCCCACCGATGCCGCCGGCACGGAGACCGTGTGCGGCCTCGGCAACGCCAAAAACGACATGTTCGCCAAGGTCCTACGCGACGAGGGCATCGCTCCCTACGCCGGGTCCGTGGCGCTGATCGATCACCTCAAGGAGGCCGGCGTGCCGATGGCCGTGGTCTCGAGCTCGCGCAACGCGCCCGAGGTGCTTGCCGCCGCCGGCATCGACCACCACTTCGAGATCGTGGTGGACGGCGCCGTGGCAGCGCGCGACCGCATCCCCGGAAAGCCCGCGCCCGACACGTACCAGCATGCGGCCCAGCTCCTCGGGGTGCCCGAGGGCGACGCGGTGGTGGTCGAGGACGCCATCTCCGGCGTCCAGGCCGGCGCCGCCGGCGACTTCGGCCTCGTGGTGGGAGTCGACAGGGGAGCGGGGGCCGATGCCCTGCGCGCCCAGGGCGCGGATGTGGTCGTCGCCGACCTCGCGGAGCTGATCGCGTGAGGGCCGCGGAGCGCCCCAACGGCGACACGACTGCCCCCTCCTACCTCGACCGCCTGAGGTTCCCCGCGGACCCGTGGCGCCTGGTGGAGACCGAGTTCTCGAAGACCGACCTGGGCGTGACCGAGACGCTCTTCGCCGTGGGCAACGGCTACCTCGGCCTGCGCGGCAACGTCGAGGACGGCCACGACGCCCACGCGCACGGCACGTTCGTGAACGGCTTCCACGAGACGTGGGACATCCTCCACGCCGAGGAGGCCTACGGCTTCGCGCGCACCGGCCAGACCATCGTCAACGTGCCGGACCCGAAGATCATCAGGCTGTACGTCAACGACGAGCCGCTGCTGCTGTCGATCGCCGACCTCATCGAGTACTCCCGCGTGCTCGACATGCGCGACGGCGTCCTGACGCGCGAACTACTGTGGCGCACTCCGTCGGGCAACCGCGTGCGCATCCGCTCGCGGCGCATGGTGTCCTTCGCGCAGCGCCACGTCGCGGTGATGACGTTCGAGGTGACGCTGTTGGACGAGGAGGCGCCCATCGCCATCTCGTCCCAGCTGCTCAACCGTGCCGCCGGCATCGACGAATACAAGGCCAACCCCTCGCCCACGAGCGGCATCGCCGACCCCCGCAAGGCCTCTAAGCTCGACAAGCGCGTGCTCGAGCCGCGCCTTCACGACGGCGACGACCGCCGCGCGGTGCTGGGTTACCAGGCCGAGAATTCGCGGATGACGCTCGCCGTGGCCATGGAGCACTCCGTGGAGTTCGATGGCGACTTCGAGACGGTGTGCGAGGCGGAGGAGGACTACGCCAAGCACGTCTTCCGCGCCCGCCCCCAGCCGGGCCAGACGTTCACCCTGACCAAGGTGGTGAGCTATCACACGTCGCGGGTGGTGCCCGCGCGCGAGCTCGCCGACCGCTGCCACCGCACCCTCGACCGCGTCGCCTCCGAGGGCATCGAGAAGCAGTACGAGGACCAGCGTGCCTGGCTCGACGGCTTCTGGGAGCGCTCCGATGTGGTGATCGAGGACCGCGACGAGATCCAGCAGGCCGTGAGGTGGAACCTGTTCCAGCTGGCGCAGTCGGCCGCGCGTGGCGACGGCCTCGGCGTGCCGGCGAAGGGCCTCACGGGCTCGGGCTACGGCGGCCACTACTTCTGGGACTCCGAGGTCTACGTGATGCCGTTCTTCACGTACACGTCGCCCATCATCGCTCGTAACGCCCTGCGCTATCGCTACCAGATGCTCCCTGCCGCGCGCAGGCGTGCTGCCGAGCTCGCCCAGCATGGCGCGCTGTACCCGTGGCGCACCATCAATGGCGAGGAGGCATCGGCCTACTACGCGGCGGGAACCGCGCAGTATCACATCGACGCGGACATCTCCTTTGCCGTGGACAAGTACGTGCGTGCCACCGGCGACGACGAGTTCCTGTCCCGCAATGGCATCGACATCCTTGTCGAGACGGCCCGCATGTGGGCCGACCTCGGCTTCTGGCGCAAGGTGGAGGGCAAGGGCGAGTCGTTCCGCATCCACGGCGTCACCGGGCCGGACGAGTACACGACCGTCGTCAACGACAACCTGTACACCAACGTCATGGCGCGCTTTAATCTGCGCGTCGCGGTCGCGAGCCTGCGCAAGCTGCGCGACAGGTGGCCCGAGCAGTACGAGAAGGTGGTCGCGCGCCTGTCCATTGACCCGTCCGAGGTCGACGAGTGGGAGCGCGCCGCCGACGGCATGGCGATCCTGTGGGACGACCTGCTGGGCATTCACCCCCAGGACGCGCTGTTCAACGAGCGCGAGGTGTGGGACCTCGAGAACACCCCCGCCGACAAGCGCCCGCTGCTGCTGCACTTCCACCCGCTGGTGATCTACCGCTTCCAGGTCCTCAAGCAGGCCGATGTGGTGCTCGCCCTCTTCCTCCAGGGTGAGCACTTCACGCCGGAGCAGAAGCGCAAGGACTTCGAGTACTACGACCCGATCACCACGGGAGACTCGACGCTGTCAGGGGTTGTCCAGTCGATCATCGCGGCGGAGGTGGGCTACCACGAGCTCGCGCTGAGGTACTTCTGGGACGGCCTCTACGTGGACCTCGCCGACCTCCACGACAACGCCGCCGATGGCGTCCATACCGCTTCGACGGGCGGAGTGTGGTCGGCACTCGTTTACGGCTTCGGCGGCTTCCGCGACCACGGCGACGTGCTGACGTTCGACCCGCGCCTTCCCGAGGATTGGCCGTCGCTGACGTACCGGATCACGCAGCGCGGCACGCGCGTGCGGGTGACGGTGCGGGAGGAGTCCATCTCGTTCGCGATCGAGGAGGGGCCGGGGCTCACGGTGGACGTGCGCGGCGAGCGCCACTCGCTCACGCAGCTCCAGGAGCTCGAGGTGCCGCTTGAGCACCAGGGGGACCGCATCCCCGGCGCCCCCGATGCGCAGGCCTTCCACGGCACCGTGAGGGCCGACGGCACGGTCATCACGCCGTCGCTTCCCACCTCGGTCACGGAGGACGCGGAGGAGCCGCCCACGGAGACGCAGCAGCTCCACATGCCGGAGTCCTAACCCCGCCCCCTCCGTCGCCGTCAAATGGATCCATTTGACTCGCCTAAGGACATAAACGAGGGGAAATCGACCGCGGGGGTAGGCGGCGCGCCGCCTACCCCCGCGGTCGTGCTCACCTCACCGACCGCGGATGCGGCCTCGCCCACGAGACGATCGGCGGCATCGGCCCGCCGTAGCGACCCACCGCGGTGGATTCTGGTTCATCTAGTCTCCTAGACGAACCAAATGGATCCATTTGACGGGGCTAGCGGTGGGTGACGCGCGCCAGGAACTCCTGGGTCTCCGGCTCGCGGGGGGCGTCGAAGATCTGCTCGGGCGTGCCCGCCTCGACGATCCGGCCGCCGTGCATGAAGACCACGCGGTCGGCCACGTCGCGCGCGAACGCCATCTCGTGAGTCGCCATGAGGATGGTCGAGCCGGACTCCTTCAGGCCGCGCACCAGGTCGAGGACCTCGCCCACCAGCATGGGGTCCAGCGCCGAGGTGATCTCGTCGAGCAGCAGCAGCTCCGGGTCCGTCAGGATGGCGCGGACGATCGCGACGCGCTGCTGCTGGCCGCCGGACAGGCGATCGGGGTAGTCGTTGACCTTCTCGCCCAGCCCGAACCGCTCGAGCAGCGCCACGCCCTTGGCGCGCGCCTCGGCGGGGTTCTGGCCGTGCACCTTGCGCGCGGCCAGGGTCACGTTGTCGATGACCTTCATGTGCGGGAACAGGTTGAACTGCTGGAACACGACGCCGATGCGGGCGCGCACCGCGTCCGCGTCCACGCGGGGCTCCGAGATGTCGTCGCCCGACAGCACCAGGCGGCCGTCGTCGATGCGCTCGATGAGGTTGATGGTGCGCAGCAGCGTGGACTTGCCGGAGCCGGAGGCGCCGATGAGCACCACCACCTCGTGCTGGGCGAGCGTGAGGTCCACGCCGCGCAGCACGGTGTTGTCGCCGAACGCCTTCCAGACGTTGGTGGCCTCGAGGACGTTCACACCGTGCCTCCGATCTGCTCGCGGACGTTCATGCGGCCGGCCACGTAGTCGGTGAGGCGCGTGAGCGGCACCGAGATGGCGACAAAGAGCAGCGCGGCGACGACGTAGGGCGTCATGTTGTAGGTCTGTGCGACGTCGATCTGCGCGGCGCGGATCGCATCGACGGCGCCCAGCACCGAGATGAGGCCCACGTCCTTCTGCATCGACACGAAGTCGTTCATGAGGGCGGGGATGACCTTGCGCACACCCTGCGGGATGACCACCATGCGCAGGGTCTTGCCGTGGCTGAGCCCCAGCGATCGCGCCGCGATGCGCTGCGAGGGGTGGACGGCCTCCATGCCGGCGCGCAGCACCTCGGCGACGTAGGCGGAGTAGCACAGCGCGATGGCGATGGTTCCGAGTAGCGCGGCGTCGAGGCGTCCGAAGATGCCGAGCGCGGGGATGCCGAAGCCGATCAGGTACAACACGATCAGCACGGGGACGCCGCGGAACAGGTCCACGTAGATGGTGGCCAGCGCGCGCAGTGGGAAGAACACGGGCCCGCGCAGCGATCGCAGCACCGCGAGGAGCGTGCCGAAGATGGCCACCATGATGGTGGCGAAGAACAGTGCCTTGAGGTTGACCCAGAGGCCCTCAAGGATCCCGGCGAAGCTGTCGCGACCGATCTCCCAGTTGAAGAAGGTCTGCTTGACGGCGTCCCAGCCGGGAGTGTTGACGACGACGAGCGAGACCACCACGACGAAGGCGATGGTCGAGCTCACGGCGATGAGGACGGAGCGCCACGAGGCGCGCTGGCGGTAGCGGCGGCGGTCGAGCTCGAGCTCGCTCACCTGGTGCTCTGCAGCGCCAACCGGGGTCGAGCCCGGCGCTGAAGCCTCGGGCGCTCCGTCTCTCATGCCTGGTACTTCCTTAGTTCAGGACGGGGACGTCGACGGCCTCGGACAACCACTCGGTCTCGAGCGCCTCGAGGGTGCCGTTGTCCGTGAGCGTGTCGACGGCCTCGGTCACGGCCTCGGTGTTGGGCGAGTCCTTGGGAAGGACGAACGCGAACTCGTCGCCGCCCTCGGTGCCAGCGAACTGGCCGACGATGACGCCACCCTCGACCTCGACCGCTGCCGAGTAGAAGGCGCCGGGAAGGTCGGTGACGAACGCGTCGATCTGGCCGGCGTTGAGCGCGGCGACCACGTCGGCGACGGAGTTGAACACCTGGACGTTGTCCTCGCCGAGCGCCTCGACGGCGACGTCGTACGAGGTGGTGCCCACGGCGACGCCCACGGCGGCGCCGGCGAGGTCGGCGATCGAGGTCGCGTCGGCTGCCACGCCACCCTCGACGGCCACGACGGCCTGCGAGGTCGTGTAGTAGGCCGACGAGAAGTCGACGGCGTTCTTGCGCTCCTCGGTCACCGAGAACTGCTGGATGTTGAGGTCCCAGTCCTTGGCGCCGGGCGCGATGGCCGCGTCGAACGTGGTGCGGACCCACTCGACGTCCTCGGGGCCGTAGCCCAGCTCGGCAGCCACGGCGTAGGCCACGGCGGACTCGAAGCCCTCGCCGGACGTCGGGTCGTCGTCGATCATCCAGGGCTCGTAGGCGGGCTCGCCGGTGGCGATGGTGAGGACGCCGTCGGTGACGGTGTCCAGCGCGCCGGCGGCGTCTGCCGATGCCGTGGGGGCGGCCGATGAGGTGGCGGCGTCCGTGGGCGTGGTCGAGGTCTCGGCGTCGGACGACGACGAGCAGCCGGCGAGCGCGAGGGCGGAGACGGCGACGGCCGTCGTGGCGACGCGGCCGAGGAGGCGTGAGGTCATGATTTCTCCAGCAGGAATTCAGTGGTGGAGCGGGGTCGACGCTGACGGCTCCCGTACGGGGCGCAGTCTACTTGTCGCCCGCGAGGGACCAATCCGCGAAGTCGAAGCCCGGCGAGACGAGGCACGAGACGAGGCATTCCTGTTCGCTCGCGAGGGCGGCTGCCTGCCAGGTGCCCGCCGGTACTAGGACGTGCGGGACCTGACCCGCGGCGAGGTCGCGGCCAAGGACGTGGGTGACGACGGCATTGGCCGGCTGGGAGCCGTCGCCGCCGAGCGAGAGGGTGAGCGTGCCGGGGCCGTGCCACAGCCACACCTCGTCGCTCGTGACGACGTGCCACGCCGAGTGCTCGCCCGGCGTCAGCAGGTAGTGGATGCAGGTGGCCGCGGGGCGCACGCCGCCGGGAGTCTCGACCGGGGTGGTGCCGGTCCAGATGCGGCGGAACCAGCCGCCCTCGGGGTGGGGGGCAAGGTCGAGGGCCGATGCGGTGGCGGGGCGGGCGGCGTCGGCCTGCGAGGCGGGTTGGGTCATGCGGCGGCTCCGGTCTGCTCGGCGAAGCGGGCGGAGGTGTGGCGCACGCGCCCTCCCATGATGGTGGCGGCGGCGTGGCCGTCGCCGGCCTCCGCGAGGGTGGTGAGGGTCTCGGTGATGGTGGTGACCGGAACG
This sequence comes from Demequina sp. NBRC 110057, assembly GCF_002090175.1. Classification (GTDB taxonomy): domain Bacteria; phylum Actinomycetota; class Actinomycetes; order Actinomycetales; family Demequinaceae; genus Demequina. The sequence continues at coordinate 295,633 of NZ_BBRN01000005.1, read as the reverse complement.
TCGAAGAACGCGAGATCCGCTCGGGCGCCGACGGCCAGGTACCCCGTGCGGTGCGGGCCCTCGTCGATGCCCATGGCGTGCGCGCCTCCGAGGGTCGCCGCGGTGAGCAGGCGCTCGGCGAGGTCGTCGCCGGAGTAGCCCTGGGCGCGGGCGATGCGCATGAGCTCCTTCACCTCTCCCATGAGGTCGAGCGAGGGCGACGACGACAGCGAGTCGGTGCCCACGGCGATGGGGGAGCCCTCGCGCAGGTAGGCGGCGACCGGAGGGTTGTCGAGGCCGATGATGTGGTTGGAGCGCGGGCACAGCGCCACCGTGGTGCCGCGTGCGCGCAGGATGGCGCGGTCGCGCTCGGACATGTAGACGCCGTGCGCGACGTGGCAGTCGGGGCCGAGGACTCCCAGGTGGTCTACGTAGTCGGTGGCGGAGGTGCCGAAGCCGGCCTGGCGCAGCTCCACGAAGCCGCCGAGGCCCTGCGTCTGCCACGGCTCGCGGGGCTCGTGGGCGAACTCGCGCTCGATTCCGGACTCGCCCAGGTGGATGTGGATGCGGCGGCCGCGCTCGCGGACGATGTCCGGGATCTCCAGCAGGGGCACGATCTCGAGGGAGTACGGCGCGTGGGGCGACAGGCCCGTGCCGGGGCGGTCGGGAAGCGAATCCAGGGCGGCCTCGACCTCCGCGCGGCCGTGCGCGGACCAGTCGGCGTTGGTCCAGTCCATGACCTCCCAGTACGCGATGCCGCGCAGCCCCGCGTCGTGGAGCGCGTGGGCCGCCTCGGGGTCGGTCACGATGTCCGCGGCGGCGGTGGTGCCGGTGGCGACGAGCATCGCGGCACCCGCGGCGGCATCGGCCCCCCAGTCGTGACCGCGCTGGTAGACGGGGTTGAACCCGGTGATCCAGTCCTCGAAGCCCTGGTAAGTGCGCTGCGCGACCTCGGCCATGCCCGTGTACTGAAGGTGCGTGTGGGCGTTGACAAGGCCCGGCGTCAGCACGCCGTCCCAGTGCACGTGGTTGACCGGCACGCCGCGCTCGGCGAGGGAGCGCTCCACCCAGGCGCGCTCGCCCACGTGAAGGATCTTCTCTCCGCGCACCGCGATGGCGCCGTCGAGGATGGGTGGTGCCGTCACGGGCAGCACGAGCGCCGCCGAGTAGAGGGTCACGGGGAAGGTTGTCATGCGGGGGTCTCTCGGTAGCGGGGGCTGCGCCAGTCGGCGGCGCCGGCGGAGGCGTGGGTGGCTGCGGGCTCAAGCGCGGCGCCACGGGTGCGCGCCGCGGTGGCGGCGACGTGGGCCACGGCCGCGGGGGACAGGGGAGTGAGGCCGATGCCGGGGCGGGTGGTCGCGACCTCCGCCACGGCGGCGAGCTGGGTCGCGAAGGACAGGTCCATGATCTCGATGGGGTTGCCCTCGGCGGCCGTGACGTTGATGCATCCGCCGCGGTCCAGGATGAGGGTGCCGGCCTCGTCGCGGTCCACGTGCGGTGCCACAGGGGTGAGGCCGCCGTTCCACGCGATCTCACCCGGGGTGCCACCGGCCACGGCGACGGCCACGGCGAGGTCCGAGACGTCAGCGGGAATGGTGCCAGGCCATCCTGTCGCGGAGATCACGAGGGCGCCCGCGGCTCCCGCCTCGAGGGTCCTGGTCTCGTACCCGTCGTGCTGAGCAAGGAGCGCGCGGGCAGGGTCGATTTCGCTCACCGAGACGGTGGCGCCGAGCGCGCGCAGGTGGGCTGCGACTCCCTCGCCCACGGGGCCATAGCCCACGACATGCGCACGCTGATCGCGCACCGATCGGCCCGCCGCGTCGAGAAGGTCGGCGATAGCGAGGACACAGGACTGGCCCGTCCCGTAGCGGTTGTCGAAGCCCGTCTTGGTGATGGCGTCGTTGACCGCGACCACGCCGGTCGCGAGCAGGCCGGCGGCGTGCATGTGGCGCAGGGGCGCGAGTCCCGAAGTGGTCTCCTCGGTGGCGCCGATCCAGCGCGCCACCAGGGCGGGACGCTCCTCGTGGGCGAGGCGGGTGACGTGGGAGCCGTCGTCCACGAGGACGTCGAAGCCGCGGTCGAGGAAGGCGAGGGCGGCCTCGCGCTCGGCCTCGGCGGTGGCGAGGGTGGAGTCGGCGTCGACGGGGACGCCGCGGTCCCGCAGCGCGTCCGCCACGTCCTCGTCTGTCTCGTCGGGATGGGCGTAGACGGCGACGGTGGCGCCCGCGGCCTTCAGCAGCAGTGCGAGGTTGGCGGTCTTGGGCTCGAGGGTCATCGAGACGCCGATGCTGAGGCCGCGCACTGTCCCGGCCTCCGCCAACTCCTTCGCTATCGCCGTCGAGACGGGCATGTGCCGCGCGGCGAAGTCGAGACGACCCGCGGCGTCGCCGCGGTCGCCGAGGGGGCCGCCGCCCATGGTGATCGTCCCCTCGGTCACGTCGACGAGGACCGAGTCGGGGGCATCGGCCGTGCCATACGCCGCGGGGGAGTAGACGTCGGTGCCCACGAGCGCCCCCATGCCGGCGAGCATCGCCGTGAGCTCGGCGGCGACGGGGCCGTCGCCGGTGACCCGGAAGGGCCGGCCGGCAATGAGGAGGTTGGTGTCGCGGGCGAAGCGGCGCAGCAGCCGCTCCGCCTCGCCGCGCGCATCGGTCATGGGCACAAGTCTAGGTTCCGCCCGCGGGCCCCATCCGTCCCGCCATGCCTGCGGAGTCGGTGGGGGTCCTTAGGATGGCTGTGCCGGAGATCCCGGTCCATTGGCATGCCTGGAGACTCGTGAACCAGCCGCTCAAGCCCCTCCTCGACTCCCTCGCCACGCGTGAGCTCGCGGACGGTGCTCACCTCACCGCCGCCTCCGCCGCGGCGCCCGCGCTCGTCGCGAATGCCGAGCTCGACGGCCCCCTCCTCGTGGTGACCGCCACGGGCGGCGACGCCGACACCTTCGCCGCGACCCTCGGCGGCTACCGGGACCCCGCGCGCATCGCCGTCCTTCCCGCCTGGGAGACGCTGCCGCACGAGCGCCTCAGCCCCCGCTCCGACACCGTGGCGCGCCGCCTTGCGACACTGCGCCGCATTGTCCACCCCGACCTGGTGGAGACCGAGGCGGGAATCCCGCCCGTCGAGGTGGTCGTGGCGCCCATCCGTGCGCTGCTGCAGCCCATCGTCGCGGGCCTTCCCGACCTCGAGCCCGTGCACCTCAAGGTGGGCGAGGAGCGCGACCTCACCGAGCTCGCCGAGTCGCTCGCCGCCGCCGCGTACACGCGCGTCGACATGGTGGAAAAGCGCGGCGAGTACGCCGTGCGCGGCGGGATCGTCGACGTGTTCGCTCCCACCGACCCCCACCCCGTCCGCATCGAGTTCTTCGGCGACGAGGTCGACTCGATCCGGTCCTTCTCCGTGGCCGACCAGCGCTCGCTGTCGGACGTGGAGCGCCTATGGGCGCCGCCGTGCCGCGAGCTGCTGTTGACCGACGACGTGCGCGCCCGTGCCGCCCAGCTGGTGGACGACATCCCTGCCGCCTCCGAGATGCTCACCAAGATCGCGGACGGCCACGCCGTGGAGGGCATGGAGTCCCTCATCCCGCTGCTGGTCACCCGCCTCACCTCGGTGCCGGCGATCCTGCCGCGCGGCACGCGCATGCTGCTCATCGAGCCCGAGCGCCTGGCCCGCCGCGCCGAGGACCTCACCCGCACCGCCGACGAGTTCCTCGCCGCCGCGTGGGTGAGCGCCGCCGCCGGCGCCGACAGCCCGCTCGAGCCCACCGAGGGCTCCTTCCTCAGCCTCGACCAGTTGCGCGAGGCGGCCGACGACCGCGGCGTGCACTGGGTGAGCCTCGGCCCCTTCGGCGCGGCCGATGCAGTGGTCACCGGGATCACCGACCTCGAGGACCACCGTGGTCGCCTGCGCGAGGCCATCGGCCTGCTGCGCTCGCGGATCGCCGAGGGCTGGACGGTCCTGGTGACCGCCGCGTCGACGGGAAGCGCCCACCGCCTCGCGGAACAACTCACCGAGGAGGGCGTGCCCGCGCGCGTGCAGCCCACCTACGAGCGGGTCGAGGGCATCCTCTCCGTCATCCCGCAGATCACGGGAGTGGGCTTTGCGAGCGCCGAGGATCGCGTGCTCGTCATGCACGAGTCGGACCTCACGGGCCGCGCCGCCGTGGCCGCCGGCCCCAAGGTCAAGGTGCCCAGCCGGCGCCGCAACGCCGTCGATCCCCTGCAGTTGCGTGCCGGCGACTTCGTGGTGCACGAGGCCCACGGCGTCGGCCGCTTCGTGGAACTCACCAAGCGCAACGTGCGCGGCATCGAGCGCGAGTACCTGGTCATCGAGTACGCCCCCTCGAAGCGCGGCGGCCCCGCCGACCGCCTGTCGGTACCGAGCGACCAGCTCGACCAGGTCACCAAGTACGTGGGCGGCGAGGCCCCAAGCGTCAACAAGATGGGCGGCTCGGACTGGGCCAAGACCAAGACCAAGGCACGCAAGGCCGTCAAGGAGATCGCCGCCGAGCTGATCCGGCTCTACAGCGCACGCATGGCGACCACGGGCCGCGAGTTCTCGCCCGACACCCCGTGGCAGCGCGAGCTCGAGGAGTCGTTTCCGTTCGTCGAGACCCCCGACCAGCTCACGACCATTGATGACGTCAAGGCGGACATGGAGCGGTCCGTGCCCATGGACCGCCTCATCTGCGGCGACGTGGGCTTCGGCAAGACCGAGGTGGCCGTGCGCGCCGCCTTCAAGGCGGTCCAGGACGGCACCCAGGTGGCTGTGCTGTGCCCCACCACCCTGCTGGTCAAGCAGCACGTCGACACGTTCACCGAGCGCTTCGCCCAGTTCCCGGTCAAGGTCGCCGCGCTGTCGCGCTTCCAGACGGACAAGGAGGCGAAGGAGGTCATCGAGGGGCTGAACGACGGCTCGATCGACGTCGTCATCGGCACCCACCGCCTCATCACCGGCTCGGTGCGCTTCAAGCAGCTGGGCCTCGTGATCGTGGACGAGGAGCAGCGCTTCGGCGTGGAGCACAAGGAGACGCTGAAGGCGATGCGCACGGACGTCGACGTGCTCGCCATGTCGGCGACCCCGATCCCGCGCACCCTTGAGATGGCGGTCACGGGCATCCGCGAGATGTCGACCCTCGCCACCCCGCCGGAGGAGCGCCACCCGATCCTCACCTACGTGGGTCCGCACGAGAACCCGCAGGTGGCCGCGGCGATCCGCCGCGAGCTCATGCGTGACGGCCAGGTCTTCTACATTCACAACTCGGTGAAGACCATCACCTCGGCCGCGCGACGCCTCAGCGAGTTGGTTCCCGAGGCGCGCATCGCCGTCGCCCACGGGCAGATGAGCGAGAAGCAGCTCGAGCAGGTCATCGTCGACTACTACGAAAAGCGCTACGACGTCCTGGTGTGCACCACTATCGTCGAGACGGGCCTCGACATCTCGAACGCGAACACCCTGATCGTGGAGAAGGCCAACACGTTCGGCCTGTCCCAGCTGCACCAGCTGCGCGGCCGCGTGGGCCGTGGCCGCGAGCGTGCCTACGCCTACTTCCTGTACCCGGCGGACCGCACGCTCACCGAGACGGCGCACGACAGGCTGCAGACCATCGCCGCCAACACGGACCTCGGTGCGGGAATGGCCGTGGCCATGAAGGACCTGGAGATCCGCGGCGCGGGCAACCTGCTGGGCGGCGAACAGTCGGGGCACATCGAGGGCGTGGGCTTCGACCTGTACATCCGCATGGTGGGTGAGGCCGTGGCCGACTTCCGGGGCGAGGGCGGCGACGAGCGGCCGGCCATGACGGTGGACCTTCCGATCGACGCCCACATCCCCGAGGCGTACATCGAGCACGAACGCCTGCGCCTCGAGGCGTACCGCAAGATGGCCGATGCCGCCGATGGCGAGGCGCTCGACGCCGTCGCCGAGGAGCTTCAGGACCGCTACGGCAACCTTCCCGAGCCCGTCGAGAACCTCCTCGCGGTGGCCCGCCTGCGCTGCGAACTGCGCTCCACGGGGATCACCGATGTGGTGGCCCAGGGCAAGTATGTGCGCTTCAGCCCCGTCGAACTTCCCGACTCCGCGGCTCTGCGCGTGAACCGCCTCTACCCAGGCACGCTGATCAAGCCGGCCGTGCGCCAGATCCTCGTCCCGGCACCGCTGACCCAGCGCATCGGCGGCAAGCCGGTCGAGGGTCTTCCCGTGCTCGACTGGGTGCGGGAGGTCGTCAAGGCCACCGCGGTCACGCCGTTAGGATGAGGGTCATGACTGAGCCCCGTCGTCGACGCGCCCTGGGCGCGGCCGTGCTGGGATCGGCGCTCCTGCTCGCAGGCTGCGCAGTGCCCGGCCAGGAAGGGTCGCCCGGCGTCGCCGCGGCCTCCGAGCAGACCACGCTGACCTCCGCCCGGGTGACCGAGCTGTACGACGCGTGGGCCGAGGAGGCTCACAAGCCGATCCCGCGCGATCAGGTCGTCACCCTGGAGCTGCTGCGCGAGCCGATGCTCGAGCACATCGACGAGCTTCAGCTGCAGTACTCCCGCTACTCGATGGAGCAGGAGGCGATCAGCGTCAAGGAGTACGAGTCGATCGCCGGCGAGCCCAGCGAGGCGATGATCGACGGCCTCGAGGCCACGTACCTCCTCGCCGCCTACACGATGATCCCGGAGGACGACTCGCTGCTGCGGTCGATCGCCGAGGAGGTCGCCGAGACGACCACCGTGTCGCCCCGCGAGGGCGAGTTCAATGTGGACCAGCTGCTGTCCTCGATCTCGGAGGCCTCCGAGACCGCGGTGAGCCTCGCGAACGCCGGCCAGCCCGGCTGGTTCATGGAGTTCAACGTCGCGGACTTCTTCACCGCGAGCGACTCGGAGTGGCTCGCCAGTGAGTGACGACCTCGTCCGACTGGTCGAGGTGATGGACCGCCTGCGTTCTCCTGGCGGTTGTGCGTGGGATGCCGAGCAGACCCACGAGAGTCTCATCAAGCATGCGCTTGAGGAGGCCTACGAGTTGGCGGAGGCCGTCGAGACCGGATCCCGCGAGGACCTTCGCGAGGAGATCGGAGACGTCCTGCTGCAGGTGATCTTCCACGCGCGCGTCGCGCAGGACCACCCGGACGACCCCTTCGGGATCGACGAGGTGGCCCGAGGCGTCGCCGACAAGCTCATCGAGCGCCACCCGCACGTCTTCGCCGACGGCGGCGAGGCCATCACCGCCGAGGAGACGCTCGGCCGGTGGGAAGAGATCAAGAAGGCCACGAAGGGACGCGAGTCCGTCATGGACGGCATCCCCGTGGCGCAGCCCGCCCTGGCCCGCGCGCAGAAGGTCATCTCCCGCGCCGCCAAGAGTGGCCTCGAGGTCCGCGACGAGGCCGGCGTCGGCATCGGCCAGCAGTTGCTTGCCCTCGTCGCGCGCGCCGAGGCCGAGGGCATCGACGCCGAGGGCGCGCTGCGCGACGCCACCAGGTCATACGAGGCCGCCGCACGCGACGCGGAGCGCGACACTCAAGGTTTACCCGGGTAGGACGTTCGTCGCGGCGCGTGCCAGGACACACGTCGTTAGACTCGCAAGAGATCCAAGGAAATCCACACAACCGAAGGAGCATCATGGCCAGCATTGAGGCCGTCGGAGCACGCGAGATTCTCGACTCGCGCGGCAACCCCACCGTCGAGGTCGAGGTCGCCCTGGAGGACGGCACGTTCGCGCGTGCAGCCGTCCCGTCGGGTGCCTCCACCGGTGCCTTCGAGGCGGTCGAGCGCCGCGATGGCGACAAGGGCCGTTACCTGGGCAAGGGCGTCGAGCAGGCCGTGGACGCGGTCATCGACGAGATCGCCCCCGAGATCGTGGGCCTTGACGCCACCGAGCAGCGCATCATCGACAAGATCATGCTCGACCTCGACGGCACCGACAACAAGGGCAAGCTGGGCGCGAACGCGATCCTCGGCGTGTCCCTCGCCGTCGCCAAGGCCGCCGCTGACAGCGCCGACCTCGCCCTCTTCAAGTACATCGGCGGCCCGAACGCGCACCTGCTGCCCGTGCCGATGATGAACATCCTCAACGGCGGCTCGCACGCCGACTCGAACGTCGACATCCAGGAGTTCATGATCGCTCCCGTCGGCGCCCCGACCTTCCGTGAGGCGTACCGCTACGGCGCCGAGGTCTACCACGCCCTCAAGTCCGTGCTCAAGGAGCGCGGCCTTGCCACCGGCCTGGGCGACGAGGGCGGCTTCGCCCCCAACCTCGAGTCGAACCGTGCGGCCCTCGACCTCATCCTGGTCGCCATCGAGAAGGCCGGCCTCAAGCCCGGCGAGGACGTGGCGCTCGCGCTCGACGTCGCCGCCACCGAGTTCTTCAAGGACGGTGCCTACCAGTTCGAGGGCGCCGCGAAGACGGGCGAGGAGATGTCCGCCTACTACGAGCAGCTGGTCAACGACTACCCGCTCGTCTCCATCGAGGACCCGCTGTCCGAGGACGAGTGGAGCGACTGGTCGCACCTCGTCGCCACCATCGGCGACAAGACCCAGATCGTCGGCGACGACCTGTTCGTCACCAACCCGGTCCGCCTCCAGAAGGGCATCGACGAGAAGTCGGCCAACGCGCTGCTCGTCAAGCTCAACCAGATCGGCACCCTGACCGAGACGATCGACGCCGTGTCGCTCGCCACCGCCAACGGCTTCACCTCGATGGTCTCGCACCGCTCGGGTGAGACCGAGGACGTCACCATCGCCGACCTGGTCGTCGCGCTCAACACCGGCCAGATCAAGACCGGTGCTCCCGCCCGCGGCGAGCGCATCGCCAAGTACAACCAGCTGCTGCGCATCGAGGAGGAGCTGGACGACGCCGCGAAGTACGCCGGCAAGTCCGCCTTCCCGCGTCGCTACGCGGCGTAAGGCTCAGCCGCTCGAGGCTTCGCCTCACCGCCAAGGCCGCGGATCCCTATCGAGGGGTCCGCGGCCTTCGCGCGTTTCTAGGCGGCCGATGCTGTGGTTGCCTGGCTGCCGCCCACGCTGGCAATCTGCGAGACGCCCGCCTCGACTGCCGATGTCGGCCGCCCGCGCTGGCAATCCCCGAAATGACCGCGCGGGGCCGCAATCACACGACTCGCGGCGCGCGGGTGTCGTCGGGCCCGGCGCGCGTCGGTGAGAATGGAGCGGTGAGCTCCCCTCGACGACCTGGCACGCCCTCGGGCACCCGGCCGTCGTCGCGCGCCTCGAGCACGGGCGCGTCCCGCAGCGCGTCGCGGTCCCAGGCACCTCGCACGGGAAGCGTTCCGCGCGCCGCCGCCAAGCCCACGACGTCGCGCACCTCGTCCACGAGGACCGGTGCCGGCCCCGGCCGCACCGCCAGGACCAGGCCCGCGACGGCATCGGCCGCCAGCACCACCCCGCGCATCCTCGCCGGCCGCCCCGGCGGATCGTGGGCCGGAATGCTGACGTGGCGCACCGGCATCATCGTCGCGCTGCTGGGGCTCGCGTTCGCCGTGGTGTGGCCGTCGGTGCGCGCGTACCTGGACCAGCAGACGATGCTGGACGGGCTGCGCGCGGACGCTGCCGTGGCGAACACCGAGCTCGACGACCTCACGGCCGAGGTGGCGCGCTGGGACGACGACGCGTACATCGAGGCGCAGGCCCGCGAGCGACTCCGCTACGTCTATCCCGGCGAGACCGCCTACCGCGTGCTCGACCCCGAGACGGTGACCGGCGACGAGTCCGCCGCCGAGGAGGGCGAGGAGGCAGCCGACGCCCCGGGCGAGACCTGGTACGACACCCTGTGGGACTCCGTCAGGGAGGCCGGGGAGGGCGCGGAGGCGACCGCCAGCGGCTCGCCAGAGTCGGCGCGCGCGGCCAACTAGACTGGGGCGGATGAACGACACGACCGTCAGCCCCGCCGACATCGCCGCGCTGCGCGCCCAGCTGGGCCGCGAACCCCGTGGGGTGGTCGCGATCGCCGCCCGCTGCGCGTGCGGCCGACCCACCGTGGTCCACACCGCGCCGCGGCTCCCGGACGGCACCCCGTTCCCCACGCAGTACTACCTCACGCACCCCGGCGCCACCTCCGCCGTGTCGACGCTCGAGGCCAACGGCGTGATGAAGGAGATGACGGAGCGGCTGGGCGAGGACGAGAAGCTCGCCGAGGCCTACCGGGCCGCGCACGAGCGCTACCTTGCCGAGCGCTACGCCATGGAAGACGTGCAGGAGATCCACGGCATCTCCGCCGGCGGCATGCCCGATCGCGTGAAGTGCCTGCACGTCCTGGTGGGCCACGCGCTCGCCGCCGGCCCTGGGGTGAACCCCTTGGGTGACGAGGCGCTCGAGATGATCGCCGCGTCGTGGACCCCCGCCCGCTGTACCTGCGCCATCGAGGACGAAGAGGAGAACGCATGACCCGCGTCGCCGCCATCGACTGTGGCACCAACTCCATCCGCCTGCTGATCGCCGACGTGGCCGCCGACGGCCAGTCGCTGACCGACGTGGTGCGTCTCATGAAGGTGGTGCGCCTGGGCCAGGGCGTGGACCGCGCCGGCCAGTTCGCCCCGGAGGCGCTCGAGCGCACGCTCGAGGCGACAGCCGAGTACGCCGCGCTGTGCCGCGAGCACCAGGTCGAGGCCATCCGCTTCGTGGCGACGTCCGCGACCCGCGACGCGTCCAACCGCGACGAGTTCATCGCTGGCGTGCACGAGCGCCTGGGCGTCGAGCCCGAGGTCATCAGCGGCCACGAGGAGGCCGCGCTGTCCTTCCGCGGCGCCGTGTCCGTGGTGGACCCCGCGCTGACCCCGCCCTACCTTGTCGTGGACCTCGGCGGCGGCTCCACCGAGGTGGTCCTGGGGGAGAACGCCCCCGCGGCCGCGCACTCGATGGACGTGGGCTGCGTGCGCATGACCGAACGTCACCTGACGGCCGATCCCGCCACTCCCGAGCAGATCTCTGGCGCCGTCGCCGACGTGCAGGCGGCGCTCGACGTGGCGATCACGCACGTGCCGCTTGCCCAGACCCGCACCCTGGTGGGCCTCGCAGGCACCATCACCACGGTGACCGCCCAGGCGCTCGGGCTACCCGAGTACGACCGCGACAAGATCAACGGCGCACGCCTTCCCGTCGACGCCGTCATCGAGGCTTGCGACGCGCTGCTGTCCGCCACCCGCGCCGAGCGCGAGGCATTGCCGTTCATGCACCCCGGCCGCGTCGACGTGATCGGCGCCGGCGCGCTGGTGTGGCGCGAGGTCGTGGCGCGCGTGCGCGACGAGGTCGCGGCGGCCGGGGGAGAGCTGACCGAGGTCGTCACGAGCGAGCACGACATCCTCGACGGCATCGCGTTCTCGGCGGCCGCCCGCGCCTAACCGCCCGAGCTGGACGGCCTGGCTCTCCTCACTTTGAACCACTTCCCGCCGCGACACGCCGCCCGCTGAGCGTGGCGCGGGTGCGCCGCCGGCGTGGCGCGCGCGAGATTGGTTCACAGCGAGGGGTGCGGCAGAATCAACGGGCACGCCCCCGTAGCCCAATTGGCAGAGGCAGCCGACTTAAAATCGGCTAAGTGCGGGTTCGAGTCCCGCCGGGGGCACCGCATCGGCCGGAATAGATGGGCCGATGCGCGTGGTTGACTCCTCACGTGCCGCCGACCTCCGCATCGGTCGGGCTGCGTTCGGAGCGCGGACCGATCCTCCTGTCCCTCATGCTTGCCACGGCGCTCGTGGCGCTCGATGCGACCATCATCGCCACCGCGTCGTCGACGATCGCGAGCGATCTCGGATCCTTCGAGCAGGTGCCCTGGCTCTTCTCGGCGTACCTGCTGGCGCAGGCCGTCTCGACGCCGCTCGCGGGCAGGCTCTCGGACATCTTCGGCCGCAAGCGCCTGATCCTCGCCGGCGTCGCGCTGTTCTTCGTGGGCTCGATCGTCTGTGGCGCCGCGTGGTCGATGGGCGCGCTCATCGCCGGCCGGGTCATCCAGGGGCTCGGCGCGGGCACCGTCATGCCGGTCTCGCAGACCATCGCCGCCGACATCTACACGCTTGAGGAGCGGGCCAAGGCACAGGGCTACATCGCCTCGGTGTGGGCCATCTCCTCGGTACTGGGGCCCACGCTCGGCGGAGCCTTCTCCGAGTTCCTGTCGTGGCGCTGGATCTTCCTCGTCAACATCCCGCTGTGCGCCATCGCTGCCTGGATGATCGTGCGCCGCTACCAGGAGTCCCCGCTCGAGGGCGGGCGTGACGCCATCGACGTGCGCGGGTCGCTGCTCCTCACGGGCGGAAGTGTGCTGCTGCTCGTCGGGCTGCTCGAGGGTGGCTCCACCTGGGCATGGGACTCGCCCGCGTCGATCGCGGTGCTCGGGGTGGGAGCCGTGCTGGCCGCCGTGTTCGTGGCGCACGCCCTGCGCGCGGCGCACCCCATCGTCGACCTGCGGCTCCTGCGCCGCCGCGTCGTCGGGGTCTCGACCGCGATCTCGCTGGTGGTCGGCATGGTGGTGCTGGGGCTGACGACGTACGTGCCCATCTACGCGCAGGGAGTGCTCGGCTACGGGCCGCTCATCGCCGGCTTCGCCCTGGCCGCCATGACGCTCGGCTGGCCGCTGTCGGCGTCGAACTCGGGGCGCCTGTACCTGCGCCTCGGGTTTCGGGTGACGGCCATTATCGGATCCGTGCTCGTCGTCGCGGGTACCGCGGCGACGCTCGCACTGGGGGAGGCCACCCCGCTCATCGCGACGGCAGGGGCCACCTTTGTGGTCGGCATCGGCATGGGCCTCACCGCGGTCCCGACGCTGGTCGCCGCGCAGTCGTCCGTCGCGCATACCACGCGCGGGGCCGTGACGGGCGTCAACGTCTTCGCGCGGTCGCTGGGCTCCGCGCTCGGCGTCGCTGCCTGTGGCGCCATCGTCAACTCCCGCGTGGAGCTCGGCGCCGACGGCACCCCCGAGGGGGAGGGCCTGATGGGTGCTCTGCACCTGGTGTTCGTGTTCGTCACGGTCGCGGCGGTGGTGCTTGCCGTCCTCGCCGCGCTGATGCCCGCTGACCGTCACGCCGCGCGCGAGCGCCGCGAGGCGCAGGCGGCCGCGTAACCGGCTACCTCGGGGAGCGGGACGAGCCCCCAAGCTCCTCGATCAGCGCGCCGATGCGCCTGGCTCGAGTCTCGGGCCGCTTCGCCTGGTCGATGAGCCGCACATGCTGGCGGCGTTGGCTCACGGTGCGGGCGTCGAAGGCCGCGCGCACCCCGGCGGCGTCGAGCGCCGCCGCCACGTCGCCTGGGACGTCCACGAAACCGGCCGTCGCGTCGAGCGCGACGGAGACGGTGACCGTGGAGCCCACCACCATCCCCGCCGCCTCGCGGTGGGCCTTCGCCACCCCGATGAGGCTGCGCCCCTGCATGCGCGCGATGGCCGTCGACCACGAGTGGCCGGCCACGGTCACGAGCACCCGGGGCCTGGCGCCGCCACCGAGCGCGGCGACCACCGCATCGGGCACCTCGAGGCCGCGCATCTTCTCGTGGGGCTCCACCACTGCCGTGAACTCCATGGTCCTCACGCTAGCGCCGCGCCCGTAGCCTTGCCCCATGGCAGCCGGCGCGACCCTCCACACCTTCGACGTCGCCGTGGCGGATATGGACCGCGGCGTCTACGAGGACCTCGAGCTGCGCGTGGCGCGCCACCCCTCGGAGACGGCAGCGTTCCTCGTGACGCGCATCCTCGCCTACTGCCTCGAGTACCGCGAAGGCATCGCGTTCGGCGAGGGGATCGCCACCACCGACGAGCCCGCCGTCATCGTCCGCGACCTCACCGGCGCCGTCATGGCCTGGATCGAGGTAGGTGCGCCCGAGGCCGACCGCCTTCACTACGGCAGCCGCCTCGCCGAGGAGACCACCGTCTACACGCACCGCGACCCCGCCAAGGTGCTCGCACGATGGGACGGCAAGCGCATCCATCGCCGCGAGGACATCGTGCTGCACTCCCTCGACGGCGCCTTCGTGGACGAGGTGGCGCAGCGCCTGGAGCGGCGCAACCGCCTCACGGTCACCGTCACCGAGCGCCACCTCTACGTCGAGATCAACGGCGACGCGCTCGAGACCCAGGTGGCAGACCACCCGCTCGGGTAGCGCTTCCGCCAGGCGTCACGGTACGAGCCCCTGCCCCTTGCGTGCCCACTATTCAGTGTTACTATCTAGTGGTAGTCAGCAACACTGAGTAGTTGGAGGCGTGCGGTGGGCAAGCAGATGACGGAGATGCTCAAGGGGACTCTCGAGGGCATCGTGCTCGCGCTCCTCGCGGTCAGCCCCGCGTACGGCTACGACATCACGGCGCGGCTGCGGGACCAGGGTTTCACCGACATCGCCGAGGGCACGGTGTACGCGCTCCTCCTGCGCCTCGAGAAGAAGGCGTTCGTCGCCGTCGACAAAGTGCCGTCGGAGAAGGGCCCGCCGCGCAAGGTCTACGCGATCACCCCCGAGGGGCAGCAGTACCTCGACGAGTTCTGGAGGACATGGAGCTTCCTCTCGGACCGACTCTCCCAGCTCCACACGGAAGGCGAGAAGTCATGACCAGGAACTGGATTGAAACCGTCACCGGATCGCTCGAGGACAAGAAGAAGTACCGCGAGTGCAAGGCGCGCAAGGCGGCACTTCCCGCGCCCTACGCGCGCACCGTTGAAGCCGTCGAGCGCTACCTCAACTACGCGGGCGCGATCACCAAGGGCGACGTCCTCGTGCAGATGTACGAGGACCTCATCGTGCTCTTCGAGCAGGCCGCGGCCGATGGCACCGCCGTCCGCGGCATCGTGGGTGACGAGCCCGTCGAGTTCGTCGAGGACTTCCTGCGGGGCTACGAGGACGGCCGATGGGTCGCGAAGGAACGCGCCAGGCTCACCGAGGCGGTCGACGCCGCGGCTCTCGCTCAGGAGCACGACGATGGCGACTGACACCGCCATCCGCGTCGCATCGCTGGCCAAGTCGTACGGCGAGCTCGAGGTGCTGCGCGGGGTGGACCTGACCGTCGCGCGCGGCTCCATCACCGCCCTCTTGGGGGCCAACGGCGCGGGCAAGACCACGCTCGTGAGGATCCTCGCGACCCTGCTGCGGGCCGATGCCGGGGTCGCCGTCATCGACGACATCGACGTCGCGAGCGAGCCGGGCCGGGTGCGAGAGCGGATCAGCCTCACCGGCCAGTTCGCCGCGGTCGACGAGATCCTCACGGGACGCGAGAACCTGGCCCTCGTGGCCAGGCTGCGTCACGTCGAGGCGCCTCGCGACGTAGCGGCTCGGCTCCTCGAGCGCTTCGGCCTGACCGAGGCGGCCGACCGCCGCGCCGGTACCTACTCGGGAGGCATGCGGCGACGGCTCGACATCGCCATGAGCCTCATCGGCGAACCCTCCGTCGTGGTGTTGGACGAGCCGACGACCGGCCTCGACCCGCATGCCCGGCTAGAGGTGTGGGACACCGTGCGCGCGCTCGCTGCGGCCGGCACCACCGTGCTGCTCACCACCCAATACCTGGAGGAGGCGGAACAGTTGGCCCACCAGGTGGCGATCTTGCACGAGGGGCGCATCATCGTCGACGGCACGCTCGCCGACGTGATGGCGCTGGTGCCCCCGGCCACGATCGAGTACGTGGAGCGCCGGCCCAGCCTCGAGGACATCTTCCTCGCCGTCACCGGCGCCGGCACCGCCGGCCCGCACACCACAGGGGAGGAGCGATGACCGCCATCGCCGACACCGCCACGCTTACGGGCCGCAGCCTGAGGCACATCGTCCGCAGCCCCGACACGATCATCACGACGGTCATGATGCCCGTCGCGTTCCTGCTGCTCTTCGTGTACGTCCTGGGCGGCGCGATCGAGGTCGGGACGGACTCCTACGTGACGTACCTCCTGCCGGGCATCCTGGTCATCACGATCGCCTCGAGCGTCTCCTACACGGCCTACCGACTGTTCATGGACCTCAAGGGCGGGATCTTCGAACGCTTCCAGAGCCTGCCCATCGCGAGGTCGGGACCGCTGTGGGCGCATGTGCTGACGACGCTCGTCGCGACGGCCGTGTCCCTCGCGATCGTCGTCGGCGTCGCGTGGGTGATGGGCTTCAGGTCGCCCGCAGGCGTCCTCGACTGGCTCGCCGTCGCGGGGATCTTGGGCCTGCTCACCCTCGCCCTCACGTGGCTCGCGGTGATCCCCGGACTCACGGCGAGCACCGTCGACGGGGCGAGCGCGTTCGCCTACCCACTGATTCTCCTGCCCTTCGTCAGCTCGGCTTTCGTGCCCACGGCCACCATGCCGGGACCCGTGCGCGTCTTCGCCGAACACCAGCCGGTGACCGTGATCGTCGACGCGCTCCGCGACCTCATGGCGGGCCAGGCGCCGGGATCGGGCCTGTGGGCGGCGCTGGCCTGGTGCGTCGGCATCGCCGTGATCGCGTACGCGGCCGCCATGGCGGTGCATCGGCGCCGCGGCGCGAGGTCGTGACGGGGGAACGCCTGTCCGCCCTCAGAGAATCCCCCTCACGGCCGATGCCGACGCCCGGGTCCCGTTCGTTAGTCTGACGAGGACCGTACCCCTCGAGGAGGACCACATGGCCAGCCCCGTGTTCAGCAGCTCCAACAGCGCCTTCAAGCCCGGAGCGACCATCAACCAGGACGGCTCGACCGTCACCGCCGAGGACCTGCAGTCGCAGTTCGACGCCCCCAGCGCGACGTCCCACGACATGGGTCGCATGACCTACGAGGGTGTCACCACCAAGGCCGCCGGCATGATCGTGCTCGCGTTCATCGCGGCGATCCCCGGCTACCTGTTCCCCTCGACCGCCGGCCTCTTCATCTCTGCCATCGCGGGCATGGTGCTGGGCCTGGTGCTCGCGTTCCAGCGCACCACCAACCCGGTCATGGCACTGATCTACGCGGGCGTGGAGGGCTACTTCCTCGGCTCGCTGTCGATCTACATCGAGACGGGCTTCGACGTCCCCGGTGCCGCCATGCAGGCGCTGCTCGCGACCGCCATCACCTCGGGCGTGTGCCTGTACCTGTACCGCACCGGCAAGGTGCGTTACACGTCCAAGATGCGCAAGATCCTCATCATCGGCGGCATCTCGTACCTCGTCTTCTCCGTCGTCAACATCTTTGTGATGATCTTCGGCGGCACCGACTCCGCCTGGGGCCTGCGTGCCGGCTGGCTCGGTGTGGCGATCGGCCTGCTGGCCGTCGGCCTCGCCTGCATCTCGCTCATCGCGGACTTCGACTTCATCGAGAACGGCGTGAAGCGCGGCCTGCCCCAGCAGTACGAGTGGACCGCGGCCTTCGGCCTTGTCGTCACGCTCGTCTGGATGTACACCGAGTTCCTGCGCCTCATCGCTATCCTCCAAGGACGCGACTGACACCCTGAACGCCTGACCGTCCGACCGCCCGTCGCGTACGGCCCCTCGAGGGCCGCGCGGCGGGCGTCGTCATGTCCGGAGCGATGATGCCCCAGTTCGACCTGCCCCTCTCCGAGCTCGAGACCTACCGACCCGACGTCCGCGAGCCCGCGGACTTCGACGAGTTTTGGGCCGGCACGCTCGCCCAGGCGCGCGAGGTCCCCATGGAACCGCGGATGGCCGATGCCGGGGCCGGGCTTGGCGGCGTCGACATCCAGGACGTCACTTTTCCCGGCTTCGGTGGACAGCCGATTCGCGCCTGGTATGCGCGGCCCCGAGGCGCGGCGGCGGATCTTCCGTGCGTGGTCGAGATTGCCGGGTACGGCGGCGGGCGCGGCCTGCCGATCGAGCACACGCTGTGGCCGTCCGAGGGCATCGCGACCCTGTGGGTCGACTCCCGCGGCCAGGGCTCCGAATGGGGCAACGGCGGACACACCGCCGACGAGGGCGCGACCGGTCCCGCGTCGTCCGGCGTCATGACGCGCGGGATCGAGGACCCCCGCGACCACTACTACCGGCGCATGTTCACCGACGCCGTCCGCGGGGTCGACGCGGCGAGGGTCCTCCCCGGTGTAGACCCGTCGCTGGTGTTCTTCGCCGGTACCTCCCAGGGTGGGGGCGTGGCGCTCGCCGTCTCCGGGCTGGTGCCCGACCTCGCTGGCGTGATGGCCGATGTGCCGTTCCTGTGCCACTTCGAGCGCGCCATCTCCATCACCGACGACTTCCCGTACGGCGAGATCGTCCGTTACCTCGCGGTGCACCGGGACGCGCGCGAACGAGTCCTCGCCACGCTGTCCTACCTGGACGGGGCCAACCACGCGCGCCGCGCCCACGCCCCGCTGCTGACCTCGGCCGCGCTGCGCGATGGCATCTGCCCGCCGTCCACGGTGTTCACCGCGTTCAACCGCTACGGGGAACTGGCCGGGGCCTCGCCCGCCAAGCGCATGGAGGTCTACCCCGACAACGGGCACGAGGGCGGGCAGGGCTTCCAGACCGTGAGACGCCTGGAGTTTGTGCGCTCTATTCTGGGCTGACGCGCCACCCAGGGAGGCCCCGTGACCGAGCAGCAGGCGACATCGGCCGTCGAGGAGGAGCGCCACGCCTCGTGGCCCGAACTGTTCTTCGACCTGGTGGTCGTCGCGGGCGCCGGCCTGCTGGCCCACCTCATCGAGGACGGCGAGGGGTGGTCGAGCCTGTTCCTGTTCGCCGTCGCGTTCGGCGCCTTCTGGATGATCTGGACGTGCTTCACGGCGTACGGAAACGTGCGCGGCGACGCTGCACGGCTGCCCACCTTCCTCGTCGGCATGGCGGTGCTGTCCGTCATGGTCGCCGCGGTCCCCGGCATCCACGAGGGGCACGCGCAGGCCTTCGCGATCGCCTACGTGGTGGGGCGCGTCGCCGCGGCCCGGCCGTGGCACGGCGCGGCGGTCGTGGTGGACCTGCCCGTCATCCAGGCGTTTACCGGGGTGCTGCCGTGGGTCGTCTCGTTCTGGGTCGAGGGCGACGCGAAGTACCTCTGGTGGGCGGCCGGCCTCACCATCGACCTGGTCCAGCTGCTGCGCTCGCGCGAGGAGAGGGTGGTCGAGGAGGCGCAGGAGCGCCTTGACCGGCTCACCGACCGGATGGCGGACCGCGAACGCGGATTCGAGCGCAAGGTTGACCGCCTGGCGGAACTCCACGGAGACGAGGTCCGCGGGCACGAGCGGGTCGAGCGGCGGCGCGGACGCTACGCGCGCCATCAGCGCGAGGTCCCCAGCTCGATCGTGACCCTGCGCACCGACAACGTGCACCTCGCCGAGCGCTTCGGGCTGTTCACTCTGATCCTGCTGGGCGAGGGGCTCATCCAGATGCTCAACGCCGCGTCGGGAGCCGAGTGGGACGCCATGCTCGCGGTGGCGTGGGCGGGCTCCTTCGCCCTGATCGTGGGGCTGTGGAACCTCGCGGTGCGACACGGCAGCGCCGGGGTGGCGCTGCTCGCGCACGGCGTGATCCCGGTGCGCCTGCAGTGGGTCGCCCACCTCGTCACGTCGCTGTCGCTCGTGGCCGTGTCCGCCGCGCTCGGGGTCGTGGTGGCCCATCCCGGCCACGCGCTCGAGGACCACGAGGCGTTCATCGTCGCCGGCGCCCTCGCCCTCTACCTTCTGGCGTCGGCGACCGTTCACGCCGTCGTGGCACGCCGCGGAGGCGGGGCCGATGCCGGGCGCCGGGCCGCGTGGCTCGCGGGAGCGGGCGTCTTCGCGCCCGCCGTCGTGCTGCTGGCGCGGGAGGAACTGTCCGCGGCAGCGGTCGTGTGTGTGCTCGCCGCCGCCGTGGTGATCGTGTCGATCGTTGATAGGCGCGGCCGGCTACGCGTCAGCGACCCGAGTGCCGGGCATGCAGCGCCCGCATCGGCGCCGTGAACTGAGCGACCGGACCCTCGACGGTGACCCGCGGGGCGATCGTGTGGATGGGAAGCGGCTGCACCGGCCCGGGCGCCACGCCGTCCTCCGCACGCCACCGCAGCAGCTGCGCGGTCGAGGTCGCGTAGACGATGCGGCCCAGGCCCACCCACGCGTGCGCGGCCGCGCACATGGCGCAGTGCTCTCCGGAGGTGAACACCGTCGCGGCGGCGCGCTCGTCCACCGTGAGGTGAGCGGCCGCCCACCTCGCCAGCGCGATCTCGGGATGCGCCGTCGGGTCGCCGTCGCCGGTGCGGTTGTGATCCTCCGCGAGGACCTCGCCCGCGCCGGACACCAGCACCGAGCCGAACGGCGCGTGGCCCGCCTCCAGAGCCTCGCCGGCGAGCTGCACGCACCTCGCAAGGTGGCCCAGCTCGCCGGCGCTCAGCTCAGGCTCGCTCATGCCGAGACGTAGGACGCCTGGCAGAACCCGTGGTTGCAGTAGCCGCCGGGGTTCTTGTGGAGGTAACCCTGGTGGTAGTCCTCGGCGTAGTAGAAGACGCCGTCGCCGGCCTCCTGCACGGGCACAATCTGGGTCGTGATCTCGCCGAACCCCTTGTCCGTCAGCGCGGCCTGGTAGCGCTCGCGCGACTGACGCGCCGCCTCCAGCTGCGCGTCGGTGGTGGTGAAGATCGCCGACCTGTACTGGGTGCCGATGTCGCCGCCCTGGCGGTGCAGCGTCGTCGGGTCGTGGTTCTCCCAGAAGCGTCCCAGCAGGGTGTCGACCGAGACCACCTCTGGGTCGAACACCACCATGACGGTCTCGGCGTGGCCCGTCTGCGCGGTGCAGGTCTCGATGTAGGTCGGGTTCGGCGTCCAGCCACCCATGTAGCCCACCGCGGTCGCGTACACGCCCTCCGTCTGCCAGAAGATGCGCTCCGCGCCCCAGAAACAGCCCATGCCCACGTAGAGCACCTCGTGACCCTCGGGCCACGGTCCCTTGAGCGGGCTGCCGAGCACCACGTGACGGTCCGCGACCTCGAGCGCGGCGTCGCGCCCCGGCATCGCCTCGTCCGCGGTGATCATGCGAGTCTTGTCGATTCCCAGCATCTGACTTCCTTTCCTCTAGGCCACACAACGCTGCCTGCCGCGCGGGTGTTCCGCGCGCGCCACGGGGAGATGTCCGATGCTGGCGCTAGGCTCGCTGCATGGCCGAACGTGAGCATTCTCCCAGGGGTGCGGGTGACGAGGTGACGCGCCGGGTCCCGCTCGGGCTGCGCGTCTCCGCCGCATGGTCCTGGCGACTGATCGTCCTGGGCATCGTGCTGGGCGCGTTCTTCTGGATGTTCACCACCCTGTCGACCATCGCCGTGCCGCTCATCATCGCGCTGCTCATCGCCGCGCCGCTCGAGCGCGTGGTGCACCACCTCGAACGCTGGCACATCCCGCGCGGGCTGGGTGCCGCGCTGTCGATCATCGTCCTGCTCGGCATCGTGTCCTTCCTCCTGGGCGCCGCCTCGACGTCGATCGTCGCCGGCTTCGGCGACCTCAAGGACGCAGCGCTCGAGGGCTTCCAGACCTTCATGGACTGGCTCGCACAGGGTCCCCTCCACATGAGCGAGGACCAGCTCGACCAGATCGTCGACCAGGTCCAGGGCTGGGCCACCGACAACGCCTCCGGCATCGCCAGCGGCGCGCTGGGCGCTGCCTCCACCATCGGCGGGGTCGTCGCGAGCGCCGTGATCGCGCTGTTCGCCCTCTTCTTCTTCCTGCGTGACGGCCGCAAGCTGTGGCTGTGGTCCGCGCGCCTGGCGCCGGGCGAGAGCACTGACCGCGTCGACAAGGCCGGCATCCACGCCTGGAACACGCTGCGCCGCTACACCCAGACCACGGTGTTCGTCGCGTTCGTCGACGCCGTCGGCATCGGCCTCGCCGCGTGGATCCTGGGAGTGCCGCTGGCGCTTCCCATCGCCATCCTGGTCTTCCTGTTCTCCTTCATCCCCATGTTCGGCGCCACTCTGTCCGGCGCCATCGCGTCTCTCGTGGCGCTCGTCGACGGCGGATGGACCACCGCGCTGCTGATGCTGGGAGCCGTGCTGCTCGTCCAGCAGCTCGAGGGCAACGTCCTGTATCCGTGGCTGTTCGGCAAGGCCCTCAGCCTCCACCCGCTGGTGGTGCTGCTCACCATCTCGGCCGGAACCATCACCCTGGGCCTCGTGGGCGCGGTCATCGCGGTCCCGATCGTGTCCTTCTTCTACGCCTTCTCGCGTGCGCTGCGCTCGGAGTACGAGCCGGACGAGGAGGAGGTACCACCCATCACCGCCACGGTCCCCGTCCTCGCCGAACGGTCCCGCCAGATCGTCAACCGCGCCCGCGGCCGCAAGCCGGCCAGCACCACCGAACTTCCCGTCGGCGGCACGCACGAGTCCGACCAGGACGAGGAGCAGCCGCCCACCACCGGCACCATTCGCGTGCGCCGTCCCGAGGAGCGCGACGGGGACGGCCCCGCCTCGTAACGTCATGCAGTGCGCCTACTGGGACGCCGGCGTGTGCCGGTCCTGCACCCTCATCGAGACCCCCTACGCCGCCCAGCTCGACCACAAGCAGGCGGGCGTCGAGGCACTCCTCGCGCCGCTCGCGCCCGGCCTGACCTGGCGGGACCCGGTGGGCTCCGACGAGGCGGGCTTCAGGACCAAGGCGAAGATGGTGGTCGCGGGCACGATCGACGCCCCGACTCTCGGCATCCTCGACGCCGACGGCCTCGGCACCGATCTGCGTCGCTGCGGGCTGTACCCGCCCGCGCTCTCGGCGGCGTTCCCCGTGCTCGCCGAGTTCGTCACTGTCGCGTCACTCGAGCCCTACTCGGTGCCGGAGCGGCGCGGCGAGCTCAAGCACATCCTCGTCACCCTAGCCCCGTCCGGCGGGTTGATGGCGCGGTTCGTCATGCGCTCCACCGAGGCGCTGACCCGGCTCCGCAAGCACCTGCCGTGGCTGATGGAGCGGCTGCCGGCGCTCAGCGTCGTCACGCTCAACGTCCTTCCCGAGCACAAGGCCGTCACCGAGGGCGACCGCGAGATTGTCCTCACCGCCGCCGACACGCTTCCCATGACCGTCAACGGCGTGACCCTCCACCTGGGCCCGCGTAGCTTCTTCCAGACCAACACCGACGTCGCCTCCGCCCTGTACCGGCAGGTGGCCGCGTGGGTCGACGGCGCCGCGCCCGCGTCGCTGTGGGACCTGTACTGCGGCGTGGGCGGGCTTGCGCTTCACTGCCTCGCCCCCGGGCGCCGCGTCACGGGAGTCGAGATCTCCGACGCCGCCATCGAGTCCGCGCGGCTCAGCGCCGCCGAGATGGCCGCGGCCGGCATCGGCGGGGCAACCGAGGCGGCCTTCCTCGCGGCCGATGCCGTGGCGTGGGCCCAGAATCAGGACTCCGCTCCCGAGGCAGTCGTGGTCAACCCTCCGCGTCGCGGGCTGGGGCCCGACCTCGCCGGGTGGCTCGAGCACTCGGGCGCCAAGACAGTCGTCTACTCGAGCTGCAATCCGACAAGCCTTGCGCGCGACCTCGAGGCGATGCCGTCCTACGTGGCCCGCGAGGCGCGGCTGTTCGACATGTTCCCCCACACCGGACACGGAGAGGTGGGCGTCCTGCTCGAGCGCCGCTAGGACGCCCCGAACGCACCGCGGCCCGCCTGCCGAGGGCAGGCGGGCCGCGGTCGCGCGGGTGAGTGTCAGCCGGTGAACGGCTCCACGGAGATCACCTTCACGGGAATCTGGTTGCCGTTGGGCGCGGCGTACGAGGTCTCGTCGCCAGCCTTCTTGCCGATGAGGGCGGAACCGAGCGGCGACTGGGCGGAGAACACGTCGATGTCGGTGCCGCCGGCGACCTCGCGCGAGCCCACCAGGAAGCGCATCTCGCGGCCCATCACGTCGGCGACGACCACGGTGCCGGAGGCGATCTCGTCGGCCGTGGCCGCCTCGCCCACAGTCGCGGTCTCGAGGATGTGGCGCAGCTGCTGGATGCGGGCCTCCTGCTTCGCCTGCTCCTCGCGGGCCGCGTGGTAGCCGCCGTTCTCCTTGAGGTCACCCTCCTGGCGACGCTCGTCGATCTCCTTCGCGATCGCGGCACGGCCCTCGCCGGCAAGATGGTCGTACTCCGCCTGCAGGCGGTCGTAGGCCTCCTGGGTCAGCCAGGTTCCGGGCGTCTCGGTCACGGGTTCCTCCAAGGTGATGAGCGTGAGCGTGGTCAGCGTGACTGGTCAGGCTACCAACAGGCAACGAAAAGGTGAAAGGGCCGGCGCGCTACTGCGCGACCTCGCAGTAGTTCACCTGGGCGCTCGTGGCCTCCTCGACGGTGGTGATGGGGAGGGTGATGCGCTGGCTCGTGCCCTCCGCGGGGTCCACCGTGACCTCGGCGACGCCCACCTCGGCGTAGCTGGTCGACAGCGCGCGCACCTGACAGACGGCGGGCTCGTCGGTGTAGAGGTGCACGTCGAAGGTGATCTCCGCCTGGGTGGGGGAGTCGATCGCGAATCCCACGTCCTGCCATCGCACGGGCTGGTTCGCCTGCGACAGTCCGAACCAGGCGGCGACGGCCGTCAGCGCGGCGACGCCAAGGATCGACAGCACCCATCCGCGGCGGGACAGCCGCGGGCGGCCGGAGGCGACGTCCTCGACGTCGTCGGTTCCTGGGGTGTGCGCTGGCTCGCTCATCATGAGGCAGGATAGTTCACGGAAAGAAGGTGAAAGACAGTGGCAGATTTCTCAGGAGGCCCCGGCTTCGCGGCGTTCGTCGCGACGTTCCTCATGGTTGCCGGCGCCGTGGTGCTGATGCTGTCGCTGTCGCGGCACCTGCGCAAGGTCCGCACGCACCCGCCCGAGGGCGAGGCGACCACGGCATCGGCCGCCGGTGCCGGCGAGACCGCCGCGTCCACGGAGGCCGCCGGCGAGGAGCCCACCGCAGGCAAGGCCTGATCGTCAGGAGACGGTGAACACCACCAGCGCGATCGCCACGTAGTGGCACAGGAATCCCGCGATGGTGAGCGAGTGGAAGATCTCGTGGAAGCCGAAGTACTTCTCTGATCCGCGGGGCCACTTGGTGCCGTAAATCACGGCGCCCACGGTGTAGCACAGGCCGCCGATGACGATCAGCGTCACCACGGCCGCGCCGCCCGCCTCGTAGAACGGGCCCATGAAGCCCACGGCGACCCAGCCGAGCGCCACGTAGAGCGGCACGTACAGCCAGCGCGGCGCGCCGAGCCAGAAGATCCTCAGCAGCAGTCCCACGAGGGCGCCCGTCCAGACGGTGACGAGCACGGCGGTGCGCGTGGTTCCCTCGAGCAGCATGACCGTCAGCGGCGTGTAGGTGCCCGCGATGATGAGGAAGATGTTCGCGTGGTCCATGCGGCGCAGCACAGCCTTCGCCGTGGGGCCCCAGTTGCCGCGGTGGTAGACCGCCGAGGTGCCGAAGAGCATGACCGCCGTCAACGTAAAGATCGCGGTGGACACGCGTCCCGCGAGCGTGGGTGCCCACACGACGAGCACCATTCCGGCGATGAGGGCGAAGGGGGCCGCACCGAGGTGCAGCCAGCCGCGCATCAGCGGCTTCGCTGGGTCAGGCAGGTTCTCGGCCATGAACCTACGTTACCGTAGGTTAGCGGCCCGGAGTACCGTAGGCCTCGGCACCCGGCCACGCGACGAGAGGACGGCGATGGGACTGCGCAGCCTGCTGTACAGGCCCTATGAACGCGACCTTGAGCGCACCCTGCGCACCTCCGGCCAGACCCCGCGCCACATCGGCGTGATCCTCGATGGCAACCGGCGTTGGGCCAAGCAGTCGGGAACGTCGACCGCCGACGGCCACCGCCGCGGCGCCGACAAGATCTCCGAGGTGCTGGGGTGGTCGGAGGAGGCCGGCGTCGAGGTGGTGACGCTGTGGATGCTGTCCACGGACAACCTCGAACGCGACGCCGCCGAGCTCGACGCCCTGCTGGAGATCATCTGCGAGGCGGTCGAGACGCTCGCAGCGGACGGCCGCTGGCGCTTGCAGCACGTGGGTTCCGCCAACCTGCTTCCGGCCGATGCCGCCGCACGCCTGGGGGCGGCGGTGGACCGCACGTCGGGGGCGACGGGGCTGCACGTGAACGTCGCCGTCGGGTACGGCGGCCGCCACGAGATCGCCGATGCCGTTCGCTCCTACCTGCGCGACGCCATCGACGCCGGGCACACGATGGAGCAGGCAGCCGAGTCCTTCTCCGTGGAGCACATCGCCGAGCACCTGTACACGAAGGGCCAGCCCGACCCCGACCTGGTGATCCGCACCTCGGGCGAGCAGCGGCTGTCCGGCTTCCTCATGTGGCAGTCGGCCCACTCCGAGTTCTACTTCTGCGACGCGTACTGGCCCGACTTTCGGCACGTCGACTTCCTGCGTGCCCTGCGCGCGTACTCGCAGCGCGAGCGCCGGCACGGCCGCTGAGCCGCGCGCTCCCGACCCGGCCCCGGCATCGGCCGCCCCGGCGCGGCGCGACGGCGTGTTGCGCCCGCACCAGCGGCGACCCGCCCGGGCGCGGGGCGGATGTGACGAACGTGTGACACGCGGCGTGTCGCTCCTTGACATCCGGGCCCAGGCGTAGCGTCGGCCTCGTGGTTGAAGCAACACGCCGCGTCCACCGGATGCGGGACTGACACCGAGCGCCGTGGGGCGGTCGGCGCCCTGCGGCCTGATGAGCGGGGAGCCCCACGTGAGCATCACAGAGTTCGACACCACACCCTCCATCAACGCCGCGAACGCGACGGAACTGCGCACCTACGTGCTCGACACGTCGGTGCTGCTGTCCGACCCGCGGGCGCTGAAGAGATTCGCCGAGCACGCGGTGGTGCTGCCGGTGGTGGTGATCACGGAGCTCGAGGCCAAACGCCACCACCCCGAGCTCGGCTACTTCGCACGTTCGGCGCTCAGGACCCTCGACGAGCTGCGCATCCAGCACGGCAAGCTCGACCAGCCGGTCGACGCCAACGAGCACGGCGGCACGGTGAGGGTCGAGCTGAACCACACCGATCAGAGCGTCCTGCCCAGCGGCTTCCGGCTGGGTGACAACGACACGCGCATCCTCGCGGTCGCCGCCAATCTCAAGGCAGAGGGGCACGCCGTCACGGTGGTCTCCAAGGATCTGCCGATGCGAGTGAAGGCCTCGGCCCTCGGCATCGAGGCGGAGGAGTATCGCGCGGAGCTCGCCGTCGACTCGGGCTGGACGGGCATGCGCGAGATCCAGCTCACCGACGAACAGATGGGCTCGCTGTACGACGCGGAGGGCATGGACACCCCGCCGCCCGCCGCCGAGTGCGGCGAGGACCTCGCGTCCCTGCCGGTGCACACGGGGCTCGTGATCCACTCGCCTCGCGGCTCGGCGCTGGGCCGCGTCGACGACGAGGGCGGCATCAGGCTGGTGCGCGGTGACCAGGAGGTCTTCGGCGTCCACGGCCGCTCCGCCGAGCAGCGCGTCGCTATCGACCTGCTGCTGGACGAGACCGTGGGCATCGTCTCCATGGGCGGCCGCGCCGGCACCGGCAAGTCCGCGCTCGCGCTGTGCGCGGGCCTCGAGGCGGTGATGGAGCGCCGCCAGCACAAGAAGATCATGGTGTTCAGGCCGCTGTACGCGGTCGGGGGCCAGGACCTGGGCTACCTGCCGGGTTCCGAGGCCGAAAAGATGAACCCCTGGGCGCAGGCGGTCTTCGACACCCTCGGCGCGATGGTGTCCTCCGAGGTGGTCGAGGAGGTCATCGCCCGCGGCATGCTCGAGGTGCTGCCGCTCACGCACATCCGCGGCCGCAGCCTCCACGACGCCTTCGTGATCGTCGACGAGGCCCAGAGCCTCGAGCGCAACGTGCTGCTGACGATGCTCAGCCGTATCGGCCAGGACTCGCGCGTGGTCCTCACCCACGACGTCGCTCAGCGCGACAACCTGCGGGTGGGCCGCCACGACGGCATCGCCGCGGTGATCGAGGCGCTCAAGGGTCACCCGCTGTTCGCCCACGTCACCCTCGAGCGCTCCGAGCGGTCGGCGGTGGCGGCCCTGGTGACCGACATGCTCGAGCGGCTCGACCTGTAGGCCGAGCCCGCCCCAGAACGACGGAAGGGCCGATGCGATGGTGACCATCGCATCGGCCCTTCCGTGTGTTCCTGGTGGCCGGAAATGCGGCAGGAGCGGTGCCCAGGTGACGCAAATGCGGCCATTTGCGCCAGAGGGCGGGGGAGGGGGTTAGAGTCCGAGCTCCTGCAGGTAGGGCTCCAGCTCCTCCCAGTTGACCTCGTCGGGACGCGACTCGTCCCAGATCTCCATGTAGCGGGCCTTCTGCGCCTCAGTGAGCGCGTCCCACTTGCGCATCTGCTCCTCGGCATCCACGTGCCAGTAGCCGACGATGCGGTACAGCGTGTGGTGGCGGGTCCAGTTCTCGCGGATGAACTTGCGGGCCTTGCGCGACTGCGCGGACTCGCAGGCCACCCACACGTAGGTGTCGCCCTCGGGCGCCTCGAGGCGCTCCATGCAGCTCACCAGCGCCGAGGGGCCGCGGCCGTTGCCGGACACGCGCCACTCGAGGTTGACGGTGGCGGGGGAGGGAAGCGCGATGGCGTCGTCCATCGAGATGAGCTCGATGAGGACGTCGAACGTCTCCTCAGGCGAGGCCTCCTCGAGGATGCGGGCGACGGCGGGAAGGCCCGTCGCGTCCGCGATCAGGAGGCGACGGGTCGAGCCGGCGGGCGGCTCGTAGTAGCCGTGCGCGTCGGACACGGCGACCACGTCGCCCTCCTGGCAGTCGCGCGCCCAGGAGGCGCCGCGGCCGTGGCCGTGGGTGACGATGTCGATGTCGAGGCGACGGTGGGAGGGGTCCCAGCGGCGGATCGTGTAGTGGCGGGCGATGTCGTGGTCGTCCTCCCACCCCTCGGCCGGCTCGGCATCGGGGATGTGGACGTGGACGAACTCGTCGGCCTTGCCGGTCGACTCCCAGCCCTCCAGCGAGGGCCCGGTGAGGGTCACGCGGCGCAGGTTGGGGCTGAGCTGCTCAGCACCGGCGACGGTGACGACGAACGAGTCGGTCATGGTGACTCCAGAGACGGTGGGGTGGGGACTGGCCGTGAGGACGGCCGATGCGGGAGGCGCCGGGGTGCGGCGCCTCCCGCGGGGGTTTTACTCGGCTGCGGCGGGCTCGGTGGCCGGGTCGCCGTCAAGCGCCGCCTCAAGGAGCGGCACGAAGCCCTCGATCGAGTAGGCGATCGACGAGGGGGAGTTCGCGAAGAACGCGCCCTCGAGGACGGTGTCGGTCAGCCAGACGTTGCCGCCGGTCTCGGTCGCGGTGAGCGAGTCGAACAGCGGCAGGGCCTCGAGCTCGCCCTGAGCGTCGGGCGTGGTGGCGACCTGCCACACGACCGAGTCGAGGTCGCCGATGGCGGTGTCGAGCTGCTCGGCCGAGATCTGCAGCCAGGCGGCGTCGGTGCCCTCGACGGCGGTCACGTCGAGACCGAGGTTGGCGAGGAACTGGTTACGCGTGTCGGACGCGGCGTACACGAAGGCCTGGCCCTCGTAGAAGCCGCCGACCTGCGAGGTCATGCCCTCCCACTCGGGGTGAGCCTCACGCACCTCGGCGTACTGGGCGTCGATGTCCGCGATGATCTCTTCGGCCTTGTCGGTCGTGCCGGTGGCCTCGGCGAGCAGGTTCAGCTCGTCCTCGAGGGTGACTCCCCACTCGACGGTCTCGTTGCCCTCGGAGTCGGTGGCGGGACGGGTGACGACGGGCGCGATGCCCGACAGGAGGTCGTACTCCTCCTGCGTCATCTCGTGGTTGGGGTACGTGGCGACGATGAGGTCGGGCTCGAAGGCCGCGATCGCCTCGGCGTCGTACGTAGTGGTGCCGGGCTCGAAGAGCTCGGGCTCGGCGCCGGCGGCCTCGCGGTCCGCGTCGGCCCACGGGCCGGTGCCGTTGTCGTAGCCCTGCCAGGACACGGGCACGGCGACGGGGGCGACGCCGAGCGAGTACAGGTACTCGTGCTCGTGCGAGCCGAGGGTCACGACGCGCTGGGGCTCGGACTCGATGGTGACCTCGCCCATGGCGGTGTCGAGGGTGACGGGGAACGCGGCGGCGTCGGCCGAGGCATCCGCGGAGGCGGACGTGTCGGCGGCGGGGGAGGTGGTCTCCTCCGTCTCGGCGTCGGACGAGCAGGCGGCAAGCAGAAGCGCCGCGGCTGCGGCGACGGACACGGCGGACGCGCCGCGCGTGATGCGCTGGTGCATGGTGTTCCTTTCCTAGGGGTGGGTCGTGCGGGTCGGGTGGGACATGAGGCCGGACGTGGTCAGCAGGTGGGCGACAAGGCAGGCGGCCGATGCGGCAACCGCCGCCTCGTCGAGGTCGCCTGCGGGCACGCGACCCGACTGATCACGGACGGCCACGACGGAGACGCCAAGCGAGGCGTCGGCGCGCACCACTGACTGCAGCGGGGCGCGAGTGTGGCCGGAGTCCCGCAGCGCCGCGACGGCGAGCGGGGCGGGAAGAGGAGTGACGAACCAGCGCACGGCGCCGCGGGCGATGAGGCCCGTCGCGTGGTCGGCGTCGTCGAGGTGGAGCGTCGCGCCCTCGAGGCCCTCGCCGTCGAGGTGGCGCTCGAGCACGAGCGAGCGGAAGGTGTGCCCACACATGGTGGCGTCGTCCGCCGCCCCGGCGACCACGGCATCGGCCCCCGGCACGGTGAGGCGGGCGGTGAGGCCGGGCACGGCGCCAAGGAGGGCTGCCGCGGAGCGGATCTGCGGGGCGGAGACGGTCATCGCGTCACCCCCGGGCGGTGCGACGGGACGATGATGGGCGTCCCGGTGACGGGGTCGGGGACCACGCGTGCGTCGAAGTTGAAGACGCGGCTCACGAGGTCCTCGGTGAAGACCTCCTCGGCGGTGCCGGAGGCTGCCACCACGCCGTCGTGCATCGCGATCACGTGGTGCGCGTACCTGGCGGCCTGGTGGAGGTCGTGGACCACCATGACGATGGTGCGGCCCTGGCGCTCGTTGAGGCGGTGCAGTAGCTCGAGGACCTCGTACTGGTGCGCGATGTCCAGGTAGGTGGTGGGCTCGTCGAGCAGCATCAGCGGGGTGTCCTGCGCGAGGGTCATCGCGATCCAGGCGCGCTGGCGCTGGCCGCCGGAGAGCTGGTCGACGACCTCGTCCTGGATGTCGGTGAGGTTGGTCGAGTGCAGGGCACTCATCACGGCGGTTTCGTCCGAGCTCGACCACGGGCGCAGCACCTTCTGGTGCGGCGTGCGGCCGCGGGCGACCAGCTCCTTGACCGTGATGCCGGCCGGGGCGATGGGCGACTGCGGCAGCAGTCCGACGCGGCGCGCCACCTCGCGGGTGGGCATGCGGTGGATGTCCTGGCCGTCGAGCGCGACGGTTCCCTCGGAGGGCGTGAGCAGGCGGATCAGCGCGCGCAGGAGAGTCGACTTGCCGCAGCCGTTGGGGCCCACGATCGCGGTGATCTTGCCGTCGGGGACGTCGACGTCGACGCCGCGGACGATGGGCTTGTCGCCGTAGCCGATGACGGCCTTGCGGGTCTCGAGCCTGCTCATGAGGGACCTCCTCGGGATGCGCGCCACACCAGCCACAGCAGGTAGGGGGCGCCGATCGCGGCGGTGAAGATGCCGACGGGGAACTGAAGGGTGGCGGGCATGAGCTGGCTGAGCTGGTCGGCGGCGAGCAGCAGCAGCGCACCCATGAGCGCCGAGGGGATGAGGGTGACGCCGGCGTTGCGCGTGAGGCGCAGGGCGAGCGCGGGGGCGACCAGGGCGATGAAGCCGATAGGGCCGGTGATGGCCGTGGCTCCCGCGGCGAGCAGCACCGAGCACAGGGCCAGCACGATGCGCGAGGAGCCCACCGAGATGCCGAGCGCCTTGGCGGTGTCGTCGCCCATCTCCATGGTGCGCAGGGCGCGGCCGTGCCACAGGACGATCGGAACGATGACGGCGAGGATGACGGCGGCGACCGTGACGTGGGTCCAGGTGCGTCCCGTGACCGAACCCACGAGCCAGCCCAGCGCCGTGCCGGCGTCGTGCACGTCCATGCGGGTCAGGAGGTACTGGGTGAAGGACTGCGCCACAAAGCCGACGCCGATGCCCGCGAGGATGAGGCGCAGCGGCACGATCCCGCGGCGCCAGGACAGTGCCAGGATCAGCGCGGACGTGACGAGCGCGCCGATGGCCGCTCCGGCGGCCGTGAACCACAGCGACGTGCTGAGGCCGAGCCACAGGGTGACGACGCCACCGGTGCTCGCTCCCGCGGTGATGCCGATGAAGTCGGGCGAGGCCAGCGGGTTGCGCGTGAGCGACTGGAGGATGGCGCCCGCGAGGCCGAGCGTCGCGCCCACCAAGATGGCGGTGAACGCGCGGGGGGCGCGCACCTGACCGACCACGAAGTCGCCGGGGGAGCCGACCGAGATGCCGACCGCCGCCTTGAGCGAGTCGAGCACCGTGACGTCGGCCTTGCCCCAGGCCAGGGCGAAGACCAGGAGCGCCGCGAGCGTGGCAAGCATGACGAGGCCGACCGCGAAGGTGCGGCGGTGCGTGGTGATGCCGAGCGGCCCGATGCGGAGGATCCTCACAGCTCCACCACCTTCATGCGGCGGGCCATGACGGCGAAGATCGCGCCACCGATGAACGCGGTGGTGATGCCCACGCCGATCTCACCGGGGGGAGCGACCACGCGGCCGATAACGTCGCACACCAGCACCAGGGCGGCGCCGCCCAGGCCGCTCACCACGAGCAGCCACGGCAACGAGGCGCCGATGAGGGCGCGGGCGAGGTGCGGCACCGCGAGGCCCACGAACACGAGGGGGCCGGCGGCGGCGGTGGCCGAGGCCGCGAGCGCGGTCACCGTGACGATGACGGCGATGCGGGTGGCGGTGATGTTGATGCCGAGCGCGCGGGCGGCATCCTCGCCGAGCGCGACGGCCTCGAGCGGCTTGGCGACGATCAGCGCGACGACGATGGCCACGAGGACGAACGGGACGAGCGCCATGACGTCGTCGCTGTCGCGGCCGGTGAGCGAGCCGGCGACCCACAGCCGGTACTGGTCGAGCGTCGCATCGTCCACCAGCAGGACGGCGTTGATGATCGACGTGATGAGCGCGGTGAGCGCCACTCCCGCGAGGGCGAGGCGCACGGGGGCGCCCGCCGCCGCGCCGCGCGCGCCGATCGCGTAGACGATGACGGCCGCGATCGCGGCGCCGAGGAACGCGAAGGGCACCTGGGCGGCGAAGCCGGTGATACCGAGCGTGAGCGAGATGACGACCGCGAGCGAGGCGCCGGCGTTGATGCCGAGCAGGCCGGGGTCCGCGAACGGGTTGCGCGTGAGCGACTGCATGAGCGCGCCCGCGATGCCGAGCGCGGCGCCCGCGAGGATGCCGATGACCGTGCGTGAGACCCTGAGGTCAGTGACGATGAGCTGCTCGGGATCGTTCGGGTCGAGGTCGGTGATCGCCTGCCACACCGTGCCCAGGTCGATGGCCCTGGCGCCGATCGCCAGCGACAGCGCGATCGCGATCAGCAGTGCCGCGGCGGCAGCAACAGCGATCAGGGCGCGCCGGGGCATCGTGCTCCTTGGGACAGGGTGGGGGGCGCACGCCGTGGTGCGCCGGTGAGGCTCACCTAACTTAGATCATTCCCGGGCATTAAAGCAACGCGCTCGTCTGGTAATTGAGTGCGGCCGGGGCGTGGTAGCCGCGCCGTCTGTGGCGCTTTACCAGGGCCGATGCCGCGGGTGCCGCGCGGCGGTGGGGATGCGGCCGGCAGCGTTGTTGCAGAAACGTTGCGCGGCGACGCTGCCGCGCTAGCGCGCGGAGGTGCCGTGGTCGGCGTCGAGGTGCGTCGCGTCCTGGTCGATCTGGTCCGCGGGGCAGGCGTCCGCGGGGAGGTCCACGTCGATCCCGTACAGCGCGCGGATGGCGCCCAGGTAGCGGTCGGCCTGGCCCGCCTGCGCGTGCTCACGTGCACGCACGGTGGGGGTGTGGAGCAGGGTGCGCGCGAAGCGACGCAGCGCCTGCTCGGTCGCGTCGGCCTCGGCGACGGCCTCGGGCGAGGCGCCGGCGGCGGGACGCACACGGGCGACCTCGCGCTCCAGCAGGCCGAACACGTGCTCGCGCAGGGCAACCACCGCGGGGTCGAGGGCGCGGGCCGTCTCGCCGTCGCCGAAGCGGGCCACGGCGTGAGCGACGATGGCGCGCGCCGCCTCGATGGCGTTGATGGACTCGCCGGGCGCCGTGGCGCCCACGGAGTCGAGGTCCACCACGTGCACGCCGCGCATCTGCGCGACGCCGGGGGCGACGTCGCGGTGAAGCGCGAGGTCGACGATGGTGAGGTCGCGCGTGGCCTCCGTGCGGGCGGCGGCCACCATGGCGGGGGTGAGGACGATGGACTCGCCGCCGGAACAGGCGAGCACCATGTCGACGTCCGCGAGCGAGGACCGCAGCTCGTCGAGCGACAGCGAGGCGATGCCATGGCGGCGGCCGAACTCGTCGCCGCGGCCGGACGGCGAGTACACGCCGGCGATGTCGACGCCGCGGGCCAGTAGCGAGCCGACTCCTGTCTCGGCGAGCGCGCCGGTGCCGATGAGCACCACGCGGGCGCCCTCCCAGGTCACGGTGGCGGAGGCGAGGTCGAAGGCGACGGACACGACGGAGCGCCCGGAGGTGCCCAGGCCCGTCGAGGAGGCCACGACGCGCGAGGTGCGCAGCGCGGACTGGAAGAGCCTGTCGAGCACGGGGGACAGGTGGTGGGCCGACTGCGCGTCATTGTGCGCGCGGCGTACCTGGCCGGAGATCTCTCGTTCCCCGACCACCATGGACTCGAGGCCGGAGGCGACGGAGAGCAGGTGCTGCACGGCGTCGTCGCCCTCGTAGGTGGCGAGAGCCTGCTCGATGGCGGCGCGGTCGAGGGACGTGGCCTGCTCGATCGCGTCGATCACGGCGGTGCGTCCCGACTCGACGTCCTCGACCTCGAGGTACACCTCGAAGCGGTTGCACGTCGGGAGCACGACGGCACCACGGATGGGGGAGTCGCCCTGCACCACCGCGGAGCCGAGAGCGTCGGAGCCGACACTCAACTGCTCCAGCACCGTGAGGTCACGGTTGTGGTGGCTGGCGACGAGAGACATCAATACCACGTCGTCCATTCTGACACGCGCGCCGGACAAGGCAGAATCGAGCCATGAGCTTTGACGCATTGCCAGCTGACCACCCCCTCGCGACGGGAGTCACCGCGGACGCCCCGCTCGTGGCCGCGCTCGAGGGAAGGGCCGCCACGCATCGGCCCGTGTGGTTCATGCGGCAGGCGGGCCGGTCGCTTCCCGAGTACCTGAAGGTGCGCGAGGGCACCACCATGCTGGAGTCCTGCCTGAAGCCCGATCTCGCCGCGGAGATCACCCTGCAGCCTGTGCGCCGCTACGGCGTGGATGCCGGCATCTTCTTCTCGGACATCGTGGTGCCGCTCAAGGTGGCCGGCGTGGGCGTCGACATCGCGCCGGGAGTGGGTCCCGTCTTCGACCACCCCATCCGGACGATGGCCGATGTCGACGCGCTGCCCGCGCTGGGCGAGCCCGGCGACGGTGGCGCCATGGACGAGGCGCTCGAGCCCGTGCGCGAGGCGGTGCGCCTCACGGTGGCCCAGCTCGGGTCGACGCCGCTGATTGGTTTTGCCGGCGCACCGTTCACCCTTGCCGCGTATATGGTGCAGGGGCGTCCCTCGCGCGATCACATGGCAGCGCGCGAGCTCATGTGGTCCGCGCCCGAGGTGTGGGAGGCGCTCGTGTCGTGGACGTCGCGCGCCGCCGGCCTGTTCCTGCGCGCGCAGGTGCTCGCGGGCGCGTCCGCGGTGCAGTTGTTCGACTCGTGGGCCGGGTCGCTGTCCGAGAAGGCCTATGTCGAGAAGTGCGCGGGGGGCTCGCGCGCGGCACTCATGGCCGTCGCCGACCTGGGAGTGCCCCGCATCCACTTTGCCGCCAACGCCGGCCACCTGCTCGATCCGATGGGCGCGGCCGGCGCCACCGCGCTGGGCGTCGACTATCGCACTCCGCTCGACGAGGCCTCGCGCGCGGTCGGCGGCCGCTTCCCGCTGCAGGGAAACATCGACCCCGCAATGCTCGCGGCACCCACGGCGACCCTCGAGGCGCACGTCCTCGACGTGCTGCGGCGCGGCGCCGAGGCGCCGGGGCACGTCGTCAACCTCGGCCACGGGATGCCTCCGCACGCCGATCCCGATGTGGTCAAGCGCGTCGTGGAGCTGGTGCACGAGCGTGGCTGAGCCACGCTCCTGGATCGTCATCGGAGCGGGCCCCGCCGGCCTGCTCGCGGCGCGCCGCCTGGCCGCCGCCGGCCACGAGGTCACGGTCCTGGAGGCCGAGGACAGCATCGGCGGTCGCGTGTCACGGGTGCGCGTCGACGGCATCGAGCTCGATGCAGGGGCCGAGTCCTTTGCCACGCGCGGCGGCCACGTCGAACGCCTGGTCCGCGAGCTGGGGCTCGAGGACAGGATGGTCGCCCCGACGGGTGGGCCCGCATGGGTCGTCGCGCCCGACCGCGCGTACCCGATGCCCGCGGCCGGCTGGCTCGGCATCCCCACCGCCTCCCTCGCGCCGGACGTGGTCCGCGCGCTCGGGGTGCGCGGAGCGGCCCGCGCCGCGATCGAGCGGTGGATCCCGCGCGAGGACGTGGCGCCCGACGCGATGCTGGGGGAGGTGGCGCGCCGCCGGCTCGGCGACGTGGCCGTGGACCGGCTCCTCGCGCCGGTGACGCGAGGCATCTTCTCACGCCCCGTGGACGAGCTGCGTGTGGACGCGGCGGCCGCCGGGCTCGCCGCCGAGATCTCCGAGATGGGTCTGACAAGGGCGGCAGCGCGCCGGCGCGCGAAGGCCCCCGCCGGCTCCGCCGTGCTGGGCCTCGTGGGCGGCGTCGCCGGGCTCACGGACGCGCTCGCGGCCGATGCCGTGAGCAGGGGAGTCACGATCCTCACCTCGACCGTCGTGTCCTCGCTGCGGCGCAAGGGCAGGCAGTGGGAGGCGTGGACGGAGGACGGCAGGCACGTCGCCGATCAGGTGGTGGTGGCCGCCTCCCGCCCGGCGGCGGCCGCGCTCGTCCCGCAGGTGGAGCGCGCCCCCGACCGTCAGGTGGCGCTCGTCACCCTGTCCCTCGACGCCCCCGAGCTCGACGCTCACCCGCGCGGCTCCGGCGTCCTCGCGGTGGACGGCGTGACGCGCGCGAAGGCGCTCACCCACGCGACCGCCAAGTGGGACTGGGTGGCCAAGGCTGCCCCGACCCGGCACATCGTCCGCCTGTCCTACGCGCTCGACAACGCCGAGGACCTTGCCCCGCACGCCGTCTCCGACGCGTCCCGTCTGCTCGGCGTCCCCATCGCCGATCGGCAGGTGAGGGACCTGGTGCAGGTGGTGTGGCACGACGCCGCGCCCACGCGCGCGGGGGCCCGCGAGCCGGTGCCCGGGGTCCACCTCGTGGGTGCCTCGGCCGGGTTCTCCGGCCTCGCGGCCATCGTGGACGACGACCAGCGCTCGAGCCTCGGCGAGTAGCCCGCACCGCGCATCGTCCCGCGACACGCCGCCGGCGAGTGACAAAGTGACGGTCTGTCGGGCCGACACGCCGCGCATCGGCATGCGACACGCCGCCGGGCGCCGCGACGACCGTCACGTCGTCACGCGCCCGAAACTCGGGAATGCCGGGCGGCCGCGAGGCGTGTACCTCCGTGACACCGACCCCGACCCCCGTGGAGAGTGCCACCGTGCGCGCACGCGACGACCTCGCGATCGTCATCGCGGCCGACCCGGGCCTGCCCTCACGGCGGGCGGCCGCCATCCAGGACGACGTGCGTGCCTTGCTGGCCGATCTCTACCAGTGCGACGTCAGGGTGAGCACGACGACCTCGACCCTGCGGACGCTTCCCCACGGCGACATCGATACCGCGACGGCGAGCGCGATCGCCGATGACTATGAGCGGTGCGACGCCGTGGTGGTGCTGACCGAGGTCCCGCGCCGTACACGAGGCCAGCCCCTGGTCGCCGAGGCGTTCCCCGACGAGAGCCTCGTCGTCATTTCCTGTCCCACCCTCGGGGCGTGGGCCACACGGGCGCGCATCCAGCGGGTCCTCGTCGACAGCGTGACCCGCGTGGTCGGAGATCCTCCTGCCGGTCAGGAACCGCCTCGTCGCCTGCGCTGGAGCGGATGGTCCGAGCGGGCCTCACGCGGTTCGCTCACCTTGCACGCAGACACCGTGACGGGTGCCCCGCGCCTCGTGATGGGCATGGTCGCGGCCAATGAGCCGGCCCGCACCGCGCCGCGGCTGTCAGGCGCGCTCGCTGCGGCGACGGCGACGGGCGCCTTCGGCGTGTTCTACAGCTCCATCTGGCAGATGGCGGCGGCGCTCAGCCCGCAGCGCCTGGCAGTGATCGCCGTGATGGCTATGGTCGCGATGGTCGCGTGGCTCATGGTGTCCAACCGCCTGTGGGACCGGCGTGAGCGGGCGCGCCTGGCGACCGTCATCCTGCTGTACAACCTCTCGACGGTGCTGACGCTTGCGCTCGTGGTCGCGGCGCTGTTCGTGGTGCTGTTCGTCGTCATCCTGGGGGCCTCCGCGCTCGTGATCGACCCCGGATTCATGGGGCAGGTACTGGGCGAGGACGCGACGGTGGGGTCCTACGTGAGGCTCGCGCTGCTCGCGGCGTCGATGGGAGTCGTGGCAGGTGCGCTCGGATCCAACTTCGACTCCGATACCGACCTGCGCCAGCTCACCCACGGCCAGCGCGAGCGCGCCAGGGTGAGGGACGACGCCGAGGGCGCGCCTGGGACCTAGGTCCCAGATCTGTCAGGGCCGATGCCATCTGCCGGCCTCGTACGGGGGCCAGCTCCGGCATCGGCCGCCCGCGGATTTCCCTCACGGGCGTGCGGCGGTGAGAATGGGGACATGACCGATCAGCCTCACGGTTTCACCCTGTTCTCCGTCCTCGACGGCTACCTCGACACTCCCGATGAGGAGCTGAGTGAGGTCGTCGAGCACTTCGATGCCGCCGTCGAGGAGCTCGCCGAGCACGACGTGGTCCTGCGCGGCATCTACGACGTGTCCGGCCTGCGCGCCGACGGCACCGTCATGCTGTGGCTCCACGGCCCCGACCTCGCCGACCTGCAGCTGGCGCTGCGCGAACTGCGCGCCACGGAACTGCTGGCCGACACCAAGCTCACCTGGTCCGCCGCGGGCGTGCACCGCGCGGCCGAGTTCAACCGCGCCCACGTGCCCGGCTTCCTGCGCGGCGAGCGTGCCCGCGACTGGCTGACCGTCTACCCCTTCGTGCGTAGCTACGAGTGGTACCTGCTGAGCGACGAGGAGCGCGGCCAGATGCTGCGCGAGCACGGCATCAAGGGCGCCGCCTTCAAGGGCGTGGTGGCGAACACCGTCGCCGCCTTCGCCCTGGGCGACTACGAGTGGCTGCTTCCCATGGAGGCCGACGAGGTCACCGACCTTGTCGACATGATGCGCGACCTTCGCTACACCGAGGCCCGCCGCCACGTGCGCGAGGAGGTGCCGTTCTACACGGGCCGCCGCATCGAGACGGCCGAGGCCGTGGAGGTGCTCGCCTCGTGACCGAGACGCTTGCCGCCGCCGAGCGCACGCTCGACGCCACCACCTACGACTGCATCCTGCTGGCCGGCTTCGGCGGCCCCGAGGGCCAGGACGACGTCATCCCCTACCTGCGCAACGTCACGCGTGGCCGCGGGGTGCCGGACGAGCGCCTCGAGGAGGTCTCGCACCACTACCGCCACTTCGGCGGCATCAGCCCCATCAACCAGCAGAACCGCGACCTCAAGGTGGCGCTCGAGGAGGAGATCGCCAAGCGCGGCCTCGACCTCCCGGTGTACTGGGGCAACCGCTTCTGGGCCCCCTACTTTGGTGACGCGCTGAAGGAGCTCCACGCCGACGGCCACCGCAAGGTGCTCGTGCTCGTCACCACCGCGTTCTCGTCGTACTCCGGCTGCCGCGCCTACCGCGAGGACCTCGCCGAGGCGCTCGAGGAGACCGGCCTCACCGGCGAGCTGCGCCTGGACAAGGTGCGCCAGTACTTCGACCACCCCGGCTTCGTGCAGCCCAACATCGACGCGGTGCTGTCCGGCCTGCGCGAGCTCGAGGCCGCCGGCAAGGCCGAGGGCGCCCACGTGATGTTCGCGACGCACTCGATCCCGTCGGCCGCCGCCAACGTGTCCGGCCCGCGCGAGGCGCTGCCCGACGGCTCTCCCGTCCCGGTGAGCGACGGAGAGGAGTGGTACGAGGGCGGCGGCTGGTACGTCGCCCAGCAGCGTGCCGTCTCCGCGCTCGTCATGGACGCGGTGGAGAAGGAGTTCCCCGGCGTGCCGTGGTCGCTCGTCTTCCAGTCGCGCTCCGGCGACCCGTCGATCCCGTGGCTCGAGCCCGACATCAACCTCGCGATCGAGGCGCTGCCGGAGGACACGACCGGCCTGGTGGTGTCGCCCATCGGCTTCGTCTCCGACCACATGGAGGTCGCCTGGGACCTCGACAACGAGGCGCTCGAGACCTGCGAGGAGCGCGGCCTGCCGATGGTGCGCGTTCCCACCGTGGGCGTGGACCCGGCATTCGTCGCCGGCCTCATCGACCTTGTCGAGGAGCGCCACGTGGCCTCCGAGGGCGACTCCCCGCGCGAGCGCGTCGCCCTGACGGACATGGGCCCGTGGCAGGACGTCTGCCCCGCCGACTGCTGCATGAGCCGCGCCAAGAAGCCGACCATCGCGTCGGCGGCCGCGGACGGGGGAGTGGGCGCCTAACCCCCCCTCACTGTGAACCAAGAACGACGCGACGCGCCGGCGGCATCCACCCGCGAGGGGGACGCCACCGGCGCGTCGTGGTCTGTTCCGGTTCAGATTGTCGGGGCGGGAACCGTCAGCGGGCCGATGCCGCGGCCGGCTCGCGCGTGAGGCTCGCCTGGGCGTCGCGCCACGTGAGCCAACCACCGTCGAGGTTGACGGCGTCGTAGCCGAGCTGGCGCAGCAGGCGCGTCGCGGTGTGGCCGCGCTGGCCCACCTGGCAGTGCACCACGATCCGGCGGCCGCGGGGGAGCTCGCCGTGGCGCTCGCGTAGCTCGTCGACGGGGATCACGAGAGGGTCCTGCCACGGCACCGTGACGGTGCCGCGAGCGTGCTCGGCTGCCGTGCGCACGTCGAGAACGAGCGGCGCGTCGTCGGCGGCGGCGAGCTCGTGCCACTGCAGCGACGGCGTCTCGCCCGCGGCGAGGTTCTCGGCGACGTAGCCGAGCATGTTGACCGGGTCCTTCGCAGAGCCGTAGGCCGGCGCGTAGGCGAGCTCGAGGTCGGCAAGGGCCGATGCCGTGAGGCCACCCGCCATCGCCGTGGCGATCACATCGATGCGCTTGTCGACGCCTGCCTCGCCCACGCCCTGAGCGCCGAGGATCAGGTCCGTCGCGGGGTCGACGAGGAGCTTCAGCGCCATCTGGGTGGCGCCGGGGTAGTAGCCGGCGTGGTCCATCGGGTGCGTGTGGATGGCGCGGTACGCGCGCCCCTCGGCGGCGAGGCGGCGCTCGGAGCGCCCGGTCACTGCCGCGGTGAGGCCGAACACGCCGACGACGGCGGTGCCGACGCTCGGGACGGGCCGATGCGCTCGCCCGGCGATCACGTCGGCCACCCGGCGTCCGTGCCGGTTGGCGAGGTTGGCCAGGGGGATGAGCGTGGGCTCGTCGGAGAGGGCGTCGGCCTTCGCCGCCGCGTCGCCCACCGCGAAGATGGCGGGGTCGGACGTGCGCATGTCAGCGTCGACGAGGATCGAGCCGCGCGGCCCAAGCGTGAGTCCCGCGTCGGCCGCGAGGGAGCCCTCGGGGCGGACGCCGATCGCGGCGACCACCACGTCCGCCGCCACCGACTCGGTGGAGCCGTCCGCGGAGGCGACCACGGCATCGGCCGTGCCAAGGCTCTCCACGCTGGCGCCGGTCATGACGCAAATGCCGTGGTCCGTGAGGCGCCGCTCGACGCGGATGGCGAGTTCGGGGTCAAGGGCCGTGAGCACCTGCGGGGCGAGTTCGACGACGGTGACGGCGATGCCGCGCCGCGCGAGGTTCTCGGCGACCTCGAGGCCCACGAAGCCGGCGCCGATCACGACGGCGCTGCGTGCGCTGTCTGCGGCGGCGGTCAGGCGGTCGACGTCGGCGATGTCGCGCAGGGGAAGGGCGCGCGCGGAGCCCGGGACGTCGGGGATCACCGGCGAAGCGCCCGGGCTCAGGATGAGCGAGTCGTAGGGCTCGGCGTAGGTTCCGCCGTCTGCTGTGGCGACGGTGACGGTGCGCGCGGCGCGGTCGATCGCCGTGACGCGCGAGCGCACGCGGACGTCGATGGCGAAGCGCGCGGCGAGCGCGGCCGGGCTCTGGAGCAGCAGGGAGTCGCGCTCGGGGATGACCCCGCCCACGTAGTAGGGGAGTCCGCAGTTGGCGAAGGACGGGTGGTCTCCGGCCTCGAGGACGACGATGCTCGCGTCCTCGTCGAGGCGTCGCAGGCGAGTGGCGGCGGACATTCCGGCCGCGACCGCCCCGATGATGACGACCTTGTGGGTCATGTGTTCCTCCTGGAGTGTTGCATGCAACATACCCCAGGGGGTATCGTCGTCGCAAACGACCCCCCTCGTGAGGAGAACCCCTATGTGCTCACCGACCACCTGCCGCCAGTGCGGCAAGACCACCTGGGCCGGCTGCGGCCAGCACGTCGACTCCGTCAAGGCGACGGTGCCCGCGGCGCAGTGGTGCGGCGGCCACGACAAGCCCGCCGGCCGCTCCTTCTTCCCCTGGCTGCGACGCTGATGGCCGCCGATACGGAGGTGCAGCGCGCGGCGCTGAACCGGCTGAAGCGTGCGCGCGGCCAGCTCGACGCCGTGATCCGCATGGTCGAGGAGGGCGCGGCCTGCGAGCCGACCGTCACGCAGCTCGCCGCCGTGTCGAAGGCGCTCGACCGCGCGGGCTTCATGATGATCTCGACGGGCCTGCGCGACTGCCTGGCCGGCGACGAGGACGACCGTGAAGACAGCCTCGCGCGTCTGGAGAAGGTGTTCCTCTCCCTCGCCTAAACCGTCAAATGGATCCATTTGGCTTGCCTAAGAGCCTTGATGAGACGGAATCGACCGCGTCGCAAGTGCGGCGGCCTTGCGTGGCGCGCAGCGCGCAGGCGGTGACGCGAGGCGCTCACCGATGCCCGCGACGGTGAGCCGGGCGCCTACCTTGGCGTCCGTGCCTCCCGCCGCCGCCTCTCCCGCCGCCTCTCCCAATGCCGTGCCCACGCGCCCCCTCGTCATCGGCCTGTCGCTGTCGCCCACCTGGGTGCGCGCCGCCGCCTGGCGCCGCCCCGATAGCCGCATCGAGGAGGCGTTCGGCCTCGACTTCTCCGTCGACGCCGCCAGGCGCGCCGAGGCCGCTCACCTCGACTTCGTGTTCAAGCCCGATGCCCTCACGCTCGACCCGACCGTCCTCGCCACGGCGCTCGGGTTCGCGACGCTCGACCCCACGGTGCTGCTCAGTGCCGTCGCGAGCCACACCGAGCGCATCGGCCTCATCTCCACGGCGTCGGCCACCTTCGCGCCCCCATACCTCGTGGCGCGGGAGATTCAGAGCCTCGATCGGGTCTCGCGCGGCAGGGCCGGCCTCAACGTCGTGAT
Organism: Demequina sp. NBRC 110057; assembly: GCF_002090175.1. Taxonomy (GTDB): domain Bacteria; phylum Actinomycetota; class Actinomycetes; order Actinomycetales; family Demequinaceae; genus Demequina. Next base: position 252,164 of record NZ_BBRN01000005.1, on the reverse strand, counting down.
GTCGCTGGGCGGCCAGGAGAACTTTGGGCTGGCGCAGATGCCGCCGAGCGACGAGAGGTTTACCGCGGCGCACGCCTGGCTCGACGATGTGCGGGCGCTGTGGTCGAGCTTTCCCGGCGAGGCGCTCGTGCTCGACCGCGAGGCGGGCCGGTTCGCCGACGTGGAGCGGATTCGCGCGCTTCCTGACCTGCCGGGAAGGCCCCGAGGACCGCTCGACGTCCCCGGCCACCCGGGAGCGAGGATCCCGATCCTGCAGGCCGGCGGGTCGCCCGCCGGCAAGGACTTCGCCGCGCAGCATGCCGACGCGGTCTTTGCCGCCGCGGCGACGCAGGCGAGCGCCGCCGGGCAGCGTGAGGACCTGCGGGGGCGGGCTGAGGCCCACGGCCGCTCGCCTGGCGGTGTGCGGCTCCTGTCAGGGCTGTCGATGTTCCTGGCGCGTACGCGGGACGAGGCGTTCGCCCTTCACGCGGAGAGCATTGACGGCTCGGACCTGCCGCAGTCCCTGGTGGGCCTGTCCCGACTGGTGGGAATCGACCTCGCCGCGCTGCCGCTCGATGAGCCGATCCCCGCGGCGCTCGCGGCCGGCCTGGCGCGCGAGGAGGCGCCGGTGTCGGCGATCGCCGCACTCATCGACGCGGGCATCACGCCCCGCGCCCTCACGCGTCATCCGGAGGGTGCCGCCAGCCTGCACTGGACCATCATCGGTACGCCGGCCGATGCGGTGGCTCAGATCGTCGCCCGGGCGCGTGCGGGTGCCATGGATGGGTTCATCGCGCTGCCGTCGGGGTCGTGGGAGTCCCTCGCGTTGTTCCTCGACGAGGTGGTGCCGGCGCTTGTCGACGAGGGGCTGTTTCGCGAGCGCTACGAGACGGCGACGCTCGCCGGCCACCTCGGCATCGGCCCGGTGCCTGCGGTCGATTCCGTCTCGTGAACGGTCCTAGACGAGCCACGTGGATCCATGTGACGGGTTAGGCGGCGGTGGCGTGACGCCCCGGCGTGTGGCCGAACTCCCGGCGGAACGCCGCGATGAAGGCCGACGTGCTGCCGTAGCCCACCTTTGACGCCACCGCCGCGACGGGAGTACCGCGGTCGAGGAGCTGGCGGCTGCGCGCCAGGCGCACCCGCCGCAGCCACTCGGTAAACGTCATGCCCGTCTCGTCGACGAACGCGCGCCGCAGGGTCGCCTCCGACGTGAACGTGAGGTTCGCCCACTCGGACAGCGACGTGTGGGAGGCGGGGTCGGCGAGAAGCGCCTGGGCCACCCTCCGCGCCGCCCCGGTCCTGGGCAGGGCGGGGCTGCTGCCGCCGTCGAGGCTCGCGCGGACCTCGTCCAGGACCTCGGGGATGAAGCACTCGGGGGAGTCGAAGAGCTGGGCGCGTAGCTGCCGCGTCACGGCCCGCCGGAGCGCTCCCGTCATGGCGATGCCGATGGGGTGGGGCGGCAGGGTGGCGTCGAAGCCGTCGTCGCCGGTGATGACGGGCAACAGGACCGCATCCTCGGACATGCGCACCGCGTGCACGCAGGCAGCCGGCAGCCATAGCGCGGAGTCCTCGGTGACGTGCCTTTCGGAGCCGTCCTGGAAGCGTGCCACCACGTCGCCAGCGACCACCGCGAGCACCTCGCCCCACTGATGCCAGTGGTCGGTGTGGCCCCACGAGAGCACGGGCACCACATCGTCCGCGAGCGCCGGGTCCGGCGTGCGGGGGGCTGACCGCTCCGCGCTATCGCGTGAGCGTTGATCGACATGGCTCATCAAAACGCAATACTAGCGTTCCGTAAATAGAGCGCGAGGTCGCGCCTCTCACGGCGCCGATGCGCCACCCCCTCACATCCCAGACGCCGGGTGCGCGTAGGCGCACCCACAAAGGAGTTCCGATGGCCCTGCGCCGCCTGTCCGCCACCGTCGCCATCACCGCCGCCGCGGTGGTGTCCATGGCCGGCTGCTCGTCCGACACCGAGACCGAGGAGACCACCACCGCCGGCGCCGAGGCCGCCGCCGTGGAGGAGGCCCCCTCGGAGGCCGCCGCGTTCCCGCGCACCATCACCCACGAGCTCGGTGAGACCGTCATCGAGGAGCAGCCCCAGAACATCGTCTCGACGGCCATCACTGTCACGGGCTCGCTGCTGGCCATCGACGCCCCCGTGACGGCGACCGCCGCGACCACCGTGAGCCCCGGCCTCACCGACGACAACGGCTTCTTCGCGCAGTGGAGCGACGTCGCCACCGAGCAGGGCGTCGAGGTGCTCTACCCGAACCTCGAGTTCGACATCGAGGCCGTCATCGCGGCCGAGCCTGACCTCATCGTCGCGTCCACCACGGGCGCCGACGCCGCTGCCGACTACTACGACGAGCTGTCCGCGATCGCGCCGACGGTCGTCATCGACTACTCGGACAAGACGTGGCAGGAGGTCGCCGAGATCGCCGGCGAGTGGACCGGACTCGAGGACAACGCCACCGCGGTGGTCGAGGACTTCGACGCCGCCGTCGCCGACGCCGCCGCGTCCATCACCCTCCCCGAGGGCACCTCGCAGGCGGTCGTCTACAACGGCCTCGAGACTCAGGCCGCCGTGGGCAAGCTCACCGGCGCGCACGCCACGCTGCTGAGCGCGCTCGGCTTCGACGTGATCGAGGCCGACGAGTCCCTCGACATCTCCGAGGAGGCGCGCGAGGACTTCACCTTCGTCGCCCCGGAGAACATCTCCGCGGGCGTGACCGCGGACTCCGTGTTCCTCGTCAACGGCACCGACGACACCAAGGCCGACTTCGAGTCCGCCGAGGTGCTGTCCTCCCTGCCCTCGGTCACGAGCGGCCAGGTCTACCCGCTGGGCGAGACCTCGTTCCGCATCGACTACTACTCGGCCCTGCAGATCGTCGACACGGTCAAGGGTTACTTCGGCGCCTAAGTCGATGACCACCGCGCTCCTCGCGGGCGCACCGCCGCGGCGGGTCCGGGCCCAGCGCCTTGCGCTGGGCCTCGGGCTCGCCGTCGTGCTGCTCGCGCTCGCCATGCTCGCTTCGCTGCTGTGGGGCACCAGGGCCATCGCGCCCGACGCGGTCTGGCACGCCCTGACGGGGGCCGATGCAACCTCGGACGAGGCGCTCGTCGTCACCTCGCTGCGCGTGCCGCGCACCATCCTCGGCGTCATCGCCGGAGCGGCGCTCGGCACGGCCGGCGCCCTCATGCAGGCGATCACCCGCAACCCGCTTGCCGAGCCCGGCATCCTCGGCGTGAACGCCGGAGCGGCGGCGGCCGTCGCCGCGGGCATCGCCTTCGCGGGAGCTACCGCGGCCGACGTCTACCTCTGGTTCGCCTTCGCCGGCGCCGGGCTCGCCGCCGTCGTGGTCTACGGCGTGGGCGGCGTGCTGAGCGACAAGGGCTCCGTGGTGCGACTCACGCTGGCGGGCGCCGCCGTGACCGTGGTGCTGTCCTCCTTCACCACGGCGCTCCTCATCAACTTTCCCGACGCCTACGACCGCTTCCGGTTCTGGGACGTCGGCTCCATCCAGGGGCGCGGACTCGACGTCGTGTGGACCGTGACCCCGGCGATCGTGGTCGGACTCGTGCTCGCGATGAGCCTCACGGGACGCCTCAATGTCATGGCGCTGGGCAACGAGCTGGGTCGCTCCCTCGGCGCCAACCCGCGCACCACCGTCATCATCGCCGCGATCGCCGTGACCCTGCTCGCCGGCGGCGCGACCGCCGCGGCCGGGCCCCTCGCCTTCATCGGCCTCGCCGCGCCGCACGCCGCGCGCATGATCACGGGCCCCGACCATCGCTGGCTCATCCCGTACTCGGCGGTGCTGGCCGCGGTGATCCTGCTGGGTGCCGACGTCATCGGCCGGGTGATCGCCGCGCCCGCCGAGATCGAGACCGGCATTATGACTGCCATCATCGGCGGCCCCGTCTTTGTCGCCCTCGCCCGGCGCCGGCGTTTGGCGGCGATGTGAGCGCCGCCGCCGCGCCGCCGGTGAGGCGCACCCGCATCGGCCGCCTGTCATGGGTGTGGACGCCGCGCGTCGCCGTGGTGGCCGCGATCGTCGTCTGCCTCGTGCTCGCCGTCGGTGCCGTCGCGCTGTCGACCGGCACCATCACCGTGCCGGTGCCCGATGTGGCGCGCGCCGTCTTCGGCCAGGGCGAGCCGATCACGGTGAAGGTGGTGCGGGACCTGCGCCTGCCGAGGTTCGTGACGGCCGCGCTCGTGGGGGCGAGCCTGGGCATCTCCGGCGCCGTCTTCCAGTCCATCTCCCGCAACCCGCTGGGCTCGCCCGACATCATCGGCTTCACCATGGGCGCCGCGACCGGCGCGGTGGTGCAGATCGTCGTGTTCGGCGGCGGGGCCTTCGCGACGGGCGCGGCGGCGGTGGCAGGAGGAGTCGTGACGGCGGTCGTCGTCTACGGGCTGTCCTATCGCCGGGCGGCGTCCGGGGGCTACCGGCTGATCCTCGTCGGCATCGGCATCGGCGCCATCCTCAAGGCCATGAACGGGCTGCTGCTCACGCGTGCGGACATCGACACGTCCATTGCGGCCCAGCGCTGGCTCGCCGGCAGCCTCGACGTGCGCACCTGGGACTACGTGGTGACCGTCGGTCTCGCGATGGTGCTGCTGGTGCCGGCGGCGCTGTGGTTCCAGCGCCGCCTGGCGTACATGGAGATGGGCGACGACACGGCGCGGCAGCTGGGCATCCGCGTCGAGCGCACGCGGCTGCTGGCGGTCGCCGTCGCCGTGGTGCTGGCCGCTGTGGCGGTCGCCGCCACTGGCCCCATCGCCTTCATCGCCCTCGCCGCAGCGCCCCTCGCGAAGCGACTCACGCGCCACCCCGGGCCGGCCGTCGGCTCGGCGGCGCTCATGGGCGCGCTGCTGCTGACCAGCGCCGACGCGCTCACGCAGTTCATCCCGTGGGACTACGCGATGCCCGTGGGCGTCGTGACCGGGCTGCTCGGCGGCCTGTACCTGGCCTGGATGCTCGGAAGGAGCAGGATATGACCGCGACCCTCATGGCCGATGCCGTGGAGCTCGCCTATGACGAGCGCGTGATCTCGACGGACCTGACCGTCGGCATCCCCGAGCACGAGTTCACCGTGGTGATCGGGCCCAACGCGTGCGGGAAGTCGACGCTACTCAAGGCGCTCGCGCGTCTCCTGCCGCCGCGGGACGGACACGTGACGCTCGACGGCAGGGACGTGAAGGCGTTCGGGTCCAAGGAGTTCGCGCGGGCCCTCGCGCTGCTTCCGCAGTCCTCGCAGGCTCCCGCCGGCATCTCGGTATCCGACCTCGTGGCGCGCGGAAGGTTCCCCCACCAGCGCTTCCTTCAGCAGTGGTCGGCGGCCGACGAGGCGGCGATCGCGCGCGCGATGACCGCCACGGGCGTCGACGAGCTCGCCCTGCGGCCCGTCGACGAGCTCTCCGGCGGCCAGCGTCAGCGCGCATGGCTCGCCATGGTGCTCGCCCAGGACGCGCCGATCACCGTGCTGGATGAGCCCACCACCTTCCTCGACATCGCCCACCAGATCGAGGTGCTCGACCTGTGCGAGTCCCTGCACGCCGAGGGCGGGCGCACCATCGTCGCCGTCCTCCACGACCTCAACCAGGCGGCCAGGTACGGCACTCACATCATCGCGATGAAGGACGGCGAGGTGGTCGCGGAGGGTGTGCCGGACGAGGTCATCACGGTCGATCTTGTCGCCGAGGTGTTCGGCGTGCGCGCCAGGATCCTCGTCGAGCCGGAGTCCGGCTCGCCCTTCGTGATGCCGCTGGGCCTGGTGGGGAGGCCGTGAGCGTGGCCGATGCCGTGGCCGGGTCCGATGCCGCCGTCACCCCCGGCCTGTGGGGTCCCGCGGCGACGCCGCTCGGCGCCGACGGCGCGCCCCGCGGCGTCGTCGAGCCTCGCCTGGCGGCGCTCGCCGACCTGCCGCGCGGGGAGCGCGCCGCCGCGGCATCGGCCCTCCTCGATGCCGCGGGCCCCACGCCCTGGCGCGGCGAGCGGCGGGTGATCGACGGCGTCGCGTGCGTGGCGACCACGTTCGTCGCCGAGGAGCCGCAGGCCGCCCAGGTGCTGCTGCACGTCAACTCTCTGACGGACCGCATCCGCGAGGCCGTCGCCCCCGCGCTGCTCGCGCGCGTCGACGGCACCGACGTGTGGCATCTCACGTGGTGGCTGCCCGAGGACCTGGTGGCGAGCTACAGGATCGCCGCGGGAGAGCCCTTTGCGCTCGACGTGGGCGGCACGCGCGACGGGTGGCTGAGCGTGCACGAGCGGGGACGGCCCGACCCGCGCAACCCGCGCGTGCTGGTCAACCCGCTGGGTCACGACTCGTCGGTGCTCGTGGGGCCGGCCGCGCGCGTGCACGGCGCGTGGGACCGTGCGGAGCCGCCCCTGGCGCGGGCGCGGGTCGACGAGCTGACCATCGAGGACCCGGTGCTGGGAGGGCCGCGCCGGGTATGGCTGCGGGTGCCGGCCGAGGCCACGCGTCTGCTGGTGCTGTTCGACGGCGCGACCTGGCACCGCCACCTTGCGCTCGCTGACGCGCTCGACGCGGCGGGGGACCGGCGGACGGCAGTGGCGATGGTCGACTCCCGCACGCTGCGCGAGCGCTCCGAGGTACTCCCGCACCCGGACCGCGTCTCGGCCCTGCTCGAGGACGGCGTGCTCCCCGCCGTTCACACGGCCCTGCGCGCGGGCGGCATCGGCGCCCCAGGTCCCGAGCGCACCATCGTGGCGGGGGAGAGCTTCGGGGGCCTCGCGGCCCTCGGCGTCGTGGTCACCCGTCCCGACCTTGCTCGGCGTGCGATCGCCCAGTCGCCCAGCCTCCACTTCAAGGCCGGGCGCGAGCGGCGGCGCGACGACATCGAGCCGGGCGACGTGGTGCGCCTTGCCGAGGTCGGCGTGGACCCGACGGTCGAGGCGGTGCTCACCTGGGGGACCGAGGAGGAGCACCTCGCGCTCGCCGTGCCGGCCATGCGCGCGGCCTTCGCGGCATCGGGCGCTGTCCTGCACCCCCGTGCGTATGCAGGCGGACACGACTACGCCTGGTGGAGGACGGGCCTCCTCGACGCGCTGTCGACCCTCCCCGCCTAGCCGCGCCTAGCCGTCAAATGGATCCACTTGGTGCGCCTAAGGCCGTAGAAGAACCACAATCCACCGCTCCGATGCCGTGGCGGCTTCAGTCCGAGGTGCGGCCCCTGAACCAGTAGAACTGGCTGAATTGCTCCTTCTTGCTCAGCCCGAGCCCGTCGGTGAACGCGCCGCGCAGTGCCTTCACGAGCTCCTTCTCGCCCGCGCCCCAGGCGTAGACGGCGCCCGGCCTGGCACCGCCATCGGCGACGGTGGCGGCGAGCGCGTGCCCGCCCTCGTCGGCCGCGGTCCACGTCACGGTGACTCCCGCGCGGGCCGACACAGGCAGGCCCGCGTGGTCATCGCCGTCGTCGGCCACGAAGATTTCGATGGGCATCCCCTCGGGCGCCTGCTCCACCCACGAGTTGATGGCCGGGAGCGCGGTGATGTCGCCAGCGAGCACCAGCCGTTCGGTGTCTTCGGGGACCTTGGGACGTGCGGGAGTGAGCGCGATCTCAACCTCGGTACCCGGAGTGACCGCGGCCGCCCAGGCGCTCGCGGCACCGTGCGGCTCGTGGAGGACAAAGTCGGCGGCAAACGTTCCCGCAGCGATGTCGAGGTCGACGAAGGTGTAGCCGCGCTGCACGAGGACGTCGTCGGTGAGGTGCCTGGCCCAGAGCCGGAACCACAGGGTGGGGAACACCTCAAGATCGGCGACAGCGCCGGGCGCGTGGAACCACACCCGGCGGTACCGGGGTGTGAGGTCCTCGACGCGGCTGACCGTCGCCGGGTGGTTGCGGATGCGATACAGGCGGTTGACCGGGCGATGCCAGGACGGCTTCATCAATGCTCCTTGGGGGGCGGCCGATGCCCCGGTGCGGTGGATTCTGGTTCTTTGACGGCCTTAGGCGCACCAAGTGGATCCATTTGACGGGGGCGTTCACGTTTACGAAACATGAGCATTGCATAATTGGCGTGGCGCGGCTAGCGTAGCCGCATTGCCTCGCACGCGGGGCCCCGCCAGCGACAAGGAGAACCGCATGACCATCCCGGTGTCGACCCTCGTCCAGGTCTCGGCCCTCGCCGCGGCGGTTCCGCAGCTCACGGTCTCGCTCGACACGGACGGCGGCACCACGGTCATCGTGGGCGACTTCCCCGAGGCCTCGATGTGCACGCACGCTTTCCGCCACGTGGTGGCGAACTGGCCCGCCCACGGCGACCACCAACCGTGCGTGGACCAGATTTACTTCGACGGCGCCGAGGACCGGGGTCCCGTCCTCGCCCAGGGTGAGGCGCGCTGGTTCGTCTCCGAGATGGGGGCGCAGCCGACCGTGGTCGCGCTGCGCACCGTCGGCCCTCGCTCGCGCGGCGCGGAGGCGCAGGTGCGCTTCGACTCCGTGCTCGGCGTCTCCGTGGTCCGCCTCGCGTCGACAACGCTGACGCCCGAGGCGCTCGACGAGCTCGCCACCGAGGCCTACGCCGCCTGCGTCACGGAGCACCTGCTCGCCTCGGCGGCCGCCGCGGCGTAAGCGCCAGGTCCCGCGGCCTCAGCGCCCGGGGTACCGGCATCGGCCGCCGGCACCGTCCCCTCGAGCGAGCCTCGGTCACGACCCGCCATCAGTCGTGACCGAGGCTCACCAGGGTGGACGGCGTCAGCTGTCCGCGGCCTCCTTGAAGGCGCGACGCGGCTCGTGGAGGCGGCCCATCGACACGAGGTCGCGACGGAAGAACAGCGCCGTGGTCCAGTCGACCACCACCCGCGCCTTACGGTTAAAGGACGGGATCTGGGCCATGTGATACGTCCGGTGCATGAACCACGCGGGCCAGCCGCGCAGCTTCACACCCATGATCTGCGCGACACCCTTATTGAGGCCCAACGAGGCCACCGTGCCCAGGTGAGCGTGCTTGTACTCCTTCACGGGACGCCCGCCCAGCTTGGCCGCCATGTTGGCGCCCAGCAGCCGCGCCTGACGCACCGCGTGCTGCGCCGACGGGGCACACCAGGCGCCCTCGCCCTTGGCGAGGTCGGGGATCTGCGCGTTGTCGCCTGCGGCCCAGACGCCGTCGAGCACCTCGCCGTCCTCGGTCGCCACCTGCAGCGTGGGCAGGGTGTTGACGTGCCCGCGAGGTCCGGTGGGAAGGTCCGACTCCCCGATGACAGGGTTGGGCTTCACTCCCGCTGTCCACACGACGGTGTCGGCGTCGAACTCCTGGCCGTCGGAGAGCTTGATGCGGCCCTCCTCGCACGACTCGAGGCGGGTGGCGAGGTAGATCTCCATGCCCCGCTTGCGCAGCACCTCGAGCGTGTACCCGCCCATCTCCTCGCCCATCTCGGGAAGGATGCGGGTGGCGGCCTCGACCATCACGAACCTGAGGTCCGCCGGCTGGAGCTCGGGGTAGTGGCGCAGGGCCGCGCGGGCCATGTCCTCTGTCTCCGCGAACGCCTCGATGCCGGCGAAGCCACCGCCGACGAACACGAAGGTGAGGAGGCGGCGGCGCAGGTGCGGGTCGCTCGTGGACGCGGCGCGCGCGATGCGCCCGAGGATGGTGTTGCGCAGCCCGATGGCCTCCTCGACCCACTTGAAGCCCACGCCGATCTCCTTGAGCCCGGGGATCGGGAGCGTGCGGGGGATGGCGCCGAGGGCGATCACGACCTCGTCGTACTCGAGGTCCTGGGTGTCGCCGAAGTCGGTCTCGACGCGTGCGCGGCGCTCGGCGTGCGAGATCTCGGTGACCTTTCCCTGCACGATGCGCACGCCCTTGAGCTCACGGCGCAGCGGCACCACCACGTGGCGCGGCTCGATGGAGCCGGCGGCCGCCTCGGGCAGGAACGGCTGATAGGTCATGTAGGGGCGGCGGTCGACGATGGTGATGTCGACGTGGTTGCCGGCCTTCTTACGCAGCGTGAGGGCCGTGTATAGGCCCACGTAGCCTCCGCCAAGGATGAGGACTCGGGTCGCGGTCATGGGTGCACCTCCGTGAGGGTGCAACCACGCGCGGCCGCACCCTGTTCCGTGCGTCGTGGGGAAAGGGTCGGACGCGGCGACGCGTCGGGCCTGGCGCTGGGACGGGTCGCGGCCGTGCCACCACCCTAGGCGAGAGCCGCGGCGCCGTCACCCCCGTTTCACGACGGGAGAAATGCGGACGGCCGATGCAGCGGCCGGGGCCCGTACGAGGCCCGGCCACCGCATCGGCCGTGAAGGATTTAGCGCTTGCCCACCATGGTGGTGACGTCGAGCAGCGCGTCGAGCTGCTCCTCGGTGATCTCGCCGCGCTCCACGAAGCCCAGGTCGAGGGTCGCCTCGCGGACCGTGAGTCCGGCCTTGACGGAGTGCTTCGCGATCTTCGCCGCGTTCTCGTAGCCGATGACGCGGTTGAGCGGGGTGACGATGGACGGCGAGGCCTCGGCGAGGCGGCGGGCGCGCTCGACGTTCGCGGTGATGCCGTCGATGGTGCGCTCGGCGAGCACCTGCGAGGCATTGCCCAGCAGTCGCATCGACTCGAGCACGCCCAGGGCCATCACGGGGATCTGGACGTTGAGCTCGAACGAGCCCGAGGCTCCCGCGACGGCGACGGTCGCGTCGTTGCCGATGACGCGCGCGCACACCATGAGGGTGGCCTCGGGGATGACGGGGTTGACCTTGCCGGGCATGATCGAGGATCCGGGCTGCAGGTCGGGAAGGGCGATCTCGCCCAGGCCAGTGTTGGGGCCCGAGCCCATCCAGCGCAGGTCGTTGCAGATCTTCGTGAGGGACACCGCGATGGTCTTGAGCGCGCCGGAGACCTCGACGAGCGCGTCGCGCGCGGACTGCGCCTCGAAGTGGTCGCGCGCCTCGGTAATGGGAAGGCCGGTGTCCTCGGCGAGCAGAGCGATGACCCGCTGCGGGAAGCCATCGGGCGTGTTGATGCCGGTGCCGACGGCGGTGCCGCCCAGGGGCACCTCGGCGACGCGCGGCAGGGCGGCGTTCAGGCGCTCGATGCCGTAGCGGATCGCGGCCGCATAGCCGCCGAACTCCTGGCCGAGGGTGACGGGGGTCGCGTCCATGAGGTGGGTGCGGCCCGACTTGTAGACCTCGGCGAACTCGGAGGCCTTGGCCTCGAGCGACTGCGCCAGGCGGTCGAGTTGGGGAAGGAGGTCGTTGACGAGCTGGCTCGTGGCGGCGACGTGGACAGAGGTGGGGAACACGTCGTTCGAGGACTGCGAGCAGTTGACGTGGTCGTTGGGGTGGACGTCGCGGCCCAGCGTGCGGGTGGCGAGCGTCGCGATGACCTCGTTGGTGTTCATGTTGGAGCTGGTGCCCGAGCCGGTCTGGAACACGTCCACGGGGAAGTGAGCGTCGTGGGCTCCCGAGGCGACGTCGTCCGCGGCCGCCACGATCGCATCGGCCACGTCCTGGTCCAGCACGCCGAGTTCGGCGTTCGCGCGGGCCGCGGCCTTCTTCACGCGGGCGAGCGCCTCGATGTGGCGGCGCTCCAGGCGAATGCCGGAGATGGGGAAGTTCTCCACGGCGCGCTGGGTCTGCGCGCGGTAGAGGGCGTCCGCGGGGACGCGGACCTCACCCATGGTGTCGTGCTCGATGCGGTAGTCGGTCTGTGCGTCGTTGCTCATGGCGCTCATTGTGTCAGGACGCCGACCCCGCTCCCTACCCGTCAGATGGATCCCATTGGTGCGTCTAAGGCCGTAAAAGAACCAAGTGGATCCATTCGACGGGGTTAGGGGAGGGCGTCGAGTTCCGCCGCCGTGGGCGGGTTGGCTCCCGCGCGGGAGACGGTGATGGCGCCGATGCGAGCGCACCGCGTGAGGATGCCGCTCAGCGTGGCGTCGTCGATCGCGTAGAGCGCGTCGCGGCGCTCGGCTCCGAGCAGCCCCGCCGACCACAGGCCGTCGATGAGGCCGGACATGAACGAGTCGCCGGCGCCGACGGTGTCCACCACGGTCACGGCCGGTGCCGCGATCGCGACCTCGCGGCCGTCGGGGGTGAGGGCCGTCGCGCCCTCGCCGCCGCGGGTGACGACCACGAACGCCGGTCCCGCCTCGGCCCAGCGCCGCGCGAGCGCCTCGGCGTCGCCGTCGGTCGCCTGGGCGAGCCAGGCGAGGTCCTCGTCGGAGACCTTGACGACGTCCGATGCCGCGATCACCGCGTCGATGCGCGCGAGTGCCGTCGCAGGGTCGCCCATGAGGGAGGGCCGGGCGTTGGGGTCGTAGGTGACCGTGGCGTGAGACCTGGCGTCCCGGATGAGGGCGAGGACAGCATCGGCCCCCGGCTCGAGGACCGCCGCGATGGAGCCGGTGTGCGCCACGACGGCGCCCGGCCGCGGCGCCGCGGAGGCAGCGACGTCCCAGGTGAGGTCGAAGTCGTACGTGGCGGCGCCGGACGCGTCGAGGGTGGCGGTGGCCACCGAGGTCGCGGGGGCGGCGTCGGAGCCGCGCGCGAGAGACACCCCCGCTTCCTCCAGGTGCGCGCGCACGGCGTCCCCGTGGGAGTCCGCCCCCAGCCACGTGAGCAGCTCGGCGTCGCGACCCAGGCGGGCGAGCCCCAGGGCCACGTTCGCCGGAGAGCCACCGGGATGCTCGGTGAGGGAGCCATCGGCGCGGCGCACGGCGTCGACGAGTGCCTCGCCGATGGCGAGGGCGTGGCGCTGCTCGCTCACGAGTCGCCGTCCTCGTCGGCGGGGATGATGCCGATCACGCCGGCGTCCGCCGCGTCGTCCTCGTCGTCGCCGCGGCTCGCGGTGATGCGGTCGCGTGCGCCGTCCAGCAGCTCCTGGCAGCGGGCGGCAAGGGCCTCGCCGCGCTCCCACAGCCCGAGCGACTCCTCGAGGGTGGCGGCCCCCGCCTCGAGCTTCGCGACGATCGCGACGAGCTCGTCGCGAGACTCCTCGTAGCTCAGGGATGCGATATCTGCGTCATTTCCAGCCATGTCGGTCAAAATACCGCGTCATAGTCCCGGGCGTCGTCCCTCTCATGGGGTGCACGTGCCCCCGACATCACAACGGAGTGACTGCCATGTTTAGCGAGAATTACTCACGCCAGACCGCCCTGGCAAGCCTGAAGGACCTCGACGCCGACCTGTCCGACCGCGACCTCGTGACCTACTCCCGATCCGAGGAGGCCATGGTGCGGGCCGCCGTCGCGGAGCGTCCCACGACCCCGCTGACGACCCTGCTCAAGCTCGCGCGTGACGAGTCGCCCACGGTGCGCGCCGGCGTCGCGAGGAACGTCCGCGTGGACATGCCCGAGCAGGTCTACCAGGACCTCGCCGGCGACAAGGTGGTCGAGGTGGTGCTCGCGCTGATCGGCAACCCGCAGGTGCCCGACTCGCTCGTGGCCAAGTTGGGCCGCCAGTTTCACAAGGAGTACGCCGGCGCCGCCCGCGAGCGACTCGCCGGCAAGGGTGGTGCCGCCGGCCTGCTCGGCCGCGTCGGGATCGCCCGCTGACACGCCGATGAGGATCAGGCCGACGCCGAGGTGACCTCGGCATCGGCCGTGCCCGCGGCGAAGCGCAGGTGGAGCGCCTGGCCCGGCGTCAGCGTCGAGGCGTCGCGCACCACGGCGCCGTCGGCGGTGCGCGCTACCGCGTAGCCGCGGTCGAGCGTGCCCTGGGGCGACAGTCCCGTGAGGCGGGCAGCGAGTTCCCGCGCCGCGGCATCGGCCGCCGTGAGGATCGCGACGAGGCCGCGTCCCGCGGCGTCGTGCGCGCGGCCCAACTGGTCTACGAAGGGGTCGAGCATGCGCTGCGGGTGGGCGAGCACGGGACGGGAGCGGAACTGCGCCAGGCCGGCGCGCTCGCGGTCGACGAGGGCAGTGGTGGCGCGGGCCGCGTCGGCCCTGAGCGTGGCGATGGTCTCGCGCTCGATCGCCGCGTCGGGGACGATGCGTTTGCCGGCGTCCGTGGGCGTGGAGGCGCGGTAGTCGGCGACGAGGTCGAGGATGGGGGAGTCCTTCTCGTGCCCGATGGCGCTCACGAGAGGGGTGACGGCGGCCGCCGCGACCCGCACGAGCTCCTCGTCGGAGAACGGCAGCAGGTCCTCGAAGGAGCCGCCGCCGCGGGCGACGACGATGACATCCACGTCGGGGTGGGCGTCCAGCTCGCGGATGGCCGCGGTCGTCTCGGGAACGCAGCGCGCGCCCTGGACCGTGACGCGGCGGATCTCGAACCGCACGGTGGGCCAGCGTCGCTGGGCATTCTCGACCACGTCATGCTCCGCGTCGCCCTGATTGGCGCAGACGAGTCCCACGACGCGGGGGACCAGGGGCAGGTCGCGCTTGCGGTCGGCATCGAACAGGCCCTCCCTCGCGAGGGCGTCCTTGAGTGCCTCGAGCCGTGCCAACAGGTCGCCGAGCCCCACCGCGCGCATCGCGTCGCCGACCATCTGCAGGTCGCCGTTCTTCATCCACCAGCTGGGCTTGGCGTGGATGACCACCCGTGAGCCGTCGGCGAGGGTGCCGCCCAGGGCGTCGACCTCGCTCGCGGGGACAGTGACCTTGAGCGACATCTGCTCGTCGGTGTCGCGCAGGGTGAGGAACACCATGTGCTTCCAGCGCTTGACGTTGAGGACCTGACCCTCGACCCACACCTCGGGCAGGCGCGCCACGAAGTCCCGGATCTTGGGAGAGAGGTGGCGCACGGGCCAGGGCCGGTCAGGGGACGTCTCGGCTGCCGTCGCCGGGAGCGTCACGGAGCCTCGGTCGTTATCGAAGGGGGCGTCGGTCACGCCCCTCAGCCTGCCACGTAGGATGGACCATATGCCTGACACCACCGCCACGCGCGTGCTGCTCGCCGCGCCCCGCGGCTACTGCGCCGGAGTCGACCGCGCGGTGATTGCCGTCGAGAAGGCGCTCGAACTGCACGGCGCCCCCATCTATGTCCGCAAGGAGATCGTCCACAACAAGTATGTGGTCGAGACCCTGACCGACCGCGGCGCGATCTTCGTAAACGAGACCGACGAGGTGCCCGAGGGTGCGCGCGTCGTGTTCTCGGCGCACGGGGTGTCTCCCGCGGTGCGCGAGGGTGCCGCCGAGCGCAACCTCCTCACGATCGACGCGACGTGCCCCCTCGTGACGAAGGTGCACAAGGAGGCCGTGCGCTTCGCGAAGTCGGAGCAGACCATCCTCCTCATCGGCCACGAGGGTCACGAGGAGGTGGAGGGCACCGCGGGTGAGGCTCCGGAGCACACCATCATCGTGAACTCGCCCGAGGAGGCGGACACGATCGAGGTGCCGGACCCCGACAACGTGGTGTGGCTGTCCCAGACCACCCTGTCCGTCGACGAGACGATGGAGACGGTGCGCCGCCTGCGCGAGCGCTTCCCCAACCTCCAGAACCCGCCGAGCGACGACATTTGCTACGCGACGCAGAACCGCCAGGTCGCGGTGAAGAAGCTCGCCCCCGAGTGCGACCTCGTGATCATCGTGGGGTCGGCCAACTCGTCGAACTCGGTGAGGCTCGTCGAGGTGGCGCTGCAGGCCGGTGCCACCGCGTCCTACCGGATTGACCGTGCGGCGGAGCTCGACGAGTCGTGGCTTGAGGGCGTGCGCACCGTGGGCGTGTCCTCGGGTGCGTCGGTACCGGAGATTCTGGTGCGCGACCTGCTGGACCGCCTCGCCGGCCTGGGCTTCGCCTCGGTCGAGGAGGTCACGACCGCGACCGAGGACCTGATGTTCTCGCTGCCGCGTGAGATCCGCGCCGACATGAAGGCGAAGGCCGCCGCCTCCTGACCCCGCGCCGGTGAGCGGGCACATCGCCGACCGCTGCCAGGCGCGCTCGTGGTCACTCAGGGTGTCTCGACGCATCTGGGTGACGCGAAGTGGACGCCCAGGGTGGTGTCCGCTGGTACGTGTCACGTGTCACGTGTCACGTGGCCAACGTTCCATGACGCGTGGGCTCTGCACCCTCACTGACCACTGCGGCGCGCCAACGTGCAGAAGGGCGCCTTCGCTGACCACCATGGCGCAGGATGCACGGTTTCGGCGCGGGAGCCTGCCGTTCGCGGTCAGTCGGTGAGTTCCGGGGCCGCGAGGGTGCGCGGCTCGGAGGCGACCTGCGGCGGAGACTCGAGCTCCGCCTCGATCTGTTGCATCTGCCCAAACCGGCGCGCGCTCACCAGCACGCGAGACTCGAGTGACGCGACCGTCGCGTTGTACGCCTTGGTGGCTCCCTCGAGCGAGCGGCCCACCTTCGAGAGGTGCTCGCCCATGGTGGCGAGGCGGTCGTGGAGGTCCTTACCTGCGAGGAGCACCTGCTGGGCGTTCTTCGCGAGAGCGTCCTCGCGCCACGCGTGAGCGACGGTGCGCAGCATCGCGACCAGCGTGGTGGGGGAGGCGATGAAGACGCGCTTGCCGTAGGCGTACTCCTGCAGGTCGGGGTCCTGCTCGAGCGCCGCCTGATAAAACGCCTCGGAGGGCACAAACATGACGACGAACTCCGGCGCGGCGTCGAACTGGTCCCAGTAGCGCTTGCCTGCGAGGTCGTCGACGTGCTTCTTGACGTGGCGCGCGTGGGCGGCCAGTCGCGAGGCACGCACGGCTTCGTCGTCCGCCTCGAACGCCTCGAGCAGCGCGGACAGTGCCACCTTCGAGTCGACGACGATGGTGCGCCCGCCGGCGAGGTGGACCGTCATATCCGGTCGCAAGACGTTCCCGTCGGCGTCCCTCACCACCTCCTGCTCTGTGAAGTCCACGTGCGGGAGCATCCCGGCAAGTTCCACGACGCGGCGCAGCTGCACCTCGCCCCAGTTGCCGCGCACGTCGGAGCGGCGCAGCGTGTTGATGAAGTCGCCCGTGCGCTTGTCGAGCTGGGCAGAAGCCTCCAGCATCTGGCGCACCTGCTCGGTGAGCTGCGCCTGGCCGGCGGCGCGGGTGCGGTCCGCCTCGGTGGTCTGGCGCTGCACCTCGGCGAGGGCCTTGGCGACGGGCTCCACGAGCTGACGCACAGCCTCCTCGCGCTTGGCGAGTTCGGCGTCGGCCGCCACCCTTTCCTTGCCCAGGCGCTCCTGCGCGAGCTGAACGAGGGCCTCCTGCGAGCCCCGCAGCGCCTTGGCGGACAGTGCCTCAAACTCTCGCCTGAGGGACTCGTGATCGCCCCTGACCTGCGCGACGTAGCGCTCGTGATCGGCGGCGACCTCGCGCAGGCGCTGCTCGTGTTGGGCGACCAGCTGCTCCTCGCGCTGCGAGGCAGCACGCGTGTCGAGCGCCCACTGATCCCGGACGGATTCGAGCCGGGCGGTGGCGCCGGCAGCGTCGGACTGGGCACGAGAAAGCCGTTCGCGCAAATCCGTGATGTCCAACATATGAGACGCGCACGCGTCCTGCTGTACGACCAGTGCCGACGTCGCGGAATCGGCCCGCGCGGACGCGAGCGCGGCCTCGCGTACGGCGGCGGCGGAGCGACGCGCGGCCAGCAGGTAGCCGCAGGCGGCGCCGGCGACCAGCGAGGCGGCGACAAGAAGGATCTCGATCATGCCTACGAGCCTGTCACGGACCTCTGACATCGAAAGCCGTCTCGCATCGCGAGACGGCGAGTCTGTGAGATCCGTCACATTTGGGCCCCGAAACGTCACGATTCGGGAACAAAACACGCACAGGATGGCCGCAGGAAACACATCGGCAAAAAACGCCTGCCTATTCTGTCTGCACCCTGCGGGCACGTCCGTGGGAAACCTGTGTGTCGCTTCGAGACCCGGAGCGTCCCATGCCCAGTCCCGCGCATCCGCACGGGGCGCAAGGAGGAATAGTGAAGAAGAACAAGGCCATCCTGGGTGGCGTGGCGGCTGCGCTGAGCGCGTCGCTCGTCCTCGCCGGATGCTCGTCGGAGGACCCGGCAGAGACCTCGAGCAGCGCCACCGAAGGCGCCACCGAGGCCACGTCGACCGCGGTCATCACCACCAACGGCTCCGAGCCCGCCAACCCGCTCATCCCGGTTGCGACCAACGAGACCGGTGGCGGCAAGATCATCGACGCGCTCTTCGCGGGTCTCGTGTACTACGACGGCGACGGCGCCGCGCACAACGAGGTCGCCGAGTCCATCGAGACCGAGGACTCGCAGACGTTCACCATCACGCTGAAGGATGGCTGGACGTTCACCGACGGCACCCCCGTGCAGGCGCACAACTTCGTTGACGCCTGGAACTGGGGCGCGGACCCGGCCAACGCCGCGACCGCCCTCAACTCGTACTTCTTCGAGCCCATCGAGGGCTTCGACGGTTACAACACCGACGAGGGCGCCTCGAACCCCGCGATGTCGGGCCTCGAGGTCATCGACGACCTGACCTTCTCGGTCACGCTCGCCGCCCCGAACGCCGAGTTCCCCCTCGCGCTGGGCTACTCCGCCTTCTACCCGCTTCCCGACTCGTTCTTCGAGGACCCCGAGGCCTTCGGTAAGGCTCCCGTCGGTAACGGCATCTACACCCTCGCGTCGGCCGACGACTGGCAGCACGATGTCCAGATCGAGCTGGGCGTCAACGACACCTACGCCGGTGAGCGCACCGCTCAGAACGGTGGCCTGCTGATCACGTTCTACTCGACCCAGGACGCGGCTTACGCCGACCTCCTCGCCGGCAACGTCGACGTCATCGACGGCATCCCGGACTCGGCCTTCGCCACCTTCGAGGCCGACCTTGGCGACCGCGCTGTGAACCAGCCCGCCGCCATCTTCCAGTCGTTCACCATCCCCGCGAGCGACACCCGCTTCGAGGGCGAGGCCGGCCTCCTGCGCCGCCAGGCCCTGTCGATGGCGATCAACCGTGACGAGATCACGGACGTCCTCTTCGAGGGCACCCGCACCCCCGCGTCGGACTTCACCTCGCCCGTCATCGACGGCTGGTCGGACTCCCTCGAGGGCTCCGAGGTCCTCGCGTACGACCCCGAGGCCGCCGCTGAGCTGTGGGCCGAGGCCGACGCGATCGAGCCCTGGACCGGCACCTTCGAGCTCGCCTACAACGCCGACGGTGGCCACCAGGCCTGGGTCGACGCTGTCGTCAACTCGATCAAGAACACCCTCGGCATCGACGCGGCGGGCCTGCCCTACGCGACCTTCGCCGAGTTCCGCACGGACATCACCGACCGCAACATCACGGCGTCGTTCCGTACCGGATGGCAGGCGGACTACCCCTCGCTCGAGAACTTCCTCGGCCCGCTGTACTACACCGGCGCCGGCTCGAACGACGGTGACTACTCGTCCGAGGCGTTCGACTCGCTGATCGACGAGGGCAAGTCGGCCACCGACACCGCCGCCGCGACCGAGGCGTTCCAGGAGGCCCAGGAGGTTCTGTTCCAGGACCTGCCCGCCATCCCGCTCTGGTACTCCAACGTGACCGGTGGTTACTCCGAGTCCGTCTCGAACGTCGTGTTCGACTGGCACTCGGTCCCGCTGTTCTACGAGATCACCAAGGCTGAGTAAGCCCTAGCGATCCACATCCGGACGGGCCCGCCTCGCCCCTAGGCGCGGCGGGCCCGTTCGTGTGTCCGTCAGGACACCGGCCGATGCGACGGTCACCACCCGCATCGGCCACTCCCGCCCGGACCAGGGCACCCAGGCCGCCGCACCCCGGCGCCGGCCGACCCGCAGGGACGCTGCGACGGCGACGAGATCGCGTCGCGCCCGCGCCTACGGGTACTCTCGCTGACAGCATGCGCTACCCGTGTGCGTGTTCACACTAGAATCGGCACCCTATGCATTCACTGACTCGAGCCCGAGGAGTGCGCAGATGACGCTTTATGTGCTCAAGCGCCTGCTCCAGGCCATCCCCGTGTTCTTCGGAACGACGTTCCTGATCTACTTCATGGTCTTCTCCATGCCGGGAGACCCCGTGCTCGCCCTCTTCGGCGACCGCACGCCCAACCCGGCAGTGCTGGAGGCGGTCCGGGAGCAGTACAACCTCGACCAGCCCTTCATCGTGCAGTACTTCCTGTACATCAAGGACTTCTTCACCGGTGATCTTGGCGTCACGTTCTCGGGTCAGTCCGTGAACGAGATCTTCGCCCGAGCATTCCCGACGACGCTGATGCTCGTCACGATCGCGGTGGTCGCCGAGTTCATCCTGTCGGTGGGCTTCGGTCTCCTGTCGGGCCTGCGCAAGGGCAAGTTCGCCGACCACGCGTCGCTGCTGCTCGCGCTGGTGCTGAACTCCATCCCCCCGTTCGTCGCGCTGTTCGTCGCCCAGTACTTCATCGGCATCAAGCTCGGCTGGGCGCCCGTGACCGTGGGTGCGAACGTGACCTGGGGCGCGCTGATGCTCCCCGGCATCACGATCGCGCTCACCATTTACGTGGTGGGTATGCGCCTGATGCGCGGCTCGGTGATTGAGGCGCGCGAGGGCGACTACGTCCGCACCGCCTACGCCAAGGGCCTCACGTCGAAGCGCGTGATTCCCGTGCACGTGGCGCGTAACTCGCTGATCCCGGTCATCACCAACACGGCGGCGAGCTTCGGCGCGCTGATCGCCGGTACGACCGTGACTGAGGGCATTTTCAACATCCCCGGTATCGGCAAGGTGCTCTACGACGCGATTGGTCTGAGCGAGGTCTCGACCATCGTGTCGTTCGTGACGATCCTCACGGTGATGTACATCATCGTGAACATCCTCGTCGACCTTCTGTACGCCGTGCTCGACCCGAGGATCCGCTATGTCTGACCGCCACCCCGATCACTACGTCGCCCCGGTCGACGAGACCCAGCCGGGCGCGGTCGACCAGGTCAAGCTGTCGGCCCGCAAGTCCAACATGTGGCTCGACGCCTGGCGCGACCTGCGCAAGCGTCCGCTGTTCTACGTTGCCCTGGTGCTGGCGCTGCTCGTCACCGTCGTGGCGCTGTTCCCGTCGTGGTTCACGCCGCTCGACCCCAACGCCCCCGGCGCGTGCCTCCTTGCCGACAGCAACGGCGCGCCCGTCGACGGCCACCCCCTCGGCTTTACTCGCCAGGGTTGCGACGTCTACTCGCGCATCATCTACGGCGCCTCCACGTCGCTGACCGTCGGCCTCCTGGTCGTCGCCATCACCGGCGCCATCGGTATCCCGATGGGTGCCATCGCCGGCTTCTACGGCGGCTGGGTGGACTCGTTCCTGTCCCGCGTGGGTGACATCTTCTTCTCGATTCCTTACTTCCTCGCGGCCGTGGTCGTCATGTCCGTCATGTCGGAGTACCGCAACCCGCTGGTGATCTCGTTCGCCATCGGTGGCTTCGCGTGGGCATCTCTCGCCCGCATCGTGCGTGCCGAGGTCTTGAGAAACAAGAACCTCGAGTACGTCATGGCGTCCGAGGCGATCGGCCGCTCGCGCGGCTCGACGCTCCTCAAGCACGTGCTGCCCAACTCGATGGGCCCCGTCATCGTGACCCTGACGCTGTCGCTCGGTGCGGCCATCACCGCGGAGGCGACGCTGTCGCTGCTCGGTATCGGCCTCAACGGCTACATGTCGTGGGGTAACGAGATCGCCCAGGCCCAGCAGACGCTGAGGACCAACCCCTCGGCCCTGTTCTGGCCCTCCCTGGCACTGACCCTGACGGTGCTCGCCTTCACCTTCCTCGGCGAGCTCATCCGTGACGCCCTCGACCCGAAGGCGAGGGCCCGACGATGACGGAGACCATCCCCGTGACCGACTCGCACGGCACCGTGCCCGTGGCCGACCCGAACCAGCCGCTCGTGTCGGTGCGTGACCTGGAGGTCACGTTCCGGACCCAGAACGGCCCCGTTAACGCCGTCCGCGGCGTCTCGTTCGACATCTTCCCCGGCGAGACCGTGGCGATCGTCGGCGAGTCCGGCTCCGGCAAGTCCACGACCGCGACCGCGCTCATGAAGCTGCTGCCCGGCAACGGCGGCATCTCCGGCGGCGAGGTCCTCGTCGAGGGCACCAACATCGTCGACCACGACGAGAAGAAGATGGCGGCCATCCGTGGCGGCGTCATCGGCTACGTGCCCCAGGACCCGATGTCGAACCTCAACCCGGTGTGGTCGGTCGGCTTCCAGGTCCGCGAGGCTATCCGCGCCAACGGCGTGGCCAGCGGCAAGAAGGAGATCGAGGCTCGCGCCATCGAGGTTCTTCAGCAGGCCGGCCTGCAGGACGCGGAGCGTCGCCTGAGCCAGTTCCCGCACCAGTTCTCCGGCGGTATGCGTCAGCGCGTGCTGATCGGCATCGGCCTCGGTGCGGACCCCAAGCTGCTCATCGCGGACGAGCCCACCTCGGCGCTCGACGTCACCGTCCAGAAGGTGATCCTCGATCACATCGAGTCGCTCACCAAGGACAACGGCACCGCCGTCCTGCTCATCACCCACGACCTGGGCCTGGCCGCCGAGCGCGCCAGCAAGGTCATCGTGATGAACCAGGGCCGTATCGTCGAGGCGGGCCCCAGCAAGGACCTGCTGACCAACCCGCAGCACCCGTACACGCAGCGCCTCATCGCGGCGGCCCCGTCGCTCGCGTCGCGTCGTCTCGAGTCGACGTCCGCGCGTGAGGAGGGCGCCGATGCGGCGACCTTCGACATGGCGCAGATGGCGGAGCGTCGTGCGGAGTCGGTGGATGCCGACGCGGCCCCGGTCGTCTCGGTGAAGAACCTGACGAAGGACTTCTCGATCCGTAAGAAGGGCTTCCGTTCGGAGCCGTTCCGCGCTGTCGACACGATCTCCTTCGACATCCCCAAGGGCACGACGCTTGCGCTCGTGGGCGAGTCAGGTTCGGGCAAGTCGACGGCGGCGAAGATGATCCTGGGCCTCGAGGAGCCGACCAGCGGTGAGATCACCGTGAACGGCACCGCGATGACCGGTGTGTCCCGCAAGGACCTGTTCAAGCTCCGCTCGCGTATGCAGCCGGTGTTCCAGGACCCGTACTCGTCGCTCGACCCGCAGCGGTCCATCGCGTCGTCGATCGCCGAGCCCATGCGCGTGCACGGCATCTCCGACAAGTCGGTGCGCCGCGAGCGCGTGCTGGAGCTGCTCGACCAGGTCTCGCTTCCCGCGGAACTGTTCAACCGCTACCCGAACGAGCTCTCCGGTGGACAGCGTCAGCGCGTGGCGATCGCCCGTGCCCTGGCGCTGAAGCCGGACGTGGTCGTGCTCGACGAGGCGGTCTCCGCCCTCGACGTGCTGGTCCAGGCGCAGATCCTGCAGCTCCTTGCCGACCTGCAGGCCGAGCTGGGCCTCACCTACCTGTTCATCACGCACGACCTCGCGGTGGTGCGCGTGATCGCCGACAACGTCGCGGTCATGGAGCGGGGAAAGATCGTAGAGTCCGGCAGCACCGACGAGATCTTCGAGTCGGCCAAGCAGCCGTACACGCAGCGACTCCTCGACGCCATCCCCGGCGCGGGGCTCGACTGGGGCGTCTGACCCTTCGCGTTTCACACGGCCCGGTACCCCTCAGGGGTGCCGGGCCGTTCGGCTTTCTGGCGGCCGATGCTGTGGCTCAGCCCTCGTCGCGCCTCACCCGCGGCGGCTCGGGCAGAATCGCGGCGTCGGCCGTGCCGATGGCGGGGATCACCACCTCGCAGCCGTCGTCGGTGATCAGCGGGGGACTGGGAGCCGGGACTGGCGCGGGCAGCACCTTCTCGCGCGCCAACTCATCGATGGCATCGGCCGCTCCGGGAAGGAAGGCCTCCTCGAGTCCACTCATAGCCGTCACGCTACGCCGGGTGGGGTGTGACCGCCCGCCGGACCCACGCATCGGCCGTCGCTACTAGAATGAACGACCGTGGCTCTCACTATCGGAATCGTCGGCCTGCCCAACGTGGGCAAGTCCACCCTCTTCAACGCCCTCACCCGCGCCGAGGTGCTCGCCGCGAACTACCCGTTCGCGACCATCGAGCCCAACGTCGGCGTGGTGCCGCTCCCCGACGCCCGGCTGGGCCAGCTCGCGGAGAAGTTCGGCTCGGAGAAGCTGGTGCCCGCGACGGTGTCGTTCGTCGACATCGCCGGCATCGTGAAGGGCGCCTCCGAGGGCGAGGGCCTGGGCAACGCGTTCCTCGCGAACATCCGTGAGGCCGACGCGATCTGCCAGGTGACCCGCGCCTTCGCCGACTCCGACGTGACCCGCGTCGACGGCTCGGTGGACGAGGCCGGCGACCTCGAGACCATCTCGACCGAGCTCATCCTTGCCGACCTCCAGACCATCGAGAAGGTGCTCCCGCGCCTCGAGAAGGAGGTCAAGATCAAGAAGGGCTCGCCCGAGCAGCTCGCCGCCGTGCAGCAGGCCAAGGAGGTCCTCGAGGCAGGCCAGACGCTGTTTGCTGGCGCGGCCGCTGCGGGCATCGACGCCGCCGAGCTGCGTGAGTTCAACCTGCTGACCACCAAGCCCTTCATCTACGTCTTCAACACCGACGACGAGGGCCTCATGGACGAGGACCGCAAGGCCGCGCTGGAGGCGCTCGTCGCCCCCGCGAAGGCGATCTTCCTCGACGCCAAGTTCGAGTCGGAGCTGATCGAGCTCGACGGAGACGAGGCGCGCGAGATGCTCGAGTCGACCGGTCAGAGCGAGTCCGGCCTCGACCAGCTGGCGCGCGTGGGCTTCGACACGCTCGGCCTGCAGACCTACCTCACGGCGGGTCCCAAGGAAGCGCGCGCGTGGACCATCCCCAAGGGCGCGACCGCCCCGCAGGCGGCCGGCGTTATCCACACCGACTTCGAGCGCGGCTTCATCAAGGCCGAGGTGGTCTCCTTCGACGACCTCATGGAGCACGGCTCGATGGCCGATGCCAAGGCCGCCGGCCGGGTGCGCATGGAGGGCAAGGACTACGTCATGGCCGATGGCGACGTGGTGGAGTTTAGATTTAACGTGTAGTGGCTCGGCCGCAGGGGCTGCGCGCCGTGGCGTGTTGCGCTGGGTGCTGAGAGGCATCGGTTGTGCCCGCGATGTGGGCATCATCGCGGGCGTCGATCCTCGCGGCCGTGCGCCGTCACGCGTGGGGGCCTCCTGGCGCTCTCATCTCGACGCCGGGTGCCGTCGAACGGAGATTGGCTCGGTGATTCTTGCCCGAGTCGATGGACTGCCGGACGCGCTTGCGCTGGCTGATGACCATGACCCCTGCCACGATGATCAGCCCACCGGCAATCTCGGCGACGAGCGGGACGTCGCCGATCCAGGCCCACGTGATGAACACTGCGACAGGCGGCACGAGGTAGAGCAGTGATGTCGAGGCTGCGACTGGCATCCGCCCCACCGCGTACGCCCACAAGACAAATCCGAGGGCCGAGGGAAGCAATCCGAGGTAGATCCCTGCCGCCCAAGCCCCGCCAGACGCGCTGACCATCTGTGGCCATCCGAAAGGCACTAAGGGGATGGTGAACAGTGTGCCAGCGACCATGGCGTAGGTGGCGACCTCCAAACCCGTGTAGTGGCGGGTCAGGGGGCGCTGGAGCGGGTGATAGATGCCTTGCACGATCATGGCGGCTAAGACGATGGCGACAGAAGCTGAGAGTGACACGTGCGCACGGGCGAGGCACACGAGGGCGACGCCGCCGAAGGCGATCGCGCTGCCCACTACAGTGCGGCGGGTGACGGGCTCACGAAAGAGCACCCATGCGGTAGCCACCGAGACGAGGGGTGCGGCGGAGACGATGATGCTCGCGGTTCCCGCCGGCACGAAGATTTCGCTCGCGTTGAGCAAGAGCTGATAGGCGAACATGCCGAAGAAACCTGCGGCGGCGATCCACGGCACGTCTTCTCGCCTGGGCATCCGAAGCCCGACAAGCGCGCCCACGGTGAGCAGGGCGGCTGTCGCGACCGCAAGGCGGACGAACGAGAGTCCGATGACGCCGAGATCAAGCACGGCGACGTGGATAGCGGGGAAGGCGCTTGCCCACAGGACTACGACACACAGGCCGGCCAGGCGGGCGCGATCGATCTTCATGGTCCAAGCATTGCCCACGCACGATGTTCAACACAATTGAATTATTGTTGAGCAAAAGATCAGCATGCTTTAATGATCGGATGATCGATGTGAGGAAGCTCGGGATGCTCGCCGCGCTTGACAGGCTGGGCACCATCGCCGCCGTAGCTGATCACCTCCACCTCACAGCGCCAGGGATCTCCATGCAGTTGCGCTCGCTCGAGCGCGAGATAGGTCTTCCCCTGACCGAACGCCGGGGTCGGCGCCTGGTGCTGACGCCGGCCGGGCGGCGGCTTGCGTCGCATGCGCACGACGTTCTCAACCGACTTACCCTCGCCGAGCACGAACTTGACGCCCTCAGGAGAGGTGAGTCGGGCTCCTACTCCGTCGCGGCGTTCCCGTCGGCTGCCCGGACAATTGTCGCGGAGCTTTGGGGAGAGCTTGCCTCCGCGGGAGAAGGGCCCGTCCTTCGGCTCACCACTCTCGAGCCTGAAGCTGCGCTCGCCGCGGTGGCGAAGGGCGGCGCTGACCTCGCAGTCGTGCATTCTTACTCAAACGTCCCGCGCGATATCCCGGATGCCGTCATCACCACGCCGTTGATGACCGAGCCCGTCTGGATTGCCATTCGGGCCGATGACCCTGCGGTGAACGAGCGCATCGACCTTGCAGATCTGCACGGAAACAGTTGGGTCGCGCCCGCCACGGATCTCACGTGCTTCACGATGATGGAACGTGCCTGCGGCATCGCCGGGTTCCGCCCTCGGGTCGTCGCAGAGTCTTCGGACTTCGACGTATTGCTTGCGTTGGTCTCCGCGGGCGTCGGTGTCGCGCTCGTGCCCGACCTCGCGGTGGCATCGCTTCCAGAGAACGTCATCCTCGTCGCCCCCGCCGCACCCATCGCGCGCCACGTGCACTGTGCGCGCAGGGCGTCGCAGAGCACAGACCCTGGACTGAACGGCCTGATCCGAAGGCTCGAGGCTCGTGCTCACGCTCGAGCAAGGCCGACGGAACTTGGCTGACAGGTGGTCACCATGGCCTCGTTGTGGGGCGAGCGCAAGAAGTTGTTCGGCTTCGGAACGTGGTGGATTTCTGCTTCAACGTGTAGTTTTCGTCGCAGATCTGTCGCATAGAGACGGCGTCCACCATGCCTGGCCGCGTAGGGGACGCGGTCTGTCTGCTTCTTCGACCGTTGGCGAGACGGACCCTATCCTTGGGGGTATGTCTGCCACCGACGTGACTCCCGAAAGCCTTGCGCTTCGTGGACTCGTTGAAGCGCGCCGCGAGGAGTTCGAGGCCCTGTTGGTCAAGTACGCGGCGACTGGTCCGCGGCTGTTCGGTTCTGCCGCGCGAGGCACGGCCCAAGAGGGCAGTGACATCGACATCCTCGTGGAGATGGATCCCGCCGATGGCAACCTCCTCATGCGGGCTTCGGGCTTGATGGAGGAGCTTCGGACACTGTTCGGCCGTGACGACATCGATGTCTTCCCAGTGCAATTGCTGAAGCGGCAGATCTCGCAGACAGCCATTGCCGATGCGGTCGCTTTGTGAGCTGAGGCGTCGAGCACAGGATCGCCGACATCCTCGAGGCGATCGCGCGGTGCGAGCGATATGTCGCTGTTCTTGATGGCGGCTACCCCGACGTCATCGACATGGCTGAGGATGCGATCGAACGCAACCTTCAGATCATCGGCGAGGCCGAAAACCATCTGACCGCCGAGGTCTTCGCAGCGCACCCCGAGATTGCCTGGCCCCAGATACGCGGCTTCCGCAATATCCTGGTGCACGAGTACTTCGGCGTTGACATCGACGTGATCCGAGACGTGGTGAATAACTTCCTCCCGCCGCTCGAACGAGCGATGCGCCAGCATGTCGCTGCTAATTCGCGTGAGGATGCCTGAGCCCTCAAGAGGGGGATTTCCGGCATCATGGGCGCCATGGGGAAACTCATCCGCGATGGAGTACCGGCCGCGGTCCAAGCAAACGGCGGACACATCGTGACACGGGCGCTCTCACCCGCGCAGTTCACAGAAGCGCTACAAGCCCAACTCGTGGAAGAGGCACACGAAGCGGCAGTCGCGCGCACCGAGGAGCAATTGCTCGAGGAGCTTGGCGACCTGTATGAGCTGATCTCGACCTTGGCGCGAATGCGCGGTTTCTCGTTGACGGACGTCGAGCGGGCGGCTGACTCGAAGCGCTCGAACTACGGTGGGTTCAGCCTGCGGCTCGAGTCTGTCGAGTACGTGGCTGGCGACGGGCGCCCGTCGGGGCGGTGAGGGTGTCGCGCCGCGATCTCCCCGCTACGGCCGTCCAATACGTGTGGCGGTGATGAAGCCGTGCGTACGTGTGGCGGACTCCACGCGCGTCTGGCTCATGGTGACCGCGAATCCGCATGCCTCGATCCGCTCGGCAAGCGCGGATGCCGGCCACTGGTAGGTGGTTGCCACCGCATGGTCGAAGGGCTCGCACTCGTCACCCGCGAAGTATCCGATCGCCAGACCGCCGCCGGGTCGCACGCAGCGCGCGAACTCGGTGAGCGGTGAGTCGATCCCCGCGGGCGGGGTGTGAATCAGCGAGTACCAGGCGAGCACCCCATCGAGCGTGCCGTCGTCCACCGCGAGATCCTCGGCGTCGCCCAGGTCGAAGTTCAGATGTGGGTGCTGTTGTCGTGCGGCCGCGATGAATGCAGGTGTCGGATCGACGCCGGCGACCGTCAGCCCATGCCGCGCGAGGTAGCCCGTCCATTGCCCGGGACCACAGCCGACGTCGAGCAGCGGCCCTTGGAAGTCGCGCGCCCAGTCGAGCACTGACCGGCGGTCCGCGGCCGCAGCGTCCTCGATGCGCCCGAAGCGCGCGACGTATTCGGCGGCCCGTGCCTCGTACGCGTCGATCACGGCGGGAAGGCTCATGCCTTGGAGCGTAGGTCTCGGGCGGGCTGGTCGCGGCCACGTCCCCCGGCGCTTCCTCGAGCGCGGCGGCCAGGCTTGGCTAGTCTGAGCCGATGGTCACGCCAGCGTCCGTGAGGCAACTGCTCAGCACCGGTCGACGCGACGACATGCTCTCCGAGCTCGCTTCCCTTGATGATGAGGTGAGGCGGACCATCTGTCAGCCTCTCGTGGGGCAGGCGCGGGCGATTCTGAGCGTCTCTCAGGGATCGACGGTGACGAGTTGGCTTCGCGGCCTCCGGCCGGATTATCCCGGCGGACGTGAGCAGTTCATCGGTGCGTGGGAGGGCCGCATGACGGATCGTCATGGCGACGCCGCGACCGTTGTCCTGCTGGCGGCCCTCCCGCCGGCCCGTGCCGCACAGGTGTGGCCGATCCCATCGGATCCCTCGTTTGCGGGCGCGGTTTACCCGATGCTGTTCCCGAGGGATCTGTCGATCTTCGTGGAGAGATGGTCCGCGGACTACGCGGCGAACCCCAAGCACGGGGACCGCAACGGCGGACGCTCGGTGATGTACGAGTGGATCGAAGAGGAACTGGTGCCTGCTCCTCACCACGATGGCGCGGTCCTCATGCTCTTCAGCGGATTAACCGCCGAGCCCGGTCGGCCGCTGTTGACCTGGTTGCTCGCGCGGCCGATCGTCACAGAACGGCTGTTCACCCGAATCTTCACTACCCCCGGGGTTAAGGCGGCCTCGTTGGCTCAGCGCGACCTCCTTCCGCACGGTGATGGGACGATCCGCACAGTGGTCGTGCCGGGTCTCGTGAAGGCGGGTCTCTGGACCCGTGACTTCGTGGTGGAGAGCACCCAGTCGGCGCTACGGAGCGACCTGTCCGAGTATCAGAAGCGCTGGTTTGCGAGCCTCGCGCGCGACCTCGCGCTCTGAATCCGCCTCGCGGAGTCTCGGGCTACGGGCACACGGTGGCCCGGTCGACGAACCACTCGGTGGTGCCCGTGACGTCAACCGCCGTCACCTGCAGCGTGGAGTCGCCGCGGGTGAACACCTGATCGTCGCCGCCGTCGGACGTGAGCGACCAGCCCGTGGGATCCAGGTCGCCGAGGCCGCGGTCCCCGGCGGACTCGATCCACGCCGCGACCGCCCCGGTGGCCGTCGCCTCCCCGCCGGACCACGGATTGATCTCGCCGACGAAGCTCACGCACTCCGAGCCGTCCCCCGCGCCGCATCCGGAGCCAACGAGCGTCAGGGCAACGAACGCAATCCCCGCGGCTACACCGCCGCGCCGCCGTGACCGATTCACGTCCCACCCCCATCCGTGAGCACCCGCAAGGCTCATGCCGGTGAGCCTACGCCGGCGCCGCTACCGCTAGCGTGTCCGGCATGACCCGTCCCGCCGACGGCACTCCCGCCGTGATCCGCCGAGCCACCCCCGACGACGCCGCGGCGATCGCCCGGATG
This sequence comes from Demequina sp. NBRC 110057, assembly GCF_002090175.1. Taxonomy (GTDB): domain Bacteria; phylum Actinomycetota; class Actinomycetes; order Actinomycetales; family Demequinaceae; genus Demequina. The sequence goes on along the minus strand of NZ_BBRN01000005.1, from coordinate 221,937 downwards.
CACGTCCAATCGTGGCGAGAGTCGTACGGCGCTGAGCTTCCCGCCGGCGCGCTCGACGACGTGGACCTCGACGCACGCGCGGCACGCTGGGCGGACACGCTACGGCTCGACGACGTCCACACGTACGTCGCCACGGTGGCCGATGCCGTGGTGGGTTTCGCGAACGCCAGCGAGGGCCGTGACGACGACGCGCCCGTGGCGCGCGAACTTGAGGGGCTGTACGTGTTGGCCGCGCACCAGCGCGGCCGGCTCGGCACCCGCCTGCTCACCGCGGCCATCGGCGCGGGCGACGCCTACCTGTGGGTGTGGACGGGAAATCGGCACGCCCTCGCCTTCTATCGCGCCCACGGTTTCTCGTTCGAGGGAGCAGTCAAGGAGGTCCCGCTCGCGGGACACCCGATGGAGGTCGCACGCATGGTGCGCGAGTCCGCCTACGAGGAGGGCCAGGTCAGCGCGAAGCCGCTCGCGTAGTCCCGCTCCGCGCCGTCGAGAGGGTCGGTGAACCGCAGCCTGCGCGCGACCAACTGCAGCGGCGCGTCGTAGTCGTCGGGGGCATCGGCCGCCACCACGGGGTACAGGGGGTCGCCGACGAGGGGAAGCCCGGCATCGGCCATCTGGAGGCGTAGCTGGTGGGTCTTGCCGGTGACGGGGGAGAGGCGATACCTCGCCCAGGAGCTGCGCACCTCTGCCACCTCGACGAGCGTCTCCGCATTGGGCTCGCCCGGCACCAGGGCGGCCTGGAGGCTGCCGCGATGCTTCACGATGCGGCCCACGAGCCGCAGCGGGAACGCGAGCGAGGGGTCGAACGGAGCGATCGCCTCGTAGGTCTTGACGGCGGCCCGCGACTGGAACACGCCCGCATACGCGCCGCGCACCTCGCGTCGGGTAGTGAAGACCAGCACGCCGGAGGTGAGCCGGTCGAGCCGATGCGCGGGGGCGAGCTCGGGAAGCCCCAGCTCGACGCGCAGGCGGATCAGCGCCGTCTGTGTCACGTGGGCGCCGCGGGGAGTGGTGGCCATGAACGGGGGCTTGTCGGCGATGACCAGGTTCTCAGTGCGGTCGAGCACCGTCAGGGGAAACGGGATCTCGGCCTCGGGCGCCACGGGGCGGTGGAACCACACGAACCGGTGCGGCCGATACGGCTCGTCGCCGGTGAGCGGGACGCCCGCCTCATCGACGAACTCGCCCGCCGACAACATGCTCGCCACCTCCGCACGCGCGGGCAGGCGGTCGTGGAGAAACGCGCCGACCGTGGCCCACGCCTGGGTCGCCTCCGAGGGGCCCGGCATGCGGACCCACGCGGCGTCGAGCCCGTGGCGCTGGGGCAGTGGCGAGCGAGGCATCAGGCCGATGCCGGAAAGACGGGGGCGAGCACGCCGCCCATCGTACGGACCACCGCGCGGCGAGGGCCGCGCCCGTCACCCCATCGCGCGCGTGACGAGCTCCGTGATCTGCTCCGCCTCGGCCGGGCCCAGCGCGGTGAGGGCGAAGGACGCTGGCCACATCACGCCGTCGTCCAACGCGGCGACGTCCTGGAAGCCGAACGTGGAGTACCGCGAGTCGAACTTGGTGGCGGGCTGGAAGAAACACAGCACCTTGCCGTCCTTCGCCCAGGCGGGCATGCCGTACCAGGTGCGCGGCTCGAGCCGAGGGGCGGCGGCCATGACCAGGCTGTGAATGCGCTCGGCGATGAGCCGCTCGGCGTCGGGCATTTCGGCGACCTTGGCCATCAGGTCCGCCAGGGCATCGGCCTTCTTCTTGCCGCCACGCTCCGAGCGCAGCTCCTCGGCGCGCTCCTTCATCGCGGCCTTCTCCGCCTCGGTCCAGCCGTTCTCGCCCATGCCTGCTCCCTCGCTCGGTCCTCCGACGATGCTACGTCGCGCGGCCGCGTCGCGGTCGATAGGCTCCGAGCGTCGCCAACGGTGGCGACCACGAGTGACGGGGGCAGGCATGGCGAACGCCGCGGCAGGGTGGTACGACGACGGCACTGGCAAGGAGCGCTGGTGGGACGGGGAGGCCTGGACCGAGACGACGCGCGACAAGGCACCCGAGGGTGGCGGCGTCTCGGGGATGATCGGCCGCGCGCAGGCCGATGCGGTCTCCGGCGCCCAGCCGCGCCCCGGTGCCGCGGGCGCAAGCTACGTGGTGCTGCAGGTGGTCCTCAAGGAGAAGATGTGGGGATCGGGATCCAACAACCTCACCGAGCTCGAGCGCGTCATCAATGGGCAGGCAGCGCTGGGCTACCGGCTCCACACCATCACCACCGCGTCGTCGGGCACCGGCGGCCTGGGCGGCGGTGACCGCATCCAGGCGACCATGGTGTTCGAGCGGCTCACCTGACGCCGGTGGCACGCTGCGTCCTCATGTGCGGGCTGGCGGGCGCCGGCAAGTCGACCGTCGCGCGGGCGCTCGAGGCCGACGGCTGGCTGCGACTGTCGATCGACGTCGACGCCTGGGAGCAGGGTTATCGGCAGCACCCCCTCCCGGGCGACGTGCGCGATCGCGTCGTGGACGCGCATCGCGATCGTCTCGTCGTAGCGCTCTCACGGGAAGCCGATGCCGTGGTCGACTACTCGTTCTGGTCGCGCGCCATGCGAGACGAATTTCGTCGGCTCGCGGCCTCGGCCGGAGCGCGTGTGACCGTGGCCTTCCTCGACGTGCCGCTCGCAACCCTCCGCGACAGGCTCGACGTGCGCGCCACCGGAGCGCCCGCGCCGGACGCTATCGACGTGCCCGCCGCGCTTCTCGACACCTACGCCGCAGGCTTCGAGCGACCGGCGTCGGACGAGACGGACGTGATCACCGCACCGGACGCGGGGGACATGCTTGCCGCCCTGAGGAGGTAGCGGCTGCTCATCAGCCCGGCGTCACCACGTCCTCGACGCCCACGACCGCGAGCAGCGCCATCTTCTCCGCGGCGTCCGTTCCCTCGCGCGGGCTGAACCACAGCAGGCGCTGATAGCCGTCGTCGGTGTGCAGGCTGTGGCACAACAGGTCGATCTCGCCGATGCTGGGGTGCACGAATACCTTCGCGTCGGCGCGGCGCAGCCTCACCTCGTGCGCCTCCCACAGCGCCCTGAACTCGGCCGATGCCTCGGCACAGTCCGCGACCAGCCTCGCCAGGCGCGGGTCGTCCGGGCCGCGCCGCCCGGCGGCCACGCGGAGGTCCGCCACGAGGGACTCCGAGAGCCGCGCGTGCTGGTGCTCGGGATGCATCCATCGGCCCGCCTCGGGGGTGACGAACCAACGGTAGATCTGTGACGAAACGGGCCAGGCCATTCCCGTCTTCTCTCCCATGAGCGCGACGGCGAGGCGGTTGGTGACGAGCGCCTCGCCGAGGTCGTTGACCACGGCGGCCGCGGTGTCGTCGAGCCTGTCGAGCAGGGCGAGCATCGCGGGGTCTACGTGGGCATCGTCGCCCCGCGCGGGCACCGGTCGCCCCGCCAGCCGGAAGAGGTGATCGCGCTCGTCGGTCGAGAGCCGCAGGGCTCGCGCCAGCGCCGCCAGCATCTGTTCGGACGGCTGGGCCTTCGAGCCCTGCTCCAGCTCCGTGTAGTACTCCACGGAGGCGCCGGCGAGCACCGCCACCTCGTCGCGGCGCAGCCCGGGCACGCGCCGCCGAGGTCCCGGCACCAGTCCGACGGCCGCGGGGGTGAGGCGGTCGCGACGCGTGCGCAGGAAGGTGCCCAGTCCGGTGAGGTCCATGCCTCCCAGTATGCGGGGGTCGCACGTGCTCACCCTGGGGACGTCATCCCCAGGGTGAGCGGCGCCTGGTTCGCCGCGCCGGGCCGCCCCAGGCTGGGACCACACCCCAACCAAGGAGGCATCCCATGACAGACATCACCCTCATCACCGGAGCCAACCGCGGCATCGGCCGTGCGACGGCCCTCGAACTCGTCCGCCGCGGCCACGACGTGGTGCTGACCTACCGTTCGCACCGCGACGAGGCCGATGCCGTGGTCGCCGACATCGAGGCGATGGGCCGCCGCGCGGTGGCGCTGGAGCTCGACATCGCCGACGCCGACGCGATCGCGCCGTTCGCCCAGGCGCTGCGCGCCGCGCTCGCCGAGCACTGGGACGGCGCCGCGCTGACCGCGGTGATCAACAACGCCGGCCAGGGGGCCGACACCACGCTGGCGACGACCGACGCCGCGACGCTCGACGCCCTCTACGCCACCCACGTGCGCGGCGTGTACCTGCTCACCCAGGCGATCGCCGCTCCCGCCAACGGGGCGCCGCTGCTCGCGGACGGGGGAGCGGTGCTGCTGCTGGGCACCGGGCTCACCCGCTTCGTTCACGTGGGCCGCGACGCGTACGCCGCGATGAAGGGCGCCGTCGACGTCCTCACACGCTACTGGGCGCAGGAACTCGGCGGGCGCGGTATCCGCGTGAACCAGGTGGCGCCCGGCCCGGTCGAGACGGCGTTCTCGGGCTGGGAGGGAAACGAGCAGGTGCGTCAGGTGTTCGCCGAGGGCACGGCGCTCGGGCGATCCGCGACGGCCGACGACATCGCCGGGGTCATTGCCGGCGTGCTCGATCCCGGGGCGGCGTGGGTGACCGCGCAGCGCATCGAGGCCTCGGGCGGCTACCGCCTCTAAGCGGCCTACGCGAGCGACGCGAAGCCGATGACCGCCGCCACGAACGCGACCGCCGCCAGCACGAGTGCGGTCGAGATCAGCACGAGGTGCACGGTGAAGAACCGGGTGCGCTTGCCGGCGGCATCGGTGGAGCGTTCGTCGGCGGCGATGCGCCTGAGGAACGGCGGCCACACCGTGAACGAGAAGACGGCGTTGATCAGAAGGATCAGGCTGAGGAAGAGGACCACTGTCGCACTGTAGGCGATGGATCGCGCTGCGCGGTGCGGCCGCCGATGCATGATCCGGGGTGATGAGCCCCGGCGGCCACACTCGCGTGCGGGGTGGGACCTAGGTCCCACCACAAGTGTACGTCAGCGCATCCGCGCCGCCCCTACTTGCGATGGTGTCAGATTGGTGTCACCATGACGCCATGGAACTCATGCACTACACCGAAGAACTGCAGCGCCAGCTCGTGGCCGCCGCGGGCGCGGGGACCGACGAGACCCGGGAAACCGCGGAGCGCCTCGCCGCAGCGCTCGACGCCGCGACGCGCCTGGTGCTCGTCGAAGCACTGTCCGAGGCGGCGGGGGAGATCTCCAGCGACCTCGCCCCCGGTTCCGTCGACCTACGCGTGCGCGGGCGCGACGTCGGCTTCGTGGTGACACGGCCCGAGGGCGAGGCGGCCGCCGAGCCCGCCGTGGCATCGGCCGCGCCCGAGGTGGTCGGTGACGACGATGCGACCTCCCGCACCACGCTTCGCCTTCCCGACGCGCTGAAGGCGCGCGCCGAGGCGGCTGCAGCGGCCGAGGGTGTGTCGCTGAACGCGTGGCTGGTGCGCGCCGTCGCCGCCGCCGTGAGCCCGGGGCCGCAGTCCCGCCGTGGTCGTGCCGCCGCGTCCTACCAGGGGTGGGTCCGATGAGTGAGCGAGAGATCGCGGGCGTCAGGATCGAGATTCCCGCGGGGCGCATCGAGGTGGTGGGCATCGCGGGCCGCGCAGAGGTGTCCGTGGTGGTCAACCCCTCCAACCGCCTGCGGGCGGGGGACCGCGAGGCCGCCGAGAACGCGAACGTCGAGAGGGTGGGCGCGACGGTGGTCGTGACCGTGCCCGCCCGCACCTCGATGCTGGGGCGCCCCGACGCGGTTGACGTCATCGTCGAGGGGCCCGAGGGGCTCGACGTCGACGCGTCCACCAAGTACGGCGAGGTGCGCCTGGTGGGACGGCTCGGCGCGGCACGGGTGGCCGCCTCGTACGGGGCCATTCGTGTCGAGCGGGCCGATGCGCTCGAGGTCGCCGGCGGTCACGGCTCGGTGCAGGTGGGCGAGGTCGTGGGGGAGGCCCAAGTGCGGCTCACCAATGGCGCCGCGAAGGTGGGGCGTGTGGGTGGCACGCTCGCGGTGCGCGGCACCAACGGCTCGCTGAGCGTCGACGATGTCGCGGGCTCCGCCACGCTCGAGACGACGAATGGGTCGATCCGCGTGGGCAGCGCCAGTGGCGGCGTGGCAGCACGGTCCACAAACGGCTCGATCAAGGTGGGAGCGCTCCTCGAGGGGGCGTCCCGTTTCGAGGCGACCCACGGCTCGGTCAAGATCGGCGTGCGACGCGGTACAGCGGTGTGGCTCGACGCGTCCTCGTCCCACGGGGACGTGCGCACCGAACTCGACGCCGACCACGGGCCGGTCGAGGGCGAGCGTTCTGTCGAACTTCACGCCCGCACGGGCTACGGATCGATCAGCGTCTACCGCGCGTAAGGCACGGGGCGCGTCAGTCCTCGTCGGCCTGGCGCGCCCGGTACGCCTGCACGGCCGCACGGTTGGTGCAGGTGGTGGTGCAGTACTTCCGGGAGCGGTTGCGCGACAGGTCGAAGACCACCCCGTCGCAGTCGTCCATCTCGCAGCGCCCAAACCGGCTGATCTCGTCGGAGCGGATCACGTCGATCATTCCCATGGCGGTCTCGACGAGGATGCGCTCGTGGAAGGGTTTGTCGTCGCTGATGGCGTGAATGTGCCAGTCGACGTCCCCGTGGCGCACCACCTGGGGAAGCGCCTGGTGCTCGGCGAGCACGGCGTTGACGAGCGGCACCGCGCCGTCGCGCGTGGCCTTGAACATCTGGCGCAGCTGCGTGCGGATCGCGCGCACCGGCTCGAGGTCGGCGGCGGTGGGGCGGTGACCCGTGTAGTGGAAGTCATCGAAGAACGCCTCGAGGTGCTCGAGCTCGGTCAACGTATCGGGCTCGAGCTCGGAGTTGGCGAGGAAGACGCCGGACTCGAGCGCCTCGGCCGTGTCACTTGCGAAGACCATTTTGACACATTACCACTTGGGGTCTACTGTCATCAGTCATGGCGACTTTGACTCATGACACGATCGCGCCCTCGGTGGCGCCGCGACTCGGCTCCGGCCTTGCCTTCGCACTCGTGGCATCGGCGTCATTTGGCATGTCGGGATCGCTCGGCCGCGGGCTCATGGATCTCGGCTGGACCGCGGGCGCTGCGACGCTCGTGCGCGTCGCCATCGCCGCCGCGGTACTGCTGATCCCCGGCATCGTCGCGCTGCGCGGCCGCTGGCACCTCGTCCGCCGTTCGTGGGCCACGATCGTGGCCTACGGAGCGTTCGCCGTCGCCGGTGCGCAGCTGTTCTACTTCATGGCCGTCCAGCACCTTCCCGTCTCGGTCGCGCTCCTCATCGAGTACCTCGCGCCCGTGGTCGTGGTGCTCTTCATGTGGCTGCGCCACGGGCATCGGCCCACCCGTCTCACGCTCGGCGGCGCCGGCATCGCCTTCGCGGGCCTCGTGCTGCTGCTCGACGTCCTCGGCGGGGGCGAGATCGACCTCGTCGGCATCCTGTGGGCCCTGGGCGCCATGGTGGGGGCGTCCGTCTACTTCATCCTGTCGGGCGACGACTCCAACGGCCTGCCGCCGCTCACCCTCGCCGCTGGCGGCATGGTGAGCGCGCTCGCGATCCTGTCGATCGCCGCGCTCACGGGCATCGTCCCGATCGCCTTCGCCACGGGAACGGTGGAGTTCGTGCCGTTCGACGCGCCCTGGTGGCTCGTGGTCGCGGTCCTCGGAGTGGTCACCGCCGGGGTCTCCTATGTCGCGGGTATCGCCGCAAACCGTCGCCTCGGCAGCCGCCTGGGGTCGTTCGTGGCGCTCACCGAGGTGCTCGCCGCCGCGCTGTTCGCCTGGTTCCTGCTGGGCCAGGTGCCCGGCCCCATGCAGATCGGCGGCGCGCTGCTGGTCGTCGCAGGTGTCATCGTGGTGAAGCTGGGCGAGCGTCCCGCCGAGTCCCCCCTCGAGTCCGTGATGGAACCCCCTGCGGTCACCGATCCTCCGGCCCCCGTGGCCGTCTGACGGATCCCCCAGACCTGGCGGTCCGGGCCGGCGCACTCCCCCTCCTTGCGCGCCGCCCGGGCCGCCATTTTCTTGTGTGCGGGCTGTCCTCGAACCGATCCGAGCACGTAGCCTTCCCCACACGTGCGCGACGGGGCGGACGCTCTTGGCGCCTCGTCGGTCACGGTCACGCGCGCGTCATCTGCGTGAAAAAGTACGCGGCTACTATGTCCGTTACCGGTGCGGTACCAGGGGTGACGGGAGGTTGACGATGGCGTCGACGACGAGCGTCAGAAGTGATGCAGTGGCAGGGCCGGCGCGCTCAGGCGCGGCGGCACGTGCGGGTCTCTTGCGGGAGCCCGAGGTCATGCGCGCCGTGTCTCTTGTGGCCGATGCGCGCGGCGCGATCGTGTGGTGGGGTGAGCGCGGCATCGGCCGCAGCGTGCTGCTCGATGCGATCGTCGAGCACCTGACTGTTCCTCGTAGCGACGGCGTCGCCATCCTGCGCTGGTCCGGCGGCGAGTCCGGCCGGGTGGGGGCCGATGCGAGAGTGTCCTCGTTGCTCGTCGAGGCGTTGGGTGCACCCTCGCTGTCGTCCGAGGGCATCGCGGAGTGGGACTACGTGCTCGCGGGGCGGACGCTCGTCGTCGTGGCCGATGACATCGATGACCTCCCGCGGGAGGCGGGTGACCGGCTCCTTGCCCTGGCGGCGAGCGACCTGGGGGTGGTGGTGCTCGCCACCGCGACCCGATGCCCCGACCTGCCCCGCCTGCCCCACGGAATCGACGTGCGTGAGTTGCCGGCCGTGGAGACCGCGGGTGCGATGGAGGTCCTGGCGGAGGCGGGCTGTCCGCCCGTGGCGCCCCACGTGGCGAGCAGGCTCGTGACGGCGTTGCGGGGAAATCCCGCGTGCCTCGTCCAGACCGCACGACTGCTGCGTCCCGAGCACCTGGCGGGGACCTCGATGCTCCCGGATCCGCTTCCGCTTGTCCCCGCCGTCGGCCAGGCGCTGAGCGCCGCCGTGGAGGAGTTGTCTGCCAGGGATCGCGAGATCCTGCTCGTGGCCTGCGTCATGGTGTCCGACCGGGTGGAGGTGCTGGCGAGGGCGTCCGGCGTGGCAGTCGAGCGCCTGACCGACTCCGACGTGGCGTCTCACCTGACCCTTGTGGCGGGGCGGTTCCGCTTCCGCGACCCCCGCCTCAGGGCGTTCATTCACGGTGAGGCGACGCTGGCGGAGCGCACCGCGGCGCATGCACGCCTCGTGTCTGCTTACGTGGACGATCCCGACGCCGCGTTGGGGGCGTGGCACCGGGCGCTGTCGGCGCTCGAGGGCGATGAGGGGGTGGTTCAGCCGCTCCTTCGACTCGCGAGGAGGCACCTGCGGTGGGGGGACTGCGAGTGGGCGCACGCGGTGGCACGCGAGGCGGTGGGGCATGCGACGGGCGCGGCGCGTAGCGCGGCGTGCGAGGTCACCGGCATCGCCGCGACCCTCGCGGGCCACGTGCACGATGCGGAATTGTGGCTGCCGCACGCGTCGCCCGGAAGCGATATCGCCGCTCGCGCGCGGACCTTGGTGGCGACGACCCTGGTGCAGACCCTCACCTCCGGACGCATCCCGGACGACATGCTTGAGGGGGTGTGGCGCGCCGTCGAGTCGGGCCAGGGCATCGACGCTCGGGTGAGGTCCGATGCCGCGCGCGGCTTGTCGATCGCCGCGTGTCTGCATATCGAGCGCGGTGCCACCGCCGATGCCTGGCGTATGGCACAGCGAGCGAGCGAGATCTCTCCCGAAGACGGCGGCGCGGCGCGACTGGCGCGTGCGTGGCTGTCGAGCTACGCCGCGGAGTCGGGGGCGATGGCGGTCCTTCCCGCGGAATCCGCGCACGCCGACGACGAGGCGCTGACCGCTGTCGCGCGCGCCGTGACCCTCATGCATCGCGACGAGAGCGACGCCGCCGCCCGCGTGCTCGCGAGCACCGCTGCGCACCTCGCCCCCGTGCGGTCCGGAGCATCCTGGTTTGCCGGGCCCGCCCGCGTGGTCTCGCCGATCGTCGAGGCGCACCTGAGGGTGGTGCAGGCGCTCGTGGAGATGCGCGCGGGAGACCTGGACCGCGCCGCGACGACCCTGCGCCAGGCCGCCGAGCGCTTGCCCCTTGGTCACGTCCTCGCCGGGCTCGCCGTCGTCTTGTCCCGGCGTCTCGATATTGCCAGGGACGGCCGCGTCGGCATGGTGTCGCGGGCGCTGGAGTCGACCTCGCTGTGCCGGGCTCTGGCCCCCGTCCACCTGGGGGGACTCGTGGATCGGGCGATGGTCGTGGCCTTCGCTGGGCGCCACGAGCATGCGGCGGCGATGCTCGACATCGTGTCCGAGCGCGAGGTCCGTGAGCGCAGCGTTGGCCTGGCGATGCCGGGGCTCGAGGCGACCGAGGAGTGGGCGATGGCGGGGATGCTGCCTGAGGCGCGCCACGCGCTCGAGCGGCTCCGACTGCGCACACGGGCGCTCGCTCCGGGGGTCGGGGCCCTGCTGCTCGCGCGCGGCGAGCTCGCGGTGGCGCCGCACGACGAGGTCGCCGGCCGACTCGACGCCGTCCACGCCGCGGCGAGGCGTGTGGGGTCGCCCTACGAGCTCGCGCGCACGGCTGTCAGTGTGGCGCGGGCGCACGCCCGCCAGGGCGCAGCGTCGCTGGCGCGGGCCCACTACATGTCGGCGATCGACCTCTTCGATCAGGCCGGCGCGGGCGCGTGGGTGCCGATGGTGCGCGCCGAGGCGGAGCGGGTCTCCGTCGCCGCGCCGGCCGCCGCGATGGACCGCGCGGCCGGCCCCGTGATCGAGCCGGTGCCGACGGTTCCTGTGGAGACCGCCGTGCCGCGCGAGTCGCGGCCGCCTGGGGCGTGGAGTGCAGGCCTCACCGAAAGGGAGCGCGAGGTCGCGTCGCTCGTGGCGCAGGGCCTCCCCAACCGCGACGTCGCGGAGCGGCTCTTCATGTCCGTGCGCACCGTCGAGGTGCATCTGGGGCGTGTCTATCGCAAGGTCGGCGTGCGCTCGCGCGTCGAGCTCGTGATGCACGCGCATGGTGGCGCCGCGATCGACTGACCTCGACAACTTGCGTACGGGATACCACGTACGCGGAGTTTGTCAGGAAGGTTAACAATGTGGAACTCCCCGATGGCAGGGGCGGGACGGGGGTCCCTACCGTGAGTCGACGGCCGCCTCCCCGGGTGGCCCGACGACGCAGACGTCACGGTAGAGAGCGAGGCACTGTCTCATGGCCCACCTTCCCCGAGCCCGGCGATCCGTCGCGGCCACGACCCTGACCGCGATGCTCGGCGCCTCACTCGCCGCCCTCGCCGTCACCGCGACGGCGACGGGCGCCGCGGCCGAGGACTGCGCTCCCGCGTGGGTCTCGACCGGCGACTACCGGCAAGACTCCGTGGTGTCGTACGACGGCCAGAACTGGAAGGCCAAGTGGTGGCCAGGAAGCTGGGACGTCCCCGGCGCCTCCGCGTGGAACGCGTGGGCATCGCAAGGAACGTGCGGCGAGCCGACGACAGAGCCGACCGTCGAGCCCAGCGTGGAGCCCAGCGTCGAACCCAGCGTCGAACCCAGCGGTGAGCCGTCGACCGAACCCACCGTCGAGCCGACGGTCGAGCCGACCGTCGAACCCTCGACCGAGCCCACCGTCGAACCGTCGACTGAGCCCACCGTCGAGCCGACGCCCGATCCCGAGGGCAACCCCGACGAGATCTGCCGCCCCGACGGCATGGCGCCCACCGAGGGCGTCGACACCCCGTACTGCGACGTGTACGACACCGACGGCCGCGAGATCCTGCCCAACGATCTCGAACGCCGCGTGATCGGCTACTTCACGTCGTGGCGCACGGGAAAGAACGGCCAGCCCTCGTACCTCGCGAGCGACATCCCCTGGGACAAGGTGTCCCACATCAACTACGCCTTCGCGCACATCGGCCCCGACAACACGGTGTCCGTCAACGAGGACGTCGCCGGCAACGCCGCGACCGATATGACCTGGCCGGGGGTCGCGGGCGCCGAGATGGACGGCTCGCTCCCGTACACCGGGTACTTCAACCTCATCCACCAGTACAAGGAGGCCAACCCCGGGGTCAAGGTCATCCCCGCCGTCGGTGGCTGGGCCGAGACGGGCGGCTACTTCGACGGTGACGGCAACCGCGTCGCCGACGGCGGCTTCTACACACTGACCGAGTCGCAGGCGAGGATCGACACCTTCGCCGCATCCGTCGTGGACTTCATTCGCGAGTACGGCTTCGACGGCATCGACATCGACTACGAGTACCCGACGTCCAACGCGCAGGCGGGCAACCCCGACGACTTCGCGTTCTCGGACGCGCGTCGCGGTGAGCTCTTCGAGGGCTACGTCGCGCTGATGAAGACGCTCCGTGAGGAGCTCGATCGCGCCGGCGCGGAGGACGGCGAGTACTACATGCTCACCACCGCGGTCCCGTCGTCGGGATGGCTGCTGCGCGGCATGGAGGTCAACCAGATCACCGAGTACGCGGACTACGTCAACATGATGACCTACGACCTGCACGGCGCCTGGAACAAGTACGTGGGCGGCAACGGTGCACTGTACGACGGCGGCGACGACCCCGAGCTCGCGGCCGGCGGCATCTACGGCGCGTACAAGGGCATCGGCTACCTCAACGGCGACTGGTCCACCCACTACTGGCGCGGCGCGATGCAGGCCGGCCGTATCAACCTGGGCGTGCCTTTCTACACGCGCGGCTTCCAGGACGTCGTGGGAGGCAGGCACGGGCTGGGCGGCACGGCCGCCGCCCCCGCCGGCTACACCTGCCCGGCCGGCACCAGCGGCAAGTGCGGCAACGGTGCCGACGGCATCGACAACCTTTGGTACGACTCCGATCCCGCCGGCATCGCCATCCCTGCAGGAGTAAACCCCATCTGGCACGCCCTCAACCTCGAGGACGGCGTCGTCGGGGACTACACCGACGACTACGGGGTGCCCTCCGAGATCCAGGGTGACTACGTCCGCTACTTCGACGCCACCACCAAGATCGAGTGGTGGTGGAACGAGACCACCAAGACGTTCCTCTCGGGCGATTCGAGCGAGGCGATCGCCGCCAAGACCGATTACGTGGCGGGCCAGGGCCTCGGCGGCATCATGATCTGGGAGTTTGCCGGCGACTACGAGTACAACCAGGACAAGCGACAGTTCGAGATGGGTGACACCCTCGTCACCCAGATGCACGACGCCCTGTCATCGACGACTCCCTATGGGGCGACCAAGGCGAACGCGGATCGCGATATGCCCTCACAGGCGCTCGACCTGTCGCTTGAGTACACGGAATTCGCGCTGGGCGACAACAACTACCCCATCGCGCCCAAAGTGATCTTCACCAATCACGGCACTGTCGACATCCCGGCGGGTGCCATGATCGAGTTCCAGTACGGCACCTCCGACACCGGCGAGATGTCCGACTGGAGCGGGTACGGCACCACCACAGTGGCGTCGGACCACCGTGGCGACAACGTGGGCGGCCTCGACGGCGACTTCCACACCGCCCGATTCACGGTGCCCAGCAGCGGCATCCCCGCGGGCGGATCCATCACGAACACCCTGAAGTGGACGCTTCCCGTCGCTCAGTTCTCGAACCTCATCGTCACGATCGACGGGGTCGACTACGCGACCACCTACGACCACCCCCGCGGGGTGACCGTGGTCGAGGCCGACTCAGGCGCCGGCTCGGACGACGACGGCACCGAAGCCCCGGGCGACTCCGGCGGCGACACGGATCCCGGCACCTGCAGCGCCGATGCCTGGAGCGCCTCCACCGTGTATCTCGGCGGCGAACTGGTGTCCTACGACGGTCACGAGTTCACTGCCCGTCACTGGACGCAGGGCTCCGCTCCTGTGGTCGGCAACGCCTACGGCCCCTGGACCCACGTCGGGGCCTGCTGACCGCTCCTCACCGTCCGGGGCCACCCGCCCCGGCGCCAACGCCGAGCGCATCCCTCAGCGCGCATCGGCGTCGGCATTCCCGGTGGTGGCGACCCACACGCTCGCCACCACCGGGGCACCGCACACACCCCCCAACCATTAGAGGAACACACCATGACCTCATCGACGAGCCCCGCCCGGCGGGCCCCCTGGGGCCGCTTCGGCGCGATGGTCGCGTCGCTCGCGCTCGCGGGAACGGTGGCCTTTGCCGCCTCCGCCAGCGCCGCACCCCCGGTGCAGTCCGCACCTCTGGCCGCCCAGGCCCAGAGCACGGACGATGGCGACAGCGAGATCAACGGCTTCCGCAGCGTCGGCTACTTTGCCCAGTGGGGCATCTACGGCCGCAACTACAAGCTCGCCGACGTGCAGAACTCCGGCACGGCGGAGAACCTGACGCACCTCAACTACGCGTTCGGCAACATCCACTACCAGGACGGCACCTGCTTCATCGCGAACAAGGCGCAGGGAACGGGCCCCACCGGCTCCGACGGCGCCGGTGACGCCTGGGCGGACTTCGGCCGCGGCTTCAACGCGAGTGAGTCCGTCGCCGGCACCACCGACACCTGGGACCAGAAGCTCGCGGGCAACTTCAATCAGCTCAAGCAGCTCAAGGAGAAGAACCCCGACCTCAAGGTCATGATCTCCCTCGGCGGCTGGACCTGGTCGAAGAACTTCTCGACGGTCGCGGCCACGCAGGCCTCACGTGAGAAGTTCGTGTCCTCCTGCGTCGACCTGTACATCAAGGGCAACCTTCCCGTCATCGACGGTCGCGGAGGCACCGGCGCCGCCGCCGGCGTGTTCGACGGCATCGACATCGACTGGGAGTGGCCCGGATCCACCGCCGGCGAGGTGGGCAACGTGGTCGACGAGGACAACGACGCGGAGAACTTCCGCCTGCTGCTCGCCGAGTTCCGCCAGCAGCTCGACGCGTACGGCACGCAGACCGGCGACGACTACCTCCTGTCCGCCTTCCTCCCCGCGAGCCCCGCGGTGATCGAGGCCGGTGGGTGGAACGACCCGCGGATCTTCGAGTCGCTCGACTACGGCAACGTCCAGGGCTACGACCTTCACGGCGCGTGGAGCCCGTCGCTCACGGGTCACCAGGCGAACCTCTACGACGACCCCGCGGACACGCGTGCGGAGGGCGAGCAGTTCTCCGTCGACAAGGCGGTCTCGGCGTACCTCGACGCGGGCATCGACCCGTCCCAACTCGGCATGGGTCTCGCCCAGTTCGGGCGTGGCTGGAAGGGAGCGACGTCGGCCGATGCCTGGGGCAGCGCGACCGGTGCCGCACCAGGGACGTGGGAGGCGGGCAACGAGGACTACTCGAAGCTGAAGGACCTCGGCACGGCCTACTACGACGAGGACATCGTCGCGTCGTGGCGCTACGACGGCAATCAGTGGTGGTCGATCGATGACGCCAAGACGGTCGCCGCGAAGGCGGACTACATCCGCGCCAAGGGCCTTGGCGGAGGAATGTTCTGGGAGCTCGATGGTGACCGCGCGGGCGAACTGCCTCAGGTGCTGATCGACCACCTCGGTACCGGTAGTGCAGGGCCCGTGGGCGATGGGTCGGACCCCCACCCGGAGCCGACGGCCACCACGGATCCCGAGCCCACCCCCGAGCCGAGTGAGACCACGGATCCCGAGCCCACCCCCGAGCCGTCGGAGACCACGGACCCGGAGCCGACGCCCGAGCCGTCCGCCACGACCGACCCCGGCACTGGCGAGTGCACGGGACAGGCCTGGTCGGCATCGGCCGCCTACCCGGGCGGGTCCGTCGTGACCTACGACGGCCAGACCTGGAAGGCCAAGTGGTACGCCAACGCCGGCGAGGTGCCCGGTGGCACCACCTGGGGCGCGTGGGAGAGCCTCGGAACCTGCTCGGGCGAGCCCGAGCCGGAGCCCGAGCCCACGGTCGAGCCCGGCGTCTGCGCCACCGCATGGAACGCGAGCACCGTCTACACCGGTGGCGAGACCGTCACCTACGGCGGTCACGCCTGGCTGTCCAAGTGGTACACGCAGGGCGTCACGCCCGGCTCCTCCGCCTGGGACGGCTGGGAGGACCTCGGCGCGTGCTGACCTCCCGCATCGCACGGGCGCTCCCCGTCGCCCTCGCCGTGAGCGTGCTCGCGGCGGGGTGCGGCGGGGGCGCCCCTGCCGCCAACGCCGAGGGTGACGCGGCCGACGCAGCCGCGACGGCATCGGCCGCACCGGCGCCGATGACGGTCGCGAGCATGACGCTCGAGCCCGAGGCCTACTGGGTGGCGCCCGTCGTCGACGGTGACGCGACGCGAGTGTCGGTGGGCGGGTGCGCCGACGGCGCGCCCTGCCCGGGCTTCGTCGTCCTCACGGGAGACTCCGCGGGTGAGGGCGCCGAGGACGCCGTGCTCGACGACGGCGTCGCGTGCCCGGGTGACGAGGCCGGCATACCCATCGACGCCACCCTCACGGAGACCGCCCAGGTCACCGTGGCCCACGCCGAGGCGCGGCTCCTGGTGTTTGACGTCACCTGTGCGGCGCAGGACGGGTCCGAGTCCGTCGTGCAGCAGCGTCAGTGGGTGGCCTCAGGTGCGGGCGGGACCACCGTCATCGTCGACCGGTGGGGCCTCGACGGGCTCGACCGCGCGCTCGCGGAGGCCACGTGGAGCGGCGCCGCGTAGTGGTCACCAGGTGAAGGCCTCGCCGTCCCAGGTGGCCGGCCGCACCTCGTCGACCCACGCGGGGTCGACGGCGCCGTACAGGTGCGGGAACAGCTCGGACGCGCCCTCGTCAATCACCTCGACCCCCGCCGCCCGCGCGCGCTGCTCGTCGACCACGAGCACCACCAGGTCGGCGGGGCGATCGGGCCAGATGCGCGCGGCAGTGGCGGCGCACTGGTGGGGGTACGAGAAGTGGATGAAGCCCTCGTCGGCAAGGCTGAGGTCGCGGCCCGAGATTTCGTAGGTGCCCGCCGCTCGGGCGGCCTCCCAGTCGGCGCGGCGCGTGACATGCAGGATCGTCATGGCGCCAGTGTGGCACCCGCACGCGGCGAGGCCCCGGCGGCCCGTGGAATCCACACGTAGCCGGGCCGCCGGGGCACAGACGGGGCGGTCAGCCGATGCGCCGGCGCAGCTCCTCGTGCTGCTCGCGGACCGCGGCGGGCACCTTGGCGCCGAAGCGGGCGAGGAAGGCGTCGGTGTCGTCGGCCTCGACCGCGAGCGCGGCGGGGTCCTGGGCGAACAGCGCGTCCCAGTCGGCACGGCTGACCCCCGCGGCGGCGAAGTTGATGGCGCCGTCGACCGGGGTGAGGCCGTGGGGTGAGTCGACGCCGTGAGCCCTGCCGTCGACACGATCGATGATCCAGGCCAAGACGCGGGCGTTCTCGGAGAACCCGGGCCACAGGAACCGGCCGTCGGCGCCCTTGCGGAACCAGTTGACCTGGAAGATCGCTGGCGCCTTGTCGCCCAGGCCTGCTCCCACGTCCAGCCAGTGCTGCCAGTGGTCGGCCATGTCGGTGCCGCAGAAGGGAAGCATCGCGAAGGGGTCGCGGCGCAGCTCGCCCACGGTGCCCTCCGCCGCGGCGGTGCGCTCGGACGCGAGGGTGGCACCCAGGTAGACCCCGTGCTCCCAGTCGCGCGCCTGGGCGACGAGGGGGACGTTCGAGGCCCGGCGGCCGCCGAAGATGATGGCGTCCAGCGGGACGCCCGCGGGGTCGTCCCACGTGTCCGCGATGGTCGAGCACTGCGCCGCCGAGACGGTGAAACGCGAATTGGGGTGGGCCGCGGGGGTGGGGGAGTCGGGTGTCCAGTCCTCGCCGCGCCAGTCGATGAGGTGCCCGGGAGCCTCGGGCGTCAGCCCCTCCCACCACACGTCGCCGTCGTCGGTGAGGGCGACGTTGGTAAAGATCGTGTCCTCGCCCAGCATCTCCACCGCGACGGGGTTGGTCTCGACCCCCGTGCCGGGCGCCACGCCGAAGAAGCCCGCCTCGGGGTTGATGGCGCGCAGCCGCCCATCCTCGCCCGGCGCGAGCCACGCGATGTCGTCGCCGATGGTCTCGACGGTCCAGTCGGGGATGGAGGGCTGCAGCATCGCAAAGTTGGTCTTGCCGCAGGCGCTGGGGAAGGCCGCGGCGATGTGGAACACGCGCCCGCGCGGATTCGTGACCTTGAGCAGCAGCATGTGCGCGGCGATCCAGCCCTCGTCGCGGCCGATGGCGGAGGCGATGCGCAGCGCGAACGCCTTCTTGGCGAGGATGGCGTTGCCCCCATATGCGGAGCCGAAGGACCAGATCTCGCGCGTCTCGGGGAAGTGGACGATGTACTTGGTGTCGTTGCAGGGCCACGCCACGTCCTCGTCGCCCGGGGCGAGCGGCGCGCCCACGGTGTGGACGGCTGGCACCCACTCGGTGTCCGGGCCGATCTGCGCGAGCGCCTGTGAGCCCATGCGCGTCATGGTGCCCGTCGACAACACCACGTAGGGCGAGTCGGTGACCTGGACGCCCAGGCGGGCGAGCGGGCTTCCCACCGGGCCCATCGAGAACGGCATCACGTACATGGTGCGCCCGCGCATCGACCCCGTGAACAGGGGGTCGAGGGTGGCGCGCATCGCCTCGGGATCCACCCAGTTGTTCGTGGGGCCGGCGTCGGCGGCGTCCGCCGAGCAGATGAAGGTGCGCGACTCCACGCGGGCGACGTCGTCGGGGTGTGAACGGGCAAGGTAGGAGCCGGGCCGGCGCTCCTGGTCGAGGGCGATCAGGGTGCCGGCCTCGACCATCCGGGAGATGAGGCGGCGGCGCTCGGCCGCGGAGCCGTCGCACCATACGACCTCCTCCGGCTCGGTGAGGCGGGCGATGCGTTCCACCCAGGACACGACCTGGGGGCTGGCCGATGCGGGGGCCGTGGTGACGACGTCGGCGGCGGTCACGGTCATGTCACTCCTCCTGAGAAAGACTTGCTGTGTCTTCACGCTACGAGCGGCTGACGTGTCCCGGGCAACAAGTGAAGGGATGAAGTTTGGCGATTCTTCTTCTATCGTGAAGAACATGGCAGACCTTTCGACGCTGGGGCGTCGCATTCGTCACTTCCGCACGGAATCCGGGCTGACCCTCGACCAGGTCAGCGAGGCGACGGGCACGGCGCCGAGCCACCTGTCGCTCATCGAGAACGGGCGGCGCGAGCCTCGCTTGTCGCTCCTGGAGTCCATCGCCGCCGCGCTCGGCGTGACCGCGGCGACGCTGCTCGACCCCGCGCCACCCAGCCCGCGCGCCGCGCTCGAGATCGAGCTGGAGCACGCCCAGGCCGCCCCCGCGTATCAGGAACTCGGGCTTCCCCAGCTGCGCCCGTCGCGCTCGATGACGGACGAGACGCTGCGCACCATCGTGGGCCTCCATCGCGAACTCGACCGGCGCGCGCGCCAGTCCATCGCGACTCCCGAGCAGGCGCGCCAGGCGAACACGCAGCAGCGCCTGGAAATGCGCGCCGTCGACAACTACCTTCCCGAGATCGAACTCCTCGCGCAGCAGGCCACCGCCCGCGTGGGTCACACCGGGGGAGCGCTGACGCACCGCACCGTCACGCAGATGGCCGACGACGTTGGCCTCACCATCGTCCACACTGACGACCTCCCGCACTCCGCGCGCTGCGTCGTGGACATGGAGCGCGGCCGCATCTATATCCCGCCGGCCTCGATCCCCGGCGGCCACGGCCTGCGCTCCCTCACGCTGCAGGCCATCGCGCACCAGGTGCTCGAGCATCGGCCGCCCGCCGACTACGCCGCGTTCCTGCGCCAACGGCGGGAGGCGAGCTACTACGCGGCGGCGTGCCTCATGCCGCGCGACGCCTCGGTCGCCTTCCTCACCGAGGCCAAGCGCGACCGCAACATCGCGATCGAGGACCTGCGCGACGCGTTCGGCGTCACCCACGAGGCAGCGGCGCTGCGCTTCACCAATCTCGCGACCGAGCACCTCGGCCTCACGCTTCACTACCTGAGAGTCAACGGCGACGGCACCGTTACTGGCGCGTACGAGAACGACGGCCTGCCGCTCCCGCTCGACGCGACGGGCTCCACCGAGGGCGAGGTGGTGTGCAGGTATTGGAGCGCGCGCCGCGCCTTCGAGCGCCGGACCCGCACCACCGAGCACTACCAATACACGGACACCCCCGCCGGGACCTTCTTCGAGTCCACGCAGACGGGGACGGGGACGCCTGACGACTTCTCCATCACGCTGGGCGTGCCGTACGGGGAGTCCAAGTGGTTCAGGGGCCGCGAGACTCAACTGCGGGCGAGCTCCACGTGCCCGGACGTCGCGTGCTGCCGGCGCCCCGAGGACGGCCTCGCCGAACGCTGGGAGGGAAAGGGCTGGGCGAGCCCTCGCGTGCGCAGCCACCT
The DNA here is from genome assembly GCF_002090175.1 of Demequina sp. NBRC 110057. Taxonomy (GTDB): domain Bacteria; phylum Actinomycetota; class Actinomycetes; order Actinomycetales; family Demequinaceae; genus Demequina. The sequence goes on along the minus strand of NZ_BBRN01000005.1, from coordinate 201,668 downwards.
GTTCGCGCCCCTGCCGCACGGCACGTACCCCGGCGTGGACGACCGCGAGCTGTACGAGTTCCTCGAGACCCACGCCGGGCTCGAGGCCTGACGGGCGCTACCCCAGCAGTGCGAGCGCGAGCCCGCCCACGGCCACCACGAGGCAGCCGACGCCGGCCCAGTCGATGCGGCGCGTGAAGGCGGGTCCGGTGGCGGGGGCCGATGCGGTCAGCGGCTCGCCGGGAGCGGTCAGCGGCGTGGGGCGGGAGCGGTAGGCGTCCCATGCGGCAGTGACGAGGCCCGCGACCTCCGCCGACTTCCCCTCGTCGGGAGACTTCAGGCGGTCGCGGCCCGACCGGGCGGGGGCCGCAAAGGAGCCCGCCTTCGTGCCGTCGTCGCCCACGAGCTCAAGCGACCAGTGAGCCTCGAGGCCGTCGAGGCGGGCGAACGGCACGACCACGGTCTGCGTCACGTTGCGCAGCTCGACGTGGTCGTCACCCACGGCCACCGCGGGGCGCAGGAACGCCGCCGCGCCCATGCCGGCGAAGGCGAGCGCCATGCCGAGCGCGACGTGGATCTGCTCGAGGCCCGAACCGATGAGCTGGACCAGCAGGATCGTCCCGCCGATTCCCACGCACAGCCAACCCCACACGCGCGACGACTGGCTGCGATAGATCTCCATGGCGACCATCGTCGCACGCGGCGGGCACCGCATCGGTCGTGCTGACGTGCGCCCTATACAATGGCCCGGTCCGTCCCGTTCGGGACCGCCATCCCACCTCAACGAAACGAGACCCCGCTATGCCTGTGCGCTCCGACTTGCGCAACGTCGCGATCGTCGCCCACGTCGACCACGGAAAGACCACCCTCGTGGACGGCATGCTCGTCCAGGGCGGCGCCTACGGCGACCACGCCCACGTCGAGGAGCGCGCGATGGACTCCGGCGACCTCGAGCGCGAGAAGGGCATCACCATCCTCGCGAAGAACACCGCCATCCGTTACACGGGTGAGGCGGCGACCGAGGGTGGCGTCACCATCAACGTGATCGACACCCCCGGCCACGCCGACTTCGGTGGCGAGGTCGAGCGCGGCCTGTCGATGGTCGACGGCGTCGTGCTGCTCGTCGACGCGTCCGAGGGCCCGCTGCCCCAGACCCGCTTCGTGCTGCGCAAGGCCCTCGCCGCGAAACTGCCCGTGATCATCGTCGTCAACAAGGTTGACCGCCCCGACGCCCGCATCGACGAGGTCGTCGAGGAGACCCACGACCTGCTGCTGGGCCTCGCGTCCGACCTGTCCGACGAGGTCCCCGACCTCGACGTCGACTCGCTGCTCGAGGTGCCCGTCGTGTACGCGTCGGCCAAGGCCGGGCGCGCCTCGCTGACCCAGCCCGCCGACGGCCAGCTGCCCGACTCGGAGAACCTCGAGCCGCTGTTCCAGACCATCATGCAGCGCATCCCCGGCCCCGCCTTCGAGGAGGGCCACCCGCTGCAGGCGCACGTCACCAACCTCGACGCGTCGCCGTTCCTCGGCCGCCTCGCGCTGCTGCGCGTCTTCAACGGCGAGCTCCGCAAGGGCCAGCAGGTCGCCTGGGCCCGCGCCGACGGCTCGACCCAGACCGTGAAGATCACCGAGCTGCTGGAGACCAAGGGTCTCGAGCGCGTCCCCGCCGAGGTCGCCCGCCCCGGTGACATCGTCGCCGTCGCCGGTATCGAGGAGATCACCATCGGTGAGACCCTCACCGACATCAACGACCCGCGCCCGCTGCCGCGCATCACGGTCGACGACCCCGCGATCTCGATGACCATCGGTATCAACACGTCGCCGCTGGCCGGCCGCGTCAAGGGCGCGAAGGTCACCGCGCGTCAGGTCAAGGACCGCCTCGACAAGGAGCTCATCGGCAACGTGTCGCTGCGCGTCCTGCCCACCGACCGCCCCGACGCGTGGGAGGTCCAGGGCCGCGGCGAGCTCGCGCTGGCCATCCTTGTCGAGCAGATGCGCCGCGAGGGCTTCGAGCTCACCGTCGGCAAGCCCGTCGTCGTCACCAAGGAGATCGACGGCAAGAAGCACGAGCCGATGGAGCACATGACCATCGACGTTCCCGAGGAGCACCTCGGCGCCGTCACGCAGCTCATGGCGAGCCGCAAGGGCCGCATGGAGTCGATGTCGAACCATGGCACCGGCTGGGTCCGCATGGAGTTCATCGTTCCCGCGCGTGGCCTCATCGGCTTCCGCTCGACGTTCCTCACCGAGACCCGCGGCACGGGCATCGCCTCGTCGCTCTCGCACGGTTACGCCCCGTGGGCCGGCCTCATCGAGTACCGCACCAACGGCTCGCTCGTTGCCGACCGCCAGGGCGCCGTCACTACCAACGCCCTGCTGACGCTCCAGGACCGCGGCACGTTCTTCGTGAAGCCCACCGAGGAGACCTACGAGGGCATGGTCGTCGGCGAGAACTCTCGCAACGAGGACATGGACATCAACATCACCAAGGAGAAGAAGCTCAACAACATCCGTTCCGCCACGGGTGACGAGCTTGAGCGCCTCACGCCTCCGCGCCAGCTGACGCTCGAGGAGTCCCTCGAGTTCGCCAGCGACGACGAGTGCGTCGAGGTGACGCCGGAGAACATCCGCATCCGCAAGGTGATTCTCGACGCGACCGAGCGTGGCCGCGCCGCCTCGCGCGCCAAGCGCCAGGGCTAGTCTTCCCCAGCCGCTCATGTGGCCCCGTCCGGTTCGCCGGGCGGGGCCACACGCGTCTGCGGGCCGCCGGGTCCGGCGCCCCCCGTCATGCGCGCGTCGGCCGCCCAGGGTGGCGGCGCGGGGGTCAGCGCTCCAGCGCCTATTCTGGACCGCATGAAGGACTCCCTCGGCTACGTCATCATTGCCGTCGCCGGCCTGTTGGTCGCGTCGGTGGGGGCGGTGGCGTACCGCTCGATCCCGCCCTTCGGGGACGTCCTGAGCGTGCTGATGGTGTTGCTCGCCGCGGTCTTCGCGCGCACGTGGCTGTCGTGGACCGGCCTCGGCCTGTTCGCGACCCTGTGGGCGCTGATGACGTATGTGTGGACGCTCGCCGGACCCGGCGGGTCCGTCCTGATTGCCGCTGACGGGCTCGGCTACGGCTGGCTCGCGGGCGGTGTGGTCGCAATCGTGGTGGCGTCGGTGCTGCCCAGGAAGCTGCTGGTGGGGAACGATGTCCAAAGCTAAGAACGCGGCACGGCTCGAGGCCGAGGCACGCGTCGCGCGCCGCCGCCAGGGTGCGGCGCACCGCGCCCTGCGCTCCCGGGCCACGCGAGGCAAGGGAGCGCGTTCTGACGCGAGCCCCGCGGCAGAGGCCGCCGCCCAGCACCCGCCCACGGCCGAACTCGCGACCCCCACCTGGCTGGCCGCCGAGAGCGACAACCCCGAGCTCGGTGCCGCAGCGGCATCGGCCGCCACCCCGAGCGAGCCGGACGCCACTCCCGACTCCAGGGCCGTCACGCGCGTGAGCGCCCTGGCCGCCGCCGGTGCAGCCGCCAACGCCGCGCGCCGCGAGGACGAGCGCAAGGCGAGCGAGCAGGAGGCCGATGCCGCCTCGACGCCTGACGAGCCCGAGGCCGCGCCCGACGACACCGCCGTGCTCACCACCCCCGTCGAGGAGACGGCCGTCATGAGCCCGGCCTTCGCCCCGCGCGAGTCGGCCCCGGCGTCGGCGTGGCCCGCTACTGTCGACGACGTGCGCACCCAGGCCATAGTCGAGTCAGCAGGCGGCTCCTCCACCTCCACCGGCGAGCGAGGCGCCCACGCGAAGAAGCGTGGACGGCGCTGGCTCGCGGTGCCGATCGTCATCATCGTGCTCGCCGGCCTCTACGTCGGCGCCCAGGCGCTGCTGTCGGGCACCGTGCCCCGCGATACCGAGACGCTTGGCGTGCAGATCGGCGGCAAGTCGACGGGCGCGGCCCTCGCCGCCATTGACGGCGCTGCCGACGAGCTGGGCGCCGCCGACATCACGCTGACGGTCGAGTCGGAAGGTGAGTCGGTGGGCATGCCCGCGGCCGATGCCGGACTCGGCATCGACGCTGAGGCCACCATCCAGGACCTCACCGGGTTCACGCTGCGCCCCGAGCGGTTGTGGCAGCACGTCACGGGCGGCGGACACATCGACCCCGTCCCCACCGTCGACGAGGACGCGCTCGACTCCGCCGTCGCCGACGGCGCCGCCGAGCTCGATCGCGACGCTGTCGACGCGAGCGTCGAGATCGTCGGCACCGCGGGAGTGGCGCACCCCGGAGAGAACTCGATCAGCGTGGACGCCGACGCCACCGCCGAGCTGGTGCGCGACGGCTGGCCCACGACGACCGCCGTCGAGGCGGTCGCCACGGTGGAGCCGCCGGCCATCACCAACGAGGCTGCCGAGTCCTTCGCCGACGACCTCTCCTCGCAGCTGCTCGCCGGCGACGTCACGCTGTCCTCCGACAACGGAGACGCGACCATCACCGCGGACCAGGTGGCCGAGAATTCGACGGTCACCACCCAGGAGGGCACGCTTGCCCTCGATATCGACGGCGAGACCATCGCCGCCGACCTCGTCAAGAAGAACCCTGATCTCGAGACCGAGCCGGAGGACGCGTCCTTCACGTTCACCTCCAGCCACCAGCTCAAGGCCGAGAAGAGCACCGACGGCGTCACGGTCGATGGTGCCGCGCTGGGCGACGCGATCACCGCCGCCGCGCAGACCCAGCAGCGGGCCGGCGAGCTTCCCACGAAGGCGCTCGAGCCCGACACGTCGAGCGATGACATCGGCGTGGGCGACCTCAAGGAGATCGTCGCCTCCTTCGACACCCCGCTCACCGCCGAGCCCGTCCGCACGCAGAACCTGCGCACCGCGGCGGCGGACGTCGAGGGCACGGTCGTGCTTTCCGGCGAGGAGTTCAACCTCCACGACGTGCTGAGCCCCATCACGGAGGCCGAGGGCTACGCCGACGCCCACGTGATCGTGAACGGCGTGCTGACCGACGGCATCGGCGGCGGCCTGTCGCAGATGGCGACCACCAGCTACAACGCCGCCTACTTCGCGGGCTACACGATCGAGCAGTTCCGCCCGCACTCCGTGTGGTTCACGCGATACCCGGCGGGACGCGAGTCGACCATCTGGGGCACCACCATCAACGTGCGTTTCACGAATGACACCCCCTACGCGGCTGTCCTCAACAGCTACGTCGAGGGCGGCCGCCTTCACGTGGACATCTGGTCCACCAAGTACTACGACGTCACCACCTCCGCCTCCGACAAGACCAACGTCAAGTCGCCCGGCGTCAAGGAGGTCTCGAGCGCGAACTGCCAGGCCAAGAGCGCTGGGCAGGACGGTTTCACCATCACCAACCGCCGCGTGGTCAAGCACGCGGGCGAGACCGTGAAGGACACGTCGTTCACCTGGACCTACCAGCCCGATGACGCCATCAAGTGCGTCTCGAGCGACGACTGACGCCCAGCTCGCGGTGTCTCGCGGCGCCTCACCCGGCGCTATGATGAACCGACCCCGAACGCCCCTGTTGGAGGAGACGAAGTGACCTACGTCATCGCGCTGCCTTGTGTCGACGTCAAGGACAAGGCCTGCATCGACGAGTGTCCGGTCGACTGCATCTACGAGGGCGAGCGCTCGCTGTACATCCACCCCGACGAGTGCGTGGACTGTGGAGCCTGCGAGCCGGTCTGCCCCGTTGAGGCGATCTACTACGAGGACGACGTCCCCGACAAGTGGGCGGACTACTACAACGCCAACGTCGAGTTCTTCTCCGAGATCGGTTCGCCCGGCGGCGCCGCGAAGATGGGTCTGATCGAGCATGATCACGACCTCATCAAGTCGCTTCCGCCGCAGAACTGACGCGCGCGAGCATGGGCCTGAACCCGCGCTCCCTCCCCGACTTCCCCTGGGATTCGCTCACTCCTTACCGTGAGCGTGCCGCCACGCACCCCGAGGGCGTCGTCGACCTCTCGGTCGGCACCCCGGTGGACCCCACGCCGAGCGTCGTCCGCGACGCGCTGGCGGAGGCGTCGGACGCTCCCGGCTACCCGACGACCCAGGGCACCCTGGCGCTGCGCGAGGCAGTGGTCGACTGGTTCGCCCGCACGCGCGGCGTCGCCTCGCTGGAGGCCGATGCGGTGCTCCCCACGGTGGGCTCCAAGGAGCTGGTGGCGTGGCTGCCTGCGCTGATGGGCCTGGGTGAGGGCGACGTAGTGGTGCACCCGGCATCGGCCTACCCCACCTACGACGTGGGAGCGCGGCTTGCGGGCGCCACGGCGCTCGCCACCGACGACGTGGCCGACTGGGCCGGGCGCGCGGACGTGCGCCTGGTGTGGATCAACTCGCCGTCCAACCCGACCGGCCGCGTGCTCGACCGCGAGGAGCTTCGGGCGATCGTCGAGGCCGCGCGGAGCATCGGCGCCGTGGTCGCCTCGGACGAGTGCTACGCGGCCCTCGCCTGGGAGGAGCCCTACGCGTCGGCCGGCGTGCCCTCCGTGCTCGACCCCGAGGTGTGCGGCGGCTCGCATGAGGGCCTCCTCGCCGTGTATTCGCTGTCCAAGCAGTCCAACCTCGCGGGGTACCGCTCGGCGTTCGTCGCCGGCGACCGTGCGCTGGTGGGATCGCTGCTCGAGACGCGCAAGCACGCCGGCATGATCGTCCCCGCACCCGTCCAGGCCGCCACCACCGCGGCGCTGGCCGACGACGCCCACGTGGCGGTCCAGCGCGAGCGCTACCGGGCCAGGCGCGAGGCGCTACTTCCCGCCGTCCTCGACGCCGGTTTCGACGTCCCGGGCTCGGAGGCCGGCCTGTACCTGTGGGCCACCCGCGGCGACGATTGCTGGGAAACCCTCGGGTTTCTCGCGGACCGGGGCATCGTTGCGGCGCCGGGTGCGTTCTATGGTGAGCAGGCGCGCGAGTTCGTGCGGATCGCCCTCACGGCGACCGACGAGCGCATCGGGCAGGCGGTCAAGCGTCTGTCCAAAGGTAGGTAAACTCGCGCCTAAGCGAACGCACACAATGGCGCTGCGGTGCCGCGGAGGGTTTTCGGAATGACACGAGTGGTCGACGCACGTCTCACAGTCGACGGGACGGCCCGCGAGCTGCCCATCGAGCGGTCAACGATCGGCAATGACGGCATGTCCGTCTCCACGCTGCTGAAGGACACCGGGCTGGTGACGGTGGACCCCGGGTTCATGAACACCGCCTCGTGCGAGAGCGCGATCACCTACATCGACGGCGACGCCGGCATCCTCAAGTACCGCGGCTACCCGATCGAGCAGCTCGCGGAGAACTCCACGTTCCTCGAGGTCGCCTACCTGCTGATCCACGGCGAGCTCCCCACCGAGGACCTGCTTGCCGCGTTCAACAACCGTGTCTCGCGCCACATGCACGTGCACGAGGGCATCAAGACGTTCCTGGGCGCCTTCCCGCGCGACGCCCACCCCATGGCGGTGCTGTCCGGCGCGATCTCCGCGCTGTCGACCTTCTACCCCGAGTCAGTGGGTAACTCCGAGGAGGAGCTCGAGCTCGCCACGGTGCTGCTGCTGGCCAAGAGCGCGACCGTCATCTCGTACCTCCAGCGGCGCGCGTCGGGCGGCGAGCTCATCGAGCCCCGCCGCGGCGGCCACTACGTCGACGAGTTCATGCGCATCTGCTTCTCCGGTGCCGACGGCGAACTCGACGTCGACCCCGTCATGCGCAAGGCGCTCGACCTGCTGCTGATCCTTCACGCCGACCACGAGCAGAACTGCTCCACCTCGACCGTGCGCATCGTCGGCTCGTCGCAGGCCAACATCTACGCCTCCGTCGCCGCCGGTGTCGGCGCCCTGTCCGGCCCGCTGCACGGCGGCGCCAACGAGGCAGCGCTACGCATGTTCGACCAGATCAAGGAGTCCGGCGACTCGGTCGAGACGTTTGTCGCCAAGGTCAAGGACCGCGTCGAGGGCGCCCGCCTCATGGGCTTCGGCCACCGCGTCTACAAGTCGTACGACCCGCGCGGTGCCCAGGTGAAGAAGATCGCCAACCAGATCCTCTCCGACCTCGGCGGCAACAACGAGACCTTCGAAATGGCGCAGCGCCTCGAGGAGATCGCGCTGTCGGACGAGTACTTCATCGAGCGCAAGCTCTACCCCAACGTCGACTTCTACACCGGCCTGCTGTACTCGGCCATGGGCTTCGACACCCCCATGTTTACGCCGCTGTTCGCGCTGGGCCGCATGCCCGGCTGGATCGCGCACTACCGCGAGATGCTCGCCGACCCCCGCACCAAGATCGGCCGCCCGCGCCAGATCTACACGGGCGAGACGGACAGGGCCTACACGCCCATCGCGGAGCGCTAACCCCACCCCTCTTTCTTCGTGCGCAAATGGCCGCATTTGCGTCACTTCGGTCGCCGTCGTGACGCAAATGTGGCCATTTGCGTCGAACGGGGGGGGCGGGGAGCGGGGGCGCTTAACCCTCGTCCGCCGGCGTGGACGTGCGCAGCCAGACCTCGGTCCCCTCGCCGTCCGTGAGGGTGCCCGGCCGGGGTGAGGTCTCGACGGCATCGGCCGCTCGTACCCAGGTGTCGCCGCCGTGCGCGGCCACCGTCACGCCCTCGACGGCGCTGACCGCGACCGCCCACTGCGCGAGCGCCGCGGTCGCGGCCGCCGTGTCTCCCGTCGCCTGCAGCACGGTGTCCGAGCGTGCGCCGTCCGTGGCGGCGACCCCCACGGGCGCCAGCACGTACGCATCGGCGCCGAAGTCCGCCGTCACGCGTTCCGCGAAGGCGGCCGTCGTGGTGGGCTCGGAGGCGGGGGACAGGTCACACGCGACGGTGCCGCCGTTGCCGGTGAGCGCCGACGCCCACAGCCGCCCCTCCTCCTCGTGGTCGGCGTAGGCAAGGGGGAAGCCGGACCGCTGGACGGCCTGGGCCGCATCGGTGATTTCGGCGTCCTGCCACCCGTCGACCTTGATGAGCGCCTCGTAGAACCGGTCCGTCGCGTAGTACGGATCCATGATCTCCTCGACGGTTCCCCAGCCCTGGGAGGGGCGTTGCTGGAACAGGCCGATGCTGTCGCGGTCGCCGTAGTCGATGTTGCGCAGCGTGGATTCCTGGATGGCGGTCGCCACCGCGATGGTCGCGGCGCGCGCGGGAAGACCCCACCGCATCGACCCCGCGACGATGATGGCGATGTTGTTCGCCTGCTCGGCAGTCTTCGTATCGGTGCGGTCGCCGAGCGTCACGGTGCAGCGATCCGTGGCGAGGTACTCGTCGCCGTAACGCTCCAGGATGCGGGGCACGTAGACGACTGCGGCGACGGTCACCGCCGCGATGAGGACGAGCGCGAGCCAGCCAGGGCCGCGCCCGCGACCCCGGCGCGCGCTCAACGGACCGTCACGTCAGTTGGCGTGCAGCGCGGCGTTGAGCTCGACTCCCGAGCCCTCGCGCGCCACGACCTCGAGGGCACCCGTCTGCGAGTGGCGGCGGAACAGCAGGTTGTTGCGGCCCGCGAGGTCCTTGGCCTTCACGACCACGGGCGCACCGTCCTCCGTGGTGGCGCCCACGACGCGGACCTTGGAGCCGGCGGTGACGTACAGGCCGGCCTCGACGATGCAGTCGTCGCCCAGCGGGATGCCCAGGCCGGAGTTGGCGCCCAGCAGCGAGCGCTCGCCGATGGAGATGACCTCCTTGCCACCCCCGGACAGCGTGCCCATAATCGACGCGCCACCACCCACGTCCGACCCGTCGCCCACGACGACGCCCGCCGAGATGCGGCCCTCGACCATCGAGTGGCCCAGGGTCCCTGCGTTGAAGTTGACGAAGCCCTCGTGCATGACGGTCGTGCCCTCGGCGAGGTGCGCGCCCAGGCGCACGCGGTCGGCGTCGGCGATGCGCACGCCGGACGGCACCACGTAGTCCACGAGGCGGGGGAACTTGTCGACGCCGAACACCGTGAGGTGCTGGCCGGCGGCGCGGAAGCGCAGGCGCGTGTCCTCGAGGGTCGCGATGGCGCACGGGCCGGCGGAGGTCCACGCGACGTTGGTGAGCGCGCCGAACAGCCCGTCGAGGTTCTGTCCGTGGGGCTGGACCAGGCGGTGCGACAGGAGGTGAAGACGCAGGTAGGCGTCCTCGACCGAGGCAGGCGCCGTGTCGAGGTCGATCTCGGTCAACACGGCGCGCACGGTGACGTCGCGCAGGGCGTCGGTGCGCTCGGCGGCGGCGAGCGCGGCGGGAATCTCACGGTCCGCGGGAGCCTCGCCCAGCGCGGGGGAGGGGTACCAGGTGTCGAGGGCGGTCCCCTCGGCGTCGTAGGTGGCCAGTCCGAATCCGTAGGCAGGTCGCGTCATGGCGACCATCCTACGGGCGGCCGATGCGGTGGCCGGCGGAGTACCAGCCTCCTCGACGTGGGGCTGGGAGCGCTCCCGTGAGTCCTGGTGTTCCTGCGGCGTGGATAGGCTGGCGGCATGGCCTCGATCGACCTCACCGCGCCCGTCGAGCAACTCGCCGCGGATCTCATCGACATCCCCTCCGTGAGCGGTGGCGAGCACGCCATCGCCGATGCCGTGGAGGCCGCGTTCGCGGCCCAGGCGCCGCACCTGAGCGTTACCCGCGACGGTGACGCGATCATCGCGCGCACCGAGACGGGCGCCGCCGAGCGCGTCATCATCGCCGGGCACCTCGACACCGTACCGATCAAGGACAACGTGCCGTCGCGGTGGGATGACGACGGCGCCACCCTGTGGGGCCGCGGCGCGACCGACATGAAGACCGGTGTGGCGGTCATGCTGAGCCTCGCCGCCCAGCTCACCGCCCCCACGCGCGACATCACCTGGGTGCTGTACGACCACGAGGAGGTCGAGGAGTCGAAGAACGGCCTCGGCCGGCTCGCGCGCCGCCACCCCGAGCTGCTCAAGGCCGATTTCGCGGTGCTGTGCGAGCCCACCTCCGGCGTCATTGAGGGTGGCTGCAACGGCACCCTGCGCGCAGAAGTGCGCACCGGCGGCGTCGCCGCCCACAGCGCGCGCGCCTGGAAGGGCGTCAACGCCATCCACGGAGCCGCGCCGCTTCTCGCCGCGCTCGCCGCCTACGAGCCGGAGCAGCATGAGGTCGACGGGCTCACGTATCGCGAGGGCCTGAACGCCGTGCTGGTGCGCGGCGGCATCGCCACCAACGTCATCCCCGACGAGTGCGTCGTCACCATCAACTACCGCTTCTCCCCGCGCTGGAGCCTCGACGAGGCCAAGGACCGCTTCAAGGGATTCGTTGCCGACGCGGGCCTCAGCGACTGGAGCCTCGAGTTCACCGACCTGTCCGGCGCGGCGCGCCCCGGCCTCGACGCACCCCTCGCGGCGTCCTTCGCCGCGGCCGTCGCCGCCACGGGCGTGGACGCCCCGCGGGCGAAGCAGGGCTGGACGGACGTGGCCCGCTTCGCCGCATTGGGCATCCCCGCCGTGAACTACGGACCCGGCGACCCGGAGCTGGCGCACACCGACAACGAGCACTGCCCGGTGAGCGACATCCACGCCTGCCGGGCCGGACTGGAGTCCTGGCTCACCCACTGAGCCCGGCCCCGCCGGGCCACGGCATCGGCCACCCCCACCCACCCGAGGAGGAACCATGAGCGAGTACCGCAAGGGCCCCGTGCTGCTGCGCGGCCCGAACATCCCGAAGACCTCGACCTCGGGGAGGCTGCTGGGTGGCCAGGACGAGCCCGACTGGCTCCACGGCGACCCGTGGCGGGTCCTCAGGATCCAGAGCGAGTTCGTCGAGGGGTTCGGCGCGCTCGCGGAGCTCGGGCCGGCCATCTCGGTGTTCGGCTCGGCGCGCACCAAGGAGGATGCCCTCGACTATCAGCAGGGCGTCACCGTGGGTCGCCGCCTTGTCGAGGAGGGCTTCGCGGTCATCACCGGCGGCGGGCCTGGCGTCATGGAGGCCGCCAACCGCGGCGCGCAGGAGGCCGGGGGAGTGTCGGTGGGCCTCGGGATCGAGCTGCCGTTCGAGCAGGGCGTCAATAAGTACGTGAATCTCGGCATCAACTTCCGCTACTTCTTTGCGCGCAAGACCATGTTCGTGAAGTACGCCCAGGGGTTCATCGTGTTGCCCGGCGGGTTCGGCACCATGGACGAGCTGTTCGAGTCGCTCACCCTGGTGCAGACGCGCACCATCACGAAGTTTCCCGTGGTGCTCGTGGGACACGCGTACTGGGACGGGCTCGTGGCGTGGCTGCGCGACTCGATGGTGGCCGACGGCAAGGCCGCTGCGACCGACCTCGACCTGTTCCATGTGACGGACGACATCGAGGAGGCCGTGCGCATCGTGGTCGACTATTCGCGAGGCGAGGGGACCGGCCCCGTCGAGCCAGAGGACGGGCCCACTGCCGAGCCGATGTGACGCCCTTCGCGGCGCGTGTTGGGACCGTGGTCCCAAGCCCCGTAGAATAGTGCTCGGTGCCGCGTGCCTGCGCGGTGCAGCAGGTGAGTTCCAAGGAGAAACGCATATGGCTGCGATGAAGCCCCGTACCGGTGACGGCCCCATGGAGGTCGTGAAGGAGGGTCGCGGCTATGTGATGCGCGTGCCGCTCGAGGGCGGTGGCCGCCTGGTCGTCGAGATCAACGCTGACGAGGTCGCGGCACTGCGCGACGCTCTCGCTGGCGCCCTTCAGTAAGGGCCCGACTCACCCCAGTACTTCACCCAGTCCGGGCGGCCGATGCAGTGGTCGCCCGGATTTTGGTGTGTCCGGGCGACGTCCTACGGGGTGTTCTTGACGGCGACGAGCAGGCCGTCGCCCGACGGCGTCAGCACCGCGGTGAGTCGCTCGTCGTCGCGCACCAGCTTCAGCGTGGAGCGCACCGCTGTCGTGGACTCGTCCCGCTGAGCCGGGTCCGGCACGCGGCCGTGCCACAGCGAGTTGTCGATCACGACCATGCCGCCCACCCGCAGCAGGCGCATGGCCTGCTCAAGGTACTGGGGGTATTCGGCCTTGCGGGCGTCGATGAGGACCATGTCGTAGCCGCCGTCGGTGAGACGCGGCAGCACCTCGAGCGCACGGCCGGTAATCATGCGCGCGCGCTCGGGCCTGATGCCCGCCGCCGCGAGGGTCCGCTTCGCGGCCTTGTGGTGCTCGGGCTCGACGTCGATGGTGGTGATCACGCCGTCGGACCCCATGCCGCGCAGCAGATAGGTGGTGGACACCCCCGCGCCAGTGCCGATCTCGACGATCGACTTGGCGCCGGAGACCTGCGCGAGCACCTGCAGGAGTTGCCCGGCACCGGGGTGCACGGGGACACAGCCCAGTTGATCCGCCACATCCCGCGCCTCGAGGAGCACGCGGTCCTCGGGACGGAAGTCCTCGCAATAGGCCCAGTTCGCCGCTTCGATGCTCATCGTCATCCTCCTGCGGTCATCGTATCGGCCTGCCAGGGACTTCCGTCTCAGCAAACTCCCAGGAACGCATGGGAACATGGTCCTATCACCAACCGTTGACCGTGACGTGGAGGAGGGAAAGCGCATGACGCAGACGCAGGAGATCGCTACCGTGTCGTCCTCCACCGGCTCGACCGCCCCGCACGACCTGACGTGGGAGCGCATCGTCGAGGAGCACTCCGGTCGCGTGTATCGACTGGCCTACCACCTGACGGGCAACCAGCACGACGCCGAGGACCTCACGCAGGACGTCTTTATCCGCGTGTTCAACTCGCTGTCGCAGTACAAGCCCGGCACGTTCGAGGGCTGGCTTCACCGCATCACCACCAACCTGTTCCTCGACCGCATGCGTCGCAAGAAGCGCATCCGGTTCGACTTCATGGCCGATGATGACGCGTCCGTCGCCACGTCTGACAGTTTCGACCGCCACGAGCGGTCGGGACAGCCAGAGGACGCCTTCGACATGTCCCATCTGGGTGACGACATCATCGCCGCCCTCGCCGACCTCCAGCCGGAGTACCGCGCCGCCGTGGTGCTGTCCGACATCGAGGGGCTCTCCTACGAGGAGATCGCCGCCACGCTCGGCATCAAGATGGGTACGGTCCGCTCCCGACTGTCTCGCGCTCGTGCGAAGCTCCGTGAGTCCCTGGCTCACCGCGCGCCGACGCGAGGTGACGGGTGAGCGACGCACACCTCGGAGACCGCCTCCACGACCTGCTCGACAACCGCCTGAACGTCGAGCAGACCGCGGAGGCGATGAAGCACCTCGACGATTGTGCGGACTGCCGCCTGCGCTGGGACGACCTGCGCGCGGCCCGTGAGGCGCTGCGCACCTCGTCCGCGGGAATCGACATGACCTTCGCCCGTCAGCTTCTCGACCGTGAGCGCATGGCCGAGATCGCGAAGGGCGAGTCCAAGCACGTCGCGCGTGCGGCATCGGGCCGGGGACACCGTCCCGTCCTGCTGTTCGCCGTCGTGATGGCCGTACTCGGCGCCTCGGTGGGCGTCCTGTACTCGATCGGCGCACCGACTCAGGTGACGCTCGCGTCCGCGGAGGGCTCCGCCGCATCGGCAGCCACGGACCCGGTCGTCTACCTCGAGGCCGCGTCGGTCCGCAGCGGGGAGGAGCTGCATGGCTGGGCGAGTCCCGACTGGGACGAGTCCGACCTGGTGCCCGTCGAGGGGCGCGTCGTGACGGACAGCTCGGGTGACTCCGTGCTGGTCGTGTCGATGCTTTCCAATATGGACACCGTGGTGATCACGGAGCAGCGCGGCCGCCTGGCCGACGGGCTCGGCGATCACTTCTCGACGGTCGACCTGGGTCACACCGTCGCGTACCTCGTGAGCGAGGATCCGCGACAGGTGGTGTGGCAGGCGGGGGACATCGTCATCTCTGCGACGTGCGAGTGCGCCGCCGCGACGCTCGAGGCCGTCGCCGAGAGCTTCCCCCATGACGACTCCTCCGGGATCGTGAGCCGCGTCTTCGAGGGCGTGGAGCGGGTCGCGAGCGTCGTCGCCGGAGACTAGGCAATCCAAAGGAGCCCCCATGACTGACAACCCCTTCGCGTCCCCGAACGGCGACAACCGCCCCAGCAACGGCAACGGCGACGCCGCCGCTCGCCACGAGGACACCGAGGTCATCCCCACGCACGCGGCGCCGTCCGAGCCCGAGGTGGCGCCCACGGCGGCCCACCCGGTGGCCAGCCACCCCGCGTCGGAGCAGCCGGCCGCGGCGCCCCTGACACCCGCGAGTGACGGCACCATGTCCACGGCGCAGCCCGCCTACGACGGCTCCGGGTATGCGGCTCCCGCCGCGCCCGTGAAGGAGAAGAAGCGCGGCGCGGGTGCCGGAGCGGTGGCGGGAATCGCCGTCGGCGCGCTGCTGCTCGGGCTCGGCGGAGGGTTCGCGGGAGCGTGGGCGTACGACGAGTGGGGCTCGCCCAGCGCCTCGCTGTCGGTGTCGGAGGGCGAGTCCGTCGACCGCGACGCCGGCTCCGTCGCCTCGGTGGCCGCGGCGGTCATGCCGTCGGTGGTGTCCATCGAGTCCACCATGGAGGGCGGTTCCGCCACCGGTTCGGGCTTCGTCATCCAGGAGGACGGCTACATCCTCACCAACAACCACGTGGTCGACGGCGCCACCGCGATCACCGTCGTGTTCTCCGACGGGTCCGAGCACGACGCGGAGATCGTGGGCACCACCGCCGACTACGACCTCGCCGTGATCCACGTCGATCTCGACGGCCTCACCCCGCTGACCTTCGCCGACTCCGACGAGGTGGTGGTGGGGGACGCGACCATCGCGGTCGGCTCGCCGCTGGGCCTCGAGGGGACGGTCACGACCGGCATCGTGTCGTCGATGCACCGCCCCGTCACCGCGGGCGACACCCAGACGCAGGCATACATCGACGCCCTGCAGACCGACGCCGCGATCAACCCGGGCAACTCCGGTGGCCCGTTGCTGAACGCGAAGGGCGAGGTGATCGGTGTCAACTCCGCGATCGCCACGCTGTCCGGTACATCGTCCGAGACCGGGTCGATCGGCCTGGGCTTCGCGATTCCGTCGAACCAGGCGCAGCGCACCGCCGAGCAGCTCATCGAGAACGGCGAGGCCACGTACCCCGTCATCGGCGTGCAACTCGACGGCCGCTACACCGGCGAGGGCGTCCAGGTGGTCGACGACTCCACCGGCGTGGTCGAGGGTGGCCCGGCCGATGCCGCCGGCATCGAGCCCGGCGACGTCATCACCGCGATCGACGGCCGCCCCATCACTCAGACCGACGAGCTCATCGTCGCGATCCGCGCGAAGGCGGCGGGCGACGAGGTCACCCTCACCGTCCAGCACGGCGACTCGTCCGAGGACATCACCGTCACGCTCGGCTCGAGCGACGAGGTGACCTACGAGCAGCCGTAGCGAGGCACAATAGTCCGGTGTTTGACATCAACGGCGGCGAGCTCCTCGTCATCATCCTGGTCGCGATCCTGGTGGTCGGGCCGGAGAGGATGCCGGAGTACGCCAAGAACCTGCGCGAGTGGGTGGTGCGCGGCCGTGACTACGTCAACACCAACAAGGACCAGCTGAAGTCGGACGTCGGCGTCGACGTCGACTGGAAGCAGTACGACCCCCGCCAGTACGACCCCCGCCGGATCGTGCGCGACGCGCTCGCGGAACCTACCGCGACGCGTCCCGCGCCCCCGGCGGGGGCGACTGCGGCGGCCACCCCGGCTGCGGCATCGGACGCGGCATCGGGCGTGAGCGTCACCGCGACCGGCATCCCTTACGACGCCGACGCGACCTGACGCGAGGGGGCGGGTACTCGCGCCCCCGGCGAGTTTGGAATGATGGGGCCATGAAGCCTCGCGTCTTTTCGGCCATGCAGCCGACCTCCGACTCCCTGCACCTCGGTAACTACCTGGGCGCGCTGGTCAACTGGGTGGCGCTGCAGGACGACTACGACGCGATCTACGGAGTGGTGGACCTCCACGCGCTCACCGTGGCCCCCGAGCCCGCGCTGCTGCGCGAGCGCACCCGCCGCACCGCCGCGCAGTTCCTCGCCGCGGGCGTGGACCCCGAGCGCTCGCTCGTCTTCGTCCAGTCGCATGTGCCCGAGCACGCCGAGCTCGCGTGGCTGCTGTCGACCTTCACCGGCTTCGGCGAGGCGTCGCGCATGACGCAGTTCAAGGACAAGTCCGCCAAGGTGGGGGAGTCCGGCACCAACGTGGGTCTCTTCACCTACCCCGTCCTGATGGCGGCCGACATCCTGCTGTACGACACCGACCTAGTGCCGGTGGGTGAGGATCAGCGCCAGCACCTCGAGTTGTCGCGCGACCTCGCCGAGCGCCTCAACACACGCCTGGGCGAGGGCTCCGCGGTGATCCCCGAGCCGTACATCGTCAAGGAGACCGCGAAGATCTACGACCTCCAGGAGCCCACCAAGAAGATGTCGAAGTCGGCATCCAACGGCAAGGGCCTCATCGAGATCCTCGAGGACCCCAAGAAGGTGGCGAAGGCCATCAAGTCGGCGGTCACCGATGCCGGCAGTGAGATCCGCTTCGACCGCGAGGAGAAGCCCGGCGTGTCGAGCCTGCTGTCGATCTACTCGGCGATCGATGGCCGCTCGATCGAGCAGCTCGTCGACGACTACCAGGGCAAGATGTACGGCCACCTCAAGGTGGATCTTGCCGAGGTGGTCGTCAACTACCTCACGCCCATCCGTGACAACGCGATGGAATGGATCGAGTCCCCCGAGAGGTTGGACACGGTGCTGGACGAGGGCGCTCAGAAGGCCTCCGCTATCGCGCGGGGCACGCTGGAGCGGCTGTATGACCGGGTGGGACTGCTGAAGCCACAGCGCTGGAGGTGACGCGATGAGTGGTCGCGAGACGGACTCGACCGCGATCGACCAGGCCAAGGACGCCATCGATCAGGCTAAGGAGAAGAAGGCCTGGTTCGAGACGACCCGCCCGGGGCGCACCCTCGAGACGATGAAGCTGCGGAACGGGATGATCCTGTCGGGCGGCATCGCGTACTACTCGCTCACGTCGCTGGCCGCCGGCGTCGTCATCGCCATCACGCTGTCGAGCTATCTCCTTGCCGGCAACGAGGAGTGGCAGGACAGGTTCTACTCCTTCCTCAACGACGCCATCCCGGGTGTCATCACCACCGAGGACGGCGGCGAGGGGCTCATCTCGCCCGATTCGATCGCCCCCGAGACGATCACGGGAGTGGTCGGACTCGTGTCCTTCCTCATCCTGTTCAACACCGCGACGCGCTACCTGCGCGGCGTGCGGCTGGGCGTGCGCGCGATGCTTGGCCTCACGGAGGCGAAGCCCTCCCAGGGCAAGATCCGTGACTTCATCGCGCTGTTCGCGATCTTCCTGCTGGTGCTAGCCGGCATTGTGCTGCAGGTGCTCGCGTCGCAGTTCTCCTCGGTGCTCGCCTCCTTCCTGTCCGACGGCTTCGCCTCCGAGTGGATCATCCGCGGCCCCGCCATCGCGGTCGGAGTGCTGCTCGACGGCGCCTTCGTGGCGCTCGCCATCGTGGTGCTCGGACGCTACCAGGGGCCCGTCAAGCCGCTGCTGTGGACGCTGCTCGCCGCAGCGATCGCCATCGGCATCCTTCGCCAGGGCGTCACCTTCATGGTCACGAGCGTGTCGGAGAACCCCGTCCTGGGGTCCGTGACGGCGGTGTTCACGATCATGATCTTCGTCGACTTCACGGCGCGCATCATGATGTTCGCCGCCGCCTGGCTCGGCACCCACCCCGATGTCGTCACGGGCGACGAGGAGGAGCCGGAGGTGGGCGAGATGGAGACCCCCGCGCGCCGCCACCACGGCACCGTCACGACTGCCAGGGCCACGGGCAAGACCAGGAGGCCCTAGCGCGACCCGCGCTCTGCCAGTACATTTCCTCCCGTTGCCCTGACCTGCGAGGAGAGACCCGTGACCGATACCGACCCCTTTAAGAACCCCTCGTCGGGGTCCCGGTCCGACGTGCCGGTCACCGAGCCGATGCCCGTGACCCCCGCCCCGTACGGGCAGGAGCCGGCGCCGTCGTGGGCCCCTCAGGCCGACGCCGGCTCGCCGGGGTACACCCAGCACTCCTACGGACAGGCCGATGCCTCCGCCTCCCCGTACGCGGCTCCGGCCGGGCAGCCGGGCCCCTACGTGGCGCCCCCCATGGGCGACGCGTCGCAGTACGGCACCACTCAGTACGGCTCGGCGCCATACGGGACGCCGTCACAGCAGCGCGGCACCGACGGGGTGTCCATCGCCGCGCTCGTGACCGGCCTGCTGAGCCTCGCCTTCGTCGCGATCGTGCTGGGCGCGATGGGACTGCGCCGCACCGCACAGGGGGCGCGCAAGGGCACCTGGATGGCCGTGACGGGACTCGTCCTCGGCATCCTCGGAACGATCGCCTGGACCGCCGTCATCACCGGCGCCATCGTGGCCAGCCTCGACGTGGCGGACCGCGTCCAGGAGACCATCGAGGACGGTGACTGGGGTTCCGACTATTACAACTCGGACGCCCAGGCCTACGGCGACGACCCGACGCTCGACGCCCTGTACGACCAGTGCGGCGCGGGCGACGATGCCGCGTGCGACGAGCTCTACTGGTCGACCACCACCGGCACCGAGTACGAGGAGTTCGCCCTGGACTGCGGCGGACGCGGCATGCCCACGGGCCAGTGGTACTGCGACCCCGAAAGCCAGTGGTGACCGGAGCGCCGCACGTCTCCTGATGGCCCGTTCTGCGGCACTTCAGGCCGTTTCGTGCCGCAAATGTGGCCATTTGCGGCACGAAACAGCAGTGCCTAGACCTCGCCGGTGGTGAGGGCCTTCTTGACCTCGGAGATCGCCTTGGTGACCTCGATGCCGCGTGGGCAGGCCTCGGTGCAGTTGAAGGCCGTGCGGCACTTCCACACACCGGCCTTGTCGTTGAGGATCTCGAGCCGGTCCCACTCGCCCTCGTCGCGCGAGTCGAAGATGAACCGGTGCGCGCCCACGATGGCCTGCGGGCCAAAGTACTGGCCGTCGGTCCAGAACACCGGGCAGCTCGTGGTGCACGCGGCACACAGGATGCACTTGGTGGTGTCGTCGAACTTGGCGCGGTCCTCGGGGGACTGGAGACGCTCCCGCTCGGGAGTGGGGCCGCTCGTCATGAGGAACGGCATGATCTCGCGGTAGGACGCGAAGAACGGCTCCATGTCGACGATGAGGTCCTTCTCGACCGGCAGGCCCTTGAGGGGCTCGACGGTGATGGGACGCGCGGGGTTGAGGTCCTTCAGCAGCGTCTTGCACGCAAGGCGGTTGCGCGCGTTGATGCGCATCGCGTCAGAGCCGCACACGCCGTGCGCGCATGAGCGCCGGAATGCGAGCGAACCATCCTGGTCCCACTTGATCTTGTGGAGGGCGTCGAGCACACGGTCGGTGGCGTGGGCCTCGACCTGGAACTCCTCCCAGTACTCGCTGCCCGGCTCGCGGCCGTCGAGGCCGTCGGGGTCGAAGCGCAGGATCTTGAGCGTCACCGTCATCGACGGGATGGCGCCCACCTCGGCGGGTGCGTCTGCGGTTGCGGTCATGTCCGTGCCCTCCCTTAGTACTTGCGCTCCATCGGCTGGTACTTGGTCACCACGACGGGCTTCCAGTCCAGGTCGACGGTGCCGTCGGCGCGCTTGTAGGCCATGGTGTGCTGCATGAAGTTCTCGTCGTCACGCGTGGGGAAGTCCTCGCGGTAGTGGCCGCCGCGGGACTCCTTGCGGGCCTCCGCGCCAGCCACAACCACCTCGGACAGCTCCAGCAGGAAGCCCAGCTCGATGGCCTCGAGCAGGTCGGTGTTGAAGCGCGTGCCACGGTCGTGGATCGCGATGGACTTGTAGCGCTCCTGCAGGTCCTTGACGACGGCGTGGGCCTCGGCGAGCGACTCGGCGGTGCGGAACACCTGGACGTTGCGGTCCATGGTCTCCTGCAGCTCCTTACGCAGCTGCGCCACCCGCTCGGTGCCGTCGCCGCCCACGGTGGCCCGCAGCGAGGCGACGGTCTCCTCGAGCCTGGCCGAGGCATCGGCCGGCAGGGAGGGGATCTCAGTCACGCCGTTGGCGTACTCCGCGGCGGCGATGCCTGCCCGGCGGCCGAACACGTTGATGTCGAGCAGCGAGTTGGTGCCCAGGCGGTTGGCGCCGTGCACCGACACGCACGCGCACTCGCCGGCCGCGTACAGGCCCTTGATCACGTGGGTGTTGTCGCGCAGCACCTCGCCCTGGACGTTCGTGGGGATGCCGCCCATCGCGTAGTGCGCGGTGGGGAACACCGGCACGGGCTCCGTGTAGGGCTCGACGCCCAGGTAGGTGCGGGCGAACTCCGTGATATCCGGCAGCTTCTCGTCGATGTGCGCCGGCTCCAGGTGCGTGAGGTCGAGGAGCACGTAGTCCTTGTGCGGCCCGCAGCCGCGACCCTCGCGCACCTCGTTGGCCATCGCGCGCGCCACCATGTCGCGCGGCGCGAGGTCCTTGATGGTGGGGGCGTAGCGCTCCATGAAGCGCTCGCCCTCGGAGTTGCGCAGGATGCCGCCCTCGCCGCGAGCGGCCTCGGACAGCAGGATGCCGAGGCCCGCGAGGCCTGTGGGATGGAACTGGAAGAACTCCATGTCCTCGAGCGGGATGCCGGCGCGCAGCGCGATGCCCATGCCGTCGCCGGTCAGGGTGTGGGCGTTCGATGTGGTCTTGAAGACCTTGCCGGCGCCGCCCGTGGCGAAGATGATCGACTTCGCACGGAACGTGTGCACCTCGCCCGAGGCGAGCGAGTACGCGACGACGCCGGAGGCGGACACCTCGCCGTCCTCGCCCGCGGCCTGCGGGTCACCGTCGAGGATGAGGTCGAGCGCGTAGAACTCGTTGAAGAACTCGACCTCCTGCTTGATGCACTGCTGGTAGAGCGTCTGCAGGATCATGTGGCCGGTGCGGTCCGCGGCGTAGCAGGCGCGACGCACGGGAGCCTCGCCGTGCTCGCGGGTGTGGCCGCCGAAGCGGCGCTGGTCCACCTTGCCCTCGGGCGTGCGGTTGAAGGGAAGGCCCATCTTCTCGAGGTCGAGGACCGCGTCGATGGCCTCCTTGCACAGGATCTCCGCCGCGTCCTGATCCACCAGGTAGTCGCCGCCCTTGACGGTGTCGAAGGTGTGCCACTCGGCGTTGTCGTCCTCGACATTGGCGAGCGCGGCGGCCATGCCGCCCTGCGCCGCGCCCGTGTGCGAACGCGTGGGGTACAGCTTCGTGATGACCGCCGTGCGGGCCCGCTGGGAGCTCTCCAGGGCGGCGCGCATGCCGGCACCGCCCGCTCCCACGATGACGACGTCGTACTCGTGCTCGATAGCCATTTAGATGTCCTCGCAAAGGCTCGGGAGAAGGGACGCGGGGGCGTCCGCGGGGCAGGGGTCGAAGGTGAACAGCACGAGGGTGCCGAGCACGATGATCACGACGGTCGAGATGCGCAGCGCCCAGTGCAGCGTGGCCTTCAGCCACGGGGTGTGCGCGTAGTCCTCGATGATCATCCGCATGCCGTTGGCGCCGTGGATCATCGCCAGGGTCAGCATGAGGAAGTCGAACCACTGCCAGAACGGGTTGGCGAGCTTGCCTGCCACGAAGGCGAAGTCGATCTGGTTGATGCCGTCGCCCGACCACAGGTTCACGAACAGGTGCGTGAAGATCAGGACGATGAGGATGACGCCGGAGACGCGCTGGAAGATCCAGGACCAGCGCTGGGCGCGGCCAAGGGTCGAGTGGCTGACCGGGCGCCTGGGGGACTTGAGCTCGGGAGCGGTGCTCATCATGCACCCCCGAACGCGTGCATGAGGTGGCGCGGCAGGAAGCCGAGCATGAGGATCGCGAAGCCGATCCATACCCACCACACGAGCTGCTTCTGGTGGCGTAGTGCCCAGGTCGAGCGATCCACGGCGATGACGCGCAGGCCGTTCAGGGCGTGCAGCGAGATCGCGGCGACCAGGCCCGCCTCGACGATGGCGTAGAGCGGCGTCTTATATGAGCCGATCACCTCGTTGTAGGCCTCGGGCGACACGCGCACGAGCGCGGTGTCGAGGACATGGACGAGCAAGAAAAAGAAGATCGCGACGCCGGTGGTGCGATGCACCACCCACATCCACATCCCCTCGTGGCCCCTGTACAGCGTCGTCGCTGGCGACACGGAGACTCCTTCGATGGTTCCGGGATTCCGCGACCCATCCTAATGTGGTCGCATGACCGCTGAGGCCACCCCCAATGATTTCGTACACGATCTTGTCGCCGTCGTGCCCGCGGGGGGTGTGGGGTCGCGCCTGTGGCCCCTGTCGCAGCCCACGCGACCCAAGTTCCTCATCGACCTCCTCGATTCCGGCGCCACGCTGATCCAGGACACCGTCGCGCGCCTCGCGCCGCTCACGGCCGATGTGGTGGTGGTCACGGGCGCTCGACACGCCGATGCCGTGGCGGAGCAGCTTCCCGACCTGGGTCGCGATGCGATCATCGCCGAGCCGAGCCCGCGGGACTCGATGGCCGCCATCGCGCTCGCGGCCGCGGTCATCGAGGCTCGTCACGGCGAGCGGATCCTCGCGTCCTTCGCCGCCGATCACGTCATCCCCGAGGCCGAGCCGTTCCGCGCCGCGGTGCGCACCGCCGTCGTGGCCGCCCGCACCGGAAAGGTGGTGACCATCGGCATCACGCCCGATGCCCCCTCGAGCGCGTTCGGCTACATCAAGGCGGGACAGGGTCTCGCCGAGGCGCCGGGCGCCTTTGCGGTGGAGGCCTTCACGGAGAAGCCCGACGAGGGGGCCGCCGCCGCGATGCTCGCGGAGGGGGGCTACTCGTGGAACGCGGGAATGTTCGTGGTGTCCACCTCGGTGCTGCTGGCGCACCTGTCGCGTCTCCAGCCGACTCTCGCCACCGGCGTGCGGGAGATCGCCGCAGCGTGGGACAGCCCCGAGCGCGACGACGTGCTGGCGCGTGTGTGGCCCACCCTGACCAAGATCGCTATCGACCACGCGATCGCCGAGCCCGTCGCGGCCGAGGGCGGCGTGGCGATGGTGCCCGGTGACTTCCCCTGGCACGACGTGGGCGACTTCGACTCGCTCGCCTCTCTGTTGACGGCGGGGGACGACGGTGCCATCCGCATCGGCCGCACGTCGCCGGTGTCGCTCGTGGACGCCGACGGTGCGGTGGTCGTGGGCGGCACCAAGCCGCTCGCCGTCGTGGGGATCGCCGATGCCGTGGTGGTCGAGACCGACGAGGCGATCCTGGTGACGCGGCGCCCCGCCGCGCAGCGCGTGAAGGACGTCGCGCTTCCCGGGTGATGCGGTGATGCCGTGGCGTGTCCCCGTTACCAGGACGGATTGATACCGAACCGTAGCCTGAACGCAACACAGGCGCGCCGCGCCGAAACATAACCGGCCGTAGCATGGGCGACAACGCACCAGCCTGGCGTACCCCTACAGGCACGACAAGTGAGGAATTTCTCATGAAGACCACGATCCGTGTCGGCGCCCTCGCCGCCGTGTCCGCGCTCGCGCTCGCCGCGTGCGCCTCGGCCCCCGAGGACGAGACCAGCGAGTCCGCCACCTCGGGCACGTCCGAGTCCGCCGCTCCCGCCGAGTCCGTCGACTACATGGCCTGCATGGTCTCCGACGCCGGCGGCTTCGACGACAAGTCCTTCAACCAGTCGGCCTACGAGGGCCTCGAGCGCGCCGTCGACGAGCTCGGCATCACCAAGGCGCAGGCCGAGTCCACCTCGGACTCCGACTACGGCCCCAACCTCGAGGCGCAGGTCGCCGCGGGTTGTGACCTCATCATCACCGTCGGCTTCCTGCTGAGCCAGGCCACCGTCGAGTCGGCACTGGCCAACCCCGACGTGTCCTACGCGATCATCGATGACCTCGCCGACAACGACTTCGACGGCACCACCGAT
Organism: Demequina sp. NBRC 110057; assembly: GCF_002090175.1. Classification (GTDB taxonomy): domain Bacteria; phylum Actinomycetota; class Actinomycetes; order Actinomycetales; family Demequinaceae; genus Demequina. Next base: position 176,838 of record NZ_BBRN01000005.1, on the reverse strand, counting down.
GCGCCGAACATCAAGCCCATCACGTTCGAGACGGACGAGGCGGCGTTCCTCGCCGGCTACGCGGCCGCCTCGGCCACCGGCACCGGCACCGTCGGCACCTTCGGTGGCATGGATATCCCGTCCGTGACCATCTTCATGGACGGCTACAACGCCGGTGTGGAGTACTTCAACGAGCAGAACGACGGCGACGTCTCGGTGCTCGGCATGGACTCGTTCTCGGGCAACTTCGACGACCAGCCCGCGGGTAAGAACCTCGCTCAGGGCCAGCTCGACCAGGGTGCGGACATCATCATGCCCGTCGCCGGTCCCGTGGGCCTCGGCGCCGCGTCGGCCATCCAGGCCGCCGGTGACTCCTGGCTGATCGGTGTGGACTCCGACTGGACCGCCACCGCCCCCGAGTACTCGGACATCGTCTTCACCTCGGTGCTGAAGAACATCGCGAACTCGGTGTACGACACCATCGACGCCACCATCACCGACGGCTTCTCGGCCGAGCCCTACGTGGGCACGCTCGAGAACGAGGGCGTGGGCGTGGCGGACTTCGCCGAGGGCACCGTCTCCGACGACGTGCTCGCGGAGCTCGACGAGATCTCGGCTGGCATCATCGCCGGCGACATCGAGGCCTCCGGCGCCGCCGAGTAATCCAGCAGTACCAGGGGGACTGACCCCCCATCTCGCGAGGGGCGTGCCGCGTGGACGCGGCACGCCCCTCGTGCTTGACTTGCAAAGGACGGCCGCGGTGGCGCGGCCACGGAAGGGACGACAGGCGTGAAACTGGAGCTGCGGGGGATCACGAAGAGGTTCGGTGACTTCACCGCCAACGACAGCATCGACCTGGTGGTCGAGTCGGGCACGGTGCACGCGCTGCTGGGCGAGAACGGCGCCGGCAAGTCGACCCTCATGAACGTGTTGTTCGGCCTGTACGACGCCGACGGCGGACAGATCCTGCTCGACGACGAGCCGGTGGTGTTCGTGGGTCCCGGCGACGCCATGGCCGCCGGCATCGGCATGGTGCACCAGCACTTCATGCTCGTGCCCGTCTTTACCGTCGCGGAATCGGTGATGCTCGGTCACGAGGAGGTCAGGGGTCCCGCGAAGCTGCTCGACCTCGACGCCGCGCGGGCGCGCGTCAAGGAGATCTCCGACCGCTTCGGCTTCCACATCGACCCCGACGCGACCATCGAGAACCTGTCCGTCGGCGCCCAGCAGCGCGTCGAGATCATCAAGGCACTCTCGCAGGACGCCAAGGTCCTCATCCTCGACGAGCCCACCGCCGTGCTCACGCCGCAGGAGACCGACGAGCTGCTCGAGATCATCGGCCAGCTGCGCGACGCCGGCACCGCGGTGGTGCTCATCACCCACAAGCTGCGCGAGGTCAAGGCGATTGCCGACCACATCACCGTCATCCGGCGCGGCAAGGTGGTCGGCACCGCCGAGCCCACGGCCTCGCAGGAGGAGCTTGCCTCGCTCATGGTGGGGCGCGACGTGTCCATGACCGTCTCCAAGGACGCCGCCCAGCCCGGCGACCCCATGCTCGAGGTGGAAAACCTCTCGGTGGTCGACGAGGCCACCTCGATCAAGCACCTCGACTCGGTGTCGTTCGAGGTGCGTCGCGGCGAGATTCTCGCCGTCGCCGGCGTCCAGGGCAACGGCCAGACCGAGCTCGCCGAGGCGATCCTCGGCATCGTCGCCGCCGCCGAGGGAAACGTGAAGCTCGACGGCGAGGTCATCACCGGCCGCTCGATCCGCCAGGCGCTCGATGCCGGCATCGGCTTTGTGCCCGAGGACCGCACCGAGGACGGAGTGGTGGCGGACTTCACCATCACGAACAACCTCATCCTCGACCTTTACGACAAGGCTCCCTACTCCAAGGCCGGCGCGATCGACAGGCGGTACGCCTCGCAGAACGCCGCCGAGCAGGTCGAGCGCTTCGACGTCCGCACCACCTCGTCCGAGGCCCTCGCGGGGTCGCTGTCGGGAGGCAACCAGCAGAAGGTGGTGCTCGCCCGCGAGCTCGCGCGCGACCTCAAGCTGCTGATCGCCTCGCAGCCCACCCGCGGCCTTGACGTGGGATCCATCGAGTTTGTCCACAAGCGCATCATCGAGGAGCGCGACAAGGGCGCCGCGGTGCTCATCGTCAGCTCCGAGCTCGACGAGGTGTACGCCCTCGCCGACCGCATCGCGGTCATGTACCACGGGCGCATCGTCGACATCGTGTCGCCCGACACCGACCGCGACACGCTCGGCCTCATGATGGCCGGAGCCCACGAGGAGGAGGCCGCGTGAGCGCCACGACCGAGGCCGCGGCGCCGCAGAAGCCGCAGACCCCCAGCCGCGCCCAGCAGGTGCTTCGCGAGATCCTCGAGAGCTCGACCCTCGTCGTCATCATGGCGATCGTGGCATCGATGCTCATCGGCGCGATCCTCATCGCCTTCGCCGACGAGGAGGTGCGTGCAGCATCGGCCTACTTCTTCTCCCGCCCGGGTGACACGCTGTCCGCGATCTGGGAGGCAGTGTCCGGCGCCTACACCGCGATGTTCCAGGGCGCGATCTACAACTCGAACGTGGACTCGTTCGCGGGCCAGATCAAGCCGTTCACTCAGACCCTGACGCAGGCCACGCCGCTGATCTTCGCGGGCCTCGGCCTCGGCATCGGCTTCCGTGCCGGCATGTTCAACATCGGCGCCCAGGGCCAGATCATCATCGGTGCCACGCTCGGCGGCTGGGTCGGCTTCGCCTGGCACCTGCCCGTGGGCCTGCACCTCCTGGTCGCGATCATCGGCTGCGCGCTCGGCGGCGCGATCTGGGGCTTCATCCCCGGCATCCTCAAGGCCAAGACCGGCGCCCACGAGGTGATCGTCACGATCATGCTCAACTACGTGGCGCTCAACCTGCTGAGCTACCTGCTGTCGCTCGAGGCCTTCCAGCGCGAGGGCCAGGACAACCCGATCTCGCCCACAGTCGACACCAACGCGCAGTATCCGCTGCTGCTGGGCGACCAGTTCCCGCTGCACTGGGGCTTCGTACTCGCGCTCGCGTGCGCCGGCGGAGTGTGGTGGCTGATGGAGCGCTCGACGCTCGGCTTCGAGTTCCGTGCCGTGGGAGCCAACCCGCGCGCGGCGCGTACCGCTGGAATGAACGTTGCGAAGGGCACCGTGCTCGTCATGGTGGTCGCCGGCGCGCTCGCCGGACTCGCGGGCTCCGCCCAGGTGCTCGGCACCGAGAAGAACCTGACGCTCGACGTCGCCGGATCGATCGGCTTCGATGCCATCACCGTCGCGCTCCTGGGCCGTTCGCGGCCCCTCGGCACCGTCATGGCAGCGATTCTGTTCGGCGGGCTCAAGGCGTCCGGGCCCACCCTGCAAGTCCAGGCCGGCCTCCCCGTCGACATCGTGTTTGTCATCCAGGCGACCATCGTGCTGTTCATCGCGGCGCCCCCGCTCGTCAGGTCGATCTTCCGCCTGCCGGCCCCCGCCCACGAGAAGGAGGTGGCGGCATGACCACCACGACCGTCACCCCCGGCGCCCCCAGCGACGCCCTCCCCGAGGAGGTGCTGCGCACCAAGTCGTGGAAGGGGCCCATCGGCCTCGCCGTGGTCGCCGTCATCTCGCTGCTGGTGTTCGGCATCGGCACCCCGTCCGGCACGCAAACCACGTTCTCGGTGGCCACCAGCTCCGACTTCGTCCACCTGCCGACTGCCACGGTGCCCTCCAAGCTCGCGGCAATCCTGCTGTCGGTGGTCGCTCTCGCCCTCGCTGGCTACGCGGCCTACCTCGCGAACCGCTACCGCAAGCCCGGCATCTGGCTCCCCATCGTCTATGGCATGGCCGTCATGGGCGCCCTGCTCACCTGGGCGGGTGCCGGTCGCGACAGCACCAACATCCAGATCACCGGACTGCTGACCTCGGCGCTGTTCCTCGCCGTCCCGCTCATCTTCGGTGCCCTCGCCGGCACGCTGTGCGAGCGCTCGGGCATCATCAACATCGCTATCGAGGGTCAGCTCCTGGCCGGAGCTTTCTTCGCCGCCCTCGTCGCGTCGATGGTGGGCAACGCCTACGTGGGCCTCATCGCCGCGCCCCTCGCCGGCGCCCTCGTGGGAGCGATCCTCGCCATCTTCGCCACCAAGTACTGGGTCAACCAGATCGTGGTCGGCGTGGTGCTGAACATGCTCGTCGTGGGCCTCACCAGCTTCTTCTTCTCGACAGTGATGTCGGACAACCCCGAGCTCAACCAGTCGCTCGGGCTGGAGGCGCTGCCCATCCCAGTGCTGTCGACCATCCCGGTCATCGGCCCGGTGCTGTTCGACCAGAACCTGCTGGTCTACACGATGTATGTCGTCGTCATCGTGTTCCAGATCATGCTGTTCAAGTCGCGTTGGGGCCTGCGCGTGCGCGCCGTCGGCGAGCACCCCAAGGCCGCCGACACGGTCGGCATCAAGGTCAACCGCACCCGCGTGCGCAACACCATCCTGGGCGGCGCAATCGCCGGCCTTGGCGGCGCGTTCTTCACCGTCGCGTCCGGCCTGGCCTTCGGCAAGGAGATGACGGCAGGCAAGGGCTACATCGCGCTGGCCGCGATGATCCTTGGCCGCTGGAGCCCGCGCGGCGCCCTCGCCGCGGCGCTGCTGTTCGGCTTCGCCGACGCGCTGCGCGTGCAGCTGGGCATCATCGGCTCCGACATCCCCTCGCAGTTCCTCGCGATGTTCCCGTACCTCGCGACCATTTTTGCCGTCGCCGGACTGGTGGGACACTCGCGCCCGCCGGCCGCCGAGGGCACCCCGTACAAGAAGTAAGAAGGTCTGCTGTGCCCGAGATTGACTGGGATGGCCTGCGCGCCGCGGCCCGCGAGGCCTCGACCCGCGCGTACGTCCCGTACTCGCACTTCCCCGTGGGCGTGGCGGCGCTGACCGACACCGGCCAGGTCGTCATCGGCGCCAACGTCGAGAATGCGTCGTACGGGCTGACCCTGTGCGCCGAGTGCGCGCTGGTGTCCAAGCTCCACACCGACGGCGCGGGTTCCCGCCTTGTCGCCTTCACGTGTGTGGGCGGCGACGGCGAGGTGCTCGCCCCGTGCGGCCGATGCCGTCAGCTGCTCTTCGAGCACGGCGGCCGCTCGCTGCTGGTCGAGACCGCGGCGGGAATCATGACGATGGACGAGTTCCTGCCCGGCGCGTTCGGGCCGGAGGATCTGGAGAAGGCCAAGTGACCGAGCGACACGATGCCGTGGACGTCATCCGCGTCAAGCGCGACGGCGGCACCCTGAGCGACGACCAGATCGACTGGGTGGTCGACGCCTACACCCGCGGCGTCGTGGCCGACGAGCAGATGAGCTCGCTCGCCATGGCGATCCTGCAGCGCGGAATGTCGCGCGCCGAGATCGCGCGCTGGACGGCCGCCATGATCGCCACCGGCGAGCGCCTGGACTTCTCCGGCCTGGGCAGGCCCACCGCGGACAAGCACTCCACCGGCGGCGTGGGAGACAAGATCACGCTTCCGCTGGCACCGCTGGTCGCCGTGTACGGAGTGGCCGTTCCCCAGTTGTCGGGCCGTGGCCTCGGCCACACCGGCGGCACGCTCGACAAGCTCGAGTCGATCCCCGGCTGGCGCGCGGCGCTCAGCAATGAGGAGATGCACGCGCAGCTGCGCGAGGTGGGTCCTGTGATCTGCGCGGCCGGGTCGGGACTGGCTCCCGCCGACAAGAAGCTGTACGCGCTGCGCGACGTCACTGGCACCGTGGAGGCGATCCCGCTCATCGCGTCCTCGATCATGTCGAAGAAGATCGCGGAGGGCACCGGCGTGCTCGTGCTCGACGTCAAGGTCGGCTCCGGCGCGTTCATGAAGGACATCGACCAGGCTCGCGAGCTTGCCGAGACCATGGTGAACCTTGGCGCCGATGCCGGCGTGCGCACGTCCGCGCTGTTGACCGACATGTCGACCCCGCTCGGCTACGCCATCGGCAACGGCAACGAGGTCAAGGAGTCGCTCGACGTGCTCGCCGGCGGCGGCCCCGCCGACGTTGTCGAGCTGACCGTCGCCCTCGCTAAGGAGATGTTGGCCGGCGCCGGCATCACCGATGCTGACCCTGCCGAGGCCCTGCGTGATGGCCGCGCCATGGACATGTGGCGCCGCATGATCGCCGCCCAGGGCGGCGACGTGGACGCCGAGATGCCCGAGGCCCCCCACGTCGAGGAGGTCCGCGCGGACCGCGACGGTGTGCTCACCCGCGTCGACGCGCTCGGCTTCGGAGTCGCGGCGTGGCGCCTGGGCGCCGGGCGTGCGCGCAAGGAGGACCCCGTGCAGGTCTCGGCGGGCGTCATGCTCCACAAGACCCTGGGGGAGACGGTCAAGGCCGGCGACGTCATCGCCACCCTTCACACCGAGACCGAGTCGCGCATGCCGCGCGGCCTTGCGGCCCTCGACGAGGCGTGCGGGGGAGACGGCGCCATCGCCATTGGCGACGGCCCTGTCGAGCGTCGCATCGTCCTCGACCGCGTCGAGTCGGCGATCTGACGGTGGGCTGGACCCTCACCTCACTCGCAGCGAAGGCATCGAAGGCGCTCGGCGCGACCCCCGCATGGGCGCGCCCCGACGGGGTCGCGCACGCCGCGGCGGTCGCCCAGCGCGGCGTCCGCGGCGAGGGTGACACCGTCTTCGCGCGCGTCCACGCGCGCCGGCTCACGGCCGCCTCACCCGCGGACCGCAAGGCGCTCGAGGCCGCCGTCAGCGAGTTGGGGGCCGATGCAGCGGTGATCGAGCGCGCCACCGCGAGCGGCGCGCCGCTCACCGCCGTGGCGGCGCTCGCCGCGGCGTGGCACCGGCTTCCCGACACCGCGAAGGAGACCATTCGTCACCCCGCCGGCAGCGGCATCGGCTCCGTGAGATTTGGCGCCATCCGCGCCGTGCAGGTGGACCAGACCACCTGCGGAGCCGCCGTGATGGCGATGATGCTGATGACGGGCGACCCCTTCGTCGCGGCCTGGGTCGCGACCGGGCGGTCGCTTGGTGACCACCTTCCGCCCGAGTGTGCTGCCGCGCTCGAGATCGGCGCCCGCACCATCGAGGAGCGCTGGCAGTCGCTGCAGCGCGTCCTTCACCGCGAGGCGACCCACGGGGCGCTCGGCCCGCTGCCGTGGCCGCGCGCGTACGGCACGCCGCCGTGGCGCGTCGACAACGCGACCCGCTTCGCCGGGCTGCGGTTCCGCGGGGCCATCGTGGACGACACCGACGGGGAGCGCGTCGCCGCCGCAGTCGCCCACGCATCGGCCGCACTGAGGGACGGCATCCCGGTGCCCGTGTACACGGGAGGTGACTCCGCCAGCGGGCTCGACCAGGTGGTGCCGCGTCACGTGGTGCTGCTGACCGCGCGCAGCGAGGCGGGTTTCGAGGTGTACGAGCCGTCGTCCGGGCGCGTGCTGCCGCTGGCGGTCGACCGCGTGTACGGGGGTGGGGCCAAGGAGCCGGCCCTCGGGCACTGGACGCGCGTGTGCTGGATGGTCCTGCCGCGCGCCCGCAAGCGCTGACGTCGCGTCGAATGTGGGTGCGCGCCGTTAGCCTGGTGCCATGACCCTCACCCACGACGAGATCGTCGCCCTTCCCAAGGTCCTGCTGCACGACCACCTCGACGGCGGCCTGCGCCCGTCGACCCTCATCGAGCTCGCCGCCGAGATCGGCCACGAGCTTCCCTCGACCGACCCGGCCGAGCTTGCCCAGATCTTCGCCAGCAACGCCAACTCGGGTGACCTGGTGCGCTACCTCGAGGCCTTCGCGCACACCACCGTCGTGATGCAGACGGCTACCAACCTGCGCCGCGTGGCCCGCGAGGCGGTAGTGGACCTCGCCGCCGACGGCGTCATCTACGCCGAGCTGCGCTACGCCCCCGAGCAGCACGTGTCCGGCGGCCTCGACCTCCAGGAGGTCGTCGAGGCGGTGCAGGCCGGCATCGAGGAGGGCATCGCCGAGGCCGCCGAGGCGGGCAACACCATTCGCGTGGGCGCGATCCTCGACGCGATGCGTCACCTTGACCGCTCGCCCGAGATTGCCGCGCTCGCCATCGTCAACCGCGACAAGTGCTGCGTCGGCTTCGACATCGCCGGCCCCGAGAACGGCTTCCCGGCCGACAACCACGCGCCAGCGTTCGCCGCGCTGCGCGCCGCCCACTTCCCCGTGACGATCCACGCTGGCGAGGCCGACGGAGCGGACTCCGTGGGTGACGCGCTGTTCCAGGGCGCCAGGCGCATCGGCCACGGCGTGCGCATCCACGAGGACATCGAGGACTTCGACGGCGAGGAGCCCTCGCTCGGCCTCGTCGCCCGCCACGCGGTGGACCAGCAGATCCCGCTCGAGTGCTGCCCCACGTCCAACGTGCAGACCGGCGCGGCCTCCTCGATCGAGGACCACCCCATGCACACGCTGCGCGACCTCGGCTTCGCCGTGACGATCAATACCGACAACCGCCTGGTCTCCGGCGTGTCCATGTCGGGCGAATTCGGCGTGCTCGTCGAGGCCGGCTGGACCAAGGAGGACCTGCTCGAGGCGACGCTGACCGCCGCCTGGGGCGCCTTCCTCCCGTACGAGGAGCGCGGCGACCTGGCCGAGACCATCCTCGAGGCCTACGGCTTCGGCGAGTAACTCGTCTGCAGTGCCCGGCGCGCCCCGGCGCCCCCGGGCGAGCTTCTCGCTCGCCAGTGGACGCCGAGGGCGCGCTCGTGTCTCTGGGTGTTCGCCAGTGGGCGCCGAGGGCGGTGCCGGTGCGGGGCGCTCGCGGGGCCCGCTCGGGGCGCGCCGCTAATGCAGGACCTTGAGCCCCACGACGCAGCCCACGATGCCCAGGATCAGCAGGATCTTGGTGATGGAGGCGGCCTCCGCGCCCGACGCCATCGCGTAGCCGACGGTCAGCGCCGCGCCGATGCCCACCCAGATGGCGTACGACGTGCCCACGGGGAGGGTGCGCATCGCGTACGCGAGCCCGCCCATCGACGCGACGAGCGCCACGAGGAAGGTGATGGTGGGGGCGAGGCGGGAAAAGCCCTCGGACTTCCCCAACGCCGTCGCCCAGACTGCCTCCAGGACTCCCGAGATCACGAGAACGACCCAAGCCATGATGTCTCTCCAGTGAGACGTCTTGTCGCAATGCCGGGTACGTCACTTCGTCCGGGAGCCGGCTGAGGCTCTGCCACTAGGGTCTCAAACCCCGCGCGCGGTGGCAACTTCCGCACGTAGTCTGGTGACATGACTCTCACTCGCGCCGAGCTGGCCCAGTACGTCGACCACACCCTCCTCAAGCCGGAGTCCACCCCGGCCGACGTCGAGGCACTCGCCGCGGAGGCCGCCGACCTCGGCGTCTTCTCGATCTGCGTGTCGCCGTCGATGCTTCCGGTGGATGTGCCGGAGGGCGTCGCCGTCGCCACCGTGTGCGGCTTCCCCTCGGGCAAGCACCACTCGTCGGTGAAGGCCGCCGAGGCCGCCCTGTCGATCGCCCAGGGCGCCGACGAGGTCGACATGGTGATCGACGTCGCCGCCGCCATCGAGGGCCGTTTCAAGGAGGTCGAGGCGGACATCGCCGCCGTGCGCGCCGCCGTGCCGGAGGGCAAGGTCCTCAAGGTCATCATCGAGTCCGCCGCGCTGAGCGACGAGGCGATCGTCGGGGCCTGCGAGGCCGCGGTGCGTGCCAAGGCCGACTTCGTCAAGACCTCCACCGGCTTCCACCCCGCCGGGGGCGCCTCGGTCGAGGCGGTCGCGCTCATGCGCAAGACGGTGGGCGACGCCCTGGGCGTCAAGGCATCCGGCGGCATTCGCACGGCCGATGCGGCCCTCGCCATGATCGAGGCCGGCGCCTCCCGCCTGGGGCTGTCCGGCACCCGCGCGGTCCTGGACGGGCTCGACGGCGTCGTGGCCGAGGACGCCGGCGACGGCGGGTACTGACACCGAAGATCTACCGCCAGAACGCGAAGAAGCCCCCACTCCCGCCGTGTATCTACCGCGACGGGGTGGGGGCTCTCGCGTATGTCTAGACGCCCAGCAGTGACCTCACGTCCGCCTCGAGGGCGTCCATCGCGTCCTCGGCCCGCTCGCGCGAGTCCTGGACCGACGCGGAGGCTGGCTCGACCACCTCGAGGTAGGCCTTGATCTTCGGCTCGGTGCCGGAGGGGCGGATGATGACGCGCGCTCCCGACTCCGTCGCGAGGTGCAGCCCGTTGGTGGGCGGCAGGCCGCGGAAGCCGGCGTTCATGTCGTCCGTCGACGTCACCGGCGACCCCGCGAGGGCGTCCGGGGGAGAGGCGAGGAGCCGCTCCATGAGCGCCGGGATCTCGGCGATGTCGGTGAAGCGGGCCGACACCTGGCGAGTGAGGTGCACGCCGTAGTCCCTGGCGAGGTCGTCGATCGCGTCGGCGAGGGTGCGGCCCGCGGCCTTCAGCTCCGCAACGTACTCGGCCACGAGCGCCGCGGCCGAGACTCCGTCCTTGTCCCGCACCAGGTCGGGCGCGACGCAGTAGCCGAGCGCCTCCTCGTAGCCGAACACCAGGCCCGGCTCGCGGCCGATCCACTTGAAGCCCGTGAGCGTGTACGCGTGGGTGAGGCCGTGGGCCTCGGCGATGCGCCCCAGCATCTGGGAGGACACGATCGAGTTGGCGAGGACGGCGCCGTCCGGGTGGCCGCCGCGCGACGCGACGCGCTCGCCCAGCAGCGCTCCCACGACGTCGCCGTGAAGCATCTGCCAGCGACCGTCGATCTCGGTGGCCACGGCGCAGCGGTCGGCGTCGGGGTCGTTCGCGATGACCACGTCCGCGCCCACCTCCTCGGCCAGGGCGAGCGACAGGTCGATCGCTCCGGGCTCCTCCGGGTTGGGGAAGTCCACGGTGGGGAACTCGGGGTCGGGCGCGGCCTGCTGCGCGACGGTGTGGGTGTCGGTGAAGCCCGCGGTGGCGAGGGTCGCCTCGACGGTGCTGCCGCCCACGCCGTGGAGCGGGGTGAGGACGATGCGCACGTCGCCGCGCGAGCCGTCGGCCGGGGGCATGCCCACGAGCCCGGCGACCTCGGAGACGTAGCGAGCGAGGACCGTCATGTCGAGGTCCTCCCAGCCGTCATCCGCGCGCGGCACCGAGGCGACGTTTTCCACGGCGGCGATGCGTGCCGCGATCTCGGCGTCGTGCGGGGGCACGATCTGCGCGCCCTGCCCCTCATCGCTCACGACGCGTCCGCCCAGGTAGACCTTGTAGCCGTTGTCCTGCGGGGGGTTGTGTGACGCCGTCACCATGACGCCTGCGTCGGCCTCCAGCGCGCGCGTGGCGTAGGCCAGCACGGGGGTCGGGAGTGCCGACGGGAGCACCATCGCGTGGTGGCCGGCGGCCGTCATGACCGCGGCGGTGTCGAGCGCGAACGCGTGCGACCCGTGGCGGGCGTCGTAGCCGATGGCCACGCGGGCCGGGCCCTCGATTCCCGCCGCCTTGAGCGAGTCGGTGAGGTAGCGGGCGAGCCCGGCCGCCGCGCGGATCACGACGGCGCGGTTCATGCGGTGGGGGCCGGCGCCCAGGCGGCCACGCAGCCCGGCGGTGCCGAACTGCAGCATGCCGCGGAAGGCGTCCTCGAGCTCGCCGACCGCGTCCTCGTAGCCCGCCTCGGCGGCGACGATGAGCGCCTCGAGCTCCTCGCGCGTGCGCTGGTCGGGGTCGTCCTCCGCCCACGCGCGCGCTGCGGCCAGCGTTCCCTCGAGGGCGCTCATCGCATGGCCTCCACGATGTCGGCCAGCAGGCGCGAAATGCGCGGTGCGGCAGCGGCGCCCGCGTCGAGCACCTCCTGGTGGTTGAGAGTCTCGCCGCCGATGCCCGCGCCAAGGTTGGTCACGAGCGACAGGCCGAGCACCTCAAGGCCGGCCTCGCGAGCGGCGATCACCTCAAGAGTGGTCGACATTCCCACGAGGTTGGCGCCCAGGACGGTGGCCATCTTCACCTCGGCGGGGGTCTCGTACTGCGGGCCCTGGAACTGGGCGTAGACGCCGACGGGAAGCGACGGATCGATGGACCGCGCGATCTCCTGCAGCCGCGGCGAGTACGCCTGGGTCATGTCGACGAAGGTCGCGCCCTCGAGCGGCGTCGCGCCCGTGAGGTTGAGGTGATCCTCGAGCAGGACCACCGAGCCGGGGCCCACCTCGGGGCGGGTGGATCCACAGCCATTGGTCACCACCAGGGTGTGGCACCCGGCCGCCGCCGCGGTGCGCACCGCGTGCGCCACCTTGCCCGCGTCGCGGGTCTGGTAGAAGTGCTGGCGGGCGCCGAGCACGAGCACGTTGCGGCCGTCGGCGGTGCGCAGCGAACGGAGCGTGGCGTGGTGGCCGGCGACCACGTGGCCGCCGAAGCCGGGGATCTCCTCGGCGGGCACCGACGCGATCTCCTCGCCGATGAGGTCGGCGGCGCCGCCCCATCCGGAGCCCAGGATCAGGGCGATGTCGTGGTGGTCGACGCCGGTGGCGGCGGCGAGGGACTGGGCTGCCTCGGAGGCAAACGTCGCGGCTTCACTCATAGGCCGAGCCTAATGCGGCAACCCGGCCGATGCATCGGCCACCCTCCCAGGGCCGATGCGCCGCGGGGGTCTCAGCATGCGGGACAATGGTCCTATGTCCCCACGCATCGTCATCGTCGGTGGCGGCCCGGGCGGGTATGAGGCCGCCCTCGTCGCCGTGAAGCAGGGTGCGGAGGTCACCCTCATCGAGCGTCAAGGCCTGGGTGGCAACGCCGTCCTGACCGACGTGGTCCCCTCCAAGACCGTGATCGCCACCGCCGAGTGGCGCACCATCGCCGACCGCGCACCCCAGCTGGGCATCCGCGACCGCGACGGCTCCGACACCTCGGAGCGCTCCGAGCACAGCGTCGACCTCAAGGCCGTTAACGACCGCGTGCGCAAGCTGGTCCTCAAGCAGTCCTACGACATCGCGACGCGCATGGCCAAGAACGACATCCGCGTGGTTCAGGGAGAGGGCCGCCTGGTCAGCCCCACCCGCGTCGAGACCGACGACGACGCGTTCGAGGCCGATGCGATCCTGCTCGCGCTCGGTGCCCGCCCGCGCATCCTCCCCGACGCGCAGCCCGACGGCGAGCGCATCCTCACCTGGACGCAGCTGTACGACCTGAAGGAGCTCCCGGAGCACCTCATCGTTGTCGGCTCGGGAGTGACCGGCGCGGAGTTCGCCGGCGCCTACAACCTGCTGGGCTCCCACGTGACCCTCATCGCCTCGGGCGAGCGGGTGCTGTCGACCCAGGACCCCGAGGCCTCCGACCTCATCACCGAGATCTTCCACGAGCGCGGCATGGACGTGGTCGGCGGGCGCGCCCAGGCGGCCGTCAACACCGGCGACGGCGTGCGTGTCACGCTGTCCGACGGTCGCGTCATCGAGGGAAGCCACTGCCTCATGGCGGTCGGCTCGGTCCCCAACACCGCAGGCGTGGGCCTCGAGGAGGCCGGCGTCACGCTCGACGAGCGCGGCTACGTGATGGTCGACAAGGTCTCGCGCACGTCGGCGCGCGGTGTGTACGCGGCCGGCGACTGCACGGGAGTGTTCCCGCTCGCATCCGTCGCGGCGACCCAGGGCCGCATCGCGATGGCGCACGCGCTCGGCGATGCCGTCACCCCCATCGACCTGCGCCAGGTGGCGTCCAACGTGTTCACGGCCCCCGAGATCGCCTCCGTGGGCGCGAGCGAGGCGGAGTTGAAGGAGCGCGGCATCTTCTACGAGGTCTCGAAGCTCGACCTCGCGCGCAACCCGCGCGCCAAGATGCTCGGCATCGACCAGGGCTTCGTGAAGATCTTCGGCCACACGGTGACCGGCCAGGTGCTCGGCGCCGTCATCGTCGGCTCGCGCGCCGGCGAGCACATCTTCCCCCTGACGCTGGCGCTCGCCCACCACCTCACGGTGGACCAGATCGCCTCGGCGTTCACTGTCTACCCGTCGCTGTCGGGCACCGTGTCGGAGGTGGCGCGCCGCCTCCACCACATGGGAGACGTCGCCAAGAAGATCTGAGGTCAGTCGCCGCTGACGCTCACGCTGGGCGAGGGTGAGGCCGATGCGCTTGGGCTCGCCGAGGCGGACGGCTGCGGGTCCCCCTCGTCCTCGCCGGCGTCGCCGGGTGCCGTGGCGCCCGTGGTGACACGCGCCACGAGCGGCGCGTGGTCCGAGCCGACGGTCGCGACCACCGACACCTCGTCGAGGGTGACCGCGCGCCCGATCATCACGCCGACCCCCGCGGCCTGCTCCCCGTCGACAGTGGCGGAGCCGTGGGCGAGGGAGTCGTAGCCGAGCGAGGTGAGCGCGGCGAGGGCGGGGGCATCGGGCTCTCCCGTGCCGAACACCTCGCCCAGGTCGGCTCCCACGACGACCTTCTCCGAGCCCTCGACGGCATCGGCGAGCGCCTGCGCCTGGGCCGTGGCGGCCTCCTCCTGATCCCCGGAGAGCTGGGCGGAGGCGAACTCGGCCCCCATGAACGTGACGGCCAGGGCGGAGCGGGCCGGCCCGTCGGGAGCCTCGGGAAGATCGATGGTGTGGACGGCCGTGTGGGGGCGCGAGGTGAGGATGGCGTTGCCCACCTGGCGTCCCGCGGCGGGGGCGTAGGAGATCTCCATGCCGGTCTCGCCGGCGAGGTACTCCACCATGTCGGTGCCGCCGCCCAGCAGGCCGCCGCGGTCCACCTCCTGCAGCATGGCGACGTCGACGCCGTCGAGCGCCGCGGTGACGCGGTCGAGCCGCAGCGCGGGCCCGCCCTGATCGCTCGGCGTGATGCCCTGGTGCACGTTCCACGTCATCGCGACCGGCGTGGCAAGAAAGTCGGTGGTGGTGGCGCGCGGCTGCTCGTACGTCTGCCACGTCCAGCCGGCGAGCCCGGCGCCGAGCAGCGTGAACACTCCGACGCGCAGCCAAACGCCGCCGAGCGCGGCTCCCGTGGGGATCGCCCACCCGCGCACCCCGCCGCCCACGATGACCGCGATCACGGCGACGGCCATGACCGCCTCGGCCGCCAGCGGCACCTGAGCAAACCTATCGATGGAGGCCAGCGCGAGGGGGACGAGCACGGCGGCGATGAACGTGAAGGTGGCGCCCAGGCGTGCGGCGGGGGAGACCTCCCCCGGGCGGATGGCCAGCGCCGCCCCCAGCGCCGCAGCGGCGGCAGCGACGGGCAGCGCGACGGCGGCCGTGGTGCCCGAGCCGAGGAAGGCGAGCGCGGCGGCGACTGCGCCGAGGCCGAGGATGCCCATACGCAGCGGAAGGGTCAGCGCGTGCGCCTGCGAGGCGAGGTGGGCTCCCAATACGGCGCCGAGCATGCCGAGGATCAGGCCTCCCGACATACGCACATCGGCCTGCACGTCGATCCAGGCGAGGTTGGCGAAGCCGAACAGCAGCGCCGCCCAGTACAGGCCGTAGGCCCACCAGCCGCGAGAGGACGGGGCCGGCTCGAGGTCGCGGCAGCGGATGCCGTTGACGACGGCGAGGATGGCGACCACGGCGAGCGCGTTCCAGCCCCACTCGTCCTGGCGCCAGGGGGCGTCGTACGTGCGCAGCAGCGCCTGCTCGGCAAGCGCGGCTCCGGCGCCCAGCGAGGTGCCCGCGAGCAGGGCGGGGCCGCCGCCGTTGCCGAGCGCCACCCGGGCCGTCATCACCACGGTGGCGAGGGCGAGCGCCAGCAGGTACAGGCCCACGCCGATCAGCCACATCCCGGACAACACGGGAAGAGCCAGGCGGAACAGCGCCACCACCGCGAGGAGGAACGCGACGGTTCCTCCGTGGCTGAAGTGGCGCGCGGTCTCCGACGCGATCCACGCGATGAGGCCCGCACCGAGCGCGGTGGCGACCGCGGCGAACACCGCCGTCGCGGTGCCCGTCTCGGACAGGTCGAGCAACAGCGGGCCAGCCGTGCGCAGGGAGTCGATGAGGAGCCATGCGGCCATGGCGACGAGTCCGAGGGCGCGACGCTGTGCGGAATCCATGGCGTTCACGCTACCCCGCGGGCCACGCGGGGGGCGAAAGGGACGAACGGGTTAGGCGATCTCGCAGATCACGGTGCCCGAGGACACCGAGGCGCCCACCGCGTGGGACAGGCCGGACACGGTGCCAGCCTTGTGTGCCACGAGCGGCTGCTCCATCTTCATGGCCTCCATGACCACGATGAGGTCGCCCGCCTCGACGGCCGCACCGTCCTCGACGGCCACCTTCACGATGGTGCCCTGCATGGGCGAGGTGAGGGCGTCTCCGGTCGCGACGCGGGTTGAGCCGCCGTTCGCGCGGCGAGGAGTGCGGCGAGCCGCACCCGCGCTGCGGGCGTTTGCGCGCCCGGCGCGGGCTAGGGAGGCGGGCAGGACCACCTCGAGGCGCTTGCCACCCACCTCGACGACGACGCGCTCGGTGGCGGCGGCATCGGCCATGTCCTCGCCGGAGCCACCGCTCGAGCCGAGCGTCGCGACGGTGTCGGCGAACTCGGACTCGATCCAGGTCGTGTAGACGCCGAAGGCGCCGTCGGCGGCCGTGAACTGGGGGGCGTCGAGGACGGCGCGGTGGAAGGGCACGACCGTGGGCATCCCCTCGACGACCATCTCCGCGAGGGCGCGACGGGCACGCTGAAGGGCCTCGTCGCGCGTGGCGCCGGTGATGATGACCTTCGCGATCATCGAGTCGAAGTTGCCCGAGACGGTGTCGCCCTGGCGCACGCCGGCGTCGATGCGGACGCCAGGGCCCGAGGGGAACACCAGCGTGGACAGGGTGCCCGGGGCCGGCATGAAGTTGCGGCCCGGGTCCTCGCCGTTGATGCGGAACTCGATGGAGTGGCCGCGCGTGACGGGCTCCAGGACGGAGATGGGCTCGCCTGCGGCGATGCGGAACTGCTCGCGCACCAGGTCGACGCCGGTGACCTCCTCGGTCACGGGGTGCTCCACCTGCAGGCGCGTGTTGACCTCGAGGAAGGAGATGGTGCCGTCGACGCCCACGAGGAATTCACAGGTGCCAGCGCCCTCGTAACCGGCCTCCGTGAGGATCGCCTTGGACGACTCGACGAGACGCGCGTTCTGCTCATCCGTGAGGAACGGCGCGGGGGCCTCCTCGACGAGCTTCTGGTGGCGGCGCTGCAGGGAGCAGTCGCGGGTCGAGACGACGACGACGTTGCCGTGGCTGTCGGCGAGGCACTGGGTCTCGACGTGGCGGGGCTTGTCGAGGAAGCGCTCCACGAAACACTCGCCGCGGCCAAACGCGGCGACTGCCTCGCGGGTCGCCGAGTCGAACAGCTCGGGGATCTCCTCGCGGGTGCGGGCGACCTTGAGGCCGCGGCCGCCGCCGCCGAACGCCGCCTTGATTGCGACCGGAAGGCCGTGCTCGTCGGCGAACGCGAGGACCTCGTCGGCGTTGGCGACAGGGTCCTTGGTGCCCGGGACGAGGGGGGCGCCGGCGCGCTGCGCGATGTGGCGCGCGCTGACCTTGTCGCCCAGGCCCTCGATGGCCGCCGGCGGCGGGCCAATCCAGGTCAGCCCGGCGTCGATGACCGCCTGCGCGAACGTCGCGTTCTCCGACAGGAAGCCGTAGCCGGGGTGGATCGCCTCGGCGCCCGAGCGCTGGGCGACGTCGATGATCTTCGCGATGTCGAGGTAGGTCTCCGCCGCGGTTGAGCCGCCCAGCGCGTAGGCCTCGTCGGCGAGCCGCACGTGCGGGGCGTCGCGGTCGGGCTCGGCGTAGACGGCGATCGACGTCAGGCCGGCATCGGCGCACGCGCGGATGACTCGGACGGCGATCTCGCCACGGTTGGCGATCAGGACGGAGGAGAAACGGGACACGCCGCCACGGTAGCGCGCGGTCAGGGCGGCGCCTCGGTCCCCGGCGGGGGCGCCGGTCAAGTTTGGACCGCGGGGACACGCCGCCGGGCGGCCTTTGTAGGGATCCGACAACGAACTTGGCGATTGCTTGGGTTACGTGGGCGTAGGTTGTGGTCTTCCCACAATCGGCCGATGCCATGGCCAGCCCTGCGAGGGCCCGACGGGCCGCCGCCGGGGGAGCCGCGGTTAGGCGCGCAGGGCGTGGATGGGGACGCCGATCTCGGCCAGGAGGTGGCGCAGGAGGGGGAGGCTGACGCCCACCACTCCGTGGAAGTCGCCGTCGATGCCCTCGACGTAGGGGCCGCCAAGGCCGTCTACCGTGAAGCCGCCGGCGACGTTCAGCGGCTCGCCGGTGGCGACGTAGGCGTCGATCTCGTCGTCGGTGAGGTCCGCGAAGCGGACGGTCGTCGCGCTCGAGGCGCCGAGCGAGCCGCGGCTGCCGTCCTCGCGGTCGTCGACCAGCCAGTGTCCGGTGTGGAGCACGCCGGTGCGGCCGCGCATGGCGCGCCAGCGCTCGCGGGCGGTCTCGGCGTCCCTTGGCTTGCCGTGGATGGCGCCGTCGATCTCGAGCATCGAGTCGCAGCCCAGGATGATCGCGTCGGTGTCGTACTCGGCCGCGATGTGCTCGGCCTTGGCGCGCGCCAAGGCGAGCACGGCATCGGCCGGATCCGGCTCGCCCCACCCCTGCTCCGTGTGGAGGGCGCGCAGGCCCGCGAGCACCGCGTCCTCGTCGACGCCGCTGACGAGGACCTCGGGCACGATTCCCGCGGAGCGCAGGGTCGCGAGGCGGGCGGGGGACTGGGAGGCGAGCAGGAGCGGCACTGTCATGCCGCCGACCCTAAGCCCCTCCCGTCAATGGGATCCACTTGGTTCTTTTACGGCCTTAGGCGAGCCAAGTGGATCCATTTGACGCTTCTAGGGCGTGGCGAGGTGCGGGGCTACCGCCGCGCCGAACGACTCCGCGGTGCGGCGGGCCACCTCGTCATAGGGGGCTGCCCAGATGTCCTCGTTGAAGATCTCCACCTCGACATCGCCGTCGTAGCCCGTCGCCTCGACCGCCGCGGTGAGCGATGCGAAGTCGATGACGCCGTCGCCCGTGTAGTGGCGGCCCAGCAATACGTCGGCCGGAAGCGGCGTGGCCCAGTCGCACACCTGGTAGGTGGCGATGCGGCCCTCCCGGCCAGCGCGAGCGATCTGCTCGAGCACGGCCGGATCCCACCAAATGTGGAACGTGTCGACAGCGGCCCCCACCACGGACGGGTCGAAGGGCGCCGCCAGGTCGAGCGCCTGCCCCAGCGTGGACACCACCGCTCGGTCCGAGCAGTACATGGGGTGAAGCGGCTCGATGGCGAGGGTGACCCCCGCGGCAGCGGCCTCGGGTGCCAGGGCGGCGAGGGCATCGGCTACCCGCGCGCGGGCGCCGACGAGGTCGCGCGAGCCCTCGGGGAGCCCTCCCGCGACAAGCACCAGCACGGCGCGAGAACCGGGGGCGCCGGCAGCGGCGAGCGCCGCCGTCTCCTCAATCGCGCGCCGGTTGTCGTCGAGCGACGCGGACCGCGCGGGGCCGTCGGGCATGGTGAAGAAGCCGGCGCGGCAGTGCGTCGAGACGCGCAGGCCCGAGTCGGCGATCATGCGGGTCGCCTCGTCGAGGCCCACCTCCTGCACGGGCTCGCGCCACGTGCCGATCGCCTCGTAGCCGGCTCCCTGTACGGCGGCGATGGCCTCCGCGAGGGTCGCCTTCTTGAGGGTCGCCTGGTTCATCGACAGGCGCGGGTGCGCGGTCATGCCGCCTCGATTCCGTTGAGCTCCAGGAGCGAGCGCCAGCGCGTCGCGGCCACGTCGGGGTGCTCGAGGGCGCCGCACGCGTTGGCAAGCTCGACGATGCGTGACAGGTGGGGGAGCGATCGTGCCGAGTGCAGCCCGCCGACCATCTGGAACGCCGCCTGGTGGTTGTTGAGCCAGGCCATGAACGCCACGCCGGTCTTGTAATAGAAGGTGGGGGCGGCGAAGATCTGGCGGCTCAGGTCCTCGGTGGGCGCGAGGATCTCGCGGTACCGCGCCGTGTCGCCGTCGCCGAGCGCCTGGATCGCTCCCGACGCGTGGGGCGCGAGGGCGGCGAACGCCCCCAGCAGGGCGTCGGAACCGCCGTGCTCGTCGCCCTCGATGAGGGAGCAGTAGTGGAAGTCGTCGCCGGTAAACATGCGGGCGCCCTCGGGCAGGCGGCGACGTACGGCGATCTCCGACTCGGCGTCAAGCAGGCTCATCTTGATACCGGCCACGGTGTCGCGGTTGGCCTCGATGATGGCGACCACGGCATCGGCCGCCACCCTCCAGTCGTCCGAGCCGAAGTAGCCGGCAAGCTGCGGGTCGAAGGCGGTGCCCAGCCAGTGGAGCACCACGGGGGCGCTCGCGACGGACAGCACCTCGTCGTAGACGCGGCGGTAGTCGTCGGCGGACTGGGCGGCGCGCGCGAGGTGGCGGCTCGCCATGAGCACCGCGCCCGCGCCGGCGTCCTCGGCGTGGAAGAGCTGCTCCTTGTAGGCGTCGATGACCTTGCCGAGCGAGATGACCTCGTCCTCGACGTGATCGGTGTTGACTCCCACGACGATGCGGGCGCCGGCCGCGCTCGCCTCCGCCGCCGAGCGGGAGATG
Organism: Demequina sp. NBRC 110057; assembly: GCF_002090175.1. Lineage (GTDB taxonomy): Bacteria > Actinomycetota > Actinomycetes > Actinomycetales > Demequinaceae > Demequina. The sequence continues at coordinate 156,349 of NZ_BBRN01000005.1, read as the reverse complement.
AGCTCCCTGACCGCCGCCGGATCGAGGCCCATGTTGCGCTGGGCGGTGTCCATGGCATCCGCCACGCCCAGGCCCCACGAGAACAGGTGGTGGCGGAACGCGAGGGTGGCATCCCAGTCGATATCCGCGGGCTGACCAGGGGTGTTGTCGGCCGATGCGCGCGGCACCACGTGCGCAGCCGCGTACGCCACGCGGCCCGTGAGGGGGCCGTGGGGTCGGGTCAGTTGCGCCGCGGGGGCGAGGTCGACGGCCCGGGTAGAGCCGTCGGGGTCGAGCAGAGTGAGGGTGTCCGTCATGGTGCGCGTCAACGCTCCGTGCGGGCAGGCTCGCCGGCCTCGGCGCCCTCGGCGGTGTCGGGGACGCGGTCCGCGGAGATCTCGGGCAGGTCGATGCGCGCGCCGGTGCGGTGCGACTCGAGGCCCTTCTCGGCGAGCAGCATGCCGCGCGCGCCGGCCAGGAAGTCGTAGCGGTGCTCGGTGTTCGCGATCACGTGGCGGATGAACTCCTCCCACTGGGCGCGGAAGCCGTTGACGGACTCCTCCGTGTCGGGGACCTCCACCCACGTGGAGTCGAAGTCGATCTCGTTGCGCAGGTCCGGGTTCCACACGGGCTTGGGGGTGGCGTTGCGCGGCTGGATCTTGCAGCCGAAGAGGCCCACCACGGCGGAGCCATGCGTGCCGTCGACCTGGAACTCGACAAGCTCGTCGCGGTTCACGCGGGTGGTCCAGCTCGAGTTGATCTGCGCGGTGATGCCGCCGGCGAGCTCGAAGATGCCGTACGCGGCGTCGTCGGCCGTGGCGGCGTAGGCCTCGCCGGCCTCGTCCACGCGCTCGGGGATCTCGGTGACGGCGCGCGCGTAGACGGACTCGACGCGGCCGAAGAGGTTCTCCAGCACGTAGTTCCAGTGCGGGAACATGTCGACGACGATGCCGCCGCCGTCCTCGGCGCGGTAATTCCAGCTGGGCCGCTGGGAGGGGTGCCAGTCGCCCTCGAACACCCAGTAGCCGAACTCGCCGCGCACCGACAGGATGCGGCCGAAGAATCCCGAGTCGATGAGGCGGCGCAGCTTGATGAGGCCAGGCAGGTAGAGCTTGTCGTGGACCACGCCGTTCTTGATGCCGGCGGCGGTGGCGAGGCGCGCGAGTTCGAGCGCCTCGTCGAAGGACTCCGCGGTGGGCTTCTCCGTGTAGATGGCCTTGCCGGCGGCGATCGCCTTCTTGATGGCGGCGGCGCGTGCCTTGGTGACGAGGAAGTCGGCGTAGATGTGCCAGCGGTCGTCGGCGAGTGCCGCGTCGAGGTCGGTCGTGTAGTGCTCGATGCCGTGCTTTGCGGCAAGCTCTGCCAGCTTGGCCTCGGAGCGGCCGACGAGCAGTGGCTCTACCTGGACCTTGGTGCCGTCGGGGAGTTCCACGCCGCCGGCGTCGCGGATGGCGAGGATGGATCGCACCAGGTGCTGGCGGTATCCCATGCGTCCCGAGACGCCGTTCATGATGATGCCGATGGTCTGAGTTGCCACGTGGGTCCCCTCACGGTTCGTCGCCGGCGGGCCTCGTTGCCCGGGCGGATGACTGCATTTGGAAAGCGTTTACCGAACTGTACGTGGGCGGGTGGCGATCGCGCAAGGGGTGCGTGCCGAGAGCTCGGTTGCCCCGGCCTGCGCGTCCTTGCGTGTCAACGTGACGGTTGTCGCTCGCGACACGCAGGTACGGATGGACGATGCGACGGCGTGGCGCCCGTACCTACCGTCACTTTGGTGCGCGGCTATGGGGCGACGCAGGGCGACCCAGGACGACGCAGGGCGACGGGGCCGGGCGAGTTGGGGAACCCGGGCGACGGCGCGTGCGGGGTGCCGAGGACCAGGACCCTCCCAAGGGGGTCATCGGCGTGCCGAAAATGGGCGAGATCTACCCACCTTCGCAGGGGGTTAGCGCGCCGGGGTGGACTCCCGGATCGCGACCTCCGCGGTGATGGGTGCGGGCGCCTCGGCGCCGTCGGCCAGCGCAAGGGCGAGCGCCTCCTCGCCCACGCGCTCCAAGGGCAGGCTCGCCGTGGTCAGGCGCGGGGTCACGTCGCGCAGCGTCGGGATGTCGTCGAAGCCCGCGACGGCCACATCAATCCCCGGCTCGAGCCCGGCGTCGCGCAGCGCGCTCATCGCGCCCACGGCCATGACGTCGTTGACGGCGAACACGAGTTCGACGCCGTCGAGGCCCGCGCTCAGCAGCGCCTGCATTCCCTCGTAGCCGCCGTCACGGGTGAAGGCGGTCCAGCCGACCCGGGCATCGGCCACCTCGACGTCGTGCCCCGCGAGTCCCTCGCGGAAGCCCGCCAGGCGGTCGCGGGAGGTCAGCAGCGCGGGCGCGCCGTCCTCGTTCGCGGGGCCGGCGAGCACGGCGACGCTCCTGTACCCGAGCGCTCCCAGCCTGTCGCCAAGCGCGCGTGCCGCGCCGCGGTTGTCGACCTCGAGGGTGCGGAAGGGGGCATCGGCCGTCGAGATGAAGACCACCCGGCCGCCGTCGGCCTCGAAGGTGGTGAGCTCCCTCGTGAGCGCCTCGGCGTGGGCGTCGCCCGCGCGCCTCGAGGCCGCGAGGATGATCGCGCGGGGACGCTGGCCGCGCAGGGCGCGCACGAGCTCGACCTCGCGCTCGGGATCGCGCCTGGTTTCGGCCATGGTGACGATGAGGTGGTGGTCCTCGGCGGCGCCCACCACGCCAGCGGCGATCGAGGAGAAGTACGGGTCGGCGATGTCGCCGACCAGGAGCGCCACCGTGTTCGACGTGCCGCGTGCCACGGCCTGCGCTGAAGCGTTCGCCGAGTAGCCGAGGCGCTGCGCTGCCTCGAGGACGCGCTCGCGGTTGGCCGCCTTGACGTTGCGGGTCGACCCGTTGAGGGAGCGGGAGGCGGTGGCGAGCGACACTCCCGCCTCGCGCGCGACGTCGTGAAGGGTCACGGGGGACGTGCGGGGTGTCTCGCTCACGGCTACCTCTCGTTGTGGTGCGGCTCCCTCGAGGCGCGCATCGGGAGGTCGCGCGAGCCTGCACGTCGCCATTGAGTGCCGATGCGACACCTCCGTGCCGTTAGCCTGGCACGGTCCGGCGCGGATGTCATGGACGCCGCGCGGAAGTGCCGCTACGTTGGAGAGCGCTTTCCAACGATGCCGAGTGCGCCGCGGTCCTCCGTCGCGGCGCGGGAAGAGGGTCATCGATGACCTCCCTGACCGTGGACGACCGCGGCGATCGCGTGGTGCTGAGCCATGCCGGCCGCGAGCTCGCTCAGTACGTCTACCGCCCCACCGACGTGCGGCTCGAGTCGCCGCGCCCCTACCTGAGCCCAGTGCACACCCTGGGTGGATCGCTCGTGTCGCTGTTCAGGCCCCATGACCACGTGTGGCACAAGGGCATCGCGTGGTCTCTCCCGGTGGTGGGCGACGAGAACTTCTGGGGTGGCCCCACGTTCGTGCGCGACGAGGGCTACGTGCAGCTCGCCAACAACGGCGAGCAGGTACACGTGGGCTTCGCGAGCCTGGACGGCGGCGACGAGGCGCGCATCGTCGAGACCCTGGACTGGGTCACGGAGGCGGGCGAGCTCGTGTTCACCGAGGCGCGCGCGATCGGCGCCAGGGTCCTCGACGACTCCGCCTGGATGCTGACCTTTGAGACCCGCATGCGTAACGCGACCGATCGCGTGATCCCGATCGGCTCGCCCACGACCCGTGGCCGTGAGAACGCCGGCTACGGCGGCCTGTTCTGGCGTGGCCCGCGATCCTTCACGGGAGGGACCATCCTGTCGCCCGAGGGCGAGGGTGGCGAGGAGATGCGAGGCAGCCGCGCCCCGTGGATGGGGTTCCGTGGTCGCCACGACGGCACCGACCGCGCCTCCACCGTGCTGATGGTCGACGCGCCCACCAACGTCGCTCATCCGCCCGAATGGTTCGCGCGCACCGAGCAGTTCGCCTGCCTGTGCCCCGCGCCGTTCTTCTCGACGGAGCGGGAGATCGCGCCGGGGGAGACGCTGCGCGAGCGCTACGCCGTGGTCCTGGCCGATGGCGGTCTGACGGCCGACGCCGCAGGCGCCCTGGCGGCGAGGGTCGCCACGATCCTGGGTGACGGCGGGGAGGGTGCCGCGTGACGCACGCCCCCGCCTTTCCCTCGGGGGCGTCGGTGAGCGAGCTCGAGGTGTATTCGTCGACCGCGCCCGACGGCCTCGCCGGCGGCACGCCGCACCTGCATACGGTCGCGTCCGAGGCGTACCTCGTGATCGCGGGGGCGGGGGAGCTGCACGCCGTCGACGCGTCCGGCGCCTCGGTGACGCCGCTGACCGCTGGCGACACCGTGTGGTTCACGCCCGGGGTGGTGCATCGCGCGGTCAACCTCGGCGGACTGCGCGTGCGCGTCGTGATGTCGCACGCTGGCCTACCCGAGGCCGGCGACGCCGTCATGACGTTCCCCGACGACGTCCTCGCCGACCCCGAGGCGTATGCGGCCGCTGCCGCACTGCCCGGCCCCGAGTCCTCGCATGACGCACGCCTCGCCGCGGCAGCTCGCCGGCGCGACCTCGCGGTGGAGGGGTACGCGGCCCTCGCACCCGGCGGCGTCGTCGACCCCGACGCGCTCGCCCGGCTCTACCGACGGGCGGTCGCGCTTGTCCGCCCGCGCATCGGCGGGTGGACCGACACCTGGCGCCGCGCCCACGAGGGCGCGACCCGCGCCACCGAGACTCAACTCGCGGCTCTCGCCCAGGGCGAGCCTGGCTCGCTCGCTGCCGGGCGCATCGGCCACCCCCAGACCTCGCCCGCGTACGGCATGTGCGGGCTACTCACGACCATCGCGTACGAAGGAGAATTATGACCGCCACGCTCAGGGCCGCCATCGTTGGCACCGGGGCCATCGCCCATGCCCACGCCGAGGCGCTCGCGGCACTCGACGGCGCCCAGCTCGTCGCGGTGACGGACCGGGACCCCGCGGCGGCGGAGCGCTTCGCGCAGGAGCGCGGCGGGCAGGTCTACGCCGACCTCGACGCGCTGCTTGCCGAGTCCCGGCCCGACGTGGTGCACATCTGCACCCCTCCAGGCGTCCACGCGCCGCAGGCCATCGCCGCGATGGAGGCTGGAGCCCATGTGGTGTGCGAGAAGCCCGCCGCGCTGTCCCTTGCCGAACTTGACGCGATGGTGGCCGCCTCCGAGCGGACCGGCAAGCGCCTGGCCGTGGTGTTCCAGCAGCGGACCGGGACGGCGGCCGCGCACGTCAAGGCGCTCCTGGAGGAAGGCGCGTTCGGACGCCCGCTGGTCGCGGTCTGTCAGACCCTGTGGTTCCGCGATCAGGCCTACTTCGACGTGCCCTGGCGGGGCTCGTGGGCGACCGAGGGGGGCGGGCCCACGCTCGGCCACGCCATCCACCAGATCGACCTCCTCGCGTACCTGCTCGGCGACTGGGAATCGGTGCGTGCGGACCTGTGGCGCGTGGGCCGCGAGACCGGCACCGAGGACTCGTCGACGGCCACCGTCGCGTTCGCGAGCGGCGCGGTGGCGACGGTGGTGACTTCGGCGGTGTCTCCGCGGGAGGTGTCGGCGATGCGCATCGACACCGAGAAGGCCACGATCACGCTCGAGCACCTGTACGGCCACGGTCACGATCACTGGCGCATCACGCCGGCGCCGGGCGTGCCCGATGCCGAGGTGGCGCGGTGGGCCATGCCGGCCGCCGAGGAACCCAGCGGGCACGTCCCGCTCCTGCGTGGCGTCTACGGCGCGCTCGCGGCAGGGGAGGACCTGCCCATCGAGGCCGCCGACCCCGCGCGGTCCTTCGAAATCGTGACGGCCGTCTACTCGTCTGCCGCGCACGACGGCGCTCGGGTGACCCCGGCCTCACTGCGCCAGGACGCAGCGCGCATGGCGAGCCTCGAGGCGCCCGTAACGGAGCGCCGCCCGGGCCGGTAGCCCGACAGTGCCGCCCCTCCGTCGCCGCTTGCTTCCTGGCGGGACATGCGTGTCGGAATCCGGCACGATTCGACACTCATGTCCCGCTGGGCGCCGGGCGGGGCGGGGGCGGACTGCGGCGTGGCGTGACGGATTCCCGACATTTCCCCCCGCCACGCCGCCGCACGTCGGGACCCGTCGCCGTGCCCCGGTAAGGTCGCCGGCAACGAACAAAAATGTCTCGAATCGGTCACGATTGAAACGTTTTTGATCTGGGCGTTGACCGCGCACAGGTCATGGGTTACGTTACGGATAGCGCTTTCCAAAGGAGGGGGCGCAGCGGCCCGCCCCGGCGGGCGGTGCACCACGAGAGAACAACGAAGTTTTCTGGGAGGAAGACCATGGTGAACGTTCACAAGCGCCGCCGCTTCATGGCGGTCGTCGCTCTTACGGCGGCCAGCGGCATTGCCCTGAGCGCCTGCTCGTCCGGCTCCGACGCGGACCCGAGCGCCTCCGGATCGTCCGGCGGTGGGGAGGCCGCCAGCGGCGAGGACGTCACGCTCGACTTTGCCTTCTGGGGCAACGACGTCCGTGCCGACATGTACACGCAGTCCATCGACCTGTTCATGGAGGAGTACCCGAACATCACGGTGAATTCCACGTTCCTGGACTACCCCGCTTTCTGGGAGAAGCGTCAGACCGAGGCCGCCGGCGGTGGCCTGCCCGACGTGATGCAGTTCGACTACTCGTACCTGCGCCAGTACTCCGAGAACGGCCTGCTGCTCGACCTCGCCCCCTACCTGGGCAACGAGATCGCTACCGACGGCCTGTCCGAGCAGATCCTGGGCATCGGCGTCGTGGGCGACCAGACCACGGGCATCGCGACGTCGACCAACGCCTGGGGCATGTACACGAACCCCCAGCTGCTCGAGTCGGCCGGCGTCGAGGAGTTCGGCGGCGGCTCGTGGGACGACTACAAGTCGTGGGTGGCCGAGGTGACCGAGGCCTCGGGCGGCGAGGTCTTCGGCGGCACCGACTACACCGGACGCATCCAGAACTTTGAGGTGCAGCTGCGCGCCGAGGGCAAGAACCTCTTCAACGAGGACGGCACCCCCGGCTTCGACGAGGCTCGCCTCGCCGAGTTCTGGGAGTCCGGCGCCGACATGCGCGGCGAGGACGGCTCCGGCATCTCGCAGCAGAAGCTCGAGGAGATCTACCCCGTGTCCGGCTTCGGCTCTGCTCTCACGGCCTCCGAGCTCACCTGGGACAACTTCGGTGCCGGCTACCTCGGTGAGCTTGGCGAGTCGTACACCGAGCTCGGCCTGGTGGCCCCGCCCGTGACCGTCGAGGGCGCCAAGGACCTGTACCTCAAGCCGTCGATGCTGCACAGCGTCTCCGCCTCGACGGAGCACCCGGCCGAGGCCGCGATGCTCGTCGACTTCCTGGTCAACTCGCCCGAGGTCGGTGCCATCTTCGGCACCAACCGCGGCCTTCCCGCCTCCACCACCATGCAGGAGGGCATGACGTTCGAGGGCCTCGACGCCCAGATCCGCGACTACGAGGAGTCGGTCGCCGACCGCCTCGGCGACGCCCCGCCCGTGCCGCTCGTCGGCTACGGCACGCTCGAGGAGAAGTTCCGCGTCCTCGGCACCGAGCTGGGCTTCGGCACCGTCACCGTGGAGGACGCCGTGTCGCAGTTCTTCTCCGAGATGGACGTCGTCCTGAACTCCTGACCGTCCGCCCCGTGGGGCCCGAGCCGTCGCTTGGGCCCCACGGGGTACCCTCACTCACGCGACGGAAGGATCAATGGTGACCAGCACCGCGCATCGTGTCGACGAGGACACGCGCCAGAAGGCCCCGGCCCCGCATCACGCGGAGGTGGCCGTCTCTCAGAAGCAGCGCCACTGGCGCGAGTCGCTAGCCGGCTACGGCTTCCTCGCCCCCTGGCTCGTCGGCTTCTTCGGCCTTACCCTCGGGCCGATGCTCTACTCCCTGTACCTGTCGTTTACGCGGTACAACCTGTTCCAGCCGCCCCAGTGGATCGGCTTCGACAACTACATTCGCCTCTTCACGGACGACCCCAACTTCACGCAGTCGGTCAAGATCACGCTGATCTACGTGTTGGTGGGAACTCCCATCAAGCTTGCGGCCGCGCTCGGCGTCGCGATGCTCCTCAACTACCGCGACCGCGGCGCCGGATTCTTCCGCTCCTCGTTCTACGCCCCATCCCTCATCGGCGCCTCGGTGTCCGTGGCGATCGTGTGGCGCGCGATGTTCTCCGCCGACGGCCCCGTCGACAACACGCTGAGCATCTTCGGCATCACCATCGGCGGCTGGGTCGGCAACGTCGCCCTCGTGGTGCCGATGATGATCCTGCTCGCGGTGTGGCAGTTCGGCGCTCCCATGGTCATCTTCCTCGCGGGCCTCAAGCAGGTCCCGCGCGAGCTGTACGAGGCTGCCGACATGGACGGTGCGGGTCCGGTGAAGAAGTTCCGCTCCATCACGCTGCCGATGCTGTCGTCCGTCGTGTTCTTCAACCTGCTGCTCGAACTCATCGGCGCCTTCCAGGTGTTCTCGTCGGCGTACATCATCAGCAACGGCACCGGCGGCCCCGCCGGCATGACGAACTTCTACACGCTGTACCTGTACAAGCGCGCCTTCAGCGACGGCCAGATGGGCTATGCCTCCGCGATGGCGTGGGTCCTCCTCATCGTGGTGGCGATCATCGCCTTCGTGCTGTTCCGCACCTCGAAGTCGTGGGTGCACTACCAGGGAGAGAACCGATGACCGGCCGGGGAGACGTCTGGGTCAAGCACGACTCGGACCAGGAGCGCGTGGTCCAGCCACGCCCGTATTGGAACCGCAAGCGCGTCACCACGCTGATCTGGTTCGTGGCGCTCGCCATCCTCACGGCGATCGTCATCTACCCGCTCATCTGGCTGCTGTTTGCGACGTTCAAGCCCTCGAGCGAGTTCGGTCAGAACCAGGGCCTCATCCCTGACCAGCCCACCATCGACAACTACATCAAGGTCATGGACGGCATCGCGGGCGTGCCCATGTGGAGGTTCTTCGCCAACTCGGCCATCATTGCGATCGCCGCGACGGTGGGCACCGTGCTGAGTTCCGCGATGGCCGCCTACGCCTTCGCTCGGATCCGGTTCAAGGGCGTCGGGATCTTCTTCACGGCGATGATCGGCACGCTGCTGCTGCCGTTCCACGTCGTGATCATTCCGCAGTACATCATGTTCAACAAGCTCGACATGATCGACACCTACTGGCCGCTGCTGCTCCCCAAGTTCCTCGCTACGGAGGCGTTCTTCGTCTTCCTCATGGTGCAGTTCATGAGGGGCATCCCGCGCGAGATGGACGAGGCGGCGCGCGTCGACGGCGCTGGCCACGTGAGGACCTTCGGGTCCATCATGCTTCCCCTGATCCAGCCAGCCCTGGTGACGAGCGCCATCTTCTCCTTCATCTGGACCTGGAACGACTTCCTGGCGCCGCTGATGTACATCACCAGTCCGGAGAAGTACCCGCTGCCCATCGCGCTGCGTCTCTACAACGACCAGACCAGCACCTCGGATTACGGCGCTACCGTGGCGGCGAGCTTCCTCGCGCTGGTGCCGATCCTGCTGTTCTTCCTGGTCTTCCAGCGATTCCTCGTCGCAGGCGTGGCCACGCAGGGCCTCAAGGGCTGACATGACCACCAGGAGGCAGCGCCGCGCGGCCGCCCGCGCCGAGCTCGACGGCACGGGACCCACCCGCCCCGGGTGGGTCCCGCACGCCTGGCCAGGTGCACATACGGGCTTCGCCCTGTGGGGTGAGGTGCTGCTCACCGGCGTCATGGTGGCGCTCGCAGCGCTGCCGATCCTCACCGCACCCGCGGCGTTGGCGGCCGGCACCCGCCACCTCACGCGCTACCTGCGCGGTGAGGCGTCTCCGTGGTCGCGGTATTGGATTGACGTGAGGCAGGGTGCGATCGGCGGCGCGGGCATCGGGCTCGTGACGGCGGTGATCGCGACCATCCTGGTCGTCGACATCCAGCTCGCGGGAACGGGCCTCCTGCCCGGCGGCGGAGCCATCGCCGTCGTCGGGTGGGTGGGCCTCGCCGCGCTCGCCGTGCTGTTCATGGCGGCCGCGGGACAGTGGGACGCCGATGCCGGCTGGCGCAACGCCGTCGCGCGCGGCGTCTCGCAGCTGCGCGGCGACCTCGGCGGCGCCGCCTACCTGGCGTGCACCGCCGGCTTCGTCGGAGTCGTGACCTGGATGCTCACGCCCCTCATCGTCCCCGCCCTCGGTTGCGCGGCGCTCGCGATCGTCGCGATCCCCGCCCGACCCCGCAAGGGCGAGCCCGAGCGGCTCGGGTAGCCGCCGCCCGGCGGCGACGCCGAGCGCGGCCGAAGCCCGACAAGACCGACCGCGCCCGGCCGGCCACCGCATCGGCCGCCCGCACTGGCGTGTCGCGGTGGCGCTAGGCCAGGCTGGAACCCCCACCCCAGAGACAAGGACAGCGCATGCACTACGGAGGCGACTACAACCCCGAGCAGTGGCCCGAGGAGGTGTGGGTCGATGACATCGCGCGCATGCGCGAGGCAGGCGTGACGATGGTCAGCCTCGGCATCTTCTCGTGGAGCCGACTCCAGCCCGCGGAGGGCGAGTTCGACTTCGCGTGGCTGGACAGGGTGATTGACCTGCTGCACGAGGGTGGCATCGCCGTGGACCTCGCGACCGCTACCGCCTCGCCGCCGCCGTGGATGCACGAGACGTATCCCGAGATCCTTCCGGTGACGGCCGACGGCGTCACGCTCGGCCCCGGCAGCCGCCAGCACTACGCTCCCAGCTCGCCCGTCTACCGGCGCCTCGCCGCGGACCTGGTGAGGGCCCTCGCCGAGCGCTATGTGGACCACCCCGGCGTCGTCATGTGGCACGTCAACAACGAGTACGGCTGCCACCTCCACGAGGACCACTCGCAGGCCGCGCAGGAGGCCTTCCGGGCCTGGCTCGAGGACCGCTACGGCAGCATCGACGCGCTCAACGAGGCGTGGGGAACAGCCTTCTGGTCGCAGCGCTACAGCAGCTTTGAACAGGTGCGGACCCCGGCCGCGGCCCCGTACAGCCACAACCCCGGCCAGCTGCTGGACTTCCGCCGCTTCACCTCCGACATGTTGCTCGAGTGCTACCTCATGGAGAGGGAGATCATCCTCGCCGCGGGGGCGACGCAGCCCATCACCACCAACTTCATGGGCCCGTTCAAGCCCGCCAACTATCCGCAGTGGGCTCAGCACATGGACGTCGTCACCGACGACGCCTACCCCGACCCCGACGAGCCGGAGTCGTTCCGCGACGCCGCCTTCCAGCGCGACCTCATCCGGTCCATGAAGCCCGAGGTGCCGTGGATGCTGATGGAGCAGGTGACGGGCGCCCTCAACTGGCGGCCCACCAACGCGCCCAAGGCGCCGGGCCAGATGGCCGCGCTGTCCGTCCAGTGCATCGGCCGCGGCGCCGACGGCATCCTGTTCTTCCAGTGGCGGCAGTCGCGCGCGGGGGCCGAGAAGTTCCACGCCGCGATGCTTCCCCACGCGGGCACCGACACCCGGATCTGGCGCGAAGTGAAGGAGCTGGGGGCGCAGTTGGCGTCGCTTCCCGAGCTCCCCGCGGGGACGGCCGATGCCAGGGTCGCCCTGGTCATGGACTGGGAGAGTTGGTGGGCGGTGGAGAGCCCCGACCACCCGTCGAACGTGCTCGACTACGTGGCTGTGCTGCAGCGCTGGTATCGCGCGCTGCACCGCCGCCACGTGATGGTGGACATCGTGCCGCCCGAGCGGGTGACGGCATCGGCCTACGACCTGGTGCTCGCCCCGGCGCTGTACCTGCTGCGGCCCGAGGGCGCCGCGGCGCTGACGGCGTTTGTCGCGGACGGCGGGCACCTGCTCGCCGGGCCCTTCACTGACGTGGTCGACGAGCGTGACGCCTTCCTCGACGGCGGCTTCCTCACGCGCCTCGGGTCGGCTCTCGGGGTCACCATCGAGGACTTCGGCGCGCTCGCCAGGCCCGGCGGGGCGGGCCAGTCGGAGGCAGCGCTCACCGGCCCCTTCGGAACGGTGACCGGCACGCTGCTCGCGGAGGAGGTGGTGCTGCGCGGCGCCACCCCGGTCGCGGAGTTTGGCGGCGGGCGCCGCGACGGCGACCCCGCGCTGACGGAGCACTCCCACGGCACGGGCGTGGGCTGGTACCTCGCGACGGTTCCCGACGCGGCGGGGGCCGATGCCCTGGCGGGCTGGGCGCTCGAGCGCGCCGGGGTCGCGCCGGTGCTGGAGGGGCTTCCCGCGACCGTCGAGGCCGCCCGTCGCGGCTCGGTGGTGACCGTCATCAACCACGGCGACGAGCCCGCGGTGGTGCCGGTTGCCGGCCGCCACCTGCTGACGGGGGAGCGCGTCACCGAGGTGGCCCTCGACACGTTCGGCTACGCGCTGGTGGACACGGAAGCATGAGGGTCGTCGTCGCCCCGGACTCGTTCAAGGGCACGGCCGACGCCGCCGACGTGGCGCGCGCCATCGCCGACGGCTGGCACGACGTGCGTCCCGGCGGTGACATCGTGACGCTTCCCATGGCCGACGGAGGGGAAGGCACCCTCGACGCGCTCGCGGCCACGCCCGGCGCGGTGCGCCACCCCGTGACAGTCACGGGCCCCGACGGCCGCGACGTGGACGCCTCCTGGCTCGAACTTCCCGGCACCGAGGGTTCCGTGGGCGTCGTGGAACTCGCGTCGACGTCGGGAATCACGCTCATCGGCGAGCTGGTGCCGCTCGACGCGCACACCCTGGGTTTTGGCCAGGCGATCGCCGCCGCGCTCGACGCCGGCGTGCACTCGCTGCTGCTCGCCATCGGGTCGTCGTGCTCCACCGACGGGGGAGCGGGCGCGCTCACGGCGCTGGGCGCGCGGCTGCTCGACGCGGCGGGTGCGCCCGTGGTGCTCGGGGGCCGGGGGCTGGCCGAGGTGGCGACGGTGGACCTTTCCGGGCTCCGCGCGCTGCCGCTCGGCGGCGCCAGGGTGCTCTCGGACGTCACGAGCCCGCTCACGGGACCCGAGGGTGCCGCCGCGGTCTTTGGCCCTCAGAAGGGGGCGACGCCGGACCAGGTGGCGCTCCTCGACGCGGGGCTATCGCGGTGGGCCGATGCGGCGGATGCGGGCGATGCCGCGCGCGCCGACCGCGCGGCGCCGGGGGCCGGCGCCGCCGGCGGCACGGGGTTCGGGCTGGCGCTGTGGGGCGCCGCGCTCGGCTCGGGCGCGGCGGCGGTGGCCGATGCCGTCGGGCTCTCCGACGCGCTGCACGGAGCCGACCTCGTCATCACGGGCGAGGGTGCTTACGACGGGCAGTCGGACGCCGGCAAGGTGGTGTCGGAGGTGCGCCGCCGCGCCGCGGCGACCGGGCCCCCGGTGGCGCTCGTCGCAGGGCGGGTCGACGCCGCGACCGATGCCTTCGCATCGGCCGTCTCGCTGACGGACCTGGCGGGAAGCGGCGACGCCGCGATGGCTCAGACCCTGCGCTGGGCGCGCGAGGCGGGAGCGGCGCTCGCGGTCGCGTTCACCGACTAAACCGTCTCGGTCAAATGGATCCCTTTGGTGCGTCTAAGGGCCTAGACGCACCAAAGGGATCCATTTGACTCTCAGTGCCAGATCGAGGTCGCGAGGACCTCGTCCAGTCGCGCCCGCACCCGCGCGGGGATATCGACGGCGGCCGGCTCGACGAGCCACTGGATCTGCAGGCCCTCCATGAGCGCGATGAGCTCGGAGGGGAGGTGCCTGACATCGGCGCCCTCGCGCAGCAACCCTCGGCGGGCCAGGTCGCCCAGCGCCGCCGCCAGGTGCTCGCGCAGCCACGAGTACCGCTCCACGAAGTACCCGTGGGCGGCGTGACCGGGGGTGATGGCCTCCGTCGAGAGCTTGGCGAACAGGGCGATCACCTCGCGTTGCGTGGTGTTGTGCTCGAGCACCGCGAGGAGCCGGCGCAGGTAGTCGGCGCCGTCCTCGCCGCGGCGCACGCCCGCGAAGAACCTCTCTCCGTTCAGGCGGTCGCGCTCCTCCAACACGGCAATGAGCAGCGCGTCCTTGGACGGGAAGTGGTGGGCCAGGCCAGCGCGGGACACCCCGCACGCCTCGGCGATGCTCGCCATGCTGGCGCCCTCGAAGCCCGCGGCGGCGAAGGCCTCGAAGGCAGCCGACACGATCTGGGCTCTGCGCCGCTCGCCCTTGGGGTAGGTGCCGCGGGAAGCTGGAGTCGTGGAGGTCATCGGAGACGATCCTGCCCGATGCGCCGGCGCGCCCGCGCGAGCACCGCCAGTGCGGCTGCCGCCGCGAGCACCTCGCCCGCCGCGAGCGCCACCCACACACCCGTGGGCCCGAGCCCGCCCAGCACGAGCACCAGCGGCACCTTGATGACGAGCAGCGTGCCCAGCGAGATCACATACGACGGCCCGGGCATGCCGCGGGACTGGAACGAGGCGGCGATGAGCGGCGGAAGGCCCGCAACAGCGACGCCGATCATGACGATGCGCAGCGCGGTGACGGCCTCGCCATGCGCCGCGGCATCGGACACGAAGAGGGAGGCCACGGGGCTCGCCGCGACAGCGATGAGCCCCGCGGCGCCGATGCCGTACAGCACCGTGGCCCGCAGGCTCAGCGTGAGCGTGCGGGCCACCCGCGCGTGGTGGCCCCTGCCGTGGTTGTAGGCGACGATGGGCTGGACGCCCTGGGTGATGCCGATCTGGGGCATGGTCACGAACGTGCGGACCCGCTCGGCCAGCGCGTACGCGGCGAGCGCGGCGACGCCCGCGGTGGCGAGCGCGGCGTTCGCGAGCGCCACCAGCAGGGTGGAGCCGATGCCCGCGAGCAGCGACGGCGACCCGATCGCCACGGTGTCCCTGACCGTCGCCGCCTGGGGAATGAGGTCGCGCGCGCCCACGCGGTACGGGCGGCGGCGCCTGCCGAAGAAGAACCACAGCGCCATCGCCGCGGATACCGCCTGGCCGCCGACGGTGCCGAGCGCGGCGCCCGTGACCCCCATGTCCAGGCCGTAGATCAGGAGCGGGTCGAGCGTGATCTGGACCGCGACGGCCGCGACCCAGATGGCCGTGGAGTACCCCACCTGCCCCTCGGCGCGCACGATGGCCGAGAACCCGGTGGAGAACACGGCGCCAGCGAGCAGCACCGCGGCGTAGGGGCGCGCGTAGGGGAGGGTGGCATCGGTCGCACCCACGAGCCGCAGGAGGGGGTCGAGGAAGGCCAGGCCGATGCCGGTGGTCGCGAGGGCGGTGGCCCAGAACAGCGAGAAGGCGTTGCCGGCGGCCCGTCCGGCGCTCGCCGGGTCGCCCCCGCCGAGTCGCCGCGCCACGAGCGAAGCGGCGCCGACGCCCACCGTCGTCGAGACGGCGCCGAGGAGGAGGAGCAGTGGGGCGACGAGGTTGACCGCCGCGAGCGCCGTCTCCCCGACGCCCCGCGAGACGAACCACGCGTTGGTGAGCGCGTAGATCCCGTAGACGCCGACGCCCAGGGTGGTCTGGGAGCAGGACCACCACAGCAGGCTGCCCAGCGGACGCGTCGCCAGGTCTTCGGCGCGGTCGGGGCCACCAGTGCGGTCGGGGCGGACGGGGGTGCTCACCGGGTTACGACACTGGCTGTGCTTCGCCCGCGAGCGCCACCATGAGGAGGTCCATCTGCTCGCGTCCCAGGTCGTACACCTCGGTCGTGGTGTGCCCGCGGTACTTAGTCTCGACGGTCATGATGAGGGCCAGGTACAGCGAGTACAGGCGTCGCCGCGTGCGCTCGCCCGGTGTGAGATCCGTGACGCCGAAGCCCTCCATAAAGGCGGTCGGGTCGCCGAAGATGGGGATGTCGAGGCCGGTGAAGCCGGCCTCCATGATCGGGTCTCCCCAGATGGCGCGCTCGTGGTCGAGCACGGCGACGATGCGTCCGTCCCTGATGATCGAGTTCTTGTCCCACAGGTCCACCTCGATGAGGCGTGGCTGCGTCACCTCGTCGAGCGTGTGGGCGTGGGCGGTGAAGGCGGCGCGCAGCGCCTCGGGGGAGTGTCCAAGGTCGATGCTGACGGCCACGCCGTCGGCGAGCGTCTCGTCGACCATCGCCATGAAGGCCTCGCGCCAGGTGGCGAAGCCGGGCCCCACCATCGGCCCAAAGCGATCCCCGATGACCGAGGTGATGTCTCGATTGAGGGCGCCGAGCTGGCGGTTCCCCTCGTAGGTCTCGTCGGCTGTGAGCAGGCCGGCGGCGGCGAACCCGAGGTTGTCGCCCTCGACGAACTCCATGAAGAACAGGTCGGCGTCGACGACCTCGTGGGTGAGGTCCACGTGGTCGATGCGGGGGATCGGCACCGCGGTGTGCTCGGCGACGAGGCGCATCGCCTCGAGCTCGGCGCGCATCATTCCGACCTCGCGGGTGAGGACGGGGACGTCGGCTGGCGGGGCGATCTTGAGGATGACGCGTCGGCCGTCGGCGAGGGTGAGGCGGTAGATGACGTTGAACCAGCCCTCCGTGACCTCCTCGGCGAAGTCGTCTCCCGAGGGGACGGCGGCGTCGCCGTAGGCACGGCCGATGAGGGTGCGCAGCACGTCGAGCGGCTGACGGTTCTTGGTGGTGCTCTCCATTGAGCGGCTCCTTCGATCACGCGAGTCAGTGAGGGAACGCTACCACCAATACCTGCAGGGGTGTCGGTTTCTGTGCACCCTTCGCCCCCTGTCGCAAATGGCCCCATATGCGGCTCCGCGGTGCGCGAAGTGCCGCAAATGAGGCCATTTGACGGAGGGGGGAGGGGTCAGCGGGCGACGTCGGCCTCCGCGGCGTGGTGTGCGGCCTCGGTCTCCTCGAGGCTCATGCCGGGCTCCGCCGACAGGGCCTTGTCGCCCTTGGGGAGCGTGAGGAGCATAAGCACCGCGGTGGCGCCGGCGATGATCGCCGAGATCAGCATCGCGTGCTGGCTGGCATCCATGAAGGCGGCCTGAGCGACGTCCACGATCTGCGCGGCCATGCTCGCGGCGTCGCCGCCGGCGGCGGTCATCTGCTCGGACACCGCCATGGCGCCTGCCAAGGAGTCGGACACCGCGTTGCCGGCCTCGGCGGGAAGGGCGGCGGCGGCATCGGCCACCCCGTCGGTGTACTGGTTGGCGATCAGCGAGCCCAGCAGCGCGATGCCCAGCGAGGCTCCCAGCTCACGCGTGGTGTCGTTCATGGCCGAGCCCATGCCGGAGCGGTTGCGCGGCACGGAGGACATCAGCATGTTGGTGGCCGGGGTCATGACCAGGGCCATGCCTGCCGTGACGAGCGACATCGCGATGAGGAAGTCCCAGTAACTGGGCACGGTGGGCCACGTCGTCATGAGCAGGAAGCCGCCCGCGATGACGACGAGGCCGGGCACCACTGTCCAGCGCGTGCCGACCTTCTCGACGAGGCGCGGGACCAGGGGGCCGAGGATCATCATGGGCAGCATCGGCGGAATCATCGCGACGGCCGACGTGAGCTCGTCGTACCCCATGACGAGCTGGAAGATCTGCGTCATCGAGTAGAAGGCGCCGATCATCGCGAAGAAGGTCAGCGTCACGGAGATGACGGACAGGGTGAAGCGGCGGCGCTTGAACAGCGACAGGTCGAGCATGGGGTGCTCGACGCGGTTCTCCCACCAGATGAACGCGGCAAGCGACGCGGCGCCGATCGCGGCGGCGACGACGGTCAGGGTCTCCCAGCCGTGCGAGGGGGCCTCCATGATCGTGTAGACGATGCCGGCGAGGGCGAGCGTGACGAACAGGCCGCCGATCCAGTCCACGGGGGTCGCCTTCTCGTCGACAGATTCGGGGACGATGCGGGCGGTAAGCGGGATGGCGATGAGGCCGAACGCGGCGCCCAGCAGGAACGCGGAGTGCCAGTCGAAGAAGTGAAGCAGCAGGCCGGTGAGCACCGAGCCGATCATCATGCCGACACCGGCGACGGCGGCCCAAATGGCGATCGCCTTGGGGCGCTCCTTCGAGGGGAACACCACGTTGACGAGCGACAGGGTGGTGGGCATGACGAGCGCGCCGCCGATTCCCATGATGGCGCGCGAGGCGATGAGCTCGCCTGCGGTGGTCGCGAAGAAGGGGGCGTACGCGGAGGCGAGCACGAAGATCACGAGGCCGACCATCATCACGCGCTTGCGTCCATAGCGGTCCGCGATGGCGGCGGCGATGAACAGCAGTGCGGCGAAGACCAGGGTGAACGCCTCGACCACCCAGGTGAGCTGGAGCTGCGTCATCGAGAACTCGACAGCGAGCTCCGGCAGCGCCAGGTTGAGGCTCATGTTCGCGATCATCGCGGTCATGAGGCCGAGGCAGAGGGTGGCGAGAATCGCCCAGCGGCGTCGGTACGTGGACTCCGAGATGCCCTCGGCGAGGGCCTCCTCGAGGTTCGCGTGCGTCGCGTCGGTTGACGTAGACACAGTCGTCTCCTGAGAACGGGTGAAGGGGATGATCCCGTCGGCGGGATATCGGCTACAATAATTCACGTCAGGCGAACAATCAAGTTCGCGTGACGCGAATTATTGGCCGATGCCGTGGCCGGGTCGGCGACCCGGCAACACCCAAGGAGCACCATGGCTCGCGACGACGCGATCGCGGAGATCCTGCGCTTGCAGCACCGCATCATGCGCGACTCGATGCGTCACCACTCGCGCACGATGGTGGACGAGGGGCTGACGCCCGCGCAGTTCCACCTGCTCGTGTTCCTCCACGGCAGCGAGGGTGTGCCGACCGCGGAGGCCGCCGAGGCGCTGGGAGTGAAGCCCAACATCGCCTCGGGAGTGGTGCAGCGCGTCGTGGACCGCGGCTGGGTGTGCAGGCACGCCTCGCCCGAGGACGGGCGCGTGCGGCTGCTGTCGCTCACCGTCGCGGGGGTGGAGCTCGTCAACGAGGCCGTCCAGGAGGCCGAGCGCGGCTTCGTGACGCACCTCGACGTGCTGAGCGACGAGCAGATCGCCCAGCTGGCGTCGATCATGCAGACCATCGTCGACGCGGGAGCTAACGACGACTAAACCCGTCAAATGGATCCCTTTGGTTCGTCTAAGGCCGTAAAAGAGCCAAATGGATCCATTTGACGTTGTGGCGATTAACCCTTAGCGCCCCGTGAGGTCCGCGTCGATGGCCGAGCACTGCTGGGCGACGGCGCCGGGCAGCAGCTGGGTGAAGAGCTCCGTGAGCTCCGCGCGCAGGTGGGCGGGGACGCGGTCGATGAGGGCCTCGCGCTTGAGCATGTCGTAGGCCTCGCGGGCCTGGCCGACGACGCGCACGCCCTCGTCCGTCAGCACCGCCCAGTTGGCACGGCGGTCGTGATCGCACGCCTTGCGGGCCACGAGGCCGTCGGCCTCGAGCTTCGAGATCGTGTGCGACAGGCGCGACAGCGACGAGTCGGCAGCCTTGGCGACCTCGGCCAACTGCAGGGTGCCGTCGGGGTGCGCGTCGAGCGTCGACAGGATGGTGAACTGGAAGTGGTTGAGCCCGGTGAGGGAGCGCAGGCGCTCGTCCAGCGCGGCGGGGACCGTCGTCAGCATCGCCGAAAAGCGGCGCCACAGGAGCTCGTCCTGGGTGCTCAGCGTGCGGGTGGCCTCGACAGTCATGGGCGCCACGATACTCCGCTTGACGCTTCAACGAAAGGTCACTACTGTCTCCCAAGTTGAATCGACAATGATTGAACCGTCAACTTAAGGAGTTCTTCGTGACCGTCGCCTACTGGATCGTCGCCGCGATCCTCGCCCTCGTCATGCTCGCCGCCGGCTCGAGCAAGCTCGTCCAGTCCGAGGAGAAGCTGCGGGCGTCCGTGCTCCCCGAGCGCCGCTCGCTCGGCACGGAGCGCTTCATCGGCGCCGTCGAGGTCGTCGGCGCGCTGGGTCTCATCCTGCCTCCGCTGACCGGCATTGCCGTCATCCTCGCGCCGATCGCAGCCGTCGGCCTGGCCGTCACGATGCTCATCGCGGTGATCGACCACGTGCGCCACAGCGAGCCCTTCCCGCCCGCGCTCGTGCTGATGGTCGTGTCCATCGCGGTCGCCGTGCTCGGCTTCCTCGCCTGGGCGTAAACGCGGATCAGGGCGCGGCGTCGCTGCCGGGCAGCGCGTCGCGCCCGATCTCGAGCGCGGCCTTCCACGTGGCCGGCAGCTCGCGGCCGTAGCCCAGGACCGTATGGGGCTTCGCGAGGATGGGCGGAAACGCGCCCTGGACCTCGAGCCCCACCGACCTGCACAGCCACATGGCGCGCGGCAGGTGGAACTCCTGCGAGCACACCACCACGCTGGCCAGCCCCAGGTTGTCGCGGGCGTTGAGGGCCGATGCGCGGGTGTCGTGGCCGCCCGGGTCCCTGACGATGTCCGCGGAAGGAACGCCCAGCTCGCGGGCAGTGCGCTCCATCGCCTCCGTCTCGTCGAGGCCCTCGCGGTTGTGGCCGGCCCCCGTCATCACGAGCCGCGGCACCAGGCCCCGCTCGTAGAGGGCGACCCCCGCCTCGACGCGCTGGCGCAGGAACAGGCTGGGCCGCCCGTCCTCCCACACCCGCGCACCCAGCACGAGTGCGGCATCGGCCGCCCGAAAGTCACCCGAGGCCGCGGGGTGCAGCGCCCCCACGGCACTCACGCGCGCAAAAACCTGCGGCGCCGCGAGCGCCGCCCCCAGGGCCGCACCCACGCCGAGAACTCCGCGAGCCGCCCTCACCGCAGCGAGTGCCTCCACGCCGTGTCGCCACGGCCCAGGGGCAGGTCGCGGTGCGAGCCGCGAAGGGTGCGGGTGCGGTCCATCCACGCGGACGTGGGAGAGCCGGGCGCCTCGTCCGGCTCGCCGGCCGCCGCGACGGCGACCATGCCGGCCACGAGCGCGGCTAGCTCCTCGGCATCGGGCGTCCCGCGGACCACGCGCAGGCCCGCTGCCGCCTCCGCCACCTCGTCGGCGCCGCTCACAGCGGGATGTTTCCGTGCTTCTTGGGGGGCATCGAGGCGCGCTTGGTGCGCAGCGCGCGCAGCGCGCGCGTGATCTGCTCGCGGGTCTCGTGGGGCTCGATGACGGCGTCCACGTAGCCGCGGTCCGCGGCGTCGTAGGGGTTGACGATCTCGTCCTCGTATTCCGCGGTGAGGCGGGCGCGCTCGGCCTCGACGTCGCCGCCCTCCTCGGCCACCTTCGCGAGCGCGCGGCGCTGCAAGATGTTGACGGCGCCGCCGGAGCCCATGACGGCGATCTGCGCGGTGGGCCAGGCGAGGTTGACGTCGGCGCCCAGCTGTTTCGAGGCCATCACGATGTACGCGCCGCCGTAGGCCTTGCGGGTGATGACGGTGATGAGCGGCACCGTCGCCTCGGCGTACGCGTAGATCAGCTTCGCGCCGCGGCGGATGATGCCCTGGTGCTCCTGGTCGACGCCGGGCAGGAAGCCGGGGACGTCGACGAAGGTGAGGACGGGGATGTTGAACGCGTCGCAGGTGCGCACGAACCGCGCGGCCTTCTCGGACGCGTTGATGTCGAGCGTTCCCGCCATCGACTGCGGCTGGTTGGCGACGATGCCCACCGACTGGCCCTCGAGGTGGCCGAAGCCCGTGAGGACGTTGGGGGCGAACAGCGGCTGAATCTCGAACAGCTCGCCGTCGTCGAGCACCGTCTCCACGACCGTCTTCATGTCGTAGGGCTGGTTCGGGGAGTCGGGGACGATGCCGTCGAGCGCCAGGTCCTCGTCCGTCAGCTCGAGGTCGGCCTCGGCCTCCCACGTGGGGGCGTCGGTGAGGTTGTTCTGCGGCAGGTACTGGATGAGGTGCTGGACGTACTCGATCGCGTCGTCCTCGTCCTCGGCCAGGTAGTGCGCCACGCCGGACTTGGCGTTGTGCGCGTGGCCGCCACCCAGGTCCTCGAACGTGACCTCCTCGCCGGTGACCGACTTGATGACGTCGGGGCCGGTGATGAACATCTGGCTGGTGCCGTCGGCCATCACGATGAAGTCGGTCAGGGCGGGGGAGTAGACGGCGCCGCCCGCGCTCGGGCCGAGGATGAGCGAGATCTGCGGGATCACTCCCGAGGCCGCCACGTTGCGGCGGAACATCTCCGCGAACTGGGTGAGCGCCGCGACGCCCTCCTGGATGCGCGCACCGCCGCCGTCGGAGATGCCAATGAGGGGTACGCCGGTGCGCAGCGCAAAGTCCTGCACCTTGGTGATCTTCTGCCCGTGCACCTCGCCCAGCGAACCGCCGAACACGGTGAAGTCCTGGCTGAAGACCGCCACCTGGCGGCCGTCGATGGTGCCGTAGCCCGTGACGACGCCGTCGCCGTAGGGGCGGTTCTTGTCGAGGCCGAAGTTGCGGCTGCGGTGGCGCGCGAGGGCGTCCATCTCGACGAAGCTTCCCTCATCGAGCAACTGGTCGATGCGCTCGCGGGCCGTCTTCTTGCCGCGCGCGTGCTGCTTCTCGGCGGCGACGGCCTCGTGGCTCGCGACGGCCTCATTGATCTTGCCGCGCAGGGCCTCGAGGGCGCCCGCGGTGGTCGCGGTCGGACGGGGTTCGGACACGGTTCTCCCTTGACTTGGCTGACGGATAGCCTAGCCGCGTGAACCCCGAGTCGCCCTCAGCCGTTGCCGCCTCGCGCGCGCCCCTCACGGCCGATGCCCTGGCCGGCGTGGTGGGGCCGTCCCGCCAACTGGGTCGGCTCGACGTCGTGGCGGCCTCGCCCTCGACCAACACGGCGCTGCTCGCCGCGACCTCCGCCGCCCCCGACGAGTGGCCGGGGATGTCGGCGCTGCTGGCCGACCACCAGACCGCCGGCCGCGGCCGCGCCGGGCGCTCGTGGGCGACGCCCCAGGGGGCCGCCCTCACCGTGTCCTTTCTGCTGCGTCCCTCGGTCGCGGCCGATGCTCTCGGCTGGGCCCCGCTCGTCGTGGGCCTCGCGACGGTGCGGGCGCTGCGCGACGCCGGGGTGGGCGCGTACCTCAAGTGGCCCAACGACGTGGTGGTCGAGGCCGGAGCCAAGGAGATTCCCGGTTGGGGACGCTGGCGCAAGGTGGTGGGGATCCTGTGCGAGGTGGTGCCGGGCTCGGTGCAGTCCGAGGCGGGGCCGGCCGTGGTGGCCGGCATCGGCATCAACGTGTCGCAGTCCGCGGGCGAGCTTCCCGTGCCGCACGCCGCGTCGCTGTCGACGCTCGGCGCCGCCTCGCTCGACCGCGTGGCGCTCATGCGCTCGCTCACTGCCCACCTGACCGATGCGGTGGCCATGTGGGAACTCGACGCCGACCTGCCGCGGGTCCACGACGCCGTCGAGGGAGTGTGCGCGTCGATCGGCTGGGACATCACCGTGGAGCAGCCGGGAGGCGAGTCCGTGGCCGGCCGCGTCACGGGCCTGTCGGCCTCCGGCGCGCTGCTCGTGGTGACCCGCGACGGCGAGCGCGAGGTGCTTGCCGGCGATCTGCGCGTGCGTCGCGCCTGACGCATCGCCCCTGCTATCGAAACGTTTTGCTGACCGCTGGTAGGTCACGGAACGGTCACGACGGGTCACGCTCGGGTCACGCCGACGACAGATCGTGCGCCCTCACCGACAGGTTGTGTCCGCGAGATCACGGGCACACATCCGCCTTGTTTCACTCGTGACACATCCTTTTCTGCTGCGTCAGGTCACATCGAGGTCACCTCGGCACTGACGCCCCCGGGACGCGGCGGCCAGGGATGCGGGGCTCGCGCGGTGCGGGCCTGACGACGTCCGATCTGCGGTGCCCGGCTGAGGGCAGCGCCAGCGACTCAAGGAGGAGAAGCAGCATGATCCACACCCAGGAGGTGACGCTCTGATGAGGGCATCACGTATCGCACGCTCCACTGCGTTCTTTGGCATCTTCGCGCTCGCGGTCGCGGGCTGCTCGGGCGATTCTGAGGACCCGGCACCCGAGACCAGCGCCAGCGAGACCGCCGAGGCGACCGGCGACTACACCACGCGTGACGTCACCGACGGCACCACCGAGTTCACCATCGTCACGAACCCCGACGGTGGCGCCCAGCTGTCGTACTCCAAGGACGGCGGCATGACGCTGCTTGAGGAGGAAGTCGATGGCCAGACCCTCGCCTTCAAGGACATGAACGCCAACGGCGAACTCGACGCGTTTGAGGACTGGCGCCTCGAGGCGACCGAGCGCGCCGCCGACCTGTCGGCCGACCTCTCCGCCGAGCAGATCTCGGGCCTCATGCTCTTCAGCTCGCACGAGTCGTCGCCCGGCGACGGCCTGACCGAGCCCCAGGAGACCTACCTGTCCGAGTCCCACCTGCGCAACGTGCTGAACGCGGGCGGCTCCGACACCGAGGAAAACGTCACCTGGGTCAACGAGATGCAGGCGTATGTCGAGACCCTCGCGACCGAGGACAACCCGTACATCCCCGCCAACTTCTCCTCCGACCCCCGTTCCGAGGCGCAGTCCGGCTCGAGCTACGTCGAGACCGGCGCCGGCGTGTCCCTGTGGCCGTCGGTCCTGGGCCTCGCCGCGACGTTCGACGCGGAAACCATGGAGGACTTCGGTCGCGTCGTCTCCGAGGAGTACCGCTCGCTCGGTATCTCGAACGCGCTCAGCCCCCAGATCGACCTCGCGACGGAGCCGCGCTGGCTGCGCGTGTCGGGCACGCTCGGTGAGAATGCCGACCTGGCGTCGGAGCTCGCCGCGGCCTACGTGACCGGCTTCCAGTCGACCTACGACGACGAGGGCAACAACCTCGGCTTCGGTCTCGATTCGGTGCCCACCACCATCAAGCACGCGCCCGGCGACGGCGCGGGCGAGGGCGGCCGCGAGTCGCACACCTCGGTGGGTAAGTACGGCGTCTTCCCCGGCGACAACGTCGACGAGCACGCGTCCGTCTTCGAGGCGGCGTCGGACTCGCTCGGCATGATGACCAACTACTCGATTCAGCTCGACGGCGAGGGCAACCCGCTGTTCGGTGACGAGGCAGTGGGCACCGCCTACAACGAGGAGACCCTCAACTACATCCGCGAGGACATCGGCTTCACCGGCGCCATCGTCACCGACTGGGGCGTCATGAGCGCTCAGGGCGACGAGGGTGCCTTCATCGCCACCGGTTGGGGCGCCGAGGACATCGAGCCCGTCGAGCGCTACTACCGCGTCCTCGCCAACGGCGTCGACATGTTCGGCGGCGTCAACGACGCCACCCTCATCCTCGAGGCCTACGACCTGTGGACCGAGCGCTACGAGGCCGGCGAGATCGACGTCGACGCCGACACCCGCTGGCGCGACTCCGGCACCCGCATCCTCACCGCGTACTTCGCACCCGGGCTCTTCGACAGCCCGTTCGTCGACCTCGACGAGGCGCTGGAGACCGTCGGCTCGGAGGAGGCCGTCCAGGCCGGCTTCGACGCCCAGCTGGACTCCGTGGTCATGGTGAAGAACGACGGCACCATCTCGGCCGACGCCGACTGGTCCGACAAGACGGTCTACATCCCTCACACCTACGACACCGGCCACGCCGGCCTCTTCGGCGACGCCACCTACACGGAGGGCGCGACCCTCTCGGTCGAGTCCGCCCAGGAGCTGTTCGGCACGGTCGTCACCGACACCGTCGAGTACGACAAGGATGGCAAGGTCACCTCGATGACGGCGCCCGACCTCACCGACGTCGACCTGGTCCTCGTAGGCCTGCGTTCCCCCAACAACGGCGAGCCCTTCACCGCTGCTGGTCAGGATGCCGAGACCGGCGAGTGGTACCCGTTCTCGCTGCAGTGGGCGGAGTACACCGCCGACGGTGACAACGTCCGCACCGAGTCCATCGGTGGAGACACCCTCGAGGACGGCTCCAAGGAGAACCGCTCGTACTTCGGCAACACCTCGCGCATCTCGAACGAGGCCGACATTGACGCGTTCAACCGCGCGACGGAGGCCGTCGAGGCCGCCGGCGGCGACATCCCCGTCGTGACCGTGGTCAAGGCCAACAACCCGGTGGTTCCCGCCGAGTTCGAGGAGGCCTCCAACGCGGTTCTCGTCGGCTTCGGCGTGAGCGACCTCGCGACCCTCACGGTGGCCGCCGGTGAGCACGAGCCCCAGGGCCGTCTCCCCATCGGCTTCCCGGTCGACATGGACACCGTCGAGGCCCAGAACGAGGACGTCGGCGAGGACTACGAGACCTGGGTCGACGCCGACGGCAACGACTGGAAGTTCGGCTTCGGCCTCAACTACTCGGGCGTCATCTCCGAGTAACGCCTCACCCCGGTGCGGTGGCGGCCGGGGAGCGATGCTCCCCGGCCCTCACCGCCCTCACCACCCTGGGCCGGGACACCCGTCCCGACCGACACTGAAGGAGTAAGAAATGAACACCAAGAAGATGCGGGCTGGCGGCCTCGCGTTCGTGATCGCCGCCACCGGTGCCTTCGGCCTCACGGCCTGCTCGAGCGACTCTGACGCGGGCGCCAGCACCGACACCGAGGTCTCCGAGGAGACCACCGTCGACGTCGCCGCGGACCTCGAGACCGCGAAGGCCGCCGTCGACGAGGCGCTCGCCGAGGACCCGAGCTGGACCCAGGTCATGCTCGCATCCGACGTCGAGTCGCCCACCCAGAAGTACGGCCTGCTCGTCATGCCCTACGTCCCCACCGACGCGGTGGAGCACGTCACCGGCACCGTGAACATCGACGGCGGCAACTACGTGATCGAGGCCGAGTCGGCCGCGACCGGCGAGACCTGGCAGATCGACCAGGACGGCACCATCTCCGAGGTCACGGAGTAACTCCGACCCTCCCGCGGCGCGTCCGCCCGGCCCCCGCGGCCGGGCGGGCAGCGCAGCCGGTGCCCACCGCACTGGCCGGCCCCGCCGCCTCCCCCCAGACTTTTCCCAACCGCCCGTCACCCCTCACCTCTGAAGGAGTCCCGACGTGAACGCACGAGCGTCGAAGGACACGGCAGCCGTCAAGGCGCCCATGTCCAACAAGAAATTCCTCTCGATCTGGATCCCCGTCGTCGCCTTCGTGACCGCGATCCTGATCGTCGCCAACATGGCGCTCGTCATCGCGGGCGGCTGGGTCGCCTCGCAGTTCGGCTCGGGCACCTACACCTTCACCAACTCCGAGGAGTCGGAGGGGTGGGACACCGAGTACTACGAGTCCGACTACTCGGACATGGACGAGGTCGACGTCGCCGCACGTGACCTCGTCGAGGACATCGGCGACGGGGGCATCGTCCTCGCCAAGAACGAGGGCGACGCGCTCCCGCTCGAGAAGTCCTCGAACCTGACCATGCTGGGCCGCGCGGCGGCCGACCCCGTCTTCGGTGGCGCAGGCTCCGGCTCGGTCGACACCACGACCGCCGTCGACGCGCGCACCGGTCTCGAGAACGCGGGCTTCTCCATCAACGACGAGGTCTACCAGACCATCGACGCGTACGCGCAGGAGAACAAGCGCGGCCACATCGAGATGGACCTGCCCCTGGACTCCACCTACACGATCGGCGAGCTGCCTGTCGAGGAGTACGAGGCGCACCAGTCCTCGTTCGCGGAGTACGGCGACGCCGGCGTGGTCTTCATCGGCCGTCCGGGTGGTGAGGGCGGTGACCTCGCGCAGGACATGCTCGACATCCCCAACCCGGACAACACCGACCCCCGCGCCCAGGAGGGCGAGCACCAGCTCGAGCTGAACCAGGACGAGAAGGCCCTCATCGCGCTCGCCGAGGAGAACTTCGAGACCGTCGTGGTCGTCATCAACGCCTCGACCACCCTCGAGCTCGGCGACCTGCAGGACGACGAGGGCGTCGACGCCATCCTCCTTGCCGGCTCGCCCGGTGCCACGGCCTTCAACGGCCTGGGCAACATCCTCGCCGGCGACGTGAACCCCTCGGGTCACACCGTTGACGTGTGGTCGCGCGACTTCACCGCCGACCCCACCTGGGTCAACTTCGGCTCGGACATCTACGAGAACATCGAGGCCTCGTACCCCGTGTCCGCCACCGAGTCCGCGACGTCGAACGCGACGGTCACCTCCGAGGCGCCGTTCGTGAACTACGCCGAGGGCATCTACTTCGGCTACCGCTACTACGAGACCGCCGCGGTCGAGGGCTTCATCGACTACGACGAGGCAGTGGTTTACCCGTTCGGCTACGGCCTGTCCTACACGGACTTCGCGTGGGAGGTCGCCGGCTCGCAGCTGGGCGACGTCGACGGCGAGATCTCCGTGGACGTCACCGTGACCAACACCGGCGACGTCGCGGGCAAGGACGTGGTCCAGGTCTACGTCAACGCTCCCTACACGGCCGGCGGCATCGAGAAGGCCGAGGTGGTCCTCACCGACTTCGTGAAGACCGGCACCATCGAGCCCGGCGCCTCCGAGACCGTCACCCTGACGTTCAACGTCGAGGACATGGCGTCCTACGACTACCAGGAGGCCGGCGCCTACGTCCTCGAGGCGGGCGATTACGAGATCCGCGTCCAGTCGGACTCGCACACCATGCCCGAGGGCATCGAGCCGATCGCTTACACGGTCGACGAGACGATCGTCTACGACGAGTCGAACCCCCGCAGCACCGACGAGGTCGCGGCGACCAACCAGTTCGACGACGTCTCCGCTCAGCTGACGGCCAATGGTGCCGACGGCACCGTCCAGATCATGTCGCGTGCCGACTTCGCAGGCACCTTCCCGA
Source organism: Demequina sp. NBRC 110057 (assembly GCF_002090175.1). Taxonomy (GTDB): domain Bacteria; phylum Actinomycetota; class Actinomycetes; order Actinomycetales; family Demequinaceae; genus Demequina. The sequence goes on along the minus strand of NZ_BBRN01000005.1, from coordinate 127,776 downwards.
CCGCCCCCGAGGGTGACGACTACGTCGCCTCCGAGGCGATCGTCGAGGGCTTCGAGGCCTGGGACTACGACGATGCCGCCGACGCCTTCGAGGGTGACATGCCCACGACCGGTGCGGACAGCGACCTGTCGCTGATCGACATGCGCGGTCTCGACAAGGACGACCCCGCGTGGGACGAGCTTCTCGACTCCCTGACCGTGGGCGAGATGACGGACATGCTCCTCAACGGCGCCTACCAGACCGCGCCCATCGGCTCGATCGGCAAGCCCCAGACCCTGGAGCCGGACGGCCCCGCGGGCTTCTCCTCCTTCATCAACTCGTCGATCAACGGCGTGGCCTACCCCTCCGAGGTGCTCATCGCGCAGACCTGGGACACCGACCTCGGCGCCGCCATGGGCGAGATGCTCGGCAATGAGGCGCTCCTCAAGGGCATCAACGGCTGGTACGCCCCCGCGGTGAACCTGCACCGCTCGCCGTTCGGCGGCCGTAACTTCGAGTACTACTCGGAGGACCCGCTGCTCTCGGGCGCGATGGCGACGTCGGTCGCCAACGGCGTCGCGGACAAGGGCGTGTACGTCCTCGTCAAGCACTACGCGATGAACGAGCAGGAGACCAACCGCGTCAACAACGGCATCTCCACCTGGGCCACCGAGCAGACGATCCGCGAGATCTACCTCAAGCCCTTCGAGATGCTGGTGGACGACGTCACGATGGACGTCACCTACCTCGCCGACGACGAGGGCACCACCGAGACCACGACCGTGGGCCTCGGCGGCATGATGAGCTCCTTCAACCGCATCGGCGCCACCTGGGCCGGCGGCTCCGAGGCGCTGATGGACACCGTCCTGCGCGAGGAGTGGGGCTTCGACGGCTTCGCGATCTCCGACTTCAACCTGTACCCGTACATGAACCCGAACGAGGGCATCAGCGCGGGCACGGACCTCACGCTGACGTTCCAGCCGTCCAAGTCCTTCGGCGACACGTCGTCGGCCAAGGCGGTCACCGACATCCGCAACGCGACCCACAACATCCTGTACACGGTCGCCAACTCGAACGCGATGAACGGCCTCGCCCCCGGCGCGACCGTGGACTACACGCCCCCGACGTGGGTCGTCATCCAGATCGTGTCGACTGTCGTGATCGGCCTTGGCCTCGCCGGCACCATCGCCTGGATGGTCGTGCGGGTCCGTCGCCACAGCGGCAAGGCCGAGCAGGCCGCGCCCACGGCGGACGCCACCGCGTAACGCACCGTGCGGTGCCGGGCCGGCACCTCCCCCTCCCGCCGGCCCGGCACCGCCACCCCTTCCTTCTTCCCGCGACGCCCCGCGCGTCCCCCTCGGTCCCCGTCTGGAGCGAACGATATGTCCCACGAGCTGACAGCCCTCGAGAAGGCCGCGCTGCTGAGCGGCGAGAACATCTGGCAGTCGCGTGCGTTCCCTCACGCCGGGATCCGCTCCCTCTTCTTCGCCGATGGCCCCCACGGCCTGCGTAAGCAGACCGGCTCGGGCGACCACCTCGGCATCGCCGCCTCCCAGCCCGCGACCTGCTTCCCCACGGCCGCCACCGTCGCGAATGGATGGGACCCGTCGCTCGCCGAGGAGATCGGCGAGGCGCTCGGCGCGGAGGCCGCCGACCAGGGCGTCGACGTGGTGCTCGGCCCCGGGCTCAACGTCAAGCGTTCGCCGCTGTGCGGCCGCAACTTCGAGTACTTCTCCGAGGACCCGTACCTCGCGGGGCACCTCGCCGCCGGCTACGTGCGGGGCATCCAGTCGCAGGGGATCGCGGCGAGCCCCAAGCACTTCGCGGCCAACAGTCAGGAGCTGCGCCGCATGGCGTCCGACTCCGTGGTGGACGAGCGCACCCTGCGCGAGATCTACCTCACCGGCTTCGAGATCGTGGTGCGCGAGGCATCGCCGCGCGTGGTGATGTCCGCGTACAACAAGGTCAACGGCACCTACGCCCACGAGAACGCCCACCTGCTGAGCGACATCCTGCGCGACGAGTGGGGCTTCGACGGCGCCGTCATCACCGACTGGGGCGGCGGCAACGACGCCCCGGCCGCGATCCGCGCGGGCGGCGGGCTGGAGATGCCCTCGCCGGGCCTCGACTCCGTGCCCGCCATCCTCGACGCGCTCGACCACCACGAGCTCAGCATGGAGGACCTCGACGCGAGGGTCGCCGAGCTCGCGAGCCTCGGCTCCTGGGTCGACGGGTCGCGTGCCAAGAAGGTCGACGCCGACGCGCACCACGCGCTCGCCCGCCGCGTGGCGCGCGAGACGGCCGTCCTGCTGCGCAACGAGAACTCCACGCTGCCGCTGGCCCCCGCGACGCGCGTCGCTGTCATCGGCGACTTCGCCGAGACCCCGCGCTACCAGGGCGCCGGCTCCTCGCTCGTCAACGCGACGCGGCTGTCGACGCCGCTGGAGGCGCTGCGGGCCTCCGGCCTCGACGTGGTCTCCTACTCGCCCGGCTTCGAGCGCGACGGCACCCCCAATGACGCCCTCGCCGCGCAGGCGGCCGATGCCGCGATGGGTGCCGACGTCGTGCTCCTTTACTTGGGCCTCGACGAGGTCGCCGAGTCCGAGGGCAAGGACCGCGAGCACCTCAAGCTTCACGCCGCCCAGACCGACCTGCTGGCGCGCCTGCGCGACGTCACCGACCGCATCGTCGTGGTGCTGTCCGCCGGCTCCGTCATCGAGATGCCGTGGGTCGAGGACGCCGCGGCGATCCTCCACGGCTACCTGGGCGGCCAGGCCGGTGCCGAGGGCATCGTCGACCTACTGACCGGCCAGGCGAGCCCCTCTGGCCGCCTCGCCGAGACCTACCCCCACGCGCTCGAGGACACGCCCACCGCGTTCTCGTACCCCGCGACCGGCCCCTCCGCCGAGTACCGCGAGGGCCTGTACGTGGGCTACCGCTACTACGCCACGGCCGGCGTGGACGTGCGCTTCCCGTTCGGCTTCGGCCTCAGCTACTCGACCTTCGCGTACGCGGACCTGTCCGTGACCGAGGCCGGCGCGTCCTTCGCCGTCACCAACACCGGCGACGTCGCCGCCGCCGACGTGGCGCAGCTGTACGTGCGCCGCGTGTCCGACGGCGCGATCCGCCCCGCGATCGAGCTCAAGGGCTTCTGCAAGGTGCGCCTCGAGCCCGGCGAGACGGCGCGCGTGACGATCCCGTTCGACCGCCACACGTTCCGCCACTTCGACGCCGCGGCCGATGCCTGGGTCACCGAGTCCGGTGAGTACGAGATTCTCGTGGGGCGCTCGAGCGTCGAGCACCCGCTCGTCGCCACCCACACTGTCGACGGGACGCCGGCATCGGCCCCCGCGACGGACCTGCCGTCGTACGCGTCAGGCGCCATCAAGCACGTGAGCGACGCCGAGTTCCAGGCGCTGCTGGGCCGCCCGCTCACGACCGCACAGTCCGGAGACCTGGGCCTCAACGACCCGGTGCGCGCCATGCACGACGCGACGAGCCCGCTGGCCCGCCTTGCCGCGAGGATCCTGCGCTCGCTGATCGACCGCTCGGAGCGCAAGGGCAAGCCCGACCTCAACCTGTACTTCCTGTACAACATGCCGTTCCGCGCGATCGGCAAGATGACCAACGGCTCCGTGTCGACGCCGATGGTCGAGCAGATCGTGCGCATCGTCAACGGCCACTTCTTCCGCGGATTCGGGGGCCTCGTGGGTGCCTTCTTCCGCAACCTGTCCACCTCAAAGCGCCTGCGCCGCGAGCTCGAGGCGACGGCCGCCGCGGCCGCCGCGAAGTAAGGAGAACCCGACATGACCGCGATCAAGAACTGGTGGCGAGGCTTCGAGGAGCGCCACACCGGACTCGCGCAGTTCCTCATGTTCTTCGTGTTCTCCAACGCCGTGACGGTGCTGCAGTTTGTGCTGATGCCGGCCCTGCGCGGCTGGTTCTCGAGCACGGACCTCGTCAACACCGACTTCCAGGTGTTCCCCGTGGGCTCCAACGTCGACGGCTCGCAGTACTACATGTTCGACTACCCGGCGGGGGAGATCTCCGACGGCGGCGGCGGTGGCCTCGCCTACTTCCTCGCGGTGCAGATCACGCTCGCCGTGGCGCAGATCATCAACTTCTTCCTGCAGCGCAACATCACCTTCAAGTCGAACACCTCCGCGTGGGTGGCGGCCGCCTGGTACTTCCTTGCCTACGTCATCATCACGTTTGTCGCCGCGGCCGCGCAGGGCTTCTACAAGGAGCCGGTCTACTCGTTCTTCATGGACACCCTCGGCTGGGGCTCCACGGGCGAGACAGTGGCCGACGTGACGACCATGATCATCAACGCCGCGATCTCGTTCTGGGTGTTCTTCCCCATCTTCAAGATCATCTTCAAGCGCGTCCCCGAGGACGAGCTCGAGGCGGGCGACGCTGCCCCCGCCGGTGTGGGACAGGTCACGGACGCCTCCGTCGTGGGGCACGCCGCGGACGCGTCGCGCGTTGGTACCGAGGATGCGCAGGCGAAGGACGCCGCGCCGCACGACGGCCCCGAGGGCCGCTGACCTCGGGAGCCCCAGATGAAGACGCTGAGCGTGGTCGTCCCCGCCTACCAGGCGGAGGGCTGGCTGGAGCGTTGCGTGGACTCGCTGCTCGTCGGTGCCGACGACCTCGAGATCCTCATCGTCGACGACGGTTCGCGCGACGCCACCGGCGCCATCGCCGACCTCTACCAGGCGGCCCACCCGGGAATCGTGCGGGCCATCCACAAGCCCAACGGGGGCCACGGCTCCACCATCAACGTCGGCATCGACGAGGCCACCGGCACCTACCTCAAGGTGGTCGACTCGGACGACTGGGTTGACCCCGAGGCGTTGCTGACGCTGCTCCACACGCTGCGCGGCTTCGCCGCCGACGAGCCGCCGGTGGACCTTGTCATCAGCAACTTCGTCTACGAGAAGGTGGGCAGGCGCCACAAGCGCGCCGTGCGCTACCGCAACGTCCTGCCGCGCGGCAGGGTGATCGGCTGGGAGGACGTGGGCCGGTTCCGCGCCAGCCAGTACCTCATGATGCACTCTCTCGTGTATCGCACCCAGGTGCTGCGCGAGTGCGGCCTGCGCCTTCCCGAGCACACGTTCTACGTGGACAACCTCTACGTCTACGAGCCGCTTCAGCACGTCCAGTCGCTGTACTACCTTGACGTGGACCTGTACCGGTACTTCATCGGGCGCCCCGACCAGTCGGTCAACGAGGCGGTCATGATCAAGCGCATCGACCAGCAGCTGAAGGTCAACAAGCTGCTGGTGGACGTCGAGGTCAGCCCCTACGAGGTGCCGCCGGCGCTGTACCGCTACCTGCTCCATCACCTGCGGATCGTGTGCGTCATCTCCTCGACCATGCTGCTGCGCTCGGGCCGCGACGAGGACTTCGCGCGTCGGGTGCAGATGTGGAAGGAGCTGCGCTACGACGACCCCGTGGTTTACCGGCACCTTCGCCGCAGCGCGATCGTGCAGTTGATGACCCTTCCCGGCCGTCCCGGCCGCACCGTCTCCCAGGCCGCGTACCGCTCCGCCTGCTGGGCCCTGCAACTCAACTGAGCGCAGGCGCCGGTACCCCAGCGCCGCTGTCGCTCGTGGGAAACAGCCTCACCGCCTCAACGCCGTCGTCTCCAGGAAGTCGGCGAGCATGCGTCGCCATACCCACCAGGCGTGGCCGCCGTCGGTCTCGAGCGTGGTGGCCAGCATGCCGGCGCCCTCGTAGGCGGCGGCGAGGTCCGCGAACTCGCGCGGCGTGGGGGTCAGGGAGTCCTGCGCCCCGGTGCCCAGGTGGACGGCCGATGCCGTGGCGGCCGTGGTCAGTTGCGCCTGGGTGAGCGCGGCGGCCGGGGTGTCGTTGACGGCCGCCGGCATGGACCACATGCCGTACGAGCCGAAGAGGCCGGGCTGGGTGAGCATGAGGTGCTCGGCAAGGCGGCCTCCCATGGACAGGCCCGCGAAGGAGCGGTCGGCGGGGTCCGTCGAGGTGTGCAGCTCCCGCTCCGCGTAGGGAAGGACGCTGGCGGTGATCAGGTCCACGTAGAGGTCGAAGAACTCGGGGTCGTCCATCCCGGCGGCGGACAGCCCGGTGAAGTCGGTCGTCACGGCGACCGTGGGCTCGATGACGCCGGCGGCGATGGCGTGGTCCAGCTGCTCGGCGGCGCCGCCCTGGGTGAACCACGCCGTCTCGTCGTCGCCAGCGCCGTGGGAGAGGACAAGCAGGGGATAGGGCTCGGCGCGGTCGGGGTCGTAGCCCGCGGGGAGGTAGACGCCCAGGTCGGGGTCGTCGACGCGGGAGACGGTGCCGCGCTGGTCGGCGTCGACGGGGATCTCCGTCGACGCGTCGTAGGTGGGGTGGTCCTCGTCGACGGGGACGAACACCTGCGACCACGCCTGCGTGGCGGTATTGGCGGTCGCGAGGGGTGGCGGGTTGGCGGGGTCCTCGGCGACGGCGCACAGCAGGATGAGGGAGCACCCGCTGGTGACGAACCCGTAGTTCCACAATCCGGCGGGCACCGCGGTGGTGATCTCCCAGACGCCGTCCTCGCCGCGCGTGAGCTCCGCCAGATCGGTGGCGACGGGAAGCGTCGAGGCGTCGCCCTCCGTCCAGTCGTCGCCCAGCCACGACTGTGTGGCGCCCTCGAGCCGGATGTCGGCGGCGTCGGCGTAGTAGAGGTCACCCGCGAGCCACACCCGGTCCGCCTCGGCGTCCTCGTAGCGGAAGGTGACGGTGTAACCCGAGGGGGCGGAGGTATCGGCGACCACCTCGGGGCCGAGCGCGACAGATTCCCGCGAGCCGGCATCGGCCGTGCAGGCCGTGAGAGCGAGCGCCGCCGCCGAGAGCCCGCACGCGCGTGCCACCCAGCCCATGGATCCTCCTCGACCGCGCGCGGGTGCGCGCACGCGCCAAGTCAAGCGGGCATCGGCCCCGCCCACCGAGCCCGGCGCACGGACTGTCGTGCTGCGTGCACGACCTGCCCGTCAGCGCCTGGCGGCGGGCTGGGGGAGCAGCACGCGCAGGACGAACCAGCCGTCCTCGACGCGCGCGGTCATGGAGCCGCCGTAGCGCTCGGCGGTGTCGCGCATGTTCTTCAGCCCGTAGCCGTGGTGGCGAGCGTCGCCCTTGGTGGTGGTGGGAAGCCCCTGGACGGTGCGCAGGGTGCCCGCGAAGTAGTTCTCGACGCGCACCATGGTGAGGGAGTCCTGGCGGTAGATCGCGACGCGGATGAGGCGCTTCTCGGTGTCGGGGATGCCGGCGACGGCCTCGATGGCGTTGTCGAGAGCGTTGCCGATGATGGTGACCAGATCCATGGCGTCGAGGAACCCGACGGCGGTGCCGTCCGCGACCACCGTCATCGTGATGCGGTAGCGGTCCGCCTGCTGGCTCTTGGCGGTGAGCATGGTGTCGAGGACGGCGCTGCCGGTGTCCATGCTGGAGCGCTCGTAGCCCTTGATGGACTCCTCGAGCTCGTCCATGTAGCGGGCGCGCTCCCCGGGGTCGGACTCGGCGCGAATCGCATGGATGTAGTGCTTGAGGTCGTGGTACTTGCGGTTGACCTCGTCGATGTCGTGCTTGGACTGGAGGTAGCGCTCGCGCTGGTTGGACAGCATCATCGACACCGTCTGGACCTCCTGGGCGCGGTGGAGCTCGAGGCGCTGGCCGCGCAGGGCGAACAGGATGACGAAGCCGCACAGGTCCACGAGGGTGCGGATGTAGAACACCTCGGCGTCAAGGCGGCCCGAGAACGGCGTCGCGGTGGTGACGAACGACAAGTTGGACATGAGGAACGTCACGACGGCGACGGCTACCACGGAGATGAGCGTGCGGGCGTCGACCGGCAGGGGGTGGTCGCGCGGGAAGTGGCGCCGCTCAGCCAGGTGGGCGCCGATGAACACCGGGATGTACACGCCGAGCATCATCACGATCTCGAGCGTGAGGCGTGCTTCGGGGCCGAAGAAGAAGACGTGGAGCTGCCACTCGAGCGAGGCGACCAGCTCGGCGAGCACGAAGGCGCGAGCGGTGAGGTCGCCGGCCTCGCGCGGCCGCGTGCGGGTGGTCAGCAGGATGAAGGCGTACATGGTGCCCGCCGACATCACCATGCCGAGGGTCCATAGGCCGATGGGCAGCTCGGCCACCAGCAGTTGGACGCCGATGAGGACGGGGAGGGCGGCGGCGCACGCTGCCACCATGACCCAGCGGGAGAACCGCGGGCGCATCAGCAGGATGTAGACCAGGCAGGCGGCCCACTCTGCGATGCCCGTGACGAAGCGGGGGATATCCGGGAGGGAGTCGACGATCATCGTCGGGCCCGGCGGTCCACGTGATCCGTGAGCGCGTCCAGGAAGCCCTTGCGGCGGGGGCGGCTCACGGCGAGCTCGTCGCCGCCGGTCATGACGCAACTGGTGGGTTCGACCGACGTGACGTGGCGCAGGTTCACCACGTAGCAGTTATTCGAGCGGTAGAAGCCCTTGCCGTCCAGCTCCTCCTCCACGGCCTTGAGGGTGCCGGAGAAGACGTACTCGCCCTCGAGGGTGTGGACGGTGATGCGGTGCTTGACCGACTCGACGTAGACGATGTCGGTGGTGGCCAGGCGCGCCACCCTGCCGCCCACGTTGAGCATGACGGTGTCGTCCTCGCCGCGGCGCAGCCTCGCCAGCGAGCGGGTGAGCTCCTGCGCGAAGGCGAAGTAGGGGACGGGCTTCACGAGGTAGGACAGGGCGTCCACCTGGTAGCCCTTGATGGCGTACTGCGCCATGTTGGTGACGAAGATGATGACCACCTCGGGGTCCACCTCGCGGATGCGACGGGCGGCCTCGAGCCCGTCCATGCGGGCCATCTCGACGTCAAGGAAGAGGATGTCGTACTGGGGGCGGTAGCCCTCGACAAGGTCGGCGCCGTCGGTGTACTCGCGGGTCTCAAACTCGACCCCGTGCTCCTCGGTGTAGCGAGCCAGATGGTTGAGGAGGTCGACGCGGTTGGATTCGACGTCCTCGGCGATGCCGACTCGGATCACGCTTCTCCCTCGATGCAGGTCTCGCGCACGCGCGCGTGAGAATCGATGCTACCAACCCTCCCCGTGGCGGTAGATACACGGCGGGGAGGCGGGCGCGCGGCGATCGTCGCGGTCTTTTTTCGGTGGTGACGCGGTGCTTAGAGCGCCGCGATGTTCTCCGGGGCGTTGTTGTGGGGGCTGCCCACCTCCTTGCGCACGGGGTGCCAGGCGAGGTCGGGGGCGGGGGCGGCGATCACGTCGAAGAGCGTTCCCTGGTCGGCGTCGCGGTCCAGCCAGGCGTCGAGCGCGTCGCGCGTCATCATGACGGGCTGGCGGTCGTGGATCTCCTGCATGGGCCCGCGCGCGGCGGTCGTCACGATGGTGGTGGTGACGAGCCACGGGGCGTCCTCGCCCAGCACCTTGTCCTTCCAAAACTCGTACAGCCCCGCGAAGGCGAGAGGCGCATCGTCCTCGGGGTGGAGGTAGAAGGGCTGCTTGCCGTCCGGCCCGGTCTGCCACTCGAAGTAGCCGCTCGCGGGGACGACGCAGCGGCGCTTGGCGAAGGCGGTGCGAAAGGAGGGCTTCTCGGCGATCGTCTCGGAGCGCGCGTTGATCATGCGGGGGCCGATGCTGGGGTCCTTCGCCCAGGACGGCACCAGACCCCAGGTGGCGGCCTCGAACCGCCGGCCCGTGTCGTCGGCCTTACCAGGCACGACGATGGCGACCTGCTGGGTGGGGGCGATGTTCCACGAGGGGTCGAACAGGCGCGGCTCGTCGGCCGCCGTCGCGATGGCGAAGTGGTCGATGAGTTCCTGTTCGCTGAGGAAGTTCGCGTAGCGCCCGCACATGGGCCCATCGTCGCACGCGGGTGCGCTGTCCACAGGGCGGGCCGTTCCGGTGGCAGGGTCATGCGTGCCGCACTACGTTCGTGAACCATGACGGCCGAGCCGGTCACTCGCATCGAGTCCGACGTGCGGCGCCGCATCAGGGAGTCCGGCATGGATCCCGCCCGCGACGTCGCGGCCGTTCGCGCGCTCGTGATGGACGAGCTCGCGGCGTGGGACAGGCGGGCGCTGTCCGGCCTCGAAGCGCCGGTGGCCGATGCCGTGGGCACCGCCAAGGCAGTCCTCGACAACGTCGCGGGGCTGGGCCCGCTGCAGCAGTACCTCGACGATCCCGAGGTGGAGGAGATCTGGCTGAACTCCCCGAGCCAGGTGTTCGTGGCGAGGCGCGGCACCGCTGAGCTCACCACCACGGTGCTCACGCACGACGACGTGACAGACCTCGTCGAGCGCATGCTCAAGTCGAGCGGACGGCGCCTGGACCTCAGTAGCCCCTTCGTCGACGCCACCCTGCCGGGCGGGGAGCGCCTGCATGTGGTGATCCCCGACGTGACGCATCGGCACTGGGCCGTCAACATCCGCAAGTTCATCGTGCGCGCGAGCAGCGTCGAGGACCTGGTGGGGCTCGGTTCGCTCACCCGGCCCGCGGCCGCGTTCCTCGCCGCGGCGGTCGATGCGGGCCTCAACGTGCTCGTGTCGGGCGCGACGCAGGCGGGAAAGACCACCTTTCTCAACGCCCTCGCCGGCTCGATCCCGCCGCGCGAGCGCGTGATCTCCTGCGAGGAGGTCTTCGAGCTCCGCCTGCCATGTCGGGATGCCGTGGCGCTGCAGTGCCGGCAGCCATCCTTGGAGGGCACCGGGGAGATCCCGCTGCGACGGCTCGTGAAGGAGGCGCTACGCATGCGCCCCAGCCGGATCATCGTCGGCGAGGTGCGTGAGGCCGAGGCGCTCGACATGCTGATCGCCCTCAACGCTGGAGTGCCAGGCATGGGCACGGTCCACGCGAACTCCGCGCGCGACGCCATCGTCAAGATGTGCACCCTGCCGCTCCTCGCGGGCGAGAACGTCTCCGACCGGTTCGTGGTCCCCACCGTCGCCTCCGCCATGGACCTCGTGGTGCACCTCGACATGGACCCGCGCGGCCAACGTCGGGTCCGCGAGATCGTCGCGGTCACGGGGCGCGTCGAGAACTCGGTGGTGGAGACGGCCGACCTCTATGTCCACGATGGCGTCCAGTTGGTGCGCGCGGGCGGATACCCGCCCCGGGACGATCGCTTCGCCCGTGCGGGGTACCGCCTCGAGGACCTCCTGGCGGCGTGACATGGGGACGCTGTGGGGACTCGTGGCCGGCCTCGGCGTCTTCATGGTGTGGTGGTCGTTCTGGGCGCCCGAGCCGAGGGAACGGTCCGGGCGCGGCTGGGACGCGCGCATGGCCGATCGCCTCGTCCAGGCCGGCGCCGGCGCCGTCACCCCTGCCGCGCTCATCGCCGCCTCCGTCGGGGTCGGGCTGGTGGTGGCCCTCCTGATCGCTGGGCTCTCGGGGTCGATAGTGGTGGGACTGGGCTTCGGCGTCATCGCGTCGCGGGGGCCGTTCGCGCTTGTCGGTGCCCGTGCGCGCCGCCGCGCCGCTGAGGCCCGCCGGCTCTGGCCCGACGTTGTCGACTCGCTCGCCTCGGGAGTGCGCGCGGGGCTCACGCTTCCCGAGGCCGTCTCTCAGGTCGGCACCCGCGGACCCGAGCCGCTGCGCGAGCCCTTTGTGCTCTTCGCGGAGGACTACCGCGCCTCGGGACGTTTCCAGGAGTGCCTCGACCTGCTCAAGGCCCGGCTCGCGGACCCCGTCGCCGACCGCATCGTCGAGACGCTGCGGCTCACGCGCGAGGTCGGCGGCACCGATCTCGGCACGACCCTGCGGACCCTCGGCGAGTTTCTGAGGGCCGATGCGCGGGTGCGCGGCGAGATCGAGGCCCGCCAGAGTTGGACGGTCAACGCCGCGAGGCTCGCGGTCGCCGCGCCATGGATCGTGCTGGCCATGCTCGCCTTCCGAGGCGGCAGTCTCGCGGCGTACAACTCGACGGCAGGCGTGACCGTCATGGTGCTTGGCGGCGCCGCCACCGTCCTCGCGTACCGGGTCATGGTGCGCGCCGGGCGGCTGACGACGGACGAACGGGTGCTGCGATGACGTGGGCGGCCCTGCTCTGGGGCGCGACGCTGGGGCTCGGGATGGTGCTCGTGCTGGCGTGGGTTCGCGCCAGGCGCCCGAGCCTCGCCGAGCGCATCGCGCCCTACGTGCGGGCCTCGACGGCCGAGGAGATCCGGCGTCGGTCGGTCACGGTGACGCCGCTGCCCACGCTCGAGCGCCTGCTTGCGCCCGTCCTCCGCGATGGGGTGCGCGTCCTGGAGCGCTATGGGTCGCCCGCGGAGCAGGTGCGTCGGCGGCTGCGCAGGGCGGGCAGTCCACTGAGCGTCGATCAGTTCCGGGCCCAACAGGTGATGTGGGGGCTGGCCGCCCTCGCGGTGGGGGTCGCGCTCTCGCTGGCCCTCGCCGCCTCGCGCGGCACCGGGGTGGTCCCTCTCGCGATCGTGGTCCTGGTGGCGGTGGCCGCCGCGGTGCTGGGGCGCGACGCGTGGCTGACCAGGGCCGTCACGCGGCGTCAGCGGCGCCTGCTCGCCGAGCTGCCGACGGTGGCCGAGATGCTCGCGCTCGCGGTCGGTGCCGGCGAGAGCGCGAGCGCCGCGCTCGAGCGTGTGGCACGGCTCACCCGCGGTGCGATGGCGCAGGAGCTCACGGTGGTGCTGGGCGACGTGCACGCGGGGGTGCGGCTTCCCGTCGCGCTCACCCGGATGGCCGATGCGGTCGAACTGCCGGCGCTCACTCGTTTCGCCGAGGGGGTGGCGACGGCCGTCGAGCGGGGGACACCTCTCGCGCAGGTGTTGAGGGCGCAGGCCGCGGACGTGAGGGCACGGGGCCACCAGGCGCTGATGGAGGAAGGCGGGCGGCGCGAGATCGCCATGCTCGTCCCCGTCGTCTTCATCGTGTTGCCGGTCACCGTGCTGTTCGCCGTGTTCCCCGGGTTGGTGGCGATCCAGCTGGGGTGGTGACACTCATGCCCCGGCCGGGGCGACACAAGGAAAAGGGGAGGCACATGAAGGAGAAGTTGACGAGGGCGCTCATGGAGCGCCTCGCGCTCGCGCGTGACGACCGGGGTGATGTGCCCGGTTGGGTGCTGATCACGCTGATGACGGCGGGGCTGGTGGCCGTCATCTGGGCGATTGCCGAGCCCACGTTCACGGGCCTGTTCAACGACGCGATCGATGGTGTCACGGGCGGCTAGCTGGCGCGACGACCGCGGCAGCGCGACAGCCGATTTCGTCATGATCGCCGCCCTCGTGGTGGTGATCGCGCTCGCCCTGCTGCAACTCGTGCTTGCCATGCACGTGCGCAACACGCTGCTGTCGAGCGCCCAAGAGGGCGCGCGGCACGCGGCCGCCGCGGATCGTGGCGTCGCCGAAGGAGCAGCGCGGGCGCTCGAGGTTGCCGCAGCGTCGATTCCCGGAACGCGGGCGTCCGCGGGTGCCGACGCGACAACCGTCGACGGCGCTCCCGCCGTGCGCGTCACCATGACCGCCCCGGTGCCGATGCTCGGGTGGTGGGGTCCCGTCGACGTCACCGTGAGTGCGCGGGCCCTCGAGGAGGAGCAATGACGCGGGGCGCCCACCGACTTCTGCCGCGGTCGCGGTCGTGCGGCCTCGGAGGGCGCGGGCTGCGTTCGGATGCCGGCGGGGCGCTCGTGGAGTTCCTGGGCGTGACGGTGGTGGTGCTGGTACCGCTGGTGTACCTCATCGTGGCGGTCGCCCAGGTGCAGTCGGCGAGCTACGGGGTCGAGGCGGCGGCGCGAGAGGCGGCCCGCGCGGCCGCCGTGTCGGGCGTCGAGGCGGTGGCGGCAGGGGAATCGTCGTCGCGGGCGCTTGCCATCGCGTCGTCACGTGCGACCGCCGCGGTGAGCCTGACGGCGGAGGACTTCGGGCTCGAGGACGCCGACCTCAGCCTTGAGTGCTCCACGGCCTGCTTCGATCCTGGGTCGGACGTGGTGGCCGACGTCAGCGCTACCGTCCGCCTGCCGGGGGTGCCGACGGCGTTGCTGGCGATCGCGCCGCTGTCCGTGACGGTCACCGCTCGAGGTGCCTCGCCGGTGGACGGGGTGTCGTGAGGCTCACGATGGCGGGTGAGGCCCCGCGCCGGGCTGCGCCGGCCAGGTTCCCCCGCGCCGTGGCCGGGGATGACGGGTCTGTGTCGGTGCTCACCCTCGGGTGGATCGTGGTGGTCGCCGTCGCGCTTCTCGTCGTCGCCGCCGCCACCCAGGTCCACCTCGATCGGTTGAGGCTCCTCGCGCTCGCGGACGAGCTCGCCTTGGACGCCGCCGATTCGATCGACGGCGACCTGTACTACTCGGCCTCGTCGCCATCGGTGCGACTCGATGCGGCACGCGTGAGGGACCAGGCGCTCGCCGGGTTGAGCGCCGACGCCGCGCGGCCCTGGGTCGAGGACGTGACCCTGATCGAGGCCGATGCCCCCGACGGCGAGTCGGCGCGGGTGGTCCTGGGCCGCGTGGTGCCCTTGCCGTGGAACCTCGACGCGCTCGCGCCGTGGTCGGACGGCGTGGCCATCACGGCCAGCGCGACGGCGCGCGTGAGCTGACGGCGACCACGATCTCCCCAGGGGAGCGCCCGAGGCGCGAAAAGTGGGCGACATCTACCCATCGTGGTGGGGCCCGCAGCGAAGGGCCGAAAGTCCCGAGGTAGCCCCCGTTCCCGGGCGTACTTTCGAAGGGAAGGTTCGAGCCGCGCGGAACCACCGCCTCCGGCTCACCGTCCAAGGGAGACATCATGACCGCCACTGAGCCCACCACCGCCGCCGTGGATGCCGCTGACCAGATCGCCTACTCCACCGAGTGGCGTTCGTTCGAGCGTGGCCCCTGGTCCGAGGGCATCGACGTGCGAGGCTTCCTGCAGGCGAACTACACGCCTTACGAGGGCGACAGCGCCTTCCTCGCCGGCCCCACCGAGCGCACCACCCGTGCGTGGGAGGCCATCACCGCGATGTTCCCGGCCGAGCGTGAGAAGGGTGTCTACGACGTCGACGCCCACACGCCGTCCACCATCACCTCCCATGCCCCCGGTTACATCCGCGAGGGCGAGGACGTGATCGTCGGCCTCCAGACCGACGCGCCCCTGAAGCGCGCCATCATGCCCAACGGCGGATGGCGCATGGTGGTGAAGAGCCTCGAGACCTACGGCTACCCCGTTGACCCCGAGCTCGAGACGATCTTCTCGACCTACCGCAAGACCCACAACGACGGCGTGTTCGACGTCTACCCGCCCAACGTGCGCGCGGCCCGCTCGAGCCACATCGTCACCGGACTTCCCGACGCCTACGGCCGCGGCCGCATCATCGGCGACTACCGCCGCGTGGCCCTGTACGGCGTCGACGCCCTCATCGCCGGCAAGAAGCGCGAGCGCGCCCTGCTGGACATGGAGCGCTCCACCGAGGAGATCATTCGCGACCGCGAGGAGAACTCGGAGCAGATCAAGGCGCTGAACGAGCTGAAGGCCATGGCCAAGAGCTACGGCTACGACATCTCCGGCCCCGCGAAGGACTTCCGCGAGGCCGTCCAGTGGCTGTACTTCGGCTACCTGGCCGCCGTGAAGGAGCAGAACGGCGCCGCGATGTCGCTGGGCCGCACCTCGACCTTCCTCGACGTCTACGCCCAGCGCGACCTCGCCGAGGGCACGGTCACCGAGAGCGACGTCCAGGAGATCGTCGACGACTTCGTCATCAAGCTGCGCATCGTCCGCTTCCTGCGCACCCCCGAGTACGACAACCTGTTCTCGGGCGACCCAACCTGGGTCACCGAGTCCATCGGCGGCATGGGCGACGACGGCCGCACCCTCGTCACCAAGACCTCCTTCCGCTTCCTCCAGACCCTGTACAACCTCGGCCCGGCCCCCGAGCCGAACCTCACCGTGTTCTGGAACGCCGCGCTGCCGCAGGGCTTCAAGGACTTCTGCGCACAGGTGTCGATCGACACCTCGTCCATCCAGTACGAGTCCGACGAGCTGATCCGCACCCAGTGCGGTGACGACGCCGCGATCGCCTGCTGCGTGTCCGCCATGGAGGTGGGCAAGCAGATGCAGTTCTTCGGCGCCCGCGTGAACCTCGCCAAGGCGCTGCTGTACGCGATCAACGGCGGCCGCGACGAGGTCTCGGGCAAGCAGGTCTCGCCCGCCACCGCGCCCATGACCGACGAGGTCCTCGACTTCGACCAGGTGGTCGCCGCCTTCGACAAGACGATGGACTGGCTGGCCGAGACGTACGTGGACGCGCTCAACTGCATTCACTACATGCACGACAAGTACGCGTACGAGCGCATCGAGATGGCGCTGCACGACAAGGAGATCCTGCGCACCATGGCCTGCGGCATCGCCGGCCTCTCGGTCGCTGCCGACTCGCTGTCCGCCATCAAGTTCGCCCAGGTGCGCCCCGTGCGTGACGAGACCGGCCTCATCACCGACTACGAGGTCACCGGCGAGTTCCCGACCTACGGCAACGACGACGACCGCGTGGACGCCATCGCCGTCGAGCTGGTGCACCGCTTCATGGACAAGGTCCGCCAGCAGCAGACCTACCGCAACGCGAAGCACACGCAGTCGGTGCTGACCATCACCTCGAACGTCGTCTACGGCAAGGCCACCGGCAACACCCCCGACGGCCGCCGCGCCGGCGAACCGTTCGCCCCGGGCGCCAACCCGATGAACGGCCGCGACACGCACGGCATCGTCGCCTCGGCCCTGTCCGTCGCCAAGCTTCCCTACGACGACGCTCAGGATGGCATCTCGCTCACCACCACCGTGGTGCCCGCGGGACTCGGACGCGACAAGACCGAGCAGATCAAGAACCTGGTCGGCGTGCTGGACGCCTACGCCATCGAGCACGGCTTCCACATGAACGTCAACGTGCTGAACAGGGACACCCTCGAGGACGCCATGGAGCACCCCGAGAACTACCCGCAGCTGACCATCCGCGTCTCGGGTTACGCCGTGAACTTCGTGCGACTGACCCGCGAGCAGCAGCTCGACGTCCTGTCGCGCACCTTCCACGGCTCCCTGTAAGGAGACCAGTCATGACCGCCACCGTCCCCGCCCGGGTGGCCACTGCATCGGCCACGGACGCCACGCCCGAGCCGATCACGATCGCCGGCCCGTCGCTCCCCATCGTGGGAGCGGCGGGGCCGACGCCGGCCTCCATGGCCACCGCCGACGAGGAGATGCGCGCCGGTACCCGCCACACCAAGGGTGAGGAGGGCACCGTCCACTCGTGGGAGCTCGTCACCGCCGTCGACGGCCCCGGCACCCGCCTCACCTACTTCCTCGCCGGCTGCGCCCTCAGGTGCCTGTACTGCCACAACCCCGACACGTGGATGATGCGCAACGGCACCAGGGCCACGGCCGATGAGGTGCTCGCCAAGGTGCGCCGCTACGCCCCGGTCCTCAAGGCATCGGACGGCGGCCTCACCATCTCCGGCGGCGAGCCGCTCCTGCAGCCCGACTTCGTGGCACGCATCTTCCGCGGCGCCAAGGAGATGGGCATCCACACCGCGCTGGACACCTCCGGCTTCCTGGGCGCCCGCGCTAGCAACGAGCTGCTGGCGGACACCGACCTTGTGCTGCTCGACGTGAAGTCGGGCGACCCGGCGACCTACAAGAAGGTCACCGGCCGCGCCCTGCAGCCCACCCTCGACTTCGGCCGCCGCCTGTCGGCGCAGGGAGTGGGGATCTGGGTGCGTTACGTGCTGGTGCCCGGCCTCACCGACGACGAGCACAACGTCGACATGGTGGCCGACTTCCTCGCGGAGCTCGACACAGTGCAGCGCGTCGAGGTGCTGCCCTTCCACCAGATGGGCCGCGAGAAGTGGCACGCGCTGAACGAGCCCTACGCCCTCGAGGACACCAAGACCCCCGAGCCGGAGCTTGTCGCCCGCGTGCGCGCCCAGTTCGAGCGCCGCGGCCTCATCACGTTCTGAGCGCGCTCGGTAGCGACGCCCGCGCCACCCGCGCGGCACGCCCTGGTGAGTCTCTCACCAGGGCTTTCGCTCTTCCCAGGGCGGTGCGCTCACCGTAGGCTCATCGCATGCTCGACCTGGAGACGTTGCGTGTGGCACAGGCCGCGGTGGGTCTCCTGACGTTCGCGCTCGTCTTCTTCGGCACCTACCTGGCCACCCGCGCCCCCTATGCGCGGTGGTGGAGCCTGGTGGTGGTGCTGTCCTCGACCAGCTCCGTCCTGTACCTGCTCGACAGCGGCGTCGGGATCGCGGTCGCGGACGCGGCGGGCAACGCGCTGTCGGTGCTGAGCGCCGGGTTCGCGTGGGCCGCCGCCCGCTCCCTGCGCGGCCTTGCCACGGACGCGTGGCGCCTCGCCGCAGTGCCTGTGCTCATCGCGGTGGCCACGCTCGTGGGTCCGCGCGACGGCGGGGCGGTGTCGGGAACCGCGGCGCTCATGCTGGGCATGGCGCTGCAGTTCGGGCTCGCCGCGTGGCAGCTGTGGCTGCTGCTGGGGGAGCAGCCGCGTGCCGTCCAGGGGGACAGGCGCGGTGGTGTGCGCGTCGCCGTCGCCTCGGTCGCGCTGACCGCGACGGTGCTCGCGGCCTTCTACGCCACGCGCGCGCTCACCTACGTCACGCTGGGTCCCGCGTCGGACGCGTACACGGTGTGGGCCGGTCCCGCCACCACGACCATCGTCGTGATGCTCGCCATGGTGGTCGTCACGTACTCGGTGACGGAGATCAGCCGCTTCGAGGTGGCCGAGCGGTGGCGGCGACGCGCCGAGCGCGACGACCTCACCCGCCTGCTCACCCGCGACCCGTTCCTGCGCCGCGCGGGGGCGGTGCTCGCGTCCCGCGGCGAGCGTCCCGCGACCGTCATGCTCGCCGACTTCGATCGCTTCAAGGAGCTGAACGACACCCACGGCCACGCCGCGGGCGACGCGGCGCTGGTCGCCTTCGCCGACGCGTGCCGCGCCGTGCTGGGGGCCGATCCTCTCGCCTGCCGGTGGGGAGGCGAGGAATTCGCGGCCGTCATCGAGGACGCCGACGCGGAGGCGGCGCTGGCTGCCTCGGGCGAGTTCGCGCGGCTCATGGCGGTGCACACGGCCGATGCTCCGGCCGGCTCCACGGTGAGCTTCGGCCTCGCCGTCGTGGAGGCGGGGGAGGGCCTCGTCGACGCGCTCGCGCGCGCCGACGAGGCGCTGTACGCGGCCAAGTCCGCCGGCCGCGACCGTGCCGTGGTGCACGGCGACACCCTCGCCTCGTCGTAGCGCGAGGGGCCACCGGCGCACGGTGGTGGCCACAGCATCGGCCATTCTCAGAAGCGAAACCCCTGGTAGGACATTGGTCCTACGGGACGTAGGCCTCATGTGACGGGGATCACGCGGGCGTAGTTTCTTGAGTATCAGGGGAGCCGCCAGGAGCCCCTCGTCAAGGGAGAAGAGAACACCATGACCGCCACGCAGGAATCCCCGGTCCAGGAAAGCCAGTCGCCCATCGCGGCCGAGATCGACCGTCTGGTCGCCAACGGCCAGCGCGCCCTCCAGGCCTACTCCGCGTTCACGCAGGAGGACGTCGACATGCTGGTGAAGAAGGCGTCGGTCGCGGCGCTCAGCCAGCACGGCGACCTCGCCATGCAGGCGGTCAACGAGACCGGCCGCGGCGTCTTCGAGGACAAGGCCGTGAAGAACATCTTCGCGTGCGAGCACGTCACCCACTCCATGGGCCCCATGAAGACCGTGGGCGTCATCCACGAGGACGAGCTGCTCGGCATCACCGAGATCGCCGAGCCCGTGGGCGTCATCGCGGGCATCACCCCGGTGACCAACCCCACCTCGACGGCGATCTTCAAGTCGCTCATCTCGCTCAAGACCCGCAACCCCATCATCTTCGCGTTCCACCCGAGCGCCCAGCAGTCCTCCGTGGCGGCCGCCAAGGCCGTGCGTGACGCGGCGATCGCCGCGGGCGCCCCCGAGCACTGCATCCAGTGGGTCGAGCACCCGTCGATTGACGCCACCAACCAGCTGATGAACCACGACGGCGTCGCGCTCATCCTGGCCACCGGCGGCAACGCGATGGTCAAGGCCGCGTACTCGTGCGGCAAGCCCGCGCTCGGCGTCGGCGCCGGCAACGTTCCCGCCTACATCCACGCCTCCGCCAACCTCAAGCGTTCCGTCAACGACATCGTCATCTCGAAGGCGTTCGACAACGGCATGGTGTGCGCCTCGGAGCAGGCCGTCATCCTCGACTCGTCGCTGTACGACGAGGCGCTGAGCGAGTTCGACCGCCTCCACGCCTACCGGGTCACCCCCGAGGAGAAGGCGCTGCTCGAGGAGTTCATCTTCGGCGTCACCGCCTCCGGCGAGAACTGCGCCGGCGCCAAGCTCAACCCGAACGTGGTGGGCAAGCACCCCACCTGGATCGCCGAGCAGGCCGGCTTCACCGTTCCCGCCGACACCTCGATCATCCTCGCCGAGGTCTCGACCGTGGGCGAGTCCGAGCCGCTGACCCGCGAGAAGCTGTGCCCCGTCCTCGCCGTGCTGCGCGCCGAGACCACCGAGCAGGGGCTCGACTACGCCGAGCGCATGGTCGAGTTCCACGGCCTCGGTCACTCCGCCGCGATCCACGCGACCGACCAGGCCGTCATCCAGGAGTTCGGACAGCGCGTCAAGGCCGTCCGCATCATCTGCAACTCGCCCTCCTCGCAGGGTGGAATCGGCGACATCTACAACGCCTTCCTCCCCTCGCTCACGCTCGGCTGCGGCTCCTACGGCCACAACTCGGTGTCCAACAACGTGTCCGCGATCAACCTGATCAACGTCAAGCGCATCGGCCGGAGGAACAACAACATGCAGTGGTTCAAGGTGCCGGCGAAGACCTACTTCGAGCCCAACTCGATCCGCTACCTCAAGTCGATGCCCGACGTGGAGCGCGTGACGATCATCACCGACGCCACCATGACCCGCATCGGCATCGTCGACAAGATCCTCGACGTGCTGAACCGCCGCAACAACAAGGTCTCCGTCCAGATCATCGACAACGTCGAGCCCGAGCCGTCCATCAAGACGGTCACCGCCGGGGCCGAGGTGCTGCGGGCCTTCAAGCCCGACACCCTGATCGCCGTGGGTGGCGGCTCGCCCATGGACGCCGCGAAGGTCATGTGGCTCATGTACGAGCACCCTGACGTGGTCTTCAGCGACCTGAAGGAGAAGTTCTTCGACGTCCGCAAGCGTGCCTTCGCGTTCCCGCAGCTCGGCGAGCTCGCCCAGCTGGTGTGCATCCCGACCACGTCGGGCACCGGCGCCGAGGTCACGCCGTTCGCTGTCATCACCGACACCGAGACGGGCCGCAAGTACCCGCTCGCCGACTACGCGCTGACCCCGTCGGTCGCGATCGTCGACCCGGTCCTGACCCGTGCGCTGCCCTCCCGCGTGGCCGCCGACTCCGGCATGGACGCCCTGACCCACGCCACCGAGGCATTCGTCTCGGTCTACGCGAACGACTTCACCGACGGCCTCGCGCTGCAGGCGATCCGCCTGGTGTTCGAGAACATCGCGACGTCCGTCGAGGGTGGCCCCGAGGCGGAGAAGGCGCGCGAGAAGATGCACAACGCCGCGACCATCGCCGGCATGGCCTTCGGCAACGCGTTCCTTGGCCTGGTGCACGCCATGAGCCACGTGACGGGTTCCACCTTCCACGTCGCCCACGGCCGCACCAACGCCGTCTACCTGCCGCACGTGATCCGTTACAACGGCAAGGTGCCCACCAAGCCCACCTCGTGGCCCAAGCAGGAGTCCTACGTGGCTCCCGAGCGGTTCCAGGAGATCGCCAAGGTCCTGGGCCTCGCCCACTCGACGCCCGATGAGGCCGTCGAGGCCTACGCCACGGCCGTCGAGGAGCTGCGCGCCGCCGTGGGTATCGAGGGTTCGTTCCAGGAGATCGGCATCGACGAGACCGAGTTCATGGCCTCGCTCGACACGCTCGCCATGAACGCCTACGAGGACCAGTGCGCACCCGCCAACCCGCGCCTGCCGATGCTTGCCGACATGAAGGTCATGATGCAGGCCGCCTACTACGGCATCCGCTACGAGGACGTCGCCGCCCGCGAGGAGGAGGCCGCCGAGGCCGAGTCCAAGGCGAAGGCCCCGCGTAAGGCGCGCAAGGCCGCCAAGTAACACCGAGCCACACACGGCGAGCCCCGGTCCCCTGGAGGGATCGGGGCCTCGTCGTGTCGCGTGCCGGGCCTCGCCGTGTCGGCGGCTTCTCCCGTCGCGTGCGGACGGCCGATGCGGTGGCCCGGCCGCGCGCGCATCGTTTCCTCCCCGAAACACGCCAGTAACTATCGCCCGATAGAGTCGTCGCCATTCGGCAGCACGACGAAGGGCGGCAGTCATGGCCATCGGCAAGGTCCTCATCGCGAACAGGGCGGAGATTGCGGTGCGCGTCTCGCGCTCCGTGACGGCACTCGGGGGCACGTCCCTCGCCATCTACGCTGACGACGACGGCGCGAGTGCCCACGTCCACGCGGCCGACGAGGCGGTGAGGCTCGAGCGCCGCGGCGACACCGACCCCTACATGGACATCGCGCAGATCGTCGAGGTCGCGCTCGCCCACGGCGTGTGGGCCATCCACCCCGGCTACGGCTTCCTGTCCGAGAACGCCGCCTTCGCCCGCGCTGTCGAGGCCGCCGGCATCGTCTTCCTGGGGCCGGGCCCCGACCACATCGACGCCTTCGGTGACAAGCAGGCGGCCCGCGCCCACGCGGTGGCGGCTGGCGTCCCGCTGGCCGCTGCGACAGAGGACCTCGCCGACGCGGAGCACGCACGCGCCGAGATCGAGCGCATCGGCCTTCCCGTGATCATCAAGGCGGCCGGCGGTGGCGGCGGCAAGGGCATGGCGGTGCTGCGCGACCTCGCCGAGGTCGAGGCCGCCTTCGCGACGGTGCGGCGCGTGGCAGACGTCGCGGGCGGCGGCGTCTTCGCCGAGCGCTTCATCGACGACGCGCGCCACGTCGAGGTCCAGGTCTTCGGCGACGGCGCCGGCGGCGTCGTGACGCTGGGGGACCGCGACTGTACCCTCCAGCGCCGCAACCAGAAGGTGGCGGAGGAGGCCCCTGCCTTCGACCTCGATCCCGCGGTGCGCGCCGAGCTGCACTCGACGGCTCGCGCCCTCGCGGCGTCGGTGGGCTACCGCAGCGCCGGCACCGTCGAGTTCGTGGTCGACGCCCGCACCGGCGAGGCGTCGTTCCTCGAGATCAACACCCGCCTCCAGGTGGAGCACCCTGTCACCGAGGCCATCACCGGCGTCGACCTCGTCGAGTGGATGCTGACCCTCGGCACGGGCGACGCGAGCTTCCTCGACCCCTACCGCGCCACCGGCGAGGTCCCCGTGAGCGGCTACGCCGTCGAGTCCCGCGTCTACGCCGAGGACCCGGGCTCCGACTTCCGCCCCAGTCCCGGCACCATCACGCGCGCGGTGTTCCCCGCCGACGCCCGCATCGACACGTGGGTGGCGGCCGGCACCGAGGTGAGCACCCGCTACGACCCGATGATCGCCAAGGTCATCACCGCCGGCGCCACCCGCGCCGAGGCGTGGGAGCGTCAGGCGGCGGCCCTGGCGGCCACGCGCATCGACGGCATCCAGACCAACCTCGCGCTGCTCTCCGCGATCGCGACCGCCCCCGTCGTCGCCGCGGGTAGGCACACCACCGCGACGCTCGGAAGCGGCGACATCGCCGCCATCGACGACGTCCGCGTCGAGGCCCCCGGCTTCCTCACCACTGTCCAGGAGGCGGGCGGCCGCACCGGCCTGTGGCACATCGGCGTGCCGCCGTCGGGCCCCATGGACGACCGCAGCTTCCGCCTGGGCAACGAGGCCCTCGGGAACGACCCGCAGGCCGCCGGGCTCGAGTGCACCGTGTCTGGCCCCCGCCTGCGCCTCGGCGTCGAGCGCCGCGCCATCGTCACCGGCGCGCCCGTCTCCGTGAGCGTGGACGGCGTCCCCGTGCCGATGTGGGAGCCCTTTGTCATTCCGGCCGGCTCCACCGTCGAGGTGGGGCAGGTCGAGGCGGGCCTGCGCGCCTACCTGCTCATCGAGGGCGGCATCGACGTCCCCGAGCACCTCGGCTCCAAGGCGACGTTCACGCTCGGCCGCTTCGGCGGCCACGCGGGGCGCGCCCTCGTCCTCGGCGACGTCCTCACGCTCGGCGAGGCCGTGACGACGGCCGATGCGGTGGCGACGGTGCCGCTCGAGGCTCGCCCGAGCATCGGCCGCACCTGGGAGATCGGGGTGCTCGACGGGCCGCACTCCGCCCCCGACTTCTTTACTCAGGAGGATGTCGACGCCGTGCTGTCGACCCCCTACGAGGTGCACTTCAACTCCGACCGCACCGGCGTGCGCCTCGTGGGCCCCAAGCCCCAGTGGGCGCGCCAGGACGGCGGCGAGGCCGGCCTGCACCCCTCGAACATCCACGACACCCCGTATTCGGTGGGCGGCATGGATTTCACTGGGGACACCCCCGTGCTGCTGGGCCCCGACGGCCCGAGCCTCGGCGGCTTCGTCACCCCGGTGACGATCGCCAAGGCCGAGCGGTGGAAGCTTGGCCAGCTTGCGCCGGGGGACACCGTGCGCATGGTGCGCCTCGAGCCCGCGCACCCCGAGCCGGCCGGCGCGCCGCGTGGCGTCCTGGCCGACCGCGACGGCCTGGTGCTGCGCCGTCAGGGAGACGACTCGGTGCTGATCGAGCTGGGCGAGCTGGAGCTCGACCTCATGCTGCGCGCCCGCATCCACGTCCTCCACCGTGCCCTGCGGGAGAACCCGC
This sequence comes from Demequina sp. NBRC 110057, assembly GCF_002090175.1. Classification (GTDB taxonomy): domain Bacteria; phylum Actinomycetota; class Actinomycetes; order Actinomycetales; family Demequinaceae; genus Demequina. Next base: position 103,029 of record NZ_BBRN01000005.1, on the reverse strand, counting down.
CCGCCGGGCTGCGCGACCTGACGCCCGGCATTCGCTCGCTCCAGGTCACCTTCGAGGACCCCGCGTTCGTGACCCGCGAGGCGCTCGACGGCCTCCTCGCGCTCGCGGCCGACGTCGCCGACGCGGAGGACCTCGTGGTGCCCAGCCGCCACGTCCGCCTCCCGATGTCGTGGGACGACCCCGCGACGCGCGAGGCCATCGCCCGCTACGAAGCCGGCGTGCGCGACGACGCCCCGTGGAACCCGTGGAACATCGAGTTCATTAGGCGCGTCAACGGCCTGGACAGCGTGGACGACGTCTACCGGACGCTGTTCGACGCCCAGTACCTGGTGCTCGGCCTGGGTGACGTGTACCTTGGCGCGCCCGTGGCGACGCCGCTCGACCCGCGCCACCGCCTGGTGACCACCAAGTACAACCCCGCCCGCACCTGGACCGCCGAGAACTCGGTGGGCATCGGCGGCGCGTACCTGTGCATCTACGGCATGGAGGGCCCCGGCGGCTACCAGTTCGTGGGCCGCACCACCCAGGTATGGGACCGCTGGGCATCGTTTGCCGGCGACGACCGCGCAGTCGACGGCACGCGCCCGTGGCTGCTCGACTTCTTCGACCGCATCTCCTGGTACCCCGTCGAGGCCGACGAGCTGCTGCGACTGCGCGCCGACTTCACGGCGGGCCTGTGGCGGCCCGAGATCGTCGAGGGGACGCTGTCCATGCGGGAGCACGCTGCGTTCCTCGCGGACAACGCGGAGGAGATCGCCGCGTTCCGCTCCACCCAGCGCGCGGCGTTCGCCGAGGAGCGCGAGCGGTGGGAGGCGTCGGGCGAGTTCAACCGCGCCATCGAGCCCGCCGCGGCGACCGCGGCCGCCGAGATCCCCGAGGGCTGCGTCGCCGTCGAGGCGCCCTTCGCCGCCAACGTGTGGAAGGTGCTGGTCGCCGAGGGTGACGAGGTGGCCGAGGGCGACGTGGTCGCCGTCGTCGAGGCGATGAAGATGGAGACGGCGCTTGTCGCCACCCACGCGGGAATGATCGAGGCGGTGCTCACGCCCGCGGGCTCGACCGTCGCCCCCGGCGACGCCGTGGTCGCCGTGCGGACAGCCGAGGTCGCGGCGGCCATCGCCTAGTCCCGGGCCCCGGCGCGGCGGACCGCTGGACTACAGCGTCGCGCCCAGGATCCTTAAGGTCGCCGTCTCGATGCCGTCCGCGACGCGGGCGGCATCGAGGTTGCGGTCGTCGGCGCGGCGCAGGATGACGCCCTCGACAAGGGAGAACAGCAGGGCGGCTGTCGCGGCGGGATCGTCCACGTCGGCGCGGCCCGCGGCGATGGTGCGCCGCAGCAGCGCGCCGTAGGTCGACACCAGCTCCTGACGCAGCGCCTGGAACGTGCCGAACATCGGCTCGTTGGTCTCGGGCAGCAGGTACAGCGCGCCGATGTTGGACGGGCCCGATGCGAGCAGGTGGACGTCGAAGCGGATCAGCTCGAGCAGGCGCGCCAGGGGGTCCCTGTCCTCGTCGGCGAGCAGTTCCCGTGCCTTCGCGATCGACGGCTTCGCGGTGTCGATCAGCAGCTCGTTGAGCATCGCCGCCTTGTTGGGAAAGTGGTAGTACAGCGACGGCTGCTTGATGTTGACGGCCGCGGAGATCTGCCGCGTCGTGGTCGCGGCGTAGCCCTGTTCGACGAACAGCACCGCGGCGGCCTCGAGGATGCGGTCGCGTCCCACGGGTTCCTTCCCGTGGGGGCGCGAGCGGCGCGCGGGCGTGGCGGAGGCGGGGGCCGAGGAGGCGTCGTCGTTCGTCATGGCCGCTCCAGGCTATCCGGCCCCGCCGGGATTCTTTCAGAGGTTGCGCGGGCGAAATGTCGATGTAACAGTCCGCGCTTATGCTCGCTGTTACCTATCGAGCGAAAGGTAGACGGCCGTGACTACAGACGCAGTGACGACAGACCCCACCATCGACCTCGGCGCGGGGCGCCGCTCCGGCACCGCCACCCTGGCCCAGGCGCGCGACGATGCGCGCGGCCGCGCGGACATCTCCGTGGAGGCGATGCCCTATCTGCCGCCGTCGTCGTCTCCCCACGTCCCCGCGGGCGTCGACCCGGCCGCGCTGACGTGGGCAGAGACCGTCGCCGGGCCCGGCTACACGCACGCCACGGTGGCGCGCGGCACGCGTATCCGGCTCGAGGATGTTGAGGGAGACGCGTGCGCGCACGTGGTGGTCTACTCCGCCCTCAATACCGCCGAGCGGCTCAACGTCGCCGACACCCAGAAGATCCCCTGGCAGGCCTACCTGGGCGCCGGCCACCCGCTGCTGTCGGGAGACGGGCGCGTCCTCGCCACGATCGCCACTGACGGCGCCGGCGGTCACCACGACGCCTTCTGCGGCGTGACGACGCTCGCCGGTAACGCCAGCCGCTACGGCGCGGGCGAGGCCCACAGCGCGACAGCCGCGGGGCGCGAGCTCCTGCGCCTGGCGGGGACCAAGGAGGGCCTCGAGCCCCGCGACCTGCCGCCCAGCGTGTCCTTCTTCAAGGGCGTGCGCGTCGCCGCCGACGGCGCACTGGAATGGACCGGCGCCGCGGGCGCCGGGGCGAGCGTCGAACTCATCGCCGAGATGCCGCTGACCATCCTCATCGCCAACGCCGCGCACCCGCTGGACCCGCGCGACGACTACACCGTCACCCCGCTGAGGGTGCACGCCTGGGCGGCCGCGGCATCGGCCCCCTCCGATCCGTGGTGGTCCGCCACGCCCGAGCGCACCCGCGCCTACCTCAACACCCAGCAGCACCTTCTCGTCAAGGGGATCCGATGACCGTCACCTGGGCCACTCACGAGGCCGACTACTTCGACCGTTCCGAGCCGTCCGTCCCCGGCGCCGTGGTGCTCGACGAGGAGATCGCCCCGCGCGCCGGCTGGTCGGCAGTGGTGCGCGCCGGCCACGTCTTCACGCTGGTGGACGTGGGAGGCAACCAGTCGGGCGACTGCCTCGTCTTCGACGCGGCCGACCACGCCGAGCGCTATTCCGTTCAGGCGACGCTCGTCGCCCAGCGCAATGCCTACCTCGTCGACGGGTCGGTGCTGCTGTCCAACGAGGGAAACCCGCTCATGACGATCGTCGCGAACGAGGTCGAGCGTCAGGACACGATCGGCGGCGCGTGTTCCAAGGAGTCGAACACGCTGCGCTACGGCCACCACACCAGATTCCACCACGCGTGCCGCGAGAACTTCCTGCTCGAGGGCGCAGCGCACGGGCTGGGTCCGCGGGACCTGGTGTCCAACATCAACTGGTTCATGAACGTGCCCGTGGAGGCGGACGGCACGCTCGGCATCGTCGACGGCATCTCGGGGCCGGGCAAGCGGGTCGCGCTGCGCGCGGAACGCGACGTCTTGGTCGTGATCTCCAACTGCCCGCAGGTCAACAACCCGTGCAACGACTTCAACCCGACTCCGCTGCGGGTCATCGTCACCGACCCGGGTGAGGCGTGAGCGCGGCCGATGCGGTGGCGCGGTTCCGCGCCGCCGTCGCAGTGACCGAGCGGCCGGAGGCGTGGATTCACCTGGTGCCGGGCGAGGCGCTCGCGGACCAGGCCGAGCGGGTCGACGCGCGCGCGGCGGCCGGGGAGGATCTGCCGCTCGCGGGAGTGCTCGTCGCCGTCAAGGACAACATCGACGTGGCCGGCTGCCCCACCACGGCGGCTGCTCCCACCTACGGCTATGAGCCCGCCGCCGACGCCCCTGCCGTGGCGCGGCTGCGCGCGGCCGGCGCCGTCATCGTCGGCAAGACCAACATGGATCAGTTCGCCACCGGGCTGGTGGGCACCCGCTCACCCTACGGTGCCGTGAGGCATGCTGCCGATGCGACCCGCATCTCGGGCGGCTCGTCCTCGGGCTCCGGCGTGGTGGTCGCGCAGGGCCTTGTCGACCTGGCGCTCGGCACCGACACCGCGGGGTCGGGTCGCGTGCCTGCCGCCCTGCACGGGATCTGGGGGCTGAAACCCACGCGCGGACTCGTCCCCACCACAGGCGTGGTGCCCGCGTGCGCCTCGCTCGACTGCGTCACGGTGTTCGGGCGTGACCCGCAGCTCGCGGCGCTCGCCGTGGAGATCATGTCCGGCCCCGATGCCGGCGACCCGCTGTCGCGCCGCGCGCCGGTCCCGGCGCCGCTCGGCTCCGCGGCCCGCACCCGGCTCGTGGTGCCCACCGAGGCGGACCTCGGCGAGCTCGCGCCCGGCTGGGCCGAGGCGTTCGCGCGGGTCGTTGAGGCGGCCCGCGGCGCCGGGTACGAGGTGGTCGAGCGCTCGATCGCCCCGCTGCTGGACGCCGCCCGCATGCTGTACGAGTCCTCGTTCGTCGCCGAGCGCTACGCCGCGGTGGGGGCTCACCTCGAGCAGCACCGCGACGCGATCGGCGGGGACCTCGACCCCACCGTCGCGGGCATCGTGCTCGCCGGCGCAGGTCACAGCGCGGCGGCGCTGTTTGCCGACCAGCGCACGCTCGAGGGCTACCGGGCCGAGGCTCGCGACCTGCTCGCGGACGCCGCGGCGGTGCTCACCCCCACCACCACGTGGCACCCCACCCTCGCTCAGGTGGCCGCGGACCCGGTGGGGGCGAACTCCAGGATGGGTCGCTTCACCAACTTCGCCAACCAGCTCGACATGGCGGCGGTGGCGCTTCCCGCCGGACGCGTGGGCGGCGGCGAGTTTGGGGCCATGCTCACAGGGCATGCCTTCTCTGACGCGCGGCTGCTGACGATCGCGCGGGAGCTGTCGACGGCGGTCGTCGGCGCCGAGGTGACGGCGGGCGGGGAGCCGGCCGCGGCATCGGCCGCACGCTGTCCCGAACCCGACGAGGCGGACCTCTTCGTCATCGGCGCCCACCGCACTGGCCAGCCTCTCAACCGGCTGCTCACGGCACGCGGCGGGCGACTGATCTGGCGCGCGACGACGGCGCCGGCGTACCGGCTGTATGCGCTCCCGGGGGAGCCGGCGCGCCCGGGAATGGTGCTCGCCGAGGGGTCCGCGGACGGCGCCCCGATCGTGGGCGAGGTGTGGCGGCTTCCGCTCGCCGGGTTCGGCGCCGTGGTGGCGGAGATCCCCGCGCCGCTGGGCGTGGGACAGGTGTTCCTCGCAGACGGTTCCGCGGTCACCGGCTTCCTGTGCCAGGAGGCGGCGACGCGCGACTGCGAGGACCTCAGCGACGTGGGCGACTGGGTGCTGTGGCGGTCGACCGCCGCGCTGCAAGACAGATGAAACATGACCGCAACCGGGCGCGCGACGGTATGTAACTAGCGGCCGATAGGTTGCACTTGTCCGACAGGGAAAGCCCTCAGGAGGAACCGTGAGATTCTCGCTCACCGCCCGTGCCGCACTCGGCCTCGCCGCCGCGGCCCTGGGGCTCGCGGCCTGCCAGCTGCCCGCCGGCGAGCTGCCCGAGGTGGGGGGAGCGTCCGTCGTCGCCACCGACGCGACGGCGCTGACGCTCGCGCTCGCGAGCGACATCCCCGCACCCGACCCTGACACCGCCTACAACGGCTACGAGATGACGCTCGTCAACTCCGCCTACGAGGGCCTGGTGGGGTACGCGACCGGCACCGACGAGCCCACCATCGCCCCCGAGCTGGCGACGGACTGGTCGGTGAGCGACGACGGCCTGACCTACACGTTCCACCTGCGCGAGGGCGTCACCTTCCACGACGGCACTGAGTTCACGTCCGCCGCGGTCGAGCCGTCGTTCGCGCGCCGCCTCGACATCGGCGCGGCGGGGCCCGGCTATATGGTCGCCGGCGTCACGGACATTGCGACGCCGAGCGACCACGAGGTGGTCCTCACCCTCGACGCCCCCAACGACTCCTTCCTCGACTACCTCGCCTCGCCGTTCGGCCCCAAGATGGTCTCGCCGGTGGCGCTCGCGGAGCACGCCGGCACCGCCGGCCTCGACTGGTTCTCGACGCACGACGCCGGCACCGGGCCGTACGAGTACACCGACTTCGCGAGCGGTTCCTCGTACTCGCTCATCGCCTACGACGACTACTGGGAGCCGGCCCCGGCGTACGACCTCGTGACGTTCCGCGTGATCGAGTCCGCGACCACCATCCAGCTGCAGCTCGAGACAGGCGACCTCGACGGCATCGTGGGAGGCATGACCAAGGAGGTGCTCGCCTCCCTGGGCGACAGCGACGAGGTCTCGACGTACCTGTTCCCCTCCATGACTGCGGCGCTCATGTTCCTCAATCCCGCGTCGGACCTGTTCACCGCCCAGGAGGAGCGCACGGCGTTCCTGTCGGGGATCGACCGCGACGCGCTCGCGGCCGCGGCGCTCGGGCCCATCGCGGCGGACGCTGACGGCCCCTACCCGTCGCTCATGGTCGACGCCGCCACCAACGTGGACGCCGTCGAGTACGACCCGCACGGCCTCGACGCCTTCGAGGGCGAGCACGTCCGCATCGGCTACCCCGCGTTCCTGCCGGGCGCCCAGGACCTCGCGGATCACCTCACGGCCACCCTCAACGCCGCGGGCATCCCCACCGAGTCCGTCGGGCTCGAGTCGGGAGTGTTCTGGGCGATGTCCCCGGAGGACGAGGACGCCCCCGACATCACGCTGTTCACCAACTGGCCTGACGCGGCGCACCCCGACACCTGGGCACGCATCTTCTACACGCCCGCCGGAGGCCTCGACCTGTTCGGCGCGGAGGTCGAGGGGCTCGAGGGAGAGCTCGACGCGATCCTCGCCGACGGCGACCGGTCCCGGTACGCGGACATCGCCGCCCAGGTCAGCGGGTCGGGCTACTGGACCACGCTCGCCAACCTCGACACGCCAGCGCTGTTCCGTACCGAGGTCACGGGCGTCGAGGAGGCCCGCAACCCCGTCCTCGGCATCGACCTCGACCTCTCCCAGCTCGCTCCCGCGTCCTGACCAGCGATCCAGGAGGGCCCACCATGACGACCGCCAGCCCCGTCCTCACCATCGACGACCTCACCGTCCAGTACCGGGCGCGAGGCCGCACCGTCACCGCCGTCAGCGACGTCACGCTCACCCTCGCCGCGGGCGAATGCCTGGGTCTCGTGGGGGAGTCGGGCTCCGGTAAGTCCACCATCGGCGCGGTGGTGCAGGGCATCCTCCCCGCCGACGGTTCGGTGACGGCGACCGGCGCCGTGGCGATCGACGGCCGGCCGCTCGTTCCCGTCACCGACCCCGCCTGGCGCGAGATCCGCGGCCGCGCCGTCACCACGGTGTTCCAGGACCCGATGCGCTCGCTCGACCCCACCATGCGCATCGGCCGCATGCTCGACCGCTATACGGGGTCGGCCGACGCCTCCGCCGAGGCCCTCGAGCGCGTGCAGATCCGCGACCCGCGCCTGGTGCTGCGCAAGTACCCGCACCAGCTGTCCGGCGGCATGCGCCAGCGCATCATGATCGCGCTCGCGCTGTCCCGCAAGCCGTCGATCCTCGTGGCCGACGAGCCCACGACCGCACTCGACGTCTCCGTGCAGGCCGAGGTGCTGACGGTGCTCAAGGAGGCCGCGAGCGACGCCGGCTGCGGCGTCATCTTCGTCACTCACGACCTCGGTGTCGCGCACCACATGTGCGACCGGCTCGCCGTGCTGCAGCGTGGACGCGTGGTCGAGCAGGGCCCCGTGGACGAGGTCATCGGCGCGCCCACCCACGAGTACACGCGCAGGCTCATGGCGTCCCGGCTCACCCTCGACCTCGACAGATCGCGGCCCGTCGGCCCCGTCGACGACGCCGTGGTCGCGGCGATGGCCGATGCGGGGGCCGAGTCCACCGTGCCGGCGGACCTCACGCGCCGCTGGGATGCTGGCGAGCTCACCTGGGACGCGTTCGTGGGTGAGACGGCGGCGCTCGGCGCCGCCACCGGCACGCCTCCCGCCCACCTCGTCAGCCACGTCACGCGCACGTCGCTGTCGCTCAACGGGATCTCCAAGAGCTACCGCGGCCACGGACGCGGCAAGCGCGGCCTGCACCAGGTGCTCCACGACGTGAGCCTCGAGGTGGGATACCGCGAGGCGGTGGCGCTCGTGGGCGAGTCGGGATCGGGCAAGTCCACGACCCTCAAGATCGCCGCCGGCATCGAGAAGCCTGACGCGGGAACCGTGTCGCGTCAGGGCGTCGCAGGCGAGGGCACCCAGGTGGTCTTCCAGGACGCTGGGGCCTCCCTCACGCCGTGGCTCACGGTGGAGCAGATCCTGCTGGAGCGCATCGAGCACACCCGCACGGGCGCCGTCCTCAGCAAGGAGGCGCGCCTGGCGCTCGCGGCCAAGACCATCGGGCTGGTGGGGCTGCCCCCCGAGGTGCTCGCGGCGCGGCCCACCCAGCTCTCCGGCGGCCAGCAGCAGCGCGTGGCCATCGCCCGCGCCGTCGCGGTCCCGCCCTCCGTCCTCCTGTGCGACGAGCCCACGAGTGCCCTCGACGTCTCGGTGGCGTGCTCCGTCCTCAACCTCATCAGCCTCCTGCGCCACTCGCTCGGCATCTCCGTGCTGTTCGTGACGCACGACCTCGCCGCCGCCCGGCTCATCGCCGACCGCGTCGCGGTGATGACGGCGGGGCGCATCGTCGAGACGGTCCCGGGGGAGCGGCTCGCGCACGACCTCACCACGGAGTACGGAAGGAGACTGGTCGATGCCTCTCTCGCGTAAGGGGATCCAACTCGCGGTCGCCGAGGCGGCCGGCGCCAGGACCCTCGTCAGGAAGGCCCCGGCGGCCGATGCCGGTGCGGGGCCCGCCCCGTCGTCGCCGTCGCCGTGCCGACGTGGCGCGGACGGCTCCGCGAGGCGCTCGGGCCCGGCCCTGGGGCTGGGCGACCGCCTCGCCCTGGGGGCTGTGGGCGTGGTGGTGGTCCTCGCGATCGTCGGGCCGTGGCTCGCCCCCTACGTGGCGACGGTCCCGTCGGGCGAGGCCTTCCTGCCGCCGCTGAGCGACGGCCACCTGCTGGGCACCGACGCCATCGGCATGGACATCCTGTCGCGCGTCCTTGTCGGGATGCGCTCGAGTCTGGGCGCCGCGGTGGTGGTCACGCTCGCGGCAGCGGCCTTCGGCACGGTGATCGGCGTCCTCGCCGGATTCCGCGGCGGATGGCTCGACTCGGCGCTCATGCGCGTCACCGACCTCTTCCTCGCGGTGCCCGCGACCATCATCGCGATGGTCATGGCCGCCGCGCTGGGCCAGACGCTCGGCAGCGCGATCATCGGCATCGCCGTCGTGTGGTGGCCGCTGTATGCGCGGCTTGTGCGTGGCGAGGTGCGCCGGGTGGTGGCCCTTCCCCACGTCACCGCCGCGCAGGTCTCGGGGGTCAAGGGGTGGCGGCTGCTCACCCGTCACGTGGCCCCTGCCGTGAGCCCCACCGTCGCTGTCACGGCGAGTATCGACATCGGCGGCGTCATCATGACCCTCGCCGCGCTGTCGTTCCTTGGCCTCGGCAGCCCCGCCCCCACGCCGGAGCTCGGCCGCATGGCGGCCGACGGGATGCGCTACCTCCTCAGTTCCTGGTGGATCCCGGTGATGCCCAGCCTCGCCATCACGGTGATGGCCTTCGTGTTCAACTACGCCGGCGACGCCTGGCGCACCCTGCTGCGCGGACGAGGAGTCTGAGATGTTGTCCTTCACCCTGCGTCGCCTCGCCTCCGTGGTGGGCGTGGTGCTGTTCCTCGCGCTCGCGGTCTTCGCCCTGGGCAAGGTGGGCAACGCCGACCCTGTCCGCACCTACATCGGCGCCAACGCGAGCGCCGAGCAGGTGGAGCAGGCACGCGCCGAACTGGGGCTCGACGACCCGCTCCTGACGCAGTTCTGGAACTTCCTGACGGGAGCCGTCCAGGGCGACCTCGGCATCTCGCTGTCCACCAAGCACGCCATCGCCGACGACCTCTCGACCCGCCTGCCAGCGACCCTCGAGCTCGCCGGCTGGGCGCTCGGCTTCGCGGTGATCCTCGCCGTGGTGCTTGCCGCGGTGGCCGCCCTGGGCGGCAAGGTGGCCGCGGTGCTGCGCTTCGTGTTCTTCTCGGCGGCGTCCGCGCCGGCGTTCCTGGTGGCCATGCTCGGGGTCCTGGTCTTCTACCAGGCGTGGGGCCTGCTTCCCGCCTCGGGCCGCACGTCCTACGGGGTCTACGACGACTCCACGGGGTTCTACGTCATCGACGGGCTCCTCCACGCGAGCCCGCTGTATGCGGCCGATGCCATCGGCCACCTCATCCTGCCGGCCGTCGCCGCCGGGCTCGCGCCCGGCGTCGCGCTCGCCCGCGTCCTGTCCGACGGCCTTGGCGCGTCAATGTCCTCGCCGTTCGCCCGCACCGCGCGCGCCATGGGGGAGTCGGAGACGACCATCCTGCGCCGCCACGGGCTCCGCAACGCGTCGTCGCCGGCGCTGTCGATGCTCGCCGTACAGGCGGGGCTGATGGTCTCGAGCCTCGTGGTGGTGGAGCAGGTATTCGCCTGGAACGGGCTCGGCACCTACCTCGCGAACGCCATCGCGGCGGGCGACTTCAACGCGATCGCTGCGGTATCGCTCATCCTCGGCGTGGTCTACGTGGTGCTCAACGCCCTCGTCGAGGTGGCGCTCGCCGCGGTCGACCCGCGCGTGCGGCTGGGCTGAGCCCGCCTCGCCCTACTCCGGCGGCTGGTGGCCCGCGTGGGGCGGAAGCTTCGCGTGGTGGACGAGCATCTCCGGTCCCGACGTGACGATCAGCCACACGGGCAGCACGATCACGCAGATGGACGGCAGGATGGCGACGTCGCCCACGAGGGCGACGCCCATGAAGATGGCGAGCCAGCCGTCGCGGCCGATCGCGAGGATCGACCCGACCGCGCCGGCCGCCAGCGCCATGGCGAGCGAGGTGTCGGGCGCCAGGGAGTGGCCGGCGAGGCCCACGGCGGTGCCGATGAAGACGGCGGGGAAGATGCGACCGCCGCGGAATCCGGCGGCGGCGGACACGGTGAGCGCGGCGACCTTCACGACGGCGAGGCCGAGCAGCGCCCAGAAGGAGTACTCGGCGGCACCGGCGACGATCTCGGCGCTCTGCTCGGCGCCCTTGAACATCGACACGGTGCCGCCGATGGCGCCGAGGATGCCCACCAGGATGCCGCCCAGCGTGGTGAACACGATGGGGTTCGGGAAGCGGCGCAGGAGGTGCCACAGGTACGGCATCGCCCAGGCCCCCGCGAGGGAGAGTGCGGCGGCGCCGAGCGCAATGGGGATGCCGACGTAGAGATCGGCCCAGTTGGGGCCGGCGTAATCGTCCAGCCCGCCGGGGATGAAGGCGATGCCCAGCCAGTTGGCCACGAGGGCGCCCGAGGCGCCCGCCGCCACGGGGGCGAAGAGCTTGTCCCACAGCAGGCCCGGGCCCTTGATGCCGGCCACCATCTCGGTGAGCAGCAGGGCGGCGGCCACGGGGGAGCCGAACATGGCGCCGAGCATTCCCGCGCCCGCGACGAGCAGGATCTGGCCCGCCTTCGCGTTCGGGAGGATGCGGGCGAGGCCCCACACCGACAGGCCGACGGCGATCGAGATGATGGGGCTCTCGGGGCCCAGCGAGACGCCGGCTCCGAGAGACACGATGAGGGCGGCGGCGATGCCGGGCAGGGCCTTGAGGGGAAGCGGGGGAGCGACCAGCTCGGTGGTGGCGGAGTCGTAGCCGGCGTGTCCGGGCGCATAACGCACGATGGTGCCCACGGCGGCGCCCGCGAGGCCCAGCACGATGATGGGCCACCACCAGGACTCCGAGTCGAAGCCGCCCACCTCGGGCAGCCAGTGCCACATCACGTGCGTGACGCCCTCGGCCGCCATGTCGATGGCCCACAGCACCACGGCACACATCGCGCCGACGGCGATGGCGGGGAGGGTGATCTTGATAAGGGTCCTCGCCTTGGCCGGCTTGCGCTCATCGTGCGTGAGGGTGGCGTCGCTCATGGCCCCGAGCATAGGGGTCGCGCACGCGACTAGACTGGCTGGTCGTGGCCACCGACTTTCCTGCAGAGATCTCCGCGCTGAACGCGACCTTCCACCAGATCGAGGCCGTCAGCGACCCCGAGAAGCTCGCGGCGCGCATCGCCGAGCTCGAGAGCCAGGCCGCCGCGCCCGACCTGTGGGACGACCAGGAGAACGCCCAGGCCGTGACGAGCGCGCTGTCCGTCGCCAACGCCGAGAAGGACAAGCTCGACCGGATGCGCCAGCGCCTCGAGGACCTCGAGGTGCTCGTCGAGCTTGGCACCGAGGGCGAGGACGAGGACACGCTCGCCGAGGCCGACACGGAGCTCGCGAGCCTCAAGAAGGACCTCGAGTCGATGGAGGTGCGCACCCTCATGTCGGGCGAGTGGGACGAGCGCAACGCCGTCGTCACCATCCGCTCGGGAGCGGGCGGCGACGACGCCACCGACTTCGCCGAGATCCTGCTGCGCATGTACCTGCGCTGGGCCGAGCGTCACGGCCACGGCACCAAGGTCCTCGACACCTCCTACGCCGAGGGTGCGGGAATCAAGTCGGCCACCTTCGAGGTCAACGCGCCCTACGCGTTCGGCACCCTCTCGGTCGAGGCGGGCACCCACCGCCTCGCCCGCATCAGCCCGTTCGGTTCCGCCGACAAGCGCCAGACCAGCTTCGCGGCCGTCGAGGTCATCCCGCAGATCGAGTCCACCGACCACATCGAGGTCGCCGAGGCCGACATCAAGGTCGACGTGTTCCGCTCCTCGGGCCCCGGCGGCCAGTCGGTCAACACGACGGACTCCGCCGTCCGCCTGACCCACCTGCCGACCGGCATCGTCGTGTCGATGCAGGACGAGAAGAGCCAGATCCAGAACCGTGCCGCCGCCATGCGCGTCCTCCAGTCGCGACTGCTGCTCCTGAAGAAGGAGGAGGAGGCGGCGCAGAAGAAGGAACTGGCCGGCGACATCAAGGCGTCGTGGGGCGACCAGATGCGCTCCTACTTCCTGTACGGCCAGCAGCTCGTCAAGGACCTGCGCACCGGATACGAGGTGGGCAACCCCCAGACCGTTTTCGACGGCGACCTCGACGGCCTCATCGACGCTGGTATCCGCTGGCGCAAGCAGCAGCAGGCCGAGCAGGACTGACCCCTGCGGCGTCGCTTCCTCGCCGACGCTTCCTACCCGCCGCTGGGCGTGGGTGTCGTGGTCGGCATCGGCGCGCACTGACTCGTCGTCGTCATCTCGACGGTGGTGGCGTCGCCGTCCACGATCACGCGCACGTTCACCACGCTGAGGTCGCGGCCGACGATGGTGAGGTCGAGAGGGGAATCGTCCTCGGACCCCTGACCGGCAGTGACGTACCAGCCGTCCGCCTCGGGGAAGGCCTCGGCAAACTCCTCGTCCCACGCTCGGATGACCAAGGCGTGGTCGAGGGCGAACGACTCGTGCCGCTCGACGATGACGCCGCCACCCTCCACGGGGCACGGCTGCTCAGTCACCTCGCTCACGGCGTCGACGACGGCATCGGCGGGGAAGGTCGCGCGCACGCGCTCCAGGGATTCCTCGACCGCTGCGTGTGCCTCTTCCAGTGTCGGTGCCTGGTCGGGGGTCCGCACGATGCCGACGAGGACGCCGCCAAGGACCACGATCGCGACGGTGCCCGAGGCGATCAGCCCCTTCGCTCCGCGTGACATGCGTCGCTTGCTCACCGTGTCCCCCTTGCCCCGTCCTGAGACTGTAGCCGCCGCACCGGACAAACGGCGCGCCTCCCCGCGACGCGCTTGACGCGTTCTTACGATGCTGGCGGAAGCGCGTGACTACCCCTCGCGCAGGTGAACACATGATTCGACTCGACAACATCTCCAAGGTCTATACCCGCGGCGCCCGCCCGGCGCTCGACGGTATCGACGTGGAGATCGAGCGCGGCGACTTCGTCTTCCTGGTCGGGTCGTCGGGTTCGGGCAAGTCCACGTTCCTCAAGCTGGTGCTGCGCGAGGAGCGCCCCACGAGCGGCGACATCTGGGTCGCGGGACGCCACCTCAACCGGCTGTCCAGCTGGCGCGTGCCGCACCTGCGCCGCGAGATCGGCGCGGTGTTCCAGGACTTCAGGCTGCTGCCCAACAAGACCGTCTACCAGAACGTCGCGTTCGCGCTGCAGGTCATCGGCAAGTCCAAGCGGGACATCCAGCAGAACGTGCCCGAGATGCTCGAGCTCGTGGGCCTCGCGGGCAAGGAGCGGCGCCTGCCGCACGAGCTGTCCGGCGGCGAGCAGCAGCGGGTGGCGATCGCGCGCGCGTTCGTCAACCGGCCGCCCATCCTGCTGTGCGACGAGCCGACGGGAAACCTCGACCCCGGCACGTCCGTGGGCATCATGCGCCTGCTCGACAGGATCAACCGCACGGGCACCACCGTGCTTATGGCGACCCACGACGACGAGATCGTTGACCAGATGCGCAAGCGCGTCATCGAACTCAAGGGCGGTCAGCTGGTGCGCGACCAGGACCGCGGCGTCTACGGGCTGGAGACCGTCTGATGCGGCTGCGTTTCATCTTCGGCGAGGTCTTCAACGGGATCCGCCGCAACTCGACCATGGCGCTGTCCGTCGCGCTCGTGACGTTCGTGTCCCTCACCTTCGTGGGCGCCGCGGCGCTCACGCAGATGCAGGTGCAGCAGTTGAAGGACGCCTGGTACGGCAAGGTCGAGGTGTCGATCTTCCTGTGCCCGCCCGACTCGTATGAGGAGAACTGCGCGTCGGGACCGGTCACCGACGGCCAGACCGACGACATCGTCGCGGTGCTGGAGGACGGCAACGTGTCCGACCTCGTGGAGTCCGTCTACGTCGAGTCGCGTGAGGAGGTCTACGAGAACATCGTGGCCGCCGACGACTCCGGCGTGTACTCCCAGCTGGAGCCCGAAGACCTCGCCCCCGTGCTGCGCGTGAAGCTCACCGACCCCGAGGAGTTCCAGGTGGTGGCCGATGCCACGGCGGGGCTTCCCGGCGTGGAGTCGGTCTACGACCAGCGAGAGGTCTTCGACGACCTGTTCGACTTCCTCAACGCTGCGACCATCGTGGCTGCGGCGCTCGCCATCGTCATGATGGTGACGGCGATGCTGCTCATCACGACCACCATCAGGCTGTCGGCGCTGTCGCGTCGGCGAGAGACGACCATCATGCGCATGGTCGGCTCGTCGCGGTCGCTGATCCAGCTGCCGTTCATGCTCGAGGGAGCGGTCGCCGCCACGGGTGGCGCGCTGCTCGCGATCGGCGGGCTGTGGTTCGGCGTCCAGTACCTCGTCGAGGGTTGGCTGACCGGCTCGATCTCGTGGGTCGACTACATCGGCCGCGAGGACGTGTGGTCGGTCGCCCCGTGGCTCATCCTCATCGCGGTCGGCCTGGCCGGCGCCGCGTCCCTGCTCACCCTGAATAGGTACACGCGCGCATGACGACCGAGACCCGACGCCCCCTCATCCTCATCATCGCCGTGCTGCTCACGGCGGTGCTCGGCGGCCTGGCCATCGGCCTCGCGGGCTCCGCTGTCGCCGACGACTACGACGACGAAATCGACAAGTACCAGGATCAGATCGACAAGGCCGAGGACGGACTGGCCGACGCGAACGCCGACAAGAGCGCCGCGCAGAACCGCGCCGAGGAGCTGGAGAGCGCCCTCGAGGACACCGACGCGAAGATCGTGGACGCTGCGCAGAAGGTCGAGGACCTCGAGGCGCAGGTTCCCGCACTGCAGAAGGCGCTCGACGACGCTCAGGCCGCCGTCGATGCTGCCGTGGTGCAGCAGGGAATCGTCGCGGACAAGCTCGACGCTGCCGAGGCGCAGGACGAGGCGATCACCGAGCAGATCGCGTCCGACGAGGAGAAGGTCGACGAGCTCGAATCCCTGGTTGCGGCCATCGCCCGCGAGTCGTACAAGGGTGGGACTGCCGAGGAGAGCCTCGGCATCGTCTTCGGCGCCGCGGATGAGGACGAGTTCGTCGACGAGTTCACGGCCCAGCAGTCTGCATCCCGCGTCCAGGCCTCGACGCTCGCCGAGCTCGACGAGTTGGCCGCGGTGAACCGCAACCGCGGTGCCCGCCAGGAGGCGGTGCGAGAGTACATCACCGAGCTCAAGGCCCAGGCCGACCAGCTGGTCGAGGAGCGTCAGGACAAGGAGGCCGAGGCGCAGGAGGCAAAGAAGGCCCTCGACGCGAAGGTCGACGAGGCCGCCGACGCGAAGGCCTACCTCGAGTCGCAGCGCGACGAGTACCTTGCGCAGCAGGCTGAGAACGATCGCGCGCAGCAGGAGATTGCCGACCAGGTCGCCGCGCTCTATCAGGCGAAGAAGAAGGCCGAGGCCGGCAAGTCCAATGCGGAAGACGAGAAGGCCGCCGCCGAGGCGAAGGCGGCCGAGGAGGCAGCGAAGGGCTCTGGCGGGGCGTCAACGGCCTTCGGCTACTTCGCGTACCCGACGAAGAACGTGCACATCACATCCACGTACGGGATGCGCTACCACCCGATCTTCCACTACTGGCGACTGCACGCTGGCACGGACTTCCGCGCGTACTGCGGAACGCCGATCTACGCCTCCGCGCCGGGTACCGTGCAGTGGGCCAAGAGCGTCTTCGGTCTGGGTAACCAGGTGATGATCGACCACGGCAAGGTGGGCGGCGACTACGTCATGTCGAGCTACAACCACCTGTCGAGCTTCGCCGTGTCGAGCGGACAGAAGGTCTCACGTGGACAGCTCGTCGGGTATTCGGGCACGACCGGTTCCTCGACCGCCTGCCACCTCCACTTCGAGACGTGGGTCAACGGCGTGCACGCCAACCCCATGTCGCTCCTCGGTTGAACGATCGCCTACACTCATAGATCGCCCTGGCGGTAGGCCAAGCAACGAGGAATCGAGGAGGTGTGTCATGGCGGATGAGTTGAAGGTGGTCGCGAGTAATCGTGCCGCGCGTCACGACTACTTCATCGACGAGACGTTCGAGGCTGGACTTGTCCTGTGGGGCACCGAGGTGAAGGCGCTGCGCGCGGGACGCGCCTCGATCGTGGATGGCTACGTGCACGTCGAGGGCACCGAGGCGTGGCTCGAGAACGTCCACATCCCCGAGTACACGCAGGGGACGTGGAACAACCACGCCCCGCGCAGACGCCGCAAGTTGCTGCTTCACCACGCCGAGATCGACCAGCTGCTGATCAAGACCCGTGAAAAGGGCTTCACGATCGTTCCGCTGCGCCTGTATTTCGTGAAGGGGCGCGCCAAGCTGGAGATCGGCATCGGCCGCGGTAAGAAGCACTACGACAAGCGTCAGACGCTTCGCGAGAAGCAGGACAACCGCGAGGCCGAGCGGGCCATGAGCCTGCGCCGCCACGACTGATCACGACTGGCGCCGATTGACCGCGACTGGCGCCGATTGACCACGACTGGCACCGGCGAGCGCCGATGGGCGCCGACTGAAAACTAGCGGTGCGCTCACACGGACGCCGCTGACACGGAGCGCCGCTCACTCAGGGCGGGTCGGTGTAAGGCAGTCCGGTGTGGAGCCGTCCCGTGTGAGGCAGTCCTGTG
The DNA here is from genome assembly GCF_002090175.1 of Demequina sp. NBRC 110057. Taxonomy (GTDB): domain Bacteria; phylum Actinomycetota; class Actinomycetes; order Actinomycetales; family Demequinaceae; genus Demequina. The sequence goes on along the minus strand of NZ_BBRN01000005.1, from coordinate 85,544 downwards.
TGGGGCGGGCCGTGGGCGCCTGCGGCGACCTTGGGCCTGGTTGCGGTGCCCAGTCGCGGCGCGACCACGAAGTGTGGCGATCGCGATCGCGCGTCCGCATGCGCCGCCGGAGGTCGATGGCGCTGAAGCCATGAGCGGAGCGTGGTCTCGACCCGGAGCTCATCCGCCCGGCCGCGGGGATGCCGTTCACGCCCGGCTCGGTCGTTGAGAGCGCGTTTCGGTCGGGTGGCCCGAGCGCTCACGCTGGGCACCGGAGCGATGGCGCACGCGACGCTCTCGTCGGTTCCCCGCCGAGCACGTGGAGGCGGTCGTTTGCCGGCGCGATCGCCCTGGCGATCACTTTCGGCGGCGTCGATGATGTCGGCCAGCGGTGTCGCGTCGAACGCGAGCGCGTCAAACAGTCGGCGCCCTCCCGGCCGGCGCCGACGGGCGGGATCGATCGTGGCGGGTGGCGTGAACCACACCTCAGTCGGGGTGGCGTGGATCGTCCAGCTGTCGCGATGGATGTCGTGGTGGCAGCGCACGCAGAGCATCACGCCGTTGGAGAGATCGGTCGCGCCGCCGTGCGCCCAGTGCCGAATGTGGTGGGCGTCGCACCATGACGGTGGTGCGCCACACTTGGCGCAGCCGCCATCGCGGGCGAGCAGGGCCTGCTTTTGCGCGGGGGAGAAGTCTCGTTGCCGGCGCCCGTGGTCAAGAACCTCGCTCTTGCCGCCGAGGACCTGCGGGATGATGCCAGCGCCGGCAAGCATGCGACGCAGCTGGCCGGCGCTGGGCGTCGACGACAGCCCGTCGACCTGGACACACCCGCCGGGCGCCCCGCCGTCACGGTCTGCCATGGCCAGTAGGTCGTCATAGTTCATGCGCACCACGACGGTCACGCCGGCGCGGGGCAGCACGTCGACCGTGCAACCGGCCAGGTGGCGGGCGAAGTCGCCCATCGCGTCGGCACGCACCTGCTCGGGGGTGCGGTCATCGACGGACACGTCCTCGCCGGCCTTGACCGCGTCCAGTGCCTTCTTCCTGTTGCGAAAGTTCTGGGTGACCATGGCATCCAACACGGCGACGAGGGGTGCGCCGTTCTCGGGGTCGAGTTGGCCCGACAGGCGGATCATGCCGTCGGCGTTCTCCCCGATGCGCACAAACCTTCGCGCACGCCTCGTCTCGGCAAGCTCCTCCAGATGCGCCGCATCCAGGCGTGCCTCGTGGCGGTTGATCAGTTGGTACAGCCGCTCCAGAGGCATATGCGCCGCCGCAGTCACGAGGTCCCGCTCGCTCCGTGCGACCTCGTCCGCGCCACACCGCTGTGCCACCCGGGACAACATTCGCGTGATCGCTGTCGAGGCATCCACCCCTAGCCTGCCGGTCCGCACCGCCGCCGCTACCTCGGCAAACACCGGGCGCGAGGCCTCGACCGCAAGGTCCTTCCCGTCCGCGCCCCCACTCCCGGTGTGACCGTCCGCGCCACCCTCCGCGGCCCTCTCTGCCGCGACCAGCGCCTCACCCATCTCGATGAGCCGGCCGGCATCGGCCGCCGACCCGCCCGTCTGCCCCGCGACGAGGCCTCGCTCGTCGCCGCGACCGCGCCGCCGTGCCAGGCCCGCACCAGCACGCCCCACGTCCGCCCGCGACCGCGACGCCTGCTCCGCCGCGACGACCGCGAGCATGCGATCCACCCCGCGCCGCACGGCACCCGCCGCGGCCCCCAGCGCGACTAAGTCCTCATCCGACATCGCCGCCACGTGAGACCCGCGCACCTCATGCCCCGATCCCAACACCGCCAACACGCGCTCCTCCCACGACGGGACGGAAACGGGCGAAACGGCCATAAACCCATCTCACCACCGACCACTGACATCGCGGCGGCATCGGCCGCGCACCGGACCAAAGGCCCTGCTCAGCGCCTCTATCGGCGCTTACCGTCGTAGGCATGCTCTCGATCCCCGATGCCGTCGACGCCCAGGCCGAGGCGGCCGCCACCAAGGTCGCCGCGACCCGTAGCCCACTGCGCTTCCTGGTCTCCGCGATGCTAGCGGGACTGTGGGTGGGCGGTGGCGTCTACGTGATGTTTTCCGCCGCCGGTCCGTTCTTCGTCGCGGGTGACCCCGCCACTCGCCTGGTCTCGGGTGCAGTGTTCGCCATCGCGCTCACCTTCGTGGTGTTTGCGGGCTCGGAGCTCGCGACGAGCGCCATGATGATCCTGCCCATGGGCGCGCTGCGCCGCACGATCACGTGGCTGCAGGGCCTCGGGACGCTCGCATTCATCCTCATCGGCAATCTGCTGGGTTCGCTTGTCCTCGCGTGGGTGTTGATCCAGTCGGGGATCTTCGGCGACGCCGCGACGGGCGGGATGCTGGACGGCACCCTGACCGCGAAGATGAGTCACACCCCGAGCGAGATCTTCTTCCGCGGCGTCATGTGCAACATCCTGGTGTGCGTCGCCATCTGGGCGGCCGGCCGCGTGAAGAGCGAGGCCGCCAAGGCGATCGTCATCTTCTGGGGAGTCTTCGGCTTTATCGCGTCGGGCTTCGAGCACGTCGTGGCCAACATGACGATCTTCGGTCTCGGGGTGCTGGGCGGCTCGACGGTGGACGTGACCTGGGCCGACTTCGGCACCAACATGCTGTGGGCGGGGCTCGGAAACCTCGTGGGCGGCATGGTCGTGATGGGGCTGGGCTACCACTTCATCGCCGGCCGCAGGAAGGCCGATGCGCCGGTCGCCGAGGCCATCGACGCCGCCGACGCCGCGGTGGCGCAGGACCAGCGGCAGCAGGAGCCCGCGCGCGTCAGCTAACCTCGGCGCGCAGCCGCTCCAGCATCACGAACCCGGGGTGGTCCACCCCCGACGCGCACGCCGACACGACCCCGACCGCCACTCCCGCCGCGCGGTCCACGCCCACGAAGGACGCGAACCCGCCGGTCTGACCGTTGTGCCAGGTCACCTGCCGCCCGCGGACGGCGGAGGTCATCCACGCGTGGCCGATGCGGGTGCCGGGCATCGCTCGCTTCTTCACCGGCTCGCGGGGCACCAGGGCGCCCACCCACGGGGCCGCGCCGGGAGGCGCGTCGAGCGGGTCCACCGGCAGGCCGCCTGGCACGATGCCGGCATCGGCCGTCCCGACCGCCGCCAGCGCCGCGACGAGCGCCTCGAGATCGGCCGCCGTCGCGCGCACGCCGCCCGCGGGGGCGATCCCCTCGCCCACCCACGGGTCGTGAGGCAGGCCGCGCTTGCTCACGCCCCTCAGCGCCCCCTCCCGCAGCGCCTCCACCGACCCAGCGGTGTACGCCCCGCGCATGCCGAGCGGCTCCAGCACCCTCAAGCGCAGCGCCTCACCGTAAGGAAGCCCGAGGCGCGCCGCCACCGCGTGCCCCAGGAGCGCGAAGCCCAGGTTGGAGTACTCGAATCGCTCCTTGCCGACCGCGGCCTCGCGCGCCTGCGCCAGCAGGCCGTCGACGCTCTCGCCGTACGGGTTCTCGCCGCGGCGCCACATCGCCCAGGTGCGTGAGAGCAGGGACGGACCCTCGACCGCCGGCCCCAGCCGCGGAAGCCCCGAGCGGTGCGCGGCCAGCGCGCCGAGCGTCACCCCGGCGGCCGGGCCGTCACCCAGGTCGAGGAACTCGCCCAGGCGCGAGTCGGCGCGTACCTCGCCGCGCGCCAGGGCGTCGGAGTAGAGCATGCCGGTGAGGCCCTTGGAGACCGAGCCGATCTCCGCATCGGCCGCCTCCTCGCACCCGACGGCGCGCGACGCGGAGCGGCCCCCGGCGGCGACGGCCAGCAGGACGATGCGGTGGCGGCGGGGCAGCAGAGAGTGCAGGGTGTCGAGCGCGGCGTCCATGGTCCCCGACCGTAGCGGCCTCGCCCGGCCCCGGCATCGGCCGCACGAACGACGACGCTCCCGGCCTCCGTGAGGAGACCGGGGGCATCGTGAGCCGGGTGGGATCAGGCGGTGGGCTTGTCCGCCGCGGCGTCGCCCGCGGGCACCGGGTGCTCACGCTCGAGCGCCGCGCCCTCGACGTCGACGTTCGGCAGGATCTTGTCGAGCCACTTGGGCATCCACCACGCTCCCTCGCCCACGAGGTGCATGAGCGACGGGACGATGAGCATGCGGACCACGAAGGCGTCGAACAGGACACCCGCCGCGAGGCCGAAGCCCATCGGGCGAATCATCGTGATGTGCGAGAACACGAAGCCACCGAACACGGAGGCCATGATGATCGCCGCTGCGGTCACCACGGCGCGGCCGTGGCGCAGACCGGCCGTGACGGACTCGCGGGCGTTGGAGCCGTGCACGAACGCCTCGCGCATTCCCGACGTGATGAACAGCTGGTAGTCCATCGCGAGCCCGAACAGGATGCCCGTGAGCATGATCGGCAGGAACGACAGGATCGGGCCGGGGGAGTGGACCCCGAACAGGTCGGACAGCCAGCCCCACTGGTAGACCGCGGTCACGGCGCCGAAGGCGGCGAAGAGGCTCAGCACGAATCCGAGCGTCGCAATCACCGGCACCAGGATGGAACGGAACACCACGATGAGGATGATGAGCGACAGGCCCACCACGACCGCGAGGTACACCGGCAGCGCGTCGGAGAGCTTCTCCGAGATGTCGATGTTGCCCGATGCGGTGCCGGCGACGCCGATCTCGGTGCCGTCCTCGAGCGGGGACAGGTCGCGCAGCTCGTGGACTAGCTGCTCGGTCGACTCGGCATTGGGTCCCTCGTTGGGGATGACCTGGAACGCGAGGAAAGTGCCCTCGTCGTTGGTGCCGGCGGGCGCGACGGCGGAGACGTCGTCGTTGTCCATGAGGATGTTCTCGATCTCGACCTGGGTGGCCAGCAGATCGTTGCCCTCGACGGCCTCGGGGAGGTCGGCGGTCACCAGGATGGTGCCGTTGAGCCCCTCGCCGAACTTCTCGTCGATGGTGGTGTACGCCTGGTACGACGTCGAGTCGGGGGTGTCCTGGTCGCCCGAGGGCAGGCCCAGGCGCATCGAGAACGACGGGATTGCCAAGACCGCGAGCACCGCGATGCCGGCGAGGACGTTGAGCCAGGCGCGGCCGGTCTTCATGGGCGTGTAGGGGGCCTCGGCCTCCTTCTTCTCGCCGATCGCGGCGCGCGACTTCTTGGAGATCGCCTTCATGCCGACGAGGCCGAGCACGGCCGGGACGAGCGTGATGGCCACGAGCACCGCGATGACGATGCAGAAGGCCGCGACGTTGCCCATGACGCCGATGAAGGGGATGCCCGTCACGTTGAGCGCGAGCAGGGCGATGAGCACGGTCGTGCCGGCGAAGACCACCGCGTTGCCCGCGGTGCCGTTCGCGAGGCCGATGCTCTCGTGGACGTCCATCCCCAGCTTCAGGTTGGTGCGGTGGCGGTTGATGATGAACAGCGCGTAGTCGATGCCGACCGCGAGGGCGAGCATCACGCCGAGGACCGGCGTGACCGACGACATGTCGACCGAGCCAGACAGGGCAAGCGAGGCAGCGACGCCCACGCCGACGCCCACCACCGAGGTGATGATCGGGGTCAGGGCGGGCCACACCACGCGCATCATGACGAACAGCACCACGAGCGCGAGCAGCACGCCAACGACCTCACCGACGCCGAGAAGGCCCGAGACCGACGTGGCGATGTCGGAGGAGAAGTAGACGTTGACGCCGTCGAGCTCTGCGGCCGAGATGGAGTCCATGACCGCGTCCTTGTCCTCCTGGGACAGGGTCAGCGCGTCGTCTGCGAACTGCACGGCGCCGAGCGCCGTGGTGCCGTCCTCGGACAGCGACGTGATGGAGGCGGCGTTCTCGGCGAGCTGGGCGCCCAGCTCGAGCTGCTCCTCGTTGCTCGCCAGCTCCTCGCGGCCCGCGTCGATCTGCGCCTGCTGCTCGTCGAGCTGGGCACGGTTCGCGTCGAGCTCGTCCTGCTGGGCGTCGATCTGGGCCTGCTGCTGGTCGAACTGCGCCTGCGCGGCCTCGTACTGGCCGGCGTCCTTGGCCTGCTGGACCGCCGCGTCGAGCTGCGACTGGGCGTCGTCGATCTGGGCCTGGCCGGCCTCGATCTGCTCCAGGGCGGTGTCGATCTGCTCCTGGCCGGAGTCGAGTTCCGCCTTCGCGTCCTCGATCTGGCTGCGGCCGTCCTCGATCTGCGCCGCCTGCTCCTGCGCCTCCTGGGCCGTCTGGAACGGGTCGATGACAGCGGTGACGAAGTCGAACTCGGCCACGTCGGCGAGGGAGTCGGAGATCTGCTGCTGCTGGGCGTCCGTCAGCTCCGAGTCGTCCTCGGTCTGGTAGACGATGCGTGCCGTGGCGCCGCCCGCCGCGGGAAGCTCCTCGGCGAGCTGGCTCGACACGCGGTCAGTCTCGGTGCCGGGGATCGAGAAGGAGTCGGTGAGCGTGCCACCGAAGGCGAGGAAGCCGCCGGCCGCCGCGGCGAGCGCGACGATCCACGCGACGATCGCGATGAAGGGCCGGCGCGCGGAGCCGCGCCCGAGCCTGAAGAGGAAGTTGGCCACGTCTGTGCCTTTCACAGGGGTTCGGGGAGCAGGGAGAAGAGGCGACGATGCCTGCGCGCCAGTCTAACCCCGGCCCGGCGAGTTAATCGACACTTGTCGGTTATCGGTTGGCAACCCCCGCATCGGCCCGGCACAATGTCTCCCATGGACGCCCGCATCGTGAGAACCCGCGCCCGCCTGCAGGCGGCGCTGTTCGCGCTCGCGGGCGAGCGTGGCGTGGACGCCGTCTCCGTCTCGGACATCGCGGAACGGGCTGGCGTCAACCGCTCGACGTTCTATCAGCACTACTCCGACAAGGAGACGCTGCTGGCCGATGCGCTGGACGAGGTAGCGCGAGAGGCCGGGGCTCAGCTCGAGGGCATCGACCCGACCGCCCCCGACGCTCCTCCCGTCCTCGTCGACTTCCTGGCCCACATCGAGGCCCACGCTGCGCTTTACCACCGGGTCTTCACGGAACCCGGCTACGGGGCCGTCGTGGTCCGGCTACGCGCCCACATTCACGAGGCGATCCTGACGGCCGCCGAGGCCAACGGGCTCGCCCCGCAGATGCCCGTCGACATCCTCGCCGCGGGCGTCTCCGGCTCGATCGTGGGGGTGATCGGCGCGTGGCTCGAACGCGACCCGCGCCCGCCGTCGACCCAGGCGGCGCAATGGGTGTGGGAGGTGATTCTCGGCCCACCGACCGCGTAAGGAAGGCGCCTCCTTGGAGCATGTCGGTGCGTCCCGTAGACTGGTGACCACAACTGCACAGGGGATGATCGGTTTCGACGTGTGTGCTTTCCTCAGGGGAAGCGGGCCGAGGACGTCACGTTATCTCGTTAACGCTCGTGGCAAACCAATAGGTGCCGATTCCAAGCGCACCGACTTCGCCCTCGCTGCCTAAGCGAGCCCCGAAGTCCGTCAGCCCAGGCTAGATCCCGTCCTGGACCCTGGCGTCATCTAGGGAACTGGCTCCACTCCTTCGCCAACGGGGAGTGGGGGACTCTTAGTTGGCTGGGGCTATCGCACAGCTCGTCTGAAGGTCGTGCGGGTCCGAGACAATGAGCATTCAGACTGCGCCCGGAGAAGACCTGTCGTCGTACATGCGGACGGGGGTTCGATTCCCCCCATCTCCACGATTTCATCCCTGTAGGTGACCGAAAGGCCGCCATCCCCTCGCGAGGATGGCGGCCTTTCGTGTGCCCGCGTTACGGTGGCGACATGGAGCTTCGACCCCTCGGATCCGCCCCGTTCGCCGTCTCCGCGGTGGGACTGGGGTGCAACAACTTTGGCCGCAAGGACACCGCGAGCGAGTCGCAGGAGGGCACCGACGCGGTCCTTCACGCCGCGCTCGACGCCGGGGTGACCTTGCTCGACACCGCCGACCTCTACGGCGGGCAGTGGGGGCTCAGCGAGACGCTCATGGGCCAGGCGCTCAAGGGGCGGCGCGACGAGGCGGTGCTCGCCACGAAGTTCGGCTTCACCGAGGTGGCCACGCCCCTCGACGACCTGGGCCCCAAGGGCTCGCCCGCCTACCTCCGCGCCGCGTGCGAGGCGTCGCTGACGCGCCTTCAGACGGACCGCATCGACCTCTTCCAGCAGCACCAGCCCGACCCGTCCGTGCCCATCGAGGACACGCTCGGCGCGCTCGCGGACCTGGTGGGCGAGGGCAAGATCCTCGCCTACGGCGTCTCCCAGTTCACGGCGGATCAACTGCGGGCGGCCGATGCCGTGGCCGGCGACCGCGGCTTGCCTCGGCTCGCGTCTAGCCAGGACGAGCTGTCGCTGATCGCGCGCGGCGTCGAGAAGGACGGGCGGCTCGCCGAGGCAGGCCGCATCGGCGCCGGGTTCCTGCCCTTCTTCCCGCTGGCCAACGGCCTGTTCACCGGCAAGTTCACGCGGACCGACAGGCCCGCCGACTCCCGCATCGCGCGCCAGCGTCCCCACATCGCCGACAACGCGGACTGGGACGCCATGGAGGCCTTCCAGTCGCTCTGCGACGACTGGGGAGTGACGATGCTGGAGGCCACCTTCGGCTGGTTCCTTTCCCGCCCCGGCGTCGCCTCGGTGATCGCCGGCGCTACCCGGCCCGAGCAGGTCCGCCAGAACGCGGCATCGGCCACCTGGAGGCCGAACGCCGAGCAGGTGACCCTCATCGAGGCGCTCTTCCCGGCATAGGCCGCGCGACGCGGGACCTTCCGACTGGCCGCACGCATCGGCCGCCTGTTAACGTTCACCTATGACGCTCGACGCCGGCGGCACCGTAGCCGCCACGGCCCTCATCGACGACGCCGGGTCCGCCCCGCGCGCCGCCGCGACACGCGTCATGCCGCGACCGCATCCCGTCCGCAAGGAGGACCAGCAGTGAGCCAGTTCAGCGCTTCCGTCCAGGAGGCCATCGACAAGATCCGCGAGGACGTGGCCCGCCTGCACGGCGAGCTCACCCGCTACGAGCTCGTGGTGTGGACCGGCGGCAACGTCTCCGGCCGCATCCCCGGCGAGGACCTGTTCGTGATCAAGCCCTCGGGCGTCAGCTACGACGACCTTGCCGCGGACAACATGATCCTGTGCACGCTCGACGGTGAGGTCGTCCCCGGCACCCCCGGCTCCGACCGTTCGCCCTCCTCGGACACCGCGGCCCACGCCTACGTGTACCGCAACATGGAGCACGTCGGCGGTGTGGTGCACACCCACTCGACCTACGCGACCGCCTGGGCCGCCCGTGGCCAGGAGATCCCGTGCCACATCACCGGCATGGCCGACGAGTTCGGTGGACCCATCCCCGTGGGCCCCTTCGCGATCATCGGCGACGACAGCATCGGCCGCGGCATCGTCGCGACGCTCGACGGCCACCGCTCGCGTGCCGTCCTCATGCAGAACCACGGCGTCTTCACCATCGGTAAGGACGCCAAGGACGCCGTCAAGGCGGCCGTGATGTGCGAGGACGTCGCCCGCACCACCCACATCGCCCTCCAGGGCGGCCCCCTCATCGACATCCCGCAGGACAAGATCGACGCCCTGTTCGATCGTTACCAGAACGTCTACGGACAGCCCGGCACCGCCGCCGGAGAAGGAGACAGCAAGTGAGCGCCCGTTCCGTCATCCCCCACCTCGCCGAGTACGAGGTCTGGTTCCTCACCGGGTCCCAGGACCTCTACGGCGAGGAGACCCTGAAGCAGGTCGCCGAGCAGTCGCAGCAGGTTGCCGCGCTCCTCGACGGTGCCGACGCGGTCCCCGCGCGCATCGTGTGGAAGCCCGTCGTCAAGTCGCGTGACGGCATCCGCGAGGCGATGCTCGAGGCAAACGCCAACGACAAGGTCATCGGCGTCATCGCGTGGATGCACACGTTCAGCCCCGCGAAGATGTGGATCACTGGCCTCAACGTCCTCGACAAGCCGCTGCTCCACCTGCACACGCAGGCGAACGTCGACCTGCCCTGGGGCGAGATCGACTTCGACTTCATGAACCTCAACCAGGCCGCGCACGGCGACCGCGAGTTCGGGTACATCGAGACCCGCATGGCGATCCCGCGCACCACGGTGTCGGGCCACGCCTCGCACGCCGCGACCCAGGAGCGCGTCGGCACCTGGGTGCGCGCCGCCGCCGGTCGTCACGCCACCCAGAACATGCGCGTCGCCCGGTTCGGCGACAACATGCGCTTCGTCGCCGTCACCGAGGGTGACAAGACCGAGGCCGAGATCAAGATGGGCGTCCAGATCAACACCTGGAGCGTCAACGAGCTCGCCGAGCGCGTCCACGCCCAGGCCGATGCCGACATCGACGCCCTGGTCGCCGAGTACCTCGACGAGTACGAGGTCGACGAGGAGCTGCGCCCCGGCGGCGAACGCGCCGAGTCGCTGCGCTACGGCGCCGCGGTGGAGCTGGGCCTGCGGTCCTTCCTCGAGGAGGGCGGCTTCACGGCGTTCACGGACTCGTTCGAGGACCTTGGCGACCTGCGCCAGCTTCCCGGCCTCGCCGTCCAGCGCCTCATGGCCGACGGCTACGGCTTCGGCGCCGAGGGCGACTGGAAGACCGCTGTCCTGGTGCGCGCGGCGGCCGTCATGGGCGCTGGCCTGCCCGGCGGCGCGAGCCTCATGGAGGACTACACGTACCATCTGGAGCCCGGCAACGAGCTGATCCTCGGTGCCCACATGCTCGAGGTGAACCCGGCCCTGTCGTCGAAGAAGGCGCGCCTCACGATCGCCGAGCTCGGCATTGGCGGCAAGGAGGACCCGGTCCGCCTGGTCTTCACGGCCGATGCGGGCCCCGCCGTGGTCGTGGCCATGTCCGACATGCGTGAGCGCTTCCGCCTGGTCGCCAACGTGGTCGAGAACGTGGACCTCCCGGCGCCCATGCCGAAGCTCCCCGTGGGCCACGCGGTGTGGAAGCCCGCTCCCGACTTCACGACGTCGACGACGGCGTGGATCCAGGCCGGTGCTGCCCACCACACGGTGATGTCGAACCAGATTGGCGTCGAGGTGTTCCGCGACTTCGCCACCATGAGCGAGATCGAGCTGCTCGTCATTGACGAGGACACCACGCTGACCGGCTTCGCTGCCGAGATGCGCGCGAACGCCGCGTACTACCGCCTCGCGCAGGGGCTGTAGGCCCCCACAACGGTTAGGGCCCGGCGGTCCGATCCTCCCCGTGCAGGGGGATCGGGCCGCCGGGCCCTTTTGTGTGTCGCGCCCTCTCCCGCGCGCCCCCGGCCGCACATGGCCGCATTTGCGGCAGCGCGGACTGCGACGTGCCGCAAATGTGGCCATTTGCGGCGTGAGGGCGGAAGAAGGAGGGGGCTAGCGGCCCAGCGCCGTGCGCTCGGGGCAGTCGAACGGGTCGCGCGCGGCAAGGCCCACCCGGTTGAGGTAGGCCACGACGATTCCGTAGGACTCGATGAGCGAGGTCTCCGTGTAGGGGACGTCGTGCGCGGCGCAGTACTCGCGCACCACCTCGCGGGCGCGGGCCAGGTGGGGGCGCGCCATGTTCGGGAACAGGTGGTGCTCGATCTGGTAGTTGAGGCCGCCCATGAGGATCGACATCGTCCAACCGCCGCGGATGTTGCGGCTGGTCAGCACCTGCTTCGAGAAGAAGTCGAGCTTGGTGTCCGCGTCGACGATCATCATTCCCTTGTGGTTGGGGGCGAACGAGGCCCCCATGTAGACGCCGAAGACGGCCATCTGGACGCCCAGGAACGCGAAGGCCATGCCGAGGGGCAGGAACCAGAACAGCGGCACCAGGTACAGCGCGAAGTGGCCAAGGATCATCGGGATCTCGGTCCACCGCTGCTTGCGCGTGCCCACCGTGACGAGCGATGCGAGCGAGCGGTAGTGGAGGTTGAGGCCCTCCAGCGTGAGCAGCGGGAAGAACAACCATCCCTGGCGCTGGTTGATCCACCTGATGAGGCCGCGGGTCTGGGCGGCGTCCTCCTCGACGAACGAGATGGTGTCTTGCTCGATGTCGGGGTCGGCGCCGCGCTTGTTGGGGTTGCCGTGGTGGCGCGAGTGCTTGGTCATCCACCACTGGTGGCTGATCCCGACGATGAGCGCGGACAGCACGCGCCCCAGGCGGTCGTTCGCGGGTCCCGACTTGAAGACGGTGCGATGCGAGGCCTCGTGGCCAAGGAATGCCACCTGGGTGAGGACGATGCCGAGGCCGGCCGCGATGAGCAGCTGGAACCACGAGTCGCCCAGCAGGATGAAGCCGGTCACGAGGCCGGCCATCGCCACCGTCAGGGCCGCACCAAACACCGCGTAGAACGTGTACGAGCGGTGCAGCAGGCCCATGTCGCGGACCGTGCGCGCCACCTCGGTGAAGGACAGCGTGAAGGAGTTGACGTGCGAACGGGGGGCATCGGCGCGGGGCGTCGGTGTCATGAGTCTCCGTAGGTCGGGGGCGACTTCCCAGCCAGGGTCGAGCGGTCGCTCATCGTGCGGATTCGGTCACCCTACGCGACCGTAGGTTAGATGTCATCACCCTTGCGGACGAGGTCGCGCCGAGCGTCGTCCGGCTAGCCTGGGGCGCATGCTGGTCCCCGTCATCGCGACCCTTGCCGGCCTCAGTGTGCTCGCGTGGAGCGCCGACCGCTTCGTCCTGGGCGCCTCGACGGTCGCCCGCTACCTCGGCATGGCGCCGCTCATCGTCGGCATGGTGGTCATCGGCTTCGGCACGTCCGCACCGGAGCTGGTCGTGTCGGCCTTCGCTGCGGCCGACGGTTCCCCGGAGATCGCCCTGGGTAACGCGTTCGGCTCCAACATCGCGAACATCGGCCTCATCCTCGGTGTGACAGCGATCATGCTGCCGATCGTCGTGAAGCGGGGAGTGCTGCGGACCGAGCTCCCCCTGCTGGTCGTGGTCACCGCCATCGCGTGGCTCCTCATGAGTGACGGCGAGTTGTCTACAGGCGACGCGGGGGCGATGCTGCTGCTTCTCGCGGTGCTCCTCACGTGGCAGATCCTGCAGGCGAGGAGCCACCAGGGCGACCAGCTCGAGCAGGACGTCGAGCACCATGCCGCGGATCACCCGCTGAGCCGCAAGGCCGCCTGGATCTGGCTCGTCGTGGGCCTCGTCATCCTCGTGGTGAGCAGCCGGGTCCTCGTGTGGGGCGCCACCGAGATCGCGACGGCCCTGGGCTGGTCCGATCTCGTCATCGGCCTCACCGTCGTGGCCATCGGCACGTCCGCGCCCGAGCTCGCCTCCTCGATCGCCGCCGCGCGCAAGGGCGAGAACGACCTGGCGCTCGGCAACGTCATCGGCTCCAACCTCTTCAACACGCTCGGCGTGGTCGGCGTCGCCGGCGTCATCAGCCCCGCGATGGTGTCGACCGACCTGCTGCAGCGCGACCTGCCGGTCCTCATGGGCATGACGCTGCTGCTGATCGCCTTCGGATTCCGCTGGCGCAGGGACGGCCGGATCAACCGCCTCGAAGGCGTCGCGCTCCTCACCCTGTGGCTGACATACACCGCCTACCTGGTGGCCGCGGGAGGATGACGAATCCGACGCATCGGCCCTGGTCACATGGCCGATGCGCGGGGCTAGGCTGACCGCATGACGCAGGCAGCCGCCACCCCCCAGCGCGCCACCGCGCTGTCGCTGAGGGGCCTCACCAAGCGGTTCGGCGCGACACTCGCCGTGGACCGCGTGGACCTCGACATCCCCACGCACTCCTTCTACGGCGTGGTGGGACCCAACGGCGCGGGGAAGACCACCACCCTGTCGATGGCCACCGGCCTGCTGAGGCCCGATGCAGGGGTGGCGCTGGTGCACGGCGTCGACCTGTGGCGCGAGCCGGCCGCGGCGAAGGCCATGGTGGGCGTGCTTCCCGACGGCCTACACAGCTTCGATCGCCTCACCGGCGGCGAACTGATCTCGTATGCGGGGCTGATGCGGGGGCTGCCTCGCGAGACGGTGCGCGAGCGGCGCGACGACCTCCTCGCAGCGCTCGACCTGGAGGGCGCGGGGTCGACCCTCGTCACCGACTACAGCGCGGGCATGACCAAGAAGATCGGCCTCGCCTGCGCGCTGGTGCATGCGCCTCGCGTCCTGGTGCTCGACGAACCCTTCGAGGCAGTGGACCCCGTCTCTGCCGGCGCCATCAGGCGCATCCTGCAGGAGTTCGTGGCCAGCGGCGGCACGGTGGTCATGTCGAGCCACGTGATGGCGCTCGTGGAGAGGCTGTGCGACCACGTCGCCGTCGTGGGTCACGGGCGCATCCTCGCCGCCGGCACGCTCGACGAGGTGCGCGCGGGGCAGGACCTCGAGCAGCGGTTCGTGGGGCTCGTGGGCGACATCGAGGATCAGCGGGACCTCACGTGGTTGCGACAGTCCTAAGGCTCAAGTACACGACGGTGCGCCACCAGCTGGCGCGCGAGTGGTGGAGGGCACTGCTGCTCATCGGCGGCGCCGTGTGGTCGTTGTCCCTGGTGCCAGCGGTGTTCTGGGCGAGCCGCCAGCTCCTCGAGGAGTCGCCCGACGTACGCGCCGACATCCTGGTGGTCGTCGCCGCGATCGTCATCGCCGGCTGGATCGCGGTGCCCCTTATGGTGACGGGACTCGAGGACACCCTCGATCCCGGCCGGTTCGCGACCTTCGGGGTGTCCGCCAGGCAGATCGCCCCGGGGCTCACGCTGGCCGCCTTCCTCACTCTTCCCGCGCTGTTCTTCACCGCCGCGCTCGTGGTGCTGGCGCTCAGCTGGCGCGACGAGGGGGCCGCGACGCTCGCCGTGGGGCTTGCCGGCGCGCTGCTGACGGTGGCGGTCATGGTGCTCGGCGCCCGCGTGGCCGTCGCGTGGGCGGCGCGCGCCGTCAACGACAGGCGCACCCGGGGCGTCCTGCTGATCGCGGTGGGCCTCGCGGTCGCCGTGTTGGGGTCGGTCGCGTGGCTGGCGCTGCGGGACGGGCTTGACTCGGCGCTCGAGTACGAGGGCCAGACGCTCATCGAGTGGCTCGGACGCACCCCCGTGGGGGCGGGGATGGCGGCCACGGAGGCGGCCTCCTACGGGCGCTGGTGGCCCGTCGCGTGGAGGCTGGGGATGATGGCGGCCACGGCGGTGATTCTCGCGGTCGCCTGGCGCGACTCGATCGCCCACGCGCTGGTTCACCCCGTTCACCGGGGTGGCGGTCGCAGGCGGGTGGCCGATGCCGTCCTCGCCAGCGCGGCCGACGACGGCCGCGGCGGGGCGTGGTGGCCGGCATGGCTTCGCGCGGACGGACCCACGCGCGCGGTGCGTTCCCGCCTGCTCGTGTCGTGGGCGACGGACGCGCGGTACCTCGTCGCGGCATCGGGCGTCCTGGCGCTGCCGGTGATCTTCTTCGCCATCGCGATGCCCATCCTTGACCTCGACACGCGATGGGCGTTTGTCGCGCCCGTGATCCTCGCGGCGTCGATCGGCTGGGGGCGACACAACGACATCGCCTACGACCACACCGCGTTGTGGCTCGACCTCGTCTCGGGCAGGCTTGGCCGCCAGATCATGATGGGGCGCGCGCAGGCGACCCTCGTGTGGGCGGCCCCCGCGTGCGCGCTCGCCGCGATCGGCATCCTCGCGTGGTCGGGCAGGTGGGACGCCGCTCCGGGCCTGATGGGGGCCACGCTCGGGACGCTGGGGGCCACGCTCGGCGTCGCCGCCGTCGCCTCGGTGCTTCTTCCGTATCGGGCGCCGGCGCCGGGGGAGAACCCGTTCGGTGCGGAGGTGGGCTCGCTCGGGGCGTCGCTCGGGTCGCAGCTGCTGTCCTCGGCGGCGACGCTCGTGGTGCTACCGCTCGTGACGGTGCCGATGGTGCTGTCGCTCACGGTGCACGCCGGCTGGGGCTGGGTGTCACTCGTGACGGGCCTCGTCGTGGGTGCGGGCTTCCTGTGGGGAGGGGTGCGTCTCGCCGGCGTGCTGTACGACGCCCGATCGGGCCGCCTCCTCGCCCGCATCTCCTAACCGTCAAATGGATCCCATTGGTGCGTCTAAGGCGCTAGATGAGGGGAAAACGACCGCGAGGACAGGAACCCGGCCGATGCACGGGCCAGGTCTCCTCCGAACCGGAACCACGGCATCGGCCGTACGTGCGGTGCGGCTCAGCCCGCGGCGGTGGATTTCCCCTCATCAAGGCTCTTAGGCGAGACAAATGGATCCATTTGACGGGGACGTAGGATGGGCCGCATGAGCGAGACCCTCGAGCCGCAGCCCGACACCGGCGCCCCCCAGGGAGGCACCACCACCATCGAGCGCGTCGAGCAGCGCGAGCTGAGCGAGCCCGGCGACGCCGAGCGCTTCGCGCACTACGTGCGCAAGGAGAAGATCATGGAGTCGGCCATGTCCGGCGAGCCCGTGATCGCCCTGTGCGGCAAGGTGTGGGTGCCCGGCCGCGACCCCCAGCGCTTCCCCGTGTGCCCGGCGTGCAAGGAGATCATCGACGGCCGCTTTGGCCCCGAGGACGGCGACGACTGAGCCGCCTCCCACGCTGCGCCGCGCGGCGAGCCTAGGCTAGAGCCGTGTCCACCGAGGAGCAGGTAGAGCGCGAGGGCGCAGTCGCGACCCGCCTCGATGACGCCTGGGTCACCATCGTCTGGAACGACCCCGTCAACCTCATGAGCTACGTCACCCACGTCTTTCAGACGTACTTCACCCTCACCCGCGACGAGGCCGAGGCGAAGATGCGTGAGGTCCACGAGCGCGGCCGGGCCGTGATGAGTACCGGAGGACGCGAGCGCATGGAGGTCGACGTGCAGGCGATGCACGGCTACGGCCTGTGGGCCACCCTGCAGCGGAGCGGCGAGTGAGGGCTTTCGAGACCCGCGGCGCCGTCGCGGTCGCGACCCTGGACGACGAGGAGCGGGCGGTCATCGCGCGCATCGTCGCGGACGTGGGCCAGCTCCTCGACGGCGATGCATTCGCCGCCCCCGCGGGCGACGACGACCCCGAGGGGTCCGCCCGCGGCGAGGCCGATGACGTGTTCCGCTCGCTCGCTGGCCTCCAGGAGCCGCTCGCGGAGCCGAGCGATCCCGCCGTTCGCCGCGTCCTTCCCTCCGCCTCCCGGGACGACCGCGAGGTGGCCGACGAGTTCCGCCGGCTCACCGAGGGCGACCTCCGCACGCTCAAGGTCGACCGCCTGCGCACCATGTGGGAGCAGTTGAGCGAGGACGGCGACGAGTGGGAGGTGAGCCTCGACGAGGCCCTCGCCACGGCATCGGCCCTCACCGATGTGCGCCTTGTCCTCGCCGCCCGCCTGGGCCTCGAGACCGACGACGACGCCGAGCGCCTCCACGCCGAGATCGACCTCGCGACCCACGCGATGGATACCGACGCCCACGAGGACCTGGGAGTCGACCCCGAGCGGGTGTGGCTCGGCATGCTGTATCAAGCGCTGACGTGGCTGCAGGAATCCCTCCTGCAGTGCCTCATGACAGGAGAAGAGGAGCAGGATGTCTGACGCGCCCATCGGGGTGTTCGACTCGGGAGTGGGGGGCCTCACGGTCGCCCGCGAGATCATGGACATGCTGCCGCACGAGTCCGTCCACTACGTGGGGGACACAGCGTTCGGGCCCTACGGTCCGCTTCCCATCTCCGAGGTGCGTGCCCACGCGCTGGACATCATGGACGGCCTGGTCGCCGACGGCGTGAAGATGCTCGTGATCGCCTGCAACACCGCCTCCGCCGCCGTGCTCCGCGACGCCCGTGAGCGGTTCGCGCGCGAGCGTGGCGTGCCCGTGGTCGAGGTCATCGTCCCCGCCGTCCGGCGTGCAGCGACCCTCACCAAGTCGGGCAGGGTGGGCGTCATCGGCACCGCCGCGACAGTGACGAGCGGCGCCTACGACGACGCCCTCGCCGCGGCCCCCGGCGTCGAGGTGTTCTCGCAGGCCTGCCCCCGGTTCGTCGAGCTGGTCGAGGCGGGCATCACGTCCGGCCCCGAGGTCATCGAGGTGGCACGCGAGTACCTCGCGCCCCTGCAGGCGGCCGATGTCGACACGCTCATCCTGGGCTGCACCCACTACCCGATGCTCGCCGGCGCCATCGGCTACGTCATGGGCCCCGACGTCACCCTCGTGGACTCCGCGACGGAGACCGCGATCGACGTGTTCCGCTCGCTCACCCGCCACGGGCTGGCGCGCGACACCGGCTCCGTGGCCGAGCACCGCTTCTCCGCCACGGGCGAGACCGAGCGCTTCGCCGCCCTCGCCCAGCGCTTCCTCGGCCCCGTCGTCACCTCCGTCGACTCCCTGGGGGTCGCGCGGTGAGGCTCACGATCGTCGGCTGCTCGGGCTCGGTGCCGGGTCCCGCCTCCGCCTCCAGCAGCTACCTTCTCGAGGCCGATGACGCGGCCGGGCGCACCTGGCGGCTCGCCCTGGACATGGGGGCGGGAGCCATGGGGGCGCTGCAGCGGTTCTGCGACCCGCGCGACCTCGACGCCGTGCTCATCAGCCACCTGCACCCCGACCACTGCGCTGACCTCGCGCACCTCGACACGTACCTGAAGTACCACCCGGAGGGTCCCTTCGAGCCGGTCCCGGTCTACGGCCCGTTCGGCACCTCGAAGCGCATCCAGCAGATGGCCGGCGCGGACGACGTCACCGACAAGCTGCCGTGCACCGTGTGGCAGGCCTCGGGGGAGACCCGCATCGGCCCCTTCCTCATCACCGTCGAGGCCGTCCGCCACCCGGTCCCCGCGTACGCCATGCGCATCGAGGGGCCCAGCGAGCACCGGGCGAGGGCATCGGCGATCCTCACCTACACGGGTGACACTGACGAGTGCGACGGCCTCGACGTGGCCGCCGCCGGCGCCGACGTGCTGCTGAGCGAGGCGTCGTTCCTCACGACGGACGATGCCCCCGCCGGCATTCACCTCACCGGCCTGGCCGCGGGGGAGGTCGCGGAACGCGCCCAGGTGGGCCGCCTCATCCTCACCCACATCCCGCCGTGGGCCGACTGCCCGAGCATCGAGGCGGAGGCCGCGCGCGGCTTCTCCGGCGACATCGCCCTGGCCCGTCCCGGGATGCGCGTCGAGGCCTGAGGCGCGCCGTTAGGCTCGTCGCATGAGCGACATCACCCGCGCCGATGGGCGCACCCCCGACCAGCTGCGACCCGTCTCGTTCGAGCGTGGCTTCCAGCGCAACGCCGAGGGCTCGTGCCTTGTCACGTTCGGCGGCACCCGCGTCCTGTGCTCGGCCTCCTTCACCGAGGGCGTCCCGCGCTGGAAGAAGGGCTCAGGCGAGGGTTGGGTCACCGCCGAGTACGCGATGCTCCCGCGCGCCACCAACACCCGCAACGACCGCGAGTCGGTGCGCGGCAAGATCGGCGGCCGCACCATGGAGATCAGCCGGCTCATCGGCCGCTCGCTGCGCGCCATCGTGGACGTGAAGGCGCTGGGCGAGAACACCATCGTTGTCGACTGCGACGTGCTCGACGCCGACGGTGGCACCCGCACCGCGGCCATCACCGGCGCCTACGTGGCGCTCGCCGACGCCGTCGCGTACGGCCGCGCCCAGGGCTTCATCAAGCCGGGCCGCAGCCCGCTGACGGGCTCCGTGTCCGCGATCTCGGTGGGCATCATCGACGGCACCCCGATGCTCGACCTTCCCTACGTGGAGGACGTGCGCGCCGAGACCGACATGAACGTCGTCATGACCGGCGACGGCGGCTTCGTCGAGGTGCAGGGCACCGCCGAGGGCAAGCCGTTCTCCAAGGCCGAGCTCGACGAGCTGCTCGCGCTCGCCACGGCGGGCAACGCCGAGCTCACCCGCCTCCAGAACGCCGCTCTCGACGCGACCGACGGCCCCGTGCGATGACCGCTCGCCTCGCGATCGCGACCCACAACGCGCACAAGGTGGGGGAGATCTGGGCCATCCTCGCGCCCGCGGTTCCCGGCCTGACCAGGGAGGACGTGGCATCGGCCAAGGAGCTGGGGGCTCCCAGCCCGGTCGAGGACGGCACGTCGTTTGCCGAGAACGCTCTCATCAAGGCGCGCGCGCTCGCCGCGTCGACAGGCCTTCCCGCGATCGCCGACGACTCCGGCATCGCCGTGGATGTCATGGGCGGCGCGCCCGGCATCTTCTCGGCGCTGTGGTCGGGCAGGCACGGCGCGGACCAGGAGAACCTCGACCTGCTTCTCGCCCAGATGGCCGACATTCCCGACGAGCACCGCGCGGCGTCGTTCGTCTGCGCCGCCGTGCTCGTGATGCCCGACGGCCGCGAGGTGGTGTGCGAGGGACGCCAGCCCGGCCGCCTGCTGCGCGCCCCGCAGGGCGACCACGGCTTCGGCTACGACCCCATCTTCGTGGGTGAGGGTCAGACGCTGTCCAACGCCGAACTCGACGCCGATGCGAAGAACGCCGTCTCGCACCGCGGTGCCGCGTTCCGTGCGCTCGCCCCCGAGGTCGCCAAGGTCCTCGGCTCCTAGCGATGGCCGATGCCGGCGCGGCGGGGCAGGACGGGTTGCCCGTCCTGCCCGACCGGCTCGGGCCGGGGCTCGACGTGGTGTTCTGTGGCACCGCGCCGGGGCTGATCTCCGCCGATCGCGGCCACTACTACGCGGGGCCGGGGAATCGCTTCTGGACGTACCTGCACGAGGCCGGGTTCGTGGCCGTGCCCCTGTCTCCGGCCGACGACGCCGGCGTGCTTGACCATGGCATCGGCCTCACGGACCTGGTGAAGACCATGGCGCAGTCGCACGACAGGGGACTGCCGTACGACGCCGCGAGCCTCGAGCGGAAGGTGCGGGAGCATCGGCCCCGGTGGATCGCCTTTACGTCGAAGGAGGCGGGTAAGGCCGCCGCGCGGCACGCCGGCGAGCGTCCTCCGGCGCTCGGACGTCAGGAGTGGACGTTCGGCGGCGCGCGGGTGTTCGTCCTGCCCAGCCCCTCGGGCCGCAATCAGGGCCGCGAGGCCTACGACGGTCGCGGCACCCGGCTCGAGTGGTGGGCCGAGTGCGCGCGGCTCGTGAGGGACGCCTAGGAGATCAGCCCGCAGTGCGCGAGGGCTTGGCGCAGCAGGGTGTGCTGGCCGCCCATCATGTCCGAGGCGACGTCCTCGCTCGCGGCCTCCTCGGGGCTCAGCCAGACGATGTCGAGCGCGTTCTGGCTGGGCTCGCAGTCGCCGTCGACCGGCACCACATAGGCGAGCGCCACCGCGTGCTGGCGGGAGTCGTGGAACGGCGTGACGCCCTTCGTGGGGAAGTACTCCGCGACCGCGAACGGCACCGGCGAGGCCGGGATGCGGGGCAGGGCCACGCCTCCCAGGTCCTTCTCGATGTTCCTGATCAGGGCGTCCCTGATGCGCTCGTGATAGAGCACGCGGCCGGCGATGAGGGCGCGCGAGATGGCGTCGTCGTCGGCGCGCAGCAGCAGGCCTACCTCGGTGACCTGGCCCGTCGCATCGAGCCTGACAGGCACCACATTCACGTACACCAGGGGCAGCTGCCCGCGCACGTGGGTGAGCTCGCGATCGCTGAGCCATCCGGAGGGTTCGGGGGGGAGCTCCGCCATATCCGTCATGCTCTCCTTTGTACCGTGCCGCGGGCCCGGTGTTCTCCACGCGCGCCGAGTCATGGGAAGGTAGTCGGAATAGCGCCAGGGGTGGATGTGTTTCCTCAGGCGATCCAGGGGAGCAATACAAGGAAGGACACCCCCTATGGCAACCGTTGATCTGACCACCGAGACCTTCGAGGAGACCGTCACCAAGGACGGCATCGTGCTGGTCGACTTCTGGGCCGAATGGTGCGGTCCGTGCAAGCGCTTCTCGCCCATCTACGACGCGTCCTCGGAGACGAACACCGAGGTGGTGCACGCCAAGGTGGACACCGAGGCCGAGCAGCAGCTGGGCGCCCAGTTCGGCGTCACCGCGATCCCGACGCTGATGGCATTCCGCGACGGCATCATGGTGTTCCAGCAGGCCGGCGCGCTTCCCGCGCCGCAGCTCCAGCAGGTCGTCGACGCCGTCGCCGGCCTCGACATGGACGAGGTCCGCGCCAAGCTCGCCGAGCAGCAGGCCTAACTCTCTTCACACGTCGGCCCCGGCCACCCGCGAGGGTGACCGGGGCCGACGTGCTGTGAGGGTGCGCGAGGCGGGACTTGAACCCGCACGTCCGAGGACACTGGAACCTAAATCCAGCGCGTCTGCCAATTCCGCCACTCGCGCGCGGCCACCAGGATACGGGTCCGCGCGTGCCCGCCGGTGCGCGCCCCGCGTACCATGGACGGGCCGCAATCCAAGGAGGTCCCCATGCGCGTGCTCGCCGCCCTGTCCGGTGGAGTCGACTCCGCCGTCGCGGCCGCGCGAGCGGTCGACGCCGGCCACGACGTGGTGGGCGTCCATATGGCCCTCAGCCGCAACCGCGACGAGTTCCGCTCGGGATCGCGCGGCTGCTGCTCCCTCGAGGACAGCCACGACGCGCGCCGCGCGGCCGACAAGCTGGGCATCCCGTACTACGTGTGGGACCTCTCGGACGAGTTCCACGACCTCGTGGTGCGTGACTTCCTCGACGAGTACGCGGCCGGCCGCACCCCCAACCCCTGCGTGCGCTGCAACGAGCACATCAAGTTCGACACGCTCCTGGAGCGAGCGGAGGTGCTCGGCTTCGACGCCGTCGCCACCGGGCACTACGCCCGCGCCGTCATCCGCGAGGACGGCGTCAGGGAGCTGCACCGCGCGCGCGACGCCGCGAAGGATCAGTCGTACGTCCTTGCCGTGATGGGCCCCGAGAAGCTGGCGCGCTCGATGTTCCCCCTGGGCGACATGGCGTCCAAGGCGGAGGTGCGCGCCGAGGCCGCCGCGCGTGGCCTCGGCGTGAGCAACAAGCCCGACTCGTACGACATCTGCTTCGTCGCCGACGGCGACACCAAGGGCTTCCTGCAGCGCGAGCTGGGGGAGAGGCCCGGCGAGATCGTGGACCAGGACGGCGCCGTGGTGGGTGCCCACCAGGGTGCGTACGCGTACACCGTGGGCCAGCGCAAGGGCCTCGGGCTCGGCCGCCCCGCCGCCGATGGCGCTCCCCGCTACGTCACCGGCGTCGACACCGGGCGCAACGTCGTCACGGTGGGCCCCGAGACGCTGCTGTCGGTCTCGACGCTCGTGGGCGAGGACACCGTGTGGCTCGCCCCGGACGTGACGGCCGATGCCCCGGTCGCCTGCGAGGCTCAGGTGCGCGCCCACGGCGCGCCCACCCGCGGCACGGTGGTCAGGGAGGGCGACCGCCTGACGGTCCGCCTCGACGAGCCGATGCGCGGCGTGGCGGCAGGCCAGTCGTTGGTGATCTACCAGGGCACGCGGGTGCTCGGTCAGGCCACCCTGGCGAGCCGCGACGCCTGACCGCTCGGTCGCGCCGTCCTAGCGGACGGTGACGACGATCTTGCCGCGCGTGTGTCCGCCGGCGAGGTCACGGTAGGCCTCGGCGGCCTGCTCGAGCGGATACGTGCGCGCCACCTCGACCCGCACATGGCCGTCGTCGATGAGGCCCGCAAGCGTGGCGAGGTCCTCCGACGAGGGTCGGACCCACACGTAGTGGCCGCCCAGTTCCGTGGCCGCGCGCGCATCGGCGATGGAGGCGACGGTGCCGGTGGGCGCCAGGAGTGCGGCGGCCGAGTCGAGCGAGGCGCCGCCCGCGAAGTCGATGATCTTGTCGAAGCCTTCGGGGGCGTGTTCGGAGGCGTGCTCGACGAGGTGCTCGCCGTACTCGACGGGCTCGGCGCCGAGGTCACACACGTAGTCGTGGTTCGCGGCCGATGCCGTGCCCACCACGTGCGCGCCCAGGTGCCTGGCGATCTGGACGCCAAACGTGCCCACGCCGCCGGCGGCGCCGTGAATCAGCACCCTGTCTCCTTCGGTCACGCCCGCGCGGCGCAGCGTCTGCAGCGCGGTCAGGCCGGTGAGGGGGACCGCCGCGGCCTCGACGAGGCTCAGCGACCGCGGCGCGAGGGCTGCGGTGCGCACGGGAAGTGCGACGCGCTCGGCGAGCGTGCCGCCGCCCACGACGTCCTTGCGCGCGTACGCGAAGACCTTGTCGCCCACCGAGAACTCCGGGGTGTCGAGGCCCGTCTGGACCACCACGCCGGCGACGTCCCAGCCCGGGACGGCGGGAAAGTGGGTGTCGAGGACGCCGTCCAGGTGACCGCCGCGCAGGTAGTTGTCGACGGGGTTGATCGCCGCGGCATGCACCTCCACCACGACGCTGTCGGGGCCCGGGTGGGGATCGGGGAGATCGGTGACGGACAGGACCTCGGGGCCGCCGAAGGCGGAGTACGCGATGGCTTTCACGCCACGGGCAACGGTCCCCGTGGCGCGGACATTCCTCCCGGCCGATGCGGTGGCGAGGCCTCGGGGGCGCCCGCCCCAGGCTGTGACCGGTCCCAGGGAGGAGGTGATGTCGGGGCTCGCGAAGGAGCGGTCGCAACGTTTCGATAACCCAAGGTCACGAAACGGTATCGAAACGTTTTGAAACGGGACATCTGGATGGACACCACCCCCGCCCGGGGGTACGGTCATCTCGATTCGTGGGAGCGCTCTCACGCACGAGAGAGCGCTCTCTCCAGCGAATCTTGGTCACATCAACAGGACTCACAAAGGAGTGAACGTGAGCTTCACACGCCGCAAGAAGACGCTGGCCCTCACCGCAGGTGCCGCGATCTTCGCCCTGACCATCGCCGGCTGCTCCAGCGGCGACGACGAGGAGACCACCAGCTCCTCGACCGCAGAGACCTCGGAGGACGGCGGCTCGGGCGAGCCTGTCACCCTCACCCTCGCGACCTTCAACACCCCTGGCTACCAGGACAGCGAGACCCCCGACGAGGGCGACTACCAGTACGACCTGATTCAGGAGTACATGGACCTCAACCCGAACGTCACCATCACCTACGACCGCAAGGCCGAGTCGGGCGACGCTCGCGAGAACTTCTTCACCAAGCTGGGCCCCGGTGGCCTCGCCGACGTCGAGATGATCGAGGTCGACTGGATGCCCGAGGTCATGCAGTACTCGGACCTCCTCGAGGACCTCACCTCGGATGAGACGGCCGACCGCTGGCTCGAGTCCAAGACCGCCGACGCGACCGACGCTGACGGTCGCCTCATCGGCGCCGGCACCGACGTCGGCCCCGAGGCCGTCTGCTACCGCTCCTCGCTGTTCGAGGAGGCCGGGCTGCCGAGCGACCCCGAGGGTGTCGCCGAGCTGCTCGACGGCGACTGGGCCAACTTCTTCGAGGTGGGCCAGGAGTACTCCGACGCCACCGGTAAGGGCTTCTTCGACTCGGCCGCCGGCATCTGGCAGGGCATGGTCAACCAGCTTGACCCCGCCTACGAGGACGCCGACTCGGGCGACATCATCGCGCTCGACAACGCCGACGTGAAGGCCGCCTACGACCAGCTCACCGCTGCCACGCCCGACCAGTCCGCTCACTACACCCAGTGGTCGGACGACTGGTACGCCGGTATGTCGAACGGCGACTACGCGACGATGCTGTGCCCGCCGTGGATGCTCGGCGTCATCTCGGGTAACGCCCCCGACACCACCGACTGGAACATCGCCAACGTGTTCCCCAACGGTGGCGGCAACTGGGGTGGCTCGTGGCTGACCGTTCCCTCGAGCGGCGCCAACGTCGAGGAGGCCAAGAAGCTGGCCCTGTGGCTGACTGCCCCCGAGCAGCAGGCCAAGGCGTTCGCCAACGCGGGCACCTACCCCAGCCAGCCGGCCGCCTACGAGGACCCCGCCGTGGCCGACGCCACCAACGAGTTCTTCAACGACGCCCCGATCGGCACGCTGTTCGCCGACCGCGCTGCGGCCGTCGCGCCGTCCGCCTTCAAGGGTGAGTACTACTTCCAGATCAACACCTCGATCACGGACGCTCTGAACCGCGTGGAGGGTGGCACGGATGACGCCGCCACCTCGTGGGACAAGGCCGCGAGCGAGATTCAGGGCCTCGGCTAAACCAGCTGATGCTTGACAGTCCGGGGCGTCCCTCACGGAGGGGCGCCCCGGACCCGCTCCCCTCAGCCACTCGCCGCGACCGTCCAAAGGAACCTCATGGCAACGACAGAAGTTGAGCCTCGCCCCGCGCAGTACACGTGGCGCGACAGGCTCGGGCGCTGGGATGTGAAGGCGTCCCCGTACCTCTACATCGCACCGTTCTTCATCGTGTTCGGCCTCACCGGCCTGTTCCCGATCATCTACACCGCCGTGATCTCCTTCATGGACTGGGACTCGATCCGCAACACCGGAGAGTTCCTCGGCTGGGACAACTTCCAGTACGTCCTGAATGACCGCCAGTTCTGGATCGCGCTGCGCAACACCTTCTCGATCTTCCTGCTGTCGTCGGTCCCGCAGGTCATCATCGCGACGTTCATCGCGGCGATGCTCGACCACAACCTCCGCGCGCGCACCTTCTGGCGTATGGGCGTCCTCGTCCCCTACGTCATGATGCCGGTCGCCGTCGCGCTGATCTTCTCCCAGCTCTTTGGCGACACGTATGGCCTGATCAACCACTGGCTCGGCTACATCGGCATCGGGCCCATCGCCTGGCACATTGACGTGATTCCCAGCCACATCGCGATCGCCTCGATGGTGAACTTCCGCTGGATCGGATACAACGCCCTGATCCTGCTGGCCGCCATGCAGGCGATCCCGCGCGAGCTGTACGAGGCCGCCGCGATCGACGGCGCTGGCAAGGCGCGCCGGTTCTTCTCGGTGACGCTGCCGCAGATTCGCCCCACCGCCATCTTCGTGATCATCACGTCGACCATCGGTGGACTTCAGATCTTCGATGAGCCGCGCATGTTCGACACCACCGGTACCGGTGGCCCCGACAAGCAGTGGCTCACGATCACGATGTACATGTACAACACGGGATGGGGTCAGTTGAACTTCGGCCGAGCCGCGGCAATCGCGTGGCTGCTGTTCCTGATCATCCTCGCGTTCGGCCTGCTGAACTTCTGGCTCACGCGACGACTCATCTCCTCCGACACGTCCGGGAGCAAGTGATGGCGATCAAGCGCAAGGGAATGGTCAACCTCAATCGACCCGGGATCTTCGTCTACGGCGCCCTCGCCGCGGTGCTGATCGCCTCGCTGTTCCCCTTCTACTGGTCGTTCCTCATCGGTTCGGGCGACTCGACCACGGTTCGCGACCCCAACATGTCGTGGATCCCGCTGGGCAACTTCTTCGAGAACGCCTCGACGGTCATCAACGCCGACGCGGTCAACTTCTGGAAGGCGCTGGGCAACTCCCTGATCGTCTCCACCACGGTGTCTGTCACGACCGTGGTGCTTTCCACGCTCGCGGGCTACGCGTTCGCCAAGCTGCGCTTCAAGGGCAGCGGCGGCCTGTTCATCGCCGTCATCGCGACGATGGCCGTGCCTGTCCAGCTGGGCGTGGTGCCGCTGTACATCATCATGTCGCGCTACGGCTGGACGGGATCGCTGTGGGCGGTCATCATCCCCGCGCTGGTGACGGCGTTCGGAGTGTTCTGGATGACCCAGTACATGGAGCAGTCGCTTCCCACCGAGCTCATCGAGGCCGCCCGCGTGGACGGCTGCAACATGATCCGCACGTTCTGGCACGTGGCCGTCCCGGCCGTGCGCCCGGCCGCCGCGATGCTGTTCCTGTTCACGTTCGTGCAGTCGTGGAACAACTTCTTCTGGCCGTTCATCGTGCTGGACCAGTCCAACCCCACGCTGCCGGTGGCGCTGTCCGTGCTGCAGGCCAGCTACTTCGTCGACTACTCGCTGGTGCTGGCGGGCGTGCTGCTCGCCACCGTGCCGCTGCTGATCCTGTTCGTCTTCACGGGTCGCCAGCTGGTCTCGGGCATCATGGCGGGAGCCGTCAAGGGTTAACCCATGACACAGGCACCCGGCGTCCGCGCGCTCAACGGCGAGCGAGGGGGCGGCACCTCAGCCGCCCCCCGCTCGCCGGGAGCCCCCGAGCGAACCTACACGCGCCACGTCGCGCCCACCCTCGAGGCGGTCGCGGCGCTGGCGGGGGTCTCCCGCGCCACCGTCTCCCGCGTGGTGAACGGCTCGCCCAAGGTGCACCCCGACTCGGCCGCGGCAGTGCGCAAGGCGATCGCGGAGCTCGGCTACGTGCCCAACCGCGCCGCGCGCTCGCTCGCGAGCCAGCAGAGCCATGCCATCGCGCTGGTGGTTCCCGAGGACACCACGCGCTTCTTCGGCGACGTGTACTTCGCCTCCATCGTCGCGGGCATCAATGACCGACTGGAGCAGTCGGACTACGTCCTGACGCTCATGATCGCCGACCATGCCCCGCAGGGAAAGATGCTGCGCTACCTCGCCGGCGGCGCCGTCGACGGAGTGGTGGTGGTCTCTCATCACACGTCGGACACGTCCCTGACTCAGATCGGCCAGATGCTGCCGATGGTCTTCGGCGGTCGCTCCGGGCTCTCGGGAGTCGACTGCTGGGTCGTCGACGTCGACAACGTCGACGGCGCGGTGACAGCCACCCAGCGCCTCGTGGACCGCGGCTGCCGCAACATCGCCACCATCTCCGGCCCGCTGTCGATGCAGAGCGCCCTCGACCGCGTCGAGGGGTGGCGGTCGACGCTCGAGACGGCCGGGCTCACCCCCGGACCGGTCATCGACGGCGACTACTCCGTGATCGGCGGCGCGCGTGCCGCACGCGAGCTCGTCGAGATCTACCCCGAGGTGGACGGCGTCTTCATCGCCTCGGACCTCATGACGAGCGGCGCCATGCCCGTGCTCATCGACCGTGGCTTCTCGATCCCGGGTGACATCGCAATCGTGGGGTACGACGACAGCCCCGCCGCGCAGTCGTGCGAGGTGCCGCTCACGACGGTGCGCCAGCCCTCCGTCGAGATGGGGCGTGAGATGGCCGACATCCTGCTGGAGGTGCTGGCCGGGAACACCGACCGCCAGCGCACCACGGTGCTTCCCACGCGCCTCGTGGAGCGCGAGTCCGCCTAAGCCTCGCCGCCGCGCGCCGCGACGGGGGCCGCCTGGCCGATGCCGGGGCCGAGCAGGCTCCAGGCACGCTCGGCGATGCGGTGCCGGTCCGCGGAGGGGGAGAGGCTGACGGCGGTCGCCACCATGCTGATGGCGAGCATCACATCGTCGGCCGTCACGCCGTCGGGAGCCTCAGCGTCGGAGGCCTCCCACGCGGCGGCGACCACCGCCCGCAGGCGGTCCGCAATGTGCTCCACCCGCGCATCGGCCCTCTCCGTGGCGATGAGTTGGATGAGGGCGGTGGCGCCCTCGACCTGGTGGGTGACGAGGTCGGTGACCGCCCGCAGCGACGGCGCGCCCGAGGCGCCCAGGGCCTCGATCTCCTCGATGTTCTCCTCGAAGGCGGCGACGGCGAGCGCGACCCTGTCGGGGAAGTGGCGGTACAGGCTTCCCTGCCCCACGCCAGCGCGCTTGGCGATCGCGGACAGCGGCGCGTCGATGCCGCGTTCCTCGAATTCGATGCGCGCCGCGGCGATCAGCGCGGCGCGGTTGACGCGCCCCGCCGCCACGCCGCCGCGTGGTCCCGGGACGTTGGTCATGTGCCTAGACTAGACACCGGACAGAGTTGTCCGGTAGGACGTGCAACAGAGAGGCACAGGCATGGCACAGCAGAAGTGGGACGAGGAAGTCGACCTTCTCGTCGCCGGTACCGGCGCGGCAGCGATGAGCGCCGCGATCGCAGCAAGGGATGAGGGCCTCGAGGTCCTCGTCGTCGAGGGATCCGACAAGTGGGGCGGCTCCACGGGCATGAGCGGCGGCGGCTGCTGGCTGCCCACCCACCCCGGCATGAAGGAGATCGGGGTCGACGACTCCGAGCAGGATGTGCTGACCTACCTCGACGCGTGCGTGGGCACCCCCGAGGAGGTGGGGCCGGCCTCCTCGCTCGAGCGCCGCCAGGCCTTCGTGCGCACCGCTCCCGTGGTCCACTCGTGGCTCGAGCGCCACGGCATGGTGTGGAAGACCGCCAAGACGTACCCCGACTACTACCCGACGCTGCCGGGCGGCAAGGAGGGCGGCCGCACCGTCGAGCCCGCCCCGTTCGATGCCAAGAAGTTCGGCGACTGGTGGCAGCACGCGCGCTTCGCGATGCCGCCCGGCCTGCCGCTGTTCGCGGGTGACACGTATCTGCTGGCCCGCGCCTGGTCCACTCCCTCGGGCTTCGTGGGCGGCGCGCGCATGGTGTTCCGCGCGCTCGGCGGCGCCGTCACCGGCCGCCGCCTCACCGGCCTGGGCGCGTCCCTGTCCTCGCGCCTCATGTGGATCGCCAAGTTCGAGCAGGGCACCGAGGTGCGCCTGAACACACCCGTCACCGACCTCGTCATCGAGGACGGCGTCTGCGTGGGGGCCGTCGTGACGGGACCGGAGGAAGAACGCCGCATCCGCACCCGCCGCGGCGTCCACCTGGGCGCCGGCGGCTTCGACCACAACCTCGAGTGGCGCTCGACCTACCAGGGCATCGACGCCGAGTACTCGTCCGGCAACCCGTACAACACCGGCAGCGCCATCGAGATCGGGCAGCGCCACGGCGCCGACGTCGCGCTCATGGACGACGCGTGGTGGGGCCCCTCGGTCGCTCCCACGTCGAAGACCGGCGCCATCTTCATGGTTTCCGAGCGCTCCATGCCGCACACCATGGTGGTGGACCAGGAGGGCAACCGCTATGTGGACGAGTCCACCTCCTACGTGGACTTCGGTCACGCGATGCTCGAGCACGGGCTGGAGCGCACCAACCACTCGTGGATGGTCACCGACGTGCGGTTCGGCCGCAAGTACCTCAACAACGCGTTCCTCGCTGGCAAGAAGACGCTCTTCGAGGAGGGCGTCGCGGTCAGGGCCGACACCCTCGAGGAGCTCGCCGAGAAGATGGGCGTCGACAAGGAGACCTTCAAGGCGACCATCCAGCGCTTCAACGGCTTCGCGCGCGCCGGCAAGGACGAGGACTTCAACCGCGGTCACGACGCCTACGACAACTACTACGGCGACCCCGGTCACAAGCCCAACCCCAACCTCGGCGAGATCGCGCACGGCCCGTTCACGGCGATCAAGATCGTGCTCGGCGACCTCGGCACCAAGGGCGGGCTGCTCACGGACGAGCACTCGCGCGTGCTCCACACCGACGGCTCGGTCATCGAGGGCCTGTATGCCGCGGGCAACTGCTCCGCGGCGGTCGCCGGCCGCACCTACCCGGGGGCCGGCGCCACGCTGGGCCCCGCCCTCGTCTTCGGCTACCGCGCCGGCAAGCATGCCGCGTCGCGGGCAGCCGCCAAGTAACCCCCAAGGAGACAGACATGTTTGGCAAGAAGGACAAGGCGCCCGAGGCATCGGCCGCCACCACCGCTGGCGCGGGCTCGACCGGCCTCAGCGGCGACACCAAGATCAAGGACTGGCTTGCCCACCCCCAGGGCGGCCCTATCCTCCGCAAGATGCTCGCGGAGGCCGGCCAGGACGCCTCGCAGCTGAAGCCCGTGCAGGGCTTCGCGATGAAGCGGCTCATCCCCATGAGCAAGGGCCAGTTCTCGGAGGAGAAGATCGCCGAGCTGGTGGCGATGGCCGAGGCCTACGACCCCGCCACCGCGGGCGAGGAGCCCGCAGCAGCGGCCCCCGCCGCGGAGGAGCAGCCCGAGGACGAGGCATTCGACCTTCCCGAGTTCGAGGAGAAGGTGACGGATGGTCGCTTCGTCGGCAAGACCCTGATCATCACGGGAGCCGGCTCGGGCATCGGCCGTGCGACGGCGTCACGCGTGGCCCGCGAGGGCGGCCGCGTCATCGCCGTCGACCTCAACGAGGCGGGCCTCGACGAGTTCATCGCCGAGCACCCCGGCCTCGACATCGTGAAGGTGGTCGCGAACATCACCAAGCAGGAGGACGTCGACGCTGTCGTCGCCGCCGCGGGTGACGTCATCGACGGCCTGGCCAACATCGCGGGAATCATGGACAACATGACCCCGCTGCACGAGGTCACCGACGAGATGTGGGACAAGGTCATCGCGGTCAACACGACCGGCCTGTTCAAGCTCTCGCGCGCCGTCATCCCCTTCATGCTCGAGCGCCACGCCGGCTCGATCGTCAACATCACCTCGGAGGCCGGCCTGCGTGGCTCGGCGGCTGGCCTGGCGTACACCGCCTCGAAGCACGCGGTGGTGGGCATCACCAAGTCCAGCGCGTTCATGTACGGACCCCAGGGCATCCGCGTGAATGCCGTGGCCCCCGGCCCGGTCATCACGGGCATCGGCGCGTCCTTCGACTCGCCCATGGCGGCCAAGCGGATCCAGACGGCGATGGCCGTGCTCCCCACGCCCGTGGGCCCGGAGTCGCTCGCGGCGTCGATCTCGTTCCTGCTCTCGGACGACGGCCACAACCTCAACGGCGTGATCCTGCCCTCCGACGGAGGCTGGTCGGCGGTCTAACGCACGGCATCCCGCGCCCCGACCCCGCCGCCCGCGCATCGTGGCGGTAGAGACACGGCGGTCGCCACACGGAAACGGGGCCTTCGCGGTCGATTGACGTCGACTGCGAAGGCCCCGCTTCGTCGTTACAGGAGTGTGCCGGCTCAGGCGTCGGCGACGACCGGACGCGACCGGTGGCCGAGCAGCACGACCACGACGGTGATCGCCGCGCTCAGCAGCATGCCGGCACCGATGTGCCACTGCAGCAGCAGAGCGCCGGTGCACGCCCCCGCGCCGATGAGCAGGACCGCGCCCATGCGGCGCTTCCAGAAGTTCAGTCCCTCGCCGCCGGCCGCGGAGTCGGCCGCGAGCCCCGTGATCGTCGAGGTCACCACGACGGTCGTCACGTCCTTGACGGCGATGTGGCGCGCGACCGATGCCTGCAGGCCCATCGCGAGGCCGAGCGCGGCGGTCACGGCCAGCGCGAGCGGCTCGGCGGGGTGGGAGTCCACGAGCACCACCACTGCCGCGGCGATGAGGACGGCAGCCACCACGGAGAACAGCACGGTGGTCTTGTGCGACCAGCCAGCGTCGAAGGTGCGCAGGGTGCGACCACCCACGGCGGCGCCGCACATGAACGCCACGAGGGCGATGATCGGGCCCACCACGGGCAGGTCGTCCACGCCGGTGAGGCCCATGCCGAGGATGACGACGTTGCCGGTCATGTTGCCGGTGAAGACGCGGTCGAGCCCCAGGTAGCCGACGGCGTCGATGATGCCCGTCGAGAACGTGAGGGCGAGCATCAGCCCCAGGTGGGTCTTGGCGGGGTCGCGGCGCAATCGCTCGCTCATGATTCCTCCAGGTTGCGGCCGCGTGCTCCCGGCCAGCCAGCCGAGGACCGCCGGTAGTCTCGGACCAGACTAGGGCACCCACCTGGGGTGTCAGGGGAAGGGGACACGTGGGCGACTACGCAGGCGTCCTGCGCAGGGGCGAGCAGGGGGCCGATGCTCCCTACGTCCCGGTCACGGCAGGCACCGTCACGTGGGGTCGCCTTCCGTGCGCGGCCGATGCCCCCGTCCTCACCGTCGAGCCTGGCGCGACTGTGACGATCGACACCCTGTCCCACGAGGGGCTGCTGCCCGACCAGGGCTCGGACCCGGAGGCGTTCTTCGCCTCCCACGGCGTCCCCGCGCACGAGGTGTTGGACGAGGCGCGCGAGATCGCCGCATCGGCCACCCGCGATCCCGACCACGACGGGCCGCACGTCGTCACCGGCCCCATCGCCGTCAACGGCGCGCGCCCGGGCGACCTGCTCGCCGTCACCATCGAGGACCTCACGCCGCGGGTCCCGTACGGCGTGATCTCCAACCGCCACGGGCGCGGCGCGCTGCCGGGCGAGATGCCGTCGGGCGCCGCCAACGTCTCGGTGTTCACCCCCATTGCGGCCGATGCTCACGGCACCTGGCGCGGCTGGCTTCCCGGCCGCGACGGCGGCCGCGCGGTGGCCGGCTTCCCGCTCGCCCCCTTCTTGGGCATCATGGGTGTCGCGACGGCGACGAGCGAGCGCGCCCACTCCGTCCCGCCGGGGCCCCACGGCGGCAACATCGACGTCAAGGAGCTGACGGTCGGGTCCACCGTCTACCTCCCGGTGCAGGTCGCGGGGGCGCTCTTCTACGCGGGAGATCCGCACTTCGCCCAGGGCGACGGCGAGGTGGCGCTGACGGCGCTCGAGGCCTCGCTGCGCGCCACCGTCACGCTCGAGCTCGTCGGGGAGCGCCAGGCCCTGCGCGCCTTCGGCGAGCTCGCGGGCCCGCTGGGGGAGACCGCCGAGTTCCTCATTCCGACGGGAATGGACGCCGACCTCGACGAGGCCATGCGCGCGTGCGTGCGCCAGGCGATCGCCATCCTGGGGGCCAGGCACGGGATGGAGCCGCACCTGGCCTACGCTTATCTGTCCGCCGCTACCGACTTCCGCATCTCGCAGGTGGTCGACCTCGTCCAAGGAGTGCACGCCATGATCCGCAAGTCCGACTTCCAGGCTCACCAGGCATGACGCGCGTTCACGTGCCGGCCGGCCAGGAGGCTCCCGAGGACCTGATGAGCGCGCTCAGCCTGTACGAGGCGGCCCTCGCGCAGGACGACCTCGACGTGCTGGGGCGATTCTTTGTGGACGGCCCCGACGCGCTGCGAGGCGACGCCGGCGGACTCCTGGTGGGACGCGAGCAGATCGATCGCTTCCGCGGACGCCGCGGCGGCGCCGGGCGGCGCGAGGTCACCGACGCGCACGTGCGCATGATCACCGAGGCCGATGCCTGGGTCACCACCGTCAACGCTCCCGATCGCGGCGGACGCGGCATCGTGACGCAGCTGTGGCGCCGCACGGGGCCGACCGAGGGCGAGGGGGCAACCCCCGGCGGCTGGGTCATCCACGCCGCCCAGGTCGCGGCGCCCGCCGCCGCCTTCGACACGCGCGTGTGGCGCACGCTGGGCAACCCGCTCGCGCCGGGCGCCCGGTCAGGACCGCTCGCTGGCCACACCGTCGCGGTGAAGGATGTCTTCGCCGTCGTGGGCCAGGCCGTGGGTGGCGGCGTGCCCGCGTACCTCGCCGAGTCCGACGTGGAGGAGGAGTCGGCCGATGCGGTGGCCGCCCTCACGCGCGCGGGCGCTTCGGTCACGGGCATCGCCCAGACCGATCAGTTCGCGTATTCGATCGCCGGCATCAACGCCGCCTACGGCACCCCGCCGAACGTGGCGGCGCCTGGCGCCGTGCCAGGTGGTTCCTCCTCCGGGCCGGCCAGCGCGGTGGCGCAGGGCCAGGCGAGCATCGGCCTCGGCACCGACACCGCCGGCTCCATTCGCGTGCCGGCGTCCTACCAGGGGCTGTGGGGGCTGCGTCCCACCCACGGGCTCGTCTCGCTGCGCGGAGCCCTGCCGCTCGCTCCCTCGTATGACACCGCCGGCTGGCTGGCCCGCGACGGCGAGACGCTGCTGGAGGCGGCGCGCGCGTCGCTCGACCCGGCCACCCAGCGCGACGTCGCGCGAGACGCCGCGGTGGTGTCGGGGCCGGTGTTCCTCGCGGCCGACGACGAGGTGGCGCTTGCGCTCGGCGACGCCATCGACGCGCTGAGCGCCGCGGACGTCTTCAGTTCCCTCGAGCCGGTCAACACTCCCGCGCCCGAGGACCTGTTCAGGATCTTCCGCTACACCCAGTCGGCCGAGGCTGCCCGCTCGTGGCAGGCGTGGATCGACGCGCATCCCGGCGCGCTCGCGGTCGATGTCGCCGACCGTTTCGCGTGGGCGGCCGGCGTGACGGCCGAGGAGGAGGCCGGCGCGCTCGAGGCGAAGGCCGAGGCGCGCGAGGCGCTCGACCGTGCGCTGGGCGACGACATCCTGCTGCTTCCCTCCGCATCGTCGGTGGCGCCCGCGCTCGACGCGAGCCCCGAGCGCCTGCAGGCGGTGCGCGAGGCGACGCTCGGCATGACGGCCATCGCGGGCATCACGGGCCGCCCGGCGCTGTCGGTGCCGCTCGTGGAGCTTGACGAGGGTCCAGTGGGCCTGTGCCTGGTGGGCCCGCGCGGCTCCGACCTCGCGCTCATCGAGACCGCGATCGCCTGGCTTGCGGCGCTCAAGGGCTAGCTCGTGACCGCCGTCATCGCGTACCCCCTGACCCCGTTCCGCGCGGGCGCCGTCGACGAGGCGGCGTTCGTCGCGCTGGTCGAGCGCGCCGCCGCGTCCGGCGTCGACGGCATCACGGTGCTCGGCTCGACGGGCGGCTATGCCTATCTGGGGCTGCCCGAGCGCATGCGCCTGCTGCGGATCGCCCTCGACGCCGCCGGGGACGTGCCCGTGTACGTGGGGCTCGGGTCGCCGGCCACGCGCGATGTCGCGGCGCTCGCGGCCGACGCCGACAAGGCCGGCGCCGCGGCCGGGCTGCTGGCGCCGGTGTCCTATCAGCCGCTCACCCGGGACGAGGTCCGAGGCCTCTACGAGGACGTGACCGGCGCGAGTGGCCTGCCGCTCATCGTGTACGACAACCCCCGCACCACCGGGTTCGGCTTCGAGGACGAGTTGCTCGCCTCGGTCGCGGCGCTTCCTGGTGTGGCCGGCATCAAGAGCCCGGGGGTCGCCGACGACCCGGCGGTGGCGGCGCGGCGGCTCGCCGAGCTCAGGGAGCTCGTCCCCGCGAGTGTCGCCGTCGGGTTCTCGGGAGACGCCTCCGCGGCGGCCGCCATGCTCGCGGGTTACGACGTGTGGCACTCCGTCCTTGCGGGAATCCTCCCGCGCGTCGCGCTCGGCCTCGCGGCCACGGCACATCACGGCGACGCAGAGGAGGCGACGGAGGCGTCGGCAGCACTCGCCCCGCTGTGGAGGCTCAACGGCACGCATACGGGGATGCGCACCTCGGCCGCGATCGCCGAGCACCTGGGGCTCGCCGCCCCCGACTGCCTGCCGCGCCCGCTCCACGGTCTCGACGACGGCGAC
This sequence comes from Demequina sp. NBRC 110057, assembly GCF_002090175.1. GTDB lineage: Bacteria > Actinomycetota > Actinomycetes > Actinomycetales > Demequinaceae > Demequina. The sequence continues at coordinate 48,753 of NZ_BBRN01000005.1, read as the reverse complement.
CGCCGCGAGATCGCCCGGCTCGTCGACGCGCTCGACGGGCCCCGGGACTAGTCCGAGGCGACCTCGACGCCTGCCTCCGCTGCGAGCAGCGGAGCGAGGTCGGTGAGTTGCTGCTCGGTGATCGTCGCCCCCGCGAGCCCCGCTGCCGCGTCGATCCCGTGGAATTCCAGGCCCCGCAGGTCGACGTCGGTGAGGCGCGAGTTGTGCGCGGTGAGCATACGGGTGGTGCAGCCCTCGAAGGCCACGCGCTCGAGCGCGGCGCCCATGAGGTCCAGGTCGTCGAGCACGCAGTCGACGAACCGCACATCGGTGAGCCGTGCGCCGCGCAGGTTGAGAAAGCCCACCTTGCAGCCGATCACGGTGACCTGATCCCAGGTACTCCCGTGCAGCGTCGCGGCGCCGATCCGCGACCTCGTCACGGCGCTGCGCACCCACCGTGAATCCGGCGCGTCGAGCATGGCGGGGGAGACCGCCTCGATGACGCACTCGGTGACGTCGAGCCGCCGGGCCGGGACGCCGTCGAGGTCCACGCCCGTCAGGTCGCAGCCGCTGAATGCGGACGCGGTGAGGTCCCTGCCCTCAAACGACAACCGCGAGAGGTCGAGGTCCTCCCAGCGCGGCCCCTCGTCGAGGTCGTACTCGTCGGCGCGCTGGAGGACCCCGAGCGCCACGTCGACGGTTCGGGGCGCCGCGGGTGCTGTCATGCCGTCAGGCTACGGCCCGCCGGTGACATGGGCGGGCCGCCTGCATCCAGCGCCGCGAGGATCGCCTCCCTGTCGTAGCCGTCCGCCGCGCGGGCCTCGAGGACCACGCGCCCTGGCCGCTCGGAGAGCACCACCACGCGGTCGGCGAGCGTGATCGCCTCGTCGATGTCGTGGGTCACGAGCACCACCGCGGAGCCGGCCCGCTGGGCGAGCCCCACACCCGCGAGCCACGCGTTCATCCGCCGCCTCGTGACGGGGTCGAGAGCGCCGAACGGCTCGTCGAGCAACAGCACCGGCTTCTCGGCGAGGCACGTGCGCAGCAGCGCGAGGCGCTGGCGCATCCCGCCGGACAGCTCGTGGGGCCAGGCGCGCTCGAACCCCGCGAGCCCGAACTCCTCGAACAGTTCCAGCGCCCGCGGCTCGGCCCGCTCCCGCGGCACCCCCGCGGCGATCGCCCCCACCATCGCGTTCGCCAGCGCGCGTCGCCACGGCAGCAGCCCGTCGCGCTGCGGCATCCACGCCGTGGCTCGCCGACCGGCCGCGTCGCGCGGCACCGTCACGGTGCCGGTGACCACGGCATCGGCCGCGAGCAGGCCGCCCGCCACGCGCAGCATTGTCGACTTGCCGCAGCCCGAGGGGCCCAGGACGGCGACGAACTCGCCCTCGACCACCGCAAGACTCACGCCGTCGAGCACCGCCACGGCAGCGTCACCCCGGCGACGGGGAGGGAAGACGACGGACAGCTCGCTGACCGAGAGGACCGGCGCCGGCCCTGCGGCCGGGGAGGCGTCGCCGCCCCGCCCGGCCGCGGCATCGGCCTCACGAAAGACGAGGCTCACGCGTCACCGGGCAGGAACTCGTTGGTCCAGGCCTCGTCCACGCCCGGGTCGCCGTCGAGCATGCCGCCGTCCGCGAGCCAGGTCGAGAACTCGCTCCAGGTGTCGCCGGACTGCACGCCCCACGTCGACGGCGAGGACGCGTACTGGTCGGCGAGCCACGCAGCGCTCGCCTCCACGAGCTCGCGGTCGAGCTCGGGAGCGGCGTCCATGAGGGCGTCGGCCGCGGCCTGCGGGTCCTCCATCGCGGCCTCGTAGCCGCGTGCCGTGGTCTCGACGAAGGCGCGCACGGTCGCCGGGTCGGACTCGATGGTGGCGGCGCTGGTCGCGATGAGCGGCGTGTACCAGTCGGGGATGCACTCGAAGTAGTCGCGGAAGGCGAGCGTGTTCACGTCGAGCCCGTCGACCTCTCCCAGGCGGACGGTGTCCCAGGCGTCGAACACCCAGGCGGCGTCGAACTGATCCTCGGTGAGGCCGATGCGGAAGTCGTCGCTCACGAGCGGCGTGAACTCGACCTTGCTGGGGTCGCCTCCGTCGCACGCGACGAGGCTCGAGATGATCGCCTTCTCGAGGTCGGACTCGTAGGAGCCGTAGCGCTTGCCCTCGAGGTCGCGGGGGCGCTCGATGCCGTCCTCGGAGAGCGACAGCAGCGACGAGGTGTTGTGCTCGATGACGGTCGCGACCGAGACGAGGTCCGCCCCCGCGGCGCGAGCGGGAAGGAGGCCCTCGGCGACCGTGTAGGTGAAGTCGGCCTGGCCGCTCGCGACGAGCTGCGAGCCGGAGGTCTCGCCCGGCTCTAGGACGGTGACGTCGAGGCCGGCGTCCTCGTACCAGCCATTGGCGAGCGCCAGGTAGAGCCCGGAGTGGTTGGTGTTGGGAGTCCAGTCGAGCACCACCGTGACCTCGGTGGGCTCGACGGCGGCGGCCTGGGCCGCGGAGGAGGTGTCGTCGGCCGATGCCCCCGAGCAGCCGGCGAGCAGGGTTGCCGCGGCGGCGAGGGGGACGATGCGGTGGAGGGGAGTCATAGGGGTTTCCTTGTCATAGACGGGCAGCCGGGGGCTGCCAGGGGGTGAGGGCGCGGCGCAGGGCGACGATCCCGAGGACAAACAACCCCGACAGCAGCGCGATGAGCGCGATGCCGACGAAGATCTGGTCCACCGCGTAGGCCTTGCGGGAGCGTTGGATGAAGACGCCGATGCCGGACTGACCGGCGAGGTATTCGGACACTACGGCGGCGCCTACGGCGTAGGTGGCCGCGATGCGCAGGCCGGACAGCGCGCCCGGCACTGACGCGGGAAGTCGCACCAGCCACAGCTGGTGGCGACGCCCGCCGCCGAGCCCGGCGACCATGTCGGCGTGCTCGGCGTCCACGTCGCGGATGGCGCTCGCGGCCGCGATGAGGACGGGGAAGAAGACCGTGAGGGCGACGACGATGACCTTGGAGGTGAGCCCGAACCCCGCCCACAGGATCAGCAGGGGAGCGAGCACCACGGTCGGTACGGTCTGGCTGAGCAGCACCACCGGCTGGGTCACGTGGCCGGCGGTCGGCACCGTCGCGGTCAGGACGGCGAGGAGCCACCCGACGAGCGACCCCACGGCGAGGCCGAGCGCCGCCTCCGTCAGCGTGGTGGCGACGTGCTCGCCCAGCTGGGGAGCCTGCTCGACGGCCGCCGCGGCCACCGCGGACGGTGCGGGGAGGATGAACGGCGGCAGCCCGCCGAGCCTCACCGCCGCCTCCCACAACGCGAGAAGCACCACGACGGTGGCAGCGCCGATGGCCGCCGCCCGCCCGCGCGAGGTGCCGCGCGCACGGACGGCGACCGTGGCATCGGCCGTCACTGGCGGTGCTTGCCCACGAGGTCCTGCACCGACGGGCCGTCGTCGCCAGCGGCGCCGGAGACCTTGATCATGGACATGCAGCCCTCGGCGCCCGCGGCGAGGGTCGCCTCGTGGATCTCGCGCAGCAGCGGCCAGATGCGGTCGGGAGCGCCCTCGATGGTGGTGCCCATCGCTCCCACCTCGTAGGCAAGGCCGGAAGTGGAGATGACGGCGATGGCGGCGTCGACGTGGGCGTAACGGTCCTCGGCGGTGCCGATGGGACGGGGCAGGACCTGGATCTCGGCGATCACGGGTGTCTCCTAGGTGTCGTGACCCGAGGAACACGCGACGCAGCACGCCGTCGCCAGGGGACACGGGGTGTGCGGACGGACGCGGTCACCTCAGGGACCCCGCCGTGCCCACGCCCGCGCCGTCTGGCACGTCCTTACGCTGGCATTACCCAGGTCAAGTTCTCGGGTCGACGGCGCGGGTACGGCCGTCCTCTCAGCTCGGCTGTCCCGAGCTCCCCGCGTTGGCCCTTGCATCGTAGCCACACCGCGTCGGCCGCGTCCAGGCTGGTACGCGGCCGAGGCGACGACACTCCGCCACGCATTCGACATGCTCGCGTAACAGGTTCGCGCCACAATGACCGCGTGAGCTTCCCCGGTCCCGTGAACATGCCGCCCCGCCTCCTGATGGGGCCCGGCCCCATCAACGCGGATCCGCGCGTCTTGCGCGCCATGAGCGCGCAGCTCGTCGGCCAGTACGACCCCGCGATGACGCACGCGATGAACGAGGTCATGGACCTGTACCGCCAGGTATTCATCACAGAGAACCGGCAGACGATGCTCGTCGACGGCACCTCGCGCGCCGGCATCGAGGCGGCCCTCGTGTCGCTCCTCGAGCCCGGCGACAGGGTGCTCGTGCCCATCTTCGGCCGCTTCGGGCATCTGCTTGCCGAGATCTCGCGGCGCGTGGGGGCCGAGGTCCACACGATCGAGACCGAGTGGGGCGAGGTGTTCACCGAGGACGCGATCGAGGCTGCGCTGATCGAGGTGCAGCCCAAGGTCCTCGCGGTGGTGCACGGCGACACGTCCACGACCGTCGCGCAGCCGCTCGAGGGGCTCGGGGAGCTGTGCGAGCGCCACGGGGCGCTGCTGTACGTGGATGCGACCGCGACGCTCGGCGGCAACGAGTTCAGGGTCGACGAGTGGGGAATCGACGCCGCCACCGCCGGACTGCAGAAGTGCCTCGGGGGACCATCCGGCTCCGCGCCCGTGACGTTCTCCGCGCGCGCCGCCGAGGTGATCCGCGGCCGCACCTCGGTCGAGGAGGGAATCCGCGACGCCGACGACCCCGTGCTGGACGCCCCCATCCGCTCCAACTACCTGGATATGGGCCAGATCTTCGAGTACTGGTCCGAGCGTCGGCTGAACCACCACACCGAGGCGACGACCATGCTCTACGGCGCGCGCGAGTGCGCCCGGATTCTCCTGGAGGAGGGACTCGACGCGTCGTGGAGGCGTCACGAGCTGCACGGGCGGGCCATGCTCGCCGGCGCACAGGCCCTGGGCCTGGCCCCGTTCGGCCACCTCGCGTACAAGATGGCGAACGTGGTGGGCGTGACGATCCCCGAGGGCGTGAACGGCGACGCCGTGCGCGGCGCGATGCTTGAGGATTTCGGCATCGAGATCGGCACCAGCTTTGGCCCGCTGCACGGGAAGATTTGGCGCATCGGCACGATGGGCCACAACGCGAGGGCCGATGCCGTGCTCACCACCCTTGCGGCGCTCGAGGCGGTGCTGCGCAGGGCGGGACACCGCGCGCCCGCCGGCGGCGGCGTCGACGTGGCGTACGAGGTCTACGAGGCGGCGCTGTGAAGCGGGTGTGGATGAGCCGGTCCTCGGCGCCGACCGCCAAGGTGGCTGAGCCGGCCGAGCCCGCCGCGAACTCCGCCGCGGAGGTACTGGCGCGCTGCGACGTGCTCGCGACGCACACGGCGGCCAACGACGGCATCGAACGCTCCTACCTGACCCCCGAACACGCGCGCACCAACTGGACGGTGGGCGAGTGGATGGCGCAGGCGGGCCTCATCCCGTGGCAGGACGCCGCCGGTAATCAGCGCGGAAGCTACGCGGGGCTCACGGCCGATGCTCCCGTCCTGCTTCTCGGCTCGCACCTCGACACCGTGCCAGGGGCGGGACGCTACGACGGCATCCTCGGCACGCTCATGGCCATCGCCGTCGTGGGCCGCCTCGCCGAGCGAGGCGAGCGCCTCCCGTTCGCGATCGACGTCCTGGGGTTCGCGGACGAGGAAGGGACGCGGTTCGGCCGCACCCTTTTGGGTTCGTGTGCCGTCGCCGGCACCTGGGACGAGTCGTGGTGGGACCTGCGGGACCCGCAGGGGGTGACGCTGCGCGACGCCTTCGTGGCCTTCGGGCTCGACCCCGCGCGCGTGGGCGAGGCGGCGCTGGATCCACGCGACGTCATCGGCTACCTCGAGGCACACATCGAACAGGGGCCGCTGCTTCAGGACGCCGACAAGGCGCTCGGCGTCGTGAGCGGCATCATGGGCGCGCGGCGCTTCGAGCTCACCATGGTGGGCGAGGCCGGTCACGCCGGGGGAGTGCCGTACGGGCGCAGGCGCGACGCGCTGCTGGGGGCGGCCGAGGTCGCCGTGGCGGTGGAATCGCTCGCTCGCGACGCGGGCGCCGTCGGCACCGTGGGCCGCATGCAGGCCTACCCCGGCGCCCAGAACGTCATCCCCGGCCGCGCCGAGTTCACCCTCGACCTGCGCGCCGAGACCGATGCGCTGCGCGACCGCGTGTGGCTCGACATCGAGGAGAAGGCGCTGAAGTCGGCCGCCGAACGACGCCTCGACTTCCTCATCGACGAGAAGCACCAGGCCAAGGCCACCGTCGTGGGCGCCCGCCTGGCGGCAGCGATCGAGGCGGGCATCGCCGCCACCGGCGACAGCCAGCCGATGACGCTGCTGTCGAAGGCGGGCCACGACGCGATGGCGATCGCCGACCTGTGCGACTACGCCATGTTGTTCATCCGCTGCAAGGACGGCATCTCGCATCACCGGGACGAGGACGTGAGGGCGGACGACGTCGCGCTCGCTCTCGACGCCTTCGAGGCCGCGGTGCTCGAGCTCGCGAAGGGTATGGCCTGACCGGCGCGCACTAGGCTGGGCGGCAATCCACCCACCCCAAGGAGCGACCATGACCCTGCCCGTCATCACCCGCGACGCCGCCGGCGCGCCCAGCATCGACTTCACCGACGCCGTCAAGCCCGACGAGCTCGTGGTCGAGGTTCACGAGAAGGGCGCAGGCGAGCCCGTCAAGGAGGGCCAGCACATCTCGGTGCACTACAGCGGCTGGCTGTGGGACGGTGCCAAGTTCGACTCGTCGTGGGACCGCGGCGAGGCCATCTCGTTCCCTATCGCGTACGGCGCGCTCATCGACGGCTGGGTCGACGGCATCGTCGGCCAGCCCGTGGGCTCCAAGCTGCTGCTCGTGGTGCCGCCGGAGTCGGGCTACGGCTTCCAGACCATGGGCCCCATCCCCGGCGGCTCGACCCTGGTGTTCACGGTCGACGTCCTCGCGGCCAACTAAGTCGATCCCCACGGGGGCGCGCCGGCACTCGCCGGCGCGCCCCCGCGGCGTTTTCGGCACCAGTTCCACCCCGCGTGGCACCGCCGAGCCGGCCTACGCTGACGGCCATGCGCACCCGACCCTTCCTGCAGGTGGACGTCTTCGGCTCCGGCCCCTACCGGGGCAACCCCGTCGCCGTCATCCTCGACGCCGAGGGGCTGCCGGACGCCGAGATGCAGCGCATCGCCACGTGGACCAACCTGTCCGAGACCACCTTCGTGCTGCCGCCCAATGCGCCGGGCGCGGACTATCACGCGCGGATCTTCACCGTCACGGAGGAGCTGCCGTTCGCCGGTCACCCGACGCTCGGAACCGCCCGCGCGTGGCTCGAGGCGGGAAACGAGCCGCGTGTGGCCGGACTGGTCACCCAGCAGTGCGGCGCGGGCCTGGTCCCGGTCCGCGTGGACGGGGAGACGCTCGCGTTCGCGGCCCCTCCGCGCGTCCGCGAGGGCGCCCCCACCGAGGCCGAGCTCGCCGCCGCGTGCGAGCGCCTGCGCATCGGCAGCGACGAGGTGGTCGCCGCAGCCTGGGTCGACAACGGCCCCGGATGGCTTGGCCTGCTCCTGGCCGACGCCGACCGCGTCCTGTCCTGCACTCCCGATGCCGCCCCGCGGCCCGAACGCGGCTTCTACGGCATCGCGGGGCCGCACAGCGCCGGCGGGCCCGAGGGTGTCTCCCTCGAGGTGCGCGCGTTCGTCTACGACGCCGACGCGCCAGTGTGGGAGGACCCCGTCACGGGCTCCCTCAACGCCTCGCTCGCTCAGTGGCTCACCGAGTCGGGCCGCATCGAGGCGCCGTACGTGGCGCGTCAGGGCACGGCCATGGGCCGCGACGGCCGCGTCTCGATCTCGGCCGATGCCGGTGAGATCTGGGTGGGCGGGCTCACCCACGTCGCGGTGAGGGGAAGCATCGAGGCCTGATCGCCCGCCTTGACCCGGGGGAATGCCTGCGGCGACGATGACGCTGTCTCATCCGTGACCGAGGAGAACCCGTGAGCGCCGACAGCATCGCCATCGTCTGGAACCCCGCCAAGACCAGCAAGGACGACCTCGAGGCCGCCGTCGCCGACGCCGCCCCGGAGGGCGCCGAGGTGTCCTGGATCGAGACCACCGAGGACGACCCCGGCCGCGGCCAGGCCGAGCAGGCCCTCGCCGACGGCGCGACGCTCGTGATCGCCGCGGGAGGCGACGGCACGGTGCGCGGTGTCGCCGAGGCGCTCGCGGACGCCGACACCGAGGCCGATCTGGGCATCGTGCCCCTCGGCACCGGCAACCTGCTGGCCCGCAACCTCGAGATTCCGCTGGGCAGCATCCCCAAGGCCGTCGCGCGCGCGATCACCGGCGAGGCACGCACCATCGACCTTGCGTGGGCCGATGCGGAGATCGGCGGCGCCCCCTGTCGTCACGCGTTCACGGTCATGGCAGGGGTCGGCGTCGACGCCCACATGATCACCGAGACCGACGAGGACCTGAAGGGTCGCATCGGCTGGCTTGCCTACGTCGAGTCGCTCGGGCGCGCCGTCAACGCCAGCGACGTCATCCCCATGGGTCTCGCGATCGACGGCTCGGCCCGCGCGGAGCAGCAGGCGCACACCCTCATCGTCGGCAACTGCGGCATCCTCACCGGCGGCATCACGCTGCTTCCCGACGCCGACCCGGCAGACGGCGAACTCGACATGCTCTTGCTGAGCGCCGATGGCGTGGCCGGCTGGCTCGACACCATGCGGTCGATGGTGTGGGACAACGGGCTGCGCCGCCTCGTGCGGGGCGAGGAGACAGCAGCCAGCTCCGACTCCGTCACGCATCGACGCGTCCGATCGGTCACTGTTGACCTCGGCAAGGCGCGCGTCCTCGAACTCGACGGCGACGAGGTGGGCGAGACCTCCCACGTCGTCTTCACGATCCAGCCCGGCGCGCTGCGAGTCAGGCGGTAGCGGGATGAACGGTGCAGAGCTTCAGCGGCGCGCGGCGGACAGGGCGCTTGAGCTGCCCGGATCGGTCCTCACGCATCCCTTCGGCGAGGAATGGGACGTGTACAAGGTCCACGGCAAGGTGTTCATGCTGCAGTCGGCCGAGTCCGGTGAGGCACACGTCACCCTCAAGGCACGTCCCGAGGACTCGCACGCCCTGCGCGAGGCATACGACGACATCCGCCCCGGGTATCACATGAACAAGAAGCACTGGATCTCGCTGTACCCGGGCGGGCGGCTGGATGGCGAGTTCGTCGACGACCTCGTCACCGAGTCGTACCTTCTGGTGGTGGCGGGCCTTCCGAAGCGCGACCGGCCGGTGAACCCGGAGACCTTCGGTCAGTCCTGAGCCGCGCGCAGGTCCTGCGCGAGCATCACGAGGATGCCGCTCGGGCCCCGCAGGTAGGTGAGCTTGTAGATGTCCTCGTACTGCGCGACGCCGCGCAGGGGAGCACAGCCGTGTCGCGCGGCGATCGCGAGGGAGGCGTCGATGTCGTCCACCTGGAACGCGATGCGGTGCATGCCGATCTCGTTCGGGAGTGTCGGCTGCGTCGGGATCGCGTCGGGGTGGAGGTACTCGAAGAGTTCCACCTGGCCGTGTCCGTCGGGGGTGCGCAGGAGGGCGATCCTGGCGTGATTGCCATCGAGCCCCACGGCGGTGTCCGCCCACTCGCCGCTGATGGTGTCGGTGCCGACGAGCTCCAGCCCCAGGTCAGTGAAGAAGGCGACGGTCGCGTCGAGGTCCTCGACGGCGATGCCGACGTTGTTCAGCGAGATGGCCATGGGGTCGACGCTACGCCTCCTTGTCAGGACGGTGAATAGCCCGCGGCGATGAGCGCGCGCACGGTGATCTCGCGCACGAGTTCCTGCTTCATGGCGTTGTAGTCCATCACGGTCCCGCCCGCCGCTGTCGCGGCGGTGGCGGCCTCTCGCTTGGCACGCGCATAACGATCGCGGTCCTCGGGATGCGCGCGCAGCCAATCGCGGAGCACCACATGGCGAGTGTGCTCGGGGCAGCCGGTGCCGAAGACGTGAATATTTGTCGCGGGCCCGCCGTCGGTGGGGGCGACGACATCGTCGCCGCGCGTGCCGCCCCTGAGCATGCGGTGGCCGTGCCACCACGGTTCACGCACCGTCAGCACGTAGCCGGCGGACTCCAGCGGTGGGAGCCAGGAGGCCTCGTCGTCCACGTCGGCGACGATGACGTCGATATCGAGGATGGGCTTGGCAGGCAGCCCGTCGACCGAGGTCGAGCCGACGTGTTCCACCGCCACGGCGGCTTCGCCCACGAGCGTCCCGATCCGCTCGGAGAGCTGAGCGCCCTGCCGGCCCCATCGCGGATCCGGGGCGACCACGGCGATCGGTGCGGCGCGAGGAGGGATCACCCAGGGGTTCGCGCCCGGCGGGGCATCGACGTCGAAGGCGAAGACCGCGTCTCGGGTCACGCGTCGACGTCCTCGCCGCCGCCCAGGTCCGTGCAGTCGACGGCGAGGGTGAGATGGCTCTCCAGGTACTCGCGGGCTCCCGAGTCTCCCGTGACCTCCTCGCCGATGGCGCCCCAGTGGTCGCGGCCAAGGTACACGGGGTGTCCGGGGGAGTCGCCGTAGCGCGCGCGGGCGAGCGCGTCTCGCGGGTCGTCTGCGGCCGCGGCGATCACGCGGGCCACCGCCGCGGCGGTCATGTTGGGCATGTCGACGAGGGAGAGCACGGCGGCATCGGCCCCGGAGGTCGCCGCGGCGGCGAGCCCCACCTTGAGCGAGGCCGATTGGCCCTCGGCCCAGTCGCTCGCGACGACCGGCAGCGCGCCGCGGGGCACGAGAGCTGCCGCGGCATCGGCCTGGGCCCCCAGGACCACGATGACCTCGCGGCAGCCTCCGTCGCGCAGCGCCGCGCACGCAAGGTGAAGCCAAGGGGTGCCGTCCTCGCTGGTGCGCAAGACCTTGGGGCCTCCCGCGCGGGAGCCCGCCCCGGCGGCCAACACGATTCCGGTGACGCTCATGCGCCTCATCCTAGGATGGCGCCATGACGCTCGACAGGGACCAGCTGCTCGACTGCCTGCGGATTCGCCGCTGGGCCGACGAACTCGTGGGGCAGAAGCTCGACACCCTCGAGGCGCTGCTCGAGGCCTCCGAAGCCTCCGCCGCGCACCTGACCGAGGCGGAGGTCGACGAGGCGCTCGCGGCTCACCCGCGCATCGGCGAGCGCGCCGCCGGCGAAGGCAGGGAGGCGCGCTTCTCCGCCTCGGAGCAGGCGGCGAGCCAGAGCCCCGATGCGGGGCTCGCGGACCGCCTTGCCGCCGGCAACGCGGCCTACGAAGAGCGGTTCGGCCGCGTGTTCCTGATCCGCGCCGCCGGTCGCTCCCGCGAGGAGATCCTGGCCGAGCTCGAGCGCCGCCTCACCAACGATCCCCTGACCGAGCTGAACGAGACGTCCGAGCAACTGCGGCAGATCGCCGCGGGCCGCATCCGCGCCACCTGGGAGAACCGATGAGTCACCTCACCACCCACGTCCTCGACGCCATGACGGGCACCCCCGCCGAGGGGGTCGCCGTCACCCTGTCCGGCCGCGAGGACGGCGGCTGGGAGCCGCTCGCCTCCGGCGTGACCGATGGGGACGGGCGCATCGGCGAGATCGGCCCCGAACGCCTCTCCAGGGGTGACTACCAGGTGCGTTTCGACACCGGCATGTACTTCCAGCGCCGCGGCGTCGAGTCGTTCTACCCCGAGGTGGTCATCACGTTTAGCGTGGGCGACGGCGCTCACTATCACGTGCCGCTGCTGCTCAGCCCCTTCGCGTACTCGACGTACCGAGGGAGCTGAGCCGCAGCATCGGCCCTACTCGACGGCGAGGTCTCGCCGTCGGAAACCGGCGAAGCCGACCAGTGCGAAGCCGAGGGTGAAGAGCGAGACCCAGCCCAGACCGGTCCAGTCGGTGTCGGCGACGAGCGTGTGGGGCACGTGCCACAGGGGGCTGATGCCGAGCGCCCAGTCAGGGAACTTGAACGACGGACCCAGCAGCGTGATGACGAAGGTCGCGGCCACACCACCCCACGCCGCCACCGCGACCTTGGGGCGCGCGCCGACGACGAGGATCGAGACGCCGATGATGGTCCAGATGGCAGGCACTATGACGAACGCCTGGAACCACACCTCGCCGACGTTCACGCCCAGGTCTGCGCCCGAGGCGAGCACGGCGATGACGAGCCCCGCCACGGCCATGTACACGATCGGGAGCAGGAGAGCGAGGGCCACGTTGGCCGCGTAGTAGCGCGAGCGCGCGGTCGCGGTCGCCATGATGGGCTCGACCCTGTCCTCCATCTCCTCGGAACGCACACGCAGCATGACCTGGACGCTCGGGATGGCCGCGAAGATCGCCACGAGCGACAGCACGGTGACCATGAACTCACCGACGAGGTCGTCCGGGCTCACGGCACCAGCCGCGAGTGCCGCCGCGACCGGGCTGTCCTCCGAGATGAGGTCGGTGATGGATGTGGCGAAGAAGCCGAACACGAAGCCCAGCAGCACGAACGCGATGGTCCACGTGATGGCCGAGCCCTTGGACAGTCGCCACGCGAGTCCCCAGGGGCCGCGCGCCTTCCCGCGGTCGGGGCCGGGACCCGGCTTGATGAGGCCCTGGCCGAAGTCGCGGCCGCCCTCGAGGGCGAAGGCGACGACGAGCAGCACTGCCGTGAGGGCGATGCCGAGCAGGAGGGGCCACCACAGGTTCTCACCCGCGGGGGAGGTCTCCTGCATCCAGCCCAGCGGGTTGGCCCAGATGGTCCACTCGGGCGCCTCGACCGAGTAGGCGAAGCCGCGCAGGATGAACAGCGTGCCGAGCGTGCCCACCGAGATGGCGGTCGAGGTGCGTGAGTCGGCCCCGATCTGCGCGGACACCGCCGCGACGCCGGTGAACATCCAGCCGGTGACGGTCCACGTGCACGCGAGCAGCCACGAGTTCTCCGCGCCGCCTCCGCACAGGACGGTGAGGCCGCCGGCGACGATCCCGACCGCGAGCGAGCCGATCAACGCCATGCCCACGCCAGTGAGCAGGCGCGTGGAGCGTCCCAGGACGCCCGATGCCAGGAGTTCCGCCTGACCCGAGTCCTCCTGGCCGCGGGTGGCGCGGACGACCATGAAGATCGCGCCCATGGCGGTGAGGAAGCCTCCGAGGGCGAGCGAGCGCCACGCGTTGAATCCGTCGGTGGTCAGCAGGTCGTTCGCGGGTCCAAAGATCAGGCCGATGGCGGGGTTCGAGTCGATCGCCTGCTGGAGGGACTCGCGGTCGGCCTGGTCGGGGAAGATCCAGTCGTAAATGAGCACGGATGAGACCGAGAGCAGGGTGACGATCGCGAGCCACGGGGCGAAGCTGCGCCCGTCGTGCTTGAGGGACGTGCGCAGCAGGGTCGGGGTGCCGACGGTGGAGGTTGTCATCGAGTCGCCTCGTCGTACAGCTTGAGGAACAGGCTCTCGAGGCTGGGAGGCTGCACCGTGAGGTTGGAGATGCCGTACTCCGACAGCAGGGCCATGGCCTCGCCCACGTTGTCGGGATCGACCGTCGCGACGAGGTCGTGGCCGTTGATGGTGACATCCTCGAGGGGCCCGAGGAGTGAGGCGTCGGGCGTGCTCGCGAGGGTGACGGTGATGGTGCTGCGCGTGTCGGTGCGCAGGTCGTCCAGCGTTCCGGTCTGCACGATCCGCCCCTCGCGGATGATGCTGAGGCGGTCGGTGAGGTTTTCCACCTCGGACATGATGTGGCTGCTCAACAGGACGGAGACCCCGCGGTCCTTGGCCTCCTTGATGGTCTCCTGGAAGACCTCCTCCATGAGGGGGTCGAGGCCCGAGGTCGGCTCGTCGAGGATCAGCAGCTCCGCGTCGGAGGCGAGCGCTGCCACCAGCGCCACCTTCTGGCGATTGCCCTTCGAGTACTGGCGGCCGCGCTTGGTGGTATCGAGCTCGAAGCGGTCCACGAGGTCCCTGCGGCGGTCCTCGTCGAGGCTGCCGCGCAGGTGGCCCAGGAGGTCGATGGCCTCGCCGCCGGTCATGCCAGGCCACAGGGAGACGTCGCCGGGGACGTAGGCGAGGCGTCGGTGGAGCTCGACCACGTCCTTCCACGGGTCGCCGCCCAAGAGGCGGACCTCGCCCGCGTCGGCCTTGAGCAGGCCGAGCAGCACGCGAATTGTCGTGGACTTTCCTGCCCCGTTGGGTCCGAGGAAGCCGTGCACCTCGCCCTTGGCGACGGTGAGGTCGAGGCCGCGAAGCGCGGTGAACTTGCCGAAGTTCTTGATGAGGCCGGAGACCTCGATGACGGGGGTGGACTCGGACATGCGGATGCCTCTTCTCGTCGCGCGAAACGTCGTGTCACTAGTGAACTCCACAAGTGTGGAATTGTGCAACCGGAACGGCTAACCTGCGCATATGGCGACAGCGGACAGTGAGCGCGAGCCCAGGCGCGGACGCCGTCGCGGCGACGACACGACTCGCGACGCCATCCTCGACGCCGCGCTCGTCGCCTTCGCCGAGGAGGGCTTCGACCGCGCCACGATGCGGTCCATCGCTGCTGCCGCGGGCGTGGACCCGGGCATGATCCGCCACTGGTTCGGCGACAAGGATGGGCTCTTCATCGCCACGGTGATCGACAGGACGCCGACCGTGGACCGACTCCGCTCCGCGCTGGAGGACACCGGTCCGGGGAAGGGGCGCCGCTTCGCCGACGCGTACCTGGGGCTCTGGGAGGACGAGCATTCGGGCCCCATCCTTCGTGCGCTTCTGCGCTCGGGAGTGGCGACGCCGCGGGCCCTGGAGATCCTGAGACGCGTCCTCGGCGGCGACATGGTGGATCAGGCCGATGCGGGGGACGTCCGGACGCGGGGTCTCGCGCTCGCGGGCTCGCACGTTCTCGGGGTCGCCATCACCCGGTATGTCCTGCGGATCGAGCTGATCGCCACCATGCCGCGCGACGCTTTGCTCGACGAGCTCGGCCCCGTCCTCGACGGGTACCTTCACCGCGGCTAAGCCGACGCATCGGCCGGGAATCTGTCGGGCGCCGCGATGGTTGGCCTCACCATGGTTGATTCCGTCAAGCTCAATGATTCGACGTCCATCCCCCAGCTCGGCTTCGGTACCTACCTGGTCCCGCCCGAGGAGACCGCCGCCACCGTGGGTGCGGCGCTCGAGGTGGGCTACCGCCACATCGACACCGCCCAGATGTACGGGAACGAGGCGCAGGTCGGCGAGGCCGTCGCGGCCTCCGGTATCGCCCGCGACGACATCTACCTCACCTCGAAGCTCAACAACTCGAACCACGGCCGGGACGACGTCCTGCGGTCCTTCGACGAGACTCTCGAAAAGCTGAAGGTGGACCGCCTCGACCTGTTCCTCATCCACTGGCCGCTTCCCACGCGCTACGACGGCGACTTCGTGTCGACCTGGAAGGCCATGCTGGAGCTCAAGGAGGACGGCCGCCTCACCTCGGTGGGCGTCTCCAACTTCCAGCCCGACCACCTGCAGCAGATCATCGACGCCACCGGCGTCGCCCCCGCGGTGAACCAGATCGAGGCGCACCCCTACTTCCGCAACGACGGCGCACGGCTGGCCTCGCACGCGCACGCGATCGCCGTCGAGGCATGGGGTCCGCTGGGCCAGGGAGCGGTGCTGAAGGACGAGGTCATCGGAGAGATCGCGGGCGAGACCGGCCGCGCCGCCTCGCAGGTGATCCTGCGCTGGCACCTCCAGCGCGGGGACATCATCTTCCCCAAGTCCATGCGTCGTGAGCGCATGGAGGAGAACTTCGCGATCTTCGACTTCACCCTGACCGACGAGCAGGTCAGCCGCATCGACGCCCTCGACCAGGGTGCTGGCGGTCGCGTGGGTCCCGACCCCGACACGTTCGACTACGTGGGCTAAGGCCCCCGCGTCGACGAGTGCCCCCGACCCGGACCAGGGTCGGGGCGCTCGCGTGTTCCGGCGCATTACGCTCGATCCATGCCGACTCCGCACATCTCCGCGCCCGACGGCGCCTTCGCCCCCGACATCCTGCTTCCCGGCGATCCCCGCCGCGCCACGCGCATCGCCGAGACCTTCCTCGACGGACCCGAACTCGTCACGGACGTGCGCGGCATCCTCGGCTACACCGGCACCTACGAGGGCCGCCCGATGTCCGTGATGGCCACGGGCATGGGGATGCCCTCGGCGACCATCTACGCCACCGAGCTGATCCGTCACTACGGCGTGAAGCGCCTGGTGCGCGTCGGCACGGCTGGCGGCATCCACCCCGACCTGCAGCTCGGCGACGTCATCGCGGCATCGGCCGCGCACACCGACTCGTCGATGACGGCACACCGGCTGCCGGGCGTGCACTACTCGCACGCGCCGTCGTTCGCGCTGCTGCGCGCCGCGGCCGACCACGCCGACGAGGCCGGCGCGCCGCTCCGCGTGGGTCCCGTCCTCACCTCGGACGCCTTCTATCACCCCGACCCCACCCTGGTGCCCCGGCTGGCCGCCTACGGCACGCTGGCCGTCGAGATGGAGGCGGCGGGCCTGTACGCCGTCGCCGCAGCCGAGGGTGTCGAGGCGCTCATGATCGCGACCGTGTCCGACCACGTAGTGCGCGGCGAGGAGCTCGACTCGGAGCAGCGCGAGACCACCTTCAAGGCCATGGTCTCCGTGGCGCTGGGCGCCCTCACGCGCTAACTCACGCGTACCAGCCCCGCAGTGGGCGCTGACGGCGCGATTGCGCACCCCGGTGTGCCCCAGTGGGCCCCCAAGACGCCCCCTCACGCAACGATGCCCCGGCCACCGCAAGGTGACCGGGGCATCGTGCTGCAGCAGCGTTACTTCCGGTTGGCCCGGTAGTAGGCGATGAGCGCCTGCGTCGAGGCGTCCTGCGCCTCCAGCGCCGCGTCGTCGCCCTCGATCGCGGGAGCGATCTCGAGCGCGAGCTTCTTGCCCAGCTCCACGCCCCACTGGTCGAAGCTGTTGATGCCCCAGATCACGCCCTGAGTGAAGGTGATGTGCTCGTACAGGCCGATCAGCTGACCGAGCACCGCGGGCGTCAGCGACGGCGCGAAGATCGACGTGGTCGGCTTGTTACCGGCGAACGTCCGAGCGGCCACCAGCGCGCCGGTCGTGCCCTCGGCCTCCACCTCCTCCGCGGTCTTGCCGAACGCGAGCGCCTTGGTCTGCGCGAGGAAGTTCGCGAGGAAGAGGCTGTGGACGTCCTGGCCGCCGTCCTCGAGCGGGTAGGCGGGGTTCACCACAGCGATGAAGTCCGCGGGGATGAGCTTGGTGCCCTGGTGAATGAGCTGGTAGAAGGCGTGCTGGCCGTTGGTGCCGGGCTCGCCCCAGAAGATCTCGCCGGTCTCGGTGGTGACGGGCGAGCCGTCCCAGCGCACGGACTTGCCGTTGGACTCCATCGTGAGCTGCTGCAGGTAGGCGGCGAAGCGGTGCAGCTGCTGCGCGTAGGGCAGGACGGCGTGCGACTGCGAGCCAAGGAAGTTGACGTACCAGACGTTGAGCAGGCCCATGAGGACCGGCACGTTCTGCTCCAGCGGCGTCTCGGCGACGTGGCGGTCCACCGCGTGGAAGCCCTCGAGCAGCTCGCCGAAGACGTCGGGGCCGAGCGCGATCGCGAGGGACAGGCCGATGGCCGAGTCCACCGAGTAGCGTCCGCCCACCCAGTCCCAGAAGCCGAACGCGTTGGTGGGGTCGATGCCGAAGTCGGCGACCTTGTCCAGCGCGGTGGAAACGGCGACGAAGTGGTGAGCCACCGCATCGGCCTTCTTGTCGTCATCAGAGACGTCGACGCCGGCGGCGGCGAGCGCCTCCCACAGCCAGGTGCGCGCCAGGCGCGCGTTGGTGAGGGTCTCGAGGGTCGTGAACGTCTTGGAGGCGACGATGAAGAGGGTGGTCTCGGGGTCGAGGCCCTTGGTCTTCTGGCCGATGTCCGTGGGGTCGATGTTGGACACGAACCGCGCGGAGATGCCGGCGTTGGCGTAGGGTTCGAGCGCCTCGTAGACCATGACGGGGCCCAGGTCGGAGCCGCCGATGCCGATGTTGACGACCGTCTCCACCTTCTTGCCGGTGACGCCGGTCCACTCACCCGAGCGGACGCGCTCGGCGAACTCGGCGACGCGGCCCAGGACCTCCTGGACGTCCTCGTCCACGTTCTGGCCGTCGACGACAAGGGCGGGCTCGGCATCGGCCGGACGGCGCAGCGCTGTGTGGAGCACGGCGCGGTCCTCGGTGGTGTTGATGTGCTCGCCCGCGAGCATGGCGGCGTAGCGCTCGGCGACGCCGGTCTGCTCGGCGAGCTTGACGAGGCTGCTCAGGATCTCGTCGGTGACGAGGTTCTTCGACAGGTCGACGTGGAGGTCGGCCAGGGGGAACGAGAAGCGGGACACGCGGTCCGCATCGGCGGCGAACCAGCCGCGCAGGTCGGGGGCGAAGCCATCCTTGTGAGAGGTGAGCTCTGCCCAGGCGGACGTGGTCGTGGCATCGATGGGTGCGTTCACGGCTCCCAGGCTAGTCGCGTCGGGGCGGCGCGTCTCTGGGACTTTCGGAAGGCCGATGCGATTGCTCGCCTGCGTCGACATTCTTCAGCGCTAGGTTGGCGCGTATGACCTCCTCGCGCCGCCTGCCATTGCCGGCCTCCGAGCGCGGCAGGGACGCGGTGGGTGCCGCCTTGTTGGCCGCGGCGATCCTGGTGATCGCGGTGGTCGACGGTGCGCCCGATGCCCAGGGCTGGGTCGACGTGGCCGTGACCTTTATTGCGTGTGCGGCCCTGGTGTGGCGGCGGACCTGGCCGGTGCCGGTGCTCCTGGTCACCGCAGCGATCTTCGTGGTCGCCACCCTGGCGTCCGGCGAGATCTCGGCGGCGCTCATCCCCGCCGTCGTCGCCCTGTACACGGCAGTGTCGCGGGTCGCCCACGTGTCAGTGGCGCTCGCGATCGGAGCCCTCGCAGTCGTGGTCGCCGGTGGAACGCTGGTGGCCGATGGCTCGCGCGGCCCGACGGACTCCGTCGTGGTGTCCGCCGAGATCTGGATGGCGCTCGTCACCGCCGTGGGCATCGCTGTCAGCCTGTACCGACGGTCCGTGGCGCAGGAACGCGAGCGCACGCGTCAGGCCGAGGAGACGCGCGACGCAATGGCGCGCTCCCGCGTGGCAGAGGAGCGGCTGCGCATCGCCCGCGAACTTCATGACGCGGTGGGGCATCACGTCGCCGTCATGAACGTGCAGGCGGGGGTGGCGGAGGCACTGCTGGAGAGTGACCCGAGGCGCGCTGCCGATGCCCTGGCACTCGTGCAGGACTCCGGCGCCCGCGTGCTCGAGGAGTTGCCGGTGATGCTTCGTGTCCTGCGTCAGGACGAGGACGACGTGCGGCCCACGCAGGGGATCGGCGAACTCGACGCCCTTGTCGAAGAGGCGCGGGCGGCCGGCCTCGCCGTCGAGGTGAGCGCGGACGCCGTCCCCACGGACCTCCCCGCGGCAGCCGACCACGGCGCCTACCGCATCGTCCAGGAGGCGCTGACGAACGCACGCAAGCACGGCGACGGCACCGCAACCGTGACCGTGGGGGCCGCCGCGGCGAGCCTGGAGCTCGAGGTACGCAACCGCATCGGCCATGCCGGTGATGCCGCCCCGTCGGGGTTCGGGCTGCTGGGCATGAGCGAGCGGGCCTCCGCCGCGGGCGGTACCGTGAGCGCCGCGCGCGAGGGAGACGAGTTCGTGGTGCGAGCCTCGTTGCCGCTGCGAGAAGGGGGAAGTAGATGACGCTTCGTGTCGCGGTCGTCGACGACCAGGACCTCATCCGCGGCGGCTTCGTCGCGATTCTGGGCACCGCGGACGACATCGAGGTGGTGGGAGAGGCGGCCGACGGCGCCGCCGCGCTCGACCTCGTGCGCGCCAGCCGGCCCGACGTGGTGCTCATGGACATCCGCATGCCCGGCATGGATGGGCTGGACGCGACGGAGCAGATCGCCGCCGATCCCGATCTGTCCGATGTCCGCGTGATTGTGCTCACCACGTTCGAGGAGGACGAGTACGTGCTGCGGGCCCTGCGCGGTGGGGCGAGTGGATTCCTGGGCAAGAGCGTGAGGCCGGGAGCCCTGTTGGACGCGGTGCGGACCGTGGCGGCGGGGGAGGAGCTGCTGTCTCCCGCTGCGACCAAGGCCGTGATCTCCCACGTGTCGCGGGAACGTGCGCAGCCCTCGGTGGCATCGGACGTGTTCCGCCACCTGACGGAGCGCGAGCGCGAGGTGGTGCTGTTGGTGGCGCAGGGCCTCAGCAACGAGGACATCGCCGCGCGCCTGTTCGTGAGCCCGCTGACCGCAAAGACGCACGTGAACCGCGCCATGATGAAGGTCGGCGCGCGGGACCGAGCCCAGCTCGTGGTGGCCGCCTACCAGGCAGGACTCGCCGGGAACGAGGGGTAGGGGAGCGCGCCTACTGCGATCGCAGTACGCGCAAGTGTCTGCGGCTGGACGATGTGCGGCGGGGGCCGTTTCACAAGACTTGAGTCATCACCAATTGAGGAGATGACATGAGCGCCAACCCCGTGGCCAAGCCCTTCCCCGCCAGCGCGGAGAACCGTCCCACCAAGCCCGACCTGCCGCTGTACGACGGTCCCGGAGCGATCTCCGGAGCCCGCTGGCTCGTCGTGGTCGCGGCCTGCGCCGTGTCCTTCGCCCAGCTGGTCCTGCTTCCCATCCCGGGTGGCGCCGCGGTCCAGCAGTGGACCCACGCGATCCTGTTCCCGCTGATTCCGCTCCTCGCCCTCGCCTGGGCGGCGCCGAGCGGATGGACCCAGATCTTCCGCAGCGTGCGCCTGCGCCAGGTGCTGCAGATGGTCGGGTTCGGCGTCCTGAACCTCACCGTGACCTTCACAGTCGCGTCGGCGCTCAACGGTGTGATCGGGGGCAACGCCAACCCCTCCGGTGACCTGCTCGCGGACGCCAGCCTCGGTGAGCGTCTCAACTTCTTCGCCGCAACGATTCCGCAGTTGCTGGGCGAGGAACTCATCACCATCCTGCCGCTGCTCGCGCTGCTGTCGGTCCTGGTGCGCCGGTTCCGCTGGAACCGCACCGCGGCCCTCGCTCTCGCCTGGGGCGCCACCGCCGTGATGTTCGGGCTGCTGCACCTGCCGACCTACGGCTGGAACGTCCTGCAGTGCCTGCTCTACATCGGCCTCGCCAGGGTGTTCCTCACCCTCGCCTACGTGGTCACCCGCAACATCTGGGTCTCGACCGGAGCACACATCGTCAACGACTGGGCAATGTTCTCGGTCGCGATGGTCCTTCCCGCAGCCCTCTAAGCCCGTGAGGTCCGTCGCAATGGCGGGGCGGCCCTCACGACCTCGTCCCTCGCACGAGGGGCGAACCCCCACCCCACGCAGTACCCCTCTGAAGGAGAACACCATGTCCGCCATTCACCCCCGCCGCGTCGCTGGCGGCCTCGCCGCCGCCGGAATCGCCGTCGGACTCGTCCTCGCCCCCCAGGCTGCGTTCGCCTCCGGACCGCTTGGCCGCGACTGCGACCAGACTTCTGACGCTACGGCCGCGCCGAGCGCCGAGCCCTCGGCCTCGCCCTCGCCCTCGCCGGAGGCGATCCGCCAGATTCGGCCCGAGTTCCTCGCGCTGAAGGATCTCGCATCGCGCACCCAGGACGTCACGGTCCCGAGCCCCCGCCCGCAGGCCGTTCCGACCGGCACAGACCTGGTGAGCCCGACTTTCCTGTCCGAGGTGACCGTGCCCGCGGACCCGCAGTTGGTAGCGACCGATGCCGTGCCGACCGCGCGGCCCCAGGCCACTCCGGGGGGCACCCCGCTGGTGAACCGTGAGGTGGGCTCGGAGGACACGTACCCGGTGCTGCCTCAGGACCGGCCCACGCCGCGCCCCCAGGCCACTCCTGCGGACCCGCAATTGGTGACGACCGATGCGGTCCCGACCGCGCGTCCCCAGGCCACTCCGGTGGATGCGCCGCAACTGAAGCCCGAGATTGGTTCCGAGGTGACGGTTCCCGCGGATCCTCAGCTGGTGGCGACCGATGCGGTTCCGGCCGCGCGTCCGCAGGGCACTCCGGTGGATGCGCCGCAGTTGAGCCCGACGTTCCTCTCGGAGCTGCAGATCCCTGCGGACGAGGACATCGTCGCAGCGCTCACCGCGCCTCCCCTGCTGCCCCAGGGCACTCCCGTGCCGCTCACCGTTGAGGCGAACAACGACGGCGACAAGGTGCCCGACATCGTGCTTCCCGACACTGACCCCGACGCCACCGGGCCCGCGGCTACCCCCGCCACGACCACCGCGCACGTCACCAAGGTGACGCTGCCCGCTGCCGTCGCCGAGGCCACCAAGACCGCCCCCGCCGCGGCCCCGGTCACCGCGAAGGCGACCGACGCATCGGGCCTCGCCGAGACCGGCGTCGCCAGCTGGACGTGGGAGCTCGCCGCGATCGGTGCCGCCGGCATCGGCCTCGGATCGCTCGCGATCGGCCTCACCCGCCCGAAGGTCCGGTCATGACCACGACCACCGGCCCCGCTCGCCTCGCGAGCGGGGCCACCGCCCGTTCCATCCTGCGCGTCGCGCCGCAGGCCTGGATCGGTGTCACCGCCTGGCTCCTCTACTCGGGCCTCGTCTTCGTCGTCCAAAAGCACGCCGCAATCCCGTACCCCGAATGGGGCAACACCGCCGCAAACCTCTGGCGAGCGGCCGACGTTTCCCTCGTCGCCGGCGGCGTCCTCATGGCGCTCCTGACGGGGCTGCTCGGCTGGTGGAAGCCGGTGCTCTTCGACCGCTCGCGGGCACGGCTCGCGTGGGCCTGGATCGTGCCGATCGCCATGATCGCGCTGACGGCCCTCGGGCTCATCGCCACCGACTACTCCGCCATCGCTCCCGAGTTCCTGCTCACCGCCATCATCCTCGGAGTCCTGGTGGGATTCGCGGAGGAGATGATGGCCAGGGGAGTGCTCCTCACCGGGCTTCGTGCTCGCCTCGGCGAGCGCTCGGTCTGGCTGCTCACCAGCCTGATGTTCGGGGCCTTCCACATCGTCAATCTGGCGCTCGGAGCTCCGGCCATCGGCGCGGTGCAGGTGATCACGGCGGGGCTATCGGGGTCAATCTTCTACGTGGCTCGCCGCCTCAGCGGCACTCTCGTACTGCCGATGCTGTTGCACGGTGCCTGGGACTTCATGACCTTCGTGCAGGGCAAGGCCCCGGCCTTCGGGGCCCACTCGGACCTCATCGTGATCGTGGGCCTCGTGTCGCTCATCGCGGCCTGGAAGCTGACGGCGGACCCCTACCGGTCACAGGCCCGTCCTGCTAGTTTGCCCACCAACATCTACGAGGGAGAACCGTCGTGATCGAGGTCGCCAATCTCACCAAGACCTACGGGCCCAAGCGGGCGGTGGACGACATCTCGTTCACGGCGCCGGCGGGGTCGGTGACGGGCTTCCTGGGTCCCAATGGCGCGGGAAAGTCCACGACCATGCGCATGATCATGGGCCTGGATAGGCCCGATGCCGGAACGGCGACCGTCGATGGCAAGCCTCTCGCTTCCCACGCCGCCCCGATGCACGTGGTGGGCGCGCTTCTCGAGGCCAAGTCCGTCACCCCTGGCCGCACCGCCCGCAACCACCTGCGAGTGCTCGCCGCCACCCACGGCATCGGCCGTAAGCGGGTCGACGAGGTCATCCAGATGACCGGCCTCGACCAGGTGGCCAAGAAGCGCGTCAAGGGCTTCTCGCTCGGCATGGGGCAGCGCCTCGGCATCGCCACGGCGCTGCTGGGAGATCCCGCGACGCTGATCATGGACGAGCCCGTCAACGGCCTCGACCCCGACGGCGTCCTTTGGGTACGCAACCTGGCGAGGCAGTTCGCCGCCGAGGGGCGCACGGTGCTGCTGTCCAGCCACCTCATGAGCGAGGTGCAGCTGACCGCGGATCGTGTGGTGGTCATCGGCCGCGGCAAGATCCTCGCCCAGGGCTCCGTCGCCGACTTCACCGCTCAGGCCGCCACCGGCGCCGTGACGGTCAAGACCTCGGACGATGACAGGCTCGCGGCGATCGTCGCAGCCGAGGGTGCCGAGGTCACTCGCACCACCGATGCCGTCGTGGTCAACGGGCTCGAGCCGCCCCGCATCGCGGAGCTCGCCGTCGGTTCCGGATTGGCGCTGAACGAACTCGTCAAGAGCAACGCCACCCTCGAGGAGGCGTACCTCCGTCTCACGGCCGATGCCGTCGAATACCAGGCCGGAACCCCGGAAGGAGCGGTCAAGTGACCACCGTCGTTGCGCAGAACCGTCTCACCTTTGGCGGCGCCGTGCGCGCCGAACTGCTCAAGATCACGACCATGCGCGGCATGTGGTGGATCGCCATCGCGGCCATCGGCCTCGCGGTCCTCATCGTCGCCACCGGCGGTTACGCGCCCCCGGAGGCCGGCATCGAAGCCGAGTGGACCGTCGTCACCGCGGCCAAGGGCGTGCTGATGCCCTGGGTGATCCTGTCCGTCTACTCTGCGCTGCTCGCCACCGGCGAGTGGAGCTCCGGCATGTACCGCGTGTCGTTCTCCGTGGTGCCGCGCAGGAACCTCTGGCTCGCCGCAAAGGCGACCGCGGCCGCGATCTACACGGGAATCGTGTCGATCCTCGTGCTCGCCGTCTCGCTCGTCATCATCCTCGTGCAGTACGGGGACGACGGCGCCGTGGTCGATTGGACGGTGGGCCACACCTGGCAGATCCTGTTCGGCGTTCCCGCGGTGTGCATCGCCACATCGATCATGGCCGTCGGCATCGGCGCGCTCGTGAAGTCGAGCGGCATCGCCGTGACCACGGTCATCGGCCTGCTGATCGTGCTCCCGTTCGCGAGCCTCTTCGGGCTCGACTGGCTCGGCAACATCACCGCCTACCTCCCCAGCGGGGCGGGCGATGCCGTGATCGGCTCGGGCTCGTTCGGGATCAGCCCGGAGGACATTGGCCCGGCATTGGGCTCGATCGTCACCCTTGCGTGGGCGGTCGGCGCCTGCATCACGGCCTCGGTCGCCATGGGCAAGCGCGACGCGTAGACGGGGCGTGAGGGCGGCCCCGCGAAGTGAGGCGGGGCCGCGAAGCTAGGCGGGGCCGAAACGCTCGGTGATCTCCTCGGCCCACCCGGCATCGGCCAGGCCGGCCCGGTCGAGGAGGTCGCGCCAGTCGGACTCGGCGTGCTCCACGGCATCGGCGAACAGGCCCCGGTGAGCGCGCGACACCATGAGGATCGCGGCGTGGACGCGCTCGGGGTCGACCGACCCGGGCAGCGAGATCCGCTCCAAGGCGCTCAGGATGGCCGCCGAGTCGACGCCGAAGTCCTCCACCGCTCGCTCGCGGACCCTGTCGCTCACCACTGCCATGGCGGGAATCCTTTCATGGCGCGGCGGGTGCCCCGTGCGCATCCAGACTCCGGGCTCAGGGAGGCCCCGGGAAGGCGACGATGCCGCTCTGGGTGCGTGCCGGGCATCCGCCGCGTCGCCTCCGCGCTACAGCGGCGGGGCGACCGCCCTCGTGCCCTGCACGAAGACGCCCGCGATGGCGGGCTGGCGCAGGCCCATGAGCAGCGTGAACAGCTCCTCGAGCGTGGCCTCGTCCTCGTCGTCGGAGCGGATCCCCATCGACAGCATGCCGTCGAGCGGCTCCCACAGCTTCTTGTCGATGAGGAGGAAGTCCGCGTCCTTGCCCTCATCGAAGTTGCCGAAGGCGTGCTCCATGTCGAGCGCCCGTGCGCCCGCGAGCGTGGCGGCGAACAGGAGCTCGGCGGGGTGGAGGGCGGTCCCGGCGTCGCCGTCCTCGGAGATGTGCACCTTGTAGCAGTCGCCTGCCACGCGCGAGATGAGCCACTCGTCCCCGGCGCCGATGTCAGACCCCAGAGATACGTTGACACCAGCGGCCACAGTGGCACGCCACGGCATCGTTCCGGAGCCGAGGAACAGCTGGGAGGTGGGGCAGTGAGCGATCGACGTACCCGTCTCGGCCATGCGCGCCAGTTCGCCCGCCTGGGAGTGCACCGCGTGCGCGAGGGTGGAGCGCCGGCCCAGCAGCGTCGAGCCGCCCTGCTTCGAGCCGGGCAGGAAGTGCCCGTCGTAGGTGTCGAGGTAGGAGTTGACGCCGTAGGTGCCCAGCACCGCCGCGATCTCGCCGTCGCCCTTGCGGTTGTTCTCGTTCAGGTGCGAGTGGAAGTACACGCCGCGCCCGCGGACCTCGTCGTACAGCTCTCCCATCGCGGCCAGCGTCGCGGGCGTTACGGAAAGGGAGAAGCGCGGGACGATTCCCACCTGCACCTTGGCGGTGCGCGCGTCGCCCGTGTCGATGGCGTGCCAGCGCGAGATCTCGTCGGCGACCATCTCGATCGCGGCGGCCTCGCTCGTCATGAGGGCCGATGCCGTCTCGGGACCCACCGTTTGCACGCCTCGTCCCGAGACGATGCGCAGGCCGGCGTCCAGCGTGGCGCGGTACAGGGCGTCCTGGGCGACGGGGAAGGCCGAGCCGAACACCATCGCGGCGGTGGTGCCGGCCGCGATGCGGCGGCGCGTGAAGTAGCGGGCGGCCTGATCGGCGAAGGCCGGGTCGGCGTAGCGGGCCTCGGTGGGGAAGATGCAGTGGTCGAGCCACTCGAGCAGCTGCCCTCCACCGTGCGCCGCGGTCGCGTAGGCCTGGGGGAAGTGCACGTGGCTGTCGACGAAGCCGGGGATCAGGTAGTCGGCGCGGGTGACGGGCGCATCGGCCCACTGCGCGGGAAGCGCGGCGAAGGGGCCGCACCACGCGACGGTGCCCGCCTCGTCCACGACGAGGGCGCCGTCCGGCAGCGACACCAGGTGCGAGGTGACGTCGGCCTGGTCGGGCTGCCCGGCGATGTGGAAAATGTGCGCGCGGTAGACGGTGGGGGACACGAGGTGGCCTTCCTCAAGGACTCGGGCGCGGCCCGAGGGGCGGGACACTGGCGCCCGCTGACTGCTCTCGACGCCACGCTAGTCGGACAGGATTTCGCCCACATTTCTTACGTGGGTGGGGTATCGGAAGCCGGCTACGGCGTGTCGCCTCGGCGTGTCAGCGTGACACTCGGGCGTGTCGCTCACTCTGTCCACTGCTATGCACAGGCTGCTCACAGGGCCTGTGCACAAAATTGTGGAAGAAACACACCATCTAGTGGTGGCTTCCGGGCGTCGCCCCCAGATATAGTGATGTTCGTTGTCCTCGAATCCGTCCCCGAAAGGAAGTCCTCATGACGATCTCGGTCTACTCGAAGCCCGCTTGCGTGCAGTGCACGGCGACCAAGAAGGCGCTCGAGCGTGCCGATCTCGAGTTCGAGATCTTCGACGTCACCGAGGACCAGGACGCCTACGACACCGTGATGAAGCTGGGCTACCTTCAGGCTCCCGTGGTCATCGCCGGTGACGAGCACTGGTCGGGCTTTCAGCCCGACCGCATCGCGAAGCTGGCCGAGCGCGCCGCTTCCTGACGGAGTCCCGTATGGCCTCGCTGGTCTACTTCAGTTCGACATCGGAGAACACCCGCCGATTCGTCGAGAAGTTGGGCGTGCCGGCCGAGCGGATCCCACTGCTCCCCACCGAGGAGCCCCTCAAGGTCGACGAGCCGTATGTGCTCATCGTCCCCACGTACGGAGGCGGCAACGGTAAGGGAGCCGTCCCCAAGCAGGTCATCAAGTTCCTGAATGACGAGCACAACCGCTCGTACATTCGGGGCGTGATCAGCGCCGGGAACACCAACTTCGGCACTGGTTACTGCAAGGCGGGCGACATCATCGCCGCCAAGTGCCACGTGCCCCACCTATACAAGTTCGAGCTCTTTGGAACGCAGGACGACGTCACTGCGGTCCGCGACGGATTGGAAGAACTGTGGAAGCAACAGTGATCGAGAAGCCCCGCACGGGCATGGACTACCACTCGCTGAACGCGATGCTGAACCTCTATGACACCGAGGGCAACATCCAGTTCGACAAGGACCGCGAGGCGGCCCGTGAGTACTTCCTGCAGCACGTCAACCAGAACACCGTGTTCTTCCACTCGCTCAAGGAGCGTTTGGACTATCTGGTGGAGAAGAACTACTACGAGCCCGAGGTCCTCGAGCAGTACGACTTCGCGTTCGTCCAGCAGCTCACGGACCGCGCCTACGGCAAGAAGTTCCGCTTCCCCACGTTCCTCGGCGCCTTCAAGTACTACACGTCGTACACGCTGAAGACGTTTGACGGCCAGCGCTACCTCGAGCGCTACGAGGACCGCGTCGTCATGGTCGCCCTCGCGCTCGCCGCCGGTGACGAGGAGCTCGCCACCAGCCTCGTGGACGAGATCATCGCCGGCCGTTTCCAGCCCGCGACCCCCACCTTCCTCAACGCCGGCAAGGCCCAGCGCGGCGAGTTCGTCTCGTGCTTCCTGCTGCGCATCGAGGACAACATGGAGTCCATCGGTCGCTCCATCAACTCGGCGCTGCAGCTGTCCAAGCGCGGCGGCGGTGTGGCGCTGTCGCTATCGAACATTCGCGAGGCCGGCGCGCCCATCAAGCACATCGAGAACCAGTCGTCGGGCATCATCCCCGTGATGAAGCTCCTCGAGGACTCCTTCACCTACGCGAACCAGCTGGGCGCGCGTCAGGGCGCGGGTGCCGTGTACCTCTCGGCGCACCACCCCGACATCATGAAGTTCATGGACACCAAGCGCGAGAACGCGGACGAGAAGATCCGTATCAAGACGCTCTCGCTCGGCATCGTCGTGCCGGACATCACGTTTGAGCTCGCCCGCACCAACGAGGACATGTACCTCTTCAGCCCCTACGACGTGGAACGCGTCTACGGCGTGCCCTTCGGCGACATCTCAATCACCGAGAAGTACCACGAGATGGTGGACGACTCGCGGATCCGCAAGACCAAGATCTCGGCCCGCTCGTTCTTCCAGACGGTCGCGGAGCTGCAGTTCGAGTCGGGCTACCCGTACATCGTGTTCGAGGACACGGTGAACCGCGCGAACCCCGTCAAGGGCCGCATCAACATGTCGAACCTGTGCTCGGAGATCCTCCAGGTCAACACCCCCTCGGTGTTCAACGAGGACCTCACGTATGAGGAGACCGGCAAGGACATCTCCTGCAACCTGGGCTCGATGAACATCGCCACCGCGATGGACGGCGGAGACCTGGGCAAGACCGTCGAGATCGCCGTGCGCGGCCTCACCGCGGTGTCCACCCAGTCGTCGATCGACTCGGTGCCCTCCATCAAGTACGGCAACGACCGCGCCCACGCCATCGGCCTGGGCCAGATGAACCTCCACGGCTACCTTGGCCGCGAGCGGATCCACTACGGATCCGAGGAGGGTGTCGACTTCACCAATATCTACTTCTACACGGTGCTGTTCCACGCCATCGCGGCCTCGAACAAGATCGCGAAGGAGCAGGGCACGTCGTTCGAGGGCTTCGCCGACTCCAAGTACGCGTCCGGCGAGTTCTTCGACAAGTACACCGAGCAGGAGTGGGTGCCGGCCACCGGTCGCGTCGCGGAGCTGTTCGCCGAGGCGGGCATCGCGATCCCCACGCAGGACGACTGGCGTGAGCTGAAGGCGTCGGTGCAGGAGCACGGCATCTTCAACCAGAACCTGCAGGCCGTGCCGCCCACGGGTTCCATCTCGTACATCAACAACTCGACCTCGTCGATCCACCCGATCGCCTCGAAGATCGAGATCCGCAAGGAGGGCAAGCTGGGCCGCGTCTACTACCCGGCGCCCTTCATGACGAACGACAACCTGGAGTACTTCCAGGATGCGTACGAGATCGGCCCCGAGAAGATCATCGACACCTACGCCGCGGCCACGCAGCACGTGGACCAGGGTCTGTCGCTGACGCTGTTCTTCCAGGACACCGCCACCACGCGTGACATCAACAAGGCGCAGATCTACGCGTGGCGCAAGGGCATCAAGACCATCTACTACATCCGCATCCGCCAGCTGGCGCTCGAGGGGACCGAGGTCGACGGCTGCGTCAGCTGCATGCTGTAGCGTCCCGCCCAGATCTCATCCGTCACGTAAAGGAACTCACATGACCGAGAAGCTGACCCTCGTCAGCCACGTCGACGCCATCAACTGGAACCGCATCCAGGATGACAAGGACGTCGAGGTGTGGAACCGTCTCACCGCGAACTTCTGGCTGCCCGAAAAGGTGCCGATCTCGGGTGACATTCAGTCGTGGGCCACGCTCACGCCGGAGGAGCAGACGCTCACCATGCGTGTCTTCACCGGGCTGACGCTGCTGGACACCATCCAGGGCACCGTCGGCGCCGTGTCGCTCATCCCCGATGCGCTCACCCCGCACGAGGAGGCCGTCTACACGAACATCGCGTTCATGGAGTCGGTCCACGCGAAGAGTTACTCGTCGATCTTCTCGACGCTGTGCTCGACCAAGGAGATCGACGAGGCGTTCCGCTGGTCCACGGAGAACCAGAACCTTCAGCGCAAGGCACAGATCGTGCTGGAGTACTACCACGGTGACGACCCGCTGAAGCGGAAGGTGGCCTCGACGCTGCTCGAGTCCTTCCTGTTCTACTCGGGCTTCTACCTGCCGATGCACTGGTCCAGCCGCGCCAAGCTGACGAACACCGCCGACATGATCCGCCTCATCATTCGTGACGAGGCCGTGCACGGTTACTACATCGGCTAC
The DNA here is from genome assembly GCF_002090175.1 of Demequina sp. NBRC 110057. Lineage (GTDB taxonomy): Bacteria > Actinomycetota > Actinomycetes > Actinomycetales > Demequinaceae > Demequina. Next base: position 18,098 of record NZ_BBRN01000005.1, on the reverse strand, counting down.
AAGTTCCAGAAGGGCCTCGAGAAGGAGACCCCGGAGCGTCGCGAGGAGCTGAAGGAGTACACCTTCAACCTCCTGTACGACCTCTACGAGAACGAGGTCCAGTACACGCACGACCTCTACGACGGTCTTGGCATGGCCGAGGACGTGAAGAAGTTCCTGCACTACAACGCCAACAAGGCCCTGATGAACCTGGGCTACGAGGCGCTGTTCCCGTCCAACGTGTGCGACGTCAGCCCGGCAATCCTGTCGGCTCTGTCGCCCAATGCGGACGAGAACCACGACTTCTTCTCCGGCTCCGGCTCGTCCTACGTGATCGGCAAGCACGAGGAGACCACGGACGACGACTGGGACTTCTAACCCCACCCGTCATGCGCGAGGGCCCCGCACCATCACGGTGCGGGGCCCTCGTCGCTTCTGGGGACGTCGCCCGGGATTTGAGGCGTCGACATGGACGCCACGGTATCTACCGCCAGGGCGGACGGCGGGAGAGCGCCGCTACACCAGTCCGGTGTACTTCTCCCACGCGAGCGGCGCGGGCGGGAACTCGTCCCGCACCACCGAGGCCTGAATCAGCCCGTACGGCCGGTCGTCGGCGTGGAACACCTCGCCGTGGTTCTCGATCCCGAAGCGCCCCAGGTCGTAGTCGAAGTGGTGCTTGTTGGGGGCGGACAGGCGAATCTCCACGACTGACTCGTGAGCCTCGAGCACGGCGCGGCCCATCTCGAACAGGGTCTGCTGCAGCGCCAGCGACTGGTGGGTGGCGAACACGGCGGCGAGGATTCCGGCAACGGACGAGTACAGCCCGTTCCAGTCGGCGCTCGCGCCGGGCGCCAGCCTCCAGGACGCGACGAGCGACGTTGCCATCACGCGGTCGTCCGTGGGCGCGAGCACCGTGAACTCGTCCTCCAGGAACCCGTGGAATTCGGACCCGGTGGACTTCAGCAGCGTGAGGTCCTTGAGGCCCTGAATGACATGTTCGACGCGCGCGTCCCCGCTGCCGTCCACGGTGATCGCCGCGGTCCGCACCTCCCGGCCGGTGCGCGCCCACGTGTGGTCATGGCCGGCCCCGTCGACAATGACGCGCTCCCAGGCGAATTCCTCGACCTCGATGCGCGCGCCGGTCACGGGCTTCACATCGTCCACGAAGTGGCGCGCGAGCGCGAGCGCGTAGTCCTCGATGGGGTTCAGCCCCACGGTCTTCGCGTACGCGTAGGCGGTCTGCTTCTGGGTGTCGGTGGGTAGCACGGTTGCCTGGTCGCCGGTGAGGTGGGCGTCGTCGAACCCGCCGCGCAGGCAGGTGGAGACGTTGACGTCCGTGATCTCGTGGCGGGCGGTGTCGCGCACGATGCGCACGATCCGGTTCTCCGCCTTGCCGTACTGGTGCGGTCCCAGGGTGATGGCCATGCGGCCCTCCTTGCGTGTCCGTGCGGGTCGCCCCGCGTCCATGTGGCCGATGCGGCGGCTTAGTGCCGCTCGATCAGCCGGCCCGTCCGGCGTGCGTCGGCACGCGCCGGGAAGATCTGTGTGCCGGCGAGCCAGGTGCGGCGGGTGCGCCCGGTGAGCTCGTGGCCGTCGAAGGCGCTGACGGGATTGCGATGCGCGAGGTCGGCGGCGTGGACGGTCCAGCGCTCGGCGGGCGCGAAGGCCACGAGGTCGCCGCGGTTGCCCACCTCGATCGACCCCTTGTCCGTCAGCCCCGCGAAGGCGGCAGGGCGACGCGTCACCCACGCCGCGGCATCGGCCAGCGGCACGTCGCGCGCGGCGGCGCCCGAGGCGACGGCGGCGAGCATGACCTGCACCCCGGAGATCCCGCCCCACGCGCGCGCCCAGTCGCCGTCGGCCCCCACCTTGAGCTCGGCGGTCGCGGGGGAGTGGTCGGAGGCCACGAGGTCGATCGTGCCGTCGATGAGCGCCTCCCACAGCGCCTCCCTGTTGGCGGCGTCGCGCACGGGAGGGCAGCACTTGTACTGGGTCGCGCCGTCGGGGATCGTCGCGGCGTCGAACGTCAGGTAGTGCGGGCAGGTCTCGACCGTGAGGCGCACGCCGTCGGCCTTGGCGGCGCGAATCGCGGGAAGCGCTGCGGCGGAGGACAGGTGAAGGATGTGGACCCGGCAGCCCGTGTCCCGCGCCGCCGCGATGACCGCGTCGATCGCGTCCGTCTCGGCGGCGTCGGGCCGCGACGCCACGAAGTCGTCGTAGTCGGAGCCGCCCGCGTGGGGAAGCAGCGCGTCGGGGTCCTCGGCGTGGACGATCAGCAGTCCGTCGAAGGCCGCGATCTCGGTCGCCGCCTCGCGCAGCTGGTCGCGCGTCAGGTGCGGGAACTCGTCCACGCCCGAGGGTGACAGGAAGCACTTGAAGCCGAATACTCCCGCGTCGTGAAGTTCGCGTAGATGGCCCAGCGAGGAGGGGATCGCGCCACCCCAGAAGCCCACGTCCATGCTCACCTGCGGCGCGGCGGCGGTGCGCTTGAGGAGCAGCGCCTCCACGGTGGTGGTGGGTGGAATGGAGTTCAGCGGCATGTCCAGCAGCGTGGTGGTGCCGCCGGCGGCGGCGGCGAGCGTCGCCGAGGTGAAGCCCTCCCACTCGGTGCGGCCGGGCTCGTTGACGTGCACGTGGGTGTCGACCACCCCGGGCAGGAGCACCTCGTCGTCGGCGAGCGTCACGTCCTCGGCGGCGTCGAGCTCGGCGTCGATCCCGGCCACGGTGACGATCACGCCGGCCCGCACGGCGACGGCCGCCGGCTGCCATTCGTCGCCGATCAGCGTGCGCCGCGCCCGCACTACCAGGTCGATGTCCGTCATGGCTCGACACTAGGGACACCGTGTTGCGGGCGCGTGTCGAGCGTGGGTCGGCCACGGCAACGCCGCGGAAACAGTCGAGTCGTAGAGTCGCTTCATGTTGGACATCGCCCACGAGATCGAGCGCTCGCTCAGCCTGGGGCGGCGCGTGGGCGTCGTGACTGTCGCGGCGGTCCACGGCTCGGCGCCCCGCACCGTCGGGTCCGCCATGGCGGTCGACGATGCCGGTGAGGTGATCGGCGCCATCTCTGGTGGCTGCGTGGAGTCCGAGGCCTACGAACTTGCCCTCGCCGCGCTGGCGGGCACGCTCGGCGTCGCCTCCACCGACCTGGGGCTGTCAGACGACGACGCGCTCGCCGCCGGCCTATCGTGCGGTGGCCACCTCGGCGTCGTTGCCTCAGTCCTTGACCCGGCCGATGCCGCGGTGCGCTCTCAGTTGCGCCTCGCCTCGCGCGGCGAGGCGGCGGCGCTCGACGTCGACCTCGCCTCGGGTCACGTGCGGGTGGCCGATGCCCCGGCCGCCACCGCGGGCACGCTGCGCCTGGCGCGCGAGGCGGCGCCGCGGCTCGTCATCGTCGGCGCCGTCGACTTCGCCTCGGCGCTCGCGACGGCCGCGCTGCCGCTCGGGTACCGCATCACGGTGGTTGACGCGCGTCCGGCCTTCGCCACCGCGCGCCGGCACCCGGACGCCCACGAGGTGATTCGTGCCTGGCCGGGGGAGTACGTGGCGGCCGCCGGCATCGGCCCTCGCGACGCGATCTGCGTCCTCACTCATGAGGAGCGCTTCGACATCCCCGCGCTCGTGGCGGCGCTCGGGAGCGGGGCCGGATTCGTGGGCGCGATGGGGTCGCGCCGCACGGACGCCAGGCGCCGCGAGCTGCTGCGAGAGGCGGGCGTTCCGGAGTCGGCGTTGGCCCGGCTGCGCAGCCCCATCGGGCTCGACCTCGGGGGCGCGTCCCCCGCGCAGACGGCTGTCTCGATCGTGGCGCAGATGGTGGCGGACGCGCACGGGCGCGAGGGCGGTCACCTCAGCGAGCGCGCCTCCGCGACCATCCACGCCCGCGCCTGACAAGCGGCGGCGTCACGCCGACGGGGTAGATCCCTCGACCAGGCGGATGATCGCATCGGCCACCTCGAGTCGACGCTCGTGGGAGAGCTCGCTCCTGGTGATCGCCTCGTTGACCCACAGTCCGTCTCCTGCGAGCAGCGCGATCATCGTGAGCGTGACGGGGCCGGTGCCGGTCGCCTCGGCGGAGGCCGGCACCCACCGCTCCATGGTGGCCGTCCACACCTCCTCGTACTCGGTGTGAGGGCTGTCGAGCAGCATCTGGAGCTCACCGCGCGAGGCCGCGGTGGCGCATGCACGGACGTACGCCGCCAGGCGCTCGGACTCGGAGGCCTCGTGCGCGGGCTTGCCGCAGACAAGTTCGAGTTGTTGCTCCCACCGGTGTGCCATGTGCTCGTGGAGCGCACGCACGAGCGCGTCGCGCGACGGGAAGTGATACGTGATGCCGCCCCGCGTGATCCCCGCCGCGGACGCGACGGACTCGAAGGTGACGGAGGTGACGCCGTGTTCCTCGACCACGGTGGCGGCGGCCTCGAGGATCGTGGTCTTGTTGCTGGGCCTCATCTGTCGCTCCAGGGGTGCGGGCTAGTGATTGTCGGCATACGTCATGGCCTCCGTCCGTGGACCATAGTCGCGCAACACGCGAGCGGTGAGGAGCGCTCCCGCGCCGAGCGCGACGGCGAGCGTCACCATCGTCGCCACGTACGCGCCGTCGTAGGCGGCGAAGGCGGCCTCCAGGAGCGCAGGCTGGCCGTCGGCGACGCCGATGGCGCCGGCGAGGCTGTCGCGCGCGGCCTCCGGCGCATCGGCCGGCAGTGCGACGGTGACCGAGTAGAGGAAGGTGACGAGGCTCCCGAGGAGGGCCACCGCCGACAGCGAGCCGAACTCGTACGACACCTCCTCGACGGAGGCCGCCATCCCCGCCTCGCGCGGGGGAGCGTTGCCCATGATCGCCGCGGAGGCGACGGAGAACGCGGCTCCCAGGCCGATCCCGACCAGGGCGAAGCCGGCCACGAGCACGGCCAGGCCGCCGCCCCAGGCGACGCCAGCCGTAGCGACGGCCACTCCCGCGGCCGCGAGCCCCAGTCCCCCGGCGATGAGGGTGCGCAGGCCGATCACGTGGAGGAAGGCGCCGCCAAGGATGGTCGACGGAAGCGAACCCAGCGCGATCACGGCGACCACCAGGCCGGCCTTGAGCGGAGAGAAGCCCTCGACAAGTTGGAGGCGCTGCGTCGTCACCAGCTGCGCGCCGGCGATCGCGAACATCGAGAACACGGCGGCCAGCACGCCGCCCGAGAAGGCGCGATTGCGGAAGATAGCGAAGGACAGGAGTGGCTGGGCAAGGCGGCGCTGGCGCCTGACGAAGGCGGTGCAGCCCGCGGCCGAAGCGAGGGCGGCCACGACGATGGTCGGCCAGTGCTGGGGGACGTGCGCGAGCTCCTTGATGACGAGCACCGCGCCGACGAGGCCCACGAGCGCCTGCAGGGAGGACACGAGGTCCCACGACTTCGTGGGGTCCGGGTCGTTGCGCGGCGCGACCACGCCGACCGCCACGAGGGTCACCAGGATGACCGGCACGTTGATGAGGAACACGGAGCCCCACCAGAAGTGGGCGAGCAGGGTGCCTCCCACGATGGGCCCCAGCGCGGCGCCCACCACGGACAGGCTTCCCCAGATGGCGATGGCGAGGTTGCGCTCGCGGGCGTCGTGGAACGTGAGGCGGATGAGCGCGAGGGTGGCGGGCATCATCGCCGCGGCTCCGCAGGCCAGGACGGCGCGGGCCGCGATGAGCATGCCAGGGGTCGTGGAGAACGCCGCGAAGAGAGACGCGGCGCCGAAGATGACGAGGCCGATGACGAACATGCGCCGGTGACCCACCCTGTCGCCAAGGGTGCCGGCTCCGAGCAGCAGGCCCGCCATCACGACTGGGTACGCGTTGATGATCCACAGCGCCTGGGAGCTGCTCGCGCCCAGGTCCTCGGTCAGGCTGGGCAGCGCCGTGTAGAGGACTGAATTGTCGAGGGTGATGAGGAGTAGGCCCGCTCCTACGGTGACGAGCAGCGCCCACCGCCGCCGTGCCGACATGTGACTCACGCGAATGCCTCCCAGCCTTAACTATACAAACATGATTGTATAGTTATCGGGCGCTGGGTGCGAGCCCGCCGTCCGCGGTCAGTCCCGCAGCATCCGCCAGACGCGGTCGCGGGACATCGGCAGGCCGTAAGGGCGCACCCCCACCGCGCGCCGGATCGCGTTGGCGAGCGCGGGCGCCACGGGGTTGTAGGGCGACTCGGACATCGACTTGGCACCGTGTGGGCCCAGCGCGTCCGAGGTCGACGCGAACTGCACGTGAGTGACGGGCACGTCCGCCATCTGCGGGACCCGGTACTGGCGGAAGGCGGGGTTGGCCACGGCGCCGTCGGCGCCGATCATCACCTCCTCGTACAGCGCGGAGCCGATGCCCTGGGCCACCCCTCCCTCGATCTGGCCCAGGCACTGGGCCGGGTTGAGGACCACCCCTGCATCGGCGGCGTGGACCGAGCGCAGGATGCGCACCTCGCCTGTGTCGCGCCGCACGGCGACCCTGAACGCCTGGACATTGAACGCCACGGAGCGCTCGCGCTGGTCGAGGTGCGACTCCGCGTAGGCCAGGCCGTCGCGCCGGTGTGCGGGCTCGACCGCGGCCACGAGCTCCTCCCAGCCCACGGTGCGGCCCCCTGCCGACACCCCGTCGGACCCCACGGCGCACTCGTCGGCGCTCAGTCCCAGTACCCGCGCCCCGGCGTTGACCAGTGCCGAGGCGAGCGCCTCGCACGCGGCGTGGAGCGCCTTACCCGCGACGACGATGCCCGTCGAGCCGAACGCCCCGGTGTCGTAGCGCACGGCGTCGGTGTCGGCGTGGGTGAGCGTGACCCGCGAGCGCGGCACGCCGAAGGCGGAGGCGACGATCTGCCCGTGCACAGTGGTGGTCCCGTTGCCGAACTCGGCGGTCCCCGAGCGAGCGTGGAACACGCCGTCGGAGTCGACGGCGATCGAGGCGGAGGCGAGATGCCCGCGCGGGGGAACCGTCGCGATCATCGACGCCGCCACGCCCTCGCCCACGTCCCAGCCGTCGGGCGCCGCGACGTCGTCGGGCCCCGCGAGCGAGGCGCGCGCGAGGTCGAGGCACTCGTCGAGCCCGTACGAGCCGAACACCAGGTCCTCCTCGGGAGCCCCGGCGACGATGAAGTCGTCGCCCGGGCGTACGGCGTTGAGCCGGCGAATCTCGAAGGGGTCGATTCCCAGCTGCAGGGCGAGCTCGTCCAGCGCGGACTCGATCGCAAAGATGACCTGCCCCAGGCCGTACCCGCGGAACGCGCCCGAGGGAACGTTGTTCGTGTAGACCACCTCGGCGTCGAGCCGCTTGACCGGCGCCCGGTAGACCGCGATCGACTCCGAGCAGCCGTGGAACATGACGCCGATGGCGTGGTTGCCGTACGCGCCAGTGTCGCTGAGGACGTCCACGTGGAGGGCGGTGAGGCGACCCGAGGCGTCGGCGCCCGCGCGCACGCTGACCCTGAAGGGGTGGCGCACCGACGTGCGGACGAACTCCTCCTCGCGCGTCATCTCGTACGCGACGGGGCGTCCCACGCGCAGCGTGGCAAGCGCGACGAGGTCCTCGCAGAACATCTCCTGCTTGCCTCCGAACCCGCCTCCCACGCGCGCCGCGAACACCCGCACGCTGTCGCGCTCGCGGCCCAGCACGTGCGCCAGCTCGTCGCGCACGAGGAAAGGCACCTGCGAACTGGTGCGCACCGTGAGCCTGCCGTCGTCGGCCACCCACGCGATAGCGCCGTGCGTCTCGAGCTGGGCGTGCGTCACCCGGGACGTGGTCCAGGTGCCCGATGCGGTGGCGGCCGAGGCGGCAAGCGCCGCCTCCACGTCGCCCGTCGCGTCGTGGGCGGCGGCGACGACGTTCCGATTCGCGTCGGCGACACGGTCGGCGGGGGTGCGATGCGGGTGAAGCACCGGAGCGCCGGGGGAGCGGGCCTCCTCGGGGTCGAGCACGTGAGGAAGCACCTCGTACTCGACGACAAGGCTCTGGGTGGCGAGGTCGGCGACGCGCTGGGTCTCGGCCACGACCGCCGCGACCCGCTGGCCCACGAAGCGCATGACGGAGTCGATGACGCGCGTGTCGTCCGGGTCGTCCTCGCGGTGCTCGTGGCGCGCTGTCGAGAACCACACGTCGGGGGCGTCCTCGTGGGTGAGGACGGCGAGGACGCCGTCCATGGCAAGCGCCGTGGTGGCGTCGATCGCGAGCACCCTGGCGTGCGCGTGCGGCGAGCCCAGCACCGCAACGTACGCAGTGTCGGCGGGAGCCTCGTCGAACGTGAACGGCTCGCGCCCCGCCACGATCCTGTCCGCCGCGGGGTGCGCGACCGCGGCGCCCACGCCCTCGGACGCGGGGCCCGCGCCGGCATCGGCCGTCCGCGACAGGGTGCGGGAGCAGCCGCCGCAGCCCTCGGCGGAGCCGCACAGCGAGTGCGTGATGGCCTCGCGGATGGGCCGGTAGCCCGTGCAGCGGCACAGGTTGCCGCGCATCGCCCGCGCTAGCGCGTCGGGATCGTCGGCGAGCTCCGGGTTGAGGGTCGATGCGGTGACGGCCATGCCGGGGGTGCAGAAGCCGCACTGGAATCCCAGGTGATCGGCGAGGGCCTCCTGGACGGGGGCGAGCGCGCCGTCGTCGCCGAGCCCCGCCGCGGTGGTGACCTCGCGGCCATTGGCCCGCTGGGCGGGGGTAATGCACGAGTGCACCGCGCGACCGTCGATCAGGACCGAGCACGCGCCGCAGTCGCCGGAGTCGCAGCCCTTCTTCACCTCGACGTGGCCCGCGGCGCGCAGGAAGGTGCGCAGGCACTGGCCGGGGGCGGGCTCGCCCGTCACGGGAGTGCCGTTCACGGAATACGTCATGCGAGCTCCTCCGCCACCTCGGCAAGGAGCGTCGCCGCGACCGACCGCCGCCAGTCGGCGCTTCCCAGCGCATCCGAGTAGTAGCCGGGCGCGGCGAGCGCCGCGGCGACCACCGCATCGGGCGTCGGGACCGTGGGCCAGCGCAGCACCACCGGGGTGAGGGTCGCGGCGGTGATGACGAGCACGCAGGACCCGTCCTGATCCCGGCGCCCCGCGAGCAGCGCCCCGGAGCGGCCGTGCTCGGCCAGCGCGATGCGGCGGTGCGCCGTCAGCGCGGCGAGCGCATGCGCGGGGAAGGACAGCGAGCGGATCGCGTCGCCGGGGGCAAGGGTGGAGACGCCGTTGCCGGCGGGGATCGCGCTCACGGGCACGTCGGCGCAGTCGCCGTCCGCAAGCCACACCGAGGCGGAGGCGTCCAGGGTCGCCCCCAGCGCGATCATCGCCCCCGCGGCGTACGAGCGGGCCACGTTGCCGCCCACCGTCGCCGCCGACTGGACCTTGAACGACGCCAGCAGCGACTCGGCGCACTGGCGAAACAGGGGAGCGGCCGCGAGGCCGGAACCGTCGCCCCACCGCGCCAGGTCCGCGACGGTGACCATCGCACCCACGGTGAGTGAGCCGTCGGCCTCGGGCGTCACACGGTCCCAGCCGAGCCCGGAGAGGTCCACCAGTCCCGTCAGGCCCGGCTGCGCCTCGGAGTACAGCCAGGTGGCGCCCGCCATGAACTGCTCGCCGGGGGCGAGGGCGAGGTCGGCGCGCGTGCGCGCCACCCGCATCGTCTGCACGGCCGCGAGGTCCATGGCGACTCCCTCCTGACTCGTCGAAGCCTGGCAGGCGACCGCGGCATCGGCCACCCGTCGTGCCAATCTGCCACGGCGTTCTCACAGCCCCGGACCAAATGCCGTGAAATTTACGGACCGGAAACACGGGAGGCACTTCGGATGAAACGCCCCGTGAATAGCGTCATCGCCCAGCGGCGCTCCTGAGGGGGGAGCGCCGCCCACACGATGGCGAGGGAGCCACCGCCCGCGGGGATCCCTCCCCGCGGGCGTCCCCTGGCACGAAGGAGAAACCGCATGTCCCCGACCGTCCTGACCCCCGGGTCCACCGCCAAGCGCGCGCTGCTCGCCGCCACGGCCGCCGTCGCTGCACTGACGCTTGCCGCCTGTTCCTCGGGGTCTGCGGAGGAGGAGCCGGCATCGTCCGACTCCGCCGCGCCTGACACGTCCGCCGAGGCGGCCGCCGCCTCGTACGGCGACATCGCCGTCCAGCTGTCGTGGATCAAGAACGAGGAGTTCTCCGGAGAATTCTTCGCCGACTCGAAGGGCTACTACACGGACGCGGGCTTCGAGACCGTGAGCCTCACCCCCGGCCCGTCGACCGGTGTCGCCGAGCTGGTCTCGGGCCAGGCCGACGTCGCGCTGTCCGACGCCGTGTCGATCGGCTCGGGCATCGGCAACGAGGGTGCGCCGCTGAAGATCATCGGCGCGACCTACCAGAAGAACCCGTTCACCGTCCTGTCGCTGGCCGACGGCGGCAACATCATGACCCCCGAGGACATGGTGGGGAAGAAGATCGGCGTCCAGGACTCCAACACGGCGCTGTTCCTCGCGCTGCTCGCCGCCAACGGCCTGACCGAGGACGATGTCGAGATCGTGCCTGTGCAGTACGACCCCGCGCCGCTCGTCTCGGGCGAGGTCGACGGCTTCATCGCCTACCTCACCAACGAGTCGCTGATCCTGCAGGCCGAGGGCCACGAGGTCACCAACCTGCCGTTCGCCGACAACGGCCTCCCGTTCGTCGCCGAGACCTTCTCGGTGACCGATGACGCGATCGCCAACGACCGCGAGAAGCTGAAGGCCTTCCTTGTCGCCGAGATCAAGGGCTGGACCGACGCGGTCAACGACCCCGCCGAGGGCTCGCGCCTTGCGGTGGAGGAGTACGGCGCCGACCTTGGCCTCGACCCCGAGGTGTCCGCGCAGGGCGCCACGGTGCAGGCGGAGGAGCTCGTCGTGTCCGACGAGACCGCCGAGAACGGCCTGTTCACCATCTCGGACGAGCTGCAGACGGAGACCGTCGCGTCGCTCGCGGGAGCCGGCATCGAGATCACCGAGGACCAGCTGTTCGACATGAGCCTGCTGGACGAGGTGTACGCCGAGAACCCCGACCTGGTCGCGTACGCGGGCTAAGCCAGGGACCTCTTCACACGATGACAAGCACCACCGCGGCCGGTGCCCAGGGCGAGACCCTGGGCACCGGCCTGCACATCGATGGCCTCACCAAGGTGTTCACCACCCGCAACGGGTCGGTTGCCGCCCTGCAGGACGCGCACATCCAGACCGAACAGGGATCGCTGCTGGCGCTACTGGGCCCCTCGGGGTGCGGCAAGTCGACCATACTGCGCATCCTCGCGGGGCTCGAGGAGCCCACGAGCGGCACCATCCGCGTCGACGGGCGCAGCCCCGAGGACCTGCGCGCCTACAACGAGCTGGGCATCGCGTTCCAGGACTCGGCGTTGCTGCCGTGGCGTTCGGTCTACAAGAACATTCGCCTCCCGTTCGAGGTGGCCGGCGTCGCCGTCGACGACGACTACATCGCGGAACTCATCGCGCTCGTGGGCCTCACGGGATTCGAGAAGGCCAAGCCCGCGCAGCTGTCGGGAGGCATGCGTCAGCGCGTGTCGATCGCCCGCTCGCTGGTGCTGAAGCCCTCGGTACTGCTGCTCGACGAGCCCTTCGGCGCCCTTGACGACATGACGCGTCAGAAGCTCAACCTTGAGCTCATGCGGATCCTCGCGGCCAAGCCAGCGACGACGCTGCTCGTGACGCACGGCATCACGGAGGCGATCTTCCTCGCGGACCAGGTGGCGGTCATGAGCCCGCGCCCGGGCCGCGTCAAGGAGATCATCGACATCGACCTGCCGCGCCCGCGCACCCCCGAGATTCAGCGCACCCCCGAGTTCCACGCCTACGTGGACCACGCCTCCGACCTCCTGTTCGGCGCGGGCGGCGCGGCCGCCGAGGACGACTGATGGTGCGCCCGCTTCCCTCCTGGGCGTCCGCGCTCGCGGGGGCCGTCACGCTGCTGGGCCTGTGGTGGGTCATCGGCGCCTCCGCCCAGGCCTCCAAGGGCTCCGCCGCCGGCATCCCTACGCCGCCGCAGGTGCTGCAGAGCATCTCGGAGTCCGGCTGGGCCTTCTACTGGAACAACTTCTCCATCACGGTGCGCGAGGCGGCGCAGGGGTACCTGTGGGGCTGCGGTTTCGCGCTCATCCTCGCGGCCCTCGTGCTGGTGGTGCCGCGGCTCGAGGGCGTGGTCATGCAGCTCGCGGTGGTCTCGTACTGCATCCCTGTGGTGGCCATCGGCCCGCTGCTGCTGCTCATCCTCGGCGTGCCCGCGCAGGGAGAGCCGTCGACGACGGCCGCCGCGCTCGGAGCGCTGTGCGTGTTCTTCACCACGGTGGTGGGCACGCTGCTGGGGCTCAAGTCCGCCGACCGTGCCAGCCTCGACGTGGTCGCCGTCTACGGCGGCTCGCGCTTCACCCAGCTGCGCAAGGTGCGTCTGGTATCCGCGCTTCCCGCGACCCTCACCGCGCTTCAGGTGGCCGTGCCGGCCGCCTTCCTCGGCGCCATTCTCGGCGAGTACCTGGGCAAGGTCGAGGTCGGCGTGGGGCCGGCCATGATCATCGCCCAGCAGTCGCTCAACGCGCCCCGGTTGTGGGCGCTGTCGCTCGTGTCGGGAATCGTCGCGCTCACGGCCTACCTGCTGGTGGGTGTGCTGACGCGGCTGTCCGCACCCTGGGCGAAGGGGCAGACGGCATGAGCGTCGCCACGGCATCGGCCGTCGATACGGACCTCGCCGCCCGCATGCGCGCCGAGAGTCGCCGCGCCACCCGTCGCGCCCTGCTGTCCTCGCTCGGGACGTTCGTGGGAGCGCTGGTCGCCGTCCTCGTCATTTGGCAGGGCGCCATCCTGCTGTTCGACCTGTCGCCGTACGTCGCGAAGGGCCCGGTCGACGTGTGGCGGTACTTCACGTCGGACGCGGACGCCGCCGCCAACCGCGCGGAGGTCGCCGCCAACCTTGGCGTGACGATGGCCGATGCTCTCATCGGCTTCGTCGCCGGCCTCACCCTGGCGCTGCTGATCGCGATCGCGTTCCAACTGTCCAAGGGACTCGAGGCGGCACTGATGCCCGTGGCGCTCCTGCTGCGCACCGTGCCGCTCATCGCCTTCGCGCCAGTGGTCATCATGATCTTCGGCCGCGGGTTCCTCACGACGGCGGTCATGGGCGGCATCGTGGTGCTGTTCCCCGCGCTCGTGAACATCGCGTTCGGCCTCAAGGGCGCGAGCCCGCAGATGCTCGACGTCGTGACGGTCTACGGCGGCGGCGCCCTCACGAAACTGCGCAAGGTGGCCATGCCTGGCTCGCTCCCCGCATTCTTCGCGGCGGTGCGCATCTCGGTCCCCGGCGCCATCACCGGTGCCCTGCTTGCCGAGTGGCTTGCCACCGGTGGCGGCATCGGCGGAGTGATCAACGGCTACTTCGCCCAGGCGAAGTTCACCGACATGTGGGCGTCTGTGGTGGTCGTGACCGCCGTGTCGCTGGTGCTCTACAACGTGGTCGCGATCATCGAGAACACGGTGCTCGCACGCATGGGCATGCACCCGTCCAAGCGCTTCTGACTCGCGGCTACAGCCGCGCGGCCAGGGCGGCCGATGCGGTGGCCACCCGCCGCGCCACGTCGCGCTCGTCGACTCCCGTGAGGTGGCCGTCCTCGACCACGGTGCGGCCGTTGACGATGAGGCGCGCGAGGGGAGGCATGGCGCCGAGCCCCAGCGCCGCGATGGGGTCGGCGATGCCCGCGTGCTCCACGCCGTCGATGCGCCACAGGGCGAGGTCGGCGAGTTTGCCGACCTCGAGGGAGCCGATCTCGGCCTCGCGGCCGAGGGCCCTCGCGCCTCCGATGGTGGCCACGCGCAGCGCCTGGCGTCCGGTGAGCGCGCCGGCGTCATCGCGCAGTCGTGCGGCCAGAACCGCGTTGCGGATCTCGGTGCCGAGCTGACCCGACTCGTTCGAGGCAGCGCCGTCGACCCCGAGCCCCACGGGGACGCCCGCACGCAGCATGTCGCGCACGGGGGCGATGCCCGCCGCGAGCCGGGCGTTCGACGACGGGCAGTGCGCCACGCCGGTGCCGGAGGCGGCGAAGCGGGCGATGTCCGCGTCGCCCAGGTGCACGCAGTGCGCCATCCACACATCGTCGCCCAGCCATCCGAGGGACTCGAGGTAGTCGGTGGGCGACATCCCAAACCGTTCGCGGCAGAAGGCCTCCTCCTCCACGGTCTCGGCGCCGTGTGTGTGCAGGCGCACCCCGAGCGAGCGCGCCAGCGTGGCGGCCTCGCGCAGCAGGTCGGAGGTGACGGAGAACGGCGAACACGGCGCGATCGCCACCCGCACCATCGACTCGAACGACGGGTCGTGATACCTGGTGACAGCGTCTGACGAGGCGGCCAGGGCATCGGCCGTCGTCTCGACCGCAAAGTCAGGAGGCAGCCCGCCGTCCGACTCGCCCAGGTCCATGGAGCCGCGCGTTGCGTGGAGCCGCACGCCGAGCGTGGTGGCCGCGTCGATGATGCCGCCCAGGATGTCGCCGCCGCCGCGCGGGAACACGTAGTGGTGATCGCCGACGGTGGTGCAGCCCGAACGCGCGAGCACCGCCATTGCGCCCAGCGCGCCGTCGCGCACCAGGTCGGCATCGATACGCGCCCACGCCGGGTACAGCGCGACGAGCCAGTCGAACAGGATCGCGTCCTGAGCGAAGCCGCGCGTGAGCCATTGGTACAGGTGGTGGTGCGTGTTGACGAGGCCGGGCGTCACGAGCATCCCCGTGCCGTCGATCACCTCGTCGGCGGTGGCGTGGACCTCGGCGGACGCCCGGCCACCGCCGACTGCCACGATGCGCGTGCCTTCCACGAGGACGTGCCCGATGGCATGCTCCGTGTCCGAGGCGTCGACGGTCGCGACGAACGCGCCGTCGATGAGGAGGCGGGTCATGCGCGGCTCCATTCCATCCAGTCCCCGTGCCCGATGAGCGGCAGGCCCTCGGTGGGGACGGCCGCGGACACCACGTAGATCCACGCACACCGCTCGACTCCCGCGTCATCGATCCGCACGGCGACGCGCTCGTACTCGTTGTCGCCGCCGGGGCCGCGGTAGGTCTCGAGCTCGTCGAGCGCCGCACGCAGCGCCGCCTGAGCCGTCGCGTCCGCCGGCGGCTCGACAAGGTCGGCTCGCACGGGCACGGCCGATGCCCGGGCCGGGTCGAGCGGCACCAGGTACGGGTAGCCGTGGGGTGAGTCGAGCATCACATAGCCGGGCAGCGCGAGGCTCGCGCCCCAGCGGCCACCATGCGTGGTGACGAGGTGGGAGTTCAGCCCGCCGGGCCGCAGCGTGCCATACACGATGTAGGGAAGGTCGAGCCCGGCGTCATGCGCGGGGGCGTCGGCGGGGGCTGCGGCCACGAGGCGCGCGGGATGCTCGATCGTCACGGCGCCCATTCTCTCGCGCGGGTGCGCCCGCGCGCGTGAAGCTGCGCTGGCATCGATGAAGGCCGATGCGGTGGCGGCGCACTCACCAATGTGGGCGGCCCGTGGTGGGATAGGACCGTGAGCGATCAGAACGACCCCCGCGCCCGTCACCAGGACCTCGTCCAACAGGTGGAGGAGCACCGCGCCCGGTACTACGGCGACGATGCTCCCACCATCTCCGATGGGGAGTACGACGCGCTGGAGCGAGAGTTGCGCGCGCTTGAGGCCGAGCACCCCGAGCTCGCCGAGCCGGACTCGCCCACGCAGACGGTCGGTTCCGCGCGGGGTGAGACGGGGTTCGCTTCGGTGCAGCATCGTGAGCGCATGATGAGCCTCGACAACGCGTTCGCGCTCGAGGACGTGGAGGCGTGGCTTGCGCGCGTGGGCAAGGAGGCGGGCGAGCAGACCATCGTGTGCGAGCCCAAGATTGATGGGCTGTCGATCTCGCTCACCTACGAGGATGGCGAGCTGGTACGTGGGGTGACGCGCGGCGACGGCACCACGGGCGAGGACGTCACCGCCAACGTGTTGACCATCGCGTCGATCCCGCGGACCCTCAGTGGCGACCACGTGCCGCGCATCGTCGAGGTCAGGGGCGAGGTGTTCCTCCCCGTGGCTGCTTTCGAGGAGCTCAACGCTCGCCTGCTCGAGGCAGGCAAGGACCCGTACGCGAACCCCCGCAACACGGCGGCGGGCTCGCTGCGCCAGAAGGACCCGGCGGTGACCGCGTCGCGGCCGCTCGACGTGACCACCTATGCGCTCGGCGCTCTCGAGTGGGGCGAAGCGGGACCGGATCCCCGCGCCGACACCCAGCACGGGATCTACGAGGTCCTCGCCGGCTGGGGGCTCCCGGTCAGTGCTCACGTACGGACGGTCACGGGCATCGGTGCCATCGAGGAGTGCCTCGCGTGGCTCGAGGACAACCGCCACGCGCTCGTGCACGAGATCGACGGGGCAGTCCTGAAGGTCGACGACCGCGGAGTCCAGGGGGAGCTCGGCTTCACCTCGCGCGCCCCGCGCTGGGCGATCGCGTACAAGTTCCCGCCCGAGGAGGTCCACACGCGCCTCATCGCGATCGAGGTCGGGGTGGGGCGCACGGGGCGCGCCACGCCGTACGGCGTCATGGAGCCCGTCACCGTTGCCGGCAGTACCGTGCGCCAGGCGACTCTTCACAACCAGGACGTGGTGCGCGCCAAGGGCGTGTTGGTCGGCGACACCGTGGTGCTGCGCAAGGCGGGCGACGTCATTCCCGAGATCGTCGGGCCCGTCGTGGCTGCTCGCACCGGGCAGGAGCAGGAGTGGGTCATGCCGACCGACTGCCCCTCGTGTGGGACCCCGCTCGCGGAACAGAAGGAGGGGGACAAGGACCTCCGTTGCCCCAACGCGCAGACGTGCCCGGCGCAGCTCCAGGGCCGCGTGGAGCACATCGGTTCGCGGGGAGCGCTCGACATCGAGGTCCTCGGCGAGGTGACGGCCGCTGCGCTCACGCGGCCCGCCGAGCCCGAACGGCCGCCGCTCACCAACGAGGCGGGCCTCTTCGACCTGACGCTCGAGGATCTGGTCCCGATCAAGGTCGTCGTGCGTGACTCGGAGACCGGCCTTCCCAAGCTCGACGATGAGGGCAACGCGAAGATGCGCGCACCGTTCCAGCGGGTGGAGAAGACCTACCCGCCTGGTGCGGAGGACATGACCCCGGCCGAGCGTCGCAGTGCGGGCATCCGAAAGGACCACGAGGTCATCCACCCGTCCGCCAACGCCTTCACCCTGCTCGACGAGCTAGAGAAGGCGAAGACGAAGGACCTGTGGCGCGTGCTCGTCTCGCTCAACATGAGGCACGTGGGGCCCGTCGCGAGCCGTGCTGTCGCCGCGGAATTGGGGTCCATGGAGCGCATTCGCGAGGCCGATGCCGAGACGCTCGCGGCCATCGAGGGCGTGGGCCCCATCATCGCTGAGTCCATCCGCGAATGGTTTGAGGTGCCGTGGCACCGGGACATCGTCGACGCTTGGGCCGCGGCCGGCGTGAGGATGGCGGAGGAGCGGGACCTGTCGCTGGAGCGCACGCTCGAGGGGCTGACGATCGTCGCCACGGGATCGCTTGACGGCTTCACGCGGGACTCCGTGAAGGAGGCAATCATCTCGCGCGGGGGTAAGGCCGCCGGCTCGGTCTCCAAGAACACTGACTACGTCGTGGTCGGAGCCAACGCAGGCTCGAAGGCCGCCAAGGCGGAGGAGCTGGGCGTGCCCGTCCTCGATGAGGCGGCGTTCGTTCGCCTCCTCGAGCAGGGACCGCCCGCCGCGGAGTGACGCGGCCATGGTTCGTGAACTGGTCTCCACGACGAGCGCGGAAACGGCCGGGAGGGCATCCGGGGCGGAGTCAAGAAAAAACTTCAGACTATTTTCGGCCCGGATCCCGTGTTTCGCGCCGCCTAGCTCCCGCGTACTGGTCATTTACCAGGGGTAATGATGTTACGAGCGGCCCTGGAGGGCCGATTTGACGTGGGTGTTCACATGGCCGTAATGTTCTTCTCGCTGCCGACGAGGGAAGCGCTCGAAAGGCCGATACGGCCTCACTGAGCACCACGAGACAGCACCCCCAACTTCTTCTAGGTGGACGTTAGCGCGCCCGCTGAGTGGAGTGGGGAGCCCGCTTGGGGCTGGTCACGATGCCGAGAATGGCGAGTTGACAAGCCGCGAGAGTTC
>NZ_BBRN01000004.1 GCF_002090175.1 Demequina sp. NBRC 110057 | reverse complement strand
TATTTCAACGAAGAGCCGCCCCGACGACGGGGCGGCTCTTCGTCTTTTGTGCACACAATTGCATCGAGACGGGGCGCCCACTGCCCCACCTGAACGGAGCATCATGGCAGACGACGACAAGCGCGACCGGTCCGACGACCGACGGGACTCCCGTCCTCAGCGGGGCGGAGAGCGCCGCGACTCCCGGGAGGGTGGATCCCAGGGCGGTTACCGTCGGTACGACCGTGACTCCCGTGATGGTGGTGAGCGTCGTTCTGGTGGTTACCAGGGTGGTCGCTCGGGTGGAGACCGTGACGGTCAGCGCTCGGGTGGTTACCAGGGTGGTCGCTCGGGTGGAGACCGTGACGGTCAGCGCTCGGGTGGTTACCGGGGTGACCGTGACGGGCAGCGCTCGGGTGGCTACAACCGCGACGGCGGGGGCTCGCGTGACGGCGGCTACCGGCGGTACGACCGTGACTCTCGCGATGGTGGTGAGCGTCGTTCTGGTGGTTACCAGGGTGGTCGCTCCGGCGGCGATCGTGATGGCCAGCGCTCTGGCGGTTACAACCGTGACGGTGGTGAGCGTCGTTCTGGTGGTTACCAGGGTGGTCGCTCCGGCGGCGATCGTGATGGCCAGCGGTCCGGCGGTTACAACCGCAACGGCGGAGACTCGCGTGATGGCGGTTACCGCCGGTACGACCGTGACTCCCGTGATGGTGGTGAGCGTCGTTCTGGTGGTTACCAGGGTGGCCGCTCGAGTGGTGACCGTGACGGACAGCGCTCTGGCGGTTACAACCGTGATGGTGGTGAGCGTCGTTCTGGTGGTTACCAGGGTGGTCGCTCGGGTGGTGACCGTGATGGTCAGCGTTCCGGCGGTTACCGGGGTGACCGTGACGGTCAGCGCGCAGGTGGCTACAACCGTGATGGTGGTGAGCGTCGTTCTGGTGGTTACCAGGGTGGTCGCTCCGGCGGCGATCGTGATGGTCAGCGTTCCGGCGGTTACCGAGGTGACCGTGACGGGCAGCGCTCCGGTGGCTACAACCGCGATGGCGGAGGCTCGCGTGACGGCGGCTACCGCCGGTACGACCGTGACTCCCGCGACGGCGGCGACCGCGGAGGATTCCGCCGTGATTCCGTCCGCCGCGACGACCGTCGCAGCGAGCGCGAGGACGGCTCCCGCCGCGGCGACCGCAGCACCAACCGTCCCGCGATCGAGGTCCCGGAGATTCCCGAGGAGATCTCGATCGGTCAGCTCGACCGCGAGGTCCGCGCACGACTGCGCACGCTCAGCAAGGACAACGCCGAGGATGTGGGCCGCCACCTCGTCATGGCGGGCTTCTTGCTCGACATCGACCCCGAGCGCGCCTACAAGCACGCACAGGTCGCGGCGCAGCGTGCCGGCCGCGTGGACATCGTCCGTGAGGCCGCGGCACTGACCGCCTACGCCACGGGTCGCTACGCCGAGGCGCTGCGCGAGCTGAGGACTGTGCGACGCCTGAACGGCTCGCACGAGCACCTGCCGCTGATGGCCGACTGCGAGCGCGGCCTCGGACGACCGGAGCGCGCCATCGCGCTCTCGCGCGAGCCGGAGGCTGCACAGCTGTCCGCTGGGGCCAAGTTCGAGCTCGAGATCGTGGTGGCTGGCGCGCGCGTCGACATGGGTGACGCCGAGGCGGCGCTCGTGGCACTCGGCAGGCTCGAGACGTCCGATGCCGACCTGACCCTGCGGATCGCCTCCGCGCGCGTCGAGGCACTACGTGCGCTCGGGCGTGACGATGAGGCCGAGGCGCTGGCGGCCACGCTGCCGGTGCCCGCTCCCGTGGAGGACCCGTGGGCCGATGAGGTGACGCTTTATGACGTCGCCGAGATCGATCTCGACGAGCTTGACGAGGACGACGAGTTCGAGGGTGACGACGTCGACGAGTCCGACGAAGAGCTCCCCGAGTCCGAGGACGGCGAGGCCCCCGAGGGCTCCGTCACGGACGAGTCGGACGATAAGAACGAGGAGCGCGCGTGAGTGGCCTGCTGGGTTCCGACGCGCCGCTGTTCACGGCGCACGACGCCGCGCTCGTCGACCTCGACGGCGTCGCGTATCGCGGACCCCACGCCATCCCCACGGCGCCCGCGGGCCTCGCGGCGGCGCGTGAGGCCGGCATGCGCATCGTCTTCGTGACGAACAACGCGAGCCGCGAGCCCGGAACCGTCGCGGAGCACCTCACCGAACTCGGCATGCCGACCGCGACGCACGAGGTGCTGACGGCGGCGCAGGCGGTCGCCCGCATGGTGGCCGAGGAGCTCCCGAGCGGCTCGCGCATCCTGGTCGTGGGCGGCCAGGGGCTGCGCACCGCACTGACCGAGGTCGGCATGACGCTCGTCGAGTCGGCCGAGCCGACCCCCGACGCCGTCGTCCAGGGCTTCCATCCCGACGTGTCGTGGAAGGCGATGGCCGAGGCGTCGTACGCCATTACCGCCGGCGCTCGCTTCTTCGCGTCCAACCGTGACCTCACCATCCCCAACGACCGGGGCACCGCTCCAGGCAACGGCGCGCTCGTCAATGTCGTCGTCACAGCGACCGGCGTGCAGCCGCCGAGCGCGGGAAAGCCCGAGCCCGAGATGTTCAGGCTCGCCGCCCAGCAGGCGAGGGCTGCGCGCCCTATGGTGATCGGCGACCGCTTGGACACCGACCTCAAGGGCGGCAACGCCGCGGGATTCCCCGGCCTGCTGGTCCTCACCGGCGTGAACGACGGCCGCGACGCGATCCTCGCGCCCGCCGACCAGCGCCCCGCGTACATCGGCCGCGACCTCGAATGCCTGGCGCACCCCCACCCTGCACCCGAGCGTGAAGGCGACGGCTGGCGCGTGCGCGACGCGTTCGCGGAGGTCGTCGACGGAGCGCTGCGCGTCAGCGGTGACGGCGAACTCGACCGTCTGAGGGCCGCGTGCGCCGCTGCCTGGGAGGCGGCCGATGCCGGCGTCGAGGTGAGCGTTGAGGGAGTCACCGGGATAGCAGTAGCCTCATGACCATGGGAGAGATGAACGAGCACCGCGAGCCCCTCGGCGAGGTCGAATACCCGGCCGAGGTGCGCGCCGCGCTGCAGGCGGTGACCGAACTTCCCGAGGACCTCGACGCCCAGGCGGACTTCTTCGAGAAGATCCAGACCTCGCTGTCGAACCGCCTGCGCGACGACCAGTAGATGCGTCTGGACCGGGCGCTCGCCGAGCGGGCCCTGGCTCGCTCGCGCTCCCACGCGCAGGAGCTCATCGCCGCCGGCGTCGTGACCGTGGACGGCCGCGTCGCCGTCAAGGCGTCCCTGGACGTCGGCGAGGCGGCCGTCCTGGCCGTCACGGGAGACGATGCGCGGTACGTGTCGCGCGCCGCGCGCAAGCTCGCGGGAGCGCTCGACGTGTGCGAGCCCGAGGGGCTGAGCGTGGCGGGCCGCCAGGCCCTCGACGCGGGCGCCTCGACCGGCGGGTTCACGCAGGTGCTCCTCGAGCACGGCGCCGCGCACGTGCTCGCGGTGGACGTGGGGCACGGCCAGCTCGTCGACTCGATCGCTGGTGACCCCCGGGTGACGAGCGTCGAGGGCCTCAACGTGCGCGACCTGACGGCAGCATCGGCCGGTGCGGGCGTGAGCCTCGTGGTCTCGGACCTGTCCTTCATCTCTCTGCCGCTCGTGATCCCGGCGCTCGCCGACTTTGCCGCGCCCGATGCCGACTTCCTGCTGATGGTGAAGCCACAGTTCGAGCTCGGCAGGCGCGCGCTGAGCGGCCGTGGCGTGGTGCTTGACCCGCGCGACCACGCGCGCGCGGTCACGGGTGTCGCGTCCTCGATGCAGGCATCGGGCCTGGTGATCCACCGGGTGGCGCGCAGCCCGCTGCCCGGGCCGCAGGGGAATGTGGAGTTCTTCGTGTGGGGCTCCGGCGCATGGCAGGCTAGGGGGCAGGACGACGACAGGCGCGGGCGTCCGCTCCTTGAGGGCGACGCGCTGCGCCGCCGCATCGAGGAGGAGGTCACCCCCGCATGAGCCGCACGATCCTCATCGTGTCGAACCCGCATCGTGCCCAGACGCTGGAGGCCGGCGCCGAGGTGGCGCACGCGCTCGAGCAGGCGGGGATCGATGTCTGCACGTCGCTGGGAACGGCGACGCGCGACACTGTCGAGGCGGCCATCGTGCTCGGCGGCGACGGGACGATGCTTCACGCGGCCCACCTCACTCACGGCACTGGAATCCCGCTGCTCGGCGTCAACCTGGGCCGTGTGGGCTTCCTCGCGGAACTCGAGCGCGACGACGTGGTGGCCGCGGCGCAGCGGCTCGCGAGCGGCGACTACACGATCGAGGAGCGGCGCACCCTGGCCGCCACCGTGACCCGCCCCGACGGTTCCGTGGAGTCCGGCTGGGCGCTCAACGAGGCGACGCTGGAGCGAGCGAACAGGCTGCGCACCCTTGAGGTGGCGGTGGCGGTCGACTCGCGCCCGCTGTCCTCCTTCGGCTGTGACGGCCTGGTCATCTCGACGGCGACCGGCTCCACCGCCCACGCCTTCTCCGCTGGGGGCCCGGTGATCTGGCCCAACGTCGACGCCTTGCTGATGGTCCCTCTAGCCGCGCACGCGCTCTTCGCCAGGCCGCTCGTCGTGGGCCCCGACTCGATCTTCACCGTCGAGGTGGTGCGCAGCTCCGAGGCGGATGGCCAGGTGGTGCTCGACGGCGCCCGGGCCATCGAGATGCCGCCAGGTAGCAGGCTCGAGGTGTCGCGTGGCGACGAGATCGTGCGCCTCGCGCGCATGTCCGACGCGCCGTTCACCGAGCGCCTGGTGCAGAAGTTCAACCTCCCCACCAATGGGTGGCGGGGCGAGCGCGGGCAGATCACGCCCATCGGGCGCGAGATCGGCGACAGGGGAGCGCACGCGGGTCACGCGTTGCGCGATCTGGTCCCGCCGTTCGGCACCACGCCGGAGGCCAACTGACGTGCTCCACGAACTCAGCATCGCCGACCTCGGCGTGATCGAAACCGCGCGCATCACCCTCGGGCCGGGACTCACCTGCGTGACGGGCGAGACCGGTGCGGGAAAGACGATGGTGCTCACCGGGCTCGGCCTCATCCTCGGGGCGAGGACCGTGCCCGCCACGGTGCGTGCCGGCGCCGCTGAGGCGCTCGCCGAGGCCGTGCTCGACATCCCGGCGACGGGGGAGCCGGCGCTGCGCCTCGAGGATGCGGGCGTGACGCTCGATGACGACGGCACCGTGATCGTCGCCCGCACGGTAGGCGCGACCACCCGCTCGCGCACCGTCATCGGGGGCCGCACCGTGCCGCAGGCGCTGCTCGCCGACGTGGCGGGCGAGCTCGTCACCGTGCACGGCCAGTCGGACCAGGTGCGGCTGCGCTCCGCGTCGCGCCAGCGCGAGACGCTCGACGCCTACGCGGGAGCCGCCCACGCGCGCACTCTCGAGACGTACCGCGAGGCGTGGCAGCGATGGACGGCCGCCCGCGACGCCCTGGCGGCGATGGAGCAGGGCGCCGAGGCCGAGCGTGCCGAGGTGGCGCGCCTGCGCGACGACCTTGCCGCCATCGATGCCCTGGCCCCCGAGGACGGCGAGGACGCGTCCCTGGAAGCCGAGGCCCGCGTGCTCGAGAACGCCGAGGCCGTCCGCACCGGAGCCGCGAGCGCGCACGACCTCATCGGCGGCGACGACGAGTTCACGGTCATCGCGGCGATCGAGGCCGCCAGGCGCGCCCTCGCCGACGCCGCCCGACACGACGACAGGCTGGCGCAGTACGAGCAGCGGCTCGCCGACTTCTCCTACGGCGCCTCGGACATCGTCACCGAACTCGCCTCCTATCTCGAGGACCTCGACGCAGACCCGGCCAGGCTCGACCAGATTCACCAGCGCCGCTCGGACCTCGCGGGGCTCACCCGCCGCATCGGCGTCCCCGACCTCGCCGCCGTGCTCGCGTTCGCACAGGCCTCGCGCCCGCGCGTCGCCGCCGACGACGACTGGGACGCGACCCTCGGCGCGCGCCGCGAGGACGAGGCGAGGACGCGCGAGGAGCTCGATGCCGCGGCGGCGTCCCTGCACACGTCGCGGCTGGACGCCGCGGACAGGCTCGCGGCGGCGGTAGGTGGCGAGCTCGACCGTCTCGCGATGCCCGATGCGACGCTCGCCGTCGCCGTCGAGGCGACCGATCCCGCCGCTCACGGCGCGGACCGCGTCACGTTTACCCTCGCCTCCCACCCCGGCGCGCCGCATCGGCCGCTCGGCGAGGGCGCGTCCGGCGGCGAGTTGTCGCGCATCATGCTCGCCATCGAGGTGTCGCTCGCCGCCGAGGGCGACCACGAGTCGCGCACCTTCGTCTTCGACGAGGTCGACGCCGGCGTGGGCGGCAAGGCCGCGATCGCGGTGGGCAACAGGCTCGCCGAACTCGCCCGCACGCACCAGGTCATCGTCGTCACGCACCTCGCGCAGGTCGCGGCGTTCGCCGACGCACACGTAGTGGTCGCCAAGACGACCGACGGGTCGATTACCCGGGCCCAGGTGGGGCCGGTGGACGGCGACGCCCGTATCGAGGAGATTGCCCGCCTCCTGTCGGGCAATGAGGACTCGAGTGCCGCACGCGCCCACGCGCTTGAACTGCTGGAGTCCTCTCGCGTGGCACGATGAGGCCATGAGTCGCACCGCGCAATCCACGGTCGCGGGCGACGGCACCATCGTCGGTCCCGTGCGCGTCGAGCCCACCGTCACCGCCCTCGCGCGTCGCCTGCGCGCGGGCGACGTGGCGGTCATCGACGTGATGGACCTCGATCAGCGTTCGGCGGAGGAACTTGCGTCGCACCGCCCGGCCGCCGTCGTCAACGCCCGCCCCTCGATCTCCGGCCGCTATCCCGCCGGCGGTCCCCGCATCCTGCTCGACGCCGGCATTCCGTTGATCGACGCCGCCGGCGAGGCCGTCCTCGATCTGAAGGACGGCACCACGGTGTCGATCGCCGGGGGAGAGATCAGCGCCAAGGGCGCCGTCGTCGCCACCGGGACCGTGCTCGACGCCGAGGCGATCCTCGACGCCATGCGCGGTGCCGCCGATGGCATGCGCGTCCAGCTGCAGATGTTCACGGCCAACGCGATGGAAACCGTGATGCACGAGGGCGACGTGCTGCTTGAGGGTCAAGGCCTTCCCACGACGAGCGTGCCGCTCGCCGGCCGCCATGTCGTCGTCGTCGCGCCCGGCTACCGCCACCGCGAGCAGCTGCGGGAGATCCGGCGCTACCTTCGCGACGTGCGCCCGGTCGTCATCGCGATCGACAAGGCGGCCGATGCCGCGCTCGACCTTGGCCCCGCGGCCTCCGTGGTCGTGGGTGACCTCGAGACCATGGGCGAGCCGGCGCTGCGCGCCGCCTCGCATGCGGTGGTGCACGCGCCCCGCGGGGGCGAGGCAGGACTCGCTCGCGCCGAGGCGCTGGGACTTGATCACTCGAGCGCCGACACCGCGCTGTCCTCGGTGGACCTCGCGATCCTCATCGCTCACGCCGGCGGCGCCGAGGTGATTGTCACCGTCGGCGTCGAGTCGCGACTCATGGACTACCTGGAATCGCCGCAGGCCGATGCCGCCGGCACCTTCCTGGCCCGCCTGACCGCGGGCGGAGCGCTCGTGGACGCCACCACCCTCGCGCTCGTCTACCGGCATCGTTACAGCGCCTGGACACTCGTCAGTATGCTCGTCGCCGGCCTGCTCGCGCTCGGCGCCGCGATCTGGGTGACGCCGGGCGGACGCGCCTGGGTCGAGGACGTGTGGCAGGCCCTTACCTCGTGGATCGGAGGCAGCTGATGAAGGACTTCCGCTATCACGTGGTGTCGCTCACCGCCGTGTTCCTCGCCCTCGCGATCGGTATCGTTATGGGCTCGGGTCCCATGCGGACCGCGCTTGTCGGCGAGCAGGACGAGCGCATCGCCCAGCTGGAGCAGGACGTCGACGACGCCGAGTCCGACCTCGCGCACCAGCGCGACGAGGCCGTCGCCGGCGAGCAGTTCGCCGACGAGAGCGCTGCGGCGCTGCTGCCCGGCACACTCGATGGAGCGTCCGTGGCCACGATCGCCGTCGCCGACACCTCCGACGACGACACGGCGGCGCTATCGGACCGCCTGGTGCAGGCCGGAGCGTCCGTGAGCGGCCAGATCGAGATCGGCGCCGCCTGGACCGACCCCGACCAGGCAGCGTTCCGTAATTCGCTTGCCTCGACGCTCGCGCCCGACCTCGTGGGTGTCGACACCGACGCCGCCCCGACGACCGTCCTCGCCCACGCGCTGGCACAGGCGCTCATGCCCGAGGCGGGCCCCGCCGCGGGAGCCGACGGCGACCCGCAGGAGCGCGCCAACCTGCTGATGGAGCTGCTCGTCGAGGCCGACATGGTCTCGGGCACCGTCTCCGGCGACGTCAGCGCCGTCGTGATGACCGCCGGCGCCGGTGCGGACGACGACGACCAGCGCGCCACGGCATCGGCCGCCTATGCCGACCTGGCCGGCGTGCTCGCGCAGTACGCCGACGGCGTCGCCGTCGCCTCGGGAGTCGACAGGACCGGCGACGTGCCGAGCGCCGTGGCCAATGCCTCCGCCTCTGCCGAACTCGTCACCACCGTCGTGACGGGCCTCGACTACTACGGCAGGATCACGACGCCCCTGGCACTTGCCCAGAACATCGGCGGCGAGGTCGCCGCCTACGGACCGGGTGACGGCCGCTCGATGCTGCCCTGATCGCGGCCACCGGCGTGGCCCCGCACCCGCGGGCGCCGCGTCGGTGTTAGCATTGAAGCCCGTGGAGCGAACTCGAATCTCGTCCGGCACGGACCACGTCACACGGCACATCTTCGTCACCGGAGGCGTCGTCTCGTCTCTCGGTAAGGGCCTCAGCGCATCGTCGCTTGGCCGCCTTCTGCGCTCGCGCGGCCTGCGCGTCACCATGCAGAAGCTGGATCCCTATCTGAATGTGGATCCCGGCACCATGAACCCCTTCCAGCACGGCGAGGTTTTCGTGACCGACGACGGCGCTGAGACCGACCTCGACATCGGCCACTACGAGCGCTTCCTGGACGTCAAGCTCGGTGCCTCCTCGAACGTCACCACCGGCCAGGTGTACTCGCAGGTCATCGCCAAGGAGCGCCGCGGCGAGTACCTGGGCGACACCGTCCAGGTCATCCCGCACATCACCGACGAGATCAAGCGCCGCATGCGCGATCAGGCCGGGCCCGACTGCGACGTCATCATCACCGAGGTCGGCGGCACGGTGGGCGACATCGAGTCGCAGCCGTTCCTCGAGGCGGCGCGCCAGGTCCGCCACGACGTGGGCCGCGACCACGTGTTCTTCCTCCACATCTCCCTGGTGCCGTACATCGGGCCGTCGGGGGAGCAGAAGACCAAGCCCACCCAGCACTCTGTCGCCGCGCTGCGCTCGATCGGCATCCAGCCCGACGCGCTTGTGCTGCGCTCGGACCGTGAGGTTCCCGCCTCCGTGAAGGCCAAGGTCGCGCTCATGTGCGACGTGGAGCCCGACGCCGTCGTGAACGCCGTCGACGCCCCGTCGATCTACGACATCCCGAAGGTGCTGCACTCCGAGGGCCTCGACGCCTACGTGGTGCGCCGCCTCAACCTGCCGTTCCACGACGTCCAGTGGGGCGCGTGGGATGACCTGCTGACCCGTGTGCACAAGCCCAAGGACGAGGTCGAGGTCGCGCTTGTCGGCAAGTACATCGACCTTCCCGACGCCTACCTGTCGGTCTCCGAGGCGCTGCGCGCCGGAGGCTTCCACCACAAGACGCGCGTCAAGCTGCGTTGGGTGGCCTCCGACACCTGCCAGACGCCCGAGGACGCCGAGCGCGCGCTCGGCGGTGTGGACGCTGTCCTCGTCCCCGGCGGCTTCGGCGTGCGTGGCGTGGACGGCAAGATCGGCGCCCTGCGCTGGGCCCGCGAGAACCTGGTGCCCACGCTCGGCATCTGCCTGGGCCTCCAGACCATGGTCATGGAGTACGCGCGCAACGTCGTGGGCCTCGAGGGCGCCTCGTCCTCCGAGTTCGACCCCGACACCGCTCACCCCGTGGTCGCCACGATGGAGGAGCAGCTCACCATCGTCGACGGCCAGGGAGACCTGGGCGGCACCATGCGCCTCGGCGAGTACCAGGCCGTCCTCAAGGAGGGCTCGGTCGCCGCGACCACGTACGGCTCCACGACCGTGGGGGAGCGTCACCGCCACCGCTACGAGGTCAACAACAAGTACCGTGCCCAGCTCGAGGAGGCCGGCCTGGTCGTCTCAGGTGAGTCGCCCGACCGTGAGCTCGTCGAGTTCGTCGAGCTGCCGCGCGAGGTGCACCCGTACTACATCTCCACGCAGGCGCACCCCGAGTTCCTGTCCCGCCCCACCAACGCGCACCCGCTGTTCGCCGGCCTCATCGGCGCGGCGCTCGAGCGTCAGCGCGGGGCGGAGCAGGCCGCTCAGCCTGCCGCCGTCTGACGGGTTCCCCCATGTTCCTCGCCGACGTCCCCGGACCTCGCCGTGTGATCGCGACTCATGAGCGCTTCACCGGCAAGGTCTGGGACGTCGCGAGCGACGAGGTAGACCTTGGCGACGACCGCGTCGTCACCCGTGACTACCTGCGCCACACCGGAGCCGTCGTCATCGTCGCCCTCGACGATGACGGCCGCGTCTACCTGGTGCGTCAGTACCGCCATCCCGTGGGGGCGGAGTGCTGGGAGCCGCCCGCCGGCCTGCTCGACATGGCCGGCGAGGCCCCGGTCGACGCCGCCAGGCGCGAGCTCTTCGAGGAGGCTGACCTCACCGCGAGCGTGTGGCACACGCTCGCGGACTACTACCCGTCTGGCGGGGGCACCTCGGAGGCCGTGCGCGTGTTCCTCGCGCGCGGGATCGCCGCGGTGCCGGAGGATCGGCGTCACGTCCGCGAGGACGAGGAGGCCGACATGCTCGGAGAGTGGGTCGACCTCGACGCGGCCGTCGCCGCCGTCCTCGACGGGCGCATCCACGCGTCGTCGGCGGCCGTGGGCCTGCTTGCGGCGGCGCGCTCGCGCGATGCGGGCTTCGCGTCCCTGCGCGCGGCCGATGCCCCGTGGCAGCGACCGGAGGCCACGCGTCTGATCCGCTGAGCGGACCTAGCCCTCGCGCCCCGCGTCCGCGACGGACGGCAGGAAGCCGGCATCGGCCAACGCTCCCAGGACCTCCTGCTGGTGGTTGGGGCCGCGCGTCTCGACGCTGACCTGCAGCACCACGTCGCTCACCGTGAGCCCGGTGTCGTGCCGGGTGTGCAGCACCTCGATGACGTTCGCCCGGGTGGCAGCCAGGATCTCGGACACCCGCGCGAGCTGACCGGGGCGGTCGGGCAAGGGGATCCGCATCGTCATGTACCTGCCCGAGGCGACGAGCCCGTGGCCGATGATCCGCTGCAGCAGGAGCGGGTCGATGTTGCCGCCCGACAGCACCACCGTGGTGGGGCCGGTCGCCTCGATGAGGCCGTCAAGGATCGCGGCGACTCCCGCGGCGCCCGCGGGTTCTACGACGAGCTTGGTGCGTTCCAGCAGGAGCAGCACCGCGCGCGCGAGCGAGTCCTCGTCCACCGTGACGATGCCGTCCACCTGGGACGCGATGAGGGGGTACGTGAGTTCGCCCGGGCGCGCGACGGCGATGCCGTCCGCGATGGTCGCGTCGCGCTCGATCGTGACCGGGTGGCCTGCGTCAAGTGACGGGGGATAGGCGGCCGATGCTCCCGCCTGCACTCCGATGATGCGCACCTCGCGGCCGGCCCGAGCCGCCGCCTCCTTCGCGGCGACGGCGACGCCGGCGATGAGGCCGCCGCCGCCGACGGGCACGACGATGGTCTCGACGTCGGAAACGTCCTCGACGATCTCGAGCCCCACCGTGCCCTGGCCGGCGATGACGTCGGCGTGATCGAAGGGGTGGATCATGACTGCGCCGGTGCGGTGGGCATGCTCCGCCGCGAGGGCGAGGCAGTCCTCGACTGTCGCGCCCTCGGTGACGACGGTCGCGCCGTAGCCCTTGGTCGCGAGGAGCTTGGGCACGGGGGCACCCAGCGGCATGAAGATGGTGGCCTCGATGCCGAGCTGCTGGGCCGCGAAGGCCACGCCCTGCGCGTGGTTGCCTGCCGACGCGGCGACGACGCCGCGGGCGCGCTCCTCGTCGCTCAGCCGCGACAGGCGGTACGTGGCGCCGCGCAACTTGAACGAGCCCGTGCGCTGAAGGTTCTCGAGCTTCATCGTCACCGGCACGCCCATGAGGTCGCTCAGGTGGGTGGCGTGATCGATGGGGGTGCGCTGCGCGATGCCCCGCAGCGTGGCCGCCGCGGACTCGACGCGGGCAAGGGTGACGGTGTCGTCGGCGCTGCTACTCACGCCGTCCAGTCTAGGAGCGGCCGATGCAGCGCCTAGGCCGTGCGCGAGGTCTTCAGCAGGAAGTGGCTCGCCGAGTGAGCCGCGGCGAACGCTCCGAGGCCCACCAGGTGCAGGGCCACCAGCCACTCGGGAAGCCCGGTGAAGTACTGGATGTAGCCGATGACGCCCTGCGCCAGCGTGACCACGGCCAGGACGACCCAGGCGCGCCGCACCTCGTCGCGTGCGCCCTCGGAGGCGTCACGACGGACCCTCCACACGAGCAGCGCAAACAGGGCGAGGAACAGCCACACCGAGGCGGCGTGGGCGCGGGCGATGAGCTCGGGGTCGAGCGCGAGACGCTCGGTGGCCTCGGCGTCGCCCGAGTGCGGGCCGGCGCCAGTCGTGAGGGCGCCGAGGAACAGGATCACGGCGACATTGAGCGCGAGCGCCCGCTGGTGCCAGATGATCGAGGTGCCCGCGCGCCGCGGGGCGCGGCGGTACGTGAGCGCAAGCCACACGGAATACCACACGAGCGCGGTGGACAGCAGGAGGTGAGGCGCCACCAGCAGGGGGTGGAGCTCGACCAGCACGGTGATGCCGCCCACGACGGCCTGCAGGATGACGCCGATGCCCGGCACGAGGCCCCACCACTTGAGGGCGGAGCGTGAACGCCAGATGCCGATCGCGACGCCGAGCGCGACGATCGCGAGCACGAAGGTCAGCATGCGGTTGCCGAACTCGACGGCGGGGTGGAACCACGTCTCGGGGTGGAACTCGGGGGTGAATCGCCCGGGCTCGCACTGAGGCCACGACGAGCAGCCAAGACCGGAGCCCGTGAGGCGGACCACGCCACCCGTGACGATGATGCCCGCCTGCGTCAGGATGTTGGCGATCGTGAAGCCCCGCGCGTGGCGGGTGATCCAGTCGAGCACCCAGATCAGGGCGCGCCGCAGGGAGGTCATGAGGCGGGTGAGCACGCGTCCATAGTAGTTTCGCGTCGGTGCCGGCGGGACCAACGTCCGGCGGCCGCGGCCGTCCGCCCAGGTGAGGATGGCATCGGCCATTTACGCAACGCCTCAGGTAAGGCTTCCCTTGCTTGCGAGGAAGCATTTGGGCAACAAGAATGTTTCCTGAAACCGGGCCAGTGGGCCCCGCAGCGGAAGGAGTGAGACGTGGCTTCAGACACCACGCGCGACCGCGTCATGGGGCTCATCGCCTCGGCCGGTCCCATCACCGCCGCCTGGCTCGCCGAGGAGCTCGGCGTGACGCCCGCCGGCGTGAGGCGCCACCTCGGTGCCCTGGTCGACGAGGGCCTGATCGCGGAGCAGGACCAGCCCGGTACCCACATCAGGGGACGGGGCAGGCCCGCCAAGTCGTACGTCGCCACGACGGACGGCCAGCGTTCCCTCACCACCGCCTACTCGGCGGTGGCGGTGGACGCCGTCTCGTTCATGCGCGACCACGGGCAGCTCGACGAGTTCGTCGAGGCCAAGCTCGGCGAACTCGAGGCCTCCGTGCGCGACGCCGTCCCCGACGAGGCGCCCATGAAGGACAAGGTCGACGCGCTTGCGGCGGCACTTGCCGACCAGGGCTACGCCACGTCGGTCCGGCCCGGGCCCGGCGGCTACACGGTCCAGCTGTGCCAGGGGCATTGCCCCGTCCAGTCCATCGCCGAGGAGGCACCCGAGTGGTGCGAGGCAGAGACCCGCGTCTTCTCCCGCCTCCTCGACGTCCACGTCCAGCGCCTGTCGACCCTGGCAGGCGGAGCACACGTGTGCACCACGACCATCCCCGTCGCTATCGCGGCGCCCAAGGAAGGATGACCATGAGCACCCCTACCGACAACGCCGCCCAGGCGACCGATGAGGAGATCATCGCGTCGATCGGTGGCTACGAGTACGGATGGCACGACTCCGACGTGGCCGGTTCGCTTGCGCGACGCGGCCTCGACGAGAGCGTCGTGCGCAACATCTCGGCGCTGAAGAACGAGCCCGAGTGGATGCTGAACCTGCGCCTCAAGGGCCTGAAGATGTTCGAGAAGAAGCCGATGCCGCACTGGGGTTCCGACCTCTCGGGCATCAACTTCGACAACATCAAGTACTTCGTGCGTTCCACGGAGAAGCAGGCCACCTCCTGGGACGAGCTCCCCGAGGACATCAAGGCGACCTACGACAAGCTCGGTATCCCCGAGGCCGAGAAGCAGCGCCTCGTCGCTGGCGTCGCCGCCCAGTACGAGTCCGAGGTGGTCTACCACCAGATTCGTGAGGACCTCGAGGCCCAGGGCGTCATCTTCGTCGACACCGACACCGGCCTGCGTGAGTACCCCGAGCTGTTCGAGCAGTACTTCGGCACCGTCATCCCCGTCGGTGACAACAAGTTCGCTGCGCTGAACACCTCGGTGTGGTCGGGTGGCTCGTTCGTCTACGTCCCGCCGGGCGTCCACGTCGAGATCCCGCTGCAGGCCTACTTCCGCATCAACACGGAGAACATGGGCCAGTTCGAGCGCACGCTCATCATCGCCGACGAGGGCTCGTACGTGCACTACGTCGAGGGCTGCACGGCGCCGATCTACTCGTCGGACTCGCTGCACTCGGCCGTCGTCGAGATCGTCGTGAAGAAGAACGCCCGCGTGCGCTACACGACCATCCAGAACTGGTCGAACAACGTGTACAACCTCGTCACGAAGCGTGCCACGGCCGCCGAGGGCGCCACCATGGAGTGGGTCGACGGCAACATCGGCTCCAAGGTCACCATGAAGTACCCGGCCATCTACATGCTCGGCGAGCACGCGCGCGGCGAGACGCTGTCCATCGCCTTCGCGGGCGAGGGCCAGCACCAGGACGCCGGCGCCAAGATGGTGCACGCCGCCCCGAACACCTCGAGCTCGATCGTGTCGAAGTCCGTCGCCCGCGGCGGCGGCCGCACCTCGTACCGCGGCCTCGTGCAGGTCCTCGAGGGCGCGAAGAACTCCAAGTCGAACGTGCTGTGCGATGCGCTGCTCGTCGACCAGATCAGCCGCTCCGACACGTACCCCTACGTCGACGTCCGCGAGGACGACGTCCACATGGGTCACGAGGCCTCGGTCTCGAAGGTGTCCGAGGACCAGCTGTTCTACCTGATGTCCCGAGGCATGGACGAGACGGAGGCCATGGCGATGATCGTGCGCGGCTTCGTCGAGCCCATCGCGCGCGAGCTCCCCATGGAGTACGCGCTCGAGCTGAACCGCCTCATCGAACTGCAGATGGAAGGATCCGTCGGTTGACCGTCACTGACCACTCCCGAGCCACCGCCGACGCCGCGCACACGCACGGACTCGGCACCCCCACCCCCGACGCCTCGCGCGCGGACCGTCCCACCTCGTTCGAGGTGGACGCGTTCACGGTGCCCACGGGCCGCGAGGAGGAGTGGCGGTTCTCTCCCACGAAGGCCCTCGCGCCGGTGTTCGTCGACGCCGCCGCGGACGGCCACCTCGAGTGGGACGTCCCGGAGCTTCCGGCCGGCGTCACGCTGACCGAGGTGTCGACGGCCGATGCGCGTGAGCGCTCGGTGCGTGCGCCCGGCGACCGCGCGGCGGCCGTCGCTGCGGCACGTGCGGGCGGCGCGATGGCGCTGACCATCGCCCCGAACACCGTCGTGGACGAGCCGATCCAGATCACGCTCACCGGTACCGGTGCGGACGTGCGCGGCCACCTCCTCGTCGAGGCGGGTGCCTCGTCGGAGGCAACCGTCATCATCGAGCGCCGCGG
This sequence comes from Demequina sp. NBRC 110057, assembly GCF_002090175.1. Classification (GTDB taxonomy): domain Bacteria; phylum Actinomycetota; class Actinomycetes; order Actinomycetales; family Demequinaceae; genus Demequina. Next base: position 718,456 of record NZ_BBRN01000004.1, on the reverse strand, counting down.
CACCGCCACGTACTCCGAGTTCGTCTCGGTGGACCTGGCGGAGAACTCCGGCTTGAACCTCGTGCTCCTGCAGTTGTGGGACGAGGACGCCGTCCACGCCGGTGAGGTCGTCGCCCGCCTGGGCCGCGACTCGCGCCTGCGCGGTTCGGTCGTCACCCTCGGCGGCAAGGCCGTGCGCCTCAACACGTCCGCGGCCTTTGCGGGCGAGGGCGCGTCGGTCGACCTGTTCGGCCTGTACTTCGCCGACTCCGGTCAGCACCAGGAGCACCAGCTCTTCGTCGACCACGCCGTGCCGCGCTGCACGTCGCGCGTGACCTACAAGGGTGCCCTCGCCGGGAAGACCGCCCGCACCGTGTGGATCGGCGACGTGCTGATCCGCAAGGAGGCCGAGGAGACCGACACCTACGAGCTCAACCGCAACCTTGTCCTCACGGACGGCGCGCGCGCGGACTCGGTGCCCAACCTCGAGATCGAGACCGGCGAGATCGCCGGCGCCGGTCACGCCTCCGCGACGGGTCGCTTCGACGACGAGCAGATGTTCTACCTGCGCTCGCGCGGCATCTCCGAGGACGAGGCCCGCAAGCTCGTGGTCCGTGGCTTCTTCGCCGACCTCATCCAGGAGATCGGCGTGCCCACCGTCGAGGAGTCGCTCATGAAGGCGATCGACCTCGAGCTCGAGCACGTCAACGAGGAACTCGCGGAGGAGCAGGCGTGAGCGAGCAGCTCGCGTGCATGGTCACCGATCTCGCGCCGGGAAGCGCGATGGACGTTGACCTCACCCTCGAGTCCGGCGCGGACACCCCCGTGGCCGTGGTGCGCACCGACGATGGCGACTTCTACGCCATCGGCGGCATGTGCACCCACGGCGAGGTGCCGCTCGGCGAGGGCGACGTCGAGGGCTGCTTCGTCGAGTGCTGGGCCCACGGGTCCCGCTTCGACGTGCGCACCGGCGAGCCCGACGAGCTGCCAGCCGTCACCCCCGTGGCCACCTACCCCGTCCGCATCGACGGCGAGCGCGTGCTCGTCGACGTCGATAACCCCAAGCGTTAAGAAGTGAATCAAGGAGCATCATGAGCACCCTGGAAATCAAGAACCTCCACGCCTCCGTGGAGACCCCCGAGGGCACCAAGCAGATCCTCAAGGGCGTCGACCTGACCATCAACTCCGGCGAGACCCACGCGATCATGGGCCCCAACGGCTCGGGCAAGTCGACCCTTGCGTACTCGCTCGCCGGCCACCCCAAGTACGAGATCACCGAGGGCTCCGTGACTCTCGACGGCGAGGACGTCCTCGCGATGAGCGTCGACGAGCGCGCGAAGGCGGGAATGTTCCTCGCCATGCAGTACCCCGTCGAGGTCCCCGGCGTGTCGGTGTCGAACTTCCTGCGCACCGCGAAGACCGCGATCGACGGCGAGGCTCCCAAGCTGCGCACGTGGGTCAAGGACGTCAAGAAGTCGATGGACGACCTGCGCATGGACTCGTCGTTCGCCGAGCGCAACGTCAACGAGGGCTTCTCGGGCGGTGAGAAGAAGCGCCACGAGATCCTCCAGATGGAGCTCCTCGCCCCGAAGATCGCCGTGCTCGACGAGACCGACTCCGGCCTCGACGTCGACGCGCTGCGCATCGTCTCGGAGGGCGTGAACCGCGTGAAGGACAACACGGGCCTCGGCATCATGCTCATCACGCACTACACGCGCATCCTCAAGTACATCCAGCCCGACTTCGTCCACGTCTTCGTGAACGGTCAGATCGCCGAGCAGGGCGGCCGCGAGCTCGCCGACCGCCTCGAGGCCGAGGGCTACGACCGCTTCCTGGCCTCCGCGTAAGGAATCCACGATGCACCTTCCCGATCTGCGCGCGGACTTCCCGCTCCTGACCCGCACGGTCAGGAACGGGAAGGACCTCGTGTACCTCGACTCCGGCGCGACCTCGCAGAGGCCGACAGCGGTGCTCGACGCGGTGAGGGACTTCGAGGAGCGTCACAACGGTGCCGTCGCGCGCGGCGCCCACCTGCTTGCCGAGGAGGCGACCGGACTGTTCGAGTCCGCCCGCGCCTCCGTCGCGACGCTCGTGGGCGCCTCGCACGACGAGATCGTGTGGACCGAGAACGCGACGGCGGCGATGAACCTCGTCGCCTCGGGCATCGGCAACGCCACGAGCGGGATCGGCGGCGAGGAGTCCGCGCGGTACCGCATCGGCCCCGGCGACGAGATCTGCGTCACCGAGACGGAGCACCACGCCAACCTGGTGCCGTGGCAGCAGCTCGCGGTCCGCACCGGCGCCACCCTGCGGTGGATCCCCGTCGACGACCTCGGGCGGCTCATCCTCGACGACCTCGACTCGCTCGTGAACGACCGCACCAAGGTGCTCGCGTTCACTCACGTGTCGAACGTCACCGGAGTGATCTCGCCCGTCGCCACGCTCGTGGCACGCGCCAAGGCGGTGGGTGCCCTCACCGTGCTCGACGCCTGCCAGTCGGTGCCGCACCTGCCCGTCGACGTGAAGGACCTTGACGTCGACTTCGCCGCCTTCAGCGGTCACAAGATGCTCGGCCCCACCGGCATCGGCGCGCTGTACGGCCGCAAGGAGCTGCTCGACACGCTGCCGCCGTCCGTCTTCGGCGGGGGAGCGGTGACGATCGTGTCGATGGAGTCCACCGCCTGGCACCCCGCACCTACCCGCTTCGAGGCGGGCACGCAGCCCGTCGCGCAGGCGGTGGGAATGGGCGCCGCGGCGAACTACCTCATGGAGCTCGGCATGGAGCGGGTCGAGGCGCACGAGCGCGAGATCGGCCACCTGCTGCGCGAAGGAGTGTCGGCGATTCCCGGCGTGCGCCTGCTGGGCCCCGTGGGCAGCGAAACTGAGCGCGACGTCATCGGCCTCGCGGCCTTCGTCGTCGACGGCGTCCACCCCCACGACGTGGGCCAGCTCCTCGACGACCGTGGCATCGCTGTCAGGGTGGGCCATCACTGCGCCCAGCCCCTGCATCGACGCTTCGGCGTGACGGGCTCGACCCGTGCCAGCGCCCACGTCTACACGTCCACGGACGACGCGAACGCCCTCCTCGCGGCGCTCGCCGAGGTCCCCGCCTTCTTCGGAGTGAGCGTATGAGCAGCCTTGAGCAGATGTACCAGCAGGTCATCATGGACCACGCCCGCGAGGGCCATGGCCGTGGCCTAAAGGACCCCGGTCTCATCCAGGTGGGCGAGTCCCACCAGATCAACACCACCTGCGGCGACGAGATCACCCTCAGGGTGGGCCTCGACGGCGTCACCGTCGGGTCGGTGTCGTGGGAGGGCCAGGGCTGCTCCATCTCCCAGGCCTCGGTCTCGGTCCTCACCGAGCTTGTCGAGGGCCAGAGCCTGGAGCAGGCCGAGGAGACCATGGAGGCGTTCCGCGCCCTCATGCAGTCCAAGGGCGAGCCCCTCGACGACGACCGGGAGGACCTCCTGGGCGACGCGACGGCCTTCGTCGGAGTGGGAAAGTACCCGGCGCGCATCAAGTGCGCCATGCTGGGATGGTCGGCGTTCAAGGACGCCCTCATCCATGCACGAAAGGATCAGGCATGACTGACACCAAGACCCCCGCGAATGCCGCGGATGTCGAGGAGGCGCTGCGCGACGTCATCGACCCCGAGCTGGGGATCAACGTCGTCGACCTGGGCCTCGTGTACGGGGTGTCGCTGGACGAGAACCAGCACGCCGTCATCGACATGACCCTCACCTCGGCGGCGTGCCCGCTGACCGACGTCCTCGAGGACCAGGCCGGCCAGGTCCTCGACGGCATCGTCGACGGTTTCCGCATCAACTGGGTGTGGATGCCGCCGTGGGGCCCGGACAAGATCACGGACGACGGCCGCGAGCAGCTGCGCGCGCTCGGCTTCAACGTCTAGGTCGCCACAGCGAGACCACGGAGGGCCGATGCCAGGGGTGACCCCGGCATCGGCCCTCTCGCTTGCCTCTGATGCCCCGCCGCCCGCCCCCGACCTGGCGCAAATGGCCGCATTTGCGTCTTGAAAGGCGCCGGAGTGCCGCATATCGGGCCACCAGGACGGTGGACGGGTGGGCTAGAAGCCGATGCGGCCCGCGGCGAGCGCCCACGCGCCCACGAGCGCGCCCGCAGTGACGGCGACGCACAGCGCCGCCTCCCAGTGCGTGAAGACGCGCAGGCCCCGCTGGCGGCGCGCGCGCACGTACATGAGGGTCGCGGGCGCGTACACGATGAGCGCGATGAGGACGTACTGCAGGCCCATCGCGTAGACGAGGTAACAGGTGTACAGCAGCGCGGTCCCGGTGAGGGCGAGGGTGCCTGCCCTGCGGGTGCCGCCGAGCGCGAGCTTGAGTGCGAAGCCGGCGGTCAGCAGGTACGGCAGGATCGTCACCGCGCTCGTGAGCTCGAGAGAGAAGTCGAAGGCGCTCTCGGAGAAGAAGGCGATGACCAGGAAGACCTGGCTGAGCGCGGAGGTGGCCGTGAGCGCCCGTAAGGGAACGCCGCGCGGGGTGACGCGGGCCAGCGACCGCGGGGCGTCCTCGCCCTTGGCCGCCGCGAACAGCACCTCGGCGCCGAGCAGCGTCCACGCGAGGTACGCACCGAGGACGGAGACGAGCAGGCCGATGCTCACCAGCCACGCGCCCCATGGCCCCACGGCGGCCTCCATGACACCGGCGGCCGAGGGCTGGCGCAGGGCGACGAGCTCCTCGCGCGGCAGCACCCCGTAGGACAGCATCGTCACGACGACGAACAGCGCCAGCACGCTGAGGAAGCCGATGACTGTGGCCCTGCCCACGTCCTCGCGGCGCCTCGCGTAGCGGGAGAAGACGTTGGCACCCTCGACGCCGAGGAACACGAACACGGTGACGAGCATGGTGGCGCGCACCTGGTCCGCGAGCTCGCCGGCCGAGTGCGGCTGCGCTCCCCACAGGTTGTCGATGAACGTCTCCCACGAGAACCCGGAGAACGCGATCACGATGACGAACAGGGCCAACGGGATGAGCTTGGCGATGGTCGTGATGGTGTTGATGACGGCGGCGGTGTCGATGCCGCGCGCGATGACCGCGTGAAAGGCCCAGATGCCCGCGGAACCGAGCACCACGGCGGCGACGGTGTCGCCCTCGCCGAGAGCGGGGATCCACGCGCCCAGGGTCGAGCAGATGAGCACCCAGTAGGTGACGTTCGCGATGCACGCGCCAGCCCAGTAGCCGAAGGCGGAGAAGAAGCCGATGTAGGGGCCGAACCCCGCCTTCGCGTAGGCGAAGATTCCCGCGTCGAGGTCGGGGCGGTCGCGCGTGAGGCGCTGGAACACGATCGCCATCAGCAGCATGCCCCCGCCCGCGAGCGTCCACGCGATGAGGGCACCGTAAACCCCGGTGGCCTCGGCGAAGGTCGAGGGAAGGGAGAAGACCCCGGCCCCGACCATCGATCCGATGACCATGGCGATGAGCATGGGGAGGCCGAGGCGGCGCGCGGGTGCAGGTGCGGTGTCGCTCATGCGTGTCCTTCCCGACGCGTCGTGCCTGGTGCCAGCGTAGGTCACCGGCCGGTCGAGGGGAGGGGTCAGGCCTCGTCGGAGCCGATGCCCGTGCCGGCACCGGGAGTGTGAGACGCCGAGACGGTGGCGTCGCGGCCGGCGGAGGACCGGCGGGAGCGACGCGCGCGCCGCTTGCCCGACTCGATTTGGTCGCCCTCCTCGCCGATCCCGCGCGCGTGGATCGCCTGGCCCAGCTCGAGCGCGAATCCGACGGTGCGGGTGGTGGTGGGGTAGAGCAGCGCGCGGAGGTTGCGGTCGAAGCCGCGGGCGCGTGCCGCCTGGCGCGATTCGAGGTAGATCTGCGCGACCTCGGGCAGCGCGCGCAGCAGCAGCGCGAACATCAGGCCGAGCGTCTCGGGCGGGAGGATGACCCGGATGGGACGCGCGAGCGTCGAGACGAGATCGAGCATTGCCGTCATGGCGGTGGAGGCCGCGACGGCGAGCGCGAGGGCCACGACGGCGATGAGGTCGGCGCTCACGTCGACGGCGCGGGCCCAGTCGCCCCGCCACAGATGGATGGCGGACGTCAGCGCGGCGACCACGAGGGTGCCGACCATCGCGACCGTGGTGGTGCGTGCGGGCGGCTGGGTCGACACCAGCAGGAGCAGGCACGCTGCCATGATCCCCAGCGAGCTGACCGGGTCGTCGAGCATGATGACCGCGACAGTGGTCGCGAGCAGCAACAGCACCTTGAACCACGCGGGGGCGTGGTGCAGGGGCGTCTCGCGGGCACGGAACAGCCCGGTTGGGGTGATCACGGCGCGGCGGTCCTGGTGGTGCGGCCGAACATCAGGTCGCGGTAGAAGCGCACTGCCTCGGCGGGGTCGCCGTCGAACGCGACGGCGCCGTCGTCGATGACGATGGTGCGCTCCGCGCGTGCTGCCGAGTCGAGGTCGTGAGTGACCTCGATGAGCTGCACGGGAAGCGAGCGCAGCAGGGCGCCCACGTGGGCGCGCCAGCGCAGGTCGAGCAGCGTGGTGGGCTCGTCAGCGACGAGGATCGACGGCGTCACGGCGAGCACCCCCGCGAGGGCGAGCAGCTGGCGCTGGCCGCCGGACAGCGACCCGACCGCGACATCGGCCCGGTCCCCGAGACCCATCTCCTCAAGCGCGTCGAGGGCGGCGCGCGTGCGCTCGTCGCGGTCCTTGATGGTGCGCCTGAGGGACAGCATCACGTCCTCGATGGCGGTGGGCATGATGAGCTGAGCCGAGGGGTCGGTGAAGAGGAAGCCCACCTTGCGGCGCACCTCGGGGCCCTTGCGGGCCACGTCGAGGCCGTCGACCTCGACGCTGCCGGTCGTCGCGGGGATGAGCCCGTTGATGAGGCGGACCAGGGTGGACTTGCCGCCGCCGTTGGCTCCGATGACGGAGACGCGACGCTCGGTGAGGGTCAGCGAGGTGGGCTTGAGGATCGTCACACCCGTATCGGGCGCGGTGACGCCCGCGTCCTTGAACTCGATCATGGGGTCAAGGCTATGCGGTCGCGGGCGCCTTCCGGTCCCGGGGGGCCGATGCCGCGGGCCGGGCCGAGGTCAGCAGGCGCGGGTAGGCGCGGTGGACCACCGACGCGATTCCGGCGGCGATGGCCACCTTAATGACGTCCCCGACCATGAACGGCGCCATGGCCGTGGTCGCATCGGCCAGGCTCAGTCCGGTGCGGACGGACAGCCAGGGGATGCCGATGGAGTAGACGACGGGGATCGAGGCGAGGCCGGCGATGACGAGCGCGGGGTAGTTCAGCCGGCCGCGCCTGCGGAACGCGACGGCGATCGCGCCGCTGACGGCGGCGGCGGGAAGGAAGGCGACGAGGAAGCCGCCCGTGGGGCCGGCCAGCACGGCGAGGCCGGCCGACATGTTGGCGAAGATGGGGGCGCCGGCGAACCCGACAAGGATGTACAGGGCGACGGCCGCCATGCCGCGCCACGGCCCCAGGCACAGCCCGGCGACCACGACGGCGAGCGTCTGCAGGGAGAAGGGCACGCCGAAGGCGAGCGTCACCTCTGGCACGAGCGTCGAGGCGGCGATGAATGCCGCGAACACGGCGATGAGGGCGATGTTCTGGCCGGACAGGGCCTCACGTGGGGACATGGCTCTCCTTGCTGGATAATGGTTCGGCGCTCACGCTACCCACCTCGGTCGCTCGATAGGTACCGCCGCGGCCCGGCATGCGCGAGTGTTGTAGAAATCCCACAGAAGTCCCTACCTGGAGGCTGGATCCTTCGTGATCTCCGCACAGAATCTCGAGATGCGCATCGGCGCGCGCGTCCTGCTGCGCCCGACGTCGTTCCACGTCAACGCAGGCGACCGCATCGGCCTGGTGGGCCGCAACGGCGCCGGCAAGACCACGATGACGCGCATCCTCGCGGGCGAGGGGCAGCCCTCGGGCGGCTCCGTCCACCACAAGGGCACGGTCGGCTACCTTCCCCAGGACCCGCGCTCCGGCGACCTGAACCAGATCGCCATGGACCGCATCCTCGCAGCGCGCGACCTCGCCGGCATCATCGCCAAGATGCGCGACGCGGAGGAGGCCATGGGAGGCGCGGACGAGAAGGCCGCGGCGAAGGCCATGGACCGCTACCCGGCGCTCGAGGAGCGCTTCCGCGCCGCCGGCGGCTACGCGGCCGAGTCGGAGGCGCACCGCATCGCCTCGAACCTGGGCCTCGACGACCGTATCCTCGCCCAGCCGCTGCACACCCTGTCCGGCGGCCAGCGCCGCCGCGTCGAGCTGGCCCGCATCCTGTTCTCCGACGCCGAGACGCTGCTGCTCGACGAGCCGACCAACCACCTCGACGCCGACTCGATCGTGTGGCTGCGCGAGTTCCTGCGCCAGTACTCGGGCGGCCTCATCGTCATCTCCCACGACGTGGACCTTGTCCGCACCGTCGTCACCAAGGTGTTCTACCTCGACGCCAACCGCGGCGAGCTCGACCAGTACGCCATGGGCTGGGACCTGTACCTGCGCCAGCGCGAGGACGACGAGAAGCGCCGCCACACCGAGCGCCGCATCGCCGAGAAGAAGGCGGGTGCCCTGGTGGCGCAGGCCGAAAAGATGCGCGCGAAGGCGTCCAAGGCTGTCGCCGCGCAGCAGATGCTCAAGCGGGCCGAGAAGCTCCTGGAGGGCACCGAGACCGAGCGCGTGAGCGACAAGGTCGCCTCGCTGCGCTTCCCCACGCCGGCGCCGTGCGGCAAGACGCCGCTGCGCGGGCACGGGCTGTCCAAGAGCTACGGCTCGCTCGAGGTCTTCATGGACGTCGACCTCGCCATCGACCGCGGTTCGCGGGTGGTGGTGCTGGGCTTCAACGGCGCCGGCAAGACGACCCTGCTGAAGCTGCTCGGCGGCGTCGAGAGGCCTGACACGGGAGTGATCGAGGCCGGCCACGGGCTCAAGCTGGGCTACTACGCCCAGGAGCACGACACCCTCGACATGGACGCCACAGTCGCGGAGAACATGCGCCACTCGGCCCCCGACCTCGGCGACACCGAGGTGCGCAAGGTGCTGGGCTCGTTCCTGTTCTCCGGCGACGACGCCGACAAGCCCACGAGAGTCCTGTCCGGAGGCGAGAAGACGCGTCTCGCCCTCGCCACGCTCGTGGTGAGCCAGGCCAACGTGCTGCTGCTTGACGAGCCGACCAACAACCTCGACCCGGCCTCTCGCGCGGAGATCCTGAACGCGCTGAAGACCTACGAGGGGGCGGTGGTGCTCGTCACCCACGACGAGGGCGCGGTCGACGCGCTCGAGCCCGAGCGGGTGCTGCTGCTTCCCGACGCGGACGAGGACCTCTGGAACGACTCGTACAGGGACCTCATCACCCTCGCCTAAACCGCGTTAGAGGGCGTCCTCGATCTCCTCGTCCGAGGGCTCGGCGCGGCGCCGCTTGCGCGGCTCCTTGGCGACCGATGCGGCGGCCGATGCGGGGGCCGGCTCGTCCTCCTCGCGGGCCATCTGCGCGTCGCGCCGCAGGAGCAGTACGGCGCCGATGGGCGCGAGGGCGGCGAAGGCCCACCACTGCACGGCGTACGCGAAGTGCGGGCCGAGCGAGAGTTCGGGAAGCGGGACCTGCTCGCCCACGAGAGTGGGGGAGCAGGAGGCCCCCTCGCACGCCTCGCGGATCATGAGGTAGCCGGGCACCTCCTCGCCCGCGGGGGTGTCGAGCTGGTCAGGGGTGATGCGCGTCACCGAGTCGGTCGCGGTCTTGCCGTCGTCCTCCTCCCACGCGCGCACGACGCCGGTGACGGTGACCTCGCCCGTGGGGTACTCGGGAACCGCCGGATCCTCGTCGGGGCCGGGCTGCGGTATCCACCCCACGGACACGAGCACCGAGCGGCCGTCGTCGGTGTCGAGCCACGCGAGGTACTGCCACGCCGCTGTGGAGTCGATCGGGCGCCCGCGCAGCACCGTGGCAGTGCCCGTCTCGAAGGTGCCGGTGACGGTCACCTCGCGCCACTCGGCGTCACCGGGGAGCTCGGAGCTGCCCGCCGGGATCACGTCATCGAGCGGCGCCGGACCCGAGACCTGGGCGGCATCGTAGGCGGCGATCGCCGCCGCCTTGGCCTCGTGGCGGTGGTACTGCCAGAACCCGAGCTCGATCGCGACCACGGAGACGGTCAGGGCGATGAGCATCGTGAGCGCGATGCGGACGATCGGGGGACGGCGGTGCACCCCACGATGCTAGCCGCGCGGTGAGGCAGCCTCCGTCCACTACCGTGGCACCCATGACTCGACACGTCCTCGTCACCGGAGCCAACCGCGGCATCGGCCGCTCCATCGCCGCAGCGTTCGTCGACGCCGGCTACACCGTCAGCTCGATCCACCGCAGCGGCGACCTGCCGGACGGCGTCCACGGCGCCATCGCCGACATCACCGACACGGATGCCGTGAACGCCGCGTTCGACGCCCTCGAGGCCGAGCACGGTCGCGTCGAGATCCTGGTGGCCAACGCCGGCATCACTAAGGACGGGCTGCTCATGCGCATGTCCGACGAGGACTTCGAGTCGGTCCTGAGCGTCAACCTCGCGGGCACCTTCAAGTGCGTGCGCCGCGCCACGAACTCGATGCTGCGCCAGCGCTTCGGCCGCATCATCCTCGTCGGCTCGGTCGTGGGCCTCATGGGCAACCCCGGCCAGGTCAACTACTCCTCGTCGAAGTCCGCCCTGGTGGGCATGGCGCGCTCGATCACCCGCGAGGTGGGCTCACGCGGCATCACGGCCAACGTCATTGCTCCGGGCTTCATCACCACGGACATGACGGACGAGCTTCCCGAGGACACGAAGAAGCAGTACGAGGCGACCATTCCCGCCAAGCGCTTCGGTGCGGCCGATGAGGTGGCCGCCGCGGCCGTCTACCTCGCCTCGGACGCGGCCGGGTACGTCTCGGGCGCGGTGCTTCCCGTCGACGGCGGCCTCGGTATGGGGCACTAAGCCACTCGAGAGACGACGAGGGCCCCCGGCGATCCGCCGGGGGCCCTCGTCGTCTGCGCGGAGACTTACGCCTGGGGCGTCGGCTCGTCGCCGTCCCGATACGCCGGGGAGGCGACCGGGTTGGAGGCGTCGCGCCAGCGCGTGATGACGGCCATCAGGTGGTAGGAGATGAGCGCGGCGGCGGTGCCGAGGATGATGCCCTCGAACTTCAGCTCGCCCACCTGCCACGTGTAGTTGGCGGCGCCGATGACGAGGGCCACGCCCGCGGGGATGAGGTTGACGGGGTTGCCGAAGTCGACCTTGCCCTGGCCCCAGATGCGGGCACCGAGGACGGCGATCATGCCGAACAGCACCGTGGACAGACCGCCGAGCACGCCCGCGGGGGTGGCGGCGATGAGCTCGCCCACCTTGGGGGACAGGCTCAGCAGCAGGGCGAAGCCGCCGGCGCACCAGTACGCGGCCGTCGAGTACACACGGGTGGCGGCCATGACGCCGATGTTCTCGGCGTAGGTGGTGGTTCCCGAGCCGCCGCCGAGGCCGGCGACGGTGGTGGCCACGCCATCGGCGAGCAGCGCGCGCCCGGTGATCGGGTCGAGGTCCTCGCCGGTCATGGCGGACACGGACTTCACGTGGCCGATGTTCTCGGCGATGAGCACGAAGATCACCGGCAGGAACATCAGCATCACCGACGGGTCGAAGGTGGGCGTCGCGAAGTCGGGAAGGCCGAACCACGCGGCGTCGTGGAAGTCGGTGAGGTCGTACTCGCCGTTGAGCGCCGCCACGAGGCAGCCGACGACGGTGCCCAGCAGGATCGACAGGCGACCGAGGATGCCGCGGAACAGCACGGTGATGAGGATGACCGCGAGGGCCGACACCAGTGCCGTGCCCATCGACACCTTGACCATGTCCCACGCGGCCGGCGCGAGGTTGAGGCCGATCAGCATGACGATCGCTCCCGTGACGACGGGGGGCATCGTCACCTCGATCCAGCGGGTGCCGGCGACGTGGACGATGACGCCCACCGCGGCGAGCAGGAGCCCGGTGGCCACCAGGCCGCCGAGCGCCGCGCCCTCGCCGCCCGAGGCGACGGCCGCGGTGATCGGCGCGATGAACGCGAACGACGATCCCACGTACGAGGGAAGTCGGTTGCCCGTGATGATGAGGAACAGGATGGTGCCGACCGCGGAGAAGAAGATGGTGGTGCTGGGCGGGAAGCCCGTCAGCAGCGGCACCACAAAGGTGGAGCCGAACATGGCAAGGACGTGCTGCGCCCCCAGGCCAATCGTGCGCGGCCAGGTGAGGCGCTCCTTGGGCTTCACCACAGCATCGGCCGCGATGGTGCGACCGTCCCCGTGAAGTGTCCAACTCATCAGTGCCATCGTGCGTCTCCTCGATTCGTGACCGCGCGTGGATCGCACGCGCCGGGCGACAATCTACTGGGTTCACCACCATGGGCCGTTAGGCTCGGGCCTGGTCGCGCCGACGGCGCTAGGCTCGTTTTCGACAAGGAGAGACTTCATGGGAATGCTTGATGGCAAGAACATCCTGGTGACCGGGGTGCTGACCGAGGGCTCGATCGCCTTCGAGGTCGCGCGCCTGTGCCAGGAGCAGGGCGCCACGGTCGTGCTGACCGGCGTCGGCCGTTCCCTCAAGATCACCCAGGCCATGGGTCGCCGCCTGCCCGTCGAGGCGCAGGTCGTCGAGCTCGACGTCACCGACCCGGAGCACCTCGCGGCGCTCGCGGACAAGGTGCGCGAGCACGTTCCGCACCTCGACGGCGTGGTCCACTCGATCGGCTTCGCCCCGCAGTCCGTCATGGGCGGCAACTTCATGTCGGGCGAGTGGGAGGACGTGTCGACAGCGGTCCAGATCTCCTCGTACTCCCTCAAGGCGCTCGCGCAGGCCGCGCTGCCGCTGATGGTCAAGGGCTCCTCGATCGTGGGGCTCACGTTCGACGGGCGCTTCGCCTGGCCCGTCTACGACTGGATGGGTGTGGCCAAGGCGGCGATGGAGGCGGTCAACCGCTACCTCGCGCGCGACCTCGGCGAGCACGGCATCCGCGCGAACCTCGTCTCGGCCGGCCCCATCAAGACCACTGCCGCCAAGCACATTCCCGGGTTCGAGCAGATGGAGGGCGTGTGGGCCGACCGCGCGCCGCTCGGCTGGGACTCGTCCGCGACGGAGCCCACCGCCCGCACCGTCACCGCATTGCTGTCCGACTGGTTCCCGGCCACCACGGGAGAGATGATCCACGTGGACGGTGGCGTCCACGCGATGGGACAGTGACCATGCCGACCCTCATCATCGCCCGCCACGCGAAGACCGAGTCTCCCGCCGACTACGCGAACGACCTCGACCGTCCGCTCGAGCTGATCGGGCGCCAGGCGTCCACCAAGCTGGGGCAGGAGCTCGCCGCGGCGGGCCTCACGCCGGCCCTCGCGCTGGTGTCGCCCGCCGTGCGCACCCAGCAGACGTGGAAGCTCATGGCCTCCGCCCTCGGCGACGTCGAGACCCGAGTGGTCGACGACCTGTACGAGACAGACGTCGAGGGCCTCGTGGACGTCGCGCGCGCCTCGGGTGACGCCGACGTCGTGGTGATGGTGGGCCACGAGCCCACCTCGTCCGCGGCGACGGCCTTCCTCGCCGGCGACGGCTCCGACACCGCCGCGCTCAAGAACATCGCGCTGGGACTCAACACGGGCTGCGCCGCCGTCCTCGAGTACGACGGCGCCTGGTCCGACCTCGGGTCGCGCTCCGCGCGCCTCGTGAAGGTGATCTCCGGCCGCGACGTCTGACCCCAGACGCACGCGAAGGGCCGATGCGGTGGTGACCACCGCATCGGCCCTTCGTCGTCGTGGGGCTGCTAGCGCTCGATGACGTCGAGCACGTCGGCGAGGCTGGGAGAGTTCACTGCCACGTCCGCCTGCGTCTGCACCACCGGCTTCGCGTTGAACGCCACGCCGAGGCCGGCGGCGGCCATCATGTCCAGGTCGTTCGCGCCGTCGCCCACGGCGACGCAGTCGGCGGGGGAGATGCCCAACTCGTCCGCGTACGCGCGCAGCGCCTCGGCCTTCGCGGCCCTGTCGATGACGGGACCGACAGTGCGGCCGGTGAGGCGGCCATCGGCCACCTCGAGGCGGTTGGCGCGGAAGTGGGTGATGCCGATGCGGGCGGCGAGCGGCGCGACGATCTCCTCGAAGCCGCCGGACACGAGCGCCGCTGTCCAGCCCTCGCCCTGAAGCGTGGAGACCAGCTCCTCGGCGCCGGGGGTGAAGCGCACCTCGTCCAGGACCTCGGCGAAGACCGAGTCCTCGACGCCCTCGAGCGTCGCGACGCGCTGACGCAGCGACTCGCCGAAGTCGATCTCGCCGCGCATCGCCGCCTCGGTGACGCGCGCGACCTCCTCCTGGGTTCCCGCGCGCGCGGCGATGAGTTCGATGACCTCGGACGTAATCAGCGTGGAGTCGACGTCGAGGACGATCAGGCGTCCACTCATGCGGTGACGACCGTGCCCTTCGGGACGACGGTGATACCCGACTCGGTGACGGTGAAGCCGCGCTCGAGGTCGCTTACGCGGTCGATGCCCACGCGGGCGCCCTCCTCGACGCGCACGTTCTTGTCGAGGATCGCGCGGTGCACCTGGGCGTGACGGTTGATCACCACGTCGTCCAGCAGCACCGAGTCGGAGACGGTCGACCACGAGTGCAGGCGCACGCCGGGGGACAGCACCGACCCGGTGACCGTCGCGCCGGAGACGATGACGCCCGGGGAGACGATCGAGTCGGCGGCGTGGCCCAGGCGGCCCTCCTCCGAGTGGATGAACTTCGCGGGAGGCTCGGTGATGAGCCCCTGGTGAAGCGGCCACTGGTGGTTGTAGACGTTGAAGACGGGCTGGACCGCGATGAGGTCCATGTGCGCCTCGTAGTACGAGTCGATGGTGCCGACGTCGCGCCAGTAGTTGCGGTCGCGGTCGGTGGAACCGGGCACGTCGTTGTCGACGAAGTCGTAGAAGCCGCACGAGCCCTTGTCGACGAAGTGGGGGACGATGTCGCCGCCCATGTCGTGCTTCGACGTCGCCGACTCGGCATCGGCCTTGAGCGCCTCGAGCAGGGGCCCCACGGAGGCGACGTAGTTGCCCATGGAGGCGAGCACCTCCTGCGGCGAGTCGGGAAGGCCCTCGGGCTCGGTGGGCTTCTCCAGGAACTGCTTGATGAAGCCGGGGCGGTCCTTGTCGACCTCGATGACGCCGAACTGGTCGGCGAGCTCGATGGGCTGTCGGATGCCGGCGACGGTGAAGTCGGCCCCCGTCGCGATGTGGCTGTCCACCATCTGCGAGAAGTCCATGCGGTAGACGTGGTCGGCACCCACGATGACGACGATGTCCGGCTGCTCATCCTCGATGATGTTGACAGTCTGGTAAATCGCGTCGGCGCTGCCGAGGTACCAGTGCTTGCCGCGGCGCTGCTGCGCGGGCACCGGGGCCACATAGTTGCCCAGCAGCGGCGACATGCGCCAGGTGCGGGCGATGTGACGGTCCATCGAGTGCGACTTGTACTGCGTCAGCACCACGACGTGCAGGTAACGCGAGTTCACCAGGTTGGACAGGGCGAAGTCGACCAGCCGGTAGGTGCCCCCGAACGGGACGGCGGGCTTGGCTCGGGCCGCGGTGAGGGGCATCAGGCGCTTGCCCTCACCTCCGGCCAGGACGATGGCGAGAACTTTCGGCGCTGGCATGGCCCCAGCATAGGCGGGCATACCGGCGAGTGAACAGGTCACACGCCCTGGAGGGCCACTAGCGTGGGTGATATGCGAGCAGACATCCTCACCCGCGAGTACCCGCCCCACGTCTACGGCGGCGCGGGCGTCCACGTGACCGAGCTGGCGGCCGTCCTACGCGAGCAGATCGAGGTGCGCGTGCGCGCCTTCGACGGCGAACGCGACGAGGACGGCGTCGACGGCTACGACCCGCTGGGAGGGGGAGTGGGTGACTCCTCGCTCGACGTCATCGCGCACAACCTGCCCATGGCGAAGGACTGCGAGGGCGCCGACCTTGTCCACTCGCACACCTGGTACGCCAATCTCGCCGGGCACCTCGCCTCGCGCCTGCACGGCATCCCGCACGTCATCTCGGCGCACTCGCTCGAGCCGCTGCGGCCTTGGAAGGCCGAGCAGCTCGGCGGCGGCTATCAGGTGTCGTCGTGGATCGAGCGCACCTCGTACGAGAACGCCGACGCGATCATCGCCGTCTCCGGCGGCATGCGTGACGACGTGCTGCGCTCCTACCCGAACGTGGACCCGGACAAGGTCCACGTCATCCACAACGGCATCGATGTGGACGCGTGGGCGGCGCCGGCGACCGACGAGGAGCGCACGGCGGCCGATGCAGTGGTCGAGGAGTGGGGGATCGACCGCTCGCGTCCCGCGATCGTGTTCGTGGGCCGCATCACGCGCCAGAAGGGGCTTCCGTACTTCCTGAGGGCCTGCGAGTCGCTGCCGCCCGAGGTGCAGATCGTGCTGTGCGCCGGCGCCCCCGACACCAAGGAGATCATGGCCGAGGTCACGGGCCTCGTGGAGGACCTGCGCGCCAAGCGCGACGGCGTGGTGTGGATCGAGAGGCACCTGCCGCGGCCCCAGCTTGTCGCGGTGCTCGACGCGTGCACCGCATTCGTGTGCCCCTCCGTGTACGAGCCGCTCGGCATCGTCAACCTTGAGGCGATGGCCGTGGGGCTTCCCGTGGTCGCCACCGCCACCGGCGGCATCCCCGAGGTGGTCGTCGACGGCGAGACCGGCATCCTGGTGCCCATCGACCAGGTCACGGACGGCACCGGCACCCCGACCGACCCCGACGCGTTCGTCGCCGACCTTGGTGCCGCGCTCGCGGACGCCGTGTCAGACCTGGAGCGCGCGCGAGCGTGGGGAGCGGCGGGCCGCGAGCGCGCCACGGAGCACTTCTCGTGGCACACGATCGGCGACCGCACCCTTGACCTCTACCGCAGCCTGACGGACTAGGCTGGCGACATCATGACCGAGGTGCTGAGCTTCCAGGGCGTGGGGCTGCGTCGCTCCGACAACGCCATCCTGTCCGACATCGACTGGAGCGTGGACTCCGCCGACCGCTGGGTCATCCTTGGCCCCAATGGCGCCGGCAAGACCTCGCTCATCTCGATCGCATCCGCACGCCTCCACCCGAGTGCGGGCGACGCCACCGTGCTGGGCCTGAGGCTCGGCTACTCCGATGTGCAGGAGCTGCGCATCCGGGTCGGCCTCGCCTCGGCCGCGCTCGCGGATCGTCTGCCCGCGGACGAGACCGTCCTCAACGTGGTCATGACCGCTGCCCATGGCGTGACCGGACGTTGGCGCGAGGAGTACGAGGACGTCGACCTGGAGCGCGCGGAGGCGCTGCTCGCCGCCTTCGGCATGCAGGGCTTCGCCGACCGTCGCTTCTGGACCCTGTCCGAGGGCGAGCGCAAGCGCGTCCAGATCGGGCGCGCGCTCATGGCGGACCCCGAGCTGCTGCTCCTCGACGAACCCGCCGCGGGACTCGATCTGGGCGGCCGTGAGGAGCTGCTCGCGGCGCTCACGGAGCTCGCCGGCGACCGTCGCTCACCCGCGATGGTGCTTGTGACGCACCACGTCGAGGAGATCCCCGTCGACTTCACGCACGCGCTGCTGCTGCGCGAGGGCCGCATCGTCGCGGCGGGACCGCTACACGACACCCTCACTTCGGCGAACCTCAGCGAGACCTACGGCATGCCCGTGTCGCTCCACGCCCACGAGGGTCGCTGGACCGCGCGCCGCGCCTGACCGCATGAGGATTTCCGCCAAGGCTGACTACGCGGTGCGGGCCGCCGCCGAGCTTGCTGCCTCGCCCGACGGTGCCCCGCGCACGGCGGAGGACCTGGCCGCGACGCAGCAGGTGCCGCGCAAGTTCCTCGAGGCCATCCTGACCGCCCTGCGCGGCGCAGGCCTTGTGGTGAGCCAGCGCGGCCTCGGCGGTGGCTACCGGCTCGCCCGACCGGCCGATGAGGTGTCGGTGGCCGATGTCGTCCGCGCAGTAGACGGCCCGCTCGTCTTCGTCAGGGGAGAGCGCCCGTCCGAGCTCGACTACCAGGGTGCGGCGGCCCCACTCCTTCACGTCTGGGTGGCGCTGCGCGCGAACGTGCGCCATGTGCTGGAGTCGGTCACGCTCGCCGATCTTGCAGGGAACAATCTGCCGGCGGAGGTGCAGAACCTGCTGGCGCACGAGGCGGCCTGGGAGAGCCCCGAATCCCTACGCGGTCAGTAGGTATTGTTTCCTACTAGGGAAGTAGGTAATATCACTGGCGCGGCGAGGGTTCTCGTCGCCGGCGCCGACGCGCCGACTCATCCGCGGAGGTCGCCGTGCGCTCCCTCATCGTCCTCGCCATCATCGGCTTCGGAGCCCAGCTCGTCGACGGCTCGCTCGGCATGGCCTATGGCGTGACCTCGACAACGCTGCTGCTGGCGGCGGGTATCAGCCCGGCCGCGGCATCGGCCACCGTCCACCTCGCGGAGATGGGCACCACCCTGGCGAGCGGCGCCGCACACTGGAAGCTCGGCAACGTGGACTGGGCCGTCGTGCGCCGTGTGGGCATCCCCGGCGCCGCCGGAGCCTTCCTCGGCGCGACCGTCCTGTCGAACCTGTCGACCGAGGTGGCCGCGCCCATCATGGCGATCGTGCTCCTCACGCTCGGCGTGTACGTGCTGCTGCGCTTCACCATCTGGGGAGTGCGGACCGCCCCCGACCGTCGCCCGCTGGGCAAGCGCTTCCTGGCCCCGCTCGGATTGGTCGCCGGATTCGTCGACGCCACCGGTGGTGGCGGCTGGGGTCCCGTCGGCACCCCCGCGCTGCTCGCTTCCGGTCGCATGGAGCCGCGCAAGGTCATCGGCTCGATCGACACGAGCGAGTTCCTTGTCGCCCTCGCTGCCTCGCTGGGCTTCCTCATCGGCATCGGCACCGCGGGCATCGACGCCGGATGGGTCCTCGCGTTGCTCGCGGGCGGACTGCTCGCCGCACCCATCGCCGCGTGGCTCGTGCGGGTCATCCCGCCGCGCCTGCTGGGCGCAGCCGTCGGTGGCCTGATCATCCTCACCAACACCCGCTCGCTCATCCGCGCCGAGTTCATCCCGGTCACGGGTGCGGCCCAGACCGCGGTGTACGTCGCGATCGTCGCGATCTGGATCGGCGCCATCGCATGGTCGTGGCGCGCCTACCGCCGCGACGCCGTCGCCGCCAAGGAGGCGACACCGGCAGCACCCGCGCTCGCCGCGGAATGACTGCCAGGCCCACCGGCGACGCTCCCGCTCCCCCCCCGGTCGAGCGACGCCGGTGCGGACGCGAGGCATCGGCCGTCCCTCCCGACGGCCGATGCCTCGCGTCATTCGCGCGGCCGATTCATGGCGACGGACACCCCTGCTAGGTTGCCTGGCAGGAGGTGATCCGCGTGGATTCCATGTGGTGGTTCATCGGGGCCATGGCGCTCGGCATCGTCGAGGTGTTTACCCTCGATCTCACATTCGCGATGCTGGCAGGCGGAGCCCTCGCCGGGGGAGCGGCGTCGCTGCTCGGCGCCCCCCTATGGCTGTGCATCGTCATCGCATGCCTGGTCGCGGCGCTGCTGCTGTTCACGCTGCGGCCCTACCTGCTGAAGTCGCTACGGGCGCGCGGCGAGCTCATCGAGACCAACGCGGTGGCGCTCATCGGCGCCGGCGCGCGCACCCTCGACGAGGTGACCGAGACACGCGGACGAGTCAAGCTCAGCGGGGAGGTGTGGAGCGCCAGGACGCAGGACGACGCCCCCGCCATCCCGGAGGGATCGGAGGTCACCGTGGTGGCCATCAGGGGCGCGACGGCGATCGTCGCGCCGGAAAAGGGGGAGTGACATGGACGACGTCACCCAGATTGTGATCATTGTGCTCGCGGCGGCGTTCGCGCTGTTCATCATCGTCGCGATCGCGCGTGCCATCCAGATCGTGCCGCAGGCGGAGACCCGCGTGGTCGAGCGCCTTGGCCGGTACAGCCGGACCATGGAGGCCGGCATGCACCTGCTGGTGCCCTTCATCGACAAGGTGCGTCAGAAGGTCGACATGCGCGAGCAGGTCGTGTCCTTCCCGCCGCAGTCGGTCATCACGTCGGACAACCTCGTGGTGGAGATCGACACCGTCATCTACTTCCAGGTGACCGATGCGCGCGCCGCGGTCTACGAGATCGCCAACTACATCGTCGGTATGCAGCAGCTCACCGTGACGACCATCCGTAACGTCATCGGCACCATGGACCTCGAGCAGACGCTGACCAGCCGCGATCAGATCAACGGCCAGCTGCGCACCGTGCTCGACGAGGCCACGGGCAAGTGGGGAATCCGCGTCGGGCGCGTCGAGCTCAAGGCGATCGACCCGCCCCTGTCCGTCAAGGACTCCATGGAGAAGCAGATGCGCGCCGAGCGTGACCGCCGCGCCGCGATCCTCACGGCCGAGGGTGTGAAGCAGTCGCAGATCCTCGAGGCCGAGGGCCAGAAGCAGTCCGCGATCCTCAAGGCGGAGGGTGACGCACAGGCGGCTATCCTCACCGCCGAGGGCGAGGCGCGGGCCATCCTTCAGGTGTTCGACGCCATCCACGAGGGTGACGCCGACTCGAAGCTGCTGGCGTACCAGTACCTCCAGGTGCTTCCCGAGATCGCCAGGACGGACTCGAACAAGGTGTGGTTCGTGCCGACAGAGTTCACCGGCGCGCTCAAGTCCATCTCCGCGGCCTTCGGGCAGGAGGAGGAGCTGGAGCCTCTCGAGCGCAACCCGGAGCGGGGCGAGGGTCGCAAGTCGCGCATCACGTCCGCGCTGACCGATCCCGCCGAGGCGCTGCGCCAGGCCAAGCAGGAGGTCGAGGACGCCACGTCCGACGCCACCGACTCCGGCACCCGCTCCGGCCGTCCCTTCGATCCCGACGCGGAGCGCGGCCAGCAGTAACGCCCCGCACACCACCGCGCGGAACTCGATCCCCGTCGCGTATCACCCCACCTCACGCGTGGCGGTAGATACACGGCGGGGATCGGTGCGTCTGCGGGTCCTCGCGGTCGAAATTCGGCGAACTCCGCCTGAGACAATGGCGGCGTGGACCTCCTCGACGACTATCGCGACCTCACCGACGTGGCACTGCGCCGCCGCCTCGAGCCCGAGCGGGGCCTGTACATGGCCGAGGGTGCCAAGGTGATCGAGCGCGCCCTGGCCGCCGGGCATCGGCCCCGCTCGATCCTGGTGAGCCCCCGGTGGGAGGACAGCGCTCGCGCCGCCCTCGCGAGCGCCGGTGTCGATGCGCCCGTCCTCGTCCGGACCGAGGAGGAGCTCGAGCGCGTCACCGGTTTCCAGGTGCACCGCGGGGCGCTCGCCGCCATGGAGCGGCCGCAGCTTCCCTCCCTCGCGGATCTGGCGAGGGACGCGCGCCGCGTGGTGGTCCTCGAGGGGATCGTCGATCACACCAATGTGGGGGCCATCTTCCGCTCCGCCGCGGGAATCGGCGCCGACGCCATCGTGTGCGCGCCGACGTGTGCCGACCCGCTGTACCGCCGCAGCGTGAAGGTGTCGATGGGGACGGTCTTCCAGGTGCCGTGGACGCGCGCCGAGCAGTGGCCCGGGGCGCTGACGGAGCTCAAGGAGGCGGGTTTTACGGTGGCCGCGCTGGCGCTGGCGGACGATGCCGTCTCGCTCGACGACTTCGCCGCCGCCGGTCACGAGCGCATTGCCGTGGTGATGGGAGCCGAGGGCGACGGCCTCACGCGCGCCGCCCAGCACGCGGCCGATGCGGTGGTCACGATCCCCATGAGGGGTGACGTCGACTCACTCAACGTCGCTGCCGCATCGGCCGTCGCGCTGTGGGCCCTGCGCTAGGCGCGAGGCCCGTGGCGAGGGCGCGGCCGCCTTCGCACGTCGGCCGCGCCAACCCTGTTACGTCCCCTCGACCTCCACGAGGTGGGTGGACTCGTCGTAGCGGAAGGTGACGTCGGCATCGGCCGCCAGCTCGAGGAGGATGTTTCCTCCGTCGGGCACGCCGTCCGCGCCGAAGTTGACGGCCCATGAGCCGTCGTAGACCACCTTGTACTCGTAGGTGCCCGCGGCGAGCGACCCGGTCAGCGACCAGACGCCGTCGCCCTCGCTCGTCATCGACGTGGCTGCGCACGTGGGATCCCAGTCCGCGGCGCATCCCAGCGCCGTCTGGAGCGATCCGGCGAGGGTCACCGACTCGGGGGAGTCGTCGCCCGTGCCGCCGCCGACCGTACCGCCGCTGACCTCCACGAGGTGGGTGGAGTGGTCGTAAGTGAAGGTGACCGCCGCAGCCTCGGCGAGCTCAAGCGCGATGTTGGGGCCGTCGAAGGCACCTCCGTCGCCGTAGTTCTCGGTCCACGACCCGTCGATAGCGATCTTGAACTGGTGAGAGCCCGCGGGAAGCTCGAGGGTCAGCATCCAGAGCGACAGGTCCTCGTCGAGCGTCATCTGGATGGCCTCACAGTCGGGCTGCCAGTCGGAGGCGCAGCCCACCGCCGAGTTAAAGGACCCGGGGATGGACACCGCGGCCGGCTGGGCGGCAGCGCCGGTGAGAGCCGGAACGATCGACGACTCCACGGTGGTGCCCGCCGAGGTCGCCACCGCGCGGTACTGCACCTCGGTGCCGTCCTCGAGGTCCGAGACATCGTCGCGCGTGCTCCACGCGGGGGCGGAGGTGTCGGTGCCGATCTCCTCCCAGTCCCCGCCGCTGAGGCGACGTTCGAACGTCACGGAGGTGTCCGCGCGCGCAGGTGTCACCGTGGCGCTGATCAGGGGATTCTCGCCGAGCGTGGTGCCCGAGGTCGGGGACGTGAGGGTCACCTGCGGCGAGGCCACGACGCCGGTGGCCGACGCCGACGTGCTCGACCGCCCCTTCGCGTTGGCCGCCACGGCGCGATACTCGACCTCGGTGCCGGCGTCCAGGTCGGTGACCACATCGAACACCTGATACGGGGCGCTGTCGTCAGTGCCGAGTAGCTGCCAGTCGTCGCCGCCCGTGCGCGACCAGAAGGTCACCTCCGTGTACCGATCGCCGGCGACCGATGCCGCCACGTGCATGCGCCCGAGGTCCTCGGACGCGGGCTCGGCCGTCGTGAGGGTCACTGTGGGCTTGCCCGTAGCGGGGGACACGCGGCCGGCGGACTCGTACACCACCGCGGACAGGGCGGGCACGGTCACGGTGAGGACGGCGTCGCGGTCGGTGCGCTCCGCGCCGGTGGCGCCGTAGATCGCCTTGTACTGACGCTTCGACGCCCAGGTGGGGATCTCGGCCGTCACCGGCTCGGTCGAGTTGTTCACGGCGACCACGTATTCGCGCTGGTCGTCTCGGTCCATCCTGCTAAAGGCGTAGACGCCCGGGCCGTCGGACGCGAAGCGGTTCTGGTGGACGCCGTCACGCAGGGCGGGGTGCTTCTCGACAAGCGCCGACAGGTCGGCGATCGCCTCGTACAGCGGGTGAGTCGTGTCATAGGAGTCGGTCGCGACGGTGGCGTCGGTGCCGATGAGGTCGTCCTCGAGATAGGCGTCGACCTGGGAGGCGAACATGGTCTGGCGCGCCTCCTTATCGCCCCCGTCGCCCGTGAAGCCCTGCTCGTCGCCGTAATAGACCACCGGGTTGCCGCGAGACAACAGCATGAGCGCGTGCGCCAGGACGTCGCGCTGCAGAAGCTCGTCGTCGCTCGCGTCCGGGTTGTCTTGCTCGAGGAACGAACCGAAGCGACCCATATCGTGATTGCCCAGGAAGGTGGGCAGTTGGTAGGCGTTCGAGTCGGCATCGGTGTACCAGTCGTCCGCCGCGAAGAAGTCCGCGAGGGAGCTCGCGGACCCCGACTGCGACACGTACTGGCGCGCCGCCTCCTGGAACGAGAAGTCGAGCACCGACTGCATCGACGCCGCCGTCGTGTAGTGCGACGTGACGGCGCGGGAGGTGTCGTAGACCTCGCCGAACATCATGAACTCGTCCTTGCCCGCCTCGTGGGCGGCCTCGAGGACCTCGGGCCCAAAGCGCTGCCAGAACGCGTCGTCCACGTGCTTCATGGTGTCGATGCGGAAGCCGTCGACGCCAAAGTCCTCGATCCATGCCGAGTAGATGTCGACCATGCCGCCCACCACCGCGGGGTTCTCGGTGAAGAGGTCATCCAGGCCATAGAAGTCGCCGTACTGCGAGTCCTCGCCGGCAAACGTGGTGTCGCCGCGGTGGTGGTACAGGGTGAGGTCGTTGAGCCACGACGGCGTCTTGGCGTCCTCCTCGCCCGGCTCGAGCACGGGGGTGTAGGGGAACGACGAGGCGGCGTCGAGCTCGGGGAAGGCGTCCGTGCCCGCGACGGCTCGGTCGTCGAACTCGTTGCCGTCGGCGTCGACATAGGGGGAGTCGTCCTTGCTCACGTATGCGACGCGGTCTCCCTCCTCGTAGCCGATGACGTCCGCGGTGTGGTTGGTGATGATGTCGAGGAAGACCTTCATTCCCCGCTCGTGGGCGGCGTCCACGAGCTGCGCAAACTCCTCGTTGGTGCCCAGGTGGGGGTCGATGCTGGTGAAGTCCGTGACCCAGTAGCCGTGATAGCCGGCCGAGTCGTCTTCGACCTGGACGGGTTTGTTGGTGAAGGAGGGGGTGAGCCAGATGGCGGTGGTGCCGAGCCCCTCGATGTAGTCGAGGCGATCCATGATGCCCGCGAGGTCGCCGCCCTGGTAGAAGCCCGCATTGCTGGGGTCGTAGCCCGAGACCAGGGGGTCGTCTTCGTAGCCCCCGGTGTTGTTGGAGGGATCGCCGTCGGCGAAGCGGTCCGCCATGACGAAGTAGAACTGTTCCCCCGTGAGCGCCTCGCGCAGGGGAGAGACGGCGTGAGGGGTGGTCGCGGAATCGGAGTGATGGTCGCGGTCGTGCCCGCGGCCTCCCGCGGCGCATCCGGCGAGGGCGATGGCCGATGCCGCGGTGAGCGCTGTCATCCGGGTGAGGGTGGTCGCCACGGTGTCCTCCTTCATTGCAGGGCGGGCGTTGGCGACGAATGTATACGCTTGCATGGCGCGCCGCAAGAGATGCGCCGATGTGGGGTTGCGCGGGCGTCTGAACGTGCCGTGGGCACTGACAGCGCTTGCATTTGGCGGCCGGATGGACGATGTCGGAGCCTCCTGCGATAATCGAACATATGTTCGAACACGGGCCTGTGGGTCCGTCCGCAGGAGGATCGGAGGCGCGCATGCTGAAGCCCCAGCATGATGTCGTGGGCGGCAGCCGGGCCGAGCGGCTCGCCGCCGCACGCCTGGCGCTCGCGGCCGTGGAGACGCGCGTCGGCACCACCCGCGAGGCGGGGGACAGGCCCCGGCTTCCCCTCACCGAGACGCTCGAGCCACTGTTGCCCGAGGGGCTCCAGCGCGGCACGGTGGTCTCGGTCGAGGGCTCCACCTCGCTCATGCTCGCGCTCGCGGCAGGGGCGTCGCGGGAGGGCTCATGGGCGGCGATCGTCGGGATGCCGGCAGTGGGGATCGTCGCGGCGGCGCGGCGAGGCATCGACCTCGCGAGGCTCGTCCTGGTTCCCCACCCCGGCACTCAGGCGGTCGAGGCGGCCGGCGCGTGCGTCGACGGCATGGACGTCACCCTGCTGGGGCCGCGACTGGCGCTGTCCGACCAGGACCGCCGCCGCCTCGCTGCCCGCGCCCGTGAGCGCGGGTCGGTCATCCTTGCCTCCGGGCCCTGGGCGGGCGCTCACCTCACCCTCGCCGTCGAGCGCTCGGCGTGGCGCGGGCTCGGCGCTGGCGACGGACGCCTGCGCGAGCGTGACCTCACCGTCGCCGTCACGGGGCGTCGCTCGGGCGCCGTGAGGCGCGTGCGCGTGACCCTCGACGCGGATGCGACAGGGATGCGCGTGGCGACGGGGTCGCGCGTGGCGGAGGAGGTCGCATGAGCGCGCCAGTGCACGCGCGCGGCGGGCCGGCAACGGCCACCCGTCGGGCGGTGTTGTGGGTGCCGGACTGGCCCGTCGCCGCCGCCATGCGTGAGGGCGGATGGGGAGCCGATGCCCCCGCCGCCGTGCTGCACGGGCGCGGCATGGTCGCCGTCTCGGCCGCGGCGCGGGCCTCGGGGGTGCGGCGCGGTCACGGCAAAAGGCAGGCGCAGCGGGCCTGCCCCGATCTCGCGATCCTGCCCTACGACGAGGGAAGGGACGCGCGCGAGTTCGAGGCGGTCGCGGCTGCCGCGGAGGAGGTCGTCGCGGGGGTCGAGATCTCCCGTCCCGGTCTCCTCATGATCCCCGCCGGGGGAGCGGCGCGTTTTCACGGGTCGGAGGAGGCGCTGGCCGAGGCCCTGGTGAGTGCCGTCGCCGAGGCCTCGGGGCATGAGTGCGCGGTGGGCGCAGCCGACGGCCTGCTCGCCGCCATCATGGCCGCACGCGCCTCGATGCTGGTGCCTGAGGGGAGGTCGGCCGAGTTCCTGGCGGATGCCCCCGTGGAATCCCTGGCGCTCGCGGCCATGGAGCGCCGTCAGCGCGAGGGGGTCGAGGATCTCGTGAGCGTGCTCGGTCGCCTCGGCATCGCGACCCTGTCCCAGTTCACGGCGCTGCCCGCCGGTGACGTGCTCGCCCGGTTCGGTCCCGTGGGGCGCTGGGCTCACCGCATCGGCCACGGCGAGGACGTGCGCCCTCCCGTGCTGCGCCGCTCGGAGGAGGACATCGAGGTCGGCTACGAGTTCGAGGAACCTGCCGAGCGGGTGGAACAGCTCACGCTCGTGGCGGCCGAGTCCTCGCGGCGTCTCGACGAGGCGCTCCTGGAGGCGGGGGTGCGGTGCTCGCGCGTGAGGATCTCCGCGCGTACCGAGCGTGGGGACGTACTGGAGCGGGTGTGGCGCACCGACGTCGGCTCACGCGCGGGCGCCTTCGCGCGCCACATGGCGGATCGCGTGCGGTGGCAGCTTGAGGGGTGGCTGTCCGGCACGGGAAGCGGGCCCGAGCCCGCCCCGCTGACCTCGCTCACCCTCACCGCGCAGGAGGTCATCGCCCTCGGCGACGAGCAGGCCTACCTATGGGGAGGGGTGTCCGGTGCCGACGCGCGGGCGCAGCGCACCGTCGAGCGGATGCAGTCCCTCCTCGGCCCCGATGCTGTGCTGGCCGTCCGTGAACAGGGAGGGCGGTCGCCGCGCGACCGCGTGCTCGCCGCGCCGTGGGGACAGGAGGCCGTTCCCGCGCGCAACGTCGCTCACCCCTGGCCGGGGCGCATCCCCGACCCCGCGCCGGCGACGGTGTTGCCGCTGCCGGAGCCGATGCAGGTGCTGGACGCGGGGGGAAGCCCCGTGATGGTCGACCGTCGCCTCGCGCTGAGTGCGCCCCCCACGTGGGTGCGCCTCCAGGCGGACCCCGGGAAGGCGCGCGCCGCCGCGGCCAGGCGTCATCCGGCTGCCGGGCATGTGGGCGACGAGCCCACCTGGGGCGAGGCGCAGCCGGTCGAGGCGTGGGCGGGGCCGTGGCCCATCGCCGAGCGCTGGTGGTCGGCAGACGCCTCCCGTCGCGCCTACCTGCAGGTGGCCCTGCACCGCGCCGACGGCGGTCCCGCCCTTCTCGCCGCCTTCTCCGGCGGCCAGTGGTGGCTCGAGGCCCTCTATGACTGAGCCCCGCTACGCGGAACTGCACGCCCACAGCGCCTTCAGCTTCCTCGACGGCGCGAGCCATCCGGAGGAGATGGCGGCCGAGGCCGGCCGGCTGGGGCTGTCCGCCCTCGCCATCACCGACCACGACGGCCTGTACGGCGCGGTCCGGTTCGCCAACGCCGCGCGCGCGATCGACCTGCCGACGGTCTTCGGCGCCGAGCTCCATCTCGCCGCCCCCGACACGCCGGGCGGCCCGCCGGTGCTGGACCCACCCACGGGACGGCCCGACCCGCGCGGCTCCCATCTGTTGGTGCTCGCGCGGGGGGCAAGCGGCTACGGGCGTCTGTCGCATGCGATCGGCATGGCGCACCTCGCGACGGGCGAGAAGGGGCTCGCCCGCTACACGCTCGAGGACCTCGCGGCCACGGGCGACGGCGAGTTCCTGGTCCTCACGGGCTGCCGCAAGGGGACGGTGCGCCGGGCCCTCGCGGGCATCGGGGTGCCAGGCGCGAGCGCGCTCGACGGCGCGGTGACACGCGCCGGCGTGGCGGCGGCACGCGCGGAACTCGACCGCCTGACCGGCCTGTTCGGCCGCGACAACGTCGCCGTCGAGATCACCGACAGCGGCGACCCCTTCGACTCCGAGATCGCCGATGCCCTGGCCGACCTCGCCTTCGACGCCCGCCTGCCGCTCGTGGCGACCACCAACGCCCACTACGCGTCCCCGCGCGACGCCGACCTCGCCGCCGCCGTGGCGTCGGTGCGTGCCCGCTCCTCGCTGGACGACATGGACGGGTGGCTACCGGCCGGCGCGGCGGGGCACCTGCGCTCGGCCGCCGAGATGCTCGTGCGCCATCGCCGCCATCCGCAGGCGGTGGCGACCGCGGCGGCGCTGGCAGACGAGTGCGCCTTCGACCTTCAGCTGGTCGCGCCTCGCCTGCCGCCCTACCCCGTGCCCGACGGGCACACGGAGGCGTCGTGGCTGCGAGAGCTCGTGCGCCGCGGCGCCCACGAGCGCTACGGGCCCCCGCATGCCGAGCGGGTCCCCGGTGCGTGGGCGCAGATCGAGCACGAGATGAACGTCATCGAGGCGCTCGACTTCCCCGGCTACTTCCTCATCGTCCACGACATCGTGAACTTCTGCCGGGAGTCCGACATCCTGTGCCAGGGAAGGGGGTCGGCGGCCAACTCCGCCGTGTGCTTCGCGCTCGGGGTGACGGCCGTGGACGCCGTCACCCACGGGCTGCTGTTCGAGCGTTTCCTCGCGCCCGAGCGCGACGGGCCTCCCGACATCGACGTGGACATCGAGTCCGACCGCCGCGAGGAGGTCATCCAGTACGTCTTTCGTCGGTTCGGCCGCATCAACGCCGCGATGGTCGCGAACGTCATCCAGTACCGGCCCCGCTCCGCGGTGCGCGACGCCGCGAAGGCGCTCGGCTACGACGCCGGTCAGCAGGACGCGTGGTCCACCAGTATCGACAGGTGGGGATCCCTGCGCGTCCCGCAGGAGAAGCAGGAGGAATGGGCCGCCAAGCAGCGCGACGCCATGTGGCCCGAGCCGCCGCCCAGTCAGGACCTCGACCACATCCCCGGACCCGTCCTCGACCTCGCGGACCGCTTCATGCGCCTGCCGCGTCACCTGGGCATCCACCCGGGCGGCATGGTGCTGTGCGACAGGCCCGTCATCGACGTCTGCCCCGTCGAGTGGGCGCGCATGCCAGGGCGCACCGTCCTGCAGTGGGACAAGGACGACTGCGCGGACGCGGGGCTCGTGAAGTTCGACCTCCTCGGCCTCGGCATGCTCTCGGCGCTGCGCTACGCCTTCGGCTACATGCGCGACGTCGCCGGCGAGAACCTGGGCCTTCACTCGCTTCCCCAGGAGGACCCGGAGGTCTACGACCTGCTGTGCGCCGCGGACACCGTCGGCGTGTTCCAGGTCGAGTCCCGCGCCCAGATGGCGACCCTGCCGCGCCTGCGCCCGCGGCGCTTCTACGACATCGTCATCGAGGTCGCCCTCATTCGGCCCGGGCCCATCCAGGGCGGATCGGTCCACCCCTACATCAACCGCGCACGGGGCCGCGAGGAGGTCACCTACCTTCACCCGTTGCTTGAGAAGTCGCTGGGAAAGACCCTGGGCGTGCCGCTGTTCCAGGAGCAGCTGATGCAGATGGCGATGGACTGCGCGGGATTCGATGGGGCGCTGGCCGACCAGCTCCGCCGCGCGATGGGCTCCAAGCGCAGTCCCGAACGCATGGAGGCGCTGCGTGCACGCTTCATGGTCGGCGCGAACGAGCGGGGCATCACCGCGGACGTCGCCGCGCAGATCTTCGACAAGCTCAAGGCGTTCAGCGACTTCGGCTTCCCCGAGTCGCACTCGTACTCGTTCGCCTACCTCGTCTACGCGTCCAGCTGGCTCAAGGTCCACCGTCCCGCGGCCTTCTACGCCGGACTGCTCGCCGCCCAGCCCATGGGCTTCTACAGCCCGCAGTCGCTCGCGGCCGATGCCAGGCGTCACGGCCAGGTCATCCTCCGCCCGTGCGTGGCGAGGTCCGATGCCCTCGCCAGTGTCGAGCGGCTCGACTCGCCGTTCGCGGCGCCGGGGGAGACCCGAGCGGACATGGCGCGGCTCACCCGTGTCGACCGCGCGCTCGCGGTGCGCATGGGGCTCGCCTCGGTGCGGGGGCTCGGGGCCGATGCCGCCCAGGCCATCGTCGACGCGCGAGCCGAGGGGGCCTTCCGCGACCTGCGCGACATGGCCAGGCGCGTGCGCGTGCGGCCCGCAGGGGTCTCCGGCAAGGCGGGGCTGGCCCCCGAGAAGGGGCTTACCACCGCGCAGTGGGAGGCCCTCGCCACCGCGGGCGCGCTCGAGTCCTTCGGGGTGACGCGCCGCGAGGGGCTGTGGGCCTCGGGGGCGCTGTCGCTCGAGGGACCCGACACCCTGCCGGGCACCGCGCCGGGCGTCGACGCGCCCACGCTGCCGGGCATGAGCGTGGTCGAGGAGGCCATCGCCGACGTGTGGGCCTCCGGAGTCTCGGCCGACACCTACCCGACGGTGTTCGTGCGCGACGGCCTCGACGCCCAGGGTGTCCTCACCGTGGCGGGGGTGCTGGGCCACGAGGCGGAACGGCGCGTGAGCGTGGCCGGCGTGGTGACGCATCGCCAGCGGCCCGGGACGGCGAAGGGCGTGACGTTCCTGTCGCTCGAGGACGAGACGGGCTTCCTCAACGTGATCTGCTCGCGCGGGCTGTGGAAGCGATTCCAGGCCGTCGCCAGGCGCTCTCCCGCGCTCGTCATCCGCGGGCGCATCGAACGCGCAGACGGCGCCACCAACCTCGTCGCCGAGCATCTGTCCGCGCTGTCGCTCAAGGTGCCATCGAAGAGCCGCGACTTTAGGTAGGAGAATTCGTCGAAGTGGTGAAGAGGGCCGGAAAACCCGTGCTAGAGTTTCTTCTCGCTGAGCCGCTCGCAAGAGCAGAACAGACACCCTGTCCGGGTGGCGGAATTGGCAGACGCGCTAGCTTGAGGTGCTAGTGCCCGTTTTAGGGCGTGGGGGTTCAAGTCCCCCCTCGGACACCACAAGACGAAGGGCCGGAGCAGACGCTCCGGCCCTTCGTCGTTTCCCGCCATCCCCACACTTCTTGGCGCCACCCCCGGGAATAACAGGGGTGACGTGGCGGTTGATGCAGGCGTCCGAAGCAGTACTGGCACCAAGCATTCTTCGCAGCACAAGGAGATACTCATGGCCACCATCCTGTGGATCATCGCCGTCATCGTCGGCATCATCGGGATCATCCGCCTCATCCAGCGAGACTTCGTCTGGGGAGCCGTCCTCATCGTCGCGGCGTTCCTCATCGGCCCCGGAGGCGTGAGCATCTTCAACCCCTAGGCCGGGTACGCGCGTCCTCGCGGACCCGCTGCGTGCCCTCGACGCCCGCGCCGCCGCCATCCCCCTCAGCAGGCAGGCAGCGCGGGCGTCGCTGCGTCCGCCACCGGCTGACGCAGGATGGTCCGCAGCCGCTCGGGAGCGACGCGGCGCGGATCGCTCAGGTAGATCTCGTGGTGACGCCCCGTCATCGCGAGTCCGAGGCCGGGGATGACCTCGCCGTGCATCCGCTCAAGCACCGGCCCCTCGTCGTCGTACGGGCCCACGTGAAGCGTCTGCACGCATCGGCCCTCGTCGAGGACCTCCAGGCGCACGGCGTCGAGCAAGCGCGGGGAGGACTTCGCGGTGGTGCGCCGCACCGCCTCCTTGACCTCGGCAGGCCCGAGCCAGTCGGGAACCCTCACCATTACTGTCCAGTGCCAGCGCGTCTTGTCGCGCGCCGCCGTAAAGGCGCGCATGTCATCGGCCCACCACAGGGCCTCGAGCGGCGGAACGACGTAGTCCCTGTCGCGCTCCCGCTTGCTGAGGAACTTCAGCGCGTACGCGACCGGGTAGATCGCCGCGAGGGCGTCGGCGTACGCGGGGGAGACGTTCGGATCGCCGGAGCCGTCCACCATGAGGAACGAGGCGGGGGCGACGTCGACCACGCGGAACTCGCCGGCGCGTGCAGCGTACGAATCGAGCTCTCGCTTCAGGTCGACCTTGTGAGCCACGCTCGCCTCCCGTCGGCGCGCGCGAGGTTCGGCGCGGCGCACTGACGACGTTAGCCTGAACGCATGAGCCTCGACGTCGTCCGCACCTGCCAGGACCTCATCCGCATCGACACCTCGAACTACGGCGACGAGCCCGGCCCGGGCGAGCGCGAGGCCGCCGAGTACGTGGCCGGGATCCTCAGCGACCTGGGGCTCGAGCCCACGATCCGCGAGTCCGAGCCCGGCCGGGCGAGCCTGACCGCCCGCTGGGAGGGCACCGACCCGAGCCGTGACGGGATGGTGCTCCACGGTCACCTCGACGTGGTGCCCGCCTTCGCCGAGGACTGGTCCGTCGACCCGTTCGGCGCGGAGATCAGGGACGGCCTGCTCTACGGCCGCGGCGCCGTCGACATGAAGAACATGGACGCCATGATCCTCGCGTCGGTGGCGCAGATGATCGAGGCGGGAGTGCGCCCCGAGCGCGACATCGTCATCGCGTTCTTCGCCGACGAGGAGCACGGCGGCCGCCGGGGAGCGGGCTGGATGGTCGAGAACCACCCCGACGACTTCGCGGGCTGCACCGAGGCGGTGAGCGAGGTGGGCGGCTTCTCCGCCTACGTCAACGGCAAGCGCGCGTACCTGCTCCAGACGGCGGAGAAGGGCATCCAGTGGCTGCGCCTCATCGCGCACGGCAAGCAGGGGCACGGCTCGCTGGTGCACACCGACAACGCCGTGGCGCACCTCGCGGGAGCCCTGCAGCGCATCGCCGCGCACGGCTGGGAGATCGACGTGACCCCCACCGTCGAGACGCTCCTGCGCGGCGTCGCCGACCTCGAGGGCGTGGAGTACGAGCCCACCGCCGACGGCATCGGCCGCCTGATCCAGGGGCTCGGTGCCGTGGGGCCGATGATCGACGCGTCGATCCGCAACACCGCCAACCCGACCATGATGCAGGCCGGCTACAAGACCAACGTGGTGCCCGACACGGCGATCGGCTACGTCGACAGCCGCTTCCTTCCCGGCCAGCAGGAGCAGGTGCTGCGCCAGATCGAGGAGCTTGCCGGCACCCACGTCAAGGTGGAGCCGTACATCACCGAACGCAGCCTCGAGGCGCCCTTCGACGTGCCTCTCGTGGACAAGATGGTCGCGGCGCTCGGCGCCGAGGACCCCGGAGCGACGGTGCTGCCGTACAACATGATGGGCGGCACGGACAACAAGCACCTCGCCCAGCTCGGCATCGCCGGCTACGGGTTTGCGCCGCTGCTGCTGCCGCAGGACCTCGACTTCCCGAGCCTGTTCCACGGCATCGACGAGCGCATCCCCGTGGACTCGCTGCACTTCGGCACCGCGGTGCTGCGGCGATTCCTCGCGTCGTGTTGACGCGCCTCGGCTAGAAGACGTCGGTGCGCTCGACGCGCATCACACGGCGTTTGAGCCACACGCGCCGGGCACCGCCGATGAACTTCTGCGAGCGCGCGAGCTCCCACCTGCCGTACTCGGCCTGCTCGGTGAGGATCGAGCGGGCCTCGGCGCGGGTGATCGCGCTGGGGATGTCCACGACGCGCCACTCGAAGCGGCTCGCCGCGGTCTCGCGGCGCCTGCGTGGGTTCACCACATGCGCCGCCGCCGGGTTCGAGTGCTTGCTCATCACACCTCCCATTCAACCGCGTTCGCGGTTATCGTCGTGACCATGAGCGCTGACGCCCGCGAGGCCCTTCGCCGTCTGACCGCCGCCTTCGAGGAACACCTCGGGGCGGTCGCCTCGCGCCGAGGCGAGGACGATGCCGCGGTCGACGACGCGTACGAGTCGCTCGCGGAGGCGTTCGTGCGGTACGAGGAGGCTCTCGACCTCGAGTACGCCGAGACGCTGCCCGTCCTGCTGGACGAGGACTTCGACGAGGAGGCCATCGACGGCCACGCCGAGGAGGACGACGAGCAGCTCGACGACGACTTGGACGACTTCGACCTCAGGCAGGAGTAGGGCGTCGTCGTCACCGCGTCACCGCCGCTCGGGGTAACCGGCCGGGGGCGCCGACACCTCGTCGAGGGCCTGCGCGATCGCGTCGGGAAGGTCGAGCGCTGCGGCGGCCAGCGCCGGCGCGAGCTGCTTCGCGGTGCGGGCTCCCACAATGGCGCTCGTCAGCCCCGGCCGATGCAGCGCCCACGCGAGGGCGGTCTCGAGCGGCGTCCACCCCAACCCCTCGGCCGCAGTCTCGAGCGCCCCCACCACGATGCCCGAGCGCTGGTCGAGGTACGGCGCGACGAAGCCGGAGAGGTGGTCGGAGGCGGCGCGGGAGTCGGCGGGGACCGCGTCACGGTACTTGCCGGTGAGGACCCCGCGTCCCAGAGGCGACCAGCCGAGGACTCCCATGCCGAGCGCCTGCGCGGCGGGCAGCACCTCGCGCTCGATGCCGCGCTCGAGTAGCGAGTACTCCACCTGCGTCGCCGCGATGGACGGGCGTCCCGTCGCGAGCGTCGCGATGCGCGCCATCGCCCACCCGGGGAAGTTCGAAACGCCGACGTACCTTGCGCGGCCGGTGTTGGCGGCAATCTCGAGGGCGTGAAGCGTCTCCTCGAGAGGCGTGGCGGGGTCGAAGGCGTGCACGAGCCACAGGTCCACGTGGTCAGTCCCGAGCCTCGTCAGCGACGCGTCGAGCGTGCTCAGCAGGGTGTCCCGCGACGCGTCGACCACGCCGCCGCGCTCCGTGCGCCGGATGCCGGCCTTGGTGCAGATCTGCACCTCGCCGCGGGCGATGGTGCCGCCCAGCATCGACCCGATGAGGGCCTCCGAGCCGCCATCCGCGTATGACGCGGCGGTGTCGAGAAGGGTGCCGCCGGCGTCGAGGAACGCGTCGAGCTGCTGGCCCGCCTCGTCCGCGCCGGTATCGCGCGACCACGTCATCGTGCCGAGCGCGAGTCGCGACACCTCGAGACCGCTACTTCCGACACGTGCCCGTTCCATGCAGGCGAACCTATCGAATCTGGGCGCGTGCTCTGGGATGCGACGCGCGGGCGCTAGCCTTGCGGCCATGGGTTGGTGGGAAGCAGTCATCCTCGGGCTGGTGCAGGCGCTGACGGAGTTCCTTCCGATCTCGTCGAGCGCCCACATTCGCGTGGTGGGGCCGCTGCTGCCCCACGGTGCCGACCCCGGAGCCGCGTTCACCGCGATCATCCAGCTGGGCACCGAGGCGGCGGTACTGCTGTACTTCCGCAAGGACATCGCCCGCATCATCTCGGCGTGGTTCGGCGCCCTGTTCGGCCGCAACGGCGCCGACCGCGCCCACCGCTTCGGCAAGGGCAGCCCCGATGCGCTGATGGGCTGGTGGGTCATCCTCGGCTCGATCCCCATCGTGGTGCTCGGCCTCATCTTCAAGGACGCCATCGAGGGGCACCTGCGCAACCTCTACATCACCGCGGCCGTGCTCGTGATCTTCGGCCTGGTCCTCGGCTGGGCAGACAAGGTCGGCAGGCGCACGCGCGAACTCGAGTCCCTGCGCGGCAAGGACGCATGGCTGCTGGGCCTCGCCCAGGCGATGGCGCTGATCCCCGGCGT
Source organism: Demequina sp. NBRC 110057 (assembly GCF_002090175.1). GTDB lineage: Bacteria > Actinomycetota > Actinomycetes > Actinomycetales > Demequinaceae > Demequina. Next base: position 682,757 of record NZ_BBRN01000004.1, on the reverse strand, counting down.
GTCCCGCTCCGGCGGCACCATCTCGATGGGCCTGTTCCTCGGCCTCACCCGTGAGGCGGCGGCGCGCTACTCGTTCCTGCTCGCGATCCCCGCGGTGATCGGCTCCGCGGGACTCGAGCTCGTCACCAACACCGACGAACTCACCGCGGCAGGCGGACCAGGCATGGCCAACACCGTGATCGCGACCCTCGTGTCCTTCGCGGTGGGCTACGTGGTGATCGTGTGGTTCCTGAAGCTGATCACGCACCACACGTTCTGGCCGTTCGTCTGGTACCGCATCGGCTTCGCGGCGCTCATCCTCATCCTGCTGGGCGCCGGGGTGATCCCCGCTATCTAGCGGGGCAGACGCGCGGCGCCTACTTCGAGGTGCCGCCGTCGCGTCGGCGCAGGAAGCGCTCGAACTCCGCGGCGATCGCGTCGCCCGACGCCTCCGGCAGGCTCGTCTCGTCCATGAGCGCCTCGAGCTGGCGGACGTGCTCCGCGATCTCGTCGTCCTCGGACGCCAGCTCGTCGGCGCCGCGCTGCCACGCGTCGACCTCCTCGGGAAGGTCGCCAAGGTCGATCGACACGCCGATGAGGCGCTCCAGCTGGGTCAGCAGCGCCGCCGTGGCCTTGGGGCTCGGCGGGTGGGCGATGTAGTGGGGGACCCCCACCCACACGCTGAGCACGCGGATGCCGCGCAGTTGCGCCTCATGCCCGAGGACGCCGACGATGCCCGTGGGGCCCTCGTAGTCGGAGCGCTCCAGGCCGAACTCCTCGCGCGCGTCGTCGTCCTCGCTCGTGACGAACGTGGGCAGCGGGCGGGTATGCGGGACGTCGACGAGCAGCGCACCTACGGTGACGAGAGTGGTGACGCCAAGGTCCTCGGCGTGGTCGAGCACCTCCGCGCAGAACGACCGCCACCGCATGGACGGCTCGATGCCGCGGGCCACCACGATGCGCGGGCCACCCTCGGGGTCCGCCGTCGACAGCACGGTGCCCGGCCACGACACCACGCGATCGCCCGAGGGCATCCGCGAGATGGTCGGCCTGCTCACTTGGAAGTCGTGATAGTCCTCGGGGTCGAGGGCGGCGTGCTCGCGCGCCTGCCACCACGTCGCCAGGTGGTCGAGCGCCGCGGACGCGGACGAGCCCGCGTCGTTCCAGCCCTCGAACGCCGCGAGCATGACCGTCTCGTCGGCACCGAGCGTGGGCTCCTGATCCTCCGTGTCCATCCGCCCAGCCTAGACTCGGGCCCCGTGACTACGCACGCAGCCTCGCCCGCCGCCGTCCTGTGGGATATGGACGGCACACTGATCGACTCCGAGCCGTACTGGATCGGCGCCGAGACCGAGCTCGCACGGCGCTTCGGCGTCGAGTGGACGCACGAGGACGGGCTGGGGCTCGTGGGCAACCCGCTGACGGTGTCGGCGCAGGTGCTTCGCGATCGCGGCGTCGACCTGCCGCTCGAGGACATCACGGACTTCCTGCTCGCCCGCGTGAGCGAGCAGGTGCGCGCGCACGTGCCATGGCAGGAGGACGCTCAGCGACTGCTCGCGGAGACGGTCGCCGCCGGCATCCCGTGTGCACTCGTGACGATGTCCTACACGCGCCTGGCCGATGCTTTCCTCGCCTCGGTTCCCGACGCGTTCGCCGTGGTGGTGACGGGGGACAGGGTGAGCCGCGGCAAGCCGGACCCCGAGGCCTACCTCACCGCCGCGAGCGAGCTCGGCGTCGCGATCGAGGAGTGCGTCGCGGTCGAGGACTCGCCGTCGGGCGTCGGCTCCGCGTGGAGCTCCGGGGCGAAGACCGTCGGCGTGCGTCGCCTTGTCCCGCTCGAGGCGCGCGCGGGCCTCACCCGCGTGCGCTCGCTCGCCGGCTGGACGGTGGACACCTTGAGCGAGGTCGCCGCCGGCCGGGTGATCGACGAGCTGGGCGAGGATGCCTAGGGCGCTCCTGGCGTACGGCATCGCGCCCTGGGCGCTACTCGCCGTCGTCACCGCGGCGAGCGCCGCGGTCATGGGCGATCAGGTGGCGCGCAACGTCGTGGTCGGGGTCGCGCTCGCCGCGCTCGCGACGCTGGTGGTGACGGCGGCACGGCGTCTTGCAGTGAAGGCTCCGCGCGCCAGGGTCGCGTGCCTGGTGACGGCGGTGGCGACGGGAAGCGTGGGGCTCGCGTGCGTGGCCCTCGCCGTCTATCGCGTAACGGCCGAGGGCCTCCCGGTCTTCGGCTGACGCTCCGGTTCGGGACCAGGCTCAGGCGCCGACGGGCCTCACACCGAGCGAACGCTCCACCGCGTCGGGATCGAGCGGGGGAGTGACCCCGCCGAACTCGGGGCACATCGCCTGGAACGAGCACCAGCCGCACAGCTTGGACTTGCGCGTCCTGAAGGCTCCGGCGCGGGCGGCGCCCAGGATCTCGTCCCACAGCTCGCGCACCTCGAACTCGATCTGGGCGAGGTCGTCGTCGCTGGGCCGCAGCACGAGAGTGCCGCCGTCCTTGAGGAACAGCAGTTGAAGCAGCGCGGGCCGGCGGCCGCGCAGGCGCTCGACGAGCAGCGCGTAGAACCGCATCTGGAACTTCTCCTTGTGCCCGTACTGCGGCAGGGGAGTCTTTCCCGTCTTGTAGTCGATGATCCGAATCGAGCCGTCGGGGGCCACGTCGACACGGTCGATGAAGCCGCGCAGCAAGGGGCCGTCCTCGAGCTGGAGCTCGACGAACTCCTCGCGGCCGGCGGGCTCGAGGCGCTGCGGGTTCTCCATGGTGAAGTAGGTGGCGAGGCGGCCACGGCCCTCGGCGAGCCACGCCGACTCGGCGGTGGCGTCCTCGTGCAGCGCCGCGAGGCCGGGGTCCTTGGCGAGCATCGCGCGCCACTCGGGCTCGAGCATGGCCCACGCTGTCGCCTCCGTGCGCTCGCCCGCGGGACGGTCGTAGAGGTGCTCCAGGACAGAGTGCACGAGCGTGCCGAGCGTCGCCGCCGCCGACGGCTCCTCCGGGATCTTGTCGACCACCCGCAGGCGGTACATGAGCGGGCACTGGCGGAAGTCGCCAGCGCGCGAGGGCGACAGGGCGGGGGCACGGCGGGACATGCGACAAGGGTAGGGCCGGGCGCCGACACCGAGGCGGCGTGTCCACACCCCGCGACCGTCTACCGTGGACGCCATGACGCCGTCCCCGCGCCCCACCCGTGGCCTGACGCTCGGTCGGGTCTTCGGCGCCCGCATCGTGGTGCAGCCCTCCACCCTCCTCATGCTCGTCCTGCTCGCGCTGCTGTTCGCGACGAGCGGGGGCGTCGAGCTCGACAGGCGCACCTTCACCATCGGCCTGATCCTCGCGATCCTGCTGTTCGTCTCGGTATTCCTCCACGAGCTCGCCCACGCCGCGACGGCGCGCGCCTTCAAGCGCGACGTCAGCGAGATCGTCCTCACTCTATGGGGCGGGCACACCAGCTACGACGCGCGCGGCCTCACCCCCGTGGTGGCAGGCGTCACGTCGGCCGCCGGCCCCGTCGCGAACCTGGTGCTGGCGGGCCTCGCCTGGCTGCCGCTCGCGACCGGCCTCATCTCGCCGAGCCTCGTCGACTGGCTGCGGGGAGACATCACGGTGTACGGCATCGTCGCCTGGCTCGCGTGGGCCAATGTGGTACTCGCCGCGTTCAACGCGCTGCCGGGCATCCCGATGGACGGCGGCCGGGTGCTCGAGGCGATCGTGTGGGGAGCCACCGGCAACCGCTTCACCGGGATGAAGGTAGCCGCCTGGGGAGGCCGCGTCGTGGCCGTGGGGGTGCTCGTCGTGGGCCTCGCCATCCCATACCTGCAGGGGCGCACCCCCGACCTGTTCGACATCGGCTGGTCGCTGCTCGTCGTCGCGATCCTGTGGCCAGCGGCATCTCAGGCGCTGCGCGTCGCCCAGGCCCTCGACAAGCGCAGCACGGTGACCGCAGGCGCCCTCGCGGTGCCAGCGGTCGCGCTCGCCTTCCACGTGTCGGTGGCCGATGCCCGTGCCGCCGCCGCACGCGACGGCGCGGTGGAGGTGGTGGTGTTGGGAGTAGATGGCGCCGCCGCCGGGCACTTCCCCGTGGCCCTCACCGACGCCGTGGAGGAGGCCGACCGCCCCACGACCGGCCTCCAGTCCGTGACGATGCCGCTGCCGCGCGGCGCCGCCATCGACGTCGAGGCCGACGGCGACGCGCTGGTCGAGGCGCTGCAGGAATGGTGGGGCAAGACCGACGTGTGGGTGGCGGTCGACCGCGGCGCCATCGTCGGCGTGGTGCGCCTCGCGGAGGCGATGAAGGCCCTGCAATAGCGCGACCCTAGACTGGGGGCCATGACCTCTCCCACCCTCCCCACGGGCGCCGCCGAGCGCCGCGGTCCGCTGCGTGCGGGCGACCGCGTGCAGCTGACCGACGCCAAGGGACGCCACCACACGATCATTCTCGAGGCCGGCAAGGTGTTCCACACGCACCGCGGCCAGTTCACGCACGACGAGATCATCGGCCGGCCCGAGGGCACCGTGGTGACCAACACCGCCGGCTTCGAGTACCTGGTGCTGCGCCCGCTGCTGAGCGACTACGTGCTGTCCATGCCGCGCGGTGCAGCGGTGATCTACCCCAAGGACTCGGGACAGATCATCCAGATGGCCGACATCTACCCCGGCGCCCGCGTGGTCGAGGCGGGCGTGGGCTCCGGCGCGCTCACCATGTCGCTGCTGCGCGCGGTCGGCGACGGCGGCTCGCTGACGTCGATCGAGCGCCGCGAGGACTTCGCCGACATCGCCCGCGGCAACGTCGAGTTCCACTTCGGCGGGCCGCACCCCGCGTGGGACCTGCGCATCGGCGACTTCGCCGACCGCGTGGGCGAGATCGGCGAGGTGGACAGGATCGTCCTCGACATGCTCGCGCCGTGGGAGAACCTCGACGCGGCGGCCGATGCGCTGGCCCCCGGCGGCGTGCTGCTCGCCTACGTGGCGACCACCACGCAGCTGTCGCGCCTTGCCGAGGCGCTCAAGGACCACGGCGGCTACACCGAGCCGCAGGCCTGGGAGTCGATGGTGCGCACGTGGCACCTCGAGGGACTCGCCGTGCGCCCCGACCACCGCATGATCGGCCACACGGGCTTCCTGCTCACTACCCGTCGCATGGCGCCCGGCGTCGACGCGCCGCTGCGCAAGCGTCGCCCCGCCAAGGGCGCCTACGGCGAGGACGAGTGGAGCGCGGAGGACCTCGGCGAGCGCGCCGTGTCGGACAAGAAGATTCGCCGCGTGCGCCGGGACGCGACCCGGCCCGTGGCCGAGAACGAGACCGAGGAGGGTTGATGGTCGCCGACGGCCAGGACCGCATCGCCGCGCTGCAGGCGCGCAACGCCGAGCTGCAGCGGCTGCTCGAGACCGCCCGCCAGTCGTTGGGCGAGATGCGCGAGAAACTCGCCGAGGCATCGGCCCCGCCCCAGACCTTCGCCACCTTCGTCCAGTGGGCGGGGGAGCACGCCGACGTGGTCAGCGGCGGTCGCCGCCTGCGCGTCGCCGTCCTCCCCGGCGTCCCGCGCGACCTCGAGCCCGGCGCCGAGGTCCTCATGAACGCGATGAGCGTCATCGTGGGTGTCGCGGAGGCCGAGAAGGTGGGCCAGAGCGCGCTCGTGCGCGAGGTGCTCGACGACGACCGCGTCCTCGTGGTCGCCCGCGGCGAGGACGAGCGCGTCGTCATGCTCACCGGCGGCAAGGCCCGCGCTCGCCTGACCGAGGGCGACACCGTCATCATCGACGCCCGCACGGGCTTCGCGACCGAGCGCGTGGACCGCTCCGGCGTGGAGGCGCTGCTGCTCGAGGAGGTGCCGGACGTGGACTTCGCCGCGATCGGCGGCCTCACCGCGCAGATCGAGCGCATCCGCGACGCTATCGAGCTCCCGCTGCGCCACCCCGACCTGTACCGCGAGCACCGCCTCAACCCGCCGCGTGGCCTCCTGCTGTACGGCCCCCCTGGCTGCGGCAAGACCCTCATCGCCAAGGCAGTGGCACACTCCTTGGCCGATGCGGTGGGCGCCGACCGCTCCTACTTCCTGTCGGTCAAGGGCCCCGAGCTGCTGAACAAGTACGTGGGTGAGACCGAGCGGTACATCCGCACCATCTTCGAGCGCGCGCGGGCCAAGGCTCACTCGGGTGCCCCCGTCGTCGTGTTCTTCGACGAGATGGAGGCGCTGTTCCGATCGCGCGGCACGGGAGTGAGCTCCGACATGGAGACCACGATCGTCCCGCAGCTGCTCACCGAGCTCGACGGCGTGGAGCAGCTGGGCAACGTCATCGTCATCGGCGCCTCCAACCGCGAGGACATGATTGATCCGGCCATCCTGCGCCCCGGGCGCCTGGACGTGAAGATCGAGATCTCGCGGCCCGACGCGGCGAGCGCGCGCGACATCTTCTCCAAGTACCTCACCGCCGACCTGCCGCTGTCGGCGGACGCGCTCGCGGCCACCGGCGGCGACGCTGCCGCGGCCGTCAAAGACCTTGCCGAGCACGCCGTCGACCGGCTCTACGCCGACCCGTCGAACAAGGCGCACATGTCGGGAGCACTCGTACGCAACGTCGTCGACCGCGCCAAGACGCTCGCGATCAAGGACGTCATCCGTGGAGGGGAGCGCGGCCTCACCGCCGGACACCTCGAGCGGGCGTGCGAGCAAGAGCTCGCTGAGGCGCGCGCCGTCGCGGCGTCCACGCTGCGGGAGGGCTGAGCGTGAGGGTCGTCGGCATCGAGACGGAGTACGGCATCGCGGACCCCGCCCGTCCGCAGGCGAACCCGATCCTCATGTCCTCGCGCCTCGTGGAGGCGTGCCGGGGATGGGCAGCCGGCCGCACGAGCCGCTGGGACTACGGTGGCGAGGACCCGCTGCAGGACCAGCGCGGTTCCCGCCGCGACCGGGCATCGGCCCACGCCGACCTGCTGACCGACGCGAGCGAGTATGACTCCGCCGCCGGGGGAGTGAGCCTGAGGCGCAGGCGCGGCTCGTGGGAGGACCCCGCCCACCTCAACGCCGTGCTGTCCAACGGGGCTAGGTTCTACGTGGACCACGCCCACCCCGAATACTCGGGTCCCGAGGTGCGCTCGGCAAGGGACGCCGTCCTGTGGGACCGCGCCGGCGACGCGATCGCGCTCGCGGCCGCGGCAAGGTACGAGCGGGACGAGGACGGCTCCGTCGCGCTGTACAAGAACAACGTCGACGGTAAGGGCTCGAGCTACGGCACTCACGAGAACTACCTCGTGGAGCGCGCCACCGACTTCGGCGACCTCGCCACGCGCCTCACCGCCCACCTGGTGACCCGCCAGGTGTACACCGGCGCGGGACGCGTGGGGCTCGGCCAGCGCAGCGAGCGCGCCGGGTTCCAGCTGTCGCAGCGCGCCGACTACATGGAGGCCGAGTTGGGCCTCGAGACGACGCTGCGCAGGCCCATCGTCAACACCCGCGACGAGCCGCATGCGGAGCGCTCGCGCTGGCGCCGGCTCCACGTCATCATCGGCGACGCGAACTGCCTGCAGGTACCGACGTACCTCAAGGTGGGCACGACGGCCCTGGTGCTGAGCGCGATTGAGGCCGACGACGACCGCCTCGACGCCCTCACGCTCGCCGACCCCGTCGCCGCCGTGCAGGCCGTCTCCCACGACCTGTCCCTGCGTTCGCGCCTGCCGCTGGCCTCCGGCGAGGCCGCGACCGCCCTTGAGATCCAGCGCGCGCTTCTCGAGATCTGCCGGACGTACGCGCACGACGCCGACGACGCGCTCGTGCTGGCCCGCTGGGAGTCCGTGCTCGCCGTGCTCGCGCGCGACCCCATGGAGGCCGCCGCCGACGTGGAGTGGGTGGCCAAGCTGCGCCTGTTGACTCGCCTGCGCGACAAGAACGCGACGGTCGACGCCGACGGCGTCGTGACGCCGCTTCCCTGGGACGCGCCGATGCTCGCCGCTCTCGACGTGCAGTGGAGCCGGCTTGGCGACGGCTGGGCGGCGCGCCTCGAGGCCGCCGGCCAGGCGACCGTCCTCGTGGATCCCCACGAGGTGGAGCGCGCCGTGACCCACGCGCCCGCGGACACCCGCGCCCGCCTGCGCGGAGGCATCGTTGCCGCCAGGCCCGACCTCGTGGACGCGGCAGGCTGGTCGAGCGTCGTGCTGGACCGGGAGGGAGACCACCTCGAGGTGGTCCACCTCGACGATCCTCACCAGGCCTCCCACCCCCTGCTCGACCCGCTCATCGCCGGGGCCTGAGCAGGCGCCCGATGCCGGGGGATAGACTCGCCGGTATGGCACAGACCTTCTCCTCCGGACAGCCCTACGAGGACGATGCGCCCGAGCCGGCGCCCGCGCCTGCGAAAGCCGAGAGCACCGACGCCCTCGACTCGCTGCTCGACGAGATCGACGACTCGCTGCAGGTCAACGCCGAGCAGTTCGTGCGTTCCTTCGTCCAGAAGGGCGGGCAGTAGCCTCGACCGCCACCGGCTTCGCGACAGACGTCCCCGCCCCCCTCGAGGTTCCCGCCGCCCGCCGCATCTTCGGGCTGGAGACCGAGTTCGGGCTGCACCTCGACGCGCCCAACGCGCGCGCCGTCACGCCCGAGGAGGTGGCCGGCCACCTGTTCCACTCCGTGGTGCGCTGGGGCCGCTCGTCGAACGTCTTCCTGACCAACGCCTCGCGCCTGTACATCGACGTGGGCGCGCACCCCGAGTACGCGACGGCCGAATGCGACTCGCTCACCGACCTCATCGCCTCCGATAAGGCGGGGGAGCGCATCGTCCAGGCGTTGGTGGCCGAGGGGGAATCGCGGCTTGCCGATGCCGGGGTCCAGGGCCAGATTCACCTGTACAAGAACAACACCGACTCGGCGGGAAACAGCTACGGCTGCCACGAGAACTACCTGGTACGCCGCCGCGCCGACTTCCGCGCGTTCGCCTCGGCGCTGCTGCCGTTCCTGATCTCCCGCCAGATCGTGACGGGGGCGGGCACCATCACCCGCACCCCCGAGGGCGCTCACTACTCGTTCAGCCCCCGGGCCGACCACATGTGGGAGGGCCTCAGCTCCGCCACCACACGGTCGCGCCCCATGATCAACACCCGCGACGAGCCCCACGCCAACGCGGAGCTGTACCGCCGCATGCACGTGATCGTCGGCGACTCGACCATGGCGGAGCCCACGACGCTGCTCAAGGTCGGCGCCACCGACCTCATGCTGAGGCTCATGGAGGCGCACGTGCGCCTTCCCGACCTCACGCTCGCCAACGAGATGCAGGCCATCCGGACCGTCGCGCACGACCTCACCGGGACGGCGACCGTCGAGCTCGCCGACGGCCGTCACCTCACCGCCGTCGCCATCCAGTCGGCGTACCTCGAGGTGGTGCGCTCGCACGTGGGCGGCATCATCGAGCCCACGGACGAGGTGGCGCGCATCCTCGACCTGTGGGAGCGCGGCATCCGCGCGGTGAGCGAGCAGGACTTCTCGCTTGTCGACACCGAGCTCGACTGGGCGATCAAGCACCGCCTCCTCACGCGCTACCAGGAGCGCCTCGCGTGCCCGCTCGGGGACCCGCGCCTGGCCCGCCTCGAGCTTGCCTTTCACGACGTCTCTCCCGAGCGCGGTCTCTACCACCGGCTGGTGGCCCAGGGCCTCATCCGCACCGTGGTCGAGGACGCCGCCATCGAGGCGGCCCGCACCGTGGCACCTCAGACCACGCGCGCCCGCCTGCGCGGCGCCTTCGTCGAGGCGGCCGCCGCATCGGGCCAGGACTATACGGTCGACTGGGTCCACCTCAAGCTCACGGGAGCGAGCCGCACTGTGCTCCTGAAGGACCCGTTCAGGAGCGTCGACGACCGCGTCGACACGCTTCTCGAGGCGCTCGGCGCCGGTCACGACGGCGCCTGAGCACCGCTGCCGCGCCGCTAGACTGAACCGCCCCCACCCCCGCGCCCGAGAGGACGACCCATGCGCCGATTCATCGTGCCCGTCATCGCGGCCGCCCTCACCCTCGCCGCGTGCTCCGACTCCGCGCCGGAACCGAGCGCCACCGCGTCGCTGACGGGGGACATCGGCCAGATCACCGTGGGGCAGTCGGAGACCCTGGCGCCCTCGCTGACGTTCGAGCCAGGCATGACGTACACAGGGGAGCAGACCCAGGTGGTGTGGAACGGCGAGGGCGCGGCGCTTGAGGACGGGCAGCCGCTGCTGCTGGACCTGTACGGCGAGTCCCTCACCGACGCCACGCCCGTCGTCAACACGTTCGACGGCCTACCGCAGTCCTTCGTCTTGACAGAGGAGTCGCTCGGCGAGGCTCTTTACGACACGCTCGTGGACCTCAACGTCGGGGCACGCGTGCTGACGGTGTCCCCGGGCGACGGTACAGAGGACCAGCCGCCGGTGGCCGTGGTCATGGATGTGCGCTCGGAGTCCGCTGTCGGCGACGAGGTCGCGGCGCCGGACTCGATGCCGAAGGTGACCTTCGACGTCGACGGAGCGCCACAGGTGACGGTCGCCGAGGACGCGCCGACGGTCGACGACCTCCAGGTCGCGACCCTGATCAAGGGCACCGGGCCGCAGGTGAGCACGGTGTCGCGGGTGCTCGTCAACTACTCGGCCTTCTACTACGCGGACGGCGAGAACGACGAGGACGGTGCGTGGTCGGCCGGCGACGTGTTCCGCACCTCGTGGCCGGCCGACGTCGAGCCGCTCACCATCGACATGGACGCCGGCAAGACCGTCACGGGCCTCACCCAGGGCATCCTCGACCAGACCGAGGGCTCCCGTGTGGAACTGGTCATCCCCGCCACGATGGGCTACCCGTCCCGTGGCACCATGGTTGTCGTCGTGGACATCCTCGACGTGTGGAACTCGGAGGAATAGTGGGAACTGCCGTCAGGGTGATCCCGTGCCTGGACGTCGACGCGGGACGCGTCGTCAAGGGCGTGAACTTCGTCGAACTGCGTGACGCGGGCGACCCCGTCGAGCTCGCCGCCGCCTACGGCGCCGCGGGTGCCGACGAGGTGACGTTCCTCGACGTCACCGCGTCCGTCGACGGCCGCGACACCACCTACGACGTGGTGGGACGCACCGCCGACACCGTCTTCGTGCCGCTCACCGTGGGGGGCGGCGTACGCAGCCCCGAGGACGTGGACAGGCTGCTGCGCGCCGGCGCCGACAAGGTGGGGGTCAACACCGCCGCCATCGAGCGCCCCGAGCTGATCTCGGAGATCGCCGCGCGCTTCGGCTCGCAGGTCCTCGTGCTGTCCGTCGACGCGCGCCGCTGCGGCCCCGACACCGTCACGGAGTCGGGCTACGAGGTGACCACCCACGGGGGCAAGAAGGGCACGGGCATCGACGCTGTGGCCTGGGCCCGCCGCGGCCAGGACCTCGGCGCGGGCGAGATCCTCCTGAACTCGATGGACGCCGACGGCACCACCGGCGGCTTCGACCTCGAGATGCTGCGAGCCGTGCGCGCGCACGTGAGCATCCCGCTGATCGCCTCCGGGGGCGCGGGCACGCCCGAGCACTTTGTCGAGGCCGCCCGCGCGGGCGCCGATGCTGTGCTTGCCGCGAGCGTGTTCCACTTCGGCACGCTCACCATCGGCCAGGTCAAAGACCACATGCGCGCTGCAGGGATCGAGGTCCGATGAGCCGCCGCCCCTCGGCCGCGGACTATCGACTCACGGGATCGTTTAACCGCAAGGCCGTCCAGCTCCTGTGGCACGCGCTCAAGACCGAGCCGTGGCGCTTCGGCATCGCGATCGGCTCCGCCGCCGTGTTCTCCCTGCTCACCGTGCTGTTCGGCACGCTCGTGGGCGACATCACCGACGATGTGGTGATCCCCGGCGTCGCCGGCGACCCCATCCTCGGCTTCTGGGGCGAGCTCACGCAGGACCCCATCACTGCGATCTGGATCGCAGGCGCCATCTTCCTCGGCATCGGCCTCGTCAACGCCGTGCTCGTGGGCCTGCGCCGCGGCGTCCAGGGGATCGGCGTGGCGGGCGTGGCGGCACAGCACCGCAGGGTGGTGGCCGATGCCCTCGCGAGCCTGCCGCTCGGGTGGCACCGCGCCAACCCGTCCGGCCGCATGCTGTCCGCGATGTCCTCGGACTCCGAGAGCGCCACGAACACTCTTCACCCCTTCGCGTTCACCGTCGGCTCGTTCGTCATGATGTTCGCCGCGGGCTGGACGATGTGGCAGATGGACCCGTGGCTGGCCGTCACCGGCCTCGCCGTGGTGCCGGTCATCTTCGCCATCAACTACGCGTTCGAGAAGATCATCACGCCTCAGTGGGACCTCGGGCAGTCGCGTCGCGCCGACGTGTCGACCATCGCGCACGAGAGCTTCGAGGGCGGCACCGTCGTGAAGGCGCTCGGGGCCGAGGCGCGCGAGACGGCGCGATTCTCCGAGGCCTCGCGAGGGCTTCAGCACGCGGACATCCGCGTGGGGCGCACCTCAGCCTGGTTCGAGCCGCTCATGGACCTCATCGTGCCGCTGGGTGCCGTCGCGCTCATGATCGTGGGCGCCATCAGGGCCGATGCCGGCTACGTGTCGGTCGGCGAGGTCGTCTCGTCGATCTACCTGGTGACGCTCATGGCCGTCCCGATCCGCGGCATCGGCTGGGTGCTGGGGCAGATGCCCCAGGCGCTCGTGGCCTTCCGCCGCATCGGCGAGATCGCTCAGGCCGCCACCGAGGTCGACGAGCCAGGGCACCGCACCCTTGCCAAGGACGGCGCCGGTGCCCTCGCGTTCGTCGGAGCCGACATCGGCGCTGACGACGGCGACGGCAACCTCGCGATGATCCTGCAGGACGTGTCGCTGACGCTCGAGCCCGGCACCGTGACCGCGCTCGTGGGCCCCACCGGGGCGGGCAAGTCGACGGTCGCCCTCGCGGCCTCGCGCCTGGCCCGGCCCGTGGGCGGTCAGATCACGCTCGACGGCGTTCCCCTGGAGGAGATCGCCGGCCTGGGCGAACACGTCGCCCTGGTGCCCCAGACAGCCTTCGTCTTCGCCGGCAGCGTGCGCGAGAACGTCACGCTCGGCGGCGACTTCAGCGACGACGAGGTGTGGGACGCGCTGCGCCGCGCCAACGTGGTGGACGTCGTCGAGAAGCTCTCGCGCGACGGGCGCACGGGCCTCGACGGGATCCTCGCCGAGCGCGGCATGAACCTGTCCGGCGGACAGCGTCAGCGCCTCGCGCTCGCCCGCGCGCTGGTGCGCCGCCCCCGCGTACTGGTGCTCGACGACGCGACGAGCGCCGTCGACCCGCGCGTGGAGCAGGACATCCTGCGCGGGCTGGCGGCCGACGGCGAGGGCCCCACGGTCCTCATCATCGCCTACCGCCTGGCGTCGATCATGCTGGCCGATGCCATCGTCCACGTGGACTCCGGGCGCGTCGTCGACGCCGGCGTGCACGCCGACCTGGTGAGCCGCGATGCGGGCTACCGCGAGCTGGTGCTCGCCTACGAGGAGGACTCGCGCCGTCAGGCCGAGGAAGAGGCGGGACGGATCTGATGAGCCAGCCGATGACGACGCGCGAGATGTTCCGCCGCGGCTTCGCCGTGAGTCCCGAGTTCAAGGTGGGCTTGGGAGTCACCCTGACGCTCGCCGCCCTGGCGGCGTGCGGCCGCGCCGCCGTGCCGTTCGTGACCCAGCGAGTGACCGACCTTGGCCTCATGGCGCCCGGCGGCGTCGATATCCAGGTGGTCGTCCAGTACGCGACGCTCGGTGCCGTGGTGCTGATCATCGCCGCGCTCCTCGCGTGGCGCGTGCGGCGCCGCATCGTGGCCGCCGCCGAGACCGGCCTCGCCACGCTGCGCATCCGCGCGTTCCGCAAGGTTCACGAGCTCAGTGTGCTGACGCAGAACGAGGAGCAGCGCGGCCGCTACGTGTCCCGCGTGACCGGCGACGTCGAGACCATTCGTGACCTCATGCAGTGGACCGGCGCCGCCATGATCATCTCGGCTCTCGAGTCGCTGGTGGTCTACGTCGTCATGGTCGCGTACTCGTGGCAGCTGTCGCTGATCGTCCTGGTGGCGTTCGTCCCGATGGTGCTGTCGCTGCTGTGGATTCAGCCGCGCGTGAGCCGCGCCTTCCAGCACGTGCGCGAGCAGATGGCGGACCTCCTTGCCCGCACGAGCGAGCAGATCGTGGGAGTGTCGACCATCCGCTCCTACGGCGTGCAGCAGCGCATGCGCGACGAGCTCAACGCCGAGAACGACGACATCCTCGCGGCCGAGAAGAAGGCCTCGATCCTCGCCTCGGTCAACTTCTCGTCGACCGTCATCGGCCAGTCCCTCGCGACCGGCATGGCGCTCGTCGGCGGCACCATCATGGCCGTCAACGGGCAGATGTCCGTCGGCACCGTGGTCGCCATGGCGTTCCTCGTCTACCAGTTCGCCGGACCCGTCATGTGGATCATCGAGATGCTCGCCGAGATGCAGCGTGCGCTCGTCGGCTGGAAGCGCGTCCTCGAGCTCGTCGACGAGGAGGTGACGGTCGCCGACCCCGGCGAGAGCGGCACCCGCATCCCTCACGGACACGGCGAGCTCGCCATGGAGGGCATCCGTCTGACCTACCCGGGCGGGCCCGAGGTGCTCAAGGGCATCGACCTCACCGTTCCGGCGGGCAAGCGGATCGCGCTCGTCGGCACCACCGGCTCCGGTAAGACGTCGCTGGCGCGCCTCATGTCGCGCTTCTTCGACCCGACCGAGGGCGCCGTGCGCGTGGGCGGCGTCGACCTCAGGGACGTGCCGATGGACTCGCTGCGACGCTCGGTTGCCGTGGTCCCGCAGGAGGGCTTCCTGTTCGACGGCACGGTGCTGAGCAACCTCGCGTACGCCCTTCCCGACGCCCCCGCTGAGGAGCTCCGCGCTCGCTCGCTCGCGGCGTTCGAGTCGCTCGGGCTCGAGGGCTGGATCGACGCCCTGCCCGCGGGACTCGACTCCGCGGTGGGGCCGCGCGGCGAGCTGCTGAGCGCGGGCGAGCGCCAGCTTGTCGCCATCGCGCGCGCCTACCTGCGTGACCCGGATCTGCTCATCCTCGACGAGGCCACCAGCGCGGTGGACCCCGCGACGGAGGTGCGCATCTCGCGCGCCCTCGAGACGCTCATGCAGGGGCGCACGTCGGTGGTCATCGCGCACCGCCTGTCGACCGCCGAGCGCGCCGACCTGGTGGCCGTCATGGAACTTGGCGAGCTCATCGAGGTGGGCCCGCACCGCGACCTTGTCGCCGCCGGCGGCACCTACGCGTCGCTTCACGCGGCCTGGGTCTCGCAAACCCGCGACTAACCCGCCCCCCGCCCGGCGCAGATGGCCGCATGTGCGGCTCCTCGGCGCGTGAGATGACGCAGATGCGGCCATCTGCGCCGGGCGGGGTGAGGGATCTGGAAGGATGTGCGCATGCCCCTGGACGCCAGCATCGCTGACCGCCTCAAGCGCAACGCCGATGGCCTCGTGTGTGCCGTCGTGCAGGAGCGCGACACCCGCGACGTGCTGATGGTCGCGTGGATGGACGACGAGGCCCTCCACCAGACCCTCACCACCGGTCGCGCCGTGTACTGGAGCCGCTCGCGCCAGGAGCTCTGGCGCAAGGGCGACACGTCGGGTCACATCCAGGAGGTGCACTCCGTCGACATCGACTGCGACGGCGACGCCCTGCTCCTGACTGTCACCCAGCACGGCCCCGCGTGCCACACCGGCACCACCACGTGCTTCCAGGCCGGGGGAGCGCTCCCCGTGTCGGCCCCCGGAGTCGACGCGTGAGCGGCGCCACCCCCGCTGCCGTGCGTCCCGCGTGGGGCGAGACCTGGCCCACGCTCGACAGGTTCATCGAGATCGGCGCCTCGCGGCGCGTGGTCCCCGTGGTGCGACGCGTCCTCGCGGATGGACTCACGCCCGTGGCGGTCTACCGCGCGCTCGGCCAGGAGCGTGCCGGCACCTTCATCCTCGAGTCGGCCGAGCCCGACGGCACCCGTGGCAGGTTCTCCTTCGTGGGCGCCGACTCGCGCGCCACGTTGACCATCCAGGGCGACGACGCGCGCTGGGCTGGCGACGTCCCCGTGGGGCTCACCGACGGGGCCCCGCTGGAGACCATCCGCCACGCCCTGCGCGAGCTGCAGTCCGAGCCTATCCCCGGCCTGCCGCCGCTGACCGGCGGCCTCGTGGGTGCCCTCGGGTGGGACATCATCCGCCAGTGGGAGCCGACGCTTCCCTTCAAGGCGCCGCGCGAGATCGACGTGCCCGACGTGACGCTGCTGCTCGCGACGGACATCGCGGCGATCGACCATCACGACGGTTCCGTCTGGCTTATCGCCAACGCCGTCAACGCCGATGCGCGCCACGACGGCATCGAGCGGGCCTACGCGGACGCCGTCTCGCGCCTGGACCGTATGGAACGACGACTGGCCGATGCCGACGCCGGTGAGGTCTCGGCGCTCGACCCCGAGGCCCTCGAGCCCGCGCTCACCCAGCGCAGCGCGCCGGGGGAGTTCGAGGAGGCAGTGCGGTTCGCGAAGGAGGCGATCCGGGACGGCGAGGTGTTCCAGATGGTGCCCTCGCAGCGGTTCGACGTCGACTGCCCCGCGAGCCCGCTCGACGTGTACCGCGTCCTGCGCACCCTCAACCCGTCGCCGTACATGTATTGCTTCCACCTCGCGGACGACGCGGGACGCGAGTTCGCGGTGGTGGGCGCGAGCCCCGAGTCGCTCGCCGCGGTGAAGGACGGGCGCGTGTCCACGTTCCCCATCGCCGGCTCCCGACCGCGCGGCGCGACGGTCGAGGAGGACGCGAGGCTCGAAGCCGACCTGCTGGCCGACCCGAAGGAGATCGCCGAGCACGTCATGCTCGTCGACCTCGCGCGCAACGACCTCGTGAAGGTCTGTGAGCCCACCTCGGTGGAGGTGCTCGAGTTCATGAAGGTCAACCGCTACAGCCACATCATGCACATCTGCTCGACGGTGGTGGGGGAGTTGGAGCCGCAGCACGGCCCCGTGGACGTGCTCACGGCGACATTCCCGGCTGGCACCCTGTCGGGCGCTCCCAAGCCCAGGGCCATCGCGCTCATCGACGAGATCGAGCCCGCCCGCCGCGCACTGTACGGCGGCGCGGTCGGCTACTTCGACTTCGCGGGAAACATGGACATGGCGATCGCCATCCGTACCGCCCTGATCGAAAACGGCATCGCGCACGTCCAGGCCGGCGCCGGCATCGTGGCGGACTCCGTTCCCGCGACCGAGGACCAAGAGACGAAGGACAAGGCCGCCGCGATGGTCCGTGCCATCGGCATGGCGGCCCGTCTTCGCACCATCAGCGCTGGCTAAACTGGCCCGCGACAGCGTTAAGGAGAAACACCATGTCGAGCATTGAGATCGCCCCTGAGGACCTTCCCGAGGTCGCTCACTCCAACCACGGCCGCACCACCGCGGCGTGGGTCACGAACGCCGGGCTTGTCATCGCCTCGCTCGTGATCGCGTTCGGCATCGCGATCCCCACCTGGCCCCTCGTGTGGGTGGGCGTCGGCATCGCCGTCGTCTCGCTCGCCGCGGGAGCGACGCTGCGCGCCCTCGGCCACGGCCAACCCCTCAACTAGCGGTCCCGTCCCCGGGCCACCGCGCGATGCAACGGAGAACCGCGTGACTGATCTTCCCCCGCCCCCCGGCGGCCAGCCTCCCTACCAGGGCGGCATGACCCCGCCGCCCCCCGGCGGCTACGGAGCACCCCCGCCCCCCGGCGGCTTTGGCGGCGCGAGCGAGGAGAAGAACGCCCTCGGCGTCTGGGCCCTCGTGCTCGGCATCCTTGGCTTCCTGTGCTGCTCCATCTTCACTGCCATTCCCGCGATCTTCGTCGGCAAGGCATCGGAGAACGCCGCCGCCCAGGGCCTCGCGACCAACGGCGGGCTCGGCAAGGCCGGCCGCATCCTCGGCTGGGTGCAGGTCATCCTGACCGCCCTGTCGGTGGTCCTGCTCGTCGTCCTGCTCGGCACGGGCACCGTCACCGCCGAGGAGCTCTCCGACACCTACGGCCTCTGAGCCGACTGAGTCACCATGGCCGATGCCGTGAGCGCCGAGGCGCCGCCCTCGCCGGGGCGGCGCCTGGGCGCGCCGCTCGCCGCATCGGCCGTCCTCGCCGCTGCCACCGTCTACACGGCGGTCGCAGACCCCTACCGCTCGGGCTTCTTCCCCGCGTGCCCGTGGCTGCACCTGACGGGCCTGTGGTGCCCCGGCTGCGGCGGGCTGCGTGCGGTCCACGAGCTGGCGCACGGCGACGTCGCGGCCGCGCTCGCCCTCAACCCCTTCGCGGTGCTGATCGTCATCCCCGTGTGCCTCGTCCTGCTCGGGGCGTGGTGGCGGGCAGGCTGGAAGGGGCGGGCCGCCCCCGCCGTACCCCTGTGGGCCGCGAACGTGGTGGTCGCTCTGGCGGTCGCTTTCTGGGTCCTGCGCAATATTCCCGCACTCGAGCCCTTCCTCGCTCCGTAGCCGAGGAGTCTGTGCGCGCTCTCAACATCTGCCAGCGCTCTCGCGTCTGAGAACGGGTCAGCCGGGTCGGCACGCGCCGGTACGATGGGCCGCATGGCAAGGGGAGAGCGATGACGACTGTGCTGGACAGCATCGTGGCGGGGGTGCGCGAGGATCTCGCGGTGCGCGAGGGCGTGACCACCATGGATCAGCTGAAGGAACGCGCCTCGCGTCAGCCGGGCGCGCTCGACGCGCGCGCCATGCTCGCGACGTCCGAGGTGTCGGTGATCGCGGAGGTGAAGCGGTCGAGCCCGTCCAAGGGCGACCTTGCCTCGATCTCGGACCCCGCGCTGCTCGCCACGGAGTACGAGGCCGGCGGCGCGACCGTGATCTCGGTGCTCACCGAGCAGCGCCGCTTCGGCGGCTCCCTCGAGGACCTCGACGCGGTGCGCGCGAAGGTCGACATCCCGATCCTGCGCAAGGACTTCATCGTCACCCCGTACCAGGTGTGGGAGGCACGCGCGCACGGCGCTGACGTGGTCCTCCTCATCGTCGCGGCGCTCGACCAGATGGCGCTCGAGTCCCTCGTGGAGCGCGTGCACTCGCTGGGCATGACCGCCCTCGTCGAGGTGCACGACGCCGAGGAGGTGCAGCGCGCCTCGGACGCCGGTGCCCGCGTGATCGGCGTCAACGCCCGCAACCTCAAGACCCTTGAGGTCGACCGCCACACCTTCGCCCGACTCGCGCCGATCATCCCCGCGGGCATCGTCCGCGTCGCCGAGTCCGGCATTCGCGACGGCCACGACGTGGTCGAGTACGCGCGCATGGGCGCCGACGCCGTCCTCGTGGGCGAGGCCCTCGTGAAGAACAAGGACCCGCGTCAGGCCGTGGCCGACATGGTCGCCGCCGGCGCGCACCCCGCCCTGCGGGCGGTTCGCCCGTGACGGGCTCGCTGCAGTCGGCCCCCGGGCCGTTCTTCGGCGAGTTTGGAGGTCGGTTCGTCCCCGAGGCGCTGATGGCGGCGCTCGACGAGCTCACGGACGCGTACGCCAAGGCGCGCATCGACCCCGCGTTCCAGGAGGAACTGGACAGGCTCGCCCGCGACTACACGGGACGCCCGTCGATCGTCACGGAGGTGCCGCGGTTCGCGGCGCACGCCGGGGGAGCGCGCGTGTTCCTCAAGCGCGAGGACCTCAACCACTCCGGGTCGCACAAGATCAACAACGTGCTCGGCCAGGCGCTGCTGACCAAGCGCATCGGCAAGAAGCGGGTCATCGCCGAGACCGGCGCGGGCCAGCACGGCGTCGCGACGGCGACCGCCGCCGCCCTCATGGATCTCGAGTGCGTGATCTACATGGGCGAGGAGGACACGGAGCGCCAGGCCCTCAACGTCGCCCGCATGCGCCTGCTCGGTGCCGAGGTGATCCCCGTGGCCACCGGCACCCGTACCCTGCGCGACGCGATCAACGAGGCGTTCCGCGACTGGGTCGCCAACGTGGAGACCACCAACTACGTCTTCGGTACCGCGGCCGGCCCCCACCCGTTTCCCGCGATGGTGCGCGACTTCCAGCGCGTCATCTCCGTGGAGTCGCGCGAGCAGATGCTCGCCCTCGGCGGGCTTCCCGATGCAGTGCTCGCCTGCGTGGGCGGCGGCTCCAACGCGATCGGCTCGTTCGACGCCTTCCTCGACGACGAGTCGGTGCGGCTCATCGGCTGCGAGGCCGCCGGCGACGGTGTCGAGACGGGCCGCCACGCCGCGACCCTGACCGGAGGCCGGCCCGGCATCCTGCACGGCTCGATGTCGTACATCCTTCAGGACGAGGACGGCCAGACTCAGCCGTCCCACTCCATCTCCGCCGGACTGGACTATCCCGGTGTTGGCCCCGAGCACACGTGGCTCGCGAGCATCGGCCGCGCCGAGTATTGGCCGGTCACCGACGCCGAGGCGATGGAGGCGTTCCGCCTCCTCACCCGTACCGAGGGAATCCTGCCGGCCATCGAGTCCAGCCACGCCCTCGCCGGAGCGATCCGCCTGGGCCGCGAGCTGGGGCCCGACGCCACCCTGCTTGTCACGCTCTCGGGCCGCGGCGACAAGGATGTCGAACAGGCCGCGCGCTGGTTCGAGATGATGCCAGGGGAGGACGCATGAGCGCCGTCACCGATCGGATCGACGCGGCAAAGGCCGAGGGGCGGGTCGCGCTCGTGGGCTACCTCCCCGTGGGATACCCCGACGTCGACACGTCGATCGCCGCCATGCGCGTCCTCGTCGAGGCCGGCTGCGACATTGTCGAGGTGGGCCCGCCCTACTCGGACCCCGTGCTCGACGGCCCCGTGATCCAGCACGCCGCCGCGGTTGCCCTCGAGGGTGGGGTGCGCGTCGACGACGCGTTCCGCGCCGTCGCTGAGGTGGCCGATGCCGGCGCCGTGCCGGTCATCATGGCCTACTCCAATCTCATGCTCAGCCGCGGCTGGGCCCGCTTCGCCGACGACCTCGTCGCCGCGGGCGGAGCCGGCGTCATCACGCCCGACCTCACGCCTGATGCTGCTCCCGAGTGGATTGCCGCCGCGCGCGAGCGTGACGTCGACACGATCTTCCTTGTCGCCCCATCCACCACCCGTGAGCGCATGCAGCTCACGTGCGATGCCTCGCGCGGCTTCGTGTACGCCACGCCCCTCATGGGCGTGACGGGGGAGCGTGCCGCGGTGGGCGACGCCGCCGAGCGCGTCGTCGGCGCGGCTCGCGAGGCAGGCGCCCAGCGCGTCGGCATCGGCGTGGGGGTCTCGACCGGCGCCCAGGCCAAGGACATCGCCAGCTACGCCGACGCCGTCATCGTCGGCACCGCCTTCGTGCGCGCGCTCGGCGACGAGGGCGACCTCGAGCGGCTGCGCGTCAAGGTGGCCGAGCTCGCGGCCGGCGTGAGGGGCGAGGCGTGATCCCTGCCTCCATCCCGAGCCCTCCCGTGGAGTGGTCCTCGTTTTCGCTCGGGCCGCTCACGATCCACACGTACGCGATCTGCATCATCATCGGCATCTTCGTGGCCCTGTGGCTCACCACCCGCCGGTGGGTCGAGCGCGGCGGCGACCCCGACGTGGTCGGCGAGATCGCGCTGTGGGCCATCCCGTTCGGCATCATCGGCGGACGCCTCTACCACGTGATATCGACGCCCGGCCCGTACTTCGGCGAGGGCGGCAACCCATGGGATGCCTTCAAGATCTGGGAGGGCGGCCTCGGCATCTGGGGCGCGATCGCGCTCGGAGCGCTGGGCGCCTGGATCGGCGCGCGCCGCCACGGCGCGAGCTTCACCGCCTTCGCCGATGCCGCCGCTCCCGGCGTGCTGATCGCCCAGGCCATCGGCCGTCTGGGAAACTACTTCAACCAAGAGCTCTTCGGCGGTCCGACCGACCTGCCGTGGGGCCTCGAGATCGACCCTGCCTTCCGACCGGAGGGCTACGAGCAGTTCACGACGTTCCACCCGACCTTCCTGTACGAGTTGGTCTGGAACCTCGTGGGGGCGTTCCTCATCATCTGGCTCGACCGCAAGCGTGACCTGCGCGGCGGGCGAGTGTTCTGGCTCTACGTGATCGTGTACGTGTCAGGTCGCCTGTGGATCGAGATGGTCCGCATCGACACCGCCGTGCACATCCTCGGCGTCCGCATCAACGTGTGGGTGTCGATCGGCGTGCTCGTGCTGGCCATCGCGGCCTTCGTGCTGCTCGGCATGCGCCAGCGCGCGAGCGGGGTCCACGTCCCGCGTGAGCAGCTCGCCGTGCGCGTCGCTCCCGACGCCGCCGAGGCCACCGACGAGACGGCCGAGGCCGCTGCGGAGGCCGCGAGCGGGGACGATCGTCCCGAAGACCAGAACAACTCATAGACGATTCTTTACCTGGGGCGTCAAGGCGGTACGCTGAACACCCGTGTGTTCACCGGGCCGACGGCGCCCCGCTACCAGCAAGCCCACGTGTCCCCGTGGGCGATTAAGGACGGTGTGATGGCAGCGCTTCTTGGCGCCTCGCAGCCCGCTTATGGGCTCTACAACCCCGCGTACGAGCATGACGCGTGTGGCGTCGCCTTCGTGGCGACCCTGCGCGGCACCGCGGGCCGCGACATCGTCGACGCTGGTCTGACGGCGCTGAAGAACCTGGAGCACCGTGGCGCCGTGGGCGCCGAGACGGAGACCGGCGACGGCGCCGGCATCCTCACGCAGGTGCCCGATGCGTTCCTGCGCTCCGTCGTCGACTTCGACCTTCCCGAGGCGGGGCGGTACGCCGTCGGCATCGCCTTCCTCACCCCGGGCACCGAGGCCACCGAGGTGCAGGCCTTCGAGAGCGCCGCCGCCACGGAGAACGTGCGCGTGCTGGGCTGGCGCGACGTGCCCGTCAACCCCGAGCCGCTCGGTCCGTCGGCTCGCGCCGCGATGCCCGTGTTCCGCCAGGTGTTTGTGGCGGCCGACGACCTCGCGGGCATCGAGCTCGACCGCCGCGTCTACCGCGTGCGCAAGCGCGCCGAGCGCGACGGCGGACCCTTCTTCGCCTCGCTGTCGAGCCGCACCCTGACGTACAAGGGAATGCTCACGACGTACCAGCTGGAGCAGGTGTTCCCCGACGTCACCCACGAGCTGTTCGCCTCCGAGCTCGCGCTCGTGCACTCGCGCTTCTCCACCAACACGTTCCCGTCGTGGCCGCTCGCGCAGCCCCTGCGCGGCATCGCCCACAACGGCGAGATCAACACCGTCCAGGGCAACCGCAACTGGATGGCGGCGCGCGAGGGCACCCTGCAGTCCGACCTCCTGGGCGACCTCGGCGGCCTCATGCCGGTGTGCTCGGCATCGGCCTCCGACACCGCGTCCTTCGACGAGGTGCTGGAGCTGCTGCACCTGGGCGGCCGCTCGCTGCCCCACGCCGTGCTGATGATGATGCCCGAGGCGTGGCAGAACAACGACGAGATGGACCCCGCCCGTCGGGCCTTCTACGAGTACCACTCGGCCCTCATGGAGCCGTGGGACGGACCCGCCGCACTGCACTTCACCGACGGCACCGTCATTGGCGCCACGCTGGACCGCAACGGCCTGCGTCCCGGACGCTTCTGGCTCACGGACGACGGCCTCGTGGTCGCCGGTTCCGAGGCCGGCCTGCTGGACATCGACCCCGCGAAGGTGGTCCGCAAGGGCCGCCTGCAGCCGGGCCGCATGCTGCTTGTCGACACAGCCGCCGGCCGCATCATCGAGGACGAGGAGATCAAGTCTCACCTCGCCGCGGAGCACCCGTACGAGCAGTGGGTGGCCGACAACGCAGTGCGGCTGTCCGAGGCCCCGGAGCGCGAGCACATCGTGCACTCCCGCGCCTCGGTCAAGCGCCGCCAGCGCGCCTTCGGCTACACGGAGGAGGAGCTGAAGAAGATCCTCGCGCCGATGGCGAAGGAGGGCGCCGAGCCGCTGGGTGCCATGGGCTCCGACACGCCGATCGCGGTGCTGTCCGACCGCCCGCGCCTGCTCTTCGACTACTTCACGCAGATGTTCGCGCAGGTGACGAACCCGCCGCTCGACGCGATCCGCGAGGAGATCGTCACGGCGATCTCGGGCGCGATCGGCCCCGAGCCGAACCTGCTCGCTGCGACGCCCGAGCACGCCCGCAAGATCATGCTCGACTTCCCGGTGATCGACAACGATGAGCTGGCCAAGGTGCTGCACATCGACGCCGACCCGCGTCTCAAGGGTGTGTTCTCGGCGCGCAAGATCCGTGGCCTGTACCGCGTCAACGACGGCAAGGACGGCCTCGAGCGCCGCCTCGCCGACATCTTCGACGAGGTGGACCAGGCGATCCGCGAGGGCGTGTCCTTCATCGTGCTGTCGGACCGCGACTCCAACCAGGACTTCGCGCCGATCCCGTCGCTGCTGCTGACCTCGGCCGTGCACCACCACCTCGTGCGCAATCACACCCGCACCCGGGCCTCGCTGCTCGTGGAGGCCGGTGACGTGCGCGAGGTGCACCACGTGGCGCTGCTCGTCGGCTACGGCTGCGCGGCGGTCAACCCCTACCTCGCAATGGAGACCATCGAGGACCTGGGGGAGCGCGGCTACCTGGGGGACATCGAGCCCTCCAAGGCCGTCAAGAACTACATCAAGGCGCTCGGCAAGGGCGTCCTCAAGATCATGTCCAAGATGGGCATCTCGACCATCCAGTCGTACCGCGGTGCACAGGTGTTCGAGGCCCTCGGGCTCTCGCGCGAGCTGGTGAACCGTCACTTCACGGGAACCCCCAGCCAGGTGGACGGCGCCGGCCTCGACGTCATCGCCGAGGAGGTCGCACGCCGGCACGCCGATGCGTACCCCGCCTCGGGCGACCTGCCTCCTCACCAGCGTCTCAACACCGGTGGCGAGTACCAGTGGCGCCGCGACGGCGAGGAGCACCTGTTCGACCCTCACACGGTCTTCAAGCTCCAGCACGCGACCCGCACGCGCCAGTACGACGTGTTCCGCGAGTACACCGACCGCGTCGACGACCAGTCCCAGCGCCTCATGACGCTGCGCGGCCTGCTCGAGTTCTCCTCGGAGCGTGAGCCCGTGGCGATCGACGAGGTCGAGCCCGTCAGCGAGATCGTCAAGCGCTTCAACACCGGCGCGATGTCGTACGGCTCCATCTCGGCCGAGGCTCACGAGACCCTCGCGATCGCGATGAACCGCCTGGGCGGACGCTCGAACACCGGCGAGGGCGGCGAGAGCCCCGAGCGCCTGTACGACCCCGAGCGTCGCAGCTCCATCAAGCAGGTCGCCTCCGGTCGCTTCGGTGTGACGAGCGAGTACCTCGTGAACGCCGACGACATCCAGATCAAGCTCGCTCAGGGCGCCAAGCCCGGCGAGGGTGGTCAGCTGCCGGGCAACAAGGTGTACCCCTGGGTGGCCGAGACCCGTCACTCGACCCCTGGCGTGGGACTCATCTCCCCGCCGCCGCACCACGACATCTACTCGATCGAGGATCTCAAGCAGCTGATCCACGACCTGAAGAACGCGAACCCCGCGGCGCGCATCCACACCAAGCTGGTGTCGGAGGTCGGCGTGGGCACCATCGCGGCTGGCGTCGCCAAGTGCAAGTCCGACGTGGTCCTCATCTCGGGCCAGGACGGCGGCACCGGCGCGAGCCCGCTCAACTCGCTCAAGCACGCCGGCGTCCCGTGGGAGATCGGCCTTGCCGACACCCAGCAGACACTCGTGCTGAACGACCTGCGCGACCGCATCGTCGTCCAGGTCGACGGCCAGATGAAGACCGGCCGCGACGTTGTCGTGGCCGCGCTGCTGGGCGCGGAGGAGTTCGGCTTCGCCACCGCGCCGCTGGTGGTCGAGGGCTGCATCATGATGCGCGTGTGCCACCTGGACACGTGCCCCGTGGGCGTCGCGACCCAGAACCCCGAGCTGCGCAGCCGCTTCACCGGCAAGCCCGAGTTCGTCGTCACCTTCTTCGAGTTCATCGCCCAGCAGGTGCGTGAGCACCTCGCGGCGCTGGGCTTCCGCTCCATCGAGGAGGCCGTGGGTCACGTCGAGGCGCTCGACGCGCGCAAGGCGATCGACCACTGGAAGGCCGCGGGACTCGACCTCGCGCCCGTCCTGGCCCGTCCCGAGCCCGGCCGCGCCATCACGAGCGCGACCACGCAGGACCACGGCCTGGAGCACGCCCTCGACAACACTCTCATCGAGCAGGCGCAGCCCGCCCTCGAGCGTGGCGAGAGCGTCACCATCGACCTGCCGATCACCAACGTCAACCGCACGGTCGGCACGATGCTGGGGCACGAGGTGACGAAGCGTCACCGCGGCGCCGGGCTGCCGGACGACACCATCGACGTGACGTTCCACGGCTCGGCCGGCCAGTCCTTCGGCGCCTTCGTGCCGCGCGGCATCACGCTGCGCCTCCTGGGCGACGCCAACGACTACGTGGGCAAGGGCCTCTCCGGCGGACGCATCGTGGTGCGCCCCGCCCGGGAATCGATGATGGACGACTCCAAGGACGTCATCGCCGGCAACGTGATCGGCTACGGCGCCACGGGCGGCGAGCTGTTCCTGCGGGGCCAGGTGGGCGAGCGCTTCCTGGTGCGCAACTCGGGCGCGACCGCCGTCGTGGCCGGCGTGGGTGACCACGCCCTCGAGTACATGACCGGTGGCACGGCCGTCATCCTTGGCCGCACCGGACGCAACCTTGGCGCAGGCATGTCCGGTGGCACGGCCTACGTGCTCGACCTGCGCCCGGAGCGCGTCAACGCTCAGGCGATCGCGAGCGGCGAGCTCACCCTGTCGCCGCTCGACGCCGAGGACGAGGTGATCGTGCACTCGCTGCTCGCCCGCCACGTCGACGAGACCGAGTCCCCGCGCGGTCGCGACCTGCTCGCGCGATGGGAAGAGATCAAGGGACGCTTCACCCGCGTCCTGCCCGCCCAGTACGCACGCGTCCGCGAGGTGCTCGCGGACCTCGACGCGACCGGGGGCGACCTGAACGCCCCGGGTGCATGGGCCGAGTTCCTGGAGGTGACGAGCCGTGGCTGACCCGCGCGGATTCCTTAAGCACCGCGAGCGCGAGCTTCCCAGCTCGCGCCCCGTGGCGGTGCGCCTGCTCGACTGGAAGGACGTCAAGGACGAGCTCACCAAGGATGAGCCGACTCTGCGTCGCCAGGCCGGCCGCTGCATGGACTGCGGCATCCCGTTCTGCCACCAGGGCTGCCCGCTGGGCAACATCATCCCCGAGTGGAACGACCTGGTGCGCGAGGGGCACTGGGCCGACGCGATCGAGCGACTGCACGCGACCAACAACTTCCCGGACTTCACCGGGCGCATTTGCCCTGCTCCGTGCGAGACTTCTTGTGTGCTCGGCATCAACCAGCCCGCGGTCACGATCAAGAACATCGAGGCCGAGATCATCGACCACGCGTTCAAGGACGGGAACGTCAAGCCGTTCGTGCCTCAGCGCCTGACCGGCAAGACGGTGGCAGTGGTCGGCTCGGGCCCCGGCGGCCTTGCGGCGGCTCAGCAGCTCACCCGCGCGGGGCACACGGTGCGCGTGTACGAGAAGGACGACCGCCTCGGCGGCCTCCTGCGTTATGGGGTTCCGGACTTCAAGCTCGAGAAGGTCGTCATCGACCGCCGCATCGAGCAGATGGAGGCCGAGGGCACCCGCTTCCGCACGTCGGTCACCATCGGCGAGGACATCACGTGGGATGAGCTGCGCGCGCGCTACGACGCCGTGCTCGTCGCGACCGGCGCGCCCAAGCCGCGCGACCTGCCGCTTCCCGGCCGTGAGCTGGGCGGCATTCACTACGCCATGCCGTACCTGCACCAGGGAAACATGGCGGCCGCCGGCGACGTGGTCGAGAACCAGATCACCGCCGAGGGCAAGCACGTCATCGTCATCGGTGGCGGTGACACCGGCTCGGACTGCATCGGCACTGCCCTGCGCCAGAAGGCGGCGTCGGTGACGACCCTCGCCATCGGCCAGCAGCCGCCGGTGGACCGGCCCGAGAACGAGCCGTGGCCCACCGACCCTCGCGTGTTCGAGGTGTCGTCGAGCCACGAGGAGGGCGGCGAGCGCGAGTACCTCGCGTCGACCGTCGAGTTTGTCGGCGACGAGGCGGGCCACGTGCGCTCGCTCAAGGTCGCCGTCACGCAGTACAACGAGGACGGCTCCCGCACCCCCACTCCGGGGACGGAGCGGGAGATCCCCGCCGACCTCGTGCTCATCGCGATGGGCTTCACGGGCCCTGAGACGGATGAGCTGCACGCACAGGGCGGCGTGGCCGTCACGGACCGGGGGCGCATCGAGCGCACGGACGACTTCCACACCTCGAGCGACGGCGTGTTCGTCGCGGGCGACGCGGGACGCGGCGCCTCCCTCGTGGTGTGGGCCATTGCGGAGGGCCGCGCGGCCGCCGCAGCCATCGACGAGTACCTGACCGGTGGCACGGAGCTGCCGGCACCTGTGACGGCGCGCACCGTAGCGATGCGCGCCTGACATACGACTGAGGTTGGAGAACATGCGTAAAGCAAAGATCGTCTGCACCATCGGGCCGGCCACCGCGCCGATCGAGCGGATGCGCGAGCTGGTGAACGCGGGCATGGACGTCGCCCGCATCAACCGCTCGCACGGCTCGACCGAGGAGCACGAGGCGGTGTACAACAACGTCCGTCAGGCTGCGCAGGAGGCCGGCCGTAACGTCGCCGTCCTCGTCGACCTGCAGGGCCCCAAGATCCGTCTCGAGAAGTTCGCCAACGGTCCGCACGACCTTGCCGTGGGGGACGTGTTCACCATCACGACGCGCGACGTCGAGGGCACCAAGGACATCTGCGGCACCACGTTCAAGGGCCTCCCGGGCGACTGCTCGCCCGGCGACACGCTCCTGATCGACGACGGCAAGGTGCGCCTTGAGGTCACCGACATCGTCGACGGGACCGACGTCGTGACGAAGGTGGTCGTTCCCGGCCCCGTGTCCAACAACAAGGGCATCAACCTTCCGGGCGTCGCGGTCTCCGTGCCTGCGCTGTCCGAGAAGGACGAGGATGACCTGCGTTGGGGCCTCAACATTGGCGCGGACTTCATCGCGCTGTCGTTCGTGCGGTCCGCGAAGGACTACGAGGACGTCGCTCGCATCATGGCGGAGGAGGGCATCACTGTGCCCGTCGTCGCCAAGGTGGAGAAGCCCCAGGCTGTCGACAACCTCGAGGAGATCGTCGACGCCTTCGACGGCATCATGGTGGCCCGAGGTGACCTCGGTGTCGAGCTGCCCCTTGAGGAGGTGCCGCTCGTCCAGAAGCGCGCCATCGAGCTCTGCCGCGCCTACGCCAAGCCCGTGATCGTGGCGACCCAGGTGCTTGAGTCGATGACGCACTCGCCGGTGCCGACCCGCGCCGAGACCTCGGACTGCGCGAACGCGATCCTCGATGGCACTGACGCGGTCATGCTGTCGGGCGAGACCTCGGTGGGTGACTTCCCGATCATCACGGTCGAGACGATGGCCCGCATCGTGCGCAACACGGAGGAAAAGGGATACTCGCGCATCGCGCCGTTCCTCACCACTCCCAAGACGCGCGGTGGCGCTGTGACCCACGCGGCGGCGGAGATCGCCGAGGTCCTCGACATCAAGTACATCGTGACCTTCACGCAGTCGGGTGACTCGGCGGTGCGCATGGCGCGCCTGCGCCCGAATGTGCCGATGCTGGCCTTCACCCCCGAGCCCAAGACGCAGAAGCGTCTCGCGCTGTCGTGGGGTGTCGACGCTCGCGTGGTGGACCGCGCCGAGACGGCCGACGACATGGTCAACATGGTCGACGCCGCGCTCAAGGCCGACGGCCTTGTCGAGGACGGCGACTACGTGGTGGTCGTGTCCGGCACGCCCGTGGGCATGCCCGGCACCACCAACTCGGTGTTCGTGCACAAGATCGGTCAGGTGCGCGGCTAACAGTTCGCGCCCACCACGAGGGGCCCCGCACCGTCTGGTGCGGGGCCCCTCGTGTTGGTGTGGCTGTTGCGGTGGCCGATGCGGCGGCTCAGTCCTTCTTGGGGGCGAAGAGCCTCGCGTCCCTGTCGGGAAGCGTCGGCGTGGCGCGCTGGTAGTCCTCCCTGAACAGGGGAGACGAGATCAGGAAGTCGGCGGTCGCGATATTGGACGCCATAGGGATGTTCCATACCGCGCCCAGACGCAGCAGCGCCTTGACATCGGGATCGTGGGGCTGGGCCTCCAGCGGGTCCCACAGGAACACCAGCAGGTCGATGCCGCCCTCGGCGATCTTCGCGCCGATCTGCTGGTCACCGCCGACGGGCCCTGAGAGGAAGCGGTGCACCGGCAGGCCGAGCTCGTGCTCGAGCAAGGTACCGGTGGTGCCGGTCGCGTAGAGGTGGTGAGGGGCGAGCGAGCCCTTGTTGAAACTCGCCCACTCGAGCAGCTCGACCTTCTTGTTGTCGTGTGCCACGAGAGCGATGTGGCGGGCGGCGATCCGTGCCATCGGTGAACCTCCAGAATTCGTTCACACGAGTATCCCAGGAGGCGAGCGCCGTACGGGGCTGCCGTGCCGCATCGGCCCTGGCTGACCAGGGCCGATGCGGCGGCCGGGTGCCCCGAGTGGGATTCGAACCCACACTGGTACGGGTTTGAGCCGTATGCCTCTGCCAGTTGGGCTATCGGGGCCTGCGGAGACTAGGCTAGCGCCTGTGACCGAGACGAATAGCACCCCCGAGCCGACCACCCCCGCCGCGAGCAAGAAGCGCCGTGCCGTCGTCGCCGAGGACGAGGCCCTGATCCGCATGGACATCGTGGAGACGCTCCGCGAGGGTGGCTACGACGTGGTCGGCGAAGGCGCGAACGGCGAGGAGGGCTTTGCCCTCGCGCAGGAGCACAAGCCTGACGTGGTCGTGATGGACATCAAGATGCCCGTGATGGATGGCATCACCGCCGCCGAACTCATCGCTCGTGAGCGCCTCGCGCCCGTGGTTCTGCTGACCGCGTTCTCTCAGACCGAACTCGTCGAGCGCGCGCGCGACGCCGGCGCGATGGCGTACGTCGTGAAGCCCTTCACCCCCGCCGACCTGCTTCCCGCCGTGGAGATCGCCGCGTCGCGCTTCACCGAGATCCGTGCGCTGGAGTCGGAGATTGCCGACATCACCGAGCGCATGGAGACCCGCAAGAAAGTCGAGCGCGCCAAGGGCCTGCTGATGGAAAAGATGAAGCTCAACGAGCCCGAGTCGTTCCGCTGGATCCAGAAGACGTCGATGGACCGCCGCCTCACGATGAAGGAGGTCGCGGAGGCCGTCATCGAGCAGATGGGCGGCAAGTAGCCGCTGCCTTACGCAAGGCGCGTATCGGTTCGCCCGATGCGCGCCTTTTGCGTTTCTACCAGGTCACAGAATCGTGATGATCAGGACCCCCACAAGAAATGAATGGTCGGTAACGTGGCCCCAACGCCGCCAGGGACCGTCCCTGGGGCGGGAGGCTGACTCCCCAGTCAGTGTGGAGGGAACACAACATGGCACGATGGAACACCATCGCGCGCGGCGCGGCCTTTGCGGCCGCCGCCTCGCTGGCCCTTGCGGCCTGCTCGACGGACTCGGACCCTGAGGCGTCCGGTTCGGAGGGTGGCTCCGAGGGTTCCGGTTCGACCGACGCCCTGAAGATCGGCACGGTGCTGCCCCTGACCGGCTCGCTGGCCTTCCTCGGCCCGCCCGAGGTTGCCGGTGTCGACCTCGCGATCCAGGAGATCAACGAGGCGGGCGGCGTGCTCGGTAACGATGTCACCGTGGAGCACGAGGACTCGTCCGACACTACCCAGGCCAACATCGCGCCGCAGTCGGCCTCCAAGCTGATCTCGGACGGCGTGTCCGCGATCATCGGCGCCGCTTCCTCGTCCGTGACGTTGAACTTTGTCGACGACGTCGTGGCGTCCGAGGTGGTTCAGGTGTCGCCGGCCAACACCGCGACGGCGCTGTCGGGCTACTCCGACTTCTTCTTCCGTACCGCGCCGCCGGACTCCGTCCAGGGCAACGCGCTCGCCAACCTCATCCTCGAGGATGGCCACACGAACGTGGGCATCCTGGTGTTCAACGATGACTACGGCACCGGCCTGCGCGACGTGATCAAGTCGACCATCGAAGAGGGTGGCGGCACGATCACCTACGGTAACCCCGGCGAGGAATTCGACCCCGCCGCCACGAACTTCACCGCCGAGGTGGAGGCAGTGATGGGAACCAACCCCGACGCCCTGGTGCTGATCGCCTTCGACCAGACCAAGCAGATCATCCCCGAGCTGCTCGCGGCCGACCTCGACCCCACCACGCTGTACATGGTGGACGGCAACACGGCGGACTTCTCTGCCGACTTCGACCCCGCCGCCCTCGAGGGCGCCCAGGGCACCATCCCCGGTGCCCAGGCGTCGGACGACTTCGCTCAGCGCCTCGAGGAGGCGTACGGCGAGCCGCTCGACTCCCTCGCGTACGGCCCCGAGTCCTACGACGCCACCATGCTCGTCGCGCTTGCCGCGGTTCACTCGGGTGGTACCGACGGTCCCTCGATCCAGTCGTCGATGGCTGCGGTGTCCGGCTCGACCGGTGGCACCGAGTGCTCGACGTTTGCCGAGTGTGTCGAGCTGCTCGATGCGGGTGAGGAGATCGACTACAAGGCCGTGTCGGGTGTCGAGGCGTTCAACGACGCGAACGACCCGTCCGCCGCGTACGTGGGCGTGTACAAGTACGACGCCGAGAACGTGCCGGTGTGGCAGTCCGAGGTCTTCGGAGAGGTTCCCGCCTCGTGATCGGTTGATCACCGCCTGCTAGACGAGAGGGCCCCGGCTTCGGCCGGGGCCCTTTTCGTGTGCCCCGGGACCCGGCAATCCAGGGGAGCGTCTGTACCGGCCGCACCCGCGCCCACGGCAGGCCGTGTCGAGAAGCCTTGCCACGTCATCGGCCGTCCTCGCACTCGCGCCGCGCGCCGCAGCGCCCGGTGATCAGCGCGTGGCGGGGCGTGGGCGCGAAAGGTGACGGTAGCGCCCGGCGGTCGCCGCGCAGGTGGCCGGGAGCGCGAGAGCGGGGAGCGGCATCGCCAGGGGACAGCACTGCGCCCCCGCCGGCGAGAAGCCGACGGGGGCGCAGGGAGCAGGGGGAGCAGTGAGGAGTCAGGCCCCCAGCGTGCCGAGGTACAACTCGATGACCTTGGGGTCCTTGAGCAGCTCCTGGCCCGATGCCGTGTACGCGGTGGTGCCCTGGTCGAGCACGTAGCCGCGGTGGCAGATCTGCAGGCAGCGACGAGCGTTCTGCTCGACCATGATCACCGTCACGCCGGTCTTATTGATCTCGCGCGTGCGCACGAAGGTCTCGTCCTGGCGATCGGGGGACAGGCCAGCGGAGGGCTCGTCCAGCAGCAGCACCTGGGGATCCATCATGAGCGCGCGGCCCATCGCGACCATCTGACGCTCGCCGCCCGAAAGGGAGCCTGCCCGCTGATTCTTGCGGTCGACGAGCTTCGGGAACAGGTCCCCGATGCGCTCCCAGGCGGCCTTGAATGACTTGGGGTTCTGATAGGTCCCCATCTCCATGTTCTCCATCACGGTGAGGGACGGGAACACGTTGTTGTTCTGGGGGACAAACCCGATGCCGCGCTTGACGAGCTCGTCCGCGCGCATGTTGGTGATGTCCTCGGTGCCGAGTTTCACCGTGCCCTTGCGGATGGGCACGAGACCGAACAGCGACTTGAGGAACGTTGACTTTC
Organism: Demequina sp. NBRC 110057; assembly: GCF_002090175.1. Classification (GTDB taxonomy): domain Bacteria; phylum Actinomycetota; class Actinomycetes; order Actinomycetales; family Demequinaceae; genus Demequina. The sequence continues at coordinate 649,109 of NZ_BBRN01000004.1, read as the reverse complement.
CGGCGCCGTTAGGGCCGATGATGCCGATCAGTTCGCCCTGCCTGACCTCCATCGAGCACCCGTTGAGGATGTCGATCCCCGGGAGATACCCGGCGAAGAGGTCGTCGGCGTGGACGATGACGGGGGCGTCGTTCATGAGGCGTCCTCCGAGAGGTCGGTGTCGTGATGGGCGCCGAGGTACGCGTCCTGCACAGCGGGGTTGGACATCACGGTCTGAGGCGGACCCTCGGCAATGATCTTGCCCTCGGCCATGACGACCACCCAGTCGGAGATCCGACGCACCATGTGCATGTCGTGCTCCACGAACAGGATGGTCTTGCCCTCGTCCTTCAGCTCGACAATGTGGTCGAGGAGCGACTCGGTGAGGGCGGGGTTCACGCCGGCCATGGGCTCGTCGAGCATGATCATCTCGGGGTCCGACATGAGAGCGCGTGCCATCTCCAGCAACTTGCGCTGTCCGCCGGACAGGGAACCGGCATAGTCGTCTCGCTTCTCCCACAGCTTGAAGCGCTTGAGAAGCACCTCGGCCTTGTCAGTGATCTCTGTCTCTTGCGCCTTCCAGGTGCCAGGGACCAAGGCGCGGAAGAAGTTCTCCCCGCTCTGCTGCGCGGCGCCCAGGCGCATGTTCTCGATCACCGTCATGCGGTTGAGCGCCTTGGTGAGCTGGAACGTCCGTACCTTGCCCGCACGCGCGATCTTCGCCGGGGAGGTGCCCACCAGGGAGTGTCCGTTGAACATCCACTCGCCCGTCTGCGGCTCGTCAAAGCCCGTCAGCAGGTTGAAGAACGTCGACTTTCCGGCGCCGTTGGGGCCGATGAGGGCCGTGATCGCGTGGCGCTGCACCTCGAAATGTGCGACGTCCACCGCGGTGAGGCCGCCGAAGTGACGGTGCACCTTGTCGGCGGTGACGATCGGGTCCGGCTTGGGTGCGCCCGGCTCCTGCGGGACTCCCTCAAACATGTCAGTCATTGAAGGCCAACTCCCTCTTGTTGCCGAGGATGCCCTGTGGCCTGAACACCACGAGGCACATGAGCGTGATACCGACGAGGACGAGCGAGAACGGCTCGATCTCGACGGGGGAGAGGACAGAGGTCGGGATCAAGGCGCCGGCGATGCCCTTGACGGCCACGAGTGCCATCCAGAACACCATTGACCCGATGATGGGTCCGAACACGGTGGCTGCGCCTCCGAGGAGGAGGAGCGTCCAGATCCAGAACGTCGTCGGACGCCCCATGGAGTCCGGTTGCACGGAGTTGCCGAGCGCCCACAAGACGCCACCCAGGGCCCCGATGACGCCTCCCAGGACGAGGGCCTGCATCTTGTACGAGTAGACGTTCTTGCCGAGCGCACGGACGGCGTCCTCGTCCTCGCGGATTCCCTTGAGGACGCGTCCCCAGGGGCTGCGCGCGAGCTGCCAGTAGAGGAGAGCGAACAGGGCGACGGCGGCCCAGGACACGATGACCAGCCACCACGACGAGGACAGCGAACCGTGCCTGGTCCAGAACAGGAACGTGATGTTCTCGTCGGGAAGGGGGCTGAGTTCCTCGAACGTGAACTTGAAGTCGTTTCCGCGGATGCCGGTCGAGCCGCCCGTGAGTGACTGGAGCGAGTTCGATCGACCCAGATAACGGATGAGTTCCGCCGCCGAGATGGTGGCGATGGCGAGATAGTCGCCGCGCAGTTTGAGCGTCGGCCAGCCGAGGAGGAGGCCAAACAGCGCTGCGACAACAATCGCGATGATGAGCGCGAGCCAGATCGGCGCGCCGCGCGATGTCGAGATCGCGTAGCCGTACATGCCGAGGAGCATGAATCCGGCGTGGCCCATGTTGAGCAAGCCCGTGAGCCCGAAGTGGAAGTTAAGGCCGATCGCTGCGAGCGCGAAAGCCGCGGTCGCCGGCGCGATCATCTCGTTGATGGAGTCGAGCAGGATATCCATGGATCAGCCCACCCTTTCCGCGCGACCGAGGATTCCTTGCGGTCGCACCAGCAGGACCAGGATGAGGATGCCGAGCGCGACGGCATACTTCAGGTCGGTGCCGACCCACAGGGTCGACATCTCGACGGCGACGCCGATGACCAGCGATCCGACGAGCGCGCCAAACGGATGCCCGAGCCCACCAAGGGTGACGGCGGCGAACATCAGCAGCAGGAGGCGGGCGCCGACATCGAACGCCGCGGCGTTGTCGTAGAGCGCGAGCAGGATGCCGCCAACGGCGGCAAGCCCCGTGGCGAGGACCCAGACGAGCCGCACCACCTTGTCGACACGGATACCGGAGGCGGATGCGAGCGAGGGGTTGTCGGACACGGCACGCGTCGCGCGACCGGTACGCGTGCGCATCAGGAAGAAGGCGACGCCGCCGAGGCACAGGAGGGAGATCAGCAGCGACCACAGCGTGGACTGTCCGATCGAGAACATCCCGAGGTCAAGACGCGTGTCGATGCTGGTCGTGAGGCGCTGACGCTCGGCGCCGAACCACCACTGGATGAAGTTGACGAGAGCAAGCGACAGGCCGATGGACACGATCATCTGCTGCACGATCGACACGCGCCGGCGGCGCAGCGGAGACCACAGGAAGCGGTCCTGGAGCCATCCGGTGCCCGCCGCGACGGCGACGGCCGCGATCGCGGAAGGAACCAGCGGCCAACCGATCGTGAACTCCACAGGGATCAGGGGCAGCGAAACGGGCTGCTGCGTGGTGAAGAAGAAGCACAGCAGCGCGCCGAGCGAGACCTGCTCGCCGTGGGCGAAGTTGCTCAGCCCGGTGGTGCCGTAGATCAGCGACAGGCCCACGGAGGCGAGCGCGAGCAGCAGCCCGAACACGAGGCCGTTGACCAGTTGCTGAATGACGCGGTTGTCGCCGGGCGCGGTTGTCGCGTCGGCCGCTTCCGCATGAATGGATATGGTCTGCGTCGCCGTGGCCGATGCGTCTCCTGCGGCGGCGGACGCGTGTGATGACGCGATCGCCGTGTCCGCGAGGGCTGGTGAGCCCATCGCGGTGAGCAGGAAGAATGCGGCGGCCGCCACGACGAGGACGACGAGCGCGCGATGAATCACGCGACGATCGACTCTGTTCGTCAAGGGGTCCCCTCCCAGGTTGGATTGCGCCACAACGTACGCCTCGAATGTTTCGCCTACGTAGCAGGCGCCTTTCGAATGGCGCACGTGAGGCGGGCGGTCGCCAGCAGGCGACCGGTCTCGTCCTCGACGCGCACCGCGTAGGTCGCGACGGTGCGGCCCAGATGGACCGCCTCGGCGATCCCCGTCACCGTTCCCGCCGTGGCGGAGCGGTGGTGGGAAATGCTGAGCTCGATGCCGACGGCGACGTGGTCCGGTCCCGCATGGATGTTTGCCGCGATGGAGCCCAAGGTCTCGGCGAGCGCCGCGGAGGCGCCCCCATGCAGCAGGCCATACGGCTGGCGGTTGCCCTCGACGGGCATCGTCCCCTCGACGCGGGCGGCGGAGGCTGACGTGAGTGACATGCCCATGTGGTGCATGAGCGTGTCGTCGGCAAACTGCCGAGCGCTGGCCGCGTCGTTGTCGGTCATGGCGTATAGGTTTGCACAGTGAGCGAGAAGAACCGACCAACCCTGCTGCTAGTCGACGGCCTTTCCATGGCATTTCGGGCATTCTTCGGCCTGCCCGTCGAGAATTTTGCGACCTCCACCGGGGTGCCGACCAACGCGGTGTACGGCTTCACGACCATGCTCGCGACCCTCATGAAGGATCACGCTCCCACGCACGTGGCGGTGGCGTTCGACCTGCCCGGCGGCACCTTCAGGACCGAGGAACTCCCGTCGTACAAGGGCACTCGAGACGCCACGCCGCCGGAGTTCGAGCCACAGGTGCCGCTGATTCGCGAGATGTTGGACGCTCTCGGCGTGTCGGCGGTCGACAAGGAGCGTTACGAGGCCGATGACCTGCTCGCCACCTATGCGCGCAAGGGACGCGAGGCGGGCATGCGGGTCCTCGTGGTCTCGGGCGACCGCGACACCATTCAGCTGGTGACGGAGGACGTCACCCTGCTGTACCCGCGCAAGGGAGTGTCAGACCTCGTGCACTTCACCCCCGAGGCCGTGCGCGAGAAGTACGGGGTCGACCCCCATCAGTACCCCGAGCTCGCGGCACTCGTGGGCGAGACGAGCGACAACCTTCCCGGGGTGCCGGGCGTGGGGCCCAAGACGGCCGCCAAGTGGATCGGCGCCTATGGCGGGCTCGAGCAGATCCTCGCCCAAGCAGACGACGTCCCGGGCAAGGCCGGCCAGAGCCTGCGCGACCACCTGGACCAGGTGCGCACCAACCGCAGGCTCAACCGCTTGCTCGACGACCTCGATGTCGAGGCGACGCTCGAGTCGCTCGAGTACGAGGGGGCCGATGCCGCCGCGATCCACCAGGTGTGCGACGCCCTGCAGTTCCGCACCCTGCGCGACCGCCTGATGCCGTTCGTGGCGGGCGACTCGACGGAGTCCGTGCCCGACGCCCCCGCGGAGGTGGAGGTCGTGACCGCCGGCGCCGTCGCCGCGGTGACGGCGCTCACGGGCGCCGTCACGGTGCACGTCGAGGGGCGCATCGGCGCCGATGCCGACGCATGGGCGCTCGGGGTGTCCCAGGAGGACGCGGCCTGGGGCATCGACCTCAGCTCGCTGTCAGCCGACGACGAGCGGGCGCTCGGGGCGTGGCTCGCGGATCCCGCGGTGACCGTGACCGCGCACGCGGCGAAGGACGCCTGGCATGCGCTTCAGGCACGCGGTTTCGACCTCGGCGGTATCGAGGGCGACACGCAGATTGCCGCCTTCCTGGTGAACGCCGACCAGCGCGGCTTCGATCTGGATGCCGTGCTCCAGCGCTACCTCGGCATCGCTCCCTCGGGCGGTTCCGATGCCGGCGAGCTCGACCTCGGTCTCGGCGACAGCGCGGCCGAGGCCGCCGGACGCACCGCCGCTCACGTGGCGACCCTGGCGGGTGAACTCCACGCCGAGGTCGAGCGCCGCGGCATGACGGAGCTGTACCGGACCCTCGAGATCCCGCTGGTGGCGGTGCTCGCGCGCATGGAGCACGCGGGCATGGCCGTGGACTCGCAGACGATGGGGGAGCGCCGCGAGGCCGCGCAGTCGCGGGCCGATGCGGCGGCCGCCGCCGCGTATGAGTCCATCGGCGGGGACCAGGTCAACCTGGGAAGCCCCAAGCAGCTCCAGGAGGTGCTGTTCGAGCGCCTGGGCATGCCCAAGACCAAGAAGATCAAGACCGGGTATACGACCGACGCGGCGTCGCTCGCGGACCTCCAGGAAAAGAACCCGCACCCGTTCCTCGAGGCGCTGCTCGCTCACCGCGACGCCGCGAAGCTGGGGCAGATCATCGACACGCTCGCGCAGGCGGTCCGCGCCGACGGCAGGATCCACACCACCTTCTCGCAGGTCGTCGCCTCGACAGGGCGCCTCAGCTCGAAGGACCCGAACCTGCAGAACATCCCCATCCGTACCGAGGAGGGGCACCGCATTCGCGAGGCCTTCGTGGTCGGCGAGGGCTATGCGACGCTGCTGACCGCCGACTACAGCCAGATCGAGATGCGCATCATGGCGCACCTGTCCGGCGACGAGGGCCTCATCGAGGCCTTCAAGGCGGGGGAGGACCTGCACTGCTTCGTCGGAGCGCGGGTGTTTGGGGTGGAGCCGGCGGACGTGTCGCCGGAGATGCGCTCCAAGGTCAAGGCGATGAGCTACGGCCTCGCGTATGGGTTGTCGTCGTTCGGGCTGGCACGGCAGCTGTCGCTGTCCGTGGGTGAGGCTCAGAAGCTCATGGACGACTACTTCGCGCGGTTCGGCGGGGTGCGCGACTACCTTCACTCGGTTGTCGAGCAGGCCAGGCAGGTGGGCTATACCGAGACCATCATGGGTCGACGCCGCTACATCCCCGACCTCACCTCGACCAACCGCCAGCGCCGCGACATCGCCGAGCGCGTCGCGCTCAACGCTCCCATCCAGGGGTCGGCAGCGGACATTATCAAGCGCGCGATGCTCGGCGTCGACGCCGACCTCGCAGCCCAGGGCCTGGCCTCGCGCCAACTCCTGCAGGTGCATGACGAACTCGTGATCGAGGTGGCCCCCGGCGAGGAGGACGCCGTCGAGGCGATCCTGGTCGACCAGATGCACGGCGCGGCCGATCTATCAGTGCCGCTCGATGTCAACGTAGGACGTGGGTCGGACTGGCGGACGGCCGGGCACTAGATAGGGTGATGCCATGCGGATCGGAATCCTGACCGGCGGGGGAGACTGCCCCGGACTCAACGCTGCTATTCGTGCGATCGTCAAGCGCGGCACGTCGCAGCACGGCTGCTCCATCGTGGGCTTTCACAACGGCTGGCAGGGCGTCATTGACGGCGACGCCGTCCCGCTCACCAGGGACGACGTCTCGGGCATCCTTGTCCACGGCGGCACCATGCTCGGCACCGCCCGCTGCCACCCCCACAAGGTGGAGGGCGGCCTCGAGGCCGTCGCGCAGACGGTGGAGGACGAAAAGATCGACGCCCTCATCTGCATCGGCGGCGACGGCACCCTGCGCGCGGCGTCCAAGGTGCAGTCAAAGGCGGGAGTGCCCGTCATCGGCATCCCCAAGACCATCGATAACGACGTGGTCGGCACCGACTCGTCGATCGGCTTCGACACCGCCGTGACGATCGCCACCGAGGCGATCGACCGCCTTCACTCGACCGCTGAGTCTCACAACCGCGTCATGGTCGTGGAACTCATGGGCCGCCACTGCGGCTGGATCGCCGTGACGGCGGGCATCGCGGGCGGCGCGGACATCATCCTCGCGCCCGAGTCCCCGTTTGACATCGAGCGGATCGCGAAGAAGATCAAGCACCGCCACCGTTACAAGAATTTCTCGATCGTCGCCGTCGCCGAGGGCGCCGTGCCCGCGGAGGGTTCCGGCTGGGACTCGAACGACACCCTCGACGCGAAGGGCAACCCGATCGCCGGCCAGGTCGGCGCGCAGGTCACCCGTGCGATCGAGCGCCTCACCGGCTTCGAGGCCCGCCTGACCACCCTGGGATACGTCCAGCGTGGCGGCGTGCCGACGGCCGCCGACCGCCTGCTCGCTACCCGCTTCGGCATCGCGGCCATCGATGCGGCGGTCGAGGGCAACTTCGGCACCTTCACCGCACTGCGTGGCGAGAAGGTGGAAATGCTCCCGTTCGAGGACATGGCTGGCAAGACCAAGTACGTGCCGGACGAGCTCCTGCAGGCGGCCTGGGGCCTCTGACTCCCACCACCCATCGTTGCGGGCGCGCCTTCCCAGGATTGGGAGGGCGCGTCCCTTTGTGCTCATCAGGGGAATGGGGCTAAGATGTCCGTTGGCGTCGTGCGCCTGCGCGCGCGGTGCTAGCAACAATTCCACTACTCATCCATTGTCCATCGGAGTCACTCCTTAATGTCCGTATCCACCCCCGAGTCCACCCCTATCGCCGTCAACGACATCGGCTCCGCTGAGGACTTCCTCGCAGCCGTCGACGCGACCATCAAGAACTTTGACGACGGCGACCTCGTCGAGGGCACCATCGTCAAGGTCGACCGTGACGAGGTTCTCCTCGACATCGGTTACAAGACCGAGGGCGTCATCCCCTCGCGTGAGCTGTCGATCCGTCACGACGCGAACCCCGACGAGGTTGTCAACGTCGGCGACACCGTCGAGGCGCTCGTCCTCCAGAAGGAGGACAAGGAGGGTCGCCTGATCCTCTCGAAGAAGCGTGCCCAGTACGAGCGTGCCTGGGGCTCGATCGAGAAGATCAAGGACGAGGACGGCGTCGTGACCGGCTCCGTGATCGAGGTCGTCAAGGGCGGCCTGATCGTGGACATCGGTCTGCGCGGCTTCCTCCCCGCCTCGCTCGTCGAGATGCGCCGCGTGCGCGACCTCGCCCCCTACATCGGTCAGCAGATCGAGGCGAAGATCATCGAGCTCGACAAGAACCGCAACAACGTGGTCCTGTCGCGCCGTGCCTTCCTCGAGCAGACCCAGTCGGAGGTGCGTTCGTCGTTCCTCACCGCGCTGCAGCCGGGCCAGGTCCGCAAGGGCACCGTCTCGTCGATCGTCAACTTCGGTGCGTTCGTCGACCTCGGTGGAGTGGACGGACTCGTGCACGTCTCGGAGCTCTCCTGGAAGCACATCGACCACCCCAACGAGGTTGTGTCGGTGGGCCAGGAGGTCGAGGTCGAGGTTCTCGACATCGACATGGACCGCGAGCGTGTCTCGCTGTCGCTCAAGGCGACGCAGGAGGACCCGTGGGCCGTGTACGCCCGCACCCACGCGATCGGTCAGATTGTCCCGGGTAAGGTCACCAAGCTCGTCCCGTTCGGCGCGTTCGTGCGCGTCTTCGACGGCATCGAGGGCCTGGTCCACATCTCCGAGCTCGCCGTTCGCCACGTCGACCTGCCCGAGCAGGTCGTGCAGGCGGACGAGGAGGTCTTCGTCAAGATCATCGACATCGACCTCGAGCGTCGCCGCATCTCGCTGTCCATCAAGCAGGCCAACGAGGGTGTCGACCCGGCCGGCGAGGACTTCGACCCCGCCCTGTACGGCATGACCGCGGAGTACGACGACCAGGGGAACTACAAGTACCCCGAGGGCTTCGACCCCGAGACGCAGGAGTGGCGCGAGGGCTTCGACGAGCAGCGTGAGGCCTGGGAGGCGGACTACGCCAAGGCCCACGAGCGCTGGGAGGCCCACAAGCAGTTCGTCGCCAAGCAGGACGAGCAGGCCGCTGAGGCGGAGGCCACCGAGCCCGCCGCCGCTGCCGGTGGCGCCCGCCGTGGTGGCAAGCGTGACGCCGGTGCGTCGTACTCGTCGCACGACGAGTCGTCGGACGCGGGCACGCTCGCCTCGGACGAGCGCCTCGCCGCTCTGCGCGAGAAGCTGACCGGCAACTAATACCTGCCGCAGTCGCGAAGGCCGTCACCCCTGGGGGTGGCGGCCTTCGTCGTTTCCGCGTCTCGGTTCGCGTCTCCTCACTCCGCCCCACACCTCCCGAGCCCCCGCACCTCGGCCGCACATGGCCACATTTGCGGCTCGAGCGGCGACGATGTGCCGCAAATGTGGCCATGTGCGTCGGGAGGAGGTTGGCGGCAGGCGCTGGTGCCTGGGAGACTCGGCGCATGCTTCGCATCGGCCTCACGGGGGGAATCGCCGCCGGCAAGTCCACTGCCTCGGCACGCTTCGGCGAGCTGGGGGCGCTCGTCGTGGACCACGACGAGCTGGCACGGCGCGCGGTCGCGCCAGGGTCGGCAGGGCTCGTGGACATCGTGCGCGAGTTCGGGGACCGCGTCATCAAGGACGGCGCGCTCGACCGCCCCGCGCTGGCGGCGCTGGTGTTCGACGATGCCGCGGCGCGCGCCAGGCTCAACGCGATCGTGCACCCCTCGGTCTTCGCGATGGGGCGCGCGGCCGACCGTCAAGCGCGGGTCGACGGGGTGGGGGTCGTGGTGCACGACATCCCGCTCCTCGTGGAGAGCGCTCAGGGCGGCGACTTCGACCTGGTGGTCACGGTGGCGGCGCCGATCGACGTGCGCGTGGCGCGCATGGTGGAACGGCGTGGCATGACCGAGACCGCGGCGCGGTCACGGATCGCGGCGCAGGCCACGGATGAGGCACGGGCCGCGATTGCCGACGTGGTGCTCGACGGCGCGGGCTCCGAGGACGCCTTGCGCGCCCAGGTGGACGAGGTGTGGCGCACCCACGTGCCGTGACCGGGTGGGCTGGCCCTCGCATCGGCCGTCCGCGATGTCGGAGGCGGCGCGTACCGTAGAACCATGAGTCCCGACCTCCGCCGCAGCGAGGCACCGTTCCAGGTGATCTCCGAGTACCAGCCGTCCGGCGACCAGCCGAAGGCCATCGACGACCTCGAGCGCCGCCTGCGCGCGGGAGAACAGGACGTGGTCCTGCTGGGTGCTACCGGTACGGGTAAGTCGGCGACCACCGCGTGGCTGGTGGAGCGCCTGCAGCGCCCCACGCTGGTGATGGCGCACAACAAGACTCTTGCCGCGCAGCTCGCGAACGAGTTCCGCGAGCTTCTACCGAACAACGCCGTCGAGTACTTCGTCAGCTATTACGACTACTACCAGCCCGAGGCGTACGTGCCGCAGACGGACACCTTCATCGAGAAGGACTCCTCGATCAACGAGGAGGTGGAGCGGCTGAGGTACTCCGCGACTAATTCGCTCCTCACACGGCGCGATGTGGTGGTCGTGTCGTCGGTGTCCTGCATCTACGGGCTCGGCACCCCGGAGGAGTACATCCAGGGGATGGTGTCGCTTGCGGTGGGCGACTCGGTCGACAGGGACATGCTGCTGCGCGAGTTTGTGCAGATGCAGTACTCCCGGAACGACCTCGCGTTCACCCGCGGCACGTTTCGCGTGCGCGGCGACACCGTCGAGATCATCCCGGTGTACGAGGAGCTCGCCATCAGGATCGAGTTCTTCGGCGACGAGATCGACGCGCTGTACACGCTGCATCCGCTGACCGGCCAGGTCGTGGAGCAGCGCCAGCAAGTCCACGTCTTTCCCGCCTCGCACTACGTCGCGAGCGAGCAGCGGATGAACGCCGCCATCAAGACCATCGAGATCGAGCTGGGGGAGAGGCTCGAGGAACTGGAGCGGCAGAACAAGCTTCTTGAGGCGCAGCGGCTCAAGATGCGCACCACCTTCGACCTCGAGATGATGCGCTCGGTGGGCACCTGCTCCGGCATCGAGAACTATTCGCGCCACATCGAGCAGCGCGCCGAGGGCACGCCTCCCCACACGCTGCTCGACTACTTCCCGGACGACTTCCTGCTGGTGCTCGACGAGTCGCACGTGACGGTTCCGCAGATCGGGGCCATGTTCGAGGGCGACCGCTCGCGCAAGCGCACCCTCGTGGAGCACGGGTTCCGCCTGCCGTCGGCGCTCGACAACAGGCCCCTCACCTGGGGGGAGTTCCTGCACCGCACCGGCCAGACCGTGTACCTGTCGGCCACGCCCGGGCGCTACGAGCTGGATGCGGCCGATGGCGTGGTCGAGCAGATCATCCGTCCCACGGGCCTGGTGGACCCCGAGATCGTCGTCAAGCCCACCGAGGGCCAGATCGACGACCTGCTCGAGCAGATCCGCCAGCGCGTCGAGAAGGACGAGCGAGTGCTCGTGACGACCCTGACGAAGAAGATGGCGGAGGACCTCACAGAGTTCCTTTCCGACCGCGACGTGCGCGTCGAGTACCTGCACTCCGACGTCGACACCCTGCGACGCGTCGAACTCCTGCGCGAACTGCGCATGGGCCGCTACGACGTGCTCGTGGGCATCAACCTCCTGCGCGAGGGACTCGACCTTCCCGAGGTATCGCTCGTGTCGATCCTCGACGCCGACAAGGAAGGCTTCCTGCGCTCCGGCACGTCGCTGATCCAGACCATCGGCCGTGCGGCGCGAAACGTCTCGGGCCAGGTGCACATGTACGCGGACACCATCACGGACTCGATGGGCACGGCGATCGAGGAGACGAACCGCCGCCGAGAGATCCAGATCGCCTACAACACTGACAGCGGCATCGACCCGACGCCGCTGCGCAAGCGCATTGGCGACATCACGGAGATGCTCGCGCGCGAGGAGGCGGACACCGCCGAGGCCCTCGAGCGTGCCAAGGGCGTGGGCGCTGGTGCCGCAGGCAAGGGCAAGCGCAAGGACCCGTCGCCGATGGCGGGACGCCCTGCCGACGAGCTCACCCAGCTGATCGAGGACCTCAGCGCCCAGATGCGGGAGGCCGCGGCCGAGCTGCAGTTCGAGATCGCCGCGCGCCTCAGGGACGAGATCGGCGAGCTCAAGAAGGAGCTGCGCCAGATGCTGGACGCGGGGTCGTCATGACCCGCAGCATCGTCCTCACGGACGAGGCGCCTTCCCCGCGGTGCTCCCTTAGGATTGCCCGGTGACCGATCCCCTTGTCTGGACAGTGACGATCGCGCTGATCGTCGGACTCTTCGTGTTCGACTTCGCCGTCGTCATCCGTAAGCCCCACGAGCCGAGCTTTAAGGAGTCGGTGGCGTGGTCCCTGTTCTACATCGCCGTCGCGGTGGTGTTCGGGTTGGTGCTGCACATTTGGCACCACGAGTTCGTGACGGGGGAGTTCTTCGCCGGCTACATCACCGAGAAGGCGTTGTCGGTGGACAACCTGTTCGTCTTCCTCGTGATCATGACGCGCTTCGCCGTGCCGCCCAAGTACCGCTCCCGCGTCCTCCTCGTCGGCATCGCCGTCGCGCTCGTGCTGCGCGGTATCTTCATCGCCGCAGGCGCCGCCGCGCTCGACGCGTTCTCGGTGCTGTTCTACGTCTTCGGCGCGTTCCTCATCTACACCGCGTGGGGCCTGGCCAGGGAGAACAAGGACGAGGCCGGCGACGAGGAGTACGAGGAGGGCCGCCTGGTCCGCATGGTGCGCCGCATGTACCCGGTCACCGACGGCTACCGCGAGGGCAAGGTCTTCGTGAAGGAGGCCGGGCGTCGCATGGTGACGCCGATGCTCCTGGTGATGGTCGCGATCGGCTCGACCGACGTGCTCTTCGCGCTCGACTCGATCCCCGCGATCTTCGGGCTCACCCAGGACCCGTTCATCGTCTTCACCGCGAACGCCTTCGCGCTGCTCGGCCTGCGTCAGCTCTACTTCCTCGTGCAGGGGCTCCTGCAGCGCCTGGTGTACCTCCACTACGGCCTCGCGGCCATCCTCGCCTTCATCGGCGTGAAGCTGGTGCTGCACGCCCTGCACGAGAACAACCTCTCGTTCATCAACGGCGGCCAGCCCATCCACGTCCCCGAGATCTCGACCGGGCTGTCGCTGACCGTCATCATCGGCATCCTCGCTGTGGCGACCGTCGCGAGCCTCCTGGCGACGCGCGGCAAGCGCGAGCTCGCGGCGGAGGTCAAGCTCGAGCACGGCGGTGAGGCGCTGGAGGCGACACAGGGCACCGGCGATGGTGCCGCAGCGGACCAGGGCGTCGCGGCGCCCGATGCCGGATCCGGCCACGCGTCGTCGCCGGACGAGCGCCGATAGCCGCACCTCACACACGACGACGGCGGCCTCGCCTCCCCACGCGGGGAGGCGAGGCCGCCGTGTTCGTCTCGGCGGGGCTTAGGCCCAGACGGCGGGCCACCTGCGGATGCGGCGCTCGGCGATGAGGCCCGCGACCATGAAGGGGTCGCCGTCGAGCATCGCCTCGACCTCCTCACGGGTCTCGGCCCGGCCGATCAGGAGGGCGCCCGCCGGGCCCTCGTCGTCGAACCTGCCGTACGCGGGCATGCGGCCGGCGGCGGCGAGCTCAGCGAGGTGCGCGCGGTGCTCGGGGCGGAGGCGGTCGCGCTCGTCGGCGCGGTCGTCGTAGACGTATTCGATCATCCAGTCGGTCATGAGTCCCATGCTCCCAGCCGCGGGGGACGTCTCATCGGGACGACACGCCTATTCGAACGTGCGTTCGAACGCGTGGGCACGTACGATGAGCGGGTGAATGAACGACTTCTGGTCCGTGGCGCGCGCGAGCACAACCTCAAGGGTGTCGATCTCGACCTTCCCCGCGACGCGCTGATCGTCTTCAGCGGGCTCTCGGGCTCGGGTAAGTCGTCGCTCGCTTTCGACACCATCTTCGCGGAGGGTCAGCGACGCTACGTGGAGTCGCTCAGCGCCTACGCCCGTCAGTTCCTGGGGCAGATGGACAAGCCCGACGTCGACTTCATCGAGGGGCTGTCGCCCGCGGTGTCGATTGACCAGAAGTCCACCAACCGCAACCCGCGGTCGACGGTGGGCACCATCACGGAGGTCCACGACTACCTCCGCCTTCTCTACGCGCGCGTCGGCACGCCGCACTGTCCCGTGTGCGGCGAGCGCATTCAGGCGCAGACCCCGCAGCAGATCGTCGACTCCGTGCTGACCCTTCCCGAGGGCACGCGCTATCAGGTGCTGGCACCCGTGGTGCGCGGCCGCAAGGGCGAGTACGCCGACCTGTTCGAGGAGCTCCAGCAGCAGGGCTTCGCCCGCGCCCGCGTGGACGGCGAGGTGGTGCAGCTCACCGACCCGCCGCAGCTCGAGAAGAAGCTCAAGCACGACATCGAGGTGGTCGTCGACCGCCTGGTGGCGCGCGACGGCGTCCAGCGCCGCCTGACCGACTCGGTCGAGACGGCGCTTCGCCTCGCCGACGGACTCGTCCTGATCGACCCCGTGGACGACGACGTCCCCGCGCGCCGCTACTCGGAGAAGCGCGCGTGCCCCAACGATCACGTGCTCGCGCTCGAGGAGATCGAGCCGCGCACGTTCTCGTTCAACGCCCCGTACGGCGCATGCCCCGAGTGCACGGGAATCGGCGTGCGCCTCGAGGTGGACCCCGGCCTGGTGGTGCCGGACGAGGACCTGAGCCTCGCCGGCGGCGCCGTCGCCCCCTGGAACGCCTCCTCGTCGGAGTACTTCGGCCGCATGCTGAACGCACTGTCGGACGACCTTGGCTTCTCGATGGACACCCCCTGGCGGGACCTTCCCGACGCGGTCAAGGAGGCCGTGCTGATCGGCAAGGACTACCAGGTTCACGTGAAGTTCAAGAACCGGTTCGGGCGTGAGCGCGCCTACACGACCGGCTTCGAGGGAGTGATCTCCTGGATCCAGCGCCTGCATGAGCAGACCGAGTCCGACTTCTCGCGCGAGAAGTACGAGGCCTACATGCGTGAGGTGCCGTGCCCGGTGTGCAAGGGCACCAGGCTGAAGCCCGAGGTGCTCGCCGTCACGATCGGCGGCCGATCCATCGCGGAGGTCTCCGACCTGTCGATCGCCGACGCGCGCGACTTCCTGCTGACGGCCGAACTCGACGAGCGCGGCCGCCAGATCGCCGTGCAGGTCCTCAAGGAGATCGACGCCCGCCTGGGCTTCCTGCTCGACGTGGGCCTCGACTACCTGACCCTGTCGCGCGCCGCCGGCACGCTGTCCGGCGGCGAGGCCCAGCGCATTCGCCTGGCCACCCAGATCGGCTCGGGCCTCGTGGGCGTCCTCTACGTCCTCGACGAGCCCAGCATCGGCCTCCACCAACGCGACAACCACCGCCTCATCGAGACCCTCACGCGGCTGCGCGACCTGGGCAACACCCTCATCGTCGTCGAGCACGACGAGGACACCATCCGCGCCGCCGACTGGGTGGTCGATATCGGCCCCGGCGCCGGCGAGCACGGGGGAGAGGTGGTGCACACCGGCACCGTCGAGGAGCTCCTCGTCAACGAGCGCTCCCTCACCGGCGCCTACGTGGCGGGCACCCGCTCCATCGCCGTTCCCGAGGAGCGTCGCGCCCTCGAGAAGGGACGCGAGATCACCGTCGTGGGTGCTCGCGAGAACAACCTGCGCAACGTGGACGTGACCTTCCCGCTGGGCGTGCTGACCGCCGTGACCGGGGTCTCGGGCTCCGGCAAGTCGACTCTCGTCAACTCCATCCTCTACACGTCGCTCGCCAACACGCTCAACCGCGCCCGCCAGGTCCCCGGCCGCCACACCCGCATCACGGGAGTGGACCAGCTCGACAAGATCGTGCACGTCGACCAGGGGCCCATCGGCCGCACGCCGCGGTCCAACCCGGCGACCTACACGGGCGTGTGGGACAAGGTGCGCAAGCTCTTCGCCGACACCCAGGAGGCGAAGGTCCGTGGCTACGGCCCCGGCCGCTTCTCCTTCAACGTCAAGGGCGGCCGCTGTGAGTCCTGCTCGGGCGACGGCACGCTCAAGATCGAGATGAACTTCCTGCCGGACGTCTACGTGCCGTGCGAGGTGTGCAAGGGGGCGCGGTACAACCGCGAGACCCTCGAGGTCCACTTCAAGGGCAAGACGGTCGCGGATGTCCTGGACATGCCCATCGAGGAGGCCGCCGACTTCTTCGAGGCGATCCCCACGATCTCGCGCCACCTGCGCACCCTCGTTGACGTCGGCCTCGGCTACGTGCGCCTGGGCCAGAGCGCTCCGACGCTGTCTGGAGGCGAGGCCCAGCGTGTGAAGCTCGCGGCCGAACTGCAACGCCGCTCGACGGGCCGCACCATCTACGTGCTGGACGAGCCCACCACCGGCCTGCACTTCGAGGACGTGCGCAAGCTCCTCGCCGTGCTGCAGGGCCTCGTCGACAAGGGCAACACCGTCATCGTCATCGAGCACAACCTCGATGTCATCAAGAGCGCCGACTGGCTCATCGACATGGGCCCCGAGGGTGGCTCGGGCGGCGGCATCGTGGTGGCCGAGGGCACGCCGGAGGATGTCGCGGCGGTCGAGGCGAGCCACACCGGCCGCTTCCTCGCGCCGATGCTCGGCGTGGGGACCCCCGCGTAGAGTCCTTCCGTGGCAGATCCAGCAAGCTACCGGCCCGCGCCGGGCACCATCCCGACGCGGCCGGGCGTCTACCGCTTCCGCGACCCCCACGGCCGCGTGGTGTACGTCGGCAAGGCGAAGAACCTGCGCGCGCGGCTGGCCAACTACTTCCAGCCGCTCGCCAACCTTCACCCGCGCACCCAGATGATGGTGACGACCGCCGCCTCGGTCGAGTGGACCGTGGTGCGCAACGAGGTCGAGTCGCTCATCCTCGAGCACACGTGGATCAAGGAGTACGACCCGCGCTTCAACGTCGTCTTCAAGGACGACAAGTCCTACCCATACCTCGCCGTCACGCTTAACGAGAAGTTTCCGCGCATCCAGGTGATGCGCGGCGAGCGCAAGAAGGGCGTGCGCTACTTCGGCCCCTACGCCCGTGCCTGGGCCATCAGGGAGACGGTCGACACACTGCTCGCGGCGCTGCCGGTGCGCACCTGCGCGCCCGGCGTTTTCAGGAAGGCGGAGCGGCAGGGCCGACCGTGCCTGCTGGGGTACATCGACAAGTGCTCGGCCCCGTGCGTGGGACGCATCTCCGAGGAGGACCATCGGGCCCTCGCCGAGCGCGTGTGCGCGGTGCTCGGCGGCGACGCCAAGGGCATCATGCGCGACCTCACGCGCTCGATGAACGACGCCGCCGAGCGGGAGGACTTTGAGGCGGCGGCCCGGGCTCGCGACCGACTGCAGGCGCTCACTGCGGTGCTCGACCGCAACGCCGTGGTGCTCGACGCGGGGGTGGACGTCGACATCTTCAGCCTCGTCGACGACGAGATGGAGGCGGCGGCGCACGTCTTCCACGTGCGCGACGGCCGCATCACCGGCGAGCGCGGCTGGGTCGTCGACAAGCCCGAGCCGCTGGGCCCCGAGGCCATGGTGCTCGAGCTGGTGCAGGAGGCGTACGGCGCAGCCGAACCGGAGGAGATCCCGCCGGAGGTGCTCGTGCCGGCGCTGCCCGAGGACGCCGCCCCGCTCGCCGAGGTTCTCGGAGGCCTGCGCGGAGCGAAGGTCGCCATCCGCGTGCCCCAGCGAGGCAAGAAGGCCGAACTCGCACAGACCGGCCACCAGAACGCGCGGCAGGTGCTCGACCAGCATCGGCTCAAGCGCGCGAGCGACCTCACCACCCGGTCGGCGGCGCTCCAGGAACTGCAGGAGGCGCTCGGCATGACCGACGCCCCGCTGCGGATCGAGTGCTACGACATCTCGCATACGCAGGGCACCAACCAGGTGGGCTCGATGGTGGTGTTCGAGGACGCGTTGCCGCGTAAGAAGGAGTACCGGCAGTTCTCGATCGCCGATGCGGTGGATGACACGGCGGCGATGGACGAGGTGCTGACGCGGCGCTTCTCTCGCTACCTCGAGGAGTCGCAGCTGCCGCCCGACCAGCGCGAGAGCGCCAAGTTCGCCTACCCGCCCCAGCTCGTGGTGGTCGATGGCGGCCTTCCCCAGGTGAACGCGGCGCGGGAGGTGCTCGACAGGCTCGGGATCACCGACGTGTTCCTGTGCGGGCTCGCGAAGCGCCTCGAGGAGATCTGGATCCCGGGGGAGCCGTTCCCCGTGATTCTTCCGCGCGGCTCCGAGGCGCTGTACCTCATGCAGCGCGTGCGCGACGAGGCGCACCGCTTCGCGATCCGCCATCACCGTGCCAAGCGCGGCAAGACTGTCACCGCATCGGCCCTCGACAGCCTCCCCGGCATCGGCCCGTCGCGCGCCAAGGCGCTGATCAGGCACTTCGGCTCGCCAGCGCGCCTCAAGGAGGCCTCGGCCGAGCAGATCGCCCTGGTCCCCGGCATCGGAGACGGGCTCGCGCGGTCGGTCTACTCCGCCCTGCACGGCGACGATGGCATGCTGGAGTCATGACGGACGACCCCCATCCGCCCACGTACCCGTCGGGTATCCCGCGCCCCACGTCGCTGCTGAGAGGCGACGGTGCCGAGGTGCTCGTTCTCACCGGAATGTCGGGAGCCGGCCGCACCCGCGCCGCCGCCGTCCTTGCGGACCTCGGCTGGTATGTCGTCGACAACCTGCCGCCCCATCTCATGGGTGACCTCGTCGACTCGCTGCTCGGGCGCGGCTCGACGCGCAAGCTCGCCGTCGTCGTGGACGCGCGCGGCGGCGCGTTCCTCGAGGACCTCGGCCCGGTGGTCGAGGACCTTCAGTTGCGTGGCGTGGCAGTGCGGACGGCGTTCCTCGACGCGTCGGACGACACCCTCGTGAGGCGCTTCGAGGAGGCGCGCCGGCCGCACCCGCTGCAGGCCGACGGCACCCTCCTCGAGGGGATTCGGCGCGAGCGCGAGCTGGTCTCCGCGATTCGGCGCGGCGCCGACCACGTCATCGACACGTCGCGCCTCAACGTTCACCAGCTGCGTGAGGTCATCACGGCCGAGATCGCGTCGCAGGTGCCGCAGCTGCACGTCAACGTGCAGTCGTTCGGGTTCAAGAACGGCCTGCCCGTCGACGCCGACTTCGTCGCCGACGTGCGCTTCCTCGCCAACCCTCACTGGGACCCCGCGCTGCGGCCGCTCACGGGGCTCGACGCGCCGGTGCGCGAACACGTCCTCACGGGGCTCGGCGCGCAGGAGTTCATCGACGGCTACACCGAGGTCCTCGACGGGGTCCTGCAACGCTACCGCGCGCACGACAAGCCCTCCGTGACGGTGGGCGTCGGCTGCACGGGCGGCAAGCACCGGTCCGTCGCCATCGCCGAGGAGCTGGGGCGTCGCCTCCAGGAGCGCGGCTACGCCGTGCGCGTGTCGCACCGGGACCGGACGCTCGGATGACGACGAGCGTCGTCGCCCTCGGGGGAGGGCACGGTCTCTATCACTCGCTGACCGCGCTGCGCGGCCTTGCCGAGGACCTCGCCGCCGTCGTCACCGTCGCCGACGACGGCGGATCCTCCGGCCGCCTGCGCGAGGAGATGGGCATCGTCCCGCCAGGGGACCTGCGCATGGCCCTGTCGGCACTGTGCGGCGACTCCGAGTGGGGCACCACGTGGCGCGACGTGCTCCAGTGGCGCTTCAGCACCGACGGCGCGCTCGACGGCCACGCGCTGGGCAACCTGCTCATCGCCGCGCTGTGGGACCGCTGCGGCGACGTTGTCGAGGGGCTCGAGTGGGTGGGCCGACTGCTGCAGGCGCACGGCAGGGTGCTGCCGCTGTCCGACGAGCCGCTCACGGTGCGGGCGACAGTGGAGACGGCCGATGGCGTGAGCGAGGTCCGCGGTCAGGTGGCCGTCGCGCTCGCGTCGGGTCGCGTGCTCGACCTTGCCCTCGACCCGCCGTCGCCTCACGTGCCCGAGCAGACGCTCGACGCGCTGCGCGGCGCCGATGCCGTGGTGCTCGGCCCGGGAAGCTGGTACACCTCCGTGCTCACCCACTTCGCGGTGGCGCCCGTGGCGGCGGCGCTCGTCGAGGCCGGTCCGCGTGCGACCGTGATCCTCAATGTCGGTGACGCCGACGTCGAGACGGCCGGCATGTCACGCCTCGACGACGTCCGTGCGCTCCGCTCCGCCGCTCCCGGCTTCGTGCCGCGCGCGGTGCTCGTCGATGCCGGCCACGCCGACGAGCCCGGCCTGCGGGAGGAGATCGCCGCGTGGGGAGCGCGGATGGTCGTCGCCCCGGTGCGCGCCGTCGACCACGCGCACGCTCATGACCCTGTCGCGCTGCGCGCGGCGCTCGCCGACCTGCTGACCGACCGGGACCTCGGCGGACTCGCGGCGTCCCGATGAATGGCAGAATCGGCGCATGGCTCTGACGGCACAGGTGAAGGACGAACTGGCTCGGGTCGCGGTCGATAAGACCTCGGCGCGCAAGGCGGAGGTCGCGACGATGCTCCGCTTCGCGGGGGGCCTTCACATCGTCAGCGGCAGGATCGTAATCGAGGCGGAGCTGGACACCGCCGCGGGCGCGCGCCGACTGCGCGCGTTCATCCACGAGGTCTACGGTCTCGTCGGCGAGATCATCGTCGTCTCCGGCGGCGCCCTCAAGAAGGGCAACCGTTACGTGGTGAGGGTCGTCAAGGAGGGCGAGTCGCTCGCCCGCCAGACTGGCCTGCTTGACCAGCGCGGACGACCCGTGCGCGGGCTGCCGCCGCAGGTCGTCGGCGGCTCGCTGGACGACACCGTCGCCGCCTGGCGCGGCGCCTTCCTCGCGCACGGCTCGCTCACGGAGCCGGGCCGCTCGTCGGCGCTCGAGGTGACGTCGCCCGGCCCCGAGGCCGCGCTGGCCCTCGTCGGCGCCGCGCGCCGCCTCGGCATCTCCGCGAAGTCCCGCGAGGTCAGGGGAGTGGACCGCGTCGTCATCCGCGACGGCGAGGCCATCGCCCAGCTGCTCACCCGTCTTGGCGCCCACGACTCGGTGCTCGAGTGGGAGGACAAGCGCACCAGGCGCGAGGTGCGCGGCACCGCCAACCGCCTCGCCAACTTCGACGACGCGAACCTGCGCCGCTCCGCCCAGGCAGCCGTGGCAGCGGGGGCACGCGTGGCGCGGGCCTTCGACATCCTCGGCGAGGACGTCCCCGAGCACCTGCGCGAGGCCGGCGAGCTGCGCCTTGCCAACCGCGACGCGTCGCTCGAGGAGCTCGGCAAACTTGCCACGCCGCCGCTGACCAAGGACGCCGTCGCGGGCCGCATCAGGCGCCTGCTCGCCACCGCCGACAAGCGCGCGGAGGAGCTCGGGATTCCCGACACCGAGGCCGGCATCAGCCAGGAGATCCTGGATCTCGACTGACCGCGCACCAGGACTTTCGTCGCGTCTCGTCGATCCACGCATCGGTGTAGGCTGACGGAAGAGCCCCGGGGTTCCGGGGACGCACAGCGCACGTCGAGGTGCGCGAAGAATCCACACACAACCGCGCCGGCGATGGTCGGCGCAAGCCGAGGAGATTTACTGTGACCATCAAGGTCGGCATCAACGGCTTCGGCCGTATCGGACGTAACTTCTTCCGCGCAGCGCTCGCCGAGGGCGCTGACTTCGAGATCGTCGGTGTGAACGACCTCACCGACAACCACACCCTTGCGCACCTGCTCAAGTACGACACCGTCCTGGGCAAGTTCCCCAAGGAGGTCACGTACGACGACGACAACATCTACGTCGACGGCGTCGCGATCCGCGCCCTTGCTGAGCGCGACCCCGCGAACCTCCCCTGGGCCGAGCTCGGCGCCGACATCGTCATCGAGTCGACCGGCTTCTTCACGGACGCGACCAAGGCCAAGGCGCACATCGACGCCGGTGCCAAGAAGGTCATCATCTCCGCGCCCGCCAAGAACGAGGACGCCACGTTCGTCGTCAACGTGAACCACACGGACTACGACCCGGCCAACCACCACGTGATCTCGAACGCGTCGTGCACCACCAACTGCCTCGCGCCCGTCGCGAAGGCCCTCAACGACGCCATCGGCATCGAGAAGGGCCTCATGACCACGGTTCACGCCTACACCGGCGACCAGAACCTGCAGGACGGCCCCCACAAGGACCTCCGCCGCGCCCGCGCCGCCGCGCAGAACATCGTTCCCACCTCGACCGGCGCCGCCAAGGCCGTCGCGCTCGTGCTGCCCGAGCTCAAGGGCAAGCTGGACGGCTTCGCGATGCGCGTTCCCACCATCACCGGTTCCGCCACCGACCTCACCTTCGAGGCCGGCCGTGAGGTGACCGTTGACGAGGTCAACGCCGCCGTCAAGGCCGCCGCCGAGGGTGCCATGGCCGGCACGCTGTCCTACGTCGAGGACGACATCGTCTCCTCGGACATCGTCGGTGACCCGCACCAGTCGATCTTCGACGCCAAGCTCACCAAGGTGTCGGGCAACATGGTCAAGATCGTGGCCTGGTACGACAACGAGTGGGGCTACTCGACCTCCCTCGTCAAGCTGACCACCTACGTCGGCGACAAGCTCTGATCCACCCCATCCGGATCTGATCGTGGCAACGCCCGCGCACGCGCCGCGTGTGCGGGCGTTGCTATGTCAGGAATGTGAGGACTGAAATGAAGACCATCGCAGGACTGGGAGACCTGACCGGCAAGAAGGTGCTGGTTCGCTCCGACCTCAACGTGCCCCTCGACGGCACCACCATCACGGACGACGGCCGCGTGCGCGCCTCCGTGCCCACCATTCAGGCGCTGCTCGACGCGGGCGCCGCGGTCATCGTCACCGCCCACCTCGGCCGCCCCGGCGGCGAGCCCAAGCCCGAGTACTCGCTCGCGCCCGCGGCCGCCCGCCTCGCGGAGCTGCTGGGCCGCCCCGTGACGCTCGCCGAGGACCTCGTAGGCGACTCGGCCAAGGCCACCGTCGCCGCGCTCGAGTCCGGCCAGGTCGCCATGCTCGAGAACGTCCGCTACGACAAGCGCGAGACCTCCAAGGTTGACGAGGAGCGGCAGGAGCTCGCCAAGGAGCTCGCCGCGTTCGCCGACGCGTTCGTCTCCGACGGCTTCGGCGTCGTCCACCGCAAGCAGGCGTCGGTCTACGACGTCGCGCAGCTGCTTCCCGCGGCCGCCGGCACGCTCGTCGAGAAGGAGGTCGTCTCGCTGTCGCGCGCGACCACCGACCCCGAGCGCCCCTACGCTGTCGTGCTCGGCGGCTCGAAGGTCTCCGACAAGCTCGGCGTCATCGGCAACCTGCTGACCAAGGCCGACCGTCTGCTCATCGGCGGCGGCATGGTCTTCACCTTCCTGAAGGCCAAGGGCTACGACGTCGGCTCGTCGCTGCTCGAGGAGGACCAGATCGACACGGTCAAGGGCTACCTCGAGACCGCCGAGGCCAACGGCGTCGAGATCGTGCTCCCGACCGACATTGAGGTCGCCGCCGCCTTCGCCGCGGACGCCGAGCACAAGACCGTCGCCGCCGACGTGATCCCCGAGGGATGGATGGGCCTCGACATCGGCCCCGAGTCGGCAGCGCTGTTCGCCTTCAAGATCGCGGACGCCAAGACCATCGTGTGGAACGGCCCCATGGGCGTGTTCGAGTTCGAGGCCTTCGAGGGCGGCACCCGTGCCGTCGCGCAGGCGATGATCGACGCCGACGGCTTCTCCGTCGTGGGCGGCGGCGACTCGGCCGCGGCCGTGCGCCGCCTCGGCTACGACGAGGCCGGCTTTTCGCACATCTCGACGGGCGGCGGCGCGTCGCTCGAGCTGCTTGAGGGCAAGGTCCTGCCGGGCCTCGCCGTACTGGAGGACTGATACCCATGGCACGTACCCCCCTGATCGCGGGTAACTGGAAGCTGAACCTCGACCACCTCGAGGCCACCCACACCGTGCAGAAGCTCGCGTGGCTCCTGCGCGACGCGAAGCACGACTTCGAGGACGTGGAGGTCGCGGTGCTCGCGTCCTTCACCTCGATCCGTTCCGTGCAGACCCTCGTGGACGCCGACAAGCTGGAGCTGAAGTACGGCGCCCAGGACATCTCGCAGCACACCTCCGGCGCCTACACCGGTGAGGTGTCTGGCACGCAGCTGGCCAAGCTCGGCGTCTCGTACGTCGCGGTGGGCCACTCGGAGCGTCGCGAGTACCACGGCGAGTCCGACGAGGTCGTCGCCGCCAAGACCAAGGCGGCGTTCGAGAACGGCATCGTCCCCATCGTGTGCGTGGGCGAGGGCCTCGACGTGCGCAAGGCCGGCAACCAGGTGGAGTACACGCTCGCCCAGGTCGACGGCGCGCTGAAGGACCTGCCCGCTGACAAGGCGAAGGACGTCGTCATCGCCTACGAGCCCGTGTGGGCCATCGGCACCGGTGAGGTCGCGACGCCCGCCGACGCTCAGGAGGTCTGCGGTGCGATCCGCGGCCGCCTCGCCGAGCTGTACGACGCCGAGCTCGCCGACGGCGTGCGCGTGCTCTACGGCGGCTCCGTGAAGTCGGGCTCGATCGCCCAGCTCATGGCGGAGCCCGACGTGGACGGTGGACTCGTGGGAGGCGCCAGCCTCGACCCCGAGGAGTTCGCCAAGATCGCGCGTTTCCGTTCGCACCAGATCGGCTGACCCCACCGTGCGTGGCGCCTACCAGGATGCGCGAATCGTCGCGTATCCTGGTAGGCGATCCGAACACGTCTGAGGAGAACTGTGCACATTCTGGAGATCAGCCTGTGGGTGCTGCTCGTGATCACGTCGTTCGTGATCATCGGCCTGGTGCTCATCCACCGCGGCCGTGGCGGCGGCATCACCGACATGTTTGGCGGTGGCTTCGCCTCCGGCGTGCAGTCGTCCGCCGTCGGTGAGCGCAACCTGACCCGTATCACGTGGATCACGGCCACCCTGTGGGGCGCGATCATCGTGCTGCTCGGGCTGATCTCGCGGTTCTCGCTCTAGCAGCACCTGAGGGGAAAGAATCATGGCAGGCGGTAACGCCATTCGAGGGTCGCGCGTCGGCGCGGGACCCATGGGCGAGGACGAGCGCGGCGAGTCCGCGCCGCGTCAGGTCGTCAACTACTACTGCGCGAAGGGCCACGTCACGTCGCCCAGCTTCGCGATCGGGGATGAGAACGACGCCCCCGAGGTTCCGGTCGAGTGGGACTGCCCCCGCTGCGGCCTTCCCGGTGGCCTCGATCCCGAGAACCCGCCGGAGCCACTGCGCAACGAGCCGTACAAGACGCACCTCGCATATGTGAAGGAGCGTCGCACTGACGAGGAGGGCGAGGCCCTGCTCGACGAGGCTCTCGGCACCCTGCGCGCCCGCCGCGGCACGCCGGTCGTCGCCGACTAGTCGCTGTTTCACCGAGGGGCCCGTCGCCCTCCCCGCCAGGGGAGCGGCGCCGGGCCCCTCGGCGTTCCCCCCCCTCCTGACCGGTCAAATGGATCCCTTTGGTGCGTCTACGCGTGTAA
The DNA here is from genome assembly GCF_002090175.1 of Demequina sp. NBRC 110057. Taxonomy (GTDB): domain Bacteria; phylum Actinomycetota; class Actinomycetes; order Actinomycetales; family Demequinaceae; genus Demequina. Next base: position 623,930 of record NZ_BBRN01000004.1, on the reverse strand, counting down.
AAGAACCAAGTGGATCCATTTGACGGTGGGTGGGCGGGGAATGGAAGGATGGCGGGGTACGACCCCATCGACACTGGAGGACCTGTGAAGATCGAGATCGAGTACTGCGTGCCGTGCGGCTACCTCGACCGGGCGCTCGACGCCCAGCGCACGCTGCTGAGCACCTTCGGCGGCCAGCTCGAGTCCGTCGCGCTCGTGACGGGGGAGAAGGGAGTGTTCACGTTCCGCGCGGACGCGGACACCATCTACTCGAAGCCCGACGAGTTCGACATCACGCAGATCGTCGAGTCCGTCAAGGCTCGCCTCACCGCGTAGCCCGACCGGTACGACGAAGGGGCGGGGCCGTATGGCCCCGCCCCTTCGTCGTCGTGTCTCGGCTGTGGTGTGGCCGATGCGTCGGTTGCCTAGACCTTGGTCGCGGCGGCCGCGTCCAGCAGCCACAGCGTGCGCTCGGTGCCGTCGACGGCACCGCCGGGGACCCCGGTGCGGCGCAGGGAGTCGCGCACGGCATCGGCCTTGCCCTCGCCGGCTGCGACGACCCACACCTCGCGTGCGCGGTGGATCGAGCCCAGGCCAAGGGAGACGCGCGTGGGCGGCGGCTTGGGGGAGTCGTGGACGGCGTGCGTCTCCGCGTCGGGCCCCGTGAAGACGGGGTGGCCGGGGAACAGCGACGCGACGTGCGCGTCGGGGCCGAGGCCCAGCAGCAGCACGTCCCACGCGGGAGTGCCCGCCGCGGCGATCTGCGTCGCGTAGTCCGCGGCGGCGTCCTCTGCCGTGGCGAAGACGTCCGAGGAGCCCATCCGGTGGATATTGTCCTCGGGAAGCGGCAGGTGGGCGAGGAGCGCGGCCTGCGCCTGCCCCTCGTTGCGGTCGGCGTCGCCTGCGGGGACGAATCGCTCGTCGCCCCACCAGACGTGAACGCTTGTCCAGTCGACGGTGGCGGCGAGGGGCGACGCGGCGGCGGCCTCGAGCAGCGCGATGCCGACGGTGCCGCCGGTGAGGACCGCGTCGGCCCTTCCACGCAGGGCGACGGCGTCGCCGAGCGCGATCAGCAGGCGGGCGCCGGTGGCCTGGGCCACGGCGTCCGCGTCGGCGTGGACGATGACCTGCCTCATGCCGTCGCCTCCGAGGCGGCGCCCGCCCAGCGACGCAGCGCGTTGCCGTAGACAGGGTCGTCGTCGAGGCGACGCAGCTCCTCGGCGAGGCAATCGCCCAGCGAGCGCGCCGGCAGCGCGATCGTGTGCTCGGGCTGGCCCGGCTGGGTCAGCGTCGCGTTCTGCCCGTCGGGGCGCGCGATGCCGATCTCGCCCGAGGCGGTCTCGAGGACGATGGACTGCAGGCCGCGCACGTCGTCGGCGTAGGTGGCCTCGAACTCGCAGCCGAGCGTGCCCTGGAGCCACGCGCCCAACAGCAGGATCGAGGGGCTGCCGGTGTCGCCGTGGAGGCGTGCCTTCGTGACCTGCTGGTCGCTCACCTGCTCGAGCGCAGCGGCGAGTAGCGCACGCCACCGGGTGACGCGGGTCCACGCGAGGTCGGTGTCGCCGGCCTGGTAGTGCTCGGCGAGCGACCGCAGCACCGCGGCAGGGTCGCCCTCGCCCTTCGAGTCGGTGATGCGGCGCGCCGCCATCCGGCCGATGCTCGAGCCGCCCGGGTCGGCCGGCACGGTGGCGGGCCACCAGGCGACGATCGGGACGTCGGGGAGCAGCAGCGGCATGACGAGCGTGTCGCCGTGGTCGGCCTGGACGCGCGAGGGACGCAGGACGACCACCTCGGACGCGCCAGCGTCGCCGCCCACGCGTAGCTCCGCGTGAAGCTCGTCCTCGTCACCCTCGTGGGGAGCGATGACGATGATGCGGCAGGGGTGCTCGCGCGAGGCGACGTTGGCCGTCTCGATGGCGTCCTCGACGTCGGCATCGGTGGCGTCGATCACGAGCGTGAGGACGCGACCGAGCGTGATGACGCCGAAGTCCTTGCGGGACTGCACGAGTCGCTTGTTGATCTGCGAGATCGTGGTGCGGGGCAGGTCGATGATCATGGGCGCCTCCAGACGCGTCCGTCCTTGGCCATCATCGCGTCGGCGCTGGCGGGACCCCAGGTCCCGGAGCGGTACTGCTCGGGCTGCTCGCCCGAGCCCTCCCAGTGCGCGATGACGGGGTCAAGCAGCTTCCACGAGAGCGCCACCTCCTCGTGCCGCGGGAACAGCGGCGGGTCGCCCAGCAGGACGTCGAGGATGAGGCGCTCGTAGGCCTCGGGGGAGGACTCGGTGAAGGCGTTGCCGTAGCCGAAGTCCATGGTGACGTCGCGGACCTCCATCTGGGTGCCGGGCACCTTGGAGCCGAAACGCAGGGTGACGCCCTCGTCGGGCTGGACGCGGATGACCAGGGCGTTGTTGCCGGCCTCGGTGCCCTCCACGTCCTGGAAGTAGGGGCTCGGGGCCTTCTTGAACACGAGCGCAATCTCGGTCACGCGGCGGCCAAGGCGCTTGCCCGCGCGAAGGTAGAACGGCGTACCCGCCCACCGGCGGTTCGGCACGTCGAGGCGGATCGCGGCGAAGGTCTCGGTGATGGAGTCCGACGGGATGTCGTCCTCATCGAGGTAGCCGCCCACCTGCTCGCCGCCACGCCAGCCGGCGGCGTACTGGCCGCGAGCGGTGTTGGTGTCGAGGTCGGTGGGGAGCTTGGCGGCGCGCAGCACCTTCTCCTTCTCGCCGCGCAGGTCGTCGGCGTCGAAGGTGGCGGGCTCCTCCATCGCGGTGAGCGCGAAGAGCTGCAGCAGGTGGTTCTGGATGACGTCGCGCGCCTGGCCGATGCCGTCGTAGTACCCGGCGCGGGATCCGATGCCAATGTCCTCGGCCATCGTGATCTGCACGTGGTCCACGTACTGGTTGTTCCAGATGGGCTCGAACAGCTGGTTGGCGAAGCGCAGCGCCAGCAGGTTCTGCACCGTCTCCTTGCCCAGGTAGTGGTCGATGCGGAACACCGAGTCGGGCGGGAAGACGTCCGACACGACGGCGTCGAGCTCGTTGGCCGTGGTGAGGTCCTGGCCGAAGGGCTTTTCGATGACGACGCGGCGCCACGTGCCGTCCTTGGCGTCCGACAGCCCGGAGTCACGCAGCTGCGTGAGGACCTGGGGGAAGGCCGACGGGGGGATGGAGAGGTAGAAGGCGTGGTTGCCTCCCGTACCGCGGCGCTCGTCGAGCTCCTCCACGGTCTCCTTGAGTCGCTGGAAGGCGTCGGGGTCGTCGAACGTGCCCTGCACGAAGCGGATGCCCTCGGCAAGCTGCTTCCAGGTCTCCTCGCGGAAGGGCGTTCGCGCGTGCGCCTTGACGGCGTCGTAGACAACCTTCTCGAAGTCTTCGCGGTCCCACTCGCGGCGGGCGAATCCCGTCAGCGCGAACGCGGGGGGAAGGAGGCCACGGTTGGCCAGGTCGTACACGGCGGGCATCAGCTTCTTGCGTGCCAGGTCGCCGGTCACGCCGAACATCACGAGGCCACAGGAGCCTGCGATGCGGGGGAGTCGTCGGTCGCGCGGATCGCGCAGCGGGTTGACCATGTCAGTCCTTCACTCGCGACGGGGCGCACCCGTCGCGGTCAGGGGAGGGGTGGGGACCAGGCGCGGCCGGGGAGGACACCACGTGGGTGCCCTCCCCGGCCCGCCCGCGGATCACTTGGCGGCGGCCAGCGACTCGCGCGCCTGGGCGGCGACGTTCTCGGCGGTGAAGCCGTACTTCTTCAGCAGCAGCCCGCCGTCGGCCGACTCACCGAAGTGGTCGATCGACACGGTGCGACCCGCGTCGCCGGCGATCTCGGTCCAGCCCAGGCGCGAGCCAGCCTCGACCGTGACGCGCGCCATGAGGGCGGCGGGGATGACCGACTCGCGGTACTCGGCGTCCTGACGCTCGAAGCGCTCACGCGACGGCATCGAGATGACGCGCGCCTTCACACCCTCGGCGGCCAGCACGTCGCGCGCACCCAGGGCGACCGAGACCTCGGAGCCCGTGGCGATGAGGAGCACGTCGGCCTCCTCGTCGGCACCGGCGAGCACGTAGGCGCCCTTGGCGACGCCCTCGGCCGAGGTTCCCTCGAGCACCGGCAGGCCCTGGCGCGACAGGATGATCGCGGAGGGGCGGTCGGTGGTCTCGAGGATGGTCTTCCACGCGGCGGTGGTCTCGTTGGCGTCCGCGGGGCGGACGACGTCGAGGCCGGGGATGGCGCGCAGCGTCGCGAGGTGCTCGATCGGCTGGTGCGTGGGGCCGTCCTCACCGAGGCCCACCGAGTCGTGCGTCCACACGAACGTGGTGGGGATGCGCATGAGGGCCGCGAGGCGGACCGAGGCGCGCATGTAGTCGGAGAACACGAGGAACGTGCCGCCGTAGGTGCGGGTGAGGCCGTGCAGCGTGATGCCGTTGAGGATCGCGCCCATGCCGAACTCGCGGATGCCGAAGTGCATGGTGCGGCCGTACCAGTCGGCGTTCGGCCACGAGTGGGTGGCGCGACGCGGCGGAAGGAACGACGGCTCGCCGTCCATCGTCGTGTTGTTCGAGCCGGCGAGGTCGGCGGAGCCGCCCCACAGCTCGGGAAGCACGGGGGCGAGGGCGCTCAGCACCTTGCCGGACGCCGCACGGGTGGCGATCTTGCTGCCAACCTCGAACGTGGGAAGCGCGTCCTCCCAGCCCTCGGGAAGCTCGCGTGCCGACAGGCGAGCCAGCAGCGCGGCGCGCTCGGGGTTCTCGGCCTCCCAGCGGGCGAGGTCGGCGTTCCACTCGGAGTGCGCGGCCTGGCCGCGCTCCTTCACCTGCTGCATGTGCGCGAGGATCTCGGGCTCCACCACGAACGACTGCTCGGGGTCGAAGTCGAGGACCTTCTTGAGGCCGGCAACCTCGTCGGCGCCGAGTGCGGAGCCGTGCACGCCGCCGGTGTTCTGCTTGGTGGGCGAGGGCCAGCCGATAATGGTCGACAGGCGGATGATCGAGGGCTTGCCGGTCTCGGCCTTGGCCGCCTCGAGGGCGTCGTGAAGGGCCGAGGGGTCCTCCTCGTAGCCGCCGTCCTTGATCCACGAGACGTGCTGGGTGTGCCAGCCGTAGGCCTCGTAGCGCGCCATGACGTCCTCGGTGAACGAGATGTCCGTCTCGTGCTCGATGGAGATGCGGTTGTCATCCCAGATGACGATGAGGTTGCCCAGCTCCTGCGTGCCGGCGAGCGACGAGGCCTCGGAGGAGACTCCCTCCTGGAGGCAGCCGTCGCCCGCGATCACGTAGATGTGGTGGTCGAACGGCGAGGTGCCGGGGGCGGCCTCGGGGTCGAGCAGGCCGCGCTCCTTGCGGGCGGCCATCGCCATGCCCACGGAGGAGGCGATGCCGGTGCCCAGCGGGCCGGTCGTGATCTCGACGCCGTCGGTGTGGCCGTACTCGGGGTGACCCGGGGTGCGCGACCCCTCGGTGCGCAGCGCCTTCAGGTCGTCAAGGTCGAGGTCGTAGCCGGAGGCAAAGAGCTGCAGGTAGAGCGTCAGCGACGAGTGGCCCGCGGAGAGCACGAAGCGGTCGCGGCCGAGCCACGACGAGTCCGACGGGTCGTGGCGCATGACGTTCTGGAACAGCAGGTAGGCCGCGGGGGCGAGCGAGATGGCGGTACCGGGGTGGCCGTTGCCCACCTTCTCCACAGCATCGGCGGCAAGCACGCGCAGAGTGTCTACGGCGCGGCGATCGGCATCGGTCCAGGTGACGGTCACAGATTTCTCCCATGAATCGTGAGATGGTTCCCCGCCAGCCTAGCGGCGCGTGAGGGGTGCCGACACGCATCGGGCACAAGTTCACGCACAGGAAAATGCGGCGGTGAGGGGGTGTGTACAAGGTTGTAACGTCCGGCCTCCCGGGAGCCTTCCCGGCGACGCTCACGCCGTACGCGCGCCGGGGCCGATGCGGGCTCACCGCGCAGGTACCATGGACGCCATGTCCCAGGTCCCCACCGCGCCCACGACCACGCCTGCAGCGGCGGCGTCGCGGATTCCTCTCGGTGACAAGGTGAAGGCGTACGTCGCCCTCACGAAGCCGCGCATCATCGAACTGCTTCTCGTCACCACCGTCCCGGCGATGATCCTCGCCGCCGATGGCTTCCCGCGCTGGGACCTGTTGCTCACCACCGTCGTCGGCGGCTACCTGTCCGCGGGCGCCGCGAACGCGTACAACATGTACCTCGACCGCGACATCGACGCGGTGATGAACCGCACCAAGGGGCGCCCGCTCGTCACCGGCAAGGTGACGCCGTCCGAGGCCCTCACCTTCGCGTCCGTGCTCGCCGTCGTGTCGACCGCCTGGTTCTGGTTCGTCGTCGGCTCGCCGCTTGCCTCGGTCCTGTCCGTGGCGGCCATCGTGGGCTACGTGGTGCTCTACACGATGATCCTCAAGCGCCGCACTGCCCAGAACATCGTCTGGGGCGGCGCCGCCGGCTGCATGCCGGTGCTGATCGGCTGGGCGGCGGTCACGCAGTCACTGTCGTGGACTCCCGTCCTGCTGTTCCTCATCATCTTCTTCTGGACGCCGCCGCACTACTGGCCGCTGTCGATGAAGTTCAAGCGCGACTACGCGCGCGCCGAGGTACCGATGCTTCCCGTGCTGGCCTCCAGCCGCCGCGTGGCCATCGAGATGATCGGCTACGCCGCCGCGATGGTGGTCACCACCCTCGTCCTGGTTCCCGTCGCCGGCATGACCTGGGTGTACGCGGGGGTCGCTGCGGCCGCCGGCGCCTGGTTCCTCACCGGCTGCGTCCGCCTGTACCTGCGCGCCCAGCGCGACGAGGCGAAGCTGCGCGAGATGCGCCTGTTCCACGACTCGATCACCTACCTCACGATCGTCTTCGCGGCCGTCATGGTGGACCCCTTCCTCCCGGAGACCCTGACCGTCTGGGCGTCGTGACCGGGCTCGACGGCGAACGCGAGGCCTACCTCGCGCACGTGTCCGTCGAGCGGGGGCTCAGCACCAACACGCTCGCGGCCTACCGCCGCGACCTCACCCGCTACGTGCGATTCCTCGAGACGCGTGAGCGGGACGACCTCGCCGCCGTGACACGGACGGACGTCGCCGACTTCGCCCAGGCGATCGGCACTGGACGCGACGGCGGGCGGCCGCTCGCGCCGGCATCGGCCTCGCGCACCGTCGTGGCGGTGCGCGGCTGGCATCGCTTCGCTCTCGCCGAGGGGTGGTGCACCCAGGACGTGTCTTCGGACGTCAAGCCGCGCGCGGTGCCGCAGCGGCTTCCCAAGGCGATCTCGACCGACCAGGTCGAGGCGATCCTTGAGGCGGCCTCGACGGGGGACGGCGCCGCCCCGCTGCGCGACCGCGCGCTGCTCGAGCTCGTGTACGCGTCGGGCGCGCGCATCTCCGAGGCCGTGGGCCTCGACGTCGACGACCTCACCCTCGACGAGGGGCAGGAGGCCGTCCTGCTGCGCGGCAAGGGCCGCAAGGAGCGGGTGGTGCCGCTCGGCGGCTTCGCCGCTCGGGAGCTGCACGCCTACCTGGTGCGCGCCCGCGCGCCGCTCGCCCAGGCGGGGACGGGCACGCCTGCGCTGTTCCTCAACACGCGGGGCGGGCGCCTGTCGCGCCAGAGCGCGTGGGTGATCCTCAAGGACGCGTCGTCCCGCGCCGGCGTTCCCGACGTGTCGCCGCACACCCTTCGCCACTCGTTCGCGACGCACCTGCTGTCGGGCGGCGCCGACGTCCGCGTGGTGCAGGAGCTGCTGGGCCACGCGTCCGTGACCACCACACAGATTTATACGGCCGTCACGCAGGACGCGCTGCGGGAGGTCTACGCGACGGCGCACCCGCGTGCCCGCGGCTGATCAGGGGTCCCGCGACGGTAAGGTGTGGGGCGTGACCGACTTCCCTGAGCCCACCCCCCTTGCCAGCCACGGTCCCGCGCGCGTCGTCGCGCTGTGCAACCAGAAGGGCGGCGTGGGTAAGACCACTACGACCGTCAATCTCGCGGCGGCGCTGGCGGAGTACGGGCGGAAGGTGCTGGTGGTCGACTTCGACCCGCAGGGCGCGGCATCGGCGGGTCTCGGGATCAACCCGAACGAGGCCGAGCTCACCATCTACGACCTGCTGATGCGGTCGTCGATCTCCGCGTCGGACGTCATCGTCTCCACCAACGTCGACAACCTCGACCTGATGCCGGCCAACATCGACCTGTCCGCCGCCGAGGTGCAGCTGGTGGGCGAGGTCGCCCGCGAGTCCACGCTCGACCGCGCCCTGCGTGGCGTCGAGGACGAGTACGACGTCATCCTCATCGACTGCCAGCCCTCGCTCGGCCTCCTCACCGTGAACGCCCTGGTGGCCGCGCACGGCGTGATCATCCCGCTCGCGTCCGAGTACTTCGCGATGCGCGGCGTCGCGCTGCTCGTGGAGACCATCACGAAGGTGCAGGACCGCCTCAACCCGCGCCTCAGCATCGACGCGATCATCCCGACCCTGTACGACGGCCGCACCCTTCACTCTCAGGAGGTCGTCGAGAGCGTCCGTCACGGCTTTGGCGAGAAGGTCACCGAGACCATGATCCACCGCACGGTGAAGTTCCCCGATGCGTCGGTCGCCGCGGAGCCGATCACCACCTTTGCGCCGCAGCACGCGGGCGCCCACGCCTACCGTCAGCTCGCTCGCGAGCTCGTCGCGCGCGGCGTCGCCGCCTGACGGCCGTGACCGACCAGGGCACGGCGGCCGAGGGCACCGCCCTCGACGCCGCGCCCGCAGCGCCAGCCAAGGGCGCCTTCTCGGTCCACCTCGACAACTTCGAGGGACCCTTCGACCTGCTCCTGAGCCTCATCTCGAAGCACGAGATGGAGATCACCGACGTGGCGCTTGCCAGGGTGACCGACGAGTTCCTCGCGGTGCTCTCGGCGGGGGAGAAGGACTGGGACCTCTCGCAGGCGTCGGAGTTCCTCGTCGTGGCCGCCACGCTGCTGGACCTCAAGGCGGCGCGGCTCCTTCCCCAGGGGGAAGTGGACGACCTCGAGGACCTCGAGCTGCTCGAGGCGCGAGACCTGCTGTTCGCCCGTCTCCTCCAGTACCGCGCGTTTAAACAAGTTGCGTCGACCTTCGACGGCCTGCTGAGCGGGCCGCGCCGGGTGCCGCGTGACGTGCCACTCGAGCCCCACTTCGCGATGCTGCTTCCCGAGCTCGTGTGGTCGGTGACCCCCGAGCAGTTGGCGCGCCTGGCCGCCCACGCGCTGCGGCCCAAGGACACCGAGACCGGCGTGAGCCTCGCGCACCTGCACGCTCCAGCGGTGTCGGTGCGCGAGCAGGCGATGGTCGTCACGAGCCGCCTGCAGCGCGAGCACGTCATGACCTTCCGGTCGCTGGTGCGCGACGCGGACCACGTCAACGTGGTGGTGGCGCGCTTCCTCGCCCTGCTCGAGCTGTTCCGTGAGGCGGTCGTGGCCTTCGACCAGGTACGCTCGCTCGGCGAGCTGACGGTCAGGTGGACCGGCGGCGAGCACCAGGTAGAGGTGTCCGACGAGTTCGACGAGGGCGAGTCCCCGGAGGCGGAGCAGGGAGCAGATGGCTGACACGCACATCTCGGGAGCGATCGAGGCGATCCTGATGGTCGTCGACGAGCCCGTGGCGCCCGCCGACATCGCCGCGGCGCTCGACGTCCCCGAGCACGAGGTCCTCGCCACCCTGACGGCCCTGCGCGACGAGTACGCCGACCCCGAGCGCCCGCGCGGCTTCGAGCTGAGCGAGGTCGAGTCGCGCTGGCGCGTCTACTCGTCACGGCTGTACGCCGATGCCGTGGGCGCGTTCATCGTCGAGGGCCAGTCCGCGCGCCTGTCGCAGGCCGCGCTCGAGACCCTCGCCGTCGTGGCCTACCGCCAGCCCGTCACCCGCGGCCAGGTGTCGCAGGTGCGCGGCGTCAATGTCGACTCCGTCATGAAGACCCTCGCCGCCCGCGGCCTCGTGACCGAGGTGGGCGAGATGGGCGGGGCGCTGCTGTACGGCACCACCACCGAGTTTCTCGAGCGCATGGGACTGGGGTCGCTCGACGACCTTCCCGAGCTCGCCCCCTACCTGCCCGAGCTGGCAGACGTCGACGGAGAAGGACGCTGATGGACCTCGAGATCCACCGCCCGGAGGGCATCCGGCTGCAGAAGGTGCTGGCATCGGCCGGCGTGGGCTCCCGCCGCAAGTGCGAGGTGCTCATCGAGAAGGGCCTCGTCACCGTCAACGGCGAGGTGGTCGACCAGCTGGGCGTGAGGGTGAACCCCGCCGAGGTGATCATCGAGGTCAAGGGCAAGCGCATCTCCGTGGACGATGATGCCGTCACCGTGGTGCTGAATAAGCCCCGCGGCGTCGTGTCGACCATGTCCGACCCGCAGGGCCGTCCCTCGCTGGACGACTACGTCAAGGAGTTCCCCGAGCGCCTGTTCCACGTGGGTCGCCTCGACGCCGAGACCACCGGCGTGCTGCTGCTCACCAACGACGGCGAGCTGGCCAACCGCCTCGCGCACCCCACCCACGGGGTGTCGAAGGTCTACGTCGCGAAGGTCGCGGGCTCCGTCCCCGCGACGCTCGGCACCAAGCTCCGCGCGGGAGTCGACCTCGACGACGGGCCCGTGCGCGTGGCATCGTGCACCATCCTTGACGTGTCGCGGGGCCACTCGCTCGTCGAGGTCGAGCTCCACGAGGGCCGCAACAGGATTGTGCGCCGCATGTTCGACAAGGTGGGCTTCCCCGTCGTGGACCTGGTGCGCACCCGCTTCGGCCCCGTCACGCTCGGCAATCTGGGGCCCGGCGAGCTGCGCCGCCTCGACCGCGAGGAGCTCGGCGCGCTCATGAAGGCGGCCGGGCTCTAACGGGCCTACGGCGGGCGCATCGGCCCTGCTCGCCACCGATAGCATGGTCACCATGACCACCCGAGCGATCCGCGGCGCCACCTCGCTCGTGAGCGACGACAAGGCCCATCTTCACGAGCGCACGCAGGAGCTCGTCGCGGCGATGCTGGAGGCGAACGGCCTCGGCACGGACACGGTGATTTCGGTGTTCTTCACGTGCACCCCGGACATCGTCTCCGACTTCCCGGCCGCCGCCGCGCGCGAGATGGGCTTCGCCGACGTGCCGCTCATGTGCGCCGTCGAGATGGCAGTTCCCACGGCGCTGCCGCTCGTGGTGCGCGTGATGATGCACGCCGACCTTGACGTTCCCCGCGCCGACGTGCGCCACGTGTACCTCCACGAGGCCGTCCGTCTGCGTCGCGACATCGCCCAGTAAGGTGTCCCTCCCCATGACCTCCGTCCACATCGTCGGCGCCGGGCTCATCGGCGCCTCGATCGGCATCGGCTTGAGCGCCGAGGGCTGGGCGGTCACGATCAGCGACGCCGACGCCGAGGCCGCGCGCCTGGGGCAGTCGATCGGCGCCGGCACCGTGCGGACGGCCGATGCCCCCGCCCCCGACCTCGTCGTGGTAGCAGTTCCCCCCGCCGCGGCATCGGCTGCCGTGCTCGACGCGTTGCGCGCCTGGCCCGCCGCGATCGTCACGGACGTCGCGAGCGTCAAGGCGCCCATCGCACGGGCGGCAGCCGACGCGGGCCTCGGCTCGCGCTACGTGGGCTCGCACCCCATGGCAGGCCGCGAGGTCTCCGGCGGGAGGGCCGCGCAGGGTGACCTCTTCAAGGCGCGCCCCTGGGTCATCTGCCGCGGCGAGGCACCCTCCGACGCCGTCGCGCTCGTGCGCTCCGTCGCCCACACGCTCCAGGCAGACGTCATCGAGATGGCGGCCGATGCCCACGACGCCGCCGTGGCGCGCGTCTCCCACGCGCCGCAGGTCGCCGCGTCGGCCGTCGCCGCCGCGCTCGGCCCGCTGCACGCCGACGACGTCGCCCTCGCTGGCCAGGGCCTCAGGGACGTGACGAGGATCGCCGCGTCGCTTCCTGCCATGTGGGCGGACATCGCGCGGCTCAACTCGCACTCGCTGGTGGCCACGCTCGATCACATCATCGGCGACCTCGAGGACGTGCGGGATGCCGACGACATCGGCGAGGCCCTCACCGACCTCATCGAGCGCGGCCGCATGGAGGTCGCGCGTATCCCCGGCAAGCACGGCGGACCCACCCGCGACTGGATCCCAGTCACCGTGATCGTCCCCGACACCCCCGGCCAGCTTCTTCGCCTCCTCACCGACGCCGCCTCGGCGGACGTCAACGTGGAGGACATCACCATCGAGCACTCGCCCCGCCAGCTTGTGGGTCTCACCACCCTGCACGTCCTTCCCGAGAGCGCCCCCGCGCTCGTGGACGCGCTCACCGCACAGAACTGGGAGATCGCCTCACCATGACCGGCATCGCCATCGCCATCGACGGTCCCGCAGGGACCGGTAAGTCGACCGTCTCGCGCGAGGTCGCCAAGCGCCTGAAACTTGCCTACTTCGACACCGGCGCGACCTATCGCGTCGCGACCCTGGCGTGCCTGCGCGAGGGCGTGGACCTCGCGAACGCATCGGACGTCGCCGCGATGGTCGCGACCATGAACGTTGAGCTCATCCTCGACCCCGCCAACCCGCGCGTGCTGCTGGACGGCGAGGACGTCTCCAGCCTGATCCGCACCGACACGGTGGCCCTCACCGTGTCCAAGGTCGCCACCAACCTCGAGGCGCGCCCCCTCCTGCAGCAGATGCAGCGCGACGTGATCGCCGCCGAGCTCGAGGGCGGGCTGTCCGAGGGTCGCGGCGTGGTCGCCGAGGGCCGCGACATCACCACGGTGATCGCCCCCGAGGCCGACGTACGCATCCTCATGACCGCCGACGACGAGGTCCGTGTGGCCCGCCGCGCGGGCGAGGGTGCCGACGCCGCCACCGTGCGCCAGGCAGTGCTCGGCCGCGACAAGACCGACTCCGCCGTGTCCTCGTTCCACGAGGCAGCGGACGGCGTGCTGACGCTCGACACGACGGACCTCACCATCGAGGAGGCAGTCCAGGGCGTCATGGACCGCGCCGCCGAGGCGAGGGCGTGAGCCAGGCGCGCGTCCCGAGCCGCTGGGGGCCGCGCTGGTCCCGGTGGGTGGGGCGCGCGCTCGCCAAGGGCCTGTGGCGCACCGAGGTGCGCGGCGTCGGCAACATCCCTGCCGACGGGCCCGTCATCATCGTGGGCAACCACGTGGGCCTCATCGACGGCCCCGTGCTCCACGGCGTCATCCCGCGCGGCTCCCACTTCCTCATCGGCTCGCACATGTTCCGCGGCGCCCTCGGCGTCCTATTGCGCGGCGCGCAGCAGATCGAGGTGGTCGACTCTGGCCGCGACGCGCTCGCCCGGGGCCTCGCTGTACTGCGCCGCGGCGACGTGGTGGGCGTGTTCCCCGAGGGGACCAGGGGAGCGGGCAGGGCCGATGCCGTCCACGGCGGCGCCGCCTGGCTCGCCATCCAGTCAGGGGCCCCCATCGTGCCCACCGCTTTGGTCGGCACGCGCCACACCGGAGAGCCCACGGGTGTGTGGCCGCGGCCCGGGCGGCGTATCCTCGTGGAGTTCGGCGAGCCTTTTTCGCTTGACCTCGACGAGGCCCTACGCGGTCGCGCGCGCCAGGAGGCCGCGCAACGCCTGCTCGCCGAGGCCCTGCGTGAGCGCATCGACGCGACGCTCGCCACCACCGACCTCACGCTCCCCGCCGATGCGGGGGCGCTTCCCAAGGAGACACCATGACCGACGAGCAGGAGTACCACGGCCTGGGCGACGTGCCCGCGCCCCTGCAGGTGCCGTCCGACCCCGAGGAGAGCCTCGACGAGATCCGCGAGGCGGCGCTGCGCGCGGGCCTCGAGGACTACGACCTGTCCGAGGCCGACCTCGCCACCCTTGCGGGCGAGGAGGAGGTCGACACCGAGGAGGCGCTTCCCGTCCTCGCGATCATCGGCCGCCCGAACGTCGGCAAGTCGACCCTCGTCAACCGCATCATCGGCAAGCGCCTGGCCGTCGTGGAGGACACCCCCGGCGTGACCCGCGACCGCGTGGAGTACCGCGCCGAGTGGGCCGGCCGCGACTTCATGCTGATGGATACCGGCGGCTGGGAGGCGAAGGTGCAGGGCCTCGACCTGTCCGTCGCCCAGCAGGCCGAGGTCGCGATCGACATGGCCGATGCCGTCCTGTTCGTCGTGGACGCCACCGTCGGCGCGACAGCCTCGGACGAGCACGTGGTGCGCCTGCTGCGTGCCTCCAAGAAGCCCGTGGTCCTCGTCGCCAATAAGGTGGACGGCCCGCAGGGCGAGCTCGAGGCGGCCGCGCTGTGGAACCTCGGGCTCGGCGAGCCCTTCCCGGTGTCCGCCCTGCACGGCCGCGGCACCGGCGACATGCTCGACGCCGCCGTCGCCGCGCTTCCCACCGAGATGCCGCAGGTCGAGATCGACCCCGACGCCCCCCGGCGCATCGCCCTCGTGGGTCGCCCCAACGTGGGCAAGAGCTCGCTGCTGAACCAGCTGGCGGGGGAGAACCGCGTGGTCGTCAACGAGGTCGCGGGCACCACGCGCGACCCCGTCGACGAGGTCGTCGGGATCGGCGACCGCCGCTGGACCCTCGTGGACACGGCAGGCATCCGCCGCCGCGTGCACCAGACCAAGGGTGCCGACTTCTACGCCTCGCTGCGTACCGGCGCCGCCATCGAGCGGGCCGAGGTGGCGCTCGTGCTGCTCGACGCGTCGGTGCCGCTGACCGAGCAGGACACCCGCGTCATCGGCCAGGTCATCGAGTCGGGCCGCGCCACGGTCCTCGTGTTCAACAAGTGGGACCTGGTGGGCGAGGACGAGCGCTTCCTGCTCGAGCGCTCCATCGAGAAGGACCTGGTGCAGCTCACCTGGGCACCCCGCGTCAACCTGTCGGCACGCACCGGCTGGCACACCAACCGCCTGGTGCCCGCGATCGACCTTGCCCTCGGAAGCTGGGATCAGCGCATCTCGACCGGCCGCCTCAACTCGTTCCTTGGCGAGCTGGTCGCCGAGCACCCGCACCCGGTGCGCTCGGGCAAGCAGCCCAAGATCCTCTTCGCCACGCAGGCGTCCAACCGCCCGCCGCGCTTCGTGATCTTCGCGAGCGGGTTCCTCGAGCCGACGTATCGCCGCTTCATCGAGCGTCGCCTGCGCGAGGCGTTCGGCTTTGAGGGCTCGCCCATCCAGATCTCGGTGCGCGTGCGCGAGAAGCGCAAGAGGACGCGCTGACCGTCGCGCTCGACTAGGACGTGACCTCGTCGTCGCCGACGTGCGCGTAGCCCAGCCTCACGAGGGAGCGCAGCACGTCGTCGTCGACGGCGTCGAGCCGGGTGACGTACAGGCAGCTCGCGCCGAGCGAGTGAGGCCCCAGGCGCGCCAGGAGCTCCTCGTGGCCGGGGGCGTCCGTCAGGCCGTAGAGCGAGAGCTTCGCCTTGCGGGGCGAGAAGCCGACGCGCGGCATGTCGCCCTCCCTGCCCGAGTCGTAGCGGTAGTGGTAGGTGCCGAAGCCGACGATGCTGGGACCCCACATGACGGGTTCCTCGCCGGTCTCGGAGCTGAAGATCTCCACGAGTCGCTCGCCCTCGTCGCGGCGGCGGGCGGGCTCGACAGTGGACAAAAACGTCTCCACGGGGACGTCGGTGGGGCGCGTGACGGACTCGGCCATAGACCGAGCGTAGGCCCGCGGGGCGCGCGACACCACGGGGGCGGATCGCTCACACCGACTGGGTAGGAGAACGCGGCCCTCGATAGGGTCTGTCCATGCTCGACGTCACGACCCTGCGCATCGCGCTCGGCGTCGTCTCGTTGACCGTTCTAGTCCTGTTCTGGGCCGCGGTGTACCGGCCCACGCGATCGCCCTTTGCGGGCTGGTGGACCATGTCGCTCGCTTGGTCGACCCTCAGCCCGCTGCTGCTGCTGTTCAACGGCACCCCAGCGCAGGTGGTGCTCAACCCCGCCTCGAACGTCATCGCGGTCTGGGCGGGAGTCAGC
This sequence comes from Demequina sp. NBRC 110057, assembly GCF_002090175.1. Lineage (GTDB taxonomy): Bacteria > Actinomycetota > Actinomycetes > Actinomycetales > Demequinaceae > Demequina. Next base: position 607,992 of record NZ_BBRN01000004.1, on the reverse strand, counting down.
GTCTGGTGGGCGACCAGATCGCTGCGGGGAAGCCGCGTGCCGGTATGGGTCATGCCCGTCGCGTCGCTCGCGGCGCTCCTTGCCGCGGTGGCCGACGACCCCTCGCGCAACGTGTGGGCAGGCAACGGCGTGCTCTTCGCCCTCATGGGGCTGTTCTTCGGGCTCGGTGCGTGGGACATGTGGTCCGCGTGGCGCTCGAGGCGCGCCGCGCCGGACAGGCGCGACCAGCAGGAGGCGCTCATGGCACTCGTCGTGTCGTCGCTCGCTGCCTCCCTGCTCGCCGCGTACTACCTGGTGCGCCTGGTGCTGTTCCTCGCTGGCGGCCCGACCTCCGAGGCCTTCACCTCGGTCGCGGGGGCCGGCGCGACCACGATCGTGCTCCTGGTGGTGCTGGTGGCCGTGACCTTCTCGGTCTCGGCGCTCGGCTACGACCAGCGCACCCAGGAGCTGCGCAGGCGCGCCACGAGGGACGACCTCACCGGCATCCTGGGCCGCACAGCGTGGGTCGACGGCGCCGGTCGGCTGTTCGCCACCGGACGCGGCATCGTGGTGGTGGTCGCGGACGTGGATCACTTCAAGGCCATCAACGACACCCACGGCCACGCGGTGGGCGACGCGGTGCTGATGACGTTCGCCGACTCCGTCCGCGAGGCCATGGACCCGGGCGCCGTGGTGGGACGCATGGGCGGCGAGGAGTTCGCCGTCGCGGTGCCGGGGGAGAACGTCACGGAGACGGCGGCGCGGCTGGACCGGCTCGCGACCCGCTTCGCGTGGCGGCTGCGCACCGATCGCCTGCCGTCGACGACCGTGAGCTTCGGCGTGGCGAAGGGAACGGGGGCCGAGGCGCTCGGCCCCACCATCGAGCGAGCCGACGCTGCGATGTACCGCGCCAAGGCCGCGGGCCGGGCGCGGGTCGTGATCGACGGCGACGACTGACGCCGACCACGACCCGGTCCGGTCAGGCGGTGGCGTCCGCCTTACCCTCCTCGCGCTCGCGCAGGGCGCGGCGCAGGACCTTGCCGACGTTCGTCTTGGGGAGCTCGTCGAGGAACTCGATGTGGCGGGGGCGCTTGTAGCCCGTGAGGCGCTCCTTGAGGAACGCCGACAGCTCCGCCTCGGTCAGCGAGGGGTCGCGCTTCACCACGAACAGCTTGGGAACCTCGCCCGCGTGGTCGTCGGCCACGGGGATGGCGCCGGCCTCGAGCACCTTGGGGTGCTGCATCGCGGCGTCCTCGATGTCGCCCGGGTAGACGTTGAACCCGGAGACGACGATGATCTCCTTCTTGCGGTCAACGATCGCCAAGTAGCCCGTCTCATCGATGGTGGCCACGTCGCCCGTGAGGAGCCAGCCGTCGTCCGTAAGGACCGCCGCCGACTCCTCGGGCTTGCGCCAATAGCCCTTCATGACCTGCGGGCCCTTGACGGCGAGCTCTCCCGGCTCGCCCAGCGGAACCTCGGTGCCGTCGTCGGCGAGGACGCGCACGTCGGTCGAGGACAGCGGCACGCCGATGGTGCCGATGCGGGGCGGCAGGTGGGTAGGGTTCACGCTCACCACGGGGGAGGCCTCGGTGAGCCCGTAGCCCTCGACCATGTCGGTGCCGGTGACATCGTTCCACTTGTGCGCGACGGCCGAGCGCAGCGCCATGCCGCCCGCCACCGAGATACGCAGGCGCGACAGGTCCACCTTCGCGAACGCGTCGTTCTCCAGCAGCGCTCCGGCGAGCGTCGACACGAGGACGAGGGCGTGGGGCCTGGTCTGGTCGATGGTCTTGACGAACGCGGGGATGTCGCGCGGGTTGGTGATGAGCACGTTGTGTCCGCCGAGGCGGAAGAACCCGATGCAATTCACCGTGAGGGCGAACACGTGATACAGCGGGAGGGCGGCGATGACGGTCGAGTCCTCGTCGAGGACGGCACGCATCTGGCCGATGAACTGGGCCTGGTTGGCGAGCAGGTTCCAGTGGGTGAGCATCGCCGCCTTGGTGCCGCCCGTGGTGCCACCGGTGTACTGCAGGAACGCGAGGTCGTCGTGGCCCACGCCGGGGTCGGCGAAGCGAGCGGGGTCGCCCGTCAGGAGGGCACGGAACGGGATGGCTCCTGGCAGCTGGTAGTCCGGCACCATCTTCTTGACGTACTTGGCGACAAGGTTGACGATGGTGCGCTTGGGCTGGTGAAGCATGTCACCGGCCTCGGTGACAATCATGTGCTCGATGGTCGACCCGCCCACCACGGCCGCGGCCTTGTCGGCGAAGTTGGCGAGCACTATCATGGCGCGAGGCTCGGCGTCCTTGATCACCGCCGCGAGCTCGGTCGCGGTGTAGAGCGGGTTGGCGTTGACGACGACGAGGCCAGCGCGCAGCGCGCCGTACAACGCCACCGGGTACTGCAGCAGGTTGGGCATCTGCAGGACGATCCTGTCGCCCTTGACGAGTCCCAACTCGTTCTGGAGGTACGACGCAATCCTTGTCGCGATCGCGTCGACCTCGCGGAACGACAACGTGCCGCCAAGGTTGGAAAACGCGGTGCGGTCACCGTGACGCTCGGCCGCGGCGTGGGCGAGCTCGCCGAGCGAGCGCTCCTCGGGCGCCGAGATGCGGGGGGTGACCCCCGGCGGGTAGTGGTCGAACCAGGGACGCGAGGCGTCGCCGACGGGGTCGATGTCTGCGGGCTGAGTGGTCATCTGCATCTCCATTGATGTCGATGGCGGGGATCGGTGGTCAGGCTTGGGACGAGGGTACGCGAGTGGCGCGGGTCCACTCGCGCATCCAGTCGTCGACACGCAGGTGCGCGGGGAATCCGCCGACGGCCCTCTCGAGCTCGTCGTGGTCGACGGTGCCGCCCTCGCGCTTGAGGAACCTGGTGCGCACCAGCGCGTGGGCGTGGACGGTGTCGCCCACACAGAAGCGCTGCTCGAGGTATCCCCAGCGGTCGTCGAGGCCGAGGATCCTGGTGCGGATCTCGAACCGCTGGCCCAGACGTAGCTCCTTGCGGAACGTGATGGTCTGGCCAGCGACCACGGGGAACCATCCGTGCGTGTCGAGGTCCGCCCAGAACCCCGAGCGGATCATGAGGTCGAGGCGGCCGAGGTCCATGAGGGTGAGGTAGCGGCCGTTGTTCATGTGGCCCAGGAGGTCGAGATCCGTGGGGGCGACGCGGAACGGTGTGACTGCCTCGTCCCACAGCGAGAGCCGTGCGCGTCGCCGGGAGCGCAGGCGCGTGAGCAGCAGGCGCAGCCACAGATTCACGGGCGCACCCGCATCAGCAGGTGGGGCTTGGTGCCGTCACGGGAGGTGACGGCAGCGTCCCAGCCGCCGCCCGCATCGGCCGCATGAAAGCCCACCGTGCCGGGAAGTGCCACGGGCTTCGCGAAGTCCACCTCGACGGAGTACACGGCCGGCAGGCGCTGCTCCAGCGCGGCGAGGGCCCGCGCGTGGGTCCACATGCCGTGGATGATGGGGCGCGAGAAGCCGAAGCCCTTCGCCGCGAGCCTGCTGGTGTGGATCGGGTTGGGATCGCCCGAGACGCGACGATAGTCGCGCCCGAGCGTCGAACCCAGTCGCCACCTGGCGTGCGGCGTGACGGGCGCGAACGGCGGGTGAGGGGAGTCGTCGGGGGTGCCGGGCGCCCTCATCCCCGACGCAAGGTAGGTGCTGACGCCGGACCACACCGTCTCCCCATCCGCCTGGGCCGTCGCGCTGAGGTCCACGAGGGCCCCGCGCCGGTGGGCGCGCACGTTGCCGGCCGTGACGGCGAGGTCGAGCCGCTCGGTCAGCGACACCGGCCGGTGAAGCGTCATGGCATTGGACACGTGGACGGCCCCGGCGAGGCGCACCGACGCGTCGGCGTCGCCCAGCAGATGGACGTGAAGTGGGAACGCGAGGACGTGAATCCAGGTGGGCGGCACCGCGTCGCGCAGCGTGAAGCCCGTGACGCGGCAGTAGTCCGCGAGGCGGGCGACGTCCTGCCGGTGGCCCGGCACGCGAACCTCATGAGCGGGCACCCGCGCGTCCTTGGCGCGGCTGGGGACGAGCGCGCGCGCGAAGGCGGCGCCCATTCCCGGCATGGCGTCGAGGGTGACCGTGCTCATCAGGCGCCCACCAGGTTCTGGCCGCACACCCTGATCACCTGGCCTGTGACCCCCTGCGAGCGTGGGTCGAGGAGGTAGCCGATGGTCTCGGCGACATCCTCCGGCCGTCCCCCCTGGCTGAGGGAGTTGGAGCGGCGGAAGATCTCGCGCTGCACGAAGGGGATGCGGCCGGTCATCTCGGTCTCGATGAATCCCGGCGCGACGGCATTGACGGTAACGGAGCGCTCGGCGAGGTCGGGGGCCATCGCCTCGACGAGGCCTGCCACACCCGCCTTCGAGGCCGCGTAGTTGGTCTGGCCCTTGTTGCCGGCGAGGCCCGAGGTCGACGCGATGCCCACCAGGCGGCCGCCGTCCGCTAGCCCGCCCTCGGTGGCGGGGTCGAGCAGCACCTCGTTGATGCGCATCTGTGCCGCCAGGTTCACGTCGAGCACGGACGCCCAGCGCGAGGCGTCGGTGTTCGCGAGCATCTTGTCGCGAGTGATGCCGGCGTTGTGAACGACGGCGTACAGGGGGCGGCCCGAGCGTGCCACGTGCGCCGCGATGGCCGCGCCGGCATCGGCCGCTGTGATGTCGAGCTGCAGGGCGGTCCCGCCCACCTCGTTGGCGACCTGGGCGAGCGCCTCGCCCGCGGGAGGGATGTCGACGGCGACGATCCTGGCACCGTCGCGCGCGAGGGTGCGGGCGATGGCCGCGCCGATGCCGCGCGCGGCTCCCGTAACGACGACCACGCGGTCCTCGAGGGGGCGCTCCTGGAGCGTCTCCGCCGGCTGCTCGGCCGCCGCGACGGTCCATGCCTGGCCGTCGACGAATGCCGACCGGCCCTGCAGCACGAAGCCGAGGGTCGAGACGAGGTCGCCGGGGGTGGCCTCCTGGGCGACGTGGAGAAGCGTGGTGGTGGCGCCGCCGCGCAGCTCCTTGCCGATGGTGCGATTGATGCCGTCGAGCGCGCGGGCGACCGACCTCTGCTCCCAGTCTCCCGCCGAGGGGTGGGCGACGATGACGATCCGCCCCGCCCGCTCGATGCCCTTGACCGCGGGACGCAGCACGGCTCGCAGCTCCTCGAGCTGGGGGATGGTGGTCAGTCCCGTCACGTCGACCACGAGGGCACCGATGCGCGCGCCATACCCGGGGGTGGGCTCGCCGCCGTCGTCGACCACTGGCGACTCGACAGATCGTCCCAGCAGCGTCAGCGTGCGGCGCGCGAGGCTGCCGTCGCCGATCTCCGCGAGGACGATCGCGCCCTCGGGCCACGTGCGCCCGCGGCGCAGGCGCGGCGGGTCCTTGAGGCCCGCCTTCGCCGCGATCGCCTTGCCTGGCTTGGACGTGAAGGCCTTCTCGAGCGCGCTCATCACACCGCCTCCAGGATCGCCACGACGCCCTGTCCGCCGGCGGCGCACATGGAGATAAGGCCCTTCGAACCCGGGCCTCGCTCGTGCAGGAGCTTGGCGAGGGTGGGGAAGATGCGGGCGCCGGTGGCCGCGAAGGGGTGGCCGGCGGCGAGCGAGGAGCCGGCGACGTTGAGGCGGGCGCGGTCGAGGGTGCCGATCGCGCCGTCGAGCCCGAGGCCGCGGCAGTAGTCCTCGTCCTCCCAGGCCTTCAGGGTGGCCAGCACTGTCGAGGCGAAGGCCTCGTGGATCTCGATGAGGGCGAAGTCGTTGGGGGTGAGCCCCTGGCGGGCGAGGAGGCGGCCGGTGGCGGCCACGGGGCCGAGCAGCAGGTCGTCGCCTCCCGGGTGGTCCACCGCGGCGACCTCGGCGTCGACGAAGCGGGCGAGCACGGGCATGCCGTTCTCGCGCGCCCACTCCTCGCTCGCGAGGAGCGCTGTCGCGGCGCCGTCGGACAGCGCGGTGGAGTTGCCCGCGGTCATCGTGCCCTGCGGGCCGCCAAAGGCGGGCTTCAGCTTTGCGAGCTTTTCGACCGAGGTGTCGGGGCGCAGGATCGCGTCCTTCGCGACGCCCAGGTAGGGCGTGACGAGGTCGTCGAAGAAGCCGTCGTCCCAGGCGGCGGCAAGGTGGTGGTGGCTCGCGGCGGCGAGCTCATCCTGCTCGGTGCGGCCGATGCCCCAGCGCTCGGTGGTGAGGGCCTGGTGCTCGCCCATGGACAGGCCGGTGCGGGGCTCGGCGACGCCGGGAGCCTGGGGGGCGAGGTGGCGGGGGCGGATGCCCGCGAGCGCCTTGGCGCGCTCGGCGGCCGACCGGGCCCTGTTGGCGCGCAGCAGCGCGCGCTTGAGGCCGTCGCTCACGGTGATGGGGGCATCGGACGCCGAGTCCACACCGGCCGAGATGCCCACGTCGATCTGGCCGAGCGCGATCTTGTTCGCGATGTAGATGGTGGTCTCGAGGCCGGTGCCGCACGCCTGCTGGAGGTCGCACGCGGGGGTCGCGGGGGAGAGGGCGGAGCTGAGGACGACCTCGCGCGTGAGGTTGAAGTCCTTGGGGTGCTTCAGGACCGCGCCTCCCGCGACCTCGCCGACCCTGGTACCCGCGAGCCCGAAGCGGGCGACGAGCCCGTCGAGCGCGGCGGTCAAGAGGTCGTGGTTCGAGGCCTCGGCGTACGGGCCGCCGGCCTTCGCGAAGGGGATGCGATTTCCCCCGATCACCACGGCGTTGTGGGACATGCTGCCTCCGTCATTGGTGGAACTCGTCAGTGTTGTTCAGCGATACTCACGGTAGCAGATACTCCGGGTATCGGGTATGGTCGGCGCTATGGCCATCGACGGTAGGGACGCACGCTGGGATCAGCACCGGGTTGACCGCAGGCGCGCCCTCGTGTCCGACGCACTGCGCGCCATCCGCGTCCACGGCGCCGGGGTGGGAATGGACGAGATCGCCGCCCGCGCCGGCACCTCCAAGACGGTGATCTATCGCCACTTTGGCGATCGCGCCGGGCTGTACGACGCCGTCGTCGAGTCCGTCCACGCGTATATCCGCGACGGCCTCACGGAGGCGCTCGCCGCCACCGAGGACGGCGACCTCACGCACCTCACGGACACCCTCGCCGACGGCTACCTCAGCCTCGTCGAGCGCGACCCCCACATCTATCGCTTCGTCATGAACGGCCCCGGTGGAGGCGGCGCGGTCGATCCCGGCGGGCGAGTGCCCGTGGTGATCGCCGACTACGTCGCGCAGATCCTCGTCGAGCACGCCGGCGCGAGCGGCGTGGATCGCGCCACCGCCGAGACCTGGGCACACGGCCTCGTGGGCTTCATCCAGGCAGTGTGCGACCGATGGATGGACGCCCCCGCACGCGAGCCGCGCGACGCCGTGGTCGCGCGCATCTCCGCACTGTTCACGCCCGCCTTCGCGGGCGCCCTCGCCCCGCATTAGCGCGGGCCCGTCCCCACCCGCCACCACTCAAGGAGAGGCAACAATGACGTTGACCGACGAGACCGCGACCCCCGTCCACCACGAGGATCTGACCGCCCTGGGCGCCAGGCTGCGTACCGCGCTCGACGGCCCCTATGCGGCGGAACGGTCCGTGGGGCGGGCGACGTTCCCCGCCGACGACCTGCTGCGCGACCCCGGGCTCGACGTCGCGCAGTCGCGGGAGTGGACCCTGGGGCGCTTGCGCGAGCTCGAGCGCCACGGCTTCGGGCACGCGGGGGTGCCCGACGGGCCCAACTCGGTGTCCGACCCGCTCACGGCGGTCATGGCCTTCGAGATGCTCGCCCACGGCGACCTGTCGGTGACCATTAAGTCGGGGGTGCAGTTTGGGCTGTTCGGGGGCGCGGTCACCAACCTCGGCACCGAGTGGCACCACGCGACGTTCCTGCCGGGGATCACCGACCTGAGCCTGCTGGGCGGCTTCGCGATGACGGAGCTGGGCCACGGCTCGGATGTCGCGAGCCTCGAGACCACCATCACGTATGACCCCGAGACGGACGAGTTTGACGTTCACTCGCCCACGCCGGGGGCCACCAAGGCTTACATCGGCAACGCCGCCAAGGACGGCACGATGGCGGCCGTCTTCGGCCAGTTGTGGGTCGGCGGCACCTGCCACGGCGTGCACGTGGTGCTGGTGCCGCTGCGCGACGACGACGGCAACGACCTGCCCGGCATCACCACGGGGGATCAGGGCCACAAGGGAGGGCTGCTGGGCGTCGACAACGGCACCATCCGGTTCGATCATGTTCGCGTCGAGCGCCGCATGCTCCTGGACCGCTTCGGCGGCGTCGGCGACGACGGCGCCTACTCGTCGCCCATCGAGAACGCGAACCGCCGCTTCTTCACGATGCTCGGCACCCTGGTGCGTGGCCGCGTCTGCGTCGGCGGAGGGGCAGGCATCACGGCACGCCGCGCTTTGTCGATCGCCACCCGGTACGCCCTGCGCCGCCGCCAGTTCCCCGCCGCCGGGCGCCCGGGCGGCGTCCTGCTGCTCGACTACCTGGTGCACCAGCGCCGCCTCCTGCCACGCATCGCGCGGTCGTATGCGCTGGGATTCGCGCAAAACGAGCTGATCGAGGCTCTCGTTCACGTCCAGGGGCCCGGCGACAGCACCGAGACCGAACAGCGCGAACTCGAGACGCGCGCCGCCGGACTCAAGGCGATGACCACCTGGTTCGCCAACGAGACGGTCCAGGAGGCGCGCGAGGCGTGCGGCGGCTCGGGCTACCTGAGCGAGAACCAGCTCACCGAGATGCGCCGTGACGTGGACATCTTCGCCACCTTCGAGGGCGACAACACTGTGCTGCTCCAGTCGGTCACGAAGGCCTTGCTGACGGACTTCAAGCGCGAGTGGAGCGAGCTCGACCGCAGCGGCGTCATGCAGGCGACCGCGAAGGTGGCGGGGGAGACGGTGGTCGAGGCGACATCGGCCAACCTCGTCCTCGACCGCCTCGCGAGCGCCGTCCGCCGCAAGCCCGAGGAGACCACGCTCACCGATCGGCGCTGGCACGCGCTCATGTTCGAGGAGCGCGCGCGTCACTCGCTCGAGTCGCTTGCCCGCCGCATGCGGGCGGCGTCGACGGCATCGGGAGACTCCTTCGAGGCGTTCAATGCGCTGGGCGAGCACGTGCAGTTCGCCGCGAAGGCGCACCTGGAGCGGCTCGCGCTGCAGGCCTTCATCGACGGCATCCGCGGGTGCGAGGACCCGGAGGCGCGCGGCGTGCTCGAGGACCTGTGCAGTCTGTACGCGCTGTCGTCGATCCACGACCAGCGGGCGTGGTTCCTGGAGCACAACCGCATCAGCTCCTCGCGATCCAAGGCGATCGGGCAGCAACTCGATGACCTGTGCCGGCGGCTACGCCCGCACGCGCTGGGCCTCGTGGAAGGCATGGGAATCCCGGAGTCCTGGCTGGGCGCGGCGATCCTTCGGGACTGACAAACGGTCAGAAATCACGGTGTGTGCCAGGGATTATCCTGGCCTGGCTCGACGTTGAGCGTGTCCCCACCCGCTCGACGATCGGCCCGCCATGCCCACGATGACCCCGGCCCGCACCCGGCTCGCCCTATTTGCCCTTGCCATCGGCAGCTTTGGCATCGGCACCACGGAGTTTGTCGCGATGGGGCTGCTTCCCGACATCGCCCGTGACCTGCTTCCCGAGACCTGGGCCGCGAGCCAGGAGGAGGCGCTGTCGCAGGCGGGGTGGCTGATCTCTGCCTACGCCGCCGGCGTCGTCGTGGGCGCGCCCACCATCGCCGCGGCGGCCGCGAAGTACTCGCGCAAGACGGTCCTCACCGTTCTCGCGGTGGTCTTCACCGTGGGTACCGTCGCCTCGGCGGTGGCGCCCACGTTCGGCACGGTCGTCGCCGCCAGGTTTGTCGCGGGGCTTCCGCACGGCGCCTACTTCGGCATCGCGGCGCTCGTGGCAGCGAGTCTCATGGGACCCGAGAAGCGCGGCCAGGCCGCCGCGTTCGTGTTGGCCGGCCTCACGATCGCCAACGTGGTGGGAGTGCCGGCGGTCACGGCGCTGGGCCAGGCGGCGACGTGGCGCGTCGCCTACCTTGCCGTGGCGGTGATGTTCGCGATCGCCGCGGTGGCCATCGCGCTGTGCGTGCCGCAACAGGGCGGGGATCCTTCGGCGACGATGCGCCGCGAGGTGGGCGCGCTGGGACGACCGGCGGTGTGGTTCGCGCTGCTGACCGGCGCGCTCGGCTTCGGCGGCTTCTTCGCCGTCTACAGCTACGTGTCGCCGCTGGCGACCGAGGTCACGGGCACCTCGGAGGGCCTGGTGCCCTTCGCGCTGATGACCATTGGGCTCGGGATGACGGTCGGCAACCTTCTCGGCGGGCGCCTCGCCGACCGTGGCGCGCTGCGCGCCATCTTCCTGCTCTTCGCCGCACTGGCGGCGTCCCTGCTGGTGGTCATCGTCGCGGCGGCCACCCTCGTGGGGCTGTTCGTCGGACTGTTCCTGGTGGGGGCATCGGCCGCCGCCCTGTCGCCAGCCATCCAGACGCGCCTCATGGACGTGGCGGGGGAGAGTCAGACCATGGCGGCCGCCCTCAACCACTCGGCCCTCAACATCGGCAACGCGATCGGTGCCGCGCTCGGAGGGGCGGTCATCGCCGCGGGCTACGGATACCTCTCGCCCACGTGGGTGGGTCTCGCGCTGTGCGTACCCGGCGTCATGTGTGCGCTGGCGGGTCGCGCCATCACCAAGCGTGCCGCGGCGCAGCCTCACCCGGCCGTGGCGGTTGCCGCCGAGTAGCGCGTCGGTGCTGGCGGCCACGCGCCGTCCGCGAGGTAGCGCTCGGCGTCGCGCGCGATCCGGCGCGCGCCGCGGTTGGCGCTGATCGTCGACGCCTGGGGGCCGTAGCCCGCGAGGAACAGGCCCGGGACGTCGATCGCATGCCCCTCGGCCACGCTCACGCCGCGGCGTGCGTCGATGGCGAGCGGGGCCAGGGGGCCCAGATCCGCCTCGAATCCCAGGGCCCAGATCACGGCGTCGAGCGGGAGGTGCGAGCCGTCGGCCAGCACCGCCCCGTCGGTCACGAGTCGCGTGAACATCGGGGAGCGCGTCAGCAGGCCTGCCCGGCGCATTCTGGCGATGGGCGGCGTGAGCGGCATGCCCGTGGTCGACACGATGCTCGGCAGGGGCCGTCCCGCCCGGGCGGCCTCGTCCTGGAGCCGGACCGACTCGCGCCCCAGGTCCTCGCGCAGTGACGAGTCGCGATCGTGGAACACCACGGGGCGGCGCGTGAACCAGGTGACGGAGCGCGCCGTGGTGGCCACCTCGCGCAGGAACCCCAGCGCCGATGCCCCTCCGCCGACCACGGCGACGCGCAGGCCAGCGAAGTCGTTGGCCGACGTGTAGTCGGGGGTGACCAGCTGGCGCCCGCGGAACACGTCCGCGCCAGGGGTGCTCGGGTGTCGGGGGCTGCCCCACGTGCCGACCGCCGCGACGACGATGCGCGGGGTCAAGGGCGCGGCGGCATCGGCCGTCTCGACGACGAAGCCGCCGTCGGCGCCTCGACGCACCGCGGTCACGTCGACGGGGCGCGAGACGGCGAGGCCGTAGTGGCGCTCGTAGGTCGCGTAGTAGTCGCGGACCACCGCCGAGGCCGGCGGCTCCCGGGGAGCGTCGTCGAAGGTGACCCCCGCATCGGCCATGCCCGGCAGGTCCGCAATGCGGTGGGCGTCGCCAAGCCGCAGGGAACCCCAGCGGTGCTGCCAGGCGCCGCCGGCGGTGGGGCCGCGGTCGACCATGCGGAAGTCCTCGCCGGGCACCATGCCGCGGTGGAGCAGGTGATAGCCGACGGACAGGCCGGCCTGACCGGCGCCGATGACCAGGATGGGTGGGGTGGGCGCGGTCACGGCGTCAGGTTTACGCCCCGTGGTGCCCTCGGGGCAAGTCGGCGCGTGCACGCTCGCCGCGGCGCAGGAACAGGCTGCAGTGAAGGAGCGCGACGAACGCGAGCCCGGCGACGGCGATCAGCGCCAGCGTGGTGGCGATCGTGACGAACCCGCGGGCGGGGTCCAGGAAGGGGTAGGGGACCCAGCCGTCGCGGGCGGCGCGAAGCAGCAGGTACCCAGCCCAGCCGGCGGGCACCCACAGCACCGTCCACCAGGTGCTCACGGGGAGCCGGCGGCGGCGACCCACCAGCAGCCAATCGAGGGTGAGCACGATGCCGGCGCCGCCGTGAAGGACAGCGTTGGCCCACGGGAAGTACGGCTGGGAGTAGTGGGCGAGGACCGCCCAGTAGACGACGCCGGCGATCGCGAGGTAGGTCGCGGCGTTGACGCGGAGTAACTGGAGCCACACCAGGTAGCGCTCGCCCACGATGGCCGATGCGGTCAGCGAGACCACGCCGGCGATGGCCGCCAGGGGAGTGAAGTACCCGGGCAATTGGCCCCACGTGAAGGTGCCGTGGGTCAGGTCGGCCCACCCTTGGAACGCGAGGGACAAGGCGATCGCGAGGGCGGCGGTCAGTCGGAGGGCACGGAGTGCGGCGTCGTTGCTCACGGGTTGCACTTTACTCGTACTTTACGCAAAAACAAGAAAGGCTTGCCGAAAACGAGGGGTACGAGGGAAGGTGTGGCAAAACGTCGGGGTGTCGACGGGAGTGGTGGCAGGATAGGCGGCGACGCCATGCATCAAACGAGGCCTCGGATCCGCGCCACCGCGCGGGCATTGCTGGCGCGAGACCACCGGGAAACCAGGCGTGCGCTCGCGCGCCGAGACCACGAGGATTTGCATGTCTGATCTGACCATCGAGACCACCACGGCCGGCTCGCTGCCGCGTTCGGCCGAGCTCGTCGAGGCGACCAAGACCCTGCAGGTGGCCGAGGACGGCTTCACGCTGATCCAGACCGACGAGTACAAGGAGGCCGCTGCCGCCGCGGTTACCTCGCTCGTGAAGCGCCAGCTCGACGCGGGAATCACGCGCGTGGGCGACGGCGAGTACGGCAAGGCGATGACGGCCTCGCACGACTTCGGCGCGTGGTGGAGCTACTCGTTCCAGCGCACCGCCGGTCTGGCGCTGCCCCCGGCCGACGCGCCGATGCCCGAGCCCGTGCGCTCGACCCCCGGCCACGTGGAGCTCACCACGATGAACGACCGCCGCGACTGGGTCGCTTTCGCGGAGGCCTACCAGGACCCGACGTCGGGTGTGCTGCTGGGTGAGCCGCCGTTCTGGCCGCTCACCGTGTCCGACATCTCCTACCGTGGCCACGACCTCATCGCCGCGGACATCGCGAACCTCAAGGGCGCGTTGGACGCGACCGGTCAGACGCACGGCTTCCTCACGTCGCTCGCTCCCGGCTCCGCCGCGCGCATCGGCAACGCCCACTACAAGGACGAGGCCGAGCACATTTGGGCCTGGGCCGACGTGATGCGCGAGGAGTACAAGGCGATCGTCGACGCGGGCCTCACCGTGCAGCTCGACGACCCCTCGCTCGCCGAGAGCTGGGACCAGGTCAACCCCGAGCCGTCGGTCGCCGACTACCGCGCCTTCCTCCAGACGCGCATCGACGCCATCAACCACGCCATCGAGGGCCTTCCGCGCGAGCAGGTGCGCCTGCACATCTGCTGGGGCTCGTGGCACGGACCCCACACCACTGACCTCGAGCTGCGTCACATCCTCGACCTGCTGCTCACCGTCAATGCTGGCGAGTTCTCCTTCGAGGCCGGCAACGTGCGCCACGAGCACGAGTGGAAGGCGTGGCGCGACGTGTCGATCCCCGAGGGCACCGTCCTGGTCCCCGGCGTCGTGAGCCACGCGACCAACGTGGTGGAGCACCCCGAGCTCGTCGCTGACCGCATCGAGCGCTTCGCCGACATCGTGGGCCCGCAGCACGTGGTCGCCTCGACCGACTGTGGCCTCGGCGGACGCGTCCACCCGCAGATCGCGTGGGCCAAGCTCGCGTCGCTCGGCGAGGGCGCGCGCATCGCGGCCAAGCGCATCGGCGGCTGATACCTGCTCTGTTGAGTGACGGCGCCGGCTCCCTGCGGGGGCCGGCGCCGTTGTTTGTGCGGCCGATGCGGTGGCCGGCTTCCCGAAACGCCGACGACACGCGGCTCTGGCACCATAGACCGGCGCGCGACCCGCGCATCGTCCGTCCGCCTTCCCCACCCTCGGAGGTTCAGCCTTGTCCGTCGTCGACCCGCCCATTGCCGAAAAGCACGCGCTCTGGGAGGACGCGCTCGCGCTGCCCACCGGGGCGTTGATGATGTCCTTCGGCCTGTTCCTGCTGGACCAGATCGGGGGAGTGTCGGGTGGTCTTGCCGGTGTGGCGATCCTCGGCAGCTATGTGACCGGGGCGTCGTTCGGGCTGATCTTCTTCCTCATCAACGTGCCGTTCTATTGGCTCGCGGTGCGGCGCATGGGGTGGACCTTCACGGTCAAGACGCTGATCTCGGTGACCTTGGTGTCGGTGTTCACGTCGGTGCACGGCCTGTATCTGGACGTGAGCGACGTCAACCCGGTCTACGGCGCCGTGTTCGCGGGGCTGTCGATCGGCGTGGGAATGCTCATCATCTTCCGCCACGGTGCCTCCGCGGGAGGCTTCGGCATCCTCGCCGCGTGGCTGCAGGAGACGCGTGGCTGGAGGGCCGGGTACGTGCAGGGATCCCTCGATTTGGTGGTCGTGATCGCGTCGCTGGCGCTCGTGCCGTTCCCGATCCTGCTGTGCTCGATCCTCGGCGCCGTGCTACTCAACCTGACGCTCGCGATCAACCACCGTCCGGGCCGGTATTTCGGCTGACGCGGGCCGCTGTGGTCATCGAGACCCCGCGATCTGTGTAAACTATTCCACGGCCCAAGGCGAGGACATCGAGTCCTTCGAGGCGGGTTGTTCGGGCTGTGGCGCAGCTTGGTAGCGCACCTGACTGGGGGTCAGGGGGTCGCAGGTTCAAATCCTGTCAGCCCGACCGAGAGAAGAGTCGTCCTTCCTGGTAGATACCGGGGAGGACGGCTCTTTTTCATTCTCACGTGCGGGTGCTACTGCGCGGTTGCAGTCGCCTTCTAAGCTCGCTGCCGCCGCTCCGGCGCCGGCGGCACCGGCTTCGCGGCCACAATCTCCGACACCGCGATTCTCACGACCCCACGCTTTCCGTCGACCACCACCGTCTCGCGGTCGGCGCTCAGCAGCGTCCCGAGTGCATCGGTCGCGGAACCATCGGGCAGCAAATAGCGCACCACCACGCGCGCACCGGGCGCTGGCAGGCGGATCATCGGCTCACCACTTCGAGGGCGCGTAGTCCTTGAGGAACACCCCGAAGAGGTCCTCGCCGGCCTCGCCTCGCACCACAGGGTCGTACACGCGCGCCGCGCCGTCGACGAGGTCGAGCGGAGCGTGGAAGCCCTCCTCGGCCAGCCTCACCTTGGTGGGGTGGGGGCGCTCGTCGGTGATCCAGCCGGTGTCGACGCTGGTCATGAGGATGCGGTCGGACTCGAACATCTCTCTGGCGCTCGTGCGCGTCAGCATGTTGAGCGCGGCCTTCGCCATGTTCGTGTGGGGGTGACCTGGCCCCTTGTATCCGCGCTCGAAGACGCCCTCCATCGCGGACACGTTGACCACGTAGGAACGGCCGGAGGCCGATGCCGTGGCGGCGGCCGCGAGAGCCGGCCGCAGGCGGTTGATCAAGATGAACGGGGCTGTCGAGTTGCACAGTTGCACCTCGAGAAGCTCAAGCGGCGTGACGTCGCCGACCGCCTGTACCCACGAGTTGGTGCCGTGCAGGTCGGGCACCAGGCCGCCGGCATCAATCGCGGTGCCGTCCGCGAGCCGCGCGAGCGACGACGACCCGGGGGCGAGGGCCTGTTCGGTGAGGCGCTGCGCCTCCCTCGAGCCCATCTCCGCCAGGTGGGCCGAGGCGAGCAGCGGATGCGTCGCGGCGGAAGCCTCAATACTGACGGGGTGGGCATCGGCCGTGCGTCCCAGGGTGAGCAGCTGCGGCCCATGTCCGTCGTCCCAGAGCCCCTGCTCGAGCGGCACGGATTCGGCCTCCACGAGCGGCGCGTAGGCGCCGGGGGAGCGGCGCACCGTCTGCGCTGCATTGTTGATCAGGATGTCGAGTGGACCGCCCGCGGCGACAGAGTCGGCGAGCGCGACCACCTGGGCGGGGTCTCGCAGGTCGATGCCGACCACGGTGACACGGTGGAGCCACTCGGCGGCATCGGGCATCGCCGCGAAGCGACGCACCGCGTCGCGCGGGAAGCGCGTGGTGACCGTGAGGTCGGCCCCGTCGCGCAGCAGCCGCAGCGCGATGTGCATGCCGATCTTCGCCCTGCCGCCCGTCAGCAGCGCGCGGCGACCCCGCAGATCGGTTCCGGCGTGCCGCTTCGCGTGGCTCGTCTCCGCACACGACGGACAGAGTTGGTGATAGAACGAATCGACCACCGTGTACTTCTGCTTGCAGATGTAGCACGGGCGCGCCTTGAGGTACTCGCCCGCCGTCGGCGTCGCAGCGCGCGCCTCGAGCGTGAGGCCGCGCGTCTCGTCATCGATACGGTCCGATGCGCCGGTCGCCGTGGCGGCCACGACGGCAGTGTCGTTGGCGGCGATCGTGGCGCGACGCTCGCGGCGGCGGCTCTGCTTCACGGCCTTGATCATGTGGGCCGTCGCGTTACGCACCGTGACGAAGTCAGGATCCTGCTCGTCGACGTCGCTCAGCGAGGCGAGCACACGCAGCGTGGTCTCGAGATCGTCGGGGTCGATGCTGTGCTGGCGTTCGGCGGGTGCGGGCGGTGTGGACACTCGCTCTAGTTTACGGACGCCGTGTGGAGACGGTGACGGTGAACTTCGCGTTGCGCGCCACCTGCTCCGTCGCCCCGACGGCCTTCTCCAGCGCCGGCCGGTACCGAAGCGCCGAATTCCACACGCACCACAGCTGCCCACCGGGGCGCAGGACCCTGGCAGCATCGGCGAACAGGCGCGGGGCCAGCAGATCCGTGACGGCCGCACCCGAGTGGAACGGGGGATTGAGTGCGATCAGCGAGGCGCTGCCGGACGGTCGTGCGGACAAGGCGTCGTCGCGCGCGACCTCGACGCGGGACTCGACGCCATTGGCGAGCATCGTCTCCCGCGCGGAGCGCACCGCGACCGCCGACTGATCCGACGCGTACACCGACGCCTCCGGATACCGCGTAGCCATCCACGCAGCGACGATGCCGGTGCCGCAGGCAAGGTCGATGTACGGGTCGTCAGGGGTCCCGCCGGCGGGTGCGGCGGGGAGATGGTCGAGCAGGAGCCGGGTGCCGATGTCGAGCTTGGCCCCGGCAAAGGCGCCGCCAAACGCGCGCACCTCAACTCCCGCCACGCGGGCGGCGGCGGGCACTGGATCGCGCCCGTCGTGCGGCTCCCGCGCGATGAGCACGCGAGACTTCTGGCGCGCGTGGCTCACGTCGAGGCGCCCAAAGTGCTCGGACAGCACGGCGTTCATCGACACCGACATGTGCTTCAGGCGGCCGCCGGCGATGACGACCACGTCCGGGACGGCGTGGGCGGCGATGAGGCCCGCGATGTCGCGCAGCGCGTCGAGGGAGCGCGGAAGGCGGAGCAGCACGACGCGGGCGTCGCTCACGAGCGACGCGTCCAAAGGCAGCGCCTCGTAGTACTCTCCCAGGCCCGTGCGCGCGGCGTTGGCGTCGAGCGCCTGCTCGCCGGTCAGGGCGTCAACGTGGGTGCGGATCCCGGTCGCGCCGTCGGCAACGGCGCCCAGGGTGAGCGCGCCGTAGGCATCGCCGATCACCACCACGTCGCCCCGCCCGGCGGAGACCCGATGCGCGCGCGACTCGTCCAGGATGAGCCGATCCGCCGCGTCGACGGCGACGAGGTCGGGCGCCTCGACGTCGGGCCAGCGGCGCAGCGTCTCGAGCAGCTGCTCACGGGGTGGGATCACCGTCGAAGCCTAGCCTCGGACGTCGCGAGGGGCCGCCGTGGGACTACACTTTTCGGGTCTACCAGACACCTTCATCCCTTGAGCAGAGGAACCCTCATGCGCTTCTCCATCCCCGCAGCCGTCGGCATGATCGCCGCGGCCACCCTCCTGACGGCGTGCAGCTCTGACGCCGACACCGACGCCTCGGCCTCCGCCAGCGCCTCGCCCTCGGCCGCCGAGTCGTTCGACGCCTCGCTCGTGTCCTCGACCCTCGACTCCGTGCGCACCGCGACCGGCTGCGAGACCTGGGCGGGCGGCCGTGTCGCCGGCGCCGGCGTGGTCGCCGGCTGGGAGTACACCTGCGACGTGGACGGGGACACCGTCCCCGAGTCCACCCTCGCGATCTACACCGACGCCGACTCGCTCGCCGAGGACATCGCGAACCGTGAGTCCGCCGACTCCACCACCGCCATCCTCGAGGGCGACAACTACCTCCTCATGACGACCGACGCCGACCACGCGAGCGCGGTCGAGGAGGCCGGCGCCGAGGTGGTCCGCCCCCTGTCCTGACGGACATCCGCGGGCCTCGCGGCACCCCGGTCGAGCAGGCGCTCCCGGGGTCCGCGGGCCCGTAGCCTGGTCGGCATGACCGACTCAGTCCCCAGCACCCTCATCCGCGTCAGCGCCGTCGTCCTGCGCGACGAGGCCGGCCACATCCTCACCGTCCGCAAGCGCGGTACCTCGCGCTTCATGCTCCCCGGCGGCAAGCCGGAGGCCGGCGAGAGCGCCGCCCAGGCGGCCGTGCGCGAATGCCAGGAGGAGATTCACGTCACGCTCGAGGCCGCGGACCTCGAGTTGCTCGGCACCTTCACCGCCCCCGCCGCGAACGAGCCGGGGCACCAGGTCGAGGGAACAGTGTTTCTTCACGCCGCCGTCGAGGTGGACCGCCCCGCGGCGGAGATCGACGAGCTGCGCTGGCTCGACCCCGCCGCGCCGCTTCCCGGCGACCTCGCGCCGCTGCTCGAGCACCACGTCCTGCCGCTGCTGGGCTAGCGCGAAGGTCTATTCAGCCGGGATCACCAGCACCCACGGGCTGCCGCCCTCGACGGTGACGCCGGGCTCGGTGCCCTGGCTCCACCACTTCGCCTCGTAGGGAACGCCGTCCACCTGGACGCGGTCGCCCGACGAGTACGCCTCGTCCTCGTCCCAGTCGGGATAGGTGCCCGCGGGCACTGTCGGCAGGGGAGCCGGCGTCTCGCCGGGGAGCACCGGGCCCACCAGCGTCCACGGGTCCTCGCCGTCGGCGCCGGCGGAGCCGGGAGCGACTCCGGTGGTCCAGTACCGCGCCTCGTACACCTGGCGGTGCCACACGATCTTGGTACCGGCCGGGTAGACGCCCAGCGCGTCCCAGATGGGGTACGGGCTCGTGGCGGGGTCGTCGGTCTGCGAGCCGGCATCGGCCGATGCCTCGGAACTTGACTGGATCGAGGGCTCGGCCGAGGAATCGGCGAGCGCTGCCGCCGACGGCAGGTCCTTGGCGAGGGTGTCGGCGAACGACACGCCCTCCTGGTCGATGCCGCTGCAGGACGTCTGCACCACTGTCGTCACCGTCGGCAGCGGGGAGGTGCAGGTGGCGTCACGGTTGAGCGACCACATCGCCACGAGTCCCACGCCGTGATCCAGCGCGAACTGGTTGACGGCGGTCGCATCGTCGAGTGTGAAGCGCTCCGAGGAGACGTCGTTCTGACCGACCATGACGGTTAGTCCCACGCGGCCCCATGCGGCAGCCTCACCCAGCGACGTGCCGGCCGCGGCATACAGGGAGTCGACCTGGGCCTGCAGGGCGACCGCCGCGGACTCGACGAGCTCTGACTGCGCGGTGGTCGCCGTGTCGGCGCCGAAGTTCATGGTCATGCCGTTGACCCCGGCGAGGTCCACACCCGCGGCGAGCGTGCGGCGCACCACGTCCTCGCCGGCGTCGGTCAGCCCGTTTTCGTCGACGGGAAGGGTCAGCCACACCGCGAGCGGGGAGTCGTCGGCGCGCTCCGCCTGGAGCGAGGCGATGGCGGTGGCCCGCCGGTCGATGCTCGCGGTGTCGTCGAGCGCGGCGCCCTCGACATCGAGGTCGATCGTGTCGAGGTCGTAGCGCTCCACCACGTCGCGGTAGGCGCCCAGCAGCGCCTCGTCGTCCGTGCATCCGACTGCGAGCGACGAGTTGGCCTGGCCCCCGAACGAGACACGGGCGTGGCCCCCGACGGACTCCAGCTGGACGATGCGCCGGTCGAGGTCGAGCGCCTCGTTCGCTTCGTCGAGCGAGTAGTAGCCGCCCCAGCTGGGGGTGCAGGCGTCGGAGGGGTCGGACACGATGAAGGACAGCGTCACCTGGGACTGCGCCGCACCGGTGGGCGTCTCGAAGGTCGAGGCGGGGGTGGCCGTCACGTCGACGTAGGCGCTGAACGTCGACGGTCCCGGGACGACGGGGCCGGTCGCCGCGGCGGACACGGCACGGAAGCCGAACCAGCCCAGCGCGCCGACGACGACGAGCAGGATGAGGAGGCGCGTCTTGGACACACGGGTGGTGCGCGCGGCACGGGTGGTGGAGGTCATGCGTGGCTCCTGCGGCTCAGTCGCGCTGGCGGGCGCGCGTGTCGCCGTAGCGGGGACGGGTGGTCGTGGACACGGCGACCGGCGGGGGCGTGTCGGAGGTCGGGTCGTGATCGGGGCCGAAGTACAACACCGATTCCCAGGCATCGGCCGCCGTGCGCTCCTCGGTGGAGGGACGCGGCTTGCGGGGCACCTGGACCCAGTGGACTGCGCCCAGCACCATGTCGACGATCGAGTTGCGGAAGCCGATGAACGCGCCGATCGCGTACGTGGTGAGCACACCGTTGAAGGCGGCAAACGTGGCGTGGTACCAGTTCTCGAGACGGATGTCGTTGGCCAGGCTGTAGAACGACCACAGGGCGATCGCGTAGGCGGCGATCACGTACAGCGCGGGCGCCGCGGTGCGGTTCGCGACCTTGGGCGTGCGGGCGAACGAGATCTTCGACTTGGCTGCGGCCTGCTGCAGCGACTTGAGTGTGCCACCCAAGTTGACGGCGAGCAGGATGAGGTTGAACGCGTAGACGCGGAACACGTCGGTGCGCTTGTAGCCCATGCGGTGGAAGTCGTGCGACATCGCCAGGAAGTACGGCAGGGCAGCGGCGACGATGATGGGGCTCAGCAGGCGGTCGTCGAAGGGGTAGGTCAGCAGTAGCACGAGCCCGAAGCTCGCCCACGAGATCGACGCCATGTAGTTGACACGCAGGATGATCGAGGAGCGGCGAATGCGGTTGCCCTCCTTCTTGCGCGCGCGCACCAGGCGGCGGAACTTGGGGGCGATCAGCAGGCCGCCGTTGGCCCAGCGGGCGCGCTGGACGGCGAGGGCTCCGAAGTCCGGGGGAGTGGCGCTGTAGCTGAGCCGCTCGGGGTAGTTGTAGAGGCTCCACCCGTGGGCGACCAGGTCGATGCTCGACTCGGTGTCCTCGATGACGGTGCGGTCCTGGACGTAGCGGCGCACCTCCTGGCCGCCCACGTAGGACACCTCGACGATGTCGTTGAGCGCCGACTTACGGATCACAGCGTTGGCGCCCACCCAGAAGGTGGCGTCGAAGTGCGTGAGCCCCTGGTGAAGCATGTGCTGGATGTCGGTCGTCGCGGCGGCGATGCGCTCCAGTCGCGTGGTCGCGCCGCGGAAGGCGGAGTACGGGGTCTGGATCACGGCGATGCGCTCGTTGCCGGGCATCTCGAGGTGGTGCACCAGGCGCAGGCAGTACTCGCGCAGGATGACGCTGTCAGCGTCGAGCGTCAGGACGTAGTCGCTGTCGGGGACCAGCAGGCCGTCCTCGGTATCGGTGATGCGCAGCATGGGGCCGGAGCGCGTCTCCACGCGGCGCACCCGGTGACCCATGAGGCCCAGGTAGGCGTTGAGGTTCATCGCCTTGTTCGCGTCGTGCGGGAGGTTCGCGTAGGCCTTGCGCTCGAACGAGGACACCTGGGCCTCGAAGGTCCACACGAGGCGACGGCACAGCTGGCTGAGGCGCGCGGCCGGCAGCGCGGCCCCCGCGTCAAGCGACGCGAAGAGCGCCTGCGCCGTGGTCTCCATGTCGTCGGCAAGGCCGCCGAGCACCTCGTCCGCGACGAAGTCGTCGGCGTTGTTCGCCCGGACGTAGCCTTCCTGCTGCTCGCGCAGCCACTGAGCCGCCCACCGGAAGTCGCGGCCGAGCGAGCGCACGGCATCGGGGCTGCTCGCGCCGTCCTCAAGCGCGGCGGCCTCGTGAGCCTCAAGCGACTCGACGAAGCGTGCGTGGGGCACGGCAAGCAGGTCCTGAATCTCGCCGGGCACGGCGCGGCACGCATCGAGGCTCGCGGCGGCGGCAGGCTCGGACGGGTGCGGCGGGTCATCGAGCAGGACCACGACGCGCATGCCCGGGTACTCCTGAAGCGCGGCAGACAGGGCGGTCGCCCTCACGACGCTCGGGTCCTCGGCGTAGGACGGCACGAGGGCGGTGAGCGTGGGCCGCGACACGGCGAAGAAGGCGTCGATCTCGGCGCGCGGGGTGCGCACGTGCTCGCGCGAGCGGTACAGCGCCCCCTGGCGCGCCAGCAGGTACGAGAACGTGGAAAAGATGAGGAAGCCCATCACGATGACGTACGCGATGGCCTGCCACACGAAGGCGCTTCCCATGAAGCCCTCGTCGAGGATCTGCGACACGATCGTGATCGCGAGGTAGGCGGCGAACATCACCACCGTGGCGACGATGGCGAAGCCGCCCAGCCAGGTCGCCGCGGTGCTCGCGGCCGGCTCGATCGCGGGCAGCGGCGGACGCGGACGCTCGGCGCCCCACTGGCGTCGCCTGCGACGCGGAGGGGCGGGGGCATCGGCCGTCACCTCGTGCTCGGGCGCCATCGCCAGGACGTCGAGGGGGTTCTCGTGCGGGGTCGCCTCGTCGGCGCGTGCGGACGTGTCGGGCGTGGCGGCGGGCATGGCGCCGCCGACCCCGATCTCAGGGGATGACATGAATGGTGAACCTCAGCGTTGGTGGGGGCGACGATTCGCGGCCCCGAAAAATCTTAGGCGGGGATGGGCGCTTTGACCAGAGTGTCGCGTGATCTTGGTCACACCCGTCCGCTCCTCGGGTGCTCGGCAAGGCCGACAATGCGGTTGACCATTCCCGTGAAGATAAGCCCGTGAAAGGGCAGCATCGCGAGCCAGTAGAGCCTGCCGGTGAGGCCGCGGGGGAAGAACACTGCCCGCTGTCGATACACCGCGCCCGTGGCTGCGGGCTCGACCGCGAGCTCCAGCCACGCGCGGCCCGGGACACGCATCTCCGCGCGCAGCAGCAACACCCTGCCGGGCTCCACTCGCTCCACGCGCCACAGGTCGATCGCGTCTCCCACGCGCACGTGGCTGAGCGTGCGGCGACCGCGTCGCAGCCCCACGCCGCCGGCGATGCGGTCCATGAAGCCACGGGCGGCCCACAGCGCCGACGCCGAATACCAGCCGGTCGCGCCGCCGATCTGCTCGACCACCGCCCACACGGCCCCGGCATCGGCGCTCGTGTCCCGGTGGCGTTCGTCGGTGAAGACGGTTCGTCCCGCCCAGTCCGGGTCGCTCGGCAGCGGGTCGCTCGGCACTCCGCGCACGGACGCGTCCTGCCAGCTGGTCTCGACGGCGTCGAGCTCGAGCCGCCCCAGCGCCCACCGCACCGCCTCGTCGTAGCCGGTCAACCCGTCGGGCGGGGGAGAGATGATCGCGTCGATCGCCCTGTCCTTGACGACGCACGAGTGAAGCAGCGACTCCACGAGCGGACTGGCGATCCTGCGCGGCACCGGCGTGACGAGCCCCACCCAGTGCGAGGCGAGCCGCGGCGTGAGGACCGGCAGCGGCAGCACGCGACGTCGGGGAAGCCCCGCGATGGCGGCGTAGCGGTTCATCATGTCGGCGTAGCGCAGCACGTCGGGTCCGCCGATGTCGACGGCGGTGTTGTCGTCGCCGCCCACACGGGCGGCGCCCAGGAGGTAGTGCAGGACGTCGCGCACCGCGATGGGCTGGATGCGGTTCATCACCCATTTCGGAGCGGGCATGAAGGGGAGCACCTCGGTGAGGTGGCGGACCATCTCGAAGGAGGCCGATCCTGCACCGATGACCACGCCGGCCTGGAGGACAAGGGTCGGGGTGGCCGATGCCAGGAGGATGTCTCCCACCTCCTTGCGGGAGGCGAGGTGGGGAGACAGGTCGACGCCGTCGGGGTGCAGACCACTCAGGTACACGATGCGGCCCACGCCTTGCGCGGAGGCATGGGTGGCGACCGACAGGGCGATGCCTCGGTCGATGCGCCCGTAGTCGCGGGCGGCGGACATCGAGTGGATGAGGTGATGGACCACGTCCACCCCCACCATGGCCTTTGCAATGGCGGCGTCGTCCGTCGCGTCGCCCTCGACAGCCTCGACGCGGTCGGCCCACGGCAGCGCGGCGACGCGCCTTGCCGAGCGCGTGAGCACCCTGACCCGGTAGCCCGCCTCCAGGAGCCGCGGCACCAGACGGCCGCCGATGTACCCGGTCGCCCCCAGCACGAGCACCAGCGGCGCCTCGCCATCGGCGCGCGGCACGGCGCGAAGCCAGGGCTCGGAGCCCGTCGGGGTGCTGGGCGCGTCGGCGTCGGTGGGCGTCATGGGTAAGGAACCGCGCCGCGGCGCGGCGGCATTCCCGACGGACCCGATCAGTCCAGGAAGATGTCCGGATACATCGCCTCGTCCGGTGTCCCCGGCACCGCCGCGTAACCCGACAGGTCCGTGACGCCCGCGTCCGCGAGCATGTCCTCGACGATGAGGCTGCGGCCGGTCACCGTCTCGGGGTCGGCTGTCAGCACCTCGTACGCGGCGTCGGCGTAGATCTGGGGCGTCCTGCTCACCTTCATGAGTGCGTCCCCGCCGATGACGTTGCGCACCGCCGCCGTCGCGATCGTGGTGCGCGGCCACAGGGTGCAGGCGGCGCCGCCGTGCGCCTCGACCTCGGCTGCGAGCCCGAGTGTCGCCATGGTCATGCCGAACTTGGCGAGCGTGTACCCGGTATGGGCCCGGAGCCACTGGGGGCTGGGATTGAGCGGCGGGGAGAGCGACAGGATGCGGGGCGAGGCCGCCGCCGCGAGGTGAGGGAGCGCGGCGCGGGACAGCATAAAGGTGCCGCGCACGTTCACGTCCTGCATCAGGTCGTACTTCTTGGCCGCGAGCTCGGGGCTCCTCGACAGGTCGATCACGCTCGCATTGTTGACGACGATGTCGATGCCGCCGAAGGCGTCGACGGTCGCGCCGACTGCGCGCGCGATGTCCTCGTCGCTGCGCACGTCTCCCACGACAGCGAGCGCGTGCCCGCCGGCCTCCTCGACGGCATCGGCCGCCGTATGGATGGTTCCCTCGAGGCGCGGGTGAGGGGTGTCGGTCTTGGCGAGGAAGGCGACGTTGGCGCCGTCCCGTGCGGCGCGCAGCGCGATGGCGAGGCCGATGCCGCGGCTTCCTCCCGACATCAGCAGGGTTCGACCGGCGAGGGTGGAGGCGGTCATCGTCCCGCCTCCCGTGCCGCGCTGGCCGCGGCGAAGGCGCCGATGCGCCGGCGCGCCTCGTCAGTGTCGAAGGCGGCGCCGATGGTCGCCGCCTCGTCGTCGAGGCTCTCCGCGAAAGACCGCTGCGAGGAGGCGCGCACCAGCCGTTTGGCGTGCCCGAAGGCAGCGCTCGCGCCCTCGGCCCAGGAACGGGCGATCCCCTCGGCACGGGCCTCGGGCTCGACGTTCACCTCGTCGACCATTCCCCACGCCAGCGCCGTCTCGGCATCGAGCTCACGGCCGAGCGTGAGGATGGCGAGCGCGCGTCGCTCGCCCACGGCGCGGGCGAGAAGCGTGCTGACGCCGAGGTCGGGGGTGAGGCCCACGTCTACGTAGCGCCCGGCGACGCGCAGCGTGGGGGAGGCGACCACGGCATCAGCCGCGAGCAGGAGGCCGATGCCCCCGCCGGCGACCGCGCCGCGTGCCGCGGCGACCACCGGGATGGCGCTCGACGTCAGCGCGCGGATGCCCTCGTGGATCACGTGCGCGGCGGCGGTGACCTCCGCTCCGGTGGCGCCGGACGAGGCCATGGCGAGCACGTCGCCGCCAGCGCAGAAGGCCGGGCCCTCGGCGCAGAGGATGATCGCCGCGACGCTTGGCGTGGAGGTGGCGGTCACGCACGCGTCGCGATAGGCGCCGCCCATGGCGAAGTCCAGGGCGTTGAGGCGCGCGGGCCGGTCGAGCGTGATGCGGGCGAGGGGCCCGTCGATGTCCAGACGGATGCCGTCAGGCATGAAACCTCCCGTGGTTCGTCGGTGAACCGTCGCGGCCATCCTGACACGCGCCGGCGACATGCCCCTTGCGCGGGGCGCCCCGGCGTGTTCTGATAGCGATATATCGTTCGCTATCGCTCGGAGGTCATCATGGGTTCACAGCAATGGTCACGTCACGGCGGCTTCAGCCCCTCGCAGGCGGGCGACGCCATGTGGGACGCGATGGAGCAGCTGCGCGGCCAGTTCGACAAGCGCGTTGGTACCAGGATGGGCAGGGGAGACGTCCGCGCCGCCGTGCTGGCACTGCTGCACGAGGAGCCGATGCACGGCTACCAGGTGATCCGCGAGATCACCGAGCGCACGGACGGCCGGTGGAAGCCCTCGGCCGGATCGGTCTACCCGACGCTGCAGTTGCTCGCCGACGAGGGTCTTGTCCACGCCGAGACCACCGCCGACCGCAAGGTGTATTCCCTCACCGAGGAGGGCAAGGCGGAGGCCGAGGCGGCCGCCGCATCGGCCCCCTGGAGTGAACCCGAGGGTGACGGCCCGCGGTTCGGCGGCGCTCCCAAGGCGGGCGCCGAGCTGGCGCAGGCGGTGGCCCAGGTAGTGCGTTCGGGATCGTCCGATCAGCAGGAGCGTGCTGCGGAGGTCCTGAACGACGCGCGACGTAAGATCTACACGATCCTGGCGGAGGACTGACGGGAGGTCCGCGGCCCGGTCGGGATCGAGGAGAGGCGATGCCCGACACCCGGCTGGACCGTGCCCGTTACCGACGCATTCTTCGCTTCGCCGCGTGGCAGTTCGCGGTGCAGTGGTGGTACGAGATCGCCCTGCCGTTCGTGGGCCTCGGACGCATCGCCGAACGCACGCGCGCGGACCGGATGCAGGCCTTCGCCCGCCGATTCCGTGGCCTCGCCGTCGAGCTCGGCGGGCTCATGATCAAGCTGGGGCAGTTCATGTCCTCGCGGCTCGACGTGCTGCCGCCGGAGATCACGAAGGAACTCGAGGGGCTGCAGGACGAGGTGCCTGCCGTTCCGTTCACTCAATTGCGTGAACTGGCCGAGTCCGAGCTCGGACGGCCGCTCGCCGAGGCGCTCGAGTCCATCGACCCCGACCCCGTCGCCGCCGCCTCGCTGGGCCAGGTGCATCGGGCGCGCCTGCGCGAGGCCGATGCCGCCGTCGCCGGCTTCGCCGAGGTGGTCGTCAAGATCCAGCGCCCCGGCATCGGCGCCATCGTGGACGTTGACCTGGCGGCGCTCAGGCGCGTCGCGCGCTGGCTCATGAAGGTGCGCGGCGTGCGCACCCGCGTCGACATGCCCGCGCTCATCGAGGAGTTCGCGGCCGTGAGCCGCGAGGAGGTGGACTACCTCCACGAGGCCGCCGCCTCCGAGCGCTTCGCGGAACTGTTCTCCGAGGACCCGCGCGTTCACGTGCCCCGCGTGGTGTGGGAGCGCACCTCGCGAAGGGTGCTGGTCCTCGAGGACGTGTCCGCTATCAAGATCACCGACCACGCCGCGCTCAGGGAGGCCGAGATCGCCCCCGCCGCCGTGGCGCGGGTGTTCGCCGAGGTCATGCTCGACCAGTTCTTTGTGCACGGCTACTTCCACGCCGATCCGCACCCGGGCAACCTCTTCGTCACGCCCGATGATTCCGTGGAGCAGGGCTGGCGGCTCACCATCGTCGACTTCGGCATGATGGGCGAGGTCCCCGCCAACCTGCGCGCCGCGCTGCGCTCTCTGGTCATCGCGGTCGCCGCGCGCGACGGCGCCGGGCTCGTCAAGGCGATGAACACCGCCGGCGTGCTGCTGCCGACGGCGGACACCAAGGAGCTCGAAAAGGCGCTATCGAGCCTCTTCGGGCGCTTCGGTGGCATGGGCTTCGCGGAGCTCAAGGAGGTCGACCCTCGCGAGTTCCGCGCGTTCGCCGCCGAGTTCGGCGACCTCGTCCTCGACCTTCCCTTCCAGATGCCGGAGGACTTCCTCCTCATCATCAGGGCGCTGTCCCTGACCTCGGGGGTGTCGACGGCGCTCGACCCCGCCTACAACGTGTGGGACACGGTGGAGCCGTATGCGCAGCAGCTGCTGCGGGACGAGACGAAGTCGTTTGCGGCCGATGCAGGTCGCGAGGCGGTCGAGATCGTGCGGTTCGCGTGGGGCCTGCCGCGCAGGCTCGACGGCATCCTTTCCCAGCTGGAGGCGGGTGACCTGCCGGTCTCGGCGCCGCGGCTCGAGGGGATCGTGCTGCGCCTTGAACGCACGGCCTCGCGCCTGGTCAGCGGGCTGATCTTCGCGGCGGTGCTGCTCGCGGGAGCCCTCGTGCACGCGGCCTCGCCCGGGCTGGGCACCACGCTCATGGTCCTCTCGGTGATCCCCCTGATCGGCACGGTATTCGGGGGACGCGGGGGCCGGTAAGCGCCGCTAAGCGGCGCGAGCCGCCGCGCCGTAGCGTGAGGGCATGTTCACGCTCATGTCCATCCACCATCCGCATCCCGAGCACCGTGAGGCGCTCATCGAGTCGATGCATCGCTACGGCGACGCGCTACGTGGCCGCGAGGGGCTGGTGAGCGTCTCCACGCTGGCCGATGCGGGATCCGACAGGCTCGTGGGGCTCGCGGTCTTCACGGACCGCAACGCCTTCGAGCGCCTCGCGCCGCTCGCCCGAGCGGCCGTCGCGGACGACCCTTTCGACGTGTGGGAGACGCGCGAGATCGACGGCCTCGCCCTCACCGAGGTCTGACCCGGTCACCGAGACGACGACGGCCGCCCCGGCGATTGCCGGGGCGGCCGTCGAGTCGTATCGCGGTGCTACTTGTGGCGCGGCTTGCGGAACGGCTTACCGCCTTGCGAGTCGTCGCGGTACGAGCGGCCGCCACCCGAGCGCGGCCTGTCGTAGCGGTTGCCGCCGTCGCGGCGATCGTCACGGCCGCCGTCGCGCGGGCCGCGGTCGCGGAATCCGCGGTCGTCACGGCCGCCGTCGCGCTTTTTGAACGAGCCGGGGCCGCGGTCCAGCTGAAGCTCGATGAGCTGGCCGGAGATACGCGTGCGCTCAAGCGCGCGCAGGGCGTCCTGCGGGAGATCGGCCGGAAGCTCGACGAGCGAGAAGTCGGGCTTGATGGTGATGCGTCCGAACGCGGAGCGGTCGAGACCCCCCTCGTTCGCGATCGCGCCCACGATCTGACGAGGCTCGACGTGCTGTCGCTTGCCCACCGAGATGCGGTAGGTGACGCGGTCGCCGGACGGGCGGGGACCGCGGTCGGGACGGCCGCCGTCGCGGTCCCCGTCACGCTCGCGACGCTTGCGGTCCTGGAAGCCCACCGACGAGCGGTCGTCCGCCGGGTCGAGCAGCAGGGGAGTCTCGCCCTGGCTGACGACGGCGAGAGCGGCCGCGACATCGGCCTCCGGCACGTCGTGGTGCTCGACGTAGTGGGCGATGATGTCGCGGAAGCGGTCGATGCGGTCGCGCTGCTCCAGCGCTGCGGTGATCGACGCGTCGAAGCGCGTGAGGCGGGTCGCGTTGACGTCCTCGGCGCTGGGCAGCGGCATCGGCGTGATGGGCTGCTTGGTCGACTTCTCGATCGAGGACAGGCGGCCGCGCTCGCGCGGGGTCACGAAGGCGATCGCGTCACCCGTGCGGCCCGCACGGCCGGTGCGGCCCACGCGGTGGACGTACGACTCGTTGTCGATCGGAAGGTCGTAGTTGACGACGTGGCTGATGCGCTCCACGTCGAGGCCACGCGCCGCGACATCCGTGGCGACCACGATGTCGAGCTTGCCGTCCTTCAGCTGCTGAATGGTCTTCTCGCGCTGGGCCTGGACCACATCGCCGTTGATGGCGGCGGCCGCGTAGCCGCGCGCACGCAGGCGCTCGGCGACAGTCTCGGTCTCGTTCTTGGTGCGC
Organism: Demequina sp. NBRC 110057; assembly: GCF_002090175.1. Lineage (GTDB taxonomy): Bacteria > Actinomycetota > Actinomycetes > Actinomycetales > Demequinaceae > Demequina. The sequence continues at coordinate 577,896 of NZ_BBRN01000004.1, read as the reverse complement.
GTGAAGACGATCATCGCATCGAAGTTCTCGACCTCGAGGATGCGGGTGAGGGCGTCCATCTTCTGCTGGTACGCCACCACGAGGTAGCGCTGCGTGATCGACGCCGAGGTCGCGGTCTTGCGCTTGACCGTGATCTCCTGCGGGTCGCGCAGGTACTTCTGCGACAGGCGACGGATCTGCGCCGGCATGGTGGCGGAGAACAGGGCCACCTGCTTGTCCTCGGGCGTCGAGGCAAGGATGGTCTCAACGTCCTCGGCGAAGCCCATCTTGAGCATCTCGTCGGCCTCGTCAAGCACCAGGTACTCGAGCTCGGACAGGTCGAGGGTGCCCTTGTCGAGGTGGTCCATGATGCGGCCGGGCGTGCCGACCACGATGTCCACGCCGCGACGCAGCGCGGAGAGCTGGACACCGTAGCCCTGGCCGCCGTACACCGGGAGGATGTGCACGCCGGTGCGGTGGTTGGCGTACTGCTCGAAGGACTCGCACACCTGGAGCGCGAGCTCACGGGTGGGGGCGAGCACGAGCGCCTGGGGCTTCTTGCGGCCGGGGGTGAGGCGGTCCAGGATCGGCAGCGCGAACGCCGCGGTCTTTCCCGTACCGGTCTGGGCAAGGCCGATCACGTCCGAGCCCGCGAGCAGCGGGGGGATGGTCGCGGCCTGGATCGCGGACGGGGTCTCGTACCCCATCGCCTTGATGGCCCTCAGGACGGAATCACCCAGTCCGAGGTCGGCGAACGTGGGTCCCTGGTCGGGCGCGAGGTCGTCGGCCGGTGCTGGTGTGTCAGTCGTCATGGGATAAGGGTAGGCGCTCGCGCGACCACCGGCGTGGGACCAGGGCCGATGCGTCAGCCTTCGGAGTCCTCGGAGGCGGCGGTGGAGGTGGTGGAGTCGTCGGTTTCCAGCGCGGCGACGATGTCGTCGAGCACATCGTCGACGGGCTCGAGCAGGTCGGGCTCCTCGGGTGCCTCGAACGCGCCGACCTCGGTGGCGACGTACTCCAGGTGCCACCATTCGGGCTTGGATCCGCCGCTGCGCGCCCAGGTGGGGTGAACCCAGCCGTACTCGGCTCCGTTCGCGGCGAGCCAGGTTGCCGAGGCGTGGTCCAGGTCGACCGCCATGCCCCACCCGTGGTTCGAGGTTCCGGGGACAGCGGCCATCGATCCCTTTCTCGCGCGCGTGGTGACCTGGGATGCATACGACCGGTACGAATCTGTCATCGACAGGTGCGATCCGGTCTCGGCGTAGTAGTCAGCGTCGGCCGCCTCGAGGGCCTCGGCGGCGTCGCACTGCAGGGAGTGGCCGGGTGCGAAGTCCACGGCGCACAGGCTGCCGCTGGAGAGCCTGCCGTTCGAGCCGCTGACGCCCGTGGGCTGGCCGGACCACCCGTTCTGGCGGGCCGCGACCGCGGCCTCGTTCGCGGCGGCGTAGTCCTCGCGGGCCTGCGCGACCTCATCTTCGTAGTCGGAGAGCGCAATCGCGTTCGCCTCGGTACGCCGAGCGTTCTCGGCGTCGATCCACTCCTGATGGGAGTCCTGCGCGGCGAGGACGGCGTCGTGAAGCGCGGTGCGCAACTCGGTGAGCTCATTGACGCGCTCGACGGCGGTCGCGCTGTCGTCGGCCTCTAGCACCAGGCCGGCGGCAGCCTTGAGGTTGGCGCGCGCGGTGGTGACGGCGGTCAGCGTCTCGGCGTCGGCGATCTTGTCGCCGACCGCCGTCTTGATCTCGGAGGTCGCTTCGAGGTCGCCGTTGGCGGCCTCGACAAGCGATTCAAAATTGATGGTGGCCTCGCCCAGCAGGGCGGACTCGGCGGCCTCGGAGAGTCGCTGCGACTCGGTATCGAGTGAGGCGGCAGCTTCTTCGAGCTTGGCGGTGGCCTCGGCGAGCTTCTCGGTCGCCTCGCGGGCGCTGTCGGCGTCGGTGTAGTCCGCGTCGTCGACGTCGAGCACGTCGGCGACGGCGACGGCGGAGGAATCGGAGTTCCCCGCGTCGTCGCCCGTGGTGCCGGCGCCCTCGTCTGCCACGTCGCCGGACTCGTCCTGTGCGGCGGGCTCCTCAGTAGCGGCGGCATCGTTCGTGGTGTCCGAGTCGGTGGCGTCCTCCGTGGCGCTGGTAGCACCCTCGGCGCTTTCGTCGGCGCCGGCCTCGGCAGCCTCGCTCGCCGCGGCCACCTCGTCGGCAGTAGGCGCGGTCACGGGTGCCACGACTGCATCGGGCTCGGTCGAGGTGCCGGCCGCCTTAGCTGCGGCCGTCTCTGCCTGCGCTGCTGCGCGCACGGCGCTCTCGGTGGCCTCCTCCAGGGAGGCCGCCTCTTCGGCGATGGTGCTTTGCTCGTCGACCTCGGCGGCCTGGTCGGCCACCGCATCGGCCTGCCCGAGGGAGGACTGCAACTGAGTGCGGCGCTCCTCGAATTCCTTGGCGGCGGCGCGCGCCTCATTGACGGCGATGTGCTTGTCGACGGCGTTCGCGGTGTGGGCGCCGAACATGCCGGAGCCGAAGCAGACGACCGCGACGGTGGTGATGAAGGCCCGGTGGGGGCGGGGGAAATGACGCATGGTGGGGAGGGGGTTGGGGAGGTGTCATCCGCGGGCGACGAGGCGCAGCGGGTGGAGGCGGAGCGACTGCGCCCTGAATCGAATGAGGGGCGGCTCCGTCGGTACAACCAGGCTAGGACCGGTCCCAGGCAGGCCTTCGGGACGGGAGTCCCGAGCCGAGCGTGGGGGAGATCACACTGGTCGACGGGTGCGGAGCAGCGCACCTCACATCGATGACAGGGAGTCAACGCACGAGAGGCCAAAAAGGTTTCGGAAAGGTAACGAAGGGGCCTAAGGTGGCCCGCATGCCGATCGCCATCGCCCGCTGTCGTGTGCCCGCGATCTACCTGTCGCTGACCCTCGTGGTGGCCGGCCTGGTGCTGGTGATCGCCGGCGTCTGGGGTCCTCCGACCATGCACGCGGGACACCTCGCGATCATCGGTGGTCTTGCCCTGTTCGCCCTGGCATTCCTGGCGACCGTCGTGTCGCCGCGGGTGCACGGCGACCGTGTGCCGCTGGCGCCGCCGGTGCTGGGCGAGTGGACGGCGGTGGCGTCCCCGTCGTCGCGCCGCCCGAGCCTGGGCACCCACGCGTGGGGGCAAACGTACGCGATGACCGTGGTCTACAGCCCGACGGGGGTGGAGCGGCCGCGCTTCGCCGACGGCACGGGAGCCCTGCTCGGTCCCGGACGCTTCCCCGGCTTCGGTCAGCCTGTGCTGGCGCCGGCCGACGGCGTGGTCGCGCACGTCACGGACGGAGCACGGGACCATCGATCGCGGTCCTCGCGGCTCGCTCGGGTGTGGATGCTGTTCGAAGGAGCGGCGCGGGAGCTCGGGGGTCCGCGCGCGGTCTTCGGCAACCACGTGGTGATCCGGCTTGAGGACGGTACGCACGTGGTGCTGGCGCACTTGCGGCGGGGGTCGCTGCGCGTGCAGCAGGGGTCAACCGTCACTGCGGGACAGGTCATCGCGGCGTGCGGCAACTCGGGGCACTCGGCCGAGCCGCAGGTGCACCTGCATCGCCAGGATCTCGAGTCGCCCTATCTCGCCGCCGGCCTGCCGTGGGATCTGGACGGCCAGGCACCGCCCCGGGCGGGTGAGGCGATCGCCCCACGTGCGCCTCGCTGACGGGGGCGGCGTTCCCCGGCTGGCGGCCGGGGTGTGCGAGGCTGGCGGCGTGACGAGCGACGACTCAGGCACGGCGCACGCCGGGCACCTCGGTGATGACGACACCGACGCCACGGTGACGAGCCGCAGCCTGCGGGGTCCGCGCCTGTCGGCGCATCGGGATGCCGGCGATGCCTGGGTGGTGGCGCCCGACGGCACCCGGTACTGGGGCCGCTTCGGCGCGGCGGGGCTCGTGGTGCACGATCCCGGTCGTGGGGTCCTGCTGCAGCATCGAGCCTCGTGGAGCCACCACGGCGACACCTGGGGCGTCCCGGGCGGGGCCCTGCACGAGGCCGAGGCCGCCTTCGCGGGTGCATGCCGGGAGGCCGCCGAGGAGGCCGACGTGCCGGCGGCGCTGCTGGAGCCGGTCGCGTCGGTGGTACTCGATCGTGGCGTATGGCGCTACACGACCGTGATCGCGAGGGCGACGTCGCCCTTCGAGGCACGGGCGGCCGATGCCGAGTCGCACGAGCTTCGCTGGGTGCCGATCGACGAGGTGGACAGTCTGCCTCTCCATCCGGGTTTTGGCGCGGCGTGGGAGCTCCTTCGCTCCGTCATCGGACTGCCTCGCATCGCCGTGGTCGTGGATGTCGCGAACGTGGTGGGGTCGGTGCCCGATGGCTGGTGGCGCGATCGGCGCGGTGCCGCCGAACGGCTGATCCACCGCCTCGCTTTGTGGTCGGAGGCGGGCGACGACCTCCTCGACGAGCAGGCCCCGACCGTACAGGGACCGTGGGACGAGGCGCTCGCGATCGCCTCGAGCAAGGGGCTCGCGCTGGAGGCCGCGGCGACGCTGATCGCCGTTGTCGAGGGCGAGGCCCGCGGCGCGCTTGCGCCAAACATCGGTGAGGAACGTCGAGGCGCCCTTGAGGTCGTGGCCGCGGCGGGAGCGGGGGATGACGCCATCGTGGATCGTGTGCGCGCGTTGACCGGCGCATTCTTGGGCGGGGCGTCGACACCGGGCTCGAGCGTGGTGGTGGTGACCTCGGACCGCGAGTTGCGACGACGCGTCGAGGCGGCGGGCGCCGTGACGGTGGGGACACGGTGGCTGCTCGATCGCTTGCCGCCGTCGTAGGAGTCGTCGTAGTCGACGTCGTCCGAGTTGCTGCCGTCACTCGTCTGGGCGGTTCGCACGTGTTCTCACGCGGTAGCGCCGACGCCGTGTGACGGCGAGCCCCTTTCTCGTGGCCGTCGCCGGGTGGAGGATCGGGACAGGCTTCGTCGCGCGCCGGCATGGAACAGGTCGCGGGCCGGGCACGACATGTGGCCGCGCGCCTGCTATCCGTGGCGCGTCCGCTACCTGCCGCTCGACCGCCGCCCGCCGCTCGACCGCCGTCCACGGGTTGGTCTCGTCTTTCGAAGAGCTGGTCCGGATCTCCGTACAGGTTTCGTGCGCCGGGCCGCGGACGTCGTGCGGGATCGATCGAGGACAGCGGGATGAAGGTCACACTGTCCTGGGTGGCGATGATCTCCCAGTTCTGACGGTGGACGTCGTGGTGGCAGCGTACGCACAGCATGACGCCGTTCGACACCGTGGTCAGGCCCCCGTGGGCCCAATGCACGATGTGGTGGGCGTCACACCAGGACGGGGGCGCCCCGCACTTGGCACACCCGCGGTCGCGTTCCAACAACACTCGACGCTGGCGCTTGCTGAAGTAGCGCTTCTGGGCCTCGTCGATGACCACCGACCTGCCGCCAAGAATCTGCGGGATGATTCCGGCGCGTGCGGCGATCCGTCGGGCAGTCGAGGCGTCCACGACGCCTGACATGCCGTCGAGGTGTCCCTCGCGCCCGAGCGCACGGGTGAGCGGGTCGTAATCGACGCGGACAATGAGCATTGCCGCCGGATGGGGAAGCATGTCGACGTCGCACCCCTGGAGGTGGCGCGCGAAGTCGCCGAGCGCATCGGCACGCCCCTGACCGGGGGACCTCTCGTCTAGCGTGACCGGAATTCCTCGCCGAGCGTCGTCCTGGGAGCGCCGCTTGACGCGAAGGTGCACGCCGACCATCGCGTCGAGGACGGTGGACAGCGCGATGCCGTTCTCCGGATCCAGGCGCGCGTCGATCCTGAACATGCCGTCGTGCTCCTCCTTGATCACGCAATAGCGCCGCGCCCGCTGCTCCTCCATGCGTTGCTCCACGCGGACCCGATCGAGAGCCGCCTCCCAGCGCGTCACGGCCCGCGTGAGCGAGTCGTGGTTGACGCGCCGTGCGGTCGCGACGAGCGCGCATTCGGCCTTGCGCGCCTCGTCGTGGTCGCAGTGCTCCCAGACGCGCCGCAACATCCGGGTGATCGCCGCAGAGGCTGCAGACGAGATCTCGCCTCGCGTAAATGCCCCGGATACTTCGGGGAAGAGAGGCGCTGTGGGTGCGGGCGGCCGAGGCGCAGCTGATTCCCGAGGGGCAGGGGACGGGAGTGTGGATCCGGGCGGCGAGTTGTCCAGCAAAGTGCCCTCGCCGCCGTCCAGCGTGCCGTCGCCGTGCAGGACTTCGCCGCCACCGTGAGCGTCATCGTCCTGCCTCGCCTGCAGCTCCGCCACGGGCACCTCAGCCTGTGCCTCGATGCGCAATGTCGCTTCGGCCTCCTCCGCCTCAGCGAGCGCGCGCCCGGCCTCGATGAGGCGGGAGGCGTCCCAGGTGGTGCCGCCCGTCTGCGAGGCCACGAGTCCTCGTGCGTTGCCGAAGCCGCGGCGCCTGCTGAGCCCGCGCGCGCCATCCTCGACCCCTGACCGCCGCTCCTCGACGATTGCCACGACGGCCATCATGTGTTCCACCCGCCGGAACAATTCGCCGACGGCCTCGCCCTACGCGAGCATGTCGGCCTCGGGCAGTGCCTCCACATGCCCCACTCGCAGCGTGGTGGTCGACTCGTGCGTGCGCAGAGCCCGGTCGCGCCACAGGGACCGGCGTTGCTCCTCGCCGGTCGTCGTGGACGCGTCCGCGGTCATGACTCCAGTGGATCAGAGGGGTCTGGCATCGGCGCTGTCGGTCAATCGCCAGACAGCACCTCACGCAGGAACGTCCGCACGTCCTCCATTTCGGCGGCATCGACGCCGTGTGCGAGCCCTGGGTATTCACGCCGGGTGAGGCGCGTGTGCGCCGTCAGCCACCGGTCGGTGCGCTCCACTGCTGCCTTCCAGATCACCTGGTCGCTGAGGCCTCGGCCCCAGAACACCCGCGGGCGGTCGGCGGCCACCGCCGCATCGGCGGCGGCGCCCGCCTCGGTCACGAAGCCGGCCAGCATCACCGTCGCCCGCACGCGCGCGGGGCGTGACCGCAGCATCTCGATCGCCATCATGCCGCCCTGCGAGAAGCCGAGCGGGATCACCGAGGCGTCGGGACCGAGCTCGCGGTCGACCCACTCCCAGATGTCCGCGACCGCCGCCTGCGATCCCTCGCCAGTGGGCTCGTCGGGAAGCGCGATCGGGTACCACTCGAACCCTCCGAAGCCGGTCGATCCGGGCGCGCGCAACGCTACCCACGGCGTGCCGTCCGGCAGCCACGGGGAAAGCCCCGCGAGGTCACGCTCGTGCGATCCATACCCGTGGAGCATGACCACGACGGGGGCGCCGGGGGAGTGAGGGACGGGTCCGCGCACGGCCTCGGTAATCGTCATGGCGCCAGTATGCCGCGCATGCTTGACTGGTCTGGGCGACGGAGATCCCGTCGCGCACGAACCTCAGGGAGGCACCATGGCAGTGCACAGCAAGGCATCGACGGTCTGGAAGGGCTCGCTCACGGAGGGCTCGGGAACCACCGCGCTCGCCTCGGGAGTCGCCACCGTCGGCGTGAACTGGAAGGCGCGGTCGGAGGGCTCGGCCACGACGACCACCCCAGAGGAGCTCCTGGCCGCCGCCCACGCGTCGTGCTACGCGATGGCGCTGTCGAACGCGCTGGGCGAGAAGGGCACCCCGCCCACCGAGATCTCTGTCGAGGCGGAGGTGACCTTCGTTCCCGGCGAGGGCGTCACCCAGTCGGTGCTGACCGTGAAGGCGTCGGTTCCCGGCCTTGACCAGGTCGGATTCGGCGAGGTCGCCGAGGACGCCAAGGAGAACTGCCCGGTGTCGAAGGCGCTCGCCGGCGTGCAGATCTCGCTCGAGAGCGCGACGCTCCTGGACTGACCCGGGGCAGGCATTCGGATGGCCGATGCGGCGTGCGGCACTCGCACCCGCATCGGCTGCCGTATGTCTGGGAGGGGGCCTCAGATCGCCCAGTGCGTGAAGCGGCCGCCCACGAGGGTCGCGGCGACGGGCATGTCGAGAAGCTCGTCGGTCGGGCACGTCAGCGGGTCGCGGTCCAGGGCCACCACGTCCGCGGGTTCACCCGCGGCGAGGGACCGCCCGTCGGTCGATGCCGCGAGCGCCTGGGCACGGGTGAGCGACTGCTCGGGGTGCCACGGCTCGCGTTCGTCGGCGCTGCGGTGCTCCGCCGCGGCGATCGCGCGCCACGGGTTGAGCGGCGACACGGGGGCGTCGGAGCCGAGCACGATCCTCGCGCCGGCGTCGCGCAGGCCGGCGAAGGGGAACGAGCGGCCCGTGCGCCCCGGCCAGATCTTCTCGCTCGCGTCGCGGTCGTCCCACAGGTGCTCGGGCTGCATCGAGGCGGTCACCCCGAGGGCTGCGAACCGCGCGAGGTCCTCGTCCCTCACCAGCTGCGCGTGCTCGATGGTCCCGCGGGCGCCCGTCGTGGCGAACGAGTCGAGCGCGTGCGTGACGGCAGCGTCGCCGATGGCGTGGACCGCCACGTCGAAGCCCTCGGCTACGGCGCGGGCCAGCAGGCCGGTGGTCGCCTCGGGGGTGAACGTCAGGACCCCGTGGCCTCCCGTCGCGTACGGCTCGTGGCAGTACGCCGTGCGGGTGTTGAGCGAGCCATCGGTGATGATCTTGAGCGGCCCGACGGTGAGCATCCCCTCGGTGTCGGGGATGACGTCTCCTCCGCGAAGCCCCATGTCGAGCCGCTCGTCGAACTCGTCAGGGTAGAAGCCCGAGCGCACCCGGAACGCCTGCAGGCCGTGCGTCATGCGGCGCGTCCAGCCGTGCAGGTTGCGGGCCATCTCTAGGTCGACGATGCCGACGATGCCGAGCGCGGCCGCCTCCGCCGCGGCCTCCGAGATGGCGACGTCCTCGTCGCCGGGAGCCTCCTGGTCCAGGCGCATCTGGAGGCCGAAGGCATCGCCCTCGCGCAGCACGCCCGCGTGGGGAAGCCCGTAGCGGTACCGCGCCGCCGTGTTCACCCACACGGCATGCAGGTCTCCCGACAGCAGGATGACAGGGCGCTCGGGGGAGACGGCGTCGAGAAGTTCCGCCGTCGGTTCGTCCTCCCACAGGGCGTCGCGGTAACCATTCCCGATGAGCGGTTCCGGGACGTCGAGCTCGGCGAGCAGCCGTGCGGCCACGATCTGCGCGGCGAAGGCGGCGCTCGTGGCGCTCGACAGGTCGAGCCGCCTGCGCACGATCGCCCACTGGGTGAAGTGCACGTGCTGGTCCCACAGCCCCGGCATGACCCAGCGCCCCTCGAGCGACACCCGCTGGGCGCTCGCCGGCGCCTGGGAGGCGTCGGCAATGACGCCGTCGCACAGGTACAGCCGGGTGACGGTGTCGGATCCAGGCAGGCGGGCGTCGGTCAGCAGCACGTCGGTCATGCGGTCGCCTTTCCGTAGCGGCGGTGGTGTCGCGCCAGGATAGGGCCGATGCCTCCGGTCGTCCGGGCCCCGCGCCGCTAGCATCGCGGCATGCGAGTTCCGTCCCCGGTGAAGCCGATCGCCACGGCAGGCTCGGCCGTCAAGGAGGCCGGGGTCGGCGTGAGGATGCTGGTGCGCGGCGTCGGGACGTGGCGCACCGCCCCGCGCACCATGGCGTGGGGACTCCTGCCCGCCATGATCGCGGCGCTCGTGCTCGGCGTGCTCGTGGTGGCGGCCTTCGTGGCGGCGTTCCCCGCGGGGGACTGGGTGGCGGGCCTGGCATTCCAAGACGGGTCGTGGCCTCACGGCCTGCTGCGCACCGTGGTGGCTGTCGCGGTGATCGGCGCTGCCGCGCTGATCTCCATCTACACCTTCACCGCACTCGCGCTGCTGGTGGGTCAGCCCTTCTTCGAGCGCATCTCCCGCGAACTCGACGCCCACGACCCGACCCTCGACGCCGAGGACCCCGAGCCGTGGTGGCGCGCTGCTGTGCGTGGCGTCGCGGAGTGGGCGCGCCTCCTGCTCCTCACGATCCCGGTGGGCGTCCTCGCCTTTGCCATTGGGCTCATCCCCGTGGTGGGCACGGTGGCCGCGTTCATCGTCTCGGCCACGCTCGGCGGGTGGCTGCTCGCGCTCGAGCTGACGGCATATCCCTTGAGCCGCCGCGGCATCGTCTCGCTCGCGCAGCGTCGCGAGGCGCTGAGGGGACACCGGGCACGCGCCATCGGGTTCGGGGCGGCCGTCTTCGCGAGCTTCCTCATCCCCGGCGGCGTCGTCGCGATGATGCCGGCGGCGGCGGCCGGCGGCACCGCACTTGTCAGGTCCCTGCCCGCAGATCCCGCGCGCCGCGCCGCAACGCCTCCAGCACCACGGTGACCGCGGGGTCCTGACGCGACGACCCGCGCAGCGCGGCGAACACCGTGCGGTGGGCGGGCGCGTGGAGCCCGGCCAGGGACACCGAGCCGGGGGCGGTGCCCGTCATGAGCCCCGGCATGAGGGCCACGGCGTGGCCGGCGGTGACGAGGGCGAGGTGCGACTGGAGGTCGGCCGTCTCGAACCTCACGTCGGGCTCGAAGCCCGCCACCCTGCAGGCCTGTTCGGCGAAGTGGCGGGACGCGGCTCCCTGGGGCTCCATGACCCACGCGAGGTCGGCGGCATCGGCCAGCGACCGTACGGGACTGTCCGCGCACGAGGCAAGGGAGATCTCGTCGCTCACGAGGGTCTCGCGCACCAGTTCCGCGTGGTGCGGAGCGCTGTGGTGCGGGTACTCCTCGGCGACCACGAGGTCGTACTGGCGCGCCCACGTGTCCTCGAGCGCCTGAGCGGGCTCCGCCTGGGTGATCTCGACCCGCACCTCGGGGGCGGCCTCGCCCACCAGGGTCAGCGTGCGGGGCACCAGCGCGAGCGCTGCGGACTGGAAGATGGCGAGCCTCACGGTGCCGTGGGGGCTCCCCAGCGTCGCGGCCACGTCGGAGCGCGCACGCTCGAGGGCAGCGAGGACCTCCTCGGCGCCGTGGGCGAGCGCTGCCCCCGCAGAGGTCAGCACGAGCCGGCGCCCGACGCGGCGCGTGAGCGGAGTGCCCGCGTCCCTGGCCAGGGCGGCGAGCTGCTGGGACACCGCCGACGACGTGTACCCGAGCGACTGCGCCGTCTCTTGAAGGGTCCCGCGCACCGCGAACTCGCGGAGGGTTCGCAGCTGGGTCACGTCGTACATCTCTTTAGTTAAGCATCGCTGTGGAATATCGCGCAGTTTTCCGCGCTGGTGCTGCATCCGGATTGGCCTCACACTCGCCGGTATGACCCCGGACACCATGCATGAGCGCGCCCTCGCGACGGAGGCCGATGCCGCCGTCGCCCAGGTCAGGGAGTGGCTCGCCGATGCGCGCACCACCCGGCAGGGCCTTGCCGCTCGCCTCATGGAGGACATGCTGCGTCGCGACGGCGGACTCGCGTTCCTCACCACCTTGCTCGACGGCCTCATGAGGCCCGAGGACCCGCACGTGGCCGCTCGCGGCTTGCGCTCGGCCGCAGCCATCGCCCCCCAGGGGATGCCCACGGGGCTCGGTCCCGCGCTGAGCCTCGCGGCCGTGGCCGGTCGCGTGGCTCCCCGCCTCACGGTGGGCGCCGCCCGGCGCGTGGTGCGCGCGATGGTGGGCCACCTCGTCGTCGACGCCCGGCCCGAGCGCCTCGAGGGGGCGCTGCGGCGCGTGCGCTCGCACGGCGCCGAGGTCAACCTCAACCTGCTGGGCGAGGCGGTCCTGGGGCGCGGCGAGGCCGACCGCCGCGTGGCCCGCACGCTCGCGCTCATCGAACACCCCGCCGTCGACTACGTGTCGATCAAGGTCTCCGCGGCCGTGGCCCCCCACCCCGCGTGGGCCTTCGACGAGGCCGTCGAGTCCGTCACCGAGGTGCTCGCGCCGCTGTACGCCGCGGCGCTGCGCCACGACCGCACCTTCATCAACCTCGACATGGAGGAGTACCGGGACCTCGACCTCACGCTCGCGGTGTTCCGCGACCTCATGACGCGGCCCGAGTTCCTCGAGCTTCCCGCGGGAATCGTGCTGCAGGCCTACCTTCCCGATTCCCTCGGCGCGCTGCGAGAGCTGCAGCGCCTCGCCCGCGAGCGCACCGCGGCGGGCGGCGCGCCGCTCAAGGTCCGCATCGTCAAGGGCGCCAACCTGTCCATGGAGCGCATCGAGGCCGAGACCCACGGATGGCGCCTCGCCACGTGGGACTCGAAGGCCGAGTCCGACGCGCAGTACAAGCGCCTGCTCGACGCCGCGCTCGACCCCGAGAGCCTCGCGAGCCTTCGCGTCGGCCTCGCCGGCCACAACCTCTTCGACATCGCGCTCACGCGGGTGCGCTGCGAGCGCCGCGGAATCGCCGAGGGCATCGACCTGGAGATGCTGCTGGGCATGGCCCCCGGCATCGCGCGTACGGTCGCCGCCTCCATGGGCGGCGTGCGCCTGTACACACCCGCGGTGGCACCCGGCGACTTCGACGTGGCCCTCGCCTACCTGGCGCGGCGCCTCGAGGAGGTGGCGAGCCCGGGCAACTTCCTTGCCGACGTCGGCGACCTTGCGGACCACGTGGGCACCTTCGCCGTGCAGGAGCACGCCTTCCGCCGCGCGCTGACCCTGTCGCAGGACGCACCGTCGCGCGCCAGGGGCCGCGGCGAGGCCGTCGCCTCGCCGGCCGAGGGCTTCGCCAACGCATCCGATGCCGACCCCGCCGTCCCGGCGGTGCGAGACGAGGGCCGGGCCGCTCTCGAGCGCGCCAGGCAGTCACGCGCCGGCGCCGCCACCCTCGCCGCCGCCAGGGTGGACGATGCCGCGGGCCTGGACGCCGTGATCGGCCGTGCTCACGAGGCCGGAAGCGACTGGGGAGCGAGCCGCCCCGCGGACCGCGCGAGACTTCTCGAGGCCGTGGCCGATGCCCTCGAGGCGCACCGCGGCATCCTCCACGAGGTGATGGCCTCCGAATGCGGCAAGACGCTCGAGCAATCGGATCCCGAGGTCTCCGAGGCGATCGACTTCGCGAGGTACTACGCGCGCTCCGCCCGGGCGCTGGCCGACGTCCCGGGAGCAAGCGCCGTGCCGCGAGCGCTGACGCTCGTGACCCCTCCGTGGAATTTTCCGGTGGCCATCCCGCTGGGCTCGACGCTCGCCGCGCTCGCCGCCGGAAGCGCCGTCATCCTCAAGCCCGCCGAGGAGGCCGCGCGCTGCGGCGCCGTCATCCGCGAGATTCTCGACGCGGCAGGAGTGCCCGCCGGCCTCGTGACGCTGCTGGACATCGACCCCGAGCGCCTCGGCGACCAGCTGATTGGGGACGCGCGCATCGACCAGGTGATCCTGACCGGCGCCTTCGAGACTGCCGAGCGGTTCCTCGCGACCCGCCCCGACCTCGACCTGCGCGCGGAGACGAGCGGCAAGAACGCCCTCATCATCACTCCGAGCGCGGACCTCGACCTTGCCGTGCGCGACCTGGTGCAGTCGGCCTTTGGGCACGCGGGGCAGAAGTGCTCGGCCTCCTCGCTCGCCATCCTCGTGGGCAGCGCGGCCGACTCCGAGCGCCTGCGCGGTCAGCTCGTCGACGCGGTCACGTCGCTCACGGTGGGGCCTGCCCACGACCCGCGCAGCCAGATGGGTCCCGTCATCGTGCCGCCTACGGGCAAGCTCCTCCGCGCGCTCACCACCCTCGAGGCGGGGGAGTCCTGGTGGGTCGAGCCGCGCGAACTCGCTCCGAACCTGTGGACGCCCGGCGTGCGCGCGTGGGTGAAGCCGGGCAGCTGGTTCCACCTCACCGAGTGCTTCGGCCCGGTGCTCGGGGTGATGCGCGTCGACACCCTCGACGAGGCCATCGCCGTCCAGAATGCCGTCGACTACGGGCTCACCGCTGGCCTTCACAGCCTCGACGAGGAAGAGATCCGCGTGTGGCTGGGCGCCGTCGAGGCGGGCAACGCCTACGTCAATAGGGGCACCACCGGCGCCATCGTCCAGCGCCAGCCGTTCGGCGGGTGGAAGCGATCGGTCGTGGGCACCACGGTCAAGGCCGGAGGCCCCCACTACGTCGCGTCGCTCACGGGTTGGTTGCGTACGGCCGATGCCGATGGCACCGCGCTCGCCGATGCCGTGAGCGGCCCCGTCGCGCGCCTCGTCGGAGATGCGCCGGCCTGGGTGCGTGCCGGAGCGGCGCGCGACGCCGGGGCATGGAGCGACGACCTCGCTCACGGGCACGACCCCTCGGGGCTGACCGGCGAGCGTAACGTCCTGCGCCACGCTCCGGTTGCCACCCCCATCCGCTGGGACGGCGACGACGCGGATGCTCTCGTACGAGTGGTCGCAGCCTCGCTCACCGTGACTGGCGCCGCCACGGTGACGGCCGCATCGGCCCTTTCCGAGGCGACGGCCTCGCTCCTAGCCGCGGCCGGCGTCGCCGTCCACATCGAGCCCGCCGAGGCCGCGCTCACCCGCGGGCTGGGCCACGGCCGCCTGCGTGTCGTCGGCGAGGTCGAGGACGGCCTGCGCGGCCGTGCCGACCTCGCCCTGTACACGGCGCCCGTCACGGGGGCATGGCTTGAGCTGCTGCCGTTCGTGCGCGAGCAGGCCGTCTCGGTCACCCAGCACCGCTACGGCACGCCTCACCCGCCGAGCGTCCGCGTCGGCGACGCGCTACTCGCGGGGGAGGTGCCCGCGCCGCGCGGCTGAACCTCGGGTGTCGCCGCGAGCCTCGGGGCCCGCGGCGCACCGGCTGGCGCTACTGTGGCGCCCGGAGGGAGGGCCGCATGCTCAAGTGGAGTGTCAAGCGCCTCGACGTGGTCGGGTCGGTGCTGGGTGTCCTGTTCGTGGTGTTGTCGCTGACCCCGTCGCTGCTGCCGCGGCCCGCCTGGGGGCAGGGACTCGTCTCGGGTCTCGCGTTCGCGGTCGGGTACGGGCTGGGTGTCCTCGCGTGGCGCCTGGTGCGTCTGGCGTCGGTGGGACGGATCCGCTGGGACGCGTCCGCACCCGGCTGGATCGTGGCCGCGGCGAACGTGCTGGCCTTCGTGGCGGTGCTGCCGCTCGGCGTGCGCTGGCAGAACGATGTGCGCGAGGCAGTGGGGCTGGCCGATGCCGACGGGCTTCACTGGCTGAACATCGTCATCGGCGCACTGCTGGGAGTGTGGCTGGGCTTCGCCATCGGCCGCGGCATTCGGCGGCTCCACAACTGGCTGCGCCCGCTGGTCGTGCGCCTCACCGCCAAGGTCAGCCGTCGCGAGGAGGGGCCCCGCGGGCCCCTCGTCAGCCTCGGGGCGGGCGCGGCGACCACGGTGGGCGTCCTCGTGATCGTGGCCGTCGGCACGTCGCTGCTGTCGCTGCTCCTGACCGGCCTGTACGGGCAGCGCAACCACACCTACGACCCCGCATACGCGCAGCCCACGAGTGAGCTACGGTCGGGAAGCCCCGACAGCCTCGTGGCCTGGGAGGACCTGGGCCAGGCTGGAGTCAAGATCGTGGCCAGCGGCCCGAGCGCGGCGCAGATCGAGTCGATCACGGACGTCGAGGCCCAGGAGCCGATTCGCGTCTACGTGGGCATCGACGCCGCCGACACCCCCGAGGAGCGCGCGCAGCTGGCCGTCCAGGAGCTTGAGCGCACGGGTGCCGCTGACCGCGACCAGCTCCTGCTCGCCGCGACGACAGGTTCGGGTTGGCTCGACCCGGCCGCCATCGACGGCTTCGAGTACCTGCACGCGGGCGACACCGCCATCGTCACTGTCCAGTACGGCGCGACACCGAGCCCCGTCTCGGCGCTCCTGACCCCCGACCTGGCCCCCACCGGCACGCGCGCAGCGTTCGACGCCGTATACGAGTGGTGGTCGGCGCTTCCCGAGGACGACCGCCCGCAGCTGACGGTCTACGGGCTGTCGCTCGGCTCGTACGGCCTCAACAACGCCTTCGAGTCGGTCGATGACCTCCGCACCCGTACCGACGGCGCGGTGCTCGCCGGCACCCCGAGCTTCTCCACGGTGTGGAAGGAGGCGACGTTCGGCCGCGACGAGGGCTCGCCGATGTACCTCCCCACGTACCAGGACGGCGAGAGCGTGCGCTTCGCCGAGCAGCGTGGCGACCTTGCCGAGCCGGAGGGGGAGTGGGCCGAGCCCCGCGTCGCCTACCTGCAGCACGGCGACGACCCGATCGTGTGGATTGGCCCCTCCGTCATCTGGTCCAAGCCGGATTGGCTCGACGCCGACCAGCGCTCGCCGATGCTGAGCGACGACATGGTGTGGATCCCCGGCGTGACGGCCTTCCAGGGCGTCATCGACCTCATCCTGTCGCAGGGTGTGCCGGAGGACGCGGGCCACAAGTACGGGAACATCGCGCTGTACGGCTTCGAGGAGGTCACCGGCGACGCCGGCCTCACGGACGAGGCGCGCGAGCGCATCGCCCAGGTGATCGCCACCTACGACCCGTACTGGATCCTCACCCGCTGACGCCCGATGCGGTGGCGAGACCCGAACGGGCCTCGCCACCGCATCGGCCGCGGGAAAACGCCACGCGACGCCCGTGTTGTCGCCCACGCAAGCGACTCACGGAGGTGATGGCCGATGCCGCAGCGGGCATGGAGCAAGAAGCGTGAACGCCAGTACGAGCACATCAAGGAGTCCAAGCTCGACTCCGGGGCGTCGACGGAGGTGGCCGAAGAAGTCGCCGCCCGCACCGTGAACAAGGAGCGGGCGCGCGCCGGCGAGTCGGAGCAGGCCTCGCGCACGTCGACCGAGGACATGTCGAGCGGACGCCGTGGCGGCCAACGTTCCCACAGCGGTGCCCAGGGCCGCACCAAGGACCAGCTGTACGCCGAGGCCAAGCGCAGGAACATCAAGGGCCGCTCGCGCATGTCGAAGGCCGAACTCGAACGCGCCGTTGGCCGCTGACGCGCGGACGCCGGGAGACCGGCCTACGCTGAGAAGGACCCTGTTCGCACCCGAAGGGAGCGCCTCATGGCCGAGGAGCACGCCGTGGACACACGGCACTACAAGTTCGAGCAGATCAAGGCGCGTGAGCTCGCGCGCGGCGCCTCGGAGGACGAGGCAACGCGCATCGCCGCGGCCACCGTCGACAAGGTGATCGCGCAGGAATCGCCCCAGGAGTAGTCCGGTAGCATCGCTCGGGTGAGTCTCCCCCCTCCCGAGCAGCGGCCCTACCCGGTGTCGCACGCGGTGTGGACGGTCCCGAACGTGATCTCGTTCGTCCGGATCCTGCTCATCGCCGTGTTCGGCGGGCTCTTCATCGGGGAACAGGACGTCGCCGCGATCATCGTGCTCGCGTGCGCCGGCTTCTCCGACTTCCTCGACGGCTTCCTGGCGCGTCGCTGGAACCAGGTGACCGCCCTGGGAAGGCTGCTCGACCCCGCCGCGGACCGGTTGCTCACCCTCGTGGTGGTGCTCGGCCTCGCGATCCGCGACGTTATCCCGTGGTGGCTCGTCATCATCCTGATGGCGCGCGACGCGATGGTCGGGACGGCCCTGCTGTACGGCCGCTCGCGCAAGATCCGCAGCCCCCACGTGACATTCGTGGGCAAGGCCGCCACGTTCTGCCTGTACATCACCCTTCCCCTTGCCTATGTGGGCTACGAGGTGGCGACGTGGCTGAACGTCCTCGCGATCGTGCTGTCGCTGGGGGCGGCGGTCCTGTACTGGATCTCCGGGGTGGGCTACGTCCAGGACATTCGCCATCGTGCCGCGGCGGCGCGGCGAGCGCGACCGGCCGCCGACGGGCCTAGGATGGAAGCCACGATCCGAGACAGCGAGGAGGCGTCATGACCTACGACGAGAGTCCTGTCGAGCGGACCATGTCCCTCGATGCCCAGATCAACGCGGAGGACTCGCCCGCGCGGCTGTCCACCCAGGACGATGCGGCGATCGACGCGCTCGACGAGCACTGCGCGTTGCTGATCGTCCACCACGGCCCCAATCAGGGAGCCCGCTTCCTGCTGGATGTGGACCTGACCACGGCGGGCCGATCGGTGTCCTCCGACATCTTCCTCGACGACGTCACCGTCAGCCGCGAACACGTGCAGTTCCTGCGCGAGGGCGCGTCGTTCACGGTCAAGGACGCCGGCTCGCTCAACGGCACATATGTGAACCGCGAGCTGGTCAGCGAGAAGGTTCTCGCCGCCGGCGACGAGGTGCAGATCGGCAAGTACCGGATGACCTTCCACCCCGGAACGGCCCGCTGACCGTATGCCCGCGCTGAGCGCAGCAGGGCCCGAGCCGCGGCGCGAGGCGCCCGAGCCGCTCGAGGGCACCTGGCCGCACGCCCTGTCGCACGAACCGCTGCTGCGGGTCTCCGACGTGTTGGCGCTCGTCCAGGCCGAGTTCCCCGCGCTGAGCCCGTCGAAGCTCCGCTTCCTTGACTCGAACGGCCTGGTCAGCCCGCATCGCACTCCCTCCGGCTACCGCCAGTATTCGCCCGCCGATGTCGAGCGGGTGCGTTTTGTGCTGCGTCAGCAGCGCGACCATTACCGTCCACTGAGCGTCATCGCCGAGCACCTGACCGCGCTCGACGAGGGCCGCATGCACGAGGCGGTGGTGCCTCACGCCGTGGACCAGCGCGACTCGTTCCTGTCCCCGGCCGACCTTGCTGCCGCCGCGTCGGTGGACGCCGACGTGGTCGCCGTGCTCGAGGCCGATGGAGTGATCGCCCAGGCCGTGCCGGGACGCTTCGACCGCGCGGTGGTGCCGCTCGTGGTCGCTGCTGGCGCGTACCTGGCGTCCGGCGGCTCGCCGCGCGACCTGGTGGTGCTGGGACGAGCCGTGGGCCGCGAGGCCGACGGAGCCGTCGGCGCGGGACGTGCCGACCGGTCCAAAGGCAGGGACGCCGAGGCCGATGCCGCGACGCGCGCCCGCACCGACGCCGCCGTCGCGCTGTTCTCGGCGTGGCTTCACGCGCGCGTCGACACGTAAAGGAATCGTGACCTGGCGCCACCCGCGTGGTGCGTTGACCAGGCAAAGCCTCAACCGTAGGTTGAAGGACGTGGGAAAGAGGAGGGCTCATGGCTGACGGCGGGACTTACGACGTGCGCATCGTGAGCGATCAAGGCATCCTCTTCGACGACGGCCTCGCCGATCTCGACCGCAACGCCGGCTACCGCGGGCCCATCGCCTGCAAGGCCGCCGGCATCACCTACCGCCAGCTCGACTACTGGGCGAGGACCGGCCTCGTGGAGCCCACCGTGCGTTCCGCCGGGGGATCGGGCACGCAGCGCCTGTACGGCTTCCGCGACATTCTCGTGCTGCGCGTCGTGAAGCGACTCCTGGACTCGGGAGTGTCGCTCCAGCAGATTCGTAGCGCCGTGTCCCACCTGCGCGAGCGCGGCGTCGAGGACCTGTCTCGCATCACCCTCATGTCCGATGGCGCCTCGGTGTACGAGTGCACGTCCGACGACGAAGTCATCGACCTTGTCCAGGGCGGACAGGGAGTGTTCGGCATCGCGTTGGGAAAGGTATGGCGTGAGCTCGAGGGCTCGCTGTCCGAGCTTCCCGCCGACCGCGGCGAGGACGACCCGGTCACCGACGGCACCGACGAGCTCGCCGAGCGCCGCGCCAAGCGCACCCAGGCCTCCTGACGGCACCCTTCCGTTCCTGCCTCCCCGCCTCCCGGCCTCCCCGTTACTCACCCGTCCGCCCCTCGCTTTGAACCGGTGGCGCGGCGACGCGCCGTGGCGACGGCGCGCATCGGCGCCTGAGACGGCGTGTCGCGGCCGCGATCGGTTCAAATTGTGGGGGTGAGCGCCCCGAGCCAGCCGCGATAGTCTGGCGCACGTCAAGAGACGTTCGAAGGGGAGTCAATGTTCTCTAAGGTGTTGGTCGCCAACCGAGCCGAGATCGCGGTGCGCGCGTTCCGCGCGGCGGTGGAGCTCGGATCCAAGACGGTCGCGGTGTTCCCGCACGAGGACCGCATGTCGGAGCACCGGGTGAAGGCCGACGAGGCTTACCGGATTGGCGAGGAGGGCCACCCCGTCAAGGCCTACCTCGACATCGACGAGATGCTGCGCGTCGCGAAGCACGCCGGCGCCGACGCGATCTACCCCGGCTACGGCTTCCTCTCGGAGAACGTCGAGCTCTCGCGCCGCTGTGCCCAGGAGGGCGTCACCTTCGTGGGCCCGCCTCCCGAGGTGCTGGAGCAGGCCGGCGACAAGGTCGCCGCGCTCAAGGCGGCGCGCGCCGCGGGCGTGCCTGTCCTCGACTCGTCGGAGCCGTCCAAGGACACCGACGAGCTCATCGAGGCGGCGGACGCCATCGGCTTCCCCATCTTTGTCAAGGCCGTCGCGGGTGGCGGTGGGCGCGGCATGCGCCGCGTCGAGACTCGCGAGGCACTTCCCGAGGCGCTCGCCTCCGCCATGCGCGAGGCCGACACGGCCTTCGGCGACCCGACCGTCTTCCTCGAGCAGGCAGTGCTCGGCCCGCGCCACATCGAGGTGCAGATCCTCGCGGACGGCGAGGGAAACATCGTCCACCTGTACGAGCGTGACTGCTCCGTGCAGCGCCGCCACCAGAAGGTGGTGGAGATCGCGCCCGCCCCGGCGCTCGACCCCGCCATCCGTGAGGCGCTGTGCGCCGATGCGGTGAAGTTCGCCCGCTCGATCGGCTACGTCAACGCCGGTACCGTCGAGTTCCTCCTGGCCACGGAGGGCGAGCGCGCCGGCAAGCACGTGTTCATCGAGATGAACCCGCGCATCCAGGTGGAGCACACGGTGACCGAGGAGGTCACGAGCATCGACCTTGTCGCCGCCCAGATGCGCATCGCCGCCGGCGAGACCCTGGAACAGATCGGGATCCGCCAGGACGAGATCAGCACCCGCGGCTTCGCGGTGCAGACCCGCATCACCACCGAGGACCCGCTGAACGGCTTCCTTCCCGACACCGGCCGTATCGTCGCCTACCGGTCGCCCGGCGGCGCCGGCGTGCGCCTGGACGGCGCGACGGGAATGGCGGGCAACGAGATCACCGGCCACTTCGACTCGATGCTCGTCAAGCTCACGTGCCGCGGCCACGACTTCGAGCAGGCAGTGACGCGCGCGTCGCGCGCCCTTGCCGAGTTCCGCATCCGCGGCGTCACCAACAACATTCGCTTCCTGCGCGCCGTCCTTGCCGACGAGTCGTTCCGCGCCGGGGGAGTGACGACCGCCTTCATCGAGTCGAACCCGCAGCTGCTCGAGGTGCCGGAGAACGCCGAGCGCTCCACCAAGCTGCTGACGTTCCTCGGCCACCGCACCGTCAACCGCGCGCACGGAGAGCCGCCCGCCACCATCGTCGACCCGCGTGCCAAGCTGCCGCGTATCGACCTCGACGCCGAGCCCGCGCCGGGAACGCGTCAGCAGCTTCTCGAGCTGGGCCCGGAGGGGTTCGCCGCCGCGCTGCGTGCCGAGCAGCGCCTGCGCCTGACCGACACGACCATGCGCGACGCGCACCAGTCGCTGCTCGCCACCCGTGTGCGCACGTATGACCTGCTGGGCGCCGCGAGCCACACGGCCCGCATGATGCCCGAGCTGTTCTCGGTGGAGTGCTGGGGCGGCGCGACCTACGACGTCGCCATGCGCTTCCTGTCGGAGGACCCCTGGCTGCGCCTGGCGGAGCTGCGCGAGGCGATGCCCAACATCGCCCTGCAGATGCTCCTGCGCGGACGCAACACGGTGGGCTACACGCCCTACCCGGACGAGGTCGCCCACGCCTTCGTGGAGGAGGCGACCGCGACGGGCATCGACATCTTCCGCATCTTCGACGCCCTCAACGACGTGGACCAGATGCGGCCCGCCATCCAGGCGGTGCGCGACACCGGCCAGGCGGTGGCCGAGGCCACCCTGTGCTACACCGGCAACCTCATCTCTCCCGACGAGAAGCTCTACACCCTCGACTACTACCTGCGCCTCGCGGAGCAGCTTGTCGAGTCCGGCGCGCACATCCTCGCGCTCAAGGACATGGCGGGACTCCTGCGGCCCGCGTCGGTGTTCGTCCTGGTCGACGCCCTGCGCAAGCGGTTCGACCTGCCCATCCACCTGCACACGCACGACACCACGGGCGGCCAGACCGCCACGCTGCTCGCCGCCGCCGAGGCGGGTGTGGACGCGGTGGACGTCGCGAACTCCGCGATGGCCGGCACCACGTCCCAGCCCCCCATGAGCGCGCTCATCGCCGCGATGGAGTACACGGCCCGCCAGACCGGCATCCCGCTCGAGTCCGCGCTCGACCTGGAGCCCTACTGGGAGTCCGTCCGCAAGCTGTACGGCCCGTTCGAGTCGGGGCTGCCCGGTCCCACGGGACGCGTGTACCGCCACGAGATCCCCGGTGGTCAGCTCTCTAACCTGCGCCAGCAGGCCATCTCGCTGGGGCTGGCGGACAAGTTCGAGCAGATCGAGGACATGTACGCCGCTGCCGACCGCATGCTCGGCCGCCTCGTCAAGGTCACGCCGTCGTCGAAGGTGGTGGGCGACCTCGCCCTCAACCTCGTCGCCGGGGGAGTGGACCCCGCCGAGTTCGAGGCGAACCCGCAGGATCAGGACCTCCCGGACTCGGTCATCGGCTTCCTTCAGGGCGAGCTCGGCGACCCGCCGGGCGGATGGCCCGAGCCCTTCCGCACCAAGGCCCTCGAGGGTCGCGGCGAGTCCAAGCCCCGTGCGGAACTGACGGACGACGACCGCGCGGCCCTGGCATCGGCCGGGCCGGAGCGTCGCCGCCGTCTCAACCACCTGCTGTTCCCCGGGCCCGCGAAGGACTTCGATGTGGCGGTGGACACGTACGGCGACATCTCCGTCGTGGACACGTTCCACTACCTGTACGGCCTCACCGTCGGCTCCGGCGAGGAGGTGACGGTGCGCCTGGACGAGGGCAAGGAGATCCTGGTGTCGCTCGAGGCACTCGGCGAGCCCGACGACCACGGCGAGCGCACCGCGATGTTCAACTACAACGGCTCGCTGCGCCCGGTGCAGATCCGCGACGAGGCCGCCTCGGTTGACATCGTCGAGCGCGAGAAGGCCGATGCGCAGGCGCCGGGGTCGATCGGCTCGCCCTTCTCGGGGGTCGTGACGGCAGCGGTCGCGATGGGTGACGAGGTGGCCGCCGGTCAGACGGTCGCCACCATCGAGGCGATGAAGATGGAGTCCTCCATCACGTCGCCCGTGGCGGGCACGGTGGCGCGCGTCGCGCTCGACGGGGCCGAGGCGCTGAGCGGCGGAGACCTGATCCTCATTGTCGACTAGCGCGGAGGCGGCCCTCGTGCGGCCCGCGTCCCTGGAGGATGCGGATGCCGTGTGGGGGCTGCTGTCTGCACCGCCGGGTACTTCAAGAAGCGCCTGGTAACCGACCTGGGGACGTAGGTCCCTCGGATTCGCCTCATCCTCACGCCACACTGGAGTGAGCACAGGAGGAGGTCGTCATGAAGGTTCTGGTCACCAACGGATCCAAGTACGGGTCGACCCGCGAGGTCGCCCGCGTGATCGCCGAGGAGCTCACCTCGCTCGGCATCGACGTCGACAGCGCGGACGCCTGCGAGGTCGCCGGCGTCCACTTCTACGACGCGATCATCATCGGCTCGGCCGTGTACGGGGGGCTGTGGCGACGCGACGCCGCGGGACTCGTGCGCGAGCACGCCGAGGAGTTGCGTCACCGTGACGTGTGGATGTTCTCCGTGGGCATGGCGACGGTGAAGCAGCCGCACCAGGAGTTCAACGAGGCGCGCGATCTTGCGCAGCTCGTGGGCGCGCGCGAGCACCGCACGTTTGACGGCGCCCTGGACTACGAGCGCCTGAACGCGGGGGAGAAGGCGATCATCCGCGCGCTCAACCCGCCCAAGGGCGACTTCCGAGACTTCGCGGAGATCCGCGATTGGGCGCACGGCGTCGCGATCGAGCTGAGGGCGGTCGCGGCGCTGTAGTGGCGCCACGCATCGTCAACGACGAGGGGCGGGACGCACGCGCGTCCCGCCCCTCGTCGTGTGGTCTCAGGCCGCGTCGCGCAGGAGCTCGTCCACGACGGTGAGGGCCGAGGACAGCGCCGAGACCGCGGGTGCGGCGGCGTCGTCGTGAGGGCTGCGCCAGCGCGCGGCGACCTCGATCTGGAGGCCCGCGAGGCCCAGGTGCTGCTGTGCGAGGCTCGTCACCGTGTAGTGCGGGCTCGCGTCGAAGGGGGAGTCCACGGCGACGTCGAAGGGCTCGAGTTCCGCGCGCAGGATGTCGACGGCCATCTCCTCGAGCGCGCCGGGCTGAGGGCCGGTCCCCAGGCAGAAGTCGGGGCCGTGGTGATCGGCCATGCCGTGCATGTCGACCACCATGCGTGCGGGGTGGCGAAGCTCGCGCAGGTGGCGGGTGAACTCGTCGTCGCGCTCGTCCCAGGTTTCCCATTCGTGGCGTGCGCGCGTGACGACCACCGTGGAGACGTGGGCCACCTCGCCCGCGAGCATGGTGAGGGATCCGGTGTGGAGGTCCGCCTGTTTAAGGCCACCCGCACGGTAATGCTTGGTGGCGTGGGGAGCGGTGAGCACGACGGCGCTGCCGCGGTCGGTGAGGAGGGCGGGGTCCGCGCCCCGTGCCTGCGCTCGCGCGGCGCCGAAGGAGTCGTCGAGCTCCCTCCAACGCGTGGGAATCGCAGCCACATCAAGGGTCTCGGACATCGCTCCTCCAGCCTTCTCAGGGTGGCGCGGATACATCGGCGCTGGTAGCGAGCCTATCGCGGCGCTCTCTGTGCCTGGAGGAGGCTCGCCGCGGGGGAGTGGTGCACTACGGGACGACGGACCAGCGCTGTGTTTCGTCGTCGCGTCGCCACTCGCGGGCGGCCTCCGGCGCGATCGTGACGGCGCCAAAGGAGTAGGTATCGCCGGGGTTCCACCCCGCGATCACGCTGCCGACGCCCGGGTAGACCTCGAGTGCACGCCCCGCGAGATCGAGGTAGCCGGCGAGGGTGAGCTGCACGGCATCGGCGTCCTCCGCGATGACGGACCAGTCCGGCACCACCCACCGCAGGTCGCGGCGGCCCGTGGTGTGGAACCAGTCGCCACGCTTACTTGCCGTGACCTCGAGGGGTGCCTCGAGGCATAGTGCCGTCCAGTCGGCGGACGACGAGACGACGCGGACCCGTGCGTCGCGGTGCTGGGTCACCGGCGCCACCCTGGCGCTCTCTTCGCCAAAGCCGTCCTCGACGAAGCTCAGGCCCCAGGGCCCGCGAGTGGCATCGACGGGGGTCGACACGACGAGGCCGTGTGGGGGGAGTCGACCACCATTCGCTCGACACCGTGTGTTCGGGGTTGGCTGGCCACTCGCGAGCCGCGAAGGCCTCGTGCCCGCGGGTGGCGGCCGACCACTCCTGGAGCAGGGAGGGCGCCGCGGTGGGCGTGGGCCAGTCGATGGGCTGCTCGGCCCAGGACACCATCGCCAGGTTCCCGTCGTGACCGTCGGGAAGCATCCCTGCGTCCCGCACCGCCTGGGCGAGTCCGCCCAGGACTCCGGCGAGCTCGGGGGCCGCGGACAGGACGTCCTCACCGCCGGGTGGCTCCCAGTAGCGTGCGTCGTCGACGGCGGCGCGCACGGCGTCCCACACGGCATCGGCCGTGATGGCGTCGACGTCCACGCGCGCGATGGCTTGTGCGATGTCCTCAGTGGTCACGTGAGGCGGGGCGCCGTCGCCGGCGAAGAGCCGCAGCCGCGACCCGCCGGGCTCCGGCTCCAGGGACAGCGCGGCGTGAAAGGTCAGGTGTGAGACGTCCTCGGACAGCGCCCGCGCGAGCTCGAGCAGGAAGCGTCTGCCTCGCGGCCCGGCGAAGGCGGGCGGGGTGCTCACCGCGAGAACTCGATGGACATGGCCCCCTCGGCCGGGAGGGGCTCTCCGGGTTCGGGGGACTGGCTGATGACCACGCCGTCGGACTCCATCATGATCTGGGGACGGGTTCCCGTGGCGGCCTCCATGGCGTCGACGGCCTCGTCGAGCGAGAGGCCGATGAGATCGGGCGCCGGCGTCGAGCCGGTGACGGCCGTCAACATCGCGACAGGGGTGGGTGACCCTTCAGGGGCCGCGACATCGGCCGCGCCGCATCCTGCAAGCACGACGAGAACCGCGAGACCGCTGATGGCCGAACCGAGTTTCATGTTTCCCCCTGA
Organism: Demequina sp. NBRC 110057; assembly: GCF_002090175.1. Taxonomy (GTDB): domain Bacteria; phylum Actinomycetota; class Actinomycetes; order Actinomycetales; family Demequinaceae; genus Demequina. Next base: position 551,900 of record NZ_BBRN01000004.1, on the reverse strand, counting down.
GACTTCTCCGACTCTGGCAGAGCGTTGACCGCGGCACAAGGCGAAAGCCCCACCTAGAGTGCTGAGCATGGACACTCACGCGTCACGTCAGTCGTGGAAGTCGATCGCCTCGAACCGATCCGTGCTGTCGATCGGCAGCAATCGCTCCATCCTCAGCATCGGTTCCACGGATTCGGTGCTCAGCATCGGTTCAGCGGGCTCCGTGCTGTCCGTCGGGTCGTTCCTGTCGGTCGGCACGGTGATGTCCGCGGTGTCCGTCGCCGCGATCCTGTCGTGGCTCAGCGTCGGGGCAGTGGCCGGAGCGGCTCGCTCACGACGTAAATGACATAATGTGCATTATCGGCGTTACGGAGGAGTGAACCTCACGAGGCGCCATGGCGGCCCTCATCGCCGCCACACAACCTCACCGTCGTCGAGTTCCTCGGTGCGGCGCATGCCGAGACGCGTCGCGACGCGCTCTGAAGCCGTGTGGCCGTCGGCGATGCTCGCCGAGAATGCCCGGACGCCGTCGGACTCCAGGTGGCTCACCATGAGTCTCGCGGCGCGCGTCGCGATGCCGCGTCCCTGATGCGCCGGTGCCACGACCCATGCGACCGATGCCGTCCGCTGGCTCGCACTGAGGGCCACCGTCGCCTGGACGTACCCGAGTGCCTCCCGCGACGCCCGGTCCCGGACAAGCCAGTTGAGCCACGCCTCGTCGCCCGACGGCGACAGTCCCCGCGATTGTCTGACATAACGTTGCCGAAGTTCGGCGAGTGACGGCGCCGCGCCGCCCGTGAAGCGATACAACTCGGGCGCGGCGAGCACCTGCACCATTTCCTCGGCGTGGTCCTCCCTCAATGGCTCCAATGACACCGCCGCGTCGCTGAGCGGCGCGCACGGAGGACGGTCATGAGGGCCGCCATCCGTCATCGTGGGGCGCCCTCCACGGAGAGCTCGATCCGGTTCGCCCACGGGTCGTCGAATCGCACCGTACGGCCGTCGTCCGCCAGCGACACCCCCGCAAAGGCGAGCCGCTCCCCCGCCTCGCCCACCGCATCGGCCGTGGGAAGGGCGATGCGTACGAGCCCCAGGCCCAACGCCGGGGCGCGCAGGCCCGCGCCGCGCGAGTTCCACACGTTCATCGCCATGTGGTGGTGATACCCGCCAGCGGAGACGAACAGCGCCGACCCCGGCATGGCGAACGTCTGGTCGAAGCCCAGAGCGTCCACATAGAACGCGCGCGCCGTGTCGACGTCGCCCACCGACAGGTGCACGTGGCCCACGGACGCCGGCGCGAGGCCCTCCACAGCGTCGGCCGTGTCGCGCACCAGGTGCTCCTCGAGAAAGGAGTTCGGGTCCACGTACATCGACCCCATCTCGACCTGGCCGTGCACCCACGACCACGCGGTGCGCTCCCTGTCCCAGTACAGCTCGACGCCGTTGCCCTCGGGGTCGGTCATGTAGAACGCGATCGAGACGAGGTGGTCGGCGCTGCCCGTGTAGGTGCCCGGGTAGCGCCGCGCGATCGAGTACAGCGAGCGGGCCAGCTCCGCGCGCGTGTCGAAGACGATCGCCGTATGGAACAGCCCGGCGGCGCCGCGGGCCGCCCACGACAGCTCGGGGGCGTGCTCCAGCACCACGACGGGCACTCCCCCGCGCCCCAGCGTCGCCACACCATCTACCAGGGATAACAGTTCTAGCAGGACGCCGTCGCGGTAATACGCGATCATCGCGTCGAGGTCGGCGACCTTGAGGGTCACGGCGCCCATGGCCGTCGCCGCGTCCAGGGAGTCCGGCCGATGCGCCGGCCGCGCCGTCACGCGAGGTCCAGCAGGTGGCCGGTGACCTCGCGCTTGGTGGCGAGGTAGTGGGCGTTGGAGGCGGTCAGGTGCACGCCCGTGGGGATCTGCTCGTCGACCACGAGCCCGTACCCACGAAGCTGCGAAGCCTTGTCGGGATTGTTCGACAGCAGGCGGATGCGCGAAGCGCCGACGGCGGCCAGCATCTGCGCCACCATCGCGTAGTCGCGCTCGTCGTCGCCGTGGCCCACGGCGCGATTGGCCTCGTAGGTGTCGAGGCCCGCGTCCTGAAGCGCATAGGCGTCCAACTTCGCATACAGGCCGATGCCCCGGCCCTCCTGGCGCAGGTACGCGAGGAAACCGCCCGTCGCGGCGATCCGCTCCGCCGCCTCGCGCAGCTGCGGCCCGCAGTCGCACCGCTCGGAGCCGAACACGTCGCCCGTGAGGCACTCCGAGTGCGGACGCGTGAGCGGCGCTTGGCCCCCGTGGGCGGCGGCGTCGAGCGCGCCGCGCCAGTCGCCCAGGCCAAGCAGCAGGTGCTCGCGCCCGTCGACGAGGCCCGTGAAGGTCATCACGTCGGCCTCGGTGCTGTACCCGTCCGCGAAGTGCAGGGGCACGCGCACCGAGGTGCGCAGGGCGGCATCGGGTACGGCCGATGCGGTGGCCGCGGTGGCGGCGAAGGTGACGGCGGTCATGGCTCTCCTCGGGTGGTCGAGCCCAGCGTAGGCCCGATTACTTGAGGATTCAACTACATCGTGGGGCCCGGCATTCCCGTCGCGTCCGCGGGCGCCGTGCCGGGCGCGACATCGCCCAACTCACGGCCCAGCGCCATGAGCCCGCCGAGGAGTGCATCCCGCTCCCCCGGCGCGAGCCCCGCGAGGATGCGCGTCTCGTTGGCCGCGTGGGCCGCGTGGGCGGACGCCTGAACCTCCCGCCCCGCATCGGTGAGGCGCACGCGGACCACGCGGCGGTCGGCCTCGTCGCGCCTGCGCGTGACGTAGCCGCGCTGCTCGAGGCGCTGCACGCGGTGCGTCGTGGTGCCCGATGAGATGAGGAGGGCGCGATCCAGCTCCCCCGGCGTGAGCTCGTAGGGCTCCCCCGCACGCCTCAGCGCCGCGAGCACGTCGAACTCCCACGACTGGAGGTCGTGCTCGGCAAACACCGCGTCGAGTTTGTCCTGGACCAGGTCGGCGAAACGGGACAGGCGCCCGATGATGGGGAACGCCTCGAGGTCGAGGTCCGGGCGTTCGCGGCTCCACGCGGCGTAGAAGGCGTCGACGGCATCGGGCTGGCGGTCTGGCATGCGGCTCATCATGCCAGCGGAATATCTTGACGTCGAGATATGTCTGATATCTTGACATCGAAATATCTCCTCGAAGAAGGTCGTCATGAACACCCTGCGCACGCTCGCCCTCACCGCGCTGGCCCCCATCACCTGGGGCACGTCCTACCTCGTGACCACCGAGCTCCTGCCCGACGGCCGCCCCCTGCTGACCGCCACGCTGCGCGCCCTACCCGCCGGCCTGGCGCTGCTGGCCCTCACCCGGGTCCTCCCCCGCGGCGACTGGTGGTGGAAGGCCGCCGTCCTCGGCACCCTGAACATCGGCGCCTTCTTCGCCCTCATGTTCGCCTCGGCCTATCGCCTCCCCGGCGGCATCGCCGCGACGCTTGCGGCAGTGCACCCGCTCATCACCGCCATGCTCGCCGGCGTGGTGCTGCACGAGCGGGTCTCTCCCCTGGCCCGCGTGGCCGCGGGTGCGGGGGTCGCGGGAGTGGCGCTCCTCGTCATCACGCCGTCGGCGCGGCTTGACGCCTGGGGCATCGCCGCCGGGCTCGGCGCGGCGGTCTCGACCGCGGCGGGTGTCATGCTCACCAAGCGGTGGGGGCGCCCCGTGCCGATGCTCGCGTTCACGGGCTGGCAGCTGGTCGCGGGCGGGCTCGTCTTGCTCGTGCCGCTGCTTGCGCTCGAGGGCCTTCCCTCGAGCCTCACGGCCGACAACCTGCTGGGCTATGCGTGGCTCGCCATCCCGGGCACCGCCATCGCGTACCTGCTGTGGTTCGGCGGCATCCTGAAGCTTCCCGCCACGCAGGTGAGCCTCCTGAGCTTCCTGACCCCGCTGACCGCTGGCGCGCTCGGCTGGTGGGTCCTGGGCCAGTCGCTCAGCCCCGTCCAGCTCGCGGGCGGTGCGCTGGTCCTCGTCGCGGTGGCCGTGGGCGCGATCGCCGGCAGGCCCCGCGCCGTCACGCCGGCCGAGGCTGCCGACGCGTCAGCACCGGACGACGCCTCAACGCTGGGTGACGGTGACCGCGACGGTGTCGCCGATGTCCTTCCCGAGCGCCTTCCTGACCTTGGCGCTGAGCGAGATCATGTGCCCGCCGCGGCCGGTCACCATGGCGCCCACGTTGGTGAGCGTGACCTCGTCGACAGTCGCGTCCACGCGGACCGCGCGGCCCGTGCCGAAGAACTCTGCGGAGCCAGGGATCTCGACGCATGACCACGTCTCGCCCTTGATGTCGACGCCGATGACGGCATCGAACCTGAGGGTCTCGTCGCTCATCGGCCCACGTACTCCTTGAGGTGCTGGCCGGTGAGCGTCGACGCGTCCTCGACGAGAGCCGCCGGCGTCCCCTCGAACACCACTGCGCCGCCGTCGTGGCCGGCGCCGGGGCCCATATCGATGATCCAGTCGGCGTGCGCCATGACCGCCTGGTGGTGCTCGATGACGATGACGGTCTTGCCCGAGTCCACCAGCCTGTCGAGCAGCCCCAGCAGCGTCGACACGTCCGCGAGGTGCAGGCCGGTCGTGGGCTCGTCCAGGACGTAGACGTCGCCCTTCTCGGTCATGCGGGCGGCGAGCTTGAGCCTCTGGCGCTCTCCCCCGGAGAGGGTCGTGAGCGGCTGACCCAGCTTGAGGTAACCCAGCCCCACGTCCTTCATGCGGGCCAGAATCTTGTGGGCGGCGGGGGTCTTGGCGTCGCCGGTCGCGAAGAACTCCTCGGCCTGCGCCACCGACATGCCGAGCACCTCGGCGATGTTCTTGTCGCCCAGCGTGTGCTCGAGGACGGAGGCCTGGAAGCGGCGGCCCTCGCACTCCTCGCACACTGTCTCGACGGAGTCGAAGGGGCCCAGGTCCGTCACGGTCACGCCCGCGCCCTTGCACACGGGGCACGCACCCTCGGAGTTCGAGCTGAACAGGGCGGGCTTCACCCCGTTGGCCTTGGCGAACGCCTTGCGAATGGGGTCAAGCAGGCTCGTATAGGTGGCGGGGCTCGAGCGGCGAGACCCGCGGATGGGGCTCTGGTCCACCGCGATGACGTCCTCGCGCGGGGTCACCGAGCCGTGGATGAGGGAGGACTTTCCCGAGCCTGCCACTCCCGTGACGACCACCAGGACGCCCGTGGGGATGTCGACGTCGACGCCGCGCAGGTTGTGGGCATCGGCGCCCCTGACCTCGATCGCGCCGGCGGGCGTGCGCACCGCCTCCTTGAGCCCCGCGCGGTCGTGAAGGTGCCGGCCGGTCCTCGTGTCGGCCTCGGCGAGCTGCGCCGGCGTGCCCTCGAACACCACCTCGCCGCCGTCGGTGCCGGCGCCCGGGCCCATGTCGACCACGTGGTCGCCGATCGCGATGGTCTCGGGCTTGTGCTCCACGACGAGCACCGTGTTGCCCTTGTCGCGCAGTTGCAGCAGCAGGTCGTTCATGTTCTGGATGTCGTGCGGGTGAAGCCCGATGGTGGGCTCGTCGAACACGTAGGTGACGTCGGTGAGGGCCGAGCCGAGGTGGCGAATCATCTTGGTGCGCTGCGACTCGCCTCCCGACAGCGTGCCGGTGGGCCGCTCGAGGGACAGGTAGCCCAGGCCGATGTCCACGAAGGCGGTGAGGACGGACCGGATCCCCTCGACCAGCGGGCCTGCGGCCGGGAGGTCGACCCCGGCGAACCACTGTGCGAGGTCGGTGATTTGCATGCGGCACAGGTCGGCGATGGACTTGCCGTCGATCACCGAGGAGCGCGCCGTCTCGTTGAGGCGCGTGCCGTCGCACTCGGGGCAGGTCTGGAACGTGACCGCGCGCTCCACGAAGGCCCGGATGTGCGGCTGCATGGACTCCTTGTCCTTCGCCAGCATCGACTTCTGGATGCGCGGGATGAGGCCCTCGTAGGTCATGTTGATGCCGTTGACCTTGACCTTCACGGGCTCCTTGTAGAGGAAGTCGTCGCGCTGACGCGAGGTGAAGTCCTTGACGGGGGTGTCGCCGTCGAAGAACCCGGCCTCCGCATAGATCCGCACCATCCAGCCGTCTGCAGTGAAGCCCGGCACCGTGATGGCCCCCTCGCGCAGCGACTTCGACTCGTCGACCACCTGGGAGAGGTCGATGTCCGACACGGCTCCCATTCCCTCGCACCTCGCGCACTGGCCGCCCTGGATCGAGAACGATCGCACCTCCTTGGTGGTGGTGCCGCGGCTGTTCTCCATCTGCACGGCGCCCTGCCCGGAGACGGACGCCACGTTGAACGAGTAGGCCTGAGGCGAGCCGATGTGCGGCTGTGCCACGCGTGAGAACAGCATGCGCAGCAGCGCGTTGGCGTCGGTCGCGGTGCCCACGGTGGAGCGGGAGTTGGCGCCCATCCGCTCCTGGTCGACCATGATCGCCGTCGTGAGGCCCTCGAGGGAGTCCACGTCGGGCCTGTTCAGCGAGGGCATGAAGCCCTGCACGAACGCCGGGTAGGTCTCGTCGATGAGCCTCCGGGACTCGGCAGCGATGGTGCCGAACACGAGCGAACTCTTGCCCGATCCCGAGACGCCGGTGAAGACCGTGAGGCGCCTCTTGGGAAGGTCGAGCGACACGTCGCGCAGGTTGTTCTCGCGCGCTCCGCGCACGCGGATGATGTCGTGGCTGTCAGCCTGGCTCACGGGGACTCCTTGGGGTGGGCCGATGCGGTGGTGGGGTCAGTCTGCCAGTCGTGTCACGGGCGCTGCTGGAGGCGGAGGAGGTTGCCGGCCGGGTCGCGCAGCGCGCAGTCGCGCACGCCGTAGGGCTGGTCGGTGGGCTCCTGCGCGATCTCCACGTCGTGCCGCTCGATGCGCTCGAACGCCGCGTCCACGTCGGGCGTCGCGAGCAGCAGCGACGCGAAGGTGCCCTTCGCCATCATCTCCGCGATCGTTTCCTTCTCGGCGTCCGTCACACCGGGGTTCGCCTGCGGCGGATACAGGACGATGTTCGTGTCGGGCTGACCGGCCGGGCCGACAGTGATCCAGCGCATGGCGCCCTGCCCGACATCGAGCCGAATCTCGAAGCCGAGGACGTCGCGGTAGAACGCGAGCGATGCGTCCGGGTCGGTCAGCGGCAGGAAGGAGGAGTGAATCGTGATGTCCATGGCTTCACCGTAGGACCGTCACCGGCACCGCGGCTTCTCGATTCCTGACCGGTCTGCCGGCTTCCCTGGTGACGAGCGTGGGAAGCCCCATCACGGCATCGGCCATGTGACGCCGGTAGACGCCGGGAGACATGCCGACGAGCTCGGAGAAGCGGGTGGTGAAGGTGCCGAGTGACTGGCAACCCACCGCGAGGGACACCTCGGTCACGGTGAGGTCGCCGCGGCGTAATAGAGACATGGCGCGCTCGATGCGACGCGTCATGAGGTACGAGTACGGACTCTCGCCATACGCGGCGCGAAAGGAGCGCGAGAAGTGCCCGGCGGACATGCCGACGCCGGCGGCGATCGACTCCACGTCGAGAGGAAGCGCATGCTCCCGGTCCATCCTGTCCCGCGCACGGCGCAGGAGCGCGAGATCTCGCAGGCGTTGCTCCGTGAGGGTTGGCACGGATTCATGGTGCCACCGCGCGACCTGGGACGTAGCCTTCGACCATGGCCGACATTCACACGATGGTCGACGGGCGGGGCCTTGCCGCGTACGGGTCCCCGGGAGCCGGGCTGACGGTCTTCTGGCATCACGGCACGCCGGGCACCGGGGCCCCACCGCCCCTGACGCTTCCCGCGGGCATGCGCTGGGCCGGGGTGGACCGGCCCAGCTACGGCGAATCCACCCGGCTGCCAGGGCGCAGCCCCGCCGATGTGGCCCGCGACGTGGCAGCGCTCGCCGATGACTGGGGGCTCGACTCCTATGCGGTGATCGGGTACTCGGGCGGTGGCCCTCACGCGCTCGCCTGCGCGGCGACCGATGCCAGGGTGGCCTGGGCGGTCACCGTCGCCTCCCTCGCGCCGCGAGAGGCCGACGGGCTCGACTGGTTCGCCGGAATGATCCCCTCAGGCGTCGAGGCGCTCACCGCCGCCGCGGCGGGCGAGGACGCACGCCGCGCCCTCGACGATGCCGCCTACGACCCCGAGTTCACCTCCCGAGACCTGGCAGCCCTCGACGGGGCGCTGTCCTGGCTTGGCCAGGCGCCGGGAGCCGTCGACGGCCCGATCGACGACGACCTCGCGTACGTGCATGACTGGGGCGTCGACCTTGGCAGCATCGCGTGCCCGGTGACGCTGATGCATGGGACGGCGGACCGCATCGTGCCCGTCACCCACGGCAGGTGGCTACGGGAGGCCATCCCCCACGCGCGCCTCGTCGAGCTGGACGGCGAGGGGCACGTCAGCGCGCTCGCGGCCCTGCCGGGCGTGGTGGCGAGTCTCGAGGATCTCTAGTTCGCCAGCGCGGCCAGCGGCGCGCCCACCCTGGCGACCGCCTCGCGGTCGAGCCCAAAGAAGGCCCAGGTGCCGCGCTTCTCGCGGGTGACGAGCCCGGCGTCGTGGAGCTGGCGCAGGTGATGGGAGACGGTGGGCTGGCTGAGCCCCAGGGGCGCCTCGAGGTCGCACGCGCACACCGCGCCGTTGGCGGCGAGGATGCGCAATATCCGCAGCCGCGTGGGGTCGGCGACCACCTTGAGAAGCGCTGCCGAGGACGCGTCATCGCCCTCGGGCACTCTCAGCACCGTGCCGGGGCTACACACCTCGGCGTCGGCCAGCAGGTTCTCGCGGATCGCCATCGCGCCAGGCTAACGGGTGTATCGATCTTCTTCAATATTGACAGACATCGATATTCACGTCAGGCTTGCCGCATGAGCGACTCCCAGCCCTCCGTCATCTTCGTGTGCGTCCACAACGCCGGCCGGTCCCAGATGGCCGCCGGCTTCATGCGGCACCTGTCCGGCGGCGCCGTCGAGGTCCGCTCGGCCGGCTCCATGCCCGCCGACCAGATCAACCCGGTGGCCGTCGAGGCGATGCTCGAGGTGGGCATCGACATCCGCGAGGAGCAGCCCAAGGTGCTCACGCCCGATGCCGTGCAGGCGTCCGATGCGGTGATCACCATGGGCTGCGGCGACGCCTGCCCCTACTACCCCGGCAAGCGCTACGAGGACTGGGTGCTCGAGGACCCGGCCGGGCAGGGCATCGAGTCCGTCCGCCCCATCCGCGACGAGATCAAGGGGCGCGTCGAGGCGCTGCTCGCCGACCTCACGGCATGACCCCGCTCGCCGCCGCCGACGCCCCCGCGCGCCTGTCCACTCTCGACCGTTGGCTCCCCGCGTGGATCGGCCTCGCGATGCTGGTCGGCATCGGGCTCGGACAGTTTGTCCCCGCGCTCGGTGACGGCCTCGAGGCGCTCGAGATCGGCGGAATTTCCCTTCCCATCGCCCTGGGCCTGCTCGTCATGATGTACCCGGTGCTTGCGAAGGTCAGGTACGACAAGGTCGCCGCCGTCACGGGAGACAGGCGTCTGCTGGTGAGCTCGCTCGTGCTGAACTGGCTCGTCGGGCCCGCCGTCATGTTCGCGCTCGCCTGGACGTTCCTGCCCGACCTGCCCGCATACCGCACCGGGCTGATCATCGTTGGACTTGCCCGCTGCATCGCGATGGTGGTCATCTGGAACGACCTCGCGTGCGGCGACCGCGAGGCAGCCGCGGTGCTTGTCGCGATCAACTCGGTGTTCCAGGTCGTCGCCTTCTCGGTGCTGGGCTGGTTCTACCTCACCGTGCTGCCGGGCTGGCTCGGGCTCGACACCCAGGGGCTCGACGCCTCCATGGGCACCATCGCGCTCAACGTCCTCATCTTCTTAGGTATCCCGCTCGCGGCCGGCTTCGCGTCGCGCGCCATCGGCGAGCGAGCCAAGGGACGTGAGTGGTACGAGTCCGCCTTCCTCCCCCGCATCGGCCCCTGGGCCCTCTACGGCCTGCTGTTCACCATCGTGCTGCTCTTCGCCTTGCAGGGCGAACAGGTCGTCGCCCACCCGTGGGACGTGGCGCGGATCGCGCTGCCGCTGCTCGCCTACTTCGCCATCATGTGGGGAGCGGGAATGGCGACGGGCCGCGCGCTCGGCCTCGGCTACGCGCGCACCACCACGCTCGCCTTCACCGCCGCCGGCAATAACTTCGAGCTGGCCATCGCCGTCGCGATCGGCACCTTCGGCGCCACCAGTGGCGAGGCTCTCGCCGGTGTGGTCGGGCCGCTCATCGAGGTGCCCGTGCTCGTCGCCCTCGTGTACGTCACCCTGTGGCTACGCCCCCGCCTCTTCGCCGGCGAGGTAGCGACGGCCGATGCCACCGTCACCCCGTCGCGCACCGGCGGGTAACCGCTTGCTCGGCCCAGGCATCGGCCGTTCCCAGGACCGGTAACCCTCGACCGGGAACAACCCTGGTATCAGGCTCGTTGACTCCACAGAGCGCAGGCACCACCCCCGCCTGCCCACCGATTTCGAGGGAGGCTGACATGGCTGATCGAGCACTGCGAGGAATGCGTCTGGGAACCCAGAGCATGGAGGCGCCGGGCAACTCCGAGCTGGCCGAGCGCCGCGACGTCCACTACGACTGCCCCAACGGACACGTCGTCACCCTTCCGTTCTCCGTCGAGGCCGACGTCCCGCTGTCGTGGGAGTGCCACTGCGGCGCCCTTGCCCTGCTGAGGGACGGCGACCGCCCCGCCGAGACCGACACCAAGGCCGCCCGCACGCACTGGGACATGCTGCTGGAGCGCCGCACCATCCCCGAGCTCGAGGAACTCCTCGACGAGCGACTCGAACTGCTGAGGGCCGGCCGCATCGGCAGCTAAGCCCCTACGTCTCCCTGGAGAGCGCGCGACGCACCTGCGTCGCGCGCTCTTTCATTCCCCAGGCGGTCGTCTTCACGAGAGCCTCGCGGATGATCGCGCCGGACATCTTCGACTGCCCCTGCTCACGCTCGACGAACGTGATCGGCACCTCCACCACAGTGCCGCCCGCGCGCACCACGCGCCAGGCCATGTCGATCTGGAAGCAGTACCCCTGCGACTCGACGTGCGCCAGGTCGAGGGAGCGCAGGGTCTCGGCGCGGTAGGCGCGGAAGCCCGCCGTGGCATCGTGCACCCCCAGGCCGAGCATGAGGCGCACATAGGTGTTCGCCCCCGTCGACAGCAGCCGCCGATGCGCCGGCCAGTTGACGACCGAGCCTCCTGGCACCCAGCGTGAGCCGATCGCGAGGTCCCACGGGCCGGGAGCCGCGAGCACGGAGGGAAGGTCCTCGGCACGGTGGGAGCCGTCGGCGTCCATCTCGACCAGCACGTCGTAGCCGCGCTCCAGGCCCCATGCGAAGCCCGCGAGGTAGGCCGCACCCAGCCCGGCCTTTCCGGGCCTATGAAGCACGTGGACGTGCGGGTCGGCGGCGGCCCGTTCGTCGGCCCAGGCGCCCGTGCCGTCGGGCGAATTGTCGTCGGCAACGAGGATGTCGACCTCGGGGGCGGCGGCCCTGACCGCCTCCACCTGGACGGGCAGCGAGGCGCGCTCGTTGTACGTGGGGATGATGACGAGGGTGCGGGTCACCAGTCGTACCTCTCTCGGATGGTGCGGCCGGCAGCGGAGACCACCAGGATCAGCGGCAGCACCAGGAAGCCCCAATGCCACACGTGGCGCAGGGCGACGGCCGGGGTGATCTCGGTGCGCAGCGGCAGCTCGGCGTAGATCTGGTCCGCGGTGAAGAGCTCAGTGCTCTCGATGAGCCTGCCGTGGGGGGTGACCACACCGGACACGCCGACGGTCGAGATCTGGATGGCGGCGCGGCCCGTCGTGATCGCCGCCAGGCGGGTCATCTGGAGCTGCTGGGTGGACTCCGCGGTGAGGCCGAAGCTCGCGTTGTTGGTGGGCACCAGGAGCACCTCGGCGCCCTGCGCGATGGCGTCGGTGATGATCTCGTCGTAGGCGATCTCGAAGCAGATGGGCGTGCCGACAGTGACGACGCGGTCGAGCGCCTCGACGGGAACGTCGATCGTGGCCGAGCCCGTCCCCGGCAGGACCTCGGTCTGCACCAGGTCGACAGCATCCGAGAAGTGCGAGACGACGTCGCGGATGGGGATGTACTCGGCGAACGGCGCCGGACGCTGCTTGTCGTACGAGTCGATCACTGCACCCGACTGGGACCACAGCAGCATCGTGTTGTAGCGCCCGTCCTCGGGAGAGTAATCGTTGGTGCCCAGCAGCAGGGGCGCGCCGGCCGCCTGCGCCGCCTCCGTGACGAGCCGCGCCGACTCCTCGTCCGTCCGCGGGTCGTAGTCGGCGGCGTTCTCCGGCCACAGCAGCAGGTCGATCGGGCCGGGGTCATCCTCGACGAGCTGCAGGGTGCCGTCGTGGTGGTTCTTGGTGACCTCGCGCGCCTGCGAGAACGCGTCGAGGCCGGTGTTCGGCACGTTGCCCTGCACGGCGCCCACGCGCAGGGTCCCGTCGGTGGCCTGCGTGTCGATCGGGATGAAGAGGCCCCCGACGAACAGCGCCGCAGCTGCGATGGGCGCGGCGCCAGCGAGGACAAGCCTGCGGGTAAGCGCCGCCTCGACAGCGAGGCCGAGGCACGCGCCCACCGTCGCGATGGCGAAGGCCGTGAGGGGCACCCCGCCCAGCCACGCGAGCCTGGCGATGGGGGCGTCGACCTGCGAGTACGCGATCCTCCCCCAGGGGAAGCCGCCGAACGGGATCATGGACCGCAGCTGCTCCATGCCGACCCACAGCAGGCCGAACGCGGCGGGAGACCACCACGGCGGACGGCCCTGCATGAGCGGAGAACGGCGCACGCAGGCCCAGCCGGCGCCGAACAGGGCGATGAACGCCCCCTCGGCGATGCTGAGGGCGACCCAGGGCACGGCGCCCACGGAGGCATCGGCCCACGTCAGGTGCGGGAGCAGGAAGGCGATCGCGAAGGCCCAGGTGAGGCCGAACGCCCGCCACACCGTCGCCTCGCGCAGCGCCAGCCACAGCATCGCGAGGGCGACGTAGACGAGCGGCCACCAGCCGAGGTCGGGAAAGCCCGCGTTGAGCACGAGTCCACCGCCGACGGCGAGCAGGAGATTCAGGAGGGCGCGGGGCACCGGACCAGCCTACTTTCGCCCGCGTCGTCCGCGGTGCACCCTGCCGGTCAGTAGGCGACCACGCCCCTCCGCATCGCGTCGATCGCGGTCAGTGCACGCGACCGCACCAGCTCCGTGGGCGCCACCTGCGCCACCTGGTCGAGCACGTCGATGACCTGCTTGCACCAGCGGACCATGTCGCCGGGCGCGATCTCGGTGTCCTTGAGCGCCACGTCGAGGTTCTTGCCCTGCGCCCACGCGTGGATGGCGGACACGATGCCCCAGTGCGGGGCCGGAGCGTCGGGCAGCCGATGCGCATGCTGGAGGTCGTCGACGCGGGACCACACGCGCACGGTTTCCTTGAGAGCCCGTCCCAGTACTCCCCCGGGGCCGCCGGGAACCTTGGGGGTGCGGGTCTCATCCTCCCGGCGTCCCCCGTACAGGAGCGTCGAGACGGCGGCCGCCAGGGCCGGCGGGTGGAGCTCGTGCCAGATGTTCGTGCGCAGGCACTCGGCGATGACAAGGTCGTTGTCGGAGTAGAGGCGCTTCATGAGGGCGCCGTCGTCCGTCACGACGGTCTGAGGGCCGTCGCCCTCGAGGTAGCCGAGCTCCCTGAGGACGGCGCAGCGGCGGTCGAACAGCGCGGAGATCGACCCCGTGGCCCGGGCGATCTCGCCAGTCAGGCGGTCGCGGTCGCGCAGGGTGCGGTGGTAGCGCTCGGCCCACCTGGCGTGCTGCTCACGGTCGGGGCACGAGTGGCACGGGTGCGCCGTCATCTCGCGGCGCAGCGCGTCCACGCGGGCCTGCTGATGGTCCTGCTCGGGGCGCGCCTGGCGACGCGAGGGAGTGTCGAAGGTGTGACGGGCGGCGTCGATCTGCTGCGCGAGCTCGCGGCGCACCCTGGCGTTGCGGGTGTCGACACCCTTCTTCACCTTGATGGCCCCCACGGCCTCGATGCCCGCCTGGAGGTCGGCGACCGCCAGGCGGAAGAACCGCGCCTCGTCGCTCACCACCGTGGGGCGCGGGGCCTCGGCGTGGTCGTCAGGAACGGTGACGACGGCGAAGCCCTGCCGCTTGCCTGACTCGATCTTCACGACGTCGCCGCGGCGCAGCGACGACAGGGTCTCGACGCCCGCCTCGCGGCGCTGGCGCTTCACGATGCGCGACGCGTCCTTCTGGGCGCGGGTGATGCGCTCGCGCAGCGCTGCGTACTCCATGAAGTCGCCCTTGTCGCACGTGGCGGTCTCACGGAAGCCGCGCAGGGTCGCCTCCAGCTCGCGTGCGCGCCGCGCCTTGCCCACCACGTTCTGGTCGGCCTGGTACTGCGCGAACGAGAGCTCGAGGAGCTTGCGGGCCTCGTCGACGCCGGACTGCGCCACCAGGTTGATGGCCATGTTGTACGACGGGGCGAAGCTCGAGATCAGCGGGTAGGTGCGCCGCGACGCGAGCCTTCCGAGCTGCGGCGCGTCGAAGCCGGGGTGCTCCACCACGACGGCGTGGCCCTCGATGTCGATGCCGCGCCGCCCCGCGCGCCCCGTCAACTGGGTGTACTCCCCCGCCGTCAGGTCCTTGTGGCCCTGGCCGTCCCACTTGACGAGCTTCTCGAGCACCACGGAGCGGGCGGGCATGTTGATGCCCAGCGCGAGGGTCTCCGTCGCGTAGACGACCTTGAGGAGGCCCGCGGCGAAGAGCTCCTCGACCACCTCCTTGAACAGCGGGATCATGCCGGCGTGGTGCGCGGCGATGCCCGCCTCGAGGTGGTCGCGCCAGCGCAGGAAGCCCAGCGCGCCGAGGTCGGCGGTGGGGATACCCGAGCAGCGCTCGTCGACGATGCGGCCGATCTCGGCCGACTCCTCGGGGGTGGTGAGCTGCAGGCCGGCGGCGCGCACCTGGTCTACGGCATCCTCGCAGCCCGCGCGCGAGAAGACGAACACGATGGCCGGGAGGAGTCCCTGCTGGTCGAGCACGTCGACGACGGCGAAGCGTGGCGGCGAGCGACGTCCCGCCGGCCGGCGGCCGCCGCGGGTGGGACGCCCCCCACGGCCCTGGTAGCCGTCGCCCGAGCGCGACCGTCGGGTGATCGCCTCGAGCTCGGGGTTGAGGCGCGGGTTGGGCCCCGGATCCTGGGGGTCGACGCCGGGCGAGTACAGGTCGAAGATGCCCTCCCGGACTAGCACGTGGGGCCACAGCGGGACGGGCCGATGTTCGGACACGATCACCTTCGTGTCGCCCCTGACCTCCGTGAGCCAGGCGCCGAACTCCTCCGCGTTGGACACCGTCGCCGACAGGCAGATCAGCGCGGTGCGCTGGCCGAGGTGAATGATGACCTCCTCCCACACGGAGCCGCGGAAGCGGTCGGCGAGGTAGTGCACCTCGTCGAGCACCACGGCGCCGAGGTTCTCGAGGTCGCGCGAGCCGGCGTAGATCATGTTGCGCAGCACCTCGGTGGTCATGACCACGATCGGCGCGTGCGCGTTGATGGACGTGTCGCCGGTGAGGAGCCCGACGTTGTCGACGCCGTAGGTGCGGCGCAGGTCGTTGAACTTCTGGTTGCTGAGCGCCTTGATGGGGGTCGTGTAGAACGCCTTCTCGCCGCGATCGAAGGCGTGCCGCACCGCGAACTCGCCCACGAGCGTCTTTCCCGCTCCGGTGGGCGCCGCGACCAGCACGGAGTGCCCGTCGGCGACCGCCTCGCAGGCCTCGCGCTGGAACGGGTCCAGCGGGAAGGACAGCGAAGCCTCGAACTCGGACAGGTCGGTGCGCTTGGCGCGGGCGCGCGCTGCCGCGTAGCGCTCGGCGGGAGAGGTCATGCCGTCCAGGCTAATCGCGGCCGGGCACGAGCAGGCGCAGCGCGCCCGGCACACATGTCACCGTCACGGGTGCGGCACACACCAGTTCCCCGTCGGCCGATGCCACGGGAAGGGCCGCGCCGGGGTTCGCCGGGGCAAGCGTCACCTCGCGCGCCCGCCGCACGTGGACGGCCGGGTGCGACAGGTGCTCTCCCCGCTGCAGGCGCGGCAGGATGGCGGCGATCTGCGGCAGTGTGAGGGCGTCGGCGGTGATGACCTCGAGCATGCCGTCCGTGAGCGACGACGAGGGCGAGATGGGGATCCCGCCCCCGATGAACGTGCCGTTGGCGATGGCGATCAGCGTGTACCTGTCGGCGGCGCCACTGTGCCCGTCGAGCGTGAGCCGCGCGCCGTACGGGCGGAAGCGCGGTAGCTCGAGCCCGATCGCCACCTTGTACTTGGCCGGGCCGCGCGGGACCCGCAGGCGCATGCCACGCGCGGCGATCGCGGCATCGACCCCGGCGGAGAGGACTCCAGCGAAGTAGCGGGGCCTGCTCAGCGTAGACAGCGCGTCGGAGGTCACCTTGCCCAGGTCAATAGTGAGGCTACTTGCTTGGTCAGCGAGCGCGTCGACGACCGCCGTCACCCCGGCGGCGACATCGCCCACGGGAAGCCCCACGGTGGCCGCGAGGTCGTTTCCCGATCCCGCCGCGACGATTCCCAAAGGCAGGTCGCGCTCGGCGCACACCTGGGCGCCCAGGTGAACCATGCCGTCTCCCCCGACCACGACGAGGGCGTCGAGCGAGCTGGCCGCCGCATCGGCCGCCTCGAGGGCCTCTGCCCACGAGCCCCGCGTGAGGTCGGTGACGTCGTGGCCGGCCGCGGTCAGGCCCGCGAGCGTCCTCGCTCCCGGGCCGGCGCCGCGCCCCGACCCTGCTGCCGGGTTGGTGACGACGCCGACGCGGCTCATAGGTCCTCGAGCGAGGGCCGCTTGCGTTCGCGCAGCCAACCGACGCCGATGCCCGCGAAGTACAGCCCCACCATCGGGAAGGCCATGGTCAGCATCGTGAAGACGTCGGGAGTGGGCGTGAGGACGGCGGCGGCGATGAAGATGATGAGGACTGCCCAGCGCCAGCCCTTCAGCCAGGTGCGGGTGCGGACGATCCCCGCCCACGTGAGGAACACCATCAGCACGGGGAACACGAAGGCCACGCCGAACGCGAGGAACAGCCTCATCGTGAAGGTCATCAGCATCTGGGCGTCGAGCACGTTGGTGCCACCCTCGGGCGTGAAGCCGGTGAGGATCACCACGGCGCGCGGATACACCCAGGCGGCGAGCGCCAGCCCGCCGACGAAGAGAGGGATGGACGTGCCGAGGAAGCCGACCGTGTACCACTTCTCGCGCTTCTTGAGGCCGGGTGCGACGAAGGCCCAGAGCTGGTACAGCCACCAGGGCGCGGCGAGGACGACGCCGGCGAAGATCGCGACCTTGATCTGCATGTCGAGCGCGGTCACGAGCCCCGCGAAGTTCACGGTGACGAGGGCGTCCTGCTCCTCGGCCGCCTGCAGGATGGGGCGCTGAAGCGCCTCGAAGATGGGTTCGTAGAGGAACCAGCCGACGACGGCGCCGATGGCGATGCCGATGACCGCCAGGATCAGGCGGTTGCGAAACTCCCTGAGGTGGACGCCCAGCGGTCGCCGGGCGTCGGGATCCGTCCGGCGCGGGCGGCTACTTGCCACGCGCCTCGTCGTCGGAGGGGAGCTCGACCGTGGAGTCGGGGATGGCCGATGCCGAGGGCGCCTGGGTCTGCTGCGGCGCCTCGGGGGTCGCAGCCGCCGTCGTGGCGCCTGCGGCCTGGTCGGCGGGCTTCGCGTCCTTGTCGGACCGGAGGTTGCTCGTCTCGTCCTTCAGGATGTTGAGGGACTTGCCGACGCTGCGGGCCAGCTCGGGGAGCTTGGGCGCGCCAAACAGCAGCACCACAATCACCAGAATGATGATCCACTCGCGTGCACCCATGAGGGTTCCTCCAAAGTTCGGGGACTGCGGGCCAGTCTAGTCGCCCTGTGCGGCACGGACCGCACGGGCCCGCTGCGCGAGCTCCGCGCGCAGCTCCGCGGGCTCGACGGCGCGCAGATGCGGGGCGATGGCGAGGAGCCTCCCGGCCGTCCATGCGGGGTTGGCGACGCCGAAGGTGGCGACCACCGCGTCGTCGTCGGCCGCCTCGATCCTCACGCCGGGAAGGTCCTCGACCGCCCACCTGGCGGCGCGGCCGAGCGTGACGGTGGCCTCGTAGCGCTGCGCCAACGAGAACCCGTGGCCGTCGACCGGCGCATGACCGACGGGACTGTCTGTCGGGGTGGCCGTCGCGATCCTGTCGACGCGAAGCGTGCGGTGGTCCCCCGCCCTGCGGCACCAGCACTCGATGTACGCCGCGCCGTCGATGACGACGAGGCGATGCGGCTCGATGGTGCGCTCCGTGCGGTGGTCCTGGGCGTCGACGTAGTCGAGCCTCACGGCGGTGCCGGAACGGATGCCGTCCTCGAGGGTCTCGCGCACGCCGGGGGCGACCGCGGAGCCTCCCGCGACCTCCACGCCTACGCCGTCGACTGCCCCGCGGAGCTTCTCGAGGACGCTCGCCGCGGCTGCGGGCGCGGCGCCGGTGGCGCTCAGCGCTGACAGGGCGCCGATGAGCGCCGCCGCCTCGCGGGGCGAGAAGGACACCTGCGACACTCCCTGGCTGTTGGTGAGGTCGGCGATGCCCTGGTCGAAGAGGTAGCCGTCGAAGTCGATGAGGTCGTCGAACTGGTGGCCGGGAAGGCCGGACACCCAGAGAAGTTCCACGTCGGCACGGATCTGGCGCTCGGAGACGCCGAACTGGTCGGCGAGCTCGTCGAAGGGCGTCGCGCCGTGGTTCTCGAGGTAGTGGACGATGCCGAGGAGCCGGGTGAGCCGGCCAAGGGTCTTGTCAGCCACGCGTCACCTCCAGCGCCGCGTCGACGTGCGCCCTCACGGCGTCCACCAGGGCATCGGGCGCCACGGCGCGCGCGGCGCCGCCCAGTCCCAGGATCTCGTCGCGCAGCGCGTCGAGGTGCGAGTAGTCAACGATCAGCAGGTCCCAGTCGCCGTCCTCACCCGCATGCCTGCCCCGGCGCCGAAGCGCGTGCGCCGCCTCGGGGCGCACCGCCACCGTGGCGGTGCCGGGGGTGGCGTCGGGCATGAGCGAGGCGTCGATCGTGGCGGGCGGGGTAAACGCGCCCGGCTCGCCGACCGCGGTGATCTTGCCAGTGATGCGGCCGAGCCGGAAGGTGCGCGACGCGTCCCTGTCGACGTCGTGGCCGATGAGGTACTCCGCTCCCCCGCTGAGCAGCACGCGCCAGGGCTCCACTCGTCGCACCGCCGTGCCGGACGAGGCCGAGGCGTACTCGAAGCGCACTGCCTGGCGCGCCTGGATCGCCTCGATCAGGAAGGCGGTCGCGTCCGTCAGCCGGG
This sequence comes from Demequina sp. NBRC 110057, assembly GCF_002090175.1. Lineage (GTDB taxonomy): Bacteria > Actinomycetota > Actinomycetes > Actinomycetales > Demequinaceae > Demequina. The sequence continues at coordinate 532,536 of NZ_BBRN01000004.1, read as the reverse complement.
TCGACAGCGCGGCGAAGGGCAGCGCCTCGGCGGCGGCGTGGGACGAGGTGGAGGCCGCCTTGATCAGCGCGAGGTGCGCGTCCTCACCGAGGGTAACGCCGTGCCAGTAGTCGGCGGCGAGAGTGAGCACCGCGCGTTCGGCCGGCGTGAAGTCGAGCGCGGGAAGGCGCGACTGCGAGGGGTCGATGCGGTAGCCGATGTCGTCGCCGTGCGCCTGGTGGCGGACGGTCACGACGGGCACTCCCAGGCGCCGTAGCTTGTCCTTGTCGCGCTCGAACATGCGCTCGAAGGCGGCGTCGCTGCGCTTGCGCGCCGCCTCGTCGAGGGAGGAATCGGCCTTGTCGTAGCCGTCCACCGAGGCGCGGATCTCCTCCTTGGTCATCCGCGTGCGCGCGTGCATCAGCGCGATGATGAGCCCGAGCAGGCGCTCCTCGGCGGCGATGGCCATCTAGACGCGCACCGCCAGCAGCTCGGTGGCGAGGATCGCGCGCGCGCCGGCGGCGTAGAGCTTGTCCATGATCTGGTTCATCTCGGTGCGCGGCACCATGACGCGCACGGCGTGCCAGTCCTTGCCGTGCAGCGGGGTGACCGTGGGGGCCTCCATGCCGGGGTTGACCGCGATCGACGCCTCGAGGTTTTCGTTCGGCACGTCGTAATCGACGAGCACGAACTGGCGGGCCATCAGCACACCGCGCAGGCGTGCGGTGAGCACCGCGATGTCCTCCTCGGGAGTGTCCGCGCGGCGGATGAGGATCGCCTCGGACTTGAGGATGGGGTCGCCGAAGATCTCGAGACCGGCAGCCCGCAGGGTGGTGCCGGTCGAGACGACGTCGGCCACGGCATCGGCCACACCCAACTGCACCGACGACTCGACGGCGCCGTCCAGGCGGACCACCTTCGACTCCACGCCAAACGACTTGAGGTGGTGCTTCACGAGCCGCGGGTAGCTGGTGGCGACGCGCTTGCCCTGGAGGTCCTGGATGTCGGCGATGTCGCCGGCGGGCGCGGCGTACCGGAAGGTCGATCCGCCGAAGCCGAGTTCGAGGTGCTCGACGGCCTCCGCGCCGGAGTCGAGAAGTAGGTCGCGGCCGGTGATGCCGGCGTCGACGGTGCCGGCGCCCACGTACACGGCGACGTCACGGGGACGCAGGAAGAAGAACTCGACGTCGTTGCGGACGTCGTGGAGCACCAGCTCGCGGGAGTCGCGGCGCTGCTTGTAGCCGGCCTCCTGCAGCAGTTGGGAGGCGGGCTCGGACAGTGACCCCTTGTTGGGGACGGCGATGCGTAGCACTTCGTTGACCTCAGAGATTCTTGTAGACGTCGTCCAGCGAGATGCCCTTGGCGACCATCATCACCTGGGCCCAGTAGAGCAGCTGCGAGAGTTCCTCGGCAGCCTCCTCGTCGCTCTGATGCTCACAGGCCATCCAGGACTCGGCAGCCTCCTCGACCAGCTTCTTGCCGATCGCGTGGACTCCCTTATCGAGCATCGCCACCGTGCCGGATCCCTCCGGACGCTCCTCGGCGCGACGCTGCAACTCCTCAAACAGGCTCTCGAACGTCTTCACGCCGCCAGCCTAGTGGGGTCGCGGCGTACCGGCGCAAACGCGCGCCGGACTACAGCGAGCGCAGGGTGAGCGCGGTGGACAGGGCGGCCTCGACGGCCTCGGCGCCCTTGTCCTCCTTGGAGTCCTCGAGCCCGGCGCGGTCGAGTGCCTGCTGGACGTCGTCGACGGTGAGCAGCCCGAAGCCGACCGGCACCGCGTGGGCGCGCGCGACCTCGGTGAGCCCGTCAGTCGCGGAGGCGCACACGTACTCGAAGTGGGGGGTCTCGCCCTGGACCACGACGCCGAGCGCCACGATCGCGTCTGCACCCTTGCGTGCGAGGTGCTCGGCCACGACGGTGAGCTCGAAGGCGCCGGCCACGCGGGTCACGCGATAGTCGGCCCCGGCGGCCTGGGCGGCGCGCACGGCGCCGGCGACAAGGCCGTCCATCACGTCGGTGTGCCACAGGCTAGCGACGATCTCGACCTTGAGGCCGCGGCCGTCGACGGTGAGCGCGGGTGCGCCGTCTCCACTCATGCGTTGTCTCCTAGCAGGTGGCCCATGCGCTCGACCTTGGTGAGCAGGTACTGGGCGTTCTCGGGGTGCTCGCCGTAGTGGTGCGGGACGCGCTCGGACACCGTGATGCCCGAGGCACGCATCGCCTCCACCTTGGCGGGGTTGTTGGTCATGAGGCGCACGTCGGTGAGCCCCAGGTCGGCAAGGATCGCCGCGGCCGCGCCGTATTCGCGGCGGTCGGCGGGGAAGCCGAGGTCGGTGTTGGCGTCGACGGTGTCGCGCCCCTGATCCTGGAGTGCGTACGCCTGGATCTTCGCGACGATGCCGATGCCGCGGCCCTCGTGGCCGCGCAGGTAGACCACCGCGCCGCCCTCGGCGGCCACCCTGGCGATGGCGGCGTCGAGCTGGGGGCCGCAGTCGCAGCGCAGGGAGCCGAAGGCGTCGCCCGTCAGGCACTCGGAGTGGACGCGAACCACGGGCCTGCCGCCATCGGGGACGGGAGCGGTGAGGGCCACGTGCTCCTCGCCAGTGCGCGCATCGCGGTAGCCGTGGATGGTCACCACGCCGTGGCGGGTGGGCAGCCTTGCCTCGCCGAGAGCCACCACACGATGCGGCGCGGGCTCGACGGCGATGGGCTCGTCGCCCTGGTCGCGACGGTAATCGATGAGCTCCTCGATGGTCATGAACACGAGGCCCTCGCGCTCGGCAAGCGCCGTCGCGTCGCCGTAGCGCATCATGGTCCCGTCGTCGTTGACCATCTCAGCGATCACGCCGACGGGCTCGAGGCCCGCGAGGCGGCACAGGTCCACTGCGGCCTCGGTGTGGCCGGGCCGATGTAGCACTCCCCCGGCGACCGCTCGCAGGGGCAGCACGTGGCCGGGGCGGATGACGTCGTCGGGGCATGCGTCGGGCTGGGCCAGCACCTGAAGGGTGCGGTGGCGGTCCGCGGCGGAGATGCCGGTGGTGACGCCGGAGGCGGCGTCCACGGACACGGTGTAGGCGGTGCGTCGCGGGTCCTGGCTGTCGGGAACCATGAGCGGCAGGCTCAGCGCATCGGCCTTGGGGCCGGGCATGGGCGCGCACAGGTAGCCGGACGAATGCCGGATGCCCCACGCGATCCAGTCCACGGTGGACGTCTGCGCCGCCATGATGAAGTCGGCCTCGTTCTCGCGGTGGTGCGAGTCGGCGACGAGGACGGGCTTGCCGTCCCGCAGGTCCTGCAGGGCCCGCTCGATACGGGCGGTCACCTCGGGGTTGGCCGGGCTCATGCGCGCTCCCCCAGCATCTTCTCGACGTACTTGCCGATGACGTCGACCTCGACGTTGGCGCTGTCGCCCACCGCGAGGTCGCCGAAGGTCGTCTCGGCAAGCGTGGTGGGGATGAGCGACACCGTGACGCGGGTGCCCTCGAGCTCGGCGACCGTCAGCGACGTGCCGTTGAGGGCGATCGAGCCCTTGCGCACCACGTAGCGCTCCAGGTCCGCGGGGATCTCGAACGTCAGATCCGTCCACTCCTCCTGAGCGTCGACGGCGACGAGCGTGGCGGTCCCGTCCACGTGTCCGAGCAGCATGTGACCGCCCAGGCGCGCGTCCGCGCGCAGCGCGCGCTCGATGTTGACGCGGTCCCCCACGGCGACGCCCGACAGGGCCGTCGTCTCGAGGGTGATGCGCATGACGTCGGCCGTCCACGACTCGCCGTCGGCGGCGGCCACCGTGAGGCACACGCCGTTGACGGCGATGGACTCGCCGTGGACGTAGTCGCCGTCCAGGACGGAGCGAATGGTGAGTTGAGCCGTCGAGCCCGCCTCGGTGACGGCCTCGACCGTCCCGACCGTCTCGACGATGCCGGTGAACATCAGATTCCTCCAGGGAGATGTGCGATGACGAGCGTGTCGGCGCCGAGGCGCGTCACGGTCACGTCCTGCCCCCTCAACGCGTCCGTCATGGTCCCGATTCCCAGATCGGTCACCACGGTGGGGCCCGCACCCAGCAACGCCGGGGCGATGTAGGCGTGAACCTCGTCCACGAGGCCGGCACGAAGGAAGGCGCTGAGAAGTGTAGGCCCTCCCTCGACCACGAGCGAGCGGACCTCGCGCTGCCACAGGGCGGCGAGCACGTCGCGGGGAGCGTGAGAGTCGACACGGAGCGCGTTCTCGTCTCGCCACACGGCTGCGTCCTCGGTGGGACGCGAGCCGACGACAACGCGCAGCGGCTGGTGGCCGGCCTCGACGCCGCCGGGGCGCGCCGACAGCGAGGGGTCGTCGATCTCGACGGTGCCGGTGCCGACGGCGATCGCGTCGACGGTGCCGCGCACCTGATGCGCATGTTCGCGAGCGTCCTCGCCGGTGATCCAGAAGCTCGTGCCGTCGGCGGCCGCCATCCGCCCGTCGAGCGTCGCGGCCCATTTGGCGATGACGTAGGGGCGCCCGAGCGTCATGGCGCGGCGCCAGCGCGCCGTGAGTGCCTCGGCGCCGCCGTGGGGGGTGTGCTCGGCGGGGATGCCGCGCGCGTTCAACGTCGCCGCTCCCCCCGCGGAGGCGTCGCCAGGGTCGACCACGGCGTACCGGACGCGGCCGATGCCGGCATCGGTCAGCGCGCCGGCACACGGGCCGGTGCGGCCCGTGTGATTGCAGGGCTCAAGGGTCACGTGGGCGGTGGCGCCGACCACCTCGTTGCCGCGCTCGCGGGCGTCGGTCAGTGCGGCGACCTCAGCGTGGGGCGTGCCGGCGCCGCGATGCCACCCGCGGCCCAGCTCGGTGCCGTCCGTGGCGGTGATGACACAGCCGACGCGGGGGTTGGGGCCCGTCACGGGGCCTCGCCCCGCGAGCACCACGGCGAAGTCCATCGCCTCCTCGTCCGTGAGCGCCTCGGCCGGCCCGGCGGCCATGTCAGCCACGGGCCGCGGCAGTCGCGAGGTCGCGCAGCGCGACCACCTCGGCGGCAGGATCGTGCGCGCCGTAGACCGCGGAGCCGGCCACGAAGACGTCGCCACCCGCGCGGGCCACGGTCTCGATCGTGTCGCGCGCGATGCCGCCGTCAGTCTGGATCCACAGTCCCTGGTCGGCGGCGTCGGAGGCCGCCCGCAGGGCGCGCACCTTGTCCATCATGTCCGGCATAAAGGCCTGGCCACCGAAGCCCGGCTCGACGGTCATGACGAGCACCATGTCGAACTCCGCGAGGTCGCCGAGGATGGCGTCCACGGGGGTGCCTGGCTTGAGCGCCACCGACGCGCGTGCGCCGAGGCGGCGCAGGTCGCGGGCGATGGCTCGCGGGTCCTTCGCGGCCTCGTAGTGGAAGGTGACCGATGCCGCGCCGGCCTCCGCGTACCGCGGAGCCCAGTGATCGGGATCGTCGATCATGAGGTGCGCGTCGATGGGCATCGGCGACACCTCGGCGATGCGCTCCACCACCGGCAGGCCGAGCGTCAAGTTCGGCACAAAGTGGCCGTCCATGACGTCGACGTGAAGCCAGTCGGCGGTGTCGACCTTCACGATCTCGCTTTCGAGGTTCGCGAAGTCAGCGGACAGGATGGACGGGGCGATCTGCATACCCATGCCCTGAGCGTAGTGGAGGCCCGGTGTTCCTACGCCCGCCTGAGGAGCTGAATAAACATCGCGTCGGTGCCGTGCGCGTGCGGCCACAGCTGCACGTGCGGGCCCCGGCCCCACTCGCCGGGCGTGGTGCCGGTGGCCGATGCGACGGCGACGCGCGTGTCGACGGTCGCCAGCCCCGACGCCTCAACCACGTCGAGGGTCTCGGCGAGCACAGGCGAGCAGGTCACGTAGGCGAGCACGCCACCCGGCGCGAGCAGGCTTCCCGCGTGCGCGATGAGCGCGTGCTGGAGGTCCACCAGGGCGTCCAGGTCGTCGATGCTGCGGCGCCAACGGGCCTCCGGACGGCGGCGCAGCGCGCCGAGGCCGGTGCACGGCGCGTCGAGAAGGATGCGGTCGTAGGTCTCGTCGGGGCTCCACGTCCTGGCGTCGGCACGGTGCACGGTCGCGACGCCCTCAGGGATGGCCTTGAGCGAGCGCCGCACCAGGGCCGCCCGGTGGTCGTGCAACTCGAGAGCGTCGAGGGTCGCCATACCCTCGGCGGCGGCCGCGGCGAGGAGGGCCGCCTTGCCGCCGGGGCCGGCACACATGTCGAGCCAGCGTTCGCCGGGGTCGATCACTGACCCGGCGGGGGCGTCGTCCGGGCGGGCGCGGTCGGCGAGCGCGGCATCGGCGTGGATGAGGGCGAGCGCTGCGAGTTGGCTTCCCTCGTCCTGGACGGCGGCGGTGCCCTCCGCGACCGACGCCACGTCGCCCGGCGCCCCGCCGGGGAGCGTCACGCCGAGCGGCGAGTAGACGGTAGGGGCGCCGCCCGCCTCCTCGACCAGCGCGCCACGATCGACGAGTCCTGGTCGTGCGACGAGGGTCACGCTCGCCGGGGCGTTGTCCGCCTCCAGGAGCTGCGTGAGTTCGCCGGCCCTGCCGTCGTGACGCAGCGCGTGCTCGAGCTCGCCCACCACCCACGCGGGGTGCGAGTGGCGGATCGCGAGGGACTCGCGGCTCGTGCCGGGCGCCACGCGGGCGAGCCACGTCTCGAGGTCTCGCTCGGTGACGCGGCGCATCACAGCGTTGGCGAGCCCCGCCCCACGGCCGTGAACCGCGCGCACCAGGTCGACCGTCTCCGAGACCGCTGCATGGGCGGGCACGCGCATCGCGAGGGCCTGGTGAACACCCAGCCGCAGCGCGACGGCGAGCTCGGGGTCGAGAGTCCTTGCGTCTCTCCGGGCGGCGTCGCCGATGATCGCGTCGTACAGGCCTCGCCCGCGCAGGGCGCCGTAGGCGAGCTCCGTCGCGAAGCCGGCATCGCGTCCCGCGAGACGGTGCTGCTTGAGGATGCCGGGCATGATGAGGTTCGCGTAGCCGTCCTCGGCCTCGACGGCGAACGCGACGTCGTACGCGGCGCGCCGCGCCGGGTCGATCCTGGGTGGCCGACGGTCGTCGCCGTGGCGGCTCCGGTCCCGGCCGCCGCCGCGGTCGTCGCGCCGGCCGCCCCGGCGCTCCGTGCTCATGCCTCTCCCAGGATGGCGGCGTCGCCCAGGCGTGCGCCGCGCCACCAGGCCGCGGCGTCCATCGGCTTCTTGCCTGCGGGAGCGATGGTGCTGAGGGCGACCGGTGTGGAACCGGTGGCCACGAGCACGCGGCCATCCTCCTCGTACACGTGGCCGGGGGTGCCCGTCGCGCCCTCGACGGGGGTGACGGGCCCCAGCTTGGCGACGGAACCATCGGGAAGCGTGGTCCAGGCGCCGGGCGCCGGCGTGCAGCCGCGGATCTGGCGATCCACCACGTGGCTGGGAAGGTCCCACACGACGTACGCGTCGTCGCGGGTGAGCTTCGCGGCGTGGCTCACGCCGTCCTCGGGCTGGGCGGCGGGGACGGCGGCGCCGGCCACGAGCGCCTCGATCGACTGGAGCAGGAACGGGGCGCCCGCGACCGCGAGGCGATCCAGCAGGTCTCCGGCGGTATCCGTGGGTCGGATTCGTTCGGTCATGGTGCCGATGACGGGGCCGGTATCCATTCCCCTGTCGAGCAGGAAGGTGGTGGCGCCGGTGATCTCGTCTCCCGCCATGAGCGACCGCTGCACCGGGGCAGCGCCGCGCCACGCGGGAAGGATCGAAAAGTGAAGGTTGACCCAGCCGTGCGCTGTCGCGTCCAGGAGGGCGGGGCGAAGGATCTGCCCGTAGGCCACGACGGCGGCGGCGTCCGCCTCGAGGGCCGCCACCTGAGCGATGAACTCGGGGTCGCGCGCATCTGCCGGGTCGAGGACGGTAAGGCCGTGCGCCTGCGCCGCGACCTTCACCGGGCTCGCGTGGAGTTGCTTGCCGCGCTTGCCGCGGGCGTCGGGCTGGGTGATCACTGCCGCGACCTCGTGCTCGGAGGCGACGAGGGCCTCGAGCGCGGGCACGGCGACGTCGGGAGTTCCGGCGAAGAGGAGGCGCATGCGTCCATCGTAGGTGCGCGCGGCACGCCTCCTCGCGGGTGGGGCGCCGTGGGCGGGCCTCACCTCGGCAGTTCGAGCGGGCCGTCCACCTTGAGTCTCACCTCGGCGCGCTCCTTGCCGCGCGCCGCCGACAGCCGCTGCTGATGCGTCCGCAGCGCATCGACCACGGCCTGGGCCCGTCCGCGCGGCAGCAGGAGCGAGGCGCCGTCGGGCCGGGCGATGACCGTGGCGCCATCCCCGCCGTCGCTCACGCCGGCAGCGGAGAGCGCCGCGTCCACCGTCCACTGGTCGCCGGTGACCTCGACGTGGCGGCGATGGGGCGGGAAGCCCAGCGGCGCGCGCTCGGCGAACTCCTCGCGGGCGGCGTCCACCGGCGACCACGTGGACAACGCGCGGCGCGTCAGGTCGGGAAGTTCGCCGACGATGGTGACCGCTCCCCCGTCGGCGCGGCTCCTGACGAGGGCCGATGCTGTGATCCACCACCGCACGGCGCGCAGTTCAGCGCCGAGCCCGGCGTGCGCGGGAACGCCGGCGTCCACGATGACCAGGTGCGCGTAGCCACCGCTCACGGCGGGGAGCGCCGCGGGGGTCGCGACGACGATCCCGGCGTCCACCGCGAGGTCCGCCACCACTCCGGTCGCAGCGCTGGAGACGGTGAGCGGCACGTCGGGGGCCATGCGCTGGAGCTGCTCGGCGATGCGCTCGATTCCCTGACGTAGGTGCTTGAGGCTGTGACCGTGGCACTCGGGGCAGTGCCAGTCGGGCTGCGTGTGGCCGTTCTCGAGGCAGACGGGGACGGCGCCCGCGGCGGGCAGCGCCAGCGGAGACTCGCACTGCCGGCACAGCGCCCACGCGTCACACGTCGCGCAGGCGGCAGCGTGGACGTAGCCGGCGCGCGGGACCATGACGGCGACCGGGCCGCGCTCGCGGGCCTTGGTGAGCGCGCGCCAGGCGCTCGACGGCATCCAGTGCCAGCCGCCCGGTCCCTCGGCGTCGCGTCGCTCCTGCGTGAGGATGTCCATCGCCGGCACCGCCTCGCGGGCCTCGTCGCGCGATGGGACTGCCGAGCGTGCCCACCCGTGCTCGACGAGGGCGATCGCGTCTGCGCTCAGCGCGTAGCCGCCGATCACGACGGCGGCACCCTCCTCGGCGCGCATCGCGGCGATGGTCCTGGCGTGCGGGTACGGCGCGTGCAGCTCCTCGTAGACGCCGTTGGCCTCGTCCCACAGCATCAGGAGCCCGAGCCGCGGGACGGGCTGCATGACGGCGGGCCGCGTGCCCACGACGATGCGGGCGTGGCCGCGCATGGCGGCGACGTAGGAGCCGAACCGCACGCTCGGTCCGTCGTCGGCGTCGAGCACGGCGACCTGGCCGCCGTGACCGGCGCGCCACCGCGTGAGGCCGCGCCGCTCGCACTCGGCGAGCACGGCCCCGATGCTCCTGCCATCGGGCACCACCAGCACTGCAGATGCGTCCTCACCCACGGCCGCTAGCGCCGCCTCGACCATCGCCCGGGCGGGCACCGACGTCCGGGGATCGGCCTCGGGAAGGCCCTGCCACACGACGCGGTCGCCCGGTCGCAGCGCGAGCCCGCCCGTCGAGCCTGGCGCGGCGGCAAGCGCCTCCGCGTAGGCGGGATCGGGGTCGGGAGCGTCCCAGTCGCGCTTCTCGACGGCAAGAACGCGCGGGGGCGCCATGAGGCGCAGGACGTCCCAGGTCGAGCCTGCGTAGCGGCGCGCGATGCGCTCGGCGAGCGCCACGGCATCGGGCGTGAACGAGGGGACCAGCGAGCTCGACTTCACGCGCGCGAGCGCGCCGTCGAAGTCGCTGTTCTCGGCGATCGCTGTGACCACTGCCGAGACGAGCTGACCCGCCATCGGGACCCTCACGCGCGAGCCGACCTCCACCGTGTCCGCGAGCTTCGGGGGCACCCGGTAGTCCAGGGGCTTATCGAGGTGCGGAAGCGGGCTGTCCACCCGCACGCGTGCGACGGGTCCCGCCTCGTCCTCGACGGGCGGGGCCGCGCGACGCTTGCGAGAGGGTGCAGGGGCTGGGGCGGGGCCGGGCGCGGGCAGCGAGAAGAGCGCGTCGTCGCCGACGCCTCCCTCACTCACGCTGCACTCCTGCCGATGGCTGCGGCCGCTACTGCGCGGCCGCGGCGAGCGCGTCCGCGCGGTCGGTGCGCTCCCACGTGAAGTCCGGCAGCTCGCGACCGAAGTGGCCGTAGGCGGCCGTGGAGCGGTAGATCGGGCGGCGCAGGTCGAGCGCGTCGATGATCGCGGTGGGCCGCAGGTCGAAGACCTCCTTGATGGCGGCCTCGATGCGCGCGGGGTCCACCGTGGCGGTGCCGAAGGTCTCGACGTAGAGCCCGACGGGGTGCGCCGTGCCGATGGCGTAGGCCACCTGCACCTCGCAGCGCTCCGCAAGGCCCGCGGCCACGACGTTCTTGGCGACCCAGCGCATCGCGTAGGCGGCCGAGCGGTCCACCTTCGACGGGTCCTTGCCCGAGAACGCGCCGCCGCCGTGGCGGGCCATGCCGCCGTAGGTGTCGACGATGATCTTGCGGCCGGTGAGGCCGGCGTCGCCCTTGGGCCCGCCGATCTCGAAGCGACCGGTGGGGTTGATCAGGCTCCTGTGGCCCGTGGCGTCGAGCTCGTAGGCGGCGAGGACCGGCGCGATCACTGCCTCCTCGAGCTGGGCACGCAGGTCCTGGGTGACCCAGGACTCGTCGTGCTGGCTCGACAGCACCACGGTGTCGACGGTGCGCGCGACGTCGCCGTCGTAGCCGATGGTGACCTGGGCCTTGCCGTCAGGGCGCAGGCCGGCGACCGTGCCGTCTTTGCGCACCTCGGCGAGGCGCTGCGTGAGGCGGTGCGCCATCGCGATGGGCAGCGGCATGAGCTCGGGGGTGTCGGTGCACGCGTAGCCGAACATCAGGCCCTGGTCGCCGGCGCCGAGCTCCGAGCCGTCGGTGTCCGTGGCGGAGCCCACGCCGGCCCAGATGTCGGCGCTCTGCTCGCCGATGGAGACGGAGACGCCGCACGAGTCGCCGTCGAAGCCCACCTTCGAGGACGTGTAGCCGATTCCCGTGACGACGTCGCGGATGGTGCCGGGGATGTCGACGTACGCCTCGGTGGTGACCTCTCCGGCCACGTGCACGAGCCCGGTGGTCACCATTGTTTCCACAGCGACGCGCGCGGCGGGGTCCTGCGTAAGCATCGCGTCCAGGATCGCGTCGGAGACCTGGTCACACACCTTGTCGGGGTGGCCCTCGGTCACGGACTCGGACGTGAAAAGCCGCAGATCAGTCATGCGGGCAAGCCTAGCGGCGCGGTCCGACACCGCGGGGCGCGTGCTCGCGCCGCCACGCCGGGACCTCGGCCCCATTCCGCATCCCCGGCCCGACCGCTAGGTTCGTGTGCATGCGAGGAGGGACACGGGCGGACGAGGTCACGGGGACGGGCGGAGTCATCGCCCGGATCATCGCGGGAGGGCAGACCGGAGTGGACCGCGGCGCCCTCGACGCCGCCATCGCGATGAAGGTGGTCCACGGCGGGTGGTGCCCCGCCGGAGGCATCGCCGAGGACAAGCCCTACGCCCCCGGGGTGCTGATCGACTATCCCGGACTCAAGCCCACCATGTCGGCCGACCCCGAGATCCGCACGCGTCTCAACGTCCGCGACTCCCATGCGACGCTCGTGCTTGGCGATCCCGAGGTGTCCGAGGGTGCCGCGCGCGCCGTCGGCACCGCCGCCGAGCTGAGCCGTCCGTGCCTCGTCTCCCCCGCCACGCCCGATGAGGCCTTCGCGTGGCTCTCGGGTCTCGGCCGCGAGCTCCTCATCAACGTGGCCGGTCCCCGCGAGTCTCAGTGGCCCGGGGCACGCGACGCGTCCTACGCGTTCGTCACGGCCCTGTTGGAGCGGGACCGGCGCTGACGGCGCGGCCAGCTGTGCCACGATCGTCGCCATGACGACGCCTCGGAAGGTCCTCGCAGTCACCGGAGCCTCGCGCGGGATCGGGCGTGCGATCGCCCTGCGGGCAGCCGCCGAGGGCTGGTCCGTGGTCGTCGGCTACCGCCGGGACGAGGAGGCGGCCGATGCCGTCGCGGCCGAGATCCGCTCCCGTGGCGGCGAGGCCTGGCCGGTCACCGTCGACATCACCGAGGCATCGTCCCTGGCGCGATTCTTCGCCGAGGCGAGCCGGCGCGGCCAGCTCGGCGGCGTGGTCGCCAATGCGGGGGCCGCGACGGCGGTGGGTGGCCTGAGCGACCAAGATCCCGGCGCCCTGGCGCGCGACATCGAGGTCACCCTCACCGGGCCCATCCTCACCTGCCGCGCCGCCCTCGATCACCTGGGAGCGGGCGCCAGCATCGTGCTCATCGGGTCGGCGGCCACCCAGCAGGGCTCCCCGGGGACGTACGTGCACTACGCGGCGGCGAAGGCGGGAGTGGCGATGTTCGCCCAGGGGCTTGCGCGCGAACTCGGCCCCGCGGGCATCCGGGTGTCGTGCGTCGAGCCCGGCACGGTGAGGACCGACTTTCATGCCGATCCCGAGCGGCCGGACAAGGTAGCCGCCGCCATCCCCTGGGGAAGGCCCGGTGAGCCCGGCGAGATTGCCGGCGCCGTCGCCTGGCTGCTGTCGGAGGACGCCGCCTACGCCTCCGGCGCGGTGCTGAGGGTCGGCGGCGGGCTCTAGCCGGTCAGCCTCACCGCAGGCGGACGATGGCGTCCAGGATCGCGTGCGCGACGGCAAGTTTCGGGCCGCTCGCCTCCGCGACGGGCTCGCCGGCCGCGTCCAGCATCACCACCGAGTTGGCGGCGGTGCCGAACCCCTTCGACTCCCCCACCTCGTTCACCACGAGCAGGTCGGCGCCCTTGCGACGCGCCTTGGCGGCGCCGTGCTCGAGGACCGAGCCGCTGGCGTCGCCCGTCTCCGCGGCGAAGCCCACGATGATCTGGCCCTCCCGGCGCAAGGCGGCGAGTCCGGCCAGCACATCCTCGGTCTGCACGAGCTCGAGGGTGAGCCCGGCGTCGCCGTCCTTCTTGAGCTTGGTCGCGGACGCCTCGGCGACGCGATAGTCCGCGACTGCAGCCGCCATGATGACGACGTCCGCCTCCGTGGCCGCCTCGCGCACTGCATCGGCCAGTTGTGCGGCGGTCTCCACGTCCACGCGACCGATGCCCTCGCCCAGCGGCAGGGTCACGTTGGCCGCGACGACGGTGACGGTCGCGCCGCGCTCGCGCGCTGCCTCGGCGAGGGCGAAGCCCTGGTGACCGGACGAGCGATTGCCGAGGTAGCGCACCGCGTCGATCGGCTCGCGGGTGCCGCCGGCACTGATGACGACGCTCACGCCGTCGAGGTCGCCCCACGTGCCGACCGTCAGCACCGAGAACGGCTCGGGGGTCGGGTCAACCATCCCGTGGAAGGCTCCCACGATGTCCTCGGGGTCGGGAAGCCGCCCGGGCCCGGAGTCTGGACCGGTAAGGCGTCCGACGGCGGGCTCGAGCACCGTCACGCCGCGCGAGCGCAGGGTGGCGACGTTGGCGACGACGGCGGGGTCGTTCCACATCTCGGTGTGCATCGCCGGGCACACCAGGACGGGTGCCTCGGTGGCGAGCAGCGCGTTGCCGAGCAGGTCGGTCGCGCGTCCCGCGGCCATCTGCGCCAGAAAGTCGGCGGTGGCGGGGGCGACGAGCACCGCATCGGCCCTCTGGCCGAGCCTGACATGCTGCACCGACGGCACGTCCTCAAACGTGTCCGTCGGTGCAGGGTGTCCGGACAGCGCCTCCCAGGTGGCGCGGCCCACAAAGTTGAGCGATGCGGCGGTGGGCACGACGCGAACGTCGTGCCCCTCCTCCTTGAGGAGTCGCAGCACCAGGGCGGCCTTGTAGGCCGCGATGCCGCCGGTGACGCCCAGCAGGACGCGCATCGGAGGCCTGTCTTACTTCTCGGAGTCGCCCAGCTCGAGCAGGCTGCCCTCGTTGATCTCGCGCAGCGCGACCGAGAGCGGCTTGTCGGTGGTGTCGGCTTCGACGAGCGGGCCCACGTTCTCGAAGTGGCCCTCGCCCAGCGCCTCGTAGTACGAGTTGATCTGGCGGGCACGCTTGGCGCCGTAGATCACGAGGGCGTACTTGGAGTCGACCTTCTCGAGGAGCTCGTCGATTGGGGGGTTGGTGATTCCCTGGGGGTTCGCGACGGTTCCAGCCACGGTCACATCCTCACAATTGTTGCTACGTACAAGTCCAGCGCACCAGTCTAGCGCGGGTCCCTCACGAGGGCTTCCAATTCGTCCACGGCGCGGTCAAGGTCGTCATTCACGATGACGCGGTCGAACTCGCTGACGGCGGCGAGCTCGCCGCGCGCCGTCTCGAGGCGTCGCTCCCGCTCCTCCTCGGACTCGGTACCCCGCCCCACGAGGCGTCGCACCAACTCGTCCCAGGACGGCGGCTCGATGAACACGAACAGGGCCTCCGGCATCGACTCCTTGACGAGCCGTGCCCCCTGCAGGTCGATCTCCAGCAGCGACGGGTCCCCCGCCGCGAGGTGCTGCTCAACCGGGCCGCGGGGCGTGCCGTACCGATGCGTGCCGTGCACGGTCGCCCACTCGAGAAGGTCACCCTGAGCGATCATGCGGTCAAACTCGGTGGGGTCGACGAAGTGATACTCGACCCCTTCGGTCTCCCCCGGTCGCGGCGCGCGCGTGGTCGCGGACACCGACAGCCAAACATCGGGGTGGCGCTCCTTGAGCGCACGCACCAGGGTGCCCTTCCCGACGGCCGTGGGGCCCGCCAGCACGACGAGTCGACTCATCGACCCTCGCGCTCGACCAGCGCGGACACCTGGTGGGCGCCGAGCCCACGGATACGGCGTGCCTGGGAGATGCCGATCTCCTCCATGGCGGTCTCGGCACGCTTGGGGCCGATGCCGGGCAGGCACTGCAGGAGGTCACGCACGCGGATTCCCGCCAGCGCCTCGTCGCTCTTGGCACGGGTGATGGCCTGGTCAAGGCTCATCTCGCCGCGCGCGAGCTCCTCCTTGAAGACGCGTCGCGCGCTACGTACCGCGGTGGCCTTGACCAGAGCGGCTGCGCGCTGCTCCTCTGTCAGTTCGGGTGTCGCCACTTTCATTCCTTCCACGAAACGGGTCCCGGGGGGTTAGCCCTCCAGGGCCGCCTGTGCTGCGTCCGATGCGTCACGCACCGCGGAGCGCAGCCTTTCCAGGGAGGGTCCCTCAGCGAGAACACCTCTCGACTGATTGACGAGCACCCGGCTCCGAGAGTTCCCGAATACCTGGGCCAACTCGTCGGGTCCTGCTCCCTGGGCGCCAACACCCGGCGCAAGGATCGGTCCATTCAGACCGTCGAGGCCGATGCCGAGATCCGACACCGCCGAGCCCACTGTCGCCCCGACCACCAGGCCTACGTTTCCCATCGGCTCGGCCCCCTCGTTGAGGGCCGATGCCTGGCGCACCACGGCCGCGGCAACCGCCTCCCCCGAGGCAGTGCGTGCGTGCTGGACCTCGTGACCCTCGGGGTTGGAGGTGAGCGCGAGCACGAAGATGCCCTTGCCCGTCTCCGCCGCGAGGTCGAGGGCAGGCTTCAGCGATCCGAAGCCGAGGTACGGCGACACGGTGAGCGAATCGGCCTCGAGGGGCGAGCCGGGACGCAGGAACGCGTCCGCATAGCCCGCCATCGTGGAGCCGATGTCGCCGCGCTTGGCGTCCATCACCGTCAGGAGGTCGGCTTCCCTGGCGTCCGCGAGCAACCGCTCGAGGACGGCGATGCCGCGCGAGCCGTGGCGCTCGTAGAACGCCGCGTTCGGCTTGATCGCCGCCGCCGACCCGGCCGCAGCCGTGACGACGGTGTCCGAGAAGGCCGCGAGGCCGTCGGGCGTGTCGGGCAGGCCCCACTGGGACAGCAGGGACACGTGCGGGTCAATGCCCACGCACAGCGGTCCGTGCCGCTCCATGGCCGCCGCGAGGCGCGCGCCGAATGACATCCGATTCTCCTTGCCGGCGAGTCCCTCGCCTGTCGCTACTGCCATGCTACCTGCGATGACGCATCCTGCACGGGGACGGAGGTCCCCCTACTTCTGCGCATCCTGGAGGCTCAGAACCTCGAACGGACCCTGGCGGCGCGCCTCGATGGCCTGGACCGCCGCGGCGAGCTGCTGGGTGGTGGTGACGATCGCCGCGTCGTGCGCCGTGGCGGCGGCGCGAATCTCGTAGCCGTCGGCGCGCGCGCCCTGACCCTCGGGGGTGTTCACCACGAGCGGCACCTCGCCGGCCGAGATGAGGTCAACGATGGTGGGCTCGCCGTTCGGGCCCTGCCCCTCGGAGTGCTTGCGCACGAGGGTGGTCGGGATGCCGTAACGGCCGAGCACCTGGGCGGTGCCCGCGGTCGCGAGGATCTCGAATCCGAGCTGGTGCAGGCGCGCCACCGGGAAGGAGATGGCGCGCTTGTCGCGGTCGGCGACCGAGACGAAGGCCTTGCCCTCGGTGGGAAGACCCCCGAACGCGGCGGCCTGCGACTTGGCGAACGCGAGCGGGAAGGTCGCGTCGAAGCCCATGACCTCGCCGGTCGAGCGCATCTCCGGGCCGAGCACCGAGTCGACGACGTCTCCCTCGTGGGTGCGGAAGCGCTTGAACGGCAGCACCGCCTCCTTGACGGCGATGCGCTGGCTCATGTCGATCGTCACCGCGTCGGTCTGCGGCAGGACGCCGTCGGCCTTCAGCTGGGCGATCGAGGTGCCGGCCATCAGCAGCGACGCCGCCTTCGCGAGCGGCACGCCGGTGGCCTTGGCCACGAACGGCACGGTCCGCGAGGCGCGCGGGTTGGCCTCCAGAACGTAGAGCACGTCGCTCACGAGCGCGTACTGGACGTTCATCAGGCCGCGCACGCCGATGCCCTTGGCGAGCGCCTCGGTGGCGGTGCGGATGCGGGCAAGCTCGGCCGAGGACAGCGTGACGGGCGGCAGCACGCAGGCGGAGTCGCCCGAGTGGATGCCGGCCTCCTCGATGTGCTCCATGACGCCGCCGAGGAAGAGCTCCTCGCCGTCGTACAGGGCGTCGACGTCGATCTCGATCGCGTCGTCGAGGAAGCGGTCGATCAGCAGGGGCGCGTCGGTCGCGTGGTCGCCCACGGTGTCCATGCGGGTGCCGTAGTCGAGCAGCTGCTCGCGCGAGTAGACGATCTCCATGCCACGGCCGCCGAGCACGTACGAGGGACGCACGAGCACGGGGTAACCGATCCGGCTGGCGATCTCCACCGCCTCGTCGATGCCGTGGGCGGTGCCGTAGTCGGGGGCGGGGACGCCGGCCTCCTCGAGGACGCGGCCGAAGGCCGCGCGGTCCTCGGCGTTGTCGATCGCCTCGGGCGAGGTACCCAGGATCGGAACCCCGGCATCGGCCAGGCGCTGTGCGAGCGACAGCGGCGTCTGGCCGCCGAGCTGCACGAACATTCCCTTGACCGGGCCCGCTGCCTTCTCTGCCTCGTAGACGGCCATGACGTCCTCGAACGTGAGGGGCTCGAAGTACAGGCGGTTGGCGGTGTCGTAGTCGGTCGAGACGGTCTCGGGGTTGCAGTTGACCATGACGGTCTCGTAGCGGTCCTTGAGGGACAGCGCCGCGTGCACGCACGAGTAGTCGAACTCGATGCCCTGGCCGATGCGGTTGGGGCCGGAGCCGAGGATGATGATCGCCTCGCGCTCGCGCGGGGCCACCTCGGTCTCGGCGTCGTAGGAGCTGTAGTGGTACGGCGTGCGGGCAGCAAACTCGGCGGCGCAAGTGTCGACGGTCTTGTAGACGGGCTGCACGCCGGTCTCGCGACGGGCGGCGAAGACGTCCTCGACGGAGATGCCGCGCAGCTGGGCGATCTGGGTGTCGGCGAGGCCGTGACGCTTGGCCTCGCGCAGCACCTCGGCGGTGAGCTCGGGCGCCTCCTGCGTGGCGAGGGCGACCTCGTTCATGAGCAGCATCTGGTCGAGGAACCAGGGGTCGATCTTGCTGGCGTCGAAGATCTGCTCGATGGTGCAGGTGCCCGCGAGGACGGCGCGAAGGAGCTGCTGTACCTGGATGAAGCGCTGGTCGGTGCCGATCGTGATCTTCTCGAGCAGCTCGGCGACGGTCGCGGCGTCGGGCGCCTCGCCCTCCCAGTGGAAGTTCGCGGCGCGCTTGTCGATCGAGCGCAGCGCCTTGCCGAGGGCCTCGGTGAAGTTGCGGCCGATGGCCATGGCCTCGCCCACCGACTTCATGGTGGTGGTGAGGACCGGGTCGGCCGCCGGGAACTTCTCGAAGGCGAAGCGGGGAACCTTGACGACCACGTAGTCGAGCGTGGGCTCGAAGGACGCGGGCGTGGAGCCCGTGATGTCGTTGGGGATTTCGTCGAGCGTGTAGCCGAGCGCGAGGCGTGCAGCGATCTTGGCGATCGGGAAGCCGGTCGCCTTCGAGGCGAGTGCCGAGGAGCGCGAGACGCGCGGGTTCATCTCGATGACGATGAGGCGGCCGGTGTCGGGCTCGACGGCGAACTGGACGTTGCAGCCGCCGGTGTCGACGCCCACCTCGCGGATGATCGCGATGCCGACGTCGCGCATGCGCTGGTACTCGCGGTCCGTGAGGGTCATGGCGGGGGCAACGGTGACGGAGTCGCCGGTGTGGACGCCGACGGGGTCGACGTTCTCGATCGAGCAGACCACCACGACGTTGTCGTTGCGGTCGCGCATGAGCTCGAGCTCGTACTCCTTCCAGCCGAGGATGGACTCTTCGAGGAGCACCTCGGTGGTCGGCGAGTAGTGCAGGCCGGCTCCGGCGATGCGGCGCAGGTCCTCCTCGTTCCAGGCGAAGCCGGAGCCGAGGCCGCCCATGGTGAACGAGGGGCGCACCACGACGGGGTAGTTGAGCTCCTCGGCGGCGGCCAGGCACTCGTCCATGGTGTGGCAGATCGCCGACTTGGCGGAGTCGGCGCCGCAGCGCTCGACGACGCCCTTGAACAGCTCGCGGTTCTCGCCGAGGTTGATGGCCTCGAGGTTGGCGCCGATGAGCTCGACGTCGTACTTGTCGAGGATGCCTGCCTCGGCCGCGGAGATGGCGGCGTTGAGGGCGGTCTGGCCGCCGAGGGTGGGAAGCAGCGCGTCGGGGCGCTCCTTGGCGATGATCGCCTCGATGACCTCGGTGGTGATGGGCTCCACGTAGGTCGCGTCCGCGAACTCGGGGTCGGTCATGATGGTGGCCGGGTTCGAGTTCAGCAGGATCACTCGCACGCCCTCGGACTTGAGGACGCGGCACGCCTGGGTGCCGGAGTAGTCGAACTCGCAGGCCTGGCCGATGACGATCGGGCCGGACCCGATGACCAGCACGGAGTTGATGTCGTCGCGCTTGGGCATCAGGCGCGCTCTCCCTTCATGACGGAGACGAAACGGTCGAAGAGGTACGCGGCGTCGTGGGGACCCGCGGCGGCCTCGGGGTGGTACTGCACGGAGAAGGCGGGAAGGTCGAGGCACTCGAGCCCCTCGACCACGTCGTCGTTGAGGCAGACGTGACTGACTTTGACGCGGCCGTAGCCGGCGGGGCTGTCGGTGTCGCCGTCCAGCGGGGCGTCGACAGCGAAGCCGTGGTTGTGGGCGGTCACCTCGACCTTGCCCGTCGTCCGGTCCATCACGGGCTGGTTGATGCCGCGGTGACCGAACTGGAGCTTGTAGGTCTCGAAGCCGAGCGCGCGGCCCAGCATCTGGTTGCCGAAGCAGATGCCGAAGAAGGGCACCTTGGCGTCGAGGATCTGCTTGAGGGCCGTGACGGGGCCGGTGGCCGCGGCGGGATCGCCAGGGCCGTTGGAGAAGAAGACGCCGTCGGGGTTCTCGGCGAGGATCTGCTCGCCGGTCCAGGACGAGGGCACCACGGTGACGCGGATGCCGCGCTCGGCCATGAGGTGGGGGGTCATCGCCTTGATGCCGAGGTCGACCGCCACCACGTGGGCGATCTCCTCGACTCCATCGGCGGGGGCCACGGTGTAGGGCTCGTCGGTGCTCGCCTCGTCGGCGAGGTGGGCGCCGGCCATCGCGGCGCCACCCTTGACGCGCTCGACAAGCTCGTCGGTGGTGAGGCGCTGTCCGCCCGGGGCGAGGTCCTCGCCGGAGAAGATGCCGGCGCGCATGACGCCCTCGCGCAGGATGCGCGTGAGCTGGCGGGTGTCGATGCCGGAGATGCCGACGATGCCCTGGTCTCGCAGGTCGTCCTCGAGGTTCCGCTGCGAGCGCCAGTTCGAGGGGCGGCGTGCGGGGTCGCGGACCACGTAGCCGGCGACCCAGATCTGGCGGCTCTCGTCGTCCTCGTCGTTGACGCCGGTGTTGCCGATGTGCGGCGCCGTCATCACGACGATCTGGCGGTGGTAGCTCGGATCGGTGAGCGTCTCCTGGTAGCCGGTCATGCCGGTGTTGAAGACGATCTCGCCCAGGGTGGAGCCGGTGGCTCCGTAGGCCTTGCCCTCGAAGCTGCGTCCGTCCTCGAGGACGAGCAGCGCGGTGGTGGCGGTCACGCGGAGGCTCCTTCGGTCAGTGCGGTGAAACGGTCGTCGACGTACGTGGGGGTGCCGCGCAGGAAGGTGGCGACGGCACGTCCGGGCAGCTCGATCCCGCCGAAGGGCGAGTTGTTGCTGCGGGAGTCGGTGGCGGCGGGCTCGACGGTCCAGGCGTCTGCCGGGTCCACGAGGGTGACGTTGGCGGGCTCGCCGACGGCGAGGGGGCGCCCGTGCGCCTCGTCGCGGCCGATGCTCGCGGGGGTCTCGCTCAGGATGCGGGCGACGTCACGCCAGGTGAGGCGGCCAGTGTCGACCATGGTCTTCTGGACGATGCCGAGGGCGGTCTCGAGGCCGATCATGCCGAAGGCGGCGGCGCCCCACTCGCAGTCCTTGTCCTCGTCGGGGTGAGGAGCGTGGTCGGTGGCGACGATGTCGATCGTGCCGTCCTCGAGTCCGGCGCGAAGGGCGTCGACGTCCTCCTGGGTGCGCAGGGGCGGGTTGACCTTGAAGCGGGGGTCGTAGCCGCGCGCGGACTCGTCGGTCAGCAGCAGGTGGTGCGGCATCGCCTCAGCCGTGACCTGGATGCCGCGGGACTTGGCCCAGCGGACGATCTCGACGGAGCCTGCGGTCGACAGGTGGCAGATGTGGACGCGGGAGCCGACGTGCTCGGCGAGGAGGACGTCGCGGGCGATGATCGACTCCTCGGCGACGGCGGGCCAGCCGGCGAGGCCGAGCTCCGCGGACACGAGGCCCTCGTGCATCTGGGAGCCCTCGGTGAGGCGGGGCTCCTGGGCGTGCTGGGCAACCACGCCGTCGAAGGTCTTCACGTACTCGAGGGCGCGGCGCATGAGCAGCGGGTCGTGGACGCACTTGCCGTCGTCGCTGAAGACGCGCACCTGGGCGCGGCTGTTGGCCATGGCGCCCATCTCCGACAGCTGGGTGCCGTTCAGGCCTACCGTGACGGCGCCGACCGGGTAGACGTCGACGAGGCCGACCTCCCGGCCGCGGCTCGCGACAAGCTCGACGACGCCGGCGGTGTCCGCGGTGGGGGTCGTGTTCGCCATGGCGTGGACGGCGGTGAAGCCTCCGCGCGCGGCCGAGCGGGAGCCGGTCTCGATGGTCTCGGCGTCCTCCCGGCCGGGCTCGCGAAGGTGGGTGTGAAGGTCCACCAGGCCGGGAAGGGCGACCAGGCCGGAGCCGTCGATCGTGCGGGCGTCGGCGGGGGCATCGGCCGCGTCCAGGGACGCGATCTGGCCGTCGACGAGCACGAGGTCGGACGGGGTGTCGCCGTAGAGCGAGACGTTGGTGATGACGATAGGGGCGCTCACGCGGAGGCCTCCTCTCCGGAAAGCAGCAGGTACAGGGCGGCCATGCGGACGGCGACACCGTTGCTGACCTGTTCGACGATGACGGAGCGCGGCGAGTCGGCCGCCTCCGCGGAGATCTCCAGGCCGCGGTTCATCGGGCCGGGGTGAAGGATGATCGCGTGGTCCGTGAGGCGATCCATGCGGGCGCGGTCGAGGCCGAAGAGGCGGGTGTACTCCTCGGGCGACGGGAAGAAGCCCGATCCCCCGCCGGTCATGCGCTCACGCTGGACGCGCAGCATCATGATGGCGTCGAGGTCGTGAGCCTCGAGGGCGTCGTCGAGCGTGTAGTGGACGGCGACCTCGCCGCGCTCCTCAAGCCCGTACGGGAGAAGCGTGGGAGGGGCGACCACGACGACGTTGGCGCCGAGGGTGCGCAGCAGGGCGATGTTGGAGCCCGCGACGCGCGAGTGGAGGATGTCGCCGACGAGCGCGACCGTGAGGCCGTCGAGGCCCTTGCCGGTGACGTCGTCGCCGACCGCGGCGCCCATCAGGTGGCGGCGCATCGTGAAGGCGTCGAGCAGCGCCTGGGTGGGGTGCTGGTGGGTGCCGTCGCCAGCGTTCAGGACGGAGACGGAGCCGTGCAGCCAGCCGGACTCGGCGAGGCGCTGCGCGGCGCCGGAGGCCCAGTGGCGGACCACCACGGCATCGGCGCCCATGGCCTGCAGGGTGAGGGCGGTGTCCTTGAGGGACTCCCCCTTCGACAGGCTGGAGCCCTTGGCCGAGAAGTTGATGACGTCGGCGCTGAGGCGCTTGGCGGCGGCCTCGAAGCTGATGCGGGTGCGGGTGGAGTCCTCGAAGAAGAGGTTCACGACGGTGCGGCCGCGCAGGGTGGGAAGCTTGCGGATCTCCCGTTCCTGGGTGGCGGCCATCTGGCCGGCGGTGTCCAGGATGAGGACGGCGTCCTCGCGGCTGAGGCCGTCGGTTCCGAGCAGATGCTTCATGCGTGGCCTCCCGTCAGGATGACGGCGTCCTCGCCGTCGGTCTCTGCCAGGTGAACGTCGACGCGCTCGGTGCGGGAGGTGGGGATGTTCTTGCCCACGAAGTCGGCGCGGATGGGCAGTTCGCGGTGGCCGCGGTCGACGAGGACGGCGAGCTGCACGGCGCGCGGGCGGCCCTCGTCCTTGATGGCGTCGAGGGCGGCGCGGATGGTGCGTCCGGTGTGGAAAACGTCGTCGACCAGGACCACCACCTTGCCGTCGATGCCGACGCTCGGGAGCGTCGTCGCGCCGATGGTGCGGGTGGGCTGGCTGCGCAGGTCGTCGCGATACATCGTGATGTCGAGGGCGCCGATGCGCTGCGTGGCGTCGAAGCCCGGCTCGACCTCGGCGAGATTCGCGGCGAGGCGCTGGGCGAGCGGCACTCCCCTAGTCGGGATGCCCAGGAGGACGATGTCCTCGTGGCCCTCGTTGCGCTCGAGGATCTCGTGCGCGATACGTGTGAGGGCACGCCCGATATCGGGCGCACCGAGAATGGTCCCAGTCAAACTGGCGACCCCCTTTCCCGCCTCTCAGGACGGTCCTTTAAAGGATGTCGGTTTTCGTGTGTCAGCGTACCTGGTCCGATGCCGTGGTGCTGACCGTTTCTCGTCCCTGTTGCAGTGCTGATGAGGCGAGCGTGTTGGAGGCGCGGGAGTTCTACGGAGGATGATCGGCGGCCGCAGCGAGATCGACTCGTAGGTGGCCACGGTCACGGATGGCGACCACCGTGAACCGATGTGTTGAGGTGGTTCCGCGTCGGGCCCGGCCGATCCAGTCCATCCGGCCGTTCCGGCCAGTCGATGGACGCACCGGTGCGCCCAGGTCTGCGTCCGGCGCCTTGTCAGGCGCGCTGACACTCGGTGTGCGCCGCATCGCGCACGCGAGCGACTCGGTTCTCGGTACGGCTCCGCCGCGTCGCGGTCCACCGGATGTCCCATGGCGCGCTCCCGGCTGTGCCGGCGCACGACGCCGCGCATCTCCGACCCTGGTCGCCGCGACGGGCGTCGAGGAGAGCACCTCAGACTCGTCGGGCAGTTCCGTCGGTGTCGGCATCGCGTCGAAGAGGCGCCTGCCTCCCGGTTGCGGAGTCCGATGCGGATCGAGGTGTGCGGGCGGGATGAACCAGACCTCGGTCGACGTCACCTTGATGATCCAACCGTCACGGTGAACGTCGTGATGGCATCTGACGCAGAGCATCACCCCGTTGGCGATGTCGGTCCTGCCGCCGAACTCGACCGGCGTGACGTGATGTGCGTCGCACCAGGAGGGCGGTGCCCCACACTTCGCGCAGCCGCCGTCGCGCTCGAGGAGCACGAACTTCTGGTGAGGCGTGAATCCGGTGCGTTCGTGGCCGTAGTCGAGCGTTGTTGACCCGCCGCCGAGCATCTGAGGGATCAGCCCGGCCCGCGCGAGAAAGCGGCGCAGTTCCCCGGCATCCGGCGTCGTGGAGAGCCCGTCGATGGACGAGTCGACGTCGGCCGCCTGGGCCTTGAGTGCCTCGTAATCCATCCGCACGATCACCTTCACGCCGCTGTGCGGCAGGACGTCGACGTCGCAGCCGAGGAGGTGGCGCGCGAAGTCGCCCATGGCATCGGCCCGCACCTGTTCGGGCGTGCGGTCGTCGAGGTCGACGATGCGACCCACTCTTTGCGCGTCCTGGGCGCGCTTGCGTAGCCGGAAGTGCTGGTTCACCATCGCGTCCATCGCCACCAGCAGCGGGGCGCCGTTCTCGGGATCGAGCTGACCGTTGACGCGGATCATGCCGTCGGCGTTCTCGCCGACATGCAGGAACCGGCGCTGCCTGCGCGCTTCGGCGAGCTCCTCAAGGTGTGCGGCGTCGAGCCTTGCCTCGTACCGGTTGATGAGTTGTCGCAGGCGATCCAGGCGCATGTACCGCGCCGATTCCACGAGGTCCTTCTCTGCACGCGCGAGTTCGTCCGCCTCGCAACGGTCGGCGACGCGCCTGAGCATGCGAGTGATCGCGACGGAGGCCTCGGTGCCCATACGGCCGGCGCGCACGGCATCGGCCACATGGGAGAACACGGGACGGGCGGGCCCGTCGCCGGAACTGGACCCGTCATCGTGGGCCCTCTCGGCATCGGCCAGTGTCTCGCCCAGCTCAATGAGGCGCCGCGCCTCGGGACCCGACACCCCGCCCTGCTTCTCGAGCATCCCGGGCACGTCACGGTGCCCGCGCCTGCGTGCGAAGCCCACGTCACGCTCCTTGGCACGAGATCGATCGGCGATAGTCGCCGCGATCACAGCCATCATCCGGGTCGAGTCCTGGTGCACGGCGCCGACGGCGGAGGAGATGGCGTCGAGCTCATCGTCGCCCATCGCGTCAGTCATCGCGCGGGTCAGCACGTCGCGCCGGAGGAGAGCCTCCCGGACACGCCGATCCGCAAGCGCGCGCCGGTCCTCGCGCGAGGCGGCGGCGCCTGTGGCGAGTGTCGATGCGGGCGAATCGGCCATAGAGACATCACACCACTGGGGTCTGACATCGCCGGCTTCGGACTAGAAATCCCGTGGATTTGGCGACCGAATACCGCTCACGCGCCCGATATGAATGTTGCGCGCGAGTTGAATCGCGGGGCGAGCAAGGAGCTCGGCGGACCCGGCGATGA
Source organism: Demequina sp. NBRC 110057 (assembly GCF_002090175.1). GTDB lineage: Bacteria > Actinomycetota > Actinomycetes > Actinomycetales > Demequinaceae > Demequina. Next base: position 507,015 of record NZ_BBRN01000004.1, on the reverse strand, counting down.
ACCAGAGGGCGACGAGGACGTCATTGAGAATCGACACCGTCTCCCAGCGGCGGGAGATGTCGATCTCCTCGCGGCCGACGACGAGCCTGAGCTCGTCGTCGGCGCGATAGTCGTCGTGGTGCGACTCGTTAGTCGTCGGCGGACGTCGAGCCGATCGCAGGCGCGTCGCGGGCGATGCGGCCCAGGACGCCGTTGACGAAGCTCGCGGAATCGTCGGTGCTGAGGTCGGCGGCGAGTTCCACTGCCTCGTCGATCGCGACGGCCGTGGCGACCTCGTCGTTGCAGAGGATTTCCCAGGCGCCGATGCGGATCAGGTTGCGATCGACGGCGGGCATCCGCTCGAGGGTCCACTGCGTGGAGGCATCCTCGATGATGACGTTCAGCTCGCGCCAGCGGTCCACGATGCCCCGCACGATCTCCTGCGAGTACGCGGGAAGAGGGTGTTGGTGGCCCGGGTGTGCGAGGCGCTCCTCCAGGATCGCGGCGACGTTAACGCCGCGCTGCTCCGCCTCAAAGAGGACGTCGAGCGCGCGCTTGCGGGCCTTGGTGCGGGCTCCCACTAGTCGTTCACGCGACCGAGGTAGTCGCCCGACTCCGTGTTGACCTTGACCTTGGTGCCCTGCTCGAGGAACAGCGGGACCTGGATCTCCTTGCCCGTCTCGAGGGTGGCGGGCTTGGTGCCGCCCGAGGAGCGGTCGCCCTGGAGGCCGGGCTCCGTGTAGGTGACCTCGAGGACGACCGATGCGGGCAGCTCCAGGAAGATGGGGTTGCCGTTGTGGGAGCCAATGGTCGCGTTCTCGTTCTCGAGCAGGAAGTCGGTGGCGGAGCCCATGACCTCGGGCGACACGTTGATCTGGTCGAAGGTGTCGGGGTCCATGAACACGTAGGACGCGCCGTCGTTGTAGAGGTACTGCATGGTGCGGCGGTCAACGGTCTCGAAGTCGACCTTGGTGCCGGCGTTGAAGGTCTTGTCGACGACCTTGCCCGAGAGCACGTTCTTGAGCTTGGTGCGGACGAAGGCGCCGCCCTTGCCGGGCTTCACGTGCTGGAACTCGATGACGGACCAGAGGTTGCCGTCGAGGTTGAGCACGGAGCCGTTCTTGATGTCGTTCGAGGTCGCCACGGTGTTGTCCTTCGTGAAGTTCTGAAAAAGAGCCGTCGGAAAGTCTACCCGCCCGGACGGGCCGATGCCGTGAGCGGCTTACGCGCGCGCGGCCACGGCGTCGAGCGCCAGCCGGTACGAGTCGGTGCCGAGGCCTGCGATGACCCCGGTCGCGACCCCGCTAATGACCGACGTGTGACGGAATTCTTCGCGTGTGTGCGGGTTGGTGAGGTGGATCTCCATCAGGACGAGGCCCGCGGCGGTCACGAGCGCACACGCGTCGCGCAGCGCGTAGCTGTAGTGGGTGAAGGCCGCGGGGTTCAGGACCACGTGCCAGCCTGCGTCGACGGCCTCGTGCATCCATCGCACGAGCTCCGCCTCGTCGTCGGTCTGGCGGACGACCGCCTCAAGGCCGTGCTCGCTCCCCCACTGCATGCACAGCGCGGCGACGTCGTCCATGGTGGCGGTGCCGTACTTCTCGGGCTCACGGCTGCCCAGACGGCCCAAGTTTGGGCCATTGGCGACGAGGACGATGCTCATGGGCGTCAGCCTAGCGAGATGGCGCCGCCCACCGCCGGAGCCGAGGACACCGCGTCGTAGGCGCCCAGCAGCAGCGACGGGTCGGGTCCTTCAAGACGCACCGGGTTACCGATGCCCTGCAGCACGACGAAACGCAGCAGGTCTCCGCGCGTCTTCTTGTCGCGCCGCATCGCCGTCGACAACGCATCCCAGCGGTCGCCCGGATACGTGGTGGGAAGACCAAGCGATCCAAGAATCGTCCGATGCCGCTCCACCGATGCCTCGTCCAGGCGCCCCGCAAGGTGGGCAAGCTCGGCGGCGAACACCATGCCCACCGAGACGGCGGCACCGTGACGCCACTGATAGCGCTCGGTGTATTCGATGGCATGCCCGAACGTATGACCGTAGTTGAGAATCTCGCGCTGGAAGGACTCCTTCAGGTCGGCGGCAACCACCGTCGCCTTGACCTGGACCTTGCGTGCAATGAGCTCCTCGAGAACCTCGAGCGTCGCGGCGTCCAGCGTGTCCCCGGTAAGGCCGGCGGCGTTCTCCTCCACCAGGTCGAGGATGACGGCATCGGCGATGAATCCGCCCTTGACGACCTCGGCGAGCCCGGCGACACGGTCGAACGCGGGAAGTGTGGCCAGGGTGTCGAGGTCGCACCAGACGCTCAGCGGCTCGTGGAAGGCACCGACCAGGTTCTTGCCCTCGGCCGTGTTGATCCCGGTCTTGCCCCCCACGGCGGCGTCGACCATCGCGAGTACGGTGGTGGGCATCTGGATTACCCCAACGCCGCGAAGCCAGGTGGCGGCCACGAAGCCGGCGAGGTCGGTCACCGCTCCCCCGCCCAGCCCGATGACGATGTCGCTCCTGGTGAAGTCCGACTTGCCGAGCACCTGCCACAGGAACGCCGCAACCTCGGCTGTCTTGCCGCTCTCGGCATCGGGCACCTCGGCGAGCACCGCGGTGCGGCCGGTGGCCTCGATGCGGGCGCGCAGGATGTCTGCCATGGCACGCAAGGGCGCGGCGTGAACCACGAGAACCCGCGAGGCGCCCTCGGGAATGGAGAGTACGGCAGGCTCGATAAGTCCCGAGCCGATGGTCACGTCGTACGGGCTCGCCGTGGCCACGGTAATGGTGCGGCTCATGCGCCCTCTCCCTGTTCGATCACGGCGGCCACCTGGCGCGGCGTGAGGTCGTCCGTGAGCACCGTCTGGGTCGCGAGGGCCTCGTAGACCGGGCGGCGTGCCTCCATCAGAGTGAGCCACTGCTGACGCGGATTGCCCAGAAGCAGGGGACGCGACTTGTTGAGGCCCACGCGCGGCGATGCCGCCTTCAACGAGACATCGAGAAACACCACGCGCGTGCCCCCGTCGACCGCCGCGCGCAGCTTCTGCTGGGTGGCCTCCCGCAGGATCGCTCCTCCGCCGAGGGACAGCACGCCGTCGTGGTGAGCGAGGGCATCGGCCACGGCGGCCTGCTCAAGGTCCCTGAAGGTCTCCTCCCCGTCCGAGAGGAAGATGTCGGCGATGGACTTGCCTGCCGTGGCGGCGACGTCCTCGTCGGTATCGCGCCACGCGAGGCCTGTGGCCGTCGCCAGGGCACGGCCCACGGAGGACTTGCCGGACCCCGGGGGGCCGATGAGGACGATGCGGGGAGCCGCCATTAGCGCAGGTGGTCCGGGATGGCCGCCTCGTAGGCCGCGATGTTGCGCTTGACCTCGGCGACCGAGTCGCCACCGAACTTCTCGAGGAGCGCGTCCGCGAGCGTCAGAGCCACCATCGCCTGGGCGACCACGGCCGCGGGGGCTACGGCGCAGACGTCCGAACGCTGGTGGATGGCCTTCGCGGCCTCCCCCGTCGCGGTGTCGATGGTGTCGAGCGCGCGCGGCACGGTGCTGATCGGCTTCATGGCGGCGGATACACGGAGCGGTTCGCCGTTGGTCATGCCGCCCTCGAGTCCACCCGCGCGGTTGGTGCGGCGGGTGACATTGCCGTCCTGGTACTCGATCTCGTCGTGCGCCTGCGAGCCACGACGGGCGGCCGTCCGGAAGCCGTCTCCGACCTCGACACCCTTGATCGCCTGAATGCCCATGAGGGCGCCGGCGAGACGAGCGTCCAGGCGACGGTCTCCGTGCACGTGGCTGCCAAGCCCCACGGGGAGCCCGTAGGCGACGACCTCGACGACGCCGCCGAGGGTGTCGCCATCCTTCTGGCACTCGTCGATCTCCGCGATCATCGCCGCGGAGGTCTCGGTGTGGAAGCAGCGAATGGGGTCGGCGTCCAGCGCCTCGGTGGCGTCAGCCGGCGGCAGCGGCGCGTCATCCGGGATGCGCACGGGGCCCACCTGAGTGGTGTGCGACACCAGGCGCACGCCGGCGGCCTGCTCGAGGAACGCCTCGGCGACGGCGCCGAGGGCGACGCGTGCGGCCGTCTCACGTGCCGACGCGCGCTCAAGGACGGGGCGGGCGTCGTCGAAGCCGTACTTGGTCATGCCCACCAGGTCGGCGTGGCCCGGACGCGGGCGCGTGAGCGCCGCGGCACGTGCGCCGGTGAGCTCCGCAGGATCCACGGGGTCCGCGCTCATCACGGTCTCCCACTTGGGCCACTCGGTATTGCCCACCTGGATGGCGACGGGGCCGCCCTGGCTGACGCCGTGACGCACCCCACCGAGCACGGTGACCTGGTCCTGCTCAAAATTCATGCGGGCGCCGCGTCCATAGCCGAGTCGGCGGCGCGCGAGGGCCGCCTGGATCTCGGAGGAGGTCACCTCGACGCCTGCGGGCAGGCCGTCAAGGGTGCCGACGAGGGCGGGACCGTGGGATTCGCCTGCGGTAAGCCATCTGAGCATGGGTCACATTCTGGCAGACGAAAGGCCGGGTCCCGACGCGTGTCGGAACCCGGCCTTTGCGGTCTCACATGGCGGACGTCTAGTCCCCCGAAGAGCTGCTGTCCTCGGTCCCGGGAAGCGGCGCGAACGGGTTTGTCGCAGTGCTTCCGGAGTAGACGGGAGGCTCACCCTCTTCGTCCATCGTGACCGAGCGGTCGTCACTCCACAGCGAGAATACGAGCCCCGTAACCTGAACGGTCCAGTCGTCGGTGGTCAGAGCGGGCCTTCCCGGCTGCTCCTCATTCTCGCCTGCGGTCGTGATGGTCAGCCCGCTGACCGTGAAGAAGCGGTCCAGCTGCGAGCTCATGTCATTGAGCACCGCGAGAAGTTCCGCGGGGCTGCCCTCCGACGTGAAGGCCACAGGGATGCCATAGAGCCCTTGGAACGGAGCCACGGCCGCCGTATCCGCGGACGCATCCCCGCCAGCATCAGATGCCTCCGTGCTCGCCGACGGCGAGGGGGTCGGAGTCGGTGACGCTTCCGCGCCATCCTCTGCCGCTTCCTCTTCCGTCTCCAAGGTCGGCAGGTCGGAGCCGTCCGAGGCGAGAGGGTCGATCACCGTCGCCTGCCCCACGGTCAGGTCGACGAGAGGAACGCCTGCATCCTCCAGCTGCGTACGCACGAGGCGAGTGAGATCCGACTCCTCCGGCGTAGCGGGAAGGTCCAGCGCCACCCGCGCAATGTCCTCGCGCCAGGTGGGGACTTCCTTCTCGAGCGCCTGCATCTGGGCGATCTTGATTTCGAGCAGATCGTTTTGATCCGCCGCGTACTGAGCGTCCTCGCGCGCGGTGCTTGCCTTGTCGATCTCCGGCGAGATCAGGAACACGTACGCAAGACCTGCGATGGCGATGGCGACCACCACGGAAAGAAGGAGGACAAGACCCGTCTGCTGATTCTTCATCAGTTCGCCTCCTCTGCTTCGGCCGAAGGCTCGGCGCTTGGCGCAGCATCGCCGCCCTCGATGGAATCTAGGAGCTCCTGGGGAACCTCGGTCTGCTCGGTCACCGTGCGCCCAGAGAGCGCGTTGAAGGTGATGCGAGTCGTACCGGAGAACTCCCAGTACTCCGTACCGGAACCCTCATTGCCCGCAATGGCCTGCGAGTCCACGCGCGTGGTCGAGAATCCGGGCAAGGCGTCGATGGCATCCATCCACTCGGCCGTGGAGATCGGATCCAGCGACCGTCCGGTGAAGGACAGCGAGCCCATGTCGATCGTGCCGAAATCGGTGCCGTCGGTACCGAGGCCGCCGTACGGCGTTGCCTGCGAGATTTGCACGTCGGTCCACTGGACGTCGTCGGGGAAGGCGCCGAAGAGCACCTCCAGCTGCGCGGCCCAGTCGATGTCCGTCGAACCCGCCCAGGCACGCGCCATGATCGAGTTCTCGTACACGTCGGCCAGGTCGTTGATGTAGTTGTACTCGGCGAGCTGCGTGTTCAACTCGGTGGTGCGCTGCTGCTCGGCGGCGAGGTCGTCCTCGGCCTGCGTGCGCGCGGAGTAGGCGATGAACCATGCGGCGACAATCAGCAGGACGAAGACCACCAGGCTGATGAGGATGATCACGCGCGCACGTCCTGCGCTTCGCCGTGCCTCTACCTCGGGCGGAAGAAGGTTGACCTGCGGCAGGGCAGGCGCATTCACTGATGCGGGGACCGGGTTCATCGTGCCTCTCCAAAAGCCAGGCCGACGGCGATAGCGGCGCGGACCTCATGGCCAGCAACGAGGTCCTTCTTGACCTTCTTACCCATCGTCACCTTGGAGAACGCATTGCCGAAGCTCACGGGCAGGCGGCTCGCAGATGCCAGGTACTGTCCGAGGCCGCTCAGCATCGCTCCCCCGCCGGTGATGACCACGTGCTCGATGGGCGCGCCGGGGTTGTTCGACGAGTAGAACACGAACGTATTGCGGATCGACTCGACGAGTGAACGCGTGGTCTGCCCGAGCGCTTCTTGAGCCGGGGCATAGTCAGCACTCACGTTGGCGCCGAGCCCCATCGAGTGTTTGATGTCGTCGGCCTCTTGCGCGCCCGTGTGCATGGCGCTGGCGATCGCGTCGCTCATGTCTTGTCCTCCCGAGGGGAGAATGCGGACCATGCGGGGCGCGCCCTGATTGGCGATGACCACCGTCGTGATGCGCGCGCCGATGTCGACGAACGCCGTGATCTTCTGCGCGGCCTCACCCACGTTCTGGCTCCGCAGGAGTGCGAACGCGTTGAGGTCCACCATCTTGGGGCGAAGCCCCGCGTTTTCCACGGCGAGGAGGTTCTGCGCCACGATCGATTTGGGCGCGGCGACCATGATGCCGCGCAACATCGATGCCGTCTCTCCCGGAACCTCCGAGGTCGGGAAGAAGTCGAGAAGCGCCTCGCTCGTCGACATCGGGAGGAGTTCCTGGACCTGGAACGGCAAGGACGTACGAAGCTGGTTCATCGGCATGGACGGCAGGTCGAGCTCGCGGACCACGACGTTGGCGGCACCGACGCCCATCACCACGTCCTTCGACGTGCAACCCGCCTGCTGGTAGGCCTGCTTGAGCGCGGCGCCCACAATCGACACGTCCACGACTTCACCGGCTTGGACCGCCCCGCGCGGCAATGGCGCGTGGCCGAAGGCCACCAGTTGACCGGAATCGCCGGCCTTGCTCGAGACCTCAACTTCGGCGACGCGCACATGCGTCGCGCCGATGTCGACGCCCAATCTTGTCACTGCCACAGTGCTCCCTCCAGCGGATGCTCGTCTGTCCTATCGGCGCGTCGCGGCGCCGACTCAAGCGTGAGTACTCGGGTGGTCACGTCCACGACGACACCCATTCGATGTATCCGGTCGCGAGAGGCGTACCGGCCAAGGCTCCGATCCAGAAGGCCAGAATCATCCACGGTCCGTAAGGCATGCGGACCCCAGCCACCTTGCGCGTCCTCGCGATCACCACAACCGAGGCCACCGCACCAAGGATGGGCCCAAGGATCGCGCCCACGGCAAGGGCGTCCCAACCGAGGTAGCCGAGCACCCATCCCAACGCCACGGCAAGCTTCACGTCTCCGAACCCCAGCCCGCGCGGGTACGCGAACCACAGGACAAAATAGGCGCCCGCGAGAATGGCCGCGCCGATCAGGCCACGCACCGCGTCGTCCCAGGTTCCGTCCACCACACTCGCGACGACGAGCACGATGCCGGGGACCGCCGCGCTCGGCCACACCAATGCGTCGGGAAGACGCATGTGCTGGAAGTCGATAGCCGCCAGCGCGGTCAGCGTCACGGCGAGGAACACGAGAGCAGCGGAGGTGAATGACACGCCCCAGACCATCCCGATCAGGACGAAGAGGCCCGCGACGACGAGTTCGACGGCGGGATAGCGTCCGGAGATGGGCGCGCGACAGTGCCGGCACCGGCGACGGAGCCACAGCCAGGAGAACACCGGAACGTTGTCGTACCACGCGATGTCATGGCCGCAGCGAGGGCATCGGCTCGACCCCGTCGCCCAGTTCTCCCCGGAGGGGATGCGGGCGATGAGGACGTTGGTAAACGACCCGCAGAGCAGTCCGACAAGGCCCCACGCCGCGAGAATCAGGCCCTCCACCTAGCCGGTCACCTCACGCTTGTAGAGCAGCTCGACCACAAAGCCGTTCTGGGTCTGCGCGGCGGACACGAGCGAGACACCTGGCACTCCGACATTGGTGTACGTAAAGAGCACGGGGGACGCCATGTACACGGTCCCGCCGTAGATCTGGCCGTTGATCTGACTCGCCGACTTAAACGTGACGGTCTTGGGGGAATACCAGAAGGTCTCGATGCCGTCCAGCACGGTCATCTGCGGCGACGACTCGATGGTTCCCGGCACGTGGCCTCCGCCGGACTGCGGGGAGATGATCCACAGTTTGTGGTCGTCGCCGTCACCGGACTTGATGGTGATGGTGCCCGTCGAGGAGAAGTTGGTGACGAACAGCGCTGTGTCTGCGTAGAGCTCGACCGTGAGGTCGTTGTTCAGGAGCGTCGTCGAGCAGTCGCGCAGGTCATACACGGAGTTCACGGTCGAGAACTTCAGCGGCCGCCCCTCGGAGATCCACCCCTGGTACTGGCAGCTCGCGAGAGGTCCCGAGCGCCACGTCTGATCGGCCGAGATATTCCACTGGCTCTTCAGCTCCGCAAGGAGGTCCTCCTCCTGCTTTTCCACGAAGCCCAACGACTGCCAGTCCGAGAAGTCATAGTCAATGTAGGGAATGCCTACCGGCTCGATGTCCGTGATATTCGCCGCGCCGACGTCGTAGCTCTGGGTACCGCCCGAGGTGACGGGGTGGCCGGACCAACCGCTGCTCGAGCCGTTCTGGAGCGAGCCACCCGCCGTGATGCTTCCCCCGACGTTGAAGGGGCCGGTGTTGCGGACCCCTCCGCTGCGAATCGTGGCGTCGCCGCCGACGTTAATGAAGCCGGCGGTACCGCCCGACACGTAGACCTCGTTCTCGACCCACAGGTCACCGGTGATCGCACACTTGCCGCCGGAGGCCGTAATCGAGTACCCGCCGTCGGGGATGATCAGCGAACCAGTGATGGTCGACGGGTAGTTGCAGGTCCACGATCCCTGGTCGATCCACACGTCGGCGTTCTGCCCGGCGATCTCGGGACTCAGTTGCAGGCCCGTCGACGTGGTGAGGTTCGAGGTCGAGTAGATCGCCGCGTTGTCCGACACGCTCACGCGCGGAGTAAGGCCAAGGCTCACCTGGACGGTGCGCTCGGGATCGAGTCCCACGGAGTCGACCTCGCCCGTCGACGTCGCGGACACGACTGCACGGTTGGGTGAATCGGAGAACGTGCCGTCGGAACACGACACGGCGGTCGAATCGACGTAGTAGTCGAGGTCAATCTCGACATTCGCCTTCTGGGTTCCGGAGCCGTAGGTGAAGGGGCCGATGGCACACGGGGACGCGATCTCCAGCTGCGCCATCGTGGCGTCGATGGCGGCCTCGGCTGCGTGGACCTCGGCGGTGCGCAAGCGATCGCGTCCGGAGTCGTTCACCGCGACGATGGTCTGGGTGATCACCACGGCCGCGACGGCGATTCCCACCAGTGCCACGCCCATGGCCGCCACCAGCGCGACACCGTCGTCACCGCGCGCGGCGCGAATTCTCTGAGTCCACATGATTCACCTCACGGGGCCGGAATGGCCGAGCAGTAGTCGGGAGAGTAGCCGAAGACGGTGTTGCGTCCGGTCACGACAGATGTCACGGAAGCAGGCTTCGCGTCCTCGTTGGCGGAGGGGTCGCTGAGTCGAAGGGTGATGCGCACGTTCTGGGCGCGGGTGCCGGTGGGGAGCCTCGGGTCCGTCCAGAAGGGCGGCCAGGACTCCTCGACATTCGCATCGACCGGCGAAACTGAGGGGCGCACCACGTTGCTCGCCACGACGGACCAGGTCGTGGCGGTCGTGGGGTCGCCGGCGTCCCACTCCCGGTACTCGAGGTCGCCGAAGCGTGCTGACGCAGAGGGGAAGGCGACCCTCCACTGCACGCACTTGTCTTCGCCGTTCTCCTGGGTAAAGACCCGCAGCGAGTAGTTCTGTGCGACGCCCGACTCGGTGAGCCCGTCGCTCGCCGGGTCGATGATGACGTTGCCGCTGCGAATCTGGCGGTCGATCTGCGAGATACCGAGTCGCGCCTGCTCGACGGCCCGGGTGCGACCCAGGTTGTCTTCTGCCTGATGCATCATCGTGATCATCAGCGAGAAGATCATCACCATCAACCCGGAGAAGATCGCCATCGCGATGAGCAGCTCGGTCAGCGTGTACCCGGCCTCGGCGTCGCGGCCCGGTCGCCTAGCCGGCATTCTCGGGCTCCTTGTACGACGCGCTCGCGGTGATGCCGTTGACGGTGGTCGACAGGCTGAGCACGTAGGGATCGCCTGCGGTGGGCGTCACGAGGTACTGCATCGAGACGACGATGCCCCCAGAACCGGCACTCACGGCGCAGGCCTCCTCGCTGCACAGCGGGTCCGCTCCCTCGGCCTTGACCCGCTGTGCGCTGACCGTCACCTCGCCGCTTGCGGTCACCGTACCGGCCGACGATGTCCACGTCACGGGCGCCACGGACCACGTACCCGACGTCGTGGCTGTCACGGCCTGCGTCACGTATCCCGACTCAGTCCAGTAGCGCAGCGTCGCGCTCCTGGCGATCGTGGGCGCGGCGGCCGCCTGGCTGGTCCCACGCTGCACCATCACAAGATCGGAGTAGTCGGCGATCTCCACCAGGCCCGACGCCGCGGCACCGTCATCCCAGGGCGCCTTGCCTGCCACGACGGATGCGATCGAACGAGAGGCACCGGCAGACGTGCAGCCCGCGCCGCTCAGGACCTGGCACCCCGTGTTCGCATTCCCAGCGAGACCCTCGACGAAACGAGACGACCAGGCGGTCTCCTTGGACACGCCCGAGTCGAAGCGCACCTCGCCAAGCGTCATCGTCCCGCCAGCCGATGAGAGATCGACATACGACGAGCGAGCCGAGGACCGATCGATCGCGGAAGCGGAACACGGCTGTGACGCGGGTACCTGTGAAGCGCCCACACCAATCGAGCAGGCGCGCAGCGTGGAGGCACGCAGCGCACCATCGCGGGTGTCGTCGGCGCGCGCGTTCAGTGTCCAGCCACCGGTGCCCGTGACCGATGTCAAGGCATAGTCACCGTGGGTAGAGACGTCACTCGGGTCGGCCGGCGCCGCGCCCGCAGTCACGGTGTCGTTGGAGGCACGCAACGACGTTGCCCCGAAGCCCGTGGTCCAACCACGCTCGGAGGGCTCCGTCGCCGCGACGTCGTCGTCGTGGATGACGCCGCCGTTCTGCGCATAGCCGTCGACCGTCGCGAACTGCTGGCCCGCGGCGCGGGCGGAGGCGGTCGCGGTCGACGCCTGTAGTGAGAAGTAGGAGGCTCCCGGGACCAGCGGGAGGCTGACTCCGCCCGAAGGGTCCTCCTCGGTGGCGGGAACCTCGGAGGCGGTCGCCGCAAACATCACGCTGCCCGAAGAGGACTGCGAGTAAAAGAGCGCCTGGCAAGAGGCCAGGAACGGCGCGTTGTTGAGGTCGCCGCAGCCGCCAGAAGGCGCATATGCCGTCGAATACAACGTCGTCGTCTCGGTATCGCCGTCGTCCAGGGAACCCCACGTCACGACCACCACAATGCCGACCGCCGCGCCGCTCGAATCCTCGGGCGCCTCGGTGACATAGGTGCGCATCTCGAACTCGGTCCCCCGGCCCTCGGTGTCCTCGTTCACGAGTTTGTTGGACCCGGACGCTGTGTACAGGGGCGGCCACGGAGACGAGAGGTCCTGAGAGCCGTTGGTGCCATTACTACCCGCCTGGGCCACGACTAGGGTGCGCGCGGCGACGTCATCATCCGGATCGACGTCGAACGTGGTGCCGGCACTCACGTAAGGATCACCGCCTGCGGCGGAGACGAAGTTGTACGCCATTCCCTTGCTCAACACGTTCCACGGCAGCGCACGCATCTGCTCCATGGCACCGTTGGCGAGCGAGGTGGCCTGCTGACGCGCGTTGGAATTGGCGTTCGTGACCAGTGCCGAGGTCTGCACGCCGAGGATGGCGAGGAGGACGACCGCAATGACGAACATCGCCACAATCAGCTCAACGAGCGTGAAGCCTTCGTCACGCGCACTCAGCAGACTCCGACGACTTCGATTCATGTCGTGATGCACCCAATCCAATTTCAGCTGAGGTGGGGGCCAGGACGTGCCTAGCCCCCACCACAAGCAAAACTATCTACGTTACGCAGATAAGGACTTAGTCGTCGTCACCGCCACCAGCAGGCGCCGCTGCGCAAGGTCCATCCTGAAGACCGCCCTCAGCGGAGTAGCTGTAGCCACCGCCGCCATCCGTCGCGGCCACATCACCCTCGTCGTTGAACACCCACACGCACCAGTCGGTGGCCGTGGCACCCGAGTACCCGCCGAGCTCGGTGTTGTCAGAACGGTTGCTCACCATTTCGTCGTTGATCGTGTAGGTGGGCTCCTCCTCGGTGCCACCCTCTTCGACCGTGGGCGCCGCCGAACCGTCCACCCAATAGGTCGCGATCTCCTTACCCAGGGTCGACACGTCGGCCTTGGCCGCCGAGTCCTCAGCCTTCGCACGCTGCGAGAGGAAGATCGGGATGGCGATCGCGGCAAGGATTCCGATGATGATCATGACGACGAGGAGCTCGATCAGGGTGAAGCCCTGCTCCTTGTCCTCTGCGAGACGCTTCTGAACGCGAGCGATCATGTCGCTCTCCTTTACTGTTCGTTTTCTTATCTATGGGTAAGAACTCCCGAGGGAGTTCCTTCACCGTCCCCCTCAGCAAGGCGGGCACGGGGAAGTCTGTTATTGGATGAGCTCAAACACTCCGAAGATCGGCATGTACAGAGCGATCACCATGAATCCGACAATGCCGCCGAGGACGGCGATCATCAGGGGCTCGATGAGCGAGGTCAGCTGTTCGGTGGTGGCCTCGACCTCGTCGTCATAAAAATCTGCGATCTTGTCGAGCATGTTGTCGAGCGCGCCCGTATCCTCACCAACCGCCATCATCTGCACCACCATGGGCGGGAACACCTCGTGCTGCGCGAGCGGCTTGGCGAGCGAGTTGCCGGTACGCACCGACTCCCGCACATCCTTCGACGCTTTCTCGATGACGATGTTTCCCGAGGTCTGCCCCACGATGTCCAGTGACTGAAGAATCGGCACACCTGCGCGCAGCATGGCGCCAAGGTTGCGGGTAAAGCGTGCCACGGCAATCTTCTGCACGAGAGGACCAAAGACCGGGGCCTTGAGGTACATCGGCTCGACCTTCTCGCGGAAGCTCACCTTGTTCTTGTTCTTGTTCCACAGGTAGACGGCCACGCCGATGCCGATGATCAGCGGGACGATGCCGATCTTCAGTACGTCGGACATCACGACCAGGATCTTGGTCAGGAACGGCAGCTCGCCGCCAAGCGAGTCGAACATGCCGGCGAACACGGGGACGATGAAGAGCAGCATGCCGATGACGGCGAGGATCGCGATGATGAACACCACGACGGGGTAGGTCATCGCGGACTTCACCTTGCCGCGCAGCTTCACGTCGGCCTCGAAGTTTTGTGCCACCGACTCCAGCACGGTGTCGAGGAATCCGCCGACCTCACCGGCGCGCACCATGTTCACCATGAGCGGCGGGAAGGTCTCGTGCTTGCTCATCGCCGTCGAGAGCGACACACCGGCCTCGACGTCGGCACGCACCGACTGGATCACCTTGGCCAGCGCGGGGTTTTCCGTCTGCTCACCCAGGATGGTGAGGGCACGCAGCAGCGACAGTCCGGCGCCGATCATCGTGGCCAGCTGGCGCGACATGATGGCGATGTCCTTGAGCTTGATCCTGTCGCTCAGGCCAGGGATCTTGATCTCGGCGTTCAGCCCGCCGGTCTTCGCCTCGGTGATGGACACGGGCGCCAGGCCCATGTCCTTCAGGCGGCTCGCGACCGCTGCCTCACTCGGCGCCTCGATGGAACCCTTCTGGATCTTGCCGTGGGTGTCGCGGACGGCGTAATCGTACTTCTTTGCCTCGGTCGCCATCACTGCACCTGTCCAGGCATCTGGCGCCCACACAGGCGGTTGAAGTCCTCGTAGTGGTGGCACGCCTCGGCGCCCGCCTCATACGAGATCCTGCCGGCCTTCACGAGTTCCGCAAGGTGCTGGTCCATCGTGTGCATGCCCTGACGCGAGCCTGCCTGCAGCATCGAGTAGATCTGGTGCGTCTTTCCCTCACGAATCAGGTTGCGGATGGCGGGCGTCGCCACCATGACCTCGGTCGCGACCGCGCGGCCGGGGCCGTCGTTGCGCTTGATGAGGTTCTGACACACCACACCCTGGAGCGCCGAGCCCAGCTGCGTCTGCACCTGCGCCTGCTGCTCTGGCGGGAACACATCGATGATGCGCGAGATCGTCTGCGCCGTGTCCTGCGTGTGCAGCGTTCCGAAGACAAGGTGACCGGTCTCGGCCGCCGTGAGCGCCACCTGGATGGTCTCCAGGTCACGCATCTCGCCGATGAGGATCACGTCGGGGTCCTGGCGTAGCACGTGCTTCAACGCGTTGGCGAACGACTTGGTGTCGGTGCCGACCTCGCGCTGGTTGATCAGCGAGGTCTTGTGGCGGTGGAGGAACTCGATGGGGTCCTCGACCGTCATGATGTGGTCGGCACGGTTGCGGTTGATGAGGTCGATCAGCGACGCAAGCGTGGTCGACTTGCCCGAACCAGTCGGGCCGGTGACGAGCACGAGCCCACGGGGCATGCCTGCGAAGTTCGCCACCGTGGCGGGAACACCGAGCGCCTCGAGCGGCTTGATCTCGTAAGGAATGACACGGAACGCGGCGCCGATCGCGTTGCGCTGGCGGTAAATGTTGACGCGGAAGCGGGCCTCACCGATCAGCGAGTACGAGAAGTCGAGCTCGAGGTGCTCATCGAACGTCTCGCGCTGCTTCTGCGTAATGATGCTGAAGATCGCCTTCTGGATGCCGTCCGGGACAAGCTTCTCCGTGCCCTCGATGGCC
The DNA here is from genome assembly GCF_002090175.1 of Demequina sp. NBRC 110057. GTDB lineage: Bacteria > Actinomycetota > Actinomycetes > Actinomycetales > Demequinaceae > Demequina. The sequence goes on along the minus strand of NZ_BBRN01000004.1, from coordinate 491,956 downwards.
TTGAGCCCACCGTCGACGCGGATCATCGGCGGCGAACCGGCGCTGAGGTGAAGGTCCGATGCTCCCGCGGCGAGCATCGCGCGCAGCGCCGCGGCGAGGTCGAGGTCACCGTCGGACTTCTCGTTCGACATGCCAAGGCGGCGAGGCGCCACTCCCCCGGTGACCGCATTCGCGCTGGGGCTAACAGCGGCGGGCCGGGAGGCGGAGGGCACCTGCGGCGGCTGGGCCGCCGGTCGTGCGCTCGGTGCGGCTCCCGGGGCGACAGCACCGGGTACCTGACCAGGAGCGCCCTGAGCGGGAGCCTGGCCAAACGCGCCGGTGGACTGGCGCTGCGGAATCGCACCCGTCGTGGGGCGCTGCGGAACCTGCCCGGTCACGGGCGACGGCTGCGAGAACTGCTGGGACGGCACACGCGGTGCCTGCGGCGCGAACTGCTGGGTGGGTACGCCAGCAGCCGCCGGCACACCGCCGACGTTCAGACCTGCCGCAGCCGCCTCATCAGCGAAGGCGCGCTGCGCAGGCGTCGCATCTGGCCTGGGCTCCGGCATGAAAGCCGCAGCACCAGGCGTGAAGTCCTCAGCCATCGTTTCCCCTCATACGTCACCCGGAGGTGACAGCCGCAATACTAGGACCGCGGTCAGTTCTGGTCTATGACCTGCCAGCTATATCGGCAGTGGAATTTGTCACTTGAGCGCCTTTTCGTCTCACTTGACGACGCGCAGCAGTTCCTCCGTCGAGGTGAGCCCCTGCTGCGCCTTGACCCAGCCGTCGGACAGGAGCACCTCCATGCCCGCGTCCTTGGCCGCACGCGCGATCTCCGCCGAAGACGCACGGGCCACCGCGAGCCGCTCAATCTCCTCGGATACCGGCATGATCTCGTGCAACGCCAGGCGCCCTCGGTAGCCCGTGTGCGAGCAACGCGCACACCCCGTGGGCCGCCACAGCGTCGGCAGGTGCTCGGCATCGGTCCATCCGAACCGCTCCACCTCGGGAAGAGACGGCGTGTACTCCTCCTTGCAGTTGGAGCACAGGCGACGCGCGAGTCGCTGGGCCACGACGCAGTCCACCGCGGAACCGACGAGGAAGGGCTCGATGTCCATCTCGATGAGTCGCGTGATGGCGGACGGGGCATCGTTGGTGTGCAGCGTCGACAGCACCAGGTGGCCGGTGAGCGCCGCCTCGATGGCGATCTGTGCGGTCTCGCCGTCACGGATCTCACCGAGCAGCACCACATCGGGGTCCGCGCGCAGGATGGACCGCAGCGCGGCGGCGAACGTGAGGCCCGCCTTGGGGTTCACCTGCACCTGGTTGATGCCTGGAATCCGGTACTCGACCGGATCCTCGACGGTGATGACGTTGATCTCGGGACGAGCGACCTGGTTCAGCGTCGCGTACAGCGTGGTCGACTTACCCGAACCCGTTGGCCCCGTCACCAGGATCATGCCGTAGGGCTTCTGGTACGACTGCTTGTACATCTCGAGGTTGTCCTCGCGGATGCCAAGGTCCATCAGGTCCATCGACGCCGTCGAGTTGTCGAGAATACGCATGACGATCTTCTCGCCCCACACCGTGGGAAGGGTCGCGACGCGGAGGTCGACCTTCTTGCCGTTGTGATTGACGGAGAGACGGCCGTCCTGGGGCTTGCGGCGCTCGGCGATGTCGATGTCCGCCATGATCTTGATGCGGGAGATGACGCCGTTCTGGATCGCCTTCGGCGCCCGCTGCATCTCGTGAAGGACGCCATCGATGCGGTACCGGACGAGCACGTCCTTCTCGGCGGGCTCGATGTGGATATCGGACGCACGGTCCTGGATCGCCTGCGTGATGAGCAGGTTGACGAAGCGCACGATGGGCGCGTCGTCCTCGATGACCGAACCCATGTTGTTGAGGTCGACGGCCTCGTCCTCGTCGGTGATCGCGCCCTGAAGCTCGTTCAGCTCAGCGTCCGACCTGCAGTAGCGGTCGATCGCCGTGAGCACGTCGTCGTGGGCGGCCACAACCGGGAGCACCTGCATCCTGGTGATGGTCCGGATGTCATCGACGGCCACCACGTTGCCGGGATTCGACATCGCGATCTTCAGGATGTCGCCATCGATCTGAATCGGCAGCGCCGCGTGGCGCCTGCACACGGTGTCGGGCACCATCGCGACGGCAGCGCGGTCCACCGGGAAGTCCGTGAGCTCCACGAAATCCATGCCGACCTGCGACGCGAGGGCCCGCACCAGCTGGCCCTCGGAAATCAGCCCGAGCTCGACAAGCGTGCGACCGAGCGACTGCCCGCGCTCCCGCTGCTCGTCGATCGCGTCAAGCAACTGCTCCTCGGTGAGGACGCCGTCCTCCATCAGGATTGTTCCCAGCTGCTTCACGCGTTTTCCTCGCCCCGTACGGTTGCCAATGTCTACCCCTCGTCAACGTATATCGGCTCCACCTTGAGCCCGGAAGCAAGTGTGACGATTCCGACATCCGGTCAGGTTGCGGGCAGCACCCGTTCCATGGCCTCGAGCGGAGCCTCACGCCCGGTCATGAGCCGCACCTGCTCCCCCGCCTGGTGCAGCAACATGCGTGTGCCAGGGACGAAGGTGCCGCCGGCGTCGCGCCACGCGGCTCCCAGCGGCGTCACGAGCGGCGAGTACACGGCATCGAGCAGTGCCGCCCCGGGGCGTACCCGGGACATGGCCGATGCCACACTCGCCCCGGCTTCGGCCGGAACCGTCGACACGACGGCCTCCGCATCGGCCAGGTAGTGGGGAGCGTCCTCGAAGGACACGAAGCGCGGCTCGACGCCCATCTTTGTCGCCGCACGCATGAGGCCGCCGGCTCGGGCGCGGTTGCGCACCACGACGACGGGACGGGTGACGCCGATGCGCCCGAGCGCCGCGAGGGCCGACGTGGCCGTCGCTCCCCCGCCGATCACGACTCCCTCCGTTGCGGCAGCAACCCCGCCCTCGGCAAGCGCAGCGACCACTCCGTGGACGTCGGTGTTGGCGCCCACCAGCTGCAGGCGAGGGCCCACGCGTTGCACCAGCACGGTGTTGATGGCGCCCACCAGCTTGGCCATCGGCTCGATGAACTCGACCAACGGCATCGCCGCCACCTTGAGCGGCATCGTCAGCGACAGCCCGCCCCACGTGCCGTCGAGCGCCGACACGAACGACGTCAGCGACTCCTCGGTGACGTCGTACGCGTCATACGTCCAGTCGAGCCCCAGCGCGCCATAGGCGGCGCCGTGCAGCGCCGGCGACAGCGAGTGCGTGATGGGGTGACCCAGCACGCCCGCACGCCGTGAGGCGCCGGCCCCGGTGGGGCCGGCAGCCGCATCGGCCACGCCTACTCCTCGTCGTCGGAGGACTGGTTCTCCGCCACCCACTTGTTGAGGATCTCGACGTTCTTCAGGTGCTCGTCGAGGGTAGTGGCGTAGGCCGTCTCACCGGTCTCGAGGTTCACCGTCACGAAGTACGTGTAGTCGTGCTCCGCCGGGTTGACGGCCGCCTCGATGGAGGCCTCGCCGGGAGCGGCGATGGGCGTGGGAGGCAGGCCCGTGTACATGTACGTGTTGTACGGCGAGTCGATGGCGCGGTCCTCCTCGGAGGTCCACACTCCCTCGGACGGCGCGATGTACTTCACCGTCGAGTCGAACTGCAGCTTCATGTCGATGTCGAGGCGGTTGTAGATGACGCCCGCGATCATGGGGCGGTCCTCGTCCTTCTTCGCCTCCTTCTCGACAAGCGACGCGACGGTCAGGATCCGCTCGCGGTCCTCGACGGGCACGTCGTACTTGTCGAGCTTCTTGATGGTCTCGGCGACCATCGTGGAGAGCATCTCGGCCGGCTCGACGTCGGGGTTGAATGTGTACGTCGACGGGAACAGCCACCCCTCGAGGTTGCCCTCGGCCTCGGCCGGCAGGCCCAGCGCGTCGGTGTCCTCGGCGATCGCGGCCACCTCCTCGGCGGTGTGGCCGGTGAGGTTCGCGATCGACTGGAAGTAGACGTCGACGCCCTTACCCTCGGGGATCGTGATCTTCAGCTCGTCGCGGTTGGAGGGGTCGAGCAGCGCGTCCATCGCGAACTCTGCCTTCATCTCCTTCTGCATGAAGTAGTAGCCCGCGGTGATCGACAGCGCCTCGTCGGGGCGCGAGTTGAACTCCTGGGTGAACGACTGCGGGGAGGCGACAACACCTGCCTCGTACAGCGTCTGCGCCATGTCCGCGCCGGTGTCGCCCTGCTCGATGACCACCTGGACGACGCCCTGGCCCGCGCCGTCGTAGTCGGACACGGCGTCGGATTCGCCGTCCCCGCCGAGCGCGCTCACGAAGTTGCTCGCCACCGAGACGGCGACGGCGACCAGCACCAGCGCCACGGCGACGATGATGGCGGTCCACTTACGGCGTGCCGCACGGCGCTTCTGCCGCTGCAGGCGGCGAAGGTCCAGCGACGTGGTCGTGGTTGCCTCGGCCTCAAAAAGATCAGTCATTTCCACCCTCACGCGGGATCATCTCAGTCACCTTACTCAGATTCCCCCGTCGTTCAATGTCCAACGCGCTCTCCAGGATCACCACCGCGGCTGCCTGGTCGATCACCTGACGCTGCTGCTTCGCGTTGCGTCCCGCCTGCCTCATGGAGGCCGATGCGGTGGTGGTCGAGAAACGCTCGTCGACCAAACGGACGACCGCCTCGCATCGTTCCGACAGCGCACCGGCAATGAGCCGGGCGTCCTCCGCGGACGTGCCCTGCGCTCCGGAGAGCTTCCGCGGCAGGCCCACAAAGACCTGCGTGGCGCCGCGCTCGGCGACGATCTCCGCGAGCTGGGCGACCGCATCGGCCACCGCCGTGTCGCCCTTGCCGCGCTGCACGGTGGTGACGGGGAAGGCCATCAGCCCGTCGGGATCGGACGCCGCGACGCCGATTCGGACAGTGCCCACATCGACGCCGAGCCGTACGCCCCTATCCACGGGCCTCGATCGCGTCGCGGACCGCCACGAGGGCGTCGGCCACCTTGGCTGGGTCCTGGCCACCGCCCTGGGCGAGGTCGGGCTTGCCGCCGCCACCGCCGCCGAGGGTCTGGGCCGCGACCTTGACGAGGTCGCCGGCGCGCACGCCGACGTCCCGCGCGGGTCCGTTGGTCGCGATGACCACCTGGGGGCGGCCATTGACGACGGCCGATGCGGCCACGACCACGGGCTTCGCGTCACCCAGGCGGGTGCGGACGTCCGTGACGAGGGTGCGCAGGTCGTCGCCGTCGGCGGCCGTGGTCGACTCGTGTGCCACCAGCTGGACGCCATTGACGTCGGCGGCGGTGTCCACGAGCTGGCCGGCGACCTGCTGCATCGCCTGCTGGCGGTACTGCGCGAGCTGCTTCTCGGCGTCACTGAGGCGCGCGAGCAGGCCGCCGATGCGGTCGCTGAGCTCCTCGGGGCGCGCCTTGAGCGTGCCGGTGAGCTCGGCGACGATGGAACGCTCTGCCGCGAGTTGGTTGAACGCGTCGGCGCCCACGAACGCCTCGATGCGGCGCGCGCCGGAGCCGACCGAGCCCTCGCTCGTCACCGTCAGCAGGCCGATCTGGCTCGAGTTGGCGACGTGAGTTCCCGCGCACAGTTCGCGCGAGAAGGGTCCGCCGATCTCCACCACGCGGACGCGGTCGCCGTACTTCTCGCCGAACAGCGCCATCGCGCCGAGGCCCTTGGCCTCGTCGAGACTCATCACGTTGGTCGCGACGGGAAGCTCCTCCCGAATCGCGCGGTTGGCGATGCCCTCGATCTCCTCGCGGGCCATGGCCGTGACGGGGTTGCGCCACGAGAAGTCGAGGCGCATGTAGCCGGGCTTGTTGTAGGAGCCGGCCTGGTTGGCGTCGGAGCCGAGCGTCTCGTGCAGCGCCGCGTGGATGAGGTGGGTCGCCGAGTGCGCCTTGGACGCCTGGTGACGGTTGACGCGGTCCACCTCGGCCGAGACCTGATCACCGGCGGCGACCTCGCCCTCGGTGACGGTGACAGTGTGGACGATGACGTCGGCCACGGGCTTCTGGACGTCGACCACGTGCAGCGTCGCGTTGGCGCCGCGGATCTCGCCGGTGTCGGCGTCCTGGCCGCCGGACTCCGCGTAGAACGGGGTCTCGGACAGGATGATCTCGACGGTCTCCCCCGCGGTCGCCACGGGAACGGACACGCCGTCCTTGATGACGGCGGCGACGGTGGTGGTCAGCGCGAGCTCGTCGTAGCCGCGGAAAACGGTGGGCTGGAGCGCCTGGTAGACGCCCACGTCAGCGTGGCCGCCCTTCTTCGCCTTCGCGTCCGCGCGGGCGCGTTCCTTCTGCTCGGTCATGAGCGAGCGGAAGCCGGCCTCGTCGACCGTGACGCCCTGCTCGGCGGCCATCTCGAGCGTGAGGTCGATCGGGAAGCCGAGGGTGTCGTGAAGCTTGAACGCGTCCGCGCCCGACAGGCTGGTGCGGCCCGCCTTCTTGGCGTGGGCGACGGCGGTGTCGAGCACCGTGGTGCCCTGGACGAGGGTGCGACGGAAGGCATCCTCCTCGGTGGCGGCGACGTTGACGATCTTGTCGATGCTCGCGTCGAGCTCCGCGTAGGAGGGGCGCATGGCCTCGTAGGAGGTGCGGACGAGGGTCTCGATCGCGGGGTCCTCGACGCCCATGAGGCGCAGCGAGCGCACCGTGCGGCGGATGAGGCGGCGCAGCACGTAGCCGCGGCCCTCGTTGCCGGGAGTCACGCCGTCCTTGATGAGCATGAGCGAGGAACGCACGTGGTCCGCGATGACGCGCATGCGGACGTCGTCCTCGGCGTTGGCCTTGTACTCGCGGCCGGACAGCTCCTGGGTGCGCGCGATGACGGGGAACACCTCGTCGATCTCGTACATGTTCGCGACGCCCTGCTTGAGGTACGCGATGCGCTCAAGGCCGGCACCGGTGTCGATCGCCTTCTGGTCCAGCTCACGGATGAGCGGGTAGTCCTTGCCGGAGCCCTCGCCGCGCAGGTACTGGTCGAAGACCAGGTTCCAGATCTCGAGGTAGCGGTCGCCGCCGGGGTCCACCGTGCCGCCCACGGCATCGGGCCCAAACTCGGGACCGCGGTCATAGTGCCACTCGGCGCACGGGCCGGCCGGCCCGGGCTGGCCGGTGTCCCAGAAGATCTCCTCGCGCGTCAGGCGCACGATGTGCTCGGGGTCCACACCGACGTTGGTGAGGGCGCTGAACGCCTCCTGGTCCTCGTTCCAGATGGTCACCCAGAAGCGCTCGGGGTCGAACCCGTACTTACCCTCGGACTCCGGTCCCGTGAGGAGGTCCCACGCGAAGTCGATCGCGCCCTCCTTGAAGTAGTCGCCGAAGGAGAAGTTGCCCAGCATCTGGAAGAACGTGCCGTGGCGGGTGGTCTTGCCGACCTCCTCGATGTCCTTGGTGCGGATGCACTTTTGGACGGAGGCGATGCGCGGGTGCGGCGACGTCTCGGTGCCGATGATGTACGGGATGAAGGGCACCATGCCTGCGACAGTGAACAGCAGGCTCGGGTCGGGCGACACCAACGAGGCGCTGGGCTCGATGTGGTGGTCCTTCGACTCGAAGTAGTCGATCCAGCGCTGCCTGATGTCAGCGGTACGCATCTGCGTCCTCCGTCGCGAGGTGGGGCGTGCACGCGGTGAGGCGCGCCCGCCCGGGTGAGGTCAGCATCGGCCGTCCGGCCGATGCCCGGGGTTCAACCCCTAAGTATGACAAAGCCGCTGGGCCCGGAAGGACCGGGACCCAGCGGCTTCGAGGGTCTTGCAGGTACTGCGCGCTTAGCGGGCGTAGTACTCGACGACCAGCTGCACCTCGCAGGTCACGGGGACCTCGGCGCGCTCGGGACGGCGCACCAGCTTGGCGGTCAGCTTCTCGAGCGTCACGTCCAGGTAGTCCGGCAGCTCGGGGAGCACGTCACGGTGCGCGCCAGCGGCGGCGGCCATGTAGGGCTCCATCGTGACGGCCTTGGGCTTGACCTGGATGGTCTGGCCGGGCTTCACGCGGAACGACGGACGGTCGACGATCTGGCCGTCGACGAGGATGTGACGGTGCAGGACCGCCTGGCGGGCCTGCAGGATGGTGCGAGCGAAGCCCGCACGCAGCACGAGAGCATCGAGACGCATCTCGAGGAGCTCCACGAAAGCGTCACCGGTACGACGGGAGTCCTTGCGGGCCTCCTCGAAGACGCGGGTCATCTGCTTCTCACGCAGGCCGTACTGGGCGCGAAGACGCTGCTTCTCGCGCAGACGGACGGCGTAGTCGCTTTCCTTGCGGCGGGCGGTACGACCGTGCTCGCCGGGCGGGTAAGGACGCTTCTCGAAGTGCTTCACGGCCTTCGGCGTCAGGGCGAGGCCGAGGGCACGCGAAAGCCGCACCTGGCGGCGTGCCTTCTGAACTGAAGTCATTCTTGTTGTTCCTTGCTTGATTGCCTCTGTGCTTGGGGCGCGGTCGCTCCAGCACAGATCATGAGAGATGTCGCGGCGACAGCAGCCAACCGTCCGCGAGGGCTCAACAATGGTAGCAGGTCAGTCTCCCGAGCGGCCGAGCATCTCACGTAGGCGTGTCATGCGATCCGTGACCGTGCGCTCGAACCCGAATTCCGTAGGCCGGTAGTAGCGGCTTCCGCGCAGCGACTCGGGAAGGTACTCCTGGCTCGCCACCCCGCCGGGGGCGTCGTGGCTGTAGACGTAGTCCTTGCCGTGGCCGATGCGCTCGGCACCCGAGTAGTGCGCGTCACGCAGGTGCTCGGGCACCACGCCGGCCTTGCCCGCGCGGACGTCGGCGATGGCGGCGTCGATGGCCCGGTAGGACCGGTTCGACTTGGGCGCCGTCGCGAGGTACGTGGTCGCCTCGGCCAGCGGGATGCGTCCCTCCGGCATGCCGATGAATGTCACGGCGTCCGCCGCCGCCTGGGCGATGACGAGCCCCTGGGGGTCGGCCATGCCGATGTCCTCGCTCGCGAGGATCACCAGCCGCCGAGCGATGAAGCGCGGGTCCTCCCCCGCGACCACCATGCGCGCCAAATAGTGCAGGGCCGCATCGACGTCCGAGCCGCGCACCGACTTGATGAACGCGCTGATGACGTCGTAGTGCTGGTCGCCCGACTTGTCATAGGCGACGAGCGCGGCGTCCATCGTGCGCTCGGTGATCTCGGCGGTGATTTCGGGAAGCCCACCGGGCTCGGCCGGCCCCTTGCCGAGGGCGGCATCGGCCACCGCCTCGAGGAGCGTGAGTGCCTTGCGGGCATCGGCGCCGGCGACGCGCAGGATGTGCTCGCGGGCCTCCGCCGCGAGCGTGACGCGGGCGCCCAGGCCGCGCTCGTCCGCGATCGCGCGGTCGAGCAGGGCGCCGAGGTCTGCGCTGGCGAGCGGCTGGAGCGTCAGCAGGAGCGACCTGGACAGCAGCGGACCCACGACCGAGAAGCTGGGGTTCTCTGTCGTCGCGCCGATCAGGGTGACCCATCGGTTCTCGACGGCGGGGAGCAGCGCGTCCTGCTGGGTGCGCGTGAAGCGGTGGATCTCGTCGACGAAGAGGACGGTTTCGCGCTCGCCCGTCGCGATGCGCCGCTTCGAGTCGTCGATAACCGCGCGCACGTCCTTGATTCCCGCCGTGACGGCGGACAACTCGACGAACCGGCGGTTGCCAGCCACGAGGTAGGCGAGAGTGGTCTTGCCGGTGCCCGGCGGACCCCACAGGATGACCGAGGTGGCCGGCGCCGACTCCCCCACCAGGCGGCGCAGTGGGCTGCCCTCGCTCAGAAGGTGGGACTGGCCCACCACCTCGTCGAGCTCACGCGGGCGCATCCGCACCGCCAGCGGGGCGGTGGGACCCGGCTCGGGCACCCCGGTGCCGGTGCGCTCCGTCGACTCGAACAGATCCATGCCGCCCACCCTAGTTGGCGTCGGGGACATCGCGACTCCCTATTGCAAGAGTTCTTTCGAAAGAGTAGCTTCGACGGCATGAGCACCGACTCCGCCGCCGCATCGGGCATTCCCTGGCCCGTGCGGGAGATCACGGACCCGCGCGAACTGCGCGCGCTCGCCCACCCCGTGCGCTTCGCGCTCCTCGACCTCCTCGCGGCTGGCCCCCTGACCGCGACTCAGTGCGCACAGCGTCTGGGCCAGACGCCGGCGAACTGCTCCTATCACCTGAGGCAGCTCGAGAAGTACGGCCACGTCTCCCCCGCCGAGGGCGGCGTGGGGCGCGAGCGCCCGTGGAAGGCTCGCGCGGAGGGCATCAGCTGGGACTCGTCGGGCGCCGCTGGCACGGCCCACACCCGTGCAGGGGCGGCCCTGTCCGACGTCATCGAGGACTACCGGTTCGCGGCATGGCGCGACTACCGCGCACGACGCGACGCCGAATCGCCAGCGTGGCGAGAGGCCGACATGTCCACCGACGTGGTCGCCTGGATGACTCCGGAGGAGCTCGCGACGCTCAAGGGCCAGATGATGGCGCTCTTCGCGCCCTTCGTGGAGCGCGACGCGGACCCCACGGCCCGACCGGACGGCGCCCGCGCGGTGCGCTACTTCGGCTACGCCTATCCCGGCGACGAGCGATGACCGGCGACGTGCGCACGCTGCGGCGGCGCTTCGTCATCCTCACCGCGCTGCGGTGGTTCCCCACCGGCGTCGTGGCGCCCAGCCTCGTTCTCCTCATGAGCGCGCGCGGGCTGTCGCTAACCGCCATCGGCCTCCTCACCGCGCTCTACAGCGCCACCACGGTCCTCAGTGAGCTTCCCACCGGCGGGCTGGCCGATGTCCTCGGGCGCCGCCCCGTGATCGTCGCCGCCTCGGTGGTCAGCGCGGCATCGGCGCTGCTGCTTGCCGTGGCGACCACGCTGCCGTGGCTCGTCGTGGCGGTGGTCGTCATGGGCCTGGCACGCGCGCTCGACTCGGGGCCGCTCGAGGCCTGGTACGTCGACGCCGTCCACGCCGTCGACCCCCACGCCGACCTCACCCCCGGCCTGTCACGTGCCGCCGTCGCCGAGTCCGTGGCGCTGTCGGTGGGGGCGCTCGCCTCGGGCGCGATCGTGAGTCTGGCTCCCCTTCCCGCATCCGGCGCCGTCCTGATCGCGCTGTCACTGCCGTTCCTGGTGAAGGCGGCCCTGACGGTCGTGCAGGTCATCGTCACCCTCCAATGGGTGACCGATGCCGCGGACCACCGCGCCGTGCGCGACGGCGCTGCCCCCGAGACTCCCGCCCACCGCCTGCGCCGCGTGGCCGCCCACACGAGGGCGACGTCGCGCGACGTTCCCCGTGCCGTCTCGCGCGGCGTGCGCCTCGCGGCGGGACGCTCGACGCTGCGACGCCTCCTGCTCCTCACGGGTGCCTTCGGCGCCGCCCTCGCGGGCATCGAACTCCTGGCGCCTCGCCACGCCGCCGACCTCCTTGGCGGTGCGGCCGATGCCGCCGGCCCCTATGCGGTGCTGGTCACCGCGGGGTTCTTGGGTTCCGCGGCGGGCTCGGGGCTCGCGCCACTCGCGGCCCGCATCGCACGCCGCTCGTCGCGCGCTGCGGCGATCGCCGTGGTGCTCGCGGCGGCCTGCCTCGCGGCCGTCGCAGCGCCGGTCGCCGGCACGGCCGCGGCGGCGTTCGTCGGCTTCTACGTCCTGTTGGGGATCGCGTCGCCCCTCATGCAGACGCTGCTGCACGCCGAGGTCGCCGCCGCCGAGCGCGCCACGATGCTGTCGCTCAGCTCCATGGCCCTCCAGGCGACGGCGATCGTCGTCACGGCGGGGCTGGGCGCCGTCGCGACCGGAGGCTCGCTCGCGCTCGGCTTCGCCCTGATCGCCGCCGTCCTCGCGCTCGGCGCGCTCACCTTGGTGAGGTGGCCGCGGGAGGGTGAGCGGCCTACGGGCGCGGCCACCGCATCGGCCGTCCCTACCGCGTCGCCGTGAGCGCCTGTCCCACCTCCGCCAGGAGGTCGACGACCGCGCGCACCACCCGGCGCTCCGCGCGGTCCGGCCGGGACAGCGCCACAATGGCGCGCGTGGCCATGACCCCCTCGAGGGGTACGAGCACGTAGTCGTCACTCGGGGGTGTGGAGTAGCGCGGCAGCAGGCCGATGCCGTGGCCGGCCTCCACCAGCGACTCCACGAGCCGGTTGTCCCTGACGCGCGCGATGCGCTGGAGACCGACGCCCGTCGCCGCCTCGATCCGGTCGTGGATGGTCCCGAACGGGTAGCCCTCCGGCACGGTAATCCACGGCTCGGAGCCCACGTCCTCCGGCGTGACGCGGGACTTGACCGCGAGCCGGTGCCCGGCGGGCACGGCGACGTCGATGGGTTCGCGCAGGACCACGCGGGAGGCGAGCCACGCGGCTCCCGCGGGGACGTCGGCGCTGAGGCTGTGGGCGATCACGATGTCGGCGTCGGCGGTGCGGGCGGCGTAATCGGCCTCGGCGAGGTCGAAGTCGTCGAGGGTGACGTCGATGCGAGTGCCCCGCAGCCGCGAGAAGAGGCCGGGCATGAGTGCCGCGCCGGCGCTCGGGAGGGTGCCGATGCGCACGGTCCCCGACGGTTCTCCCCTGCCGTCGTCGAGGCGCGTCTGCACTCGGGCGAGCGCGGCGAGGACGTCGTCGGCGCCATCGGCCAGGATCTCGCCAGCCCACGTGAGGCGTACCCCACGCGAGTGGGGCTCGACGAGCGCGACGCCAAGCTCGCGCTGGGCGGTCCGGAGCTGCTGCGACAGGGCCGACGGCGTGCGATAGGTCGCCTCGGCGACGGCGGCAAGGGTGCCGCGGTCCCTGAGGTCACGCAGCAGTTCGAGATGCCGGACTTCCATGAAGGCTCCCTACATAGTTAACGCCTTCATTATTGCTTGTCCATGCACTGCGACCGGGCCAGACTCGGCCCATGCCCCTGCGTCATCGACTCCTCGCCGTCCTGGTCGCCGTCCTGTGGGGGGTGAACTTCCTCGCCATTCATGCGTCGCTCGAGCAGTTCCCGCCGCTGTTCCTCGTCGCGCTGAGGTTCGGCGTCATCGCCATCCCGACGCTGCTCTTCGTTCCCCGGCCGCGCGTGCCCTGGCGGTGGCTCGTCGCCTACGGCATCGGGTTTGGCACCTTGCAGTTCCTGTTCCTGTACCTCGGCATGGCGGCGGGCTTCCCCACGGGGCTCGCGTCGCTGGTCCTGCAGGCGTCGGCGCCCTTCACGGTGTTGCTCGGCGCCGCGTTCCTGCGCGAACGGCTGGGGTCGCGGCACATCGGCGGGATCGTCGCCGCGACGCTTGGCCTCGTGGTGGTCGGGGTGTCCTACGGCACGCAGGCGCCGCTCGGGCCCTTCCTGCTCGTCCTGTGCGGCGCGCTCGGTTGGGCCCTGGGCAACATCGCGAGCCGTCAGGCGCGCGCGGACCGGCCGCTCAACCTCGTGCTATGGATGAGCATCGTGCCGCCCCTGCCGATGCTGGCGATCTCGCTCGTCGTGGAGGGTCCCGAGCGCATCGGCCATTCCCTCGCCACGTCGCTGACGGTCGCCGCACTTCCCGCGTGGGCCGGGCTCGCCTACACGATTGTGCTCGGCACCCTCGTCGGCTCGGGCATCTGGGTGTGGCTCATGGCGCGTCACCCCGCGGGCGCCGTGGCGCCGTTCTCGATGCTGGTTCCCATCGTCGGCATCGTCACCGCGTGGGTCGTGCTGGGCGAGCGGCCCGCATGGCTCGAGCTCGCCGGTGGCGTCCTCATCGTCGCCGGGGTCTGGTGGGCGTCTCGCCAGCCGACACGCAGGACGACGGGAGTGCGGGAGCCCACCACGGCATCGGCCCTACCTCGTGACCAACGTCAAATGGATCCATTTGGCTCGCCCAAGGCGATAAAAGAACCAAATGGATCCATTTGACGGAAAGGGGTGAGGTCAGGCGGTCGTGCCCTCCGCGGCCTCGTCCTCGTCGGCCTCGGGCACGAAGTCCACGCCCGCCTCGGCGCGCTGCTCGTCCGTGATGGGTGCCGGCGCGGAGGTCAGCGGGTCAAACCCGCCGCCCGACTTCGGGAACGCGATGACGTCGCGGATCGAGTCCGCACCCGTCAGCAGCGCCACGATGCGGTCCCAGCCGAACGCGATGCCGCCGTGCGGGGGCGCGCCGAACGAGAAGGCCTCGAGCAGGAAGCCGAACTTCTCCTTGGCCTCCTCCTCGCCGATGCCCATCACCTTGAAGACGCGCTCCTGCACGTCCTGGCGGTGGATACGGATGGAACCGCCGCCGATCTCGTTGCCGTTGCAGACGATGTCGTAGGCGTAGGCCAGCGCGTTGCCGGGGTCCGACTCGAACGAGTCGAGCCACTCGGGCTTGGGCGACGTGAAGGCGTGGTGCACAGCGGTCCAGTTGGAGGAGCCGAGCACCACGTCGTCGTCACCGTCATCGGCGTCGACGGCCTTGAACAGCGGCGCGTCGACGACCCAGCAGAACTCGAAGCGCTCGGGGTCCATGAGGCCCAGGCGGCGGCCGATCTCGAGGCGTGCGGCGCCCAGCAGCGCTCGCGAGGCGCCGGGCTTGCCGGCGGCGAAGAAGACGCAGTCGCCGGGGTTGGCGCCGGTGGCCTCGGCGAGGCCGGCGAGCTCCGCCTCCGAGAGGTTCTTGGCGACGGGGCCCGTGAGCGTGCCGTCCTCCTGCACGAGGACGTAGGCGAGGCCGCGCGCGCCGCGCTGCTTGGCCCACTCCTGCCAGGCGTCGAGCGTCTTGCGCGGCTGCGAGGCGCCGCCGGGCATGACGACCGAGCCGACGTACTCGTTCTGGAAGACACGGAACGGCGTGTCCTTGAAGTACGCGGTGAGCTCGGTGAGCTCGAGGCCGAAGCGCAGGTCGGGCTTGTCCGAGCCGAAGCGCGCCATCGCGTCGTTGAACGTGATGCGCGGGATCGGAGTCGAGATCTCGACGCCGATGAGGCTCCACAGCTCGCGGACAATCTCCTCGCCCAGCGCGATGACGTCGTCCTGGTCGACGAAGCTCATCTCGATGTCGAGCTGCGTGAATTCCGGCTGGCGGTCGGCGCGGAAGTCCTCGTCGCGGTAGCAACGGGCGATCTGGTAGTAGCGCTCCATACCCGCGACCATCAGCAGCTGCTTGAACAGCTGGGGCGACTGCGGCAGCGCGTACCAGGAGCCGGGCGCGAGGCGCGCGGGCACCAGGAAGTCGCGTGCACCCTCGGGGGTGGAACGCGTCAGCGTCGGCGTCTCGATCTCGAGGAACTCGTGGCGGTCGAGCACACGGCGCGCAGCCTGGTTGGCCTTCGAGCGCAGCACGAGGTTCGCGCGCGGCTGCGGGCGGCGCAGGTCGATGTAGCGGTACTTGAGGCGCGCCTCCTCGCCGACGGTGACGTGCTCGTCGACCGGCATCGGCAGCGGCGCGGCCTCGTTGAGGATCGTGACGTCGGTGACGACGACCTCGATCTCGCCCGAGGGAAGGTTGGGGTTGGCCGAGCCGGCGGGGCGCTCGCGCACCTCGCCGGTCACCTGAATGACGTACTCGTTGCGGAGGCTGTGGGCCACCTCCTCGCGGATGACCACCTGGGCGAAGCCCGAGGCGTCACGAAGATCGATGAACGCCACGCCGCCGTGGTCGCGGCGACGCCCGACCCATCCGGCGAGAGTGACGGTGGTGCCCGCGTCGGTGGCGCGGAGGTTTCCTGCGAGGTGGGTGCGAAGCACGTTCAGCCTTTCTTGGGCACGCTAGACGGGCGTGCCGGTTCGCTTGGGATTGCGGGTCAAGTCTAGGGCCGATGCGGCGGCCCGGTGCGGTGGAACCTAGGCGCGGACGATGCCTGGCCTGGCATCCGCGGCGGGCGGCTCCCACGCGTCGGCGTCCGCGGGGACCTGGTCGCCCGAGCGGATGTCCTTCACCTCGCCGTCGCCACCCTCGCCCGCATCGGGGAACCACACGAAGGGGATGGAGCGCCGGTCGGCGTACTGGATCTGCTTGCCGAACTTGGCCGCCGTGGGCGACACCTCGCAGGCAATCCCACGGGCGCGCAGTCGGTCGGCGATGACGGCCGATGCCGCGCGGTGCGCCTCGTCCGTCACCGCGACGAGGACGGCGCTGGGGACGCCGCGCGTGGCGGACGCGAGGCCGGCGCCGAGCATGCGGCTGATGAGGCGCGAGACGCCGATCGACATGCCGACGCCGGGGAACCCTCCCCCGGCGACAAGAGAGTCGTAGCGCCCGCCGGAGCAGATCGAACCGAGGTCCTCGTGGCCCTCGAGGAAGGTCTCGTACACGGAACCCGTGTAGTAGTCGAGGCCGCGCGCGATGCGCAGGTCGGCGACGGCGGTGCCCGGCACCGCGGCGTTCACTCCCTCCACGAGCGCCACGAGCGAGGCGATGCCGTCCTTCAGCAGCGCCTCGGCGTCGGCGACGTCCTCAATGGTCGTCGTGGTCGCCCACAGGTCCTCGATGGCGGTGGCGAACGAGCCGTCGCCGGCGTTGATGCGCGCGAGCTCGAGGATCGCATCGGCCGCCGTCTCGGCGACACCCTTCTCGGTGAGCTCGGCCCGCACGCCGTCGGGGCCGATCTTGTCGAGCTTGTCGACGCTACGCAGCGCGCCGGCGACATCGTCGATCCCCACGCCGCGGTAGAAGCCCTCCACCAACTGGCGGTTGTTGACGTGCATGGTCACGCCCGGCAGCGGCAGCGACGCGAGCGCGCGCGCCATCACGACCGCGACCTCCACCTCGAGGTGCGCGGGAAGGTTCTCGCGGCCCACGATGTCGATGTCCGCCTGGTAGAACTCGCGGAAGCGGCCCTCCTGCGGGCGCTCACCGCGCCACACCTTCTGGATCTGGAAGCGGCGGAACGGGAACGCGAGCTCGTTCTGGAACTCCTCCGTGTACCTCGCAAACGGCACGGTCAGGTCAAAGTGAAGGCCGAGCTTCGCCTCGGAGTCCGGCTCGGCGTTCAGGCGCCCCAGCGTGTAGATCTCCTTCGCCGCCTCCGACTTGCCGGCCAGGCGCTCGAGGGTCTCGACCACGCGGGTCTCGATCTCCGCGAAGCCGTGAAGGCGGAACACCTCCTTGAGGGAGTCGATGACCTGCGCCTCCACGACGCGGTCGGCGGGGGTCCACTCGGGGAATCCAGACAGGGGTCGCACTCGGGCCATGCCCGCCATTGTTCCATCCTGGCTGGTGCGCGCGGTGCCGCGAAGGTCGGCGCCCCTAGACTGGCGCGCGACCAGCCGCTCACACGTTGAGGTGACATGACCACGAAGAAGCAGGCCAAGGCCAACGCCAAGCGCCAGCAGTCCAAGCTCGAGGCCCGCCAGGCCGCCAAGCGCGCCAAGAACGAACGCCGCATCAGGATCGTCGCCGCGATCACGGTCGCCGCGCTCGTGCTGGGGGCCGCGTCCACCCTCATCGTCATGGCTGTCATCAACGCCGGCGACGACGACGCGACGGCGGCGGCCACGCCGTTGACCACAGCATCGGCCACGGCTTCCGCCTCCGACGACCTCGAGACGACCGACGGCTGGGGAACGTCGCCCGAGCCCCCCGACCCGTCCGTGGCCGAGAACCGGCAGTGGACGGCGACCATCGCGACCAATGTTGGCGACATCACCGTCACCCTCGACGGGGAGAACGCGCCTCAGGCGACCGCGAGCTTCGTGGCGCTCGCCGAGGATGGCTACTTCGATCAGACCGAGTGCCACCGCCTCACCACGAGCGGCATCTATGTGCTGCAGTGCGGGGACCCGTCGGCCACGGGCTCCGGAGGCCCCGCCTACTCGTACGGCCCCATCGAGAACGCGCCGGCGGACGATGTCTACCCGGCCGGCACGCTCGCGATGGCACGCGTCAGCGGCGACGGCGAATCCATGGGAAGCCAGTTCTTCATCGTCTACGACGACTCGACCATCCCCTCCGACGCGGCGGGCGGTTACACGGTGTTCGGGCAGGTCACTGACGGTTTGAGTATTGTTGAGGGCGTTGCCAGTGCCGGAACCATCACAGGCGAGTCCGACGGACAGCCGGCACAGTCCGTCATCCTGAACGAGGTGTCTGTATCGTGACCACCCCCCAGCCCAAGCCGACCCCCAAGCCCGGGCCCCGACCCGGAGCCCCGAGCCCCGTCGTCCTCGCGCAGCACGCGACCCACCCGGTGAAGGTTCCCGTGGTCGCCGAGGTGACCGACGAGCAGATCGAGGCGGCCAAGGGCTTCGGCTCCGTCGAGGGCGAGTCCGTGATCGTGACGATCGGCGAGGACAAGGTCACCGTGGGCGACGCCGCCGGCGACGACCCGCTGGTCCCCTTCGCCAAGGCGTACTACGAGCTGTCGGCCTCGATCGAGCGTTTCCACGCCCGCCTCGCCTCCGCGGAGCTCAGCCCCAAGGACATCGACGACTCGCTCGGATCCATCGCCCCGCAGCTCGAGACCCCCGCCGTGGTGGGTGACATCGCCGCCCTGCGCGACCGCTTCGCCGCGGTCCAGAAGGAGGCCCTCGAGGCGCGCGAGCGCATCCAGGCCGAGCGCGAGGCCGCCCGTGCTGAGGCGCTCAAGACGCGTGAGCACATCGTTGCCCAGGCCGAGGCGATCGCCGCCAAGCCCGAGGCCCAGGTGCACTGGAAGAACGACACCGCCGAGCTGCGCGCCCTCCTCGACACGTGGAAGGAGGCGCAGCGCAACAACGCCCGTATCGCCAAGGACGCGGAGCGCGAGCTGTGGAAGCGCTTTACCGCCGCACGGTCGGGCTTCGAGAAGGCGCGCAAGCACCACTTCGCTCAGCTCGACAAGGACAACGCCCAGGTGGCCGGCCGCAAGGAGGACCTGGTGGCGCAGGCCGAGCGCCTTGCCGAGTCCACCGACTGGGACCGCACCGCGCGTGCCTTCAAGGACCTGATGGGTGAGTGGAAGACCGCCGGCCGCGGCCGCCGCAGCGTTGACGACGCGCTGTGGAAGCGATTCCAGACGGCCCAGGACGCGTTCTTCGAGGCGCGTCGCTCGGCGTCGGACGCCGAGGACGAGGCGTTGTCGGGCAACGTCGAGGCCAAGGAGGCCGCTGTGGTCGAGGCCGAGGCCCTGCTGCCGCTGACCGACCTCGAGACCGCCAAGCGCCAGCTGCGCGCCATCCAGGACCGCTTCGAGGACGCCGGCCGCGTGCCCCGCGCCGACGTGGCGCGCCTCAACAAGCGCATGGGCGCCGTCGAGAAGGCAGTGCGTGATGCCGAGGACGCGCAGTGGAACTCGCGCAACCCCGAGCTCGAGCGTCGCGCGACCGGCGCCGCCGCCCAGCTCGAGTCCGCGATCGCCGAGCTCGAGCAGGACCTCGCCGCCGCCAAGGAGGCCGGGGACAAGCGCAAGGTGAAGGAGGCCGAGGAGGCCCTCGCCGCCCGCCGTGCCTGGCTCGAGCAGATCCAGGGCGTCGTCAACTGACGCCCTCCTGACCGACGGCCTGAGGGGCCCGGGATGCCAGCATCGGCGTCCCGGGCCCCTCGCTTTGTCCACAGATCTCCCAGTGGTCCGTGCCACTGCTCGCACGCGCCGTCACACTTGACGGCATGCTGCTCGTCCACTCCGCCGACGTGAGCCCCGTCGCGTTCAGACGGATGCTGGCCGACGGCGCTCTGGCGCCGTTGCTGCCCGGGGTCGCCCGCCCCGTCGACGTCCCGGAGTCGAGCGGCGTGCGCGCCGCGGCGGCCGCGTGTCACACCCACCCGGGGCTCACC
Organism: Demequina sp. NBRC 110057; assembly: GCF_002090175.1. Taxonomy (GTDB): domain Bacteria; phylum Actinomycetota; class Actinomycetes; order Actinomycetales; family Demequinaceae; genus Demequina. The sequence continues at coordinate 472,313 of NZ_BBRN01000004.1, read as the reverse complement.
CTCACGGGGCTCGGCGCGCTGTGGGTGGCCTTCGGCGGGCGAGCGCCCACATCACTCGACCTCGCCGCCAGGGACCACCGCCACGCCCGCTCCTGGGCGCCCACGATGCCGTCCCGGGTTCACAGCGGGGTCGGGGTCGGGACGCGCAGCGGCGCCGTCGCGGCACCGCCTGAGGCGCTCGTGGACGCGCTCAGGTGGGCCGACCTGGGGCTGGCGCTCCCCCGCGCCTCTCGCCTGCTAGCCGCTGGCCTGGTCGACGCCGCCGCGACCTTGAAGGTCCTCGACGACCTGTCCACCCGCGACCACACCTGGCGGCGCGCCTGGTCGGCGTGGGGCGCACTGAGGGCGGCTCAGGGACCGATGCCGCGGGTGCGGCCCGCGGTGGCCTACAGCGGCCGCTTGGCCCCGGTGATGCGGCGCGCGTCGTAAACGCCGTCGATGCGGCGGATCGCCGACAGCACTGCACCCAGGTGCGACGGGTCGGCCATCTCGAACGTGAAGGTGTTGAGCGCCACCCTGTCCCTGTTCGTCGACACGTTCGCGCCCAGGATGTTGACGTGATAGTCCGACAGCGCCTTGACGACGTCCGACAGCAAGCGGTTGCGATCCAACGCCTCAACCTCGATCTGGACGAGGAACGTCGCGTCAGACTGGCCGGTCCACTGGACGTCGATAAAGCGCTCCGCCTGGGTGTCGAGCGAGGCGAGGTTGGCGCAGTCCGCGCGGTGAACCGAGACGCCGTTACCGCGCGTCACGAAGCCACGGATCGGGTCACCGGGCACGGGGGTGCAGCACTTCGCCAGCTTCACCACCACATCGGACAGCCCATGGACGGACACTCCCACGTCGCCGCGGCGCGCCCGCTGCGCGGAGGTGCCCGGGCGGGTGATCTCGGTGACGTCCTCGTCGGCACCCTCGTCGCCGCCCACGGCCTCGACCATGCGGCCCACGACATCGGCCGCCTGCTCCTTGTGCTCGCCGATGGCCGCGTAGAGGCCGTCGACGTCCTCGTAATGCATCTCCTTGGCTAGCGCCAGCAGCGTCGACTTGGACATGAGGCGCTGCATTGGCAGGTGCTGGCGACGGATCGCGCGGGCGAGCATGTCGCGGCCGGTCTCGATGGACTCCTCGCGGCGTTCGCGCGTAAACCACTGGCGGATCTTGTTGCGCGCGCGGGTGGACTGCACGAAGTCGAGCCAGTCGCGCTTGGGATGCGCGTTCTGGTCGGAGGTGGTGAGCACCTCGACGGTGTCGCCGTTCTCGAGCGTCGAGTCGAGCGGCACCAGGCGGCCGTTGATCTTGGCGCCGATGGTCTTGTGGCCCACCTCGGTATGGACGGCGTAGGCGAAGTCGACAGGCGTCGCGCCCTGCGGCAGTGCCAGGAGGCGGCCGCGGGGCGTGAACACGTACACCTCGGCGCGGGAGATCTCGCCGCGCAGCGAGTCGAGGAACTCGGTCGGGTCGGCCGTCTCCTGCTGCCAGTCGGCGATCTGGCGCAGCCACCCCATGTCGTCGGAACGGCCACCGCCTGCACCCTTGACGGTCTCCTTGTAGCGCCAGTGCGAGGCGAGGCCATACTCGGCGCGGCGGTGCATCTCCTGGGTGCGAATCTGTAGCTCCACCGGCTTGCCCGACGGCCCGATGACCGTCGTGTGCAGCGACTGGTAGAGGTTGAACTTGGGCATCGCGATGTAGTCCTTGAAGCGGCCCGGCACCGGCTGGTACCTGGCGTGCATCGCTCCCAGCACCGCGTAACAGTCGCGCACCGTCTCGACAAGGATGCGCACGCCCACGAGGTCGTAGATGTCCGCAAGGTCGCGGCCGCGCACGATCATCTTCTGGTAGACCGAGTAGTAGTGCTTGGGCCTGCCGGCGATCTCGCCCTTGATCTTCATCTGCCGCAGCTCCGCGGCGATCTCTGCCCTGATCTCCGCGAGGTACTTCTCGCGCTCGGGCGCACGCTCCGCGACCACGTCGACGATCTCGCCGTAGATCTTGGGATAGAGCGTCTTGAAGGACAGGTCCTCGAGCTCCCACTTGATGGCGTTGAGGCCCATGCGGTGAGCGAGCGGCGCGTAGATCTCGAGGGTCTCCTGCGCCTTGCGCCGCGCGGACTCGACGGGTACGTGCTCCCAGGTTCGCGCGTTGTGCAGGCGGTCCGCGAGCTTCAACAGGAGGACGCGGATGTCCTTCGCCATCGCGACGACCATCTTGCGCACGGTCTCCGCCTGCGCCGCGTCGCCGTACTTGACCTTGTCGAGCTTGGTGACGCCATCGACGAACTCCGCGACCTCGTCGCCAAACTCCTCGCGCAGCGTCTCGAGCGGATACGACGTGTCCTCGACGACGTCGTGCAGCAGCGCTGCGCAGATCACCGACTCCGGCAGCCCCATCTCCGCGATGATCTGCGCGACGGCGATCGGATGGATGATGTACGGCTCGCCACTCTTGCGCTCCTGACCCCGGTGAGCCTTCTCGGCGACCTGGTAGGCGCGCTCGATCTGGCTGGTCTTGCCCTTGGGGTACATCCGCCGATACGTGTCGAGGATGCCGTCGATGGCGGTGGCCTCGCGCGGCGCGCGCCTCAGGAACGCCAGGGGCCCGAGCGCGGAGGACGTGGGTCGGGTATCCGTCATGACGCCTCCTCCGGTCGGACTGCAGGAAATCCCAGTCTAGGGGCCATGACGGGCGTCTGAGCACGCCGCGGCATCGGCCACCCCCACGCGTCGCAGATGGCCACGTTTGCGGCACGAAACGCCGCGAGGTGGCGCACATGAGGCCATGTGCGCCACCTCGCGGAGGTGGTCGTGAGTGCGACGCGTGGTGCTACTTGCGGCCCTTGCGCTTGGGCTGGGCGCCCTGGCCGAGGTGCTCTCCGGGCGTGAGCGCGCCCACGCGCACGGTGCCGTCCTCGCGCACCACGTCCGAGCCGCCGCCGGCGCGCAGGGCCAGCACCTTCTCGGTGTGCTCGACGATGCGCGGCTCGCGCGAGCGCAGCGCCACCTCGAGGGGCGTCGCCACGAAGATCGACGAGTAGGTGCCGACCGCCATACCGACGAACAGCGCCAGCGAGATGTCCATCAGCGTTCCCGCGCCCAGCACGAACGCGCCGATGAACAGAATCGCCGCGACGGGCAGCAGTGCTACCACCGACGTGTTGATCGAGCGCACGAGCGTCTGGTTGACCGCGAGGTTCGCCAGCTCCTCGTACGTGTAACGGGTCTGCTCGGTCAGGTGAGCGGTGTTCTCCTTGACCTTGTCGAACACCACGACGGTGTCGTAGAGCGAGTAGCCCAGGATGGTCAGGAAGCCGATGACCGCGGCAGGCGTCACCTCGAAGCCCACCAGCGCGTAGACGCCGACGGTGAGCAGCAGGTCGTGGATGAGCGCGAGGATCGCGGCAGCCGCCATGCGCCAGGCGCGGAAGTACAGCGCGATGACCGCGAACACGAGCAGCAGGAAGATCACGAGGGCCTGGACGGCCTGCTTGCCGACCTGCGCGCCCCACGTGGGGCCGATCTGGTCGAAGCTGACGGCGTCAGTGGACACCTCGTAGCCCTCGGCGAGCGCCGCGGTCAGCGCCTGCTGGTCGGCGTCGGACAGCTCGCCCAACTGCACGCGCACGTCATCGTCGCCGAGGATGGTGATGCGCGGCTCCTGCGTCGAGTCGATCTGCGCGACGGCGTCCTGAGCGATCTCCTCGGTGGGGTTCGCGACGTCGGTGACGATGTACTGCGACCCTCCCGTGAAGTCCAGGCCGAGCGTGAGGCCCTTGCCCAGCAGCAACGCGACCGACGCGATGACGAGGATCGCCGACGCGATGAACCAGCGCTTGCGCTGCTGGACCAGCGGGTAGGTCTTCTCCCCCGAGTGGAGCTTGTTTCCCCAGGTGGCGAGGCTCATCTGTCAGCCCTCCGACTTCTTGGTGTCGTGGTCGTCGGCATCGGTCCCGCCATCGGGCTCGGTCGCCTCGCCCGCCTCGACGGCGGGGGTGGCGAGGGCCGCCTTGCGCTGAGCGGCCTTGCGCTCGGCGAGCGTGAGGCCCTCGGTCGCGTCGTCATCGGATTCGGCCGATGCCTTCGTGGCCGCCTTGGGGGCTGCCGACGCACCGGAGTGGACGCGTCCGCGGCCCTTGTACATGCGCTCACGGCCCAGCTGGCGCGGGTCGAGCCCAGACCAGGCGTGGCCCTCGCCCCAGAACTTCGTCTTGGCGATGAGGACCATGACCGGGTGCGTGAACAGCATGACGATCAGGACGTCGATGACGGTCGTAAGGCCCAGCGTGAAGGCGAAGCCTCGCACGCCGCCCACGGCGAGCATGTACAGGGTGATGGCGGCCAGCAGCGAGATCGCGTCGGACGCCAGGATGGTGCGGCGCGCGCGCTTCCAGGCGTGGTCGACGGCGCTCGGCAGCGACCGGCCCTCACGCAGCTCGTCACGGATGCGCTCGAAGTACACGATGAACGAGTCGGCGGTGATACCGATCGACACGATCAGACCCGCGACACCCGCCAGCGAGAGGCGGTAGTCGAGGCCCCACGACAGCAGGGTGATCATGCCGTAGGTGGTGACACCGGCGAGCACCAGCGAGCCCATCGTGACGAGCGCGAGGGCCCGGTACTGGAACACCGAGTAGATGACGACCAACAGCAGGCCGATCGCGCCGGCAATGAGGCCCTTCTCGAGCTGCTCGGCGCCGAGGGTGGCGGACATCTGCTGGTTCGACTGCACCTCGAGGCTCATGGGCAGCGCACCGAACTTCAGCTGGTTGGCAAGGCTCTCGGCCTGCTCCTGCGTGAAGTTGCCGGTGATCGATGCCTCGCCGCCGGAGATGCGGGCCGAGACCGACGGGGCCGAGATGACGGTGCCGTCGAGCACCATGGCGAACTGATTGCGCGGGCTCTCGAGCTCCGAGATGCGCTGGGTGACCTCGTCGAACTTAGAGGCGCCCTCGTCGTTGAACGTGAGGCGGACCTCGTAGGCGCCCGTGAGGTTGCCCGCCGACGTGTACTCGGGTCCTGACGTGGCCGTCTCAAGGTCGTCACCCGACAGCTCGACGGGGCCCATCGCGTACTTGAGGAAGTCGGCGGAGCCACAGGCGACGTAGCCGGCCTCGGGGTCGCCCATGGAGCGACCGGAGTAGTTCTCGATGTCGGTGCAGTCGAGGGCGGCGTAGTCGGCCTGCACGTCCTCGGTCAGCCACTCGAACGACGAGGGGTCGGTGGTGCCGAAGACCGGTCCGTCGGTCGTGGCGTCGGCGGTGGCCGACGGGCTCGCGGAGGCGCTCGGCTCCGGCGTGGCCGATGCGGTGGCGTCGGTCTCGGCGCTCGTCACCTCGGGAGTGACGGTCGCGTCGTCGGTCTCGCCGACGACGTTCGCCATCTCGCTCGCGCTCACCTCGGGCTCGGGCGTGGCGGACGTCGAGGCGGTCGCGTCGGCCGAGGCGGAGGCGCTCGGCTCCGGCGAAGCGGAGGTGGACGTCGTGGGGCTCGGGTCGCCGGTCATGAGGACAGGGCGGAACTGGAGCTGCGCGGACTGCGCGACGAGGTCGACGGTGTCCTGATCGGGGTTACCGGGCAGCGACACGACGATGTTGTTGCCCTGCGTCGTGATCTCGGCCTCGGCGACGCCGGAGGCGTCGACGCGGCGGCGGATGATCTCGACTGCCTGGTCGAGGTCGCTCTGCTCGATCTCCTGCGTGGCGCCGTCCTCGAGCACGGGAGACAGGATGATCTGGCGTCCGCCGGCGAGGTCGAGCGCGAGGCCAGGGGTCCACGAGGTGGCTCCCGTCGCGACACCGACCGCGAGGCCCGCATAGATGAGGGCGAGAATCGCCCCGAGCCAGATCAGCGCCTTGCGTGCGCCTTTGGTTGCTTTCGACACAGGATTCCTTCGTCTGACGCCTTCGTGGTAGCCCCCGAAGGAGCCCAGCCGATTGTAGGGGTAGACGGCGTGACCGTCGAACAAGGCGCCCCGGTGCGGCGACCTGCCCTAGTCGAAGAGGCGTCCGCCCACCTGGCCCGGCACGGCGTCGGCCGGCGGCGTGAGGCCCAGGTGGACCCAGGCGTCGGCCGTCGCGACGCGGCCGCGAGGGCTGCGGCTCATGAGCCCCTCGCGCACCAGGAACGGCTCGGCCACCGTCTCCACCGTCTCCGGCTCCTCGCCCACCGAGACCGCCAGCGTGGAGAGGCCCACGGGGCCTCCCCCGAACCTGGTGCACAGCGCACGCAGGACGGCGCGGTCAAGGCGGTCGAGGCCCTTGTCGTCCACCTCGTACACCTCGAGCGCCTCGCGAGCGTTGGCGAGGGTGCCGCGACCGTTGCCGTGAACCTCGGAAAAGTCGCGCACGCGCCGCAGCAGGCGGTTGGCGATGCGCGGGGTGCCGCGGGAGCGTCCCGAGATCTCGTGGGCGGCGGAGGCGTCGATCGGGAAGTCGAGAAGCCTGGCGGAGCGGCCGAGGATGCGCTGGAGCTCGGCGGGCTCGTAGAACTCGAGGTGACCGGTAAAGCCGAAGCGGTCGCGCAGCGGGGCCGGCAGGAGGCCGGCGCGGGTCGTGGCGCCGACCACGGTGAAGCGCGGCAGGCTCAGCGGGATCGAGGTCGCTCCCGCGCCCTTGCCCACCACCACGTCCACGCGGAAGTCCTCCATCGCGAGGTACAGCATCTCCTCGGCGGGACGCGCGAGGCGGTGGATCTCGTCGAGGAAGAGGACGTCCCCCTCCTCGAGCGAGGACAGGATCGCGGCGAGGTCGCCAGCGTGTTGGATCGCGGGGCCGGAGGTGAGGCGCAGGTTCGCGCCCATCTCGGTCGCGATGATCATGGCCAGCGTGGTCTTTCCCAGGCCGGGCGGGCCGGACAGCAAAACGTGGTCGGCCGTAGTGCCGCGCGCCACCGCGGCGCGCAACACCAGGCTCAACTGGTCGCGCAGTGTCTGCTGGCCCACGAACTCGTCGAGGCTGCCGGGCCGCAGCGCGGCCTCGGACGAGCGCTCGATGGCGTCGGCATCGGCCGAGACGAGGCGGGGGTCGAAGTCGGCGTCAGCCACGCGCGGCACCCATGGTTCTTAGCGCGGCGCGCAGGGTGGTCGCGACGTCGGCGGCCGCGACGGGGCCGTCCGTCACCTCGTCGACCGCCTTCGCCGCCGCCTTGGGGTTCCAGCCGAGGCCCACGAGGGCGTCCTCGACCTGGTCGCGCGCGTCACCCGCGGCCGCAGGACGCGTCACGGTCCCCGCCTCGTCGAGCTCGGGAAGGCTCAGCTTGCCTCCCAGCTCGAGCAGCAGCCTCGCCGCGACCTTGGCGCCGATGCCGGGCACCTGCTCGAGCGCCTTCCGATCCCCCGCCGCGACGGCGTGGGCGAGGGCATCGGGCGTGTGCACGGCGAGCATGGCGAGAGCGAGGCGCGGCCCCACCCCCTGTACCGACTGCAGCGCCTCGAAAGTATCGCGCTCGTGCTCCGTACCGAAGCCGAAGAGGGTCAGCGAGTCCTCGCGCACCACGAGGTGGGTGTGCACCCGCACCGTGGCGCCGTGACGCAGCTCCGCGAGAGTCGTGGGCGTCGACAACACCTTCATGCCGACACCGCCGGTCTCGATGACCGCACTCGTCGCGCCGACCGACAGGACCTCGCCGTGAAGCGTGGAGATCACGCATCCTCCTTCGAACGTATGTACGAATACGCTACGGGATGCCCCCGACGCCGGCGGCCAGCGACGCGCCGTCAGCGGCGCCTGGCCGCCTTCTCCGCTTCGGCCCACAGCCGCTGCGCGGCCGTGGTGCCTCCCGTACCCACGGGCGCCGCGGCGCCGCGCCAGGCGTGGGCGATCGCGATCGCCAGGGCGTCGGCGGCATCGGCCGGCTTGGGCATCTCGGTAAGCCCCAGCACCTTGGTGACCATGTAGCCGACCTGCGCCTTGCCAGCCCTTCCCTCGCCCGTCACCGCGGCCTTGACCTCGGACGGGGTGTACAGCGTGACGGGGAGCCCGCGGCGCTCCGCGAGGAGCATCACGACGCCGGAGATCTGGGCGGTGCCCATCACCGTCGAGACGTTCGCCTGCGCGAACACCCGCTCCAGGGCGATCGCGTCCGGCCGATGCGTGTCGAGGACCGCCTCGATGGCATCGGCCAGGCGCGCGATGCGCGCGGGGGTCTCCGCCGTCGAGGGGCTCGTCGCCGCGCTCACGTGCACCAGCGAGACGCGCCTGGCGCCCGCGGCATCCACGACGCCGAGCCCGCAACGCGTCAGCCCGGGGTCGACGCCGAGGATGCGCATGGATTACTCGGCTGCGGCCTCGAGCACCTCGTCGGAGGCGTCCATGTTGGCGTACACGTTCTGGACGTCGTCGCAGTCCTCGAGCGCGTCGATGAGGCGCAGCATCTTGCGCGCGCCCTCGACGTCGAGGTCGACCTTCATCGAGGGCACCCACGCTGCCTCGGCCGAGTCGTAGTCGATGCCGGCGTCCTGCAGCGCGGTGCGCACCGCGACCACGTCGGTGGCCTCGGAGGTGATCTCGAAGACGTCGCCGCCGTCGGCGATCTCCTCGGCGCCCGCCTCGAGGGTGGCTTCCATGACGGCGTCCTCATCGGTGCCGTCCTTGGGAACCACGACCTGGCCCTTGCGCGAGAAGAGGTAGGCGACCGAGCCGGGGTCGGCGAGCGTGCCGTTGTTGCGGGTCAGCGCGGTGCGGACCTCCATGGCGGCGCGGTTGCGGTTGTCGGTGAGGCACTCGATGAGCATCGCGACGCCGTTGGGGCCGTAGCCCTCGTACATGATGGTCTCGTACTGGGCGCCGCCGGCCTCGAGGCCCGAGCCGCGCTTGACGGCGCGGTCGATGTTGTCGTTGGGGACCGAGGACTTCTTGGCCTTCTGGATCGCGTCGAACAGCGTGGGGTTGCCCGCGGGGTCGCCGCCGCCCGTGCGGGCCGCGACCTCGATGTTCTTGATCAGCTTGGCGAAGAGCTTGCCGCGCTTCGCATCGATGACGGCCTTCTTGTGCTTGGTGGTGGCCCACTTGGAGTGACCGGACACGTGTGCTCCTCGACTACGGGGGTTCAGGACTGCCGACCAGTCTACTCAGGGGCCCGCGCCCGTCCGGGACCACCCTCGCCGGTCATTGCCCGTCCCCGCCCACCTTTCGCCCTCGGGGTTCTCCCAGGGGTAGAACCCGGTCGCTATCCGAGCAGGAGGATCGCCCAGCGCCCCACGGCCCCGAGCGCTCCGGCCCAGATCAGGCTCGCCAGCGTGCCGATGATGAAGCGTTCGGACGCCTCCGAGCGCGAGGCGCGATCCGTATCCCGCAGTTCCGGGTAGCGGCCCAGGCCCTTGATGGCGACGACGACGGCGACGCCCTCGGGCATCCCCACCAGGATGCTCGCGGTCACGAGCACGCGCTCCAGCACCCCAACCCACATCCCGCCACGCAGGAGGCCGGGCGTGGGGGCCAGGGGCTCGATGCGCCTGAGGACCCACGCGACCAGGGGCGCGCCGAGCGCGGCGGAGACGGCCAGCGCTGCGGCGCCGATGGCGAGGGTCAGGGCGACGGTCATGATGACGGCACCGTATCGCGCGGGGCCGATGCTGGCGTCGCCGGGCCCGCCGCGCGCGTCACCAGGCGCGCGGCCAAGGGCCGTGCGGCGGCCTCCTCGTCAAGCATGGCGACCGACGCGCGCTGGCTCACTGCCTGCGGCGAGATCCCGAGAGCCGCTGCTGCCTCTCGGCGCGTGGCTCCCCCGGCCAGGGCATCGGCCACCTGCCAGCCCGCCGCGGAACGGCGCCTCACGACCCCACCCAGCAGCTGAAGCAGGGCCGTCGCCTCGGCCGCGGCCTCGTCGCTCTCCCCTGCCACGACGAGCGGCACGGGCTCGGAGCGTCCCCGCGCGCGCTCCACGGCTTCCCGCGCGTGAACAAAGACCGGCCCGGAACTCGCGCGCGACGACGCCCGCAGCGGCAGGTTCGCCTCGCCGGCGCCGATCCCCACGGACCAGTCGCCCTCGCGCATCAGCCGCAACGCCAGGTCCACCGCGGCTGCGGCGGACGTGAGGACCACCTGCACCTCGTCACCGACGGTGCGCTCGAGCGGCAGCGCGATGTCGTCGCGCCACTCGACGCTCCACGGCGCAAGACCGGCGAGCAACTCCTCGACGCGCTCTCCCGTAGCGGTGCTGGCACGCTGATCGGCTGTGACGACGAACATAAAACAAGGCTAGGGCCTTGAAAACCCTAAATCAAGGCTCCATGCTTGATGCCCGCGGATCAAGGTCGGATGCGTATCGCGTCAGCGCACCCGAATATTGCGTCGGGGACACCGCCCCGAGCGCGACCCGCATCGCATCGGCGTGACGTCCGAGGTCGTGAAGCGCGAGGGCGAGGAAGCCGGCGGCGGCCGGCGCGAGCGCCGCGGCGACGGGAGTCGCCTCCAGGAGCGCGACCGCGTCGGCGGAACGGTCCACGTTGCGCAGCGAACTCGCGAGCTGGATCACCGCCTCGTCGTGACGGCGCGCGTCGAGACCCCCGGCGATCGCCTCCTCGTACAGGCCGATCGCCTCGGCCTCCTCGCCCACGTAGTCGTGGGCTGAGGCGAGCTCGAAGAGCGCCGCGGGGTCGCCGCCGGGACGACAGGCGGCAAGCTCGCGCGCCTGGGCCAGCGCGGCCGCCGCGTCGTCGCGCGACGCTCCGTCCCAGAACGTCGCCACCCGCGCCTCCCACGCCTCATCAGGAGCAGCATCTCCCCGCTGTTCGCGCGGAGGTTCCGACAGTGGACGAGAACTCCCCACCTGCGAGGAGGCGGACGACGGAGGGGAATCCGCGGACGGGTCGTGAACGGACACGTCAGATCAGGTCGAGCAGGCGCTGGTGCACCCGGGGCTCGTCAGAGATCTCGGGGTGGAAGGCCGTAGCGAGGCGCACGCCGTGCTGCACGGCCACGGCGTGCTCAGCGCCGTCTGCCGCCACGGCCGTGGCCAGCACCTCGACGTCGTCCCCGTAGGACTCCACCCACGGGGCGCGGATGAACGTGGCCTGCATGGGCGAGCCGTCCGGCAGCCACGTGAGGGACGCCTCGGCGGAGTCCACCTGGCGGCCGAAGGCGTTGCGGCGCACCGTCATGGGGATCGCGCCAAGGGTCTGCTGGCCGTCGATGCCGTCCACCAGGTCCGTGGCAAGCAGGATCATACCGGCGCACGAGCCGAGGACGGGCAGGCCGCCCTCGATGCGATCGATGAGCGGCTGGCGCAGGTCGAACGCGCGCAGCAGCTTGTCGATGGTGGTGGACTCGCCGCCGGGAAGGATGATCGCGTCGACCTCGTCGAGCTCGCGCGGGCGTCGCACCAGCGTCGCCGTCGCCCCCAGCCTCGTCACCGCGGCCGCGTGCTCCCGCACGTCACCCTGCAGCGCCAGCACTCCTACCGTCGTCACTCGCTCGCCTCTCCCAGGTCGATCGTCTCGCCGTCCCACTCAAGGAACGGCGCCCAGTCCTCCCGCAACTGCGCGGGGAACACCTCGATGTCCACAGCCGCGAGCTCCTCGCGGGTCATCCATGCCGTGCCGTCGATCGTGTCGAGCTCGGTCTCGGTCCAGGCGAGGCCCGATGCCGGGGTCGCATCCGCGAGCGACGCCACGAAGTACACCTCGTGCTGCACGTAGGGCCGCGACTGAAAGTCGAACAGCGCCGTTCTGTCCCACACGGGACCCCGCAGCGCCTCGACCGGAACGATCAGCCCGGTCTCCTCGGCAAGCTCGCGCGCGGCGGCCTGGGCCGCGTTCTCCCCCGCCTCGATGCCGCCGCCGGGGGTGAACCACCAGGAGCGCTCGGGACGGTGAGAGTCGTGGGCCCGCATGACCAGCAGCCGTCGCTGCTCATCGACGAGGAGGACGCGCGCCCCCTCGCGACGGATCACGCCGGCGCCGGGGGCCGAGGTGGAGGCGACGGCCGATGCGGGGGTGACCCCCGCATCGGCCGCGCCGTCGTTGATGCTCGCCTTACCAGCCACGCTCGGCGAGGCGGTGCGGCTCGGGAACCTCGTCGACGTTGATGCCGACCATAGCCTCGCCCAGGCCGCGCGACACGTCGGCGATGACCGACGGGTCGTCGTAGAACGTGGTGGCCTTGACGATCGCGGCGGCGCGGGCGGCGGGGTCGCCCGACTTGAAGATGCCGGAGCCGACGAACACTCCCTCGGCGCCCAGCTGCATCATCATCGCGGCGTCCGCGGGGGTGGCGATGCCGCCGGCGGTGAAGGTCACGACGGGCAGCTTGCCGGTCTCGGCAACCTCCTGGACCAGGGGAAGCGGCGCCTGGAGCTCCTTGGCAGCCACGTACAGCTCGTCCTTGGGAAGCGACGTGAGGCGCGCGATCTCGGTGCGCAGGGTACGCATGTGAGTGGTCGCGTTGGAGACGTCGCCGGTGCCGGCCTCGCCCTTGGAGCGGATCATCGCCGCGCCCTCGGAGATGCGACGCAGCGCCTCACCCAGGTTGGTGGCGCCACACACGAAGGGAACGGTGAAGTTCCACTTGTCGATGTGGTGGGCGTAGTCGGCGGGCGTCAGGACCTCGGACTCGTCGATGTAGTCGACGCCGAGGCTCTGCAGCACCTGCGCCTCGACGAAGTGGCCGATGCGGGCCTTCGCCATGACGGGGATGGAGACGGCCTCGATGATGCCCTGGATCATGTCGGGGTCGCTCATGCGGGACACGCCGCCCTGGGCGCGGATGTCGGCGGGAACGCGCTCGAGCGCCATGACGGCGACCGCGCCGGCGTCCTCGGCGATCTTGGCCTGCTCGGGGGTGACGACGTCCATGATCACGCCGCCCTTGAGCATCTCGGCCATGCCGCGCTTGACGAGGTCGGTTCCGACCTTGGGGGTGGTCTCGGCGGTGTCGCTCATGCCTGATGCTTCCTTAGCTTCTCGGGGTGCGGAGGTGTGCTGGGCCCCTACGCGGGGAACAGTTCCGCGTCCAGTCTAATGGCGTCGCGGTAGGTCGCTTCGATGCGCGGCGCGACCTGTTGCCAGTCGAACGTGAGCGCCCGCTGCTGGCCCCTGTCGGCCAGCACGGCGCGCGCAGCGGGGTCGTCGAGAAGGGCGTTCACGCGGGCGGCGAGCTCCACGGAGTCGCCCACCGTGTGCAGGGCGGCGCCCACCTCCCCGTCGCCGTCGGTCGCCACGTCACGGAAGGCGACCAGGTCGCTGGCGACGACCGCGGCTCCCGCGGCCATCGCCTCCACGAGGACGATGCCGAAGCTCTCTCCCCCGGTGTTGGGCGCGCAGTAGACGTCGACGGAGGCCATGAAGCGGGCCTTCATCCCCTCGTCGAGCTCGCCGATGACCTCCGCTCCCGCGCGGGCGGCGCGGGCGGCGACGCGGTCCGAGAAGCGTCCGGCCACGAGGAACCTGGCGCGCGGGTACCGCGCTCGCACGTGGGGAATCGCGTTCAGGTACTCCTCGAGACCCTTGCGCGGCTCGTCCATGCGGCCCAGGATCCCGATCGTCGGCGCGTGGCGGGTGCCCCTCCACTCGCTGCGGGGATCGGCGACCACGTACTCCTCGGTGTCCACGCCGTTGGGGATGATGTGCGTGGCGGCGACGCCCAGGTGCTCCTTCACGGTGCGGTCGGCCGAGGGCGACACTGCGATCCGCGCGTCGAGCTCCTCGTAGCCGGGCTTGATGAACGGCTTCGCGATGCGCATGGCGCGCGAATGGTCGTTCGACGTGTGGAAGGTCGCGACGGTGGGGCCCAGCCTTGCCCACATCGCGATCACGGACAGCGACATCGTGCCCGGCTCGTGCAGGTGCACCACGTCGAAGTTGCCGTCGCGCAGCCAGATGCGGACCCGGGCCGCGGCGATGGGGCCGAACTTGATGCGCGCGACGGAGCCGTTGTAGTGGACGGGAATCGACTTGCCCGCGATCGACACGTAATCCGGAACGGCAGTGCCGGGCGAGCCGGGCGCAATCACGGACACCTCGTGCCCGCGCTCCAGGAGCACCTCGGCAAGGTCCATGATGTGCAGCTGCACGCCGCCGGGACGGTCGAAGCTGTACGGGCAGACGATGCCGATCCTCATGACGTCCACCCGAATCGCTGAAGCATGTGCCAGTCCTCGGGGGCCTCGGCAATCTTCCTGGCCATCCAGGCGGCCCACTCCTGGCTCAGCGCCGCGACGCGCGCGTCGCGCTCGCCGTCGAAGCTCGTGGGGTCGATGGCGGGGCCGAAGGCCAGCACCACTCCCCAGGGGGAGCCGGCGGCGCGACGGCGCGCTCCGGTGAGCCGCTCGTAGCGCACGTGTACCGGCACCACGGGGGCGCCGGTGGCGACGGCGAGCGCCGCGGGTCCCGGGGCCACCTTGACGCCGTGTCCCCACATCTCGACCTCGATGCCGGAGCCCGACAGGTCGCGGTCGGACAGCAGGCAGATGAGCGTCCTCTCGCGCTTGGCGATGCGGATGAGTTCACGGAACGTGGACCCTCCCTCGTGGCCGAGCACGTGAATGCCGACGTCCTCGCGCATCGCCACGAAGCGGTCGTACATCTCGCGAGGCTTCAGCACCTCAGCCACGGCCGTGACGGGGATGATCCGCGGGGAGGCGTAGGCCCCGACAAGGTCCCAGTTGCCGCTGTGGGACAGCACCGCCACGACGCCGGTCGACGTCGTCTCGAGAAGCTCGCTGACGGGCTCGTAGCCCTCGAGCCGCACGCGTGCTTCCACCTCGGAAGCCGAGAAGCGGTCGAGGGTGAGCGCCTCGGCGTAATAGCGCGAGACCGACTTCAGCGACGCCTTGGACAGCGCCCTGAGATCCTCGCCCTCGAGCCGGGTCACGCGGTGCAGATTCTCCTCGAGCCTCCGGACCGCCTGACCGGGCCGATGCCAGGCAAGGGTCGCTCCGGCGGCGGCGAGTACCCGCACGGCGGCCACGGGCAGCACGCGCGAGACTCGCCAGGCGGTCAGCAGCGCATTCATCGAGTTGTCGCGTCACCCTCGGCGGGCTCGGCGGCGGGGGCTGCCGGGGCATCGGCCGCCTCGAGCCGGTGGTCGCGCGCGTTCTCGCGCATGACGACGAGCGTGCGCTGAACGACTGTGATCGCCGCGGCGGCGGCGAGAAGGTATAGCACCACCGTGAGGACCACCAGGGGCAGGCCGAGCCCCACGAGCCCGGTGGCGGTGAGGCCGATGACGAGGCG
The DNA here is from genome assembly GCF_002090175.1 of Demequina sp. NBRC 110057. Taxonomy (GTDB): domain Bacteria; phylum Actinomycetota; class Actinomycetes; order Actinomycetales; family Demequinaceae; genus Demequina. The sequence goes on along the minus strand of NZ_BBRN01000004.1, from coordinate 457,142 downwards.
GTCGGAGCGCTCGGCGATGCCACCCTTGGCGTCGATGCCGAGGCCCTCGGCCCTGGCGCGCGCGTAGGGAACGAAGGAGCCGAGCGTCAGGCATAGCAGCGCGGCCATGGCCGTCGCCGGCTCGTCCACCCTGAAGGTCCACACGAGAGCGCCGAAGATCGCCGCATCGGCCACCCGGTCGAGCGTCGAGTCGAGGTAGGCGCCCAGGCGGCTGGTCTTGCCCGACAGGCGCGCCATGGTGCCGTCGAGCATGTCCGTCACCACGAAAAACGTGATGAACATGACGCCCCAGAACAGCCAGACGCCGCCCTTCGGGAAGAAGAAGCACGCGCCGAACACGACGCCGATGGTGCCGATGATCGTCACCGCGTTGGGGTGCACGCCGAGGCGCAGGAGGCCCTTGGCGGGCGCGGCCCACAGCCGGCCCATGAAGGGGCGGAGCCAACCGAGCATCAGGCCACCTCGCCCCACGCGGCGGAAACCTTCGCCCACGTGTCGTCGAGCAGCTCGGGAAGCGCCTTGGTGGCTCCGATGATGGGCAGGAAGTTCGAGTCGCCCATCCACCGCGGCACCACGTGCTGGTGGAGGTGCTCGGAGATTCCCGCGCCACCGATGGCGCCCTGGTTCATGCCGATGTTGAAGCCCTGCGTCCCCGACACCGACGACAGCACGCGCATCGCCTGCTGGGTGAGCACGCCCATCTCGTCGCGCTCGGCGTCCGTGGCGTCCGTGTACCAGCCGACGTGGCGGAACGGGCAGACCATCAGGTGGCCGGGGTTGTACGGGTAGAGGTTCAGCACCACGTAGCAGTGCTCGCCGCGGTGCACCACGAGCGCCTCACGGTCCGGCATCTCCACCTTGGCGCACAGGGGGCAGTCGTGACGGCCCTCGTACGCCTTGCGGTCCTTGCCGTCCTCGATGTATGCCATCCGGTGGGGCGTCCACAGGCGCTCGAACCCGTCGGGTTCGCCCCCCATCATGTGGCCGTCGACGATGTCCGCCACGGGCTACACCTGCGCCTTGGTGCGCACTGCCTCGACGATCCGCGCCACGGCATCGGCCACCGGCACGCCGTTGTCCTGGCTACCGTCGCGGAAGCGGAACGACACGGCGCCAGCCTCAGCGTCGTCGCCGCCGGCGATGAGCGTGAAGGGAATCTTGTCCTTGGACGCGGTGCGGATCTTCTTGGGGAAACGCTCGTCGGAGTCGTCGAGCTCCACGCGGATGCCGGCCGCCTTCAGCTGCGCCACGACATCGGCCATGTAGTCGTTGAAGGCCTCGGCCACGGGGATCGCGCGCACCTGGACGGGCGACAGCCACACGGGGAAGGCTCCCGCGTAGTGCTCGGTGAGGATCGCGAAGAAGCGCTCGATCGAGCCGAACAGCGCGCGGTGAATCATCACGGGGCGCTGACGGGTGTTGTCGGGGGCCGTGTACTCGAGCTCGAAGCGCTCGGGAAGGTTGAAGTCGAGCTGGATAGTCGACATCTGCCACGAGCGGCCGATGGCGTCGCGGGTCTGAACCGAGATCTTGGGGCCGTAGAACGCGGCGCCGCCCGGGTCGGGAACGAGCTCGAGCCCGGAGGCCTCGGCCACCTCGCGAAGGGTGTCGGTGGCCTCCTCCCAGATGTCGTCGTCGCCCACGGACTTCTCGGGGTTCTTGGTCGACAGCTCCAGGTAAAAGTCCTCGAGGCCGTAGTCCTTCAGCAGGCCCAGCACGAAGTCGAGGGTCTTGGTGAGCTCATCCTTCATCTGGTCACGCGTGCAGTAGATGTGCGCGTCGTCCTGAGTGAAGCCGCGGGCACGGGTGAGGCCGTGCACCACGCCCGACTTCTCGTAGCGGTACACGGTGCCGAACTCGAACATGCGCAGCGGCAGCTCGCGGTACGAGCGACCGCGGGCGTCGAAGATCAGGTTGTGCATGGGGCAGTTCATGGGCTTCAGGTAGTAGTCCTGGCCCTGCTTGGTGACGTTGCCCGCGGAGTCGCGCTCCTCGTCGAGGTGCATGGGCGGGTACATGCCGTCCGCGTACCAGTCGAGGTGGCCGGAGATCTCGTACAGGCGCGACTTGGTGGCGTGAGGCGTGACCACGAACTCGTAGCCCTCCTCGATGTGCCGGCGGCGCGAGTACTCCTCCATCTCGGTGCGGATGATGCCGCCCTTGGGGTGGAACACGGCGAGGCCGGAGCCGATCGCGTCGGGGAAGGAGAACAGGTCGAGCTCGGTGCCCAGCTTGCGGTGGTCGCGACGCTCGGCCTCGGCGAGGCGCTCCTTGTACGCGGTGAGCTCCTCCTTGGTGGGCCAGGCGGTGCCGTAGACGCGCTGCAGCTGGGGGTTCTTCTCGTTGCCCTTCCAGTACGCGGCGGCCGAACGCATGAGCGACCAGCCGTTCGCGAGCACCTTGGTGCTGGGCACGTGCGGGCCGCGGCACAGGTCGCCCCACGCGCGCTCGCCGTTGCGGCGCACGTTGTCGTAGATGGTGATGTCGCCCTCGCCGATCTCCACCGACGCGCCCTCGGCGCCCTCGGTGTCGTGGGTCAGCAGCTCGCACTTGTAGGGCTCGTGGGCGAGTTCCGCGAGCGCCTCGTCGCGGGTGACCTCGCGGCGCACGAAGGACTGGCCCTCCTTAACGATGCGCTGCATCGCCTTCTCGAACTTCTTCAGGTCCTCGGGGGTGAAGGGCGTCTCGACATCGAAGTCGTAGTAGAAGCCGTTCTCGACGGGCGGGCCCACGCCCAGCTTCGCGTCGGGGTTGACCTGCTGAACCGCCTGCGCGAGGACGTGGGCGGTCGAGTGACGCAGGACCATGAGGCCGTCGGGCTCCGCGATGGTCACGGCCTCGACGGTCGCCCCCGCGGGAACCTCGCGAGCCAGGTCCCACAGCGCGCCGTCAACCCGCATCACGATCACATCGCGGCGCTCGCCGTAGAGGTCGGTGCCCGTCGTGCCGGCGGTCAGCTCTCGCTCGTCGCCGTCGATGGTTGCATGCAGGCTGGGCACCAGGGGTCTCCTTGTGAGGGGTCGTGCGCGCATGGCAGCGCGCGGTCGGTCCCCCCGATGCTACCGACCCGCGTGGGTCTGAGGCACCTTCGTTCGGCCGATGTCGCTGGCAGGGGTTCCCCCGATCCGCGCCCGTCAGCGGCTACCGTGGGCGTACCTCGACCCCGGAGACGCCCGTGAGACTCAGTCAACGCCTCGGCAGGGTGTCGGTGCGGGCACGCATTGGCCTCGCGGTGCTCGCGCTCACCGGCCTGGCGCTCGCGCTCGCCGGTCTCGTGGCCCTCGCGGTGCTCGACGATGCGGAGCGGGATCGCATGCACGCCGACCTGGTGAGCGACCTCCAGGAGTTCGTGGTGCTGGCCGAGGAGGGCGTCGATCCCGTCACCGGCGAGCCGTTCACCGACCCGGGCGCGGCCGTGCGCACGTCGATGGAGCGCAACGTCCCCGATACCAACGAGGGCGTGGTGGGGTTCCTCGACGGCTCGCTCGAGTGGGTGTCTCGCGACGCGCAGACTCCCCTGGCCGACGACCAGGCGTTCCTCGACGCCGTGTCCCCCCTCACCGAGGGCGACGCCATCGTCTACACGTCCCTCAGCACGCCCACGGCCGACTACCTGGTTGCCGTGGCACCCGCACGCCAGTCCGAGGACGGCGGGCTCGTCGTGGGCGCCGCGGGCACCGGTGCGGTCCCGGTCGCGGCGCAGGTGCTCGCCTACGACGTCAACGCAGAGCTGGGGCTCCTTCACCGGGCGTTTCGCATCTACGCCCTCGTGGCCGCGGGGGCCTTCGTCGCCGTGGGCGCGCTGGCGTGGCTGCTCGCCGGGCGGCTTCTGCGCCCGGTGGGCGCGCTCGCCGAGGCCGCCCAGCGCATCGGCCGCGAGGACCTGACGGAACGCGTGACCGTCACGGGAGCCGACGACGTCTCCGACATGGCCCGCTCCGTCAACACGATGCTCGACCGCCTCGAGGCGGCCTTCGAGTCGCAGACGGCGCTGCTGAACGACGTGAGCCACGAGCTGCGGACCCCCATCACGGTGGTGCGCGGGCACCTCGAGCTCATGGACGCCGACGACCCCGGCGACGCCCGCGAGGTGCGGGACCTCAGCCTCGAGGAACTCGACAGGATGACGGCGCTCGTCGAGGACCTGTTGACCCTGGCCAAGGCCGACCGGCCCGACTTCGTCACCACCGCCCCCGTGGACGTGCGCGACCTCACGCTGTCGGTCCTGGACAAGGCGGCGGCGCTCGGGCCGCGGACGTGGGAGCTCGACGAGGCGGCCGATGCGGTGGCCAACCTTGACCGCGATCGCGTCACGCAGGCGTGGCTCCAGCTCGCGTCCAATGCCGTCCGCTTCTCCGACGAGGGCTCGCGCGTCTCGCTGGGGTCGCGCGTCCGCGAGGGGCGCCTCGAACTGTGGGTGTCCGACGAGGGTGTGGGCGTCGCCGATGAGGACCGCGAGCGCATCTTCGACCGCTTCGGACAGGCGCACTCCTCGCGCCGCGATGGTTCGGGGCTAGGGCTGTCCATCGTCGTGGCGATCGCACGCGGACACGCCGGCCACGTCGACCTCGCCTCCGTCCCCGGCGCGGGGTCCACCTTCACCCTGTCCCTTCCCCATCCCTCACGAGGCCAGGAGGCCCCCGAGTCATGAGCCAGATCCTGATCATCGAGGACGAGGACCGCATCGCCTCCTTCATCACCAAGGGGCTGAAGGCCGCGGGCTTCACGAGCACCCACGAGGCGACCGGCTCGGCCGGCTACGAGCGCGCGATGACGGGCGACTTCGAGCTCATCGTCCTCGACCTCGGACTTCCCGACATGGACGGGATGGACGTTCTGGAGCGGCTGCGAGGCTCGGGAAACGACCTGCCCGTCATCGTGCTGACGGCGCGCACCACGCTCGAGGCGTCCGTGGGGAGCCTCGAGGGCGGGGCCGACGACTACCTCGCCAAGCCTTTCCGCTTCGAGGAACTCCTCGCGCGCATTCGGCTGCGCCTGCGGTCTCCCGTGACCCCCGCGGTGGGGCCGGTGGCACTCACGTGCGCGGACGTGTCGCTCGACCCGCTGACGAGGCGAGTCACGGTGGCCGGCGCGGAGGTCGACCTGTCCGCGCGAGAGTTCGCCCTCGCCGAGGCGCTCATGTCCCACGCGGGGAGGGCGCTGAGCCGGGAGCAGTTGCTGTCCCGCGTGTGGGGCTACGACTTCGACCCGGGCTCCAACGTGGTGGACGTCTACGTCCGCTACCTGCGCGGCAAGCTCGGCGCCGGGCGCATCGAGACGGTCAGGGGCGTGGGCTACCGCATGGTGGCGTAGCCCACGCCGAGAACGATTAGTTGGCTGACTGTGCGGAGGGCGCCGACTGCGGCGTCACGGGCGACTGCGTCGACACCGGGCTCACCGGCGTCTTGGCGGAGACCGGGCTGACGGCGGTCTTGGCCGACTGCGGCGTCACCGGCGACTTCGTGGACACGGGGCTCACCGGCGTCTTGGTGGACTGCGGGGTGACGGGCGACTGCGTGGTCTGGACCGAGACCACGGACACCGGGGTCACGGGCGTGACGGTGCTCACGGCGGACCTGGCCGACTGGACGGGCGACACGGCGGTGTCCTGTGAGGGCGTCGAGGCGGCCTCCTGGTGGGAGGTCGTCGACTGCGAGGGCGTCGACGACGAGGTCGTCGAGGACGAGGTCGTCGAGGACGAGGTCGAGGCGTCGGCCGCCGAGGCGGCGGTGGGCGCGGTCGCCTTGCTGACCATGACGACCGGGGCGTCGGACACGGACACGACGGGACCGGACGTGGGCGTCTGGGTGCCGGCGGTCTCCTCGTAGGGCGACTCGTCGGCGCTGGGGTTGATGGCGCTGTCTGCCACGGCCATCCCCGTCCCGACGGCCACGACTCCGAGGGTGCCGGCGGTGATCCAGAGGGCTCGGCGGTTGATCTGCATGATGCGTTCTCCTTGACTCCCGACGACGGCGAACCCGTCGAACAGGAATCACTGTGCTGCACCGAGGTGAGAGGCTCAGGAGAGGGTTATGAGAGAACTCTCATCTGCCGGGCCTCGGCCACCAGGTGCTCGGCGATGGCGAGCCATCTGTCGCGGCGTCCCTCGTGTTCAGCCCCGCCCATGAGGGAGACCAGCACCGCTGCCGCACGCGCCCTCAGCTGCGCGGGCGGGACCCGGCGCGAGAAGTCGGCCGTCGCGTCCCTGATAAGTCCCGGCACGTCGCGGTACCCGTGCTCGTCGAAGGTGGGAAGCGTGTGCAGGTGGGCGAGCATGCAGGCGAGGTCGTCGACCCGGTACCCGGGGCCGAGCGTGTCGAGGTCGATCAGTGCCGTGACGCGCGCGTCGTCGCCGCCGTCGACGAAGACGTTCGCCGCGTGGAAGTCGCCGTGGGTGGGCACCAGCGGCCCCAGGTCGCCGGCGCCGTCCGTCAGGGCGTGGATGGCGGTACGTACGGCTTCAAGCCGCGCCTCATCGGCGCCCGTCTTAACCGCCGCCTCCGTGTAGGTGTCGATGAGGTCGGCGGCGCTGCGTCGGCGGTCCATCTCCATGGCTCCCGGCCCCACGGAGTCGAGCGCCGCCACCAGGACCGCAGGGTCGAGGTAACGGGGGGCATCGGGCCGGTACAGGTACTCGGTGAGTGGCCGCCCGGCCGCCCCCTCGATGACGACGATGCCGTCGCCGGCGTCGTACGCCTTGGGGGCCAGCCCGCACGCGGCATGCCGCGCGAGGACCTGGCGTGCGGCATCGGGCCGCAACACCTTGATGTAGATCCGCCCGCTCAGTCCGTGGCTCGAGACGTTGGCGCGTAGCACCGCCCTGCGCATAGGCCGCAGGACGAGCATCTCGAGCTGCTCGACCGTCGCCTCGCCGATGCCGACCCGGGCGAGCCTATCGGCGAGCGCGACGGGGACGCAGGCATCGGCCAGGCCCGGAAGCCGCGGGTCCGAGGGGTGGCGCCACACGTGCACCACGCCGAGGTCGGACTCGAGGCGCACTGCCTTGACGGCGGCGCGCTCGTCCTCGGTCAGGGACACGGTGGAGGCGACGAGGTACTGCCTCTCCCCGGACACCGTGACGTCGTAGGTCGCCGAGGTCTCGGCCCCCGGCCGCGCGTGAACGGCGTCCAGGCGCCACGACTCGAGCGTCTGGTGCGCGGTGGCGACGGCGGTCGACAGCATGTCTCCCGCCGCGTCGCTCGACAGCACGGTTGCCGCCTGGTCCCCCGTCGCCATGCTTTATCGAACCATGCCGACGGCGCCAGTGGCGGGATATCCGCTGGCAGAGGGCCGATGCGGGCGTCCGGGCACCTGTCACCGGCGCCTGAGCGAGAGGTTGCCCTCGAGGTGGCGGCACTCGAACTCGGGGTGAGCGGCGAGGAACTCGTCGACCGCCGTGCGGCAGCCCTCGTAGTCCAGGTAGTCGTCGAGGACCACGATGCCGCCGGGGCTGACGCGCTCGGCGATGGCGTCCAGGCAGAAGGCGACGGGGTCGTGCCAGTCGCAGTCGATATGGGCGAGGGCGATGGTCGGGATGCGCTCCTGGACCGTGGGCCAGGACTCGTCGAACAGGCCGCGGTGGAGCGCCACCGTGTCCCCGTCCACGTCCACGCCGTGGGCGCGCATGGTGTCCGTCACCCGGCGCTGCAGGTCCGTCATGTAGCCGTAGTAGGCGTCGCCCCTGATGCCCTCGCTCTTGCCCGCGGCGATCACCTCGTAGCGCCGCACCGCGCGTTCGCCGTCCTTCGCCTCGTTGGGCGCCGGGATCTGACCGAAGACGTCGAAGCCGTGAAAGTGACGCCCTCCCCTGCGGCTGGCGAGCGCCGTCGCGGACCCGCCCAGCGCGATCCCAAACTCGACGATCGCGCCCGGGACGCCGCGCGCATCGGCCTCGTCAAGCGCCTCGTGAAGCCGGCGCAACTTCACCGGAGAGAGATAGGTGAGGCGCTCGCGGACCACGGTGCGGGCGATGGCCGGCATGCGGGCGAAGGCCCAGGCCTGCGAGGGCAGCTCTGTGGGGCGCGTCGGTGCCATGACGGCACGCTACCGGCGCGCGGGCGACGGCGCCCGGCGACAGGCGAGAATTAGGCGTCGTGCCTGATGGGTCCCACCTTTTCGAGGTAGCAACGGCCGCACAGCGACTCGTACTCGGCGTGCTGGCCGTCGATGGCCACCTGCGCCCCGTGAGCCACGAACTCGCCGTCCACCTTGCGCGCGTTGAGCATGGCCTTGGAGCCGCACCGGCAGATGGTCTTGAGCTCCTCGATCGAGTGGGCGAGCTCCATGAGGCGCGCGGAGCCGGGGAAGGCGCGCGAGCGGAAGTCGCTGCGTAGGCCATAGGCGAGCACGGGGATGCGAGTGGTGACGGCAAGGGTGAAGGCCTCGTCCACCTGGGCGGGCTCCAGGAACTGGGCCTCATCGATGAAGATGGCGTCGACGGCGCTCAGCGGCCGCACCTTCTCGATCGCCTCGGCGAGCGACTCGCCGGCGCCGAGGAGCACGTCGACGGGCTTCTCGAGCCCGATGCGCGAGCTCACCGACGTTCCCGCCTTGGTGTCCACGCCGGGCTTCACGATGACGGGATGCTGGGCGCGCTCGCGATAGTTGTACGCGGCCTGCAGCAGCATCGTCGACTTTCCCGAGTTCATCGCGCCATAGCGGAAGTACAGCTTCGCCACCGGTGGTTCTCCCCTGCTCGAATACGGACTGCGCGGAAGCCTATCGCCGCCCACCCTGCGCAAATGTCCTCATGTGCGGCTCCCCAGCATGCGACACGCCGCATTTCGAGCCACCAGGAGGGCGCACACCGCACGACACGACAAAGGCCCCGCCGGATTTCTCCGACGGGGCCTCATGCTGGTGGGCGATACTGGGATCGAACCAGTGACCTCTTCCGTGTGAAGGAAGCGCGCTACCCCTGCGCCAATCGCCCTGCGAGCAGGAACCAATATAGCGCCTATTTGGAGCGCGGAAGACCAGGATCCGGTTCTTGCTCGGCGCGCAACTCAAATTGTGCGGCCAGACGGCGCAACATCGTGCCTGGTTCGAGTGCCTTCCCATCAAGAGATGCGACGTGCTGCACTCCCCTGGTCGACGACGTGACCGCGAGGTGCGTGTCGCCCGCGAGCACCTCGTCCAGCACGGACATGGTGAGTTCCCCCGGGGCCGCTGCCCGCACGGGGATGCCTGCGGCGGCCCCCCATTCGAGGGCCAGGCCGCGGGTGATCCCCGCGAGGCAGCCCGACGCCAGCGGCGGGGTCACGATCTCGCCGTCGCGCTCGAGGATCACGTTGGAGGCGGTGCCCTCGCACAGGTGACCCTGCGTGTTGGCCAGGATCGCCTCGTCGGCCCCATGCTCCCTGGCGTACGCGACCATGACGGCGTTCTCGGCGTAGGACGTGGACTTCACCCCGGTGAGGGCGCCACGCTCGTTGCGCCGCCACGGCGAGCGCACGGCATGGCACGTCCGCGGCCGTGGCGCATCGACACCCGTCACCAGCAGGCTATGAGGTCCGTCGCCGCGGGCCGACCCCATGGGTCCGGTCCCGGAGGTCACGGTCACGCGTAGCCTCGTGAGGGTGCCCTGTCCCGCCTCCATGACCTCGTCGACGGCGCCGTGGATCGCGTCGGCGTCTACGGGGCCGATGCCGAGCCTGTCCGCTCCGTAGGCCATGCGCGCGAGGTGTCGCGTGAGGGCGAAGACCCGCCCGTCGCGCACCGCCATCGTCTCAAAGATTCCGTCGCCCACGGTCACCCCGTGATCCAGGGCCGTAATCAGCGGCTCACCCGGATCGTGGAGGCTCCCCTCAGCCCACACCACCGTTGTCATGACGACATCATTCCGGTCGATGCCAGGCCTATCAAGCGGTTGGCCTTTAATTCCGTCTCATCCCATTCACGCTCGGACTCCGATCCCCACGTGATGCCGGCGCCGGTGCCGAACCGCAGGGTGCCCCCGTCGGCGTCGTCCCACCAGAAGGTGCGGATCCCCACGGCGAGCTCGGCCTGCCTGCGGTCCGCGTCGATCCACCCGATCGCGCCGCAGTACGGTCCGCGGGCCACCCGCTCCTCGCGGGCAATAATCCTCAGCGCGCTCGCCTTGGGCGCGCCCGACACCGACCCCGGCGGGAACGTGCCGTCCAGGAGCGCGGGCCACATCGGCGCGGTCCAGTCGAAGGCCGGCGCAAGCCTCGCCTCCACTGTCGACTGCAGGTGCACGAGGCCGGGAAGCTCGTGGATCCCGAGAAACTCCGGGACGGTCACCGTCCCGGGCAGCGCCACGTGCGACAGGTCGTTGCGGACGAGATCCGTGATCATGACGTTCTCGGCCTCGTCCTTGGGCAGCATCGCCTCGCCGGGCGCGGCGGTGCCCTTGATAGGTGCGCTCGTCACGGTGTCGCCGCTCACGGCGAGGTACAGCTCGGGCGACGCCGACACTACCCAGGCGCCCGCGGCATCGGCCGTACGCGGAATGGCGATGCGGGACGCGAACCGCGAGGGATTGCCGGCGGCGAGCCGCTCGCTGAGGGCGACGGCGTCCGGACCCTCGGGCCCGGCGGCGAGACGGGCGGCAAGCACCCTGCACAGGTTCGCCTGGTAGACGTCCCCGTCACGGATGTCTCCCCGAATGCGGTCCACGGCCGCCATGTAGGCGCGCCTGTCGAGCGAGGTCACCCACGCATCGGCCGCCGGGCCGCGCCACTCGCGCCCCGTGGTTTCCGGCGTGGCGTCTCCGCGCTCGACGTGCGCCATGCGCCACGCATCGACGCGCCCCTCGAAGGTGCCGACGAGAACCCAAAATCCGCCCTCGGCAAGGCGATGGCCGTCGCGCAACGCGTCGATCTGCTCGACGGCATCCCACGCGCGCACGCCGCGAAAGGCGGCCTCGCCGCGTACGCCCCCGGCCGTCTCGCTCATGGCCCCACGGTAGTGGCTGACGACGAGGGCGATTTGGCATCGAGTCCCGGCATGGGCTATGGTTTTCGTCTTGTCAGGGCACGCCCTGACAGTGCGGACGTGGCTCAGTTGGTAGAGCATCACCTTGCCAAGGTGAGGGTCGCGGGTTCGAGTCCCGTCGTCCGCTCGTAGGTTCGTAGCCGATGTTTTTCGGCGACCACGGTGGGTTGGCCGAGAGGCGAGGCAGCGGCCTGCAAAGCCGTATACACGGGTTCGAATCCCGTACCCACCTCGGGCGATTGGCGCAGCGGTAGCGCGCTTCCCTGACACGGAAGAGGTCACTGGTTCGATCCCAGTATCGCCCACCAGACAAGCCGTCCCTTCGGGGGCGGCTCTCTTCATTTCTCGGCGACCCCCCGCTTCTCTGCTGCCGCCGGTGGCGTGGTGCCCTGATGGCCGGTCTTGCGGCGTGTCGCGCGGCTTCGCGCCGCAAATGCGGCCATTTGCGGCAGACGGGGTGGGGGGTGCGGCAACCAGCGTCACGACACGCGGCCGATGCGGTGGTCACCAGCCGTCCCAGGATGCGCTACAGTTTTCCACGGCCCGGAACGCAGGTTCCGGATCATGCGGACGTGGCTCAGTTGGTAGAGCATCACCTTGCCAAGGTGAGGGTCGCGGGTTCGAGTCCCGTCGTCCGCTCGCAGGATCCATGCCGATTCTTATGGCAGACCATGGTGGGTTGGCCGAGAGGCGAGGCAGCGGCCTGCAAAGCCGTATACACGGGTTCGAATCCCGTACCCACCTCGGGCGATTGGCGCAGCGGTAGCGCGCTTCCCTGACACGGAAGAGGTCACTGGTTCGATCCCAGTATCGCCCACCACATGAGAGCCGCTCCGGACACACCGGGGCGGCTCTTGTCATTGGCGGCGCGCGCTAGTGTCGAGCCATGCAGCTCGCGGCCAATCCCCTGGTTCCCACCACCTACGACTGGGTGTGGTCGGTGCTCACCGCCGCCGTGCTGGTCATCACGATCGCCGCGGCCGTGTCTGAGGTCCGTCACTCGCGCGTGCTGTCGGGGCGCGTCCTCACGGTGTGGCTCATCGTCACGCTCATCGCACCGCCGCTGGGCGGCATCGCCTGGTTCCTTGCCGGCCGTCGCCAGGCACAGCGCGACATGGAGGCGCTTTACCCCGAGGCGCCTCCCGCGCGCTGAGGCCCGCCCCTAGTCGAGCGCGACAAACCTCTCCCCGACCTCGATCGGGACGTCGAGGCGGTTCCCCGGGCCAGGGAGAGGGCAGACCCAGTCGCTCGAGTACGCGCAGGACGGCTGGAAGGCGAAGTTCAGGTCGATCACGAGCGCGTCGGTCCCGCCTCCCAGATCGGCGCCCTTGACGGTGTCCAGGAGGTAGCGCCCGCCACCGTACGACCCCGGTGAGGCGTCCTTCAGCGGCACGAACACTCCCCCGCCGTAGGAATCCAGCCACCACACGTCGAGGCTTCCGAGCTCGCCAAGCGTCACGCGGCCGATGCGCTCGAACGGCACCACGCCGTCGGTCGCCGTGGGAACCTCGCGCCGCTCCGGCTCGGCCTCCTCGACCTCCGCCTCGAACCGTAGCGACGGGTCGTAGGGGGCGATGACAGGAGCAAAGCTCGCGCGATGCGCCTGAGGTACCGGCGTCGCGGGATGCGTGGCGAGGAGCGCCGCGCGACGCTCGGCCCAGCGCGCGTGAGCCGCCACGGGATCGGCGGAGGCACGCACCTCCGCGTAGATGTCTGCGACCTCACGCCGCCAGTCGAGGACGTGCCAGGAGTAGTGCATGCCTCCGACGGTACGCGACGGCGTCAGGCTGCCGCGAGCGCGGCGATCCCAGCGCGCAACTCGCGGGCGACACGCTCGGCGTCCCCCGTCACATACCCCTCCACGAGCGCGCCATCGCGCAGCATCATCACCTGACGCGCCACATCGGCCGGGTGGGCGGCACCGCGCTGCATCGCCCACGCCTCGATCGCGCCGATCATCCAGGCGCGGAACCGCGCCACCACCTCCCGCACGGGATGCGCGGGGTCCGGGTACTCGGCGGCGGCATTGATGAAGGGGCATCCCCTGAAGCCCGGGCGGCACATCTCCTCCTCGAAGATGCCGGCGATCGCCTGCGGATCGCCGTTGGCCTCGGTACCCAGCTCCTGGAGCCGTGCGAGCTCGCCTTCGAGGTAGGCCACCACCAGCGCGTCCTTGGTCGCGAAGTGACGGTAGAAGGTGACCTTGGACACCCCGGCCTCGGCAAGGATGCGGTCGGCGCTCACGGCGCGGGTGCCGTAGGCGTTGAAGAGGGCCGATGCGGCGGCAAGGATCGCGTCGCGCGCCTGCCCGCGGGTGCTCGCCATCGCTGCTCCTTCAAGAATGCGCCGATTTCCGGGAATCATCCCACGCCCTGCCCGGTTGAGCACTATGTAGACGTACTAGTAAACCAACAAACGAAGGAGCCATTCCCATGGACAAGCCCCAGGTTTTCTACACCGCCACCGCCACCGCCACCGGCTCGGGCCGTGACGGACACGTCGCCACCGACGACGGCCTCGTCGAGTTCGACCTCGCGACCCCCAAGCCCGGCGCCGCTCCCACCAAGACCAACCCCGAGCAGCTCTTCGCCGCCGGCTACGCCGCTTGCTTCAACTCGGCGCTGCAGATGACCGCCAAGCGCGAGAAGTCGGCGCTCACCTCCGCCCAGGTCACCGCCGAGGTCGGCATCGGTCAGATCAGCACCGGCGGCTTCGGCCTCACCGTCACCCTCCACGTGCGCACCGAGGGCGTGGACCAGGACGCCGCCCAGGACCTCGCCGAGATGGCGCACCAGGTGTGCCCCTACTCCAACGCCACCCGCGGCAACATCGAGGTGAACCTCGAGGTCACGGCCGCCTAAGCATCGGCCACGACCCAGGACGAGGGGCGGACACGGAACACCGTGCCCGCCCCTCGCCGTGTCACCGGAATGGAAACGCGGCGACCGCGCTTTATCTGGGAGGATGACAGCGAAGCGATCGAAGGGGCCACTGCTGCATGTCTGAGACCAGCCACGAACCGGACCGCCGACTGGGACACCGCGCGGGAGCGCCGGTGCCCATCTCCACGTATCGGCTGCAGCTGAACGAGGCCTTCACGTTCGCCGATGCGGCCGCGCGGCTCGACTACTTCGCCGCCCTCGGGGTGACGCACCTGTACCTCTCGCCCCTGCTCGAGGCCTCCCCCGGCTCGACCCACTACTACGACGTCGTGGACCACTCGCGGATCGCCGAGTCGCTCGGCGGCGAGGCCGGCCTGCGGGACCTCGCGTGGAAGGCGGGCGAGCGCGGCATCGGCCTGGTGGCCGACGTGGTGCCCAACCACATGGCCGTCCCCACGCCCGCGTATCACAATCGTGCGCTATGGTCGGTGCTCGCCGATGGCGAGGAATCGGACCACGCCCACTGGTTCGACGTCGACTGGAGCGGCGGCGACCCCGTCCTCATGCCGGTCCTGGGCGAGCGCATCGGCACCGTGCTCGCCAACGGCGAACTCTCCCTCGACACCATGGTGGTGCCGGGGTTCGAGGACGCCGGCGAGGTGCCGGTGCTGCGCTACTACGAGCACGTCTTCCCCGTGCGCGCCGGCACCGAGAACCTGCCCCTCGCGTCCCTTGTCGACCAGCAGCATTACCGGCTGGCGTATTGGCGCGTGGCGAACGAGGAGCTGAACTACCGTCGCTTCTTCGACGTCGGCTCGCTCGTGGCCGTGCGCGTGGAGGACCCCGACGTCTTCGACGCGACCCACCGCGTCATCGTCGACCTCATCAAGGACGGCACCTTGCAGGGGCTGCGGATCGATCACCCCGACGGCCTCGCCGACCCCGCCGGCTACATTCAGCGCCTCTCGGACGCCACCGACGGCGCGTGGATTGTCGTCGAGAAGATTCTCGAGGATGAGGAGCGGTTGCCCACGTCGTGGAAGACGGCGGGCACCACGGGCTACGACGGCGCGTGGCGCGTGGGGGCGCTGCTGCGCGACCCCGCCGGCTCCTCTCCCCTGGCCGCGACCCTTCACCGTCTCACGGGCGACGCGATGGGCACCCTTCCCGCCATGATCTCCGAGGCCAAGCGGGAGATCGTCAAGGAGTCGCTGTCGAGCGAGGTCCACCGCCTGGCCACCATCGCTCACACGATCTGCACCACGGACGTGCGGCTGCGTGACCACACCTGGCGCTCCCTGTACGACTGCCTGCGCACCCTCCTCATCACGTTCGACCGCTACCGCGCGTACGTGGTCGCCGGGGTGCCGCCCAAGCCGAACTCGCTCGACGCCATCGACCACGCCGCCGAGCTCGCGCGCGCCCAGCTCGATGCCGAGCGCTACGAGACCCTCGAGGTTGTCGTGGACCTGCTGAAGGGCGCCGAGGTCGGCTCGGCCGGACGCACCGGCGAGGCCAACCGCAGGGAACTCATCACCCGCTTCCAGCAGGCCTGCGGCGCCGTGATGGCCAAGGGCATCGAGGACACCGCCTACTACCGGTGGACCCACCTGCTGCCCCTGTGCGAGGTGGGCTCCCCCGCGTCGCGCTTCGCGCTTCCTCCGGCGAACTTCCACGCCTGGGCCGACGAGCAGCAGATCCAGTACCCCCACGGGATGACCTCCCTCACCACCCACGACACCAAGCGCTCGGAGGACGTGCGCGCACGGCTGTCCGTGCTCTCGGAGGCGGCCGACGACTGGGACGCGTTGGTCACCAAGCTGCAGCACGCCACGGAGGACCTGCGCCCCTCGCTCCTGGACGGCCGCACGGAGAACCTCTGGTGGCAGACCCTCGTCGGCACGTCCGACGAGCACACCTTCATGGCGTGGGATCGCCTCGAGGGCTACCTCATCAAGGCGATGCGCGAGGCCAAGACGCACACCACCTGGACCTCGGTGGACGAGGGCTACGAGAGCGCCGTCCTGTGGTTCGCCCAGTCCAGTCACGCCGACCACACCGTCCGCTCGCTCGTCACGGACTGGCACCACGCCACGGCCGCGGGCGTGAGGGCGCACATCCTGTCGATGAAGCTCATCCAGCTCACCATGCCCGGCGTCCCCGACGTCTACCAGGGCACCGAGTCGCTCGCCCC
The DNA here is from genome assembly GCF_002090175.1 of Demequina sp. NBRC 110057. GTDB lineage: Bacteria > Actinomycetota > Actinomycetes > Actinomycetales > Demequinaceae > Demequina. Next base: position 441,110 of record NZ_BBRN01000004.1, on the reverse strand, counting down.
GTCGCTCGTGGATCCCGACAACCGTCGGCCCGTCGACTTCGACGCCCTGGGCTCGAGCCTCGAGCGCCTCAACGCCCGCGCCAAGCCGCGTGGCCTCGCGGAGGAGAAGCTGCTCGTCACCTCCCGCACGCTCCAGGTGCGACGCGATCACGCCGAGGCGTTCACCGGCGACGGATGCGGGTACACGCCGCTCCCGTCGTCCTCCGGCCACGCCGTCGTGTTCGCCCGCACGGACGGCGAGCGGCCCCAGGTCATCACCGCCGCCACGCGCCTGGGCCTCGACCTCGAGAAGCTGGGCGGATGGCGGGAGCACACCGTGACGCTTCCGGACGGCCGCTGGCACGACGCGCTCGGCCGCAAGACCTACGAGGGGGGCACCGTGGAGCTCTCTGAGCTCCTCGGCGGCTTGCCCGTCGCACTGCTGGTCAGGGACGACGCATGATCGCCCGCGTGTGGGCCCCTGAGGCACGTGAGGTCTCCCTCGTGGTGGGGTCGGCCGATGCCGAGGCCTCGCCGCTGACGCGCGGGGACGACGGCTGGTGGACGGGGCCCGACCTCCCTCCCGGAACGGACTACGGCTATGTCGTGGACGGCGAGGGACCCTGGCCCGACCCGCGCTCGGCGCGCCAGCCCGCCGGCGTGCACGGCCTGTCCCGCGTCTACGACTCGTCACGCTTCGCGTGGTCGGACGCCGACTGGAAGGGCACCGACGTGCTCGGCAAGGTGTTCTACGAGCTTCACGTGGGAACGTTCACCCCCCAGGGGACTCTCGACGCCGCCGCGGCCCAGATGGCCTCGCTGCGCGCCGTCGGCGTCGACGTGGTGGAACTCATGCCCGTCGCCCCCTTCCCGGGCCGCCACGGCTGGGGCTACGACGGCGTCTCGCTGTTCGCCGTCCACGAGGCGTACGGAGGCCCGGAGGCGCTGCAGAGGTTCGTCGATGCCGCCCACCGCGCGGGCCTCGCCGTCTGCCTCGACGTCGTCTACAACCACCTTGGTCCCGACGGCAATTACCTGTCGAAGTTCGGCCCCTACTTCACCGACGCGCACCACACCCCGTGGGGCTGGGCGGTCAACCTCGACCAGCCGGACGCCGACGGCATGCGCCGCTACATCTGCGACAACGCGCTGCGGTGGTTCGAGGACTTCCACATCGACTGCCTTCGCCTCGACGCCGTGCACGAGCTGCGCGACGACTCGGGGCGCCACGTGCTCGCACAGCTGAGCGACGAGACCACGGAACTCAGCCGGCGCATCGGCCGACCGCTGTCGCTCGTGGCCGAGTCCGACCTCAACGACGCCCGCATGGTCACGCCCACCGCCGAGGGCGGCCTGGGCATGACGGCGCAGTGGAACGACGACGTCCACCACGCCCTGCACGCGTACCTCACGGGCGAGCGTCACGGCTACTACGTGGACTTCGGCTCGCTCGAGACCCTCGACAAGGCGTACCGCGAGGTGTTCTGGCACAACGGTACCCACTCGCCGTTTCGGGGCAAGGAGTGGGGCGCGCCGGTGCCGCCCACGATGGACAGGCGACGCTTCGTGGTGTGCGCGTCTAACCACGATCAGGTGGGCAACCGCGCCATCGGCGACCGTCCGGCGTCGTCGCTGACCGCCGGCGCCCAGGCGACATCGCTCGCCGCCATCCTGTTGTCGCCGTTTACTCCGATGCTGTTCATGGGCGAGGAGTACGGCGAGACCAGGCCCTTCATGTTCTTCACCGACCACGACGAGCCGCTCGGCTCGGCGGTGTCGGAGGGGCGCATGAGCGAGTTCGGCGGCCACGGCTGGGAGGACCTGTACGGCGGCGAGGTTCACGTGCCCGACCCCCAGGACCGGGTGACCTTCCTGCGCTCCAAGCTCGGCGACGGCGTCGGCGCGGACGCGGCCGGCAACCACGCGCTGCGCGCCTGGGTCTCGACGCTCATGAGCCTGCGCCCCAGCATCGACCCCCGCGAGGCGTGGGACGCTCACCCCGCCGGCGCGAGCGAGTCCTCCCCGCGGGTGCTCACCCTTCACGGCCCGGTGACCGTCCACGCCAACCTGTCCGACGCTCCGGCCGTCGTGAGCGACGGCGGCGAGTTGGTCGGCACCTTCGGCGAGGTCACCCAGGTCACGGGCGGCTTCGAGATCGCCGCCGATGCCGTGGCGCTCGTCGCCCAGAGCTAGCCCTCCGCACACGCCGCGGGCCCGCCACCCCCTGAGGGTGACGGGCCCGCGGCGCTTCAGCCGAGTGTCAGCGCGTCAGGGCAGGTTCCTCGGCGGCCTCGGCCACCACGGCACCGTGCGCCGCGGGCGCACCCTTTTGGTGGGGGCCGAGCAGCACAATGCCCGCGCCGGCGAACGCGGCGATCGCGCCCACGACGAAGCACCACTGGAACGACGACTCCGCGGGGACGGACACGCCGGGCTGCAGTTCGATGGTCTGCGAGGTGAGGATCACCGCCATGACGGCACCGGCCACGGTCGTACCGATCGAGCGCATGAGCGAGTTCACGCCGACGGCCGAGGCCGCCTCCCGCTCGGGAACGTTGTTCATCACGATGGTGGGCATGGCCGCGTAGCCGATCGCGACGCCGGTGAGGCAGATGATCGACGCCACCATCAGCTCCCACGGAGCGTTCATCAGCTGCGACGCGATGCCGTACCCGACCGCGAGGATCGCGGCGCCGAGTGCGAGGGTGTTGCGCGCACCCCACTTGGTGATGAGCGAGGCGGACACCGGCGAGAAGATCAGCATCATGAGGCCGGCAGGCGCCATCCACAGGCCGGCCTGCAGGATGGTCTGGTCGAGGCCGTAGCCGGTGGTCGACGGCATCTGCAGCAGCTGCGGGACCACGATGGACTGCGCCATCATGCCGAAGCCGATGAGGATGGCGCCGATGTTCGTCACCAGCACCGGGCGGCGGGCGGTGGTGCGCAGATCCACGAGCGGGTCGGAGGTGCGCAACTCGTAGAAGCCCCACGCCACGAGCACCACGATGCCGAGGCCGATGCACGCCCACGTGGTCGTTGAGTCCCATCCCCAGTCGTTGCCCTTGGAGACGCCGACCAGGAGGGACACGAGGCCGATGGCGAGGCCGATCGCGCCCGCCCAGTCGAGGCGACCGCGGTGTGCGTCGCGTACGTGAGGGATGGCGACGATGGTGAGGGTCAGCATGACCGCCGCGAGTCCGGCGGCGACCCAGAACAGCAGGTGCCAGTCGCTTCCCTGGGCGATCCAGGCCGCCAGGGGGAGGCCGATGGCACCGCCCACCCCCAGCGTGGCGCTCACTCCAGCGATGGCCTGGTTGCGCAGGTGGGGCGGCGCGATCTCCCTCACCATCGCGATGGCGATCGGGATGTACCCCATTGCCGCGCCCTGCAGGACTCGGCCAACGATGACGGGCACGAGCGTCGACGACAGCGCGACGATGAGCGAGCCCACCAGGAGCAGCACACCCGACGCGACCATGACGGGCTTCTTGCCGTAGAGGTCGGCGAGGCGACCGGAGACCGGCATCGTCACACCGGCGGCCAGCAGCGTGGCAGTGACGACCCACGACGTATTGCTCGCGGTGGTACCGAGGAGTTCGGGGAGTTCGCCCTGGATGGGGATGACGAGCGACTGCATGAGCGCGGCGGCGAGGCTCGAGAAGCCCAGCGTGACGATCGCGAGGACCGCCTTCTTGCCCTGCAGGGCGGTCGGCGCCGCTGTGGCGGTGGTGGACATGGGGCCTCTTCCCTCGCGGCGGCGCGGGGAAACACCGCCGGCGACGGGCCCCACACCGCGTCGTTGCGTGCAAGCGGGACCTTGGTCCCGTTATGTAGGATACATACATACACCCTCGGCTACGATGACGTCCAATCCCGGACCCGAGGACACGGCAGGAGCAGGACGTGGGCGACACTCAGCACATCGGCAGCACTCCCGAGCGCACCATGGCTGGACTGATCGCCCGACTCGAGCGCACGCGCCATGCTCTCGAGCAGCGCGTGGCGGTCGGCACCGCGGACATGCGCCTGCTGTGGCTGCTGTCCGACGGCAGGGCGCGCACCCTGCGCGAGATCTGCGAGGCGCTGCGCCTCGAGCAGTCCACCGTGCACCGCCAGGTCGCGAACGCCCACGCGCAGGGGCTCGTGGTCAAACACAAGCGGGACGGATCCTCCGCCTGGCATGTCGAGGCGACGGACGCGGGCCTGCGCGCCTTCGAGGAGGCTCTCACCGAGGCGATGCAGATTACCGGTGCGGGCCTGGACCGGCTGGACGCCGCCGAACAGGACACCCTGCTCGATCTCCTGTCGCGCTTCCTCGTCGGGTACACCGAGGCGGTCGCCGACGCCCCGGTGGACGCCCCCCGCTGAGGCCCGCCTACTCCCCCGCGACCATCGCGAGCATGCGGCTGAGCGCCCTGTAGTACTTCTTGCGGTAGCCGCCGCGCAGCATCTCCTTGGTGAAGACCTCGCCGAGCGAGTGCCCGGAAGCGACGATGCGAACGTCCCTGTCGTAGAGACGGTCCACGAGCGACACGAGGCGCAGCGCCTGGGCCTGATCCGTGAGGGGCGCAACCCCTCGCAGCCCCAGCACCTCGACACCCTCGACGTAGGCCCCGAAGCGGCTGGGGTGCACGTGGGTGAGGTCCTCCATGAGGGCCGCCCACTCCTCGCAGGCCCCGCCGTCGCGGCTGCCCACGGCGAGCACCTCGTCGGCACGCGCGGGCGCGGGGAACGTGAGGTCGCCCCGCCCGCGATAGTCGGGTCCGTCGATCGTGATCACGTCGAAGACGCTCGCGACGGCCTTGATTTCTCTCTGGAAGTCATCCGCCGCGAAGCGGCCCTGGCCGAGCGAGCCCGGCAGGGTGTTGGACGTCGCCGCGAGGGCGACCCCGGCATCGGCCAACTCCCTCATGAGGCGGGCCATCATGACGGTGTCGCCGGGGTCATCGAGCTCGAACTCGTCGATGCAGACCACCGCGAACTCCTGCAGCGCACGCCTCGTGCCCTGGAAGCCCAGCGCGCCGACCAACTGCGTGTACTCGACGAACGTCCCGAACGCAGCTCGTTCGCCCACCTCATGGGCCAGCGCGGCAATCAGGTGCGTCTTGCCGACGCCGAAGCCGCCATCGAGGTAGACCCCGCGACCCCCGCTGGAGCGGCGCAGGAGGCCGCGCCTTCCCACCCCCTTCGCAAAGGAGCGCACGGCATCGACGGCCTCGCGCTGGCTCGGGTAGTCGGCATCGGGCCTGTAGGAGTCAAAGGTGGCGCTGTCGAAGTGGGGCGGCGGGACGAGGGCGGCGATCAGAGCGTCGGGCTCGACGTGGGGCCTGCGTCCGACGAGTCGGGCGGTCATGGGTGACACCCTAGTGATGGCGCGAGCACCCCTGAAACGCGCCGCGCCCCGGCCACCACGAGGGGTGACCGGGGCGCGGCGAGCGATCGAAGGCTTACGCCTCCACCTCGGAGCGGTCGCCGCCCCAGAGGGTGTGGAACGTGCCCTCGGCGTCGACGCGCTTGTAGGTGTGAGCGCCGAAGAAGTCGCGCTGACCCTGGATGAGGGCGGCGGGAAGGCGCTCGGCGCGCAGCGAGTCGTAGTACGACAGCGACGACGAGAACGCGGGAGCGGGGACGCCCGCCAGCGCTGCCTGCGACACCACCCGGCGCCATGCCGAGACGCCGTTGGCGACGGCACCGGCGAAGTAGTCGTCCACCAGCAGCGACGCGAGCGAGTCGTTGCGCTCGTAGGCCTCGGTGATGCGGTCGAGGAAGCGGGCGCGGATGATGCAGCCCTCGCGCCAGATCTTCGCCATGTCGCCGCGCTTGATTCCCCAGCCGTACTCCTCCGAGGCGGCCTGGATCTGGTCGAAGCCCTGTGCGTAGGCGACCACCTTGGACGCGTACAGCGCGAGGCGCACGTCCTCGATGAAGCCCTTGCGGTCCTTGATGTGGAAGTCGCCAGCGTTGCCGGCGAGGACGCCGCGGGCGGCCTCGCGCTGGGCGGTCTGCGAGGAGATCGCGCGGGCAAACGTCGCCTCGGCGATGCCGGTCACGGGGGCACCGAGGTCGAGCGCGGACTGCACGGTCCAGCGACCGGTGCCCTTCTGGCCCGCCTCGTCGACGATCACGTCGACGAGCGGCTTGCCGGTCTTCGCGTCGACCTGCTTCAGGACGTTCGCGGTGACGTCGATGAGGAACGAGTCGAGGTCACCCGTGTTCCACTCGGCGAAGATGTCGCCGATCTCGGCGGGCGTGAGGTTCAGGCCGGCGCGCAGCAGGTGGTAGGCCTCGCCGATGAGCTGCATGTCGGCGTACTCGATGCCGTTGTGCACCATCTTGACGAAGTGGCCGGCGCCGTCAGGGCCCACGTGCACGCAGCACGGGGTGCCGTCCTCCGCCTTGGCGGCGATCTTCTCGAGGATGGGGCCAAGCGTCGCGTACGACTCCGCGGGGCCGCCGGGCATGATCGAGGGGCCCAGCAGGGCGCCCTCCTCACCGCCGGAGACACCGGCGCCCACAAAGTGCAGGCCCTTCTCCTTGAGCGCGGCCTCGCGGCGGCGCGTGTCGGGGAAGTGGGCGTTGCCGGCGTCGACGATGATGTCGCCCTCCTCCAGCAGCGGCGTGAGCGCGTCGATAACAGCGTCGGTGGGGCCTCCGGCCTGCACCATGATCACGACGGTGCGGGGCTTCGCCAGCGCGTCGACGAAGTCCTCGAGGGTCTCGCAGCCGATGAACTCGCCCTCGGAGCCGTGCTCCTCGATGAGCGAGTGCATCTTCTGGGGAGAGCGGTTGTGCACCGCCACCGTGAAGCCGTTGCGAGCGAAGTTGCGGGCGAGGTTGCGCCCCATCACCGCGAGTCCTGTCACACCGATCTGGGCCTGCGCCATGTGTCCGTCCTTTGAATTTTCGGGGATAGAGGTCGGTACCGCGCTCCAGCCTAGTGGCCCCGCGTCGCGTGGCGAACCGTGGGGCGCGGGCGAGCGCCCCTACTCTCGACGGTATGGCCCAGGACTTCGCGCAGGCGCCACCGGACTTCCGTGCGGCGCTCACGTCGCTCGCGTCCGCGCGCACCCGCTCGGACGTGGTCCTCGCCGAGGCGCCGGCGCCCGGTCGCCTCGCCCCCTATGCCGTCGCGATCAGCGGCGAGCTTCACGGGGACGATGCCCACGCGAGCGGCCGCTTTGTCCTCCTGCACGATCCGGACGGCCACGACGCCTGGGACGGGCGCTACCGCGTGGTGGCGCTCGTAAAGGCGCAGGTGGAGCCCGAGGTGGGGGCCGACGAGATGTGGGCCGACGTGGCCTGGTCATGGCTCGAGGAGTCCCTCGACGGGGTGCCGCATCGCGCGCGGGGAGGAACGGTCACGAAGGTGACGAACTCCTCCTACGGCGAGCTCGCGGAGCGTCCCGACGAGGTGCACGTCGAGCTGCGGGTGTCCTGGACCCCGCTGGACAACGATATGGAGCCGCACGTGCAGGCGTGGACCGACCTGCTCGCCACCTGCGCGGGCGTGCCTCCCCTTCCTGAAGGAGTAACGATGCTGCCGGGACGCCACGCATGAGCGACGCCCCCCTCGAGGACGAGGCTCCGGCCGCCGTCCCCCTCACCGAGCCCGCCGACGGCGTGCCGCAGGTGATCGCGACGGAGGACGGCCTGCGCCGGATGGCCGCCGCCTTCGCCGCCGGTACCGGCCCCATCGCGGCCGATGCCGAACGCGCCTCGGGTTTCCGCTACGGCCAGGCGACCTACCTCGCGCAGTTCAAGCGCGCCGGGGCGGGCATCGCCCTCGTCGACACCGCGGCGCTTCCCGACCTGTCGGTTCTGAACGACGCCTTCGGCGACGCCGAGTGGGTCTTCCACGCCGCGAGCCAGGACCTTCCCGGCATGCACGACCTCGGCCTGTCCCCCGCATCGGTCTTCGACACGGAACTCGCGGCGCGGCTGCTGGGCTGGCCCAAGGTGGGCCTCGCCGCCGTCGTGGAGCGCGAGCTGGGGCTCGCGCTCGCCAAGGAGCACTCGGCCCAGGACTGGTCGACCCGACCGCTGCCTCACGACTGGCTGGTGTACGCCGCGCTCGACGTGGAGGTCCTGCTCGAGCTGCGCGAGGCCATGCTCGGCCACCTCGAGGAAGCAGGGAAGCTCGAGTGGGCTCGCCAGGAGTTCGAGGCGGTCCGCCTGGCTCCCCCGCCGCCCCCGCGCGTCGACCCCTGGCGACGCACCTCCGGGTCCCACCAGCTTCGCGACCAGCGCGGGCTCGCCGTCGTTCGCGCGCTGTGGGAGGAGCGCGACAGGGTGGCCCAGCAGCGCGACACCTCCCCCGGGCGGATTCTGCGTGACGCGGCGATCGTCGCCGCCGCTCAGGCCAAGCCCACGTCGCTTGCCGCGCTCCTGCAGGTGCGCGAGTGGCAGTCCCGCGGCACCAAGCGCGCGGCACCGCGGTGGTACCCGGTGATCGAGAAGGCCCTGCGCCTGCCGGACTCCAAGCTTCCCGCCAAGCGCGGCCCGCGCGGAGACGGTCCGCCGCAGCCGCGCATGTGGAAGGACAAGCGTCCCGAGGCTGCCGCGCGCCTCGAGGCCGCCAAGCCGCGCATGGCCGAGCTCGCGGAGCGCATCGGCATGCCTATCGAGAACGTGCTGCAGCCCGACGCGATGCGCCGGGCCTGCTGGGAGCACCGCGGTGGCGGCGAGGACGAGATCCGCGCGCTGCTCGCCTCGCGGGACGCTCGCCAGTGGCAGATCGACCTCACCGCGCCGATGCTCGCGGAGGCCTTCGTCGAGGCCGCCGAGGCATCGGCCACCGACGCGGCCACAGCGGACCCCGCCTAACCTCTCCGACATACGCACCACTCAGGGCCTCGACACGCCGGAGCCACCGCCTCGCAGCGGTCGCCCACCGGAGTGTCGGGGCCCGATCTGGTTCGAAGTGAGGCCGAGGACGGTGAGGCGGGTCAGTCGAGGGCGGCGATGACGGTGTCGGCGATCGCCGACGACTCGAGCCCCACCTGCTCGACGATCTGCGCGCGCGAGGCGTGGCTGAGGAACTCGCGGGGCACGCCGTGGTGGCTCCATGTCGCGGGGTGGCCGAGCACGCGGGCGTAGTCGGCCCACTCCTGTCCCACGCCGGCGTCCACGAGGCCGTCCTCGACCGTGACGATCAGCTCGGCATCGCCCATGAGGGCATCGAGACCGTCGGGCACAGGGTGCACCCAGGTGGCTGTGGCCGCGACGACGTCGATTCCCTCCGCGGCGATCTTGGCGGCGGTGTCGATGGCGGTGGGCGCCATGGATCCGAGCCCCAGGACCACCACGCGCGGAGACGAGCCGTGCTCGGCGAGCACGTCAAGGTCGCCCACGGAGCGCAGCGCGGGGAGGTCGTCGCCGACGGGCCCCTTGGGGTAGCGCACCACGGTGGGGGCGTCGTCGACGTCGATGGCCTCGCGGAAGGCGCGACGCAGCGTCGACGCGTCACGGGGGGCCGCGATGCGCAGCCCCGGCACGTGTCGCAGGAGCGCCATGTCCCACATGCCGTTGTGGCTGGGGCCGTCGTCGCCGGTGATCCCGGCGCGATCGAGCATGAAGGTCACGCCGGCGCCGTGGAGCGCGACGTCCATGAGCACCTGGTCGAACGCGCGGTTGAGGAAGGTGGCGTAGACGGCGAACACGGGGTGCAGCCCCGCGAACGCGAGGCCGGCGGCCGACGTCACGGCGTGCTGCTCCGCGATGCCGACGTCGATGACGCGGTCGGGGAACTCGTCGGCCATGGGCTGCAGCCCCACGGGCGCGAGCATCGCGGCGGTGAGCGCCACCACGTCGTCACGCTCGCGGGCGACGTCGAGGATCTCCTGTGCGAACACCTTGGTCCAGCCGAACCTGGACTGCTTGACGGGCAGTCCGGTCTCGGGGTGGATGACTCCCACGGCGTGGAAGCGGTCGGCGACGTCCTCCTCCGCTGGCGTGTAGCCGCGGCCCTTCTCGGTCAGCACGTGGACGATGACGGGGCCGCCATACGCCTTGGCGTGCGACAGCGCAGCCTCGACCTGCGTGAGGTCGTGGCCGTCGACGGGGCCCACGTACTTGAGTCCCAGGTCCTCGAACATTCCGGGCTCGGTGATGAGGCCCTTGACCGCCCGCTTGCCATGCATAAGCGTCTGGTAGGTGAAGTTGCGGGCCCAGCCGCGGCCCTGGAAATTGCGCTTGCCCCAGCCGAGGAACTGCTCGTAGCGCGGGTCCGTGCGGATGCCGTCGAGGCGGCGGGCGAGGCCGCCGATGGTCGGCGCGTAGGAGCGGCCGTTGTCGTTGACCACGATCACGACGCGGTCGTGGGAGGCCGCGACGGAGTTCAGGGCCTCCCAGGCCATGCCGCCCGTGAGCGCCCCGTCGCCAATCACTGCCACCGCGGTGCGGTCGTCCTCGCCGCGCAGCGTGTAGCCGCGCGCGATGCCCGCCGCCCACGACACGGCTGTAGAGGCGTGCGAGTTCTCGACGATGTCGTGCTCGGACTCGGAGCGCTGCGGGTAGCCCGCGAGCCCTCCCCTGGTGCGCAATTGCGAGAAGTCGCGCCTGCCGGTGAGCAGCTTGTGCACGTAGGACTGGTGCCCGGTGTCGAACACGAGGCTGTCGCGCGGTGAATCAAACACGCGGTGTAGGCCAAGGGTGAGTTCGACGACGCCGAGGTTGGGCCCCAGGTGACCGCCGGTCAGCGAGACCGACGAGACGAGGTAGTCGCGGATCTCCTGCGCCAGCCCGGCGAGCTCGTCCCGCGTCAATCCGTCCAGATCACGCGGCGACTCGATGCGCTCCAGCACGCAGTCCTCCATTCCTCAGGTGTCGGTCCACTGTACGTGGTCACGGGGACCACACGACGACGCGCCGGCCCCGCCGTGAGGCGGGACCGGCGCGGGTTGCCGTGGCGGTGTCGTCAGGCGGTCACGAGCGACCGCAGCACGTACTGCAGGATGCCGCCGTTGCGGAAGTAGTCGGCCTCACCGGGCGTGTCGACACGCACCACCGCGTCGAACTCGACGACGGTGCCGTCACCCTTGGTGGCCTTCACGGGCAGCGTCTTGGGGTGCTTGCCCTCGGAGAAGGACGCGACGCCCTCGATGTCGAAGGTCTCCGTGCCGTCCAGGCCCAGCGACGCGGCGGACTCGCCCGCGGGGAACTGCAGCGGCAGGACGCCCATGCCGATGAGGTTCGAGCGGTGAATACGCTCGAAGGACTCGGTGATCACGGCGCGCACGCCCAGCAGGCGCGTGCCCTTGGCTGCCCAGTCACGCGACGAGCCGGAGCCGTACTCCTTGCCACCGAGGACCACGAGGGGCGTGCCAGCGGCCGCGTAGTCCTGCGCGGCGTCGTAGATCGTGTCCTGCTCGCCCTTGATGAAGTTGAAGGTGAAGCCGCCCTCGACGCCGTCAAGCAGCAGGTTCTTCAGGCGGATGTTCGCGAACGTGCCACGGATCATCACCTCGTGGTTGCCGCGACGCGACCCGTAGGAGTTGAAGTCGCGGCGCTCCACGCCGTGCTCGGCGAGGTACACGCCGGCGGGACTGTCGGGCTTGATCGCGCCGGCCGGCGAGATGTGGTCGGTCGTGACCGAGTCGCCGAGCAGCGCAAGGGCGCGAGCCCCCGCGATGTCCTCGACGGGCTCGGGCTCGGCGCCCATGCCCTCGAAGTACGGGGGCTTGCGCACGTAGGTCGAGTCATCGGACCACTCGAAGGTCTTGCCGTCGGGCGTGGGCAGCTGCTGCCAGCGAGCGTCGCCCGCGAACACGTCCGCATAGTCCTTGGCGAACATGTCCTCGGTGATCGACGAGCCGACGATCTCCTCGACCTCGGCAGCGGAGGGCCAGATGTCGCGAAGGAACACGTCGTTGCCATCGGTGTCCTGGCCCAGCGGGTCGGTCTCGAAGTCGTGGTCCATGGTGCCGGCCAGCGCGTACGCGATGACGAGCGGGGGCGACGCGAGGTAGTTCATCTTCACGTCGGGGTTGATGCGGCCCTCGAAGTTGCGGTTACCCGACAGGACCGAGACGACCGCGAGGTCGTTGTCGTTGACGGCCTGCGAGACCTCCTCGGGAAGCGGGCCCGAGTTGCCGATGCACGTGGTGCAGCCGTAGCCCACCAGGTGGTAGCCGAGCGCCTCGAGGTCGGGCCACAGGCCGGCCTTCTCGTAGTAGTCGGTGACGACCTGCGATCCGGGGGCCATCGACGTCTTCACCCAGGGCTTGACGTTGAGGCCGCGCTGGTTCGCGTTGCGCGCCAGCAGCGCCGCGGCGAGCATCACCGAGGGGTTCGACGTGTTGGTGCACGACGTGATCGACGCGATGACGACGGCGCCGTGGTCGATGGCGGTCTCGGTGCCGTCGGCGAGCGTCAGCGGCACGTGCTTGTGTGGGCGGCGCTTGCTGATGTCGGCGCTCGACTCGCGGGGCGCAGGGGCGTCCTCCGCGTGGGCCTCGGCGGCGATCGGGTCGGACGCGGGGAAGGTCTCCTCCACGGACTCGTCGAGCCCGGTGAGCTCCTCGTGCTCCGCGTAGTTGAGGATCGACTTGCCGAAGGACGCCTTCGCGTCGGTCAGCTCGATGCGGTCCTGCGGACGCTTAGGCCCGGCGATCGAGGGAACGACCGTCGACAGGTCAAGCTCGAGGTACTCGGAGAACACCGGCTCCACGTAGCCCTCAGCCGAGGGGTCGTGCCACATTCCCTGTTCCTTGCAGTACGCCTCGACCAGCTTGACCTGGTCCTCGGAGCGACCGGTGAGCTTCAGGTAGTCGATGGTGACGCCGTCGATCGGGAAGATCGCGGCCGTCGAGCCGAACTCGGGCGACATGTTGCCGATGGTGGCGCGGTTGGCAAGCGGCACCGCGCCCACACCCTCGCCGTAGAACTCGACGAACTTGCCGACCACGCCGTGCTCGCGCAGCATCTGCGTGATGGTGAGCACCACGTCGGTCGCGGTGGCGCCGGCGGGGATCGCGCCGGTGAGCTTGAAGCCGACCACGCGAGGGATCAGCATCGACACGGGCTGGCCCAGCATGGCCGCCTCGGCCTCGATGCCGCCCACGCCCCAGCCGAGCACGCCAAGGCCGTTGATCATGGTGGTGTGCGAGTCGGTGCCGACGCACGAGTCGGGGTACGCCTGCGTGACGCCGTCCGCGTCCTTGGTCATGACGCCGCGAGCAAGGTACTCGAGGTTGACCTGGTGCACGATGCCGGTGCCCGGGGGCACCACCTTGAAGTTGTCGAAGGCGGTCTGGCCCCAGCGCAGGAACTGGTAGCGCTCACGGTTGCGCTCGTACTCGAGGTCGGTGTTGCGCTCGAGCGCGTCCTTGCGGCCGAACACGTCGATGACGACGGAGTGGTCGATGACCATCTCGGCGGGGGCGAGCGGGTTGATGACCGACGGGTCGCCGCCCAGCTCGGCGACGGCCTCACGCATGGTGGCGAGGTCGACGACGCAGGGGACGCCGGTGAAGTCCTGCATCACCACGCGCGCGGGGGTGAACTGGATCTCGGTGTCGGGGTCGGCCTGCGGGTCCCACGTCGCCAGGGCGTTCACGTGCTCGGCGGTGATGTTGGCGCCGTCCTCGGTGCGCAGCAACGCCTCCGCGAGGACCTTGAGCGAGAAGGGAAGCTTCTCCAGCCCGGGGACTGCCCCGAGCCGGTAGATCTCGTAGGACTTTCCGTCCACGTCCAGCGTGGCCTTGGATCCCAGCGTGTTCTCGCTCATGCAGTAACCTCCCGTGGTTATCGTCCGGCGACCATCCTATCGGCCATGACGGACACGGTTGACCCTTGGTCCGGTCAACGAGAGGTAAAGGTCGCGACGGTCTCCACGTGGTGCGTCATCGGGAACAGGTCGTGAGCCTCGGCATCCACCAGGTCGTACCCGCGCTCGTCGAGCAGGGCGGTGTCGCGCGCGAGTGCCACCGGGTCGCACGCGACGTACACCAGCCGCGGGGCGCCGGTCGCGGCGACGGCGTCGAGCGTGGCTCGCCCGGCACCCGAGCGAGGCGGGTCAAGCACGATCGCGTCAAGGTGGCCGATGCCGCCGGCAAGCGTGCGGCGCACGTCGCCGGGGACGATGCTCGCCGAGGGGTGGTGGTGAAGGTTGCGCCGTGCGGCGCGGGAGGCGCCGCGGTGCGCCTCGACGGAGACGACCTCGCGTCCCGAGTCGGCGAGCGGGAGCGTGAAGAGGCCGGCGCCGGCGTAGAGGTCGGCGACGCGTGCGGCGTCCCCCACCCGGCCGAGGACCTCGCCCACGAGGACCGCGGGGGCCGCGCGGTGCACCTGCCAGAAGCCGTCGGCGTCCACCTTGTACTCCCAGGTGCGCTCCCTCACGGTGACGCTCTCGCGCAGGGTGCGCGGGGCGTTCGGCCTCGCGTCGACCCTTCCCGCGCGCCACGGGTCACCATTCACGGTGACGCGCACGGTGCCGTCGGAACCCTGGGCAACGCCGATGCGCGCGCCGGCAGGGAACCGCTGGCCCAGCAGCGCCTCCTCGACCTCGGCGACCGCGAGGGGCATCGACGTCAGCGCGGCGACGCCGTCACCCCGGTGACGGTGCATGCCCGCCCTACCCTCGGCATCGGCCGTCGCCGTGACGCGGGTGCGGTAGCGCAGCCCGCCAGCCGCCTCGTCCCCCGGAGCCGGCGCCACGGCGCCGTCGAAGGCGCGGCCCGCAAACCGTTCGAACGCCTCGCGCAGCACCGCGAGCTTCCACTCACGCTGCGCGGGAAGCGCCACGTGGGCGAGCTCTCCCCCGCCGATGCCGCCGGCGCCGGCCTCGGGCCAGGCGCTCGGCACGCGGTCGGGCGAGGCCTCGAGAATCTCGACGGCATCGGCCCGCCACATGCGTGCGTCGTCGCCGCCCTCGGTGACACGGGCGAGGACCCGCTCCCCGGGAAGAGCGTGCCGCACGAACACCACACGGCCCTCGTGGCGGGCGACGCAGTGGCCCCCGTGGGCGGGGGCGCCGACGGTCAGTTCAATCTCGGTCATGGCAGCTGTTCTCCTGGCACGGGGGCCTCCTCGACCGCGGCGGCCTCCCTGGCGGATTCCAGGTGCCACGGCACGGCGGCGACCACGACGCCCTTGAGGCCCAGCAGCTGCTGGCGCAGGCGGGTGGTCGCGCGGTTGTGCAGGAAACGCTCCCACCAGCGGCCCACGATGTACTCGGGCACGTAGACGACGACCACCTCGCGGGGGTTCGCACGGTGAATGCGCTCGACGTGCTCGAGCGCGGGAGCCACGAGGTCGCGGTAGGGCGAGTCGAGGATGACGAGCGGCACGCCGGAGTCGATGCGACCCCACATGCGTTGAAGCTCGAGGGACGAGTCGCGGTCGGTCTGCACCGCGACGGCCTCCAGCGACGAGTGCCTGGCCGCCTTGGCATACGCCAGCGCCCGCATCGCGGGACGGTGCAGCTGGTTGACGAGGACCACGCCGTGGGTCGCGCTGGGCAGCGCCACGTCGAGGTCCTTCTTGCCCAACCGCACGTCGGCACGCACCGCCGCGTAGTGCTTGTTGACGGCGTGCATGCCGACGATCAGGACGCCGATAAGGACGAGGGCTATCCACGCACCGTTGACGAAGTTGAAGACCGCGACCACGATCCACACGACGCCGGCCACGACGGCCGCGACCACGTGGAGGGCGCGCCGGACCTGCAGGCGGGCGCGCTGGCCGCTGACGGTGGTGAGTCCCAGGCGCGCGGAGGTCCAGCGCACCATCGCGATCTGGCTCATCACGATCGCGGCGAAGACGCCCACCACGTACATGTGGATGAGCGTCTCCACCTCGGCGCCTGCCAGGACCACGACGACTGCCGACAGCGACGCGATGGTCAGGATGCCGCCGCGCAGCACGAGCCGGTCGTTGCGCTGCGAGAGCTGGCGCGGCAGGTAGGCGTCGCGGGCGAGGTAGGCGCCCAGGTTGGAGAAGCGACGGAACACTGCCATGACGGCCACGTAGAGGATGGCTCCGGCGAGGATCGCGATGATCCACACCACGGCGGCGTTGTCGAACACCTCCTGCGCGACCTGCAGCAGGATGGGCCCCTTGGACCAGCCGGTGATCCTGTACAGCCAGGACAGGTAGGCGACGGCGAAGAAGGCGACGGCCGATGCAGCGACCGCGATGACGAGCGTGCGCCCCGCGCGCTTGGCGCGCGGCTTCGCGTGGTTGGGGGCCGAGGACGCCAGGTGCTCGATGCCGGTCACCATGACGGCGCCCGAGGCGATGGCGCCCGCGTAGGAGAACCAGATGGACCAGGTCTCCGGCGCGTTCGCCGCGATGGGGTCGCCCACGGTGTGCTGGCGGGCGAGGCCGAACGCGAGCATGAAGACCACGACGACGAGGAAGCCGAACCACACGAACAGAAGGACGCGGGCGCGCTCGTGAACCGCGCGTAGCGCGACGAGGGTGATGAGCCCCAGCAGCACGACCCCCACGAGCACGTCCCAGTCCTGCCAGGCGGGGATGACGAAGGCGACCAGCTGCGTGATCGCGGCGACCGAGACGGCAACGGTGAAGAGGTAGTCGACCAGCACGGCGGCGCCCGTGACGACGCCGGCGTTGCGGCCCAGCACGTCACGCACCAGGCCGTAGTCACCCAGCGCGTCGGGGCGGGCGTGAACGTTGGAGCGGTAGGCGAGCGCGAGCAGCAGCATGATCGCCACGACGCCCAGCGCCATGAAGGGGATGGCGCCCTGCTGGCTTCCGCGTCGGAGCGCGTCGACCACGGCATCGGGCGCGTACGCCACGGCGGACAACACGCCCGCACCGAACACCGGCAGGGCGAGCCGGCTCCGCAGCGTCACCGGCGTCGCGGCATCGGTGGCCACCGGCACGCCGAACACCAGGCGCCTCAGCCGTTCCCATAGACCTCGCACGTCGCACCATCCTAGGGGCCGGTGGGTATAGCGTGGGGTCTCGTGCACATCGTCATCATGGGCTGCGGCCGTACCGGCGCGGCGCTCGCGGGGCAGTTCGAGTCCCGGGGCCACTCCGTGGCAGTGATCGACCGGGTCGGAGACGCGTTCCGCCGCCTCCCCGCCGATTTCCAGGGTCAACGCATCACGGGCATCGGATTCGACCGCGAGACCCTCGTCTCCGCCGGAGTCGAGGACGCTTACGCGTTCGCCGCCGTGTCCTCCGGCGACAACTCGAACATCCTCGCCGCGCGCGTCGTGCGCGAGACCTACGGCGTCGACAACGTGGTGGCCCGCATCGCCGACCCCGGCCGCGCCGAGGTCTACCGACGTCTCGGCATCCCCACCGTCGCCCCCGTGCCGTGGACCAGCTCGCAGATCCTGTCGCGCCTGCTTCCCGGCGGCGCCGACGAGGGCTACACGGACGAGACGGCGGGCATCGCGGTGCGCAGGCTCGCCCTGCACGACGCGTGGATCGGCACCACCGTTGCCGCGCTCGAGAAGGCCACGCAGACGCGCGTCGCCTACCTCGTGCGCTTCGGCACCGCAGTGCTGCCCGAGCCCACCACGACCGTCCAGGTGGATGACGAGCTGTGGTTCGCCATCCCCGATGCCGCGCGTGCCCACGCCGAGCGCACCGTGTCCCGCGTCCCCGGAGGAGCGAAGTGAAGGTTCTGATCGCCGGCGCCGGCTCGGTGGGCCGCTCCATCGCCCGCGACCTCCTGGAGCACGGCCACGAGGTCATGCTCATGGACGCCTCCCCCGCCGCGATGCGCGTCGCCCAGGTCGCGGAGGCCGAGTGGATGCTCGCCGACGCCTGTGAGATGGCCGCGCTGCGCGAGGCAGGCACGGAGACGATGGACGTCGTCGTGGCCGCGACCGGCGACGACAAGGCGAACCTCGTCGTGTCGTTCCTGGCCAAGACCGAGTTCGGCGTGCCGCGCACCGTGGCGCGCGTCAACAACCCTCGCAACGAGTGGATGTACGACGCCCAGTGGGGAATCGACGTCGCCGTCTCCACCCCGCGCATCATGACCGCGATGGTCGAGGAGGCCGTCGCGGTGGGCGACCTGGTGAAGGTGTTCACCTTCCACCAGTCGGGTGCGTCGATCATGGAGGTCACGCTGCCGGCGGACTCCCCCGTCGTCGGCGCGACGGTGCGCTCGATCGAGTGGCCTCAGGAAATCGTGCTGTCCTGCATCGTGCGCGGCGACAGGACCATCGCTCCCAGCCCCGCCGACACCCTCGAGGCCTACGACGAACTGCTATTCATCGTGTCGGCTGAGGCGGATCCTGAGTCTCTGACGCCGGTGCTGCGCTCCGCACCACGATCCACACCGCCCACAGAGTAAGCGCGAACAGCGGCACGCCCATGGCGAGCCGTGCAGTGCCGAGTGCGGCCACCTGGTCGCTGAGGTAGAGCGGCACCTGCACCGCGAGGCGCAGCGCGAACATCGCGACGAGGATCGCCGTCGCCACTTGCATGGCCCGCATCTCGCCGCGGCGCGTGCGCCACCCGGTGCCCTCCCCCCGCAGGAGGCCGGCGACGATGCCGACGGCCGGCCAGCGTACGAGCATGGAGATGACGAGGCCCACGAGGTACGCGCCGTTGAGCCACAGGCCTCCCACGAAGTAGTCGCTGGGCTCGCCAGTGCGCCACGCCCAGATGGCGCCGATGGCGACGCCCACCGCGCCGGAGAGCGCCTGCTGGATCGAGGAGCGCTGCACGAGCCTCACCGCGACGAGGATCAGCATGGTCACGACCGCCGCGATGACGGGGACCTGCATCGACCCGTCGATCAGGTACGCCGCGACGAACACCACGCCGGGCGCTGCGGCCTCGGCGAAGCCACGCCAGCCGCCGACCGCCTCGGCGAGGTTGAACTCCTCGGAGTTCAGCGCCTGCCCGAGTCCGCGGGCGACCTCGGGGCGTGCTGCGGGGGTGTTGGCGCCGGCGTCGCCGGTCTCGCGCGGCTCGTCGCTCACGACAGCCAGTAGCGCGGGTTGTAGATGCGCGGGCGCGCGTCGGCGTCGGAGATGCGGCCCTCGATGGTGAGCTGGACGCCCGCCTCGATGCCGGGGATCACGCGCCGACCCATGAAGACCGCGTCGATGCGGCCGGTGCCGTCGTCGATGCGCGCGGTGAGCTGGGGGGCCGCGTCGTGGGGCTCCACCTGCAGGGCCACCACGCGGCCGGCGAGCGTGACGACCTCGCGAGCCGCGGCGTCGGCGATGCGCTGCGCCGTGGGGGCGACGCTCATGCGCGGCCTCCCTCCGCGCCGGGGCGCGGGGCGCCGGGCGGCGGCGTCAGCTCAAGGACCGAGCCGGCCACCGCGGGGCCGGAGCCGCGCTCCACGGCGCAGCGGGACACGAGTGCGTCCACCTTCGCGCGCGTGGCGGCGTCGTGGACGGTGGGGCCGATGCTCGTGACCTTGAGCATCCAGCGGTCGCCGCCGATGCCCTGCACACGCATGGGGATGGCGGCGGTGGTGCCGTCGGGGCGCTGGTGGGGGCGCAGCACGGCAAGCTCGGGCCCGAGGTCTCCCTCGACAACGCTCACGTGGGCACCCTCGGCGCGAAGCCGCTCGGCCATCTGGGGGCGCAGCGCCGTCCAGCGGTCCTCGCCGCGAGGGGCCGCGACCACCTGCAGCTGAACCTGGACCAGGCCCGAACGGATCGAGACGGCGCCGCAGGTACGGGTGGCCTGGTCGTATTCGGGGCGGAAGCGCAGGCCCTCGACGGCTCCCACGCGCAGCGCGCCGAAGTCGATGAAGGTCGCGTCGGCGGGCGCGTCTGCGAGGCTCCATGGCCCGTCGAGGCGCTCGAGCCCGTCGAGGACGTCGGGAAGGTTCTCAGGCATCGGTCACCCCCGTGGAGCCGAACCCGCCCTCGCCGCGGTGGGAGCCGGGGAGCCGGTCCACCTGCACAAAGTCGGCGCGCTCGACGCGCTGGATGACCAGCTGCGCGATGCGGTCGCCTGCCTTCAGCGACACCGCCTCGCGCGCATCGGTGTTGAGGAGCGTGACCTGAATCTCGCCCCTGTACCCGGCGTCGACGGTGCCGGGGGCGTTCACGATGGTGAGGCCGCGCTTCGCGGCGAGGCCTGATCGCGGGTGCACGAAGGCGGCGAAGCCGTCCGGCAGCGCGATGGAAAGTCCGGTGGGGACGGTGACGCGCTCCCCCGGTGCGATCTCCACGTCCACGCGTGTCGTGATGTCCGCGCCCGCATCGCCGGGATGCGAGTAGCGCGGAAGCGGAACGTCGGGCGAGGTCGTGGAGACCAGCACGTCGAGGGAGGCCATCGTCATCGGCCGCTTAGGCCGCGCACTCCGTGCAGATCGGCTGGTCGCCGCGCAGCTCGGCAAGCTGGCTGCGGTGGTGGACCAGGAAGCAGGACATGCAAGTGAACTCGTCCTGCTGCGCAGGAAGCACGCGCACCGAGAGCTCTTCGCCGGACAGGTCCGCGCCGGGGAGCTCGAAGCCCTCTGCGGCCTCGGTCTCGTCCTCGTCGACCACGCCAGACGTCTTGTCGTTGCGGCGGGCCTTCAGCTCCTCGATCGAATCGGCCGAGATCTCGTCGTCGGTCTTGCGGGGAGCGTCGTAGTCAGTTGCCATCAGGCAGTTCTTCCCTTCGGGTGTGCAACATGTGTGTACACAATGCCGCGCGAGGGTGATTTGTTCCCTCGGGCGCAGGCATTGTGCCCCAAAATTCGGCGGAGCGCGACTCTACCGGCCCGCCGCGTCCCACAGGTGCGCGGCGCCCGCCTCGACGAGCGCGTCCCGCAGCTCGTGCCAGCGCTCGGGAGCGGCCGCGATGAGGACGCTTTCGTCCGCCGGTCCACCGTCGATCCCCGCGACCATCAGACCCGCCTCGCGCGCGATCAAGGCGCCCGCGGCGATGTCCCACGGCTGCAGGCCGTGCTCGTAGTAGGCGTCGACGGTGCCGGCCGCCACGTGGCACAGATCGATGGCGCCGGCGCCGAGGCGTCGGATGTCTCGCACGCGGCTCACCATGGCGGCCGCGACGCGCCCCTGGGCCTCACGGCGCTCGGCCAGGTACTGGAACCCGGTGGCCAGCAGGGTGCGCTCCAACGGAGGGGCATCGCCGGCGCGCGTCAGCGACTCGCCGTCGCGGAACGCTCCCTGACCCCGCGCGGCGGACCACAGGACTCCCGTCGCGTCGCTGATGGCGCCAGCCTCAAGGGTCCAGCCGTGCGTGGTGGGCTCGCCGCTCACGGCCGCCACCGATACCCCGTAGTGCGGGATGCCGTACAGGTAGTTGACGGTGCCGTCGATAGGGTCCAGCACCCACGTGATGCCGGTCTCGCTCTCGACGTCGTCACCCTCCTCGCCCAGGATGCCGTCGCCGGGGCGCCACTGCGCGAGGCGGTCGCGCAGCAGCCGCTCGGACGCGAGGTCCATCTGCGTGACGATGTCCACGCTGGAAGATTTGGTGGCCGCCACCTGCGCCGAGGCGCGGCCTTCGCGGATCAGGTCACCCGCCTCGCTGGCGAGGCGTCGGGCAACGTCGAGGAGCGAGTCGGAAGGGGTCATGGCGACCATGGTGCCGCACCGCGCCCGATTGCGGGCTCGGGCGTGGCGCACGCCACCTTTGGCTGCCCTGCGTGGCACCCTGAGGGCATGACGCGACTTTCCTTCGTGCGACCGGGAGACGACGGCGAGCACCTGGTGCTTACCGGGGAGTCGGGCGAGCAGTTTGAGCTCGAGTTGACCGACGACCTTCGCCGCGCGGTCGCGACAGTACGCCCTCGCCGTGCCGCCGATGACGGCGGCGACGACGCCCCCGCCATGAGCCCGCGCGAGATTCAGCAGCGCATCCGCGGGGGCCTCAACGCCGCCGAGCTCGCCGAACTGACCGGGCAGCCGCTGGCCCTGCTTGAGCGCTACGAGAGCCCCGTGCTCGCCGAGCGTTCCTACATCGCCGACCTCGCCCGCGGCACGCGCATCGGGCGTGAGTCCGACTCCCCTGTGCTCGGCGAGCTCGTCACCGACCGCCTCGCCGGTCGCGGCGTCGACCCCGAGGCCGTCCGCTGGGACGCGTGGCGCGAGGTCGACGAGCCGTGGATGGTGGCGGCCGACTACCGCGTCGAGGGCCGCAACGTGCGCGCCCAGTGGTCCTTTGACCACACCGCTCGCGCCGTGACCGCGCTCGACGACGAGTCGCGCTGGCTCACCGAGACCGAGCTTCTTGATGTGCCGATCCCCAAGCGTCACCTCAGCGCCGTGCGCGATGCGAAGGACGACGCCGCCCCGCTCGACCAGGCGCGGCCCGCCATGCCCGCTCCCCTGGAGACCGAGCCCACGCAGACCGAGCTCCTCCTGGACGACCTTGACGCGCGCCGCGGCACCCGTGACAGCGTCGATGCCGATGACCTCGACGACCACGACGACGACGGCGGCTTCGAGGGCTTCGGCCCCGCGGTACAGCGTCAGCGCCAGGCCGACGTGGGATTCTCCTCGCCGCCGGCCGGCTCGATGGGTCACCCCGCGGGATCCGCCCGCCGTGGTGACGACGAGGCGGCCGCACCCAGCGCCGCGACCGCAGACGAGCCCGAGGCATCGGCCCCGGAGCGTAAGCCGAGCCGTCGCTCGGGTCGCTCGTCAGTGCCCAGCTGGGACGAGATCGTCTTCGGAGCCAAGAACGACTAAGCCGTCCGATGGATCCGTGTGGTTCGCCTCAACCCTGAGACGAGTCAAGGGGATTCATCTGACGCGTGGGTGGCGAGGGCCAGCCGCTCGAGCAGGTCGAGCCCCTGGGGCCACCCGCCAAGGCCGGAATCCGCGTTGATGTGCCCGTACGCGCCGGCGACCTCGAGCGGCGCGCCCACCTGCGACGCGTACCAGCGCGCGTGATCGAGCGTCCCGTAGGGGTCGTCGGTGCTGGCCACCGCGATGGCGGGCTCGCCCACGGCGTCGAAGGAGTCACGCGCGAACCCACGGATGGCGTCGGCCGCGCCGTCACGCCCGGGGTCGGGAGGTGCCACGAGCAGCGCCCCACGCGCACGTCCGGGGTGCAGCGCCATCCATAGAGCGCTGACATACGTGCCAAGGCTGTGTGCCACGAGCAGCGGCGCGTCGGGGCCGGCCGCGACGGCCCGGTCGAGGGCGGCGATCCAATCCTCGAGGTCAGGCTCGTCCCAGCTGGCCGGCGCCGTGCGGGAGGCCGCGGGGTGGGCGGCCTGCCACAGCGACTGCCAATGGGCCTCGCCTGAGCCTCCCCAGCCGGGGACCACCACGATGCGGGCGGCGGCCGAGGCCTCGCCAAACACGACGGCGCTCACGCCGCCGCCTCCGCGACGAGCAGGGGGATCCTCAGCTCCGCAGGGGTGAGGGAGCCGTGCATCCCGACCAACGACAGCGACGCCTTGGTCTGGGTGCGCGAGTCGACGACGCTCGCGCGTCCCGCCATGGCCACCACGACGTCGCCGATGCGGTCCTCGACCGACGCGTCGAGCACTCCGAACAGCCGATGCTCCCGCGCCTCCTCGCGCGTGGCGACGACCGCGGCACTCCCCAGCCGCTCCGACCAGCGCGCGGCGACGTCCGAGGCCGCGGCCGGGGACTCCACGTGGAGGTGCATGGCGCGCGGCTCGCCGGCGACGAGCGCGACGCCTTCGCGCAGCGCGGCGTCCTCCGCGACGTCCCAGCGCTCGGCACCCGTGACGTTCACCATGCCGTGGTCCGCCGTGGCAACCAAGGCGGCACCGCGCGGCAGCGAGCTTGCGAGGCGCCGCAACGCGCGGTCGGCGTCCTCGAGTTGGGCGACCCAGGCATCGGACCCCCACCCGTGATGGTGCCCTGCCTTGTCGATCTCGGCCCAGTACAGATACGTGACGCCGGGCCGGCGGGCCGCTGCGAGCGCTGCGTCCACGCGCGCGTCGAGTCCCTCGGCGCCCACGAAGGTGCCGCCGCGCAGGGCCGCCTGGGTGAGGCCCGAGCCCTCGAAGCGCGCCTTGCCGATCGCGGTCACCGCGACGCCCTGCGCGGAGGCCGCCTCCAGGAGACTCGGGTACGGCTGCCACTCGTGGGCGTCGTACGCGCCGTCCCACGACACGAGGTTGGCGAGCCCGCCCGTGCGGGGATTCCTGACGGTGTAGCCGGCCATACCGGTCTGCCCGGCGGGGCGTCCGGTGCCGAGGAACGCGAGGGACGATGCCGTGGTCGACGGGTAGCCGGCCGACAGCCCCTTCCTGGCGATGGAACGCAGGAACGGCGCGTGGCCGCCGAACTCGCCGAGCTGCAGCGCGCCGAGGCCGTCGAGCAGCACCACCACCACGTGGGACCGCGCCCCCAGCCCGAGCCTCGCCTGGTCGGCGCGAGCGTCGCGGCCGACAACGGCATCGGCCGCCCCGACCGCCGCGAAGGCGCCCGACAGGACGGCGCCGAGGTCACGGCGCCCGTAGTCGGGAAGGGTGAGCCCGGCGGCCGCCAGGCGCTCGGGTAGGTTCACCCGCGCCGGCCGAGCGCCCGCTGGAGGGCGTCGGCGAAGTCCTCCAGGGCGCGCACCGTCTCCTCGCCGTCCGCGATGGCAGAGGCGCGCACCAGGGTGTCGTCGCCGGTGATGCCGCCCGTGTAGCCGTGGTCGGCGTCGCAGGACTCGTCGCCGCACGAGGCGGGCTCCAGTTCGATGCGCGAGTGCACTCCCCAGCCGACGGCGAGGACCAGCTCGCTGGGCGCGTCGCCGTCCGAGAAGTTCTCGGGGTGGTGCACCACGTGCGTCATCGCGGTGTGGGTGACGGCGGTGAGCATCGCGGTCTCCACGGTGGCCGATGCCTCGTGCGCGCCCTCGACGGAGTGCCCCGAGCCGTCGTCGATGTGCATGCGCAGCAGGCGCGTGTCCGTGAGGACGAGCACCGTCATGTGGCGACGCACCTCACGGTCGTCGAACGTGGTCTCGGCGTGCACGAAGTGCGCCTGCACCGTCTCGTCGCCGATGGCTCTGCGCAGTACAGAACTGGCGAGGGCCGGGTAATACCCGGCGACGGCAACGGCCTGGTCGAGCGTGTGAGACATGCGGGACATTGTTCCACCTTGGCGCCCGTGTGACCACCGGCCCGCGTGCCCTGTGCTCGCGTGTAGGCGGCGTGCGAGACAATGGCCGGCAGTCACCGCCCCACCGTGAGATCAGGAGACCCATGGCCGTCGCGCCCGAGAGCCAGATCGTCGACATCGACGTCAGCGCCGAGATGGAGACCTCTTTCCTCGAGTACGCGTACTCGGTCATCTATTCGCGCGCCCTGCCGGACGCGCGCGACGGCCTTAAGCCCGTGCAGCGTCGCATCATCTACGCGATGGGCGACATGGGCCTGCGCCCCGAGCGCGGGCACGTGAAGTCGTCGCGCGTGGTCGGCGAGGTCATGGGTAAGTACCACCCGCACGGCGACAGCGCGATCTACGACGCGTTGGTGCGCATGGCGCAGCCCTTCTCGCTGCGCCTGCCGTTGGTGGACGGGCACGGCAACTTCGGTTCGCTCGACGACGGCCCCGCCGCGGCGCGCTACACCGAGGCCCGCCTCGCGAAGGCGTCGATGGCGATGATTGCCGACCTCGACGAGAACGTCGTGGACCGCGTCCCCAACTACGACAACAAGCTCACGCAGCCCGAGGTTCTCCCCGCGGCGCTGCCGAACCTCCTGGTCAACGGCGCATCGGGCATCGCCGTGGGCATGGCGACCAACATGGCCCCGCACAACCTCATTGAGGTCATCTCCGCGGCGCGCCACCTGCTGGACAACCCGAAGGCCTCCCTCGAGGAGCTCATGCGGTTCGTGCCGGGTCCCGACCTTCCCGGCGGCGGCAAGATCGTGGGCCTGGACGGCGTGCGCGAGGCGTACGAGACAGGCCGCGGCAAGTTCATCACGCGCGCCACCACCCGCATCGAGAAGGTCACGGCCCGCCGTCAGGGCATCGTCGTGACCGAGCTTCCGTACCTCGTGGGCCCCGAGCGTGTCATCGAGAAGATCAAGGACGCCGTCTCGGCGAAGAAGCTCCAGGGCGTCACCGCCGTCACCGACCTCACGGACCGCCACCACGGCCTGAGGCTCGTGATCGAGATCAAGAACGGCTTCAACCCCGATGCTGTGCTCGAGCGGCTGTACAAGCTCACGCCGCTCGAGGAGTCCTTCTCGATGAACAACGTGGCGCTCGTCGAGGGCCAGCCGCGGACCATGGGCCTCAAGGAGATGCTGACCGTCTGGGTGTGCCACCGCCTCGACGTCACGCGCCGACGCTCCGAGCACCGCCTAGGCGCACGCCGCGACCGCCTCCACCTCGTGGACGGCCTGCTCATCGCGATCCTCGACATCGACGACGTGATCCAGATCATCCGTTCCTCCGAGGACACGGCCGAGGCGCGCGAGCGACTCATGACGGCGTTCGACCTCTCGGAGATCCAGGCCGAGTACATCCTCGAGCTGCGCCTGCGACGCCTCACCAAGTTCTCGCGCATCGAGCTCGAGAACGAGAAGGCCCAGCTCCTCGCGGAGATCGCCGCCCTCGAGGAGATCCTCGGCTCGGACAGCGCGCTGCGCGCCGTCGTGGGCGCCGAGATGGACGCCGCGGCCGCCGAGCACGGCACACCGCGCCGTACCATCCTCCTCGCGGAGGCCGGCGCCGTCACCTCCGCAGCGTCCGCGCCGGGCGCCGTCGCGGGACGCGCGGGCAAGGCCGCCGCGCCGTCCCTCGAGATCGAGGACACCCCCTGCTACGCGCTGCTGTCGGCAACCGGCCTCATCGCGCGCACCACGGACGATGAGGCGCCCGCCCGCGAGGGGCGCCGCAGTTCTCACGACGTCCTGCGCTCGGTGCTGCACACGTCGACGCGTGCGGACATCGGCGTCGTCACTTCGGCGGGCCGCGTGCTGCGCCTGTCGATGATGGAACTGTCCGCGCTCGCGCCCACGAGCGAACCGCCCTCGCTCGGCGGCGGCTCTCCCCTGTCGGAGCACCTCACGCTCGACAAGGACGAGGAGCCTCTCGCTCTCGTGTCCCTGACGTCCGACGTCCCGCTCGCCCTGGGCACGGCCGATGGAGTCGTCAAGCGCGTCAAGGCCGAGCCGGCTCCGAACAAGGACGCGTGGGAGATCATCTCGCTGCACGATGGCGACCGCGTCATCGGCGCAGCCCCCGCGTCCGACTCGAGCGAGCTCGTCTTCGTCACGGACCAGGCGTCGCTGCTGCGTTTCGCGGCCGACAAGGTGAGGCCCCAGGGCCGCTCCGGCGGCGGCGTGGCGGGCATCAACGTCGAGGACGACGTGAAGGCGCTGTTCTTCGGCGTGGTGAGGACCCCGGCCGATGCCGTGGTGGTCACCGTCGCCGGTTCCTCCACCGCGCTTCCCGGCACGGTTCCCGGCGCGGCGAAGATCACCCCGTTCTCGGAGTACCCCGCCAAGGGTCGCGCGACCGGCGGCGTGCGCGCCCACCGCTTCCTCAAGGGTGAGGACACGCTCCTCATCGCCTGGGTCGGCAAGGGTCCGGCGAAGGCCACCTCCGGTGCCGGCCAGGAGGTCGCGCTTCCCGAGGAGCACGGCCGCCGCGACGGCTCCGGCTCTCCCCTGGCGACGCCGGTGCTCGGCATCGGCTAACGGCGCACACGCCCCACGCGACAGGGCCCGCCCCCGGATCTCTCCGGGGGCGGGCCCTGTCGCTATCGCCCTGTCGCGGGGATCAGCCGGTGTTCTGCACTCCGGCGGAGACTCCGTTGACGGTCAGCAGCAGCACCTTGCGCACGCCGTCCACCGCCGCCTCGTCCTCGAGTCCGCCACGCAGGGCGGCGAGCGCGCGCACCTGGATGAGGGACAGCGCGTCGACGTAGGGGGCGCGCAGCTGCACTGCACGGCCGAGCACGCGGCGCTTGGCGAGCGGACGCTCCGAGCCGGTGACGTTGAGCACCCACTCGCGGGTCAGCGCCATCTCGTCGAGGACCATCTGTGCGAGGTCGTCGCGGTCGCCCAGCGCGAGGTAGCGGCTCGCGAGCAGCTCATCGGTCTTCGCCAGCGACATCTCGATGTTGTCGAGCAGCGTGGTGAACAGCGGCCACTCGGCGTAGGCGCGACGCAGCTCGGCGAGGTCGCCGTACTCGGCAAGCGCGGTGCCGAGGCCGTACCACCCAGCGAGGTTGATGCGAGCCTGGCTCCACGAGAACACCCACGGGATGGCCCGCAGGTCGTCCAGCGAGTTGACCGACAGACCGCGCTTGGCGGGGCGCGAGCCGATGGGCAGCAGGCCCAGCTCCTCCAGCGGCGTGACCTGGGCGAACCACTGCGGGAAGCCCTCGGCCTTGACGAGCTCGTGGAAGCGGGCACGCGAGGTCTCGTCGAGGCGCGCGGCGAGGCCAGTGAACGCCGCCGTCGCCTCGGTGTTGCGCTTCTCGACGCTCGGCGAGGCCTGCAGGAGGGTCGCCGCGGCGACCTCCTCGATGTGGCGCTCGGCGATGGTCGCGTTGCCGTAGCGGGCAAGGATGACCTCGCCCTGCTCGGTGAGCTTGAAGCGGCCGTCGACCGAGCCCGCGGGCTGCGCCATCACGGCACGGTTGGCGGGGCCGCCGCCACGACCGAGCGCGCCACCGCGCCCGTGGAAGAGGGTGAGGACGATGTCGTGGCGCTCTGCCCACTCGGCGATCCGCTGCTGGGCGGAGTGCAGCGCGAGGGTCGCGGACACGGGGCCCACGTCCTTCGACGAGTCCGAGTAGCCGAGCATGACCTCGACGCGGCGGCCGTTCTCGGCAAGGCGCTTGATCACCGCGGGGAACTCGAGCATGGCCTCGAGGATGTCCACCGAGTTCTGCAGGTCCTCGAAGGTCTCGAACAGCGGGATCGCGTCGATGATCGGGGCGTCGCCGTCGCCGAAGGCGTGCGCGGCGAGCTCGTAGACCGCCGACAGGTGCTCGGGGGCCTGCGTGAACGACACGATGTAGCGGCGGGCCGCGCGGACGCCGTAGCGCTGCTGAACGGCGCCGATGGCGCGATACGTGTCCAGCACCTCGCGGGTGCGGGGCTGCAGGTCTCCATGGATGCCATTCGCCTCGATGTCGGCGAGCGCCTCCTCGTGGACCTGCGAGTGCTGGCGCACCTCGAGCTCGGCGAGGTGGAAGCCGAAGGTTCGCACCTGCCAGATGAGCTGCTGGAGCTGGCCGTAGGCGGCGCGGCTCGCGCCGGCGGCGACGAGCGACTCCTGGACCACGACGAGGTCCTCGACGAGGGCCTCGGGGCTCGCGTACTGGAGGTCGGCGTTGCGCGCCTGGGTGGCGGCCACGCGGGCGGCGACAAACAGCATCGCGGCGCGGTGCGGCTCGTGCGGCGACTCGTTGTCGGCGTCGGCGCTCAGGGCGCCGTCGAACTGCGACTGGCGCTGGCGCAGCGCGAGAAGCGCGGCCGAGGGCGGCGTGGTGCCGTCGTCGAGGGTGAGCGCTCGCGCCACGGAGAGGGACGCCTTCTGGAGCGCCGTGAGGGCGTGCTCGGCGGCCAGGCCGGCGGCGGCGCGCGTGATCTCGGCGGTCACGTTGGGGTTGCCGTCGCGGTCTCCACCGATCCAGGACCCGAGCGAGACGAACGGGCGAACGAGCGGCTCGCTGCGGCCCGCATCGTCTCCCAGCAGGTAGTCGTCGAGGCGACGGTACACGCGCGGGAAGGTGTCGAACATCGTCGACTCGACTACGGCCAGGGCCGAGCGGACCTCGTCCAACACGGTGGGCTTCTGCGCGCGAATCAGCGAGGTGCGCCACAGGCCGTCGATCTCGGCCACCAGCGCACGCTCGTTCTCGGCGCCGGTGGTGCCGCCGATGTCGTCGCGCTCACGGGCACCGAGGAGCTCGCCGATGCGGCGGATGGCACCGGAGACGGCGCGGCGGCGGGCCTCGGTCGGGTGGGCGGTGAGAACCGGGCGGAACTCCATGGCCTGCACGCGGCGCAGGGCCTCGTCGCGTCCCACCTCGTCGGCGAGTTGCGCGAACGCTGCCGAGAGCGTGTCGTCCTCGGTCAGCGCCGCGGCACGGCGCTGACGCAGCACGCGCACACGGTGGTGCTCCTCGGCGAGGTTGGCGAGGTGGAAGTAACACGTGAAGGCGCGCGCCACCTGCTCGGCGCGCTCGAGCGAGAAGCCGGCGACGAGCGCCTCCGCCTCGTCGAGCGCGACGCGGCCCGTCTCCGGGTCAAGGTCGTGGGCGCGGATCGTCAGCTCGCGCAGACGTTCCACGTCGGCGAGGAGGTCCTCGCCCCCCGATTCGCGCAGCACGCGCCCGAGCAGGCCGCCGAGGAGGCGGACGTCGTCGCGGAGCGGATCGGGAACTTCGTGGCGAGCGAGAGTGCGCTCTGCCGGGGTCAGCGAGTTCTCAGTCACAGGGCCGAGACTACTGGCTCCACCCCGGGTCTTTGCAATTCCCTGGCTTTTGCTTGGTCTCGTGACCACCCGGCCGTCGCCAGCATCGGCCGTCTAGGAGCCGAACGACCATTCCCTGTCCGTGACCAGCTTGGCCGCCACGAGCCCCACCATGATCGACACCATGATGACGGTCACCTCGAGCATGCCGGCGGCCGCCGAGATGTAGTCACCCTGGTTCAGCGAGACGAGCGCCTCGTGGGCCGGAACGCCGGGGATCATCACCAGCACCGCGGGGACCGACAGGGTGATCACGGGGAACCTGCCGCCCCTGGCCGCCAGCGCCGCGAGGCAGCCCACGAGCAGGCACGCGGCGGTGGTCGCCGCCTGAATTTCTAGCCCCGCGTCCACGGACCACAGCCGGAGCGTGTTGGCCACGCCGCCGATGGCAGCCGCGGTCAGCGCGAGACGCAGCGGGCTGTTGAACATGAGCGCGAACCCGAGCACACCGAGGAACGACGGGATGGCCCACAGCGCGAGGTCCGCACCGAGGGACACGTGCTCGACCACCCGCGGCGACGTCTCGAGGCTGGTGACAAGCGACACTGCCCACACGCTGACCCCGGCCGCCATCACGAGCATGGTCGCGTACACGATGCGTTGGATGCCGGACTGGACGTCGTTCTTCGCCATGTCGAGAGCGCCCGTGATGAGCGCGAAGCCGGGAAGCAGGAAGAGGACGGACGAGATGTAGCCGGCCGCGTGGATGGTGAGGTCGGGGCCGCTCGTCACGGCCCCGATGATCGCGATCCCTGCCGCATACAGGGCGGTCGCGACGGCCGCGGCCACGAGCGTGACGCCGAAGGTGTTGAAGTGGCGGTGCGCGAGGGTGCGGCGCACCTGCTGACCGGCCATGGCGGCGAGGAAGACGACGATGACCTCCCACGGCACGCCGCCGTTCAGCACCGCGAAGGCGCCGCAGGCCATGCCGGCGACGGCGCTGTTGACCCAGCCGGGGTAGAGCGCTCCCCTGCCCTCGATCTCGTCGAGCGCCCGGTGCACCTCCGCGGGGCTGGTGCGCTCGGGAAGCGTGCGGCGCATCCTGTCGAGGTGGGCGAGCCGGTCCACGTTGATGGCGAACGACCGGTTCTCGGTCACCTCGGTGCGGAAGATCTTGCCGCGGTGGGAGGTGGCGGAGATCGCCGTCATCGACACGTGATTGGAGTACTCGTGGACGCCCAGTGACTGCGCCACGGACGCCATGGCCTGCTTGACGCGATAGCTCGCTGTGCCGGCGGCAAGCATGAGCCTGCCCACGCGCATGATGACGCGGGACTGCTCGATGAGGGTCACGGGCTCGAGGGATTCCTCGAGTTCGTTGACCGCGCGCACCTGCGTGTCGTCGGGCCGTTCCTGCTCGTCGCTCACCCCGCCATTGTGGCAGGCGCAACGGGCCGCGGGACGGGTGAAGCTCCCGTGTCCCAGGGCCGATGCTGTGGCGCGGTCGCGTGCACCCGCGCGCGGCGGCGCTCGCTCCTAGCCCGTCAGAAGCGCGAGGCGCGCGTCCACGGCGGCCTCCCACTGCCGCGCCCGGCGCCGGGCCTCCATCACCACCGTGCCCCCGGCACCCGCGACGATGATGGCGCCGATCGCAAGACGGGGCTTGCCCGCTAGCGCCGCCGCGACGCACGTCACGGTGCCGGCGATCACGGACCCGCCCACCGCGAAGTACGACCTGGCGTACCCCTTCATCTCCGCCAGGGCGGCTCGATCCGTACACGCCATGATGGCGTCGACGTCCGCATGCGTGAGCGGCCGCGGGCCGAGCCCGCTCTCACCCATGGAGGGGAGACCCGCATCACGCTCCAGGTATGTCGCGCTGCCCCACATCTCCTTCGATCCGTGGCCCATAGCCTCTTCCCTTCTCCCGCGGGCCCTCGCGGCCCGTCGGGGACAACGCGGCGAGGCTCCGGCCGATTTCCCGCCGCGTCCCGCTCACGCATCGGCGAGCCGAGCGAACACCACGATGTTGTCGTCGAAGTGGCCGGTCGATGAGTCGAAGTCCCCGCCGCACGTGATGAGCCGCAATTCGGGGTCGTCCGTGTTCGAGTAGACCTCGACGGTCGGGAAGGCGTCCTTGGGGTGCTGCTCGATGCGCGTCACCTCGAAGGTCACCTCACGCCCGTCCGCCTGCTCCACGGTGATGAGGTCGCCAGGCACCAGTTCCGTGAGCCGGAAGAACACCGAGGGATCGCCGTTCCAGCTGACGTGCCCGGCGATGACGGAGGGGCCGATGGCGCCGGGGCGGGGCCCGCCTTCGAACCACCCCGCGAGGTCGGTGTCTTCCGGCGTCGCCAGAGAGCCGTCGGTCAGCAGGCCGAGGCGTTCGAGCACCGTGTCCACGTCGATGGCCGGGATCTCGAGGCGCGTCGGGAGCGCCGGCGCAGGGTCCGCGACGGTGACGCGGTCCCGTCCTGTCGTGCCGGCACCCACGGATGTGGGCGCTGGCGTGGGGGCGGTCACGCTCGGGTTCCTATCCGGTGGGGCCTGTGGTTCAGTGGTGGCGGTCGCGGCCGCGAGTGGCGGGGGCGCCTCGACCCGTAGCGCGTCGTACGCGAGGTATCCGAGGGCGCCGGCGCCGACCAGCAGCGCTGTCCCTGCCGTGATCGCAAGACGAGAGTTCATGCGTGCCTTCCTCGACAGCGGATCGCCCGGCCCGGCCCCGCGCGACGCGGGGCCGGACCAGGCGCTGCTGACTACTGCTGGGCGCGGCGTCGGTTGGCGGCCATCAGGCCGATGCCTCCCGCGGCGGCGAGCACGGCGGCGGAGCCGAGGACCACGGCGTCCGTACCGTCGGCCGCGGCGTCGCCCGTCTGCACGCCGCCGATCGGCGCGACGGACTGGGAGGCGCCAAAGGCGCCACAGGTCGCGGGGATGGTCGCCTCCAGGGGCAGCGAGTCGTCGAGCGAGGAGACAGCATCGCCGTCGTACTCGCCGGAGTCGTCGAGGTCGATGCCGTGCTGCACGAGGTGCAGGTTGCTGAGGCCGTCCGCGACCTCCTGGGACACCTCGAAGGTGCGCTCGTACTCGAGGTTGCCCTCGTCATCGGCCACCGGGAAGCGGTCGACGGCGAGCGCCGAGTCTCCCGAGGTATCGCCCTCGGTGGTGAGCGACACCATCACGTCTCCGTACATGACGGCCGCCTCGGCGGTGCTCAACAGTCCGTCGCCGTCCTCGTCGAGCTCCTCGACGTCGTCCTCCGTGGGACAGGTGAAGTCAGCATCCGTCGCGCCGTGCAGGTGTTGCGCGTGCGGGGCGCCCGGGGCGAAACCCGTGCCAGAGATCTCCACGTGGACGGTGGTGCCGTCGACGGTGACCATCGCCGTCGACTCGGCGCCTGAGCCGTTCAGCTCGTCGAGCGTCGCGTTGTAGCCATCGGCGGCCGCGGCGCCAGTCGCGCCCAGGCCGATGATGGTGGCCGCTCCCGCGGCAGCGAGGGTGGATCGAAGAATCCTCATGTCGTTCCCTTCCGTCGAGGGCGGGCAATCTGCCCGTCCTTCCCGGAAAGCCCGCGTCAACGCCCCTGTCGACGGATCCGCAAGGTCTCTCCACCCCTGTATTCGTCGCCCCCGAGGGCGCGGATGGGGCAGAGAACCCAGCGCTCGAGCGCTTAGGCGTCGATCTGCGCCATATCGAGCTTGGCGGCGCCCGCGATGATGAAGTCGCGGCGCGGGCCCACGTCGTTGCCCATGAGGAGTTCGAACACGCGCTCGGCGGCCTCGGCATCCTCCGCGGTGACGCGGCGCAGCGTCCGATGCTCGGGGTCCATGGTGGTCTCCGCCAGCTGGTCGGCATCCATCTCGCCCAGGCCCTTGTAGCGCTGGATGTCCTCGTTGTACTTGCGGCCCTTGCGGCGCAGGTCGGCGAGCGTGGTCGCCAGCTCCTTCTCTGAGTACGTGTAGATGTACTCCTTCTCGCGGCGCGGCGAGCCCTTGACCTCGATCCGGTGCAGCGGCGGCACCGCGGCGTAGACGCGACCGGCGTCGATGAGTGGACGCATGTAGCGGAAGAACAGGGTGAGCAGCAGGGTGCGGATGTGCGCGCCGTCGACGTCGGCGTCGGTCATCAGGATGATCTTGCCGTAGCGCGCCTGCTCCAGGTCGAAGGTGCGGCCGGAGCCGGCGCCCAGCACCTGGATGATCGCCGCGCACTCGGCGTTGTGAAGCATGTCCGTGACGGACGCCTTCTGCACGTTGAGAATCTTGCCGCGGATGGGGAACAGCGCCTGGAAATCGGAGCGTCGAGCGAGCTTCGCGGTGCCGAGCGCCGAGTCACCCTCGACGATGAACAACTCGGACTGCTCGACGTCGTTCGAGCGGCAGTCCGCGAGCTTCGCGGGCAGCGAGGAGGTCTCGAGCGCGTTCTTGCGGCGCGAGATCTCCTTCTGCTTGCGGGCAGCCACGCGTGCGCGCATCTCCGCGACGATCTTCTCGAGCACCGAGTTGGCCTGCTGCTTGAGGTCGCGCTTGGGGCTCGTGAGGATGGCATTGAGCTCGGTCTCGACGGTCTTGGCGACGATGGCGCGCACGGGCGTGGTGCCCAGCACCTCCTTGGTCTGACCCTCGAACTGCGGCTCGGGGATGCGCACGGTGACGATGGCGGTCAGGCCCGCCATGATGTCGTCCTTCTCGATGCGTTCCGCGCCGTCCTTGCTGGTGAGCTTGAGCCTGCGAGCGTTGGTCTCGATCACCTTGCGCAGGATCTTGGTCAGGCCTGTCTCGAAGCCCGACTGGTGCGTGCCGCCCTTGGGGGTGGAGATGATGTTGACGAAGGAGCGGACCTCGGTCTCGTAACCCACTCCCCAGCGCAGCGCGATGTCGACGACGCACTCGCGCTCGACCTCCTCCGACACCAGGGTGCCGTCGGGCTTCAGGACCGGGACGGTCTCCTTGTACGAGCCAGTGCCCTGCAGCTCCCACGTGTCAGTGATGCCAGCATCTGTCGCCACGTACTCGACGAAGTCCTTGGCGCCGCCGTCGTAGCGGAACGACTCCTCGTGCGGCTCCTCGGGATTGCGCTCGTCGCGGATGGTGAGGGTGAGGCCGGGGACCAGGAACGCGGTCTGCCGGGCGCGCGTCAGGAGGTCCTCGTAGGAGAAGCGCGCGTTCTTGTTGAAAATCTGGCGGTCGGCCCAGTAGCGGGTCCGCGTGCCCGTGCGCCCCTTCGCGACCTTGCCGGTGATGTCGATCTCGGAGCCCGTGGTGAAGGGGGCGAAGGTCGACTGGGGCGAGGCGCCCGACGCCGGGTCCGCCCACTGGCCGGGCTCTCCGCGGCGGAAGGCCATGTGGTGAGTCTTTCCCCCACGGTCGACCCACACGTCGAGGCGCTCGCTCAGCGCGTTGACGACGGAGGCGCCCACACCGTGGAGGCCTCCGGAGGCGGCGTAGGAGGAGCCGCCGAACTTGCCGCCCGCGTGCAGTTTGGTCATGACGACCTCGAGCCCGGTGAGGCCCGTCTTGGGCTCGACGTCGACGGGGATGCCGCGCCCGAAGTCGCGCACCTCCACGGAGTCGTCCGCATAGAGGATGACCTCGATGGTGTCGCCGTGCCCGCCCAGGGCCTCGTCGACGGAGTTGTCGATGACCTCCCACAGGCAGTGCATGAGGCCCCGCGAGTCAGTGGTGCCGATGTACATGCCGGGTCGCTTGCGCACCGCCTCGAGGCCCTCGA
This sequence comes from Demequina sp. NBRC 110057, assembly GCF_002090175.1. Classification (GTDB taxonomy): domain Bacteria; phylum Actinomycetota; class Actinomycetes; order Actinomycetales; family Demequinaceae; genus Demequina. The sequence continues at coordinate 405,138 of NZ_BBRN01000004.1, read as the reverse complement.
GGACGGACAGGTGTCGTGCGGAGTAATCGGATGCTGCCACGGCGACAAGGGTAGACGGCGCCGCCGACACGGGCGGACAGGCGCACCGACGCACGGCATCGGCCAATCCGTCTGGCGCGGGACTACCAGGGGCGGCGCGTGCGTTGTGGGGTCCAAAGGAGGACATCATGACCACCACCACGACCGTCCCGACCGCCACCGCAGCCGACCGGGTCCGCCAGTGGACCGTCGCCGTGGGAGCGGTGATCGCCATGCTGGGCGCCGCCTGGGGCTCGGGAGCGTTTGGCGGCACGCCCATTCAGGACGCCGCGGGCGGCGCGTTGGCTGCCGACGCCACGCTGCTCGCCCCCGACTCCCCCGCGTTCGCCATCTGGTCCGCGATCTACGCCGCGCTGGTGGTGTTCGCGGTGGTGCAGCTGCTCCCCTCGCGAGCCACCGACGCGCGCATGCGCGCGGTGTCGTGGTGGATTCTCGCGTCGATGGTGCTCAACGCCGTGTGGATCGGCGTGGTGCAGGCCGGCTGGCTGTGGCTGTCGGTCCTCGTCATCGCGGTCCTTGTCGCCGTCCTCGGCGTCGTCGCGCGCCGCCTCGCGGCGACGGAGGCCGCGAACCCCCTCGACCTCGCCGCGACGGAGATCACGGTGGGCCTGTACCTCGGCTGGGCGGCCGTGGCGACCGTCGCGAATATCGCCGCCGCGGGGCGCGACGCGATCGGCGCCGACGCGGGCGAGGGCACGGTGTGGGCCATCCTCGCGCTCGCCGCCGTCGCGGTCCTCGCTTCTGTCATCGCGGTGAGGCTGCGCTGGCGTCCCGCGCTCGCGATGTCCGTCGGCGTCGCGATGGCCTGGGGCCTGGGCTGGATTGCCGCGGGGCGGGCGGAGGGAGAGCCACACAACATCGCCGTCATGTGGGCTGCGGGCGTGGCCGCCGCGATCGCCTTCGCGGCTCCCTTCGCCGCCTTCGACTTTCGCCGCGACCACCGGATGGAATCGGTGGACCTGACGGACACCGACGCCGACGCCTGAGCTAGAGCCCCTCGCCCTCCGTGTCGGGCACGTCGGCGCGTCCGCGTACGGTCATCATGGCGACGTTGTCGCTCTTCACCCAGAAGTCGAGGTCCTCGTACAGCGGCTTTCCCATTGGCGTGGCGTGAAGTTCCACGACCTCGATTCCCCGCGCATCGGTCTCGGCAAGCAGGGCATCCATGACGATGCGGGCGTAGCCCTTGCGCTGATGCTGCGGGGCTGTCGACACCCACTGGATGTAGCCCATGTGGTGGGCGTGCGCGCCCGGCTTGGGAAGGCGCGGGGCGATGTTGACCAGCCCGCAGCACGCCAGCCCGCCCTCGGGGGCATCGATCACCATGCCGATGAGGTCCTTGCCCAGGCGGTCACGCACGAGCCGAGTGGCGTCGACCGCCCAGGTCGGCGTGGGCTTGGCACCCACCGCCTTATACATGAGGGCGCCCAGGTGGACGATCTCCGCGGCATCGGCCGGCGTGGCCTCCCTGACCTCACTCACGTCAGTGCCAGACGACGGCGACGATGATGTTCACCACCGTGAGCCCGCCGATGAGCCACCACAGGGTGCGCACCGGGGACAGGTCGCCGCTACCGGCGAGCGCGACCCGGGTCCTCTTGCCCGCCACCTCGGCGAGGCCGGCGATCGCGAGGGCGACGACGAGCTTGACCGCGATCTTCGCGTGGTCGACGTCGTAGTCGTTCATCTCCGCGACCCCCACCAGCAGGAGGCCCGTGACGATCTGTGCCCTGGCGCCCCACACCATGGTCTGCGTGACGCGCTTCGCGTCGCTGCGCAGTTGGTCGAGGAACGGGCCCAGGATTGCCGCGAGGCCGATGAGGTGAAGGACCAGCAGCGTGTACCGCAGGATGTCCATGAGGTGTCTTCCTCCCGAAATGGCTCGGCGTCGATGCTATCGCGGCCCGGCGCCGCCGCGGCACAGCGCTCGCGGGAGCCCGGTACGCGCCACTAGCCTGGCCCCACTATGGACGCAGCAGAGCGCATCATCTCCGCCGTGGCGGAGGACGTGTGGTGGGTACTCACCCCCATCGTGCTGGCGCTCGGCTGCTGGTTCACGGTGCGGACCGGGGTGGTGCAGGTTCGCCTCTTCCCCCGCATGATCGCGACGCTCAAGGACCGCACCCCGGTGGGGCCGGACGGCGAGCCGCAGTCGCTGTCCGCCTTCCAGGCCTTTACTCTCTCGGCCGCGTCGCGCGTCGGCATCGGCAATATCGCCGGCGTGGGGACCGCGATCGCGGTCGGAGGCCCCGGGGCGGTCTTCTGGATGTGGGTGATGGCCTGGCTAGGAGCCGCGTCGGCCTTCATCGAGGCGTCGCTCGCTCAGCTCTACAAGCACCGCACCGAGGATGGCTTCCGCGGCGGCCCCGCGTACTACATCCAGCGCGGGCTCGGCTCTCGGCGCCTCGCGATCGCCTTCGCGGTGATCCTCATCGTGTCCTCGCCGCTCATCATCAACTCGCTGCAGGCGTACACCATCGCGGAGACGGTGGCCGATGCCGTGGGCCTCCCCATGGACTCCTGGCTTCCCTGGGCGGTGGGCGCCGTGCTCGCCGCACTGACGGCGGCGGTGGTGTTCGGCGGAGCGCGCCGCATCGCTCGGGTCACCGAGTCGCTTGTGCCGTCGATGGCGCTGCTGTACCTGGTGCTGGGCATCCTCGTCATCGCCGCGCACGCCGACCAGATCCTTCCCGTGCTCGGCACCATCATCACCGACGCCTTCAGCGGTGAGGCGGTCGCCGGCGGAGCGCTCGGCCGGGTGATCGTCACCGGCATCCAGCGCGGGATGTTCTCGAACGAGGCCGGCCTCGGCACGGCGCCGAATGCCGCGGCGAGTGCGGCGACCACGCACCCGGTCAAGCAGGGGCTCGTGCAGAGTCTCGGCGTCTACTTCGACACCTTCCTGGTGTGCTCCATCACGGCGTTCATCATCCTGGTGGCGACGCCGGACCTCACGGGCGCGCCCATCGGCATCGCCCTCACCCAGACCGCGGTCGTGTCGACGCTGGGCTCCTGGTCGAGCTGGGCCATGTCCCTCATCGTGTTCCTGCTCGCCTTCTCGACCATCCTCGGCCTGTATTACTACGGCGAGGCCAACGTCGCGTACATCACGCCGCGGGCCTCTGCCATGCGCGCATACCGTGTGCTGGTCGTGGCCGTCGTGCTCGTGGGCTGCACGCTCAACGCGGGAGCCGTGTGGAAGCTGTCCGACCTGGCGCTGGCGATGCTGGCGCTCATCAATCTCCCCGTGATCGCGCTCCTGTCGAGGCACGCCGTCGCGCTGCTGCGTGACTACCGCGAGCAGCTCGCCGAGGGGCGCGACCCGGTCTTCACGCGTGACCGGCTTCCCGATGCCCGCGGCATCGACGTCTGGGAGGACGAGGAGAGCGTGACGGGCCGCACCCCCACCACCTGAACCACCCCGGACAACGACGAAGGGCGCCGTCTCCCTCGCGGGAGGCGGCGCCCTTCGTCTCGGGCTGGTGTCAGTCCAGGTAGTCGCGCAGCACCTGCGAGCGCGACGGGTGGCGCAGCTTCGACATGGTCTTGGACTCGATCTGGCGGATGCGCTCACGCGTCACGCCGAACACGCGGCCGATCTCGTCAAGGGTCTTGGGCTGGCCATCGGTGAGACCAAAGCGCATGCCGACCACGCCGGCTTCGCGCTCGGAAAGGGTGTCCATGACCTTGCTGAGCTCCTCCTGGAGCAGGGTGAAGCCCACGGCGTCGGCGGGCACGACGGCCTCGGAGTCCTCGATGAGGTCACCGAACTCGCTGTCGCCGTCCTCGCCCAGCGGCGTGTGCAGCGAGATGGGCTCGCGGCCGTACTTCTGGACCTCGACAACCTTCTCCGGCGTCATGTCCAGCTCGGCGGCCAGCTCCTCGGGAGTGGGCTCGCGGCCCAGGTCCTGGAGCATCTGACGCTGGACGCGGGCCAGCTTGTTGATGACCTCAACCATGTGCACCGGGATACGGATGGTGCGGGCCTGGTCGGCCATGGCGCGTGTGATGGCCTGACGGATCCACCACGTCGCGTAGGTGGAGAACTTGTAGCCCTTGGTGTAGTCGAACTTCTCGACGGCGCGGATGAGGCCCAGGTTGCCCTCCTGGATCAGGTCCAGGAAGAGCATGCCGCGGCCGGTGTAGCGCTTGGCGAGCGACACCACGAGGCGAAGGTTCGCCTCGAGGAGGTGGTTCTTAGCGTGGCGGCCGTCGTTGGCGATCCACTCGAGCTCGGTGCGCAGCTTGGGAGCGATCTTCTCGCCCGAGCCGAGCTTCTCCTCCGCGAACAGGCCGGCCTCGATCCGCTTGGCGAGGTCCACCTCCTGCTCGGCGTTCAGCAGCGCGACCTTACCGATCTGCTTGAGGTAGTCCTTGACGGGGTCGGCGGTGGCGCCGGCCGTCATGACCTGCTGGACGGGGGCGTCGTCCTCGGCGTTACCCAAGACGAAGCCGCGGCTCTCGTCCTCGGGCTCGTCCTTGGCGGGGGTCTCGTCGGCGGCGTCCTCGGTGGACTCGTCGGTGGTCGCCGCGTCGTCGGCTCCCTTGGCGGTCGCCTTCTTCGCGGGGGCCTTACGAGCGGCGGTCTTGCGGGCTGGCGCCTTCTTGGGCGCGGCGGTGGCCGCGGTGTCCTCGTTCTCGACCTCGGTCGAGGCCTCCTCGGCCTTGGCCTTCGAGGCCTTCGCCTTCGCGGCCGTGCGGGCGGTGGACGTGGCTGCGGTAGTCGTGGCCTTCTCCTTCGGGTGGGAGGCGCCTGGTCAGACGCGATGCGTGTCACGGATGCGGGCGGAGTCGCCGTGGTGGGCTTGCGTGAGTGCTCTGTGCAGGACATCGCCGCTCCCGCATCTTTCCCCTCGCCGGTCCGCGGCACCGTGCCGTACCGCATGCGGCGAAGGGATGTATCGGGAGGCTTGGAGAGCCTCACGCAAATCCATTCAAGTATAACGACGATGTCCACTCATCCGTTCCCCCACGGCGGCGTGTGAGGGCTTCGTCGCCACCCCGGTGCGAGCCCCCTGTCGCACATCTGAGCGACCAGCAGCGCAAGCGAGTAGGACGGGTCGCAGTCGAGCGCATCGGCGGCCGCTTCGCGCGACGCGGTGAGGTCGTCCGCCCACCAGTAGAGCACGGCGCACAGCGCGTGCAGGACGGCGCGCTCCGTGCGGCGTGCATACGTCGCACCTTCGTGGCACCAACGTAGCCCTTCGCCGATCTGGGCGGCGCTGGGCACTGTCGCGCTCCCGGGGCGCAACGCCCCGTCCATGACGCGATGCACGCCCTCGCTCGCGGTGCCGGTGAGGACGTCCGCGACAACGGCGGCCTCGGCGCCCAGCCACCGCACGATGAGCGCGTCCCGCACCCGCACGTCTTGTAGCGAGGCGATCGTCTTGCCCCACGCGGGGGCGTCAGAGTCTGGGCCGCATCCGATGGTCAGGTCCCAGGCGCGCAGGCACCAGGCCTCGCGGTCCTCGCTCCGGCGCCTCCACCAGCGGTCGGCGGCGCGCCTCGCCGAACGTCGCTGCGCATCGGACGCGACGGGCCGCGCCCGCGACGATCTATGCCTGGCACGAGCGGCCGCCCGGCCACCGCTGCCCCACTCCCCCCGCGGCAGCGGCCTGCCCTCGACCGGGCAGCACTCGTCGTCGTGACACTCGGGCGACCAGTAACGGTCGCCGTCGGTGGCCCACAGGCATGGCTCGATGCCGACCGCTCGCAGGTCGGGGGCGAGTTCCTCCAACTCCGGGCATACGGCTCCCGGCGCCGCGTCGCTCCAGCTCACGGCGATCGCCCTGCGGGTGCCGGCCTCGGCGAGGTCGCGGGCGAGGATCGGCCCGATCGACGGCGCGAGTTCCGGGATGGCGAGGTCGACGCTGTCCACGGCTGCGGCGCACAGCACCATGCCGCCGCGATCGAGTGCGACGACGACCACGGCCTCCGTCGGCGTGTACCCCAGCATGTCGGGAAGCGCGGCGATCAGCTCCCCCGGGCCCAAAATCGTGGTGGTCTCCATGCCGGCGATCGTCGTCTCCGCGTGCCGAACGCCGCGGCGGCCGCTGATCTTCTGTGGACGGTGACGGGGGCGCCGACGGCCTGTGCACGGGGCCGTAGGCTTGCGCGCGTGACTGATCAGTTCGCCGCCTGGCGCCAGGAGACCGACGCAGCCATCGCCGCCACGCTCGCGGCCGTCCGTTCCTCGGTGGACGTCGCCGTCCCCGACGTCGAGGAACTCCTGGCCCCCGTGACGCGCTACTCCGAGGGCGGCAAGCGCCTGCGGGCCCTGCTCCTGCTGGCCTCGCACGCGGCGCACGGCGGCGACTCCCCGGATGCGGCAACCTCGTTGGCGGCGGGCCTCGAGCTGTTCCAGACGGCGGCATTGCTTCACGATGACGTGCTCGACGGCTCCGACACCCGCAGGGGCGGACCCTCAGCGCACCGCGAGATCGAGGCGTTCCATGCCGCCCGCGGCTGGCACGGCGCGTCGCGGGACTTTGGCGCCGCCGGTGCGATCCTGGCCGGCGACCTCGCGCTCATGGCCTGTCAGCGCGCGGTGGGGGCCGCGGGCGCCGCGCGCGCCGAGCGTGCCGTCGTCCTCACCGCGATGTTCGCCGAGATGGCCGATCTCGTCACCGCGGGCCAGTACGCCGACATGCGGGCAGCAGCACAGCCGCTCGACGCCCTCGCGGGCCAGGAGGCCGCGATTCGCGCGGTCATGCGCGCGAAGACCGCGTCCTACTCTGCCGAGTTCCCGCTGGCGTTGGGCGCAGCCGTGGCGGGGGCGGACGCCGCGACGATCGAGACCATGCGCGCTGCCGGCCGTGACCTGGGCATCGCCTTCCAACTGCGCGACGACGTGCTGGGCCTCGTCGGCGCGCCCTCGCTCACGGGCAAGCCCGCCGGGGACGACGTCCGCGAGGGAAAGCGCACCCTTCTCGTGTGGCACGCGTGGCTCTACGGCGCTGACGCGTGCCGCGACACGGTGACGCGCGCCTTCGGCCGGCGCGACGCCAGTGACGACGAGGTCGCCGCCGCGGTGGCTGCCATCGTCTCCACCGGCGCACTCGACGCCGTGGAGCGGGAGATCGCGGCCCTCACGCGGCAGGCACGGGAATCACTTGCCACGGTGGAGATGGCCGATGCGGGAGCGGCGGCCATCGACGCGCTCGTGACGCTGGCGGTCGACCGCCAGCACTAGGCCGCGCGCTACAGCAGGGTCTGCGCGACGCGGCGCACCGGGGCACGACGGCCCTCGCGCAGCGCGCCCAGCGGCGATGCGCCGAGCTCCTCGTGGAACTCGAGCAGCCAGGCGACGATCTCCTCGTCGGAGAAGCCGTTGTCGCGCAGCAGGGTGAGCGTGCCCACCAACGTGGGCAGCACGCGGACCTGACCCTCGTGCTCCTCGAGGAAGCCCGCCGGCAGGTGCCACGCATCGTTCTCGCCGCGTCGCACGGCCACGAGGGCGCCAGTGCGCAGCGCGTCGCGCACGTCGGATGCACTCACGCCCCATGCATCGGCGAAGTCGGGAACGGACAGCCAGGAAACCTCGTCACTCACGGGACAAGCGTACAAAACCTCGGCGCGGACGCGCGCCGACGCCTGTTGCGGACGCCTCAGACGTGAACTACAGTCACTTGAGTCACATTTGTCACATGAGACACATCAGCCTCAGGAGGACTCGGTCGTGGGACGTTCAGTAGACATGAAGCGCGCCGCTCGCGGCGCCGCCGTTGCCGCAGGCACGGCATTCGCCATCACCGCGACCGGCGCCATCCCGGCCGTCGCCGCCGACGAGCACCGCGTGGCCCCCGGCGACACGGTCTCCGCGCTCGCGACGAAGTACGGCACCTCGGTCCAGCGCATCGTCGCCGCGAACCACCTCGACGGCGACGCCCTCATCGTGATCGGCCAGACCCTCACCATCCCCTCGGTGACGGCCTCGGGCACGTCCCAAGCCTCCGCCACCAAGGTGACGACAAGCGGCCGCCACACCGTTGCCGCCGGCGACACCGTGTGGGACCTGGCCAAGAAGTACGGCACCAGCGTCTCCGCCATCACCAAGGCCAACTCCCTGGGCTCGAGCGCCACCATCCGCATCGGCCAGACTCTCACCATTCCCGGCGCTGGCACGTCCGCGACGGCGTCGAGCGGCGGAGCGAGCACCACTGCGGCCACGAGCGGCCGCCACACCGTCGCCGCCGGCGACACCGTGTGGGACCTCGCCAAGAAGTACGGCACCAGCGTCTCCGCCATCACCAAGGCCAACTCCCTGGGCTCGAGCGCCACCATCCGCATCGGCCAGACCCTCACCATCCCCGGCGCCTCCGGCACCGCGACGGTGACCACCGTGTCGAAGACCGTGAGCTCCTCCTCGACCTCCTCCGGCACGCTCGCCACCGAGGGCAACCTGTCCTCGTTCGGCGGCGCCACGGTGACGTACACCGTCAAGTCCGGCGACACGCTCAGCAAGATCGCGGCCGCGCAGGGAGTCACCGTCGCCTCCATCGCCAAGGCGAACGGGCTGTCGGACACGTCCGTTATCCGCATCGGCCAGACCCTGACCATCTCTGGCGGCACCCCCACGGGACTCGTGGGCTCGACCTTCGCCGGTCGCACCTACGCCGCGGGCACGGTCGGCGCCGCCAACCAGAACAAGGCGACGCTGAACTCCATGTCCGTCCCGACGCGCGCCCAGATGCAGTCGATGGTCGTGGCCGCCGCCAACCGCTACGGCGTCGACCCCTCGCTCGCGCAGGCGGTCGCCTACCAGGAGTCCGGCTTCAACATGCGTGCCGTCTCCCCCGCCAACGCCGTGGGCGTGATGCAGGTCATCCCGACCACCGGCGAGTGGGCCTCCGACCTGGTGGGACGCGACCTCAACCTGCTCGACCCCGTCGACAACGTCGAGGCGGGGGTGGCCGTCCTGAAGCACCTCACGCGCGGGGGCCGCTCGCTCGACACTGCCATCGCCGGGTACTACCAGGGCGAGACCGGCGTCGCGAAGTACGGCATGTACGCCGACACCAAGCAGTACGTTGCCTCCGTCAAGTCCCTCATGGCGCGCTTCTGAGCAGTCGCGCGGCTCACCGCCGCGGCATCTCCGAGCCGCCCTCGCCCGCGCCTACAATGAACACCGTGTCAGAGACCCTCACCGACCCCCTGCTCGGCCGCGTCATCGACGGCCGCTACGAGGTGCGTGAGCGCGTCGCTGCCGGCGGGATGGCCACCGTTTACGTTGCCTTCGACCGTCGCCTCGAGCGCGACGTCGCACTGAAGGTCATGCACCCCCACCTCGCTGCCGATGCATCCGAGGCCGACTTTGTGGCGCGCTTCCGGCGTGAGGCGAAGGCCGCGGCCCGCCTGACCCATCCTGGCATGGTGCGGGTCTACGACCAGGGCGTCGACGGCTCCATCTCGTACCTCACCATGGAGTACGTGGGCGGCGAGAACCTCCGTCAGCGCATGACCCACGAGGGTCCCCTGACCGTGGGCGAGTCGCTCGGCATCACCGAGCGGGTGCTCGACGCCCTGGCTGCCGCGCATCGCGCCGACCTCGTGCACCGCGACGTCAAGCCCGAGAACGTCCTGCTGGACGAGGAGGGCGGGCCCAAGCTCACCGACTTCGGGCTGGCACGCGCCGTCACCGAGGTCACGTCGACCGCCACCGGAACGCTCCTGGGTACCGTCGCCTACCTCGCCCCCGAGGTCGTGACCGAGGCCTCCGCCGATGCCCGCGCCGACGTCTACTCCACCGGCATCCTGCTGTTCGAGATGATCACCGGGCGCCAGCCGTTCACCGGCGAAACCGCCCTCGCCGTCGCCTCGCGCCACGTCCACGAGGACGTTCCCCCGCCGTCGGAGCTCGTCCCGTGGCTACCCGTCGAGATCGACGACCTGGTGGCGCTGCTCACCGCACGCGACATCGACGACCGCCCTGCCGATGCCGCCGCGGCCCTCGTGGCCGTCCGCACCGCGCGTTCGGCCCTCGACGACCCCACCCTCGACCGCCAGGCGGCCCGTCCCGCCGGCAGCGAGCCGCCTGCCGACGATCACGACCACACCACGGTGCTCGAGGAGGCCCCCGCCGGCGCCACGATCGCCCTGCCCATCGGCCTCGACGGCCAGGCGACCGCGCTCACCGTCACCACCGATCCGCCCGAGGACGACCCCGAGGCCGCCGAGCCCGTCCGGCACCGTCACCGTGCCGGCTGGTGGATCGGCGCCATCATCGCCGCGATCATCGTGCTGGGCTCGCTCGTGGTGTGGTGGTACCAGGCCATCGGCCCCGGCGCCTACACGACCGTCACCGACGTGGCCGGGCTCACCGAGGACCAGGCCACCGCCACCCTGGAGGGTCTCGGCTTCACGGTGTCGACCGAGGACGCCTTCGACGACGTGGTCGCCGAGGGCATCGTCATCAGCACCGATCCCAGCAAGAACGCGCGCGCCCTCGACGGCGCCGAGATCATCGTCACGGTGTCCCAGGGGCCGCGCATGAGCGACGTCCCCGACGTCGTCGGCTCGACCCAGGACGACGCCGAGGAGCAGCTCACCGACGAGGGCTTTGGACTCGGCGAGACGGAGCACGAGTACTCCGACACCGCCGCCGCTGGCGAGGTGCTCTCGATGTCTCCCGAGGCCGGCGAATCCGTGCGCCACGACACGATCGTGACCCTCACCGTCTCCGACGGCCCCGAACCCATCACCACCCCCGACCTCACCGGCATGACGCAGGACGAGGCCGTCGCCACCCTGGCCGAGCTGGGCATCGAGCCCACGATCGCGACGGGCCGCACCGAGGCCGTCGCCACGGGCGAGGTCTACGAGCAGACCCCCGCGGCCGGCACCGACGGCTTCCGCACCCAGGAGATGTCCATCACCGTGTCCGAGGGCCTGCCGCTCGTCACGATCCAGGACGTCCGCGGCATGGGCTTCGACGAGGCCAAGGCGGCCCTCGAGGCGCAGGGCCTCACGGTCACCGGTGACGACAACCCGTGGAACTTCTCCACCGTCGTGTTCAACATGGACCCCGGCCCCAATACCCAGGTCGAGCGCGGCACGTCGGTCTACCTCGAGTACTAAGCCCCACAGACGGAAGGGCCGATGCCAGGGAAACCTGGCATCGGCCCTTCCGTCTGTGCGGCGTCGGGTCAGCGCTGGCTGAGCAGCTCCGACACCAGGAACGCCATCTCGAGCGACTGCTGGTGGTTCAGGCGCGGGTCGACCTTGGTCTCGTAACGCGCGGCGAGGCCCTCGTCGTCGATCTCCTCGGTGCCGCCCATGACCTCGGTGACGTCGTCGCCAGTGAGCTCCACGTGGAGCCCGCCGGGGACGGTCCCGAGCGCGCGGTGCACCTCGAAGAAGCCGGTGACCTCGTCCAGGATCGTGTCGAAGCGGCGGGTCTTGTAGCCCGACTCCGACGTGAACGTGTTGCCGTGCATCGGGTCCGTCAGCCACGTGACGTTGAGCCCCGCGTCGCGGACGGCCTCGACCAGCGGCGGAAGCGACTCGCGCACCTTCGCCGCGCCCATGCGGGCCACGAAGGTCAGGCGCCCCGGGGTGTTCTCGGGGTTGAGCTTCTCCGCCAACGCGATCGCGTCGGCGCCCGATGCGGTGGGGCCGAGCTTCACGCCGATGGGGTTACGAATCTTCGACATGAACTCGACGTGAGCGCCGTCCAGCTCGCGCGTGCGCTCCCCGATCCACAGGAAGTGGCCAGAGCAGTCGTACGCATCGCCCGACCGTGAGTCGATGCGCGTCAGCGCCCGCTCGTAGTCGAGCAGCAGGGCCTCGTGGGACGCGAACAGGTCCACGTTGCGCAGGGCGTCGAAGTCGCCGCCGGCCGCGCCCATGAACTTCACGGCACGGTCGATCTGCGCCGCCATCTGCTCGTAGCGGGCGTACGCCGGGTTGGCGGCGAAGCCCTGGTTCCACGAGTGGACGGCGCGCAGGTCCGCGAAGCCACCGTGCGTGAACGCACGGATGAGGTTCAGCGTCGACGCGGACACGTGATACGCGTCGAGCAGGCGCTGCGGGTTGGGCACCCGCGCCTCCTCGGTGAACGCGAAGTTGTTGACGATGTCGCCGCGGTAGGCGGGAAGCGTGACGCCATCGCGCGTCTCCTCGTCCGAGGAGCGCGGCTTGGCGTATTGGCCCGCCATGCGGCCCATCTTCACCACGGGCGTCGAGGCGCCGTAGGTGAGGATGACGGCCATCTGCAGGATCGTCTTGATCTTGTTGCGGATCCGGTCGGCGGTCGCCTCCGAGAAGATCTCGGCGCAGTCGCCACCCATGAGGACGAAGGCCTCTCCCCTGCTTGCGGCGGCCAGCTGCTCGCGCAGCACATCGGCCTCACCGGCAAACACCAGCGGGGGCAGCTCACTCAGCCGTCCCGTGACCGCGTCGAGCGCGGCACGGTCGGGCCAGGTGGGCTGCTGCTTCGCCTCGAGGGCGCGGTACGAGTCGACGCCGGCGGCCGCGAGGGCTGCCTCGCTCATCCGATCAGCCCTGACCGATCTCGGTCAGGAGCTCGGTGTACCACTCGGTGGTGGTGTCGAACGGCTTGTGGCCCGCAATGCGGGGGAACTCGATCGCCTTGAGGCGTCCGCCGTCCTCCTCGTCGTGGCCGATCACGCCGGGCTCGCCACGCAGGGCGCACTCGACGGCGAGGTCGGTCATCGACTTGATGAGGCGGAGGTCCTCGGCATTGGCCTTGGCCGCACGCGAGAAGTAACCCGACTTCTGCACCATGACCTTCTCGGCACCAAGCTTCTCCGCGAACTGCTTCGCGAACCACTGGCCGGGGTTGATGGTGTCGAGCTTCACGTGACCGAAGGGGTCCTTCTCGACGGTGCCGCCGGACGCCTCGATCTCCGCGATGATCTCGGGCACGCCGGCGCCCTCGGACAGGAAGATGTTGACGTTGCCGACCTCGTCCATGACGGCCTTCAGGCGCTCGGCCTCGGCGTCGATGTCAAGCTTCTGCTCGGGCACGTACAGGGCGTGGATGTCCCAGCGCTCCTTGGACAGGCCGATCTCGGGCAGCCACTCCTGCGTGTCGAGCCACTGGCGGTACTTCATACCGGCGGCAGCGGTGAGCCAGCCACAGGCGCGGCCCATGACCTCGTGGATGATCAGCATGCGCGGGCCCGAACGGTGCTCGCCGATGACGTTCTGCGCGAACTCCGAGGCCTGCTCGGCGGCCGACCAGGCGCCCAGCGACTGGCGGATCGGCACCACGTCGTTGTCGATCGTCTTGGGCAGGCCCACGACGGTCAGCTCGTAGTCGTTCTCGTGAAGGTAGGCAGCGAGGTCCGCGGCGGTGGTGTTGGTGTCGTCGCCACCGATGGTGTGCAGGACATCGACGCCGTCGGCCTTCAGCTGCTCCGCGGCCACCTTCAGCGGGTCCTCGCCCTCGCCCACGAGGCCACGCTTGAAGCAGTCCTCGTAGTTGGTGAGCTTGACGCGCGAGTTGCCGATGGGCGAGCCACCAAAGTTGTGCAGCAGGCCTGCCTTCTCACGGACGGTGTCCGTGATCTCCACATACTTACCCTGCAGAAGGCCCCAGTAGCCGTGCTGGTAGGCGATGATCTCGACCTCGGGGGAGATCTCGGTGTAACGCTCGATCAGCCCTCCGACGGCGGAGGACAGGCAGGGGGCGAAACCACCCGCGGTGAGCAGGGCGACACGGCGGACCGACATGGCAGACCTTTCGTGGGATGTGGTGGGTTGCGTTGTCATTCTAGGGGGCCGATGCATCGGGCTCGGGCCGCGCGGCCCTCGCCTCCCGCTCCAGCTGATGCTTGTATTGCGCGGCGTCGCGGTCGACGTATTCCTGACCCGACAGCGCGGCGATGGCCTGCATGACGGAGTCCGTGAGTTCGCGCAGCGCCTCGCGGTCGTCCTGACGGCCCGCGTAGGCGGTGATCGGGATGGGCTCGCCGATGCGTACGCCGACGGGGTGCCGGCTCGGCACCTTCTTGCCGATGGGCTGAGCGATGTGAGTATCGATCATGGCGACCGGGACGATGGGGACGCCCGCCTCGATGGCCATACGAGCCACGCCCGTCTTGCCGCGGTACAGACGCCCGTCCGGGCTGCGAGTTCCCTCGGGGTAAATGCCGAGGAGTTCGCCGGCCTGCAGCGTCTCGAGCCCAGTGCGCAGGGCAGCCTCGGAGGCGCGACCTCCACCGCGGTGGACGGGAATCACGCCGGAGCCCTCCATGAAGGCCTTCGTGGCCCACCCCTTCATTCCCTTGCCGGTGAAGTACTCAGCCTTGCCGAGGAAGAGCACCTTCCGCTTGAGCACGAGCGGAAGAAAGATCGAGTCGGAGAAGGACAGGTGGTTGGAGGCGAGGATGGCACCGCCCGTGGCGGGCACGTTTTCGGTGCCCTCCGACCAGGGGCGATAGTACGTCTTCACCGGCGGTCCGATGAGGACGTGCTTGAAGAGCCCGTAGTACACGGCGAGTGGCCTCCTGTCGGCTGTGGCTTAGGCGCCCGCGTCGATCCGGTTGCCGTCCAGGTCGAGGCGTGCGAGTTCCGCGGCGCCCACGATACCCGCGTCGTTACCCATCGACGCCGCGACGATCGGCGCGATGGTGCGGTGCGACGCGGCGGGAAGGTGCTCGCGGTAGGCGTCGCGGGCAGGCGTGAGGATCATGTCGCCGGCCGCGACCACTCCCCCACCGACCACATACATCTCGGGGTCGAGCGCGGCCGCCAGGGATGCCGCGCCCTCGCCGATCCAGCGGCCAAGGTCGGTCAGGAGCTCGATGCCGAGGTCGTCACCGTCCTCGGCGATCTGCGTCACGTGCGGGCCGGTGATGTCGTCGGGGTTGCCGCCGACGAGGCGCAGCAGGCCGGCGGCGCGCACGGGGCGCTCGTGCGCCGCGCGCTTCGCCTCGCGCACCAGGGCGGAGCCCGACGCGTACTGCTCCCAGCAACCCTTGAGGCCGCAGCCGCAGGCGTGCCCACCAGGGACCACGCGCACGTGCCCCAGCTCGGCGGCGAAGCCCTCGGATCCTCGCACCAGCTTGCCGTCGGAGATGATGGCGGCGCCCAGGCCGGTGCCGATGGTCAGCATGATGAGGCTGGAGGCCTCGCGCGCGGGGCCGAACGCGAATTCGGCCCAGCCTGCAGCGTTGGCGTCGTTTTCGACGACGACAGTGAGGTCGTCGCGACCGATCGCCTCGCGCACGCGCTGCGCCAGGGGGTACTCGCGCCAGGCGATGTTGGGGGCGAAGAGCACCCGCTCGCGGTCGGACGAGACGAAGCCGGCCGCCGCCAGGCCGATCGACGTGAACTCGTAGTCCCGCGACAACTCAGCTACCGCATCGGCGATCGCGCTGTCGATGCTCGCGGCATCCTCGGGCTGGGTCTTGCGCCGCGTCTTCGCAACGATTCGACCTTCGTCATCGACCACGCCGACGGCAATCTTGGTACCGCCGATGTCAACGCCGATCGCATGCATGTGCCAGGGCTCCCTCATGTTGGGTGGTGGGACTCCCTAGAGGGTATCGTGAGCGCCACCTGCTGAAGCGACGGAGACAGAACCTCATGCCCCCTCAGGACGCAACGTATGCGCCCCACATCGTCTCCCTGGTCCGCACGACCTGGGATTCTCGCGCCACCACCACCGTCGCGAGGAGCCCCCTCCCCGACGACAGTTGGGTCGACATCACGGGCGCGCAGGCACGCGCGCAGGTGGACGCCACCGCCAAGGGGCTCATCGCTCACGGCGTGAAGCCGGGCGACCGCGTGGCGATCCTCGCGCGCACGCGGTGGGAGTGGACCGTGTGCGACCTCGCCATCATGACCGCCGGCGCGATTCCCGTGCCGATCTACGACACCTCCTCGGTGGACCAGATTCAGTGGATCTGCGAAGACGCCGAGGTCTCCGTGGTCATCGCCGAGCGTGAGTCGCACGCCGCGCGCGCCCGTGAGGTGCTCGCCCAGGCGAGCACGCCGCTGCGCGAGGTCCTCGTCATCGACGAGGGCGCGATGGACACGCTCGCGGCCGACGGCGCCGCCGTCACCGACGGTGAGCTCGACGCCGCGCTGGCCACGGTGGGTCACGAGACGCTCGCGACCATCATGTACACGTCCGGCACCACGGGCCGGCCCAAGGGCGTGGAGCTCACGCAGTTCTCGTACACCCGCCACATCGCCGGCATGACGGACGAGATGAGCGAGATCATCCTCGAGGACGGCGCCTCGACGGTGCTGTTCCTCACCCTTGCGCACTCGCTCGCGCGCCTGGTGCAGCACATCCTGCTCGCGGGTGGCGTGGTCATCGGCTACTGCCCCGATGCCTCGCGGCTCGTGCCTCTCATCGGCACCATGCGCCCCACGCTGCTGCTCGCGGTTCCGCGCGTATTCGAGAAGGTCTACAACGGCGCCGAGCAGAAGGCTGCCGCCGACGGCAAGGTCAAGATCTTCCGCTGGGCCGCCCAGCAGTCCATCGCCCACTCCAAGGCGCTCGACACGGAGCGTGGCCCCGGCATCGGCCTCAAGCTCAAGCATGCTGTCGCCGACGCGCTGGTGCTGAAGAAGATCCGCGCGCTGCTCGGTGGGCGCGCGCACTGGGCTGTCTCGGGATCGGCGCCGCTGGGCGACCGCCTGGGCCACTTCTACCGTGGCCTCGGACTCGTGGTGCTCGAGGGATACGGCCTCACTGAGACCAACGCGGCCTCGCACGTGAACCGCACGGGACTCGCGAAGATCGGCACGGTGGGCCCCGCGCTTCCCGGCATCGAGGTGCGCATCGCCGACGACGGCGAGGTGCTCATGCGCGGCGAGCAGCTCTTCACGGGCTACCACCGCAACCCCACGGCCTTCGACGAGGCCGTCGTGGACGGCTGGTTCCACACCGGCGACATCGGCGCGGAGGACGCGGACGGCTACCTCACGATCACCGGTCGCAAGAAGGAGATCATCGTCACCGCGGGCGGCAAGAACGTCGCGCCGGCGGAGCTCGAGGATCGCATCCGCGGCTACGCCCTCGTCAGCCAGTGCGTCGTCGTCGGTGACGCGCAGCCGTTCATCGCGGCCCTCATCACGCTCGACGCGGACGCGCTGCCCGGCTGGCTCAAGGGCAAGGGCTGGGAGCCGATGACCGCGGCAGAGGCAGCGCAGGACCCCCGCATCCTTGAGCGCATTCAGAAGGCCGTGGATCGCGCCAACCGTGCAGTGTCGCGAGCGGAGTCCGTCCGCACCTTCCGCATCATCGACGGCGACCTCACGGTGGAGAACGGCTACCTGACGCCCTCGCTCAAGGTGAAGCGTGCGCGCGTGCTCGCCGACTTCGCGCCGGTGATCGAGTCGATCTACTCCGGCAAGCACGGCGGCAACTAGGCCCGCTATCCGGCTCGTCGGCGCTGCCTCGCGTCGACGAGCCGCAGCGGCGGCACCAGGCCGCCTGCGACCATCGTGTCGACCGCGCGGCGCTGGGCGTCGTCCATCTCCACGGCGTCCGGCGTCCGTGTCCGCACGGTGAGGAAGGACACGAAGCAGTCGCCGCAGGCCTTCCCCTTCACCTCGCAGGTGTCGCAATCAATGTTCATGCTCGCGACGCTATGTCGCGCCTCTGACATCGCACGCTCCGAGGCCCGTGACGTCGATGTCGGTGGCCGGACGTACCGTGTCCCTCATGAGCTTTGAAGTCCAGGACAGCCTCGACGCGATCGGCGAGCCGCTCTCGGCCACCACCTTCGTCGTCGTCGACCTGGAGACCACCGGCGCCTCCCCTGCCGACTGTGGCATCACCGAGATCGGCGCGGTCAAGACCCGCGGCGGCGAGGTCATCGGCGAGTTCCAGACGCTCGTGGACCCAGGCTCGCCCATCCCTCCGATGATCGTCGCGCTCACGGGCATCACCGACGCGATGGTGGTCGCGGCGCCTCGCATCGAACAGGTGCTCCCGGCGTTCCTTGAATTCCTCGGCGACGCCGTGCTCGTCGCTCACAACGCCCGCTTCGATGTGGGCTTCCTCAGGGCCGCCTGCCGTGCCCACGGATACCGGTGGCCGGGCCCCGAGGTCGTCGACACCCTCACGCTGGCCCGACGCGTGGTCACCAAGGAGGAGGCGCCCAACCGCAAGCTCGGCACGCTGGCGCGCGTGTTCGGCACCCGCGTCACCCCCAACCATCGTGCGCTGGAGGATGCCCGCGCGACCGGCGAGATTCTCCACGGGATGCTCGAGCGCCTCGCGGCCTTCGGCATCACTCACCGCGCCGATCTCGCCACGCTTAGGGACCCGGTGTCCGACAAGGTCAGGCGCAAGGCCACCATGGCCGACACCGTCCCCGCCAAACCCGGCGTCTACACGTTTCGGGGTCCGCGGGGCGAGAGGCTCTACGTGGGTACCTCCAAGAACCTCCGCTCGCGGGTGAAGTCGTACTTCACCAAGGCGGAGACGCGCCGACCCATCCGCGAGATGATCGACCTTGCGGTGAGCGTCGACACCGTGGTGTGCCCCACCGAACTCGAGGCGAACGTCCTCGAGGTGCGGATGATCGACTCGTTCCGGCCCCGGTACAACCGCCGCTCGGCGCGGCCCGAGCGCACGCCGTGGGTGCGGCTGACCGATGAGGCGTTTCCGCGACTGGTCGTCAGCCGGTCGGCCGCGGCCGATGGCGCGGACCTGGGGCCGATGCGCTCGGCCGCCGATGCGCGGCGTGCCGTCGAGGCACTCCAGCATGCCCTCGGGGTACGCACGTGCACCACGCGCCTCACGCGCGCCCCTCGCGCCGGCGCCCGCGCCTGCATCCAGCAGGACCTCGGGCGCTGCACCGCCCCGTGCGTGCTCGGGACCGCGAGCGGCTACGAGGCCACTGTCGACGCGGCGCGAGACGCGCTAAGGCTCGACATCTCTCCCGTCGTCGAGGCGCTCGCCGCCGACGTCGCCCACCACGCCGCGGCCGAGGAGTTCGAGCGCGCGGCCGATGCGCGCGACGCCATCAGTGCCGTGGTGGACGCCGCCGAGCGCGCGAGCCGACTCGCGTCGCTGCGTGCCTGCAAGATCGTCGCGGTGCGCCGCGTCGACGATGCGTGGGAACTTGTCGCCACCGCGGGCGGCACGCTCGTGGGGTCTGCAAGGGTCCGGTCGGGCGTCTGGGACGCGGCGGCACCGCTCCGCGACGCGTGGGACTCCCTCGAGATCGAGGAGCCGCTCGTCGAGGAGCAGGAGATGATCCTGCGCTGGCTCGAACGCCCCGGTACCCGACTGCTGTATGTCGACGGCGAGTGGGCCTCGCCGCTCACCTCGGCCGGTCGCCACCATCGCTGGGTGGACGCGCGCCGCCTCGATCACGGCAAGATCGCCGCGACGGCGCGGTAGCCGCCCCGGGGATCAGCGCCGCGCGTCGCTAGGACTGGCTCGCTGCCGCCCACCGCTCGAGCACGGAGGCCGCGGCCCCCGAGTCGATGGCCCGCGCGGCGTGGTCCATGCCGACCCGCATGCGCTCGACAAGGGTGCCGGAGGCCGTGCCTGGCAGAGTCGCATCGGACACGATGCCGGCGGCGGCGTTGAGGAGCACCGTCTCGCGCACGGGACCGGTCGCCCCGGCGAGCAGCTCGCGTGCGACCACGGCGTTCTCCGCCGCGCTGCCGCCACGAATGTCCTCGACGCCGATGGGCGTGAGGCCAAGGTCGGCCACGGGGTCGAGACGAAGCTCCGTCACTCCCCCGCCGCGCACCTCCCACACCGTCGCGGGGCAGGTGCCCGCCAGCTCGTCGAGCCCGTTGTCGCTGTAGAACACGAGAGCCTCGCGACCCTGCTCGGCGACAACGCCGGCGAGGACGGGCGACACCCTGAGGCTCGACGACCCGATGGCCGTCGCGGACGGCTGCGCGGGGTTCGTCAGCGGCCCGAGGATGTTGAAGGTCGTCGGCACGCCCAGCTCCTTGCGGATGGGCATGGCGAAACGCATGGCCGGGTGGAACACCTGGGCGAAGCAGAACGTGATGCCGACCTCACCTACGAGTTCCTTCACCCGCTCGACCGGCAGATCCAACCGCACGCCGAGCTCGCCCAGCACATCGGCACTCCCCGACTTCGAGGTGGCGGCGCGGTTGCCATGCTTGACCACGGTCAGGCCGGCACCCGCCATCACGAGCGACGACATTGTCGAGATGTTGACGGTCGAGAACCCGTCGCCACCCGTGCCCACGATGTCGACGGTGCGACCGGGCACTTCGAAGCGCAGCGCATGCCGCAGCATCGCCGCGGCAAGGCCGGCCACCTCCGTGGGCGTCTCCCGCTTGACTCGCAGGGCCGCGAGGAACGCCCCCATCGCCACGGGCGACGCCGAGTCGGTGAGGATGTCGTCCATCACCGCGGCCGTCTCCTCCGCGGTCAGGTCCTCATGCTCGACGAGTCGGGACAGCAGTTCCTGCAGCGCGGCCACGGCGCCTCCGTAGTTAGGTCAGGGGCGGGATGAGGGAATCAGGAGTTCTGCGCGGCGGGCGCAAAGAACGCGTCGACGGCGTCACGGACCACGAAGGGGTCGAGCGGGTGGGCCACGGCGGCTTCCGCCTCGGACCAGGTCGCGAGCCACGCATCGGCGGGACGACCCACCAGGAGCAGGACCGGGGGCGCGTCGAAGATTTCCTTCTTGATCTGGCGGCAGATGCCCATGCCGCCCACCTTCGCGGCCTCGCCGTCGAGGATGAGCAGGTCGAAGCGCTGCGTCTCGACTGCCTCGATCACGGCGGCGTGCGTCGCGGTCTCGTGCCAGTCGACGGGACGGCCGTGCGTGGACGACCCGACCGCGAAGCGCACCTTCTCCCGCACGTTGCGGTCGTCGCTGTAGACAAGGATGCGCGCCTTGGACGGCGTCGCGGCAGATTCTTCGTGCTTGGCCACGTCACTCATGGTGGCCATTCTGGCACGTTCCGAGAAGGTCGTTCGTTAACCCCTTCGAGAGCCGCGACAGGCAGCCCCACCTGGCGCCCGCGGCCTCTTTCTTGCGCTTTAATGGGACCTATGTCCCAAGCGACGACTATGCCGTCACCCATCCATGCCACGCGCCCTAACCAGGTAGCCGTCGGCACGATCGTCTGGCTCAGTTCGGAGCTGATGTTCTTCGCGGGTCTCTTCGCGATGTACTTCACGCTGCGTGCTCAGGTGCCCGAGGTCTGGGCCGATAAGACGGAGCTCCTGAACGTCCCCTTCGCTCTCGCGAACACCACCGTGCTGGTGCTGTCCTCCTTCACCGCCCAGGCTGGCGTGTGGGCGGCCGAGCGCTACCAGCGCCGCCGCACCGGTTCCTTCTGGAACGTGAAGTCGTGGGGCATGCACGAGTGGTTTGTCCTGACGTTCATCATGGGCTCGGTCTTTGTCGCCGGCCAGGTCTACGAGTACGCGATGCTCGTGTCCGAGGGACTCACCATTTCGTCGAGCCCGTACGGGTCGGTGTTCTACCTCACGACCGGCTTCCACGGCCTGCACGTCGTCGGTGGACTCATCGCCATGCTGTTCGTGCTCGCGCGCTCGTTCGCCGCGAAGAAGTACGGCACGCACGAGGCGACCACGGCGATCGTCGTGTCCTACTACTGGCACTTCGTCGACGTCGTCTGGATCGCCCTGTTCGCCGTGATCTACCTGGTTCAGTAAGGGAATCCCGATGCACGCAATCGCTCGCAGGCGCCACCACAAAGCAGCACCGCTGCTGCTGGTGCTCGCGCTGCTCGCTCTGATCACCGGCGTGGCGGCCATCGCCGCGCCTTCCACCGCGGCCGCAACCGAGACCGCATCGGCCGACGACATCGCGACCGGCGAGGCCCTCTTCGCCGCGAACTGCGCGTCCTGCCACGGCCTCGACGCCGAGGGTCAGGACGGCGTCGCGCCGTCGCTCGTCGGCGTGGGTGCCGCGGCCGTCGACTTCCAGGTCGGCACCGGTCGTATGCCGATGCAGGCCTCCGGTCCGCAGGCCATCGCCAAGAAGGCGCAGTTCACCCAGGACGAGATCGACCAGCTCGCCGCGTGGGTCTCCTCGCTCGGTGCAGGCCCCGCCGTCCCGACCGCTGAGCAGGTCGACGCCTCGCTGGGCGACGCCGCCAACGGCATGGAGGTGTTCCGCACCAACTGCGCGATGTGCCACGGCTCGATCGGTGGAGGCGGCGCCCTGACGCAGGGCAAGTACGCGCCCTCGCTGCTCGAGACCACCCCCACCCACATCTACGAGGCCATGCTGACCGGCCCGCAGTCGATGCCGGTCTTCAACGACGCCAACATCACGCCCGAGAACAAGCGCGACGTCATCGCCTACCTCACGGCCCAGCAGGAGGGTTCCCCCGGCGGCCTGTCGCTGGGCGCCATCGGCCCCGTCTCCGAGGGCTTCTGGGCCTGGCTGGTCCTCCTCGGCCTGATCATCGGCGCTACCGTCTGGGTTGGAGCACGTTCCTCATGAGCACCCCTGAGCACCACGAAGAAGAGCCCGTGACGAAGAACGGGTTTACGGACCCCGGACTCGCGCACCACCGTCCCCGTCGCGCGGACGTCGAGCCCAAGGCCGACCGTCGCGCCGAGCGCCAGGTCGCCGCCCTGTTCGGCCTGTCGGCGCTGGGCACCATCATCGCGATCTGGGCCTACTTCGGCCTCGACGCGGGCGATGGCAGCGACGTCGACGCGGTCCACCGCATGAACCTGTGGATCGGCATTGGCGTGTTCCTCGCCATGGTCGGCATCGGTTTCGGCGCCATTCACTGGGCCAAGACCCTCATGCGCGACCACGAGATGGTCGAGGAGCGCCACGCGCTGCGCACGTCCGACGAGAACCGCGAAGCTGCCATCCAGAACCTCAAGGACGGCGTCACCGACTCCGGCCTCGGCACCCCCGACGAGGCGGGCACCGGCGTCAAGCGCCGCAGCCTGCTTAAGGGTTCGCTCATCACCGCCCTCGCGATCGCTCCCCTGTCGGTGCTCGTGCCGCAGATCGGCAACATGGGCTCGGACTGGAACATCTCCAAGTTCCGCCACACCATGTGGGGCCCCGGTGTACGCCTGACCCGCGACCCCGATGGCTCGCCCATCAAGGCAGCCGACGTCACCATCGGCTCCGTCTTCCACGTGATTCCCGAGGGCCTCAACGACCTCGAGCACCACGAGAAGATGGCGGAGAAGGCCAAGGCCGTCGTCCTGCTGCTGCGCCTCAACCCCGAGGACCTCAAGATCCAGGAGGGCCGCGAGGACTGGTCGTTCGACGGCGTCATCGCGTACTCCAAGATCTGCACGCACGTCGGTTGCCCCGTGGCCCTGTACGAGCAGCAGACGCACCACCTGCTGTGCCCGTGCCACCAGTCGACCTTCGACGTCTCGGACGGCGCCAAGGTCGTCTTCGGCCCCGCCAAGCGCCCCCTGCCGCAGCTGCCCATCTCGGTGGATGACGATGGCTACATCGTCGCGCAGAACGACTTCGACGAGCCCGTGGGTCCGTCGTACTGGACGCGCCTCAAGGGTGACTCGACCACCGAGGCCACGTCCGTCGAGGAGGAGAGCCACTGATGGGCACCAAGCTGAACAACGCCGCAGGCGGCACCGCGAACTTTGTCGACGATCGCACCTCGATCGGCGGCTTCGTCAAGTTCTTCGCGCGCAAGCTCTTCCCCGACCACTGGTCGTTCATGCTGGGCGAGATCGCCCTGTACTCGTTCGTGGTCCTGCTGCTCTCGGGTGTCTTCCTCACGGCCTTCTTTGTGCCGTCGATGACCGAGGTCCACTACGAGGGCGCCTTCGAGACCATGCACGGCGTCTCGATGACCGAGGCCTTTGCCTCGACCCTCAAGATCTCCTTCGAGGTCCCCGGCGGCCTGCTGATTCGCCAGATTCACCACTGGTCGGCGCTGCTGTTCCTCGCCGCGATCATGACCCACATGTGCCGCGTGTTCTTCACCGGCGCGTTCCGTAAGCCCCGCGAGCTCAACTGGCTCGTCGGCTTCACGCTCATGGTCCTCGGCCTCGCGGCCGGCTTCACCGGCTACTCGCTTCCCGATGACGTGCTGTCCGGCAACGGCCTGCGCATCATCGACGGCGTCGTGAAGTCGATCCCGATCATCGGCTCGTACACGTCCTACTGGCTGTTCGGCGGCGAGTACCCGGGTGGCGACATCATTCCCCGCCTGTTCACCGCGCACATCCTGCTGGTTCCCGGCCTGATCCTGGCGCTGATCGCTGTGCACCTGTTCCTGGTGTTCCTGCACAAGCACACCCAGTACCCGGGCGGCGGCAAGACCGACCGCAACGTGGTCGGCCTGCCCCTGTTCCCCGTCTACACCGCGAAGGCCGGCGGCTTCTTCTTCGTCGTCTTCGGCATCATCGCCCTGGTGGCTGCGGTCTTCACCATCAACCCGGTGTGGAACTACGGCCCCTACGACCCGTCCCCCGTCTCCGCGGGAACCCAGCCCGACTGGTACATCCTGTTCGTCGACGGCGCCCTGCGCCTCATGCCCGGCTGGCTGTTCGGCATCCCGATGGAGTGGGAGATCTTCGGCTACACCCTGTCGATGAACATCCTCCTGCCCGCGCTGATCATGCCCGGACTGTTCTTCGGATTCATCGCGATGTACCCGTGGATCGAGAAGTGGGCCACCGGCGACCGCGGCGAGAAGCACGTCCTCGACCGTCCTCGCAACGTCCCGGTCCGTACGGGCATCGGCGTCGCCACCATCACCTTCTATGTGATCCTGGTGCTCGAGGGATCGAACGACATCGTCGCGACGCTGTTCCACCTGTCGCTCAACGACCTCACGATCTTCTTCCAGTGGGCGATCTTCATCCTGCCCCCGATCATGTTCTGGGTCACCAAGCGCATCTGCATGGGCCTTCAGCGCAAGGACCGCGAGCTGGTGCTCCACGGACACGAGACGGGCACCATCGTCCGCCACGAGAACGGCGAGTACATCGAGGTTCACAGCCCGCTGGACGAGCAGGAGGTGTGGCTGCGCGTCTCGCACGACGACATCGCCCCGCTCGAGGTGGCGCCGGAGTACAACGAGAACGGTGTGCGCCGCAAGGGCTACCGCTGGGACCGCTTCAAGCAGGCCCTGTCGCGCTTCTACTACGAGGAGCGCATCTCGCCCGTCACCAAGGCGGAGTACGACGAGGCTCAGCACCACCACGGTCACGGCAACGCCGAGGCCGACATCCAGGCCGCCGATGCGAAGGACGCCGACGAGCGCCTCACCGGCGAGTGGAACAAGGTCGAGGACGAGGCTAAGTAGCCCTCCCCGCACCGCACACGAGGGCGGCATCCCCACCACGGGGGTGCCGCCCTCGTCGTTCATCCGGCCCACTCGCACCCGGCACGCATGAGGAGGAATCCGTGAGCCTCGCCCGGCGTTGACACACCCGGGCATCGGTGCCCGTCGCCGCGTCGACGGCGATAGGCTCGACCCGTACCCCGGAAATACCAGCGCGGCCACCGCCGCGCCCTGAGCAGGAGGAAGCATGGCTGACTACACGCTGCCCGATCTGAGCTACGACTACGGCGCACTTGACCCCCACATCGCCGGCGAAATCATGGAGCTGCACCACAGCAAGCACCACGCCGCCTACGTCGCGGGCGCCAACACCGCACTGGAGAAGATGGCCGCCGCGCGCGAGTCAGGCGACTTCGGCGCCATCGCTGGCCTCGAGAAGGCCCTCGCCTTCAACCTCGGTGGCCACACCAACCACTCGATCTTCTGGACCAACCTCTCCCCCGAGGGCGGCGACAAGCCCACCGGCGAGCTCGCCGCTGCGATCGACGAGCACTTCGGCTCGTTCGACGGCTTCCAGGCTCACTTCACCAACAACGCCATGACCATCATGGGCTCGGGTTGGTCGATCCTCGCCTGGGACACCATCGGCAAGAAGCTCATCATCGTCCAGCTCTACGACCAGCAGGGCAACGTCCCCGTCGGCCTCATCCCGCTGCTCATGCTCGACATGTGGGAGCACGCGTTCTACCTCCAGTACAAGAACGTGAAGGCCGACTATGTCAAGGCGTGGTGGAACGTCGTGGACTGGGCCAACGTCCAGCAGCGCTTCATCACCGCGACCGCGACCCAGGGCCTCATCGTCCAGTAATCGCCACGCGACCACCGCGAAGGGCGGGTCACCCCGAGGGGTGACCCGCCCTTCGCGCGTCCGGGCACATGCTGCCGCTAGATTGCGTGACTATGACCGACTCCCCCGCGGCTCCGTCCCGACGGCACCTGGCGGCCCTGCTGATCGTCCTGACGGTTGCGCAGTTTGGCGCGCCCCTCACGCTGCGGGGCCATGGGTGGGCCGCGGTCTACGTCGCCGTGTACATCGCGTTGATCGCGGTCGCCGTCACGCGCTTCGCGCCCAATGCCGCGCAGCACCGGCTGCTCATCGGCGCTTCTGTGGTGATGGGAGCCGCCGGACTGTGGTTTGTCCTGCACCAGGATTCGACCGCCGCCCAGGCGATTCTGGTCAGCGGCATCGGGGTGCTGCAGGCCGCTCTCCTCGTCACCCTCGGAGACGCGCTGTTGAGGCCCCCTGCGGACCTGCGCACCACCGACATGCTGCTCATAGCCCTCAGCGCGTATCTCCTCATCGGCGGCGTCTTCGCGGCCTTCACGGGCCTGCAGGTGCTGCTCGACCCGGGCTCCTGGGTCGCGCTGTCGACCGGTGAGGACCTCGGGTGGCAGGACATGGTCTACGCGAGCTTCGTCACGCTCGCCACCCTGGGCTTCGGCGACATCGTCCCCGTCGGGCCGTGGGCACGCTCCCTGGCCGCCGCCGAGGCCGTGGTGGGGCCACTGTTCGTGGCGGTCGTCATCGCGCGCCTGGTCGGCGTCGCGGGGCTCATGCAGCGAGACAAGCGCTAGCTCGTCCGCGGTGCCGCCACCACGCCACCACGCCCCCTCCGCTCCGGCCGCAAATGGCCACATTTGCGGCTCGAACGCGCGTTGAGTGCCGCAAATGTGGCCATTTGCGACGGTCACGGTGGGGGTGGGAGCGGGGCGGGTGGCAGGCGGGTGAAGGACGAGAGGACATGACGAAGGCCCGCCTCCCCTCGTGGGGAGACGGGCCTTCGTCGATGCTGAGAGTTAGTGCGCGTGGCGGCCGGTGGAGAACTCCATCACCCAGCCACACAGGCCCACGACGCCGATGACGGCGGCGGGAACCATGAGCCACCAGCCCACGGCCATCGCGGTGAAGGCGAGGGCGCCTCCGAGGGCCAGCGGCAGCGGCCACCAGCTCCACGGCGCGTACACACCCTGCTCTCCGGACAGCTGCGAGATCTCGCCGTCGTTGTCGTCCTCGGCGCGCATACCGTGACGCTTGGCGAGCATCTTGAAGTAGATGCCCACCATGATGAACATGCCGAAGGTCAGCAGGATGCAGGTGAGACCCACCCACTCCGACCAGCCGGTGAAGATGCCGTAGGCCGTTCCCGCCACGAGGAAGAAGAGCGACGGTAGCGTGAAGATGTTGGCTTCAAGACGCATGGGTCAGGACTCCTTCGAGACGGGGGCGGCGTCCACGGGGGCGTGGTGCGCCGACGCGTGGTCGCGTGCGGCGGCCTCCGGGTGGTGGAGGTCGAACGCGGGACGCTCCGAACGGATGCGCGGGATCGACACGAAGTTGTGGCGCGGTGGGGGGCACGAGGTGGCCCACTCGAGCGAGTTGCCGTAGCCCCACGGGTCGTCGACGGTGACCTTGGGCGCACGCTTCGCGGTGATGTACACGTTCCAGAAGAACGGCAGGGTCGACAGCGCGAGGATCACGGAGCCCACGGTCGACACCTGGTTCATCCAGGTGAAGCCGTCCTCGGGCATGTAGTCGACGTAGCGTCGCGCCATGCCGGAGGCGCCCAGCCAGTGCTGGATGAGGAACGTGGTGTGGAAGCCGACGAACAGCAGCCAGAAGTGCACCTTGCCCCAGCGCTCGTTGAGCATCTTGCCCGTGAACTTGGGCCACCAGAAGTAGAAGCCGGCGAACATCGCGAACACGACGGTGCCGAACACCACGTAGTGGAAGTGGGCGACCACGAAGTAGGAGTCCGAGATCGGGAAGTCCAGCGGCGGGGCCGACAGGATGATGCCGGTGAGGCCGCCGAAGAGGAAGGTGATGAGGAAGCCGATGGTCCACAGCATCGGGGTCTCAAAGGTGAGCTTCCCTCGCCACATCGTGCCGATCCAGTTGAAGAATTTCACGCCTGTCGGCACCGCGATCAGCATCGTCATGAACGAGAAGAACGGCAGCAGGACCGCGCCGGTGACGTACATGTGGTGTGCCCACACGGTCACGGACAGCGCCGCAATCGCGATCGTCGCGTAGACCAGGCCGTGATAACCGAACAGCGGCTTGCGCGAGAAGACGGGGAGGATCTCCGTGATGATGCCGAAGAACGGCAGGGCGATGATGTAGACCTCGGGGTGCCCGAAGAACCAGAACAGGTGCTGCCACAGGATGGCGCCGCCGTTGTCCGGGTTGAACACCTGCGAGTGAAGGACGCGGTCCGAGCCGAGCGCGAACAGGGCCGAGGCCAGCGGCGGGAAGGCCAGCAGGACCAGCATCGAGGTCACGAGGATGTTCCACGTGAAGATCGGCATGCGGAACATCGTCATGCCGGGCGCACGCATGGTGACGATGGTGGTGATGAAGTTCACCGCACCGAGGATGGTGCCGAAGCCACCGAGCGCGAGGCCGAAGACCCACAGGTTTCCACCCACGCCGGGCGAGTACACGGCGTTGGACAGCGGCGAGTAGGCGAACCATCCGAACGACGCGGCACCCTGCGGCGT
Organism: Demequina sp. NBRC 110057; assembly: GCF_002090175.1. GTDB lineage: Bacteria > Actinomycetota > Actinomycetes > Actinomycetales > Demequinaceae > Demequina. The sequence continues at coordinate 376,347 of NZ_BBRN01000004.1, read as the reverse complement.
GAAGAAGCCGGCGACGGCGATGACACCGCCGAAGAGGTACAGCCAGTACGCGAACATGTTCAGACGCGGGAACGCGACGTCGGGCGCACCGATCTGCAGCGGGGTGATGACGTTGGCGAAACCGGCGAACAGCGGCGTCGCGAACAGCAGCAGCATGATCGTGCCGTGCATTGTGAACAGCTGGTTGTACTGCTCCGCCGACTGCACCACCTGCATGCCGGGCGCAAACAACTCGGCACGGATCAGCAGCGCAAGCACGCCGCCGATGATGAAGAACATGAACGACGTGATCAGGTACATGTACCCGATCGTCTTGTGGTCGGTGGAGGTGATCCACTTGATGACGATGGACCCCGAGCGGGCGGGGGCTGCGGTCGGCGCGGGTGCCTCGGTGAGGTCGCGCTCGGTCTCATACGTGGCCGTGGCCATTACTCAGTCTCCCCGTGCTCGGTGGTGAACTCGACCACCTGGTCGCGGCTGTACTCGAGGCCCAAGGCACCCTCGTAGCCCTTGTCGCGCAGCTCCTCCATGTACGCGTCGTACTCGTCGCGCTCCACGACCTTCACGTTGAAGAGCATGGAGGCGTGGTACTCGCCGCACAGCTCGGCGCACTTGCCCTGATAGGTACCGGTCTTGGTGGGAGTCACCTGCCACTCGTTGGTGCGACCGGGGACCGTGTCCTCCTTGTAGAGGAACGCGGGGATCCAGAACGAGTGGATGACGTCGCGCGAGTTGAGGTAGAAGTGCACCGTCTCGTTGACGGGCAGGTACAGGGTCGGGAGAGTCTCCTCGACGCCCTCCTCGCCCGTGAGCTGAGCCTGCACACCCGGGTCGAACACGTCGTCCGTCAGGTAGTTGAAGTCCCAGCTCCACTGCTTACCGACCACCTGAATCTCGATGTCGGCGTCGGCGGAGGTGTCCGTGAGGAACGAGATGTCCTCGGCGGTGTACTTGAACAGCACGCCGATCGCGATGATCGGCACGATGGTGTACATCAGCTCGAGGGGCAGGTTCACCCTGGTCTGGACGGGAAGCTTGTTGTCGCCCTTGCGCTTGCGGTAGACGGCGACGCACCAGAGGATCAGACCCCAGGTGATGACGCCGACGATGAGCGCGGCGATCCAGGAGCCGTTCCACAGGTCGATGACGCGGCCGGTCTGATTGGTGATCTCCGGAGTCGAGGGAAGCGCGCCGTTCTCGATGCCCTGGGAACACCCCGAGAGCAGGAGGACCGCGGCCGCCGCGCCGGCACCCATGACGGCTTTTCTGGGCATGCGGGGACGTAGTTCGTGGGACACACGGGCAGTCTAGCGCGCGATACCGTGAGGGCATGCCAGCGCAGCGCCTCTTCCTTGACGCCGGGGGCCGCGCCCCCGTCACCCCTCGTACGGCCGATGCGCTGCGGGCCGGACTTGCGGATGGCTGGGCCGATCCGGCGCGTCTGACGGCCGAGTCGCGCCGTGCCAGGGCGCTTGTCGACGGGGCCCGCGAGGCCATCGCCGAAGCGTGGGGTGTCCACCGTGACAACGTGCACCTCGCCTCGTCCGTTCCCTTCGCCGTCGAACGCCTGCTCACGGGGGTCTTTACGGCTCGCCGGGGACGCGATCGCATCGGCGTGTCGACCATCGAACGGGACCTCGTTCTCGACACCGCCGACTTCCTCGCGCCCGGTGCGGTCGACCGCTACCCCGTCGACGCCGACGGCCACGTCGACATCGATGCCGTGCGGCAGGGCGCCACGCACCCCGGTACGGCCCTCATCGCGCTGCAGCATGGCAACCACGAGATCGGCACCCTCCAGCGGCTGGACGCCGTCGCGGACATCACCGAGCCCGCCGGGGTCCCGCTGGTCGTCGACGCGACGGCCACGATCGGCCACGTGCCGGCCCCCGAGCGCTGGGACGCGCTCATCGCGGATCCCGCCGACTGGGGAGCACCGGCAGGCCTCGGCGTCATCGCGCTGGGCCCCCGCACCCGCTGGCTCCCCCACTGGCCCGAGGGCTCCGACCCGTGGGCGCCGGGCGGCGTCTCGGTGCCCCTCGCGCTGGCCGCGGCAGTCGCCCTCCAGGAAATGCTCGAGGGAATGGAGGCCGAGGCGCGCCGACAACACGCTCTCGTCGACCGCATGCGGGCGGGGCTCGCGCGGGTCGAGGGTGTGCACCTCGTCGGCGACGCCGTGGAACGCCTCCCCCACCTGCTGACGGCCGCCTTTCTTTATCTGGACGGCGAGCCGCTCGTGACGCGTCTGGACCGCGAGGGCATCGCCGTCGGGTCCGGCTCCGCCTGTGGGAAGGCGGCGTTCGAGCCCAGTCACGTGCTCGCCGCCATGGGCGCCCTTACCCACGGCAACCTGCGCATCGGTCTTCACCCCGGGGTGACCGAGGCGGACGTGGACCGTTTCCTCGCGGTGCTGCCCAGGGTGGTGGAACAGGTCCGTCAGTCGATGACGGCCTGAGACAGCAGAACGGGCGGCGGGGCCGCAAGGCCCGCACCGCCCGTTCGCGCAGTATCGGTCGTCGACTCAGGCGAAGGAGTCTCCACACGCGCAGGAGCTCGACGCGTTCGGGTTGTCGATCGTGAAGCCCTGCTTCTCGATCGTGTCCGCGAAGTCGATCGTCGCGCCATCGAGATAGGGCACGGACATCTTGTCCACGACCACCTCGACGCCCTCGTGCTCCTTGACCGCGTCCCCGTCGAGCATGCGCTCGTCGAAGTACAGCTGGTAGATGAGGCCGGAGCAGCCACCCGGCTGCACCGCAAGGCGCAGACGGAGGTCGTCACGACCCTCCTGCTTGAGCAGGCTCTTCACCTTGCCAGCGGCGGCGTCGGTGATGACCACTCCGTGAGTCGGAACCTCAACAGCGGTGTCAGTCATATGCCGCCTCCTCTCTCTTGTCGGTGCGCACTAGCCTACGCCGAATCGTTGAAAGCGCCACTATCCGTGGCCGATGCCGTGGGGGTCAGCGCACCGGCGTCCACGTGTGCGCGACGCGCTCGAGTTGCGACGACAGCCCTGCCTCGCCCGGCTCACCCTCGTGGGAGCCCACCACGCCGGCCGCCATGAGGTCGCGGCGCCCCACGTGCACCTGGGGCGCGACCACGACGCACGGCACGGCGCGCTGGCCTGCCAGCCTGCTCGCGGCGGGGACGATGCCGTGGTCGAGCGTCCTGGGCGTGAGCTCTCCTCCAACGGACACCACCACGTCGGCCTCGGTCGCGTCAGCCCCCGCGAGGCTGGCGAGGCGAGCCGATGCCTGGGTCAGGTGCGCGCCGACGGCGGCGAGGCAATACGCAAGACCACCGGCGGCGCCGGTGCCGGGCGCATCGGACAGCCGGGCCGGGCCGACGAGTGAGGAGCGCGCGGCGGGATCGGTGGCACGCGCCACAGCGCTCCACCTCTCCTCCTGCGCCTGCGCGGCGACGGCGAGTGCCGCATCGGACTCCCGCCCGTCGCGCACAGCGTTCGACATGCCATGGAATCCCACGAGCGGTCGGTCGGCGGCGATGAGCACCTGGATATCGAGACCACGCACCGCCTCACGCATCGCGACCACGTCGCCGGCCCACAGGGTGGTGGCGTCGCCCGCGGGAGCGTCGTCGCCGACGGGGACGAGCACGGGTCCCGCGTGATGCGCCGCGGCGAGGTGCCGCAGCGCACCACCGAGAGCATCGGGGTCCCACCTTGTCGCGCCCTCCGCGGGCGCCACGAGTGTCGCGCCCGCGACCGACACCACCTCGACCCCGGCGACTGCGGTGCGTTCGCCCTCCCATGCATCGGCCGTGCGGGCGGAGCCGCCGCCCAGGGCGAGGGCCGTCACCTCGACCGCGGGGTTTACCCGTGCCCAGGATTCGCGGGCCAGCGCCGCCGCGCGCGCCGCCGGAACGCCGGGCCAGTCTTCGGTCAGGACCAGGATCTGCATGGCCTCTAGTGTGCCCTGGCGACCGTGCCACAATGTGCGTATGAGCACGACGTTCTCCGAGCCCACTCAGTCTCCGGCGCTCCTGCTCCTGGGCAACCGCCGCGACCCGCTCTCGGAGCGTGGCGTCGACTGCCCCGGTGACCTCCCATCCGCCTCGGACCCCGACCTCGTCGCGCGCGCACGCGCCGCAAAGGAGGCGCTGGGCGACCGCGTCTTCATCCTCGGTCACCACTATCAGCGTGACGAGGTGATCCAGTTCGCCGACGTGACCGGCGACTCCTTCAAGCTCGCCCGCGAGGCGGCCGCCAGGCCCGAGGCCGAGTACATCGTGTTCTGCGGCGTCCACTTCATGGCGGAGTCAGCCGACATCCTCACCTCGGACGAGCAGCAGGTGGTGCTTCCCGACATGGCCGCGGGCTGCTCGATGGCCGACATGGCGAACATCAACCAGGTCGAGGACGCGTGGGACCAGCTGCGCGAGGCCGGCATCGCCGACCGCACCGTGCCGGTCACCTACATGAACTCGACCGCCGCGATCAAGGCATTCTGCGGCCGCAACTCCGGCGTGGTGTGCACCTCGTCCAACGCCGAGGTCGCGCTGCGCTGGGCCTACGACCAGGTGGGCGGCGTGGACGGCGACGGCAAGGTGCTGTTCCTTCCCGACCAGCACCTTGGCCGCAACACCGCCGTCGAGAAGCTCGGCTACAGCCTTGACGACTGCGTGGTCTACGACCCGCGCAAGCCGCTCGGCGGCAACACCCGCGAGCAGTTGGAGGCGGCGCGCATCATCCTGTGGCGCGGCCACTGCTCGGTCCACGGACGCTTCCGCAAGGAGAACGTGGACAGCGCCCGCGCCAAGGTGCCAGGCATCAACGTGATCGTGCACCCCGAGTGCACCAACGACGTGGTCCGTGCCGCCGACTACGTGGGCTCCACCGAGTACATCATCCAGGCGCTCGACGCGGCCGAGCCCGGGTCCACGTGGGTCATCGGCACCGAGCTCAACCTGGTGCGTAGGCTCGCTAATCAGCACACCGACAAGGAGATCCACTTCCTCGAGGACACGGTGTGCTTCTGCTCGACGATGAACCGCATCGACCTTCCCCACCTCGTGTGGGCTCTCGAGTCGCTCGTCGCTGGCGAGGTGCCCAACCGCATCGTCGTCGACCCCCAGACCCAGGCCGAGGCCAAGGTGGCCCTCGACCAGATGCTGGCGCTGCCCGGCATCACCGCACCCAAGAACTGACCCGGCGCCCGCATCGGCCGCCTGCAAGGAACCCATGACTGACAAGACCCCCAGCGACGACTCCACCGTCGAGGTCCCCGCTGACGACTCGACGATCGCCGCGCCCTCCGACAAGAAGGGCCGCCCCACCCCCAAGCGCAAGGACCAGGAGGCCGCGAACCGTCGCACGCTGTTCGACGACCCCAAGGCGGCCAAGAAGGCCGACCGCGAGAAGATGCGGGTCCAGCGCGACAAGGAGTACCAGGCGATGCGCGAGGGCGACGAGCGCAACATGCCGCTCGAGCACCGGGGCCCCGAGCGTCGCTGGCTGCGCGACTACGTGGACGCGCGCTGGTCGATGGGCGAGTTCCTGCTCCCCGTCGCGATCATCTTCGTGATCCTGTCGCTGTTCATGGGCCAGTTCGGCGCCCTGGGCGGCCTCATGGTGCTCATCTTCTACGTCCTCGTGCTCGCCGCAGCCGTTGAGACGTTCGTCATGGTGCGCCGCATGAAGAAGCGCTTCATCGAGAAGTTCGGCGCCTCGCGGATGCCCCGCGGCTGGACTTTCTACGTCATCTCGCGCGCGCTCAACATGCGCCGCTTCCGCGTTCCCCGCCCCAAGGTGGCACGCGGCGAGTTCCCCGTCTGACGCGCCGTCTTTCATGGCCGATGGCCCGTCGCCCCACCCGGGGCGGCGGGCCATCGCCGCGTTAGGGTGACGGCATGGTCAACTACCGCTACCTGGGCAACTCAGGACTGAAGATCACCGAACTCGTCTACGGCAACTGGCTCACCCACGGCTCGCAGGTCGAGAACGAGCAGGCGGCTGCCTGCGTCAAGGCGGCACTCGACGTGGGCATCACCTCGTTTGACACTGCCGACGTCTATGCCAACACCGCCGCGGAGACGGTGCTGGGCGAGATCCTCGCCGGCGAGCGCCGCGAGAGCCTGGAGATCTTCACCAAGGTTTACTGGCCCACCGGGCCCAAGGGTGCCAACGACATGGGGCTGTCGCGCAAGCACATCCTCGAGTCCATCAACGGCTCGCTGCGCCGCCTCAAGACCGACTACGTGGACGTCTACCAGGCACACCGCTACGACCACGACACGCCGCTCGAGGAGACCATGTCCGCCTTCGCCGACGTGGTCCATGCGGGAAAGGCGCACTACATCGGCGTTTCCGAGTGGACGGCGAGCCAGATTCGCGAGGCCGCCGCCCTCGCCCGCGAGCTGCGCATCCCGCTCGTGTCCTCGCAGCCCCAGTACTCGATGCTGTGGCGCGTCATTGAGGACGAGGTGATCCCCGCCTCGGTCGAGGCCGGCCTGGGGCAGATCGTGTGGTCCCCCGTCGCCCAGGGCGTGCTGACCGGCAAGTACAAGCCCGGCCAGGAGCCGCCCGCCGGCTCGCGCGCCACCGACGAGAAGGGCGGCGCGAACATGATTCAGCGGTTCATGAACGACGACGTCCTCACGCGGGTGCAGGCGCTCGCGCCCGTCGCCGAAGAGCTCGACCTCACCATGGCGCAGCTCGCGCTGGCGTGGGTGCTGCAGAACCCCAACGTGTCTGCGGCGATCATCGGCGCCTCCCGACCGGAGCAGGTCTACGAGAACGCGAAGGCGTCCGGCGTCGAGATCCCCGCCGAGGCGATGGCCAGGATCGACGAGGCGCTCGGCGACATCGTGGAGCGCGACCCGGGCAAGACCGTCGAGACCAACCCCAAGCCCGGCCGCTAAACCGACCACAGGCATGGCGGAGGGCCCCGCGACCACGATGGTTGCGGGGCCCTCTGCCGTCCGGGGTGTGTACCGGCGCCAAGGTCACAAAACGGTAAATCATCGCTACCCCCCTTGCTAAGTTGTCGCAGGCAACTTATGGTCGTCGGGACGCGCTCTTCGAAGCGCTTCGAAATGCAGCACGATCAGACGACGGAGTCACGATGGCCACGATTCAGGATGTCGCCCGCGAGGCGGGCGTCAGCATCTCGACCGTGTCCTATGCACTCTCCGGCAAGCGATCGCTGAAGGCCGAGACGCGCGAGCGAGTGCTCGCCGCCGCCGCCGCCCTGGGGTATCTCCCCCACGCCTCGGCCCGCATGCTCGCCGCCAACCGCTCCCACATCCTCGCTGTCACCGCCCCGCTCCACCCCGACACCGATCACAGCGCGCACATGGTGTTTGCCATGGAGGTGACGAAGGCCGCGCGCCTTCACGACTACGACACCCTCCTGCTCGTCGACACCGACGCGAGCGAGGGCATGCGCCGCTCGGCCGGCACGGCGCTCGCCGACGGCATCGTCGTCCTCGACGTCGACGCGCACGACGAGCGTGCCCAGCTCGCGCGCGACATCGCCTGCCCCACGGTATTCATCGGCATTCCGGCCGACACCACCGGCCTCGTGTGCGTGGACCTCGACTTCGCCGCGGCGGCGCGCGACGCCATCGACGCGCTGCTCGTGGCCGGACGCCGCAACATCGGCCTCGTGTCGCACCCGCTGGAGACGATGCGCCGCGAGTCCAACTTTCCGCTGAGGTTCCGCGAGGGCTTCGTGGACCACGCGCGGGAGGTGGGGCTGGAGGCACCCGTGGCGCACCCCGAGTTTCACCGGGCGCACGAGGCCGTCGCCGCGCTCCTGGAGGCCCAGCCCGATCTCGACGGGCTCGTGCTCAACACGACAGCCGAGGTGGCGTCATCCGTCACCGCCGCGCTCGTCGAGCACGGCCGCACAGTGCCGGGCGACGTCAGCGTCATCGCCGCAGGCGTCACCTTCTCTACTGCCCGCTTCACCGTTCCCTTCGACACCATCCCGCTCGACGCCAGCGCCTCGTGCTCTGCCGCCGTCGACCTCCTCGCGCGCATCATCGACGACGGGTTCGTCGCGCCCGAGACGACCCTGCTCCCGCCGACCTACATCACTCGCGGCTCTGTGGTCCACGCGACAACTCGGCCCTCAGAGGTGTGAGGCCGCCGCCGGCGCCCTCACTCTTGCCCACCCCACTTTCGAAGCGCTTCGAAAGACATCGCACCCGGCCCCCGCGGCCACTACAAGGAGGTAGAACCCGCATGAATACCCGTATCCGCTACACCGGCGCGCTGGGCGCAGCCGGCGCACTCATCGCCCTCACGGCGTGCTCCTCCGGAGGCGACGGGGGCGGCGACGTCCCCGAGGACGGCGACTGGTCCGGCCACACCCTCAACGTCCTCCACTACGAGGGCGCCGACTCCGCAATGGGCATCGCGTGGGACAAGGCCATCGAGATCTTCGAGGAGGAGACCGGCGCCGAGGTCAACCTCGAGACCACCGCCTTCGAGGACCTTCGCACCTCGGCCGAGCAGCTCTTCGACTCCGGCGACGCCCCCGACGTGTCCGAGTACAACAAGGGGAACGCCACCGCGGGCCAGCTCGCCGCCATCGGCGTCATCCAGAACCTCGACGACGCCTACGAGGAGTACGGCTGGTCCGACGCACTGTCCGACTCGGTCGCCACGACCGCGCAGTACGACGAGAACGGCGTCATGGGCTCGGGCAGCTACTACGGCGTTCCCAACTACGGCGAGTTCGTGTTCCTCTACTACAACAAGGACATGTTCGCGGAGGCCGGGCTCGAGGAGCCCACCTCGATGGCCGACATCGAGGCCGCCGCCGCCACCTTCGCCGACCAGGGCATCACCCCGTTCGCCGAGTCGGCACAGGAGTACCCCCTGGGCCAGCTGTGGTACCAGCTGGCGCTGAGCAAGGCCGACCGCGACTTCGTCGACGCCTACCAGCTGTACACGGAGCCCGTGGACTGGACCGGCGAGGAGATCACCTACGCCACGCAGACCATCGCGGACTGGGTCGAGTCGGGCTACCTCGACACCGCCATCACGGGCATGACCGCCGAGGACGCGGGTCTGCAGTTCATCAACGGCGAGACCCCCATGTTCTACTCCGGCTCCTGGTGGTACGGCCGCTTCCTGTCGGACATCACCGACTTCGAGCTCGGCACCACCAACTGGCCCGACACCACCCTCACGCCCGGATCCGGCGGCAACATGTGGGTGGTTCCCGTCGAGTCGCAGGAGCCCGACCTCGCGCGGATCTTCATCGACGTCACCATGCGCCCCGAGGTGCAGGCGCTGCTCGGCGAGTCCGGCGGCCTCCCGGTCGCGGCCAACACCGATGACATCACCGACCCGGACGCCCAGCAGCTGATCGGCCTGTTCAACGAGGTCAACGACCGCGACGGACTCGCCTTCTACCCCGACTGGCCCACGCCCGACTTCTACGGCGACCTCAACGCCGTGCTGCAGGGCCTCGTGAACGGCGACTACGACGTCGCGAGCGCCGAGGCACAGCTCGAGGAGTACTACGAGTCGTACGCCGCGGACCTGCGCTGACCGACCCGCTCACCGGCGCGGCCCGGGCCCTGCCCGGGCCGCGCCCGAGAGGAATGACACCATGACGACGACACCCACCCGGCGGCGCTCCACCAGCCCGGCCGATGCCGCGCGCATCCCCCAGCGCGGCGGCCACAAGTGGGGCTACTGGCTCTACTTCATTCCCGGCCTGCTCCTCATGGCCGCGATCATCTTCTACCCCATCGTGCGCAACGTGCGGCTGAGTTTCTTCCACTGGCGCGGGGGCCGCGCCGAGGAGCAGTTCGCCGGCCTCGACAACTGGACCGCCCTGTTCCAGGACCACGAGTTCCTGCAGTCCTTCCAGAACATCTTCCTGGTCATCATCGCGATGGTGATCGTGCCCACCCTGCTGGGCCTCGTGATCGCCGCGCTGCTCTTCGACGTGGTGGGCCGCCGCTTCGGCGGCAAGCTCTCGAGCTTCCTGCGCGCCACGTACTACATCCCGCAGATCCTCCCCATCGCCGTCGCCGGCGTGCTGTTCGGCTGGCTGCTCAAGCCCAACTCCGATGGCGTGGTCAACCAGTTCCTCAGCGCAATCACTGGCGACGACGTCACCATCAACTGGCTGGGCGGCTCGTACGGCACCGCCATGGCATCGGTCATGGTGCTCATGATCTGGATCCAGATCGGCTACCCCATCGTGATCTTCATGGCCGCCCTGCAGCGCGTCGACCCCGAACTGTACGAGGCCAGCGAACTCGACGGCGCCAACTGGTTTGAGCGCTTCCGCGCCATCACCCTGCCGATGATTCGTCCCGAGGTCTTCGTGGTGTCCCTCACGACCACGATCGCTGCCCTGAAGGTGTTCGCCCCGGTCTTCATCCTGACCCAGGGCGGCCCCAACAAGTCCACCTACGTGCCGTCGTTCTACGCCTACAACGAGTTCATCAACGGCCAGGACAAGGGCTACGCCGCGACCATCGCCACCGCCGTCACGGTCGTCGTGTTCATCGTCGCCGTCATCTTCATCCGCGTGCAAAACCGCGCCGAGCGAAAGGACGCCTGACATGACCGACCTCGCCCAGGCATCGGCCGACCGCAAGCCTCGCCGCAAGGCAAGCGCCGACCCCACGAGCCGCAACAAGGCTCGCCCCCGCACGCCGGCGGAGTGGATCCTGATGATCCTCGCCGTCGTGGGAGCACTCGTCATCATCTTCCCGGTGCTGCTCCTGCTCATGAACGCCTTCAAGTCGCCCGCGGACTACGCGAACTCGTCGCCGCTGGACTTCCCCGAGTCCCTGGACTTCACCGGCATCCAGACCTTCTGGGAGGAGCAGAATTTCCCGCGCGCACTGTGGAACTCGATCTTCATCTCGACGCTCGTGGCCGTGTTCGCCGTGATCCTGTCGGTGCTGAACTCGTTCGCGATCGGCATCGGCCGCGTCAAGGGCCGCACCTGGATTGTGCTGCTCTTCCTGATGGCCAACCTGGTGCCTCAGGAGATGCTGTTCGACCCGCTGTTCCAGCTGTACGACGACCTCGGGCTGCTGTCCAACCCGTGGTCCGTCATCATCACGTTCACCGTCATCCAGGCGGCCTTCGGCACCTACCTGCTGTCCAGTCTGTTGGGAACGTTCCCCAAGGAGATCTTGGAGGCCGCGGCCATGGACGGCGCCACCCGCTGGCGCTCGCTGCGATCGGTCATCGTGCCCATCATCAAGCCCACGCTGAGCGTGCTGATGGTGTTCTTCTTCATCTGGACGTGGAACGAGTTCCTGCTGCCCCTGGCGTTCCTGAACTCCCCCGACTCGCTCACGGTGCCGCTGGTCCTTGAGCAGCTGAACGGCGAGCGACAGACCGACACCACGACCCTCGTGGCCGGCACGCTCATCAGCATCATCCCCACCATCATCTTCTTCCTCATCTTCCAGCGCACGCTGACCCGAGGCATTACGGCAGGAGCAGTGAAGTGAAGTTCACCGACGGATTCTGGCAGCGCCGCCCCGGCGTCGAGGCCCTCTACGCCCGCGAGGCCTTCCGCCTCACGGAACGCGACGGGGCCCTGCACGTCCTCGCGCCCACCCGCGAGATCCAGGCGCGAGGCAATGTCCTCAACCTTCCCGCGCTGGAGGTCACGGTGGCTCCCGTCGCCGAGGGTGTTATCCGCGTGCGCATCGACCACCATCGCGGCGTGCGCCGCTCCCCCGGGTTCGCGCTGACGGCCGATGCCGGCTGTGGCGGCGAGGTTGAGGTCACCGAGACCGCGGGCACCGTCACGGCGGGTCGCCTGCGTGCGGTCGTGACCGCGGGAGCCCCGTGGAACCTGGAGTTCTTCGACGGCGACACGCGGCTGACCGGGTCGGGAGAAAAGGGCCCGGGCCACATGGTGCTCGGGGCCGATGCCGCCGTGGCGGCGGAGCCCGCCGGGGAGACCGGGGTCGCGCACGACGGCCGCGCGCCGGCGCGTGCCTACACGCACGAGCAGCTCGACCTCGGCGTGGGCGAGGTGGTTTACGGCCTCGGCGAGCGATTTGGGCCGCTCGTGAAGAACGGTCAGAGCGTCGACATCTGGAACGCCGACGGCGGCACCTCGTCCGAGCAGTCCTACAAGAACATTCCGTTCTACCTCACCAACCGCGGCTACGGCGTGCTGGTCAACCACCCCGAGCACGTGTCCTTCGAGGTCGGCTCGGAGACTGTCGAGAGGGTCCAGTTCTCGGTCCCCGGCCAGTCGCTCGAGTACCTCGTGTTCGCGGGCCCGACGCCCAAGGACGTCATCGACCGGTACACCCGCCTGACGGGGCGCCCGGCGAGCGTTCCCGCCTGGTCCTACGGGCTGTGGCTGTCGACCTCGTTCACGACGGACTACGACGAGGCCACTGTCAACCGCTTCATCGACGGCATGCGCGAGCGCGACATCCCGCTGTCCGTGTTCCACTTCGACTGCTTCTGGATGCGCGAGTTCGAGTGGACCAACCTCACCTGGGACGAGCGCACCTTCCCCGATCCCGAGGGCATGCTCGCGCGCCTGCACGAGCGGGACCTCAGGGTGTGCGCGTGGATCAACCCGTACATCGCCCAGGCCTCCTCGATGTTCGACGAGGGGCTCGAGCACGGGTACTTCGTGAAGAACCCCGACGGCACGGTGTGGCAGTGGGACCTGTGGGTCGCGGGCATGGCGCTCGTGGACTTCACGAACCCCGCCGCACGCCGGTGGTTCCAGGACCGCCTCAGGACGCTCCTGCGTCAGGGGGTTGACGCGCTCAAGACTGACTTTGGCGAGCGCATCCCCACCGACGTCACGTACCACGACGGTTCCGACCCGACGGTGATGCACAACCTCTACACACAGCTGTACAACGACGCCGTGTTCGAGGTGCTCAAGGAGGAGCGAGGTGAGGGCGAGGCGGTGCTCTTCGCCCGCTCGGCGACCGCCGGAGGCCAGCAGTTCCCCGTGCACTGGGGCGGCGACAACACGTCGACCTACCCCTCGATGGCGGAGACGCTGCGCGGCGGCCTGTCCCTCGCGGCGAGCGGATTCGGCTACTGGAGCCACGACATCGGCGGCTTCGAGGGCACCCCGGATCCCGGGGTGTTCAAGCGCTGGGTGGCGTTCGGCCTGCTGTCGTCGCACTCCCGCCTGCACGGCTCGGACTCGTACCGCGTCCCGTGGGCGTTCGACGACGAGGCGGTCGCGGTGACGCGCCGGTTCGCGGAGCTGAAGAACAGCCTCATGCCGTACCTGCTCGCGGCGGGGGCCGATGCTGCGGCCACGGGAGTGTCCATCGCGCGGCCGATGTTCTTCGAGTTCCCCGACGACCCCGCCGTCACGTACCTGGACCGCCAGTACATGCTCGGGTCCGAGGTGCTCGTCGCCCCCGTCATGAGCGCGGACGGCACCGTCGACGTGTACCTGCCCTCGGGCACGTGGACCTCGCTGATCACCGGCGAGCGCGTCGAGGGTGGCCGGTGGCTTCGCGAGAGCCACGGCTTCGACTCGCTGCCCCTGTATGTGCGGCCTGGGGCCGTCATCGCGCGCGGCTCGCGCACCGACCGGCCGGACTACGACTACCTCGACGGCCTGGTCCTTGACGTCTACCCGGAGGCGGACGAGATCACGGGCTCCGTCGACGTCGTCACGCCCGACGGCGAGCGCGTGACGTTCACGGTGAACGGCGAGGGCGACAGCGCGACGGCCACGGCGGTAGGCACCACGGCGACGCCCGAGGTGCGCGTCCACCGCTAGGCCTCCCGACGACGCGCCGCGCCCCCGACACCGTGTGACCCGGTGTCGGGGGCGCGGCCGTGTGTGAGACTCGGCCCATGACGACTCGCGACCTTGCCGACCTCAGCGGGCCGGCGCTCGCCGCCACCCTCACCCCCGACTCGATCGTGCTGCTGCCCGTCGGGTCCATCGAGCATCATGGCCCGCACCTGCCCCTTGCCACGGACCTCATCGCGGCGGACCAGATGTCCGCGCGTCTCGCCTCCGCGGCCGTGGACGCCGGCCTCGACGTGTGGCGCCTGCCCCCCATCGCTTATGCCAAGTCCGACGAGCACGCCTGGGCACCCGGGACCTTCTGGATCGGCGCCGACGAGCTCCTCGCGACGCTGCGCAGCATCGGCCGCTCCCTCGCCTCCACTCCCGCGCGCACGCTGGTGTTCTACAACGGCCACGGCGGCAACACCCCTGTGCTTGCCACCGCGCTGCGCGAGCTGCGGCGCCTGTACGGGCTCCGCACCTTCGCGATGTCGGTCGCCATCCCCTCGGGCGACGGCGTGGACGGCCCCGACGAACGCGGGCTCGGCATCCACGGAGGCTGGGGCGAGGCGTCGCTCCTCATGCACCTGCGCCCCGAGCTCGTCGACGCCGCCCAGTTCGCTCGCGCCATCCCGCCGACGCTGGCCGACCACCGTCATCTCGGCTTCGCGGGCGCGAGCGTCGAGTTCGGCTGGCTCAGCGACGACTTCGGGTTCGATGGCGTGCTCGGCGATCCCACCGGTGCGAGCGCCGGGGCGGGCGAACGCATCGCCTCGGGCCTCATCGCCGACGGCGTCGAGGCCCTGCAGGAGATCGCGACCTTCGACCCCGCGGCCTGAGTCCTCGCTACTGGCCGACGCCGAGCGCTGTCGCGAGTTCGAGGAATCCGGCGCCCGCTGGCGACAGCGCGCGCGAGCCGTCCCATACGGCGGTGAAGTGTCGGGTGAGCGGGGGGCCGTCGACGGGGACGCGGACCAGCGCGCCCGAGGCGAGGTCGTCCCGCACGGCGAGTTCCGACACCGCCGCTGCCCCCGTGCCGGCCATGACGACGGCGCGGATCGCGGCCGTGGTCGACAGCTCCGCCGCCGGTGGCGCGAGCGTGAGGCCTGACGCGGCGAGTGCGCGCTCCAGGGTGACGCGCGTGCCTGAGCCCTCTTCTCGCAAGATCAGCGCGGTGCGTGCCACCTCGTCGGCGCCCACGCGGGTGCGCCGCGACCAGGGGTGCCCTGGCGCGACCACGACGACCACCTCGTCCGCGCCGATCGCGCGACTCGCGAGGCGGCGGGGGACGTCAGGCGACTCGATGAAGCCCAGCTCCGCCTCGCCCGCCCGGATCCGATCCACCACGGAGGCGGAGTTCACGGCGGCGAGCTCAAGGCGTGCCTGGACACCCCGCGCCCTGCCGGCGACCAGCCAGCGTGGCATCAGGTGTTCCGCAATGGTCATGGACGCGGCGACACTCAATTGCGCGTCGCGGTCCTCGCGCAGCGCGGCGGCGGCCGCCGTCAGCGCCTCGACCTGGTCGATCACTCCTCGCGCCCAGTCGGCGATGAGCCGACCGTGAGAGGTGAGGGTCGATCCCCTGGCGCTGCGCTCAAGGAGGTTAAGGCCGAGCCGTCGTTCGAGGGTCCGCATGCGCTGGGACACCGCCTGCTGGGTGACGCCCAGGTCCTCGGCGGCGGCCGTGAGGGAGCCCTGGCGTTGAACGGCGAGCAGCATGCGCAACTCCTCCAGCGACGGCTCGGTCATCCCACCTCCCACAACAATCCCTTGTGGATACCTGTGGAGGTCACCCTACCGGCGCGCGGAGCGAGGCTGGAGCATGGACCCCATGGCACCCCCGTCCTCGACCCCGCAATGGTTCACGCCCGTCATGGGCACGGCCATCGTGGCGACCGCGGTCGAGGCATTGCCCATCTCCTCCCCGGTGCTCGACTCCGTCGCCGTCGGCGCCTGGGCCCTCGCCGTGGTGCTGCTCGGGGCGGCGGTGACGCACGCTGTCCGCGCGTACCGACGCGACCGCTCGCTCCTGCAGCGTGAGGTCGCCGACTCCGCGGTCGCGCCGTTCTTCGGCGCTCCACCGATGGCACTCCTCGCCGTGGGCGGGGCGACCCTCGCCCTGGCGCCCGTCCTGGGCGGGACGTGGCCCGTCGTCGCGGACGTCGCGCTCTGGACAGTCGGCACGGCCGCAGGCCTCACCGTGGCGGTCGCCGTGCCGGCCAGGCAATTCACGACGCACCGCGTGGGTACCGATGCCGCCTCGCCGACGTGGCTGCTCCCGGTCGTCGCGCCGATGGTCTCGGCCGCCACCGGCGCCGCACTGGCCGACCGCCTCGACTCCCCCGCCCTCGCGCAGGCGGTGGCGCTCGCCTGCCTCGCGATGGCCGGTGCCGCCGGCATCGCCGCCGCCCTCACCATCGCCGCGGTGTGGTGGAGGCTCGCTCACCACCAGCACGCCGACGCATCGACTGTCCCCGCGCTGTGGGTCGTCCTGGGCCCACTCGGGCAGTCGGTGACCGTGCTCGCCATGCTCGCGCTGCACGCGGGCGACGCGCTGCCGTGGGTCCGCCAGGCGCTCGCCCCCGCCGCCATCCTCATCGGGATACCCGTGCTCGGCTTCGCGGTCCTGTGGCTCGCCGTGGCCATAGCGGTGGCCGTGCGCGTCGCGGGGCGACGCCTGCCGTACGCGATGTCGTGGTGGTCGTTCACGTTCCCCGTGGGCACCTGCGCGACGGGCGCCGCCGGCCTCGCGACCCTGACGGGCTCGGGGGCGCTCCTCGCGCTGGCCGTGGCATTCCTGGCGGCGCTGCTGGGCGGGTGGGCAGTGAGCGCGTGGGGCACAGTGAGGGAGCTGACGCGCCGGCGCGCCGCGTGGGGAGGCGAGACGCTCGCCGCCGCGGACGCCGATCGCACGGTGGCGGCGACCTACGCCATCTGAGCGCGACGACCGCTGGGGGCGGATCCATTTTCATGACACCGGCGCTGGTGCCATGGAAGTGGATCCCCTCTCAGCGGCGCGTCACGCGATGGCGGCGTTGAGGCGCGCGACCCACCCCGGCCCCTGGTACACGAATCCCGTGTAGGTCTGCAGCAGGGTGGCACCCGCCCGCAGCAGCGCGCGGGCATCGGCCTCGGACTCGATGCCACCGACGCCGATGATGACCAGGCCCTCACCCGCCCGCTCGCGCAGGCGCGTCACGACCTCCACCGCGCGAACGCGCACGGGCGGACCCGAGACGCCGCCCGGGCCGCGATCGTGCGCAATGGTCGTGTTCGTGGCGATGATGCCGTCGAGTCCCAGCTCGAGCGCGAGGTCCGCGACGGCGTCGACGTCCTCGTCTGCCAGGTCCGGGGCGATCTTGACGAGCAGCGGCACGCGCCGCTCCGTCACCGCGGCATCGGCCGCCTCCCGGACCGCGACGAGGATGGGACGCAGCGACTCGGTCGACTGCAGGTCGCGCAGGCCCGGCGTGTTCGGCGACGACACGTTCACCACCAGATACGAGGCGAAGGGCGCGAGCCTTGTCGCCGAGTAGGCGTAGTCGGCCGCCGCATCCTCGGGGGCCGTCACCTTGGTCTTGCCGATGTTCACGCCCAGCACCACGCGGGAGCCCCGCTTGCTCGCGCGGAGGCGGCGCAGGCGCTCGGCCACGGCATCGGCCCCGTCGTTGTTGAAGCCCATGCGGTTGCGCAGCGCTCTCAGGTCCTTCTCTCGCCACGAGCGCGGCTTCTCGTTGCCCGGCTGGCCCTGCGCGGTCACGGTGCCCACCTCGACGAAGGCGAAGCCCGAGTCCGCGAGGCCCACCACTGCCTCGGCGTTCTTGTCCATACCGGCGGCGAGGCCCACGCGACCGGGGAAGGTCAGGCCGAGCGCCTCGACCCGCGTCGTGACCTTGGGCAGCATGCCGACCGCGCGCCCCGCACGGAACGCCCACGCCCCGTACTTGAATCCCAGGACGCCGATGCGGTGCGAGCGCTCGGCGTCGACGTGGGAGAGGACATGGTCGTAAAGGGCCCGATACACGCGACCACGGTAGCGCGGCGTAGGCTCGAGGCATGACCTCCATGAATGCCACGAGCACTTCTGTGTCCACTCTCGCCGCCGACGCCCTCATCCTGGGCTTCGACGGCGATGTCATCTCCCACGAGCTCCTCGACGAGTCCGTGCGCGCCGCGGTGGCCGAGTCCGCGGCGACGCTCGAGGCGTCCGCCAAGGTCGGCTCGACCGTCGTCCTGCCCGGCACGGGCGTCGAGGCCAAGCGCATCGTCGTCGTCGGCATCGGCGGCGGCTCCGAGGGCGAGCTGCGCGAGGCCGCCGGCGCTGCCGCTCGCGCGATCGGCACCCGTCCCGCCACCGTCGTGGTCGCGCTGCCCGCCGCCGACGACGCCGCCGCCTCAGCGATCGCCGAGGGTGCCGTGCTGGGCGCCTACTCCTTCAACGCGTACAAGTCCGACGACGAGGTCGCCGGCTACCACGGCCCCGACTGGCTGATCGCTGGCGCCTCCGAGGCCGCCATCACCCGTGCCCGCATCCTCGCCGGCGCCGTCGCCGGCGCGCGCGACCTGGTCAACACCCCGCCGCTGGACATGTTCCCCGGCGCCGTGGCCGAGATCGCGCAGTCCTACGGCGAGGCCCACGGCGTCGAGGTCGAGGTCTGGGAGCCCCAGCGCCTCGCCGACGAGGGCTTCGGCGGCCTGCTGGCCGTCGGCATGGGCTCCTCGCGCCTGCCTCGCCTGGTCAAGGTCGAGTGGGCCCCCGAGGGCGCCTCGCAGCACGTCGCGATTATCGGTAAGGGCATCACGTTCGACACCGGCGGCATCTCGCTGAAGCCGTCGAAGTCGATGGAGACGATGAAGTCCGACATGTCGGGCTCGGCCGCGGTGCTCCACACCGTGCTCGCCGCTGCCAAGGCGGAGCTTCCCGTCAAGGTCACCGGCTGGCTGTGCATGGCGGAGAACATGCCGTCCGGCACCGCCCAGCGTCCCTCCGATGTCATCCGCATCTACGGCGGCAAGACCGTCGAGGTGCTGAACACCGACGCCGAGGGCCGCCTCGTCATGGCCGACGGCCTCGCCCGCGCCATCGAGGACAACCCCGACGTGGTGCTCGACATCGCGACCCTCACGGGCGCCCAGGGCGTCGCGCTCGGCACCCGCACCGCCGGCGTCATGGGCGACGACGACATCCGCACCGAGGTGGTCGACGCCGCCGGCGGCGCGAACGAGCCCTTCTGGCCCATGCCCCTGCCCGACCACCTGCGCGACGGCATCAAGTCGAAGGTCGCGGACCTGCAGAACATGGGTGACCCGAATGGCGGCGGCATGCTGACGGCCGGCGTGTTCCTGCAGGAGTTCGTCGGCGACACCCCGTGGGCCCACCTCGACATCGCGCGCCCCGCGTTCAACGAGGGCGCACCGTGGGGCTACACCCCCGCCGGCGCCACCGGCTTCGGTGTGCGCACCCTGTTCCGCTTCCTGGAGCAGCGCGCGGGAGCCTGACCCCTCTGACGCACGAGCGCCCGGCCACCGCTTGGTGGCCGGGCGCTCGTGCGTGTGGCGGCCGCGGCATCGGCCGCACCTCTCCACTCGCCTGCGGGCTACTCTCCTGCCGCAAATGCGGCCATTTGCGGCCTCACACTCGCGTTCGTGACGCAAATGAGGCCATTTGCGCGCCACAGGGTGGGGCCGATGCGGGGGCCGGCTAGCGCTGCTTGCGCTGCTTCTCGTTCCACTCGCGCATGCGGGAGGGGTAGCCGGACAGGTTGACGTCGAACGCGGGCACGCCCAGCTGGGACGCGACCTTGCGCGCGGTGTCCTGGTCCGGCACGCGGCGCCGCGTCCATTCGCCCGACTCGGCGACGACCACCATCGTCGTCTGCGTCACGCGCGTAGGCGGCTCGATGAACGCCTCACAGCCCGGCCGGCTGCGGACGAATTCCTTGAGGTGCGCGATGGTCTCCTCGCGCGCCTGACTGGACGACGTGCCACCGGCTTTGGCGGTCTTCTTGGACCCGAACATGCGCGAGAACATCCCCATGTGCCCAGGTTAGTCACGCGTGGCGGTTCGCGGGAACGTGCTGGAGTGGCAAGATGGGAGGGACCGACACCCACAAGGAGTACACATAGTGACCGAGTCCACCCCACGCTCGTACGACCTACTCATTCTTGGCGGCGGCTCCGGTGGCTACGCCGCTGCGTTGCGCGCCGCGCAGCTCGGCCTGACCGTGGGACTCGTCGAAGAGTCCAAGCTCGGCGGCACCTGCCTGCACAACGGATGCATCCCGACCAAGGCCCTCCTGCACGCCGCGGAGCTCGCGGACAACGCGCGTGAGGGCGCGAAGTACGGTGTGAACACCACGCTCGAGTCGATCGACATGAACGTCGTCAACCAGTACAAGCAGGGCGTCATCGACCGCCTGTACAAGGGACTTCAGGGCCTCATCAAGTCGCGCAAGGTCACCGTCATCGAGGGCCACGGCACGCTCGTGGGCCCCGACGCGATCGAGGTGCGCGGCGAGCGTTACACCGCGAAGTCGATCGTCCTGGCCACCGGCTCCTACTCGCGCACCCTCCCCGGTCTCGAGATCGGCGGCCGCGTGATGACGTCCGACCAGGCGCTCGAGCTCGACGTGGTGCCCGCCTCGGCGATCATCCTCGGCGGAGGCGTGATCGGCGTCGAGTTTGCCTCCGTGTGGAACTCCTTCGGCTCGAACGTCACCATCGTCGAGGGCCTGCCGCACCTCGTTCCCAACGAGGAGGAGGCCATCTCCAAGGGCCTCGAGCGTGCATTCCGCAAGCGCAAGATCGACTTCAAGCTCGGCGTGTTCTTCGAGAAGGTCGAGCAGACCGACCAGGGCGTCAAGGTCACCCTCGCCGATGGCACCGTCCTCGAGGCCGAGATCCTGCTGGTCGCCGTGGGCCGTGGCCCCCGCACCACCGGCCTCGGTTACGAGGAGCAGGGCATCCGTGTTGACCGCGGCTTCGTGCTCACCGACGAGAAGCTCCACACCGGTGTGGGCAACATCTACGCGGTCGGCGACATCGTTCCCGGTCTCCAGCTCGCCCACCGCGGCTTCGGCCAGGGAATCTTCGTCGCCGAGACGATTGCCGGCCTCAGCCCGCAGCCCATCGTCGAGTCGAACATCCCCCGCGTCACCTACTGCGACCCCGAGGTCGCGTCGGTGGGCCTCACCGAGGCCAAGGCCAAGGAGACGCACGGCGAGGACGCCGTCGAGACCGTCGAGTACAACCTGGGCGGCAACGGCAAGAGCCAGATCCTCGGTACGCAGGGCTTCGTGAAGCTCGTGCGCGTCAAGGAGGGCCCCGTGGTCGGCGTCCACATGCTGGGCGCCCGCGTCGGCGAGCTCATCGGCGAGGCGCAGCTCATCGTGAGCTGGGACGCTCACCCCGAGGATGTCGCTCCCCTGATCCACGCCCACCCCAGCCAGACCGAGGCCGTGGGCGAGGCGTTCCTCGCCCTCGCCGGCAAGCCGCTCCACGCGCACGACTGATTCAACGGAGAAGATCACTCATATGAGCAACGACGTCACTCTTCCCGCCCTTGGCGAGTCCGTCACCGAGGGCACCGTCACCCGCTGGCTGAAGTCCATCGGCGACACCGTCGAGGTGGACGAGCCCCTCCTCGAGGTCTCGACCGACAAGGTCGACACCGAGATCCCGTCGCCCGTCGCCGGCACCCTCCTCGAGATCCTCGTGAACGAGGACGAGGAGGCTGAGGTGGGCGCCGTCCTGGCCCGCATCGGCGAGGCAGGCGAGTCCGGCGGCGACGCCGCACCCGCTGCCGACTCGGCCCCCGCGCAGGAGTCCGCTCCCGCGGAGCCCTCCCCCGCCCAGGCCGAGCCCGCCGCCACCCCGGCCGCCGAGGCCTCCGCCCCCGCCCAGCAGGAGCAGGCCGCTCCCGCCGCCGCCTCTGCCCCCGCCGCCTCTGGGTCGGCCGGTGGCCAGGACGTGACGCTTCCCGCCCTTGGCGAGTCCGTCACCGAGGGCACCGTCACCCGCTGGCTCAAGTCGGTGGGTGAAGAGGTCGAGGTCGACGAGCCCCTCCTCGAGGTCTCGACCGACAAGGTCGACACCGAGATCCCGTCGCCCGTCGCCGGCACCCTCCTCGAGATCCTCGTGAACGAGGACGAGGAGGCCGAGGTGGGCGCCGTCCTGGCCCGCATCGGAGACGGATCCGCCGCCCCGGCCGCTGAGTCGGCCCCGGCTCAGGAGTCCGCTCCCGCCGCGACGCCCGCGGCTCCCGCCCAGGCGTCTGCGCCCGCCCAGGCATCGGCACCGGCCATCCAGCCGGCCGCCGCCTCCGCGCCCGCCCCCACTCCTGCACCCGCGAGCGTTCCCGCTCCGCAGCCGGAGACTGAGGCACCCGCCGCGGCATCGGCCGCCCCCGCGCAGCAGTCGGCACCCGCCGGCGACGCCCCCACGGGCGGCTCGGGCTACGTCACGCCCATCGTGCGCAAGCTCGCCAAGGAGCGTGGCATCGACCTGGCGACGGTGTCCGGCACCGGCGTCGGTGGCCGCATCCGCAAGGAGGACGTGCTCGCCGCTGCCGAGGCCAAGCCCGCCGCTGCCCCTGCCGCAGCATCGGCCGCTCCCGCTGCCGCCGCCCCGGCGTCGTCGGCGAACGAGGTCGAGGTCTCCGAGCTGCGTGGCCAGACGGTCAAGATGACCCGCATCCGCAAGATCACGTCGGACAAGATGATGGAGTCGCTGCACGGCATGGCGCAGCTCACCTCCGTCGTCGAGGTCGACTGCACCAAGATCTGGGCCCTGCGCGCCAAGAACAAGGCAGCGTTCTCCGAGAAGCACGGCGTGAACCTCACGTTCCTGCCCTTCTTCACCCGCGCTGTCGCGATCGCGCTGCAGGAGCACGCGTTCCTCAACGCCTCCGTCGACGGCGACTCGATCGTCTACCACCCGAGCGTCAACCTGTCGCTCGCCGTGGACACCGAGAAGGGCCTCATGCTGCCGACGCTGCGTGACGCTGACTCGAAGACCATCGTGGAGCACGCCCAGGGCATCGTCGACCTCGCCGGCAAGGCCCGCAACGGCGGCCTCAAGTCCGACGAGATCTCGGGCGGCACGTTCTCGGTGACCAACACCGGCTCGGGCGGCACGCTGTTCGACACCCCGATCGTCCCGAGCCCGCAGGTCGGCATCCTCGCCACCTGCGCGATCGTGAAGAAGCCCGTCGTGGTCAAGGGCCCCGACGGCGAGGACGTCATCTCGGTGCGCCCGATGTGCTACCTGCCGCTCAGCTACGACCACCGCATCGTCGATGGTGCCGACGCCGCCCGCTTCCTGCAGACGGTCAAGCGCATCATCGAGGCGGGCGAGTTCGAGTCCGAGCTGGGTCTGTAACGACCCATGCGCGTCGTCATCGCTGGCTCGTCCGGCCTCATCGGCACTGCCCTGCAGCAGTCGTTGAGGTCGGACGGCCACGATGTCGTCTCGCTGGTCCGTCGCGAGGCGCGCGGACCGCATGAATCCGCCTGGGACCCCCAGGCGGGCACCGTCGACACGCAGCTCCTGGGCACGGCCGATGCCGTGGTCAACCTGGCGGGCGCGTCGATCGGAGCGAAGCGCCTCACCGATTCCTACGCCGACGTGGTGCTGCAGTCCCGCCTTGACTCCACCTCGACGCTGGTCCATGGCCTCGTCGACGCCGGCTTCTCCGGCGTGCTGCTCCAGGGCTCGGCGATGGGCTACTACGGGGCCCGCGGCGAGGAGCGCCTGTCCGAGCGCTCGGGCCCGGGAGACACCCTTCTCGCCTCGATCGTCACCCAGTGGGAGGCGGCCGCCTCCCCCGCGGTCGAGGCCGGCATCCGCACCGTCTTTTGCCGCACCGGGCTGGTGCTCGCCGGCCACGGCGGCTTCGCGGAGCGGCTCATGCCCCTCGTGAAGCGCGGCCTGCTGCGCACGCTGGGTTCGGGCGAGGCCTGGCACTCCTGGATCACGCTGACGGATCAGATCCGCGCCCAGCGTTTCCTCCTCGACTCGGACCACGCGGGCCCGGCCAACATCATCGCGCCCATCCCCGTGCGCGACCGCGAGCTCATCCGGGTGATGTCCGACGCCGCTGGACGCTCCCCCGGCCTGCCGGTCCCCGCCTTCGCGCTGCGCGCCGCCATCGGGCCGGCCGTCGAGGACCTGCTGTCGAGCCAACTCGCGAGCCCCGGCGTGCTCACGCGGCTCGGCTTCGAGTGGCGACACCCGGAGATCACCGCCGCCGCCCACGCGGTCATGGCCGACGCCTGAGGCGTCAGCTCGCTTCCGTCGCCACGGCGGCCGCCACCCTCCATCCGTCGCTCGTGGCGGTCAGCGTCAGGTCCACTGCCTGACGCGTGGCCGGTACCACCGTGCCCTCCCCCTGCGACACGACGGTGTGCTCCGACACCACGTACGTGACCGCGACGCGTGCGGAGTCCTCGTCCTCGGACAGCACCGCGACGTCCTGAACCTCCACCCCTAGGCCCTCGTACGAAGTGCCCGACGCGAGCTCCTCGGCCGCGGTGCTCGCGTCCTTGGCGACAGTGCCGTCGCCGGTGACCGTGGCGAGCAGCGCGTCGGGGTCGCCAGCGGCGAGGGCCCCGATGCGGGCCTCGGTAAGGTCACGCGCCGCGGTGGCGGGGTCGCCGGTGCCGTCCTCCCCCTCGGCACTGTCGAGCAGCCCCGGCACGCTGAGCGCGCCCCACGCGACGGTCAGCGTCGCCGCCGCGACCGCGACCGCACGCAGTCCCCAGCGCCATGCCCTCCACGCCCGCCCGGAGGCCAACCGCTCGGTGCGATCCATCGCTCGCTGGCGCACCGACGAGACGATGTCGGGTGGCGAGGGTGCCACGCTGCGCTCGGGAGCGCACAGCGCGAGGACCGCGTCGACCGCGGCAGCGGACGGGCGTGCCGCCGGGTCCGCGGCCACCAGCGGGACGGTCCAGGCGCGCACCGTGTCCTCGTCGGCGTCGTTCACTGCCCACCGCAGGAGCCGGCCGAGTGCGAACACGTCGGCGGCCTCCCCGTGCTCGCCCGCGACGGTCTCCGGCGCGCGGAAGCCGGGCGTGCCGCGCTCGTCGGCCCGCGCGGCTCCCAGGGTGTCGACGAGGGTGACGCCGTCGCGCCTGACAAGGACGTTCGCGGGCGCCACGTCGCCGTGGACCAGCCCCGCCGCGTGCATCGCTGCTAACGCGGCGGCGATGCGTCGCCCCAACCACACGCACTCCCCCGCGCTGAGCGGGGCGCGGTGGACGGCGAGCTGAGCCAGGTCGACCCCGTCGACGACGGGCACGCGGGCGGTCACCAGCCCGTGTGCGTCGCAGTCGATCTCGGCCGGCGCGAGCACGTCGTCACGCGCTAGCCGGGCGAGGCGTTCCCCTCGTGCACGTGCCCGCGCTTCGAGTCCCTCCCCGGCGCCGAGCACGCGGCCCAGGAGGGCTGGGGCGCTCGTCGCGGTGGTCATGCGTCAAGCGTGCCGCGCGGAGAGCCCGCGCGGCCGCTATCCACAAGCCGGGATCAGTCGGAGATGCGTCCCTGCCACGGCCACCAGGAGCGCCTGCCCACGTCCGCCACGAGTCCGGGCACCAGCAGCGAGCGCACCACGAAGGTGTCGATGAGGACGCCGAGTCCGACGATCACCGCGATCTGCGCCAGGAAGATCAGCGGGATCACCCCGAGCGCGGCAAACGTCGCCGCCAGCACGATTCCCGCGGACGTGATGACGCCGCCCGTGACGGCAAGCGCCCGCCTGATGCCCGCGCGGTTGCCGTGTGCCAGCGACTCCTCGCGGGCCCTGGACATGAGGAAGATCGAGTAGTCGACGCCGAGCGCGACGAGGAACACGAAGCCCAGCAGCGGCACCGAGGGGTCCGATCCGGGGAACCCGAACACGTGGTTGAACAGCAGCGCCGACAGGCCGATGGTGGCGCCGTAGGACACGATGTTCGCCCCGACGATGAGCAGGGGCGCCACGACGGCGCGCAGCAGCAGGACGAGCACCACGAAGATCACCGCGAGGATCGTGGGCAGGATCACGAGGGTGTCGCGCTGGGTGGTGAGGCGTGTGTCGAGCTGCTCGGCGGCGGTGCCGCCGACGAGGACGTCATCACCGAGCGGGTGAACGGCGTCGCGCACGTCGACCACGATGTCCGCGGCCTCGTTGGAGCTCGACGACACCTGGGTGATGGCGACCACCTCGACTTCGCCGTTCACGACGATCGGGTCCTCGGGTCCCGCCACGCCGGCGGGCGCGCCCTGGGCAACGGACTCGGTCAGCGGGTAGGCGTCCTCGATGCCGTCGACGGCGAGCACGGCGTCCACCGCCGCCTGCGCTTGGTCCTCCGGCACGATGATCCGAATGGGCGAGGTGGCGCCGGCGTCGAAGTGGTCCTCCAGCACCGCGGTGCCGAGTACCGAGTCGGTGTCGCGGGTGAAGACCTCCTGCTCTCCCAGGCCCGATGCCTTGAAGGTCGGCACGAAGGCGGCGAGGACCAGCAGGCCACCGGCGGCCGCCAGCCACGTGCGGCGCGGGTGCGCGTCGACGCCCCGCGCCACGCGTGCCCAGATCCCGGTGCCCTGCGACGGGTCGGCGACAGCGGCATCGGCCGCCTCCTCGCGGTACCGCGGCATCGCGGGCCAGAACACTCCGCGGGCGTGCTTGCCGCCGAGGAGAAGCAGGGCGGGAAGCAGCGTGAGCGCGGCGAGCAGGGCCGCGACGATGCCGAGGGCGCCGGCCGGGCCGAGGGCGGCGTTGGACTTGAGGTCGCTGAGCAGCAGCACCAGCAGTCCCAGGATGACCGTCACCGCCGAGGCGGCGATCGGCTCCACGGACCGGCGCCACGCGTGTGCCATGGCGGCGTACGGCGACGGCGTGCGCAGGAGCTCCTCGCGATAGCGCGCGACCAGTAGCAGCGCGTAGTCGGTCGTGGCGCCGACGACCAGGATGAACATGATCCCCTGCGACTGACCGTTGAGCGTGATGATGTCCGCGTCGGCCATCGCGTACACGGCGAGGATCGCGCCGGTGAGGGCGATCATCGCGGTCGACAGCACCAGCAGCGGCAGCACGGGGCTGCGGTAAACGACGAGAAGGATGACGAGCACCACGGCCAGCGCCACCACGAGGAGGACGCCGTCGATCCCGGCGAAGGCCTCGAGCAGGTCGGCAAGGATGCCGAGGCCGCCGGTGAGGTGCCCCTCCAGCTGCGTGGCCTGCTCGGCCCACACGTCGCGGATGGTCTCGGCGACCACCTCGCCCATGGTGCCCTCGCCCACGCTCTCCTCCGCGACATCGGCGTCGATCGAGAACGCGACGAGCGCTGCTTCGCCGTCCTCGCTCGGCACCACCTGCGGCGCCTGCTGGTCGGCCGCGGGTGACAGCACCTCGCCCACGGTGCGTCCGTCGGCGTCACCCGGGATCTCCGTCGCGACCACGTCGTCGACGAAGGCCTGCACCGCCGCGAGATCGTCCTCGCCGCTCACGCCGTCGACGACAAAGATGCCTGGCAGGCTCGTGACGGGCGAGAACTCGCGGTGGGCGTCGGCCGCCTCCGTGGACTCGGCAGAGGAAGGTAGGAAGGCTGCGGAGTCGTTCTCCTGGACGTCGGACAGCTTGCCGAACGTCTGCCCTCCGGCGCCTCCGATGGCGAGCCAGACGACGATGACGACAAGGATGGCGAGTGGGCGCCACCAGGCGCGCGCAGACGTGGACATGTCCCTCCCAACGACGAAGGTGCCAGGCTATTCCCGTCGTAGCCGAACCGTGATCGGCCGTGGGGAGGAGTTCCCCTCTCGCTGGCCCCGCGTTAGCCTGGACCATCTATGGAGATTCTTCCCCTCGGCCTTGGCGAGCGGCTGGTGCCGTACGACGAGGCCTGGCAGGTCCAGCGCGACCTGCACGCCGCGCGCGCCGCCGATGAACGCGACGACGCTCTCGTGCTGGTCGAGCACGAGGACGTGTACACCGCGGGCCGGCGCACGGCGTCGTGGGATCGACCCACGGACGGCACCCCCGTCGTCGACGTCGACCGCGGCGGCAGGATCACCTGGCACGGCCCCGGCCAGTTGGTGGGCTACCCCATCGTGAAGCTCACCGAGCCCATCGACGTCGTGCGCTACGTGCGCCACCTCGAGCAGTCCGTCATCGACCTGTGCGAGGACTACGGCCTCGAGGCTGTCCGCGTCGAGGGCCGCTCGGGGGTGTGGCTCCCCGCCACGGCCGACCGCCTCGAGCGCAAGGTGTGCGCCGTCGGCGTGCGCGTCGCGCGCGGCGTGACCATGCACGGGTTCGCGCTCAACTGCAATCCCTCGCTCGACCGCTTCGACCGCATCGTGCCCTGCGGCATCTCCGACGCCGACGTCACCTCGCTGTCCCTCGAGCTGGGACGCGACGTCACCATCGCCGAGGTGCTGCCCCGTGCCCTGCGGTTCCTCGAACGTTCCCTCACCCCCGTACGCTTAGAGGCGCAGGCGGACACCCCCGCCGGAGCCCTCGCCGTCCCCGACCCCCACAAGGAGCTCGCGTGACCATCGCCCCCGAAGGCCGCCGGATGCTGCGCATCGAGGCCCGCAATGCCGAGGTTCCCATCGAGCGCAAGCCCGAGTGGATCCGCACCAAGGCCACCATGGGTCCCGAGTACTCCGAGCTCAAGTCGCTCGTGAAGGGCGGCGGCCTGCACACGGTGTGCGAGGAGGCCGGCTGCCCCAACATCTTCGAGTGCTGGGAGGACCGCGAGGCGACGTTCCTCATCGGGGGCGCCCAGTGCACGCGCCG
Source organism: Demequina sp. NBRC 110057 (assembly GCF_002090175.1). Classification (GTDB taxonomy): domain Bacteria; phylum Actinomycetota; class Actinomycetes; order Actinomycetales; family Demequinaceae; genus Demequina. The sequence goes on along the minus strand of NZ_BBRN01000004.1, from coordinate 347,823 downwards.
CTGCGACTTCTGCCAGATCGACACCGGCAAGCCCACGGCGCTCGACCGCATGGAGCCCCTCAAGGTCGCCAAGTCCGTCCAGCAGATGGGCCTCAAGTACTCGACGGTCACCGGCGTCGCGCGTGACGACCTCGACGACGGCGGCGCGTGGCTCTACGCGGAGACCGTGCGCCAGATCCACGAGCTCAACCCCGGCACTGGCGTCGAGCTGCTGATCCCGGACTTCAACGCCGACCCCGACCAGCTCGCGGAGGTCTTCTCCTCGCGCCCCGAGGTGCTTGCCCACAACGTCGAGACGGTGCCGCGCATCTTCAAGCGCATCCGCCCCGCGTTCCGCTACGAGCGCTCCCTTGAGGTCATCAGCCGGGCCCAGGCCGACGGCTTCGTGACCAAGTCCAACCTCATCCTCGGCATGGGCGAGACGATGGAGGAGGTGCTTCAGGCGCTGCAGGATCTGCACGATGCCGGCACCGACCTCATCACCATCACGCAGTACCTGCGCCCCAGCCCCCGCCACCACCCAGTCGAGCGTTGGGTCAAGCCCGAGGAGTTCGTCGACCTGTCCGAGGCCGCCGAGGAGATCGGCTTCCTCGGCGTCATGTCGGGCCCGCTCGTCCGCTCCAGTTACCGCGCCGGCCGGCTGTGGGGACAGGCCATGACCAGCAAGGGCCGCCCCATCCCCGAGGCGCTCGCGCACCTGGGTGAGCCGATGGAGGCACGCCAGGAGGCATCGGCCCTGCTCACCTGGGCCGCGCCCTCGCGTCCTTCCTGCTGACGGCGAACGTCGCTCCCGGCGCGTCCGGGACGCGACTAGACTGTGCCGCATCATGGCGAAAGAACCCGAGAAGCGCCCGCGGTGGTACAAGCTCGTCGCGCAGGCCTATACGTCCACGGCACCCTATGACAAGTGGCTGCTGCCGCTCCTGATCGGCATCCCGCTGATCATTATCGGCGCCGGCGTCGCGATCGGTCTCGCGTCGGGCTCCACCTGGATCCTGGTCTACGCGATCATCTTCTCGATCCTCGTCGCGGTGCTCGCGGGCATGTACACGCTGACGCGCCGCTTCGAGCGCAACGCGTACATCCGCATGGAGGGCCAGCGCGGCGCCTCGATCTCGATCGCCCAGTCGATCCGCTCGGGATGGCAGTTCAATGAGGAGCCGGTGTCGGTCGACCCGCGCGGCAAGGGCATCGTCTTCCAGGGCGTCGGCAAGGGCGGCATCGTCCTCATCGCCGAGGGCGGCAACGGGGCACGCAAGCAGGTCGAGGCGACCACGCGTCGCCTCACGAAGCTGGTTCCCGGCGTCCCCGTGCACGCGATCTACGAGGGCACCGGCGAGGGCCAGGTCCCGCTGAAGAGCCTCGTCAAGGCCATCAAGGGCCACAAGAAGGCGCTCACCAAGGCGCAGCGTGCGCAGGTCTCGGCCCGCCTCAACGCCATCGGCGGCGCCAAGCTGCCCATGCCCAAGGGCGTCGACCCCATGCGCGCGCGCCCCGACCGCAAGGCCATGCGCGGTCGCTGACCTCATCGCCGTTCCGAACGCCGCTCTCCCCCGTGGGAGGGCGGCGTTCGTCGTTTCCCAGCGCCGATGCGGTGGGTGGCCCTAGGACAGGGTGAGGCCGATGCGACCGGCGGCCGTGGCATCGGCCGTCACGTGGGTGAGGTCGGCAACTCGCGGCAGTGCGTCGAGGGTCTCCGAGCGCCCCTGGCCCACGACGACCACGCGGCAGCCGGCCGCGAGTCCCGCCTTGGCGCCAGCGTCGGTGTCCTCGAAGACGACGCAGTCGGCGGGGTCGAGGCCGAGCGCCGCGGCACCCGCGCGGTATCCCTCGGGGTCGGGCTTGCCGTGCGTCACGTCGTCGGCGCCGATCAAGACGGCGGGGACGCGGATGCCGACCGCGCCGATGCGCTCGCGCGCGGGCTCGCGGATGGCCGACGTCACGACCGCCCAGCGGTCCTCGGGCAGTGACCGCACCAGGGCGCCGGCGCCGGGGATCTCCGTGACCACGTCGAACATGGTGGCCTCGAGGTGGTGGATCCTGTCGATCCAGTGGGCGATCTGCTGGTCATCGCGGAGGTAGGTTGCGACGGTCGCTCGCGACGGGCGGCCGTGGGCGTAGGCCCGCACCTCGGTGCTGTCCAGGCCGTGCGCATCGGAGAACTCGTTCCAGATCACGTCGACGGGGGCATTCGAATCGACGAGGGTGCCATCCATGTCGAAGAGCACCCCTGCGACCTCAAGCCGTTGCGGCGCGCTCACGGCCGGGCCGCCCTCACGTCGACGACGCGTGTCCCCATGGCGCGGTCGTGAAGGCCGCGACCGTCGGGTCCCCAGACGACGGCGGGGATGACGAGGCCTAGCAGGACTGTGCGCCCCAGGCCCTTGAGCGGGCCCACGTACGGCGCGCCGTCTTCGCGCACCACTCGCAGCCCCGCGACACGGTGGCCGATGGTGGTGCCCAGCAGCGAGACCAGCACCAGATGCTGCGCCGCCCAGATGATGAGGGTTGCCGTGGGGTCCCCGGCGAGGAGCACGCGCTCCACCCCCGTCGCGTCCTCGAGCGCGGGGGCGACGAAGAAGGCCGACGAGATCAGGAGGCACAGCACCCAGTCGATGCCGATGCCGAGGAGACGGCGGCCGACGAGTGCGCCGCTGGGCGCCTGGGCGGTGGGGGTGTCACTCACCGGTCCATCGTAAAGCGCTGGGTATAGGGTCGAGGGCGACGCCGATGTCAGCGCCCCGTCTGAGGGGGTGCGCCCGGTGGACCCAGGAAACGCGTTTGTAACATTTGGCGAACCTGGGGGAAACCGCCTGACCCTAGGCTGGCCTCGCCAGCGACAGGCACGACCCAATCAAGGAGCACACGGATGTTCAAGACTGCCGAAGAGGCAATCGCTTATGTGAAGGACGAGGCGGTCGAGTACATCGACATCCGCTTCTGCGACCTTCCGGGCGCGATGCAGCACGTCAACGTTCCCGCCGCCCAGTTCGAGACCGTCCTGGAGGACGGCGCGGCATTCGACGGTTCGTCGATTCGCGGCTTCCAGGCCATCAACGAGTCCGACATGAAGCTCATCGCCGACCTTCAGACCGCGTACCTCGACCCCTTCCGCAAGGCCAAGACGCTGGTCATCAACTTCTCCGTGGTGGACCCCTTCACCGACGAGCCCTACTCCCGTGACCCGCGCAACGTCGCGATGAAGGCGCAGGAGTACCTGAAGTCGACCGGCATCGGCGACACCGCGTTCTTCGCCCCCGAGGCCGAGTTCTTCATCTTCGACTCCGTGCGCTTCGACACGAACCAGCACGAGGGTTACTACCACATCGACTCCTCCGAGGGCTGGTGGAACACCGGCGTCGAGAAGGAGGCCGACGGCTCGCCGAACCTTGGCTACAAGACCCGCATCAAGGGGGGCTACTTCCCCGTCTCCCCCGGCGACCAGATGGCCGACCTGCGCGACGAGATGTGCACCGTCCTCGGCGAGGTGGGCCTCGAGCTCGAGCGCGCGCACCACGAGGTGGGCACCGCCGGCCAGCAGGAGGTCAACTACCGCTTCAACACGCTGCTGCACGCCGCCGACGACCTGATGAAGTTCAAGTACGTCGTCAAGAACGTCGCGTGGAAGAACGGCAAGACCGCCACCTTCATGCCGAAGCCCCTGTTCGGCGACAACGGCTCGGGCATGCACGTGCACCAGTCGGTGTGGAAGAACGGCGAGCCGCTGTTCTACGACGAGGCCGGCTACGGCGGCCTGTCGGACATCGCCCGCTGGTACATCGGCGGCATCCTGAAGCACGCTCCGTCGCTGCTCGCGTTCACCAACCCCACGGTGAACTCCTACCACCGCCTGGTTCCCGGCTACGAGGCGCCCGTCAACCTGGTGTACTCGGCCCGTAACCGTTCGGCCGCCGTCCGTATCCCGGTCACCGGCTCGAACCCCAAGGCCAAGCGCATCGAGTTCCGCGCCCCCGACTCGTCGGGTAACCCCTACCTCGCGTTCGCCGCGCTGCTGATGGCGGGCCTGGACGGCATCAAGAACAAGATCGAGCCGCCGGCCCCCATCGACAAGGACCTGTACGAGCTTCCCCCCGAGGAGCACGCCTCGATCCCCCAGGTTCCGGACTCGCTGTCCAAGGTGCTCGACGAGCTCGAGGCCGACCACGCCTACCTCACGGAGGGTGGCGTGTTCACCGAGGACCTCATCGCCGAGTGGATCGACTACAAGCGCACCGCGGAGATCGACCCGCTGCGCTTCCGTCCCCACCCGCACGAGTTTGAGCTGTACTACGACTGCTAAGTCGCTCTCGTAGCCACGAAGCCCCCGGCGTCCGCGAGGATGCCGGGGGCTTCGTGTTTTCCATGCCGCGCCTGAACGCGCGCGCGGCTGAGGCTTAGTACGTGTAGAAGCCCTCGCCTGACTTGCGGCCTAGCTTGCCGGCCTCCACGTAGGAGCGCAGCAGGGTGCGCGGCCCCTCGGGCAGGTGGGGGTTCTCGGCGGCGTAGTGCTCCTCGATGTCGAGGACCACGTCGAGGCCCACCTGGTCCATCGCCGCGAACGGGCCCGTGTGCATGCCCATGTTCGCCTTCATGATGGCGTCGACGTCCTCGGGAGTGCTCACTCCCTGCGCCACCACGTCGAGGCTCTCGCGCTTGATCGCGGCCCAGATGCGGTTAAAGATGAAGCCGGTGCTCTCGCGGTGCGCGATGAACGGCAGCAGGCCGTAGCCCCGCAGTTGGTCGTCGAGGAACGGAAGGATGGCCTCGTCGGTGTGTCCGTCCGACATCAGCTCGACGGCCATCGAGGCGGGCGGCATAGCGAAGTGCATGTTGATGACGCGCTCGACGTGTGAGACCTCGTCGATCACCAGGCGCGAGGCGTACGACGACGAGTTGGTGGCGAGGATCGCTTCGGCGTCTGCGAGACGGTCGAGCTCACCGAAAAGCGGGGTCTTGATGTCGAGGCGCTCGGGCACTGCCTCGATGACGAGCCACGCTCCGGGCACGGACGAGGCAGCGTCCTCGTACGCGGTCACCTCACCCAGGGCCTGTCCCTCGCGGCCGATGCTCGCGGCGAGGCCCGGGGCCGCCTCACCCACGTAGGCCACGGCGGCGTCGCGCTGCTGGGCGACCGAGTCCACGATGCGGACGGGCGAGCCTCCGCTCGCGAACACTGCCGCGATGCGGCGGCCGAGCGTGCCCGCGCCGATCACGGTGACGGGACGGCCGACGATGTCGGTGGGGAGCGAGTAGGTCATGGGGACGCCTCCTGTCGTTTGCCTCGCCTGCGAGGCTTCGATACATTCTGTATTCAATACATTATGCATCTGACGACACGGAGGTCGGTCATGTCCCAGGACACGGGCGCCAAGCGCGGACGCGCGCAGACCACCGCGCGGCTCCTCGACGCCGCGGAGGACCTCCTCGCGGTACGCGGCACCGACCTCGGCATCGACGACGTCTGCCAGCGCGCGGGCTTCACCCGCGGCGCCTTCTACTCCAACTTCTCATCGATGACGGACCTCCTGTTCGCCGTCTACGAGCGGCGCACCGAGGCGCTGCTCGGCCGCCTCGCCGCCGCGGACCCCGAGCTCCCGTCTGAGGCCACCCTTGGCGGCCTCGTCGACTACGTGCTCGACCTCATCCCCGCGGAGCCCGACTGGTACGCCCTTCGCGCCTCGTTCGCGCGCCAGCAGCACCTTCACGCCGACAGCACGCAGTCGCTGCGCGACCATGGCGAGGAACTGCGCGAGGGCCTCGAGCCCCTCGTCCTCGCCATCGTCGCCGCAGCGGGACGCCGCCTGACCCTCGACGCCGCCGCCGCGGTCCGCGCTCTCATCGCCGCGAACGTCGGCGCGGTCCTGCAGGCGCCGCTGGTCGAGGATCCCGACACGCTGCGCCGCGACACCATCCTTGCCACCCTGAGCGGCCTCACGATCCCCGTGGCCGCGCACGACGGCGATCCCGCGTCCGCCTGACCCAGGCGTCCGCGCACCACCCCTCGCATCACCCCGGAGAGAGACACATGTCACGTATCGCGATCATCGGCGCGGGAGTCATCGGACTCTCGTGGGCCGACCTTTTCACCACCCACGGCGACGATGTCGCCGTCTTCGACGTCAACCCCGACGCGATCCCCCGCGACCGCGGCTACCGCGTCGCCACCACGATCGCGGATGCCGTCGACGGCGCCGACCTGGTGCAGGAGAACGGGCCCGAGCGCCTCGACATCAAGCGTCAGTTGCTGGCCGACATCGCCACCGCAGCTCACGGCGAGACCATCATCGCGAGCTCGACGTCGAGCCTGCTCCCCTCGCTCCTCGCCGAGGGCAACGCGCGTGCCGACCAGATCCTGGTGGGCCACCCCTACAACCCGCCGGAGCTCATGCCGCTAGTGGAGGTCGTTCCCGCGCCGTCCACCCGCCCCGAGCTCGTCGCGCGGGCCGTGGAGATGTACCGCGCGGTGGGCAAGAACCCGGTCGCGCTGGCCAAGGAGGTGCCCGGCTTCGTCGGCAACCGCGTCCAGAAGGCAGTCCTCGACGAGGCGCTGTGGCTTATCCAGCAGGGCGTCGTCGACGCCCAGGGCTTCGACCAGGTGGTGCAAGGCTCGCTCGGCCTGCGCTGGGCGTCCACCGGCGTACTCGAGGCCGGCCACCTCGGTGGCGGTCCCGGTGGGCTCGGACACATCCTCAAGCACGTGGGCGCCGCCCTCAACGCCTTCGACCTTCACACCCCGTCCCGGGAGGACGACGACATGCGTCGCGTGGTCGAGGGCGTCGAGCGCGCCTACGGCACCGCTGACACCTACGCCGAGCGCGTCGCGCGTCGCGACAGGATCACGACGGCGGTCGCCAGCGCCGTGTCGCGCGAGAACGAGGTGCCCGACCTCTACGCCCTCGACATCGCTCGCGGCGCGGTGCACCGCATCGACGTCACCACCGGCGAGTCGACCGCCCTCGCCGAGGGGATCGCCGAGGCGCCGGACGGCATCGTCGTGGACGGAGACCGCCTAGTCGTCTCGATGATGGGCGCACCCGACGCCGCTGCCGGCGACCTGGTGCCGGGCAACGAGCCCCCGTTCACCACCCGCAACGGCTCCCTCCAGACCCTTCCCCTCGCCGGCGGCACCCCCACGGTGCTGGTGGAGCGCGGCGCCTTCACGACCGGCAAGCAGGTCACCCAGGACCCCGCCACGGGGCGCCTGTACTGGACCGACCGCGAGGGTCGCGGCGTCTACCGCGCCGAGCGCGATGGCTCCGGCGTCACCGCCCTGGTTCTCACGGCCGGCCACGGCCCGAGCGAGGCCGAGGAGCACTGTGTCGGCATCGCCGTCGACCCCGGGCGGGGACACCTCTACTGGACCCAGAAGGGTGCATCGAAGGCCGGCCAGGGTCGCATCTTCCGTGCGGCGCTCGACCTCCCCGCCGGCAAGGACCCCGCCACGCGCACCGACGTCGAGACGCTGTGGTCCGACCTTCCCGAACCCATCGACCTGCACGTCGACGCCGCCCACGGCTTCCTGTACTGGACCGACCGCGGCGCGGGCGAGCGCGGCAACTCCCTGAACCGCGCACCGCTGCCCGCCCCGAGCGAGGCAGGCGTCGCCTCGACGGTCCTCGCGACCGGCTTTACCGAGGCCATCGGACTCGCCCTGGACGAGCGCCACGGCGTGGCGTACGTCGGCGACCTCGGCGGCACCATCCGCGCCATCACCCTCGCGACCGGCGAGGACCGGGTCGTCACGACCCTGGCCGGGTCCGCCACCGGTCTGGCGCTCGGCTGGCGCCGCGACGCCGCCCTGTAGCGCGCGCCCATGATGAAGGGGCGTGGGTCGGTGACCCACGCCCCTTCGCATCGGCCACACGAGATGGCGGACGCGAGGCCGATGCCCGCCACGGTAGGCGCATGCCGCGCCCCGCGATAGGGCCCAGTCGCATACCCGACATCTGAGGGTTTCTGAGTGCCGCGCGGCACTATGGACGCCGGGGCTGCGGCGAGAGGCGCCGCGCTCATCGGCGACAATAGACGCGTGGCAGGCAGGGTGACGCGGACGGGGTGGAGCGTCGAGCAGCAGCCGGGCCGCCTCCTGGTGCACGCCGCCGGACGCACCCTCACGCTCGAAGGTGACGAGGCGCAGCGCCTGCGGGTATCGCGATGGTTCCTGCGCCGCTCGCTCGTCGTCGACGGCCCCGTGCCGTGGCGGCTCGTGGGGGTGCGCAGGGCCGATGCCGTGGTGATCCGCCGTGCGGTCTCCCGGGCATCGGCACGCGGGCTCCTTGTGCCCCACCTCGACGCCGCCTCTCTTGCCCGCGATCGGCTGGACCGCCTCATCGCCACGCGCGAGCGGGAGCAACGCTGGATCGCCTACGACGACGTGGTCGCGTGCCTGCGCGGCATGCCGACCCACGCGGAGGCGCTCGCCGAACTCGACGAGCGGCAACTCGCCGAGCTCGGCGCGAGCCTCGACGAGGCGCAGCGGGGCCTTCTGGAATTCCTGTCGACCGACCACCTTGCCCGCGTCAGCGCCGCGAATCAGCCGATCCTCCAGGCCGAACTCCGTTCGCGCGCGCGCCTCCTGTCCACGGTCGAGTCCTCGCCGCTCACCCCTGAGCAGTCGCGCGCGGTGCTCACCTATGACAGCCGTGTGCGGGTCATCGCGGCGGCGGGCTCGGGCAAGACCGCGGTGATGGTGGCGCGCGCCGCGTACGCGATCGACCGTGGCTTCGCCGCGCCCGACAGGATCGTGATGCTCGCGTTCAACGCGGATGCCGCCCGCGAGCTCGATGCGCGCGTGCGGCACCGCCTCACCCGCGCGGGCCTCGACCCCGAGGGGATCAGGGTCAGTACCTTCCACGCCTTCGGCCTCGACGTGATCGAGCGCGCCACCGGGACGCGTCCTCCGCTCGCGTCCTGGGTGGCGGACGGCACGGAGACCGAGCACATCGCGGGGATCCTCGCGGACCTCGTGGCCGACGGGGTCCCCCTGCCCGAGCCGGAGACGGTGAGCCCCGATCGGCTTCCGGCGCTCCTGCATCGCCTCATGGGACACGTCAAAGCGGGCAACCTCACCCGGGCGGAGTTGCGCTCCCGGCTCGCGGGACGTCGTGACGAGGACGCCACCCGGACGCGCCGCCTGCTGGACCTGTACTGGAAGGTGCACGACCGGTGGGACCAGGACCTCGCCGAGGCGGGCGCCGTCGACTACGACGCGATGCTGTCCGAGGCCGCGCGCCACCTCGAGCGCAAGCGCACGCTCCTGCCGGTCGACCTCGTCATGGTCGACGAGTTCCAGGACACGAGCCCCGCGCGGGCGCGACTGGTGAAGGCGCTCGCCGACAGGGACGGCACCCACCTGCTGGTGGTCGGCGACGACTGGCAGGCCATCAACGGCTTCGCCGGGGCCGATGCCTCCCTCCTGACCGACTTCGCCTCCTGGTGCGGGCCGGCGCTCACGCGACGCCTCGAGACCACCTTCCGCACCACCCAGACCATCGCGGACGTCGCGGGACGCTTCGTGGCCCGCAACCCCGCGCAGATCACCAAGGCGGTTCACGCCGCTGCCGGGCCGGGCGGCGCACCCGTGACCGTCGTGACCGTGACGAGGCGACGAGACCTCACGGCCGCCCTCAGGGACCGCCTCGCAGGGCTTGCCGAGGCATCGGACGGCGCCACCGTCGACGTCCTGGGCCGCTACCGCTCCGACGAGGCGCTCCTCCCCCGCGACACGCCCATGGGAATCGACGTCACCTTCCGCACCATGCACGGGTCGAAGGGGCTGGAAGCCGACCACGTTATCGTCCCCGCGATGACGCGCGGCAGGGATGGGTTCCCCTCGTCGCGCGCCGATGATCCCCTCCTCGCCCTCGCGACAGCGAGCGAGGACGACTTCCCGGATGCGGAGGAGCGCAGGCTCCTGTACGTGGCGCTCACGCGGGCGCGCGTGTCCGTGACCATCCTCACCGTCGAGGGCGAGGAGTCGCCCTTCGTGGAGGAGCTCGTCGCCGACCCCGCCGTCGTCACGGAGGGCCCTCTCCGCATCGGCGATGGCGAGCGCGTCGCAGGCGCGGGGCGCTAAGAGTCGAGGCGCGAGACGGCCGTGGCCCAGGCCTCGGGGCCGGTCGCCAGGTACTCAAACAGGCACCGTCCGTCCGTCGCGGAGTGGAGCGCGTCCAGCAGCGCAAAGGGGGCATCGGCTGTCACGACGATGATCGTGTCGCCGGGCACGAGCCGCGCCACCTCGGCCAGCGCGACCTGGCGTGCCGCCTGCGGGTCGAGGCCGGTGAGGTCGAGGTGCGCGAGCGGCCGCGGACGCGCCAGCGCCGCTCCACCCGGCATGTGGCCCAGCGCGATCAGGTCGATCTCGTCGATGAGCGTGTGTCCGCCGTCGCGCATGGTCAGCCTCCCGGGAAAGAATGAAGACGGGTGGCGCCTGTGTCCCCGGAGCGCCACCCGTCTGCCCACCAGGCTAGGCGCCGTGTCGGCGGTCGCGGCGGGACGTACGTCCCGGGCTTGGCGACAGTCACGGCCGCTCGCCACGCCGGCGGGGATCGTCGCGTTTGCGCGCCACGCCTGCAAACGTTTACATTGGTGGGCAAGCCGCGGGCCTGACCCGACCGGCCCCGTCCCGTGGCACGCCTTCGCGCGCCGCCCGCATGATTCGTTCCGAGAGGACCCCGATGAGCACCGCAGCTCCCGCCGAATGGTGGCGTACCGCCGTCATTTACCAGATCTACCCCCGTTCCTTCTCGGATGCCTCGGGCGACGGCATCGGCGACCTCGCCGGCATCACCTCGCGCCTGAACGACCTCGCCGCGCTCGGCGTCGACGCCATCTGGCTGTCGCCGTTCTACACCTCGCCGCAGAAGGACGCCGGCTACGACGTCGCCGACTTCACCGACGTGGACCCCCTCTTCGGCACCCTCGCCGACTTCGACGAGATGGTGGCGCGCGCCCACGAGCTGGGCCTCAGGGTCATCGTCGACATCGTCCCCAACCACTCCTCCGACCAGCACGCATGGTTCAAGGCCGCGCTCGCCGCGGGCGAGGGCTCCCCCGAGCGCGCCCGCTACGTGTTCCGCGATGGCCGCGGCGAGGCCGGCGAGCTGCCGCCCAACAACTGGCACTCAGTGTTCGGCGGCCCCGCCTGGACGCGCTCGGTCAACGCCGACGGCACCCCCGGCCAGTGGTTCCTTCACCTGTTCGACTCGACGCAGCCCGACTTCGACTGGACCAACCCCGAGGTGCTCGAGGAGTTTGACCGCGTCCTGCGTTTCTGGCTGGACCGCGGCGCCGACGGCTTCCGCGTCGACGTGGCACACGGCCTCATCAAGGCCGACGGCCTTCCCGACTTCACCTTCGACGACGACGCCAACTCGATGGGCGGCACCGAGGGCCCGCAGTCGCCATACTTCGGCCTCGAGGGCGTCCACGACATTTGGCGCCGCTGGCGCCGCGTCGTCGACGAGTACGAGGGTGACCGCGTCCTCGCCGCCGAGGCCTGGGTGCTGCCGCTGTCGAAGATGGCCAAGTGGGTCCGCTCGGACGAGATGCACCAGGCCTTCAACTTCGCCTACCTCGAGACCGACTGGAAGGCCGCGGACCTGCGCGGCGTCATCGACGAGTCGCTCGAGGAGTTTGGCAAGGTCGGTGCCCCCTCGACCTGGGTGCTGTCGAACCACGACGTGGTGCGCCACGCGAGTCGTCTCGCGCTGAGCGCCGAGAACCCGCAGGGCCACGGCATCGGCCCCAAGTCTCTCGGCCTTCCCGACCCCGTGCTCGGCCTGCGCCGCGGCCGCGCGGCGTCAGCGCTCATGCTGTCGCTTCCCGGCTCCGCGTACGTCTACCAGGGCGAGGAGCTCGGCCTTCCCGAGGCCATCGACATCCCCGACGAGGCGCGCCAGGACCCCACCTGGTTCCGCACCGAGGGTGAGCGCTACGGCCGTGACGGCTGCCGCGTGCCGCTGCCGTGGAGCGCCGATGCCCCCGCCTACGGGTTCAACACCACGGGCGACACCTGGCTGCCCCAGCCCGCCGAGTGGGCCGGCCTCGCGCGCGACGTGCAGCTGGACGACCCGTCGTCGACTCTCAACCTCTACGGCAGGGCGCTGCGGCTGCGCCGCGAGCTGGGCCTGGCCGAGGGCGAGGTCGAGTGGATCGACGGAGTGCCCGAGGGTGCTCTCGCGTTCCGTACCGGCGGCATCGAGGTGTGGGCGGCTGTCGACCCCGGCGTCGAGGTGCCGCTTCCCGACGGAGAGGTCTTGCTGGCCTCCGCCCCGGTGACCGATACCATTCCTGCGGACACCACGGTCTGGCTGCGGCGCTAACAGGCGTCCCGGGAGACCGTTCGCGAAGGGATACGTCGATGGCGAAGATTCAGAAGGTCGCTGAACTCGCTGGCGTGTCCACCGCGACGGTCTCCCGTGCGCTTGCCGGCAAGTCGTCGGTCTCCCCCGCCACCAAGGCGAGGGTCGAGGCCGCCGCGAAGGAGCTGGGGTACGTCGTCTCCGCCTCGGCGTCATCGCTCGCCTCCGGCCGCACCCGCAACGTAGGCGTGGTGCTCCCCTACCTCGACAGCTGGTTCTTCATGGCCGTCCTCAAGGGCGCCCAGCGGACCCTTGCCGATGCGGGCTACGACGTCACCCTGTACCACCTGGCCCCCGCCGACGGGCTGGAGATCGACTCCGAGAGCGCGCAGCGCCGCTCGCGCCTGTTCGACGAGTTCCTCCGCCGCCAGCGCGTCGACGCCCTCATCGCGGTCAACCTCGAGCTCGACGATCACGAGCGCACCGCGCTGGGCGACCTGTCGCGCCCCGTCGTGGGCCTGGGCGGACCGCTGCCCGGCCTGCACACGCTGAGCCTGGACGACATGGGCGTCGCGCGCCTGGCCACGGACCACCTGCTGGCCCTGGGACACCGGCACATCGCGCACATCACTGGCGACCCCGACTTCGAGCGCGACTTCCAGATGCCCGCCACGCGACGGGCGGGCTACGACGCCTCCCTCGCCGCCGCGGGCATCGAGCCCGATCCCCTGCTGGTGCGGCACGCGAACTTCACCATCGAGGGCGGCTACGAGGCCACGCTCCAGCTGCTCGGCGACCCCCGCGTGCACCCCACCGCCATCTTCGCCGCCTCGGACGAGATGGCGATCGGCGCCATGCTCGCGGCGCGCGACCTCGGCCGTTCGGTGCCGGGCGACCTCTCGATCGTGGGCATCGACGGCCACGACCTCGCTGACTTCTTCGGGCTCACCACCATCGACCAGTTCCCCGAGGTCCAGGGCCAGCAGGTGGCCCAACTGGTGGTCGACGAGCTCGCCGGTCAGGGCCAGGACGCCGTCGACGAGGACCTCCCCTACGAACTGGTGGTCCGCCGCTCCACGTCGCGTCTGCGCGAGGCCTGAGCATGCGGGCGCGGCCTCGCATCGTCGTCTGCGGGCCGGCCTCCTGGAATCACCTCATCGAGCTCGACGCTCTGCCGGAGCCGCGTCCCCACATGCGGTTTGCCCGCCACGCCTCGTGGACGGTCGGCGGCACCAGCGCCGGCAAGGCGCTGCACCTCCTCGACCTCGGCGCGGACGTGACGCTCGTGACGCCCCTCGCGAGGGACGACAACGGCAGGCGGCTGCGCACCGCCCTCGTCGACACCGGGCTCGACACCGTGGTCCTCGATGCCGACGTGACCGAGTCCCACACCAACCTGATGACGCCGGAGGGCGGTCGCGTCTCCCTGTACACCGCCGCGCCGGGCCCACCCACCGCCAGCGACATCGCGGCGGCCATCGCCCGCTTCGCCGACGCAGACGCGCTCGTGATCGACATGTCCCCCGTGGGCCTCGCCGTGCTGCCTGCCGCCCGCGCCATCGGCCTGCCCCTGTGGACCGACGTGCACGACTGGGACGGTCGCGAGTCGTATCACCTTCCCTTCGCCCAGGCCGGCTCGACAGTGCTGCTCAACGACGATGGCCCCGGCGACACCCGCGCCATCATGGCCGATGCCGTGGCGGGCCACGCGACGCTCGCCATCCGTACGCTCGGGGCGGACGGCGCCGAGGCCCTCACACGCGACGGCGCCATCACGACGGTGCCGGCCACCGCGTGCGAGGTGGTCGACACCAACGGTGCCGGCGACGCGTTTGCGGCGGGCGCCCTGATGGCACAACTCGCGGGCGAATCGGTACGCGGTCAGTTGACGGCGGGAGCGCACCAGGCGGTGCGTGCGCTCACCAGCCGCCATCTCAGCCCCCTGCTGGGCTGATGCTGACGGCCCCGCGTCAGTCGGGGCGGCGCTCCTCGGCGGGAGGGACCGACGGCGGCTGATCGCCGGGGGCATCGGGCGCGAGCGCCTCCGCGGAGGGCACCTGTGCCAGTTCCGTCGTGTCGGTCACCTCGCCGTCGTGCGCCGCGTCGGCCTCCACGGCCTCGGCCGCCGCCTCGTCGGCGTCGCGACGCTCCCCGAGCGCGGGGACGAACCGCAGCAGCAGCGCCCACACGGCCGCGAGGGCGAGGGCGATGAGCCCGAGCGTTAGCAGCACGTTCGTCACGGGAGAAAGCGCCGTGTCACCGATGACATCCTCGATCAGCGTGCCCAGGCCGCCCTCGCGGCCGCCGGGCATGAAGCTGGCGATCGTGCGCGGGCCCATGGTGCCCAGCACGAAGGCGACCGCGATGCCGAAGATGCCGGCGGCCAGCAGCGCACGCGGGAGGAAGTGGCGCCACCGCGGGGCCAGGGCGATTCCCGCGGCGATGAAGGCGATGCCAATCCACACGAACCAGGTCGAGACCCACGTCATCGCCGAGTAGGCGCTGCGGACGTCCTCGAAGGTCGCGGCGTCGACGATCTCGACGGAGTACTCGGGGAGGTCGAGCGAAGGGATGAACGCCCCGACCACGGGGATCTCGTCGATCGCGTCGTTGACGCGGTCCCCGAGCGCGATGTCGATCGCGAGAGGGCCGGGCTCCCGGTCGGGGTCGGAGATGGCCTCGAGGAGGCGGTCCTGCGCGGCGTTGCCCGCCGTCTTGACCGTGGAAAGGAAGGCGTCCGACTGGAGGAAGGCGACCACCGCATCGTGAATCTGATCGTCGAGCAGGCCCAGCGCGATGTCGCCCACGGTGCTGTCGATCTGCTCGGCGAGGAGGTCCTCGACCTTGTCGGCGACGAGGTTGGCCGTCTCGGGCGCCTCGAGCGTGGTCGTCACGAGCTTCTCGGCCGCGGTGCCGTCCTCGATGCTCCGCACGGCCTGGAGCGACAGCGCCCAGGCCACGATGAGCATCGAGCCCAGCAAGACGAGGAATGCCGAGCCGATGATCCTCAGGAACTTCACGTGTCTCCCCTTGTCGTGTGGTGGCCCCAGGCTAGCGGCGACGTGCCGCGCGGCCGATCAGGATCGCAACACATGCGGCGGCGAGGGCGATCGCCCCCAGCCAGATGGCGCGGCTCGCGATCCGTGGCCCGGCCTCGTCGGTGAGCACGTCGGCCCACAGGGTGCCGAGCGCCCCGTCGGCTCCGCCCGGCAGGAACGCCAGGATCGCGTCGGGCTCGACGAACCGCACCACCAGCCCGAAGCCAAGCGACAGCACCCCCACCGCCAGGAGCGCCTTGCCGACGAACCACCGACGGCGGTGCGAGACCAGGATGCCGGTGACCAGCAACGCGATGCCCGCCCACAGGCCCCACTGGGCGGCGCACTCCATCCATCCGTAGGTGGTGCGCACGTCGTCCATGGTCTCGGCGCCGATGGCCTCGATCTGCACCGGCGGCAGGCTCAGGTCGGGCACCGCGGTGCCCGCCACGGGGAGGTCGTCCACGCGCGCATTGACGACGTCGGACACATCCACGCTCAACACCAGCGGTGCGGAGGCGCGGTCGGCTTCCGTAAGCGCCGCGGAAAACTGCGCCTGCGCGTCGTCGGCAGCGACGACCACCGCGTCCTCGAACGCCGGCGACCGCACGGCGGAGTCCACGATGCCGCGCACGTCGTCCTCGAGACCGAGCCCGCCGAGGCTCACGCCGCGGTCCTCGAGCGCCCCGACGGCGTCGTCCTGGACCTGCGACGAGATCGCGTCGACCACCGAGGGCACGCTGAAGGCCGCGCGCGCGGCGCCCGACAGCGCGGTGCCGTCCTCGACCGTCCGCACGGCCACCGTGGACACGCCCCACGCCACGATGAGGAGCGCTCCCGCGAGGATGCACGCCGCGGAGAACAGCGTGCGCAGGGCCCTCACTGATCGCTCTCCCACCCGAAGAACACCCGCTCGGTGACGGCCCGAGAGCGCCGCGTGACGCGCCCGTAAAGGTCGGACAGCTGCGCGCCCGACAGGCGCAGCGACAGGATCTCCGCGAGCACACCCAGCTCCCGCGAGTCGCCGGGAAGCACGTCCCTGTCGCGGGTACGCCCGCGCAGGGCGATGGCGCCGCGCAGGTCGGTCGCGAGGCGCCACGCCTCGGCGAGCACGGCGGCATCGGCGGCGTCGATCAGTCCCTCCCGCGTCGCGGCATCGAGGCCCTCGAGCGTGCGCGTGGTGCGCAGCGCTGGGTACTCGTGGCCATGCTCCAGCTGAAGGCGCTGGACGGACCACTCGACGTCGCTGAGCCCGCCGGGCCCGAGCTTGAGGTGGCGGCGAGGGTCCACGCCGCGCGGCAACCGCTCCGACTCCATGCGCGCCTTAAGGGTCCGCATCTGGCGCAGCGCCCCGTCGGGCAGCGAGGGCGGGTAGCGCACGCCGTCGATCATGGCGACGAAGGCAGCGGCGAGCTCCTGGTCGCCCGCGCACGGTCGCGCGCGCAGCAGCGCCTGCGCCTCCCACGGGTCGGACCACCTGCCGTAGTACTCGGCGCAGCTCGCGAGCGACCGTGCGAGGGGCCCGTTGCGGCCCTCGGGGCGCAGGTCGGCGTCGATCTCGAGACCGGGCTGGCTGGAGACCGACTGCAGCAGCTTGCGCACGCGCTGGGCGACCTTGACCGCGAGCTTCTGGCCCTCCGGATGGGACCCGTCCCACACGAACTGCACGTCGGCATCGGACGTGTATCCCATCTCGGAGCCGCCGTAGCGACCCATCGCCACCACCAGGAAGCGCACGGGAAGCGCGTCGAGCCCGGCCTCGGCGGCCACCTCGGCAGCGGCGATCCGCAGGGCCCCCTCGATGAGGACGTCGGCACTATCGCTCACCGAGGCCGCGGCCTCGACGGGCGTGATGAGGCCGAGCACGTCGGCAGACGCGACCCGCGCGAGCTCGCGGCGACGCAGTCCACGCAGCGCGGTGATGCACTGCTCGGCGTCGTCGCTGCGGCGCAGGATCGCATCGGCCTCCGCCCACATCCGCTCCTTCGAGCGGGGCGCGAGGTCGGCGTCGTTGTCCAGCCACGGGATGGACTCGGCGGAGGCGAGCAGCGCATCCGTGACGTAGGCGGACGTCGACAGGAGCCGCGCGAGACGCTGCGCGGCGGCAGAGGAGTCGCGCAGGAGCTTGAGGTACCACTGGGCATCGGCGAGCTTCTCCGACAGCGTGCGGAAGGCGAGCAGGCCCGCGTCGGGCTCGGCGCCCTGCGCGAACCAGCCGATCATCGCGGGAAGGAGCTGACGCTGAATGGCAGCGCGGCGTGAGACGCCCTCGGTGAGCGCGGCGATGTGACGCTGCGCTGCCTGCGCGTCGTCGAAGCCGACCGCGGCGAGCCTGGCGCGCGCGGCGGCGTCGTCGAGGCTTGCCTCGTCGGCGCTGAGGGACGCCACCATCGGCAGGATGGGGCGGTAGAACATCTCGAGGTGCATGGCGCGCACGTCGCGGCGGATGTCGTGCCACACCTCGTCCATGTACTCGAGCGTGGCGAAGCCCGAGGCCCGCGCGAGGGCGCGCCTGCCGTCCTCGTCCTCCGGCATGAGGTGCGTGCGCTGCAGCTTGCGCAGCTGGAGGCGATGCTCCCAGACGCGCAACTGGCGGTACGAGCGGTCCATCTTGGCGGCATCGGGCCTGCCGACGTACCCGCCGTCGCGCAGGGCCTTGAGGGCGGTGAGCGTGGTGCGCGAGCGCAGCGACTCGTCGTGGCGGCCGTGCACCAGCTGCAGCAGCTGCACGGTGAACTCGACGTCGCGCAGCCCGCCGGCTCCGAGCTTGATCTGGCGGTCGGCCACCTCGGCAGGCACGTGCTCCTCGACGCGCCTGCGCATTGCCTGCGCGCCCTCCACGAAGCCGTCGCGTTCGACGGCTGTCCACACCATCGGCTGCATCGCCTCGACGTACCGCTCGCCGATCTCGCGGTCCCCGGCGATGGGCCGGGCCTTGAGCAGCGCCTGGAACTCCCAGGACTCCGCCCAGCGTTCGTAATAGGCCTGGTGCGAGGCGAGATTGCGGACCAGCGCGCCGTCCTTGCCCTCGGGCCTGAGGTTGGCGTCGACCTGCCACAGCGGCGGCTCGGCGCCCGGGCGGTCACAGGCGCGCGAGGCGGCAGCGGCGAGACGCGTCGCGGCCTTGAGCGACTGCTCCTCCGTGGCATCCCCCGCCGGCTCCGCGGCGAAGATGACGTCGACGTCGGACACGTAGTTCAGTTCACGGCCGCCGCACTTGCCCATGCCCATGATGGCCAGTCGCGTGTGAGTGTGGGTGGGAAGGTCCGCGCGGGCCACGGCAAGGCCAGCCTCGAGGGCGGCGCCGGCGAGGTCGGCGAGCGCGGCGCCCACCTCGGGGAAGATGGCCGGCGGGGTGGCGTGGAAGAGGTCCTCGGCCGCGACGCGCATGAGCTGGCGACGGTACGCGATCCTCAGCGCCGCAATGCCGGCCTCACCGGTGACCGTGGCGACGGGGGCATCGGACGCGGGATCGGCGCCCACCGCTTCGAGGAGCACAGCGCGTGCGTCGACCGCGGTGAACGACTGTCCCCGCGGCCAGGCCGCGAAGTCGGCGATGTACTCGGGGTGACGGACCAGGAAGTCGCCGAGCGCCAGGGAGCCGCCCAGCACGACTCCGAGCCTTGCCCCCGCCTCGCTGTCGCGCAGCGCCACGAGGTCCGCAAGCAGCCCTGCATCGCGCGCCGCCTCCGCGACCCGGAGCAGCTGCAGCAGGCCCGCGTCGGGGTCTGCCAGGTACGACAGCGCGTTGGCGGGGTCATCCAGCGTGGCGCCGGTGACCGCCTCAATCTGGCCGATGAGGTCGAGGGCGCGCGTGGTGTCCGCCACCCCCGCCCGTCTCAGCAGCGCGGCCGGGGATGCCTCTCGCGAACTCGCCACGGCGGCCTAGAGGACGGGCAGGTACTGCTCGAGCTCGTAGGGCGTCACCTGGGCGCGGTACGCCTCCCACTCCGCGCGCTTGTTGCGCAGCACGAAGTCGAAGACCCGCTCCCCGAGCGTCTCCGCCACCAGCTCGGACCGCTCCATCGCCTGGATGGCGTCCGAGAGGGACGCGGGAAGCGGCTCGTAGCCCATGGCCTTGCGCTCGGCGTCGCTCAGCTCCCACACGTCGTCCTCGGCGCCTTCGGGCAGCTCGAGGCCGTCCTCGATGCCCTTGAGGCCCGCGGCGAGCAGCACGGAGAAGGCCAGGTACGGGTTGGCGGCCGAGTCCATCGCGCGGTACTCCACGCGGGTCGACTGGCCCTTGCCCGGCTTGTGCACCGGGATGCGCACCAGCGCCGAGCGGTTGTTCGAGCCCCAGCAGACGTAGGACGGCGCCTCGGCGCCTCCCCACAGGCGCTTGTACGAGTTGACGTACTGGTTGGTGATCGCCGTGATCTCGGGGGCGTACTTCAGGAGGCCCGCGATGAACTGGCGCGCCACCGGCGACAAGTTGTGGTCGGCGCCGGCCTCGTAGAAGGCGTTGCGGTCGCCCTCGAACAGGCTCATGTGCGTGTGCATGCCGGAGCCGGGTGCGTCGAACAGCGGCTTGGGCATGAAGGAGGCGAAGACGCCCTGTTCGAGCGCCACCTCCTTCACGACGGTGCGGAACGTCATGATGTTGTCGGCCATCGACAGCGCGTCCGCGTAGCGCAGGTCGATCTCGTTCTGGCCGGGGCCCGCCTCGTGGTGGCTGAACTCGACCGAGATGCCCATGGACTCGAGCATCGTGATCGCCTCGCGGCGGAAGTTGTGGGCAGTGCCGCGCGGCACGTTGTCGAAGTAGCCGGCGCGGTCGACGGGCTTGGGGGCCTGGCCGGGCTCGGGCTTCTCGAGCAGGTAAAACTCGATCTCGGGGTGCGTGTAGAACGTGAAGCCCTGCGCGGAGGCCTTGTCGAGGGTCCGCTTCAGCACCTGGCGCGGGTCGGACAGCGCGGGCTCGCCGTCGGGCGTCGCGATGTCGCAGAACATGCGGGCAGCACCCTGGCGTGCGCCACGCCACGGCAGGATCTGGAACGTCGACGGGTCGGGAAGCGCGAGCATGTCCGCCTCGTACACACGCGTCAGGCCCTCGACGGCCGAGCCGTCGAAGCCGATGCCCTCGCTGAAGGCGTTCTCGAGTTCCGCCGGGGCGATCGCCACCGACTTCAGCACGCCGAGCACGTCGGTGAACCACAGGCGGATAAACCGGATGTCCCGCTCCTCGACGCTGCGGAGCACGTATTCCTGCTGCTTGTCCATGCGCCCATCCTGCCCTATCCATGTGACAACCGCGTAACGCCTGGCGCCCGCGTGGCGGCGGATAGGCTGACCGCATGTCGGAGCTTCGCGTCGCGCTCGCCCAGGTCAACCCCTGCGTGGGAGATATCGCTGGTAACAGCACACTTGTCCGCTCGCGATGCCAGGAGGCCGATGCCGCCGGCGCGCGGCTCGTGGTGTTCCCCGAGATGGTGATGACGGGCTACCCGATCGAGGACCTGGCGCTGCGCGAGAGCTTCCAGCGGGCAGCGGCGGCCGCCGTCGACTCCCTCGCCTCCGGCCTTGCCGACGACGGGCTCGGCCACCTCACGGTCATCGTCGGCACGCTCGGCGTGGCCGCCTCCGGTCGTCCGTTCAACCAGGCCGCCGTGCTGCGCGGCGGCGAGGTGATCGCCCGCTACAACAAGCACCACCTTCCCAACTACGGAGTGTTCGACGAGCGCCGCATCTTCGCCTCGGGCGAGGACGCCTGCGTCGTGGAGGTCGACGGTCGACGCGTCGGCGTCGCCATCTGCGAGGACATTTGGGTGGACGGCGGCACCGTGGCCCAGGTGGCCGATGCCGGCGTCGACCTTCTCGCGGTGCTCAACGGCTCGCCGTTCGAGGAGGGCAAGGGACGCGTCCGCACCGACCTCGCGCGCCGCCGCGCCGCCGAGGTGGGCGCTCCCCTGGCCTACGTCAACCTGTGGGGCGGCCAGGATGACCTGGTCTTCGACGGCCACTCGTTCATCGTGGGCGCGGACGGGTCCTGGCTCGCTAACGCTCCCGGCTTCGAGGACGCGCTACTGGTGTGGGACCTTCCGGCGGCCGATGCCCCGGCGGCCCAGGCCTCCGTGGTCGACTTCGCCTCGGACACCGAGCAGGTGTACCGGGCCTGTGTCACCGGGTTGAGGGACTACGTCGTCAAGAACGGCTTCCGCTCGGTCATCCTGGGAATGTCGGGGGGCATCGACTCCGCGCTCACCGCAGCCATCGCGGCGGACGCCATCGGCGGTCAGAACGTCGTGGGTGTCTCGATGCCCTCGTCGTTCTCCTCCGATCACTCGAAGGACGATGCCGCCGACCTCGCGAAGCGCCTGGGCGCGGACTACCGGGTGGAGCCCATCGCCGCGGTCGTCGACGCGTTCCAGGGCCAGCTGGCTCTCGAGGGCGTGGCGGAGGAGAACCTGCAGGCGCGAGTGCGCGGCGTCATCCTCATGGGGATCTCGAACCGCGAGGGCCACCTGGTGATCGCGCCGGGCAACAAGTCCGAGCTCGCCACGGGCTACGCGACCATCTACGACGCGGGCTCGATCGGCGGCTTCGCCCCGCTCAAGGACGTTGACAAGACGCGGGTGTGGGACCTCGCCCGGTGGCGCAATGCCGACGCCGCGCGCCGCGGCGAGGTCGAGCCGATCCCGGTCAACTCGATCGAGAAGCCCCCGAGCGCCGAGCTGCGACCCGGCCAGGTGGATCAGGACTCGCTGCCGCCGTACGACCTTCTCGACGAGGTCCTGGATGCCTACGTGGAGCACGCCGAGGGCCGCGAGGAACTCCTCGCGCGCGGCTACGACGAGGCGGTGGTGGACCGCGTCCTGTCCCTCGTGGACCGCGCCGAGTGGAAGCGCCGCCAGTACCCGCCGGGCCCCAAGGTGACCGCCCTCGCTTTCGGCCGCGACCGCCGCCTGCCTATCACCAGCCGGTGGCGCGAGGTCTAACCAGCCGCGCCACGGCATCGGCCGCCTCTCATGCCGCAAATGGGGACATTTGCGGCTCCAGCGGCCGTCTCGTGCCGCAAATGGGGACATTTGCACCGGCGGGGCGCGGCCTAGAGTGGTGGGCATGAAGAAGGTCAGGATCCACCACTTCGCCGAGATGAAGGCGCGTGGCGAGAAGATCACCATGCTCACCGCCTACGACTACCCCAGCGCACGCGCATTCGACGCCGCCGGCGTGGACATGCTCCTCGTGGGCGACTCGATGGGCGACAACATGCTGGGCATGGACTCGACGGTCCCGCTCGAGCTCGACGAGATGATCCCGTTCGCCCGTGCCGTCGCGCGCGGCGCCGAGCGCGCCTTCGTGGTCGCCGACCTCCCGTTCGGCACGTACGAGGTCTCCCCCGAGCAGGCCGTGACCTCCGCGATCCGCATGATGAAGCTCTCGGGCGCCGAGGCCATCAAGTTTGAGGGCGGGCGCCGCGTCGCCGCCCAGGTCAAGGCCGTGACCGATGCCGGCATCCCGTTCTGCGGCCACCTGGGCTTCACGCCGCAGTCGGCCAACGCCCTCGGCGGTCACCGCGTCCAGGGGCGCGGCGACGGCGGCTACGACGCGCTCCTGGCCGATGCCGTGGCGCTCCAGGAGGCGGGCGCGTTCGCCGTGGTGCTGGAGATGGTGGTGGCCCCGATCGCCGAGAAGATCAGCGCGGCGCTCGACATCCCCACCATCGGCATCGGCGCCGGCGCGCACACCGACGGTCAGGTGCTGGTGTGGCTCGACGCCATGGGCGTGGGCGACTGGCACCCGCGCTTCTCGCGTCAGTTCGCCGCGGTGGGCCAGGCGATGACCGATGGCGCCGCGGCCTACGTGGCCGCGGTCAAGGGTGGGGAATTCCCGGCCGCCGAGCACACGTTCGACTCCTAACGACCGCTCGCGACACAGGAGGATTCACCATGCCCACGCTCGCCATCGTTGGAGCCGGCCCGGGACTGGGCGCTGCCGTCGCCCGTCGCTTTGGACGCGAGGGTTTCTCCGTCGCGCTGATCGCGCGTGACGAGGCAAAGCTTGACGACCTCGTCGAGGAGCTCGCCGCCGACGGCGTGACGGCCAAGCCGTACCTCGCCGACGTGCGCAACGGCCGCCAGCTCGAGGCCGCGCTGGCCGATGCGGCCGGCGAGCTTGGCCCCATCACCGCGCTGCAGTACAGCCCCCTGCCCTCACGCGACTACCTGAAGCCGGTGCTCGACACCGACCCCGCGCTCGCCCTCGAGGCGCTGCGGTTCTCCGCGCTCGGCCTCATGCACGCCGCCCGCGCCGTCCTGCCCTCCATGCGTGAGGCCGGCGACGGCTCGATCATCCTCATCAACGGCGGCACCTCGGTGAAGTCGCGTGCGGGCTTCGCCGGCACCTCCATCGCCTTCCCCGCCGAGACCGCGTACGGCGAGATGCTCCACGAGCAGTTGAGCGACGAGGGCATCCGCGTGCGCCAGCTCGTGATTCCCGGGGCGATCCCCAAGTTGCAACTCGACAACGGCATCGAGGATGTCGCCGAACGCATCTGGCGCCTGCACGCGGAGCCGGGCGAGTTCCGCGACATGCTCATCCCGCTCGAGGACGGTCGGGAGTAGGCCACGGGTGTGCCCTGGCGGGACATAAGTGTCACGGAATCGCCTCAAGCGACTCTCATGTCCCGCTAGCGCGCAGTCACGGACACAGGGCGCGCAGACGCACCGCCCCACGCCTTCCCCCGCGCGAAGACCAGCGCTGCCCACACGCCCGCCGCGCACGTCACCGCGAGGACGCCAGCGTGGATGCGCACCTGGTGGTCGAGAGCCGCGCTGAGGGCGCACACCGCCAGCATCACGCACGCAACCCCGTTCACCGCGCATACCGCGTATGCGATCCTGCGCTCGACGGACCTGGCACCCCAGAGGGCGCGCGCGTCGCCCGCCCGAGGCCCTCCGGGCCGGCCGCGGATCGTCCGCACCACCCAGGTGCCCATGGGCCACAGGGTGCCAGCGAGCGCCGCTCCCGTGACCAGGCCGAGTCCGAATCCGAGCCAGTCAGTGCCCGTCACGTCAGCGAATGCGAGGCTTCCGACCGACCACATCCACCAGGCGGCATCGGCCACGCCCGCCACGAGCAACACTAGAAGCGCCCAGCGCGACCAGAACCCGGCGCGCGTGACGACCGCAGATCGCGTCACGAGCCCTCGCGCCACTCCTTGTCGTCCTCGTCCCAGTCCTTGGTGCGCTGGGCCGCGGTCGCGAGGGCACTCTCCGCCTCGGCGCGCGTGCCGTAGGGACCCATCAGGTTCTCCCAGGAGCTGCGCTTGCCCTCCTCGACCTCACGGGTCTTGGTGTTGAACCAGAACTCGGTCTCGCTTGTCATTGTCATCGCCTCCATGAATAGACTGCCAGGCATGAGCCCCGTGCGCGAGAACATCAGCAAGGGCGTCGTGTCGCCGTGGAGGGACGTCCCCAAGGACATCCCCCGTCCGGAGTATGTGGGCCGCAAGAAGGCCGCGACCTGGAAGGGCGGGGACGTCCACTCCCCCGAAACCATCGAGAAGATTCGCATCTCCGCCCGCATCGCGGCGCAGGCGCTTGCCGAGGTGGGCCGCCACGTCGAGCCGGGCGTCACCACGGACGAGCTCGACCGCATCGGCCACGAGTTTGTCCTCGACCACCAGGCTTACCCGTCCACGCTGGGATACCCCGGCTCGGCGGGCCGCCCGCCGTTCCCCAAGGCGCTGTGCACGTCCGTCAACGAGGTCATCTGTCACGGCATCCCCGACTCCACGGTCATCCAGGAGGGTGACATCGTGAAGGTCGACATCACCGCCTTCAAGAACGGCGTCCACGGCGACAACTGCGGGTCGTTCATCGCGGGCGAGGGCTCGGCCGATGCACGCCAGCTCGTCGAGGTCACCCACGAGGCGATGATGCGCGGCGTCAAGGCCGCGCGCGTGGGCCGCGAGGTCAACGTCATCGGCCGCGTGATCGAGAAGTACGCCGCCCGCTTTGGCTACGAGTCTGTGCGCAACTACACCGGCCACGGCGTGGGCCCGGCCTTCCACACGGGCCTCGTCATCCCCCACTACGACGCCGCGCCCTACCACGACGACGTCATCGAGCCGGGGATGGTCTTCACCGTGGAGCCGATGCTGTGCATGGGTTCCGAGGAGTCCGACGAGTGGGACGACGGCTGGACCGTCGTCACCAACGACAGCTCGTGGGTGGCGCAGTTTGAGCACACGATCGTGATCACCGAGGAAGGCCCGGAGGTTCTGACACTGCCATGAGCAAGCGCATCGCACTGGGAGTCGACATCGGCGGGACGGGCATCAAGGCCGCTCCCGTCGACCTCAAGACCGGAGAGTTCACCGAGGAGCGCTACCGGATCCCCACCCCGGATCCGGCGACCCCCGAGGCGGTCGCCAAGACCGTCGCCAAGTGCATCGCGCGCTTCGAGCCGGGGCGCAAGACCGCGGTGGGTGTCGCCTTCCCCGGCGTGATCCAGGACGGCGTGGTCAAGACGGCCGCCAACGTCGACGAGTCGTGGATCGGCACCAACCTGCGCACCATCATCCGCGACTATTCGGGGCACGACGTGTACGTGCTGAACGATGCCGACGCGGCAGGGTTCGGCGAGCACCACTTCGGCGCAGCCCACGGGCGCGACGGCTCGGTACTGATGACGACGCTTGGCACCGGCATCGGCACGGCCTTGATCGTCAACGGCGAGCTGGTGCCCAACCTCGAGATGGGCCACATCCTCATCGACGGCGAGGACGCGGAGCACATGGCCGCGGAGTCCGCCCGCGACCGCCTTGGCCTCGACTGGGAGGGCTGGACCGCCAACCTCCAGAAGTATTACTCCGAGATGGAGCGGCTGCTGTGGCCGGACCTCATCATCGTGGGCGGCGGCGTGTCCAAGTCGCACCACATGTTCCTGCCGCACCTCACGCTTCGCGCGCCCATCGTCCCCGCCGAGCTGCGCAACGGCGCCGGCATCGTGGGTGCCGCGGCCTTCGCTCACGAGGCCTTCGAGCGCGACGAAGCCAAGCGCAAGGCCGAAAAGAAGAAGGCGGCGAAGGCCGAGAAGAAGGCGCACGAGCGCCACTGACGTCGGATGAACGCCGCCGCCCTCGCTAGCGCAGGGCGGCGGCGTTCCCGTATCCGCGCCTCCTAGGGCGCCGCGGGCGACTGCGGCTCGTCCGTCGTCGTGACCGCCCCGCCGCCGTCACGCCTGCGCCACCAGCGCGTCCCCGGCTCGCGCGGAGGACGCTGCTCGAGACGCGTGCCGTAATGCACCAGGTCGGGGTCGACCACCGTCAGCGTGAACACCTGCGGGCCCATGCAATACAGCGCCACCACCAGGAACCAGCCGCTCTCGACGAGCATGCGCGACTCGGTGAGCGACTGCACGGCGAGCACGGCGGCAAGCAGCGCCCACCCCAGCGGGATGTAACTGTCGCCTCGCTCGGCGCGCTCCACGAGTCGCCACGCGGAGCCGAACATGAGCACCACGATCACCAGCAGCAGCGCGAGCCCGATGAGGCCCAGCTGCAGCCAGGCGTCCAGGAAGGCGTTGTGGGCGTGCGTGGGGACCACGGGCCACCCCGCCTGCTCCTGCACCGAGTCGACGATGCTCGAGTACGGCTCGTCCCACACGGGCCAGTACCCCACGAATCCCCAACCCTCGGGACGCTGCCAGGCGTAGTGCACGACCTCATCCCAGATGAAGGTGCGGTTGGTGAGGTCGCCACGGCGGTCGAGCGCCGCGAACAGCAGGTCCCGATACTTCAGCACCAGCACGGAGCCGATCGCGAGCCCGGCGAGCATCGTGAAAGACAGGTAGCGCTTGACGACGCCGCGCGCACGGCGCAGGACGAACGCGGCGGCGATCAGCACCACCACCAGCGCGCCCGCCGCGGTCACGGTGGCCGACATCGTCATCACGTGAACGAAGAGGGCCGCCGCCATGGTGACGAGGAAGTCGATCTTGCTGATGCGGCGCTCGAGGACCAGCACGAGCGCGACGATCGCGGTCAGCAGCGCGATCGCACCGAACGGGTTGCGGTTGCCGACGAAGCCTTCGATGGGTCCGCCCGAGAAGAGTTGTCCGTCCGACCAGACGACGGTCGAGCCGTGGCCCGCCAGGTCGCTCAGCCCCGTGGCGAACGGCTCGAGCGGTCCGCGAATGACGACGGCGACAAAGAGCTCGAAGGCGATCCCGAGCGCGAGGCTCACCTGCAGCCCGCGCAGCAGGAGCACCATGAAGCGCACGTTGGTGGAGCCGCGCACGGTAATGATCGCCACGAGCGTTGTCGCGATCGTGACGACGGCGGCGAGCGCCGTGACCCCGCGGGTCGCCGACCACAGGATGGACGCGGTGACCAGGGCAACGAACGCGCCGATGAGCAGCGGCGGCGCCAGATCGCGCCATGTGGGACGAAAGCTGACCACGACCAGCACCACGGTCGCGATGGCCACCACCGCGTACAGCGGGATCCCCAGGAGGTAGCGGAAGCCCTGGCCCGAGGTGAGGAAGACGACCGCCCAGATCGTCAAGAGTTCATGGGCTCGGGTCGACGTGATCCACCCTCGTGTGGGGGCCGTCCTCGACGCCATGCTCGTCACGTAGTTCTCCTGTGCTCATCGCGCAGCCCGGGGCGCACGGGCGCCCACGCGAGCCGCGGCCCGTCGAGGGCAATTAGGGGGGGTTGTCCGTCGAAGTCTATCCGCGCCGAGCGACCGCGGCTCGCTGTCGGCGGAGGCCGCCGGGGGCCGCCGCCATGACTCTCAGAGTTTGCTGCGAATGCCCGGCGTGGCGTGACTTTTTCGACGCAACCGTGACATGATGAACCCGATGCGTGAATGGCGCGCCGCTTCCCCCCCGATGCGAGCTGCGCCTCGATGGCATCCGACCCCGGTGTCGCTAGCCCCCCTTGCGACGCCGGGGTCGTCTCATGTCCGGGCCCGGATGCACATCGGCCGCCCGCACTCCCACCGTGGGGAGCCCGGACGGCCGATGCGGGAGGCGGCTTAGGCAGCCTCGGCCACCTGCTCGGCTGGCCGGCGCCGTGCGCTCAGCCACAGCAGCGCGGCCCCGAACGCGAGCCAGCAGCACAGCACGATGATGGGCTGCGCGATGGCCGCCCCGTCGAAGAAGGCCACGTTGCGCAGCAGCGTGCCGGTGGCGCCAGGGGGCAGCAGCTGGCCGATGGCACCCCAGGGTTGGGGCAGCAGCTCGGGCGCGCTGGTGAGGCCGGACAGCGGGTTGCCGAGCAGCACCACGAAGAGCGCACCCACGGCGATGCCTGGCCGGCCGAGCAGGCTCTCGAGCCCCAACACGGTCATGCCCGTGGCGATGATGCCGAGAATCGCGGCGCCCGAGGTAGCGAGGAAGTTGCCCGTCAGCGTGCCGAACACGAACTCGAGGATCGCGGTCATCGCCAGACCGGCGACGACGCCGAAGACGCCCATGGTGATGAGGCGTTCACGGGTGCCGCGAATGAGCAGCGTGGTCGCCACACCAGCCATGAAGCCACCGAGCGCGATGGGGAGCGCGCCGGCGGACAGGCCGATGCCCTTGGGGTCGTCTTCCGAGGTCGGCACGAGGTCGTTGACGGTCACCTCGGTGCCCGACTGTGCACCCACGGCCTCGCCCATGGCGGTGAGGGCCGATGCCACGGTCGGGGACGCCGCCGTGGCGATGTCCAGGGTGAGGCCGTCGGCCCCGGGGATGAGCGCGCCGTAGACCTCGCGGTTCAGGATGGCGTCCTCGGCCGCGGCGGCGTCGGCGTAGACGGTCACCTCGAACGCGCCCGGCTGCGCGGCCTCGAGGGCGGAGCCCAGCGCGCCCGCGGTCTGCTCATCCCCGACGATGCCGAGCGGCACGTCCTGAGGCGACGAGTTGATGGCGGGCAGGCCGAAGCACAGCAGCATGATCGACAGCAGCAGCGACAGGCCGACGGCGAGGCCGGCGATGGTGCGCCCGCTGCTTGCGGTGGCGGTGGTGGACATGATTCCCCTCCAAAGGACTCGGTTAGATACGATACGTATCGTATCTTATGACGCTCGATAGGGTGATCCCCAAGATGAAGGAGAGCCGATGACCGACGCGACCCCCCGTCGCCGACGCGACGCCGAGCTGCTCGAGGCGATCCGCGAGTCCGTGCGCGCCGAGCTCGCCGAGTTCGGGTTCGCCGGGGTGACGTTTGAGGGCGTCGCGCGCCGCGCCCAGACGTCGAAGCCCGTGCTGTACCGCCGGTTCTCGTCGCGAGCCGACATGGTCATTGACGCGTTTATTCCTCACCGCTTCGCCACCCCTCCCGCGGCGGTCACCGGCGACCTCCGCACCGACCTGTTGGCACTGCTCAATGGCATGGCCGCGCGCATCTCCCCCGCCGACGTCGCCACCATGCGCGGCCTCATCGGCGAGGTCGACGAGGCACACATCGAGCGCGTGGGCGCGCTGACCTTCACCCACCTCGAGGAGTGGCTGCGCGACGTCACCGATGCTGCCGCCGCCGCGGGCGAGCTCGGCCCGACGCCCGTGCCTGCCGCGGCGCTCAGGGTCATCGTCGCCGTCCTGCGTCACGAGCTGATCTTCAGCCGCACCAGCGGCACCGAACCTCAGTTCGCCGCCGTGGTCGACGGCGCTCTGGTGCCCATGCTGCGCGCCGTCACCGCGCCACCCGCGTAGCGCGCCCTAGAGTGCGGCCATGGCATTCAGCGACTCCCCGGTCCTCGAGAACTCCCACACCCGCCTCGAGCCGCTGAGCCTCGCACATCGCGACGGCCTCGCCCGCGCCGTCGCCGTCGACGACCTCTGGCGCACGTGGGTGACCACGGTCCCCTCGCCGGACGAGATGGAGGCGGAGATCGCGCGTCGCATCGCACGACAGCGCTCCGGAGAGATCGCCTCGTGGGCAGTGATTGACCGCGCCACCGACGCGCCCGTGGGGATGACGACCTACCTCCACCTCACCGCTCAGCACCGGCGCCTTGAGATCGGGTCGACGTGGCTCGGCCGGGAGGCCCAGGGCACGGGAATCAACACTGCGGCGAAGCTACTCCTCCTCACCCGAGCGTTTGAGGACCTTGGCTGCCACGCCGTGGAGTTCCGTACCCACTGGCACAATCACCAGTCGCGAGCGGCCATCGCCCGCCTGGGAGCAAAGCAGGACGGCGTGCTGCGCTCTCACATGGTGTGGAAGGACGGCACGCTGCGCGACACCGTGGTGTTCTCGATCATCGCGACCGAGTGGCCCACGGTGCGCGCAAGCCTCACCGCGCGGCTCGACGGCGGCCGGTGAGCGGCGGCGTCAGTTGACGCCACCCACCTCCTCGCCGGGGTCGAAGTTACCCTCGGCGATGTCCTCCCAGAACTGCGGCAGCTCCTCCTCGGTGAGCAGGACCGTCGAACCCACTCCCGACACCCCATAACCCAGCGAGGTGATCGGGGGCGTTCCCGTGACCGCCTGGCCGCCGAGCCCCGCGCGCAGGTCCAGCGCGATGCTGGCCAGACCCATGACGCCCGTGCCTTCGTCCACACGGAACGCGCCGAGCGTCGCCGAGGTGACCGGGATCATCTTCGCCGGATTGAGCAGCGTCGACGGGCTGAGGATCTCCTCGGACACCGCCGCGACCACCTGACGCTGACGCTCGGCACGGCCGATGTCACCGAGCGGGTCCGAGTAGCGCATGCGCGCGAACGCGAGGGCGGTCTCGCCGTCGGCCATGTGGCACCCCGCCTCCCACTCGAGTTCGGACTTCTTGTCGGAGACGTCCTGGTCGTAGCAGAGCTCCACCCCGCCGACCGCGTCGACCATGTCCTCGACGCCCGTGAGACCGATCTCCATGTAGTGGTCCATGGTGAGGCCGGTCAGGCCCTCGACGGTCTCGACGAGCAGTTGCGGGCCGCCGAACGAGAACGCGGCATTGATCTTGTTCTTGCCGTGATCCGGGATCGCCACGTAGGAGTCACGCGGAATCGAAATCAGCGCGACAGGCCCCGACTCGGGCTTGTGCAGCACCATGATCGTGTCGGTCCGCGCGCCCTCGGTGCCGTCGTCGTTGTCCCAGCCCTCGCGCGAGTCGGATCCGACGATGAGGGTCGTCTCGCCGGGAGTATCGGCCGCTCCCGACAGCGCGTCGACGTGGTTGATCTGCCCGTTGACCCACACCATGAACCACAGGCCGAGCGCCACCAGGATGGCAAGCACCACAAGCGCGACGGTGCAGCACCGGTGCTTGCGTCGGCGAGGACGAGGCGCGGCGGGCGCCGCCGCCTCGTAGCGCTCCTGCCCGGGCGCCGCGCCACGCTGAGGCGCCGCGGGGCGCCCCTGCGGCGCGTAGCTGGGAGGCTGCTGGCTGCGCTGCTGCTGGCGCTGGGGCCGCGGCGAGCGCGGCTGCGCCGGCATGGCACGCGTGGGGTCGACGACAGGCTCGCCGCCCGGGCGGGCCGAGGGCCGCGGGGCGGGCTGATGGGTCGAGACGCGCTTGGGGCGCGGCGGCACCGAGGGGGGCATGGGCCGGTTCGCGCTCCGAGGGGTTTCGCGCTCGTGGTTGTCCGAGGTCACGCCCTGAGGGTAGCCCTGCCCTGGACTCAGACGTGGGAGGCGGGCCCTCCAGGACGCCCGTCCCAGGCACGATGCGTCTCAGATGACTAGCGTGGATCCCATGACGGATGAGGCGCGACTGTTCCCCGGCAAGCAGTTCATCTCCACCGTGCTCGATGCGCTCGAGACGAAGACGAGGATGACGGGCGGCCTCGCCCGCGTCTTCGTGATGAGGGCCGTGATGGCGGGAGCCATCATCGGCATCATGTACCTCACCGAGTTCGCCGTCTTCGCCGCGTTCGGCGAATCGGGCCTCGAGGGCGTGGGACACCTGGTGGGCGCGCTCTTCTTCGGCTTCGCCCTGGTGTTCATCTACTACAGCAAGTCAGAGCTGCTGACGTCGAACATGATGATCGTCTCGATCGGCCGCTACCACCGGGCCATCTCCGCCTTCCGCGGCGCGCGCGTCCTGGTGCTGTGCTACCTCGGCAACATCATCGGCGGGCTCGTCATCGCGCTCATGGTGTGGGGATCCACCCTCGCCTCCGGCGAGATCGGCATCCAGATGGCGGGCTCAGTCGACACCAAGTTGGCGTACGTCGCGGGCGGCTTCGCTGGCTGCCTCGACCTGTTCATTCGCGCGATGCTGTGTAACTTCATGATCAACCTCGGCATGCTGATGATCTACAACGGCATGATCAAGAACGAGGTGATGAAGGCGCTCGCGATGATCTCGACCGTGTTCGTCTTCGCCTTCGTGGGCTTCGAGCACTCCGTCGCGAACACCGTCCTGTTCACCATCGAGGCGTTCCAGGGCGGCCTCGACTGGGGCCTCGCGCTCGGCAACCTCGCCATCGTCCTCGCCGGCAACCTCGTGGGCGGCGGCCTCCTCATCGGCTGGTACTACGCGTACGCCAACGACTCGAGCCGCCACCTCCGCAAGCGCGCGACGAGCATCGGGGCCTAGCCCCGGCATCGGCCGCCTAGAGGGGCGCGACCGAGCCCTCCGCCGCGATGTCGATGGGCGACGTGCGGCCGTGAGGCACCGGCCGTCCCTCATCGTCGACGCTGACAAACACCATCTTGTCGATGGTGAGGATGGGGCTACGCGTGATCATGTTGCGCACCTCAGCGCGCATGGCGAGCGAGGTGCGGCCGAACGACAGCACGGAGATGCCCATCTCGATCATGTCGCCCTGCTTGGCGCTCGAGACGAAGTCGATCTCGGAGATGTACTTGGTGACGGCCTTGCGGTTACCCAGCTGGAGGATCGCGTGGATCGCGGCCTCCTCGTCGATCCACCTCAGCAGCGATCCCCCGAACAGCGCACCGTGAGCGTTGAGGTCCTCGGGACGCACCCACCGGCGCGAGCGGAACGTCAGGCGTTCCTGGGCGGGACGAATGGTCACGGGCGAGGTCGGGTCGACCTGGGATTGCACAAGGGCCTCCGGGTAAGGGCGTGGGCGGATGTTCAGCACCACGCTGGGCCGGGCACTTTCGACCCTACTCCTGGTCGCGGGGTGCCCATGACCAAGGTCCCGGATAACCGCCTACGCGCGCTTGATCTTCTCCATGGCCTTGCCCCTGGCGAGCTCGTCGACCAGCTTGTCGAGGTAGCGGGCTTTCTGCGTGAGCGGGTCCTCGATCTCCTCGACGCGGTAGCCGCAGATCACTCCCGTGATGAGGCCGGCGTTCGGGTTGAGGGTCGCGGCGTCGAAGAAGTCGCGGAACGTGGACTCGTCGGCCGCGTAGCCGTCGATGGCCCGCTTATCGAAGCCCGTGAGCCACGTGATGACCTCGTCGAGTTCTGCCTGGCTGCGTCCCTTGCGCTCCACCTTCTGAATGTAGAGCGGGTACACCGCGGAAAAGAGGAGGTCTCCGATGTTGCGCGCCATGCGGCAAGGGTAGTACCGCCGATGCCGGCGCGGACATGCCGCGAGGCCGCCACCCATGCGGGTGGCGGCCTGGCGGCGTGGTTGCGTCGTGTCGCGTTAGGCGACGGGACCCTCGGTGAGGGTGACCGTGGCTTGCTGCTCGGCGCCGGTCGAGTCGGTCCAGGTGAGGGTGACGGAGTCGCCGGGCTCGTAGGCGGAGATGGCCTCGGACAGCGCGCTCGCGCTGGCGACGGCAGTGCCGTCGACGGCGGTGATGATGTCGCCCGCCTCGAGCCCGGCCTTGGCGGCGGGGGTGTCGTCGTACACGCCCTGAACGGTGGCGCCCTCGGTGGCGGTCTGACCCTGGCTTCCCCACTGACCCTGCACGCCGGCGGAGTCGCTGGCGATGGCGACGCCGAGCATTGCCGGGTAGCCGATGCTGACGGTGCCGGACTCGTCGCCGTCCTGGATCTGCTGCGCGATCTCGAGCGCCTCGTCGATGGGCACGGCGTAGGCGATGGTCGTGGCGGTGCCGCTCGAGGCGGCGGTGGTCATGCCGACCACCTCGCCCTCGTCGTCGATGAGGGCGCCGCCGGAGTCGCCGCCCACCACGTCGGCCGCGAACTCGATCATGCCGTCGAGGGTCTCGCCCTCCACGCCGTACTCCGATGAGGTGGTCACCGAGGAGTCGAGCTCGGTGACCGAGCCGTCGGCTGCCATCAGCACGCCGCCGCCCTCGGCGTTGCCGACCGCCGTCACGGTGTCACCGACCGCCACCTCGTCGTCATCGATCGTGACGGTCGTGAGGCCGGAGGCGCCCTGGAGCTGGAGCAGCGCGACGTCCTCGGTGGCGTCCGTGCCGATCACGTTGGCGGTGTAGGTCTCCCCCGTCGAGCCGATGGTGACGGTGATGTCCGTCGCTCCCTCGACCACGTGGTTGTTGGTCAGGATCAGGCCGTCGTCCGTCAGGACCATGCCCGATCCGGCTGCCTCCGCGCTCTGGTAGCCCAGCACGGTGTCGATGAGGACGATTCCCGTGGACTCCGCGTCGCTCGCGGTCGTCGCGTCCTCCTGCAGGGTCCCGGTGCCTCCGTACTGGCTCCCGAGGCCGCCGTCAGTGCCGTAGCCGTCGGTGCCGCCCGAATACCCGTTACCGCCGGGCACGGAGTTGCCCGACCACGTGTCTCCCTGATCGGGGGTCTCCTGGGTGCCCTGCTGGCCCTGCTCCTGCAGCGACTCGTAGAGGTCACGGTAGAGCTGTTCCCAGTCGGGGCTCGTGGAGTCGGCACCCGTGCCGTCCTCGACGTACGCGGAGGCAGCGTCGGCCGTGTCCCCGCGGTCGGTGGTGACGATGAGGCCCGTCGCGACGGCCCCCACCGCCAGCGCGGAGACCGCGCCGAAGGCGACCAACTTGCGCGCTCGGGGGCTGCGCTGCTTGCGGGGTGCGACCTCGACCTCCGGGGCCGCCGCGCCGCCGGTGCCCGTGTACGCCGCGGCGGTCGCGCCGTCCGTGGCCGCAACCTCGGGAAGCGGGTCGGGAGCGGCGAAGCCGGAGTTCTGCGGGGGGTGCTGCTCGGTCATGGTCTCCTCCTCCAATGGCGGGTTCCTACTGATGAGTCAACCGAACCGACCCTGGAGGAAACCTGGAGGAACCTAGGAGATTGCTGAGAGTCACACGAAGGGCGCGGACACGTCCCCGTCGCTGGTGGCGGGAGCGTCGCCGAGCGCGGCGGTGACGAGAGCGACGAGCGCGTCGAGGCGCACGTCCGTCACCTCGTCGGCGCCGTCGATGGCGACCCCGTCGAGAGCGCGTGCCGCGAGGCCCGACTTGCTGTCGATGAGCGCGGCGATCGTCGAGTCAATGGTCTGCGCCGCGATGATGCGCCACGCGGTCACCGGCTCCGACTGGCCGATGCGGTGGATGCGGTCGATCGCCTGGGTCTGCTCGGCATCCGTCCAGGACAGCTCGGCGAGCACCAGGTTCGACGCGACCTGGAGGTTCACTCCGACACCCGCGGCGGACAGCGAACACACGATGACATGCACGTCGGGGTCCTCGGTGAACGCCCTGATGCTCTCCTCGCGTGCCTTCGACGTCTGGTCACCTCGCAACGACACCGACTTCAGGCCGCGGTCAGCGAAGAGCTGCTCCGCCTCATCCATGACGTCGATGTGCTTGGCGAAGAACACCACCTTGCCGACGTTGCGGGCGAGCTGCGCGGCGTAGTCGGCGGCGAGGGCGGCCTTGGCCTGACCGATGCGGCGCACCATCGTGAAGACGTTGTCGCCGGTCTTCTTGGACGCAGAGTCCTTGAGTTCCGCGGCGGCGATGCGGCGCACGAGGTCGAGGTCGATTCCCTCGGGCGGCTCCGGACGCTGAGCCACCGCGTGGCGGTACTGCTCAACCAGGCGCGCCGTGAGCGCCGCCTCCGCGTCGCGGATGGAGCGGCCCTCCTTGCCCGACAGCTCCACCGGCAGGTCGGCGACGCGGCGAGCGGGGATGTCGGCGGCCACGTCGGCCTTGCGGCGACGCACGATGCCCTGTTCCACGACCGCGGCGCGGGCGGCGTCGTAGAAGCCCCTGTCCGTGGGGGTGAGGCCGGCGTCCTCGAGGGCGTCCATGAGCGCGCCCACGGGGCGTTCGTCGTCGATCCACCCCAGGAACTGCCAGATCGCGCGGAAGTCCTCGATGTCGTTGATGAGCGGCGTGCCCGTGAGCGCCATCATGAGCGGGCGCGGGGTGCGCTCGCGGATCCGGTCGGCGAGCGCCAGCACGTGCTGCGAGCGCTGGGACTGCTTGTTCTTGATGAGGTGGGCCTCGTCCACGACCATGCCGCGAAAGCCCATCCCGCCGAACCAGCCGACGTGGCGGTCGAGGATCGCGTAGTTGACCACCACCACATCGGCAAAGGCGTCCACGTCGTCGCCGTCACCGTGAACCACGCTCACCCGGCGGTGAGGGGTCCACAGCTCAACCTCGCGGGCCCAGTTCATCTTGACGACGTTGGGGGCGATCACCAGGAGCGGGTACGCGTCGGCGGCCTGCGCGGCAAGGAGCGCCTGGGCCGTCTTGCCAAGGCCGGGCTCGTCGGCGAGCAGGAAGGTGCGGTGACCGCGGTCGGCCGCCGCCACCAGCTGCGCCTGGTGGGGCATGAGTTCACGCCCCACGGGCGACGGCGCGGAGGCTTGGGCTGCAGCGGCATCGGGCAGCGTCATGCAGGCCGTGGCGCCCGGAGCGTCGCGCTCGAACGAGCGGAACAGCGGGTCCAGGAGTTCCCACGTCGACAGGCGTCCCGCGCGAGGCTGCGAGGCGCGCGCCGCGGAGAAGTCGGGGGCAAGGAACGGATTGGCCATCTGGTACGAGATCGCCGACTGCGGGACCACGGCCTTGGGGGTGGCGGGGGTGGCCGCCGAGGGCGCTGCGGGCTCCGGCGCCTCCTCGACCTCGCGGCCGGCGGCCTTCAACACCGTGTCCTTGTACTCGCGCGCGGCAGGCGACACGCGTGCGTCCTCCGCGAGCAGCGACAACAGGGACGTATCGCGCGCCGCCGTCTTGGCGAGGATCGTGGCCAGGCCGTCGAGTCGCTTCAACTCCTCGTCACGCTTGGCGGTGCTGAGGGAGGCATCGGTCTTCACGCGGGCGCGCTCCTCACGCACCAGCAGCGCCACCACCTGGAACTTGGTGCGGGTGGCGCCACGCGCGGGAGGCTGTTGGGCGGCGCGCTCGACATCGCGCGCGATGCCGGCCATCAGCGGGATCAGACCCTTGGGGGTCGTCGACGACCCGCGCCGGCGCGCCGACTGACCGTTCGTGCGCGAGCGTCCTCGACCGGAACGCCCCTGCCCCGCTGCTGCCAAGACTTCTCCTTCTCCTCGTATCGCCGAGGGTGCGTGATGCGTGACGCCCACGCCCGGGACGGGCGTGGGCGGATGAGCTGGCCGATACGCCGGGTTCTGTCGGGTGTGCGCGTTGCCGCATTGCACACCGGGCGACCATCCATCTAGGCCCTGGATTGCTCCAGGGCTCCAGCGACCTACCCGAGAGCATCGGGCGGGCAGCCCTCAAACGCTCTCTGTCTGGCCTTGCTCCGGGTGGGGTTTACCGTGCCGCTCCTGTCACCAGTCGCGCGGTGAGCTCTTACCTCACCCTTTCACCCTTACCCCCGGCCGAAGCCGGAGGCGGTCTACTCTCTGTGGCACTGTCCCGCGGGTCACCCCGGGTGGCCGTTAGCCATCACCCTGCCCTGCGGAGCCCGGACGTTCCTCGGGATCTTGCGATCACGCGGCCGCCTGGCCAACTCATCCGCACGCCAAGGATAGCGCGACGGGCCTGGTGAGTGGCGCATCGGACACGCCAAGGCGGCCGGCGCCGCGGTTCGACTCCCGTCGATCCTGGGGGCGACTCTCGTCGAGCCCGGCGCCGGCCGCCCGGCCGGTACTGCTGGCGTCAGTCCTGCTCGGCGAGCAGCCGGTACAGGTCCTTACGCGCGGAGGCCAGCACGGCGGCGACCTTCGCGACCTGGTCCTCGTCGGCCGCCACCTGGCGGGTGACGTGCATCGCGGCATCGCGCAGCTGCACCATCTCGTGGCGTACCTGGCCAATGCCCGCTCCGCCCTCGGGCTGCGCGAACAGCGCCGCCGGGGTGGGGACGTTGTCCGCGACCCAGGCACGACCCTCGTCGGTCAGCGAGGCGACCTTGCGCCCCTCGCTCACGTCGATCGTGACCAGGCCCTCGTCCTGCAGCGACTGGAGGGTGGGGTAGATCGAGCCGGGGCTCGGGGCCCACGCGCCCTGCGTGCGCTCCTCGATGGCGCGAATGAGGTCGTAGCCGTGACGCTCCTGCTCCGCGAGCAGGACGAGCACCGCGGCGCGAATGTCTCCGCGCGCCCGGCCACGACCGCCGCGGCCACCGGGGCCGCGTCCGCCGGGACCGCGGTGTCCGCGCGGCCCGCCAAATCCGGCGTCGGCGCCCTCGAAGTCGGGACCGACGCCAGGGCCGTACCCGCCGCGACCGTGGCGGCGGAGCACCTCCGTGCGGGGGTCGTGGCCCTTAAATATGAAGTCGTTGTCTCTCATCGATATCTCCTTCCGTCGTGATGTCGATACGTTGACGATATATCGCGATATGGCAGACGTCAAGTGCGCTCGCGTCGTGCGCACGGCCGTGACGGACACCCGCCCCCGCCCCTCTACGCTGGACGCGTGCTGATCCTGCTGCCCCCGTCCGAGGGGAAGACCGCCCCCACATCCGGCTCCCCCGTGGACCTCGCCGCGCTGAGCCACCCCGCGCTGACGCCCGCCCGCGAGCGGGTGGGGACGGCGCTCGCCAAGGTCAGCGGCCAGCGCAACGCCTTCGATGTTCTCGACGTGGGTCCCAGCCTCGGCGGTGAGGTGGAGCGCAACCGCACCCTGTGGGACAACCCCGCCGACGTCGCGGCGCGCGTGTACACAGGCGTGCTGTACGAGGCGGCGGGCGCCGCCGAGTGGGACGGAGCCACCCTTGCCCGCGCGGCCGACCGGATCCGCATCGTCTCCGCGCTGTGGGGTGCCGTCTCCCCCGCCGACCCGATCCCCGCCTACCGGCTATCGATGTCGACAAGCCTGGGGCGCATCGGCGCGCTT
This sequence comes from Demequina sp. NBRC 110057, assembly GCF_002090175.1. Classification (GTDB taxonomy): domain Bacteria; phylum Actinomycetota; class Actinomycetes; order Actinomycetales; family Demequinaceae; genus Demequina. The sequence continues at coordinate 308,479 of NZ_BBRN01000004.1, read as the reverse complement.
GCATCGTTCTGGCGCCAGCACCTCGCGGCGGAGTTGTCGCACCTCGCCGGCGAAGGACTGATCGTCGACTGCCGCTCGTCGTCCTACGTCGCAGCGTGGCGACCCACCGGCCACCCCACCGTGTCGGTGCGAGTCGAGCGCGAGCTGAACGGCAAGCGATCGGTCGTCAGCCACATGGCGAAGCACACGCGCGGCCTTCTCGCGGGTGCGCTCGCCACCGCGGACGATGTCCCCGGCACCCGTGATGACCTTGCCGACGCCGCGCGCACCCTGCCGGGCGTCATCGACATCGCGACCACCGACAAGGAACTGACAATCGTCATCGCGGGCTGACGCCCGCGGCCATGCGTTAGTGCGTGGGGACGCCGAACGCGAGCAGGTGGCGCTCGGCGACGCTGCCGTCCTCGCGCACGCGCAGCTGGAGTAGCGTGAGGGACGCCGGCTGGGGCCACATGCGCGACCAGCCCGACACGGGCATGCCCATCGACACCGCCACCGCGGTCTTGATTGCCACCGCGTGCGAGGCCACCGCCCACGCGCGTGACTCGTCACGTCCCTCGTCACACAGGGCGGCGTGCTGACGCGCGGCGTCGACGATGAACTCGTCCATCCTCAGCCCCACGTCGTGGAGCGACTCGCCGCCGGGGGCGCGGTAGTCGCCCAGCCCCCACTGGCGCATGTTCTCGGGCTCACGCGCCGTGATCTCGGCCCCCGTGAGGCCCTCCCAGTCGCCAAAGTGCACCTCGCGCACGCGCTCCTCGGTCTCGACGTGCGCACCCACGCGTCGACCGATCGCGCCACCCGTCTCCTGGGTGCGCGTCATCGGCGACGCGAGCACGCGGCTCACGTGGGGAACGCGGTCCCAGTCCTTGCGGCCGATGCGATAGACGGCATCGGCCGCCTTGGCAGCCTGGATACGGCCGGACGCATTGAGCGGCGGGCCCGCCACTCCCGAACCCGACAGGGCGTGGGTCACGGTCATGTCGGTGACACCGTGGCGCACCAGGACGAGGGTCAGCGGGCTGACGAAGCCCTCCTGACCCAGGTCGTACAGCGAGGCGCCGCGCGCGGGCTCGGGCGCGACGTCGGAGCCGGTCTCGTGGGCCTCGGAGGAGGTCATGCTCAGGCGTCCGCCTTCCGCACCAGGATCCTTCCGCACTCCTCGCATCGCACCACGGCGTCGGGCGCCGCCGATTCGATGGCGCGCAGGTCGCCGGCGTTGAGCGTCATGTGGCATCCCAGGCACTGCGAGCCGCGCAGCGCGGCGGCGCCCACTCCCCCGTGCTGGTCGCGCAGCTTCTCGTACAGCGCCATGAGCGTCGCGTCGACTCCTTCGGCCTTCAGCACACGCTCGGCCTCGATGTCGCCGATCTCGGAGTCGATCTCGGCGAGCTGCTCGTCGCGCTCGGCGCTGAAGCGCGTGATGTCAGCGGCGATCGCGTCGCGCTGCGCGCGGGCCTCGGTGTGCAGCGCCTCCGCGGCCTCGAGGCGCTCCATGACCTCGAGTTCGACGTCCTCGAGGGCGCTCTGGCGGCGCGCGAGCACCTCGAGCTCACCCTGGAGTGCCTGCAGGTCCTTGGCGGAGCCGGTGCCGGACTCGAGCCGCGAGCGATCGCGGTCGGCGCGCTGACGCACGGACTGCACGTCGTCCTCGGCCTTCGTCACCTCGCGGCGCAGGTCAGAGACCTCGGTGCCACGCGCGACGGCGTCCTCCTCGAGGTCGGCGGCACGGGCGGACAGCTCGGCGATCTGCTCGGTCAGCGGCAGGGTGGCGCGGCGGTGACGGGCCTGCTGCAGTCGCAAATCAGCGTCCTGCACCTCGAGCAGTCGCAGCTGGTCGGCGACGGGGGCGTTCGGCACGGAGGGTCTCCTTGTGGGATCAGTCGGTCGCGCGCGCCGGCGAGGCGTAGTGCGCGGTCCAGGGGTCGGTGTTGAGGGTGGACACGATGGTGTCGACGCCGGCGGCGTCGGCGACGTGCTCGGCGGCCGCGGCGAGCCAGGCCCACTCGGACGCGAAGTGTGCCACGTCGACGAGGAACGGACGGCCATCGCCGAGGTCGGCGACCTCGCGAGCGTCGGAGGCGGGGTGGTGACGGAGGTCGGCGGTGACGTACACGTCGGCGCCGGCGGCCCGCGCGTCGGCCAGGAAGGCGTCGCCCGATCCGCCGCACACGGCGACGGAGGTCACGAGCGCCTCCAGGTCCCCCGCTACCCGCACGCCGTGCGCGGTGGCGGGAAGGCGCTCGGCCACACGGCGAGCGAACTCGTCGAGGCTCAGCGGCCCGTCGAGGACGCCGATGCGCCCGGTGCCCTGCGAGGCGTCCCCGCTGTGGGGAAGCAACGGTACCGTCGAGCCGACGCCGAGCGCCTCGGCGAGGGCCTCGGCGACGCCGCCCGAGGCATGGTCGGCGTTGGTGTGCGCGTTGAACAGGCCGATGCCGTGGGCGATCAGCTGGTGGACCACGGCGCCCTTGGATGACGTCACGGCAAGCTGCTGCGCGCCGCGGAGCAAGAGGGGGTGGTGCGTCACGACAAGGTCGGCGTCGACGTCGATCGCCTCCTGCACCACGGCGAGCGTCGGGTCCACGGCGAAGAGCACGCGGGACACGCTCGCGGCAGGGTCACCGACAGTGAGGCCGTTGACGTCCCATCCCTCGGCGAGCGATGGCGGGAATCGAGTGTCGAGGATCTCGACGATGTCTGCGACCGTGGCCATGGGGACAACGCTACTGGCGTTCGGGGCCCGCGCGCTCCGCGGGAGCCTCGGGCGAGCCCGCGAGCCGGTCGATCTTCGCCTCCAGCTCGGCCACGCGTGCCATGAGCTCGTCGTGGCGGGTCACCTCGCGCGCCTCCTCTTCCTCGTCGTCGCCTCCGGAGGTCAGCGCGACGAACCAGGCCGCGACCGACGCGGTGACGACACCGATGAGGGCGATGCCGATGAGCATCATGAGCACCGCGATGATGCGCCCCTCGACCGAGATCGGCGCGAAGTCGCCGTAACCGACGGTCGTGACGGTCACGAAGGCCCACCACAGCGCGTCGCCGAAGGTGTTGATCGCCGAGTCGGCGAGGGGACGTTCCGCCGCGAGGACCGCCACGGACCCGATCCACAGCAGCAGCACCACGGACAGGACCACGGCCTGCATGGTCTTCATGCGGCCGGCCGCGGTCGCAAAGGCCGTCGCCTGCGTGAAGGCGGTCAGCACCTTCAGGGGACGCGCGGCGGGCACCAGGACGGCGACGACGTCGATCGGGTGCGTCCACAGGTAGCGCCAGGACTTCTTCGAGATGACCGTGCGGATGATGAGGTCCGTCAGGAAGATCGCCCAGATCACGCCCTGGACGGTGAGCATCGTCGCGCGGACTCCGCCGGGGAGCGAGGCGAAGAAGATGATGCGGCTGGACCACACCACCAGAAAGATCAGCGCGAGCGCCGCCATGGGCGCATCGGTCTTCTTCGCGTATGCGTCGTACTTCTCGCCCATCGGCTCGGCCATCGCGCGTCTCCCGTCGTGTCGCGTGTCGGTGGGGTGGCTGGCCACCATCGTACGCAGGGCCGATGCCGCTGCCGGCGTGGCGGCGCGACGCCCCCTCGCGCATAACTTGCACAGCCGTGTGCAACTTCGTAGGCTGGGAGCCATGACCCCCCGGACCCCTCGCGCCGATTCGGCGCGCAATCGCGAGGCACTGCTCGACGCCGGCGGCCGCGCGCTGCGACGCGACGTCGACGCCACCCTCGAGGACATCGCGACCGAGGCGGGCCTCAGCAGGCGCGCCGTGTATGGCCACTTCCCGGGCCGGGACGCCCTGGTCGACGCCATCGTGGAGCGCGGCGCCACGCGCATTGCCGCGGCCGTAGGCCCTCGCACCGACGAGGATCCTCTCGTGGCGCTTGCACGCCTGGGCGGTGCCCTGTGGGACGCCGTCGCCGACGTCCACGCCGTGGCGCGGATGGCGCTGTCGAGCGGCCGCGGCGCCACCGTGGCCGGCGCCATGGCGCCCATCCGCGAGCGCGTCAGGGCCTGCCTGGTGGATGCCGCATCGGCCCACCGCGTGCGGACCGACGTCTCGCCCGAGGTGTTGGCGCTTCTTGTCGAGCGCGCCGCGCTCGACGTGCTCGAGGTCGCCGCGCAGGCGGAGGCGGACGACGCCCGCATGCTCGCGATGACGCACCCCCTGTGCGCCGCGGGCGTGGGCGCTGCCGACGCCGCGCGGCTGGCACGGCAGGTGGAGGACGCGCGATGAAGATTCAGCTTGACCAAGCTTCCAAGGGTCGCGGCGACGACGCCCTCCAGCCCGTGAGCGTCACCTTCGAGTCCGGCGCCGTCACCCTGGTGCGCGCCGAGACCGAGCAGCGCCCCACCGTGCTGGGCCTGCTCGCCTCCGGCCGCATGGACCCCGACACCGGGGCTGTGCGGCTCGACGGCCGCGAAGACCGTGCAGGGATGCGCGCGCGGGTCGCCCTGATCGACGCCCCTGCCGTCAGCGAGCCTCCCGCGCACGTGTCGACCGTCGGCATCGTCGAGGAGGAGCTCATGTTCGCCGGCCGCCTCGCGACGATCGCCGCCGCGCGCCGCACCCTCGACGAGTGGGGCCTGTCGCGCTGGACCCGCACCCCCATCGGCAATGTGGACCCCACCGACAGGATCCGCCTGCTCCTCACGCTGGCGGCCATGCGTCCCGGCGTCGAGGGAGTGGTGCTCGTCGCTCCCGACCGCCATGGCGGCGATCCCGCCGGCTGGTGGGAGGAGTGCCTGGTGCTCGCGCGCGCGGGCCTCGCGGTCCTCGTGATCGCCGGGGACGCGGCCGCCGCGACCCTTGCCGGCACCTCGGTGGCGCAGATGCCCGACACGCTCGTCGCCTACACGGAGCGCGACGACGAGGAGGACGAGCGATGAGCCGCTTCGCCGTGCGCGTTCCCGCCATGGTCTCGGCGGAGCTGCGCCGCCTCACCTCGACCCCCATGGCCGTGCTTGCCCTCATCGCGCTCATGGGCGTGCCGATCCTCTATGGCGGCATGTACCTGTGGGCCAACAAGGATCCCTACGCGGCGCTCGACCGCATCCCCGCCGCCATCGTGGTCGCGGACCAGGGCACCACGGTGGACGGCGAGCCCAAGAGCTACGGCGAGGACGTCGCCGAGCAGATGGTCGACGACGGCACGTTCGATTGGACGATCGTCGACTCCACCGAGGCCAGGGACGGCGTCGAGGACGAGGACTACGACTTCGCCATCACGTTCCCCGCCGACTTCTCCGACGCACTCGCCTCCACGTCCACGGACGACCCTCACCAGGCGCGCGTCACGCTGACCACCAACGACGTCAACAGCTACCTCGCCTCCACCATTGGCGAGCAGGCCGCCGAGTCGATCCGCGTGTCCATCGTCCAGACCGTCAACGAGGAGGCCGCCTCCCGCTTCCTGCTGGGCCTGGCGGACATCCGCTCCAGCCTTGTCGATGCTGCCGACGGCGCGCAGCAGCTCACCGACGGCGCGGCCGATGCTCTCGCCGGCTCGGAGGACCTCGGCAGCGGCCTCGACCAGCTGGTCACCGGCGCCGGCGACCTCACCGACGGCACGGGACAGCTGGCGCAGGGCGCGAGCGCCCTGGCGGACGGCACGGGTTCGCTCGCCGCCGGCGCGAGCGACCTGGCGGACGGCACCCAGCAGGTGGCCGACGGCGCCTCCGAACTCAGCGACGGCCTGTCCTCCCTGAAGGACGGCGCGCAGACGCTGTCCGAGGGGGCGCAGCAGGTTGCCGACGGCAACGCCGCGCTCGCACAGACGGCCGATTCCGTGGGCGACGCCGCACAAGAAGCGGCCGACGGGATCCCCGCCGCCCGCGACACCATCGCCCAACGCCTCACCGAACTGGGGCTCACCGAGGCGCAGGTGACGGAGGCGCTTGCGGCGCTCGACCCGGTGGGTGACGCGCTCGTCGACGCGAACGACACGCTGCAGGACCAGGTCGACAGCGTCGACACCCTGTCCGCGGGTGCCACACAGGTGGCCGACGGGGCATCGGACCTCGCCGACGCCGCCGCCTCGGCCGCCACGGGCGCGTCCACGCTCGCCACGGGCGCGAGCAGCGCGGCGACGGGAGCCTCCGACCTCAGCGACGGTGCCGACGCCGTCGACGAGGGCGCCACCTCCCTCGCGTCCGGCGCGAGCGACCTCGACGCCGGCGCCACGACCCTCGGCGACGGCCTCACCACCGCGGCCGACGGGGCATCGGACCTGACCGACGGCATCGGCCAACTGCACGACGGCGCCCAGGACCTCACCGACGGCCTTCAGGACGGCGTCGACGAGATTCCCGTCGCCGACGAACAACTCCGCGACGAGCAGGCGGCCACCATCGCCGACCCCGTGGACCTCGACAACACATCGATCGCGGACGCGGGCACCTACGGCGCGGGGCTTGCCCCGTTCTTCATGTCGCTCGCGGCGTGGATCGGGATCTACGCCCTCTTCCTTATCGTGAAGCCAGTGTCGAAGCGCGCCATCACGGCCATCCACTCCCCCGTCCGCGTGACGCTCGCGGGCTGGCTGACGCCGGGAGCCCTCGGCGCGGCGCAGATGGTGGGCCTGTTCACCGTCGTCGCCTGGGCACTGGGCTTCACCTTCGACAACGCCGTCGGCGCCTACGCGCTCCTCGCCCTGGCATCGCTGACGTTCGCCGCCATCATCCTGGCGCTCAACGTGTGGTTGGGGTCCGTGGGTCAGTTCCTCGGGCTCGTGCTCATGGTGGTGCAGCTCGTCACCGCCGGTGGCACGTTCCCCTGGCAGACGCTCCCGGGCCCGCTCGCGAGCCTCCACCACGTCCTTCCCATGAGCTTCGCCGTCGACGGGCTGAGGCAGCTCATGTACGGCGGCTCGTCGGCGGCCGCGTGGGGCGACGCCGCGGCCCTCGCGCTGTGGATGGTGGGAGCCCTCGTGGTGGCGGCGATCGGCGTCACGCGGATGACGCACCGGCGCACGCTGCGGGACCTGCAGCCCAGCCTGATCGGGTAGTCATCCGGGCGACAAGCGAGCGGGGCACGGCCACCATGGCCGTGCCCCGCTGCTGTTGAGGTGGGCCCTGCCGGACTCGAACCGACGACACCTGCGGTGTAAACGCAGTGCTCTAACCAACTGAGCTAAGGGCCCCAGGGGAACCATTGTGGCGCATCGGCCACCACGTCGATGCCGCCGCGATGTCAGACCCTCCTGCGAGTCTGTGATCAGACGGAAGGAGACGTCATGACCGCCACCCTGATCGCACCATCCACCACAGGAATCACCCCCCGCTGGTCGGACCCTGGATCCGCGCCGTGCGCGGTCGCGACGGAATCCGCGATGGCGTCGCTCGTGTCGCGGCTGGCGATGCCCGGACGGTGGGCGACCATCACCCGCCCGGGCGGCGCCTATGAGGTGCGCCGTGTGCCGGGCGGGTGGGTCGTCGAGCGCGACGGCGCGTGGAAGCGGTTCAGGACCGCGACCGAGGCCGCGCGCGCACTCTGGGAGTGGAGCGTCTGAATCAGACGAGCTGCGCGATGGCCTCGCGGTAGTCGTCGATCGCGCGCGCCTCGCCGGTCGGGTTCAGCACGCGCCAACGCACGGTGCCTTCCCCGTCGATGAGGAAGGTGCCACGCGTCGCGAGTCCCTTGTCCTCGCTGAAGACGCCGTAGGCGCGAGCGGCCTCACCGTGAGGCCAGAAGTCGCTCAGCAGAGACTGGTCGAACGCGTGAGCGTCGCCCCAGGCCTTCATCGTGTACAGCGAATCGCACGAGACGATCGCCACGGCCACTTCCTTGTCCTCCGACAACGGGCCCGCGTCACGCAGCTCGATGAGCTCGTTGGTGCAGGTGTCCGAGAACGCGAACGGGACGAACACGAGCAGCAGCGGGGTACCGGCGAAGTCGGCAAGCGTGACGTGGCGGCCGTGCTGGTCGATGAGGCTGATCGCCGGCGCGGCCTCACCGACCGCGGGCGCCGTCACTTCTGCCAACCCTTGTCGACGAGGCGGGTGCAGGACCAGCCCTCGCCGACCACGAAGGTCGAGGTGCCGTGAAGCCCGGCAAGCGAGGACGCCTCCTGGACGTCGCCCGGGAGCACGTGGCCCTTGGTGCCGGCCTTGGGCGTGAACAGCCACACCTTGCCGCCATCGTCGAGGAGGGACTGCACGTCCATCAGCAGATCGGCCAGATCGTCGTCGCCGTCGCGGAACCACAGGACGACGCCGTCAGTGACGTCTCCGTAGTCCTCGTCGACGAGCTCCTCCCCCGTGGCTTCCGCGAGAGCGGCGCGCAGGGCCTCGTCCACGTCGTTGTCGTAGCCGAACTCCTGCAGGACCATTCCCTTGGTCAGGTCAAACCGGGCGGTGAGGCCTGCATCGGCCACGTCCGCACCTTCCTGTGTCGCCACAGCGGTGACGCTCCTCTCGTAGACAAACGCGCGCGGGACCGCGCGCTGGGGTCCAGCGTAGAGCCCGCGTCGATGCGGTGGCAATGGCGCCGCGCGCCAGCGGTCCCGAACCGCCCTGGCGTGACAATAGACTCGAGACTCGACAGAATGAGTCGGATGAGGCGGTGAACACCGCTCCCCACCCTCCAACTGATAGGGCGCTGCTACCCCTGCGCCTGAGAGGAAGTTCTCTGGTGGCTTCACACGGCGACGTAGACAAGGACCCGAGCGAGACCAATGAGTGGCTCGAGTCCCTCGACGGACTGATCGAGGAAGGGGGCGAGTCGCGCGCGGAGTACGTGCTGGAGCGCATGGTCGAGCACGCATCGACCAAGCAGCTGTCCGTCCCCCTGAGCCTCAACACCCCGTACGTCAACACGATTCACGCTGACGACGAACCCGAATTCCCGGGCAACGAGGAGATCGAGCGCCGCTACCGCGGCTGGATCCGCTGGAACGCCGCCGTCATGGTGACCCGCGCGCAGGCGGCCGGCAAGGGCGTCGGCGGCCACATCTCCTCCTACGCCTCGGTCGCGACCCTGTACGAGGTGGGCCTCAACCACTTCTTCCGTGGCAAGGACCACCCCGGCGGCGGCGACCAGGTGTACTTCCAGGGCCACGCGGCCCCCGGCGTGTACGCCCGCGGCTACGTCGAGGGCCGGTTCTCGGAGAACGACCTCGACTCGTTCCGCCAGGAGAAGTCCGGCCCCGGCCGCGGCATGTCCTCCTACCCGCACCCCCGTCTCATGCCCGACGTGTGGGAGTTCCCCACCGTGTCGATGGGCCTCGGCCCCGCGTCGGCGATCTACCAGGCGTGGACCAACCGCTACATGCAGCTGCGCGGCATCAAGGACACGTCGCAGCAGCACGTGTGGGCGTTCCTCGGCGACGGCGAGATGGACGAGCCGGAGAGCCGCGGCATGCTGCAGCTCGCCGCTCACCAGGGCCTCGACAACCTCACGTTCGTGGTCAACTGCAACCTGCAGCGCCTCGACGGCCCGGTGCGCGGTAACGGCAAGATCATCCAGGAGCTCGAGGCGTTCTTCCGCGGCGCGGGCTGGAACGTCATCAAGGTGGTGTGGGGCCGCAACTGGGACCCGCTGCTCGAGCGCGATGAGGATGGCGCCCTCGTCAACCTCATGAACACCGTCCCCGACGGCGACTTCCAGACCTACCGTGCCGAGTCCGGCGCCTTCATCCGCGACCAGTTTTTCGGCGGTGACCCGCGCGCCAAGGAGCTCGTCAAGGACATGACCGACGACGAGATCTGGGCCCTCAAGCGCGGTGGTCACGACTACCGCAAGCTGTACGCCGCGTACGCCAAGGCGACCACGCAGGCCAACGGCAAGCCCACCGTCATCCTCGCGAAGACCATCAAGGGCTACGGCCTCGGTTCCAACTTCGCGGCCCGCAACTCGACGCACCAGATGAAGAAGCTCGCCGCGGCGGACCTCAAGGTCCTGCGCGACACCTTCGACATCCCGTTCACGGACGAGCAGCTCGAGGCCGACCCGTACAACCCGCCGTACTACCACCCCGGGTTCGAGGACCCTGCGGTGAAGTACATGCTGGACCGTCGCCAGGCACTGGGCGGCTTCGTCCCCGAGCGTCGCGACTCCCGCAAGGACATCGCGCTTCCCGGCGACAAGGCCTACGAGCTCCTCGCCAAGGGGTCGGGCAAGCAGGAGGTCGCCACCACCATGGCGTTCGTCCGCCTGTTCAAGGACCTGGTGCGCGACAAGGAGTTCGGCCACCGTGTGGTGCCGATCATTCCCGACGAGGCTCGCACCTTCGGCCTCGACGCGATCTTCCCCTCGGCGAAGATCTTCAATACGAACGGCCAGAACTACCTGCCGGTGGACCGCGAGCTCATGCTGAGCTACAAGGAGTCCGAGGCCGGGCAGATCATGCACACCGGCATCAACGAGGCCGGTTCCGCGGCAGCGTTCCAGGCCGTCGGCACCGCGTACGCGACGCACGACGAGCCCCTGGTGCCGTTCTACATCTTCTACTCGATGTTCGGCTTCCAGCGCACCGGCGACCAGTTCTGGGCAGCCGGTGACCAGATGACGCGTGGCTTCATCATCGGCGCCACCGCCGGCCGCACCACCCTCACGGGTGAGGGCCTGCAGCACGCCGACGGCCACTCGCCGCTCATCGCGGGTACCAACACGTCGGTGGTGCAGTACGATCCCGCCTTCGGCTACGAGATTCGCCACATCGTGCGCGACGGCCTGCAGCGGATGTACGGCAACGACGGTCGCGACCCGAACGTCATGTACTACCTCACGGTGTACAACGAGCCCATCCAGCAGCCCGCCGAGCCCGAGAACGTCGACGTCAACGGCATCCTCAAGGGCATCTACAAGTACGCCGATGCGCCGCAGGGCGACGGTCCGGAGGCGCAGATCCTCGCCTCCGGCGTGGCTGTCCCGTGGGCCCTCGAGGCCCAGGAGCTGCTGGCCCGCGACTACGGCGTCCGCGCCGCGGTGTGGTCGGTGACGTCGTGGAACGAGCTGCGTCGCGAGGCGCTCGAGTGCGAGGAGCACGCGTTCCTCCACCCGGGCGAGGAGCCCCGCACGCCGTTCCTCACGCAGCAGCTGTCCGGCGCGGCCGGTCCGTTCGTCGCGACGAGCGACTACGACCACCTGGTCGCCGACCAGATCCGCGCCTGGGTCCCCGGCGACTACGCAACGCTCGGTGCGGACGGCTTCGGCTTCTCCGACACTCGTGCCGCCGCACGCCGCTACTTCAAGATCGACGGCCCGTCGACGGCGGTCAAGGTGCTCCAGCGCCTCGCCGCCGCCGGCCAGGTGGACCGACACCTGGTGCAAGACGCGATCAACCGCTACGAGCTGCACGACGTCCGCAAGGGCACGTCCGGCAACGCGGGCGGCGACGCGTAAGCGCTCACCGCACAGCACGAAGCCCGTCCTCGCCTCGGCGAGGACGGGCTTCGTCGTTTCCGGTGCAGTGCGGGGGCCGATGCGGTCGCCGGGTCAGGCGTCCCTGTCCCCCTCGACGCGGCGCGTCTCTCGCGTGTCGTCGTCCGGCTCGCCGTCCGGGTCGACAGGCGCCTCGGTTGACGGCTCCTCGGGGACCTCGTGAGGCTCGTCGTCGCGGTCGATGAAGACGGGCACCGTCTCCGCCACCGGAGGCTCCGCCACGTCGTCGTGCTGCCGCTCGTCCGGGGCCTCGTCGGCGGCCACGGCGTCGCTCTGCTCGGCTCTGTTCTCGATGCCTCCCCCGTCGCCGCGGGAGGTCACGGCGTCGCGCGAGGCCCCGTCCCGTCGGCCCGCCTTGCCCGAGCCAGTGTCCCTGCCCGACGTCGACGAGCCGCCACCATCACCCTTGTCGCGTGACGAGCTGGCCTCGCGCGGCGAGTCGCGGCGCGCATCGGCCACACCCGCTGCGGCCTCCCTCCGCGAGCGGCTGGCGGGAGGCTCGCCCGTCGACTGCTCGGGTACCGCCGCGAGGGAGCCCGAAGTCGGGACGACGCGGGAGGTCCCGCCCGTCGTGGTGAGCGTGTCCGTTAGCGGCTGCGCGCGACGCGCCTGGCGGATCGACCGCGCGACCGCCCCGGACACGACCGCGATACCGACCACGACGACGGCGAGCAGGATCCACAGCAGCACGGGAAGCAGCCCGCCGAAGGCGCCGTCGCTGGCCACCCGCAGGTACGCATCGGCCGTGCAGCCTCCCATGGCTCCGTCGAGCTGTCCCGCCAGGTGATACGTGCCCGTGAGCGTGATGCCCACGGCGTCGCGCACCACATCCTCGCGCTCCGCGACCGAGTCCTCGCCCGCGAGGTCGAGCACCCCGTCGTACGCCGTCTGGCCGTTCCACAGGGGGACCGCGAAACCGCCGATCATGAGCGCCACGCTGGGCGATGCCTCGACGAGCTCGCCGTCGGTGGTCGCGGTCCACGCCACGGTGTCGGTCTGAGTCATGTCGAAGGGATCGGTCGGCGACGTGCCCTCAGGCGTGACCGGTTCCGTCTCGAGCGAGGAGGTCGCGGACACGTGACACCCCTCCGAGAGGTCCCCGTTGCCGGTGAACTCCGGGATGCCGGTGAGCGCCACCCCGGCCGCCACCGCGCACAGCACCACCACGGCGAGATACCGCCCGGCCGCGCGCCGGAAGGCGAGGGTGGTGAGGGTCGAGCCCACCAAGGTCGAGACGGCGAGGATCCCGAACAGCGGGAGCCTGTCGGGCGGCGTCACCCCCAGGATCCACAGCAATGCCGACACGATCACGCCGAGCGCGAGCCCCAGCAGGGCTCCCACCAGAGGCTTCGGGCGAGGGGACACAGGCGGCTCCTTCCGTCTGACGTCACGCTAACCCGTGCGGTGCGCGCAGTCCCGCAACCGGCGCGTCGCACCCCGCACACTCGCCGTCGGCGTTGTCGATGATCCACAATCCGGCCGTATGCTTCCACCATGGCTCAGACACCGGCGCGCGCAGAGACGCTGCGTCGCCTCAGGGCCGCGACAGGTCGCCTCTCGACCGCGGCGCTGCGCCGCCTGGACGCCGACTACCCGTGGTTCAAGGCGCTGCCCGCCGAGGAACGTTCGTGGGTCGGCATCGTCGCCCAGGCCGGCATCTCCTCCTTCGTCGCCTGGTACGCGGACCCGCAGCACAGCCACCGCAGTGCCACCGAGGTCTTCGCCGCCGCTCCCCCGGAACTGACGCGCTCCGTGTCCCTCCAGCACACCCTGTCGATCGTGCGCACCGTCGTCGAGGTGGTCGAAAGCCACTCGGACGACTTCGCCTCCCCCGGCAACGAGGTCGAGGTCCGCCAGGCGATCCTTCTCTACTCACGCGAGATCGCGTTCTCTGCAGCCGAGGTCTACGCCCGTGCCGCCGAGTCCCGCGGCGCGTGGGATGCGCGGCTCGAGGCGCTCGTCGTCGACGCGCTGGTCCGCGGCGAGGTCGACGACGACCTTCCCTCCCGCGCCGCCGCGCTGGGCTGGAACGCCGGCCCCACGCTGGTCATGGTGGGTACCACCGACGGAGCCCTCGGCGAGGTGCAGTCGGCGGAGCTCCGGCGCACGCTGAGGCGCGCGGCACCGGGCGCGCTCGTGGGCATCCACGGAGAGGACCTCATTGTCATCGCACGGTCCGACGGCGACCACGCCGAGCTCACGCGAAGCCTGCTGACGTCCTTCGGTCCCGGACCCGTGGTCCTCGGCCCCTCCGCCATCACCCTCGTCGAGGTGGCGCGCGCCACCCGCGCGGCCGTCGCCGGCGTCGCCGCTGCACCCGCCTGGTCGCTGGCCCCGCGGCCCGTCGGGGCGGACGAGCTCCTCCCCGAGCGCGTCCTCGTGGGAGACGCGGCAGCGCGCGAACGCCTCATCGCCATCGCGTACGACCCCATCACCCGCGCGGGCGGATCCCTGCAGGAGACCGTCGCCACCTACCTCGACTGCGGGCGCTCGCTCGAGGTCGCCGCGCGCACCATGTTTGTGCACGCCAACACCGTGCGCTATCGGCTGCGCAAGGTCGCCGAACTGACCGGATGGGACGTTCTCGCTCACCGCGACGCCCACGTCCTCGAGACCGCGTTCAAGCTCGGCAGGCTCCGCGACGCCCGACGCCCGCGTTTGTAGGACACCCACAAATCTGGCCGCCCGAATCCGTGAGGCAATGGCGGTGAGACCGCCCCGCCGTGGGCCATGCTTGGAAGCATGATTGCCGTCCTCTGCCCCGGACAGGGCGCCCAGACCCCCGGGATGCTGACCCCCTGGCTTGAGATCGACGAGGTCGCCGCGACGCTCGGCGCATTGTCGGAAGCCACCAAGGTCGACCTCCTGGCCCACGGCACCACGTCCGATGCCGACACCATCCGCGACACCGCAATCGCCCAGCCGCTGCTCGTCGCATCGGCCATCGCCACCGGGCGCGCCGTACTCGGCGACGCCACCCCGGGCATCGTCGCCGGCCACTCCGTCGGCGAACTCGGCGCCGCGGCACTCGCGGGCGTCGTCACCGATGCCGAGGCCGTGCGGCTAGTGACGGTGCGAGGCGACGCGATGGCGGCCGCCGCGGCAGCATCGGAGCCCACCTCCATGGCCGCCGTGCTCGGCGGCGTCGAGGCCGAGGTGCTCGAGCGCCTCGAGGCCCTCGGGCTCACCCCCGCGAACATGAACGGCGGCGGGCAGATCGTGGCAGCGGGCTCCAAGGCGGGCATCGAGGCGCTCATCGCCGATGCCCCCGCGCGTGCCCGCGTCATCGAGCTCCAGGTGGCCGGCGCGTTCCACACGGCCTACATGGAGCCGGCCATCGCGGCGCTGGAGGCCGCGGCGTCGGCCATCTCCCCCGCAGCCCCCACCGCAACCCTGCTGTCGAACGCCGACGGCGAGGTCGTGACGGATGGCGCCGACGCGCTGACGCGCATCGTGCGCCAGGTGGCGAGCCCGGTCCGCTGGGACCTGTGCCAGGCCCGTATGCTCGACCTCGGCGTCACCGGCATCATCGAGGTGGCACCCGGCGGCGTCCTCACCGGGCTCGCGAAGCGCTCGCTCAAGGGCATCCCCGCCGTCGCCCTCAAGTCCCCCGACGACCTCGACGCCGCGAAGGCGCTGCTGGAGGAGCACGCGTGACCACCCTCAACATCAAGCGCGGGCCCGAGTTCTCGCGCATCCTCGGCCTGGGCGTGTCCCGAGGCGAGAACGCCGTCCCCAACGAGGACCTCATCGAGCCGATCAACTCCTCGGACGAGTGGATCCGCAAGATGACCGGGATCGCGACCCGCGTGCGCGCGGACAAGGACACCTCGGTGCTCGACCTCAGTGAGGCCGCCGCGCGCGACGCCATCGCGAAGGCAGGCATCGCCGTCGACGAGATTGACGCCGTCATCCTGTCGACCATCACCTACCCGCACATGACCCCCGGCGGCGCCCCCATCGTGGCCGACCGCCTTGGCATCACCGCCGCGGCGTACGACATCTCGGCCGCCTGCGCCGGCTACTGCTACGGCATCGCGCAGGCGGACGCCTTCGTGCGCGCTGGCACCGCCCGCAACGTGCTCGTGATCGGCGCGGAAAAGATGAGCGACTACGTCGACCCCGCCGACCGCTCCATCTCCTACCTGCTCGGCGACGCCGCCGGCGCCGTCGTCATCGGCGCCTCCGACACCCCCGGCATCGGCCCCACCGTCTGGGGCTCCGACGGCTCGGGCGCGCAGCTCATCCGCCAGACCTCGTCCTGGCTCGACGTGCGCGACAACCGCGACACGCCGTTCCCCACCCTCTTCCAGGAGGGCCCGAGCGTGTTCAAGTGGGCGTCCTTCAAGATGGCCCCCATCGCGCTCGAGGCCATCGAGGCGGCGGGCGTCACGCCCGCCGACATCAAGGCCTTCATCCCCCACCAGGCAAACGTGCGCATCATCGACCAGATGGTGAAGCAGATCGGCCTTCCCGACACTG
Organism: Demequina sp. NBRC 110057; assembly: GCF_002090175.1. Taxonomy (GTDB): domain Bacteria; phylum Actinomycetota; class Actinomycetes; order Actinomycetales; family Demequinaceae; genus Demequina. The sequence continues at coordinate 292,606 of NZ_BBRN01000004.1, read as the reverse complement.
TCGTGGTAGGCAAGGACATCGTCGACTCGGGCAACACGTCCGCGGCGTCGATCCCGCTCGCCACCGAGCGCCTCTACCGCGACGGCCAGGTGAAGGCCGGCGACCTCGCCCTGCAGATCGGCTTCGGCGCCGGACTGGTCTACGCCGCGCAGGTGGTGGTCCTGCCCTGAGCGGGACCGCCGTCATAGAGTCACAGACGTTCCACACGAACACGATGCGTCCGCATCACCCCCTACACAAGGAGACACAGCATGGCTGACACCAACGAGATCCTCGCCGGCCTGGCCGAGATCGTCGCCGAGGAGACCGGTCTGGACGCCGCCGAGGTGACCGCCGAGAAGTCCTTCACCGACGACCTCGACATCGACTCGCTGTCGATGATGACCATCGTCACCCTCGCCGAGGAGAAGTTCGACGTGCGCATCCCCGACGAGGAGGTCAAGAACCTGACCACCGTCGGCGACGCCGTGAAGTTCATCGAGGGCGCGCAGAACTAAGCGTCCCCGTCCCCCTGTTCGACCATCACTGGAGCTGCACATGACTGAAGTCGTCGTCACCGGACTCGGAACGACCTCGCCCCTGGGCGGGGACGTCGCCTCGACCTGGGAGGGCGCACTGGCCGGAAGGTCGGGCGTCTCGACCCTCGACAACGACTGGGCCGAGAAGTACGGCATGGCCGTCAACTTCGCCGGCCAGCTCGCCGTGCAGCCCAGTGAGGTCCTCAGCCGGCCCGAGACCAAGCGCATGGACCCGTCCGCCCAGATGGCGGTCGTGGCCACGCGTGAGGCCTGGGCCGACGCCGGATCGCCCGAGGTGGACCCCGAGCGCCTGGGCGCCGTGGTCTCCTCGGGCATCGGCGGCGTGTGGACCCTGCTAAGCGCCTGGGACACGATGAAGGAGAAGGGCGCCTCGCGCGTCCTTCCCATGACCGTGCCCATGCTCATGCCCAACTCCCCCGCCGCGTACGTGTCGCTCGAGCTCACCGCCCGCGCCGGCGCTCACGCCCCCGTGTCCGCCTGCGCCTCCGGTGCCGAGGCCATCGCCATGGGCTACGAGATGATCCAGCAGGGCCGCGCCGACGTCGTCGTGTGCGGCGGCACGGAGGCGGCGATTCACCCGCTTCCCATCTCCTCGTTCGCCGCCATGGCCGCGCTGTCGAAGCGCAACGACGACCCGCAGGGCGCCTCGCGTCCCTACGACACCGAGCGCGACGGCTTCGTGCTCGGTGAGGGCGCCGGCATCGTGGTCCTCGAGTCCGAGGCTCACGCCAAGGCACGAGGCGCCAAGGTCTACGGGCGTCTGCTCGGCATCGGCCGTACCGCCGACGGCCACCACATCGCCGCCCCCGAGCCCGAGGGCCACGGCCAGACGCGCGCCATGCAGCAGGCGCTCGAGGTCGCCGGCCTCGCGGTGACCGACGTGGCGCACGTCAACGCGCACGCCACCTCCACCCCCGTGGGCGACATGATCGAGGCGCGCGCCATCCGCGGCCTGCTCGGCTCGCACGCCGACCAGGTGCTGCTGAGCGCCACCAAGTCGATGACCGGCCACCTCCTGGGCGGTGCCGGCGCGCTCGAGTCGGTGTTCACCATCAAGGCGCTGCAGGATCGCGTCGCTCCCCCGACCATCAACGTCACGTCGCCCGACCCCGAGCTCGAGGTCGACCTGGTGCGCGACACCCCGCGCGCGCTCCCCGAGGGTCAGCTCGCCGCGATCAACAACTCGTTCGGCTTCGGCGGCCACAACGTCGCCCTGGTGTTCGGCTCCGCCTGATACCTAGGTCGCAGCACTCCCAAGCGAACCGTTCCGGTCAGCGACACGCCGGGTGAAGGTCCCTCAGAGGACCGTCACCCGGCGTGTTGCGTTTCCGACTGGTTCGCATTGTCGGACGGCCGATGGCGGGGCTTAGACCTCCGCGGGCGTCGCCTGGTGAAAGCGCAGCTTCCAGCGGCCGTCGTTGGTCCACACCGACGTGCGGTGGGCCGCCCCGCGCGGGCTGCGGGCGGGGATGGAGGTGTAGCTCACGAGCGCGACGTCCTCGCAGATGGCGACGGCGGAGAATCCGAGCAGCGGGAACTGGATATCGATCTCGATGGGGCGCAGGTCGAGCGTGTCCTCACGCGAGTAGGTGCGGCCGGACTGGCCCACCTCGTGGAAGTTCTCGGCGAGGATCGCCTCCATGTAGCGGCGGTCGAAGCGCGTCTCCGGGCGCCACATCGCCTCTTCCATCGCCTGGAGCGTGAGCGCCTCGTCGTGGGCAAGCTCCATCATGCGGTCGTGCTCGGGGTCATGAGGCGCGAGATTACCCCACGCGGTGTAGCCAGCGCACGGGGGCACCCGCCCCGGCGTAGCGGAAGGGCTCCAGCTCGTCGTCCCAGGCCGCACCCAGCGCGAGGTCCATCGCGCGCTTGAAGTCGGTCACGGTGCCGCCGTTCTCCAGGGCCGCACGGATGCGGTCCTCGGGGACCACCACGTTGCCGTGAACGTCGGTGACGGCGTGGAAGATGCCTAGCGAGGGGGTGTGGGACCAGCGGGCGCCGTCGGAGCCGAAGGACGGGTCCTCGGTCACCTCGTAGCGCACGTGCTCCCAGCCGCGCAGGGCCGAGGCGAGGCGCGCGCCCGTTCCGGGGGTGCCCTGCCACGCCACTTCGGCGCGGAACAGCGAGGTGCCGGCGGGCTGGTCGGTCCACTCGAAGGACGCGCGCGAACCCAGCACGGACTGCGCCGCCCACTCGATGTGAGGGCACATCGCGCGCGTAGCCGAATGCACAAAAAGCACACCGCGGGTGATGGCAGCCATGACCCTTCCTTCCTGTTGAGGTGCGTCTTCCCCTACGACCTCATCCGAAGGTGCGCCTGGCGTGAGCCCCGGTGTGCTCCCATCCTGCCTGACAGCGTCCCGAAATGCCAGCCTCACCACGCCCCGATGTGACAATCTGGGCACTATGTCCGCTTCCGTGATGACCGTCCAGCAGATCCGCGACGCCGAGGCCCAGGTGATGGAGACCGTGCCGGAGGCCACCCTGATGGCCCGCGCTGCCGATGCCGTCGCCGCCGAGTGCGAGATGATCCTCGCCGCGGACCCCGGCCGCATGGCCGATGCTCGCGTCGCCGTGCTCGTCGGGTCCGGTCACAACGGCGGTGACGCACTCCTGGCGGGCGCGCGGCTGCGCCACCGCGGAGCGAACGTCACCGCGCTGCTGGTGGCCGGCGGCGTCCACCTCCCCAGCCTGGGCGAGGCCCGTGCGGCGGGCGTCAGCATCGTCGACGCGGCGGCCGATGCCGAGGCGGCAGCGGCCGTGGTCGCCACGGCTCACGTGGTGATCGACGGGATCGTGGGCATCGGCTCGTCGCCGGACCTCAGGGCACCGGCGGACGCGCTCGTCGCCACGATCCCCACTTCCGCCGCAGTCGTGGCTGTCGACATTCCGAGCGGGCTCGATGCCGACTCCGCCGCCGCGGATGCGGCGCACGTCAGCGCCACCGTCACGGTGACCTTCACCGCGCCCAAGGCGTGCCTGGCCCAGGAGCCGGCCAGCGCATCGGCCGGACGCGTGATCGTGGCCGAGGTGGGAATCCCGCGTCAATAGGCGCCGAGGCGCCGAGGCGCCCCAGCGCGTTACTTCGCCTCGAGCGACTCCCGCAGCTCCCGCATGGCGCGCTTGCGCACGTCCTTCGCGAGGCGGTCGAGGTAGAGGTGGCCGTCGAGGTGGTCCACCTCGTGGTTGATGAGGCGGGCCCAGATCTCCTCGCCCTCGATGACGACCTCCTTGCCGTCGAGGTCGGTGCCCACCGCCTTCGTGTAGGCGGGACGCTCGCACGGGTACCAGAGGCCGGGGACCGACAGGCAGCCCTCCTCGCCAAGCTCCTGGTACTCCGTGGCCCTCTCGACGATCTCCGGGTTAAGGATGTAGCCGATGTCGCCATCGATGTTCCACGAGAACGCGCGCAGCGATACGCCAATCTGGTTCGCGGCGAGCCCAGCACGCCCCTCGTAGTCCACCGTCTCGAGCAGGTCCTCGACAAGGGTGCGAACGCGGTCGTCGATGTCGGTGATGGGGTCGCAGACCGTGCGCAGCACGGGGTCGCCGGTCACTCGGATGTCACGCATGGCCATGACGGGGATTCTCTCACGGCAGCCGCCCGCCTCGGCATCGGCGCTGGTGCTACGCCGGAAAACTGCGCCGCTGTGCCAGGGTGGAACCCATGAGTGACGCGCAGGAGTGGGGCGCGGACCAGGTCCGCGAGCGGTGGGCAGTGCCGGGTGCCGGCGACGACAAGTACTCGCGGGGCGTCGTCGGCGTCATCGCCGGCTCCGAGGCCTACCCCGGTGCCGCCGCGCTCGTGGTCTCCGGCGCGGCCCGCGCTGGCGCCGGGATGGTGAGGTACGTCGGCCCCCTGCGCGCGCAGGACCTCGTCCTCCACCATCGCCCCGAGGCCGTGGTGCACGACCCTGGAGACGCGGCCGAGAGGCTTCCGCGCGCCCAGGCGTGGGTGGTGGGCTCTGGCGTCGCCGATTACCCCGAGCAGGACGCGGCGATTGGCTCCGCGATGGCGTCGGGAGCGCCGCTCGTGGTGGACGCCGGCGCGCTCGAGGCGGTCGCGCGGGCGCGGGCGACGGGGTCGCGCGAGGCCGCGGCCGATCGCGTCCTGCTGACGCCTCACGCCGAGGAGCTCGTTCGCACCCTGCGCGCTCTGCGTCACGACGTGTCGCTCGGCGACGTCATGGATGATCGCGCCGGCCACGCCAGGCTGCTCGCCGAGACCGCGCGCGCGACGGTGCTGCTCAAGGGGTCGCGGACCGTCATCGCCTCGCCTGGAGGCACCGTGGTAATGCTTCCCGAGGCACCTGCGTGGCTCGCGACCGCGGGCGCGGGAGACGTCCTCGCCGGCATCGCTGGCGCCGCCCTCGCGAGCGGCCTGTCGGCGGCCGATGCCGGCGCCTGCGCCTCGTGGCTGCACGCCCGCGCGGGTGAGGTCGCCAGCGCCGGCGGGCCCCTCGTCGCGCTCGACATCGCGACGGCCATTCCTCAGGCGATCGGCAGCATCCTGCGTTGAATCACGCACACCTGCGGATGACGTACCCTCGACGCATGCATTTGTACTTCCTGTAAGGGCCGACCGGTCCGCGGCCGCCACGATGTGGCTCGCTGCGTCGACCGCGCCCTTACACCTGCGCGCCGCGGGCGCGCCCTCGTATTAGGAAGACCTATGCCCCTCCACCCCAGGGCGCGCCAGCGCGCCCACATTGCACTCGACGGAGTCTCCATCGCTCGCGGCGGACGCGCCGTCCTCACAGATCTCACCCTCACGGTCTCTACCATTTCCAGGCTCGCGATCGTGGGCGAGAACGGTCGCGGCAAGTCCACGCTGCTCCACCTACTCTCGGGGCGCCTCGACCCGGACTCGGGCACGGTGACGGTTCACGGAACCGTCACCGTCGCAGAGCAGGAGATGCCGGCCGACGACGGCCGCACGATCGCCGACGCCGTCGCGGCCACGATCGCGCCCTCCCTGGCGGCACTCGTGGCCCTGGACGAGGCCGCGGACGACGTCGCCGCAGACGCACCAGGCGCCGACGAGCGCTACGCGGAAGCGCTCGAGCACGCGACAGTGCTTGAAGCGTGGGACGCCCAGCGAAGGGTCGATGTGGCCCTCGCGGCGCTCGGCGCACCATCGGACCGTGGCCGGGCGCTCGCCTCGCTCTCGGTTGGGCAGCGCTACCGGGTGAGACTCGCCTGCGTGCTCGCGTCTTCGAGCGATATCCTGCTGCTCGACGAGCCCACGAACCACCTCGATGCCGCAGGCCTGACGCACCTCACCGCGGCTATCAGGGACCGCACAGGCGGCGTGGTGGTCGTGACACACGACCGCGCACTGCTGGCGGACGTCGCCACGACGATCGTCGACCTCGACCCCCATCCCGACGGGCGCGCGGCCGTCTACGGCGGCGGATACGAGTCGTATGTCGACCGCCGCCGCGCCGACCGAGAGCGGTGGGAGCAGCTGCATGCAGAACAGTCGGGCCGTAGGGCAGAGCTAGCGGACGCGCTGACGGCCGCGCAGGGACGACTCGTCTCAGGTTGGCGTCCCGAGAAGGGCACGGGCAAACACGCGCGGGCGACCAGGGCCTCGTCTCAGGTGGCCCAGGTGCGTCGCATCCAGGAGCGCCTCGATGCATCGGCCGTCCCCACGCCGCCGCCACCGGCACGCCTGCGGTTCCCGGTGGTGGAGGCGCGGAAGGGCGCGGTCGTCACTGTCGCCGACGAGGTGATGTACGAGGGCCGTCTCTCATCCGCGCTATCCGTCACGGTCCGCGGCGGCGACAAGCTCGTCGTGACGGGGCGCAACGGTTCGGGAAAGTCCACGCTCCTCGCGATGCTCGCCGGACGGCTCTCGCCCACAGCAGGTCAGGTCTTCATCCCCCAGGAGGATGGCGTGGTGCTGCTCGCCCAGGAAAGCGTGCTGCCAGCGCACCTTTCCGCCACAGCGGCGTTTCGTGCGGCTACCGACGGCAGGCCTAACGCGCCAGGCCTGGCATCGCTCGGGCTCCTGTCGAGGGCCGACGCCGCGCAACGAGTGGGGGCGCTGTCGACGGGGGCTCAGCGCCGCCTCGCGCTCGCCGTGGCGCTCGCGCACAGGCCCGCGTGCCTCCTGCTCGACGAACCCACGAACCACCTCTCGATCGCGCTTGTCGACGACCTCACCGAAGCTCTCGCGGCCACCACTGCGGCGGTGGTGATCGCCACGCATGATCGGCAACTGCTGCGAGACACGTCGACATGGGATCGGTGCGAGATCGCGGAATAGTCACGGCGCCTCGTGACGTTCCTTCCCACGTCCGCAGTACCGACTACCGAGGAGCTGTCACCATGAGCAACACCGATCGACTCAGCAACGCCGCCGAGGACGCGAAGGGCAAGGTCAAGGAAGGCTTCGGCAAGGCGACGGACGACGAGCAGCTCGAGGCGGAGGGCAAGACGGACCAGGCCAAGGCCGATTTCAAGGACAAGGTCGAGGACGTCAAGGACAAGGTCGCCGAGAAGTACAACGACCTGACCGATCGCAACGAGAACGACGCCTAAGCGCTCGCACCCTCTTCACGCCGATGGCGGGGCTCCCCTGGGGAGTCCCGCCATCGCTGTGTCAGGCCCCGGGTTCGCGGGGCGTGTCGGCCGCGCGAGGCTCCTGGGCCTCACGTGCAGGCTCCGCCTCGCGCGCCTCCTGCGCGAGTCGTTCCTCCTGTGCCACCCGCGGCGCCTGCGCCTCACGCACGGTGGCGTGGTCCGCGCGCTCGTGGGAGTCGTCGTCGTTGCGGCCGTGGATGTCACGGTTGCGCTGACGGTTGTTCTTGCGGTCGAACGTGTCCCAGCGCTGCAGGCGCGACCTCACGGCGGCCGTCGTGTACTCGTACCGGTAGCGCTGGTCCTGGTTGCGATAGCGGCGGTACAGGCTGCGATACGTCCACCAGCCCACGACGAACGGCACCGCCAACAGCACAAGGCCGAAGAAGCCGATGTCGCCCGAGCTTGAACTCGAGCCGAGGATCACCGCGTCCATCGCGCTCACCCCGCCACCATGATCGCCGCGCCGAGCGGCCACGCCACGGCGGCCGTCAACACCGTCGCGAGGAAGGTCACGCCCCACAGCCTGGCCTTGTTGATGGGGACCGAGCCCATCACGTTGCCGTTGCGGCCGTTGACGGCGATGTAGTGCACCATCACCTGCCCGGTGTCCGACTTCTCGGCATAGCTGTACAGCCACACGGGCAGGAACACCGTCGCCCACCGGCTTCCGTGCACGTCCATGTCCTCGTGCGTCCACCGCACGCCGCGGTCGTACTGCATGAGGTCGTCGCGGATTCCCTCGCGGGCCATGGTGAGGAACTGCACGTGGGCCTTGCGGGTGACGTCGTCAATGTTGAGGTCGCGCTTTTCCGCGGTCGCGTCGCCGAGGTAATTGCTGTCGAACGCCACCATATTCTTCACGTCGTAGGGCAACAGCGAGTTGATGATGTTGTTGGTGTTGGCGCGGTTGTCGATGTTGGACCGCGTCGCCGACGACTCGATGATGAGGTCGTCGATGTGGAGGTCGAACTCGCGCACCACGTCGTACACGTCAGCGTCGTAGTAGGTGGTCGACGTCTTGCCGTGCTGAACGGTGTAACGCCGGGTCTGCACCTCGCCCTTGCCGTGGAAACGGGCTGTCACGTTGCCGTCGACTGTCATGTAGGGCAGGTAGACCGCGAGGACGTTGTCGGGCTTGAATTCCGCACGGAACCGCTTGAGCGCGAAGAACTTGCGCTTGCCAGCGAACTGGCCGATCCTCGCGATCGCGTCCTCCTTGGAGATCGCGAACGGCACGATGCCGTCGGGGACGGCGCCGTTGGGGATCTTGTCGTTGATCGACAGGATGGACCGGCACCAGTGGCAGCGCGCCTCGAGCGTGCGGCCAGTGTCGACCACCACCTCGGAGCCGCAGCCCTGGCACTTCAGGGTGATCAGCGTCTCGGCGCTCGTGATGTCGGCCGCGCCGGACATGAACGTGCGTCCAGCGAGATCGCCGATGCCGTCGCCCAGCCCGTGCGCGTCCTCGAGGCGCGTGCCCACCCACTCGTAGCGGCAAAAGCCGCAGATGAGGCTCAGCGTCTCGCCCTTGCGCGAGACCTCGGTGGAACCGCACTTGGGGCAGTCATCGTGCCCGTGCGCGCGTCCCGTCGAGGTGTTGATGACGCTGTCATCGGCCGATGCCTCGGCGGGCTCCCGTCCCGCGGGTTCAGTCATCGAGGGTTCCCAAACGTTAGAGGCCGAGCGCCTTGCGCTTGAGGGCGTCGAAATCCTCTTGCGTGATGAGCCCCTCGTCCAGCATGGACTTCGCCTCGCGGATCTGGTCGGCGGCGCTGGGAGCCGCGGGTGCCGCCGCCGGCTGCGCGGCTCCCTGCTGCGGCGCCTGGGGCTGGCCCGGCTGATTCTGCATCAGGCCTCCGAGCGCACCCCCGGCAGCGTTCATGCCCATCCCCATGAACGCGAGTCCGTCGCCGCCGCCGGTCTCGCCAGCGGCCTGGATGCCTCGTGCCGCCGACTGCCGCAGGAACGAGTCTCCGCGGCCACCTGCGAGGGCATCGGCCTTCTGGACGTCTTCCAGCAGCTTCGCGGTGGGGGCGTCATATTCGATCGCGAGCAGCGCGGCGGCATGGATCGTGATGCCGCGCTCGTCGGTCCAGCGGTAGTGCTCCTCCACCACGCTCGACAGCGACCTGGCGAACCCGAGCGCATCGCCCTGGATGGCCGAGATGCGGTTGCCGCGCTCGCCGTCGTTCGTGTAGCGGGAGAAGGCGGCGGCGAGCGAGCCCACCACCTCGTTGAAGAGCTGCTCGGAGACGGGGTTGTCGACAGCCGACAGGTCGAAGATCCCGGCGTTCTGCGTCAGGTACGCGGCCGGGACGATCGCCTTGGCGAACAGGATGGGGTCCACGACCTTCAGCGTGTACGAGCCCCGCGTGACGGCGCCGGCCTGCGTGCCCAGATAGCGGTCGTCCCAGTAGATGGGTCCCTGCGTGCCAAAGCGGTTGTTGGGGATCTCCTTGAGGTTCACGTAGAACGCGAGGTGCTGCACGCCGGGCTGGCCGCCGTACTTGAAGCGCTCCCACGAGCTGGTCAGCGTCGAGGAGAAGATCCCGCCGCCGGTGAAGAACGACTTCGCCTGCTGGTCGGTGTCGGAGAAGATGTAGCCGCCTGCCTCGCCCACGAAGTTGGTGATGCCGCCGTCTTGGAAGGTCAGCAGGCCGAAGCCCTCGGGGACCACGATCTTCGAGCCGTTGGTGATGACGTTCTCCGAGCCCCGCACATTCGAGCCTCGTCCAGCGTTCTGCCCCTGCGGCACCGCGGGGAACACGACGGCGGTCTGGGGGACGTTGTCGGGAGGGGTGAGGAAGTCGATCCACTGGTCGGCGAGCGTTCCCCCGATCGCCCCGATTGCTGCCTGGATAAAGCCCATGCGTACCCCTCCTTGCGTCGTGTCGCGCCAGGCTATCGCGGGCGGGCCGCGCGCGATAGGGCGGCGCGGCGCGTTCGCCGACTCGTCACCGGCGCACCCGCGCGGGCTCCAGCCCGTAACGCTCGAGGAGCTCGACCATGAGCGGCGACGGGTCCCCCGACATGGTCACGTGCGCGGACGTGAACCGCGTCGCCCCCGCGTCCGGCTCCACCCACACCGTCCACCCCGACGGCTCCCGCGAGGATGAGCCCACATGAATATCGGTGCGCGCCACTCCCCCGCCACGCCAGTACAGCGTGGCCCTCGTGACCCACGCCTCGCCGCGTGCCCCTGCCACCGTCCACGTGTAGGCGTCGGCTCCGTGCGCCGCCCCCGGCGGAATCTCGCCGTCCTCCGCGTAGTAGCTCTGCTCGTCCTCCTCGACCTCGAGGTCCTCGCCGCCGAGCTCCATAGCGAAGTCGGGAAGCGCGCGCCGGAGAATCCGTTCCCAGTCGTCGACAGCCAGTTCGGGTGGAACCTGCCCGCTCACGTCGATGCCCTCGTCGGCAGTGCGCAGCAGGTCGAGGCCGCGACGGGCGTCGAGGCGCCGCGCAAGCATCCAGCCGCACCCGGCGTGGCGTTCGCACAGCCACAGCGCATCGGGCGGATGGCCGCCGTCGCGCCCGCGCGCGGCGCGCTCATGCCACTCGAGATCCTCCTCGCGCGGCACAAACTCGACGAGCGCCCCGCGCTCGCCCACGCCGGCCCCGCACACACCGCACCGTGGTGGTCCCATGACCACACCGTAGGGCTCGCCACCGACACGCGCCCGCGCAGCGGCTAGCCGAGCGTGGCGAGGTAGTCGACGAGGACTCCCGGCTCCATGTAGTTGATCTCGTTGTAGTCGAGGAACTCGCCGTCGATCGCGACGGACGGCGTCCCCGTGAGCCCATCGCTCACCGCAGCCTCGGTCGCGGCGACGGCGATGTCTTCGTAGTCGGTGCCCTCGATGGCGGTCTGCCCCTCCTGCGACACCCCGGCATCGGCCGCGATGTCGGCGATCTGCGCGTCGGTGAACCCGTCCGAACCCATGTCGGACTGCGCGGCCATCAGCGCGGCAACGAAGGCGGTGTAGGCCTGCGGGTCGCTCTCGGCGACGGCCATGGCGGCGGCCGCGGCGCGCGACGAGTAGGCGCTCTCGAAGTAGCCGTCGAGGATCGCGACGGGGTGCTGGACGATGGCGATCTCGCCAGCGGAGAGCAGTTCCTCGAGCTCGGGCACCACCTCCTCTTCGAAGGTCGCGCAGTGCGAGCAGGCAAAGTCGAAGTACAGCTCGACGGTTGGCACGTCGGTGGCGGCCTCGGTCCCCACCGCGCCGTCGACTCCCAGGGTGATGCCGCCGTCGGCGTCGACGCCCTCGGGAAGGGTGCTCGCCTGGGCCTCGGGCACGGCGCTGTCGGCGGTGGACGCGAACGCGTAGATGCCGACGCCGAGGATGACGGCGACGATCGCTCCGAGCGCGATCAGGATGGGGGCGCGGCGGCGCGGCGCGGAAGCTGAGGCGGGGTGGGCGGGCATGAGTCCTCCTGGGCTCGTGGGCGAAGGGGACGTGTCGAGCGCTGAGGTTCGAGCCTACGGGCGCCCGGGCTCGCCCACCCGGGACGTGGGGCTCACGCGGTGGGTCCTGGCGGACCAGCGTCCGTCCGCGTGGCCCACCTCGATGGGGTGCGCGAAGCACGCGCTGACACGGTCGGTCGTGAGGACCCGCCCCACGTCTCCGGCGGCCACGACGGCGCCGTCGCGCAGCAGCAGTGCGTGACTGGTGCTGGCGGGCAGCTCCTCGAGGTGGTGGGTGACGAGGACGCTGGCGAGGCCCGGATGCGTCTCCGACAGCAGGTCGAGCGTGTCGAGCAGCTGCTCGCGCGCCGCGACATCGAGCCCCGTCGTGGGCTCGTCGAGCAGCAGGAGGTCGGGCTCGGAGATGAGGGCGCGGGCGATGAGTGCCCTCCCCCGCTCGCCCTGCGACAGCGTGGGCCAGCGGGAGTCCTCGTGCCCTGCCAGGCCCAGCAACTCCACCAGCTCCCGCGCCCTGGCGACCTGTGCCGGCGAGGGTGACCACCGCATCGGCCGCTCGATGGTCCCCGTCAGCCCGGTGAGGACCACGTCCGTCACCGTCAGTGCCGAGGTGAGCCGATGGCGCGGGTCCACGTGGCCGATGCGCCTGCGCAGCGCCTGCAGTTCGACGCGGCCCAGGCGCTTGCCGAGGACCTCGACGGTACCGCTGGTCGGGTGGGTCTCGGCGCCGCAGAAGCCGAGGATGGTCGACTTACCGGCGCCGTTGGGGCCTAGCAGCGCCCAGTGCTCGCCCGCGCGCACCGTGAGGTCGACGCCGTGCAGGATCTCGGTGGCGCCGCGTCGGTACGTGACGTCCGCGAGCGCGAGGACGATGGCGGGTTCGGCGGGCACGTCGGTCAACCTATCGCGCGGCGGTACGGTGAGGAGCTCGCCTCGCGCGTGCCCCACCCCCTGACGGAAGGACCACCCATGCCCGATGCCCCCGCTCGCCGAGCGCCCCGTGCGGGCCTCACGACGGCATCGGTCATGACGGCGCTGATCTTCCTGGTGGCGCTCAACCTGCGCCCCGCGCTCACGTCCGTGGGCCCGCTGCTGCCGCAGCTGGGCGACGACCTGGGGCTGGGCGAGGGAGCGCAGGGCCTGCTGACCGCGCTGCCGCTGCTGGCGTTCGCGGCAGTCTCTCCCCTGGTCCACCTCCCCGCGCGGCGCTGGGGAATGGAGCCCACCGTCCTCGTCGCGCTCGCGGTCCTGGCCGGCGGCATCGCCATGCGCTCGTTCGTGGGCGGGGCGGGCCTGTGGATCGGCACCGCGGTGCTCGGGTGCGCGATCGCGGTCGGCAACGTGCTGGTCCCGGCGCTGGTCAAGCGCGACTACGCCGGGCACGTCTCGCGGGCGACCAGCATCTACTCGGCGAGCATGACCGTCGGCGCGGCTCTCGCATCGGCCATCGCCGTGCCCCTCGCCGGTACCGACGGCTGGCGCGGCTCACTCGCCTTCTGGGCCATCCCCGCCATCCTCGTGGCGCTCATCTGGATCCCTCGGGTGCGCCACAGCCACCGCATGCCGGCAGCCCCGTCGACGGCTGTCGAGCCCACCGAGAGCGTGTGGCACCAGCCCACGGCGTGGCTGGTCACCGCCTACATGGGCCTGCAGTCCACGACGTTCTACATCCTGGTCAACTGGCTTCCCACCATCGACGCCTCCGAGGGCGTGAGCGCCTCGCAGGCGGGAGTGCACCTGTTCCTGTTCCAGCTGGTGGGCGTGCTGTCCGGGCTCGCCATCCCCCGCCTCATGCGCGCCGACACCCAGGTGCTCGCCGCCGCGGTCGCGGGAGTGCCGACGATCATCGGCGTCGCCGGGCTGCTGCTCGCTCCCACGCTGAGCGGCCTGTGGGTAGTGTTCGCGGGCGCGGGCTCCGGCGCGTCGCTCGTCATCGCCCTGTCGCTGTTTGGCCTGCGCGGAAGGACCGCGGGAGAGGCGGCCCGGCTGTCCGGCATGGCCCAGTCGCTCGGCTACCTGCTCGCCGCCGCGGGACCCGTGACGGCCGGATGGCTCGCTCAGGCCACCGGCGCCTGGCACGCCTCGCTCCTGCTGGTGCTCGCGCTGGCGACCGCGCAGTTCTGCGTCGCCTTCCCCGTGGGCCGCGAGCGCCGCGGCACCTGAGCCACCCTCATTACGGCCGATGCCGTGGCCGCGTGAGGCGACCACGGCATCGGCCGTACGGGGTGACGGGGATCAGTCCACGTCGTCGTCGACCCAGTCGAGGGTCTTGGTGACCGCCTTCTTCCAGTTGCGCATGAGGCGGCCGCGCTCGTCGGCATCCATGGAGGGGGTCCAGCGCTTGTCCTCGGCCCAGTTGTCGATCACGTCCTGCTCTCCCGACCAGTAGCCCACAGCAATGCCCGCGGCGTAGGCGGCGCCGAGCGCCGTGGTCTCCGCCACCTGGGGCCGCACCACGTCGACGTCCAGCAGGTCCGCCTGGAACTGCATGAGGACCTCGTTGGCCACCATGCCGCCGTCCACCTTGAGCTCGGACAGCTCGACGCCCGAGTCAGCCTTCATGGCGTCCAGCACCTCCGCCGTCTGGAAGGCGGTGGCCTCCAGCACGGCACGGGCGATGTGCCCGGCCTTCACGTAGCGGGTGAGGCCCACCAGGGCGCCGCGGGCATCGGAGCGCCAGTGCGGGGCGAACAGCCCCGAGAAGGCGGGAACGAAGTAGGCGCCGCCGTTGTCCTCGACGGTCGCGGCGAGCTTCTCGATGTCCGGAGCGTCCTTGATGAGGCCAAGGTTGTCGCGCAGCCACTGCACCAGGGACCCGGTCACGGCGATGGAGCCCTCCAGCGCGTACACGGGTGCCGCGTCGCCAATCTTGTAGGCGACGGTGGTGAGCAGGCCGTTCTTGGACGGGACCTTCTCGGTGCCGGTGTTCATCAGCATGAAGTTGCCGGTGCCGTACGTGTTCTTGGCCATGCCGACCTCGAAGCACGCCTGGCCGAACGTCGCGGCCTGCTGGTCGCCCAGGATGCCCGCGATCGGCACGCCGGGAAGCAGGCCACCGCGGCGGCCCTCGCCGTAGACCTCGGCGGAGGAGCGGATCTCGGGAAGCATCGACAGCGGGATGCCCATGTCCTTCGCGATGGACTCGTCCCACTGAAGCGTGTCGAGGTCCATGAGCATGGTGCGCGAGGCGTTGGTGACGTCGGTGACGTGGACGCCGCCGTCCTTGCCTCCCGTCATGTTCCACAGCACCCACGTGTCGATGGTGCCCATCAGCAGGTCGCCTGCCTCGGCCTTCTCCCGCGCGCCGTCGACGTTCTCCAGCACCCAAACCACCTTGGGTCCGGCGAAGTAGGTCGCGAGCGGCAGGCCGACGGTGTCCTTGTACTTGTCCGCGCCCTCGTCACCGGCGAGCCTGTCGATGATCTTCTGGGTGCGGGTGTCCTGCCACACGATGGCGTTGTAGACGGCCTTGCCGGTGGTCTTGTCCCACACCACCGCGGTCTCGCGCTGGTTGGTGATGCCGACGGCCTTGATGTTCTCGTGCGTGAGGTCGGCCTTGGTGAGGGCCTGACCCACGACCTCGCGGACGTTGGTCCAGATCTCGTGCGGGTCGTGCTCCACCCAACCGGCCTTGGGGAAGACCTGCTCGTGCTCCTTCTGGCCGGTGGAGACGATGGTGCCCTTCGCGTCAAAGACGATGGCGCGGGAGCTGGTGGTGCCCTGATCGATGGCGAGGACGAAGTCGTTCATGGTGGTGCCTTTCACTTCATTGTGCGGGGACGGCAGGGCTACTGCCTTGAGGATGTCAGACGCGGGTTTAGTAGACGGCCGCGGCGAGGAGGCCGGCGGCGACGCCACCGAGGATGGGGCCGACGATCGGCACCCACGAGTACGCCCAGTCGGAGGTGCCCTTGCCCTTGATGGGAAGGAGGGCGTGGGCGATGCGGGGGCCGAGGTCACGGGCGGGGTTGATGGCGTAGCCGGTGGGACCACCGAGGCTCGCGCCGATGCCGACCACCAGCAGGGCCACGGCGAGCGGGCCAAGATCGACGGGAGAGTTGCCGAAGCTCAGCACCACGAAGACCAGCACGAAGGTCGCGACGACCTCGGTCAGGACGTTCCACCCGTAGGAGCGGATCTCGGGGCCGGTCGAGAACACGGCGAGCTTGAGCCCGGCGTCCTCGGTCTCGTCGAAGTGCTTCTTGTACACGAGGTACACCAGCACCGCACCGATGAAGGCACCGGCGACCTGCGCGGCAAGGTAGGTGGCGAAGTTCGCGGCGTTGACGGCGATGCCGGGCGCGAACTCTTCAGCGCCGGACGCCCAGATGCCGAAGGTGACGGCGGGGTTCAGGTGGGCACCCGTGGAGAAGGCGACATAGACACCGGAAAAGACACCGAGGCCCCAACCGAAGTTGATCAGCAGCCATCCGCCGTCGAAGCCCTTCGACTTCGTCAGCAACACGTTGGCGACCACACCACCTCCCAGGAGGAGGAGCATCGCCGTACCCAGAAGCTCTGGGAGGAAAATATCGGACACGGGCATTCCTTTCGATCACGTCGTTGTGACGGCGGCGCACGGGGTAGCGCCTGGGAGCCCCCCGGGGATCGGGGCGGCACGTGTGAGGGGATCGGCGGGCCGCGGGTGCGGCCGGCCGATGCTGTGACGGCTAGGGGACGGCCGTCTCCTCCGCGGGGTGCAGCGGCCGCATCGGGGCGATATCGGCGGCGACCGCGCGGGCGCGGTTGGCGGCCTCGTCGTCGGCCTGGCGCGCGGCGTCGGCATCGGCCTCGACGCGGGCACGGTAGGAGGCGACCTCCTCGGCGACCCGGGCGTCGTCCCAGCCCTGGACGTCGGCGATGATCGCGGCGATCTCGTCCGCGGCGGCGACACCCGCATCGGCCACCTCGTAGACCAGGCGCGTGCGGTGCATCATCACGTCCTCGAGGTGCAGCACCTGTTCGTGCGTCGCGGCGAAGTGAATCTCGGCGCGCAGGTAGGCGGGCGCGTGCTCGAGCGGACGCGCGAGGCTCGGGTCGGCCTCCACGGCCTCGATGAGGTCGTAGATGCCGGCACCGTAACGGTGGAGCAGGTGCTCGACCATCGGCTTGTCCCAGCCGTGGCGCTGCGCGAGGGCGCGAGCCTGGCGGCGGACCGCCTTCAGGCCCTCGGCACCCCACAGCGGGATGCGGTCGGTGATCGACGGCAGACCCTTGGCGCGGGGGCCGATGGCGAAGTCCACGGCGTCCTTGGCCATCACGCGGTAGGTGGTGAGCTTGCCTCCCGCCACGACCGTGAGGCCGGGCGCCGGGGACGCCACGGTGTGCTCGCGCGAGACCTTGGAGGAGCTGGTGCCCTCCTTGGTGCCCGGCTGCAACAGGGGGCGCAGTCCGGCGTAGGTGCCGATGATGTCGTCGCGCGTCAGCGGGTCCGCCAGGACGTCGTTGGCGTGGGCGAGGATGTAGTCGATGTCCTCGCTGGTCGCGACGGGGTGCGTGGGGTCGAACTCGTACGGCGTGTCCGTGGTGCCGATGATCCAGTACCGCGACCACGGGATGACGAACAGCACCGACTTCTCGGTCTGCAGGATGAGGCCCACGTCGCCGCGGATCTTCTCGCGCGGCACCACCAGGTGGACGCCCTTCGAGGCGAGCACCTGCAGGCCACCCTCGCCCTGGGCGAGGGCCTCGGTGTCCTCCGTCCACACTCCGGTGGCATTGATGACGTGGCGGGCACGAATGGTGTGGCGCTGGCCGGACTCGAGGTCCTCCACCACCGCGCCGTTGACGGCACCGGACTCTCCGTGCGTGAGCTCGACGACCTGGGTGCGGTTGGCAACCATCGCGCCGTACTGCGCGGCGGTGCGGACGAGGGTGAGGACCAGGCGCGCGTCGTCGACGGCGGCGTCCCAGTAGCGAATGGCGCCGATCGCCGCGTCGTGACGCAGGTCGGGGAACTTCTTGGCCATGCCGTGACGGGTGAGGTGACGGTGGATCGGCATCGCGCGGCGGCGACGGCCGTTGACCGAGGCGAGCGTGTCGTACAGGGCGACGCCTGCGCCCACGTAGGCGCGCTCCCACACCCGGTTCTCGAGCGGGTAGAGGAAAGAGACGGGCTTGACGAGGTGGGGTGCGAGCTCGGTGACGAGCAGGTCGCGCTCCGTCAGGGCCTCGTGCACCAGGCGGAAGTCGAGCATCTGCAGGTAGCGCAGGCCGCCGTGGACCAGCTTCGACGAGCGCGACGAGGTACCGGAGGCCCAGTCCTGGGCCTCGACGATGCCGGTGCGCAGGCCGCGGGTCACGGCGTCGAGCGCGACTCCCGCGCCGGTCACGCCGCCGCCGATGACGAGGACATCCAGCGGCTCGTCTCCGCTCATCGCGGCCAGTGCCGCGGTTCTGCTCTCCGGGGTGAGCATGCTTCTCATGGCGTCAGTGCCTCCTTCTTTCCGCACATCTCACTCGCGTGTGAACGAATGGGCAAGTAGCATGCACATATGTGCAGCGAGGCGGTGTGGTGATGGGAAGTCGTGACGACTTGGCGCTCTCGGGAATGCGCACGCGCGAGGACCTGATGCGGGCCGCGGCGGCCATGTATTACCTGGAAGATCACACGATGGAGGCGGTCGCTCGACGCCTGGGACAGTCCCGGTCCAGCGTCTCCCGGCTCCTCAAGGCGGCCCGCGAGACAGGCGTGGTGCGCATCGAGGTGCGCGACCTCGACACCGTCGACGTCCTATCCCGCGAGCTCGAGGACGAGCTCGGGGTGCCCTCCCAGGTGGTGAGGGTCCGCGAGCCCGTCACCGACGCGGAACGGCTGGCACAGGTGGCGCGCTACACCGCGTCAGTCCTGCCGGAGTGGTTCCGCGACGGCATGACGATGGGAGTCGCATGGGGCACCACCATCGACGCGATCATCGCCCACCTCGCCGACCACCCCCTCACCGGGGCCACCGTGGTCCAGCTCAACGGCTCCGTCACCCCCACCATGGCGGGCGTCGCCGTAGGAGCCGAGCAGATGGGCGCCATTGCGCAGGCCTTCAACGCCGAGATGATCCCCTTCCCCGTGCCGGCCTTCTTCGACTTTCCGCGCACGCGGCAGATGATGTGGCAGGAGCGCTCCGTGCAGCAGGTGCTGTCGCGCCAGGGGGCCGCCGACCTCGCGCTGTTCGGCATCGGTGCCATCCACTCCCCCGTGCCCTCGCATGTGTACGCCTCGGGCTACCTCGACGAGCCCGACCGCCGCATGCTCGCGTCCCAGGACGTGGTGGGCGACGTGTGCACCGTCTTCCTGCGCGCCGATGGCTCCTGGCGCGACATTGCCATCAATACGCGGGCGTCGGGCCCCACACCGCTGGAGCTGCAACGGATCCCCCGGCGTGTGGCGGTGGTCGCGGCCCCGGCGAAGGCCGTCGCGCTCCTCGCCGCGCTGCACGCCAGCACGATTACCGAGCTGGTCCTCGACTCGGGCACGGCGCGGGCGGTGCTGCACGAGGCGCGACGCAGGGGCGGCAACGCCGGCCGCGCACACGCTGGGGCGACGCTCCGCTAGCCCGTACCGGAGTGACGGTTGATTGCCGCGACGCACCGTGGCATCGGCCGATGCTGCGGCGTGTCACGCACAGCAGCCGTCACGTCGTCACGCGTGCGGACGGTGACTACCCCTGGGCACCCAGGTAGGCGAGCACTGCGAGGACGCGGCGGTGATCGTCCGACGCCGGCAGCAAGCGCAGCTTCGCGAAGATCGCCGTGACGTGCTTCTCCACCGCGCCGGCGCTCAGCACGAGCGCCTCCTGAATGCCCGCGTTGGAGCGCCCCTCGGCCATGAGCGTGAGGACCTCTCGCTCCCTGGGGGTCAGCGCCGCCAGGGGGTCGCGCCGGCGCGCCACGAGGAGCGCGGCAAGCTCGGGGTCGAGCACGGTGCCGCCGGCGACCAGGGTGTCGATGGCGCGCGCGAACGCGGCCATGTCAGTGATGCGGTCCTTCAGGAGATACCCGACGCCGCCTGCGCCGTCCGCGAGCAGTTCCTCGGCGTACGCGCGTTCAGTGTGTTGCGACAGCAACAACACAGGAAGTCCCGGGGTGTCCCGGCGCAGCGCGAGGCAGGCGACGAGCCCGTCGTCCGCACCCCGCGGGGGCATGCGAATGTCGGAGATCACGAGGTCGGGCCGCTCGCGCGTCACGGCCGGGGTGAGCTCGGTGGCGCTGCCCACGGCCGCGACCACCTCGTGTCCCATGTCCGCGACGAGGCGTGCGAGCCCCTCGCGCAGCAGCGCGCTGTCGTCGGCGAGGACGATGCGCATGCGGGCTCCTATCCGACCGGCACCCGGGCGGTCAGGAGGGTTCCACCCGTGGGCGCATCGGCCACCGTGAGCGTACCGCCGGCGCCGGCGACCCGATCGGCGAGCCCCGCCAGGCCGTGCCCCTTCGCCAGGTGGGCGCCACCGCTGCCGTTGTCGGCCACGACCACGACGAGGTCAGCGCCGTCGCTCACCACGCTCACGGCCACCGCCGAGGCCCCCGAATGCTTCGCCGCGTTGGCAAGGGCCTCGGAGACCACGAAGTACGCCGCCCCCTCCACCGAGGCGCTCAGGTCGGCGGGCACGCGCGCGTCGAGGTCCACCGGAATGGTCGACCGCTCCGCGAGCGACTCGACAGCGGCCACCAGGCCGCGCTCGGTGAGCAGCGGGGGTGCGAAGCCGCGCGTCATGGCCCGCAGCTCGGCGAGCGTCTCGGCCGCCTGCCCCCGGATCTCGGCGAGCGAGGCGCGCGCGGCCTCCGGGTTGTCGGCCAGCTGACGCTCGGCACGCTCCGCATCCATCTGCAGCCGGATCAGGCGCTGCTGTGGCCCGTCGTGAAGGTCGCGCTCGATGCGACGCAGCGCCGATGCCTCCGCGGCCGCCGCGGCACCCCGCGCGCCCTCGAGCCTCGCCACCTCCTCGCGCAGGCGCCGCTCCTCGCTCGTCACGAGCAGGCCGCGCCCCATCGCGAGGTGCATGAGCGCCAGTCCGCGCACCACGACGGGCAGGGTGACGAGCGCCACCACGCCGATGGTCACCTGGCCAGCGACCGAGTTGAGCCAGTCGAGGATTCCCACGCCCGTCGACTCCTGCTCGGGCAGGTAGCGCTCCCAGATGAACGATGTGGTTCCAGCCAACGCCGCCGATGTCCACGCGATGGTGATGCTCCAGGACGCGACCGCGACGGGGAACACGACGATCGCGTGCAGGACGTCGAGCCACATACGGCCGTCCCGCAGCGGAGCGAAGAGGCGGCGCATGCGGCTCGCCTCCGCGTCTGCGCGGGAGTACACCGCCACCAGCGGGCCATGGCCCAGCGCTCCGAGGCGGGCCCGCTCCGCGTTCGCGAAGCCGCGGGCGATCCAGAGGGTGGCCACCATGAGCGGCACACCGACCCAGATGATGACGAGGCTGATGCTCGTCGCGAGCAGGGAGAAGACCACCGTGAAGGCGACGGTCGCGATCGGGAGGAGCGGCAGCAGGTAGCCGAGGTCGCGGCCCATCTGGGCCGCCTGTCGAGCAATCCAGGGGCGCTGCGCGGAAGGATTCGTGTTCATGGCTCTATTCGACACGCGGATTTCTCCGCGCGCCGCGGGGTTGTCCGCCCTGTGGGGGTAGGGAAAACCCCCGGAAACGCGGCCGCGACTCGGGGTTGACGGGCCCCTGACGTGGGAGGCCTCAGTCCATGTCCGATCTGCATGCAGCCCATCCTAGGCTCGCACTCCTCCTTGAATCGCGTGAGTACCAGGAGCGATACTCGGCGATGCGCTACTCGTGTTCCGGCAGCCGCGGTGCCGACACGCCAGGGTCGCGACCGATGAGCGCTGCTCGCGTGACGGCGGCGGAGCCGAATCGATCGCGCACCGCATCGAGCGCGGTGTCGATGCGCGCCCCGTCATTGCCGTCGTCGCCGTCGATCGGCAGTTCGAGCTGAACCATGCCGGCGCTCGAGAGCTGTGTGAGAGAGACTCCGATGAGGGTGACGCCCCGGTGGGCAATGTCGGGCCCCGCGGCCGCAAGCAGGCTCTGGGCGACTCCGCGCAGCACCTCCGTGCGATCGGTGGGCGCGGCGAGCGTGCGCGATCGGGTCGCCTTCGTGAAGTCGCGATAGCGAAGCCTCAACACCACCGTCGCGCACGACGATCCGCGATCGCGCAGGCGCTTCGCAAGGCCGTCCACGATCTGAGTGACCATGAGCCCGAGCTCATCCCCGGTGTACGACCGATCGCCAAGTGCGCGCTGTGAGCCGATCGATCCGTGCCGCTTGGCCGTCTCGACGGGTCGCGGGTCACGCAGGCGTGCCAGCGCGTGCAGCCGCGCACCGGCCGCCCTCCCGAGCCACTGTTCGGCGGTCGCCGCTTCGAGTTCGGCCAGTTGCCCGACCGTGAAGACGCCGTTGCTGTGCAGCTTGTTCGCGGTCACCGCACCCACACCCCAGAGCCGTTCGACGGGGAGCGGATGGAGGAACGCCTCCTCACGGTCCGGCTCCACTACGAGGAGCCCGTTGGGTTTGCTGGCCGCGCTCGCCACCTTCGCGAGGAACTTGGTCCTCGCGACGCCCACGGAGATCGGGAGCCCCACCTCGGCACGTACGCGCTCCCGCAGACGCACCGCGATCTCCTCGGGAGTCCCCGCCAGGCGGCGAAGTCCTCCCACTTCGAGAAACGCCTCGTCGATCGAGATTCCCTCCACGTACGGCGTCGTGTCATCAAAGATCGCGAACACTGCACGGCTCGCCGCCGAGTAGGCCTCCATCCGGGGAGGAACGACGATGGCGTCGGGACAGAGCGCCCGCGCCCGATGCACCCCCATCGTCGTGCGCACTCCCCGCGCCTTGGCTTCGTAACTCGCCGCGACCACGACGCCGCCGCCCACGATCACGGGGCGTCCCAGGAGCGCCGGATGGTCACGCTGCTCGACAGAGGCGTAGAACGCGTCGAGGTCGGCGTGGAGCACCGTCGCCTCGCCACGCATCTCACACCTCCCGCCGCCGCACACTTGTGCAGGAATTGTGTCATCGGGCCCCGACACCGCGGGCTCTCGTCGTCGGGCCACCGCGAGCGGCGAGTGCACCCCAAGGGTGGGCCAGGCGGGGCTCGAACCCGCGACCGATGGATTATGAGTCCACTGCTCTGACCGGCTGAGCTACTGGCCCGGGGCCGGACTCCCCCGCCGCGCTTGGCACCGGGGCCGTGCGGCCGCCGACAAGTCTAGCCAGGGGGCGTATGGCGTCATCACCACCCCAAATCATCCTGTAGTATTTCTGACTGCTGATCCTCCATAGCTCAATTGGCAGAGCAGCCGACTGTTAATCGGCAGGTTGTTGGTTCGAGTCCAACTGGAGGAGCTCACAGAAAGCCGGTCCCTCGGGGCCGGCTTTTGTGTTTCCACGGCCCTAGCAGGGCCGATGCTGCAACTGGGTCACGACTCGGGGAGGTCGGCTGGGATCTGGGTTCCGCTCTCCGATGTCACCCAGTAGGGGTTCATCGCGAGTTCCCACACGTGGCCGTCGGGATCGGCGACGTAGCCGCTGTACCCGCCCCACTCGGCCGTCACGGGGCGCTTCAGTTCGGTCGCGCCCGCCGCGAGCGCAGCCTCAAAGCGCTCATCGACCTCCTCCGTCGTCGCATAGTTCTGCGCGAGGGTCATGGCACCCGTGCCCAAGGCAGCATCCGCCCTCCCCTGGTCCTCCGCGAGGTCGGCGAGGCCAAACAACCCCACCACCAGCGAGTCCATCTGGAAGAACACGATCTCGTCCGCACTCTGACGCACCATCCACCCCCACGCCTCATAGAAGGCGCGCGAACGCGGAAGGTCGGCGACGCCGAGCGTGACAAGGGACACACGTTGAACCGTCATGGCGCCAGGCTAACCCCGGCCGCCCACACGGACACCGTGGGACTACCCCTCGCGAAGCTCCCGCCGGCGGGTCTCGATCCCGATCATCTCCGCGAACGCCTGCTGAGCCTCGGGCGTCCCCGTCCCCGCGCGCTGCATCGCGCCGCGCAGCGCGGCCACCTGACGCGTCAGGCTGAGGTCGAGCACCCGCGCGAGCACCGTCCCCGCGTAGTGGCCCAGCGTCTCGGGCTTGTCGTGCGGCAGCGGCGACACAGCGAGCTCGCTCACCGTCGCGGCGAGCGTCTCACCCGCCGCCTCCGCGACATCGTTGGCCCAGTCGGGCCCGGCCTGACCGGGACCGCCGAGCGACTGAATCGCCTCATAAATCGCGCGGTACTGCGGCACCGAGTACCCGTCGGGCGCCAGCTCGCGCACCACCTTCGAGGCGAGCGGGTCGTTCGTGATCTCCACCGGTGCCTGCAGGAGGGTTCCCAGCGACAGCGCCTCGGCCCTCACCACGGGGTCGCGCCGGTCGGGACGGGCGTACCCGGCCTCCTCGCCGCCGTAGCCGCCGGGCCCGCCCCAGGCATCGGCCGTCGGGACCGCACCGGTACGAGGGGCGCCGCCTCCGCGCGAGCCGCGTGCGGCATCGGCCACCGTCCTGCGGACCAGCTCCACCTCCATGCCCAGCCAGCCGGCGAGCAGGCGCGCGTACTCGGGCTGAATGGCCCTGTCGCGGATGCCCGCCACCACCGGGGCCGCGGCACGCAGCGCGGCGGCGCGCCCCTCGGGGGTGTCGAGGTCGTGCTGGGACAGCGTGGTGCGGATCACGAACTCGAACAGCGGCTGGCGGTGCTCAAGCAGCGCCTGCACCGCGGCATCGCCGCCTCCCATGCGCAGATCGCACGGATCCTTACCCTCGGGATCCACCGCCACAAACGTCTGGGCGAGAAACTGCTGGTCCAACTGGAACGACTTGAGGGCGGCATTCTGGCCGGCCTCGTCGCCGTCGAACGTGAAGATGACCTTCGCCCCGGTGGCCCCCACCTTCATCGTCGAGGAGCCGGTGTCACCCATGAGGCGGCGCACCACCTTGACGTGCTCCTCGCCGAATGCGGTGCCACACGTCGCCACGGCGTTGGTGATGCCCGCAAGGTGGCAGGCCATCACGTCCGTGTAGCCCTCGACCACGACGGTGGTGCGCTCGGAGCGGATCGACCCCTTGGCAAGGTCGATGCCGTACAGCACCTGATTCTTCTTGTACAGCGGCGTCTCGGGGGTGTTGAGGTACTTGGGGCCCTGGTCGTCGTCGTGAAGGCGGCGCGCGCCGAAGCCGATGACCTCGCCCGTCACGTCGCGGATGGGCCACATGAGGCGGCCCCGGAAGCGGTCGTAGATGCCCCGCTGCCCCTCGGAGACGAGCCCCGAGGCGCGCAGCTCGTCCTGCGTGAAGCCCTTAGAACGCAAATAGTCCGTGAGGTGGTTCCACCCCTGCGGCGAGTAGCCCACGCCGAAGTGCTCAGCGGCGCCGCGGTCGAAGCCACGCTCGCGCAGAAAGTCGCGGCCGATGCGCGCGTCGGGCCCGGCGAGCTGCTCCGAGAAGTACTCCTGGGCGACGCGGTGGGCCTCCAGCAGGCGCTTGCGCTGGCCAGCGGTTCCCTCGCGACGCGGACCTCCTCCGGCCTCGTAACGCAGCGTCACTCCCGCGCGTTCGGCCAGGTACTCGACGGCCTCCGCGAACGGCAACCCGTCCATACGCATCACGAACTCGATGACGTCGCCGCCCTCGCCGCAGCCGAAGCAATGCCAGCGGCCGGCGCCGGGGCGCACGTGGAACGACGGCGAGCGCTCGTCGTGGAAGGGGCACAACCCCTTGACGGAGCCCACACCCGCCGATTTGAGGGTCACGTGCTGGCCGATGATGTCCTCGATGGGAGCCCGCTCGCGCACCGCGGCGATGTCGTCCCTGTTGATCGTGCCAGCCACACCGGAATGGTACTCGCGGCGTCCGGGCGCCCCCGCATCGGCCAGGTACGCCACGAGAGGAACGCCCGCAGCGGCCCGGTACGCTGGACCGCGTTCGCATCCACGAAAGGAAATCCAGTGAGAGTCGATGCCTTCCTCGCCGATTCGGCCGAGGTCGTCCAGGGCAAGATCTACGCGCTCGGCGCGGGATGGAACACCATCTTTGTGCGGCAGTTCCCCGCCGCGCACCGTCGCCTCGCCGTCGCGGCCACCGTGCACGTCCCCTTCACCGCCACCAACGTCTCGCACCAGCTCGAGCTGAAGCTGCTGACCGAGGACGGCAAGGAGTACCCCATCGGCGTGCGCGCCGACGCCGACGGCAAGCCCCAGCCCGTGCGCGGCATGGGTGGCGAGTTCACGCTCGGCCGCCCCGCGCACCTCGTGGACGGCGACGAGCAGGTCGCCTGCTTCGCCTTCACGATCGACGGCATCCGGTTTGTCCAGGCCGGTATGTTCGAGTGGGTCGTCTCGGTGGACGGCGAGGAGCTCTCGCGCCTGCCGATGCGCGTCCAGGCCGCACAGAGCTAACCGAGGGTCCATGGGGCTCTATGAGGGGCTGATCTACCCCGCCTACCTGGTGGT
Source organism: Demequina sp. NBRC 110057 (assembly GCF_002090175.1). GTDB lineage: Bacteria > Actinomycetota > Actinomycetes > Actinomycetales > Demequinaceae > Demequina. Next base: position 266,594 of record NZ_BBRN01000004.1, on the reverse strand, counting down.
GTGTGCACTGCTGGTCCTCGGCGGGATCGCCACGATGATCTGGGTGCGCCTCCACGAGGGCCTCAAGTGGATCGTGACGGCCATGTGGGTGGTGACCGCCCTGCAGGTGCTCGCCGTCGCGGTGATCCTGCTGGGCGGCCACTCGGCGCCGATCGTGCTCACCGTCGGCTACCTGCTGGCGTCGGTCATCCTGGTGCCGCTGCTCGGCATCGGCCGCCTGGGCGAGCCCGACGCCGCCGCCATGGATCCCGACCCCAACCGCCCCGTCCTTCAGCCCGACCAGATCGCGCGCGTCGACGGCGGTGCCGCCGTCATCATCGGCATCGCCGGTGCCGTGCTCGCCTGGCGCGTCATCATCCTGCTGGGAGGCTGAGATGAACCCCGTGGGACGCATCGTCCTCATCGCCGCGTACGCGGTCCTCGGCCTCGCCGCCGTGGGCCGCTCGTCGTACCAGATCTCGACAAAGCTGGCCGAGGCTCCCCTGCCGTACCTCATCTCGGGAGTCTCCGCGGTGCTGTACGTCGTGATCGCCGTCGCGCTGTGGCGCGGCTGGCGGCGCGTGGCCCTGTGGGGAACGTCGCTCGAGCTCGCCGGCGTGCTGATCGTGGGCACCCTGGGCTACATCGAGGCCGACTGGTGGGCCGACGAGACGGTGTGGACCGGCTACGGCTCGGCCTACGGCTGGGTGCCGCTGCTGCTGCCGCTCGCGGCGCTGTGGGTGCTCCTGCGCGGTCGCGGCGGGCGTGTCCAGACGGCCGATGCCGGGGCCGCCTCCTCGGACGAGGTCGCCTCGTGAGCGGCACGGGCGGCGTGAGCGGTGGGGCCGGCGTCGGCCGCACCGCGCTGAACGCCGTGCGCGGCGCGCTGATCGGCGCCGCCGAGTCCGTTCCCGGCGTCTCCGGCGGCACGATCGCCCTCATGACCGGCGTCTACGAGACGTTGCTCACGTCCGCCGGCCACTTCATCACCGGCACGCGCATCGCGGCCGTGGACCTCGTGCGCGGGCGCGGCGTGTCCCGGTCGCGCGACGAGTACGCGCGCGTGTCGTGGCGCGTCATCATCCCCATCGGCATCGGCATGGTGATTGCACTGGTCGCCATGGCATCGGTCATGGAGACGCTCGTCGAGGAGCACCCCGAGACCATGCGGGCGCTGTTCTTCGGACTGGTGCTCGCGTCGCTCGCGGTGCCCTTCCGCCTGGCGGCGCACGCGCCGATGCCCGCCCGTCCCGACGGCCGCTGGGGCGGCAAGGACTGGGCATACGCGCTCATCGGCACCATCGCGGCGGCCGTGATCGTGTCGCTGCCAGGGGGCAACCTCGAGCCGTCTCCCCTGGTGCTCGTGCCCGCGGGCGCGATCGCCATCTCCGCTCTCGCGCTGCCGGGCCTGTCCGGCTCGTTCCTGCTGCTGACCATGGGCCTGTACGAGCCCACGCTCGCCGCCGTGAACGACCGCGACCTCGGCTACCTGGTGTGGTTCGCTCTGGGCTGTGCGATCGGCCTCGTGTCGATCGTGAAGGTGCTGCAGTTCATGCTGGAGCACCACCGCCGCAACACCCTCGTGGTGCTGACCGGCGTCATGGCGGGATCGCTCGTCGCGCTGTGGCCGTGGCAGGACGAGGACGGCCACAAGCTCGCCCCCTCGGGCGACCTGGTCGCGCCGCTGCTCGCCTTCGTCGCCGGTTTCGCGGTGGTTGTCATCCTGCTGATCGTCGAGGAGCGCATCCTCGCCGGCCAGCAGGCGCAGATCGACGCCGACCCGGCCACGGCTCCGCACGCCAGCGCCGACTGACGGCCGGACCGTTGACTCGGCCACAGCATCGGCCGCCTGAAGGTCAGGACTGCACGCAGTACTTGTGGTGCCAGTTGTAGGCCGACGTGTCCGTGAGCGAGGCGACCTGGTCGACCGCGACGCGCAGGCGCGCGGCGTCGTCGGGGGCCTCGCGATAGTCGGCCGCGAACTGCGGCTCGAGGGCCTCGGGGCCGCGGTCCGCGAGGGCCGTCACCAGCTCCTTGAGCACCTTGCGCTGCTTGGCGTACGTGGGGCTGGTCTCGCGCGGTGCCATCAGGAAGTGCACGGCGATGCCCTTGAGGATGAGGATCTCGTCGAGGGTCTCCTGCGGCACCACGATCGACGCGTGGTGCCTGGTCAGCGGCTCGTCGCCGTGCTCGGCCTGCGTCGCGCCGATGATGGCCTGGGCGAAGCGGCCGATGATCTGGCTGGTCATGTCCTTCAGCGCCGCGAGCGAGTGGCGGGTGCCGTCGAAACGCTCGGCCCACCAGGGGAACGCCTGGAGGCGTCCGAGCGCGGCGCGCAGGGCCTCGTCGTCCCCGCCGCCGTACCACTCGCGCGTGTGCTCGATCACGGCGCTCACTTGGCCCGGGTCCCTGAGCGTCGCGAGCTGGACGGCGCGGTAGACGATCGAGTCCTCGACGTCGTGCACCGAGTATGAGATGTCGTCGGCGACGTCCATGACCTGCGCCTCGAACGACTGTTGGGTGCCGGGAGCGCCCTCGCGCAACCACTCGAACACCGGGATGTCGTCCTCGTAGACGCCGAACTTGCGGGTGGGGGTGCCGTCGGGCCGCATCGGCGCCGCCGGCTCGCGCCACGGGTACTTGACCGCCGCGTCGAGGCTCGCGCGCGTGAGGTTGAGGCCGGCGCTGCGTCCCGTGGCGGGATCGAACGTCTTGGGCTCCAGTCGTGTCAGCAGGCGCAGGGTCTGGGCGTTGCCCTCGAAGCCACCGATGTCGCGGGCCACCTGGTCGAGCGCGCGCTCACCGTTGTGGCCGAACGGCGGGTGGCCGAGGTCGTGCGCGAGGCACGCGGCATCGACGATGTCGGGCGAGCAGCCGAGCGCCTTGCCGAGCTCGCGGCCCACCTGAGCGACCTCGAGAGAGTGGGTGAGGCGCGTGCGCACGAAGTCGCCGCTGCCCAGGCCGAGCACCTGGGTCTTGGCGCCGAGCCTGCGCAGGGCGCTGGAGTGCAGGATGCGGGCCCTGTCGCGCTCGAAGGGAGTGCGCTGGGCTGCCTTGGCTGGCTCGGGGATCCACCGCTCGACGTCGGCGTCGGAGTACCCGGGCGAGATCGCGTTCACCCGTCCAACCTAGTCATGCCCGGTGCCGGGGTCGTGACACGGCGCGCGGGCGGGCGGGCGCACGGGCGGCGCCGTGACGAAGTGACGGTTGCACCGTCCCGATCGCGGCGTGTCGCCACCGAGCCTCCGGCGTGTCGCCCAGCGAACCGTCACCTTGTCACGGGCTGGCGCCCACGGGGCGCCGCGAGCACGCCCGGCGTACGGTGGAGACATGTCCCGTGTGCTGGTCTACTGCGCCATGTCCGTCGACGGCTTCATCGCCGGCCCCGGCGACGACATCGCCTGGTTGGAGGCTCCACGCCCGGCATGGGCGCCGATGGCTGACGGGCAGTGGGCCGATGCCCCAGGCGACGCGGTGACGTACGAGGACTTCTTCTCGGGCATCGGCGCGATGCTCATGGGCCGCCGCACCTTTGATGTGGTGCACGCCATGGGTGAGTGGTTCTACGGCGACACCCCAGTGCTGGTGGCCACGGGCCGACCGCTGCCGACGGAGGGCGCCGTGCCGGCGAGCGTCTCGGCCGCATCGGCCCCCATCGCCAATCTCGTCGCCGAGGCGCAGGATGCCGCGGGAGACAAGGACGTGTATCTCGACGGCGGATCGCTCATCCGTCAGGCGCTCGATGCCGACCTTGTCGACGAGATGATCGTCACCATCCACCCGACCATCCTCGGCGCTGGTCACCCGCTTTTCGCCGGCGCGGAGCAGCGCCGAATGGTGACGGTGAGTGACGTGCGCCGGTTCGGCGACGGCATGGTGCAGCTGGTAATGACGCCCGCGCGCGAACCGCGCGACGATTCGCCCCTGCCGTCGGATGGAGGCCCTGCGCTGGACGATGCCGACAATCCCGGCGCGCTGGGGCACGCCTAGCGACTGGCATCAAGCCCCAGTGGCCCAATTTGCGGCGTGTCGTCGCCCGAAGAGCCGCAAATGCGGCCATTTGCGCACCGTGGGGGGGCGGGGTCGGGCACGCCTAGGCGCGGGTTCAGCCTCCGGAGACGCTGAGCTCCGCCTCGCGCAGGCGCACCTCGAGGTCGGGCGTGATGTCCTGGGTGTCGAGCCAGCCCTCCGGGCACGAGGGGCTCTTGGGGCTTCCCTGGCGACCGCGCGGCCCCTCGGCGCCCTCGCCGGGGTACGGCAGGTCGAGCGGCAGGGCGTCGAGCAGGGCGCGCAGGTCGCCGAGGGTCTCCACCAGGCCGAGGTTCTTGCGCACCTCTCCCCCGACCGGGTAACCCTTGAGGTACCAGGCCACATGCTTGCGAATCTCGCGCATCGCCTTGAGCTCGTCGTCCCCGAAGAACGGGATCATCAGCTCGCCGTGGCGGTAGATGGTGTCGGCGACCACGCGCAGGCCGGGGCGCACGCGGTCAGCGCGGCCCTCGAAGCCCGCCTGCAGGTCGGCGAACAGCCACGGCCGCCCCTGGCAGCCACGGCCGACGACCACGCCGTCGACCCCCGTACGCTCCACCATTGCTAGCGCGTCCTCGGCGGACCAGATGTCGCCGTTGCCGAGCACGGGGATGGTCGTCACGGCTTCCTTGAGGCGCGCGATGGCCTCCCAGTCGGCGGTGCCCGAGTAGTAGTCCGCGGCGGTGCGTCCGTGGAGGGCGACGGCGGCGGCACCCTCGGCCTCGGCCATGCGGCCGGCGTCGAGGTAGGTGAGGTGGTCGTCGTCGACGCCCTTGCGCATCTTCACGGTCACGGGAACGTCGTACGGCGCTGCCTCGCGCACCGCCGCGCGCACGATGTCGCGGAACAGGTCCTTCTTCCACGGCAGGACGGCGCCGCCGCCCTTCTTGGTGACCTTGGGCACGGGGCAGCCGAAGTTCATGTCGATGTGGTCCGCGCGGTCCTCGCTCACGAGCATCTTCACGGCGGCGCCGATGGTCGCGGGGTCCACGCCATACAGCTGGACCGACCGCGGGGTCTCATCGGGGTCGTGGTGGATGATCCGCATCGACTCCTTGGTGCGCTCCACGAGGGCACGCGACGTCACCATCTCGGCAACGTAGATGCCGCCGCCGTGCTCGCGGCACAGGCGCCTAAACGCGGCATTGGTGATGCCCGCCATCGGCGCGAGCACCACGGGGGTGTCGACGGTGAGAGGACCGATCTGCAGCGGCGGCAGCACGCGCTCGGCGGCGCGGGGGGCGTCGGAGGAGGGCGTGGCGGCGGCCGATGCGGTGGCGGTCATTCCTCCATTGTCGCCGATGCCTCGGCATCGGATGCGCGACCGGGGTCCCCGGCATCGGCCTTGCCCTCGACGGATTCCCCCTCGATCGCGCCCTCGTACCCGACCACGAGCGCGGCGATGCCGGTGGTGAGTGGCACGGCGAGCACCAGGCCGATGGAGGTCACAAGCGTGCGCACCACCTCCTCGGCGATCTCGGCGCTGGTGAGCGTGGTGGCGATGGAGTTGTCGTACAGGGTGACGAGCATGAGGGTCGGGAGCGCGGCGCCCACGTAGGCGAAGGCGATCGTGTAGACCGTGGAGGCGATGTGGTCGCGGCCGATGCGCATGCCGCGCGAGAACAGTGACCAGCGCGAGATGTCGGGGCGGGCCGCACGCAGCTCCCACACGGCGGACGACTGCGTCACCGTCACGTCGTTCAGCACGCCGAGCCCGGCGATGATGATGCCGCACAGGACGAGGCCCTGGAGGTCCACCGATCGCCCGGCCAGCTCGAGGTGCGTGCCCTCCTCCGACCAGATTCCGGTGAGGCGCGAGGCCCCCACCGCCCACCAGGCGAGCAGCGCGGTGATCAGCAAGCCGGCGAGCGTCCCCAGGTACGCGGTGGTGGTCCTGGCGTTGACGCCGTGCGCCAGATACAGCAGCGCGAAGAGTGCCCCGGAACCGGTGACGAGCGCCACCACCAGCGGGTTCTGACCGTCGAACAGGGCGGGCACGGTGAAGAACACCACCACGCCGAAGGCCCCGAGGAGGCCCAGCAGCGCTCCGATGCCGCGCCACCTGGCGATGGCCACCACGAGCACCACGTAGACGACGAGCAGGAGCAGCATCGGCGGCCCGCGCTCGAAGTCGCCGAAGACGAGCTCGCCGGTGTCCAGCGACAGCGCCCGCACGTGGTCGCCCACCTCGTAGGTGAACGTCGAATACCCAGCGTCGTCGAGGACGCGCTCCTCACCATCGAGGTCGACAGTGGCCTGCCCGGTCTCCTCGTCCACCGACTCAACGGTGACCGACACCCACTCGGCCCCCTCGTACGAGGTGGGCACCGAGCGCAGCACGTCCCAGCTCGACGGCCACACGGCAACCGCCCCGGCCACGGTGAGGAACACGATGACCCCCACCAGGATGGTGAGGACCGTCGTGGTCCGCTCCGAGGCCCGCGGCGCGCGCTCCAGGGAGCCGTCCGCGGCGAAGCCGTGCGAGTGCCCGGCACCCATCAACGAGAACCCAGCGCCGGCATCGCCCGCCCGTCAGCCCTTACGCGCCGATGAGGCGCGTCGCGAGGTACGCCTGGACCTGCGACAGGCCCACGCGCTCCTGCTGCATGGTGTCGCGGTCGCGGATGGTGACGGCCTGGTCGTCCTTGGTGTCGAAGTCGACGGTGATGCAGAACGGCGTGCCGATCTCGTCCTGGCGGCGGTAACGCTTGCCGATGGCCTGCGTGACGTCGAGGTCCACGTTCCAGGCGCCGCGCAGCTCCTTGGCGAGCGCCTCCGCGGTGGGCGAGAGCTCCTCGGACTTGGACAGCGGCAGGACGGCCGCCTTGACGGGCGCGATGCGCGGGTCGAGGTGCAGGACCGTGCGCTTGTCGACGCCGCCCTTGGTGTTGGGCGCCTCGTCCTCGTCGTAGGCCTCCACGAGGAAGGCCATGAGCGAGCGGGTGAGGCCCGCCGCGGGCTCGATCACGTACGGCGTGTAGCGCTCGTTCGTGGCGGGGTCGAGGTAGGACAGGTCCTTGCCGGAGTGCTCCGAGTGCGTCGACAGGTCGAAGTCGGTGCGGTTCGCGATGCCCTCGAGCTCGCCCCACTCCGAGCCCGTGAAGCCGAAGCGGTACTCGATGTCCGTGGTGCCCTTGGAGTAGTGCGAGAGCTTTTCCTGCGGGTGCGCGTACAGGCGCAGGTTGTCGGCGGCGATGCCGAGGTCCTTGTACCACTGCAGGCGGGTGTCGATCCAGTACTGGTGCCACTCGTCGTCGGTTCCGGGCTTGACGAAGAACTCCATCTCCATCTGCTCGAACTCGCGGGTGCGGAAGATGAAGTTTCCGGGCGTGATCTCGTTGCGGAACGACTTGCCGATCTGGCCGATGCCGAAGGGCACCTTCATGCGCGAGGTGCGCTGCACGTTGTCGTAGTTGACGAAGATTCCCTGGGCGGTCTCGGGGCGCAGGTAGTGCAGGCCCGACTCGTCCTGGTTGACGCCGAGGTAGGTCTTGAGGAGGCCGTTGAACATCTTGGGCTCGGTCCACTGGCCGCGCGTGCCGCAGTGGCCGCAGGCGATCTCGGCGAGGCCGCCCTCGGGTGCGCGGCCCTTCTTCTCCTCGAACTCCTCGATGAGGTGGTCCTCGCGGAAACGCTTGTGGCACGACAGGCACTCGACCAGCGGGTCGACGAACGCCTTGAGGTGGCCCGAGGCCTCCCACACGGCCGGGGGAAGGATCACCGACGAGTCGAGGCCCACGATGTCGTCGCGGCTCGAGACCATGGCACGCCACCACTGGCGCTTGATGTTCTCCTTGAGCTCGACGCCGAGCGGCCCGTAGTCCCACGCGGAGCGGGTTCCGCCGTAGATCTCGCCGCAGGGGAAGACGAAGCCACGGCGCTTCGCGAGCGAGATCACGTTGTCGAGGCGGGACGGCTGTGCCACTGGGTGCTCCTTGGGTGGGGGTCATGCGGTCTTGGCTGGCGCCAAGTCTATCGGCGGCCGATGCGGTGGCGGGCCGGGGTGGGGCTCGCGCCTGCCCCGTGCTGGGCCGCCGGTCCCGAGCCGCCACGTACGCAAGTGACGGTCGTACGCACGCCGCGCCGAGGCATCGGCCGTCCACACCGGCGTGTCGCCCCGCACCACCGTTACCTTGTCACCGCGAGCGGCCGATGCGGTGGCGGGCCGCCGCAAGACGACGAAACGGGATCGGGTGGTGCCGTGTCCGCCACGGCACCACCCGATCCCGCCGCCCCTCAGCGAGCCGCTCGCCTACTCCCCCTTGGCGGCCTTCTTCAGCGTCGCGCCGGCGCTGAGGCGCACGACGCGCCCCGCCGCGATCTCGAGCGCCTCGCCAGTGCGGGGGTTGCGTCCCGTGCGGGCCGGGCGCTCCACCACCTCGAGGCTGAGGGTTCCGGTCAACCGCACTGACTCGCCGGCTGCCGCGGCCTCGACGAGGGCGGACTCGACGCCCTTGAGCACCGCCTCCGCGGTGGCCTTGTCGACGCCGGCGTGTGCGGCGGCTCGCTGGGCGATGTCGGAGCGCTGGAGGGTCATGATTGTCCTTTCGTCGGGGTCGATGCCGGGGCGAGATCCTCGACATCGATGAGCCCGCGCCGGGCGGCGCGGACCAGGGGTCGGGGCACGCGGTACTCGGTGCCGTTGATGGTGACGGGCACGAGGTCGACGGTGGTCGTCTTCCACTGGGCTCGCCGCGAGCGCGTGCGGGAGCGGGACTTCTTTCGCTTGGGGACGGCCACGGCTACCCCTGGCGGCCCTTGAAGCGCGGGTTGCGCTTGTTGATGACGTACGTCTTGCCGCGGCGGCGCACCACGATGGCGCCGTCCTTCTTCGCAAGCGAGCGAATGCTTGCTCTCACCTTCATGATTGTGCCTTTCCGTAGCGCCGGCGGAAGCGCTCGACGCGGCCGGCGGTGTCCATGACCTTGGCCTGGCCCGTGTAGAACGGGTGGCTCGCGGCCGAGATCTCGACGTCGATCACGGGATACTCATTGCCGTCTTCCCAGGTGATCGTCTCGGTGGATGTGGCGGTCGAGCGGGTCAGGAACGCGAAGTCTGCCGACTTGTCGCGAAAGACGACGGGCTCGTACCGGGGGTGGATTCCCTTCTTCATGTCACCAACTCGACTTCGTCACGCCGGGAAGTTCTCCGCGGTGCGCGGCGTCGCGGAACTGCACGCGGGACAGGCCGAACTTGCGCAGGTTTCCGCGGGGGCGGCCGTCGCTTGCGCCGCGCGCCCTCAGGCGCGTCGGGCTCGCGTCGCGCGGGAGGGCGTGCAGCGCCTTCATGGCGGCGTCGCGTTCCCCGGGCGAGAGGTGAGGGTTGACCGATGCCTTCTTCAGTTCGCGCCGCCGCTCGGCGTAGCGCGCGACCACCTCCTCCCGTTGCCGGTTACGCGCGATCTTGGACTTCTTGGCCATTAGCGGGTCTCCTTGAACTCGACGTGGCGACGGATCGCTTTGTCGTACTTGCGGATCACGAGCCGGTCGGGGGTGCTGCGGCGGCTCTTGGTCGTCACGTAGCGCGTGCCGGTGCCCGCGGTCGACTCGAGCGTGATCTTGTCTCGGATGTCCTTGCCCTTGGCCATCAGATCCGCTCCCCCTTAGCGATCAGCCGCGCGGCGACCGCGTCGATCCCGTCGCGGTCGATGACCTTGAGGCCCTTCGCAGAGACGTTGAGCGTGACCTTGCGTCCGAGCGACGGCACCCAGAAGTGCTTGCGCTGGATGTTGACGTTCCACCTCCGGGAGGTGCACCGGTGGGAGTGGGAGATGGTGTTGCCGAAGCTCGGAACGGCTCCTGTGACCTGGCATCGCTGTCGTGACATGCCGGACAACCTAGTAATGAGAATCATTCTCGTCAAGTGCTACGGTGACGCCATGAGCTCCTTCACCATCTCCACCCTCACCACGATCGACCCCCTGATGCGCGCCGCGGCGGCCATGAACCTCACGCTGGACCGTCCGGACCTGGTGGTCGTCACCCACGACATCCTCGACGGCGGCGTGCGACGCACCGTGGCGGATATCACCGGCGTCATCGAGCAGACCATCACGCCACTCGCCCATGCGTGTGTCTCGTGCGCCATCCGCGAGGACGTCCTCCCCACGCTCGTGGGCCTGCGCCGCCAGGACCGCTGGCGCCACGCGGTGGTCGCGCTCCCCGTCACGGCGGAGCCTGCGCCCCTCGTCCGCCTACTCGACGGCGCCCTGCGGCCCGATGGCCAGCTCGCCGGCGCCGAGTTCGGCACGGTCGCCGCCATCCTCGACGCCGCGACCGTCCGCGAAGACGCCTTCAGTGACGACTGGCTCACCGACCGCGACCTGGGGCTGCGCGACGAGGACGACCGCGTGGTCGCCGAGGCCCTCGCCCCCATCCTCGCGGCAGCCGACGTCATCGTGCTGGCGGGAGCCACCCCCGCACCCGAAGACGCCCTTGCGGTGGCGGATCACCTGCGCGGCGACGGGAGCCAGGTCGTCTCGGCTGAACTTGAGAGCCTCACGCCTCTCCTCCTGGGCCGTCCGCGTGGGCGCAGCAGGGACTGCCTCGAACGCGCCGACCCCCTGCGCACCCCGCGCCGCACTCCTCGCGATCGGGCGGGAGTCTGGAGCCTTCGCCTCGAGAGTGACCGCCCCTTCGACGCGCGGCGACTGCGCGAAAGCCTGCACAGGATGGCCGATCACCCGATTCGCGTGCGCGGCCACTTCTGGGTCGCCTCGCGGCCGCACTCAGCGTGCATCTGGGAAGAGGCCGGCGGCCAGCTCAGCGTGGGGACGGTCGACTCCTGGAACGGCAGGCAGCCGCGCACCACGCTTGTCGTGACCGGCGTCGGCGAGGAACGGGCCATCATCGCCGACGCCTTCGCGGCCGCCCTTCACTCCCCCGCTGAGCCCATCGGCGACGACCGCCTCGACGACTGGTTCGGAGCCCCTGACGAGGGCGAGGAGGCGGCGTGAGGCGAGGATCCTTGTCGACTAGTGCGGAAGCGTGCCACGCCGTGGCATCGGCCGTCCGCACCTGCCCGTCGCGCCCAGCTGAGTTTGACAATGATTCTCATTTAGCCGTAGCGTTGCCGTCATGAACGTCACCCGTCCCCTGATCGTCGGCGGAGCGGTCGGCTCCCTCCTTCTCGCCGGCTGCTCCGCCGATACCTCGTCCGCCGACGCGGACGCCTCCGAGGCGTCGCTCAGCGTCGGCGCCTCCTTCTACCCGCTGCAGTACGTCGCAGAGGCCGTCGGCGGCGACGACGTGGCCGTGACCTCCCTCATCGCCGCGGGCGTCGAGCCGCACGACGCGGAGATGTCCCCCGCCACCGTGCGGTCCATGCAGGACATGGACACCGTCCTGTTCCTCTCGGACTTCTCCGCGGCCGTGGACGACGCCGTCGACACCACCGGCGCCCGCTCGCTCGACGCCCACCACATCGTCGACGAGCACGGCGAAGAGGAGGCCGAGCACGAGGATGAGACCCACGAGGACGACGAGTACGCGAGCGAGGACGGCCACGACCACGGCACGCTCGACCCGCACTTCTGGCTCGACCCCACGCTGCTCGCGGAGTACGCCGAGGACGTCGTCGCGGAGTTCTCCGAGCTCGACCCCGACAACGCGGCCTCGTACGAGGAGCGCGGCAACGCGCTGATCGCCGACCTCGACGCGCTCGACCAGTCGTTCACCGACGGCCTCGCGACGTGCGAGCGACGCGAGATCTTCGTCAGCCACGAGGCATACGGCTACCTCGGCCTGCGCTACGACCTCGCCCAGGAGGGGATGTCGGGCCTCGACCCCGAGGCCGAGCCCTCCCCCGCGCGCATCCGCGAGATCCGCGACCTGATCGAGGACTCCGGCGCCACGACCATCTACACCGAATCGAAGGTGTCCGCGGCCGTCGCGGAGTCCCTCGCGGACGATGCCGGCGTCACCACCGCGGTGCTCGACCCGCTCGAGACCATCGCCGACGGCGACGACTACATTGCAGTGATGACCCGCAACCTCGAGGAGCTGAGGACCGGCCTTGACTGCAGCTGACGCCACGTCGCTCGACCACGACGCCCCGCCCGTGCTGACCGCGCGCGGGGTGCGCGTGCGTCTGGGCGGCCACGAGATCCTCCACGGCGTCGACCTCGACGCCCACCCCGGCGAGGCCGTCGCCATCATGGGCGGCAACGGCTCCGGCAAGTCGACGCTGGTCCGCGCCCTCGTGGGCGCGATCCCGATGGCCGCGGGAGACGTCACGGTCTTCGATCAGCCGCGCAGCCGCGCGAGCGCCCGACGCATCGGCTACGTGCCGCAGCGCGCCTCCGCGGGAGGCGGAGTGTCCGCCACCGCCCGCGAGGTCGTCACCGCCGGCCTGCTGGGAGTGGGCCACCTGCGGGCGCCCCGCGATGCGAAGGCGCGCGCCCTCGCCGCGCTGGACGACCTGGGGGTCGCTGACCTCGCGGACCGCGACGTCAGCCGCCTCTCGGGCGGCCAGCAGCAGCGCGTCCTCATCGCCCGCGCCCTCGTACGCGACCCTGACCTGCTGATCCTCGACGAGCCGATGGCCGGCGTCGACGTGCCGAGCCAGGAGGCCCTCGCGGCCGCCCTCACGGCCCGCCGCGACGCGGGCAAGGCGATCATCCTGGTGCTCCACGAGCTCGGGGCGCTCGCCCCGCTGGTCCACCACGCTGTCGTGCTCGAGCAGGGCTGCGTGACACACGTGGGCGAGCCTCCGCGCGCGCTCGGCGTGCACGCCCTGCCCGGTCACGACCACGACCACGCCCATTCCGACGTGCCCGAACAGACGCCGTCCACGTTCGCCTGGGAGGTCCGCCAGTGATCGACCTGTTCACCGACCCCCTCGTGCAGCGCATGCTGCTCGTCGCGCTCATGGTGGGCGCGACCGCACCCATCGTCGGCACCTACCTGGTCCACCGCCGCATGTCGCTGCTGGGCGACGGCATCGGCCACGTGGCCCTCGCCGGCGTCGCCGCCGGCTGGCTGGCCGGGTCCTGGGCCGACCTCGTGCAGGTCGACGCCCTCGCGATCCCCGGCGCGATCGTGTTTGCGGTCGCCGGGGCCGTCGTCATCGAACGCATGCGCGCCCGCGGCGTCGCGGCGGCCGACGTCATCATGGCGATCATGTTCTACGGCGGCATCGCGTCCGGCGTCCTGCTGATCTCCGCCGCCGGAGGCTCGAACGCGAACCTGATGGGCTACCTGTTCGGCTCGATCTCCACGGCAAGTTGGGCCGACGTCTGGGTCACCGTAGTCCTCTCGGCCGTCATCCTCGTCATCGGCCTGGGGTTGCGTTCGGCGCTGTTCGCCGTCACCCACGACCAGGAGTTCGCGTACTCCACGGGCCTTCCCGTCGCGGCGCTCAACATGATCGTCGCCGTCCTCGCGGCCGTCACCGTCACCGCGGCGATGCGCGTGGTCGGCGTGCTGCTGGTCAGCGGCCTCATGATCCTTCCCGTCGCGATCGCCCAGCTCATCACGCGCTCCTTCACGCGCACCATGGGCATCGCCATGGCCATCGGCGTCGCCCTGTGCCTCACCGGCGTGGGCATCACCCTGTTCTACAACCTCCAGCCCGGCGCGCTCATCGTGGTCCTCGGCGTCATCCTCTACGTGGTCGTCGCCTCCGGCGCGGGCCTCGTGAAGCGTCGACGCCACCGCCACGACCGCGAGCTCGCCACCGCGGAAGGAGCACCCGCATGACCCCCACCAGTGGCGCATCGGCCCCCCGCATGACCAAGCAGCGCGCGGCGGTCCTCGACGCCCTGTCCGCCTCGGACGAGTTCCGGTCCGCCCAGTCCTGGCACGACGCGCTGCGCCACGAGGGCTCGACCGTGGGCCTCGCGACGGTCTATCGCTCGCTGCAGGCGCTTGCTGAGGCCGGCGAGGTCGACGCTGTCGTCACCGACACCGGCGAGACGCTCTACCGACGCTGCGGCGCCGTCGACGAGCACCACCACCACCTGCGCTGTCGCGTGTGCGGAGCCGCGGAGGACATCGAGGTTCCGCAGTTCGAGGAATGGGCGGAGAAGGTCGCCGCCGAGCACGGTTTCGCGCGCATCGACCACACCGTCGAGATCACCGGCGTGTGCGCTGCCTGCACGGCCAAGGGTCACTGATGGCGGGAGTGCCGGGATTCATCTCGGACCTCGGCTGGTGGGCACTCGTGCCCTTCCTGTTCGTCGTGGTGTTCGTGCGCACCCAGGCCACCTACTGGCTGGGACGCTGGGCGCGCACGGGCGCGTCGCGCCTCGCCGAGAGCCCGTCCGAGAAGTTCCTGGCCCGCGCCTCGAGGCGCCTCGACGGGCCGATGATGGCGCGCGGCGAGGCGGTCCTCGATCGCTGGGGCTACGTCGCCATCCCGCTGTCGTTCCTGACGCTGGGATTCCAGACGGTGATCAATGCGACGGCCGGATACGTGAAGATGCGCTGGGGGCTGTACACGCTCGTGATGCTTCCCGGCTGCGCGCTGTGGACGGCCGCCTACACGATCGTGGGCGCGTCCATCGTGCACCTGTGGCAGCACAGCCCCACGCTGGCCATCGCCTTCGTCGTGGGTGTGGTGGCGGTCGCCTGGGCCGCCACCCGCGTCACGCGGATCGTCAGGCAGCGCCGAAGCGCCGGTTCCGCCGCGCGTACTCCTCGATAGCCGCCCACAGGTGCGTGCGGTCCACATCGGGCCACAGCACGTCGGAGAACACGTACTCGGCGTAGGCGGCCTGCCACGGCAGGAAGTTGGACGACCGCTGCTCGCCGCTCGAGCGCCAGAACAGGTCGACATCGGGCATGTCGGGCTCGTCCAGGTGCGCCGCGAGCGTCGCCTCGGTGACCTTGTCCGGGTTGAGCTGTCCCGCCGCGACCTTGCGCGCGATCTCACGCGCCGCGTCGGCGATCTCCGCGCGGCCACCGTAGTTGACGCACATCGTGAGCGTCAGCCCGGTGTTGTGCTGCGTGAGTTCTTCGGCCTTCTCGAGCTCCTTGATGACCGACGTCCACAGCTTGGGGCGGCGTCCGGCCCAGCGCACGCGCACCCCCCACTCGTGCATCTCGTCACGCCGGCGCCGGATCACGTCGCGGTTGAATCCCATGAGGAAGCGCACCTCGTCGGGGCTGCGCTTCCAGTTCTCCGTGCTGAACGCGTAGGCGCTGAGGTGGCTCACGCCGATCTCCACGGCGCCGGCCACCACGTCGAGCAGCGAGGCCTCGCCGCGCTCGTGTCCCGCCGTGCGAGGCAGCCCGCGCTCCTTCGCCCAGCGGCCGTTGCCGTCCATGACGACGGCGACGTGCGCCGGCACCGCCTCCTGGGGCAGGGCGGGCGCCGTGGCGCCGCCGGGGTGAGGGAACGGGCGTGCGTAGGTCACGATGGCCAGCCTAGCCGTGGGCGCGACCCCAGCCACGCCGTGCCGGGGCTACCCGGCGCTACTCCCCCAGCGAGCGCGACAGCACGGTGAGCGCCGCGGAGCGCGCGTCCTGGGCACGCTGGCCGCGGCGAGCCACGAGCGCTTCCACGAGCGCCTCCACGACCAGCGTCAGCGCGGCACGCGACGTGAGCAGCAGCTCATCCTGGAAGGACTCGCTGACGGGAGGCACCACCAGCGTGGTCGTCGCCCGCTCTACCAGCGCGGACCGCGAGAAGCTCGTGATGGCGAGCACCGTCGCCCCCGCGTCGAGCGCCGCGTCGACCACGTCGAGCGTCGCACGGTTGGCGCCGGAGCCGGACACGGTCAGCAGGACGCTCGGCGCCTCCATTTGCGCGGCAAGGATCCGCTGGCCCAACGTGTCGGGCACGTACTCGGTGGGACGGCCGATGCTCGACAGCCTCAGCGACAGGTCGTACCCGAGCGGCGCCGACAGCCCGTTCGCCGCGACCAGGACCCGCGGGGCGGTGTCCAGGGCCGCGAGGAACGGCTCGAGGTGCTCCTCCGTCATCGCGGCCGCGACGTGTGGAAGCGCCCGCCCGAACCGTTCCATCGAGGCGCGCACGATGCCCATGGCGCCCTCGGCATCGGCCACCGGGGCACCCCCGAAGGCGCGCTCACGCGCCATGGCGACGCGCAATTGCGGGTAGCCCTCGTAACCCAGCGTCTGGGCAGTGCGGACTACGGAGGCGCGGCCCACGCCGACCGACTCAGCGAGCTGCTGGGCCGTCATGTCGACGGCGGCGCCGACATCGGCCGCGATGGCCTCGGCGACGCGTCGCTCGCTCGGCTGTAGCGCCGGCGCGAGCGCGGCGATGCGTACGGTCGGGGGTGCGTCAGTGCTGCCGTTCCACGCCACGAACCTTGGCCCCTTCCATGATGCGTCGCCGGATGGCCCCGGAGATGGCGTCGATGACCATGGTCACCACGATGACCACGATGATCAGCACGCCGACGGTATCCCACTCGCGGTGCTGCGTGTAGTCCGTGAGCATCGCGCCGATGCCGCCCACGCCGATGAGGCCGAGGATGGCGGAGGTGCGCACGTTGATCTCGAACCGGTACAGCGCGAGGCTCATGAGCTCGGGCGCGGCGACCGGCCACAGGCCCCACCGGATCACCTCCACCAGCGAGCCTCCCGAGGCACGCACTGCCTCGGCGGTGCCGGGCGGGACGGCCTCGATGGTCTCGTAGGTCCACTTGGCGTGCGTGCCGATGCCCCCGATCGCGAGGGCGAGCGCGCCGGTGAACGGCGTGAGGCCGGTGACGGTGAGGATGAGGATCGCGATGAGGACCTCCGGCATGGCGCGAATGACCGCGAAGATCACCCGCAGCGGCAGGCGCACCCACGCGGGCCCGACTCCCTGGGCCGCCGGGATGCCCAGCAGGGTCGAGAGGACCACGCCGAGGATGGCGCCGATCCACGCCATGGAGACGGAGCGCCACGTCTGCAGCGCCGCCTCGCCCAGCATGGACCAGTTGGGGTCGGAGAACATGAGCGCGCCGTAGTGGGCGAGGTCGGCGGGCAGGCCGGCGATCTTGTCCCACTCCAGGTCGATGTCCCAGAACGCGAGGAGGATGACGACGGTCGCGGCCCATCCCGCGGCGCGCACCGCGAGCCGGCGGGGCTTCGCAGGGATGGCCAGGCGCGTGGCCGATGCGGTGGTGGCGGTGGCGGTCATCGCAGCCTCTTTCGCAGCAGGTTCGAGGCGATCTCGATCGCGATGACGACGATGAGGATCTCGAGCACGATGGTGCCGAGCGCGTCGTACCGGTAGAAGCCACGCATCTCGTCGATCAGGCGCCCGATGCCTCCGGCGCCCACGAGGCCGAGGATCGCCGAGATGCGCACGTTGAGCTCGAGCGAGTACAGGACCTGAGACGCGATGGCGGGCCACGACTGCGGCAGTGCAGTCACGCGGTTGATCTGCGTCTGGTTGCCGCCGGCCGCGCGGCCTGCCTCCATGTACTGGGCGTCGGCAGAGTCGATCGCCTCGCTCACCAGCTTCACCACGATGCCGACGTCGAACAGGATCAGCGTGATGATGCCGGGCAGGGTGCCGACGCCAACCATGGCAACCAGCACCGTCGCGTAGACGAGGTCGGGAACCGCGCGCACGACGTTCAGCACGAAGCGCACGGCGCGCCTGGTGACGCCGTTCGGGTTCGTGGGCCGCGCGGCCCACAGCGACAGCGGCACCGCGAGGACGGCCGAGATGGCGGCTCCCACGAGCGCCATCTCGAGGGTCTCGAGCAGCGGCTGCCACGTGCGCGGCAGGATGGACAAGTCGGGGGTGAGCATCTGGCCGATGCGGTCGAGGCCGTTGGTCCAGTTCCTCGCGATGGACGCGAGGTCGATCTCGACGCCGCCGATGGCGGGGATGGTGGTCGCGACCGTGAAGGCCACGAGCGCCGCGCCAACGACGACCGCCTTGGGCCACGTGCGTGGCCGCGGCGGGATGGCGAGGTCGGTACGGGCCGGGGCCGCCGCATCGGCCGCCG
Source organism: Demequina sp. NBRC 110057 (assembly GCF_002090175.1). Taxonomy (GTDB): domain Bacteria; phylum Actinomycetota; class Actinomycetes; order Actinomycetales; family Demequinaceae; genus Demequina. The sequence goes on along the minus strand of NZ_BBRN01000004.1, from coordinate 248,671 downwards.
TCACTTCTCCCCCAGCCTGTCGCGCTGCTGGACGGGACGGCCGTAGATCTGCTCGAAGTCGGCGTCCGTGGCGGACGCGGCGGGTCCGTCGTAGACCACCTCGCCGGCGCGCAAGCCGATCATCCTTGTCGTGTACTGGCGCGCCAGGTCCATGAGGTGGAGGTTGACCAATACGGTGAGGCCGCGGTCGGCGTTGATGTCCGCGAGGTCGGCCATCACGGAGTGCGCCGTGGGCGGGTCGAGGCTCGCGACGGGCTCGTCGGCCAGCATGACGGCCGGCTCCTGCGCGAGGGCGCGGGCGATCGCGACGCGCTGCTTCTGGCCGCCGGACAGCGCTCCCGCGCGGCCCCACACCTTTTCGAGCATCCCCACCGAGGCGAGGGCGCGCATGACGATATCGCGGTCCTCCGCTGTCGAGATCCCCAGCAGCGTGCGCCACGTGGGAGTGTGCGAGAAGCGACCCACCATCGCGTTGCGGTAGACGCTCGTGCGGTCGGCGAGGTTGAAGGACTGGAAGATCATGCCGATGTCGCCGCGCGCGCGGCGCAGCGCCGCACCCTTGAGCGAGGTCATCGCGTGAGGGCCGACGGTGACGGTGCCCTGCGTGGGCTGGACCAGCCCGTTGATGGTGCGGATCATGGTCGACTTGCCCGAGCCCGACAGGCCCACGACGGCGACCATCTCCCCGGCGCCGATGCTGAGGGAGACGTCCTTCAGCGCCACCACCCCGTTGGGGTAGCGCACGGTGACGTTGTCGAGGGTGATGGGCCACGGCCCGGAGGCCGGGGACACGTGGTCCCCGGCCTCGGGCCGCCGCGCGGCAGCGGTGTCGCTCATCGACTCACTGACCCGAGAAGCGCGCGTTGACCTCGCGGGCAAGGTCGATGGCGTCGGCGTCGGCGGGCACCCAGTCGGTCTGGTCGAAGATCTCCTGCAGGGTGTCGGGGTCCACGTCCGAGTAGCCGTCCATCAGGTCGGTGATCTCGTCGCGAAGGTCCTGCGGGAGGTCGTCCGAGAGGACCACTCCACCGTTGGGGTACATCTCGGACAGGCCGAACACGACGACCTTCTCGCCCAGGTCGGGAACCTCGGCCGCGTCGATCGAGCTGCGGGCGTCCCAGTAGGCGAAGCCCACCTCGGCGTCGCCGTTGTAGACCGCCATGAGCAGGGTGTCGTTGCCGGTGACGGGCACCTGCTGAAGGTCGTCGATGGTGACGCCGTTCTCCTCCAGCGCGAGCACGGGCAGCTGGTAGCCGGCGGGCGACGTGGTGTTGCCGAACGCGACCGTGGTGCCGGGCTCGATCTTGGCGAGCGCGTCCATCGCGACGGGCCCCACGCCAGTGTTCTCCTCGCCCGAGGCGACGCCGTTGCAGTACAGGAAGGTCTGGCCGGTGGCGGCGTAGGTCGCCTCGACGGGCTCGTCGTCGCAGTACTTGTCCGGGTTGTTCGTGAACGCCATCGACGCGTAGGACGAGGCGCCGAAGCGGACATCCTGCAGCACCGCGTGGGCGCCGTACATGTCCTCGGCCGCGGCCAGCGAGCCGGCATCGGCGATCGCAATCTGCGCCTGGCCCGAGCCGATGGCCTCGACCGCGGCCTGGTAGTCCTGGGTGACGACGCCCTCGACGGTGATGCCGAGCTCCTCCGACAGGTAGTCCGTCAGCGGCGCAACGGTGGTGACGAGGTCGGTGACGTTCTCGTTGGGGATCAGCGCGAGGGTGATCTCCTCGGGCCAGTCGGCGCCGGCCGCGGCCGCATCCGAGGTGGCCGATGCGGTGGTGGCGTCCGTCGTGGCGTCCGAGTCGGAGTCGGCGCTACAGCCCGCGAGTGCGACGAGGGCCGTGACGGCGACACCGGCGGCGGTGAGCGTGGTGCGCATGGGGTGAGACCTTTCGTGTGGGCTCGGGAAGCCGGAGCGCTACCCGAGGCGGGCGGACTGCGCCGCCCACGACTGGATGGCCGGATACAGGTCCGGCAGGTGGACGGCCGCCATGGTGATGGTGGCCGGGGGGCGCGCCGCGGCGGGGCCCACGAGCGCGGTGTCCGCGCCCAAGGCCGCCGCGGGCGCGAGGTCGTACTCGTGAATGTCGCCGATCGACAACACGGGGCCGCGCGTGAGCGCGTCGGTCACCACGGCCTCGATGCCCACGGGCTTGCGGGCGCTCGTCACGCGGCCCTCAAACTTGCCAGCGGCACCGAGAGACGCGATCGCGAGGTCGAGGTTGATGTCGGGGGCGTTGGTCACGAGCAGACGGTCGGCGTGCTCGGCCAGCGCGTCGAGGAAGTCCCCGAGCCCCGCGGGGGCCTCGATGGGCGCCTCGTCGGTGCCGAGCAGCGCGCGGCTGGCGAGGTAGGCGGCGTCCATGGTCGCGGCATCGACCCCGTGGGAGGCGGCCGATGCTGCCACCGCGTGGTACCCGTCGCGGAAGGCCGTCGATCCCGCGGCGATGCGCACCAAGGCGTCCTCGAAGTCGTCGACGATCCGGCTGTCACCGGCGGCATCCGCGACGCACCTGGCATAGGCGCGCACGGGGCCGTCCCCGAGGGCAAGGGTGCCATCGAAGTCGAAGATGACGGTGGGACGCATGGGGCTCCTCGTGACGGATCACGCCCGGTTCTGGACGTTGCGTCCACGCTATCGTCCAGTTGTGGACGAATGGGCCACGAAACGATGACGATTGCGTTAAATCTCGGCACGCTCCGGTCACCCGCACGCACGGCCCACGTGACGAAGTGACGGTCGCTGCGGCGACACGCCGAGGCGAAGGGCTCGACACGCCGGTGAGGCGCCCCGATCACCGTCACTTCGTCACCGGGCCAGGACCCAAGGTCGCGGGCACCGCGAGGTCAGGCGCCCGAGCGGTCCACGTGGCTCAGCGACCGCACCTTGCGCTCGAGGTGAAACTGCGCGTATGCCGCGATGAGCCCGGCGGCGTCCTTGCGGGGCCGGTCCGCCGAGGCATCGGCCGCGGTCCAGTCCCCGCTCAGCAGCGCCTCAAGCAGGGAGAACGTCTCGGCTGCCGGAGCCGCGGCCCCCGGCGGCCTGCACGCCTCGCACACCGCTCCTCCCCCGGCGACCGCGAAGGCGCGGTGGGGGCCGGCCCTGCCGCACGACGCGCAGTCGTCGAAGCTCGGCTCGTAGCCGGCAAGCGCGAGCGAGCGCAGCAGGAACGAGTCGAGAACCAGCCCCGGGTCGTGCGCGCGCCGGCTGAGCGCCCCGAGCCCGCCGTGCAGCAGCCGGTACTGGTCGTACGACGGCTCCTTCTCGTGGTCCACGAGCTTGTCGGCCGTCTCGACCATGGCGGTGGCCGCGGTGTAGAGCGCGTAGTCCTCGGCGATGCGGCGCGCGTAGGGTTCCTTGGTCTCGACCTGGCTGACGATGTCGAGGCTGCGCCCCTCGTACAGCTGGACGTCCACCAGCATGAATGGCTCGACGCGGGAGCCAATCCGGCTGGTAGTCCGCCGCACGCCCTTCGCCACCGCGCGGATCTTGCCGTGGCGACGCGTGAGCATCGTGACGATGCGGTCCGCCTCACCCAGCTTGTGGGTGCGCAGGATGATCGCGTCGTCTCGGTACAGGGGCACGCCCCATTGTCCCCCGCCGCGCGACTACGAGCCGATGACCCGCCCGAGGTTGAAGGCGTCGAACTCCTCGAAGCCCACGGCCTCGTACAGACCCACGACCATCGAGTTCGAGCGGCGCACCTGCAGATTGACCTTGACGCAGCCGAGCGTCTCGAGCTCCAGCACGGCGCGCTCGACGAGGCGTCGTGCGATTCCCTCGCCGCGCCGCTCGGCCGTCACCGCGAGGTGATAGAGCCACCCGCGGTAGCCGTCGTAGCCGCCGAGGAGCGCGCCCACCACGGCGTCCCCATCGGTCGCCACCCAGAACAGGTCGGGGTCGCGCGCGAGCTTGCGCTCGATGACGCCGCGCGGCTCGTTGCGCGCCGGATCGTCGGGGAAGCACTCCTCCCACAGGGCCACCACCGCATCGGTGTCTCGCGGGGCAAACCGTCTCACGCGGGCGGGCATGTCACTCCTCTGGGGTCTTCTCGGTCTGGACGACCACCTGCACGGGAGCGCCGGATACGGCCTCCTCGATCTCGTCCTCCGTGGGCGCGTCGGGCAACGCCGACACGATCGACTCGGGGTCGGGGAGCGACACGACCACGCGGTACATCACCTCGTCGTCGTACGCCGCACGGCACGCGTACGCGACCGAGTCGATGAGGATGTCGTCGGGGCAGATGTAGTCCGTCACGTCTTCGGAATCGGTGGACGACTCGATGATGCCGATGATCGCGTCGGCCTCCTGCGCGAACGGCGTCTCGGGCGAACCCGTCCAGCACTCGCGCACGTAGGGGTCCTCGATCGGGTCGAGGTTCTGCGCGGAGAACTGGTCACAGTCCACCTGCTCAAGGCCCTCGACGGTGAGGTCGGGAAGCTGGTCGGCGGCGCGCTCGGCCTGGGTGTCGCCCGTGCAGCCGGCGAGGCCGGCGGCAAGCGCCAGGCCCATGGCCGATGCCGCGGCCACCCGGCCGAACGCGCCGCCGGTCATCAGCGGTCCGCCCGGTTCACCGCCGAAATGATCGCCTTGAGGGTCGCGGTCGTGATCGACGGGTCGATGCCGACACCCCAGTAGATCTCGTCACCGATCTGGCACTCGACGTACGCTGCCGCCTGGGAATCCCCACCGGCCGTCATCGCGTGCTCGTGGTAATCCAGCACGTCGGCCTTGACGCCGCGCGTCGCGAGCGCGGCGACGAAGGCCGCCACCGGGCCGTTGCCCGAGGCCTCGATCGTCACGTCCTGGCCGTTGTCCACGATGTCGGCCGCAAGGGTGTCCTCGCCGGCATCGGTGCTGGTGGCACGGGTGCCGCGCAACGAGAAGCGGCCCCACTGGCCCTCGGCCGTGGGCGACGGCAGGTACTCGTCGCGGAACGTCGTCCAGATGTTCTCGGCCGTCTGCTCCTTGCCCGTCGCATCGGCCGCGACCTGGACCACGCGCGAGAACTCGATCTGCAGGCGGCGCGGCAGGTCCAGCTGGCGCTCCGTCTTCAGCAGGTAGGCGACGCCGCCCTTGCCGGACTGGGCGTTGACGCGAATGACGGCCTCATACGAGCGTCCGACGTCGCGCGGGTCGATGGGCAGGTACGGCACTCCCCACTCGACGTGGTCCACCGTGGTGCCCGCCGCATCGGCCTTCGCCTGCATGGCGTCGAGGCCCTTCTTGATGGCGTCCTGGTGGGACCCGGAGAAGGCGGTGTAGACCAGGTCTCCGCCCCACGGGTGGCGCGGGTGAACGTCGAGCTGGTTGCAGTACTCGACGGTGCGGCGGATCTCGTCGATGTCGGAGAAGTCGATCTGGGGGTCGATGCCCTGGCTGAACAGGTTCATGCCCAGCGTGACCAGGTCCACGTTTCCGGTGCGCTCGCCGTTGCCGAACAGGCAGCCCTCGATGCGGTCGGCGCCGGCCATGTAGCCCAGCTCGGCGGCGGCGACGGCGGTGCCGCGGTCGTTGTGCGGGTGCAGGCTCAGCACCACCGAGTCGCGGTAGTCCAGCTTCCTGTTCATCCACTCGATCGAGTCGGCGTAGACGTTGGGGGTGGCCATCTCGACGGTCGCGGGCAGGTTGATGATCACCTTGCGCTCGGGGGTGGGCTTCCACACGTCCAGGACGGCGTTGCAGACCTTGACCGCGTACTCCAGCTCGGTGCCGGTGTACGACTCGGGGCTGTACTCGTAGAACACCTGGGTGTCGGGGATGGTCTCCTCGAACTTCTGGCACAGCATCGCGCCGTGGGTGGCAATGTCCATGATCTCGTCCTCGTTGGCGCGGAAGACGACCTCGCGCTGCAGGACGGACGTCGAGTTGTACAGGTGGACGATCGCCTGCTTGGCGCCCTTCAGCGACTCATACGTGCGCTCGATGAGGTGCTCGCGCGCCTGCGTCAGCACCTGGATGGTGACGTCGTCGGGGATGCGGTCCTCGTCGATGAGGGCGCGCACAAAGTCGAAGTCGATCTGGCTGGCCGACGGGAAGCCGACCTCGATCTCCTTGTAGCCCATGCGCACCAGCAGGTCGAACATGCGCATCTTGCGCTCGACGTTCATGGGCTCGATGAGGGCCTGGTTGCCGTCACGCAGGTCCACCGCGCACCAGCGCGGGGCCTCGGTGATCCGCTGCGCGGGCCAGGTGCGGTCGGGCAGGTCCACCTGGATCTGCTCGTGGAAGGGGCGGTACTTCTGGATGGGCATCGAGGAGGCGTTCTGCGCTCCGCCGGTGTAGTGCTCGCTCATGCTGGGGTCAATCCTTCGGGTCTCGGGGGCTTTCGCTCAGCCGGCGCACGAAACTCCGCGACGAGGATCCGGCCTGGGTCTAGGCCTCGTCGCGGCAGCGAAGGAGCAGCGAGCGTGCACGCATGGATTCACCATAGCGGACGGCCGATGCCCCGGTCACCCCGCCCTCCCGCCCCGCTGCCCCACTGCGCCGCAAATGGCCACATTTGCGGCACGTCAGCGCCCGAGATGCCGCAAATGAGGCCATTTGCGCCCAGAGGGCGGGAGGGCCGGGGGCGGTTAGAAGCCCAGGCGGCCCAGCTGCTTGGGGTCTCGCTGCCAGTCCTTCGCGACCTTCACATGGAGGTCGAGGTAGACGCGGCGTCCCAGCAGGCGCTCGATGCCGGCGCGGGCGGTGGCGCCCACCTCCTTGAGGCGTGAGCCGCCGCGGCCGATGATGATGCCCTTCTGCGACTCGCGCTCTACGAACAGGTGCGCGCGGATCTCGAGCACGTCACGGTGAGCGTCCTCGCTGTCGGGCTCGACCATCTCCTCGATCACCACGGCGATCGAGTGAGGAAGCTCGTCGCGCACGCCCTCGAGCGCGGCCTCGCGGATGAGCTCGGCGATGCGCACGTCCTCGGGCTCGTCCGTGACGTGACCCTCGGGGTAGAGGGCGGGGCCCTCGGGAAGGTGCTGGACCAGCACGTCCAGGAGGGTGTCGACCTGGATGTCCTTGACGGAGGACACGGGCACGATGTCCGCCCACTCCCCCAGCTGCGACACGGCGAGCAGGTGCTCGGCGACGCGCTCGCGCGACACGGCGTCGACCTTGGTCACGATTGCGACCACGGGGGCCTTGGCGTCGGCGAGCTCGCGCGCGATCCACTTGTCACCGGGGCCCACCTTCTCGTCGGCAGGCAGGCAGAAGCCGATCACGTCGACCTCGGCGAAGGTCTCGCGCACCAGGTCGTTGAGGCGCTCACCCAGCAGGGTGCGGGGCCGATGCAGCCCGGGCGTGTCGACGACGACCAGCTGGGCGTCGTCGCGGGTGAGGACGCCGCGGATGGCGCGGCGGGTGGTCTGGGGCCGCGAGGACATGATCGCGACCTTCTCCCCCACCAGCGCGTTCATGAGCGTGGACTTGCCCACATTGGGCCGTCCCACGAAGCACGCGAATCCGCTGCGGTGCACAGTGTCGTCCTGGTCAGTCATCCTCATCCTCCTGCGGTGCGGCCTTCACGATGACGCCCGTCAGGCGTCGGCGGCGTCCCTCGACCGTGTCGGCCGTGAGCGTGACGCCGTGGATGGTGCCGGTGGCGCCCCTGATCGGCACCTTGCCGATGGCCTTGGCGAGCAGCCCCGCCGCGGTCTCCACGTCGTCGTCCTCGATCTCGAGATCGAACAGTTCCCCCAGCTCGTCGAGGGGGAAGCGTGCCGGGACACGGTACTCGCCCCCGCCGAGGTCTACGACATCGGGTGCGGTGCGGTCGTGCTCGTCGACCACCTCGCCCACGATCTCCTCGAGCGCGTCCTCGATGGTGACGAGCCCGGCCACGCCGCCGAACTCATCGACCACGATCGCCATGTGGAACACCTCGGACTGCATGCGTCGCAGCAGGTCGTCGACGGGCACTGACTCGGGGACGAACTCCGGCTCGCGCATGAAGTCGTCGACGGGCACGTCGAGTCCGGCGGGGTCGTCCCAGGTGCGTGCCACCACGTCCTTGAGGAAGATCACTCCCACAGTGTCGTCCACGCCGTCGTCGATCACCGGCACACGCGAGAATCCCGAGCGCAGGAACAGCGCCATGGCCTTGCGCGCCGGCGTGCCCGCGGCGATGGTGATCATGTCGGTGCGCGGCACCATCACCTCGCGCGTGAGGGTGTCGCCGAGCGACACCACCGAGCGCAGCAGCTCGGCGTCCTCCTCCTCGAGCGCGTCCTGCGCCTGCTCGACGAGGTCCTCCGGCTCGGCCAGCGGCGGCGCTCTCAGCGCGGGAACCAGGCGCCGGATGGGCGTGGTGAGCCCGATCGATGACCACGCCAGCGGCGCGAGCAGCCGCACCGTCATGAGCGGGTTGCCCCGGGCGATCTGGCGCGGGAAGGCGCGCACGACCACGAGCGAGAGGCCGGCGGCGATCACGGCGGCGACGAGCGCGACCAGGAGCATCGGCCACTCGACGGCGACCAGGGCATCGGCCACCACCAGGGTGAGGCAGACGAGGCCCACGGCCTCGAAGGTGGCGTAGGCCACCGAGGCGGAGGCGTCGGTCTGGTCCGCGGTCGCGGCAAGCCGGGCCGATGCGGTGGGGCGCCCGTCGGGGCGCCTCACCTGGGCGAGTTCGCGCTCCTGGGCATGCGGAAGCTGTTCGAAGGCGGCGACGACGGCGTGCAGCACCGCCGCCCCCAGCAGGCTCAGGACGCCGACGACCGTCAGCGCGAGCAGCACCGTGCCTGACACGCCCTACCTAGCCGCGGCTGGCGAGGAAGGTGAGCAGAAGCTTGCGCTGGAGGGCGAACATTTCCTTCTCCTCCTCGGGCTCCACGTGGTCGTAGCCCAGCAGGTGAAGGATGCCGTGGGTGGTGAGGAGCAGCATCTCCTCCTCGGCAGTGTGCCCGGCCGCCTCGGCCTGGCGCGCGGCCACGGTGGGGCACACCACGATGTCGCCCAGCAGGCCGGCGGGAGTGGGCTCCTCGGCGGTGCCGGGGCGCAGTTCGTCCATGGGGAAGCTCAGCACATCAGTGGGGCCCGGCTCATCCATCCACTGGATGTGCAGCTGCTCCATGGCCGGCTCGTCGACGAAGATGATCGACAGCTCGGCGCCGTCGGCGACGTGCATCTCGCGCAGCACAAACGTCGCCAGCTCGGAGAACTCGATCTCCTCGACGTCGATGTCCGTCTCGTTGTTGACGTCGATCATGAACGCTCCTCCTTGAAGCGGCGCTGCTGGCCCCCGCCGCGCGGTCCACGCGACTCGTCGGCCTTGGCGTAGGCGGTGATGATGTCCGAGACAAGGCGGTGACGCACCACGTCCTCGGCGGACAACTCGCAGATCGCGATGTCGTCGATGCCCGTAAGGATCTCGCGCGACGCGCGCAGCCCCGACTGGGTGCCGCCGGGAAGGTCCACCTGGGTCACGTCTCCCGTGACGACCATCGTGGAGCCGAAGCCCAGGCGGGTGAGGAACATCTTCATCTGCTCGCGCGTGGTGTTCTGCGCCTCGTCGAGGATGATGAACGCGTCGTTGAGGGTGCGGCCGCGCATGTAGGCCAGCGGCGCCACCTCGATGGTGCCGGCCTCCATGAGGCGCGGGATGGACTCCGGATCCACCATGTCGTGAAGCGCGTCGTACAGCGGGCGCAGGTAGGGGTCGATCTTCTCGTTGAGCCCGCCCGGCAGGAAGCCGAGCCGCTCGCCCGCCTCGACAGCGGGGCGCGTCAACACGATGCGGTTGACCTTCTTGGCCTGCAGCGCGGCCACGGCCTGGGCCATCGCGAGGTACGTCTTGCCGGTGCCGGCGGGGCCGATCCCGAACGTGATGGTGTGGCTCTCGATCGCCTGGACGTAGGCCGCCTGACCCTCCGTCTTGGGACGGATGGTGCGGCCTCGCGTGGACAGGATTGAGCGGCTGAGGACGGACACTGGCCGGGCCGATGCCTCGGCGCCCGCTGCTCCCGCGGCGGCGGCGACAACGCCGCGCGCCCCGGACAGCATCCGCACGCTCTCGCGCGCGACCTGCGGGGTCAGCGGCACTCCCGCCGCCATCACCGACCGCAGCTCCTCGACGGCGCCGGCGGCCGCCGCGACGTCCGCCTCCTCGCCAGAGAACGTGATCTCGTTGCCGCGCACCAGGATCTGTACCGACGGGTACGCGCGTTCGATCTCGCGCATCACCTCATCGCCCGAGCCCATGAGGTCGGGCATCCGCGCCGCGTCCTCGACGATGACGACCTGCCTCACACTCACGCGGGCTCCCATCCCAGCTCGCCGCCGCCCAGCACGTGGCCGTGAACGTGGAAGACGCTCTGGCCGGCCGTGGCGCCGGTGTTGAAGATCCAGCGGAACTCGCCGCCGCATTCCTTGTCCGCGATCTGCTGCGCGGCCGCCGCCATCTCGGCCAGCAGCGAGGCATCCGCCGCGGCCAATTCCGCGACGTTCTCGACGTGCAGGCGGGGCACCACCAGGACGTGGGTGGGCGCCTTGGGGGCGATGTCGCGGAACGCGATCAGGCGGTCGTTCTCCAGCACCTTCTCGGCGGGGATCGACCCGGCCGCGATCGCGCAGAACAGGCAGTCGTCACTCATACGGCTAGCGTAGGCCCCCGCGCAAGGCGGCATCGGCCCAGGTACCCCTCGCCGCGGCAAGGGCGGCCATGCCCGCCGGCCCCGCGCTCGAGGCGCGCAGCACGTGCGGGCCGAGCAGCACTGGCTCGGCACCGGCGGCGACGAGAGCCTCGATCTCCTCGGCGGCGATGCCTCCCTCGGGGCCCACGATGAGCCACACCGGCTGGTCCCGTGCCTCCCAGGTGAGCGACGCGATGGTCGTGGAGGACTCCTCGTGAAGGATGAGCACCCGGGTGCCCGATGCGGTGGCTGCGGCCACCTGCGTGGCCAGCTCGCGCGTGGTCACCGCCGTACTCACGCTGGCGAGCGTGGCGCGTCGGGACTGCTTGGTCGCCGCGAGGACGAGGTCCTCCCACTTCTGGCGCGCCTTGTCGGCCTTGGGCCCGCGCCACTGCACGATGGACCGCTGCGCCGCCCACGGGATGACCGCGGTCGCCCCCAGTTCGATCGCCGCCTCGATGGCCTGCTCGTCGCGGCCACCCTTCGCGAGCGCCTGCACGAGAGTGACCTCGGGGTCCTCGTCACGGCTCACCACACGCACGGCAATGGTCATGGCGTCGGGCTGCGCGGACACGATCTCGCCCCGCACACGGCGGCCGGCGCCGTCGACGAGGTCGACCACCTCCCCCACCTGGCGCCGCTGCACGGTGACGGCGTGACGCGCCTCTGCGCCGGTGACCGTCGCCTGCGAGCCCACGGAGGCATCCGTGGCCGCGGGGGCCAGGAAGACGGGGGCGCTCACGCGGCTCAGCGACCCTTGAACGCGTCGCGAAGGCGGTGGAACACGCCGCCGCCCACGGGTGCGAGGTTGGCCTCAGGCATCTCCTCGCCGCGCGCCGTCGCGAGCTGACGCAGCAACTCGGCCTGCTCGTCGGTGAGGTCCGTGGGGGTCTGCACGTCGAGGTGGACGTGAAGGTCGCCGCGGCCGCTGCGCTGCAGCCTGCCCACGCCGAGGCCCTTGAGCTTCACGGTGGAGCCGGCGTGCGTGCCGGGGCGCACCTCGACGGCCTGATCGCCGTCGAACGTGTCCACGGTCATCGTGGCGCCCAGGGCCGCGGCCGTCATGGGCACCTCGAGGGTGCAGTGCAGGTCGTCGCCGCGGCGCTCGAAGACCTCGTCGCGCTTTTCGCGGATCTCGACGTACAGGTCGCCCTTCTGGCCGCCTGCCACTCCCGCGTCGCCGCGGCCGGCGAGGCGGATGCGCGTGCCGGTCTCGACTCCCGCGGGGATGTCCACCTTGACCGTGTGACGCGAGTGCGTGCGGCCCTGGCCGGAGCAGTCGGGGCACGGGCTGGGGATGGTGGTGCCGTAGCCTCCACACGCGGGGCACGGCGAGGTCGTCATGACGTTGCCCAGCAGCGAGCGCGCCATGCGCTGCACGACGCCCTGGCCGTGGCACTGCGCGCACTGCTGCGGCTGGGTGCCGGGGGCGCAGCACGAGCCCGAACAGGTGCCGCACACGTCGGCCAGGTCTACCTGGACCTCGCGCGAGACGCCGAACACCGCCTCCTTGAGCGACAGCGTCGCCTGCACCAGGGTGTCGCCCCCGCGCTGCGTGCGCGAGGCCGGCCCGCGCTGCTGCTGGCCGAAGGGGCTGCCACCGCCGCCAAAGAACTGCTCGAAGATGTCCTCGAACCCGAAGCCCTGCGCGCCGCCCTGCTGGCCGCCGCGCGCGCCGCGCGGGTCAACGCCGCGGTCGTACTGCGCGCGCTTGTCCGAGTTGCCGAGCACCTCGTACGCCGCTGCTACCTCCTTGAAGCGGTCGGCGCTCTCGGCGCCGGCGACGTCGGGGTGCAGCTCGCGGGCGAGCTTGCGGTAGGCCTTCTTGATGTCCGCCTCGGAGGCGTCCCTGGCAACGCCCAGGGTGGCGTAGTAATCGTTCACTCGTTCTCCACGACTCTCGACAGGTAGCGGGCGACGGCTCGCACGGCGGCCATCGTCCCCGGGTAGTCCATACGGGTGGGACCCAGCGCGCCGAGCAACGACGTCGACTCGCCGACGGGGCCATACCCCGCCGCGACGATCGACGTGCGCGCCAGCGCCTCGGTCCTGGTCTCTGCTCCAATGCGCACGGCGATGTCCTGGCCTTCGCCGGTCATCTCATGCAACAGCCGGAGCAGCACGACTTGTTCCTCGAGCGCCTCGAGGATGGGTCCGATCGCGTCGGACTCGAAGTCCGTCCCCGCACGCGCGAGGTTGGACGTGCCCGCGAACACGACGCGTCGGACGGTGCCGCCCTTCGCCGCGGCCACCACGGCATCGGCCACGGCCGATGCCCAGATCACCTGGCCGGGCCGGGTGACCCAGCGCTCGAGCGACTGCGCCAGCGGCGCGGGCGTGAGGCCCACGGAGGCCTCGTTGAGTTCGCGCGCGACGCGCTCGAACTCCTCGTCCCCTGGCTCGATGCCGAGGGCGACGGTGGACTGCTCGACGCGGGCATCGGCCGACACCACCACCACGAGGGTGCGGTCGGTGCCGATGCGCACCAGTTCGACGCGGCGCACCGCGGACTCACGCAGGCTCGGGTACTGCACGACGGCGACCTGGCGCGTGAGCTGGCTGAGCAGGCGGACGGAACGCTCGACCACATCGTTGAGGTCGACGGCGTCGGACAGGAACGTGTGGATCGCACGCTTGTGCGGGTCCTGCAGCGCGGAGGCGGCAAGATGGTCGACGAAGGACCGGTAGCCGGCGTCCGTGGGGATGCGGCCGGCGGAGGTGTGGGGCTGCGCGATGAGCCCCTCCTCCTCGAGGATCGCCATGTCGTTGCGGATGGTCGCCGAACTCACGCCGAGGCGGTGGGAGTCGGCAAGCGCCTTCGAGCCCACGGGCTCCGAGGTCGAGACGTAGCCCTCGACAATCGCGTGCAGGACGGCGCGGCGACGGTCCTCGCTCATGCAATCCTCCCTCGATCGTCTGGCACTCGTGGGGTCCGAGTGCTAATTCTAGCGCGAGGGTGGGACAGCGTGACCGGCCGTCGCCGCGACGGCAGTCAGGCCGCGACCTGCTCTCCGTTCAGTCGGCGGTACATGTACGTCGTGGCGAGCATCGCGACGGGCATCGCGACGATGATGCCGATGCCGCACAGCAGGTAGCCGATGAACATCGCCAGCACCACGCCCAGGTAGAGCAGCACCACGCTGGCGAGGTTGCGGTTCACGAGCGCGAAGCTGGACTTGATCGCGTCCACCGGGCCCTGGCTCTTGTCGATGACGTACAGCAGGGTGAACTGGGCGAAGAAGGCGAAGATCAGTCCCGGCAGGTAACACAACACCGAGCCGATCGCGGTGCCGAGGCCCACGAGGAGCACGGCGACGAGTAGCTTGCCGAAGTCGTCGAAGGCGAAGAAGGTGCGCAGCTCGACGGTGCGGCCGTGGCTGATCTCGAGCGAGGCGCGGATGATCCCGGCCTGCATCAGCAGGGACAGCACCAGGAACAGCACCCAGATGACGATGAACCCGAACGAGAACATCGCCGTGAGCACGTTCGCGTCGTCGTCGGCCACGCCGGAGGCGCCGCCCAGGAGCGCGAACGCGATGCCGGTGAGCACAGCGAACGCGACGAAGTAGGCGAGGACGCCCAGAAGGATGGGGCCGACGTTCTGGGTGAACTTTGTCCACCCCCAGTTGAACGCATCGCCCACGGTGGGCGCCCCGTCCCCTCCTGGCACACCTTGCGTGCCGTAGCCCGGGGGCGGCGGGGGCGTCGCGCCGTACTGTCCTGGCTGCGGGGGCGGCGTTGACTGCGGTGGCGGCGACGACGGGATGCCGCCGGGCGGCTCGGGAGGCGTGGCTCCGGTGGGCTGATCGTTCTCGTTGCGGTCGTCTGGCATGACGTACCCCTCGGTTGCTTGCACGGTGACGCATGAACACGATCACGCGACGCCGTGCGCCGCGCGTCGAGGCCCCTTTGCCTCGATGCGGCCGAGTGTAGCGCAGGGGTACCAGGCGCGTTCGGGCGGCGCGGCGCGGCAAGGCGCCCGTCGCAGGCGGGCCGCGTGTGAGAGTCTTCGTGCATGACTGAGCAGCCTTCCGAGCACCACCCCCAGCCCTCCGCGCAGGGCAACTCGAACCTTCTCGCCGTGCTCTCGCACGCCTTCGTGTTCACCGGCTTCCTGTTCCCGCTGATCTTCTGGCTGGTGGGCAAGGACCAGTCGTCGTTCGTCGACGCCGAGGGCAAGAAGGCGCTGAACTTCGGCATCCTCGTCACCCTGGGCTACGTCGCGGCCAACGTGCTGGGCGTCATCCCGCTCATCGGGTGGCTCGGCGCGATCCTGACCGCCGCGGTGTTCGTGGTGGCCGTGATCCTCGGCATCCAAGGCGCCGTGACCGCCAACAAGGGAGTGGGCTACCGCTACCCCTTCACCATCGACCTCATCAAGTAACCCCGACCCGTCCCTGATCGCACACCCCGAGGCGGTCAGGGACGCGGATCGCCCAGCGGGCCGATGCCACCGGCGCCGCCCGCGTGCCAGGCTGATGCCATGACAGACAGCACGCCCCAGGGATCCTTCCCGCCGCCTCCGCCGCAGCAGCCGTACCCACAGCCGCCGCACCAGCCGATGCTCGAGTCGGACGCGCGCATGTACTCCATGCTGATCCACCTGGTCGCGGGTATCGCGGCCGTCGTGTCCGCCGGCTTCCTCGGCTTCGTGGCCCCCCTGGTCATCTGGCTGATCTTCCGCCAGCGCAGCGCCCTCGTGGACTTCCACGGCAAGCAGCAACTCAATCTGCAGATCACGGGACTCATCGTCGGCGTCGCCGCCGTGATCATCAGCATTGCGACCCTCGGCATCGGCATGATCCTCGCCCTGCCGGCATGGCTGGCCTACTGGGTCTACTCGATCGTCGTGTCGTTCATCGCGGCGACCAAGGCGAACGCGGGCGAGTACTCCCCGATCCGCTTCACCATCCCGTTCTTCAAGTAGCCGGTCAGGTGAGCTGGCGGACCGCGGCGTCCGCCAGCAGCCTGCCGCGCAGCGTCAGCAGGAGGCGCCCCGCGATCGCCGCCCTCCCGTCGAGGATGCCGTCCGCGACCAGCGCCGCGACCTCACGGCTCCGCGGCTCGGGAAGGTCGGCGATAGCCATGCCGTCGGCAAGGCGCAGCTGCAGCATGACGGCCTCAAGCGCGAGGTCATCGGCCGTGAGGGGCTCGGCCTCCGCCACCGGGCTATCGCCGGTGGCCAGGCGTGCGGCGTAGGCCCGCGGCAGCTTGACGTTCCACCACCGCTGCGCAGGGAGTTCCTCCCCCACGGGGCCGATGCGCGGACCCAGGTACGAGTGGGCGCCGGGTCCGACACCCCACCAGTCCTGGCTGGTCCAGTACGCGACGTTGTGGCGGCACCGCTGCCCGGGTTCGCGCGCCCAGTTCG
Organism: Demequina sp. NBRC 110057; assembly: GCF_002090175.1. Lineage (GTDB taxonomy): Bacteria > Actinomycetota > Actinomycetes > Actinomycetales > Demequinaceae > Demequina. Next base: position 232,674 of record NZ_BBRN01000004.1, on the reverse strand, counting down.
ACACCTCGTACCAGGCGTACCCCGCGGCGGCGAGGCGAGCATCGGCCGCCTCGTACATCTCGGCCTGCGTGTCGAGGTCGACGGGCTCGATCTCGCCCGACCGCAGTTGCCTGCCCATCCGCGTTCCCGGCTCGATCACCAGCGCATAGGCGCTCACGTGGTCGGGCGCGAGCGCGATCGCCGCGTCGAGGCTCGCGTGCCAGTCGGCAAGCGACTCCCCCGGCGTGCCGTAGATGAGGTCGAGGCTGACCGCCAGGCCCGCCTCGCGCGCCCACCCCACGGCGCGCGCGACGTTCTCGGGGCGGTGCGTGCGCTCCAGCGTCGCGAGGACGTGCGGCACCGCGGACTGCATGCCGAACGAGACCCGCGTGAAGCCGGCCGCGGCGAGCGCCGCGAGCGACTCGCGGGTCACCGAGTCGGGGTTGGCCTCGGTGGTGACCTCGGCATCGGCCGCGAGTCCCCACGTCTGCTTCACCCCGTCGAGCAGGGCGATCAGCGCGCGCGGATCGAGCATGGTGGGCGTGCCGCCGCCGAGGAACACGGTGCTCACCGGCCGCTCGTCGCCCTCCATGGCGGTGCGTGCGAGCGTCATCTCGGCGAGCGCCGCCCCCACGTAGTCGTCGCGCGAGGAGAACTCACCCTCGCCGGGCGCGTAGGTGTTGAAATCGCAGTATCCGCAGCGCACCGCGCAGAACGGCACGTGAATGTAGACCCCGAGGTCACGCCCGGGATCCGCGTGCGTGGGCGCGGCCACCGCTACTTCTTCTTGCCCTTGTCCGAGCCGTCGTCGGAGGTGCTGAGCGCGGCGATGAAGGCCTCGGGCGGCACCTCGACCGACCCGATGTTCTTCATGCGCTTCTTACCGGCCTTCTGCTTCTCGAGCAGCTTGCGCTTACGCGAGATGTCGCCGCCGTAACACTTGGCGAGGACGTCCTTGCGGATGGCGCGGATGGTCTCGCGGGCGATGATGCGCGAGCCGATGGCCGCCTGGATGGGGACCTCGAACTGCTGGCGGTCGATGAGGTCCTTGAGCTTGGTCACCATCGACACGCCGTACGCGTAGGCGGCGTCCTTGTGCACCACTGCGGAGAACGCGTCGACGGTCTCACCCTGCAGCAGGATGTCCACCTTGACGAGGTCGGCGACCTGGTCGCCGGCGGGCTCGTAGTCGAGCGAGCCGTAGCCGCGCGTGCGGGACTTGAGCTGGTCGAAGAAGTCGAACACCACCTCGGCCAGGGGGAGGGTGTAGTGCATCTCCACTCGCGTCTCGGACAGGTAGTTCATGGTGCCCATGACGCCGCGGCGCTCCTGGCACAGCTCCATGACCGTGCCGATGAACTCGCTAGGAACAAGGATCGACGCCTTCACCACGGGCTCGCGCACCTGCGAGATCTTGCCCGCCGGGAACTCGGAGGGGTTGGTGACGGTGACGACCTTGCGGTCCTCCATCTCGACCTCGTAGACCACGTTGGGCGCGGTCGAGATGAGGTCGAGGCCGAACTCGCGCTCCAGGCGGTCGCGGACGATCTCCAGGTGAAGCAGGCCCAGGTAGCCACAGCGGAAGCCGAAGCCCAGCGCGACGGAGCTTTCGGGCTCGTAGACGAGCGCAGCATCGTTCAGCTGCAGCTTGTCGAGCGCATCGCGCAGCACCGGGAAGTCGGCTCCGTCCAGCGGGAACAGGCCCGAATACACCATCGGCTGCGGGTCGCGGTAGCCGCCGAGCGACTGCTCGGCGCGGCGCGCCGCCGCCGTGACGGTGTCACCCACCTTGGACAGGCGGACGTCCTTCACGCCGGTGATGAGGTAGCCCACCTCGCCCACGCCGAGGCCCTTGGTGGGCTTGGGCTCGGGGCTGATGACGCCGATCTCGAGAAGGTCGTGGGTGGCCAGGGTGGACATCATCGCGATCTTCTCGCGGGGCTTCAGCGCGCCGTCCACCACGCGCACGTAGGTGACCACGCCGCGGTAGGTGTCGTAGACGGAGTCGAAGATCATCGCGCGGGTCGGTGCCGCGGGGTCGCCCACGGGGGCGGGGATGTCGCGGACCACGCGGTCCAGCAGCTCGGGGACGCCGGCACCGGTCTTGCCGGAGACCCGCAGCACGTCCTCGGGCTCGCAGCCGATGAGCTGCGCGAGCTCCGCCGCGTACCTGTCCGGGTCCGCCGAGGGCAGGTCGATCTTGTTGAGCACCGGGATGATGGTGAGGTCGTTCTCCATCGCGAGATAGAGGTTCGCGAGGGTCTGCGCCTCGATGCCCTGCGCGGCGTCGACCAGGAGGATGGCTCCCTCGCACGCGGCGAGCGACCGGGAGACCTCGTAGGTGAAGTCGACGTGACCGGGAGTGTCGATCATGTTCAGCGCGTGCGGGGTTCCGTCGACCTCCCACGGCATGCGCACTGCCTGCGACTTGATGGTGATGCCGCGCTCACGCTCGATGTCCATGCGGTCGAGGTACTGCGCCTTCTGCAGGCGGGCCTCGAGGACGCCGGTAATGCCCAGCATGCGGTCCGCAAGGGTCGACTTGCCGTGGTCGATGTGGGCGATGATGCAGAAGTTGCGGATCAGCTCGGGCGCGGTGGCGGCGGGCTCGATGCGGTGCGCAGATGACACGGTGAAGGGCGTTCCTCGTCTTGCGGGGGGCGGGACACGCCATTGTCCCACGAGTGACGGAATTCTCATGCGTCGGTCGGATATGCCGATACCTTTCGTGGAGGCGAGGAGATGGCACCCCGCCCTGATGCTGAGGAGAGGCGCGACGTGACCCACGACGCCGAGGTGTTTCGCCGCACCTTCCAGGATTCGCCCGTCGGGATGGCGATCCTGGACGCTGACGGCCGTCTCGACGCCGTCAACCCGTCGCTCGCCGTCCTCCTGGGCTCGACCGCCGAGGCGCTGCTGGGCCGCGCCCTTGCCGACCTGACGCATCCCGACGACCGACCCCAGCATCGGCAGGTGGTCAGCCACCTCGCCCACGGCACCCACGACCGCGTGCAGCTTCAGCAGCGGTGCGTGCACGCGACGGGCGACGTGCTGTGGACGCGCGCCACGCTCAGCCGCCTCCCCGGCTCGCCGTGGCGCGCGGTGCTGCACGTCGAGGACCTCACCGAGGTGCGCCGCGCCCACGCCCTTGTCGAGCAGCACTCGTACTACGACCGGCTCACCGGGCTGGCCAACCGGACCCTCTTGCTCGAGCGCCTCAAGGTGTCGCTCGAGCGCGCCGCCACGTCGACGGCCTGTCTCTTCGTGGACCTCGACCACTTCAAGGTGGTCAACGACTCGTTGGGCCACGAGGCCGGTGACCGCCTCCTCACGGAGGTCGCCAAGCGCATCCAGACGTCGGTGCGTCCCGGGGACACCGTCGCCCGGCTCGGCGGAGACGAGTTCGTCATCGCGGCGACGGACCTGACGGAGGACGCCGCCCGGTCCCTCCTCACGGCGCTGCTGGCCGCCGTGCGCGAGCCCGTCATCGTCGCGGGGCACGAGGTGGTGCCCACCGTCTCCGCGGGCCTCGCCATGGGCGCGCCGGGCGTGACGGCCGAGACGCTGCTGCGCGACGCGGACATCGCCATGTCCCGTGCCAAGTCCTCTGGCCGCGACCGCCTCGCCGTGTTCTCCGCCGACTTCCGCAACGAGGCAATGGTGCGGCTGTCCATCGAGACGGAACTGCGCGTCGCGCTGCGCGAGGGTCACCTCGAGGTGCACTACCAGCCGGTGGTCGACATGGGCACGCGCCGCCCCGTCGCGTACGAGGCGCTGGTGCGCTGGCGCCACCCGGAGCGCGGCCTGCTCATGCCCGGCGAGTTCATCGACGTGTGCGAGGAGGCCAACCTGGTCATCCCGCTCGGCGAGTTCGTCCTCAACGAGGCGTGCGCGTTCCTCGCTGCGCGCCCCGACTTCGGCGGCAAGGTCCTCGTCAACGTCTCCACCAGGCAGATCGGCCCCGCCGACCTCACCGGTGTGGTGACGCGTGCCATCGAGGCCCACGGGATCGACCCTCGCCGCCTCGCCCTCGAGATCACCGAGTCGGGGATGCTCGTCGCGACGCAGACCGCTGTCGCCGACCTGCAGGGGCTCACCGAGATGGGCGTCGAGCTCCTCCTCGACGACTTCGGCACGGGCTACAGCGCCCTGTCGAGCGTGTTGCGCTCCCCCGTGTCCGGCCTCAAGCTCGCCCGCGAATTCACCCTGCGCCTGGGAGATCGCTCGACCGGCGACCGCATCTCGACCGCCGTAGCAAGCCTCGTGGAGAGCCTCGACATGGACGGCATCATCGAGGGGGTCGAGACCGAGGCGCAGTACCGTCAGGCCCTCGCCCACGGCTGGAAGCTCGCCCAGGGCTACCTCTTTGGCCACCCCCAGCCGTCCCACCTCATCCCCGGCGCGCGCATCGCGCCGCCCACGGCGGGCCCGTCCGCCGAGCCCGCCGCCTCGCTCGCGTAGGCACCGCCGTCTGGCCCTACCCTTGGGGCCCATGGAGGTCTTGCTCGCCGCGGTCGCTGTCATCGCGCTCGCCGTCATCGCGTCGCGGCTACGCCGCCCCACGCGCACGACGCGCCCCTCGACACGGCCGCGTGCCGGCACACGGCGCGCCTATCCGGGGGACTTCACCGGGCGGCCCACCGTGTCGTACTCCCCCACGCTGGACGGGCGCGCGGACCCCGGCGAGGTGGTGTGGACCTGGGTGCCGTTCGAGGAGGACTTCTCTCGCGGTAAGGATCGCCCCGTCCTACTCATCGGTCGCGACGGCGACTGGCTCCTAGGGCTGATGCTCACGAGCAAGGACCACGACCTCGACGCCGTGAAGGAGGCCAGGTGGGGTCGCCACTGGCTCGACATCGGCACCGGCGCCTGGGACGGACAGCGCCGCCCCAGCGAGGTCAGGCTCGACAGAATCGTGCGCGTCGACCCGGCAGCGGTGCGCCGCGAGGGCGCTATCCTGGACAGGACCCGATTCGACTCCGTCATCGATGCAGCAAAAAAGCGCCGATGCTGGTAGGATTGTCGTTCGTGTGTGAGCGCGGCTCGCGCTCCAGCCCTCTAAGTTTTCATCAGTTTCACCATCATCGAGAAGGATCGCTGTGGCAAACATCAAGTCCAAGATCAAGCGCATCGGCACCAACGAGAAGGCCCGCCAGCGCAACGTCGCCGTCAAGTCCGAGCTGAAGACCAACGTGCGCAAGGTGCGCGAGGCCATCACCGCGGGCGACAAGGACAAGGCCGTCGCCGCCCTGAAGGTCGCCGAGGTCAAGCTCGACAAGGCCGTCTCCAAGGGCGTCATCCACAAGAACCAGGCCGCGAACCGCAAGTCGGCGCTGGCCAAGAAGGTCGCCGCTCTCTAAGGCGCCTCACCTCTTCACGACGAGCCCCGTCGCACCTCGCGGTGCGGCGGGGCTTTTCGCATGCCCGATGCCGCCGGCGCCGGTGCGACGCGCGAGCTCCCTGCGTACTAGCGCTGCGCGAGCTGCGCGACGGTCCTCACGGCGCGCTCGAGGGCGAACTGGGGGGCACGAGACGCTCCCTTGATCTCCGCATCGGCCGTCGCGACGGCGTCGATCGCCTGTGCCAACGACTCGGCGCTCCAGCGCTGGAGTTCGCGCCGCGCCCGGTCCGCCTGCCACGGCGAGATCCCCAGGTCACGGGTGGGGTCGAGACGGCGCCCGCGCGCGGCACCCACCTTGGCGAGGATGCGCAGCTTCGCGGCGAGCGCCGCATTGAGCGGGACGGGGTCGTTCCCGGTCGCGAGCGCGTGCCGCACCAGCGACAGGGCGGTGGCGACGTCGCCACCCACGGCAGCATCGGCCACGCTAAAGGCCGTCGCATTGACGCGCGTGCCGTAGTACCGCGTGACGGCGTCCTGGTCGATGGTGCCGTCGACGTCGCTCATCAACTGGTGGCACGCGGCGGCGACCTCGGCGATGTCGCTACCCACGGCGTCGACAAGGCTGCGGACCACGGCGGCGGACACGGGCCGCTTGCCGCGCTCGAACTCGCCGCGCGCGAAGTCGACGATCTCCGCGTCCTTCTTCACTGCCGGGCACGTGTATTCGGGCGCGCCGCCCTTGCGCAGGGTGTCCAGCAGCTTCTTGCCGCGCACTCCCCCACCGTGGCGGATCACCACCACCACGTCGGGGTCGGGCTGCGTCACGTACGCAAGCGCGTCCTGCAGGAACTCGTCGTTCATGGCCTCGGCGCCCTCGACCACCACGATCCCGGCGTCGTCGAACAGGGACGGCGAGGCAGCCGCGAGCAGCGCGCCACGCGTGTAGGCGCCCGCGTCGAGACGAGTCACCGGGGCGCCGTTCTTTGCCGCCACGATGCGCTCGATCGCGCGCTGACCCAGGAGCGCCTCCGGGCCGGAGACGAGCACCACGGGTGCGGGGGCGGCGCGGTGCCAGGTGGGCTCTGCGGTGCGGGTGCGGGCTGCCATGGCACTAGGGTCCCACGTCCCCCCGACAGCGGGCGGCGGCCGTGCCAGAAGCGTCCGCGGTGATGACCACGTCCCCGCAGGTTGCGGTCACCGCGAGTGCGCCCACCCGGTCGTCGTACAGGTCCAACGCCGCGCGCGCGGGATGCCCGTAGTCGTTGTCCGCGCCGGCACTCACCACGCCGACGTCCGCCGTGATGTCCGCGGCCAGCCCCTCGTCCTGGAAGCGCGACCCATGGTGGGCGATCTTGACCACCCCCACGTCCTGGGGCCCGCCGCGGGTCGCCAGCTCGCGCTGGGCGTCCGGCTCGAGGTCGCCGAGGGTCAGCACCGCCATCGCGTCGACGGTGAGGCGCGTCACGATAGAGGCGTCGTTGACGTTGTCCTCGTCCGGGTCGAGGTGGCGGGTCGAGAGCACCTCGACGCCCACCTCGCCCACCGCGGACGTGGCCCCGAGCGCCGGCACGACGACGGGCACGCCCTGACCGCGCAGGTCACGGGCCGCCTCGCCGTCGAGGGCGATGGCGGCGACCCACGCCTGGGCGACGGGTACCGCCGTCGCCACGGCCGCCGCTCCCGAGTCGTGATCCGCGTGGGGGTGGGTGAGCACCATGAGCGGCACCTCGGTCACCCCGTAGCGGTCGAGGCAGGCCACGGCGAGCTCGTCCTCCGGCCCCGTGTCCACCACCACTGCCGCCTGGGGGCCGGCGCGCACCAGCATCATGTCCCCCTGGCCCACGTCGCAGGCCACGACGCTCCAGTCCTCGATGCGCGAGACCGGGCGCAGCCCGGGCGCCAGCGCGCCGGCGACCAGTGCCGCCGCGGCGACGCCTGCCGCGACGCGGGAGCGCCTCGTGTGCGCGACAGTGGCGACGATTCCCGCGACGACGGCGGCGATCGCCACGGACATTCCCGTGGCCCCCGAGGGCCAGGCCAGCGTCGCGCCGGGGAGTGCCGCGACGGCATCGGCCACCCGTGCCACGGGCCAGGCGGCGATGGCGGAAGCCTCCAGGAGCGCGTGTCCGGCCGCGGGCCACCAGGGGCCGATGCCCGCGGCGAGGAGTCCGGTCACCGTCAGCGGCGCCAGGAAGGGCACGACGACGAGGTTCGCGGGGACAGCGAGCATGCTGACGCCCGGCTGCAGCAGCAACAACAAGGGCGTGAGGGCCGCCTGCGCGGTGATGGGTACCGCGACGGCGCGGGCGGCGCGCGGCGCGAGCACCCTCGCCAGCCTGCGCGCGAGCGCGGGAGCCCACAGCACGATGGCGGCGACGGCGACGACGGACATGATGAAGCCTTGCCGCAGGGTGAGATCCGGCGAGACAAGGCTCACCCCCACCACTGCAACGCTCAGCGCGGGTAGCCCCCTGGCGCGCCGTCCCGCGGCCAGCGCGCAGGCCACCACGAGGGCCATGACGACGGCGCGCGCTACCGAGGGCTCGAGGCCCACGAAGGCGGCGAACACGAGCGCCGCCGCGCCCACGCTCACCGCGCGCACAGCCCGACCCGCGCGCACCCACCCAGACGCCAGGAGGACCACCATGGTCACGACGGCGAAGTGCGCGCCGGAGACGGCGGTGAGGTGGGCGAGTCCCGCCACGCGCATCGCGGCGACCTGCGACTCCGGCATCGCGCTCGTGTCCCCCGTGAGCATCCCGCGCACGAGGCCGCCCGTCGTCTCGGGGAGCCGCGCGGCGTGCAGAGCGACCCAGCGCCGCGACTCGGCGAGCGGACCACCGTCCGTCGCCTCGCGGGTCACGAGCACGGCATCCCACGCGATGGCCTCTCCCTCGTCGTCCTCGGTGAGATCAGCCGCGACCTCGATGACGTCGTCGCGTTCCACCTCGCCCCGCGCGAGGACGACCGTGGCGGTTCCCTCGGCTGGATGCCACTCCGGTTCGCCGGCATCGCGGGTCCAGCCCGAGAGGCGTACCTCGACGAACACGACGTGGGTGCCACGCAGCGACGCGGCGCGAGGCGGCGCGGTCACTGTGCCGGTGAGCCGGACGGTTCCCGCCTGGACCGCGTCCGCGGGAGCGTGATTCGCCGCGCCGTCGTGAAGCGTGGCGGTGGTCGCCGCGGCAGCGGCGCCCGCGCAGGCGAGTCCCAGCGCGGCCGCCCAGGCGCACCACCATGGCGTGGTCGGCGACCGCCGCTCGCCCCACGCGGCCGCGACCAGCGCGCCCACCGCGATGACGAGGGCCACGAAAACGCCGCGGGCGACCCCTCCCGGCGGCCCCACGACGGCGAGCGCGGCTCCACACCATGCCCCGCCGGCGACGGAGACGAGCCGCGCGTCGTGACGCGGCGTCACATCGTGACGAGTCCGTCGAGGTTCTCCACGAGGGCATCCCCCACCCCCGACACCCGGGCGAGGTCCTCCACGGTCGCGAAGGGTCCGTTGGCGTCGCGGTCGGCCACGATCCTCTCTGCAAGCACGGGACCGATGCCGGGGAGTTCCTCGAGCGCCGCTGCGTCGGCGGAGTTGAGCGCCACCAGCGACGGCGCGCCCGCACCCGAGGCGGGCGCCGCGGGCGCTTCGCCCTCGACCGGCACGGCGATCTGCTCGCCGTCGGCGGGGACCCGCGCGAGGTTCACCGCCGAGAGGTCGGCGTCCGGCAGGGCGCCCCCGACGGCCTCCACGGCATCGGCGATCCTGTCGCCAGCGGCGAGTTCCACGAGGCCGGGCCGCGCGACGGCTCCGGAGACGTAGACGACGATCGGGGCCTCCGTCGCTGACGCCGCCGCGTGAGCGCCACCGTCATCGGACGGCGCCTGTTCGGCCACGGCGCCCACGCTTGCGGAGACGGTCGGCGACACGGCGACGGCGGGGACAGGGCCCAGCGACTCGGCGGTGGGACGCAGGAGCGCCCACGCGAGCAGGACGGCGAGGGCGAGGCCACACGCCACGGTCATGGCGACCCGTGGCGAGACCGCCCAGCGCATGCCGCGGGACTCGTCCGCGATCTCCCTGCCGTGCGCGGCCTCGTAGGCTCGCCCGGCGGCGGCCGACGCACTATCGCGCCACCGGGCCAAGGCATCGGTCTCGCGCTGTTCGGCATCCATGCGTCGACGCTAGGCCGGCCGCGCTCCCGCGGGGTGGGAGCCGTCCCACCATGGGGACGGCGCCCACGTCGCACCGGTCCTGGGGACGAGGCGCCGCGGGCTTAGGTAGGCGGCAGCGAGAGGTCGGCCGTCGCGATGGCGAGGGCGCCCGGGCCCGCGTGCACCGCGAGGACGGCGCCCACGTCGGCCCGCACCACCGTCGCTCCGGCCGGGAGCTCGGCCACGCACTGGTCCCCGTAGTCGCCGCCCAGGGTCAGGACCGCGAAGACCGGGTTGGTGCACGCCTGCGCCGCGTCGAGCGCGCGCCGCGTCACGGCCTCACGTGCGCGGGCCGTCGAGCGCACCTTTTCCGCCACCGCCACCTCGCCGCCGACGATGTCGAGGACGGGCCGCACCTGCAGCATGCGCCCCATCGCGGCGGCCGCCGAGGACAGACGTCCGCCGCGGCGAAGGAACTCCAGGGTGTCGACGGTGAAGGTGCAGGTCGCGGTGGCTGCGACCTGGCGTGCCCGCTCGGCACACTCCTGAGGGCCGAGCCCGGCCGACGCCGCGGACGCGGCGGCGAGCGCGGCGAAGCCCGTCGCCATCGCGACCTGCGCCGAGTCGACGACGGTGACGGGAATGGCGACCGCATCGGCCGCCTGACGTGCCCCCGCCACGGTCCCGGACAGGCGAGAGGACAGGAGCACGGCGACGATGGAGGTGGCGCCGTCGTCGGCGAGCCGCCTGAAGGTCGCCGCGAAGGTTTCGACGGAGGGTTGAGACGTCGCCACCTCTTGCCCGGCCACCAGCGCCGCCAGCACCTCCGCGGAGGAGATCTCGACCCCCTCGGCGCGGGGCGAGCCGTCCACGACCACCTGCAGCGGCACCACCGTGATGCCCCACCGCGACACCAGATCGGCCGGCAGTGTGGCCGACGAATCGGTGACGACGGCGACGGTCATCTCAGTGCTCCCTGTGGCGGAGCCTTACGCGGTCACGATGTTCACGAGCTTGGGGGCTCGCACGATGACGGTGCGGATTCCCGCATCGCCGATGGCACGCGCGACACCCGGCTCGGCCAGCGCGAGCTCCTTCAGCGCGTCCTCCGTGATGTCGGGGGCGACCTCCAGTCGGCCGCGCACCTTGCCCTTGACCTGGACGATGCAGGTGACGGTGTCCTCCACGAGGAGCGACTCGTCGACCTCGAGCCAGCCGGCGGTCGCGACGTTCTCGTGGCCAAGGATCGACCACATGTCCTCGGCGACGTAGGGCGCGAAGAGGCTCAGCAGCACGGAGACGGCCTCGACGGCCTCGCGCACGGCGGGGTCGGCGGCGCCGGCACCCGAGTCGATGGCCTTGCGGGTCGCGTTGACCAGCTCCATGGTGCGGGCGACCACCACGTTGAAGCGGAAGCCCTCGACCAGCTGCGCGCAGTCGGCCATGGTGCGGTGGGTGATGGCACGCAGCGCGGCGTCACCGGCGGCGGCATCGGCCCCCGGCTCGGAGGCCACGTCGCGGGCGAGGCGCCAGGCACGCGCCAGGAACTTCGACGAGGCGCCGGGCGAGACGTCGGCCCAGTCGATGTCGTCCTCGGGCGGGCCGGCGAACGCCATCGTGATGCGGACGGCGTCCACACCGAACTCGTCGAGCTGCTCCGACAGGCGCACGATGTTGCCGCGCGACTTCGACATCGCCGAGCCGTCCATCTGGACCATTCCCTGGTTCAGCAGCGCCGAGAAGGGCTCCTGGAAGTCCACGAGGTCCATGTCGAACAGCGCCTTGGTGAAGAAGCGCGAGTACAGCAGGTGCAGGATCGCGTGCGTGACGCCACCCACGTACTGGTCGATGGGCGCCCACTTCTTGACCGCGTCGAGGTCGAAGGGGCCGTCGGTCTTGCCGGGCGACGTGTAGCGCAGGTAGTACCAGGACGAGTCGACGAAGGTGTCCATCGTGTCCGTATCACGCAGGGCGGGGCCGCCACACGACGGGCACTCGGTGTTGACCCAGTCGGTCGCTCCACCCAGGGGCGACGTGCCCTTGGGCTTGAGGTCAAGGCCCTCGGCCGGCGGCAGCTCGATGGGCAGCTGGTCGTCGGGGACCCGCACCTCACCGCAGGCGTCGCAGTGGACGATCGGGATGGGGGTGCCCCAGTAGCGCTGACGCGAGATCAGCCAGTCGCGCAGGCGGTAGTTCGTGGACGCCTTGCCGGTGCCGGCGGCGCCCAGATCCGCGACGATGGCCTCGATGGCGTCGGCCTTCGACTTGCCGTCGAGCGCGCCCGAGTTGATCAGCGTGCCGTCGCCGGCTGCGGCGACGCCAGAGACCGCGGGGTCCTCCACCGGCTCGCCGTCCTCGCCGCGCACGTCGAGCACGACGCGCACGGGAAGGTCCATGGCGCGGGCGAAGTCGAGGTCGCGCTGGTCGTGCGCCGGGACGGCCATGATGGCGCCGTGGCCGTAGTCGGCAAGGACGTAGTCCGATGCCCAGATGGGCAGGCGCTCGCCGTTGACGGGGTTGATCGCGTAGCGCTGCAGGAACACGCCGGTCTTGGGGCGCTCCGTGGACAGGCGGTCGATCTCGCTTGCCGACTTCACCTGGTCCACGTAGGTCGCGAATTCCTCCGCGACGGACGCCTCGGCACCTTCAACAAGCTCCGCTGCCAGGTCGGAGTCGGCCGCCACCACCATGAACGTGGCGCCGTGAAGGGTGTCGGGACGCGTCGTGTAGATGTCGATGGGCTCGTCGCGACCCTCGATGACGAAGGCCACGTCGGCACCGGTCGAGCGTCCGATCCAGTTGCGCTGCATCGCGATGACCTTGGACGGCCACGACCCCTCGAGGCCCTCGAGGTCGTCCAGCAGGCGGTCCGCGTAGTCAGTGATCTTGAAGTACCACTGGTTCAGCTTCTTCTTGGTGACGGGGGTGTCGCAGCGCTCGCACAGGCCGCCGACCACCTGTTCGTTGGCGAGCACCGTCTGGTCCTTGGGGCACCAGTTCACGTTGGAGTGCTTGCGGTACGCCAGGCCCTTCTCGTGCAGGCGCGTGAACAGCCACTGGTTCCAGCGGTAGTAGTCGGGGCGGTGGGTCGCGAGGACGCGGTCCCAGTCGAACGAGCACGCGTAGCGCTCCATCGACGAGCGCTGCTGCGCGATGTTGTCCTCGGTCCAGCCGCGCGGGTCAAGGCCGCGGTTGATCGCGGCGTTCTCCGCGGGAAGACCGAACGAGTCCCAGCCGATGGGGTGCATGACGTTGAAGCCCCGCTGGCCCCAGTACCTGGCGATGACGTCGCCGAGCGCGTACGCCTCGGCGTGGCCCATGTGAAGGTCGCCCGACGGGTACGGGAACATGTCGAGCACGTACTTGGTGGGGCGGGTGTCGTCGGGGTCGCCCGAGCGGAAGGGCTGGGTCTCGCGCCACACGGGAAGCCAGCGCTCCTCGATGGCGCGGAAGTCGTACCTGGTCTCGTCGGTCTCGGGCGCAGAAGTCACGCACAGGATTCTATCGGCGCGCAGGCGCGCCGTGTACGGGGCCGATGCGGGGGCCGGTTTCGCCGTTCGCCGGGACAGATCGCGTCCCCGGTGCGACTCTTGAACGATGGCGCGGGAAACGGCCCCCGTGGCCGGAGGAGCGCACGATGCGGCAGGGCTGGTGGACCCGCGCGACGCGGGCCGTCTCGGTGGCGGCGACCGCCGCGATCGTGGCGGCTCTCGCCGTGGCGGGACCCGCATCGGCCACCCCCAGCGCGGAACCGACGCCGGAGTCGTCGACAAGCCAGTCCGCCGGCACCGCGAGCCCGACGCCGGAGACGTCCGCCACGGCGACGCCCCAGCCCACCGGCACGTCGACGCCCCAACCCACCGGCACGGCGACGCCCCAGCCGAGCGCGACGGCCGAGCCCTCCCCTCGCCCCAGCGGCACCGCAGAGCCGGACCCCAGCGCCACCCCGGAGCCGTCCGCGAGCGCCGGCCCCGACGCCGGCACCACGGCCGACGAGGACACCGACACCCCCACCGAGCCGTCCCCCACCGCCTCCGCCTACGCCTCGCCAGGGCTGTGGTCGGCGACCACGCCGCGCACCACGTTCGGCGACGTGTCCGCGGTCAAGGGAGACCCCCATTTCACCCCGTACGCGGAGGCCATCGGATGGCTCGCGACGCTTGGCGCGGGATTGGGCTGGGGCCTTGCCGAGGACGACGACGCCTTCCGTGCGGACGATGACGCGACCCGCACGGACCTCGCGGCCTTCCTTTACCGGGCGGCGGGGATGCCGTATCAGGTGCCGCCGGCCGAGCCTCCCTACGCGGACCTGGAGGACGACGCTCCCGCGCTGATCGAGATCGCCTGGCTCGCGGCGAACGACGTGGACCTCGCCGGCGGCGGCGACGAGTTCGCGCCGGACGCCGCGACCACGCGGGGCGAGGTGGCTCTCGCGCTCCACCGCGTCGCGGGCGAGCGCCGCATCGTCTTCGTCCCCGGGCTGTCCTTCGAGCCCCTCAAGGTGCCGACGGAGTTCGAGACCTCGACCCAGTGGCTCGAGAGCCTCGGCGTGGCCGACCCCGATGGCGACGCCGTCGACGCCGCCGCCGGCGACACCCTCACCCGCGGCGAGCTCGCGCAGCTTCTGTTCGAGGTGGTGAGCGAGGGAATTCCGCTCACGGACTCCCCCACGCTCGCCGAACGCATCGGGTACACAGGCGAGGACGTGCCGACGCTCGTGGGCACCCGCAACGGGCTCCTTCCCGACACCGCCCTGTGCGTCCTGCCGTGGGACGAGGACCATCGCCTGTCGTGTCACGCCGCAGCTGACCTCGACCTGCTCGACGCCGCGTTCCACGACCGCTTCGGCTCCCACATCACGATCACCGACTCGTACCGCGACCTGACGGGCCAGGTGGTGGCGCGCGCCACCAAGGGACGCATGGCGGCGCGACCGGGCACGTCTCAGCACGGCTGGGGCGCGGCGATCGACCTCAACGCGTCGGGCTTACCCGGCGGGTACGGCGGCGAGGCCTACGCGTGGCTCATCGAGAACGCGCCACGGTTCGACTGGGCGCTTCCCGAGTGGGCGTCCCCGGGGGGCGCGAAGCCCGAGCCCTGGCACCTGGAGCACCAGGGCTGAGCCCCGCGCCGGGCCTCACGCGATCTGGGTAACCTTCACCGTGACGTCGAGCTTCTCGGTGGAACCGGCGACGACCCCCGACAGCGGCGGCACGTCGCGATACTCGCGGGCGCGACCCACGATGACGTGGTGGTCGCCCACCTCGCGGTCATTGGTGGGATCGAAGCCGGTCCACTCCCCGGTCCACCACTCGACCCAGGCGTGGCTCTCTCCAGCGACGGTCTCGCCGATCTCGGCATCGCGCTTGGGGTGCAGGTAGCCCGAGACGTACCGCGCGGGGATGCCCACCGACCGCAGCGCCCCGAGAGCCAGCTGCGCGAAGTCCTGGCAGACTCCCGACCGCGCCTCCCACGCCTCCGTCGCCGCCGTGTGCACCGTCGTGGCGCCCGGCACGTAGTTCAGTTCGCTGTGCAGGTACTCGCAGATGGCGCGCGCCGTGGCCTCGGGACCGTTGCGGTGCGACGCGTCGAGCGCGAACTGCGCGAGGTCCTCCGGCGGGGCCGTTGTCGCGGAGTTCTCGAGGTACTCGCACAACAGGTCCTGAAACCGGGGCCCCTGGAGCGCCTCCCAGCCGGCCTTCTCGCCGCGCGGCTGCAGGCTCGACACCTCGACCACGGAGCGACTGTCCACGGTGAGGGACCGATGCGGCTGCAGCACCTCGAACGTCGTGACGTCGCACTCCCAGTAGTCGCGGTACGACGAGCGCGACGACACCGGGGAGATGTCGACGGTGGAGTCGAGAACGCGCTGGCGTGGCAGCCACGCGGGCGTCACGCGCGCCTCGTTGTACGACGAGCCGACGTCCGCCGCATACCGGAAGTGCGTGCGGTGCTCGATGCGCAGCGTGGTCACAGTGCCTCCTGGTTCCACACGACGGTGGCGTCGGGAAGGAAGTAGCGGTCACGGATGATGTCCGATGCCGTGGCGCAGGCCTTCTGCACTGCCTGCATCTGGAACGGCAGGTCGTCGAGGATCTCCCTCACCGCCGAGTATTCGAGGTTGGTGCGCGCCCGCCCGAGCGCCAGTTGGGCACGCCCGGCGAGCGTCCGCGAGCGCGACGAGCCCTCGATGTCCGCCAGGATCGACTCGGCCATGTCGAGGTTGTACGCGATGGAGCGCGGGAACAGCCGGTCCACCAGCAGGAACTCGGCGGCGCGTTCCTCGGTCACGAGCGCGCGCACGGTGCGCAGGTAGGCCTCGTGGGCCGAGCAGGTGCGCAGCAGCGTGGTCCAGTCGGGTCCCGCGGTGCCGTCGAGCGACCGCGTCATGAGCAGGCGCGCGATCATGTCCGCCCGCTCCAGGGAGCGGCCCAGCTCGAGGAAGTGCCATGCGTCGTCGCGGGACGTGGTCGCGGAGGCGAGGCCCCGCACCACCGCGGTGCGTTCGCGCACCCACACGAAGTACTCGTGCGGACGCGCCGCCTGCGACCAGCGCGACAGCTCCATCCTGGTGGTGTTGAGCGACTCCCACACCTCGGTCGAGATGACCTCGCGTGCCCGGCGCGCGTTCTCGCGTGCCGCCATCAGCGAGCCGGCGATCGACGATGTCGCCTCGCGGTCGAATGCGAGCCGATGCAGCACGTCGGTGCGCGACACCGGCCCGTCGGCCTCGGCACTCATCACGGTGAGGATGGAGGCGTTGGCGCTGGGCTCGTCGACCCACGGGTCCTCGAGCAGCACGTTGAGGTGCACGTCGAGGAGCCGCGCGGTGTTGTCCGCGCGCTCCACGTAGCGCCCGATCCAGAACAGGGACTCGGCGATGCGGCTCAGCATGACGCTCCCCCGTCCTCGCGCTGCTGCTGTTGTTGCTGCTGCTGTTGCTGCTGGCCCGCGACGACGTCCTCGGGGTGGGCGGTCTGAGGCACCGCGTGCATGCCGCCGAACTCGACCTTCGCCTCGGGCGCCTGGCGGGGCGTGCGGTCTCGCACCCCTCCCAGCACCCAGGTGTCCTTGGATCCCCCGCCCTGCGACGAGTTCACGATGAGCTGGCCGCGCTCGAGTGCCACGCGCGTGAGGCCGCCGGGCAGCACCCAGACGTCGTCCCCGTCGTTAATCGCGAACGGGCGCAGGTCCACGTGGCGCGGCTCGAGCCCATCCTCCGTCAGCGTCGGCACCGTGGACAGTTGCACCACGGGCTGCGCGATCCAGCCGCGCGGGTCGGCGCTGATCTGATCCTTCGCCGCCGCGAGCTCGGCCGCCGACGCCTTGGGTCCGATCAGCACCCCCTTGCCTCCCGCGCCATCGACGGGCTTCACGACCAGCTCGTGGAGCCTGTCGAGGACCTCCTCGCGCGCGGCCGGCTCCTCGAGTCGCCATGTGTCGACGTTGGGGAGGATCGGCTCCTCCTCGAGGTAGTAGCGCGTGAGCTCGGGCATGTACGTGTAGATGAGTTTGTCGTCGGCCACGCCGTTGCCGATCGCGTTGGCGATCGTGACGTTTCCCTGACGAGCGGCGTTGACCAGACCGGGCGCCCCCAGCGCCGAGTCGGGGCGGAACTGCACCGGGTCGAGGTAGTCGTCGTCGACGCGCCGGTAGATCACGTCCACGCGCCGCCTTCCCGCCGTGGTGCGCATGTACACGCGCCCGTTGACGGTCTCCAGGTCGCGGCCCTCGACCAGCTCCACGCCCATGGTGCGGGCCAGCAGGGAGTGCTCGTAGTAGGCCGAGTTGTAGACGCCCGGCGTGAGCACCACGATGGTCGGATCGTCGACCCCCTCGGGCGCGGACTTGGCGAGGGCGGAGCGCAGCCGCCGCGAGTACTCCAGGACCGGGCGGATGCCCATCGCGCCGAACATCTCCGGGAACATCTGGCTCATCGCGCGCCGGTTAGACAGCACGTAGCTCACTCCCGAGGGAACGCGCACGTTGTCCTCGAGCACACGCCAGATGCCGTGCTGGTCGCGCACCAGGTCGATGCCTCCCACGTGCACGCGCACGCCGTTCGCAGGCTCCACCCCGGCGACCTGCCGGTAGTAGTACTGGCTGGAGGCAATGAGCCGGCGCGGCACCAGGCCGTCCGTCACGCACCGCTGCGAGCCGTAGACGTCCGCCAGGAACGCCTCGAGGGTGCGCACGCGCTGCGCGACGCCCGGCGAGATGATGTCCCACTCGTCCGAGCCCACGACGCGCGGAACGATGTCCAGCGGGAACGGCCGCTCCTCACCGGCATGATCGAACGTGACTCCCTGGGCCAGGTAGGTCGACGCGAGCGCCTCCGCCCTGGAGTACAGGTCGTCGCCACTCATCCTGTCGATCTCGGCATAGACGTGCCGGTAGTGCTCGCGCACCGTGCCGTGCAGATCCATCGCCTCGTCCCACGCCGCGGCGGGGGTATACCCGCTCCAGGGGGTAGCAGCTTCGCTCATGACCCCCACGCTAACCAGGAATCATGTCTCTCGCGTGGCAGCAATGTGTCGTGTCGATTGCGCGCGGCCGATGCTGTGGCCGGCCGCTCTTCCTGCCGACGACACCGCTCAGTACAGTGGCGCCATGGGATACCCGCGCGGACTGCTTGCCCCCGACGAGGCCGTGGTCGTCGACCGTCATCCGCACTGGAAGGCGCTCTTCTGGCCCATCGCGGTCTCGCTGCTCGCGATCGCGGGAGTGATCCTCGTGTGGTGGTGGCTGGCGTCCACCCACTGGAGCGACACCGCGGAGAACTGGATCGCGATCATCCTCGGCGTCCTCGGCGTGGTGCTCGTCGCATGGCTGGCAGTCGCACCCTGGATCCGGTGGCGCACCACGCACTTCGTCATCACGGATCGCCGCGTGATCTTCCGCACCGGCGTGTTCACCAAGACGGGAATCGACATCCCCCTGCAGCGCATCAACACCGTGCAGTTCCGCCACGGCCTGGTGGACCGCCTGTTCCGCACGGGAACGCTCATCATCGAGTCGGCATCCGACGACCCGCTGGAGTTCGACGACATCCCCGACGTCGAAAAGGTCCACGCCCTGCTCTACGACGAGGTGTTCGACGCCCTCGACGGGGACGACAACCCGACCACCGACACCACCACCGGCTGACGTCCTCACGGCCGCGTGCGGCGCGTCGTGAGGCGCCCGCCACACGGGCGTCGCGGGGACCGCGTACCGTGACAGACTCACCAGCCCGGGAGGACCCATGCCGAGCGACCTGTCCGGCGTCACCGCCGCCGTGATCACCGTGTCCGACCGACGCGCGAGCGGCACCGCCGCCGACTCGTCCGGCCCGACCATCGCGGCCGCGTTGACCGAGGCCGGCGCGAGCGTGGCCGTGAGCATCGTCCCCGATGGCGTCGAGAGCGTCCGCGACGCCATCGTTGCCGCCCGAGCCTCCGGCGCGCGCGTGATCCTCACCACAGGCGGCACTGGCGTCGCACCGCGCGACCTCACCCCCGAGGCCACCGCGCCCCTTCTCGAGCGGGACCTGCCCGGCATCCCCGAACTGCTGCGCCGCGAGGGCGCCCATGCCACCCCGATGGCGGCAGTGAGCCGAGGCCTCGCCGGCATCACGGCGGCCCCCCAGCGTGCGGTGATCGTCAACCTTCCCGGCTCGCAGGGGGCGGCCAGGGACGGCGTCGCCGCCCTCCTGCCGCTGCTGGGCCACCTCGTCGCCCAGGTGGACGGGGCGGACCATTGATCGCCCGCATCACCGAGGAGCCGCTCGACCTTATGGAGCACGTCGCCGCCGTGAGTACCAGCGCGGACGGCGCCGTCGCGACCTTCGTGGGCCTTGTCCGCGACCACGACCCCTCGGTGGACGGTGAGGTGGTGGTCCTCGAGTACTCGGCCCACCCTGACGCCGGCGAGGTCCTCGCCGGGATCGCCGCCTCCCTCACCGCCGCGGGCGGAGTGCGAGCGGCGCTCAGCCACCGCATCGGCCGCCTGGGCGTGGGAGAGGCCGCGATCGTCGCGGCGGTGTCCTCCGCTCACCGCGCCGAGGCGTTCGAGGCCTGCCGGGACCTCGTGGAGCGCGTCAAGGCGGAGGCGCCCATCTGGAAGCGAGAGATCCTCGCCGACGGCTCGCACACCTGGGTGGGAATCTCGTGACGCACGCGGGGCTGACCGACAGGTTCGGGCGCGTGCACAGGGACCTGCGCATCTCGCTGACGGACCGATGCTCGCTGCGGTGCACCTACTGCATGCCGGCCGACGGCGTGCCGTGGCTGCAGCGCGACACGATGCTCAGCACCGACGAGATCGTTCGCATCGCGCGCGTCGCGGTCGAGATGGGGATCGAGGAGATCCGCCTCACGGGCGGCGAGCCCCTGCTGCGCGCGGACGTGGTCGACGTCGTGGACCGCCTTGCCCACCTCACCGGCCCCGGCGGCAGTCCCGAGATCTCCCTCACCACCAACGCCCTGCGCCTTCCGCAGCTCGCCTCGCGCCTCGTCGACGCCGGCCTCACACGCGTCAACGTGTCGCTCGACACCCTGCGCCGCGACCGCTTCCTTGAGCTCACCCGCCGCGACAAGCTTGTCGAGACCCTCGCGGGCATCGCGGCGGCCGACGCGGCCGGGCTCAGCCCCATCAAGATCAACGCCGTCGCCATGCGCGGCGTCAACGACGACGAGGTCGCGGACCTCACGCGCTTCTGCGTGGACCACGGCTACCAGATGCGGTTCATCGAACAGATGCCGCTCGACGGCGGCCACACCTGGGACCGCAAGGAGATGGTCACGGGCGAGGAGATCCTCGCGTCCCTGCGCGCCGAGTGGACCCTCGTCGAGCGCGGCGACCGCGGCGCCGCCCCGGCCCAGGTGTGGGACATCGCCGGCACCGCCGCCTCGGTGGGCGTCATCGCGTCTGTGACGGCGCCGTTCTGCGGGACGTGCGACCGAGTGCGCCTCACCGCGGACGGCCAGCTCCGCGCATGCCTGTTCTCCCGCGAGGAGTCAGACCTGCGGGGGCTGCTGCGCGGCGGCGGCACCGACGCGGACCTCGCGGACGCGATCGCCGCGAACCTGCGGCTCAAGAGGCCCGGCCACGACATCGACGACCCCGGCTTCCTGCAGCCCGACCGGCCCATGAGCGCCATCGGCGGCTGAGGCATTTCTGGCTTGTTTCGCCCGCAGATGCGGCACTAACGTCTGATTCATGCCGCATCTGCGAATCACCGAGGCCGCCTCGCTGCTGGGCGTGTCCGACGACACCGTGCGCCGCTGGATCGACGCCGAGGCCGTCGCCACCGTCAAGGACGGCGCCGGCCGGGTGCTGATCGACGGCGCCGACGTGGCGCGCCACGCCGCCGAGCGTGCCCGCGCCACCACGGACGGATCGGGGATGGCGCGCAGCGCCCGCAACCAGCTGGTCGGCATCGTCACGCGCGTCGTGAAGGACGCGGTCATGGCTCAGGTCGAGCTGCATTGCGGCCCGCACCGCATCGTCTCCCTCATGAGTACCGAGGCGGTGGACGACCTCGGCCTCGAACCCGGGGTCGTCGCCACCGCAGTGGTGAAGTCCACGACGGTGATCGTCGAGCGCCCGCAGGCGTCCGCGTGACGGCGCGACTCGCAGCCCTCACGGCCGGGGCCGCGGCCGCCGCACTCCTCGCGGGCTGCACCGCGGGGGCCGACGCGGGGGCATCGGCCAGCGCCACTGACACCCGGGAGATCACCGTGCATGCGGCCGCCTCGCTGACCGCCGCCATGACGGACATCGCGGCCGGTTTCGAGGCGGAGCATCCCGGCGTGACAGTGCGCCTCAACGTCGGCGGCTCCTCCGGCCTTGCCACCCAGATCATCGAGGGCGCGCCCGGCGACGTCTTCGCCTCGGCCGACCAGGCCCAGATGACCGTCGTCACCGACGAGGAGCTCGCCGAGCCGCCCGTCACCTTCGCCACCAACACGCTCACCATCGCCGTGCCCGCCGGCAATCCGGCCGGCATCACGGGTCTCGACGACCTGGACGACCAGGCCCTCGACGTCGTCGTGTGCGCCGCACCCGTGCCCTGCGGCGCCGTGGCCGCGGGCGTCGAGGAGGCAGCGGGAGTCACCCTGTCCCCCGTGAGCGAGGAGCAGTCCGTCACGGACGTGCTCGCGAAGGTCACCTCCGGTCAGGCCGATGCGGGCCTCGTGTACACGACCGACGTCGCCGGCTCGGGGGGCGAGGCGGAGGCGGTCCCGCTGGGCGGCGGCGAGGATGTGGCCGCCGCCGCGGGCACGAGCTACCCCATCGCTCGCCTCGCTCAGGCTGCCGAGCCCGAGCTCGCCGACCAGTTCATCGCGGCGGTGCTGTCCGACGAGGGCGAGGCCACGCTGGCCTCCTACGGGTTCGGTCCCGCGTGACGTTCGGCGCCCCGCGCTGGCTTCTCGTCCCTGCCGCGATCGGCGCGGGTCTCATCCTGCTGCCGCTCGCGGGGCTCGTCTCGCGGGTGCCGTGGGCGGAGCTGCCGACGCTCATCACCTCCGACAGTGCCCTCGCCGCGCTGGCGCTGTCGGCGCGCACCGTGACCGCCTCGACGCTCCTGGTGCTCGTGCTGGGGGTGCCGCTCGCCGTGCTGCTCGCGCGCGTGGACTTCCGCGGCAGGACGCTGGTGCGCACGCTCGTGCTCGCGCCGCTCGTGCTGCCGCCCGTGGTCGGCGGCCTCGGCCTGCTCTACGCCTTCGGCAAGCGCGGACTGCTGGGGGGTACGTTCGAGGCCCTCGGCGTCGACATCGCCTTCTCCACCACGGCAGTGGTCCTCGCCCAGGCCTTCGTGGCACTGCCGTTCCTGGTGCTGAGCCTCGAGGCGGCGCTGCGCGCGGACGGCACGCGGCACGAAGAGGTCGCCGCGACGCTCGGCGCGGGCCCATGGTTCACGCTCACTCACGTGACGCTGCGCCGGGTGTGGCCCGCGCTCGTGTCGGGGCTGGTGGTCGCCGCCGCCCGCGCCCTAGGCGAGTTTGGCGCGACCCTCACGTTCGCCGGGTCGCTCGAGGGCGTCACCCGTACGGTGCCGCTGGAGATCTACCTCCAGCGCGAGATCGACGCCGATGCCGCGGTGGCGCTCGCCCTGGTCCTCGTCCTGGTGTCGCTCGCGGTGGTGGCGCTGGCCTATGGCGGCTCGGCGCGTGCCGCGCGCCGCGTCACGGAGCGCGCCGCGTGAGGCTCGAGGTCGCCGCCCGGGTGCCCGAGCGCGGCGTCGACGCGCGCCTCGGCGTCGAGCCCGGCAGCACCGTCGCCCTGCTGGGGCCGAATGGGTCGGGGAAGTCGACACTGCTTGCCGTCGCCGCAGGGCTGTTGCGGGCGCCCGATGCCACCGTCACCCTTGGCGAGGAGCGCGCCACCGTGTGCCAGGACGGCCGCACGTGGCTGCCCCCGCATCGGAGGCCCCTCACCCTGCTCACGCAGGACCCCGCGCTCTTCGCGGGAATGAGCGTGCTGGACAACGTCGCGTTCGGCCCACGCGCCCGCGGGCTGTCGCGCCGCGCCGCGCGGGAACAGGCCCGCGGTTGGCTCGAGCGCGTCGGGGCATCGAGCCTCGCCGACAAGCCCGCCCACGCCCTGTCCGGCGGCCAGGCTCAGCGGGTAGCCCTCGCCCGGGCGCTCGCCACGCAGCCCCAGGTGCTCCTGCTCGACGAGCCTCTGTCGGCGCTCGACGTGGAGGCGGCGGGCGCGATGCGTACCCTGCTCGTGGACGTCCTGCGCAACGTCACCGCGGTGATCGCGACGCACGACCTGCTGGACGCCGCGATGCTCGCCGACGACGTGATGGTGATGCACGAGGGCACGCTCGCCGAGAGCGGCCCGCGGGCCCAGGTGCTTACGCGCCCCCGCCACGACTTCACCGCGAGGCTCGCGGGTCGCGGCCTGCTGCGTCACGCCGACGGCACCCTCAGCGCGCCCCGCCCGGGCCAGGTCCGGCTCGCTTCCGGCGACGAGGGGCTCGCGGGCACCGTCGCGCGGGTCGAGGCCCACGGCGAGTCCGTGCGGCTGTGGATCGACGTCGAGCAGGGCACGCTGGCGTGCGACGTCGACCCGGTCACGGTCGACCCCAGGCTCCTCGGCCGCGGCGCGGCGGTGCGGTGCACGGTGGCCGCGGGAACGGATCGCTACGCCGCGTAGGGCGCCTATCCCCCGGCGAACGGCGGCAGCACGTCGACGAGAGAGCCGTCACCCACGGGGGCGTGGTCGTCAGCGCGCACGCGGTCGACGATGATCGAGCACTGGCGCAGGACGCGCGCGAGGTCGTCACCGAAGCGGTCGGTCAGCCGCGTGCGCAGCTCGCCCACGGTGGCGGCGCCCGTCACGACGGCCTCGTCGACCCCGGCCGCCTCGGCTGCCGCGGCGAAGAGCCGCACCGTCGCCATCAGCCGGGCATCTCCTCGGTCCACTCCTCGGTGAGGCGCGCGGCGGTGGCGACGGCGAGGTCGAAGGCCTCCATGGCGGCGCCCTCGTCGAAACCGTCCTCACGGTTGGCCGCCTGGCCCACCGCGTAGCCAATGAGGAACGTGGTGAGGGGCGCGCTGGGACGCGCGACGGCGTGGGCGGCGTCCCGCGCAGAGTCGAGCAGCCGGTCGATGTCGACCACCGCGGTGTCGATGCCGAGTTCGCCGGCGAGAGCCTCGACCCACAGGTCAAGCTGGGTGTTGGTCATGACAGTTCCTTCCGCAGTCGTTCCACATCCTCCCAGGTGTCGGCATCCGTCGCTGCGCGAACCACCGGCACCGCCGTCATCGACAGGCCCGCGGTGAGGCGACGCATCGACACGTCCACCATCGAGTCGAGCCCCGCGAGGGCGGCCGCGAGCGCGGCGCGCCGGTAGACCGCGAGCAGCGGCTGGACGCGCCCGTCCGTGTCGACGGCCCACGTCCCGTCCCCGGAGGCGGAGGCGAGCAGGGACGGCACTGCCTCGGCGGCGTACGGCATGTCGCAGGCGAGCACCAGGACACGCTCGGCCGGCGGCGACGGCAGTGCCTCGAGTCCCGCGGCGATCGCGGCGACGGGTCCCGCAAACGGCGGGTCCTCCCGCACGCTCAGCATGTCCTCCGGCGCCACGCCGGGCGGGCCGACGACCACGAGGGCCCGCGCATCGGCGGCGGCGTCGATGGCCCGCGCGAGGAGCGTGTCGCCGCCCAGCACGAGCGCCCCCTTGTCGGCTCCCCCGAGCCGCGACGCGCGCCCTCCCGCCAGGACGATGGCGTCGACCGCGGGGGCTGCGGGGGTCACGACCGGTTCCAGTCCCCCGACTTGCCGCCCCGCTTGGACAGCAGGCGTACGTCGCGGATGGAGGTGGACTTGTCGAGGCCCTTGACCATGTCGACCACGTTGAGGGCGGCCACGGACGCGGCCGTGAGTGCCTCCATCTCCACGCCGGTGCGGTCCGCGGTGCGGCAGGTCGCCGTCACGCGCACGCCGTCGTCCTCGACAGCGACGTCGACCGTCACGCCGTGGACGCCGATGACGTGGGCGAGCGGCAGCAGCTCGGGGGTCCGCTTCGCCGCCGCGATCCCCGCGACGCGCGCCACGGCGAGCACGTCGCCCTTGGGCACCGATCCGTCCCGCAGCGCGGCCACGACGGGCGCCGCGCAGGCGACGAACGCCTCGGCGGTCGCCGCGCGCACCGTCGGCTGCTTGTCCGTGACGTCGACCATGCGGGCGTGTCCCCGCGCGTCCAGGTGGGTGAAGTCGGTCACGACAGGATCTCCAGGTGGCTGAGCATGAAGCTGACGGTATCGCCGGGCAGCACCTCGTCCACCTCGGCCGGGACGACGGCGAGCACGCGTCCCTTGGCCAGCGACGCCACGAGGTGCGAGCGCGAGCCTCCCGCCGTGGCCGGGCGCAGCGCGCCGTTGGGGTCGAACACCGCGGGGACGAACTGCGCCCGCCCCGGCGGGGACGCCCAGCCGACGGCCGCTGGCGCCGTCGGGATCGACGGCTCGGGGGCGCCCAGCATCGCGCGCATCATGGCGCCCACCACCACGGAGAACGTCACGGCCACCGACACGGGGTTTCCCGGCAGGCACGCGACGGGGATGCCGCGGTAGGTGCCGAGGCCCTGAGGCTTGCCCGGCTGCATGGCGACGGCGTGGAAGCCCACGCCACGGTCCGCGAGCGCGGCCTTGACCGGGTCGTACGCCCCCACGGAGGCACCGCCGGCGGTGACGATGAGGTCGACCTCGACGCCCTCGAGGGACGCCAGCACCGCCTCGGGGGTGTCTCCCGCGCGCGGAAGGATCACGGGGATGCCTCCCACGCCCTTCACCATGGCCGCCAGCAGCGTGGTGTTGGAGTCCACGATCTGGCCCGGGCCCGGCGTGGTGCCGGGATCCACCAACTCGTCGCCAGTGGTGAGCACAGCGATGCGGGGGCGCGCACGCACCGCGATCTCGGCCGCGCCGGCGGACGCTGCGGCCGAGAGCTGCCAGGAGCCCAGCGCGACGCCGGCCGCGACCACCACGTCGCCCACCCGCACGTCCTCGCCGCGGCGCCTGATGTGGGCGCCCACGACGGCGTCCTCGCGGATCTCGACGGTCACGACGCCGCCGTCCGTGGCCTCGACGGGCACCACAGCATCGGCCCCCGCGGGCAGCGGCGCGCCCGTCATGATGCGCGCCGCGGAGCCCGGCGCGAGCGCCGCGGGAAGGCCGCTACCTGCGGGGATGTCGGCCGCGACCGGCAGGACGGCGCCCGCCACAGCATCGGCCACCCGTACGGCGTAGCCGTCCATTGCCGAGTTATCGAACGCCGGCCCGTCGAGCGTCGCGATGACGTCCTCGGCGAGCACCCTGTCCATGCCGTCCAGCAGCGGCACCCGCTCGGCGGGAAGGGGGCTGACGAGCGAGACGGCCTCGGCGAGGTGCTCGGACAGGGGGCGCATGGAACCTCCGATCGGTGAAATTCAGGTGCCGGCGGCGGGCGTCAGCGCCACGTCGCGCCACCGCCCGGTCCTGCCGTCGACGATAGCGAGCGTGCCAGCGAGTGACACGCCGACCCCCGCGACGAGCCTGACCGCCTCTCCCGCCATCGCGGCCCCCACCTGGCCGCACACGGTGCCCAGCACGGGCCCGCCGTCGCACGTGTCGAGGTCGAGGGCGTCCGGTCCGGGGAACACGTCGCCAAGGCGGTGGCCGTGGTCGAACACGGTGACCTGCCCGTGCCAACCCTGCACCGCGCCCCAGCTCACGGGGATGGTCAGCGCATGGGCCGCGGCCTCGATGGCTCGCCGCACTGGCATGGTGTCGGTCGCGTCGACCACCACGTCGTGGCCCGTGAGGAGGGCCGATGCGGTGGCGGCGGTGAGGCGCTCGGGCACGGCAGTCACGGCGCACCCGGGGGCCTGGCGGCCCAGCGCCTCGGCGGCCGCGTCGACCTTGAGCCGGCCCACGTCGTCGGGGCCGAACAGGATCTGGCGGTGGAGGTTGGACGCGGACACGTGGTCCGAGTCGACGAGCGTGAGCGCGCCCACGCCGGCGGCGGCGAGGTACTGCGCGGCGGGACAGCCGAGTCCGCCGACCCCCACGATGACGATCCGTGCCCCGGCGAGGGCGCGCTGGCCCTCGTCTCCGAACCCGGCGAGGCCGCGCTGGCGGGCGAACGCGTCAGGTGCCGAGGACATCGGCGAAGCGGTCGGCGACGATCTCGAGAAGCGTCGGGTGAGGAGCGAGCGGGGGCGTCACGTAGTCGGCGCCGGCCTCCTCGAGCCGGCGCTGGAACAGGCCCGGAGCCAGGAGGTACGACGCGACGGCGACAACGCCGTCCTCGCCGTTGACCCTGGCGTCGGCGACGGCATCGGCCACCGACGGCTTCATGCCGGCGGCGTAGCCGACGCGGACCGGGCCTCCCCAGCGCTCGCGCAGGAGCTCGGCGGCGGCGGCGGTGTCCGCCTGGCTGCGGGGGTCGGAGGATCCGGCAGCTGCGAGCACCACCGTCGCGTCCTCGGGCACGCCTGCCTCCTCGAGGCGCTGGTGAACGATGTCGAGCAGGCGCCCGTCGGGCCCCAGCGCATGGGCGGCGAGCACGTCCTGGCGCTCGGCCACGGCGTTGGCGATGTCGACGTACACGTGATAGCCGCCCGCGAGCAGGAGCGGCACCACGACGGCGCTCACGCCCTCGCCCGCCTCGACCCCCGCGACCACGTCAGCGAGCTCGGGTCCGTGCACGTCAACGTAGGCCTCGCGGACATCGAGGCCCGTGGCCTCGCGCAACTGGTCCACCACGGCGCTGATGGTCGCGCGGCCCTCGGCCGACCGGGTGCCGTGGCCACAGGCGATGAGGATGGGAGAGGTCATGCTGTCACCGCCAGGGCGTAGCCGCGCTTGACCACCGTGCGCACCAGGGCGCGGGACCCGGCATTCTCGCGCAGGCGATTGATCGCGGCCTCGACCGCATGGGGTCCCGCCTGGGCGCCGGGAAGGAGGCCTCCCAACTGCTCACGCGTCAGCACGTTGCCGCGCGCCGTGGCGAGCGCGCGCAGAATCTCGAGACCCGTGGGCGTCAGCGGCAGGACGCGCCCGTCGAGGAGGGCGGCGGTGGCCCGCATCACGAGGCCGCCGTCGGGGGTGGCCAGCGCGGCGGTGTTCTCGCTGTAATGCTTGACCAGCTCGCGGACGAGGGCCCCCAGCCGCCACCTGTCGGGCCAGTGTGCGACGAGGCCGGCATCGATGAGCGGCGCGGCCGTCACGGGGCCCACGCAGGCGAGCACCAGCTCCCCCGTCGCGGCGCGGGCCGCAATCGCGTCCCGGTGCCCCGCATCGTCCACCCCCGCGAGCCACGCGCTCGCGCCCGGCGCGGAGGTGAACAGCACGGCGTCGACGCAGCCTGACGCCGCCGCCTCGATCATGGCGAGGTGCGGCTCGGGGTCCACGGGCGGGCCCCAGCCGTAGACCACGAGCGACTGCACGGTGGCGCCGGCACCCGCGAAGGCCTCGTCGAGGCCGTCGGAGCCGTTGCCGTGGTGCTGCACAGCAATGTTGAGACCCTCGACCCCCTCGGCGAGCAGGTAGTCGCGCAGCTCGGCCGCCGTCTCGGACTCCGCCACCCAGTCGGCCTCGAGGCCCTGCTGCTGGATCGCGCCGCGAGCCTTGGGCCCGCGCGCGATCAGGCGCGCGCCGCGCATGGCGGCGAGCAGGTCCTCGGCGAGGCCCGCGGCATCGGCCGCCTCGACCCATCCGCGAAAGCCGATGCCCGTGGTCGCCACGACCACGTCGGGAGGGTTCGCGATGACGGCGCGCGTGTCCTCGAGGAGGCGGGCGTCGTCGAGGTGAGGAATGGTGCTGAGCGCGGCGGCGTGACGCACTGTCGCCCCCCTGCGCTCGAGCGCTGACGCGAGCTCGCGCTTGCGACGATCGGCCGTGATGACCATCACGCACCCGGTGAGGGGCTCCCCCGCGTCGGTCATTCAGTCCCCCTTCGGATCGGGCGTCGCCGCGACCGCTGAGGCCAGCAGGCCCGGTCGTGCGACGTCGCCCACGACGATAATCGCCGGAGGTTTCACCCCTGTTTCCCTCGCGATAACGCTGATGTCGTCAAGGGTGCCGCGCGTCACGCGCTCCCGTGAGGTGGAGCCGTTCTCGACGATCGCGACGGCGGTCTCGCCCGAGCAGCCGGCGCCGCGGGCGGACTCGACGATCTGCTCCAGGGCGCTCACCCCCATGAGGAACACCACCGTCGCGCCGGCCGCCATCGCCGCGACGGCCGCGCGGTCGGCCCCGGCGTGGCCCGTCGTCACGAGCAGCGAGGTCGCGACGCCGCGCTGGGTCACGGGGATGCCCACGAGCGCGGGAACGGACAGCGCGGAGGTGACTCCAGGGACGACCTCGACGTCCACGCCCGCCTCGAGGCACGCGTGGACCTCCTCGCCGCCCCTGCCGAACACGTACGGGTCGCCGCCCTTGAGGCGCACCACCGTCTTTCCCTGCTGGGCAAGCTCCACGAGGATCCGGTTGATCTCGTGCTGCGGGACGGGGTGATGGGTGGGGCTCTTGCCGACGTTGATGACCTCGACGTCGTAGGGCACCGTGACGAGCAGCTCGGTGGCGCCAAGGCGGTCGGTGACCACGGCATCGGCCTCAGCGAGGGCCTGGCGGCCGCGCACGGTGATGAGCCCGGGGTCGCCAGGGCCGGAGCCGACGAGGATGACCCGGCCGGCGCCCTCGCGCTCGCGCCGCATGTCCATCTCGCCCGCGTCGAGGCGCTGCGCGATCTGGTCGCGCACCTTACGGATGCGGCCGGGGTCGGGGGCGCCGGTCGACAGCACGCCGATGGTGATCTCCCCGTGGCGGCTCGCTGCCGCCTGGCGCGCCGTCCCGCGCGACGCATCCGAGGCGTCGATGCACCAGATGCGGCGGGACTCTGCCCACCGCGCGACGGTGTCGTTGAGCGCCTTGTCGTCGGTGGCCGCGAGCACGAACCACGCCCCGTCCAGGTCGGACTCCTCGATGCCGCGACGCACCAGGGTCACGTCCCCGTGAAGGGCGTGGCGCTCGAGATCGGCGTCGATCTGGGGGGCGACCACGGTGACGTGGGCGCCCTCGGACACAAAGCGGCGCACGCGCCGTGCGGAGACGGAGCCACCGCCCGCCACGACCACGCGCCGCCCGCGCAGGTCGAGACCGAACAGTGCCGTCATGCAGTACCTACCAGGTGGATGATCACCTGGCCATTGTCGACGCTCACGGGGTAGACGGCCAAGTCGGCGGCGTGTCCCGCCTGCGGAGCCTTGTCCATCGTCACCAGGCACTGCCCCGTGAGCAACGAGAACACCTGCTTGTAGATGGGCGACGCGATGGTGGGTACCTCGCCGCGCGACCCGGTGATCCCGCGGCTCATCACGTGCGCGTCGGAGAACGGGTCGAGGTTCTGGACGGCGTGGACGCTGCCGTCGTCGAGGCGGAACACCGCCACCTGGATGCCCTCGACAAGCGCGGCGACGCCGAGGTCGGGGGTGAGGTCGTCGTAGGCGCACACGGCGACGGCCGATGCGGGGGCCAGGGTGGTCATCGGGTCTCCTCCAGGGATGCGGAGCCGACGAGCGCGACGCGCTCGGCGGGGGTGGCGGGGCGGCGCTGGCCGCGCTCCTCGACGTAGGCGAGGGACGGGTCTGCCGTCTCGGGGGCGTTGACGAAGCTGGTGAACTGCTTGAGGCGCTCGGGGTCGTCCAGGACGGCCTTCCACTCGTCCTCGTACGTGTCGAGGTGGTGGAGCATGTGCGCGTCGAGGTCCGCGCAGATGCCGAGCGAGTCCTCGAGGATCACCTCGCGGATCGCGTCGAGCCCGCCCTCGTACTCGGCCTGCCACGGCGCGGTGCGCTGCAGGCGGTCGGCGGTGCGGATGTAGAGCATCAGGTAGCGGTCGATGGCGCGGATGACGGTGTCCTCGTCGGCGTCCTCCACGAGCAGCTGGGCGTGGACCGGAGAGAATCCCCCGTTGCCGCCCACGTAGACGTTCCAGCCCTTCTCGGTGGCGATGACGCCCACGTCCTTGCCGCGCGCCTCCGCGCACTCGCGTGCACACCCCGAGACGCCGACCTTGATCTTGTGGGGGCTGCGCAGGCCGCGGTAGCGCTCCTCGAGGCGGATCGCCATGCCCACCGAGTCCTGGACACCGTAGCGGCACCACGTGGAGCCCACGCAGGACTTCACGGTGCGCAGGGACTTGCCGTACGCGTGACCCGACTCCATGCCCGCGTCCACGAGGCGCTGCCAGATGTGGGGAAGCTGCTCGAGGCGGGCGCCGAACAGGTCGATGCGCTGGCCGCCCGTGATCTTCGTGTACAGCCCGAAGTCCTTGGCGACCTCGGCGATCACCATGAGCTTGTCCGGGGTGATCTCGCCGCCGGGGATACGGGGCACCACCGAGTAGGTGCCGTCCTTCTGCATGTTCGCCATCACGCGGTCGTTCGTGTCCTGCAACGCCGCGCGGTCCTCGGCCAGCACGTGGCCGTTATAGATCGACGCGAGGATCGAGCCGACGGTGGGCTTGCAGATGTCGCAGCCGTGGCCGGTGCCGAAGCGCTCGATGATGTCGGAGAACGTGGTGAGGCCGGCGACCTGGATCGCAGAGAACAGCTGGGTGCGCGACATCTCGAAGTGCTCGCACAGCGCCTGCGACACCTCGATGCCCGCCTTGCCCAGCTCCGTGGTGAGGATCTTCTTCACGAGCGGCAGGCACGAGCCGCACGCGGTGCCGGCGGTGGTGCAGGACTTCAGCTCGCCGAGGTCGTGAACGCCGTCCTCGTTGACCGCGTGGCGGATGGAGCCGGCGGTGACGTTGTTGCACGAGCACACCGTGGCCTCGTCGGGCAGCTCCAGCTCGGGGCGCGCGGCGGCGCCCTCGGGGAGGATCCACGAGCTGGGGTCGCCGGGGAGCGCGGCGCCCACCATCGGCCGCAGTTGGGCGAATGCGCTCGCGTCGCCCACGAACATGCCGCCCAGCAGGGTCGACGCGTCGTCGGTCATGACGAGCTTCTTGTAGGAGCCGGAGAACGGGTCGGAGTAAACGACCTCGAGCGCGCCTGGAGTGGCGGCGAACGCGTCGCCGAAGCTCGCGACGTCCACACCCAGCAGCTTGAGTTTGGTCGCGGTGTCCGCGCCGAGGTACGCCTCCTCGCGGCCCAGGAGCCGGTGAGCGGTGACATCGGCCATGGTGTTGCCGGGGGCGATAAGGCCGATTGACACGTGCCCGTCCGCTGCGGCGGCGGCGCACTCGCCGATGGCGCTGATGCGGGGGTCGGCGGTGCGGCATGCGTCGTCGACCACGATGCCGCCGCGCTCGGCGACGGCGAGGCCGGCCTCCCGGCCCAGCTCGTCGCGGGGCCGGATTCCGGTGGCGAAGACGACGATGTCGACGAGCTGCTCCGAGCCGTCGGAGAAGCGCAGGGTGCCCGCGCGGCCCTCGGCGTCGGCCACCACCTCGGTGGTGGCGAGCGACGTGCGGACCTTGACGCCAAGGCGCTCGATGAGGCCCTTGAGCGCCTCGCCTCCTGACTTATCGACCTGCAGCGCCATGAGGCGGTCGGCAAACTCGACGACGGTGGCGGTGGCGCCCATGGACTGGAGCGCGCCGGCGGCCTCGAGGCCCAGGAGGCCTCCGCCGATGACGGCGCCGCGCACGGGGCGACCCACGATGGCCTGACGGGAGCGGACCCAGTCGCGCATGCGAGCAACGTCGTCGAGGGTGCGGTACATGAAGACGCCGGGAAGGTCGATGCCGGGAAGCGGCGGCGCCCAGGCCGAGGAGCCGGTGGCCATGACGAGGTGGTCGTAGGCGAGCGCCTCGCCGTCGGCGAGGGTCACCGTCGCGGCGTCGCGGTCGATCGCGACGGCGCGGGTGTCGCGGCGCAGCGTCACCGCCGGGTCGTCCCACAGCGCCTGGTCGCCGAGCAGGAGGTCCTCGGGGCCGGCCTTCGAGAAGAAGCTGGTGAGCGCCACGCGGTCGTACGGCGCGTACGCCTCCTCGCCGATCACCTCGACGTCGAACCTGCCCTCCGCATCGGACGTGCGCAGGGACTGGACGAAGCGCTGGGCGACCATGCCCGCACCTACGACGACGATCTTCTCGGTGCCCATGGCACCCCTCCTCCCCCGGCCGTCGCGCGTCCGGGGAACCGCCGCGGCGTGCGCCGCGCGACCCTCGCGCGTGACCGGGTACTTCGAGGTTAGGTCCCGGATTCGGGCGGATTCCGTGACCTTGTCCCTACATCGGGCCTGGCACATCGACGTGCACCATGCCGTCGCGGACGGTGACGCCGAAGACGACGAGGTCCGCAGGCAGGTCGCCGTGCGGCTGCTTGTCCATCGTCGCCAGGCACTCGCCAGTGAGCAGGGAGAACACCTGCTTGTAGATGGGCGACGCGATGGTGGGTGTCTCGCCTCGCGTGCCGGTGATGCCGCGGCTCATCACCGAGGCCCCCGAGAACGGGTCGAGGTTCTGCACCGCGTGCACGGTGCCATCGGCCAGGCGAAACAGCGCCACCTGGGTGGTGCCGACGAGCGCCGCCGCGCCGAGGTCGGGCGTCAGCCTGTCGTACGCGCACACCGCCACACCACCCTGGCTGGCCGATGCCTCGGCCGAGCCCGCGTGCGAACTCACCGCGGTCACGACCGCACCTCCAGACGCGACGGCGCGATGAGCACCGCTCCGGACGAGCGCTCGGCGTCGTTCGCGGGGCGGCGCTGGCCGCGCTGCTCGACGTACGCCAGCGTGGGGTCGGGCTCGTCGGGGGCGTTGACGAAGCTCGTGAACTGCCTGAGACGCTCGGGGTCCTTCAGGACTGCCGCCCACTCGTCCTCGTAGGAGTCGATGTGGCGCGCCATGTGGGCGTCGAGGTCGGCGCAGATGCCGAGCGAGTCGTCCATGATGACCGCGCGGATGGCGTCGAGGCCGCCCTCGTGGTCTTCCTGCCACGGCGCCGTGCGCTGCAGGCGGTCGGCGGTGCGGATGTAGTACATGAGGTAGCGGTCCACCAGGCGGAACACCGCCTCGTCGTCGACGTCCTCGACAAGAAGTTGCGCGTGCTTGGGGGTGAAGCCGCCGTTGCCGCCCACGTAGATGTTCCAGCCCTTGTCCGTGGCGATGACGCCCACGTCCTTGCCGCGTGCCTCCGCGCACTCGCGCGCGCATCCCGAGACGCCGAGCTTGATCTTGTGGGGGCTACGCAGGCCGCGGTAGCGCAGCTCGAGCGCGATGGCCATGCCCACCGAGTCCTGGACTCCGTACCGGCACCAGGTAGACCCGACGCAGGACTTCACGGTGCGCAGCGACTTGCCGTACGCGTGACCGGACTCCATCCCGGCGTCCACGAGGCGCTTCCAGATAGACGGCAGCTGCTCCAGACGGGCGCCGAACAGGTCGATGCGCTGGCCGCCCGTGATCTTCGTGTAGAGCCCGTAGTCCTGGGCGATCTGGCCGATGAGGATGAGGTGCTCGGGGAGGATCTCGCCTCCTGGCACGCGCGGCACCACGGAGTACGTGCCGTCCTTCTGCATGTTCGCCATCACGCGGTCGTTGGTGTCCTGGAGCGCCGCGCGGTCGGCCGCGAGGACGTGCTCGTTGTAGATCGAGGCGAGGATGGAGCCGATGGTCGGTTTGCAGATGTCGCAGCCGCGGCCGGAGCCGAAGCGCTCGACGATCTGCGAGAAGGTGCGCAGCTCGCTCACCTGGACGGCGGAGAACAGCTGGGCGCGCGACATGTCGAAGTGCTCGCACAGCGCGTGGGACAGCTCGATGCCGGACTTCTCGAGCTCCGTGCCGACGATCTTCTTGACCAGCGGCAGGCACGAGCCGCACGACGTGCCCGCCTTGGTGCAGGCCTTCACCTCGCCGATCTCGTGGCAGCCCTGGTCCGTGACCGCGTGACGGATGGTCCCGGCGGTGACGTTGTTGCACGAGCACACGGACGCCTCGTCGGGGAGGTCGACGTTGGGCCGCTCGATCGCCCCCTCAGGAAGGAGCCATCCGGCGGGGTCTCCCCCCAGCTCCGCCCCCACCAGCGGTCGCAGGCTCGCGTACGCCGACGCGTCGCCCACGAGGATGCCGCCCAGGAGGGTGCGCGCGTCGTCCGTGACGACGAGCTTCTTGTAGACCCCCGCGACCGGGTCGGCGTACGTCAGTTCGAGCGAACCGGGGGTGGTCGCGAACGCGTCGCCGAAGCTCGCGACGTCCACGCCAAGCAGCTTGAGCTTGGCAGCGGTGTCGGCGCCGGGGAAGGTCGACTCGCCTCCCAGGAGCCTGTCCACGGCGATCTCGGCCATCGTGTTTCCCGGCGCGATGAGGCCGATGCACGCCCCCTGGATGCACGCCACCTCGCCGATCGCGGAGATCGCGGGATCCGCGGTGAGGCACGTGTCGTCGACCACGATGCCGCCGCGCTCGCCGATCGCGAGCCCCATGTCGCGGCCCAGCTCGTCGCGCGGCCGGACACCCGTGGCGAAGACCACCACGTCGACAAGCTGCTCGCCCTTATCGGCGAACTTCAGGGAGCCGACGTGGCCGTGCTTGTCCGGCTTGATGGCGTCGGTCGCGGTGTTGCAGCGCACCTTGACGCCCATTCCCTCGATAAGCCGGCTGAGCGCCTGGCCGCCGCCCTCGTCCACCTGAAGATTCATGAGGCGGTCCGAGAACTGGATGACCGTCGAGGTGGCGCCGAGTTCCTGGAGCGCGCCTGCCGCCTCGAGGCCCAGCAGGCCGCCGCCGATCACCGCACCTCGCACGGTGCGGCCCAGCTCTTTGCGGCGTCGCTCGACGTAGATGCGCAGCGCGGCAACATCATCGATGGTGCGGTAGACGAAGACGCCGGGAAGGTCGCCTCCCTTGACCGGCGGCGCCCAGGCGTACGAGCCGGTCGCCATCACGAGGTGGTCGTAGGGGTGCACCACGCCGTGGACGTCGGTGACCTCGCGCGCCTCGCGGTTCACGCTGACGGCCTTGGCGTCGCGCCGCAGCGTCACGAGGGAGTCGTCCCACAACGCCGGGTCGCCGAGCGCGAGGTCCTCCGGATCCTTGCCCGTGAAGTAGCTGGTGAGCGCCACGCGGTCGTAGGGGGCGCGGGGCTCCTCCGCGAGCACCGTCACGGCGTAGCGGCCCTCGGTGTCGCGCGCGCGCATCGCCTCGGTGAAGCGGTGCGCGACCATGCCGCCGCCGACGACGACGATCTGCTGGGTCTCGGTCATGGTGTTCCTCCTCAACCCGCGAGCGCGGGAACCTTGTCTGGCGTGGCGGCCTCGATGAGGCGGGCGACGTTGCCGCGGCAGTCACCGCAGCCCGTGGACGCCCGCGTGGCCTTGGCGACGTCCTCGACGGAGGCGCAGCCGCCGGCAATCGCCTGGGTGATGCGCCCCTTCGAGACCGTGTTGCACTGGCACACGGTGGCGTCGTCGTCCATGTCCTCCACCGCGACGGCGGCCGCGGGGGCGGCGCCGGCGAGGGGCCGGATGATGAGGTGGGCGGGGTCCGCCGGCACGGGGATCATCCGGGTGTACATGGCGGACAGTTGCGAGGCGCACTCCTTGTCCCCCACCACTGTCGCCCCCACCAGCAGCCCGTGAGACACGACCACCTCGACGAAGCGGCCGATGCTCGGGTCGGCGAGGCGCACGGCGCGCAGCTCCCGCTCTCCGTGGTCGAACTTTCCCGATAGCCCCATCGTCACGACGTCGAGCCCCGAGGCCTTGACCCTCACCACGTTGGTGAGGTCCTCGTCGGCCTCGCGCGCCACCGGCACGGAGGCGCCGGACCAGGCGTCGACGAGCCGCGTGGCCTGGTCCCAGCCCTGGGCCACGAGGCCCGTGCCGCCCTCGGGCGGCTGAGCACAGTCGCCGATCGCGAAGACGTTGGCGTCGGCGGGGCTCGCGAGGGACGCGTCGACGAGGATGCCGCGGTCACACGGCAGCCCCGCGCGGCGCGCGAGCGACGCTTCGGGGATGGTTCCCGCGCACATCACGAGCAGGTCGGTCAGCACCTCGGTGCCGTCGGTGAGGCGAACGGCGCTGAGGACGCCGCGCCGGTCGAGCGCTGCGGCGACGGACGTGCCCGTCACGACCCTGACGCCCAGGCGCGCGAGGGACCCGGTGGCGATCTGCGCGGCGGCGTCGCCCAGCTGGCGCTCCATGACTCGCCCGGAGTGGTGCACCAGGGTCACCGACAGGCCCCTCGCCGCGAGGCCCGTGGCGACCTCGAGCCCGAGGACCCCGGCGCCCAGGACGACGGCCCTGCGCGCCTTCGGCAGCCTCGCCAGGATGCCCTCGGCATCGGCCAGGTCCTTGAGGACGCTCACGCCGGGGATGAGGCCCCGGTCCGTGGCGACGCCGTGGATGTCGGGGATGCGCGCCGCGGAGCCGGTAGCGAACACCAGGCGGTCGTAGCCGTGGACATCGCCGCGTGAGTCGGTGACGGTGCGGGCGGCGCGGTCCACCTCGATCGCGTGGACGCCCGCGAGGACGGTGGCGCGTGCGGGATCGACGGCGCTCATGGCGAGCGCGGCGGGATCGGTCTTTCCCGCGACGACGCTCGATAGCAGCACCCGGTTGTAGGGTCCGCCGGGCTCGCGGCCGATGACGGTCACCCGGGCGCCGGGTTCGCGCGCCACGAGGTCCTCGGCGAACCGCGAGCCGACCATGCCGTGGCCGATGACGACGACTCTCATGCGGGGGCTCCTTCCTTCAGGCGTGCCGGCGCGATGCGCACGGCAGTGACCTTGAACTCGGGCATGCCGCTGATCGGGTCGGTGACGTCGTTGGTGAGGCGGTTGGCGCTTCCCTCGCCTGCCCAGTGGAACGGCATGAACACCGTGTCGGGGCGGGTGTCCTCGGTCAGGCGCACCGTGGCGTGGCCGCGGCCGCGCGCCGTCGTGAGGGAGGCCAGGTCGCCGTCGGCGAGCCCCAGGCGGTCGGCGAGCAGCGGGTGCATCTCAACGAACGGCTCGGGCTGGGCCGCGACGAGCTCGGCGACGCGGCGCGTCTGCGCCCCCGACTGGTAGTGCTGGAGCACGCGCCCCGTGATGAGGTACAGCGGCGCCTCGGCCCGCACGTCGTCGGCCGGGGCGTGGTGGTCGACGGGGATCATCCTGGCGCGGCCGTCGGGGGTGGGGAACCCGTCGAGGAAGACGCGCGGGGTGCCAGGGTGTTCGCCGCCGGGCCCGTCGCCCCGGACGGGCCAGAACAGCTCCTCGCCGCGGTCCAGCCGCGCGTAGGTGACCCCGGAGTAGTCCGCCTTGCCGCCGGCCGAGGCACGGGCGAGCTCCGCGAACACAGCCTCCGGCTCCGTGGGGAAGCCGCTGTCGACGCCGAGCCTGGCGGCGAGCCGGTTCAGGATCCACAGCTCGGAGCGGGCCTCGCCGGGGGCATCGGCCGCCTGCCTGCGCCGGATGATGCGGCCCTCGAGATTGGTCATGGTCCCCTCCTCCTCCGCCCACTGCGTGACGGGGAGAATCACGTCGGCGAGCATGGCCGTCTCGGAGGGCACCAGGTCGGCGACCACCAACAGGTCCAGGCGGCCCAGTGCGCCGCGCACCTTGTCGGCGTGGGGCGCCGAGACCACCACGTTGCTGCCGTGCACCAGCAGGGCCTTGGGGCCGTCCGCGGTGCCGAGCGAGTCGAGCAATTGGACCGCGGGGACCCCGGGCCCCGGCAGGGTGTCGGGGTCCACGCCCCACACCCCGGCGACGTGGGCGCGCGCGGCGGGGTCCGTGATCATCCGGTAGCCGGGCAGCTGGTCCGACTTCTGGCCGTGCTCGCGCCCTCCCTGGCCGTTGCCCTGCCCCGTGACGGGCCCGAAGCCGGAGCCCTCGCGGCCGACGAGCCCCAGCAGGAGGGCCAGGTTGATCGCGGCGGTGACGCCCGCGGTCCCCTGGCTCATCTGCTCGAGCCCGCGGCCGGTCAGCACGTACGCGCCGCGCCCGCCACGCGAGGGGGAGGCGGCGGCGAGCAGGCGCGCGGTGCGACGCAGGTCGTCGGCGGGGATGCCACACACGGCCTCCGCGCGCTCGGGCCACCACGCGGCGACCGAGCGACGCACCTCGTCGAGGCCGTTCACGCGGGCGTCCAGGTAGGCGGCGTCCTGCAGCCCCTCCGCGAGCACCACGTGGGCGAGCGCCAGCAGCACCACGAGATCGGTCCCGGGCACCGGCGAGAGGTGGATGCCCTGACCCTCGCGGGTCAGCCGCGCGGTGACGGTCTCGCGCGGGTCGACCACCACCAGGCCGCCGCGCTCGCGCACGCCGGCGAGGTGCTGCACGAAGGGCGGCATGGTCACGCCCATGTTCGAGCCGACGACGAGCACCGCATCGGCCCCACCCAGGTCCGCCAGCGGGAAGCCGAGCCCGCGGTCGAGCCCGAGCGAGCGGTTCGAGGCCGCCGCGGCCGAGGACATGCAGAAGCGGCCGTTGTAGTCGATGTACCGGGTGCGCAGCACGACCCGCGCGAACTTGCCCAACGCATACGCCTTCTCGTTGGTCAGCCCCCCGCCGCCGAAGATCGCGACGGCGTCGCGGCCATGGGCCTCCTGCAGCACGGCGAGGCGGCCGGCGATAAGGTCGAGCGCCTCTTCCCAGTCGGCCTCACGGAAGCCGCCATCCTCGGTGCGGATCAGCGGCATGGTGACCCTGTCCTTGGCCCGCAGCACCTCCGCCGACGTCCACCCCTTCTGGCACAGCCCACCCCGGTTCGTGGGGAACTGGCGACCCGAGACCTCCACCGGAAGGGGCGCATCGGCCGCCGTCCTGGTGAGCGTCTGCGCGCACTGGAGCGCGCAGTACGGGCAGTGGGTCGCGACCGCGTCGCCCGGAGGGGTACCGTCCCCGGGCGACGCGGTGCCGTGCGATGCGGGCACGCTCAGACCCCCTGCATCCTGGCGCCCTTGCGCAGGTAGAACACCCACGTGAGCGCCGCCATGAGGAGGAAGACTCCGATGTAGATCTGGAGGGCGGGGACGATCGACCCCTCGAAGGACTCCCGCGACCACTTGTAGACGAACGGGATCGCGAAGCCGCCGAAGGCGCCGACCGCGGAGATGATGCCCACCGCGCCGGCGCTCTGGCGCTTGAAGTCGAGGACGCGGGACTCGTCGGGCTCGCCGTCCGCGTCGCGCAGGCGGTTGAAGATCGACGGGATCATCCGGTAGGTGGACCCGTTGCCGAGCCCCGTGATGAGGAACAGCGCGAGGAAGCTGACGAAGAACATCGGCAGGTTCTCCCCCTGCACCCCGAGCACGGCGCACCAGCCGGCGCAGGCCATCAGCACGAACGCGCACGCCGTGATGATTGAGCCGCCGAAGCGGTCGGCGAGGCGACCGCCGTAGGGGCGGGCGAGCGAGCCCAGCAGGGCGCCGAGGAAGCCCCACCCGAGCGCGATGTCGGCCCTGTCGAAGACCACGGTGAGCAGCGTCGGGAACGCGGCCGAGTAGCCGATGAAGGAGCCGAAGGTGCCCACGTAGAGGAAGGCCATCAGCCAGGTGTGGCCGTGGCGCAGCGAGCGACCGGTCGGCTTGGGGTCGGCCTTCGCCTCGCGCAGGTTGTCCATGAAGACGAAGGCGAGCACGGCGGCGATGACGGCAAGCGGGAGGTACACGAGGCCCGCCATGGCGAGGCCTACGCCGCCGATGCCGATGACGACGGGTACGAGCTTCTGCGCGACGGCGACGCCGATGTTGCCGCCCGCGGCGTTGAGCCCGAGTGCCCAGCCCTTGGCCTTGTCGGGGTAGAAGAAGGTGATGTTGGACATCGACGAGGCGAAGTTGCCGCCGCCAAAGCCGGCCGTCGCGGCGATCGCGACAAGCACGCCGAAGGACGTGTCGGGGCGGCCCACGACCCACGCGAGGCCCGCGGTCGGGATGATCAGCAGCAGCGCGGAGATGACTGTCCAGTTGCGGCCGCCGAAGATCGGCACGGCGAACGTGTACGGGATGCGCAGGAAGGCGCCGACTCCCGAGGCGACAGCGAGCAGGGTCAGCCCCTGCTCGGCGGTCAGCGCCCAGCCGTTGGCGCCGGCGGCGACGAGGGTGCCGGCGTCATCGAACGTGCCGTACATCCGCACGACGACGATGGACCACAGCATCCAGATGGAGAAGCCGATGTGCTCGGCGACGA
Organism: Demequina sp. NBRC 110057; assembly: GCF_002090175.1. GTDB lineage: Bacteria > Actinomycetota > Actinomycetes > Actinomycetales > Demequinaceae > Demequina. Next base: position 191,602 of record NZ_BBRN01000004.1, on the reverse strand, counting down.
TGGAGAAGATGAGGTTGCGAAAGGCGATCGCCTTGCCCTTGGCCTCCCAGAAGACCTCGTCCTCTGGCGTCCAGCGCTCGATCCATCGGCCCCTGCCGATGACGCCTGGCTCGACAGCCGCGGTCGCTGCCTGATCCTGCCGGTCCGTAACGGACATGACCCCTCCCAGGGTTCCGTGTGTGGTGGAAGCCCGGGCCGCCATCGGCTGTCGATCGCTCCGCATCAGCGATCTTCCGGACACTCATCACGGTAGGGAGGGGATGTTTCGCCGCCAGGCGGCTTGTGTGAAACGTGGGGGAACTCTTCCTCACCTCACGAGAGGGGTCGGTGTGAGGTGAGATGCGGGCGGTCGCTCGCTGCACGTCCCCTGGCAGGACATGAGGGTCACCTGAATCGATTGACGCGACCTTCATGTCCTGCCAGGACGCACAGCGCGGACGGCTAAACCGCCCAGGCCGATGCCGCGGCGACGATCGCGTCGACGTCGGCCTCGGTGTGCTCGTGCGACAGGAACCACGTCTCAAAGGCGCTCGGGGGGAGGTAGATGCCAGCGTCGTGCATCGCGTGGAAGAACCGCGCGAAGGCCGCCGTGTCCTGCGCGGCCGCCTGCTCGAAGGTGACGGGCGCATCGGCCAGACCCAGGAAGAACGAGAAGAGCGTTCCCGCGCGGCCCACGGAGTGGGTGACCCCGGCGTCGGCAAAGGCGCCCGACACCCCCGCGATGAGGCGGTCGCCCAGCGCGCTCAGGTGCGTGTAGACGTCGTCGGTCAGGAGTCGCATGGTCGCGAGGCCAGCGGCCACGGCCACAGGGTTTCCGGACAGCGTGCCGGCCTGGTAGACGGGGCCCAGCGGCGCGAGCTGCTCCATGAGGTCCGCGCGCCCGCCGAGCGCCGCGACGGGCATGCCGCCGCCGATGACCTTGCCGAACGTGACGAGGTCGGGCTGCCACGGCTCCACGCCGGCGGTGAGGTCCGCGTCGCGCTCGATGCCCCAGTAGCCCGCGGGGCCGGCACGGAAGCCCGTGAGGACCTCGTCGACGATGAACACGGCGCCCTCGTTGCGGCACAGGGTCGCGATGAGTCGGTTGAATCCCGCGGGCGGCTGAACGGTGCCCATGTTGGCCGGGGCGGCCTCGGTGATGACGGCGGCGATCGACTGGCCGTGCTCGGCGAAGGCCGCGGTCAGCGCGTCCTCGTCACCGTAGGGAAGCACAAGAGTGTCGACGGCCGCGCCCTTCGTGACGCCGGCCGAGTCGGGAACTCCCGCGGTCGCGAGGCCGGAGCCGGCCGCGACCAGCAGCGAGTCCGAGTGGCCGTGGTAGCAACCCGCGAACTTCACGATCACGTCGCGGCCCGTCGCGCCGCGCGCGAGGCGGATCGCCGTCATGGTGGCCTCGGTGCCGGTCGACACGAGGCGGACGCGCTCCGCCGGGGCGTAGCGGCCGCGGATCTCCTCGGCCAGCTCCACCTCGCGCTCCGTGGTGGCGCCGAACGACAGGCCACGCGCGGCGGCCTCCTGCACGGCCTGCACCACCGTGGGGTGGGTGTGGCCAAGAATCGCGGGGCCCCAGGAGCCGACGAGGTCGACGTACTCGCGGCCGTCGGCATCGGTCACGCGGGAGCCGCGCGCCGAGGCAATCGGCACGGGCTCTCCCCCGACGCCGTTCCAGGCGCGCACGGGAGAGTTGACGCCGCCGGGCAGGATGGCCGCGGCGCGGTCGGCACGGATGCTCACATGTCCTCCTTGAGCCAGGTCGCGGCCTCGACGGCCGCATAGGTCAGCACGATGTCGGCGCCGGCACGGACGATCGACGTGACCGCCTCGAGGTGCGCGACGCGGCGATCGATCCAGCCACGCTCGGCGGCGGCCTCGATCTGCGAGTACTCCCCCGACACGTGGTACGCGGCAACGGGCACGGCCGATGCCGCGGCCACGTCGGCGAGCACGTCGAGGTACGGCAGGGCCGGCTTCACCATGACGATGTCGGCGCCCTCCGCCTCGTCGAGCGTGGACTCCACGAGCCCCTCGCGACGGTTGGCGGGGTCCATCTGGTACGCCTTGCGATCGCCGACGAGCTCGGACTCGACGGCGTCACGGAACGGCCCGTAGGCGGCGGAGGCGTACTTGGCGCTGTAGGCGAGGATGCTCACGTCGATGAGGCCCTCGGCGTCGAGCGCGGCGCGCACGGCGGCGGTCTGGCCGTCCATCATGCCGCTCAGCCCCAACACCTCGGCGCCGGCGCGGGCCTGGGCGAGCGCCATCTGGGCGTACACCTCGAGCGTCGCGTCGTTGTCGACGCTGCCGTCCGCGGCGAGGACACCGCAGTGACCGTGGTCGGTGAACTCGTCAAGGCACAGGTCCGCCATGACGACAAGGCGTCCGGCCGATGCCTCGGCCGCCCTGGCGATCGCGAGGTTGAGAATGCCGTCGGCGGCGCACGCGGCAGTGCCGGTCGCGTCCCGCACCTCGGGAATCGCGAAGAGCATCACTCCGCCGATGCCCGCGGCGGCGGCCTCGTCGATGACCCCCGCGAGCGAGTCGAGCGTGTGCTGGCGGACGCCGGGCAGCGACTCAATCTCGCGCGGCGCCTCGAGGCCCTCGCGCACGAACACGGGCAGCACCAGCTGGGCGGGGTGGACATGGGTCTCGCGCACCAGGCGCCGCATAGCGGGGGTGGTGCGCAGGCGGCGGGGGCGGCGCACCAGGCTCACGAGCGCTCCTCCTCGACCATCACGGGCGCCCAGGCGGGCCGCGCGGGGGCGTCGTCGGACTCGGAGTCGGCGTCGGCAGCCTCGTCGAAGCCGTCGTCCTCAACGTCGGCTCCGGAGACCTCGTCCTCGCCCTCCGCGGCATCCTCGGGCGCCTCGACCTCGGCCTCGGGCGCGGCGTCGTCCTCGACGTCGGCGACCACGGCATCGGCCGCAACCTCGTCCTCCTCCGGCTCGTCGGGCTCGGGCTCGGCCACGTCATCGGCCTCGGCGGGCGCGGCGCTCAGCGCCTCGACGAGCCCCGCGACGATGCCGTCGTAGGACGGCGCCTGCGCCACGGCGGCGAGGCGGAAGCCGGCGGCCCGCGCGGCGGCGGCGGTCATGTCGCCGATCGCGATGAGCATGACGTCGTCGGACAGCTCGGGAACGGTGGCTGCCAGGCGCTCGGCCACGGAGCCCGAGGTGAGCAACACGGCGTCGATGGTGCCGTGTGCGAGCATCTCGCGGACGTCTGGGTCGGGCCCGTCGCCGTCCACGGTGCGGTAGGCCTCGACCACGTCGACGCTCCAGCCCTTGCGGGCCAGCCCGCGCTCGAGCACCGGCGAGGCCAGGTTGCCCAGGGGCGCGAGGATCTTGCCCTCGCCCTCGGGGAACTCGGCGACCATGCCGCGAGCGTTCTGCTTGTCCGTGGGCACGAGCGTCACCTCGAGCCCCACCTCGGCGCATACGGAACGCGTGGCCTCGCCCACGGTCGTCACCTTGGCCTCGGGCTGGGCGTTGCCGAGCGACGTGCCGCGGCGGCGCGCGATCGCGTCCATGGCGAGGACGGCGTTGCGACTGGTGACGGCCATCCAGTCATAGTCACCCGCGCACCACGCGAGGGTCGCTTCCTCGAGGCGCTCGGGGTCGCTGGGGCCGTCGATCGCGATGAACTCGACCTCCTCGACCAGCGCGCCGGCGGCGGCGAGGCGCTGCGCGAGGTGGCGGCGCTGCGCGGTGACGGGGACGAGGAGTCGCTTGCCCTCGAGGATCGACAGGTTCACGGGGTTCCTCCCATCAGGCGCCCGGCACCGCGGCCGAGCAGGGTGTGTCCGATGCGCCGCCCCACGGACGCCGCCTGCGCGGCGGGTCCGGAGGCGGTCTCGTTGAGCGCCAGGGTTCCGGCGGTGTTCACCACGCGGGCGTGCAGCGTGAGGGTGGCGCCGTCGACGGTGGCGTGGGCGGCCACGGGTGCGGCGCATCCGGCCTCGAGGACCTGCAGCACTGCCCGTTCCGCGATGACCGCCGCGCGCGTGTCGGCGTCGTCGAGCGAGCGCACCACGTCCGCCCACTCGGGGTCGGCATCGGGACGGATCTCGATGCTCAGCGCGCCCTGGCCGGGAGCCGGCACCATCGCCTCGGGGGCGAACAGCTCCGTGGCGTCGTCGAGGCGTCCGAGCCTGCTGAGGCCGGCGGCGGCCAGCACCACGGCGTCGAAGCCGTCGTGGAGCTTGCCCAGGCGGGTGTCGACGTTCCCACGGATGCCCTCGACCCTGAGGTCGGGGCGCAGCGCGAGCACCTGGGCGGCGCGGCGCGGCGACCCGGTTCCCACGAGCGCACCGGCGGGGAGGTCGTCGATTCCGGCGCCGAGCGTGCACAGCGCGTCGCGCACGTCCTCGCGCGGCGGCACGGCGGCCAACTCGATCTCGGCGGGCTGCTCGACGGGGATGTCCTTCAGGGAGTGCACCAGCAGGTCGCACTCGTCCGCGAGGAGGGCGTCGCGCAGGGCGTTGACGAAGACGCCGGTCTGGCTCAGCCCCACGAGGGAGGCGCGGTTGACGTCGCCCTCGGTGGTGATGTGGACCAGCTCGACCGTGAGGTCGATGCCCCGCGCGGCCGCGGCGGCCTCGATGTCGCGGGCGACCATGCCGGACTGGGTGCGCGCGAGCTCGGAGGCGCGGGTTCCCAGGCGAAGTTTCATGGGGTCAACTCTTTCACAACGCCGCGACCGTGCGAGAACGGCGGAAACCGGGGCCGACGGCCATGAGCACCAACGCCACGCCGGTGAGGACGAGCGCGGCCCAGGCGGGTGCCTGATAGCCAAGGCCGGCGGCGATGATGAGGGCGCCGATGCCCGTGCCGAGTGCCGATGCCGCGTTGAGCGCCGCATGCGACAGGGCCGAGCCGAGCGACGGCGAGCCGTGCAGGACGTCCATGAGGTGTACCTGCCCGCTCTGGGCGTAGATCTGAGTGGCGATCGCCAGCAGGAACAGCAGCGGGATGGTGGCGACGGGGCTGGATCCCACGGCGCCGATGCCGAGCAGCGCCGCGGCGGTCAGCCACAGCCCGAGGCGGCCGGCCGACAGGTGATCGCGGTCCGTCAGACGCCCTCCCACGAAGGCGCCGACGGACGTGCCGACGCCCCACAGCACCAGCACCCAGGTCACGGCGGAGGGGTCGAGGCCGTTGTCGATCTCCAGCAGGGGCACGATGTAGGCAAGCACGGCGCCGAGGCCGCTGAAACCGACGGTGATGGTGACGATCGCTGTCCACAGCGGCACCGACCGCATGGCGGTCATCTCCTGCCGGGGCGAGGCGTGGGGGTTGCCGGGGACGTCGGGCGTGAAGGCCCACACCGCGGCGAAGGCGAGCAGGCCCACCGCCGCGACGACGGCGTAGGAGGCGCGCCAGCTCACCGCCTCCGACAGCCACTGGGAGAACGGCACGCCGATGATCTGCGAGCAGGTGAGGCCCAGCATGATGATCGCGACGCCCGTGCCGCGACGCTCACGCCCCAGCACGGTCATCGCGACGAATGACGCGACGCCGAGCAGCGCGCCGTGCGGAAGCCCGGCGATGAAGCGGATGCCGATGAGCGCGCCGATGCTCGGGGCCGCCACCGTGGCGACGGAGAGCAGCGCGAACGCCAGGGACAGCACGACGAGCAGGGGCCGGCGCCCCACGCGGCCGAGGCCCACGAGGATGAGCGGTGCGCCCACGACCACGCCGAGGCAGTACGACACCTGCGCGAGGCCGAGGACATCGACGGTGGTGCCGAGGTCACGCAACTGGTCCTGCATCACCGCGGGCGCGGCGTTCTGCGAGATGCCGATCGAGAATCCGATCAGCGCGAAGGCCGCGAGGACGTAGCGCGCACGCGGGCTCGTCGCGGTGCGCGGCAGCCGCCATCGCGGCTGGCCCGCGGCGCTCAGCGCGGGAAGGTCGGTCACCGCCGGTTGACGGCGACGAGCGCCGTGACGCCCGTGCCGATGACGGCGGCTCCGACGACCCACCAGATCCACGCGGGAACGCCGCCCTCGTCGTCGGCCTCTGCGGCGGCCGTGGGCGAGGGGCTCGCGGAGGCGTCCGTCGTCAGGGGGACGGCCGATGCGGAGGCGCTCGGCGTGGCGGCGCGCGCCTCCTTGGAGGGCGAGTCGCTGGGGCTGGGGGTGGGAGCGGCGCTCGCCGTGGCATCGGCCCCGTCGCCTTCGGGGGCGTACGTGAAGTCGATGACACCCTCGATGGGGTGGCCGTCCTCGGCGACGACGCGCCACACGAGCTGGGTGTCGCCCTCGGGGAGGTCCACATCCACGGTGGCCGCGATGCTGGTGGGCTCGGGGAACGTGGGCTCGAGCGCGTGGGCGGCACCCTCCGCGTCGACGATGCTCAGCTCGTTGCCGATCTCGAGCAGGTCGCTCGTGAACGTCAGCGACACCTCGTCGAGCAAAGTGACGCTCGCGCCCTCCGCGGGGTTCGATTCCTTGAGGTCGGTGTGCGCCGAGGCCGCCGGCGCGATCATCACCGCCGCGATCGCGGCGAGAGCGAGGACAACGAGGGCACGGGAACGGGCGAGGACCGGCGACTGCATAGCCGCCATCATCCCATGCGCCCGTGTGCCTCCGTCACGGTCCGGACACCCAAGGTTCACCGGGCTTTCGCCTCCCGGGTCTCCATCGTCGCCGCCGCGGTGGCGACGATGGAAGTCGTGAGAGTCGCGCTGGTAGCCGAGTCCTTCCTCCCGCACGCGAATGGCGTCACGCATTCGCTCCTGCGGGTCATCGAGCACCTCACGGCACACGGGCATGAGGCGCTCGTGATCGCCCCCGAGCCGCGCGGGCGCGGACCGGTGCGGTACGGCGTGGCCCCGGTGGTGCGCCTGCCCTCCGTGGGGTGGCCGGGGTACGCCGACGTCAGGGTGAGCGTCGCATCGGCCGCACGGGTCGAGCGCCTCCTGGCGGACTTTTCGCCGGACGTGGTCCACCTCGCCTCCCCCTTCATGCTCGGCTGGACCGCGGTGCGCGCGGCAGCGGCGCTCGACCTTCCCACCGTGGCCGTCTACCAAACCGAGGTGCCCAGCTACGCCGCCCGCTACCGCGCGCCGTGGGGCGAGGCGCTGCTGTGGAATCGGGTGCGCGAGCTGCATTCCCTCGCCGACCTCACTCTCGCCCCCTCCACGCACGCGGAGCGCCAGCTCGAGGAGCACGGGGTCCCGCGGCTGCGGCGGTGGGGGCGCGGCGTGGACACCGTGCGGTTTCACCCCTCGCGTCGCGACGAGGCGCTGCGACGCGAGTGGGCACCGCGGGGCGAGCGCATCGTCGGCTACGTGGGCCGCCTGGCCCCCGAGAAGCGCGTCGACCACCTCGCTCGCCTCGCCGCCGTCGCGGGAGCCCGTCTCGTGGTGGTGGGTGACGGCCCCAGCCGCGACGAGCTCGAGGCAAGCCTCCCCGACGCGGTCTTCACCGGCTTCCTTGCGGGTGAGGCGCTCGCCCGGGCGATGGCGTCGTTCGACCTCTTTGTGCACTGCGGAGACCTCGAGACGTTCTGCCAGACCATCCAGGAGGCGCACGCCTCCGGGCTTCCCGTGGTGGCGCCGCGCCGCGGCGGACCGGTGGACCTGGTGGCGGAGGGCGTGACGGGAATGCTCTACGACCCCGGCAAGCCCGAGGAGCTGGTCGCGGCGGTGCAGGGGCTCGTCGACGATGACGAGTGGCGGGACCGCGCGGGGGCGCACGCCCGCGACGCCGTGCGCGACCGCACGTGGGCCTCGGTCTGCACGCAGCTGATGGGCTACTACGAGGAGGCCATCGGCATGCATGCGCGCCCGCTCGCGTCCGCGGCGGCGGGCGCATGAGGATCGCGCACGTCGCCAACTTCTACGGCCCGCGCTCGGGAGGGCTGCGCACCGCCATGCACGCGCTCGGCGCGGGCTACCGGCAGCGCGGCCACGAGGTGCTGCTGGTCGTGCCTGGCACCCGCGACGTCCGCGAGGACACGCCGTGGGGCACGCGCGTCACCCTGCGCTCGCCCCTCATCCCACGCAGCGGAGGGTACCGCGCCATCGTCAGGCTCGACGCGGTGCGCACGGCGCTTGCACGCTTCGCGCCCGACGTCCTCGAGGTGTCCGACCGCACCACGCTCACGCCCCTCGCCGACTGGGCACGCGCCGGCCACATCCCCACCGTGTTCTTCGCGCACGAACGCGCCGACGGTGTGCTGCGCGCCAACCTCGGGCCCGCGCTTACTCACGCTGCCTGGATCCGGCGCGCCGTCGACCGTCACAACTCCGCGACACACGCCCGCTTCGACGCCGTCGTGTGCACCACGGACTTCGCCGCAGGCGAGTTCACGCGACTCGGCCTGCCGACGGTCACCGTGCCGCTGGGCGTCGACCTCGCCCGCTTTCACCCCTCCCGACGGGATCCCGCGTTGCGAGGACTCCTGGCGGCCCCGGACGAGTCGCTCCTGGTGCTCGCCTCGCGACTATCCCGCGAGAAGGCGCCGCTCCTGGCAGTGGAGGCCGTGCGGGTGTTCATGAGTCAGGGTCGCCGCGTCCGGCTGGTCGTGGCAGGCGCCGGCCCGCTCGAGCCGCGCATGCGGCACCTCGCGCAGGCACTTCCCGTCGATCTCCTGGGATTCGTCGACAACGCGGAGCGCTTCGCCGCACTCCTCGCGACGGCCGATGCCGTGGTCGCCCCTGGCCCCATCGAGACCTTCGGGCTCGCCGCGCTCGAGGCGCTCGCCTCCGGCACGCCGGTGGTGGCCCACGCCGAATCGGCGCTGCCCGAGGTGATCGGCGCGGCGGGGGTGGAGGTGCGGGGGACGCCGGGCGACGTCGCGGCCGGCATCCGCACCCTGCTGGCGCGCGACCCGGTCGTGAGGCGTGCCGACGCACGGGCACGCGCCGAGACGATGCCGTGGGAGCGCACCGTGGAGACCATGGAGGCGCTGCACCTGGCCGCCCTCGCGGGGGTGCGGGTCAGTGAGGCGGCGTGAGCGGCCCGAGCGTCGTCGCGCTCGGCGACTCGATCACCCTGGGTGTGGGCGACGGCGTGCGGGAGGACTGGGGTCACGTGGGCTGGGCGGCTCACGCGGCCGCGGCGCTCGGTGCGCGCGCCTTTGCGAACCTGGCCGCGAACGGGACCCGGGCCCGGGACCTCGCCGCCCAGGTGGCTGACGCCGTCGCGCTCGATCCGGACGTGGCGCTGCTGACCGTGGGAGGCAACGATGCGCTGCGAGGAGACTTCGACCCCGGCGAGGTGGAGAGGTGCACCCGCGCGGCGCTCGTAGAGCTGACGCGCGGCGACCGGGCGGTGGTGCTCGCCACTATCGACCGCATCGGCCTGTTCGACCTGCTTCCCGAACGCGTCGCGAGCGCCATGGCCCGGCGAGCCGAGGCGGTGAACGCCGCGCTGCGACGGGCTTCTGCCGGCATGCCCGTGACGATCGTCGATGGCTCCGTCATCTTCGCCGCGGACGGCGCCCACGCCTGGCACATCGACCGCATTCACCCGTCCCAGAGGGGGCACCGGGCGCTCGCGCGCGCCGCCGTCGAGGCGCTCGGCCCGGCGTGGCCGCAGGTTGCTCCCCTGTCGCCGCCGGCGCGGGAACCGTCGCTCGCCGCCCGCGCGTGGTGGCTCACGCGTCACGGCGTGCCGTGGGCCGCGCGGCGCAGCCGCGACCTCCTGCCTCAGGTGCTGCACACGGTGCGGGCCGAGATGCGGGCCACCACCGCATCGGCCGCGGACACGACAACGGCGGGGCGGCCCTAGGGCCGCCCCGCCGTGTGCGGGTAATGCGAGGTCTTAGATCAGCCAGGGCTGCTTCTGGACGATGTCCAGGCGCCTCCACCAGCCACCGAGGCCCACGGCCTGGTAGCGCAGCTCGACCAGGACGATGCCGATGATCGCGACGATCATGATGATGTGGTCGTCGACGAAGGGGTTGGTGGTGTTGCCACCGGCGCCGGGCCAGGCGTGGGAGACCCACATCATGGCGAGCATCGCGACGCCCGACCACATGCCGATGCGGGTGCCGATGCCCAGGATCAGCGCGAGGCCGATGCCGCACAGGCCGATCATGAAGGCCCAGTCGGTCCAGGCGTAGCCACCGAGGGTGGCGAAGAAGTCAGCCAGCGGGCCGGACGAGGAGCCGAGGTAGCCCTCGGTGATGCGCGAGCCGGACAGCCAGGCGTTGTCGCACAGCACCTGCACCGAGCCGTCCTCGAGGCGGCAGGTCGAGAAGCCAAGGCCGAACAGCTTGTCGATGAAGGCCCAGAAGAAGTAGAAGCCGATCGTGATGCGGGTGATCGAGAGGAAAACCCAGCCGGTCTTGGAGCCGACGGGACCCTGCGGGGTGGTCACGTCGGTGCTTGCGGTCGCCATGATGGTGACTCCTTATGTCGGTATCTCTTGTGGAGGTTGCCAACGCGCCCCGGGGGCGGCGTCTTGCTTCCAACATAGGGGTTCTGACATCACTTGCGCGTGCATATTCCCAGGTTGATCCCACTTTTAAGGCGATTTCCATAACGGCAGCCGGGAGGCCAAATCTGGGACCTTGTTCTCACTTTTTTGGCCTTTTCGGGAATCCTGCAGAAAAGGACTTAAGGCCTAGAGACGCCGATGGCGGGACGGCCCGAGGGCCGCCCCGCCATGCACGGGTGAAAGGTGGAATCAGATCAGCCAGCGCTGCTTCTGGACCACGTCGAGGCTCCTCCACCAGGGGCCGAGGCCGACCGCCTGGTAGCGCAGCTCGACGAGGACGACGCCGATGATCGCGACGATCATGATGATGTGGTCGTCAACGAAGGGGTTGGTGGTGTTACCACCCTCGCCGGGCCAGGAGTGCGAGATCCACATCATGGCGAGCATGATGCAGCCGGACCACATGCCCACGCGCGTGCCGATGCCAAGCATGAGCGCGAGGCCGATGCCGCACAGGCCGAGCATGAACGGCCAGTCTGTCCACGCCTGCTCACCGAGGCTCGCGAAGAAGTCGGCGAACGGGCCGGAAGAGGAGCCGAGGTAGCCCTCGGTGATGCGCGCGCCGGACAGCCAGGCGCGGTCACACATGACCTCGACGGAGCCGTCCTCGGCGCGACAGGTGGAGAAGCCCAGGCCAAACAGCTTGTCAATGAAGGCCCAGAAGAAGTAGAAGCCGATCACGATGCGGGTGATCGACAGGAAGACCCAGCCGGTCTTGGAGCCGACCGGCCCCTCGACCTCGCTCGAGGTGGGAACGGGTGTGGTGGACATGGCGTGCTCTCCTTGCGACGTGACTGTTGCCGGCGTTGACAGGCGAGGCGTGCGTGGCGTCTCACTCACAAGGTAGCGCCGCCACCCCGACTTTGCACGATAAAAGCGCAGGTCTTTGCCAAGTTGTCACATGCGTCACATTTACGACACACGTGCAGGTCGGAACCCGCGGGGCGCCGCGGACTACAGGTCGGCGTCCACCAGGGCGGCGAAGTGCGCGCGCATAGCGTCGCCCATCGACAGGTCGGTCGAGCCCAGCAGCCACTGCACCTGGAGACCGTCCATGAGCGCGACCGTCTGCACGGCGGCAATGCCAGGCACGATGCCGTCGCGGAGCAGGCCGGTGGCCTTCACGTTCTCGAAGGCCAGGGTGACGCGCTCCACGAGGCGCTCGTAGCGCGCCACGAAGAAGTCGTGCGCGGGATGGTCGGCGGACGTGGCCTCGGCCGAGACGACGGCGAAGAGTTCGACCACTCCCCTGTTCCCCTCGTTGCGGTAGGCGGACTGCACGAGGTTGCGCAGGGCCACGAGCCCGTCTTCGCCACGCACCGGGTTCACCTCGCCATCCACCTGGTCGCGCCGCTCCAGGACGGCCATCAGCAGGGCCTCCTTGGCGGGGAAGTGATATAGCAGCCCCGGGTGCGACATTCCGGCGCGCTGGGCGATGTCCCTGAGGGAGCTGCCGCGGTAGCCGAACTCGGCGAAGTGATCGCGCGCGACGTCGAGGAGGTGGGACTTGGTAGCCCGCCCGCGTGCGTAGGTGCGGTCCTGACCAGCGGTCACATTGGTGTTCACGTGCCTCAACTTACCACACGGTAGAAATTAGGCTACTGTGGGCCGCATCGACCCTTATCGAAAGGATTCGCGCGTGACCACCGCCGCTTACCTCGACCCTTCGCTGCCGACCCCGGAGCGCGTCGCCGACCTCGTCGGCCGCATGACGCTGCCCGAGAAGGTGGGGCAGATGATGCAGATGCACACGTACGACGGAGTGCCGCACCTCATCGAGGACATGCACGTGGGGTCGATCCTCCACGCCTCCCCCGAGCGCCTGGCGCAGGCACACGAGCTGAACGCGCAGACCCGCCTGGGCATCCCGCTACTCATCGGCGAGGACTGCATCCATGGCCACTCGTTCTTCGAGGGCGCCGAGATCTATCCCACCCAGCTGGGCATGGCGGCATCGTTCGACGTCGACCTGCTCGAGCGCGTCGCCCGCGCGACAGCGGTGGAGGTCGCGGCGACCGGCATCCACTGGACGTTCTCCCCCGTCCTGTGCATCGCGCGCGACCTGCGCTGGGGCCGCGTGTCCGAGACGTTCGGTGAGGACCCCTACCTGTTGGGCGAGCTCGGCGCCGCGATGGTGCGCGGCTACCAGGGCGACGGGCTGGCCGACCCGACCGCGATCGTCGCCACGTCCAAGCACTTCGCCGGATACTCCGAGACGCAGGGCGGCCGCGACGCCTCCGAGGCGGACATCTCGCGCCGCAAGCTGCGCTCCTGGTACCTGCCCGCCTTCGAGCGCGTGGCCCGCGAGGGCTCGGCCACCTTCATGCTCGGCTACCAGGCCACCGACGGCGTACCCATCACCATCAACAAGTGGCTGCTGAACGACGTGCTGCGCGACGAGTGGGGCTACACCGGCACCCTCATTACCGACTGGGACAACGTCGGCAACCTGGTGCGCGAGCAGCGCCTGTTCCCCGACTATGCCCAGGCATCGGCCGCCGCCGTCAACGCCGGCAACGACATGATCATGACGACGCCCGCCTTCTTCCAGGGAGCGCAGGACGCCGTCGAGCAGGGCCTCCTGGACGAGGCGCGCATCGACGAGGCCGTCGCGCGCATCCTCACCCTGAAGTTCGACCTGGGCCTGTTCGAGGACGTGCGGCTCGCCGACCCCGAGCGTCAGCGCGAGGTCATCGCCTCCCCCGAGCACCGCGCCCTCAACCTCGAGGCGGCGCGCCGCTCCCTGGTGCTGCTCGAGAACGACGGCACCCTGCCGCTGCCCGCTGACCGGGCGCTGCGCCTCGCGGTCGTGGGCCCCAACGCCGACGACCCGCACACCACGCTCGGAGACTGGGCAGGCGCGTCGGGCCAGGCCGACTGGCTCATGCAGGGGCACCCGCGCGAGATGATCTCGACCGTGCTCGACGGCGTGCGCGCCGCCGCCCCCGAGGGCTCCGAGGTGACCTACGCCAAGGGCGCCGAAATCATCACCACCGGGCCCGACCCGAAGGGCGCTTTCTTCCCCGACGGCCAGCCGCGCCCCCACATCGCGTTCCCCGTCGAGCCCGACCAGGCGATGATCGACGAGGCAGTCGCGGCCTCCACGGGCGCCGATGCAGTCGTCGCCGTGCTGGGCGACCGCATCGAGCTGGTGGGCGAGGGAAAGTCGACCGCGACGCTCGAGCTGCTGGGCGGCCAGGTCGCGCTGCTCGACGCGCTCGTCGCGACCGGCACCCCCGTGATCCTGGTGGTGCTCGCCTCCAAGCCGCACGTGCTCCCCGCCTCGGCGGCCCAGGCATCGGCCATCATCTGGGCCGCCAACCCCGGCATGGCCGGTGGCCGCGCCGTGGGCGAACTGCTGATGGGCGCCATCGAGCCCAGCGGCCGCCTGCCGATCTCGTGGCCCCGCCACGTGGGCCAGCAGCCCACCTTCTACAACCAGATCGACGCCCAGCACGGGTACCGCTACGCCGACCTCACGCAGGAGCCGCAGTGGGTCTTCGGCGACGGCCTGTCCTTCTCGTCCGTCGAGTACGGCGACGTGGCGCTCGAGGCATCGACCGTGGGCCTGGCCGACACCTTGCGAGCGAGCGTGACGGTGACGAACACCGGCTCGCGTCCGGTGTTGGAGACCGTGCAGGGCTACGTGAGGGACAACGTGACCTCGGCCACGTGGGCCGACCGCGAGCTCAAGGCCGTGGCGCACGTTGCGCTGCAGCCGGGCGAGTCCGCCTCCGTGTCGCTCGAGGTCGCCGCGAGCGCCTGCAGCATCGTCAACGCCGCCGGCGAGCGCGTGGTCGAGCCCGGGGACTTCACCCTGCTGGTGGGCCCCACCTCGCGACTCGCGGACCTCACGCCCGCCCCGTTCGTCATCGTCGACAAGGAGTAACAGCCCGTGGCCACGTCCCCCACCTCCACGGTGGCGCCCTACCTTCGGCGCGCGCGCCTTGGCGTGTCGCTGATCTTCTTCACCAACGGCATCGTGCTGGGCGGGTTCGCGCCGCGCGTGCCGGAGATCCGCGCCAACCTGGGAATCTCGTACGGAACGCTGGGCGTGGCGATGGCCATGTGGTCCATCGGCGCGCTCGCGCTCGGCCTATTTGCGGCGGCGCTGATCCGCCGCTTCGGCTCGGCCAAGGTGGCCACCCTCACGATGCTGGTCTCGGCCGCCGCGATGCTCGCGGCGGGCGCGGCCCCCAACGTGTGGCTCTTTGGCGCGGCGCTGTTCCTGGTGGGCGTGACCGATGCGTGGGTCGACGTGGCGCAGAACGCACACGGGCTGCAGGTGCAGAAGCTTTACAAGAGGTCGATCCTCAACTCGTTCCACGCGCTGTGGTCGATCGGCGCCGTGACAGGAGGCCTCATCGGCGGCCTCTTCGCGGGGCTCGGGTACGCGGTCCCGGTGCAGTTCGTCGTGTCACTCGTCATCGTGGTGGCGGCGAACATCGTCGCCTACCCGATGCTGCTGAAGAAGGACGCGCCGACCTCGGACGAGGTCGACCACGCCGCGGGCGAGTCCGCCGTGCCGCAGCACACACCTTTGAGGAAGATCTCCGCGCGCACGTGGGGCGTGCTTCTCGCGCTCACCGTCATCGCGATCGCCGGAGGCTGGGCCGAGGACGCCGCCTCGACGTGGTCGGCGTCCTATATGCAGGACGAGCTGCTCGCCGGGGCCGGCCTCGCCGCCTTCGCGTTCATCGCGATGCAGGGCTGCCAGTTCGTCGGGCGCATCCTGGGCGACGGAATGGTGGACCGCTGGGGCCAGCGCGCCGTCGCAAGGGCCGGTGGCGCACTCGTCGCCGTCGGCATGGGCCTGGCGCTCGCCCTCCCCTCGCCGTGGGGCACCATCGTGGGATTCGGCGCGGCGGGCTTCGGCGTGGCCACCCTCATCCCCGGTGCCATGCACGCCGCCGACGAGCTGCCTGGCCTCCGTCCGGGGACGGGCCTCACGATCCTGTCGTGGCTGCTGCGCCTCGCCTTCCTGGCCTCGCCGCCGCTCGTGGGATGGATCGCCGACCAGACGTCGCTGCAGGTGGGCCTCAGCCTGGTGCCGCTCTTCGGCATCCTCGTGGTGCTGCTGGCGGGAGTGATGGCGCCGCGCAAGGCGCCGGCGGCCTAGGGACCGGCGGGCGGGGCCCCTCCCGCGCCCGGCACCCGCTCACCCCTGCCCTCCCGCGTCACGAAGCGACGGTTCCGCCGGGCGACACGCCGATCTGGTGGGTCGATGTCACGGCATGTCGCCTCAGACAACCGTCACTTCGTGACGCGCGGCCGCTCAGACCTCGGTCGACTCCCCCACCGCGAGCCGCTCGAAGTCAACCGGCGAGAGCATTCCCGAGCTGAGCCA
Organism: Demequina sp. NBRC 110057; assembly: GCF_002090175.1. GTDB lineage: Bacteria > Actinomycetota > Actinomycetes > Actinomycetales > Demequinaceae > Demequina. The sequence continues at coordinate 175,808 of NZ_BBRN01000004.1, read as the reverse complement.
CCGCTCAGTGGCCGCCAGGCCCGCGTCGGACAGCATCGTGTCGTGAATCATCACGGCACGGCGCGGCTCGACGGCACGCACCTGCTCGACGGCATCGGCCAGCACCGCCCACGGCCCCGATACGCCCACGAGCAGCATGTCGACCTCCACGGCGGGCACAGCGTACGAGTCGCCGGGGTGGAACACGCGCCCGCCGATCATGAAAGCGAGGTGCTCGGGCAGCGAGATGTCGGGGTGGATCGAGGCGTGCGCCGCGGGAAACACCTCCACGTCGATGCCGCCGGCAACGACGACCTGGCCGGGCTCGGCCGCCATCACGCGCCCGGGATAGGCCTCGAGCCAGCCCGCCACCGCGTCGCGAGGGCCCCACACCCGCAGGTCGGGGTCGGCCGCGAGCGCGGCGCCGATCGCCTCCACATCCGCATGGTCCGGGTGGCCATGCGTGAGCAGGACCGCGGAGGTCCGCGCGAGGAGCTCCGGCGCATTCGGCGTGTACGTCCCCGGGTCCACCAGCAGGTGGCCGTGAGCGTCGTCGATCTCGATGGTGGCGTGGGTGTGCTTGGTGAGGATCACTCCGCCAGGCTACGACCGTGCGGCCCGCGTCTCGACGCGACGGTCCCGCGGGGCGACACGCCGGTACGGACGGCCGATGCGGCGGCGGGTCGCCGCCGAGAACCGTCACTTTCGTACGCCAGGGATAGCCCGGATCTCCCCATGAGGCACCCGCAGGTCCCAGAAGTGGGCGACATCTACCCCCTTGAATGGAACAGGGGCGCGCGAGGACGCGGGAGCCGGGAATGATCCGCACCCCCTGGCGTTATTAGATGCAAACGCATATATTAGGACCCAGGTCCTACGACACGCCTCGACCAAGGAGCACACCATGCAGTTCGGCATCATGTCCGTCTCGGACATCACCCGCGATCCCGTCAACGACTACACCCCCTCCGAGGCCGAGCGCATCCGCGACCTGGTGCGCATCGCCAAGAAGACCGAGGAGGTGGGCCTCGACGTCGTCGCCGTGGGCGAGCACCACAACCCGCCCTTCTTCTCCTCCTCCCCCACGACCCTGCTGAGCAGCATCGCCGCGCAGACCGAGACCCTGACGGTCACGACAAGCACCACGCTCATCACCACGAACGACCCGGTGCGTCTCGCCGAGGAGTACGCCATGCTGCAGCACCTCTCGGGCGGCCGCATGGACCTCATGCTGGGACGCGGCAACACCGCGCCGGTGTACCCGTGGTTTGGCCAGGACATCCGCCAGGGCCTTCCCCTCGCGCTCGAGGCGTACAACCTGCTGCACCGGCTGTGGCGCGAGGACGTCGTCGACTGGGAGGGCTCGTTCCGCACGCCGCTCCAGGGCTTCACGTCGACACCCCGCCCCCTCGACGACGTGGCGCCGTTTGTGTGGCACGGCTCGATCCGTACCCCCGAGATCGCCGAGCAGGCCGCCTACTACGGCAACGGCTTCTTCGCCAACCACATCTTCTGGCCCAAGGAGCACACCAAGCGCATGGTGCAGTTCTACCGCCAGCGCTTCGAGCACTACGGCCACGGCACCGCCAAGCAGGCGATCGTGGGCCTGGGCGGCCAGACCTTCATCGGCAAGACCAGCCAGGAGGCCAAGGACCGCTTCCGCCCCTACTTCGACAACGCTCCGGTGTACGGCCACGGCCCCTCGCTCGAGGACTTCTCCTCGATGACGCCGCTCGCCGTCGGCTCCGTTCAGGAGGTCATCGACAAGATCATGACCTTCCGCGAGTACGTGGGCGACTACCAGCGCCAGCTCTTCCTCATCGACCACGCCGGCCTCCCCACCGACATGGTGCTTGAGCAGCTGGACCTGCTGGGCGGCGAGGTGGTCCCGGTGCTGCGCAAGGAGCTCGAGTCCAGGCGCGACCCCGAGGTCGCGTCCAACCCGCCGAGCCACGCGGACCTCGTGCGCGCCAAGTACGGCGACGCCGAGCCGCGCCAGCCGCGCCCCAACGCCAACCGCGGCGACAACGTCACCGGAGCCTCGCCGTACCAGGACTCCGAGGGCGCCGAGGCCGTCTACCCCACCCTGTGAGGCGACCGTGACCACCACGCCAGCCACCGCATCGGGCACCCGCTCGAAGACCAGGCTCGCCAACGAGACCTGGGAGGCGACGATGCTCGCGCACGCCGTCCTCATGCGCCGGTTCTCGGAGCAGGACGTGTGGGCGGGGCTGTCCATGCGGGAGTACGACGTGCTCTACACGCTCGCCAAGGCCGACGCTCCCCTGCGGCTGCGTGACCTCGGCGAGGGTGTGTTGCTGAGCCAGCCCGCGCTCAGCCGCCTGGTGGACAGGTTGGTGCAGCGCGGCCTGGTGTTCCGTTGCGCCAACCCGGACGATGCCAGGGCCCACCAGCTCTCCCTTACCGAGGAGGGCGTGGCGCTCCAGCGCCAGGTGGGCCGCGCACACGGCGCCGCCGTGGCCGAGGCCGTCACCGCGACCCTCACGGAGGACGAGATGCGCCTCCTCGAATCCCTCTCCCTCAAACTTGCAGGCAAGGAGCAGTCATGACCGCCGACACGTTCCACCTGGTCGTCGTCTCCGCGGGGGCGTCCGACCCTTCCTCCACCAAGATGCTCGCCGACCGCGCCGCTCAGCGCGTCACGTCGCTTGCCCGCGAGCGCGGCCACGACGTCCGCGTCTCGGTCATCGAGATCCGCGAGCTGCTTCCCGAGCTGCCCCAGGCGCTGTCGAGTCAGTTCATGGGACCCAAGTTCCGCGCCGCGATCGACACCCTTGTCGACGCGGACGGCATCATCGCCGCGGCTCCGGTCTATAAGGCGGGCGCCTCGGCGGCCTTCACGGGCTTCCTGCAGGTGCTCGACAATGACCTGCTCATCGGCAAGCCCGTGATCCTCGCGGCCACCGCAGGCACTGCCCGTCACGCGCTCGTGGTGGACGAGGAAATGCGCTCGCTGTTCGCCTACCTGCGCACGCTGCCGGTCCCCACGGGCCTCTTCGCGGCCCCCGAGGACTTCTCCTCGACCGCCCTCACCGCGCGCATCTCGCGAGCGGCGCAGGAGCTGGTGCTGCTCATGGAGTCCGGCTTCGCTCGCGCCGTCCGCGGCGACACGTGGGGCGCCTACCAGCACGAATACGGCTCCGCGGGCGGTACGGAGCTGGGGATCGACCTGTCCAGCGACCTCATGCGGCTCGCCACGGGCGGCTCGCACAGGGCCGACCAGGGCTGACGGCCGGCCGATGCGGCGGCGGCGGGAGCAGTCGCCGCACCTCGCGCGTTAGCTCGGCACGGAGTGCCGCCGACGCGGCACCGCCGCCCGCCCGATCCCCGACGAAGGAGACCGAGAATGAAGTGCCCCGTGGACGACGCGACGCTCGTGATGAGCGACCGCCAAGGCGTCGAGATCGACTACTGCCCCCAGTGCCGCGGCGTGTGGCTTGACCGCGGCGAGCTCGACAAGATCATCGAGCGTTCCGCCCAGCACGAGGCGCCCGCGGCTCCCCAGCAGCGCGTCGCGGACGACCGTTCGCGTCGCTACGACGACTCGTACCGCGGGGACTCGCGCTACGACGAGCGCCGCTACGACAACGACCGCAACGCCTACGGCAAGCGCAAGAAGAAGGAGTCGTGGCTGGGAGACCTGCTCGACTTCGGGTGAACCCCACGCGGGGAAAGGTCACGGTTGTGCGACCTTTCCCCGCCCCGGGGCCGCTCGGCGGTAGTGTCCGAGTGGTCCCACCTACGTTGTAAGGAGCCCGCATGCCCGACGCCCAGGACCTCCAGGTGACCAGGGACGACATGTCTCACCGGTACGAGGTAAGCGTCGACGGCGAGACCGCCGGCTTCATCGACTACATCGAGGGCGACGGCACCCTCGCGATGACCCACACCGAAGTGTTCGAGGCGTTCCGTGGCACCGCTGCCGCCCGCACCCTCGCGGGCGAGGCCCTTGCCGACGTCGCCGACCGCGGCCTCGCGGTCATCCCCCTGTGCCCGTACATCGCCCGCTATCTCACCCGCAATGAGGTCGCCGGGCTCGAGGTGCTGTGGCCCGAGCGGTCATGAGCCGTCCGGGGCCGCGCCTCATTCCGCTGGAGGCGCGCGAGGTTCCCCTGGGCGGCCTGCGCGCCATGAGCGTGCAGCGCGTCCTTCCCTATCGCGACCTGCCCACCATCGGCGCGTGGTGCTTCGTGGACCGCTTCGGCCCGCAACGCGTCACGATGCGCGTGGACCCGCACCCGCACACGGGCCTCCAGACGGTCACGTGGCCCCTCACCGGTCGCATCCGCCACCGCGACACCCTCGGCGTGGACACCGTGCTCGACGTGGGCCAGCTCAACCTCATGACGTCGGGCGACGGCGTGGCGCACTCCGAGTATTCGTTGGGATCCGAGGATGAGCTCCTGGACGCCCTCCAACTGTGGGTGGCGCTACCTGACGCGTCGCGGAGGGGCGCCCCGGCCTTCGAGACTCACGCTGACCTTCCCTCCGTTTCCCTTCCGGCCTCCCAGGGGGACGATGCCGTCGTCACCGTGGTCATGGGCACGTTCGCTCACGTCACGTCGCCCGCGACCACTCACACTCCGCTGGTGGGAGCGCAGGTCGCGCTCACCGCCGGGACCATCGTCGATCTGCCGCTCGACCCCGCCTGGGAGCACGGCATCGTCCACGTCGACGGCGACGTGACCGTCGCGGATGGCGAGACGCCGCTGCCGGCTCGCGGGCTGCTCTACCTGGGCGACGGACGCGACGGCATCTCCGTCACCGCGGCGACCGATGCGACGGTCTTCTTCCTGGGAGGCGAGCCCTTCGCCGAGGACCTCGTGATGTGGTGGAACTTCATCGGGCGCACCCACGAGGACATCGCCACGGCGCGCGATGACTGGGAGGCGCACTCGGAGCGGTTCGGAGAGGTCGCCGGGCACGGCGACACCCGCATCCCCGCTCCCCCGCTTCCCGGGGTGCGCCTCACTCCGCGACGCCGTCGCGCCTGGGACGAGACGCCCTAATCGACCGTCAGCGTCGCGGTCACCTCGATCGCCGTCGCCGAGCGCGGAGTCTTGCCGTCCGCGTCCCAGTCGCGCGAGCCGTCGGCGGCGACCCAGTCGTTGAGGTTGGCCCCGAGGGTGCCGCTCAGGACTCCCGCCACGGCGTGCGAGCCTGCCACCGACAGATCCACTGCGGCCAGGTCCCACTCGACCTCGAAGGTCGCGACGGACCCGTCGTGCAGGGTCGCCTCGGCGGTCGCGGAAAGCGCCGCGAGCGCCTCCTCGGTACTCGCACCGACGGCGACCACGGCATCGGCGACACGGACGGAGACGGGAGCCGCGGCATCGGCCGCTCGCAGGGCGTCGTAGCGCTCACGGGTGAGCGGGATGACGCCGCCGTGCTTGGTGGCAAGGGCGAGGTCGAAGTCGCCGTCGCCGACGAGGGCCCACGGCTCGGGAAGGTCGAGGTCGGTCGCGACCAGGGGACGGTAGCCCACGTCGGGGATCACGTCCACCAGCAGGTACCAGCGGTCCTCGCCCCGGACCCGGAACATGGCGGGCCCCTCCACGAGGCCGGGGTCACCCCCGGCGTAGGCGGCGCCGATGTGGCGCTGCGTCTCGGTCCAGGCGGCACCGGGAAGCCACCAGCGGCGCGCGTCGGTGTGCTCCATGAAGAGCCCGCGGCCGGTGCCGTTGTCCTTCGTCACGCGGTAGGTGCGACCCCCGCGGCGGATCATGGTGGTATCGATCACGTCGCCGGGGGCATCGATGAGCACGCCGCCCGTCGTCCAGCCCTCCTGCGTGAAGTCGCGCGTCGCGCCCCACAGGATGCGCTGGCGGCCGTCCTCGCCGGACGAGGCCCAGTAGACGACGAACGCGCCGCCCGCCTCGTCGTATTCGTCGACCCAGAGCGCCTCGGGCGCCCACATCATCCCCATGTGCGGAAGCATGGGGTCGGGCGTCCCGTCGGGACCGCACGCGACGTCGATCCGTCGCTGCGGCTCCCAGTGAATGAGGTCGTCCGACTCCCACACGTTCATCGCGGTGGAGTAGTCGGTGGCCCACGCCTGCCAACCCGCGTCGTCGGCGCCGAATACCCTCAGGTCTGTGGCGATCAGGTAGTAGCGGCCGGTGTCGGGGCGCTGCAACAGGTACGGGTCGCGCACACCGGTGGTGCCCAGGTGCGAGGCGAGGATGGGCTCGCCGCCGTTGAGCCTGTCCCAGGCGGTGGGGTCGTCTCCGCGCGACAGCGAGAAGTGCACCTTCTCGCGGTAGCCGTGCGGGTCCTCCACGAAGTGGACCATGAGGTAGCCGTACGGCTCCGTGCCGCTCACGCCGCGTCCCCCGCGACCGTCACCGTCACGGCGACCTCGCGGTGCTCGGGCGCGAGCTCCTCCTCGGTCTCCATGTCCAGGCGCGGCAGGCCATCGGCCGTCCAGTGGACGCGGCGCACGAAGGTGTCCCGGCCGGTCAGCCCCAGGTGGTCCGTGCGCGCGTGGAACACGTAGAGGTCGTTGCCGTCCTCGTCTCGCGACCACATGCCGTGCCCGGTGCCCAGCTGGTACTCGCCGTTGTAGGGGCCGGACTTCTGGATGGGGGCGTTCAGTCGCGTCCACGACTGCGGGTCGGTGAGGTCGGCGCCCGAGGCCGCGGTCGCGAGGCCTGTCGTGTAGGTGTCGCCCACCGTCGACCCCGAATAGAGCATGAGGACGCGGCCGTCGCGCACGATGATGTTCGGCCCCTCGGCGATGGTGTTGTCCCACGCGTACTCGGGGGCGAGGATCCTCACGGGCTCGCCGGTGAGACGGTCGGGCCGGGCGGGGTCCATGGTGGCGATGAAGATAGAGCCGAGCATCTGCCAGGCGTAATAGTGGCGGCCAGCATCCTCGACGTAGGTCATGTCGAGCGAGATCCCTGCACGGTCGTTGAGCACCGAGCCGTCCGCGCGCGTGACGTGGCGAGCCGTGGTCCAGCTGTCCGGCTCGGTGGGGTCGAGGTGCTCGCCGTCGCCGTCGCGGCGCAGTTGGATGATGCTCGCGCGGCCGGTCCACATGTCGGTGCGGCCGTCCTCGCCGTCGTAGGAGGGCATGAACAGGATCGACAACTCGCCGCCGATGACGTGGATCTCGGGCGCCCAGAAGCAGCCCGTCATGGGACGGCCGTCGGCGTCGAGGTCGCCCGCGACGAGGATGTCGCGCTCGAGCGCCGCTCCCCCGTTGGCGTCGGCGAGGTCGGCGATGGTCGCCGCCATACGGATCGGCATGCCGATGGGCCCGCCGTCGTTCGCGATCGGGTCGAGGTTGAGGTCCTTGGTGGCGATCATGAGGAACACGTCGTGGCCGCGGTAGCGGAACGGGACGATGCTCGGGTCGGCACGCTCGTCGGCGAACGGCGTGGGATACACGGCCTGGCGGACGCGGCCGGTGACGCGATGCTCACCGGGGCGCGCGGTGTCGACGGCGCCGACCGAGGAGGCATCCCACGTCACGGCGAGCGATCCGGTGGAGCCGTCCGAGTAGTCGAGGTCCGCCCGCGCGGGGAGATCGGAGGCCGCGAGCGCGGCGCCCACCGGCACCGTGACGGGGCTCACCGCGGCGCCGGTATTGGTCACGGCACGGAAGCGCAGTCGCAGCGCCTCGGCGATCGCTGGCGGAATCTCGATGACGTTGCCGGAGCGGAAGGAGGGCACGGCGAGCGCGACGCCGTCCCCCGGCGCGATCTCGCCGCGGATGGGAGCGTCGCCTCGCCCGGCCTCGCCCACCGTCGCATCGGCCGCGAACGCGTCGAGCGTGGCGTGCCAGGCGACTCCCAGGTCGTCGCGCCAGCCCACGACGTACCCGTCGCCGGCGGCCGCGACGGCGGGAGCGTTGACGCCGTGCGTGACGCCGAGGTCGAGCAACCCGAGCTCGGTGTAGTCGATGAAGTCGTCGGTGCGCAGCAGCAGCACCGAGGAGGCCCGCGTGCCGTCGTCGCCGCCGCCGCGCGCGGTGCGGGTGGCGACGATGCCGTATCCGCCCTCGGTGAGGGCCAGCACGTGGGGGTCGCTCAGGCCGCGCAGGTCGGGGTCGAAGGTGCCGTCGGGGCCGGGCGTCTGCGCGACTGACGCGAAGCACACTCCGTAGTTGTCGAACAGCGGCACGCCGTCGAGCGCGAGGTGGAGGCTGAAGGCGATGTCGGCATTGTTGGCCTCGGCCTCGCTCGTGGGCACGCGGTCGTAGGCGAGCAGCGTCGCGCCGCCCTTCGCGCAGTCTTCTACATCGTTGTAATCAAGCACGGTGCGAGCCTACCGCCCGCCGCGCGCGCGGGCCACCACCCGGCCGCGCTGCGTGTCCCAGAAGCGCTCCAGCATCGCGCGCGCCTCCTCCTCGTCCGCGTCGGCGCCAAACAACTCGGTGCCCGGCTCGAACCGCATCCCCTCCGCGAGCGTCCCGGCCGTCACCGGGTCGTAGCCCAGCGCGTCCACGAGGCCGGCGACGAGCGCCACCGCCTCGTCGTCGTCGCCGGCCACCGCGACCGCGATGCGCTCGGGGTCCCCCGCGGGGCGCGCCAACTCCTCGAGCGCGTACCCCGACAGGTGATTGAGCGCCTTCACCACCCGGGCCCCGGGGAGGAATGCGGCGACGGTTTGCGACGTCGACGTGGTCGGATCGTCGAGGTCGGGCCGCGCCCCGTCGAGCTCCCACCAGTAGTTCATGGCGTCGATCACCACGCACCCGGCGAGCCGCTCCGCCGGAAGCGAGCGGTAGCGGCCCAGGGGGACGGCGAGGACCACAGCATCGGCCGCCACCACGGCGTCCACAGCATCGGCCGAACCGGCGATGGCCACGTCGATGCCGGCCCGGGCAGCGAGGGCGGCGACGGCCTTGCCGACGCGCCCCGCGCCCAGGATTCCGAGGGTCTGGATGCGTGCACTCACACGCGTACGGTACCGACGGTCAGTCCGAGCGCCGCATGGTGCGGATACCGACCACGAGGCCCACGGCGGCGACCGCCGCGGCACACAGCACTCCCCAGCCCACCTCGGAGGCAAGCAGGTCGCCCGCCATGAGGTGACGCTCGGCCTGCACCACCCAGTTCACCGGGTTCACGGACGCCACGACGGACATCCACCGTGGCCCGGAGTCGAGGGGCAGCAGCATCCCCGACAGGATCAGGAGCGGGAAGATGAGGCTCTGCTGGACGGCCCAGAACATCCATTCGCGATCCTTGGTGACGAGCGCGAGCGCGTAGCTGAGCGAGCCGAGGCCCACGCCGAACGCGGCAAGCAGCACGATGCCGATGGCGAGTCCGGCGACGTTGGGACGGAACCCAAAAGGTACCGAGACCAGGACGATCACGAGCACCTGCACGACGATCGGCACCACCTCCTTGAGGGCGCGCCCGGCCAGCAGCGAGGCGCGGCTGAGCGGCGCCACCAGGGTGCGCTCGTGCGAGCCGGTCATCATCTCGTACTGCAGGTTGGAGCCCGTGGCGCCCGTTCCGAACAGCACGATCATGGCGAGGACGCCTGGCACGAACCACGCGAGGGTGTCGGCCGTGGACTCGCCCGAGGATCCGATGAGCAGCGGCGTAAACAGGCCAAGGAACACCAGGGGCTGCACCAGCGAGAAGATGACCGAGAACGGGTCGCGGGCCACGGGGCGCAGCTCCCGCAGCATCACGTTCAGGGTGTCGCGCGCGGCGCTGCCGCGCACGGGCGCCGTCGGGCTCTGGGGTCCGGCCGATGCGGGGGTGGCGGCGGTCATGAGGGCTCTCCTGCCGTGGTGGTGAGGGTGGCGTCGGCGTCCGCGCCGGGGTCGGGGGTGCCGGCGTCGGCGTCGCGCAGCGAGCGTCCGGTGAGGGCGAGGAACACGTCGTCGAGGGTGGGAGGCACTCCCGTGGCGCGCTCGACGGCGATGCCCTGCGCGTCGAGGTCGCGGATCACGCGCGGCAGCAGCCGCTCGCCGTCGGCGACATTGGTGGTGAGCGTGAGCGCGTCGGCGCGCGTCACCTCCCGGCCCGCGAGCCGGGCGACGTGCGCCAGGGCGGCGTCGGCATCGGCCGCACTGGCGAAGCCGAGCGAGACGGCGTCGCCGGCGAGCGTCGCCTTGAGCGCGGCCGCCGAGTCGTCGGCGATGACCCGGCCGCCGTCCATGACCATGACGCGCTCGGCGTAGTGGTCGGCCTCGTCCAGGTAGTGGGTGGTGAGGAACACCGTGGTGCCGTAGCGCTCGCGCAGGTCGAGGATGTGCTGCCAGAGGTTGGCGCGTGACTGCGGGTCGAGGCCGGTGGACGGCTCGTCGAGGCACAACAGCGTGGGCGCGTGCATGAGGCCCAGCGCGATGTCGAGCCGGCGCTTCTGCCCGCCCGAGAGCTGCTGCACGGTGCGCGAGCCGAACGAGGCAAGGTCGAGGGACTCGATGAGCTCGTCGGCCCGGCGGCGGGACTGGGCCTTGCCCACCCCGTAGAAAGCTCCCTGGCTGATGAGCTCGTCCCTCACGCGCTGGGCGAACGAGCCTGAAGTGCCCTGGCCCACGTAGCCGATGCGCGCGCGGACCTCGTGAGGAGCGCCGGCGATGTCGTGGCCCACCACCCGCGCCCCGCCCGACGTGGGAGGGATGAGGGTGGTGAGCATCCGGATGGTGGTGGACTTGCCGGCGCCGTTGGGACCCAGGAAGGCGACGAGCGAGCCCGCGTCGACGTCGAACGTCACGTCGGTGACGGCATCGACAGTGGTCTTGCCGCGACTGAACCGCTTGGTGAGGCCGTGCGCCTCGATGATCGGGGTGGTCATGCGGCCACGCTACGACTTATTGCGGACAGAAACCGTCCGCAATGTGAGAGAAACTTGGGACATGTCCGCCACGACCACGCGCACCCTCGCGCTCCTGGACCTGCTCCAGCGCCACCGGGAGTGGACCGGCGCCGAGCTCGCCGCACGGCTCGACACCACCGAACGCACCGTGCGGCGCGACGTCGAACGGCTGCGCGAGCTGGGCTACCGCGTCGAGTCCCGCACCGGCCGCGAGGGCGGATACCGGCTCGCCGCGGGCGGCGCGATGCCTCCCCTGCTCCTGAGCGAGGAGGAGGCCGTCGCGATCGCCGTGGGGCTGCGCGTCGCGGCGGCCGAGCAACTGGTGGACGGCACGTCGACCGCGCTGTCGGCGATCGCGAAGCTCGAGCAGGTCCTCTCCCCCGCCTCGCGGCGGCAGGTGACGGCGCTCGCGACAGCGATGACGTCGCCCGAGCAGGGGCGTGCGCCCCACGTGCCGCCCGCACTGCTGGGCCAGGTGGCGCTCGCGTGCCGCGACCGCGAGCGCGTGCGGTTCTCCTACGAGGACGCCCAGGGCGCCGCGACCCGCCGCCGGGTGGAGCCCCACGCCCTGGCACCGGCGCGCGGGCGCTGGTACCTGGTCGCGTGGGACCTCGAGCGCGACGACTGGCGGACGTTCCGGCTGGACCGCATGGGCGAGCTCACCGCGACCGGCGCGCACTTTGCGTCGCGTGCCCTCACGCGCGCGGACATCGACGAGCGCATCCTCGTCGCCAGTTCCGCGCAGCGGCAGCCCCTCGAGGCCACCGCCGTCCTCCCGATGTCGCTGGCCGACTTCGCGGCGCACATGGGGGTGTGGGCGGAGGGCTCCGACGAGCCTCGGCCCGGCGTCACGCGCTGGGGGCTGGGCGGCGCCGACGTGCGCGACCTTTTCTACGGGCTGTCATGGCTGCCTCAGGACGTCGACTGGCGGGTGGAGATGCCGGACGACGCCCGCGCGGAGCTCGTCGCGATGCTGCGTCGCGTGCTGAGCGCCGTGGAGGCGCCTCCCGCGTCGGAGACCACCGGAGGGGGCCCTGACGCGGGTTAGGGTGAACGCCGTGAGCGTGATCTTCCTGGACATCGACGGCACCTATGCGAGCCACGGCGCGGTCCCCGCGGCCCACGTCGAGGCGGTGCGGCGCGTGCGCGCCAACGGCCACCGCGTGCTGCTGTGCACCGGGCGTCCCCGCTCCGCGGTCTCCGAGCGCCTCACCGAGGCGGGCTTCGACGGCCTCGTGTGCGGCGCCGGCGCCTACGCCGAGGTCGACGGCGAGGTGCTTGCCGACGTGACCTTCCCGCGCGAGCTCGCGGACCGCAGCATCGACGTGCTGCTCGCTCACCACGCGCAGATGATCGTGGAGTCCACCCAGGCGCTCCACGTCCTCGACGAGGCCGCCGCGCTCATGGACAGGCGCGCGCCGGGCGAGGGCGCGAGCGGCGCCCAGGCGGCGGTGTGGGAGGACCTCCTCGCGGCCCGGCGCGTGGTCGACGACCTCCACGGCCTCGACTTCGCCAAGATCGTGACGATGTCCGCCGCGAGCGACCTCAGCGCCATCGCGGCCGAGATCGGCGACGAGGTCGCCGCCGTCGAGACCTCCATCCAGGACCTGGGCCGCGGCGCCGGCGAGCTCTACCTCGCGCACATCACCAAGGCCGTGGGCATCCAGGTGGTTCTCGACCACCTGGGCCTCACCGCGGCCGATGCCGTGGGTGCGGGCGACGGCCCCAACGACCTCGAGATGCTCGCCATGGTGGGCACGGCCATCGGCATCGAGGGCGGCCACCCGGGCGTCATCGCCGCGGCCGACATCGTGGTGCCCGGCCCGGAGCAGGCCGGCCTGGCCCAGGCCTTCGCTCGCCTGGGGCTCGCCTAGGCCTTCCCGGCATCGGCCACCCTCACTGGCCGCCGCCCGATTCGTCACACTGGCCCTGTCCGATGTCGGGGGCCGGTGACACAATGCTTCTCGTCCCCGCATCGTCGCGCGCCCTCTGCCCGGCCGCCGCCGCGCCCGTCGCGACATGCCAGAAAGGCCCCCGCATGACCCAGTCCCCCGCCCGCTCCGCCGCGCCCTCGTCCGTGAGTGCGCGCGACGAGCTCGTGATCCGCGTCCTCATCGTCTCCGCGTTCACCGTCATCCTGAACGAGACGATCATGGGCGTCGCGATCCCGCACCTGAAGGCCGACCTGGGCATCACGACGGTCCTCGCGCAGTGGCTCACCGCCGCGTTCCTCCTCACGATGGCGATCGTCATCCCCATTACCGGCTTCCTGCTGCAGCGCTTCCCCACGCGCCCCCTGTACATCGTCGCGATGTCGCTGTTCGCGGCCGGCACGCTTCTCGCTGCGTGCGCGCCCGGGTTCGAGGTGCTGCTCGCGGCGCGCGTGGTCCAGGCCTGCGGCACCGCGGTGATGCTCCCGCTGCTGATGACGACCGTCATTTCGATCGTGCCCGAGCACGAGCGTGGCAAGCGCATGGGCACCATCGGCATGGTGATCTCGGTCGCGCCCGCCATCGGCCCCACCATCTCGGGCCTGATCCTCGCGGTGCTGCCCTGGCGCTTCCTGTTCATCTTTGTGCTCCCCGTCGCGGTGACGGTGCTCGTGTTCGGCATCCTCAAGATGCGCTCGACCAACGAGCCGGAGCCCACCCGCATGGACGTGCTGTCCGTGGTCCTGTCCGCGTTCGGCTTCGGCGGCATCGTGTTCGGCCTGTCGCGCATCGGCGAGTCGGCCGAGGGAGGCGCCGGCAGTGCCGTGGTAGCCATCGTGATCGGCGTCGTGGCTCTCGCCCTGTTCGTGTGGCGCCAATTGGTGCTGCAGCGTCACGACGGCGCGCTCCTCGACCTCAGGGTGTTCCGCTCGCGCACCTTCGCGCTGGCCTGCGCCATGTTCATCGTGTGCATGATGGGCCTGTTCAGCGGCATCATGCTGCTGCCGCTGTACACCCAGGACGTGCTGGGACTCTCGGTGCTCGCGTCCGGCCTCATGCTGCTGCCCGGCGGGCTCGCGATGGGCCTGCTCGCCACGCCCATCGGCTCCGCCTACGACCGCATCGGCCCCCGCCCGCTGCTCGTCCCCGGCACCATCCTGCTGACGCTTGCGCTCGGCATGATGGCCTTCACCCTGCACGAGGGCACGCCGTGGTGGGTGGTGCTCGCCGGTCACGTCACCATGAGCCTCGGCCTCGCGCTCGTCTTCACGCCGCTGTTCTCGGCGTCGCTCGGGTCGCTTCCCAAGAAGCTCTACTCGCACGGCTCAGCGATGGTCTCCACGCTCCAGCAGGTGGCCGCCGCGGCGGGCACCGCGCTGTTCGTGTCGATCCTCGCGGCCGTGATGGCGACAGGCCTCGACGCGGGCGAGGCGGAGGCGGTCGCCTACGCCGACGGCGTGCGCGCTGCATTCCTGGTGGGAGCCGTTCTCGCCGCAGGCGGCATCGTGCTCGCGCTGTTCGTCAAGCGCCCGGAGTCGGTCGAGGGTGAAGGCCCGATCCTCGCCCACTAGTTTGCGGTCAAATGGATCCATTTGGTGCGTCTAAGGCCTTAAAAGCACCAATGGGATCCATTTGACGGTTTAGCCGGTGAACTCCGCGACGTCCGAGCCCGTCAGGCCGGCGGCGACGCGCGCCAGCATGTCCTCGCTCATCGGCGGCATCGCATCGACGTCGAACCAGGCCGCCTCGAGGTTCTCCCCATCGGCGGGGTGCGGGTCGCCGCTGAGGTAGCGGAAGCGGAACACGAGGTCGAGGTACTGGGACACGTCCCCGTTGTCGTAGGTCACCTCCGGCGTGACGCCCACGCGCACCAGCGCCTCGGGCACGGCGACCACATTGGCCTCCTCCAGCACCTCGCGAGCGCCGGCGACGGCGGGGTGCTCGCCGGGGTCGATGATGCCGGTGACCGGCGTCCACGCACCCGTGTCGGCGCGGCGCACCAGCAGGATCTCGCGCGCGGCCGATGCCGCGGCCGGCTCCCGTAGGACGACGGCGGTCACCCCCGCGAGCCACAGCGGCTCGTGGCCGATCTTCTCGCGCAGGGACAGGATGAAGTCGGGGGTCGCCATGCGGCCCAGGCTAGCGAGCGCGCGGCATCAGGACGGGTCGATGCGCACCCAGTCGGCGAACTTCGCGCTGCGCCCGTCGCCCGACGACCGCCCCGTGAGCCGGCGCCCGATCCACGGCAACACATACGTCGCGTAGTAGCGGGCCTCGACCAAAACGCCCGAGGGCGCCCGGTGGCCCGGCTCGAGCGACGGCAACTCCGTCGGCACGCCCAGCGCGGTCAGCGCACGCGCCGCCACACGCCGATGCCCCAGCGCGTTCAGGTGAAGGCGATCCGAGTCCCAGTAACCGGGCTGGCGCATCTCCTCGTCGGAGAAGTTGTCGACGAAGGTCACGTGCTCGTAGCGGTCCTGGAGGTCGGTCAGCAGGTCGGTGAAGACGGAGACGCGCGAGCGCATCATGTCGCCGCGGGGAAGGCCGAACGTCGCATCCGCGCCGGTCTGGAGGAGCAGCCTGACCCCCTCCTCCTCGGTGCGGCGCACCACCTGCTCGGTGAGGCGGACGATCTCGTCGCGGTCAAAGCCGGGACGCATCATGTCGTTGCCGCCGCCATTGAACGCGAGGACGTCGGGACGCGGCGACAGCGCCAACGCGGGCTCCAACTGGTCCCCCACGATGGGGCCGATGAGTCGTCCACGAATCGCGAGGTTCGCGTAGTCCACCGGCTCGTCGAGGCCCGCGGCGAGTCCCGCCGCCACGAGGTCGGCCCAGCCGCGCACCGCCCCGCCCTCGATGCCGTCGCCCACACCCTCGGTGAAGCTGTCCCCGATCGCCACAAAACGCATGAGGTTCACGATAAACCCGGCAGGCGGCTGTTTTGTCACCCGCTGACACATTCCGTGCTGCCGCTACGGAGCGCTCCCCTCCGACCCGGCCTAGTGTCGAGGAATGACCCGGACCGTCCTCCTTTTCGCCCTGGCGGCAAGCCTCGCCCTCACCGCGTGTGGCGCGGACGACGCCGAGTCGTCACCCACCGCGTCTGCCAGCTCCCGGCCGACGGCCGATGCCCCCGCCGCCACGGCGTCGGACTCGCCCCAGGCGACGGGGCAGGCGGCTCCCGATGGGGTGGAGGGCCTCGCCCCCGTCGACGTCACGATCGCCGAAGGCACCGACGCGCCACGGGCCGAGGGCCGCTCGCTCCAGGTACCCGCGGGCTGGGAGGCCGAGGCATGGGCCGCGGTCCCCGGGGCACGGCTCGCGGCGTGGACACCAGACGGCGCGCTGCTGGTCTCCACAGGCGACCGCGGCGAGGTCGTGGCCCTGCGCCCCACCACCGACGGTCGGGCGCCGTCGGCGACCACCATCCTCGACGGCCTCGACAATCCTCAGGGTCTCGCCTTCGCCGATCAAGCCACGCTCATCGTCGGCGAGTCCACGACGATCGCCGCCTACGACTACTCGGACGGCACCGCCACGGGCAGACGGGTCGTGGCCGACGGCCTCCCCGCCGGAGGTCACGCGAGCAAGGCGGTGGTCGTCGACGGCGATCGCGTGGTGTTTAGCCTCGGCTCGGCCTCCAACCGCGATCCGGCGGACCGGGAGAGCACGCCGGAGCGCGCGGTCGTCGCCTCCGTTCCCGTCGCGGGCGGCGACCACGAGGTCATCGCGCGCGGCGTGCGCAACGGCTTCGGGCTCGCCCTCGCGCCGGACGGCACCGTGTGGACGGCAGTGAACCAGGCAGACAACCAGCCCTACCCCTTCGACGACGACACCGGCCTGTACGGCACCGAGGACCGCGGCTACATCAACGAGAATCCCGTGGAGCAGGTCACCCGCGTGGAGGAGGGCGGCGACCTGGGCTGGCCCTACTGCGTCCCCGACGCCCGCGACGGCAACCTCGACCTTCCGTTCGTCAACGACCCCGCCCTCAACCCCGACGGCGCCGCCCTCGACTGCGCGGCCCTCACCCCCACAGCGGTGGGCCTGCCGTCCCACAGCGCCCCGCTCGGCCTCACCTTCACCCACGACGCCGGAGCCACGGAACTCGGAGACGGCGCGGTCGTCACGATGCACGGCTCGTGGAACCGCGAGCCACCCCGCGAGCCCGGCATCGCGTTCCTCCCGTGGGACGCCGACGAGGCAACGCTCGGCGAGCCCGTCGCCCTCGTCAGCGGTTTTCAGGACGCAGACGGTTCCCGGTGGGGGCGCGTCGTCGCCACGGCCATTGGCCCCGGAGGCGACCTCTACGTGACGGACGACGAGGCGGGGCTGGTGTACCGCATCGGCCCAGCGAACTGACCCCGTTCACAACGACGCGCGGCGGTGTCAGGATGGGGGCATGCCGACTCTTACCGACTTTTCCGCCACCGCCCTCGACGGGTCCGACCACGACCTCGCCCAGCACGCGGGCAAGGTGGTCCTCGTCGTCAACACCGCCTCCAAGTGCGGCTTCGCGCCGCAGTTCGCGGGGCTCGAGAAGCTCCACGAGCAGTTCTCCCCCGAGGGCTTCACCGTGCTGGGCTTCCCCAGCAACCAGTTCAAGCAGGAGCTGAGCGACGCGGACGAGGTCGCCGACTACTGCCAGAAGAACTACGGCGTCACCTTTCCCATGTTCGCCACCATCGACGTCAACGGCAAGCACGCGCACCCCGTCTACCAGTGGCTGCGCTCGGAGGCGGGCGGAGCGCTCGGCTCCGCGGTGAAGTGGAACTTCACCAAGTTCCTCGTGGGCCGCGACGGACACGTCATCAAGCGTTACGCCCCCAGCACCGAGCCCGAGCAGATCGCGGCGGACATCAAGGCGGCCCTCGCCTCCGAGTAACGGCGCCCGATGCGGTGGCCGGGAATACTTCCGCGCCCCGGTACGCTCTTTAGTTGACACCTCAACAACCGCGGGGTGTCGGCAAGGAGCACAGCCATGAGCATCGCCCCGGAAGACGTCCGGTTCGGCATCGAGACCTTCGGCGATCTGCCGCTGCACGACAGCGGCGAGCCGATGACCCACGCGGCGTCCCTGCGCCAGGTGGTCGAGGAGGCCGCGCTTGCCGACCAGATCGGCATCGACGCCGTGGCCCTGGGCGAGCACCACCGCTCCGACTTCGCCATCTCCTCCCCCGAGATGGTGCTCGCCGCGATCGCATCGCGCACCGAGCGGGTGACGCTCGGCTCCGCCGTCACGGTGCTGAGCTCCGACGACCCCGTCCGCGTCTTCCAGCGCTTCTCGACGCTCGACGCGGTGAGCGACGGCCGCGCCGAGGTGATCCTGGGCCGCGGCTCCTTCACCGAGTCCTTCCCGCTGTTCGGCTACGACCTCGCCGACTACGAGGTCCTCTTCGAGGAGAAGCTCGAGCTCTTCAGTCAGCTCCTCACGGAGAAGCCCGTGACGTGGCAGGGCACCACCCGCCCGGGCCTGCACGAGGCAGACGTCTACCCCAAGACCGACTCCGGCTCGCTCACCACCTGGGTGGGCGTGGGCGGCTCTCCACAGTCGGTGGTGCGCACCGCGAAGTACGGGCTGCGGCTCATGCTCGCGATCATCGGCGGCGACCCCGGCCGCTTCGCCCCCTACCTCGACCTCTACCGCCGCGCCACCGAGCAGTTCGGCACGCCGCAGCACCCGGTCGGCATGCACAGCCACGGCTTCATCGCGCCCACCGACGAGGAGGCGCGCGAGTCCTACTTCCCGGGCTACAAGGCGATGCGTGACCGCGTGGGCGCCGAGCGCGGTTGGCCCGCCATGACCCGCTCCGAGTTCGACGCGGAGGTCGCACACGGCTCGCTGTACGTCGGCTCGCCCGAGACCGTCGCCGCCAAGATGGCGCAGGCGATCCGCACGCTCGGCGTGGGCCGCTTCGACTTCGTCTACACCGGCGGCGGGGCGATGCCCGCCTCCTCGAGGATGCGCGCCGTCGACCTCTTCGGCACCCAGGTCATCCCGCGCGTGCGCGAACTGCTCGCCGAGGGAGGTGCCAAGTGACCCCGCTGCAGGTGCGCACCGTCGGCATCCTCGGAGCGGGCAAGCTCGGCACCGTGCTCGCCCGCCTCGCCGTGGCCGCGGGCTATCGCACCCTCATCGCCGGCTCGCGCGAGGCCGAGCGCATCTCCCTCACCGTCGACGTCCTCGCCCCCGGCGCGGTCGCCACGACGGCCGATGCGGTGGTCGCCGAGGCCGACGTGGTCATCCTCGCGCTCCCACTGGGCCGCTTCCACGAACTCGACCGCGACGCCCTTGCGGGCGCGATCGTGCTGGACGCTATGAACTACTGGTGGGAGGTCGACGGCGAGCGTGCCGACCTGACCGACCCCCGCACCACCTCGAGCGAGATCGTCGCGCGCCACCTTCCCGGTGCCCGCGTCGTCAAGGCCCTCAACCACATGGGCTACCACGACCTCGACGAGAGCCACCTGCCCGCGGGCGAGCCCGGCAGGCGCGCCATCGCGGTGGCGGGCGACGACGACACCGCCGTCACGACCGTCGCGCGGCTCGTCGACGCGCTCGGGTTCGACGCCGTCCGCATCGGAGGCCTCCACGCGGGACGCGCCCTGCAGCCGGGAATGCCAGCCTTCGGCGCGAACACCGACGCCGCGAGCCTGGTCAGCCTTGTCGAGGCGGCCAGCGAGCGTCAGCCCGCCTGAATCGACTCCCCGAGCACCGAGGCGTCGAGCGCGAGGAAGTCCTCGCGCTGGGTGGCGGCCCACGACCCCAGGATGGCGAGGGCATCGGCCGTGGGCGAGCCTGGCGGCGCCGTGTAGACGTTGAGCGTCAGGCCCGGCGTACTCGCGAGCGGAAGCGACTCGTACGTGAGGTCGAGGTCGCCCGCCACCGGGTGATGGAGGCGCTTGAGCCCGCTGCGGTGAAGGGTCACGTCCCGCGACGCCCAGTGCCGCCGGAACTCCTCCGAGCGCGTCGACAGCTCGCCCACCAGGGTGATGAGCCGCTTGTCGTGGGGGTGACGCCCGGCCTCCATCTGGAGCATGGCGACGCCGTCGTGGGCGACCTGCTCGTAATCGCGCCAGAAGCTCCTTGCCGCGGGGTCGAGGAAGGTGAACTTGGTGGTGTTGACGGGGCGTTCGGCGGAGCCGTCGAACACCGGGGAGTACAGGGCCCTTCCCAGCAGGTTGGCGGCGATGATGTCGTGCCGCCCGTTGCGCACCCACGCCGGGACGCCGTGCATCCCGTCCAGGATGGCGCGGACCGACCACGGCACCGACGCATCGGCCCGCCGTCCCGAGGGTCGCGATGGACCCGCGGCGCGCGCCAGGTCGAAGAGGTGCTCGCGCTCGGCCTCGTCGAGCCGCAGCGCGGTGGCGAGCGAGTCGAGCACGGAGTCCGAGGCGCCTGCGAGGTTGCCGCGCTCGAGCCGCACGTAGTAGTCGACGGAGACGCCGGCGAGCATCGCCACCTCCTCGCGCCTCAAGCCCTTTACCCGGCGGCGTCCGCCGTAGGCGGGAAGCCCCGCCTCCTCGGGAGTGACGCGGGCGCGACGGGAGGACAGGAAGGCCTTGACCTCGTCGGCGTTGCGGGCGCTCATCGCCCCACCATACGCATGAGCGCCTCGTTGTAGCGCTCCCCCGCGATGCCGATGCGGTCGGCGAGCCCGTTCAGGTCAGCGACCTCGTCGGCGCTCAGCGCGAGCGCGGTGGCGGCGGCGTTCTCGTCGACGCGCTCGCGACGCCGTGTGCCGGGAATGGGCACCAGGTGCGGGTCCTGCGCGAGGAGCCACGCGAGAGCCACCTGGGCGGGGGTCGCGTCCTTCGCGTCCGCGAGCGCCGTCACGTGCTCCACGAGCGCGTAGTTGGCGGCAAGGTTCTCCTCGCTGAAGCGCGGCACGTTCGCGCGGATCTCCCCCGCGGCAAAGGTGTCGCCGGGCTTCACCGTGCCGGTGAAGAATCCCTTGCCGAGCGGGCTGAACGGCACCAGGCCGATGCTGAGCTCGCGACAGGCGGGCAGGATCTCCTTTTCGGGGTCGCGGGTCCACAGGGAGTACTCGTTCTGCACCGCGGTGACGGGCGTGACGGCATGGGCGCGGCGGAGCGTCTCCACTCCTGGCTCGGACATGCCGAAGTGGCGCGCCTTGCCCTCGGCGATGAGCTCGCCGACGGTCCCGGCGACGTCCTCGATAGGCACGTCGGGGTCCACGCGGTGCTGGTACAGCAGGTCGATGGTGTCGATGTCCAGTCGCCTCAGCGAGCCCTCGACGGCGGCGCGGATGCTGTCGGGCCGCGAGTCCGGCCCGCCCATCGCGCCGGAACTGAGGTCGAAGCCGAACTTGGTGGCGAGCACCACGCGGTCCCGCAGCGGCGCGATCGCCTCTCCGACGAGCTCCTCGTTATCGAAGGGCCCGTAGACCTCGGCGGTGTCGATGAGGGTGATGCCCGATTCGATCGCGTGGCGCAGCACGCCGATCATGTCGTCGCGGTCGCCGCGGTTGGGCCCGTAGCTCTGGGACATGCCCATGGCGCCCAGGCCGATGGCGGAGACCTCGAGGCCCTGGCCGAGTGTTCTGGTGTGCATGAGTGGCTCCTTGGTGAGGCGTCAGTCGGCGACGGATGCGGTGGCAGGGACGTCGGTCGCCTCGCGGCGAGCTGCGGGGAGGATGAGCGCGGCGCAGACGACGAGGCTGGCCAGCAGCAGCGCCGTGCCCGCGGCCAGGGAGGCCGATGCGCCGACGGCGACGGCCTCCACCCCGCTGACCCCGGCGCCCACCGCGTGGGAGCCGACGACGACGAGGATGCCTAGCCCGAGCGCCATGCCCAGTTGGTGGAAGGTGTTGACGAGTCCGGAGGCTGCCCCGGCATCGGCCTCGCTGGCTCCGTGGATGCCGGCGGAGGTGAGCGGCGCGAACACCAGGCCCTGACCTGCGCCGATGAGCACCATGGGCAGCGCCACATCGGTCACATACGTGGAGTCGACCCCGATGCGGCTGAGCCACAGCATCCCGACCATCGTGACGGCGACGCCGGCGACCAACGCGGGGGCCTCCCCCACCCTCCGCGCGATGCGGGGGGAGGCGAGCGCCACGGCGAAGTTCACCGCCGTCATGGGAAGGAAGCCCAGGCCGGCCTGGAGCGGCGTGAAACCGAGGACGTCCTGCATGAACTGGGTGGTGAAGAAGAAGAACCCGATCATGGCGCCCATGAACAGCAGCCTGCCTACGTAGCCGCCGACCCTGACACGGTCGTCGAAGAGGCGCAGCGGCATGATCGGCTGCGCGGCGCGCGCCTCGTTCCACACGAGCAGCGCGATGAGGGCGAGGCCGCCGACGAGCGAGCCGATGGTGAGCGGCGCACCCCACGACGCCTCGGCGGCGTGAATCGTCGCGAAGACGAGCGCGCCCACGCCGAGCGTCGCGGCGATGGCACCGACCACGTCAAAGCGGCCGCGGACGGGGTGCGAGGCGGGAAGGAAGCGCGGCGCCATGAGGATCATGACGATGCCGATCGGCACGTTGACGTAGAAGCCGGCACGCCACGAGAAGGCCGAGGCAAGCAGGCCGCCCACCACAAGTCCCAGCGAGGCGCCGATGCCGGCGGTGGCGCCGTACAGGGCGACGGCCCGGTTGCGCTCGTGTCCCGCCGGGAAGGAGGCGGTGATGAGCGACAGCGACGAGGGGGCGACGATCGCGGCGCCGATGCCCTGGAGCGCACGGGCGGCGATGGCGGCGCCACCGGTGGGTGCCATCCCCACCAGCAGCGATGCGACCGAGAAGACGATGAGTCCCCCGATGAAGACCGGCTTGCGGCCCAGGATGTCGGAGGCCCTGGCCCCCAGGAGCAGCAGCCCCCCGAACACGAGGGTGTAAGCGTCCTGCACCCACGCGGTCTGGCCGACGGTCAGGCCGAGGTCCGCCTCCATGCTGGGCAGCGCGGTGAAGATCACCGAGTTGTCGAGCAGGATCATGAAGTAACTGGCGAGGACGATGACGAGGATCGCGGTTTTGCGACCGGATGTCATGCGCGGTGCGGCGTCTGTCATAGGAGGCTCCTGGGGTCTGAGAGGGTCGCGCTGGCGTCCTTGTCAGTGCCGGAGTGGTGGCGACGCATCAGCCGCGCAGGCGGTCGATGTCCGCGAGGACCTCGTCGGGTTCGTCTGCGAGGGCGACGCCGGCATCGTGGGCGCCAGCGAGCGCCTCGGCGTCGTCCTTGTCGAGGGCGGCGAAGGCGGCCGCCCAGTCGGACGGCTTCGCCCCTGGTGCCGCGAACAGCTCGAGCGTGACGTCCGTGGCGGCGTCGGACGTCAGCGACGCCACGAGCGTGCGCGCGATGTCGACTCGCGCCACGCCGCGCCGGTCGTTGAGCGGGGTGGCGTCGCCCTGCTCGAGCACGAGGCCGGTCTGGTCTGCCGTCTCGTTGTCGAACCATCCTGGACGGACGATGGTGTGGGGAAGTCCCGCGGCACGGACGAGCCGCTCGGAGCGACGCTTCCAGTGCAGGACCCCGCCGTAGACGTCGCTGCCGACCGAGACGGACATGGAGGTCATGAGCGCGATGCGCGGTCGGCTCTCGCCGAGCGCGTCGATGAGTCGCGCCACGCCCTCGTAGTCCACGGTGCGGGGGTCGCCGCCGTGGGTGAAGACGATGCCGTCCACTGCCGCCACGGCATCGGCCAGCCCCTCGCCGGTGGCGAGGTCGCCGCGCACCAGGTCGACGCTGTCGGGCAGGGTGGCCCGCGCGCGGCTGGGGTCGCGCACCAGGGCGCGCACCGCGAAGCCGTGGCGGATCAGGTCGTCGACCACGAGGCGGCCGATGGAACCGGTGGCGCCGATCGCGAGGACGGTAGCGCCGGCGGAGATAGTGGACGTCATGAGTGCTGCTCCTTCCGTGCCGGGCCCGGCGGTCGCCTCTCGGCGAGCGCGTGGGGCCCGGGGTGATACGTGGGGTCTTACAGGCTCGGGTCGATCATGACCTTGAGAGCCTCGCGGTTGTCCATGGCCTGGTAGCCGGCCGGGATGTCGTCGAAGCCGAGGGTGCGGTCGAAGACCTTGCCGGGCTCGATGACACCGTCGAGGACCTGCGTGATGGCGTCCTCCATGTAGGCACGCACCGGCGCGGGGCCTCCGGCAAGCCGGGCGTTCTTGCCGAAGAGGGAGCCAAAGCCGACGGGCGCCTCCTCGTACTGCGGAACTCCCACGCGCGAGATCACGCCGCCGGGACGCACCACACCGTAGGACTGCTCGTAGGCGGGCATGTGGCCCACGGCCTCGAGGACCGCGTGCGAGCCGAAGCCGCCGGTGAGCTCGAGAACCTTCGCCACGCCCTCGTCTCCGCGCTCGGCGACAACGTCGGTGGCGCCGAACTCACGGCCGAGGTCGGTGCGCGAGGCGTGACGACCCATGAGGATGATCTGCTCGGCTCCCAACTGCTTGGCGGCGAGCACCGCGCCAAGGCCCACCGCGCCGTCACCCACGACCGTGACCGACTGGCCGGGGGCCACCTGCGCCATGAACGCCGCGTGGTACCCGGTGAGGTAGACGTCGGACAGGGTCAGGAGCGAGGCGAGCAGCGCATCGTCCGCCGTGTCCGGGTTCACGCCGGGCACCTTCACGAGCGAGCCGTTGGCGAGCGGGATGCGCGCGACCTCCGCCTGCAGGCCACCCACCTCGGTGTTGCCGTACCAGCCGCCGTGGGGGCACGCCGTCTGGAAGCCGGCCTTGCAGATCTCGCACGTGTTGTCCGAGAAAGCGAACGGGGCGATGACGAAGTCGCCGGGCTTGACATAGGTGACGTCGGAGCCGACCTGCTCGACCACGCCGATGAGCTCGTGGCCCATGGGAGTGCCAGCGTCGCTCGCGGGCTTGGAGTGGTACGGGTGGAGGTCGGACCCGCAGATGCAGGTGCGGGTGATGCGCACGATCGCGTCGGTCGATTCCTTCAGTTGCGGGGCGGCGACGTCCTCGACGCGGACGTCTCCTGCTCCGTACATGTATGCGGCCTTCATGGGCTCTCCTCACGTGGCGGGGATGGGTACATGACCATCGTGACAACCCGACGGAGCCGGCAACAGTTCCGCCCAAGACAGGTACTGGCATGCCCTGTCACGGGCGTGCGGGCCCTGCCTAACGTGGAAGGCATGACCACCACCATCACCCTCAACAACGGCGTCACGCTTCCCTCCGTGGGCTACGGCGTCTTTCAGACTCCGCCCGACGAGACCGCCACCGCGGTCGCGACAGCCCTCGAGGCCGGCTACCGCATGATCGACACCGCGGCCGCGTACGGAAACGAGTCCGGCGTGGGCGAGGGCCTGCGTCGCTCGGGACTCGCGCGGGATGACGTGTTCCTCGAGACCAAGGCGTGGATCACCGACTACGGGTACGACGAGACCCTTCACGCGTTCGACAAGGCCGCGGCCAAGCTCGGCGTGGACCAGATCGACCTGTTCATCCTCCACCAACCGCTGAACGGCGAGGAAGAGCCATACGCCCTGGAGGCCTACCGGGCGCTCGAGACGCTCTACGCGGACGGCAAGGTGCGCGCCATCGGCGTGTCCAACTTCCTCCCCCACCACCTCGACCGGCTCCTCGACGAGCGCGACATCGTACCGGCGGTGAACCAGATCGAGGTGCACCCGTACTTCCGCAACTCGGAACTCCTGGCCAAGCATGCCGACCTCGGCATCGTGTCCCAGGCCTGGTCGCCGCTGGGCGGCATCACGTTCTACCCCGGCTGGGGCGACGACTCGCGTCGCAGCACGCTTGACGACCCGACCATCGGCGCGATCGCCCAGGCGCACGGCGTGACTGCCGCCCAGGTGATGCTCCGCTGGCATATCCAGCAGGGTCGCCAGGTCATCCCCAAGTCGGTCACCCCCGCGCGCATCGCGCAAAACCTCGACGTGTTTGGCTTCTCCCTCACTGACGAGGAGCTCGCGCAGATCGACGCGCTCGACACCGGCGTGCGCGGCGGACCCGAGCCCACCGACAACACTCGCGAGAACCGCTACCGGGAGATCCCGGAGGCGTAGGCCACGGCCCCGGGGCCGGGGCCGGGGCGGTTCAGGCGCGGGTCTCGGCCCCGTCCAGTGCCGCCTCGTCCTCCCGCCGCGCGGGGCCCAGCGACAGCGTGGCCAGCAGGCCGAGCACCAGGAAGCCACCCGCGGTCCAGGCCGCGTAGCGGGTGCCGTCCGTGAGCGCCTCGCGGGCAGCATCGGCCGCCTGAGCCGTCGCCGGGTCGGCGTCGAGGCCGGCGATCGCCCCACCGGACGAGTCCACCACCGCCGTGACCACCTGGTCGCGCTGTCCCGCCGGCACCCCCTCGTCGGCCAGGCGCGAGTCGAGCACCTGGGCCGTGGACACGTACAGCACCGTACCCAGGATCGCGATGCCGAGCGCGGAGCCGACCTGGCGGGCGGTGCTCTGCGTGCCGGACGCGGCGCCCGACTGCTCCACCGGGACGTCGACGAGCACCACCCCGGTGAGCTGAGCGGTCGCGAGCCCCACGCCGAAGCCGTAGACGAACAGCAGCGGCACCACGGACGCCCACGTCGAGTCGACCTGGGCGATCACGCCGAGCCCCACGACGCCGACGATCTCCGCGCCGATGCCGATCCGCACCACTCCGACGGCGCCCAGGCGCCCCACGAGGACCTGGGCGAGGCCGCTGGCCACGAAGGAGCCCACCGCGAGCGCCACGAGGATCCACCCCGTGCCCAAAGCGTCGTAGTTCAGGACGTTCTGCAGCCAGATGGGAAGCGACAGCAGGATGCCGAACTCCCCCAGCGATACCACCAGGGCGGCCACGTTGCCGTTGCGGAACGACGCGATCGAGAACAGGTCGAGCGGGATCAGCGTCGGGAGGCCGGCGCGAGCGCGGGCGAGCCCGCGCCGGATGAACCACGCTCCCGCGAGCACGCCGACCACGAGGGCGCACGGGGCGGGAGAGATCCCCAGCGGCCACCAGTCGGCGGCTCCGTCCAGGGTGGTCCACCACCCGAGCGAGCGCCCCTCGATGAGCCCGAAGACGATGCCGCCGAAGGTCACGACGGAGAGTCCCGCGGCGACGAGGTCGGTGCCGCGCTGGGTCGAGGCGCGCGACTCCTCGACGACAAGTGCCCCGACGATGAGGATTGCGACGGCGATGGGCGGGTTGATGCCGAAGGCCCAGCGCCACGAGAAGTCGGTGGTGAGCCACCCGCCGAGCAGCGGCCCCACGGCAGCCATGCCGCCGATGGTCGACCCCCACACGGCGAACGCGATGCCGCGCTCCCGCCCGCGGAACGTCGCGTTGATGATCGACAGCGTGGTGGGAAGAATCATCGCCCCGCCGAGCCCCTGGATGAGCCGGGCGACGATCAGGACGGCCCCCGTGGGCGCGAAGGCCGCCATCACCGAGGCGGCGGCAAACACCACCACGCCGACGAACATGACACGCCGGCGCCCCACCCTGTCCGCCAGCACGCCGCAGACGAGCAGCAGCGACGCGAACACGAGCGTGTACGACTCCTGCACCCACTGCACCTCGGTCGAGCTGATGCCGAGCTCGTCGACGATCGACGGAATCGCCACCGACACGATCGTGGAATCGACGATGATCAGCGCGACAGCGACGGACACGGTGACGAGGGCAAGCCAACGGCGGCGGCTGGGCACGAAGGGACTCCTTGGCACGACGGGGAGGGGCCGATGCCCACTCTAGGTGGATAGTCGCCGCCACAGATTTCGGAAACCTGATTGCGGCGCCCGTTTACATCGTTGTAAGGTCCGTGCCGAGGCATGCCGAGGAGAGGTCGGCCACCTCGTCTCTGTCCAACGACGAACAGGAGATCCCTCGTGGCAACCCTCCCCCGCGGCGGCCGGCTCACGGCCGCCGCCGCCACCACGGCATCGGCCGTGGTCCTCACCGCGGCGCTCACCGGCGCCGCACCCGCGAGCACCACCCCCGCATCGGGCCCCTCGCGGCTCGACCTCTACCGCGACCCCGCGGACCCCACGTTCACGGACGTGACGGTGCACGACCCCTCGATCGTCGCCGACGGCGACGACGTGTGGGTCTTCGGCTCCCACGGCGCCTCCGCCCACACCACCGACCTCATGAACTGGACCCAGAACTCCGTCGACCTGTCTCAGGACTCCGACAACCCGCTGTTCGAGGACGTCTACGACGAGCTCGCCGAGACGTTCGAGTGGGCACAGACGGACACCCTGTGGGCGTCCGACGTCATCGAGCTCCCCGACGGCACGTTCGCGATGTACTACAACGCCTGCAAGGGTGACTCGCCGCGCTCCGCGCTCGGGCTCGCCACCTCGGACGAGGTGGACGGCCCGTACGAGGACCAGGGCATCCTCCTGAAGTCCGGCATGTGGGACGAGGAGTCGGAAAACCCCGGCGAGATCTACGACGCCACGGTGCACCCCAACGCCGTTGACCCCGACGCGTTCTACGACGCCGACGGCAACCTGTGGATGGTCTACGGCTCATACTCGGGCGGGATCTACATCCTCGAGATGGACGAGGAGACCGGCCTGCCGCTTCCCGACCAGGGGTACGGCACCCACCTGGTGGGCGGCAACCACTCGCGCATCGAGGCCCCCACCATCCGCTACGACGAGGAGACGGGGTACTACTACCTGTTCCTGTCGTTCGGCGGGCTCGACGCCGACGGCGGCTACGACGTGCGCGTCGCCCGCTCGACCTCGCCCGCCGGCCCCTACCTCGACGCCGAGGGCAACGACATGGCAGAGGTGAAGGGCGCCGAGGGCACCATCTTCGATGACGCCACCATCCAGGAGTACGGCGTGAAGCTCATGGGCGGCTACGAGTTCCCGCGCCTGCTGGGCGACCCGGGCGAGGGCACCGGCACCGGCTACGTCTCCGCGGGCCACACGTCCTGGTACGACGACCCCGAGACCGGGCAGTCGTACATGGTGTTCCACTCGCGCTTCCCCGGCACCGGCGAGATGCACGAGGTCCGCGTGCACCGCATGGAGATGAACGAGGACGGCTGGCCCGTCGTCATGCCCACCCGCTACTCGGGAGAGGGAGACCTGCGCGCCAAGCTGTCCGACATGATCGGCGACTGGCAGATCGTCAACCTCGGCCACGACATCACCGCCGAGCCCGCCCTGCCCTCCGACGTACGCCTCACGGCGCTGGGCCGCGTCACCGGCGACGTCACCGGCACGTGGAGGCTTCGCGGAGCCGACGAGGTCGAGCTGCGCATCGACGGCCAGACCTACTCGGGAATCATCTCCCGCGGCTGGGACGAGACCACCGGCGAGTGGGCTCCGTCCCTGTCGGTCGTCTCCGATGAGGGAGTGACCCTGTGGGGACGTGGCGTCGAGGTCCTCGCCCCCAAGAAGGCGGTCGCCGCCGTGGTCGACGAGCTCAGCCTCGGCGACACCTCGGCAGTAGTCGCCGACCTCGACCTTCCCGTCGAGGGAACCTCGGGTACGACCATCGCGTGGGCGTCGAGCGACGAGTCAGTGATCGGCGCCGACGGCTCCGTCACCCGCCCCGCCGCCGGCGAGGCGGACGCCACCGTCACGCTCACGGCGACCGTCGCCAACGGCAAGCGCAGCGAGACAGTGTCCTTCGACGTCACCGTCAAGGCGCGCCCGCTGGGCGGCACCGTCGGCACGTGGTCCTTCGAGGACACGCTGGCGGACAACGCCGGCGCCCTGTCCGAGCCCACCGTCACCGGCAACCGCGCCGACAACACCGGCGGCACCGTGTCCTACGTGGCCGATGGCGCTGTCGGCTCCGCCCTCCACCTCGACGGCTCCTCGGGCGTGCGTCTGCCGGACGGCCTGGTGCAGGGCGACACGTACTCGTTCAGCATGTGGCTGCGGCCCGACGCGCTGACGCAGTACACGAGCGCCTTCTTTGCCGCGAGCGCCTCGAACCGGTGGCTGAGCGTCGTGCCCCAGGGCTGGAACGGCGACACCATGCTGTGGTCCAACGTCGGCTCGGACTACTTCGATGGCCTCACCGGGCAGCTCATCCCCGTCGGCGAGTGGACGCACGTCGCGGTCACCGTCGACGAGGGCGACGTCACGCTCTACCTCAACGGCGAGGCCGCCTACGCCGGCGCCGGGTTCCTTGACGCGCTGACGAGCCCCAGCGCCGTCTTCGCGCTCGGCGTCAACTACTGGGACACCCCGTACCAGGGTGACGTCGACGAGCTCCTCGTCTCCTCCTCGGCCCTGACGGCCGACGAGGTGGCGGCCCTCGCCGGCGCCTAGCCTCCCCCTCCACGGAGGGCCGATGCGGTGGTCACCCACCGCATCGGCCCTCCGTGCGTGCGCCTGACCTAGGATCGCGGCATGACCGACGGACGCCTCGCCCGCCTGACCGATGCCCGCTCCCCCGCCTACGGCGTCGCCTCGGCGGCGGCGCTCGCGGCGCTCACGCTCGTCGAGCCGCGCCGGCTCTCGGTCGGCGGTCGCCTGGCGTATCGCGCCGCCATCGCCGGCGTGACGGCGTGGAGCACCTGGGCCGAGACGCGCGACACCGCGCCGTTCCTCCTCACGCCCGCCACGCGCGCGGGACTCACGGTGGGGGCGGCGGGCCTCGCGTTCGGCATCGCCGAGGCTGGCGAGGCCACCGACGCGCGCCTCGCCGACGCCCTCGCTCGACGGGGAGTGGCGCGCCCCCGGGCCGTCATGGCAGGGGCGACGGCGCTGCTGTCGCTCGCCACGTGGAAGTGGGCCGACCGCACTGCCGCCGCTGACGAGCCCCTCATCGACCTCGAGGAGGAAACCGTCCTCATCGACCTGCCGGAGTCCATCAGGCGCGTCACGGCGCGCCTGCTGGAGGCCACGGAGGACTGGGGAGCTCCGGAGCTGCGCGAGCAGCTCGCGGTGGCACGTCTCGTGACGTACTCATGGACGGATCCGCTCGACGAGTCCTCCTACCAGCCTTTCGCGATTCCGCAGGATGCTCCCCGTGCGGTGCCGGGCGACGCACGGTTCCCCGTGGTCGGCCGGTTCGAGGACGACGGCCACGCGTTCACGGTCTCGCTGCAGGTCTCGGACGGGCACCTCGAGGCGATCCAGGTCGAGGAGCGACTCGACCTCCTGGAGGACGAGGCCGAGTACGCGGTGGCGGTCAGGTGGCCCGACGCCGATGGGTTCGACCTCTGGGTCGAGACGCCGCAGGGCCTTTCGCGTCTGGGCGAGTAGGGCGGCTAGTCCCCGAACGCGGTGCCCCGCCGCGCGCACTCCTCGGCGAGGATGCTGACGGCCTTGGGGCCCACGCCATGCAGGGCGAGGAGCCCGCGTCGGCCCAGCGCGGCGGCATCGGCCACCGTCGTCACGCCGATGGCGAGCAGCGCGCTGTTCGCGGGACGCCCCAGGGGCGGCAGGTCGCCGATCTGCGCGGGGGTGTCCCTGGTGCTCATGGAGCCGAGGCTAGCGTCTCAGCGCTTGAGGATCCGCTGGAACAGGACGTGATCCTGCCAGGAGCCCGCGATCTTGAGATAGCGCGGAGCGTGGCCGATGCGCTCGAAGCCCGCGCGGGCGAGCACCGCCTGGGAGGCATCGTTGTGCACGAGCGTCGCCGCCTGGAGACGGTGGAGCCCCAGCGCGTCGCGGCAATACTCCGCGACGGCCCCGACGGCGAGGGTCATGATCCCGCGCCCGGTCTCGTGGGCGTCGAGCCAGTAGCCGAGGTTGGCGCTGAGGAACGGTCCGCGCACCACATGCGTCACTGTCGCCTGGCCGATGATCGTGTCATCCCTCACGATCACGAACGCCGCAGCCGTGCCAGCGGCGTGCTGCGCCACCATGTCGGCCGCGAAGGCCTCCTGGCGGGCGGGCGTCGCGTGGTCGGCACCACGGATGGGCTCCCACGGGGCGAGGTGGTCGGCGTTGCGCCGCGCCGCGGCGGCGAGGGCGTCGCCGTCTCCGGCCCTCACGAGGCGAAGCCGGACGCCCGGGACGAGGTCGAAGGGAGGAAGCACGGCTCGATGCTACCCAGCCGTCGGCAAAGCCCCCCGGACAAGCGAAAAGCCGCCCCGAAGAGCGGCTTTTCTACGATGCTGTCTCAACACATCGTGGAGCTGAGGGGACTCGAACCCCTGACCCCCTGCATGCCATGCAGGTGCGCTACCAGCTGCGCCACAGCCCCGTGATCTTGCGATCCCGTGCCCCTGAGGGCGAGAGAAATACTAGCCCAGATTTCGCGAGAAACCTAATCGCCTCAGGGAGCGCCCATTCCATAGTGCTCCAGGTGCCATGCGCCGGACTCCGACTGGGTCACGACGGACCATGCCGCGTGCGGCACATGACCAAGGATGCGAGACATCGGCGGCTGCTCGATCAGGTCGAGGATTCCCAGCATGATCGCCGAGCCGTGACTCACGACGACCACGGGAGCATCCTCGCCGGCGAGGGAGCGCAGGCCGGCACCCACGCGCGCGGCGACGTCGGCGGCGGTCCCCCACCCCTCGATGGCGGGATCCTCTCCCCTGCGCCGGGCGGCGAGCTCGTCGGGCCAGTCACGCGCGATCTCGTCCCACGTGAGCCCCTCCCAGATGCCGTAGGAGCGCTGGGTGAAGGCATCGTCGACCTCGACCGGAAGCCCGGGTTCCGTGAGCGCCGCCAACTCCTGCGCGGACTCGCGTGCCCGCGCCAGGGGCGAGGACAGGATGCGCGCGGGTACGCCGTGGCGGTCGACGATGGCGCGTGCCGCCTCGCCCGCCTGCGCGCGCCCGCCGTCGCCCAGCGGGATGTCAAGGCCTCCCTGAAGGCGGCCCTCGACGTTGTAGGCGGTGCGGCTGTGCCGCCACAGGATCAGGGTGGTCATGCGACGGCCACCGTGTCAGCCGTGACGTTGTGGCGATCCAGCGTCCAGTCGCCCCTTGCACGCCGCGTGAGCTGGGACCAGGCGGTGTTGCCGAGGTTGCCCAGCGTGCGGTGCGTCAGCGGGAGGTCAAGCAGGCCGTGGAGCCCCACGCGCACGCAGCTGCCGTGGGCGAAGGCCACCAGGATGCGCCCCTCCGCCTCGGCGCGGTCGGTCCAGTCCTCGACGCCGGCGATCATGCGCGACTGCACGGCATCGTGCTCCTCGAATCCGGGAAGCATCGGGTCGCCGTGCGCGTGCCACAACGCCACCTCCTCGGGCCAGCGGCGCTCGCGCTCCTCGGGGGTGACGCCCTCCCACACGCCGTACGCGCGCTCGCGCAGGCGCTCGTCCACCTCCACGTCGACGCCCAGCCGGTCGGCGAGTGCGTGAGCGGTGTGGCGCGCGCGCTCGAGCGGCGAGGCGACGATCAGCGGATCGTCACCGACGCGTGCGACCAGGGCCGCGGCGGCGGACTCCGCCTGCCGGCGTCCCAGATCGGTCAGCGGGATGTCGGAGGAGCCCTGCAGCAGGCCCTCCACGTTCCACTGGGTTTGACCGTGGCGAACGAGGAAGACCTGCATCGGCGGCGCTCTTACGCGGCCAGCTCGACGACCGGGCAGTCCTTGTACAGGCGCTCCAGGTCGTAGTAGACGCGCTCCTCGTCGTGCATCACGTGGACGTAGATGTCCGCGAAGTTCAGCACAATCCAGCGGCCCTCGCGGTGGCCCTCGCGGGCGATCACCTTGGCGCCGAGCCCGTGAAGGGCCTCCTCGATCGCGTCGGCGATGGCGCCGACGAGGCGCTCGTTGCTCGCCGAGGCGAGCACGAAGATGTCGGTCAGCGGAAGCTGCTGGCTGACGTCGAGGGCGACGATGTTCTCCGCCTTCTTGTCCTCCGCCGCCGCTGCGGCGGCGCGTGCGAGCTCGATCGCGTGTGTCGTTGCTGTCATCAACCCATTCCTGCCACGTTCCAAACGACGACGCCGAGCACGAACGCCACGGCGCCCAGCACGGCGACCTGCGCCCATCCAAAGTGTCGTGCGCCACCGGCCGGCCCCAGCTCGGGGCGCTCACGACGCTCCACCTCGATCTGGCCCGTGGGAACGGGCTCGACCGGGGGGAACTCGCCGGTGTGCACCGGGCTCAGCGGGCGCACTCCCGAGAGGTCGGGCCGCGGCAGCGGCTCGCTCTCGAGCTCGTCCTCGTCAATGTCCAGGTCCACCTGGTCCTCGACCTGCGGCAGGGCCGCGGTGCTGAGGGGGTGGGAGTCCCACATCGTCGGCGCAGCTGCGGGTTCGACGGGGGCGAACGGTGCGGAGGTTGCACTCGGGGCCGATGCCGTCCGCGTCGACGCCGAGGGCGCCACGGGGATCGCGCCGGTGCCGAGGATCGCGTCGAACGACGGCTGCTCGCTCACGAGCTGCTCGTCGAGCTCGGACGCGTCCTCGGCCTCCACCTGGCTTGCGGCCGATGCGCTGGCAGGGCTCGGCTCGCTCACGATCGGCCGGGCGACGGGCTCGGCCGGGTTGAGGGGCGACGGGCTGAAGGCTGCACCCGCGGCGGCCGACGTCGAGATCCACGGGAAAGCGGGCTCGGCGGACGGCGACGAGGGTGCCTCGATGACCTGCGGCTCCTCCGTGGAGACGGGCTCGTCGTCCGCCACGGCGAACGTCGGCTCGGCGTCCTCGACGGCGGCGGCCGCCTCCTCGACGGTCTCCGGGGCGATCGCGACCGCGGGCTCGGGCTCGGGCTCGAGCTCGGGCTCGGGGTCAGCTTCGGCCGCGGCGACGGGTGCCTGCTGCTGCGCAGCCTCGCGCGCCTGGTCCTCCATCAGCTTGCGCTGGAGAGACCCCGGCGGGAAGAGCGCGGCGAACATCTCGGGCGACATGCCCGGGGGCATACCAAGCGGCGCGGAGTCCTCAGCCTCGGGCTCGTCAGCCTCGGCCTCGGGCTCGTTGTCCTCGACGGGCGCGTCGGGGGCGGTGAAGGCCTGCGGGTCGGCATCCGCCACGGCGTCGAACGCCGGCTCCGGCTCGGTCTCGACGTCAGTCTCGTCCTCCGGCTCGAGGTCCGGCTCGGCCTCGGACGCGGGCGCCTCATCGACGACCTCAGCAGCCGCGGCAACCTCGGAAACCTCGGCGACGTCATCGGGCTCGTCGAAGGAAGTGTCCTGCCCGACAGAGTCATCCTCGACAGGCGCGTCGTCCACGACGGGCTCGGGAATCAGCGACTCGCGACGCGGCGCCTCGTCCACGGCAGGCTCATCCTGCTCATCGGCGTCGACGCCCACAAGCTCGGGGTCGGCCTCGGCGGCCTGGTCGTCGGCCTGGTCGTCGGAATCATCCGCGGCGTCCTGCGAGACCCCGGGCTGGGCGGACGTCTCGGCGTCGCGCTGCGCTGCCGCGGCTGCCTCTCGCTCGATGCGCTCCTGCTCGGCGATGCGCTCGGGCGTCATCGCGGGGATCTGCCCGGTGGCGAGCATCTCCTCCTCCGCGGTCCACGTCTCCACGGGGTTCTCGAGGCGCTCCAGGCGGCGGCGCTCGCGACGGCTCAGGTTGAGGCCGTCGGTCACGGGGAAGCCTGACGTATCGAGGCCCGCCTCCAGCGGTGTGGTGTCCTCGGTGCGTGCGGCGTCGCGCAACTCCTGCGCGCGGCGCTCACGGCGTGAGAGCGGCCGGCTCTCGTCAGTCATCCATTCCTCCCGCGTACAGGTCGTGCTCCGCGATGTAGTCGGCTACCGCCCGGGGAACCAGGTAGCGGATCGGCGCTCCCGTTCGCACCCGGCGGCGAACATCGGTCGAGGATACCGCCATCGCGGGGACCTCGACCAGCGTATGCGGCATGTCGAGGTCGGGCAGCGAGTGACCCGGGCGGGTCACCCCAATAAAACGCGCGAGCTCCGTCAGACGCTCCGCGTCCTTCCACTCGTGCAGCCGCGCCAGCGCGTCCGAACCGGTGATGAAATGCAGGTGCGCGTCGGGCATCTGCGCATGCAGGTCGGTCAGGGTGTCGAGGGTGTAGGTCACTCCCCCGCGCACCACGTCGACATCGGACACCGCCAGGCGGTCGTCACCCTCGACGGCGAGGCGACACATGGCGAGCCGATGCTCCGGAGCTGCCGCGAGCCGGTCGAGCTTGAACGGCTGGCTATTCACGGGCACCAGCATCACCTTGTCGAGATGCAGCGCGGCCGCGACCTCAGAGGCCGCGGCCAGGTGCCCGTGGTGGATGGGGTCGAACGTTCCTCCCAGGACGCCGATGCGGCGCTGAGGGACGGTCACGTCGAGCCCGGCCTCCGTCAGTGACGGGTGCCGACGCTCCGGAAGGCGTAGGTGACGCCCAGCAGACCCATGAGGGCGGCGAAGGCGATCAGGCCGAAGACGGGCGCGGGGAACGGCAGTTCGTTGACGACGTGCTCGGCAGCCTCGGCAATGACGACGGTGCTCACAGTGGGGACTTCCTCTCGTGACGGTGCTTGGCGATTATTCCACGGCTCGGGCGCGCCTACGGGCGCACGTGCCCGTCACCGTAGGCGATCCACTTGGTGGTGGTGAGTTCGCCCAGGCCCATGGGTCCGCGGGCGTGGAGCTTCTGGGTGGAGATACCGATCTCGGCGCCGAGGCCGAACTGTGCGCCATCCGTGAAGCGGGTCGAGGCATTGACCATCACGGCCGCGGTGTCGAGCCGCGCGGAGAACTGCTCGGCGGCACCGATGTCGTCGGTCACGATCGCCTCGGTGTGGCCGGTCGTGTAGCGCTGGATGTGGGAGATGGCCTCGTCGAGATCGTCGACCACCTTCACCGCGATGTCGAGGCTCAGGTACTCCGTACCCCAGTCCTCCTCCGTCGCGGGAACGGTCGCGACACCCTCGGGCGCCAGCGCCGCCGCGGCGGCATCGGCGTGCAGCACCACGTTCTCGTCCGCGAGCGCCTTCAGCACGGCGGGAAGGACGCTTTCGGCGGCGTCGCGGTGCACCAGCAGGGTCTCGGCGGCGTTGCATACGCCCACTCGCTGCGCCTTGGAGTTCACCACGATCTCGACAGCGCGCTCGCGCGGCGCGGAGGCGTCGAGGTACACGTGGCAGTTGCCCTCGCCGGTCTCGATGGCGGGCACTGTCGAGTCACGCACCACTGTCTGGATGAGGTCGCGTCCCCCGCGCGGCACCAGCACGTCGACGAGGCCGCGGGCGTTCATCAGCACGCGTGCACCCTCGCGCCCGTAGGCGTCGATGGACTGCACGGCGTCGCGCGGCAGGCCCGCAGTCTCGAGCGCCTCCTGCAGCACCTCGACGATGACCTCGTTGGAGCTCGCGGCGGCCGAGCCTCCGCGCAGCACGGCGGCGTTACCCGACTTCAGCGCGAGCCCCGCGGCGTCGACGGTGACGTTGGGGCGTGCCTCGTAGATCATGCCGACCACGCCCATGGGCACTGCCTTCTGGATGAGGCGCATGCCATTGGGAAGGGTCGAGCCTCGCTTGACCTCACCGACCGGGTCGGGAAGCGCCGCGAGGTAGCGCAGCGCGTCGGCGATGGCCGCGATGCGATCCTCCGTCAGCGCCAGG
Organism: Demequina sp. NBRC 110057; assembly: GCF_002090175.1. Lineage (GTDB taxonomy): Bacteria > Actinomycetota > Actinomycetes > Actinomycetales > Demequinaceae > Demequina. The sequence continues at coordinate 138,687 of NZ_BBRN01000004.1, read as the reverse complement.
CGGTCGAGCAGACCGGACGACATGTCGTTCGCGCGGCCGCGCGTGAGGTCCTGCCCGTTCGCCTCGATGATGCGGCCCGACTGCGCCACCAGCGCGTCGGCCATGGCCTCGAGCGCGGCGTCCTTGACGGTGCGGGTGGCGGTCGCGAGCGCGCGCGACGCGACCTTGGCGCGCTGGCAGGCCTCGAGGACCGCGCGCTCGGTGTCGGCGGAGATGGCGGTGTCGGTCATACCGGCGAGTCTAGCCACCGGGCCCGATGCGCCAGGAGGCCCCGTACGGACGTCTCCGTCCGTACGGGGCCGGCGTCGGCATCGGCCGCCGCCTATCCCCCGGATCCGGCGCGGCGCCGTGCGAGCGCGTCGACCGTCGCGGCGAGGATGAGGACGCCTCCGGAGACCGCGAGGGTCGCTCCCGCCGGCAGCCCCAGGAGTCCCAGGCCGTTCTGGATGGTCGCGATGACCAGGGCGCCGATGACGGCGTGTACCAGGCGGCCGCGCCCACCGAAGAGGCTCACGCCTCCCACGACGGCCGCCGCGACGCCGGACAGCACGATCTCGCGCCCCATGCCGGCATCGGCCGAACCGACGCGCGAGACGTAGAACACTCCGGCGCTGACGGCGAGCGTCGAGCAGACCATGAAGGCGCCCCAGCGCACCATCGTGACGTTGATGCCCGCGCGCCGCGCCGCCTCCTTGTTGCCGCCGATCGCGTACAGGTAGCGCCCGTAGCGCGAGCGGTCCAGCAGGAAGGTGCCGATCATCGCGATGCCGATGACGATGGGCGCCACGATGGGCACGCCCTGGATGCTGATCGCCGCCGAACCGCGGTCCTGGTTGAAGAACCACACGGCCAGCACGCCGAGCACGGCGATCGCGCCGAGCTTGACGAGCATGATGGTGATCGACGGGTTGGGGGCACCGACCTTGGCGCGCCGCGCCCGGTCCCACAGCGCCACTCCTGCGAGTAGCCCGAGGATGATCGCGAGCATCAGCCAGCCGCCCCACACCGGGAGGTTCTGGGTATTGAGAGCCTTGATCGGCTCGGGGATCAGGCGGTATGCGCCGGCGTCGCCGATGATCACCAGCAGCACGCCCTGGAGGCCGAGGAACATGCCCAGGGACACCACGAAGGACGGGATGCCCACCTTCGCCACGAAGAAGCCGATGAACGCGCCGATGGCGAGGCCGATGCCGAGCGCCACGAGCAGCGCGAGCGGCCACGCCATGCCGTCGGGCTGGGTGAGACGCACGAAGACCGCCATCGCCACGCCGAACGTCACTCCGGCGGACAGGTCGATCTCGCCCAGCAGCAGCACGAACACGAGCGCCATGCCGAGCATGACGAGCGGCGCCGCCTGGGTCAGCAGGTTCGCCATGTTGCGCTCGGACAGGAACGCGTCGTGCGAGAACCAGAAGACGAGGAACAGGACCACGAGCCCGCCGATCGCCGGCAGCGCCCCCATCTCGCCGCCCGCCACGCGCTTCACGTAGGCGCGGAGGTGGTCGCCCACTCCCTGCTCGATGCCCTTGCCCAGCAGGCTCTCCGCCTGGCCGCGCTCCGCCGCCTCCCGCGCGATGGGGTTCTCGATCTCGGCGCTCATGCGACGCGCTCCATCCGCTTGGTGCCGGTGATGTAGGCGACGACGTCGTCTCGCGTCGTCTCCGCCACGGGCAGCCGCGCCGTCATCTCGCCCAGGTACAGCACCGAGACGTCGTCGGCGACCTCGAACACGTCGGCGAGGTTGTGGGAAATCATGATGACCGCGACGCCGTGGTCGGCGAGGCGGCGCACGAGGCTCAGTACCTGCGCCGTCTGCGCGACGCCGAGGGCCGCGGTGGGCTCGTCGAGGATGACCACCTTCGACTGCTTCACGACGGCGCGCGCGATCGCCACCGTCTGCCGCTGACCTCCCGACAGGGACGCCACCTTCTGGCGCAGCGACTTCACCGTCCTCACGGACAGCGACTGCAGCGCCGCGGCCGCCTCGACCTCCATGCGCCCCTCCTCGAAGGTCCCGACCCTCACCTCCTCGCGGCCCAGGAACATGTTCTGGACGATGTCGAGGTTGTCGCACAGCGCGAGGTCTTGGTAGACGACCTCGATCCCATGCTTCGAGGCATCGCGGGGGTGTCCTAACTGGACGGGCTCGCCCGCGAACAGCACCTCGCCGCCGTCGTAGGGCTGGACCCCGGCGAGGCCCTTGATGAGCGTGGACTTGCCGGCACCGTTGTCGCCGACGAGCGCTGTCACGCGCCCGGCATGTGCGGCGAAGTCCACCCCCTTCAGGACGTTGACGGGGCCGAAGGACTTGGTGACTGCCTTGAGCTCGATGATCGGTGAATTCACCCTGTTCTCTCCTTGATCGGTGGGGGTGGCCGATGCAGGGTGGCCGTCTCGTACCCGGGTGACCCGGGTACGAGACGGCCTGGCGCATCGGCGATGGCCGAGCGTGCGGGGTCAGGAGCCTGCGGTCAGGCCCGCCTCGTCACACGCGGCCATGACGTCGCCCGCGCAGATCTCGTCGTACGAGGCGTTGCCGTCGTCGATGACCTGCTGGACTCCGTCCTTGCCCACGGAGATGGGGTCGACGGCGATGTAGGGGGTGCCGTCGTCGAGCTGCTTGTCGACGCTCGGGGTCTCGCCTCCCAGCAACTGGATGGCGAGGTCGGCGCCAGCCGTCGCCTCGAGCTGGTAGGGCTTGTACACCGTGCCGTACTGCTTGCCCAGCAGGACGTTTTGCAGCCCGGCGACCGAGGCGTCCTGACCCGAGACGGGAACGGTCAGGCCGTTCTTGTCCAGGATCGAAATGACGCCGGCGGCGTTGGTGTCGTTGGCCGCCCACACGGCGTCGACCGAACCGCCGAGATCCGTCAGCGCCTGCTCGAACGCTGTCGCGGAGTACTCGCCGTCCCACTTGCCCGGGGGCTCGGCCGCCGGGGTGATGCCGGCGGCGGACATGATGGAGTCCGCGCCGTCATGGAACATGGCGGCGTTGCCGTCGGCGGGGTCGCCGCCGATGTAGACGACGACGGCCTCGGCCGGGTCCACCCCGGCGTCGGCAAGCCCGTCGACGACCATCTGGCCCTCGAGCTCGCCCACCTTCACGTTGTCGAACGACACGTAATAGTCGGCGCCCTCGATGGGACGGTCGTAGGCGATGACGGGGATGCCCTGGGCCTGCGCCGTCTCGGTGACGTTGACCGCCGCGCCTTGGTGGTCCACCAGCAGCATGACGCCGCAGCCCTGCGTGAGCATCTGGTCGGCGATGGTCGCGTACTTCGCGGTGTCGCCCTGGGCGTTCTGGATGTCCGCCTCGAAGCCGGCCGCCGTGATGGCCTCCTCGAGCGCGGGACGGTCGCCGTTTTCCCAGCGTGGGGAGGACACGGCGTCGGGCAGGATCACGCACGCGCGCTCCCCACCCGCTGCGACCTCGCCCTCGCCGCCGCTCGCCGTCGAGGCGGACGTCGGCTCGTCAGACGATGCCGGGGTGTCGTCGTCGCCGGACGAACATCCGGCGAGGACGAGGGTTGTCGCGCCCGCCGCGGCGGCCAGCGCGATCCAAGAGTTCTTCTTCACAACACACACCTCTCTGTGCAGCTGGAGGAAAGTTCCTCGGCGTCACTCGACGTTGAGTGACGTTCGTCACAGTAGACCCGCGCGCGTGTCGGAGAAAGGGCGACTTACCGCTTTGTGAGCGTCTTTTTGGTCACGATTTCGTCACAGCCGACAACAAATCGAAAGGACAACGATGAAGAGGCGCGCGAGGGCGGCGCGTTACATGACGACGAGGTCGTCGATGTGGATCAGCTCGTGGGCGAAGTGCTCCCCGAGCCGCTCGCGCAGCACGTCAGTGCTGAGGCCCTTCATCGCGTGGGCCTCCTCCGCGCTGAAGCCGGCGAAGCCGCGCGCGACCACAGTGCCGTCGGGGCCGATGAGGTCCACCGGCTCCCCTGCCTCGAAGGCGCCGCGGACCTCGGTAACCCCCGCCGACAACAGCGACGCCCGGCGGCCTCGCAATGCTCGCGCCGCGCCCGAGTCGACCACGATGGTCCCGCGCGTGCGCGCGGCGTGGGCGAGCCATTGCAGGCGTGTGGTGTCGCGCTTGCCCGTGGGGTGGAACAGCGTGCCGACCCGCCGGCCGGCGAGGGCGTCCGCCGCCGCCGGGGCCGAGGCGAGCACCACGGCGATGCCCGACGTGGTGGCGATGGACGCCGCCTCGAGCTTGGTGATCATGCCGCCGGTGCCGAGCGCGCTACCGCGCTTGGACACGTCGACGCCGCCAATCTCGTCGGAGGAGTGCACCTCGTCGATGCGCTGGGCGCCCGGCGTGCCGGGCGCGGCGGTGTACAGGCCGTCGACGTCGGTGAGCAGCACGAGCGCGTCGGCGTGGACCACCGTGGCGACGAGCGCGGCGAGGCGGTCGTTGTCGCCGAAGCGGATCTCGTCGGTCGCCACCGCATCGTTCTCGTTCACGATGGGCAGCACCCCGAGGTCCAACAGCCGGTTGAAGGCGCGCTGGGCGTTGTTGTAATGGGACCGCCGTGCCATGTCGACGGCCGTCAGCAGCACCTGGCCGACGGTGATGCCGTGGTCCTCGAAGGCGGCGCTGTACGCGGCGACCAGGACTCCCTGGCCCACCGAGGCCGTCGCCTGCGCGGTCGCGAGGTCCTTGGGCCGCACGGGAAGCCCCATCGGCGCGAGGCCCGCGGCGATCGCGCCGGAGGTGACGAGCACCACCTGGCGCCCCTGCGCCCGCACGCCGGCGATCACGTCGGCGAGGCGGCGCACGGCGGAGCCGGACAGGCGGCCGTCGGGACCGGTCAGCGACGACGAGCCGATCTTCACGACCACCCGTCGCGCCTGGACGACGCTCTCGCGTACCTCGCTCACCGCACTCCCCTCGACCCATCCGCGCCCCACCGGAGAAGGGGGACGTCACGCTGACGTCTATCCTGGCGCATCCGAGAGTCGAGGCGTCCCGCGCCTCGCGCGGTCGGCCTCGATCCGTCCCTTAGTCGTCGGAGGTCGGGTCCGTCCACAGGCCGGAGTCGCGCTCGCCGCGCAGCTCCTCGCGCGCGGCGCTCTTGCCGTCCATGCGCTCCTTGTGCTCGGCGCGTTTCTGGGCACGCGTCGCACGGCCGTCGCCGCGCTCGTGCTGCTCGACCCTCAGGTCAGAGCCGCGCGAGCCCAGCAGCTCGGCGCCGGCCATCATGGTGGGCTCCCAGTCGAACACCACGCCGCCCTCACGAGGGCCGATGAGGACCTCGGAGCCGGGCACGGCACCCGCCTTGAACAGCGCCTCCTCGACGCCGGCCCTCGCGAGCCGGTCCGCGAGGTAGCCCACGGCCTCGTCGTTGACGAAGTTAGTCTGCTTGACCCAGCGCTCGACCTTCGCGCCGCGGATCTGGAAGTAGTCCTCGGCACCGTCGCGCACGTGCTTGACGGTGAAGCCGCCGTCGTCGACGGCGCGCGGCCGGATGACGATCGGGGCCGCCTCGAGCTCGGGCTCCTCGGCGCGGTGCTCGGCCACCATCGCGGACAGCGCGAAGCCCAGCTCGCGCAGGCCCTCGTGGCTGACAGCGCTGACCTCGAACACCGGCATGCCGGTCTCCTCGAGTTCCTCGCGCACCATCGCGGCGAGCTCGCGGCCGTCGGGCACGTCGATCTTGTTGAGGATGATGATCTGCGGGCGCTCGGCGAGCGGCACGCCGCTGATCGCCTCGTCGCCCGTGTACGCGCGCAGCTCGCCAGCGATGACCTTGAGGTCGTTCACGGGGTCGCGGTCGGTCTCGAGGGTGGCCGTGTCCAGCACGTGGGCGATCACGGCGCAGCGCTCGATGTGGCGAAGGAAGTGGTGGCCCAGCCCCTTGCCCTCGGAGGCGCCGGCGATGAGGCCGGGAACATCGGCCATCGTGAAGCGGTTCTCCCCCGCCTGCACCACACCAAGGTTCGGCACCAGGGTGGTGAACGGGTAGTCGGCGATCTTGGGGCGCACCTGGCTCATGGCAGCGATGAGCGATGACTTGCCGGCACTCGGGTAGCCCACGAGTGCGACGTCGGCGATCGACTTGAGCTCGAGGATGACGGTAGCCTCATCGCCAGGCTCGCCGAGAAGGGCGAAGCCGGGGGCCTTGCGCTTGGTCGTGGCCAGCGCCGCGTTGCCCAGGCCTCCGCGGCCGCCCTGCGCAATCACGCACTCCGCTCCCTCGCCCACGAGGTCGGCGATGACCTCGCCGTCGGCGGACTTCACGATGGTGCCGCTGGGGACTCCAAGGCGCAGGTCCTTGGCGTTGGCGCCGTGGCGCATGTCGCCGGCGCCCTGGTTGCCGTTGTCGGCCACGCGGTGGGGCAGGTGGTGGTAGTCGAGAAGGGTGGTCACCTGAGGGTCGACCACCAGCACCACGGAGCCTCCGCGGCCGCCGTTGCCGCCATCGGGGCCGCCCAGGGGCTTGAACTTCTCGCGGTGGACGGAGGCCACGCCGTGGCCGCCCTTACCTGCCGTCACGTGGAGCACCACGCGGTCGACGAACGTCGCCATGCTCGTGCCTCCTGTCGGGCCGATCTCGCTGAGGGGTGGGCGGGGACGCGGCGCGCGTCCATCCGTCCCAAGATAAACGTCAGGGGCGCCGCCGGTAACGGCGACGCCCCTGACGAGAAGCTGTGTGAGCGGTGGTTAGACCGCCGCCACCACGTCGACGACCTTGCGGCCACGACGGTTGGTGAACGCCACCACGCCCGCCTCGAGGGCGAATAGGGTGTCGTCCTTGCCGCGGCCAACGTTGAGGCCGGGGTGGTGGTGGGTACCACGCTGGCGGATGATGATCTCACCCGCGTTGACGGTCTGGCCACCGAAGCGCTTCACGCCCAGGTACTGGGGGTTCGAATCGCGGCCGTTGCGCGAGGAGCTCGCGCCCTTCTTGTGTGCCATGAGTGTCTCCTCGCTTACTTAATGCCGGTGACCTTGAGGCGCGTCAGGTCCTGGCGGTGGCCGATGCGCTTGCGGTATCCGGTCTTGTTCTTGTACTTCAGGATGTCGATCTTCGGGCCGCGCTCGTCACGAATGACCTCAGCGGTCACCTTGACCTTGGCCAGCGCCTTCGCGTCGGACGTGACCTTGTCACCGTCGACGAGCAGCACCGGGGCGAGCTCAATGGTCGAGCCCTGGTCGGCCTTGAGACGGTCGACGACGAGGATGTCACCCTCGGAGACCTTCTCCTGGCGGCCGCCCGCCTTCACAATCGCGTACACCATGAATCTGTCCTTCAAAGCTTCGGTTGGTTTCCTGCCGCTGCCATGCGAGGCGCAGGCAGGTCTCGGCGCTCGCGCGCCGACGTACAAATATACGCTCCGCTACCCCCTGAGGTCAAACCGGGCGGGGGCGCGTCACTAGTCCTGACGGACCTCGTCCTCGGTTGCCTCCTCGACGAGCTTCTCGCCCGCCTCGTCGGCGCCCTCGGTGGGCTCGACCGCGGGTGCCGCGGCCTCGTCCTTGGCGTCCGATGCGTCGGTCTGCTCAGCATCGGTCGCGGCCTCGGGCGTCACTGCCTCGGCGGGAGCCTCAGGGGCGGCCGTCGCATCGGCGTGCTCCTCGTGCTCGTCGTCGAGGTGGTGCGCCTTCTCTGCCGCCGCCGCGATGGACGCCAGCGTCGCCTTCACGGCGGCCCTGGCCTCCTCACGATCGTCGAGCGCGTGGGTCTCCCCCTGCGCCGCGGCGTGGGCGTGGCTTTCGTCGTGGTGCTGCTCCGCCTGCTGCTTCTTGGGGGCCTGGTGCTGCTGGCCCTGCTGCTGACGGTTGCCACCACCGTTATTGCCGGAGTTGTTGTTGCCGGCGTTGCCGTTGTTGCCGCCGCTGCTGTTGCCGCCGCGGCCGCCGCGACGGCGGGGCTCCGGCTGCTTCTCGCTGGCCTCGGCCACGGGCTCGCCGTGCACCAGGAACCCGCGGCCCTTGCAGTGCTCACACGTCTCGGAGAATGCCTCGACAAGACCCTGGCCCACGCGCTTGCGGGTCATCTGGACGAGTCCGAGCGAGGTGACCTCGGCCACCTGGTGCTTGGTCCGGTCACGGCCCAGGCACTCGATGAGGCGGCGCAGCACGCGGTCGCGGTTGGCCTCGAGCAGCATGTCGACGAAGTCGATCACGATGATGCCGCCGATGTCGCGCAGGCGCAGCTGGCGAACGATCTCCTCGGCGGCCTCGAGGTTGTTGAGCGTCATCGTCTCCTCGAGCGTGCCGCCCTTACCGACGAACTTTCCCGTGTTGACGTCAATGACCGTCATCGCCTCGGTGCGGTCGATGACGAGCGATCCACCCGAGGGCAGCCAGACCTTGCGGTCCATGCCCTTGGTGAGCATCTCGTCCACACGGTGCTCGGCGAAGACGTCGCCCTCGGCGACAAACTTGTGCAGGCGCGGCATGAGGTCGGGAGCAACCTGACCCACGTACGCGCTCAGGGAGTTCCACGTGTCCTCACCCTGGATGGTGAGCGACTCGAAGTCCTCGTTGAAGATGTCGCGCACCACGCGGATGGCCATGTCGGGCTCGCCACGCAGCAGCTTCGGGGCCTTGCCACCGGCGGCCTCGGCCTGGATGACGTCCCACTGACGCTTGAGTCGCTCGACGTCGGCGCGCAGCTCCTCCTCGGAGGCGCCCTCGGCCGCGGTGCGGACGATCACGCCGGCATCGGCCGGGATGACCTCTCGCAGCAGCTTCTTGAGGCGCGCACGCTCGGTGTCGGGAAGCTTGCGGCTGATGCCGGTCACGCCGCCGCCGGGCACGTAGACGAGGAAGCGGCCGGCCAGCGAGATCTGGCTCGTGACGCGGGCGCCCTTGTGGCCGATGGGGTCCTTGGTGACCTGCACCATGACCGTGTCGCCCTGCTTCAGCGCGAGCTCGATGCGGCGCGGCTTGCCCTCGAGGCCGGCGGCATCCCAGTTCACCTCGCCCGCATACAGCACGGCGTTGCGGCCGCGGCCCACGTCGACGAACGCTGCCTCCATGCCGGGCAGCACGTTCTGCACGCGGCCCAGGTACACGTTGCCGGCCATCGACTGCTGGGCCTGGTGGGAGACGTAGTGCTCCACCAGGACGTCGTCCTCGAGCACGGCGATCTGGACGCGGTGGTCCTTCTCGCGCACGATCATGTCGCGCTTGACCGACTCGCGGCGGGCGAGGAACTCGGCCTCGGAAATCACGGGGCGGCGGCGCTGGCCGTCGCGGGACTCGCGGCGGCGCTGGCGCTTGGCCTGCAGGCGCGTGGAGCCCTGGAGCTGGTCGTCGGAGCCGCCGGACGAGCTGGAGCCGCCGGTGCTCGAGCCGGACCGCGAGCCACGGCGGCGGCGACGGCGGCGCGAGGAGCTCGAGCCCTCGCCGTCGGAGTCGTCGTCGCCCTCGGAGTCGCTCGAGGAGTCGGCGTCGGACTGCGAGGAGTCCTCCTGGGACGCGTCGTCGGCGCGGGCCGCGGCGGGCTTGGAGGTGTCGCCCTCGTCCTCGCCGGCCTCGTCCTGAGCGCCGTCCTCGCCACCGGTGCGCTTCTTGCCACGGCCGCGGCCGCCACGGCGGCGACGGCGCTTGGCGGCACCGCCCTCGCCGTCGCCATCGCCGGAGTCGGACGAGTCGTCAGCGCCAGCGGACTCGGCGGCTGCCGGCTGCTGCTCGGGGGCGTCGCCGGCATCGGTCTGCGCGGCCTTGGAGTTCTTGCGCGAGCCACCCTTGGCGCCCTTGGCCGCAGGCTTCTTCTCGGCGGGGGCCTCCGCGTCACCGTCGGTGGTCGCGGCCGCCTTGGCCTTCTTGGCGGCGGGCTTGCGGCCCTTCGGGGCCGACTTCGCGGCGCCGTCCCCCGCGGGGGCCTTGCCGGAGTCGTCCGTCGTCGCGCCGGCAGCGCTCTTGGCGCGGTCGGCGGAGCTGGCGGGGGGACCCGCCGGCGCCGAGGCGCGGCGCGGCTTCGCCGGCTCGGGCGCCTGGAAGATCACGGCGGTCGTGGGGTTCTCGGGAGTGGTGCTGTCCTCGCTCAACGCGGGTACCTCGGATCAATGCGCCCACACTGCGCATCGACTGTCTCGTCGTTCGTGATCCGCGGTCGCGGCCACGCAAGTCTTCAGGTCGCGGCGGACAGCGGCGCCTGCGTGGAAGCGCCTATCCCCGATGTCTCCGCCTGCCGGCTGTAGCCCGGCGGGACCGTGACGGGACTGGCTGCTGCGCAGTCGCTGCTTCTGTCGCGCGGTTGACGCCCCCGTGTGGAGGAGCGCCTGACCTGGCGCCTATTGTGACACACCCCCGCGCACACGCCTCGAAGTCGCAGGTCAGGGCGTGTCTCGCGGCCCGGCATCGGGCACCGTGACCCAACCGTGACCCGGACTAGGACCTTGGTCCCAGGGTCCGAATCGTGAGATTTCGGTTAGGTTCGTACCCATGGGAAATGAAGGGGCGCACCGTGGACGTTCTTGACCTCGCGCGGTGGCAATTCGGCATCACCACCGTCTATCACTTTGTGCTCGTGCCGCTCACGATCGGCCTCTCGACGCTCGTCGCGATCCTGCAGACCGCGTGGAACGTCACCGGCAAGGAAAAGTACTTCCGGCTGACCAAGTTCTACGGCAAGCTGCTGCTCATCAACTTTGCCCTCGGCGTCGCCACGGGCATCGTGCAGGAGTTCCAGTTCGGCATGAACTGGTCGGAGTACTCGCGCTTCGTGGGAGACGTGTTCGGCGCCCCGCTCGCGATGGAGGCTCTCGCCGCGTTCTTCCTCGAGTCGACGTTCCTTGGCCTGTGGATCTTCGGCTGGGACCGACTCCCCCGCAAGGTGCACCTCGCCACCGTGTGGGCCTTCGCCATCGGCTCGCTCCTGTCCGCCTACTTCATCATCGCCGCGAACTCGTGGATGCAGCACCCCGTCGGTGCCGTCTACAACGAGGAGACCGGCCGCGCCGAGATGACCGACATCTGGGCCGTGCTGACGAACAACACGACGCTCGTGGCGTTCCCGCACGTGATCGCCACCGCGTTCCTCGTCGCCGGCACGTTCGTGGCCGGCATCGCCGTGTACTGGATGGTGCGTCACAGCCGCAAGAACAAGGACCACGCGGACCTCCCGATGTACCGCACCGCGGCCCGCTTCGGCGCCGTCGTCATGCTCCTGGCGGGGCTCGGCGTCATCATCACCGGTGACGAGCAGGCCAAGCTGATGTTCCAGCAGCAACCCATCAAGATGGCAGCCGCCGAGGGCCTCGTCGAGACACCGGACGGCCCGGCGCCGTTCTCGATCCTGTCGATCGGCAACCTCGCCGGCGACGATCCCGCCTCCGTGCAGCACCTCATCGAGATCCCGGGCATGCTCTCGTTCATGGCCACCGGCTCCTTCGACGGCGAGGTGCTCGGCCTCGAGGATCTCCAGGAGATCTATGCGGAGCGCTACGGCGCCACCACGCCCGACGGCGAGGAGATCGAGTACCGCCCGAACCTGCTCATCACCTACTGGTCGTTCCGCCTCATGATCGGCCTCGCGGCCTTCTCCGCCGCGCTGTGCGTCGCCATCTTCTGGTTCACCCGCAAGGGCAGGGCCATCGACCAGCCGTGGATGAAGAAGCTCGCGCTGATCTCGCTGCCGATGCCGTTCCTCGCCGCCAGCTTCGGCTGGATCTTCACCGAGATGGGACGCCAACCGTTCGTGGTCGCGCCCAACCCCGACGGCGTCGACGAGATCATGCTCATGACCATGTTCGGCGTCTCCGAGGCGACCTCCGTGGCGGAAGTCGCGATCTCCCTCACGGTCTTCACGCTGCTGTACGCGGTGCTGGGAGTCTTCTGGTTCCTGCTCATGAAGCGGTACGCCTCCGAGGGGGCACCCAGTCCCGAGCCGGAGGAAGTGTCCTCCGATCCCGACCGCCCGATGTCCTTCGCGTACTAGGAGTGAGCTGACATGGATCTCCCCCTCCTCTGGTTCATCCTCATCGCCGTCCTGTGGACCGGCTACCTCGTCCTCGAGGGCTTCGACTTCGGCGTCGGCATGCTGCTCGAGAAGGTCGGCAAGGGCGACAAGGGCCGCCGCGTCGCCCTCAACACCATCGGCCCCGTCTGGGACGGCAACGAGGTGTGGCTACTCACGGCCGGTGGCGCCACCTTCGCCGCCTTCCCCGAGTGGTACGCCACCCTGTTCTCCGGGTTCTACCTGCCGCTCCTGCTGATCCTCGTCGCGCTCATCGTGCGCGCATGCGCAATCGAGTGGCGCGGCAAGATCAACTCCGAGACGTGGCGCTCGCGCTGGGACTGGGCGATCATCGTGACCGCCTGGATCCCCTCGATCCTGTGGGGTGTGGCCTTCGCGAACATCGTCCGCGGTGTGCCCATCGACGAGAACGGCACGTTCACCGGCACCCTGTGGACGCTGCTCAACCCCTACGCGCTGCTCGGCGGAGCCACCACTCTGGTGCTGTTCCTCAGCCACGGCGCCATCTTCCTGTCGCTGAAGACGGCGGGCGAGGTTCACGACCGTGCCCGCGCCGCCGCGAAGACGATGGCGCCCATCGCCCTCGTGGTCGCCGCGGTGTTCGCGATCTGGACCCAGATTGCCTACTCCGTGGCGTGGACCTGGGCGGCGGTGGCCGTCGCCGCCGTCGCGCTCGTGGCCGCCTGGCTGTGGGGAAACGCGGGCTCCTACGGCAAGGCCTTCGCGGCCAACGCCCTCGCGATCGTGGGGGCCGTGGTGCTGATCTTCGGCTCGATGTACCCCGACGTCATGCCCTCGACCACCGACCCCGCCTACTCGCTCACCATCGAGAACGCGTCGTCCACCGACTACACGCTCACCGTCATGACGTGGGTCGCGGTGTTCCTAGTCCCCGTGGTGCTGATCTACCAGGGCTGGAGCTACTGGGTGTTCCGTCGCCGCCTGTCGCTCGAGCACATGCCCGAGCAGCACGGCTTCCCCACCCTGCGCAAGTCCAAGGCGTCCGCGTGACGCCCGCCCTCCTCGTCGCGTATGCCGCGCGGCCGATGCGACGAGGAGTGGCGTAGCGCCCGATGCGACCGCTTGACCCCCGGCTCGTGGGCCGCATCGGCCCCGCCCGCCGCTACATCGTCACGACCGCGCTGCTGGGCCTCGCGACGGCCGTCGCGATCCTGTTCCAGGCGCTGCTCATCGCCCGCGCGCTGGCACCCGTGCTCGCCCCCGCGCCTCTCGAGGAGGACGGGCTGGGGTGGCTCGGCACTCTCGTGCCCGAGGATGCGCGCGAACTCGACACGGCGCTCGCGTGGCTCGCGGTCGTGGTCGCGATCCGCGTGCTCCTCACCTGGACGCAGGAGCGCCTCGCCCACCGCGCCGGCGCGCGCGTCATCTCCGAGCTGAGGTCCCAGGTCGTGGACCACGCCGCGGCGCTCGGCCCCCGCTGGGCGGCCTCGGGAGAGGGCACGGCGGTGGCGACCACGGTCACCCGCGGGCTCGACTCGCTGCTGCCGTACTTCGTGCGCTACCTGCCGCAGCTGCTGCTGAGCGCGACGGTGACCCCGCTCATGATCGTCGTCGTGTTGGGCCTCGACTGGATCTCCGCGGCGATCGTCATCGGCACCCTCCCCCTGGTGCCGATCTTCATGATCCTCATCGGCTACACCACCCGCGACCGCTCCGCCCGCCACCTTGAGGCCATGCAGCGGCTCGCATCGCGCACCCTCGACCTCATCGCGGGCCTGCCCACGCTGCGCGCGCTCGGGCGCGAGCACGGCCCCGCGGCGCGCGTGCGGGAACTCGGCGACGCTCAGCGCCGCGCGACGATGGGCTCCCTGAGGGTGGCGTTCCTGTCGGGCATGGTGCTCGAACTGCTCACGACCCTCGCGGTCGCCCTCGTCGCCGTCACGCTCGGCTTCCGGCTCGTCGACGGCGCCGTGTCGATCGAGACCGCGCTGGCGGTGCTGGTCCTCGCGCCGGAGGTGTACCTGCCGCTGAGGATGGTCGGCACTCACTTCCACGCCTCCGCCGACGGCATGGCGGCCGCCGATGCCGCGTTCGAGGTGCTCGAGACCCCCGTCGCCTCCCCCGGCGGCTCCGCCCCGGCGCCCAACCTCGCGGGAGCCACGCTCGTGGTCGAGGACCTCGCCGTCGCGACCCCCGACGGCCGTCGCCTCGCACCCGGGAGGCTATCGATGATGGCGCGGCCCGGAACCGTGACGGCGCTCGTGGGACCCAACGGCGACGGCAAGTCGACCGCGCTCGCGGCTCTCATGGGTCTGCTCACTCCCGACTCGGGATACGTCGCGGCGCTCACTCCCGAGGGACGCACCGACGCCCAGGACGTCATCGCGAGTGACTGGTCGCAGCAGTTCGCGTGGGCCCCGCAGCGCCCCGACCTCGGTCCCGAGGGGCGCACCCTCAGCCTGGGCCAGCGTCAACGCGTCGCCCTCGACCGAGCGCTGTCCGCCGGCAGGCCCGTGATCGTGCTCGACGAGCCCACGAGTCACCTGGATCGCGCCAGCCGCGACGAGGTGATCGCCCGCATCGGCGCTGCCGCCGCCACCGGCGCCACGGTGATCGTCGCCACCCACGAGGCCGACCTCATCGCCGCCGCCGACACCACCGTCCACGTCGCCGCGCTGGAGGTCGCCCGATGACCGCGGCCAAGGGCGCCCTGCGCTCCCTCCTGCGGGAGTCCGACCTTCCGCGCCGTCGCGTGGCGCTGTCGATCCTCACGGGATCGGCCGCCCTCGGGTCCGCCGTGGGGCTGTCCGCGATCGCCGCGTGGCTCATCGCGCGCGCGGCCGGCATGCCCTCCCCCGCCGACCTGGCGCTCGCCGCCGTCGTGGTGCGCTTCTTCGGCATCGGGCGCGGCCTCTTCAGGTACCTCGAACGCCTCGTCAGCCACGACACCGCGCTACGTGGGGTCGTCGCGCTGCGGGCACGCGTCTACGAGCGTCTCGCCGACGCCCGCGTCGACGCCGTCCTCGGTCTGCGGCGCGGCGACGTGCTCGCGCGCATCGGCGGCGACGTCGATGCCGTGGGCGACGCCGTGGTGCGCGCCGTGATCCCCCTCGGGGTGGCGGTCGTCGTCTCGGGAATCGCCGTGGGCATCTCGGGCTTCCTCGACCCCGCCGCCGGCGTCGTCCTTGCGGCCGCGATCCTCGTGGCAGGGATCGGCGCCGCGCTGCTCACGTGGCGGTCGGCGCGCATCGCGGCCGTCGCCGGGGTCGCGGCCGATGCACGCGTCGCCGAGGCGGCCCTGTCGGGTCTCGATGGCGCCGCCGAGCACCGCGTGTGGGGCACCGCCGCCGCGGCGCACGATGCCCTCGCCGAGGCCAACGCCGCCTCCGAGCGTGCCCAGGAGGCGGCAGCGCGTCCCGCCTCGCTAGCCGCAGCGGTCCAGCAGCTCGCCGCGGGCGCCGCCCTCATCGGCTCCCTCGCGATCGCCGTCACGAGCGCGAACGCCGGCGACTACGGCGCCACCACGGCGGCGATGATCTCGCTGCTGCCGCTGGCCGCCTTCGAGGCCGTCAACGCCGTTCCCGCCGCCACGCAGCAGCTCTTCCGGTCGCAGCAGGCGGCCCGCCGCATCGTCGCGATGGCTGCCGCGGAATCCCCCGCCTCTTCCCCCAGCCCCGCCCCCGCCCCCTCGCCTGCTGGCGGTAGATACACGGCGGAAGGAGCGCCGGCAGGCGCGCCTCGCGGTCGATTCCCGGTGACCGGCCCCGCCCTCGAACTGGACCGTCTCAGCGCCGCGTGGCCGGGAATGGCCCCCACCCACCCCGCCACCGCCGCGGTCCCCGGAGGCGGCGTCCTCGCGATCGTCGGCCGCTCGGGCGTGGGGAAGACCACCCTGCTGCTCACCCTCGCGGGGGTCCTCCCTCCCGCGGCGGGCGAGGTTCGCATCGGCGGCACCCCCACACGGCGCGACCTGATGGGCCCCACGATCGGCATGACGGCCGAGGACGCGCACCTCTTCGGCACCACGGTCCTCGAGAACCTGCGCGTGGCGCGCGGCGACGTCACCGAGGAGGACGCACGGGAGACGATCGCACTCGTGGGCCTCGACGCCTGGGTCGCCGGGCTCCCGGACGGCCTCGACACGGTGCTCGGCTCGGGAGGAAACACGGTGTCGGGAGGCGAGCGGCGCCGGCTGCTGCTCGCGCGGGCGTTGCTGACCCCGCAGCCGGTGGTCCTCATCGACGAGCCCGCCGAGCACCTGGACGCGGCGGGCCGCGACGCGCTCGACGCTGTCCTGGGCAGGCTGCGCGACGAAGGCCGTACCGTGGTGATCGTGACCCATCACCTTCACCTGACCGCGCTCGCCGATGCGGTGGTGAGCCTCGATGACTGAGGTCGATGACCACCAGGCGAGCCTCACCCTCGCCGATGCCATCACGGCGCTCAACGCTGACCTGTCGCTGTCAGCGGTGCTCGACACGTTGGTCGAGTCGGCGCGGCTGCTCACCGACGCGCACTACGCCGCGCTGCACGTGTTCGACGCGCAGGGCGAATCCGTGGCGTTCCTCACCAAGGGCATCCCCGACGACGCGAAGGACAGGATCGGCCACCCTCCGGGCCGCGTGGGGGTGCTGGCGAAGATCCCCGCGCACGGCACCCTTGCCGTCGAGAACATCGACGCGGACCCCGACCATCGCGGTATGCCGCGTTGGCACCCGCGACTCGAGAGCTTCCTCGGCACGTCCCTGACGGTCAGGGAGCAGGTGTTTGGCCACCTCTACCTCGCGGACAAGAAGGGCGGGCCCTTCGACGACGAGGACAAGCGCATGATCCTCGCCCTCGCCGCGGCGGCCGCCGTGGCGATCGACCATGCCAAGCTTCACGACGATGCCGTGGAGAGGCAGCGCTGGCTCGAGGCCTCGCAGCGACTCACCACCCAGATGCTCACCACCCAGGACGAGGAGGCCGCCCTCCAGGGCATCGTCGACGCGGCGCGCATCCTCGCCCACGCCCCCACTGCCGCGCTCGTGCTGCCAGGTGTTGACGACGCCTGGGTGATCGAGATGGCAGCTGGCGACTACGCCAGCAACATCATCGGCCTCGAGCTTCCCGACCAGGGCTCGGCCATGGACGTCATCCGCACCTCCACCGGCATCGTCGCGCCGGAGCCGCCCGGCCGCCACGTCCTGCACGAGATCACCGAGTACGGGCCCAGCCTGTACGCGCCGCTGGCCTCGGACGGCGAGACCATCGGCCTGCTCATGCTGTGGCGCGACAAGGGCGACCACGAGTTTTCCGCGGCGGACCTCGAGGTGACGCAGCGCTTCGCGCACCAGGCCGCTCTCGCTCTCACGCTGTCGGAGCTCAATCAGGCGCGCAGCCACGCGGCGCTGCTGGAGGAGCGCGAGCAGATCGCCGACGACCTCCACGACTTCGTCTCCCAGGAGCTCTTCGCCGCGGCGATGCACCTCGAGGCCTTGGGTGAGGACGCGTCCGATGCGCAATCCGCGAGGCTGGCAAGCGCCGCCGACCACGTCAAGCGCGCCCAGTACGAGGTGCGCGGGGTCATGCGTAATCTCGCCGGCCAGCGCTCGTCGGAGCCCGCCAGCGACCGCATGCGGCGCGAGATCACGCTTGCGCAGGCGACGCTGGGGTTCGTGGTCGACACGGAGGCGGCATGGGCCGATCTGGACCGCGTCTGCACCATCGACGCGACGCTCGCGGACGACGCGATCGCCGTGATGAGGGAGCTCCTGTCCAACGTCGCGCGTCACGCCAAGGCGAGCGCGGTCAAGCTCTGGGTGCGCCTCGAGGGTGACAGGCTCGAGCTCGGGGTGGAGGACAACGGCATCGGCCCCGCGGGCGCCACCAAGCGCTACTCGGGAACTTCGAACCTCGGCAACCGCGCCATCAGGCGCGACGGGAGTTTCTCCTTGGAGCCGGTGAACGCCGGCGCGACGATGCCAGGGTCCCGCGCCACCTGGAACGTTCAGGTGAAGCGCTAACTCACCCGCGGAAGGACTGCGCGCGGCGCTGCGTGGCCCAGGCCACGATCTGGGTGCGGCGCTTGAGGCCCATCTTCGCGAGGACCGACGTCACGTGGTTCTTGACGGTCTTCTCCGCAATGCCCAGCTGGTCAGCGATCTCCTTGTTCGACAGGCCGTCGCCGACCGCCGAGAGGATGCGTCGCTCGGTGGGCGTCAGGCGGGCCAGCGCCTCGTCCTCCCCCACCGCGATGTGCTGGCCGTGCTCGCGGCCCGAGGCGGCATCGAGGACAGCCTTGAGGACCTCCGCGGAGCCGGCGGTCTTCGCCACGAACGCGTCGGCGCCGGCGTGGCGGGCGGCCGTGCGCGCCTCGTCGTCGTCATAGCTCGTGAGCACCACCACGTGGGTGTTCGGCAGCGACTCGCGCACGTGGGCGATGACGTCCAGCCCCGTGCCGTCGGGAAGGCGCAGGTCGGACAGGATCACGTCGGGACGCACGGCATCGGCGCGTCGCACCGCCTGCGCGACGGAGCCCGCCTCCGCGACCACCTCCACACCCTCGGCTCGGTCGAGGATGTCGCAGATGCCGCGACGCACCACCTCGTGATCGTCCAGCACCAGCACTCGTACGTCAGCCATACCCTGCATCGTAGGCGTCACCTGCCGTTCACACCTAGCGCGTGCCCGCGCGCCGCGGAGAGTATCGGCACTGGCACGTGGCGCACCAGTGGCTGGAGCGGCCGCCGATGGTCGCGCGACGCAGCGGCCTGCCGCAGCGCCGGCAGGGCTCTCCCCCGCGCCCGTAGGCCTCCAGGCCGCGCGCGAAGTAGCCCGATTGGCCGTTGACGTTGACGTAGAGCGCGTCGAAGCTCGTGCCGCCCTCGGCGAGCGCGCGGCGCATCACCTCCTGCGCGGCCTCGAGGAGGGCCGATGCGGTGGCCGGGGTCAGCGCGGACGCGGGCCGCTCGGGGTGAACCCTGGCACGCCACAGCGCCTCGTCCGCATAGATGTTGCCGATGCCGGAGACCAGGGTCTGGTCCAGCAGCACCTGCTTCACGCCTCGCGAGCCGCGCCGCCATGCGCGCAGCGCCGAGCGGGTGTCCAGGTGCGGGTCGAGCGCGTCGCGGCCGATATGCGCCACCGACAGCGGCACCGCCGCGTCCGGGAGCCCGTGCCCACCGGCGAGCCCGTCCGGCGTCGGGAGCAGCTCTTCGACGTGCAGGTACCCGAAGGTGCGCTGGTCGAGGAAGTCAAGGACAAGGTCCTCGCCCGGGCGGCTGAGGTGTAGGCGCGCACGACAATGCGGGTGGGGGTCTGGCGCGTCCTCGGCCGTGTGGACGCGGAACTGGCCCGACATGCCCAGGTGGGCAGAGAGAGACTCGGTGGCGGGCGCATCGGCCGCATCTCCTGGGAGGCGCAGCGGCAGCCACAGGAACTTGCCGCGCCTCACGGCACCGGCGATGGTCGCTCCCGCCAGGCGCGCGGAGAACTCGGCGCCCGCGCCGGGAAGGAGCCGAGCGACGGACTCGCGACGCACCTCGATGGCGGTGATGGTTGCGTCGGTGACGAACGGGGCGAGGCCCTCGCGGACGGTCTCGACCTCGGGCAACTCAGGCATGCGCGCGTGGACCGGAGAAAGGGGTCAGGAGGCGACGGCCTCAGAGCCGTCGGAGCCGGTGATGGCCTCGTAGGCCTCGGCGGCCGCGGCCTGTTCGGCGTGCTTCTTGGCGCTTCCCACACCGGTGCCGTAGGCGTTGCCATCGACGGTGACGGTCGCCGTGAAGGTGCGGGCGTGGTCGGGCCCCTCGCCCACGCAACTATAGACGGGGACGCCCATGCTGCGCCCCGCGGTGGCCTCCTGCAGCGAGGTCTTCCAGTCGAGCGCGACACCCGAGCGGGCGGCGGCGACGAGGTGGGGACCCACAAGCCTGTCGACCACCTCGCGGGCGGTCTCGATGCCGTGGGTGAGGTAGATCGCGCCCAGCACTGCCTCGAAGGAGTCGCACAGGATCGAGTCCTTGTCCGCACCTCCGGTGGCGGTCTCACCCTTGCCCAGCAGCACGCAGGGGCCCAGGTCGATCTCGCGCGCGACCTCGCTCAGCGCCTTCTGCGACACGGTCGCGGCGCGCATCTTGGCGAGGTCACCCTCGGGAAGATCCGGGTGGTCCCGGTACAGGCGGTCGGTGACGATGATGCCGAGCACGGAGTCCCCCAGGAACTCCAGGCGCTCGTTGGTCGGCAGACCGCCATTCTCGTACGCGAACGACCGGTGCGTGAGCGCGAGGACGAGCAGTTCAGGGTCGACGGGCACACCGAGCCGGGCCACCAGCGCGTCGGCTGCGGCCTGTCCCGGGATGCTCAACTGCTCGCCTCGCGTCCGCGTACGGGGTAAAGCGTGACTTACGCCTCGTGCTCGGTGCGAAGCGCCTCGGCGTACTGACGACCGTTGTAGGCACCGCACGACGGGCACGCGGTGTGGGCCAGCTTGTCGGCCTTGCACGACGGGCACGTGGTGAGGTTCGCAGCGGTGGTCTTCCACTGGGCACGGCGGGCACGCGTGTTCGAACGCGACATCTTGCGCTTGGGAACTGCCACGGCTAACTCTCTTTCTGTTCAGTCAAACTCTGTAGGGCCGACCACCTCGGGTCGATCACCTCGTGGGTGTGGTCCGGGTCATCCACGAGCCGCGCGCCGCATTGGTCGCACAGGCCCGGGCAATCCGGACTGCACAGTGGGGTAAAGGGAAGCGATGTCACCACCGCATCCCGCACCACGTCCTCGAGGTCA
The DNA here is from genome assembly GCF_002090175.1 of Demequina sp. NBRC 110057. Classification (GTDB taxonomy): domain Bacteria; phylum Actinomycetota; class Actinomycetes; order Actinomycetales; family Demequinaceae; genus Demequina. The sequence goes on along the minus strand of NZ_BBRN01000004.1, from coordinate 118,012 downwards.
AGGGTCTCCCCATCAAACTCGAAAACGTCCTCGGGCTCCTCGCCGTCCTCATCGGACTCGATCTCACCGAGCGCGAAGAGCCCCTGAACGGCGGCGTCGACATCGCGACGTACCTCGTCCAGACAGCGTCCGCACTCGCCGACAGCGAGCGTGTGAACAGTTCCGGAGACCCAGATGCCCTCCGAGATGGACTCGATGCTCACATTGAGCTCGATATCCGTCCCCTCGGGCACGCCCATCACGTCGGTGCCCAGGACCACTGGTGCCGGGAACGTCTCGCTCACCTCGTGGTGAGCACCCGGACGCCGCACGAGATCCCTGACGGGGAATCGATACGGCGAGGGTTGCAGACGGTGCGACATGTCGCACCTCCTCACGTTTCCGGTCCGCACTGGACCCGGGCCCGTACCTGTTGGCAGGACCGGCGCACTACTTTACGCGACAACTGGGGGTGTTCTCAACACGGGCGCGCCGATGCGGCGAACTACCCGCGCGCGAGGGCGGCCGCGATGGCCTCCGGCACGCCCTGCGGCACATACGAGGATACGTCTCCCCCGTGCCGAGCGACGTCGCGCACGAGCGAGGAGGCCACGTGGCTGAGCGCGTTGTCGCCCACCACGAAGACCGTCTCGATGCCCGTGAGCGAACGGTTCATCAGCGCCATGGGCCGCTCGGCGTCGAAGTCGGCGCCGCCACGCAGGCCCTTGACGAGCGCATCGGCGCCCACCGTGCGGCAGAAGTCGACGATGAGGCCGTCGGTGCGCACGGCTCGCGCGCCGCGGATGCCGGAGATAGCCGCCGATGCCAGCCTCACCCGCTCCTCGGCGCCCAGCAGCGGCGCCTTGGACGAGTTGTGGGCGACGGCCACGATCACCTCGTCGAACAGACGGCTCGCCCGACGCACGATGTCGACGTGGCCGAGGGTGATGGGGTCGTAGGTGCCCGGCAGGACGGCGATGGTCATGACGGCGACGCTACCCCAGCGCCTCGGCGGGGCGGACCTCGGCGTAGTGAAGCCGCGTCTCGCCGTAGTCCTTGGTGTCGTACGCGTCCAGCGCCTCCGGCCAGGTGGGGGCCGATGCCCTGGTGGAGCCCTCGAGGATCACCAGCGCGTCCGGCGCGAGCACGGCGGGCAGGGCCGCGAGGACGGCATCCACCTCCGCGGCGGGGAGGTCATAGGGAGGGTCGATGACGACGAGGTCGAACGGGCCTGGGGCGCGCCCCAGGTAAGCGGCGGCCTTCTCCCGCACGGCCTGCGCGCGGGCGCCCACGCCGAGGTCGCGGACGTTCTGCTGGAGGATGCGCGCCGCCCCACTGCTCGCCTCGACGAGGACGGCGCTCGCCGCTCCCCTGCTCAGGGCCTCGAGCCCCAGCGCACCGGAGCCGGCGAAGAGGTCGAGCACGCGCGCGCCATGCAGCGCGTCGGAGTGGTCCAGCCGACTGAAGAGCGCCTCGCGCACCCTGTCGGTGGTAGGGCGCGTGCCCTTGCCGGGGACGGCGAGGCGGCGGCCGCCGAGCTCACCAGCGATGATGCGTGTCACGGGGTCAGCGTAAATTCAAACGTCTCGGGAACGGAACCATGGACGCAGACTTCGACCTGCTGTTGACCGGGCGGCGTGGAGGAGTTGCCTTGAAGCGCGAGCGCGACTCCGGACTCGATGTGGATCAAGTACGGGTCGTCGGGATCCTGTTCGAAGGTGAAGTCGTAACCGCCCGACGGAGAAGGCGACGAACTGACATAGAACACCGTGGCATCCTCCGCGTCGAGCGCATCGACCAGCCACTGCACGTTCACGTCGGTCTGCCATCCGTAATAGAACGGATCGCTGGGGTCGACGAGGCCCTGCACCGTGAGCGTCGAGCACACGGAATCGGAGCCGACAACCTCCACGTCCGACCAGTCGGTCGTGTACCACGTGCCGTCGTCGGGCTGCGGCTCCGGTCCCGCGTTGTTGAACCCACAGATCACGACAGTGGCGGTCTCCCCGGCGCTCAGCGGGGTGTTGTTGCTCATGCTGTTGAACGTGCCGGACGAGTCCGTGTTGCCGTGGATGACGACGGGGTTGACGTCGGTATCGCTGACGATGATGCCGCCGTTGTCGACCTCCACCTCCGAGGGCGGGCCGTTGTCCCAGGGGCGCTGCGTCACGTCCACGGTCAGTTCCCATTCGACGTCGGTGCCATCGGTCGTGATGTCGACAGTCGCGCACGTTGAGGTAGGCCCGGAGACGTTCCAGGTGATGTCGAGGTCGACATCGTCGCCGCCGTCGATGCCGCCTCCCCCGCCGCCGCCACCACCGCCGCCGTCGTCCCAGGTGCCGGCCGATGCCGTGGCGGAGAACCACACGTCGTCGGTCCACGCGGCCGCCGTCACCGAGGGCAGCGCGACGAGCGCGGCAAGCCCCACGAGCGCCGCGAGCAGGGGCCCCTGCCGCCGCGCCCTCATGACCGGGCTCCCGCGGGCTCATGGCGTCGCGCCGCGGCGACCGCGACGGCGCCCGCGGCCACCGCGCCGGCCGCGAAGGCGAGCACGAGCCACGGCACCTCGCCGCCCGTCGTGGGAAGCATGCCACCGTCGGGATCGTCGGCCTGCAGCGTGACGACGCCGAGCGCATAGCCGTCGCCCTCCGCGTTGTCGGGGAGCGAACCCGCCACCGTCATGGTCCAGGTGCCGGCCGCGACCTTGGCGCCGGTGTTCACCGGTGCAACGTCCAGGCAGCCGGGGTCGGAGCACAGCGAGATTTCCCAGGTCATGTCCGCCGCGACGCCCTCGACCTGGACCCACTCCGAACGCACCACCTGGGCGTCCTCGGGAACCTCAATCTCGAGGGACTTCGTCACGGTTTCGCCCGGCATGATCTCGCCAAGATCGATGTCGACCGCCACGTCGGTTTCCGCGCGCGTGGTCTCGACGCCGCCAGCAATCGCCGCGGCGCAGGCGAGCAGCACGGCGAGCAGGGCGGCGGGCAGCGCCCGTGCGAGGCGACTCATGACGCACCTCCCGAGCGCGCCGCGGGGCGCTCGGCATCGGCACTGGCGTCGTCTTCGGGCTCGCCATCGGCGTCGTCGTCCCGGTCACGCAGCAGCGACAGCCCCAGGAGTGCGCCGATCGCGATCATGGCGGGGATGACAACGCCGGGGCGGCTCACGTCGGCAATCGCCTCGCCGAGGCCGGGGATGACCCACGAGACGGTCCAGGTCTCGTCCTCGACGACGTAGGGCTCGGGGTCCTCGATCGGGTTGGCGTCGCCCTTGAGCGTCAGCGTGGCCGTGGAGCCGTCCACGTCTACCGCCGCGACACGGTGCGTGACGAGATTGTCCGCGAGGTCCGAGTACACGGTCACGACGTTGCCCACCGCGAGGTCCTCGACGGCGACGGGAGTGTCGATGACGAGGGCACCGGTGGGGATCTCGGGCTCCATCGATCCCGAGACCACGATGAGGGGCTTGATCCACCCCAGCGCCGTCGCTGCCCACACCCCGCACGTGAGCACGCCAAGGACGGCGGCCACCCACAGGGTGATGCCGCCGAGCGCGCGCAGGGTGCGGGTCACGACGAGGAAGGGTCGAGGTTAGGAGGCCGTGCCGACCACCAGGATGGCGATGTCGCCCTCGGACCCCATGTACTCACCTGCGGGCCATTCCTCAGGAATCGTCAGCGTGGCGGTGAAGGTCGCCTCTTCACCGGCGCAGTCGGCACCGGCGACGTAGGGGTCCGCAGGACTCAGCGGAGCGGCCGTCTCATAGGTGTAGGTCGACGCCGTCACGGTCGCCGGCGCGGACCCCTCAAACATTGTGCCTGTCATTTGCGGGACGGCCGCGGCAAGGGTGATGTCGGTGGAACCCGCGTTGCACAACTCGAGCGTGACCGTGGCGGTGTCGCCGGGAACCAGGCTCGTGAGATCGACGGGAGCGCCACCACTCAGCCAGGAGGTGGCGGGGATGGCGATCACCGTGTCGTCAGCGTCATCCTCCACCGACGCGTCGACTCCCAAGTCAAGCCAATCGTTGGTGCCAGCCACTCGGCCCTGAAGGTCGAAGTCGGCGGCAGACGCCTCCGCGCTGAACCAGACGTCATCGGTCCAGGCTGCCGTGGTGACCGCCGCGCCGATGCCTGCGACGGCAACGCCTGCGAGGATCAGCTTGGCTCTGTCGCGCCGGGTGCGGCGCGCGTCCTTGTTCGTCATGAGATTCCCCTGCCTTCGATGCTGCGCGGGGTGCGTCCGCGCGTGGGTCCGGGCCCGGCTCCACGCTCTCAGACTAGGCATGTGCCCACGAAAAGGACATAGTGCAGCGCCGTGAGGGGTCGCTACTGTGGGCGCGGGGAGGCCACCTATGACCGAGATCACATCGCCCACGCCGGGCGCGCCGTGGTGGCGCCGTCCCCGCGTCATCGTGCCCGTCGCTGCGGGCGCGGTAGTGCTCCTTGTCGCCGCCGGGTGGGGCCTCGTGCGGGCATCGTCCGATGACCCCGACGCCACCACGACGCCCGCCCCCAGCGCGACGGCCACACCGGACGCATCGGCCTCGGCAAGTGCCGCCCCTGCCGACGCGACCACAGCCTGTAGCGCCGCCGTCGACGTGTCGCAGGAGTGGGACGGCGGGTTCCAGGCCGACGTCACCGTGACGGCGGGCAGCGCCGACCTCACCTCGTGGACGGTCACCCTCGACCTCGGCGACGCGAGCGTCGACGGCGCGTGGAACTCCACCCTGTCGTCAGGGGCCACCGGCTCGGCCGAGGCGGGCAACGTGGACTACAACGGTGCCGTCGCCGCGAAAGCGAGCACAGACTTCGGCTTCACCGCGAGCGGCACCGGCCCCGTCACCGTCGCCTCGTGTGTGGCCGATGCCGCGGCCGGCTCCTCCTCGACCCCCGCCGCCGCCGACGACGGCGACGACGGCCCCGGTGCCGCTGGCGACGCCTCCGCCCCGCTCAACCCCGCGAGCGGGGACGACTGGCTGAGCGTCGACGGCAACAGCATCGTCGACGCGGACGGCAACGCCGTGTGGCTCACCGGAGCCAACTGGTTCGGCTTCAACACGTCCGAGCGCGTGCTGCACGGGCTGTGGGCCGCGAACCTGCGCGACACCCTTGCCGCGTACGCCGACCACGGCCTCAACGTGATGCGCTTGCCCATCTCCACCGAGCTCCTGCTCGAGTGGCGCGCAGGTGAGGCGCAGACCACAGGGAGCGTCAACCAGGCCCTCAACGAGGAGCTTGTGGGCCTCACCACACTCGAGATCTTCGACAAGATGCTCGCCTGGTGCCGCGACGAGGGCATCAAGGTGATCCTCGACGTGCATTCGGCACTCGCGGACAACGCCGGCCACACCGTCCCCGTCTGGTACGCGGGCGACGTCTCGGAGGAGGACTTCTACGTCGCGTGGGAGTGGGTCGCCGAGCGATACCGCGACGACGACACGATCGTCGCCTTCGACCTTGAGAACGAGCCGCACGGCAAGGCCAGCGAGTCGCCGCGCGCCACCTGGGGCGACGGCGGAGACGACGATTGGCGTGCGGTCGCGTCCGAGGCCGCCTCCCGCATCCACGCCGTGCACCCCGACGCCCTACTCCTCGTGGAGGGCATCGAGGCGACACCGGCGGACGGCGAGTCCTGGTCCAGCACCGACGAGGGCGACTACGACACCACCTGGTGGGGAGGAAACCTGCGCCTTGCGGGCGACCAGCCCGTCACCGGCGCCGACGGCAAGATCATGTACTCGCCCCACGACTACGGCCCCCTGGTCTACGAGCAGCCCTGGTTCCAGGGCGACTTTGACGCCGCCTCGCTCGAGTCGGACGTCTGGACCCCCAACTGGCTCTACCTTCACGATGAGGGCATCTCTCCCCTGCTCATCGGCGAGTGGGGCGGAAGGATCGGTGACGACGCGCGCCAAGACGAGTGGCTCACCGCCCTGCGCGACCTCATCGTCGACCGCCACCTTCACCACACGTTCTGGGCCCTCAACCCGAACTCGAGCGACACGGGCGGGCTGCTGCTCGACGACTGGTCCACCTGGGACGAGGACAAGCTCGCCCTGCTCGCCCCCGCGCTGTGGACCGACGACGCGGGCGCCGCCGTGGGGCTCGACCACGAGGTGCCCCTCGGGTCTGGCGGCGTGACGGTCACCGAGTACTACAAGGCCGGAGGCGCCTCGGTCGGCTGACTCACGGCCGATGCCGCCGGCTAGCCTCGCTCGAGGAAAGCCTCGCGCTCGGGGTCGAGCCAGGCGGCCACGGCATCGGCCAGCGTGGGGTGGGCGGCGAGCGACGGGTCGGCGGCCACCACGGCCCCCGCCTCGACACGCGCCTCCTCGATGAGCGCCGCGTCGCGCACGGCCCGCAGCAGCCGCAACGACGAGCGGCCGCCGCTCTGCGAGGCCCCCAGCACGTCGCCCTCGCGGCGCAGCTCGAGGTCCTTCTCGGCGAGCACGAAGCCGTCGGAGGTCTCCGCGAGCGCGGCGAGGCGCTCCGCGGCAGTGGTGCCGTCCTCGGCCCGGCTCACCAAGAGGCACAGCGACGGCAGGTCAGAGCGCCCCACACGGCCGCGCAGCTGGTGCAGCTGCGAGATGCCGAAGCGCTCGGCGTCGAGCACCACCATCATGGTCGCCTCGGGCACGTCCACGCCCACCTCGATGACGGTCGTGGACACCAGCAGCGGCGCCTGGCCCGACGCGAAGGCGGACATCGCGGCGTCCTTGTCGTCGGCCGCGAGCCGGCCGTGCATGGCGCCGATGGTGACGCCAGCGAGCTCTGGCCGCGCCGCGAGCGCCTCGACGGTCGCGGCGACCGACGCGAGCGGCACCTCAGGCTCGGCGCCGCCGTCGAGGTCGAGCGTCCCCTCCGCGTCCGGGTCGCCGTCAGCCTCCTGCGCCGGCTCGGGCTCGTCGGCGTCGATGCGGGGGCACACCACGTAGACGCGGCGCCCGGCGTCGATCTCCTCGCGGGCTCGCGCCCATGTGCGCGCCAGCCAGGCCTCGTTGTCCGCCGGCACCACGTGCGTCACGACCTCGACGCGTCCCGCGGGACGCTCCGCCAACACGGAGGTTTCCAGGTCGCCGAACACTGTCATGGCGACGGTGCGAGGGATCGGCGTGGCCGTCATCACCAGCGTGTGGGGCGGACGCTCCCCTCGCTCCCGCAGGGCGTCGCGCTGCTCCACACCGAACCGGTGCTGCTCGTCGACCACCACGAGCCCCAGGTCCGCGAACTGCACGTGCTCGCCGAGCACCGCGTGCGTGCCGACCACGATGCCCGCGGCGCCCGAGGCGGCCTCCGCCAGGGCCTGGCGCCTCGCCGTCGCTCCGAGCGAGCCGGTCAGCAGTGCGACGCGGGTCGCGCCGTCGGCCCCGGTCAGCATGCCGCCGTCTGCGAGGGGCCCGAGCAGCGCGCGCAACCCGCGCGCGTGCTGCGCCGCCAGCACCTCGGTGGGCGCCAGGAGCGCGGCCTGTCCGCCGGCATCGACCACCTGCGCCATGGCACGCAGCGCCACCACGGTCTTGCCGGCGCCCACGTCCCCCTGCAGCAGCCGCAGCATCGGCCGCTCCTGCGAGAGGTCAGCGGCGATCTCCTCGCCCACGGCCACCTGTGCGTCCGTCAGGGGAAACGGCAACCGCGCGTCGAGCGCCTGCGCCAGGCCTCCCGTGGTGCGCGGGCGCGGCACCGCGCGCAACTGGGCGTGGGCCGCGCGACGGCGTGCCAGCGCCGTCTGGAGGACGTACGCCTCCTCGTAGCGCAGGCGGTCGCGGCCGCGCCGCCAGGCCGCCTCGTCGTCGGGCGTGTGCACCAGGCGCAGCGCCTCGAGCAGCGTCGGCAGGCGGCGCTCCCGCCTCACCTCGTCGGGGAGGGGGTCAGGGACGTCGGCCTCCGTCAGGGGGTCGAGGACCGTGCGCACGGAGCGCCCGATGCGCCACGTGGGAACCGCGGCCGTCGCCGGGTAAATCGGGATGGGCCGCGAGGCCTCGAGCACCGCCTCGTCCTCGTCCTGGGCGTCCACGCCGACGATGAGGTAGTCGGGGTGGGTGAGCTGGCGTCGCCCGCGGTAGTCCCCCACCGTGCCGGTAAACAACCCGGTGCGGCCCGCCCGCAACTTGTCCTCGTGCATGCGCAGCACGCCGGCGCGCTTGGCGAAGAAGGTCAGTTGAAGCGAGGCGGAGCCGTCCGTCACGATCGCCTCGAGCATGGCCCCGCCGCGCGAACGCATAGACCGCACCTGCGCGGAGCGCACCTGCGCCATCACCGTCACGTGCTCGCCGACGGCGAGGGCGGCGATGTCCGTCATCGTTCCCGGCGAGTCGTAGCGGCGCGGGTAATGCCGCACCAGGTCGCCGACCGTCTCGAGCCCGAGCTTGGCGAGCCCGCCAGCGGTGCGCGCTCCGAGAACAGCCTTGAGAGGCTCGCCGAGCCGCTCACTCACGCCCGCCCCTCCACGCCAATGAGCACAGCGGGAGCATGCTGGCCGCCGCGGTAGACGTTCACGTCGGCGCGCGGGGCCGCACCCCTGACCGACAGCCGCACAGCATCGGCGACCCCGTCGGACACCCCCGCGGCCAGCACGAGCGACACCACCTCGGTCGAGGGGTCGACCATGCGGTCCACGTCCTCGTCCAGCGCGTCGCCGCTCGAGGCGCCGACGGCGGTGGCCTCCGCGGCCCTCGCCATCTCCTCGGCGAGATCCTGGCCCGGGGTGAGCAGCGCGGCAGCGGCCACAGCCGCGATGACACGCGCCTCGTGGTCAACGTCGAGGACCGTCAGGACGGGCCGCCTGCGGCGCGCCTGGAGTTCCCGCGCGGCGGCGCGCAACTCAGGATGCCCCGCCACCACCACCGCGTGCTCGGCGGAGGCATCCTTGACCGCGCGTCGCAGGGAGCGGCGCGTGAAGGTCGAGGGATCCGGGACGACCAGGACGACCGCCCCGGCGTCGGCGAGCGGCTCGGCGAGCCCCGGGCACGTGGTGAGGGCGACGATGCCCGTCGACGCGCGGTCCGCGTCGTGGCCGTGGGTGAGGTGGCGGACGATGATCTGGCGGGCCCCCGTCGCGACCCCGCGCTCGACGGCCGACTGCGGCTCGTCGGTATGCACGTGTGCCTGCCACAGGTCGTTGGCTCCGGTGACGGCCACCGAGTCCCCGATGATCTCGAGCTCGCCGGTGAGCGCGTCGCGGATGTCGTCCTCGGCGTGGGTCACGAACATCACCTCGAAGGCGCCTCCGTGGTGGGCGTGGAGGCCCTCGGTGGACACCCTGGCGCCCCCCTCGCGCAGCTCCCACGGCACCTCGGGAAGCGCCGCGAGCGCCTCGGGCCCCGCGATCACCTCGGCAAGCATCTCGAGCTGGAGGACCAGCCCGGCAGCGCCCGCGTCGACCACGCCGGCGTCGTGCGCCGCGGGGAGGTCGTCGTGGGTGCGCACCAGCGCGGCGCGCGCTGACACGACCGCCGCCATGGCGGTGTCGCCTGCCGATGCCCGCGAGCCGGCGACGCTCGCCGCGCCGTCGGCGGCAGCGCGCGCGACCGACAGGATGGTCCCCTCGGCGGGCTCGGCGACGGCCCCGTACGCGGCATCGGCCGCCTGCGACAGCGCCGCGGCAAGGTGCTTGGCGCTGATCCGTCGCAGCCCGCCGTGCCGGTCGAGAGCGGTGAGGAACGTCGTCAGGTACTGGCTCATGATGACGCCAGAGTTGCCGCGGGCCCCCAACAGCGCGCCGCGGGCGAAGGCCGCGACTACCTCGCGGTGCGTCGCGCTCTCCGGAAGGCGGGCGACGGCGCGATTTCCCTCGTGAAGGGTCAGATAGATATTGGTGCCCGTGTCGGCATCGGGCACGGGAAACACGTTGATCGCGTCCAGGCGCGTGCGTGCGGACTTCACCGCCCTGGCCCCTGATTCGAGCCATCGGCGCAGATCGTGAGAGTCCGCCATCCGTCCCTTTCCTCGCGCCACCGTGCGGCGGCTCGTCCTGGCCTATGCTGTCACGCAGCACCGACGTCGATGGCGTTGCAGGCGCGCATTTGCCCGCGCCGGGCGTCGTCGGTTACCCTAGTGCGGTTGCCCGGCGAGGCTGGGCTCACCATCGTGGCGCGCCGACTCACGGCCGCGCAGAATTTTGAGGAGAACTATCGTGGCTGCCAACTGCGACGTCTGCGGCAAGGGACCGTCCTTCGGTCACAGCATCTCGCACTCGCACCGCCGCACCAAGCGTCGTTGGAACCCCAACATCCAGCGCGTTCGTGCCGTGGTCGCGGGTACCCCCAAGCGTGTGAACGTCTGCACCTCGTGCCTCAAGGCCGGCAAGGTGCAGCGCGCGGTCTGACCTGACTGTCGCCTAGCAAGGCGCACGTTCCTCACGGAACGTGCGCCTTTTGCTTTCCCCCGGCGCCCCTTGCGCTACGCGAAGTGGTCCCAGCCGTTGACGGTAGGCGCCTCGCCGTCGATCGTGAGGCCCTCGCCCTCCTCCACCACTCCGATGATGCTCCAGCCGGCCGGCACCGCGGACTCGCGCGGGAAGCACGCCAGCATGTGGTGGTCCTCTCCCCCGCCAAGCGCCCACGCGAGCGGGTCGACGCCGAGGGCCTGGGCCGCGAACGCGGCGGCCTCGTGCACGGGAAGCAGCGCCGACTCCACGGCGAGCCGCGCCTGTGAGGCCCTCGCGATGCGGGCAGCGTCGCGCGCGAGGCCGTCGGACAGGTCCATCATCGCCGTCGCGCCGTGCAGTGCAGCCTCGAGCCCCGCGCCGATGCGCGGGCTGGGGCGCAGGAACAGGTCGATGGCGGCCGGAGCCACGCGGCGGCCGGCCTCCAGCTGTGCGAGCCCCGCCGCGGCCGCGCCGAGCGGCCCGGCGACGGCGATCACGTCGCCCGGCGCGGCATCGGCCCTCGTCACGGGATCGGTGCCGTGCGTCTCCCCCAAGGCAATGACGGCCACCACGATCTGCGGGGCGCCGGACAGGTCGCCGCCCACGACCCCCACGCCGTGAGGCTCGCACGCCTCGCGCAGGCCGTCCGCGAAGCTGAGCACCCAGTCCACCTCGGTGTCGCGCGGCAGCGCGAGCGCGACCTCGAGGGCCGTCGGCACCGCCCCCATCGCGTCGATATCCGCGAGGTTCTGCATCGCGACGCGCCAGCCCACGTCGGCGCCCGTCGACCAGGCGGTGCGGAAATCGTGGTCCTCCACCGCCATGTCGGTGCTGACCACCAGGTGACCGTCCACGGCGAGCACCGCTGCGTCGTCCCCTGACCCGAGCACCTCGGCATCGGTCTCCGGCAGGCGGGGCGCGAACAGCGCGATGAGGGCGTCCTCGGACATGTCACTGATGCGAGCCATGGCACGAGGGTAGGCCACGTGTCAGGCGACGCCGCGCGCGCAAACTACCCTTGACCCATGCCCGCGACCCGCCTGAGCCTTGCCGCGCTCGCCGGCGTCACCACCGTCGCCCTCGCCGGCTGCACGCACCCCCTGGTGGTCGATCCCGCCGAGTACGCCGCGGACCCCGACTGCGCGAAGGTCATGCTCGCCATCCCCGAGACCATCGGCGGCCTCGAGCAGCGCGGCACCACCTCTCAGGCCACGCAGGCCTGGGGCGACGAGTACGAGATCGTGGCCCGCTGCGGCGTGGAGCCTCCCGGCCCCACCACCGAGCAGTGCGTCAACGTGACCACGGCATCGGCCGATGTCGATTGGCTCCTGCGCGAGGAGGACGACCAGTGGGTCGCGACCGTCTTCGGTCGCTCCCCCGCGCTCGAGGTCACGGTGCCCAAGGTGCGTGCCGACGACGCCGTCAACGAGATCCTCGCGGACTTCTCCGGCCCGGCAGCGCTTGCCCCGGTCAACAACCTCGAATGCCTGTAGGCGGCTAGCGCAGCCCCACGGGTCGCGCGAGCGCCGTCTCGAGCAGCGTCGCGACGAGGTCCTCGTAGGGAAGCCCGGCAGCGGCCCACATGCGCGGGTACATGCTGGTCGGGGTAAAGCCCGGCATCGTGTTGATCTCGTTGACCGTGATGGCCCCGTCGTCCGCGACGAAGACGTCGACGCGAGCCAGGCCCTCGGCGCCCACCGCACGGAAGGCGGCGATGGCGACCTCCCTGACTCGGTCGGCGACGTCGGGGGCGAGCTGCGCGGTCGACACCAGGTTGACCGCCTCCTCGTCGAGGTACTTGGCCTCGAAGTCGTAGAAGTCGTGGTCGCCGCCCGTGACAATCTCTCCCGGAAGGGAGGCGCGCACGCCGTCGATCGTCTCGAGGACGGCGGTCTCGATTTCGCGGCCCACGACGGCCTTCTCGATCAGCACCTTCGGGTCATGCTTGACGGCATCGGCCACGGCGGCCTCGAGCGTCGCGAGGTCAGTCACCTTGGAGATGCCCATCGACGAGCCAGCGCGGGCGGGCTTGACGAACAGCGGAAGGCCGAGCTCCTCGACCTGCGCGGAACTGTCGGCCACGCTGTCGCCGCGCAGCAGCGTGACATCGGGCGTCACCGGCAGTCCTGCCGACCGGAACGCGGTCTTCATGAATTGCTTGTCCATGCCTGCAGCCGAGGCGAGCACGCCGGATCCCACGTAGCGCACGTCGACGAGTTCGAGCGCGCCCTGGACGGTGCCGTCCTCGCCGTACGGGCCGTGCAGCACCGGGAACACCACGTCGATGTCGGCGAACGCCGTCACCGTGCCGTCCTTGCCGAGCACGCTCCACGTGCGCTCCCCCGCCTGGGCGGGGGGCAGCACCGTCTGGGCTCCCGCCTCGACCTCGGGCATTCCCGCGTCGACGATGCGCCAGTCGGCGGGGTCGGAGGACACCGGCACCCAGCGTCCCTCACGGGTGATGCCGACGGCGACCACGTCGAACCGGTCCCGGTCGATCGCGCCGAGGACGCCGCCAGCGGTGACGCACGACACCCCGTGCTCGGACGAGCGGCCGCCGAACAGGACGGCCACGGTGGGCTTCGACATCAGACCCCCTCCGCCTTGCGCGGTCGAGACACGAGAGCATTCAGGACCTCCTGAATGGGAGCGCCGTCGTGGAGCATCGCCACCACGGCGTCGCAGATGGGCACGTCGACTCCGTGGGCGCGCGCGAGTTCCTGGATGGACTGGGAGGTCTTCACGCCCTCCGCGGTGCCGCCGGTGCGGGCGATCGCGTCGTCGAGCGACAGCCCGCGGCCCACGTGGGCGCCGAGCGTGTGGTTACGCGACAGAGGCGACGCGCAGGTGGCGATGAGGTCGCCCATGCCGGCCAGCCCCGAGAACGTGTCCGGCTGGGCGCCGAGCGCCGTGCCGAGCCTCGTGATCTCCGCGAGCCCGCGGGTCATGACGGTGGCGGTCGTGTTGTGGCCGAAGCCGAGGCCGTCGGCGACGCCGACGGCGACCGCGATGACGTTCTTGAAGGCGCCGCACAACTCCACGCCGACCACGTCGGCATTCGTGTACGGACGGAAGTAGGAGGAGGCCGATGCCGAGGCGACGAGTTCCGCGGCCTCCTGGTGGGCGCCGGCCACGACCGTCGCGGTGGGCTGGCGCGCCGCGATCTCGCGGGCGAGGTTGGGGCCCGAGACGACGGTCATGCGCTCGTCCGGGATGGACCACACGTCGGCGAGCACCTCGCTCATCCGCTCGTGGCTACCGATCTCGATGCCCTTCATGAGCGACGTGACGACGGCGGCGTCGGGGACGAGGCCCGACCAGTCGGCGACGACGGAGCGCAGGATCTGGGCGGGCAAGGCCACGGCAACGATGTCCGCACCGTCGAGCGCCGCCTCCACGTCCGTGGTCGCCGCGATGCCCTCGGGAAGGTCGAGGTCGGGAAGGAAGCGCTGGTTGCGGCGCTCGGAAACAATCTGCGCGGCCGTCGCCTCGTCGCGTCCCCACAGGGTGACGTCCGTGCCGGCATCGGCGAGGACCGCCGCGAACGTGGTGCCCCAGGCACCCGAGCCGAGGACGGCGGCCCGGGTCATCGGCCGCCCCCCTCGCGTCGCATGTCCCACGGCTTCTCGGGGGCCTTCTCGCCGCGAATCTCCTCGAGCATGCCCGTCAGGCTACCCATGATGCGATCCGTCGCCGAACGCAGCGTCTCGATGTCCAGGTCACGGCCGCGGAACTCGTCGAGATCGACCGGAGGGCCAGCGCGGACGATGACCTTCTTGGGCGGGATCAGGTGCGGCTTCTTGCCATACGGGTCGAGAAGCGCCTGCGCTCCCCACTGGGCGATCGGCACGACGGGCACGTCGTGATCGAGCGCCATGCGCGCCGCGCCGGTGCGCGCGAGCATCGGCCACAGGTCGGGGTCGCGCGTGAGGGTGCCCTCGGGGAACACGGCGATCGAGTCGCCGCGCTTCAGGAGCGTCACCGCCGCGTCGACGGCGTCCTTCGCCTTGGCCGAGCCGCGGTGGACGGGAACCTGGTCGAGGCCGTGCAGCGCCTTGCCGACCACCGGGATGTCGAACAGCGACGCCTTCGCGAGGAAGTGCGGCGCCTGCCCGTGGTCGTACAGGAAGTGGGCGAGCGTGAACGGGTCCGCGTACGTCATGTGGTTGGACACGGCGATGAAGCCCGAGTCCGTCGGCAGGTTCTCGCCGCCGGACCACTCGCGGCGCGTGACGCCGAGCAGGACGGGTTTGACGAAGACGGCGGCGGCGCGAAAGCCCGCTGGCATGGGACGGGGCATGGGTCAGTCGACCGCCGCACCCAGCGCCGTGAGCTTCTCGCGGAAGTTCTCGTAGCCGCGGTCGATGATCCCGATGTTCGACACGGTCGACGTGCCCTCGGCGGCGAGCGCCGCGATGAGGTACGAGAATCCGCCGCGCAGGTCGGGGACCTCGATGTCCGCCGCGGCGAGCGGCGTGGGGCCGGAGATCACGGCGGAATGCTGGAAGTTCAGCTGGCCGAAACGGCACTGCTTGTCGCCCAGGCACTCGCGGAACAGCTGGACCTGCGCCCCCATCTGGTTAAGCGCGCCGGTGAATCCCAGGCGGTTCTCGTAGACGGTCTCGTGCACGATAGACAGGCCGGTGGCCTGCGTGAGGGCCACCACCATCGGCTGCTGCCAGTCGGTCATGAAACCGGGGTGCACGTCCGTCTGGAGCGCGATCGGCTTGAGCTCGGTGCCGGGGTGGTAGAAGCGGATGCCGTCCGACGTGATGTCGAACTCGCCGCCCACCTTGCGGAACACGTTGAGGAAGTAACCCATGTGGCGCTGCTGGGCGCCGCGCACGAAGATGTCGCCCTTGGTGGCCAGGGCCGCGCACGCCCAGGAGCCGACCTCGATGCGGTCCGTCAGCGCGGTGTGGTCGAAGCCGCGCAGCTCGCTGACGCCCTCGATGGTGAGCGAGCGGTCGGTGTCGACGGAGATGATCGCGCCCATGCGCTGCAGGGTGTCGATCAGGTCCTTGATCTCGGGCTCCACCGCGGCGTTGTGCAGCGTGGTGATGCCCTCGGCCATGACGGCGGTGAGCAGCAGCTGCTCCGTGGCACCCACCGACGGGTAGGTCAGCTCGTGCTTGATGCCCTTGAGCCCGTCCGGCGCCGTGAGGTGGAGGCCGTCGGGCCCCTCGGAGACCTGCGCGCCGAACTTCTTGAGGATCTCCAGGTGGAAGTCGATGGGACGGTCGCCGATGCGGCAGCCGCCGAGGTCGGGGATGACCGCCTCGCCCAGGCGGTGCAGCAGCGGCCCGCACAGGAGGATCGGGATGCGGCTGGAGCCAGCGTGCTGGGCGATCTGGAAGGCGTCGGCGGTCGACAGGTTGCTGGTGTCGGCGTGCAGGACGCCGGTCTCGACGTCGTAGTCCACCGGGGCGCCGTGGAGGCTGAGGAGGGAGGAGACGACCTCGACGTCGCGGATCTGCGGCACGTTGCGCAGGGTCGACGGGGTCGAGCCGAGCAGGGCGGCGACCATCGCCTTGGAGACGAAGTTCTTGGCGCCGCGCACGTGGATCTCGCCACGCAGCGCACGCCCGCCATGGACGCGGATGGAGTCGATCATGGGGACCATCTTCCCTTACCTCGCGGCCCCCACCCACCCGGCGCGCGCGGCCGGGCGTGGCAGGATCGTCCGCATGACGGGGTCGACGGTGGTCTGCGCGGGTCTCACGACCCTTGATGTCGCTCATCTCGTGGACGGCGTGCCGCCCGCGAACCGCAAGGTCGCCTCGCACGACTTCTTCGTGGCCGCGGGAGGGCCCGCGACGAACGCTGCCGTCGCCGCCGCTCGCCTGGGAGGGTCCGCGCGCCTCGTGACGGCGCTGCCGTCTCATCCGCTGTCGGACCTCGTTGCCGCCGACCTCGCCGGCTGCGGGGTCGACCTGGTGGTGGCCGATGCCTCCCCCACCGGGCCGCCGCTGACGGCAGCGATCATGGTCACCCGCGCCACCGGCGAGCGCGCCGTGGTCTCCCCCACCGGCGCCGCCGTGACGGTGCCTGGCACGCCCGCGGGCCTCGACCCTGCGGCGCTGCTGGACGACGCGGGCGCCGTCCTGATCGACGGCTATCACCGCCACCTGTCCCTGCCGTTGGCGCATGCGGCCCGCGAGCGCGGCATCCCCGTCGTCCTCGACGCGGGGTCCCACAAGCAGTACACCGCTGCTCTCCTTGCCGTCACCGACGTGGCGGTGGTCTCCGACGACTTCGCGTTCCCCGAGGCCGGATCTGACCCCTACGCGACGCTCGCGCGACTCCTCGAGCTCGGCGCCCGCGCCGCCGTCATCAGTCGCGGCGGCGACCCTCTCCTGGTGACGACCGGCGGCCCCGTGAGGGAGGTGCCGGTGGCGCCTGTCGACGTGGTCGACACGCTCGGGGCCGGCGACGTGCTGCACGGGGCCCTGGCGCATCGGCTGGCCTCACGGGGCTACGACGCGGCGCGGCTTCCCGAGGACCTCGCGTGGGCCTCGCGGGTGGTCGCGGTGTCGCTGCGCTCGTTCGGCACCCGGGCCTGGCTCGCGGAGCCTCTGCCCTCCTAGGGCGCGGGAGGCACCTCGCCGTCGGCGAGGGGCGCATCGGCGGCCGATGCCGTGGCCCGGATCAGCGCATCGTTCTCCCTGTCGACGGCGTCGACCCACGCGACGGCCTCCGCCGGGTCCCGCCCCGTCGCTGCGCGGCGGGCGATGAGCCGCTCTCGCGTCACCTCCCACGGCACGTCGAGAAACCACAGGTACCCGAGCAGCGGGCGCACCCGCTCCCATCCGCCCATCCCGAGTCCCAGGTAGTTGCCCTCGAGGATGACGGTGTCGAGGCCCGCGGGAAGGGCGATGGCGTCGGGGACGGGGTCGTGGAGCTCGCGCGAGTACGCCGGGGCCGCGAGGTCGGCGCGGGCGGGGTCCGCGAGCCCGCCGAGCAACGCGACGAGGCCGTCCACGTCGAACGTGTCGGGCGCACCCTTGCGGGAGGCGAGGCCCCGGCTGGCGAGGACCTCGTTGCTGAGGTGAAACCCGTCCATGGGGACCGCGACGACCCCGGGGCCCCAGGCATCGGCCATCCGTGCGGCGAGCGTGGACTTGCCCGAGCCCGGCGGCCCCGCGAGCCCCACCACGCGGGTCATGGGGCCGTCACGAACACGTCGAGGTAGCCCAGGTGGCCGTGGACAAGGACGGCGAAGACCACGGCGTCGAACAGCAGGTGCACGGTCACCACGTAGCCCAGCGACTTCCAGCGCGCGAAGATCCAGCCCTGCACGAGCGCGAACGGCACCGTCAGCAACGGACCCCACTCGCGGTAGCCCAGCTCCCACAGGAAGGACACGAACACCACGGACTGCAACACGTTGGCGAGCCCGATCGGGAAGTGGCGGGCGAGGAGCGCGAACACCGTGCAGATGAAGAACAGCTCGTCCCAAATGCCGACCGCGTTGACGCCCACGAAAAGCCTCGCGACGTCGGTGTCGCCCACGAGGTCGGGCCAGTTGAGGTAGGCGCCGGAGCCCAGGAAGTAGAACGGCAGGATGAGGTACCCGGCCACCACCACGACGCCCAGGTAGATCCACTGGGCGCGGGTCCACGGCCGGCCGGTGCGCACGGGGAAGCTGATGGTCCTCTCGCGCGTCCACCATCGGTCGAGCGCCCACGGAACCAGCACGGCGAGGCCCAGCGCGGCGGTGAAGCGGGCCATCCCGGCATCGGACAGGTCCGCCTTGAGGGAGATCGCCGAGATGATGAGCTGACCCGCAGCGATGATCGCCAGGTCGCGACCCAGGCGCCGGTCGACGGCGAGGCCGAGCGCGACCCCCACGAGGAGCGGCATGTACCCCAGCGGGCGCACGTGCACCGCGAAGAGCAGGACGGCGGCTCCGCACACGAGCGCCGCCGCGCCGAGCCGCGACCAGTCGCGAGCGTCCCCCTCCCACGCCGGTACCGGGCGTGCGGAGGTCTCGACGGCATCGGCCATGCGCGCCAGCATGCCACGTCTGCAGCGCCCCCTCCCCCTCACTGTGAACCGTCTCGCGGTGCGACACGCCGGCATCCGGCCCGGGGACGGCCGATGCCGCGGCGTGTCGCCGCAGAACTGGTTCAGATTGAGGGGGCGGGGTGAGAAACGCGGCGCGTCAGGCGTGGATAGGCCACGCCGAGCGTCACCTGCCGCACCGCGTTGAGCACCAGGAACGCCGTCCAGACGAGTCCGTTGCTGAGCCCCCACACCGCCGCGCCCACGAGCAGCAGCGGCAGGAACACCCCGAGCACGGAGACGGTCATCGCGGCGAACATGAGGCCGGACTGGCCCGCTCCCAGGAACACGCCGTCGAGCCACCACGCGCCCCACGACACGAGCGGGAGCAGCGCGATCCACGGCCAATACCCGATGGCCGCCTCGCGCACCTCGGGAAGGTCGGTGAGCGCGCCCAGGATGATGTCGCGCCCCAGCCAATACCCAAGGCTCAGGACGGCACCGATCGCGGCCATCGGGATCGCGGAGGCGATCACCGCGGCGTGCATGCCGGGCACGTCGCCGGCGCCCGCGGCGTGCGCGACGAGCGCCTCCGCGGCATTCGCGTACCCATCGAGCGCATAGGACGCCACGTTCATCAGTTGCAGCATGATCGCGTTGGCCGCGAGGATCTCGGGCCCGAAGTGGGATCCGATGGACGCCACAAATGTCACCACCGACGTGAGGAGCGCGGTGCGGCCCATGAGGGCACCGTTGAAGCGCGCGAGGGCGCCCCAGCCGCGGCGCAGGGTGGCGTCACGCCAGTCGCGCATCGTGGCCCGCTGGTCCGGCTCGAGGCGGCGCCACAGGATCACGACGGCGAGGCCGGCGCCGATCCACTCGGAGCCGAAGGTGCCCCAGGCGGCGCCGGCGGCCCCCATGCCCGCTCCCCCGACGAGGACGAGGTCGAGCACGATGTTCGCCACCGCCTGCACCGATGCGACGAGCAGGGGAACGCGGGTGTTCTTGGCGCCGATGAAGTAGCCGGCCACGATGAGCGTCACGAGGAGCGCGGGCAGCGACAGCCCGCGGATGAGGGTGTAGGTGAGCGCGGCGTCACGGGCCGGCCCCTCGGGCGCCAGGAGCGTGAGGATCGCGGGGACTACCGCCCACATCAGGATCAGCCATGCCACCGACATCGCCGCGGCGAGGGCCCCCGCGCGCTGCACGTGGCGGACGGCGCCGGTGCTGTCGCCGCTACCCAACGCGCGGCCCACCAGGGACGTGGTGCCGGCGCGCAGGAACGAGAAGATCCAGAACAGCGTCGAGATGACGGCGGCGCCGAGTCCCACAGCGCCGATGTCCGTGGCCGTCGAGAAGTGGCCGAGCGCGGCGGTGTCCACGAGACCCGCGATGGGGACCGCCACGTTGGAGGCGATCGCGGGCAACGCAAGCGACGCCGCGGCCCGATGCGGAAGCGGTCGGGCGACGCGGCGTCGCTGAGGCTGGTCTGTGGCGCTCGTGAGAGTCCTTACTCGACGGGGCGGGCGACCTCGACGACGAACTTCTCGTCGGTCTTGGCCGGCAGGGTCTTCGGACGCCACGCGTCGCGCGTCGCCTCGAAGGCAGTGATGTCGGCCTCGTTCTGCAGGGTGAGGCCGATGTCGTCAAGGCCCTCCATGAGGCGCCAGCGCACGTAGTCGTCGATCTCGAAGGGTACCGTCAGCTCGCCGCAGGAGGCGGTGCGGTCCTCGAGCGAGACGGTGATCTCCTTGCCGGGCTCGGTCTCGAGCATCTTCCACAGGAGCTCGATGTTCTCCTGGCTCACGATGCCGGTGACGAGGCCCTGCTTGCCCGAGTTTCCGCGGAAGATGTCCGCGAAGCGCGAGGCGAGGACCACCTTGAACCCGTAATCCTTGAGCGCCCACACGGCGTGCTCGCGGGACGAGCCGGTGCCGAAGTCGGGGCCGGCAACCAGCACGGAGCCCGCCTTGTACTCCTCCTGGTTGAGGATGAACGACTCGTCGCCGCGCCAGGCGGCGAAGAGCGCGTCCTCGAAGCCGGTACGGGTGACGCGCTTGAGGTAGACGGCGGGGATGATCTGGTCGGTGTCGACGTTCGAACGACGCAGCGGGACGCCGATGCCGGTGTGGGTGGTGAACTTCTCCATGGCGGCTTCTCCTTACGCGCCGGCGCCGACGAGGACGTCGACGTCTGCCAGGTCGGCGGGGCTGGACAGGGTGCCGCGGACCGCGGTGGCGGCGGCGACGAGCGGCGACACGAGGTGCGTGCGACCGCCCTTACCCTGACGGCCCTCGAAGTTGCGGTTCGAGGTGGACGCGGAGCGCTCCTCGGGCTTCAGCTGGTCGGGGTTCATGCCCAGGCACATCGAGCAGCCGGCGTTGCGCCACTCGGCACCGAACTCGATGAAGATCTTGTCCAGCCCCTCCTGCTCGGCCTGGAGGCGCACGCGCGCCGAGCCTGGCACCACAAGCATGCGGGTGTGGGCGGCCTTGGTGCGGCCCTGGATGATCTCCGCGGCGGCGCGCAGGTCCTCGATGCGGCCGTTGGTGCACGAGCCGAGGAACACGGTGTCGATCGCCAGGTCGCGCAGCGGCTGGCCGGGCGTGAGGCCCATGTAACGGATGGCGTTGACGGCGGCCTCGCGCTCGTCGGCATCGGCGATCTCGGCGGGGTTGGGAACCGTCGCGGACAGCGGCAGACCCTGGCCGGGGTTGGTGCCCCAGGTGACGAACGGCTCGAGGTCGGCGGCGTTGAGGTTCACCTCGGTGTCGAAGACGGCGTCATCGTCCGTGGTGAGCGTGCGCCAGTAGTCCACGGCGGCGTCCCAGTCGGCACCTTCGGGCGCGTGGGGACGGCCCTTGACGTACTCAAAGGTGGTCTCGTCGGGCGCGATCATTCCCGCGCGGGCGCCGGCCTCGATCGACATGTTGCAGATCGTCATGCGGGCTTCCATCGACAGCTTGCGGATCGCCTCGCCGCGGTACTCCAGGACGTAGCCCTGGCCGCCGCCGGTGCCGATCTTGGCGATGATCGCGAGGATGATGTCCTTCGCGGTCGAGCCCTCGGGCAGCTCGCCGTCAACGTTGATCGCCATGGTCTTGAACGGCTTCAGCGGCAGCGTCTGCGTGGCGAGCACGTGCTCCACCTCGGAGGTGCCGATGCCGAACGCGAGAGACCCGAAGGCGCCGTGCGTCGAGGTGTGGGAGTCTCCACACACCACCGTCATGCCGGGCATGGTGAGGCCGAGCTGGGGGCCGACGACGTGGACGATGCCCTGGTCGGAGTCGCCCAGCGAGTGGATGCGCACGCCGAACTCCTTGGCGTTGGCACGCAGCGTGTCGACCTGGGTGCGGCTGGTGAGGTCCGCGATCGGCTTGTCGATGTCGAGGGTGGGGGTGTTGTGGTCCTCGGTCGCGATCGTCAGATCGGGGCGGCGCACAGGGCGGCCGGCGAGGCGCAGACCCTCGAACGCCTGCGGGCTCGTGACCTCGTGGCACATGTGCAGATCGATGTAGATGAGGTCGGGCGCGCCGTCCTCACCCTTGCGGACCAGGTGATCGGCCCACAGCTTCTCCGCGAGCGTGGTTCCCATGACTTACCTCCGAACATTCGACGTCTCACCATCTGAGACGCTAGTATCGCTCTATGGACAATCATAGCGGCGTCGGAGTCGTTGACAAGACGGCGGCGATCCTGGGTGCGCTCGAGAAGGGCCCCGCCACCCTCGCGGAGCTCGTCGCCACCACGCATCTGGCGCGCCCCACCGTGCACCGGCTCGCCCTCGCGCTCGAGCACCACCATCTGGTGGGCCGCGACACTACCGGGGCCTTTGTCCTCGGGCCCCGCTTCGCGCAGCTCGCGGCGTCCGTGGGCGAGGACCGCCTGGTGTCCGCCGCGCTTCCCGTGCTCACGACCCTGCGCGACCGCACGGGAGAATCCAGCCAGCTGTACCGCCCGCACGGCGACCAGCGCATCTGCATCGCCGCCGTGGACCGTCCCGTGGGCCTGCGCGACTCCATTCCCGTGGGCACCACCATGACGATGACGGCAGGCTCCGCCGCCCAGGTGCTGCTCGCCTGGGCCGAGCCCGAGCGCATGCACGCCGCCCTCGCCGCCGCCGTGTTCTCCGCCGCCGACCTCGAACGCGTGCGCACGCGCGGGTACGCGGAGTCCGCCGGCGAGCGCGAGAGCGGAGTCTCGTCCGTCTCCGCTCCCGTGTGGGGCACCGCGGGCACCGTGATCGCGGCCGTGTCGATCTCGGGCCCCATCGACCGCCTCACGAGCCACCCGGCCGGCGAGCACGCCGACGCTGTCGTCGACGCCGCGCGCCAGCTCTCCGACGTGCTGCGCCGTACGGAGCACTAAGCCGCCCTCTCCGCGCGACCGGCGCATCGGCCGTCGGGACGTAGGTCCCTCGCGCGCGGGCACGCGTCCGCGTAGACCGGTAGTCATGGACGCCGTCGTGGTCTTCGAGTCGATGTGGGGCAACACCTCCGCCATCGCGCGGGAGATCGCGCGCGGCTACGGCGACGGCAGCGCCGCGATGACGACGGACCAGGCCGATGCCGACCTCGTCCTTGGCGCCCGGCTGGTGGTCGCCGGCTCCCCCGTCCACACGCTCGGCCTGCCCACGGAGGTGAGCCGCGCATCGGCCGCCGCCAAGGACCGGCCGGGGACGCTCGCGGCGGACACCCGGCACCTGCCCGTGCGGGAATGGCTGACGCACCTGCCGCGCGGCCCGCGGTTCTACGCGGCCTTCGAGACGAGGATCGTGGGGCCGCTGGGCCACGGCGCCGCCACCGCCATCTCGCGCGCCCTCACCGGCGCCGGCTACGAGCAGCTGGACCGGCCCCACAGTTTCACCGTCACGATGCGGCCCCACACCGAGACCCCTGGCGCGATGCTGCTGCCCGGCCAGGAGCAACACGCGTTCGAATGGGGAATTCGGCTGCGACGCCTGCTCGCCGAGGTCGGGTAGTCACCCCTCCCCTCACCGCTGTGCCGCGGCGAAGTCGCGTCCCACCTTGCGCACCAGGGCGTAGACGCCGTCGCCGTCGCCCCCGAGCGACGCCACCACCACGAGGATCAGCCCCGCGGTGACCTGGCGCGCGATGACCTGCTCGTCGACGCCGTAGACGACCAACCCCTGCACGGCATCGATCTGCATGCCGTCGCCAATGATCGCCGCCGTACCCGCCGCCATCGCCGCCGCCGCGGCGCCATGGGAACGGGCGTCGAGGCTCTCGGTATCCACGTGGGGCACGCCATCGGCATGGGCCACGAGGACGCGTCGCACGCCCGAGTGCTCGACCAGTGGTGCGGCGAGCTCGAGGCACCGCTCCCGCGAGAGGATCACGAGATCCGCATTCCCGACAGGACACGCAGGCGCTCGGCCTCCTGCCCCGCGAGTGTCGCCGCGCGGAGGAGGTCGGCCTCGGCATCGGTAAGGATCGCGAGCAGGTGCCCGGCGTCGATGGGACACACCACCAGCGCACCCCCTTCCGCGATGGTGATCGAGGCGCCCGCCATCCCCAGGTCGAATGACGTGGCCGCGGTCGCGGCGAGGCCGTTGACCGCCGCGGTCAGGGCCGCGGCGCCGTCGCGCTGCTCAAGGGGAACGTCGTCGTACAACGCGATGCCGTCGGCGCGGGCGACGATGACGCGCCGCGTTCCCGGCAGTTCTTGGCGAACCCGGGCAGCGGCGAGAAGGCCATGCTTAGCGACGATCACTGCCCCACTCCCGTCTCACGGCGGGCGCCGGAAAAGTCGAGCGCCAGCCGGAGGACCGCGAGGACCTCGTCTCGATCGCGAGGGTCACACGCGACGACGGAGTAGTCGGGCACACCGATGAAGTGGGCAAGTTGGGCCGCGCTTTGCGTCGCGCGGTCCCATCGATTGGCCGCCACCACAAACGGCACTCCGGGCGCGAAGGATTCGAACCGGCGCACCACCGACTTCACTTGGGCGAGCGATTGCAGCCGGCTCGCGTCGACGAGCACCACGTAGGCGCTCATGCCCTGCGACAGCATCGGCCACATGAAGCTGAAACGCTCCTGCCCGGGAGTGCCGAAGAGCGTCACGGTGTGCTCGCCACGCTCCGTCGTGAGCGACAGCGTTCCGTGGTCCATCGCGACGGTCGTCTGCTCCTTGAGCCGCGCAGTGTCGTCGGATACGGCGCGCTCCGAGCGCAGCGCCTTGGGGCTCGCCGTGGCCACGAAGGTGGTCTTGCCCGCCCCGAAGGGACCGGCGACGATGATCTTGGTGATGTCCGTCATATCGCGACGAGGCACCAGGCGTTCCGCGCGGTCGAGCCGCGCGGAACGCCCGCGGAGCCTCAGATGTCGAGTGCCTGCTCGATGCCCTGCAGCTGGCGGCGCGCCATCGCGAGGTTGGCGCGGTCACGGTGGAGCACGAGGTAGATGAACAGGCCCTGGCCGGACTGCGAGCTCACCAGGCGGATGAGGTGAAACTGCTTGCCCAGGGTGATGAGGATGTCCTCGATACGGTCATCGAGGCCGAGGGAGTCCATCACGCGCATCTTGGCGCGCACGACCTCCGTGTTGCCTGCCGCGGCGAGCTCGAGGTCAAGGCCTCCGCCAGCGGTGGCGAGGGTCATGCCCGAGTCGGCATCGACGAGAGCGGCGGCCAGCGCACCCTCAATGTTCATCACGGCGGTCATGGACTCGTTCGGAGTTGCCATCGTTCCCTCCCAGGGCGCGCACGGATTCACCCGAGCGCGGCGATTGAGCGCGAGGCCCCTCAGTGGCATCGCGCAAAAGAAAAAGACCCCGCCGGATGACGGAGTCGGTCATGTGCCCGATGCGTCCTCGACACGCGGGCCGTGGTCACGTTACATAGGTCACAGTGCCCGTGTCTACCAGGCACAATCGGTTTCAAAATCGAGAAAGGTGGACACCTGTGTCCGGTCCCAATATCCGACCAGTGGTCGTCTTCGACGGCGACTGTGGACTCTGCAACGGGTTCGTCGCGTGGCTGATCCGCCGCGACCGCGAGGCGCAGTTCCTCATCGCCGGCTCCGCGGGCGAGGTGGGGCGCGCGGCGCTGTCGGCAATGGGCTTACCCCAGGAGATTGCGGCGTCGACGCTCGTCGTGGCGAGCCCCTCCGGCCCCGCCCTCAGGTCCGATGCCACGATCGCCGTGCTCGCGCGCCTGAGCTGGCCGTGGCGCACGCTGGGCGCGGCCATACGCGCCGTGCCGCGAGGCTGGCGCAACCGGGTCTACGACGCGATTGCGGCTCGGCGCCCTCGTCGGCCAGCCGAGGACCCGGCGTGCGGCACCCCACCGGCCGGGCTCGTCGCCGACTGGAGGGCGCGACTGGCGACGCTCGAGGACGTCGAGGCCCTCCACGCGAGGCGGTAAAATTCGGCCGGGAAACAGAAAAACTCCCCACCGCTTGGTGAGGAGTTTTATCCGTAGCCCCGACGGGATTCGAACCCGCGCTACCGCCTTGAGAGGGCGGCGTGCTAGGCCGCTACACAACGGGGCCCTAGCTGCTCCGGCCCCCTTCCGGGCGGCTGGCGCGAGATAAGACTCTACAGCATGGATCGCGCAGAAAACAAATCGGCCCCCGCGCCCCTCTGTTGACCCCCGTCGCGGGCCGCCGCGGGCACCCTGCGCGGACCCCCGCAGACCCCCTGTGCAGAACCTCGCGCGCCCTCTCGCAGCCACCCCTCCCCCGCGCCCCTCTTGCGCTCGTCGAATATGGTTATGTAAAGTTGAGCGTAGGCGACTCAATCCGAGCCGCACTCCCCTCAACCCGACAGGAGGCTCACCATGACCACCACGCCGCAGGCTCCTGAGACGCAGGAGCAGTCCGCGCTCGAGCAGTTCGGCCAGGACTTCACCGCGCTCGCCGAGGCGGGCGCGCTCGACCCCGTCATCGGCCGCGACGAGGAGATTCGCCGAGTCATGCAGGTCCTGACGCGCCGCACCAAGAACAACGCCGTCCTCATCGGCGAGCCGGGCGTCGGCAAGACTGCGATCGTCGAGGGCCTCGCCCAGCGCATCGTCGCCGGCGACGTCCCCTCTTCCCTGCGTGACCGGCGCGTCATCGAGATCGCCATGAGTTCCGTCGTGGCCGGCGCCGCGTTCCGCGGCCAGTTCGAGGAGCGCCTCAAGGCGATCCTCGCCGAGGTCGAGGAGGCCGAGGGTCGCATCCTGCTGTTCGTCGACGAGCTCCACACCATCGTGGGTGCGGGCAAGGCCGACGGCTCCGTGGACGCGGGAAACATCCTCAAGCCGATGCTCGCGCGCGGCAAGCTCCGCATGATCGGCGCCACCACCCTGAACGAGTACCGGGAGCACATCGAGGCCGACAGCGCCCTCGAGCGCCGCTTCCAGCCCGTCTACGTGGGCGAGCCGTCGATCGAGGACACTGTCGCGATCCTGCGCGGCCTTCAGGAGAAGTACGAGGTCCACCACGGCGTGAAGATCACCGACGAGGCGATCGTGTCCTCGGCGCGCCTGTCCGACCGCTACATCGCCGACCGCTTCCTCCCCGACAAGGCAGTGGACCTGATCGATGAGGCCACGAGCGCGCTGAAGATGCAGCTCGACTCCATGCCCGTGGAGCTCGACCGCGAGCGCCGACGCATCATGCAGCTTGAGATTGAGCGCACCCAGGTCGCCAAGGACAAGGCGGCACGGGCCCGCCGCGACGAGATCGACGCGGAGATCGCGCGCCTGCGCACCGAGTCAGAGGCCCTGAACATGCGCTGGGCGCGCGAGAAGGACCTCATCGTGCGCGTCTCGGCGGCCACCGAACGCCTGGAGGGCCTTCGGGGCGACCTGGAGCGCGCCGAGCGGCTCGGCGAGTTGGAGACGGCCGGACGGATCCGCTACGGCGAGATCCCGGCGGCGGAGAAGGCGATGGCCGATGCCAGGGCCGAGCTCGACGCCATTCCCGCCTCCGAGCGCATGCTGCGCGAGGAGGTCACCGGCGAGGACATCGCCGCCGTCGTGGCGCGCTGGACGGGGGTGCCCGTCGAGAAGTTGCTGACGGACGAGTCAGCGAAGTTGGGCCACCTCGAGGAGCGCCTCCACGCGCGCGTGGTGGGCCAGAACCGGGCCATCGAGAGCGTGTCAGATGCGATCCGGCGCGCCCGCGCGGGAATCGCCGACGAGCATCGGCCCATCGGCTCGTTCCTGTTCCTGGGCCCCACGGGAGTGGGCAAGACGGAGCTGGCGCGCGCCCTCGCCGAGCAGCTCTTCGACGACGAGCGCGCGATGGTGAGGCTCGACATGTCCGAGTACATGGAGTCCCACGCGGTGGCGCGCCTCATCGGCTCTCCCCCGGGCTACGTGGGCTACGAGCAGGGCGGGCAGCTCACGGAGGCGGTGCGGCGGCGTCCCTACTCGATCGTGCTCTTCGACGAGGTCGAGAAGGCGCACCCCGACGTGTGGAACGTGCTGCTGCAGGTGCTCGACGACGGGCGCCTCACCGACGGCCGCGGACGCACCGTGGATTTCACGAACACGATCCTCATCATGACGTCCAACCTGGGCTCCGACGTGGTGCTCGCGTGGGACGGCCTCGATCGCGACGCGTTGGAGGCGGACCTGCAGGCGGTCCTGCGCCGGGCCTTCCGACCCGAGTTCCTCAACCGGCTGGACGACGTGGTGATCTTCGACCGCATCGACCCCTCCGCGATGGAGGGCATCGTCGACAGCGAGCTCGCCAAGACGGTGGCGCGAATGGCGGCGCAGAAGGACATGAGGCTCACGGTGTCGGACGAGCTCCGGGCCTCGCTCGCCCGCGACGGCTTCGACCCCGCGTTCGGCGCGCGGCCGCTGAAGCGACTCATCCAGACCCGGTTGCTCAACGCTCTCGCGCGGGAGATCGTGGACGGGCGCATCGCCGAGGGCGACGCCGTCACGGCCGGCTGGGACGGCGAGGGCGTCACCCTCGAGGTCGCCTAACCCGTCGCGCGCCCTCGCTTTGAACCAATTCGAGCCGCGACACGCGGGCCGGCGCCGGCGAAACGCCCGGTCGGCCCGCGTGTCGCCCGGCGATCCGGTTCAAAGTGGGGGGGAGGCGGCCGATGCCGGACTCGCCCGGGCAACAAAAAAGCCCGCCGTAGCGGGCTTTTTGCTGGCTGGCCTACCTGGACTCGAACCAAGACTAAAGGAACCAGAAACCTTCGTGCTGCCAATTACACCATAGGCCAACGGGCCCGACAGAAGCCGGGCCGATCGATCAACCCAGGGGGCCGACCGGAGAACAACTGTACCGGGTCCGAGCCAATGCTCCAAACCGGCCCTCGCCACCTACTCGAAGTACACCTCCGCGAGAGTCTCCGCCTCGACCACCCCGGCGCTCGCCAGAGCGCCGCACGCCCCCGCGAGCGCGCCCACGAAGTCCCGCAGCTCGCCCTCGTCACCGTACGGCGTCTTCACTGCCGCACTGATCGCGACGGGGCCGCAGTAGATCACGTCCGCACGACTCATGACGAACCCCACCTGAAGCGGGACGTCCCGCTCCCCCACGCGCAGCACCAGGGCGCCGCCCGATGCCGTGAGTCCCGCCGTCTGCGTAAACGTGTCCGTGGTGGTGACCGTGACGGGGGCCCACACCGTGCCGTCGCGCAGGGAGCCGGACACCACCCCCATGGTGGCCGTCCAGCGCGCCTGCGCCGCGGCATCGGCCGCCCGATGCTCGCCCCGGTCCACGCGCAGCAGCGCCACGCGCTGGGTGACCTCGGCCGGATGGAGGGCGACCCACACCTGTTCGGCCAGGACCGCCAGGAAGCTCCGGTCGGAGCGCGCCTGCGCGACTAAGGCCGCGACGGCGTCGGCGCTCGCGACATCCACCGCGGTGCGCACCAGGTCGCACCCCACCGAGCCCGTGGCGACGACGGTCTCGCTACCCCCGCGGCCCAGATACAGGTCGGGCTGGCGCAGCAGCGGGATGGGGGCGTCGGGATCGATGGGCGCAGGGTCGACGCCCAGGTAGTCCGCCACGCCCGCCAGGTCCTGATCGTTGTCGACGATCCGCGCCTCGTAGGGGTAGCCGCCCTCGGCCATGCACTCGACGAGGGCCGAGCGGTCGCGCCACTCTTGATAGGCAAGCGCGGCGGCGCGATCCACGGCGAGCGTCCGCGGCGTCGGGGTCGGCTCGGGAGCCGGTCGCGCGTCCCCGCCGTCGCCCGCCTCCATCCCCACCAGGAGCGCGATGACCGCCAGCGCGGCCACCGCGAGAAGCCTCCACCACGGACGCCGGGGCGAGGCGCGCTCGTCCTCGACGGGCTCCGCACCCCGGTGATGACGGGGATCGTCGACGACGACGTACTCGGTGGGCGACATCGCTCCTCCTGGCGCTACAGGGGCGCCTCCGTCAGGCTACGTCCGGCGCCGTCGCGACGCATGCGGCGGCCACCGCCGTCGCCACGGCCAGGGCCTCTTGAGCGTTTCCCCACGGCCTGCGCGCCCCGACGGAGACCACCGCGCCGTCGCATTCGATGGCGATGACAGTGGTCATGTAGCCGCCCTGCACGAGGGCCCAGGGCTCGCCGCTGACGCGCACCACGATGGCGCTGCCGGATTCTGTCAGCCCGCTCGCCTGGGCGAACATGTCCGTCGCCTCCTGGGTCACGGGAATCCACACCACGTCGGCCAGGGACTCCGTGACCTCGGCGAGGGAGACCTCCCAGCGCTCGCTGGCGGCCGGGTCGCTACGGGGCGCCTCAGCGCCGTCCGCCCCCAACAGCGCGAAGAAGTGCGACGCCTCGGCCGGATGCCGGCGCAGCCACTCCTGCTCGGCGATGGCCGCACGAAACCCGTCGTCCGCCACCGCCTGGCGTACGGTGGCGGCGATCTCGGCGGCGTCCGAGGCGCTCATCTCCGTGTTGGGGGCGGGGCACGCGGGAGAACGCGGCGGTGCGGGGACGGAGTCCAGGTAGTACCGGGGATGGCGCAACTCCGGGCTCGGGGCCGCCGCGTCGATCGGCGCGGGATCGATGCCCAGGTATGCCGCCACGTCGGCCACCAGCGGCTCGTGGCGCGTCACCCGCGGCTCGTACGGATCGCCGATGCCGTTGAGACAGGCCGCAAGCTCGACCCGCGCCCGATACTCCGTGTACGCGATCGCGGTGGCCTGCTGCGCGGAGGTGGCGCTCGCGAGGGTCGCGGAGGGCGTAGGCGTGACGGCCGACGCGGCGTCCCCCGCCCCGCCCGCCGCGCGATCGCTGAGCACGAGCGCCCCGACGAGGAGGGCCGCGCCCGCGACCACCGCCGCACGCCGCCTCACCTGGCGTCGAGTCGGCCGTTCCCGGGCGCGCAAGCGGGAGCGGCGCCCGCGATGGGACGCCGGCTCCTCCACGACGATGAACTCGCCGCTCATCGGCCCCTCCGATGGGCCCCTCAGGACCCGTGCCGTTCAGGCTACGCCGCGGCTGCGACAGACGCGCGCGAGAGAGTTACAGGCCGAGCGCCGCCATCACGTCGTCGAGGCCGCTCGCGCGCACCGTGCGGTCGCCCAGGTCACCCAGGTCGTCGCCGTCGTGACCGGTCCTGCGCGTGCCGGGCCGGTCGAGCCAGACGCCGGTGAGCCCTGCCCTTGCCGCTCCGGCGGCGTCCAGGTCGGGCTCGTCGCCGACATAGGCCACGGCGTCGGCCGGCAGGGACAGCCGTGCGCAGCCCTCGAGAAAGACGCGAGGATCGGGCTTGCCGACCCCAAAGGTGTCCACGCCCACGAACATCTCCACGCGCTCCAGGCCGCACGCGGCGAGCTTGAGCTCCTGGTAGGCGAGATTCGCGTTGGAGACCGACCCGTAGGGGATGCCTGCCGCGTCGAGAGCATCAAGCAGCGGCGCCGCATCGGGGAACGGCTTCCAGCCCTCGCGGAAGTGACGCTCGAAGCCGGCGTCCCAGACGTCGTACGCGTCGTCGTCAAGGTCCGGACCGCCGAACGTCGCGTGAAGGTCCTGGGCGCGGCGCTTGCGCTGCTCGCGGTGGCTCATCTCGCCGCGGGTGTGAGCCCGGTACCAGCCGCCGCGGTCGTCACGCCAGTGCGCGAGCACCGCCTCGGCATCGGCCCCGGCGTCCAGGTACTCGTCGGCGACCCTCAGGAGGGCGTGACGGAAGGCTCCCCTGGTGTCGACGAGGGTGTCGTCGACGTCGAGGAGGATGCCGCGGATGGCGGGCCGGTCACCCGGGCCCGCCACCGCATCGGCCCCAGAGCCCCGCGACACCGTCACAGGGTGGCGCGCAGGCGACGCAGGCGCTCGAGAGCGTGTTCGCGGCCCAGGATCTCCATCGACTCGAACAGCGGCGGCGAAATCTGTCGCCCGGTCACGGCGACGCGCAGCGGGCCGTACGCGAAGCGCGGCTTGATGCCCATCTCGTCCACGAGCTTCGCCTGCAGCGCCTCCTGCTGCGCCTCGGCGCCGAAGTCCTCGAGCCCCTCGAGCACGCCGATCGCGGCGTCGAGGATCTCGGCGGCGTTCTCGGGAAGCTTAGCGATGGCCTTCTCGTCGTACTCGTAGCCGTGGTCGTCCTCGAAGAGGAAGCCCAGCATCGCGGGGGCCTCTCCCAGCAGGTTCATGCGGGTCTGCACGAGCGGAGCGGCCTCGGCGAGCACCTGCTCCTCGTGCGGCGTGAGCTCCTGCGGGTCCGCGCTCGACAGGTGGCCGGAGGCGTGCAGGTAGGGAACCATGCGGGCCACGAACTCGCCCACGGGCAGCATGCGCAGGTGGTCGGCGTTGATCGCCTCGGCCTTCTTGAGGTCGAAGCGCGACGAGTTGGGGTTGACGTCGCTGATGTCGAACGCCGCCACCAGCTCGTCGGGCGTGAACACATCGCGGTCGGGGCCGATGCTCCAGCCCAGCAGCGCCAGGTAGTTCAGCAGGCCCTCGCGGATGAATCCGCGCTCGCGGTGCAGGAACAGGTTGGACTCGGGGGCGCGCTTGGACAGCTTCTTGTTGCCCTCGCCGGTCACCATCGGCATGTGGCCAAACTGAGGCACGCGGTCGGCGATCCCCAGGTCCACCATGTAGCGGTACAGGGCGATCTGACGCGGGGTGGAGGACAGCAGGTCCTCGCCGCGCAGCACGTGGGTGATCTTCATGAGCGCGTCGTCCACGGGGTTCACGAGCGTGTACAGCGGGACGCCGTTGCCGCGAACGATGACGAAGTCGGGAACCGTGCCCGCGCGGAAGGTGATCTCGCCGCGGATGAGGTCCGTAAACGTGATGTCCTCGTCGGGCATGCGGACGCGGATGACGGGGACGCGGCCCTCGGCACGGAAGGCCGCCTTCTGCTCGTCCGTGAGGTCGCGGTCGAAGCCGTCGTAGCCCAGCTTGGGGTCGCGGCCGGCGGCCTTGTGGCGCGCCTCGATCTCCTCGGGGGTCGAGAAGGACTCGTAGGCGTAGCCGGCGCCCAGGAGGCGGTTGGCGACGTCGTTGTGAAGGTCGTGACGCTCGGACTGGCGATACGGGCCGTAGGGGCCGCCGATGCCGGGGCCCTCGTCGTAGTCGATGCCCATCCAGTCGAGGGCGTCGAGGAGCTGCTCGAAGGACTCCTCGGAGTCGCGCTCGGCGTCCGTGTCCTCGATGCGGAAGATGATCTTGCCGCCGGTGTGGCGGGCGTACGCCCAGTTGAAGAGGGCGGTGCGGATGAGGCCCACGTGCGGCGTCCCGGTCGGGGACGGGCAGAAGCGGACGCGGACCTCGGGTGCCTGGGCGGTGGTGTCGCTCACGGTGTCAGGTTCTCCTGGTGCTGGGGTGGTGCGAGTGGTACGGGTGGCCGATGCTGCGGCCGGGCAGGGGCGCCGCCGCCTCAGCGGCGAATGGCCGGGTTGCGCAGGGTGCCAAGGCCCTCGATCTCGACCTCGACGATGTCGCCGTGGCTGAGGCGGGTGACGCCCGCGGGGGTGCCGGTGAGGATGAGGTCGCCGGGCAGCAGGGTGGTCACCTCGGACGCGATCGCAACGGCCTCGTGGATGCCGTTGATCATGTCCTTGAGGTTGCCCTCCTGAACCACGGTGCCGTTGATGGAGCCGGTGATGCGCGCGTCCTCGGTGTCGAGCTCGGTCTCGATCCAGGGGCCGATGGGCAGCGACGTGTCGAACGCCTTGCCACGGAACCACTGACCCTCCTGCTTCTGGACGTCGCGCGCGGTGACGTCGTTGGCGCAGGTGTAGCCGTAGATGTATTGCTCGGCGTGCTCGGGGAGCACGTCCTTGCACATGCGGCCGATGACGATGGCGAGTTCAGCCTCGAGCTGCACGTCGTCGCTGTAGGAGGGAAGGACGATCGGGTCGTCCGGCCCCACGACGGCGGTGTTGGGCTTGAGGAAGACGATGGGGTATTCGCCGGCGGGGCCGGTGATGTCCTTCATCTCCTCGGCGTGGGCGGCATAGTTCTTGCCCAGGCACACGGCCTTCGAGCGCGGGATGACGGGCGCGAGGAGGCGGACGTCGTCGGTGAGCTTGACCCGCTCGCCCGTGACGTTGCCCGGGGTGTACATGGGGTCGCCGGTGAGAACCACCAGCTCCTCCTCGCCCGGGGCGCCGTCCACGATCGCGTAGCGGGGCTCGTCTCCAGTGGTGAATCGGGCGATACGCATGGTCTCCAGCGTAGTGCCCGCGCCCCACCTGTCGCGGCGGGCCGCCCCCGCCGGGCGATGGCGAGCCCGACGGGGACGGGGTCTGGGATGGCTAACGGGCCGCGCGCAGGATCAGCGCGACCACCTGGGCGGGCTTGGACAGCATGGGCACGTGCGACGAGGAGACCTCCACGGTTGTCGCATCGGCACGGTCCGCCATCACCCTTTCCGCCTCCGGCGGGATGATCCGGTCGTTCTTGGCGACCATGTACCAGCTGGGGATCGTCTCCCACGCGGGCTCACCGGACGGCGCGACGAGTGCTGCCAGCGCGCCGGGGCGCTGGGATCCGGCCATGGTGGCCGCGACGGACCGCGGGAGGTCCTGAGCGAAGAGCTGCCGGAAGTACGCGGGGTCGATGTAGGCGTCGGCGTCGCCCTCCGACGCTCCGGGGAAGGGGCGAACGACGAGATGGTTCGTGACGTCGGAGTGGCCTCCTCCCAGGGCATTCATGGCTTGCACCGACTCTCCCTCGGCGGGTGCATACGCGGCGATGTAGACAAGGTCGGTCACGTCGTCGTCTCCCGTGGCAGCGTTGGTGATGACCACGCCGCCGTAGGAGTGTCCGACGAGCACGATGGGGCCCTCGAGCGTGTCGAGGAAGGCGCGCAGGTATGCCGCGTCGTGCTGGGGCCCGCGCAGGGGGTTCGAGAAGGCGATCACGGGATAGCCCGCGGCCTCGAGGGCCGGCGTCACGAGCGCCCACCCGGACGAGTCGGCGAAGGCGCCATGGACGAGGACGATCGTGGGCTTTGGCTTCGCGTGGCCTCGCGAGGAGGCCGTCTCCGCGACGGCGGCGGGCAGCGCCGCGCTGGGTATTGCCGGGCGGGGTGCCGCCGCGGTGGACGGGGACGGGCTGGCCGTCGCGGCCTGGCTTGCCGCGACCAGGGTGGCGATCAGGGCGAGCGCCACGACGATGAGGCGGCGCGCGGGGGAAAACGAGGGTGACATGAGGACTCCCAGGAGCAGTGTGAGGTGCCGCCGAACGGCGGTCAGGTGTCGGCGGATGCCCGCGAGCGCGCGGGACCGTCGGGTTCGGGGATCGAGACGGCCTCCCCGGGCTGGAGCCAGCGCGTGACCGCGCGGGCCGCGGGCACGTGGGCGAGCCCGGCACGCATGCCGTCGACTCCGTCCACGAAGTGTGACCACCCCTCAACGTGAGCGGGGATGGCCACGCGCGGGGCCGCCGCCTCGACGAGGCGCGCGGCCGCGATGCCGGTCATCGTGTACCGCAGGCGTCCGGTGATCCCAAACGCCACTCCCCCGGCGTTGACCACCATGACGTCCGGCGCCAGGCGCGACGCCGCACGCCTGACGCGCCGGCTCGCCACGGTGTCCCCCGTGAGCCATACTCGCGTCCCCTCGGTGCCGACCCGAGAGATCGCGAACCCCACGACCGGTCCGAGGATGGGACGACTGAGCGGCGGCCCGTGACGCGCCGGCGTGGCGGTGACGACGAGGGTCGGTCGCCCCGGCGCGGCGAGCGCAGTCGCCCGCCCCGGCGCGAGGCCCCGCGCATCGGGATGACGCAGTCGGCGCGCCGCCGCACGCGTGGTGATCACCACAGGGATTCGCTCCAGGAGTCTGCGCCCCGCCGCGTCGAGATTGTCGGCATGCTGGTCATGACTGACGAGAGCCGCGTCGATCGGGCCCAGGTCCGCTGCGGCGACCGCGGGGCCAACGGTCTTGGTAGACGCCGTGCCGAGGGCGAAGGGATAGCGGCCGCCGGCAGGATCGAACGTGGGGTCGACGATCAGCCGCCATCCGTCGAGTTCGAGGAGCATGGTGGGCCCACCGATCGCCGTGACGTCCACCGCCACTCACCCCTGTGCGCTGGGCACACCCGGGCGCGCGTGATCGAGCGACCACTGCAGCGCGTGATCGGCGACCTCCTCCCAGCCAGGCTGCGAGACGATGCGGTGGGTCCGGCCCGGGTATTCGATGTGCTCGACCACGCCCGACCCGCGCGCGTACTGCTTCACCAGGCTGCGGTGCACCGATGGCGGCACGACGTGGTCGAGCTCGCCCGAGATGATGAGCAGCGGAGCCCTGTCGGCCTTGGTGTAGTCGACGCGAGTGATGCCGGTGCGCGTGCGCGGCAACGACAGCACCCCCTCGAAGAACACCCGGTTGACGGCGGGGATGCCGCTCGCCTCGAACTCGCGGTCCGAGTCCTCGCGGCTGAGGTCGTTGCCAAACGTGTAGTGGAAGTGCTGTGGGGTGAGCGCCTTAGCTCCCTTCTTGGCGAAGGGGTTGGACAAGACCGGCAGGCCTGACCGTAGCGTCGGCCACGGCAGCGTCAGCACGCCGGCCGGCTGCCCGGGCTCGACGCCCACGCCCGCGGCCCCGAGTCCGCGATCGAGGAGCATCTGGACAAAGAGCCCGCCGAACGAGTGGCCCATGATGATCGGCGGGGCGTCGAGGCCGCGGATGATCTCGTCGTACGCATCCACGATCTCGGTGATGGACCTGTTCGTGAGTGACGACGGGTCGTCGCGCAGGCTGGCGGGGCTCGCGTCGCCGACGCCGGGCCATCCGGGCGTGAGCACCGTGAATCCCTTGTCGCGGAAGCGCGCTGCCCAGGTGTCCCAGCTTGAGGGAGTCATCCAAAGACCGTGAATGAGCACGATGGTGGTCGGAGTGGACATGGGGGTCACCTCACTCGTCGATGAAGGCCAGCAGGTCGCCATGGAGGCGGTCCCGCGAGGTATCGGGAAGGGCGTGCGATCCGCCCTCGTACACCAGCAACCGCGCTCCCGGCACTGCCGCGGCGGAGAGTTTGCCGGAGATCTCGAACGGCACGATCTGGTCGTCGTCGCCGTGAATCACCAGGAGCGGGACGTCGACCTTGGCAAGGTCGGGCCGGAAGTCGGTGGCGGAGAACGCCGCGATGCACTCGTACGCGTTGCGGGTGCCCGAGGCGAGGCCCTGCAGCCAGAACGCATCGCGGAACCCTTGCGGCACGTCGCCGCCGCGGTTATGACCAAAGAACGGGCCGTCCGCGAGGTCTCGGTAGAGCTGGGAGCGGTTGGACGCCTCGCCTGCCCGGATGCCGTCGAACACGTCAAGCGGCAGCCCCTCGGGGTTGTCGTCGGTGCGCACCATGAGCGGCGGCACCGCCGACACCAGCACCAGCTTCGCAACCCTCGCCGAGCCGTGCCGCGCGAGATAGTGAAGCACCTCGCCGCCACCCGTGGAGTGCCCCACGAGGGTGACGTCGGTGACGTCGAGGTGGTCGAGCAGGCAAGCGAGGTCATCCGCGTAGGTGTCCATCTCATTGCCGCCCCACGGTTGGCTGGAGCGGCCGTGGCCGCGCCGGTCGTGCGCGATGGCCCGATGCCCGTGCTCGGCGAGGAAGAGCGCGGCGGCCTCCCACGCGTCGGCGTTGAGCGGCCATCCATGACTGAGCAGCACGGGGCTGCCTCCGGATCCCCAATCCTTATAGAAGATCTGCGAGCCGTCCTCGGTGGTGACGAAGGGCATGAGGGGCCTCCTCGAGGCGCCGGGGGCCTTCCCGTGGATCGGCGGGCCCGTCCTCCCATGCTTCGAGCCGGGCTCGCCCGCGTCACCACGCGTGGCGCGTAGTCGTCGCGGACTACGTGCCGTCGGCTCCCTGGTCGGCGAGGGCATCGGCCAGCTGGCGGCGCGAGGTCACGCCCATCTTTCTGAAGACCTTGCGCAGGTGGTAGTCCACGGTGTTGGCGCTGATGAAGAGGCGCGCGCCGATCTCGGCGTTCGTGCGGCCTTTCGCGGCGAGGGCGGCGATGGCGGCCTCGCGCGCCGTCAGGTCCTCGCGCGGGTTGCGCGGGCCGCGCCGGGGCGCGGCCATCCCCGCCGCGGCGAGTTCGCGCCTGGCGCGCTCGGCAAACACGGTGGCGCCGCATTCGGTGAGGATCTCGTGGGCGCGAGTGAGCTCGCGCGCCGCATCGAGGCGTCGGCCCCTGCGCCTCAGCCACTCCCCGTACAGCAGTCGCGTGCGCCCCTGCTCTCCCGTGAGTCCCGTCGCGTCGATGCTCGCGATGGCCTCCGCATACAGGGGCTCGGCGTCGGGGCCATCGGTCACGAGCGCCGCGGCGCGGGCCGCCAGCGCCCTCGCCCACGGCCTCCCGCACGCGTCGGCGTGTGCGGCAAGGTGGTCGGCGAGGCGACGCGCCACCTCGGGGCGATCGCTGCGCACCGCAGCCTCGACCGCATCGGAGAGCTGCGGCAGGGACGCCTGGAGGAAGGGAGTGTCCAGGACCTCCAGTAGTACCGGCAGCGCCGCCGCGTATTCGCCGGCCGCGATGTCGGCGACGGCGCAGTGCGCGCGACTGATCCGCACGACCCCGCCAAAGCCCATGCCGTCGAGCACGGCTTCCATCGGCTCGATGTGCGCGCGCGGCACGCCCGTCCAGGCCAGCACCGCGGGGTTCACCGCCAAGACTTCGGCGTAGCCGAGCGCTTGCCGGATCCCCTCGACCTGCACGAGCAGCCGACGCGCGGCGGAGGGGCAGCCCCTCGACATCTCGACCGTGCTGTGGGTCCACAGGATCGCGTCGAGTTCGCGCAGGGCACCCAGCCGTCGCGCACTCGAGGCGGCACGCTCGAGCATCGCGACGGCGCCGTCGGCGTCCCACAGGCCCAGCGCGGGCACCACGAGGTACGAGGAGGTGTCGATGAGCGCGGCGTCGTCGAGGTTTTCGAGCGCGATGCGCGCGCGTTCGAGCGCGGGGACCGCCTCCGCATAGTCGTCGAGGATGAACGCGGCAATGGCCGCGAGGACGAGTCCCCATGCGTCGTCTCCGGGGTCGCGGGCCGCGCGCAGGCGTGCGCCAAAGCCCTCGAGACGGGCGAGCACGCCGGGCGCCAGGGTGACCTGGAGCAGCTCGAAGGCGAACAGCAGCAAGGTGCGCTCGAGCCCCGGCGCTTCCCCCGCCACCGCGTCGGCCGCGTCGAGCACCTCCGCGATCACCTCGTCCGCGTTCGCCAGGCTCGACAAGAAGAGGGCGCACCGGGTGGTGACGATGAGCAGCCGCGCACTCGCGACCGCGTCGAGCGTCGCACTGTCGACGTCGGCGATGAGTTCGAGCGCCAGGTGCGGATGTCCGCTCGACACCGCGGCCTGCGCGGCGTCGATCAGGCACGATGCCCGCGCGGCCGGGCGAGCCGAGAGGGCCGCCGCGGAAGCGAGCAGCCGCGCACGCGTCACCTGGGCGCCTCGCTGCGCCGCGTCCTCGGCGAGCTCGCGGAGCGCGCCGGCGATGGCGTCGTCGGGTCCCGCGCTCGCGGCCGCCGCATGCTGCACGGACAAGTCGCGGCGTCCTACACGCGCGTAGTAGTCACGGAGCGCGCCGTGGACGTCCCGGCGGTCGGAGTCCGACGCCGCACCGTAGATCGCGGCTCGCGCGAGCGGGTGTCGCAGGTGTGCCGCCTCGCGGATGCGCACCAGGCCCGCGCGCTCCACCTCTGCCTCGGCGCCCGGCGCGGCGTCGAGCGCCGAAGCGGCGGCGCGGATGACGGCAAGGTCACCGGAGGACTCGGCGGCCGCCACCAGGAGCCAGGTCTGAGCGTCGGGGCTCAGCGAGCCCGCGAGCGCCGAGAAGTGACGCTCCAACTGATCGCCCACGGGCCCCGGAGATCCGGCGAGCGTCAATCGAGTGAGTCCGTGACCGTCCCACTCGCGGGCCACCTCGCACAGCGCGAGAGGGTTCCCGGCCGTATCGCGCACGACGGCCCGTGCCACGTCGGCGTCGAGCGGCCCCTCCACAAGGCCCCGGAGGAGTTCGGTGGCGGCGTCGGGGCCGAGAGGGTCGACGGTCACTGCATCGATGCCGGCGAACGCAGCGTGGGTCGCCTGATGGGGGCGGCTCGCGACGAGGAGGGCGACGGACTCCGCTCCCAGCCGACGTCCCACGATGCCGAGCACCTCGGCGGATTCCGCGTCGAGGAGATGGGCGTCGTCGACGGCGAGGAGCCATGGCTCCTCCTCGGACGCGGCGGCGACGAGACCGAGGACGGCGAGCGCGACGAGCGCCCGTTGTGGGGGCGGCCCCTCCCCGTGGCCCAGCGCGACCGTGAGCGCCTCGCGGTGCGACGACGGCAGGGCGGGAAGGTGCCCCTTCATCGCACCCACGAGCCGCTGAAGTGCCGCGTACGGCATCGCCGACTCGACGTCGCAGCAGGT
Source organism: Demequina sp. NBRC 110057 (assembly GCF_002090175.1). Classification (GTDB taxonomy): domain Bacteria; phylum Actinomycetota; class Actinomycetes; order Actinomycetales; family Demequinaceae; genus Demequina. The sequence goes on along the minus strand of NZ_BBRN01000004.1, from coordinate 77,874 downwards.
GACCTGCGAGACGGAAAGCCCACGAGCGGCGACAACGGCACCTTCCAGGAGTGACGTCTTCCCCACCCCGGGATCGCCGACCATCAGGAGGCAACCACCGTCCCCGTTGCGCGCCTCGCCCAGGAGCGCTTCGAGCCTGCGCCGCTCCGCCTCGCGCCCCACCAGACGGGCGGGCTCGCGAGAGCCCATGCGCGCCACAGTAGCAACGCGCGGCGAGGGGTGCCCGGTGAGCCCTCACCTGTCGCGGCGGGCCGCCCGCCCCTACGATGAGGAGGCATGTCCCCCATCACGGTCGATGAGCTGATCAGCCAGGGCGACGCACGGCTCGACGCGCTCCTGGCACGGGCCGATGCCGGACGCGACCGCATCCTGACCGACGCCTACCTGGGGCGCCGCACCGCGGACGTCCTCACCCATCTCCACGCCTGGCACCTGCTGTTCTTTGACTGGCTGGATGCCGAGTTTGCGCAGGAGGAGCCCGACTTCCCTGCCCCCGGCTACACGTGGCGGGACCTCACCGCCCTGAACGACGCGCTCTACATGGCCCACCGTCACTGGAGCTATGGGCAGGCGCGTGACCTGCTCATCGAGTCGCACGCCAGGATGTGTGCCCTGCTGCGCCGGCTCGACGACGACCGCCTCTTCGACACCGAGGCCCGGCCGTGGCTGGGACGCGAGTCGCTCGCGGAGGTTGCTCACGAGTGCCTGGGCAACCACTACGCGTGGGGCGAGGCGGTTCTCCTCAAGGCCGAGGCCGAGTGACCGGCTCCCCCACCGCGTCACGCATCGACGGGCTCGACCTCGCGCGCGGCATCGCCGTGCTCGGCATGGTGGGCGCCCACGTCGGGAACCAGGACGACTGGCCGTGGCTCGTGGTGACCCACGGGTTCCCCTCGGCGCTCTTCGCGGTGCTGGCGGGAGTGTCGATGACGCTCATGCTCACCTCGCGTGGCCGCGTCGCCGTGACGGAGGTGGAGTCTCGCCACGCGCGACGCACCCGCATCCGCATCGCGGTACGCGGCGCCATCCTCGTGGGTCTCGGCCTTCTACTCGCGCTGCTCGGGACGCCCGTCGTCGTGATCCTTCCCACGCTCGGCGTCATGTTCTGGCTGGCGCTGCCGCTGCTCAGGGCGCCGACCCCGTGGCTGCTCGCCCTCGCGGCGGCGTGCCTGGGCGTGGGCGGGTACGCCGCCGCGCAGCTGGCTGCCGCCATCCCCGCGGACAGCCTCTGGGGACCCGCCTACCCCGGCATCCCGGTGATCGGAACCCTGTGGGGGCCGTACTACCCGGCGCTCGCGTGGATGGGCTACGTCCTGGTGGGGCTCGGCATCGGCAGGCTGCGGCTTCGCGAGGACGCGACCGCGCTCCTCCTGGTGGGGCTGGGCGCGTGCGGCTTCGCCGTGTCGCGGCTCGCCGTGATGGCCGCCGAGGCCGCCGGGGTGAGCCCGGGGTCGTGGTGGCTCGACCTCGAGGCGCACAGTTATTCGCCGCCCGAGATGCTGGGTGATGTCTCCGTAGCGTGCGCCGCCATCGGGGCGTCGCTGTGGCTTGCCAGGCGCGCCCGCACCCTGCTGTGGCCGGTGATGGCCGTGGGTGCGATGGCCCTCACCGCCTACGTGGGCCACCTCATCGTCATCGCTGCGGTCGGCACCGAGATCGTGTGGCAGCCGTCCAACGTATCGCTGGTCGCGATGTGGGCCGGCATCGTGCTGACGTGCTCGCTGTGGCGCTGGCGGCTCGGCGCCGGCCCGCTCGAACGATGGCTCACGGCGTGGTCCACCCGGGCGGCCGAGGCGTGGGCACCGCGCGTGGCGCCCACGCCCTCCGACCATGCCGGCGGCCGTTAGGCCCTGCCCAGCTCCTCGTCCGTGACGTGCTCCTTCCACGTGGTGGTCACCGCGGGGTCGTCGCCGTTCTCGAGGATCGCGAGGTGCTCCATGAAGGTGTCCTCGCCCGCCGCGTGCCAGTGGTCCTCGCCCGGCGGCGTGTATAGCGTCTGGCCGGGGTGGACCTCGATGATGCGGCCGTCGCGGCCGCCAAAGTAGGCGACGCCCTCGGTCACATGCAGGAACTGCCCGCGCTCGTGAGAGTGCCAGGCCGTGCGCGCGCCGGGCGCGAAGCGCACCTTCGCGACGACCGTGCGCTGGTCTCCGTCGCGCGGCGCGACGAGCGGGTCCACCCACACGTCGCCGGCGAACTGCTCGGGGGGATTCTTCACGGTGGGTACCTTCTGCTGGATGTCCATGGGTTCTCCTGTCGATGGGGAGCGGCGCGCGTCAGCGCTCGGCGAAGAGGCGCTGGGCGAGGGTGAGAGCGGAGACGGCGCGGGGCCAGCCGGCGTAGAACGCCACGTGGGTGATCGCCTCGACGATCTCGTCGCGGGTGAGCCCGTTGTCGAGCCCCATCGGGATGTGCGCGCTCAGCTGCTCTGTGTTGCCCGCCGTCACGAGGCTCGTGATGGTCACGAGGCTGCGGTCGCGCGCGCTCAGTGCCTCGGTGCGCGACCAGACCTGGCCGAACAGGACGTCGTCCGTGAGCGAGGTAAAGGTGGGTGCGGTGTCGCCCAGCATCCGCTGCATGGGCGTCATGGTGTCGTCAGACATAGAAACTCCTCTCGTCGATGCCAACACCCAGTTCACCCCGCCGCATGCCCCGGGAGGGAGGTACTGTCGTGCCCCCTTCGCGCCCTGAGACAATGGGCGCCATGCCCACCCTCGCCGCCACCGTGCTGAGCCCCGCCGCCTGGCGCGAGCGGGCATCGGCCCACGAGGAGCGGGCCGATGCCCTCACCGCCGGCCGCCGCGAGCGCGTCGCACGCGGTGAGCGGCACGCGATCGAGGACTTCCTTTTCGAGTACTACGGCCTGAAGCCCGCCCAGGTGCGGCGCTGGCACCCGGGCATCGGCGTCGGCCTGCAGGTGGCCGATGCGCACGCGGGCTACCGCTGGTACGTCACCTCGAGCGACGGCGTGACGACGATGGACGCGGCGGCCTTCGCTGCCGAGCGCGGCGACGCCGTCGCGCAGATCCGTCGGCTTCTGGCTGCCACCGCCGGCCGCAAACCACTACTGGGCTGCTTCGGGATGCACGAGTGGGCGATGGTCTACCGCGCCGGCGAGGACCTGCGCCACCCGCTTCCCCTGCGGCTCGGCCAGGGCGGCACCGATGCCGCCGTGGAGGCCAATCCCCTGGTGTGCACGCACATCGACGCGTTCCGCTTCTTCACGCCCGAGGCCGCGCCGCTTAACGCGCACCGGCTGACGCGCGAGAACCAAGTGGCGATGGATCAGCCCGGCTGCCTCCACGCGACGATGGACCTGTACAAGTGGGCATTCAAGCTGGGGCCCGCCGTGCCGGGCGACCTCCTTCTCGACTGCTTCGCATTGGCGCGCGACGTGCGCTACGTCGACATGCAAGCCTCGCCGTACGACGTGTCCTCGTACGGGCTCGCCCCCATCGCCGTGGAGACGCCCGAGGGAAAGAGCGAGTACGCGTCGCGTCAGCGCGAGTTCACGCGCAGGGCGGCGCCGCTGCGCGAGCGACTCCTCGAAGCATGTGACGCGGTGCTCGAGTACCGCGAGAGCGACTAAGGCACGAGGCGGGCAGCGACGACCTGCGCCGCGGCGGCGCGCTCGGTCGCGGTGCCGCCGAGGTCCGAGTCGGGCTTCGACGAGATGAGCACTGCCATCACGGCCATGCGCATGCTGAGCTTGTCCTCGAGGGGCGCGTCAGCGGGAAGCGCGGCGTCCCACAACTGCTGCTTCATGTGGTGCACCAGCTCGGTGGTGCGGCCCATGTTGGCCAGCGCCACCTCGTTCTGCTGCACGCACTGGAGCACGCCGCCGCCGGCGCCGCGGGTGATGTCGCCCAGGCGCCGGATCATCTCGATGCGCCGCTTGTGCGTGGGCGGCTCCTCGCGCATCCAGGCGACAAGATCGTCCACCTGCTGCGCAACGCTCGCGAGGAGACCGTCGAGGATCTCCTCCTTCGACTTGAAGTGGTAGTACAGGGCCGCCTTCGTGACGCCCAGGTCCTCGGCGATCTCCCGCAGCGACGTCTGGTCGTAGCCGTTGGCGGTGAACCGCTCGAGAGCGACCTCCTGGATGCGCTCGCGCGTGTCACCACGCCTGCGCGTCGCGGCCTCGGCCATCACGGATGCCTCCTTCGTGCCTCGCTGGCACTGACAGAAAAACTTCGGCAAACTTACTTGACGCCCGGCTAGCAGACGCCTATCGTCATCTACGTAACTTACCGGACGGCTAGGAAGTTCCACAAGAGCCCTCGCCGTCAACCGCGGCCCCACCGGGGCCGCACGCCCGGGGCAAGCCACCGCCCTCCGGCACCCCACGGACAGCGCCGCCCGCATCGGCCACCCGTGCCGGTGCGCGCCCTTCCACGAAAGGTCCCCCATGGACACCACCCCCGATCCCCGCCGCTGGTGGGGACTGGCCGCCATCGGCCTCGCGCAGCTCATGGTCGTGCTCGACATGACCATCGTCAACATCGCGCTGCCCACCGCGCAGGCCGACCTCGGCATCTCCGACGCCGACCGCCAGTGGGTCATCACCGCCTACACGCTCGCGTTCGGCGGCCTGCTGCTGCTCGGCGGGCGCCTCGGCGACGTCATCGGCCGCAAGCGCACCCTGCTCATCGGCCTCATCGGCTTCGCCGGCGCCTCCGCGCTCGGCGGCGTCGCCAGCAACTTCGAGATGCTCATCTCCGCCCGAGCCCTCCAGGGTGTCTTCGCCGCCCTGCTCGCTCCCGCGGCACTGTCGATGCTCAACGTCACCTTCACCGAAGCTAAGGAGCGCGCCAGGGCGCTCGGCATCTACGGAGCGATCGCGGGAGGTGGCGCCGCGATCGGCCTCATCCTCGGCGGCGCCCTCACCCAGTACGTCGACTGGCGCTGGACCCTCATGGTCAACGTGCCCATCGCCATCGTCGCCGTCATCGGCGCCTCGCTGTTCCTTCACGACCGCGGCAGCGGCGACGTGCGCGTGCGCCTCGACATCCCCGGCGCCGTGCTCGCCTCGGCCGGACTGCTCGCGATCGTCTACGGCCTGTCGGAGGCGGAGACGGACGGCTGGGGCTCGGCCATCGTGCTCGGCTCGCTCGCGGCGGGAGTGATCCTCATGGCAGTGTTCGTCGCCGTCGAGCGCCGCACCCCGCACGCCCTCCTGCCCCTGCACCTGCTGCGCGACCGCAACCGCGTGGGGGCGCTCGCCGCCGTGGGGCTGAGCCAGATCGGCATGTTCGGCGTTTTCCTGTTTCTCACCTACTACCTGCAGGGCATCCAGGGCTTCTCCCCCATGAAGACGGGCGTCGCGTTCCTTCCCATGGTCGTCGGCATGATGACCGGCTCGGTGGGCATCTCCGCCCGCCTGCTCCCCCGGGTGGGCCCGCGCCGCCTCATGATCCCCGGCCTGCTGCTGGCGGCGGGATCCCTCGCGTTCCTCACGCAGATCGAGGTCGGCTCCTCGTACTGGCTGCACGTGTTCCCCGGCCTGATCTTCCTGGGGCTCGGCATGGGCATGACGTTCATGCCGTCGATGGCGACCGCCACCGGCGGGGTGCGCGGCACCGATGCGGGCGTGGTCTCGGCGACGCTCAACACCACCCAGCAGGTGGGCGGCTCGATCGGCATCGCGTTGCTCAACACGGTGGCCGCCAACGCCACGGCGCGGTGGATCACCGACAACGGCGGGCTCGACGCGGACCAGGCCCAGGCCGCGGTCCACGGCTTCACCACCGCCATGTGGGTGTCGGTCGCTGCCGTGCTGGTCGCCGCCGTCACGGCTGCGCTGCTGGTGCGCTTCCGTCCCACGCAGGAGGTCACCATCACGGAGCCCACGGCCGAGGAGCGCGCAGAGGCCGAGCTGGCCGCCGCACCCCTGTCGGGCGCCGAGGTCCCCGTCGCGGTGGCCGATGCCGCCGACGGCTCCCCATCCGGCGAGGCTGGCACGCGGTGACGCGTCCCTAACCCTCGCCACCTCCGGCGAGCCGGGCACGCTGCGAAGCGTCCCCGTCCAGCCGCCGCACGATGCCCCCGGAGCCACGCTCCGGGGGCGTCGTCGCGTCGGGGGTCGGCGCGCGACGGAGCGTCAGTCCGCGGGCAGCTCGATCCACACCGCCTTCTCGCGGGTCCACTGGTGGAAGGCCGCGAGGGACTTCTCGGCGCCGCCGAATCCCGACGCCTTCCAGCCGCCAAACGGCACTGTCATGTCGCCCTCGCTGTACGCCCCCACGGACACGGTGCCCGCCTCGATCCCACCGGCCAAAGCGAGCGCATCGTCCAGGCGCGCCGTCCACACCGTGGCCTGGAGGCCGTACTCGACGGCATTGGCGAGCGCGATCGCCTCCTCGCGGGTCGAGAAGCGCTGCACGGTCGTGACGGGCCCGAAGATCTCCGTGGTGAGGATCGGGTCGGCGGGGTCAACGTTCGCGAGGACCGTCGGGGCGACGTAGCGCCCTCCCTCCACCACCGCTACCTCGCCGCCACCGGCGACCGCCACGGCGCCGCGGGACACCGCGCCGTCGATGGCCGCGAGGATGCGGTCGGCCGCCGCAACATTGATGACCGGCCCCACCTGGGTCGCCGGGTCGGCAGGGTCGCCCAGCACGAGCGCGGACGCGGCTGCGGCGAGCCGCTCTACCACCTCGTCGTGGATCGACTCGTGCACCAGGATTCGCGAGCCGGCGGTGCAGTTCTGGCCCGCCGTGAGGAACGCCGCCTCCGTGATGCCATCGATGAGCGCGTCGCCCAGGCCGAGCGCGTCGGGCATCACGACGTGGGGCGCCTTGCCGCCCATCTCGAGGCTCGCGCGCTTGAGGTTGGAGCGGGCCGACGCCTCGAGGATCGCGCGGCCGGTCGCCGTCGACCCGGTGAAGGACAGGGCACCGATGCGCGGGTCGGCAGCGAGCGCGGCGCCCGTGGTGGGCCCGTCCCCCGTCGCGACGGTGAGCACGGCGGGCGGGATCCCGGCCTCGAGCGCGAGCGAGGCGACGTGCAGGACCGACCTGGGCGTGGCATCGGCCGGCTTGAGGATGAGGCAGTTGCCGGCGACGAGGGCCGGGCCGATCTTCCAGGCCGCCATGGCGAGCGGATAGTTCCACGGCAGGATCGCGGCGACCACACCGAACGGCTCGCGCACCGTGTAGGCGAGCACGCCGGGGGCCGTGGCAGGGGCCGTGCCCGCGAGCTTGTCCGCCGCCTCGGCGAACCACCTGATCGACTCGATGGCGCCGGGGATGTCGCCCTCGCGCGCCTCCGTGATGGGCTTGCCGGCGTCCTCAGAGTCGAGCCGCGCGAGCACCTCGGCGTCGCGCTCCATCAGGTCGGCGAGCCGCAGCATCGCCGCGGCACGCTCGCGGGGCGCCAGGCCCGACCAGACGCGCGAGCGGAACACCCGTTCCGCCTCGGCAGTAAGCGAGGCGACCTGGGCCGCCGAGGTCAGCGGGACCGTGGCGAGCACGGTCCCGTCGGCAGGATTGACGACGTCGATGTCCACGCGTGCACAGTAGCGCGCGCCACCGACGCCGACCCCGGCGGCCGCGCCGCTACGCGAGCTGCATCGTGGTGACGCAGGTCGCGTCGTCGGCGTCGTCGGTCGTGAGCCGCTCGGTGGCGGTCAGGCCATCCTGCGTGATGGTGACGTCCACCTCGGCGTCGCGCGGCAGCCACAGCCCCACGAAGCCGTTCGCGAAGGTGGTCATCTCCTCGTCGACCAGCACCTCGCCCGTCGCCACGTCGGTCACCGTGACATCGATATCCTCGGCCTGCATCTCGCCCGTGCAGGTGGTCAGGGAGTGGAAGTAGCACTCATGGGTGGAGTCGACGTACGGCGCGAGCGACACGTAGAACGCGTCGTCCGGCATGGGCAGGCTCGCCTCGGTGCCGTCGGCATCGGTGAGCAGTAGCTCGTCGGGGCGGATCGAGGCCATCAGCTCGGCGTCGCGGTCCTCGAGCGCCGTCGCGTCGAGCGTGTCGATCACCTCGCGGGCGGTGAGGCCGGCGAGGTCGTGGGCCGCGAGGATCTCGTCGGCGGCCGATGCGGTGGTCGCCGACGCGTCGGCGCTCGGCGCCTCGGCGGGGTCGGCCGCGCAGGCGGCGAGGGCGAGGGCGAGCACTGTCACGGCGGCGCCGTGGCGCGCCAGGGTACGGGTCGAAAACATGGGGTTGTCCTTTGTCTGAAACGGAAGTGGTGAGCGGGGCGCGCTCAGCTCACGTCCGGCAGACGCCCAAGGCGGTGAGGTCGGGGGTGCGCGCGAGCGCGCGCGGAAGCGGGACGGCGGCCGATGCCGGCGCGCGGCGGGTGATCAGCGTCGCCACTGGTAGGGGGCGCACTGCTGCGACGAGGGCGATGACGGCAAGCGTCATGAGGCACGCGACCATGACGCCATCGTCGTGGTCCCCGCAGGTCGCGCAGGTGGTTCCCGTGGCACTTTCGACGGGGTGAAGCCCCGCGTGCGTCGCGGCGACGGTGGTGGTCGCGTCGCCCACGGCACCGGCCGCGTGGGCGGCACCCATCGCGAGGCCGAGGCCCAGCGCGAGGAGGCTCGCAAGCACGGCCCAGCGCGTCGCGAGCCTGCTGCGGGCGCGACGGGCGGAGGGGGCGACGGCGCTCATCGCGCGTCAGTCTAGGGCGGTGCTGCCCTGGTCCGGCCGGGACGATGGGCCCTGGTCAGCCTCGTCCATCATCACGTCGACCACGGCCTCCTCGGAGGCCGGCACGGCCCGTCGGCCCGCGGAGATCACCGCGCCCACTCCGGCGATCGTGACCAGCCCGATGCCCGCCGCGACCGCCCAGGTGAGGCGCTGGTCGAGAAGCACAAGGCCCGCGAGCGCGGCGATGGCGGGAGCGAGGGCGAGCAGGATCGCGAAGGTCTCGGCCTTCATGCGCCGCAGGGCCGACAGCTCGATGCCGTAGGGGATAGCGGAGGACAGCACCGCGACGGCGAGGCCGAGCGCGAGCGCGTGGGGTTGCAGCAGGGCCGCCCCCACCACGGCTCCGGCGACGGGGAGGGTCAGCACCGACCCCACCACCATCGCGAGCGCGAGTCCCACGACGCCGGGCATGGCGGCGCCCGCGGCGCGGGCCGTGAGGATGTAGGCGGCCCACATGACGGCGGCGCCGGCGGCGAAGAGCACTCCCAGCAGGTCGAGGTCGTGCGCTCCCCCGCCCAGCAGGATCACGCCGGCCGCCGCGAGCGCCGCCCACAGGAGCCCCTGCCACGAGCGGCTCGCCACCACGGACAGCACGAGCGGGCCCAGCACCTCGATGGTGACGGTGATGCCGAGCGGGATGCGCTCGAGCGCGAGGTAGAAGAAGGCGTTCATTCCAGCGAGCGCCACGCCGAAGGCGACGACGGTGGGCCAATGGATGGCGCCCCCTCGCCGCAGGCTGACCACCGCGAGGGGAAGCAGCACGACCGCCGAGAACGCGAGGCGCATCGCGATGACGCCCCAGGGGCCCACGTCCGGCATGAGATTGACGGCGACCGCGGCCCCCGCCTCCTGGCACACGAGCCCGAGCACCACGAGGAGCGGCATTCCGGCGGTGCGGGCGTCGGCTGTCATGCGCCCATCCTGGTACACGCCACGCCCGCGGGGACTCAGCGGAGCCGGTCGACGATCGTTGTCTCCCCCACGACGGCCTCGACGGCGCCCTGCGTGAGCGCCGCCACCTCGGCGCGGGCGGCGTCGACTGCCTCGGGCGCGACGCGCAGCCCCAGGGTCGCCGCGACCCCGTAGAGGGGGTCGTCGAGGACAGCGCCGTGGGCATCGGCCCAGGTGTGCAGGGACGCGAGCACGCGGCCGGCGTCGGCGTGCGGCACCTCGAGGCTCAGCGAGGTGAGGGGCACGCGGTCCACCCAGCGCGCCTCGTCGAGCGCGGCCGACACCGCCGAGCCATAGGCGCGCACCAGTCCCCCGGCGCCGAGCTTGACGCCGCCGAACCACCGGCTCACGACGGCCACGACGTCGGTCACGTCGCGGTGGCGCAAGACTTCGAGCATTGGCACCCCGGCCGTGCCCGCCGGTTCGCCGTCGTCGGTCGAGCGCTGGCGCTCGCCGTGGGGGCCGATGACGAGGGCGACGCAGTGGTGACGCGCGTCCCAGTCGGCCTTGCGGATCGAGGCGACCACGGCATCGGCCGCCTCCAGGGAGGAGACCGGGGTGAGCCGGGTCAGGAAGACGGACCGCTTGATCTCGAGCCGGTGCTCGACCGCGGAGGCGATCGTGGACGGCAGGCTCATGGGTTTAGCCGCGGCGGGCCTGGTCGACACCCTTGTTGGCCAGGGCATCGGCCCTCTCGTTGCCGGGGTCCCCGGCGTGGCCCTTCACCCAGACCCACTTGATCTCGTGGCGCGCGACCTGCTCGTCGAGCTCGATCCAGAGCTCCTTGTTCTTCACGGGCTTCTTGTCGCCGGTCTTCCAGCCGTTGCGCTTCCAGCCGTGGATCCACTTGGTGACGCCGTTCATGACGTACTGCGAGTCCACGTGCAGCGTGATCTGGCAGGGACGCTTGAGCAGGCGCAGACCCTCGATGACCGCCGTGAGTTCCATGCGGTTGTTGGTGGTGTCCTTCTCGCCGCCGAAGATCTCCTTCTCGCGGCCGTTCCACACCATGAGGGTGCCCCAGCCTCCGACGCCGGGGTTGCCCTTGCAGGCGCCGTCGGTCCACATGTCCACGTGTGCGGGGGCGTCGGAAGTCACGCGGAAACGATAGGCCACAATGGGGCCATGGCCCGCACGTCCCCCACCGGCACCCCCGCCCTGGCGCTGCTCGAGAAGGAGGGCGTGCACCACGGCGTCCACCCCTACGAGCACGACGCGTCCTCCTCGCTGTCCTACGGTCTCGAGGCCGCCGAGGCGCTGGGCGTCTCTCCCCGCGAGGTGTTCAAGACGCTGTGCTTCCTTGCCGACGGGGTGCTAACGATCGGGATCGTTCCCGTGTCCGGCTCGCTTGACCTCAAGGCGGCGGCGAAGGCCGTGGGCGCCAAGAGGGCCGTGATGGCGGATCCGGCCGATGCCGAACGCGCCACCGGCTACGTGGTGGGCGGCATCTCGCCGCTGGGAGGGCGCAAGCGACTTCCGGCCGTGCTGGACTCGTCGGCGTTCGACCACGACACCGTCTACGTCTCGGGAGGCCGGCGCGGCCTCGACGTGTCGCTTGCCCCCGCCGACCTGGTGCGCCTCACCGGCGCCTCGACCGCCCCCATCGGGAAGGACTCATGACGCTCTCCACCACCCCCACCGGACACGACTACGCGGCGGCGCTGGCCGACGTGCGCGCTAGGGTGCACGTCGCCGAGGCCGCCGCGGGGCGCGCGGGATCCGGCGTCCAGGTGCTCGTCGCCACCAAGGCGTGGGACGCCGCGGCGGCGGCAAGGGCCGTGGCCGGCGGGGCTCGCCTCGTAGGAGAGTCAAAAATGCAGGAGCTCGCCGACAAGGGTGAGGCGCTGCGCGAGGCCGGCGCGGTGGTGCACGTCATCGGGCAGTTGCAGCGCAACAAGGCGGCGATCGCCGTCGAGTACGCGGCATGCGTGCAGACCGTTGACTCGCTGCGGCTCGCGGAGCGACTGTCGCGCCTGTGCCTCGAGGCCGGGCGCGACCTGCAGGTGATGATCCAGGTCAACGTCTCGGGCGAGGAGTCGAAGGCGGGCGTCGCGCCCGCGGAGGCGCTAGACCTCGCGGCGGCCGTCCAGGCGCTGCCCGCGCTCGAGGTGGTGGGGTTCATGACGATCGGGCTGAACTCCCCCGTGGAGGACGAGGTGCGGGCCGGGTATCGCACGTTGCGCGAGATCCGGGATACCGCCTTGATCTCCTCGGAGCGAGGCGCGATCGATCTGTCGACGGCGTGGCATCTGTCGATGGGCATGTCGAACGACCTCGAGTGGGCGATCGCCGAGGGCGCGACCATGGTGCGCGTCGGCACGGCGGTGATGGGCTCCCGCCCCTCCGCCTAGGAACGTCAGCCCTCATTCCCGCCGCTCGCCGCCCCTCGTAGGAACATCAGCCCTCACCTCGCTGTTGACACGCCCTGACATGTCAAGCACCCTTGACATGTCAAGGTCGCTTGTCACACGAAGGAGCACGATGCGCAACGACGTCCGCGAGCGCCGCGAGGCCCGAGGCCTCTCCCAGGCCGCGCTCGGCGATGCGCTCGGCGTCTCTCGCCAGACCGTCAATTCGATCGAGAAGGGTCGCTACGACCCCTCTCTTCCACTCGCCTTCGCGATCGCCGCCTTCTTCGCCGCCACCATCGAGGAGATCTTCCATGTCGACTGACGCCCGCCCCACGCCCCTCATCGCCAAGATCGCGAGCGCCACCGCCGCCATCGCCGCCGTCACCGCTATCGCCGTCGTCTCCTACGCCACCGGCCACGATTCCATCGGCAAGGGCGCCATCCAGGGCGGGGCAGTGACTCTCGCCCTGATCCTCGTTCTGTGGACCGTCAACCCGCGCCGCGGCCTCGCAAGCCGCACCGCGAACGGGCTCGCCGACGAACGCGACAACCGCATCCTCACCCACGCCTTCGCCCACTCGGCCTGCGCGATGGGCGGCGCGGCGATCGCGTGCCTCGTCGCGTCGTTCTATGGCCTCCCCGCGGCGGGCGTGGCCGGCATCGTCGTCTGGGCGGGACTTCTCACCTTCCTCGCCTCCGCCGCCATCCAGGCGCGCCGGGGCTGACGGGGACCCCGGCATCGGCCCCACGACGCCCGGCAACACGGGACAATGGTCGCGATGACTGCCGCCGACGCCACCCTCCTCAGCCGCCTCCCCGCCGCCACGCCGGGTGAGGCACCCGACCCCGACGCCATCTACGAGGCCTTTGCAGCCTGGGCCGCCGACCAGCACCTCGTGCTCTACCCGCACCAGGACGAGGCGCTCATGGAAATCGTCTCGGGCTCGCATGTCATCTTGGCGACACCCACCGGCTCGGGGAAGTCGCTCGTCGCGGCGGGGGCGCACTTCGCCGCGCTTGCCGCCCACCGTGCCGGCACCGGCGGCCGCACGTTCTACACGGCCCCGCTGAAGGCCCTGGTCTCGGAGAAATTCTTCGCGCTCATCGACATGTTCGGCTCGGAGAACGTGGGGCTCATGACCGGCGACTCGGCGGTGAACGCCGACGCGCCCATCATCTGCTGCACCGCGGAGATCCTCGCCAACCTCGCTTTGCGCGACGGCGCCGCGACCGACGCCTCCCTGGTCGTCATGGACGAGTTCCACTTCTACGCCGACCCCCAGCGCGGGTGGGCGTGGCAGGTGCCGCTGCTGGAGCTGCCGGACACGCAGTTCGTGCTGATGTCGGCGACCCTGGGCGACACCGCGTGGCTGGTCGAGGACCTCTCGTCGCGCTCGGACCGCGCGGTCGCCGAGGTCACCACGCTTGAGCGCCCCGTCCCGCTGAGCTTCGACTACGTGGTCGAGCCCCTGCCCGAGGTCGTGGAGCGGGTGGTCCAGACGGGCCGCTCCCCCGTCTACGTGGTGCACTTCACGCAGAAGGACGCCGTAGAGCGCGCCCAGGCGCTGCTGAGCATGCAGGTCGCGTCCAAGACAGAAAAGGCGGCGATCGCCGATGCCCTGGACGGCATCCGCTTTGGCACCGGCTTCGGCAAGACGCTGTCGAAGTTCCTGCGCGCGGGCATCGGCGTTCACCACGCCGGCATGCTTCCCAAGTACCGGCGCATCGTGGAGCGCCTCACCCAGCAGGGCCTGCTGAAGGTCATCTGCGGCACCGACACCCTCGGCGTGGGCATCAACGTGCCCATCCGCACGGTGCTGCTCACCTCGCTCGTCAAGTACGACGGCGAACGCATGCGCCACCTCACGGCGCGAGAGTTCCACCAGATCGCGGGCCGCGCCGGCCGCGCGGGCTTCGACACCGAGGGCGAGGTCCTCGTGATGGCGCCCGAGCACGTTATCGAGAACCGCAAACTCCTCGAGAAGGCGGGCGAGGACCCGAAGAAGCGCAAGAAGATTGTGCGCAAGAAGGCCCCGGCGGGCTCCGTGAATTGGACCGATGCCACCTTCGAGCGCCTGCGCGACGCTCCCCCGGAGCCGCTCACCAGCCGCTTTGTGGTGACGCACGCGATGGTGCTCAACGTCCTCGCGCGCGGCCAGGAGAACGCCGCGCTGGGCCGCGAGGCGCAGGACCCCGTGCTCGCGATGCGCGACCTCCTTGCCGCCATCCACGAGACGGAGGCGCAGCGCTCGGCGCACGTGAGGCAGGCGCTCAGGATCTACCGTTCGCTCAGGATCGCCGGCGTCGTCGAGCACGTGCGGGTGCCGGACGTGAGCCACCCGCGCGGTGAACGCCCCTCGGTGCGGCTCACGGTGGACGTGCCGCGCCACTTTGCGCTCAACCAGCCGCTGTCGCCCTTCGCGCTGGCCGCCATGGACCTGCTCAACGTCGAGGCCCCCGACCACGCCCTCGACGTGGTCTCCGTCATCGAGTCGACGCTGTCCGACCCCCGCCAGGTCCTGGTTGCCCAGCAGTACCAGGCACGCGGCGAGGCGGTGGCCGCGATGAAGGCCGATGGCATCGAGTACGACGAGCGCGTGGAGCTCCTCGAGGAGGTGACGTGGCCGCGGCCGCTCGCCGACCTGCTCGAGCCCGCCTTCATCACCTACCGACGCGCGAACCCCTGGGTCCTCGACGCCGAGCTCTCCCCCAAGTCCGTGGTGCGCGACATGCTGGAGAAGGCGATGTCGTTCGGCGACCTCGTCTCCGCCTACGGCCTTGAACGCACCGAGGGCGTGGTGTTGCGCTACCTCGCGGAGGCATACCGGGCGCTGCGCCAGACAGTGCCGGAGGAGCACCGCACCGATGAGGTGGTCGCGATCACGGAGTGGCTGGGCGACCTGGTGCGCACCACTGATTCGTCGCTGCTCGACGAGTGGGAGCGCCTCATGAACCCCGATGCCGTGGTCGCCGACGACGTGGATCCCGCCGCCGCGGTGGGCGCCTTCTCCGCGGCCGGTCCCGCGAAGCCGATGACGGGCAACCCGCGTGCGCTGCGGCGCCTGGTGCAGGGCGCCATGTTCCGCCGCGTGGAGCTCGCGGCGCGCGAGGACTACGCGGCGCTCGGCGCCCTCGACGGCGGTGCCGGCTGGAGCGCTGACGCCTGGCGGGACGCCCTGGATCCGCTGTTCGTGGCGCAGGGAGACGACGCCATCCGCATCGGCCCCGACGCCCGCTCCGCCGCGCTCGTCACATTCGTGGAGCCGAGCGGGGACCACGGCGAGGCGCGGGCGCAGGCCGCGCTCGCCTCGACTCCCGACGCCGCCCTGCCCGAGGGACGCTGGCTGGTGCGGCAGGTCATCGACGACCTCGACGGCGATCGCGACTGGGCGATCACGGCCCTCGTGGACCTCGACGCCTCGGACGAGGCGGGAGCGCCGGTGATCGAGCTGCTGCACGTCGGCCCTCAGTAGCGCCCGGCGACGGCGCGCCGAAATCTCCTTTTCGGGGCGTCTACCAGGTATTTCGGGGGCGCGTAAGAAAGGCTTGCCTTGCTGGCGGGCGGCCCCGGCATCGGCCTACCCTCATGCCATGGCCACCCGCGACCCCCACGATATTGACGAGGAATCCGTCTCCCGCCGCCTCAACGCGCTGCGCGCCGCGGTGCTGGGGGCGAACGACGGCATCGTGTCCGTCGCGGGCCTCGTCATCGGCGTGGCGGCGGCGACCCCCGACAACCACGGCGCCATCCTCGCGGCGGGCGTCGCGGGCCTCACGGCCGGCGCCCTGTCGATGGGCGTCGGCGAATACGTCTCGGTGTCCTCGCAGTCCGATGCCGAGAAGTCGCAGCTGCGCCGCGAGCACCGCTGGCACCAGGTCCGCCCCGACTGGGAGCTCGCGCAGTTGGTCGAGCTCAACATGGAGACCGGCATGAGCCGGGAGACCGCCACGATCGCCGCGCAGGAGCAGACGGCGCACGACCCGGTCTCCATTCATGC
This sequence comes from Demequina sp. NBRC 110057, assembly GCF_002090175.1. GTDB lineage: Bacteria > Actinomycetota > Actinomycetes > Actinomycetales > Demequinaceae > Demequina. The sequence continues at coordinate 61,910 of NZ_BBRN01000004.1, read as the reverse complement.
GCGCATGCACCTCGGCATCGACCCCGACGAGATCACCAACCCGTGGCACGCAGCCTGGGCGTCGCTGCTCGCCTTCACGAGCGGCGGCCTGCTGCCCCTGCTGACGGTGCTGCTGGTCCCGACGAGCGCGCAGGTGCCCGCCACCTACGTCGCCGTGATCGCGGCGCTCGCCGTCACGGGCTACGTGGCGGCACGCTGGGCCCACTCGCCCCGCCGCCGCTCGGTCATCCGCAACATCGTGGGCGGATCGCTCGCGATGGCGATCACCTACGCGATCGGCTCGATCATCGGGGTCGCGGTCCACTAACACCCGCGACCCCCGCCGACCCAGAGTCCTTAGGGAACCAGCCCGATCCATTCAGGCGTCGAGAACTTGGAGTCCACCAGGGACTTTGCCTCGGCGAGCTCGTCGGGAGTGACGGCGCCCGCGTGGGTCGCGTAGCGGCTCGCGAAGTGTGCGAGGAAGGCGTCAATAATCGCCTCGCGCGCCATGCCGGTCTGGCTGCGCAGCGGGTCCACGCGCTTGTTGGCGCTCTTGGTGCCCTTGTCGGACATCTTCTCGCGGCCGATGCGCAGGGTCTCCATCATCGCGTCGGCGTCGATGTCGTAGGCCATCGTCACGTGGTGGAGGACGGCGCCGGAGGCGTACCGCTTCTGAGCGGCGCCGGCGATCTTGCCCGCATCGGAGGCGATGTCGTTGAGGGGGACGTAACGAGCCTTGATACCCACGTCCGCCAAGGCACCAAGCACCCAGTCGTCGAGGAAGGCGTAGGACTGCTCGAAGCTCAGCCCCTCGACGAGCGAGGGCGGCACCGAAAGCGAGTAGGTGATGGTGTTACCAGGCTCGATGAACATGGCACCGCCGCCCGAGACGCGCCGCGTGACGGTGACGTCGTGCTTGGCGGCACCCTCCGGATCCACCTCGTTGGCGAGCGACTGGAAGGAGCCGATGACGACGGCCGAGGAGGCCCACTCCCAGATGCGCAGGGTGGGGCCGCGCCTGCCGTCGGCGACGGCGCGGGAGATGACGTCGTCGAGCGCCATCTGCAGGTGGGGCTCGCGCGGCTCGTCGTGCAACACCTCGAAGGTGTGGTCATGCCAGCCGGTGGCGTGGCCCAGGGCGCGACGCACGGCGATGGCGACGGCCTCGGGGCTGAAGCCCACGAAGTGAGCGTCGGGACCGGCAGCCCGCTGTACGGCGGCGGCGAGGTCGGCGACCGATGCGGCGGCCGGCATCCCGGTCAGGGCGAGGCGGATCTCGTGGATCGCCTCGGCCGGTTCCAGGAAGAAGTCGCCGGAGATCACGACCCTCGTGAGGGTGTCGCCGTCCGCCTCGACGTCGGCGATGACGAGCTTGCCGCCAGGAACCTTGTATTCACCGTGCATGGCTCTATTGTCTCCCCGTTTGAGGTGTGGCCGATGCCGCGGCTCAGCGCCGCTCGACGCCCTCCTTGAGGAGGCCGTAGACGAGCGAGTCGACCATCGCCTCCCAGGCGGCCTCGATGACGTTGGGCCCGACGCCGACGGTGCGCCAACTGCGGCCCGTCTCGCGGTGGACGGTGGTGATGAGGACGCGGGTGATGGCGTCGGTGCCGTGGCTCGCCTCCATGATGCGCACCTTGAAGTCGGTGAGCTCGAAGGCCTCGATCTCCGGGTAGGCGGCCTTGAGCGAGGAGCGCAGGGCGTGGTCGAGGGCGTTGACGGGGCCGTTTCCCTCGCCGACGGCGACGTGGCGCTCTCCCCCGGCGTGCAGCTTGATGACTGCCTCGGCGTCGGCATCGGTGGGGTCGCCCGGCTTCGAGGAGACGCGCACGCGCCAAGTCTCGACATCCCAGTACACGTTGTCCTCGCCCAGTTCCGAGCGCAGCAGCAGCTCGAACGAGGCATCGGCCGCGTCGAAGGTGTAGCCGGCGGCCTCGGCGTGCTTGACGCGGTCCGTGACGCGGCCGAGCAGTTCGCCCTGCCCCTCGAGGTCGAAGCCGAGCTCCTTGCCCTTGAGCTCGATGCTCGCCCGGCCCGCCATGTCGGACACGAGCATACGCAGGCCGTTGCCGACGTGCTCGGGCTGGGTGTGCTGGTAGAGGTCGGGGTCGACGCGGATGGCGCTCGCGTGGAGCCCTGCCTTGTGCGCGAAGGCGCTGGCGCCCACGTACGGCTGGCGCGCGAAGGGGGCGATGTTGGTGATCTCGGAGATGGCGTGGGCGATGCGGGTGGCCTCGGTGAGGCCGCCGCCCTTGAGGACCGTCAGGCCCTTCTTGAGCTCGAGGTTGGCGACCACCGAGACGATGTCGGCGTTGCCCGTGCGCTCGCCGTAGCCGTTGATGCAGCCCTGGACGTGGGTGGCGCCGGCGGCGACGGCGGCCATCGAGTTCGCGACGGCGCAGCCGGAGTCGTTGTGCGCGTGCATGCCGAGCGGGAGGTCCACGCGGGCGCGGACGGCGGACACGATCTCGGTGACGTCCTCGGGGAGCATGCCGCCGTTGGTGTCGCACAGGCACAGGGTGTCGGCGCCACCGTTGACCGCCGCCTGGAGGGCGCGCACGGTGTACTCGGGGTCGAAGCGGTAGCCGTCGAAGAAGTGCTCGGCGTCCATGATGACGCGGCGGCCCTCGCCCGTGAGGAAGGCGAAGGTCTCCTCGATCATCGCGAGGTTCTCGTCGGGGCTAACGCGCAGGGCACGCTCGGCGTGACGGATATCCGACTTGCACACGAGCGTGATGATGGGCGCCTCGGAGTCGAGGAGGGCGCGCACCTGGGGGTCGGAGCCGGCCGTCGTACCGGCCTTGCGCGTCATACCGAAGGCGGCGAGCTGGGCATTACGGAACGTGAGCTCCTTGGCGGCGAGGCCGAAGAACTCGGTGTCCTTAGGCACGGCGCCGGGCCAGCCGCCCTCGATGACTCCCACGCCGAGCTCGTCCAGGAGGGGCGCGATCGCCATCTTGTCGGCGACCGAGAGGTTCATGCCCTCCTGCTGGGCGCCGTCACGCAGCGTGGTGTCGTAGACCTCCACAGTGAGATCCGTCATCGTGTGCCTCCTCGGCCAGTCACGTCACACCGTTTCGCCTCGGCGCCGCCATCCCCACAAAAAAAGCCTCCCGGGGTGGGGAGGCTGCGCGTCGGGGAGGGTGTCGCCGACGCGCTACGGAATGATCATCGCGGTGTGCATCGCGGTCAGTATGGCACAGGGCCGATGCCGCGGTGAAGCCTCGTCTAGCCGCGCAGCCTGGGGCAAAGCGCCCCGGGCGTCGCGCTAGCCGTCGAGTTGGTAGTGGGTTTTGCCTCCGATTCTGGGGGTGCGGGTGGGGTCGATGGTGGCGGGTGGGGTGAACCAGACGTGTTGGTGGTGGATGGTGATGTCCCAGTGGTGGGCGTGGATGCGGTGGTGGCAGGAGACACAGAGCATGACGCCGTTGTCCAGGGTGGTTGTGCCGCCGTGTTGCCACCAGCGCAGGTGGTGGGCTTCGCAGGAGGAGGGTGGGGCGTGGCACCAGGCGCAGCCTCCGTCGCGTTCGAGGAGGGCGAGTTTCTGGTCCTCGGTGAATAGACGCTTTTTGGGGCCTTTGCCGATCGGCAGGATGCTGTCGCCCATGATCAGGGGTTGAATCTCGGCGTCGACGGTCATCTGGGTTGCGGTGGTGACGGGGATGAAGGAGTCGATGCCGTCCACGCTCGCACAGCCCGTCCCGGACTGGAGGTCTGCCTGGTTGACGCGGACCACGATGGTGGTCGTTACCCCGGTGGGCACCGTCTCGCAGCCCAGGGCGTGTCTGGCGAGGGCGGACAGGGTGTCGGCGTGGATTTGGCCGGGGGTGCGTTCATCGACGGTGTAGTCCATGCCGGTCATGCCCTTGTCGTGGGCACTGTCACGCCTGGCTTGCATGACTTTCTTCACCGCAGCCTTGAGGACGGTGACGATGGGGGCTGCGGTGGCGACATCGAGACGGGCATGGATGGCGACCGATCCGTCGGCCTCGTCCTTGATCTGTACGTATCGGTTGTCGAACGCCGCCTGATCGCGTTCCTTCACATCCAAGGGCCGATGTGCGGCTTCGTGGGCGGCGACCATGCGCCTCACATCGGCCAAGGACAGGGTCGCGGCCTTGGCGACCATCCGCTTCTCCAGGCCCGCCACCGTGTCCGGGGCGACCTGTGCGATCCTCTCCAATGCGCGCGTGAGCACGGCGGCGATCTCCATCGACAGCCTGCCGGAGCGCACCGCGGACGCGATCACCGGGAACCGCGGTGCGGTCTCGCTGCCACTGTCGGCATCAAGGGAAGGCTGCGTAGCCTCGGCGACCTTGAGTAACCGGTGCGCTTCGGCCTCGGAGCCACCCAATGCATCGGCCAGCATCCTGCCCGGTGAAGTGAACCCTCGGGTGCGGGCAAGCCCGCCCACACCGTCGTCCTTGGTGGAGCGGCGGGCGATCTCCCCGGCCACTTCGACCAGCAGGGCATCGGCCATGCGCCGCACCCGCGCGACAGCGTCCTTGACCTCCACCAGCCGGGATGCCGGGGTCGAGGCCAGATCCGCTCCCTCAAAGACGCCGGCAGCGGCAACGCTGTCGGCCAAAGCGGACGTGGAAAAGGTCATGACACCAGCATGCCCCCGACCACTGACATCCCAGGTAAACCCACAAAAACTGTGGACAACACCCCACCACCACAAGGCCTGGGGACGACGCAAACACGAAAGCGACCCCCGCGTTTCTGGGCGCCGATGCGTATGACCTGGTGAGACCATCGGCACGACACCCAGGGGGACGCGATGACGACGAGGACGGCGCGATGAGGCCGCGGGCCGCGGCAAAGCCGTGGGCCGTCACCGTGGACGCGCTCATCCGCGAGCGCGGACCTGCCCTCTTCGGCTACGCCGTGGCGCTCACCGGCGACCGGCACGCGGCGGAGGACCTCCTCCAGGACGCCCTGGTTCGCACCTTCAAGCGAGGACGCGGAGACGCGTCCCTCAACGAGGCGCACGCGTTCGTCAAGCGCGCCATGCAGACGGCGGCGATCGACGGGCATCGTCGCGCATCGGCCCGGCCCAGCACCCCGACGGACGTAGTGCCAGACTCCCCCAGCCCCGATCACGCGGACGCCGTCGCCGACCGTTCCGCCCTCATCCAGGCGCTGTCGATTCTCAGCCCCCGCGAACGTGCCTGCATCGTCATGCGGTACGTCGACGGCCTCAGCGCCGTCGCCATCGCCGAGGAGACCGGCCTCACCGCCGGCACCGTTCGCAAGTACCTGTCCGATGCCATGGCGCGCCTCCAGGCTCGCCACGGCGACTGGGGCCTCGACACGGCCGATGCGGTGGCCGGCGGCGGCCGCCACGTCCCCGTCGCGACGAAGGGAGCAGCACGATGAGCGAGCAGCTGAGCCGGGGCCTCGCGGCCCTGATCGAGGACGAGGGCCGGGCCTTCGCCGACACCGACCTCGGCGGGCACCCGGAGTCGGGCGTGGCGGCAGTGGGGCGCGCCAGGCGTCGCCGCTCCGCCGGCTACGCGGCGACGTCGGTCGCCTCGGTTGCCGTGATCGCCGCCGCGGTGGCGGGACCGCTCGCCTTGCGTGGCGAGCCGACGACCGTCGCTCCTGCGAGCGGCTCGCCCTCCCCCTCCGCGTCCGCCGCCAAGACCACGACGGCTACCGAGACAGGAGCCGCCGACGCCGCGTCCCTGTGGGAGGACGCCCAGGCGCGAACCCAGGAGGACCCGACGCACAGCGACGAGGCGCAGGCCGCACTCGCGTGCACGTGGGGCGAGGGAGATGACCCGCGCGACCTGCCGCTCACTGGCGTCGTCGCTTCCGAATGCCCGGCAGTCTGGGTGGGCGACGCGCCGCTGATCTACGTCGACACGACACTACGGCGGGAGGGTTCGGGCGACGCCATCGTGGTCGGTTGGGACATCGTGAATCTTTCCGACGAGACCCTCACGCTGGACGATCAGTCAGTGGCGGTGCTGCTTGAGGTGGCGCCGGGCGACCGAGGCACCACGGTTCCCGAGGTCGCCATGCTCACCATGGCTGCGGACGACCTGTGGTTCACGTCGACGGACCGGGCCACCGTGCAGTCGTCTGATTCGCGCCTCGCCGAGCTCGCCCCCGGGGCCAGCCTGCAGGGTGAGACCCGCGTGAGCGAGTTCGCTGGTGCCACCCTCGACACGTCAGCGTTGACCCGAGCACTCGCGGGGGACAGCTTCTCGGTTGCCGTCCAGGTGCGCCTTCCCGGGGCGGGCGAAGGCCGTGACCTCATGCTCGAGGATCAGAGCCAGGCGACCTACACGCTGGACCCCTAAGCGACGCCTACTGCAGCGCCCGCAAGGCCTTCCGGCGCGCCCTCCAATCGGGAAGCATCTCGTCCATCAGGGCGTAGAAGCCCGGGCCGTGGTTCTGGTGGAACAGGTGCGCGAGCTCGTGCACGAGCACGTATTCGAGCGCGTCCGTGCCGCGGCGCGCGAGCTCGACGTTGAGGTTGATCTTGTGGAGCCGCGCGTTGCAGGATCCCCAGCGTGTGCTCATCACCTTGATCGTGACGCGCGGCTGCGTGGCCACGCCCATGCGCTCGCACCATAGCGGCATCAAGGTGGCCAGGTCGCCGCGCATCGCCGACTGTCCGGCACGGAACTCCGCGGAGTCGCGCTCGACCCGCGGCGGCAGATCCGCCGCCGCCGCACGCCGCCTGGAAATCCACCGCTGCTTGGACGCGACGAACTCGTCGATCCGCGCCTGGGGCGTGCCGTGCGGGGCGGACACCGTGAGCGAGCCGTCGCCTTGGACGCGCAGGATGATGTTGCGCTGGCGGCGCCGGAAGGTGACCTCGTAGGCCAGGGTGTCATCGGTCATGGTGCGACCAGGCTAAGTCGCGCCGGACGGCAGGCAAGCCACCGCATCGGCCGTCTGGGGAAAAATCCGCCGCGCGACCCAACCTGGGGAGAACGCGCTGCGTTCGTGCCAGCATGACGCCAAGGAGGCACCCATGAGCCGCTGGAAGGACACCCTCGACGCGCTGATGCACGAGCGGGCCGCCGCGCTCTTCGGCTACGCGTACGTCCTCACGGGCGACGCGCATGCCGCGGAGGACCTGCTGCAGGACGCGCTGGTGCGCACGTTCCGCGTGAACCGCCGCTCGGGCACCGTCAACGAGGCCCACAGCTACGTCAAGCGCGCCATCTCCACCGCCTTCATCGACTCGCACCGGCGTGCCGAGGCGCGACCCCAGCGCCACCCCGGCGACCAGGGGGACTTCGCGGGAGCATCGGCCGCGAGCCCCGACCCCGCCCCCGGCGCCGACACCCACCTCGACCTTCACGCGGCGATCCTCACCCTTCCCCCGCGCGAGCGCGCGTGCGTGGTGCTGAGGTACCTCGACGACCTGCCCATCGCCGGCGTCGCCGCGGAACTCGGCCTCGCCGAGGGCAGCGTCAAGCGCTACCTGTCCGACGGCATCGCTCGCCTGCGACCCCTGGTCTCCACCACCGACTTCCCCACCGACCACCCCGAGACGGTCCCCGTCCACCACCAAGGAGGCACCCGATGAGCACCGCACGCGACCAGTTCGCCGCCATCGCCAGCGACGGAGCGGCCCGCTTCGCCTCGACCGACCTCGCCGCCGGGTACGGCGCGGTCACGCGCCGCGTGAGGCGGGACCGTGGAGTGAGGGCGGGAGTCACGACGCTCGCCGGAGTCGGCGTCGTGGGCGCTGGCACGTTCGGCGTCCTTCAGTTGCGCGGGGCCGATGCCACGGTGCTTCCCGCGACCCCCTCGCCGTCCGTGTCGGAGTCGGCGGCCCCCTCGCCGAGCTCCGAGCCGTCAGTGACGCCAAGCGAGACGGCAGCGCCGGACGAGGCGTCGCAGGTCACCATCGAAGTCGCCGACGGCGCAAGGATCGAGACCATCGCGGCGTCTCTCGCTGCGGCGACAAGCTCCACCGAGACCGAGGCGCTCGAAGCGCTCACCGCGGCACTCCCCCCGGAGGCCGAGGGCGAGCCCGAGGGGTGGATCGTGGGCAACGTCACCTACGCGTTCGGCGATGAGGACGGGCTTGACCCCGCGGCCGACGCCATGGCGAACTCCGCCGCCACCCTCCTGGAGAACGCCGGAGTCCCGCGCTCAGAGTGGAAAGACACCGTGACGATCGCGACCATCGTGGGCGCAGAGGCGAACACCGGCGACACCGAGGCCATGCGCGGCATCGCGGCGGTGATCCGCAATCGGCTCGACGCGGACATGATGCTCGAGATCGCCGCGCCGCTCGACTACATCGTGCGTTCGGACGAGAGGACCGTCTCCGATGACGGCTACGCGGTCGACTCGCCGTACAACACGTACATGCACAAGGGGCTTCCGCCCACGCCCATCTGGTCGACCGGCCCCGAGGCCTTCGAGGCCGCGGCCACCCCCGCCGATGAGGACTGGCTGTTCTACGCGACGGACCCCGACTCCGGTGAGGTGCGCTTCGCGAGCACCTTCCACGAGCACCAGCTCAACCTGGTCGACCTGGGCCTGATCGAGGAGAGCGACGTCCTCCCGGAGGAGTAACCCCGCTCCCCAAGGCAGGCCTAGGAAACCTGGCGCATCCAGCCGAAGCGGTCCTCGGCCCGGCCGTACTGGATGTCGGTCAGCGTCTCGCGCAGCCACGACGTGATGGCGCCCGCTCCCCCGTCGCCCACGATGACGTCGAAGTCGGGCGAGACGAGTCGCGCGATGGGGGTGATCACCGCGGCGGTGCCGCAGGCGAAGGCCTCGACCACGGAGCCGTCGTCGATCCCGGCGCGCAGCTCGGCCAAGGAAATGTCGCGCTCCACGACCTCGCGTCCCTCGGAGCGCAGCAATTCGATGACCGATGCGCGCGTCACGCCCTCGAGGATGGTGCCGGTGACGCGTGGGGTCCAGACGGAACCGTCGCGGCGGACGGCGAACACGTTCATGCCGCCCAGTTCCTCGATGTAGCGGTCCTCGCGCGCGTCGAGGAAGAGCACCTGGTCGCAGCCGTGGTCCTGCGCCTGCTGCTGCGGCTGCATGGACGCGGCGTAGTTGCCGGCGGTCTTGGCCTGGCCTGTGCCGCCAGCCCCCGCGCGGTGGAATCCCTGGGCGACCCAGATCGAGACGGGCTTGACGCCGCCGGAGAAGTACGAGCCCACGGGGCACGCGAGCAGCATGTACTCGACGCGGCGCGACGGGCGCACCGCGAGGGACGCCTCGGTGCCGATGATGAGCGGGCGCAGGTACAGGCTCGCCTCGCCCTCGGACGGCACCCACTCGCGATCCACGCCCACGAGCGCGGAGATCGAGGCGAGGAAGTCCTCCTCCGGCAGCGCTGGCAGTGACAGTCGGGTGGCCGATGCCGCCATGCGTGCCGCATTCGCCTCGGGCCGGAACAGTCGGATAGAGCCGTCGGCCCACCGATACGCCTTGAGGCCCTCGAAGACCTGCTGGCCGTAGTGCAGGACGGTGGCACCGGGGTGCAGGGAAAGGTCCGCGAAAGGTTCGATGCGGTGGTCGCCCCAGCCGGCATCGGGCGTCCAGGTGGCGCGCGCCACGTGGTCGGTGAACACCTCACCAAAGATGGGCGCGGCCATGAGAGAGGCGCGCTGCTCCGCCGATGCGGGGCTCGGGTGCGGGGTGACGGCGTACTGCTCGGCGTTCACCGTGCTCCTTTCGTCCATTCCGTCACCTTAACGACGGCGTACAGGGACAACGCGAACGCCTCGCCGCGCGCTCCCAGACGCGCGGACGTACCGTCGAAGGACCGCCGGCGACGCTCGCCGGGGACGGGAGGCACGGCCATGACTGTCACGCATCTGAACCCGGCGTCGATGCAGCGGTCCCAGGCGTTTTCGCAGGGCGTCGTCGCGTCCGGCAGCCGCACGGTCTATGTGGGCGGACAGAACGGGACCGATGCCCACGGCGCCATCGAGGGCGACCTCGTGGTCCAGACGCAGCAGGCGTTGCGCAACCTCCTGACGGTGCTCGCCGAGGCAGGTGCCACGCAGGAGGACGTGTGCCGCATGACCATCTACCTGCAGGCCGATCAGGACGTCCAGCAGGGTTACGGCGCCACCCTCGAGGTGTGGGGCACGCACGCCGTCCCCATCGTCGTGGTCATGGTGCCGATGCTCGGCCGCCCAGAGGCGCTGGTCGAGATCGACGCGATCGCCGTCCTCGCCTAGGCCGCGGGCTCCATCCGATTGAGGCGCTCGGACATCACGAGACCGAGCGCGACCAACACCGCGATGAAGTACGGCAGGATCTCGACGCCCACGGCGCCCGAGAGCAGCCCAAAGGCGGGCGGCGCGAGCGTGGAGCCGGTGTAGGCGGCGGCCATCTGGATGCCGATGATCGCCTGCGAGTTGCGCCGCCCGAAGTTCACGGGCGTCGAGTGGATGATGGCGGGATAGATGGGTGCCGATCCGAAGCCGGCGACCACCAGGCCCGAGAGCGCCACCGCATCGGTCTCCAGCGGCAGCGCGAGCATCACCGCACCCACTCCCACCAGGATGAAGCCGCCCCGGATCAGTGCCTTGTCGCCGATGCGGTCGGCCACGAATCCTGCGAGGAAGCGGCCTCCTGTGATGCCCAGCAGGAACAGCGAGGCGAACGCCGCCGCGGTCGCCACGTCCACGCCGCGCCCGTCCACGAGGAACGTGGACGCCCACAGGATGGCGGTGCTCTCCAGCCCGCAATACGCGAAGAAGGCCGCGAGGATCAGGAGGACGCCGGGGATGCGCAGCGCCGTGGCGAGCGGCACGTGACCGCCTCCCGCCGGCGCATCGGAGCCGCCCGATGCATCGGCCGTCCCGTCGCCTGCCGCGGCCTCACCCGCGGGCGCCACCGCATGAACCCGACCCCACAGCGGCAGACTGAACAGCAACGCAGCGGTCAGCACCGCCTGGATGACGCCGACGATCAGGTACGCGCCTGACCACCCGAGCCCCGACGTCAAGGCGTAGCTCATGATGAAGGGGCTGATCGAGGCTCCCACGCCCCAGAAGCTGTGCAGCCAGTTCATGTGCCGCGCTGCGTAGTGCAGCGCCACGTAGTTGTTGAGGGCGGCATCGACCGCACCGGCACCCATGCCGTACGGGATGGCCCACAGGCACAGCATCCAGAACTGGTCGCTGACCGAGAATCCCACCAGCGCCGCGGCAGTCATTCCCACGCTCACCGCTGTGACGAGACCGGCACCAAAGCGCCTGGTCACCCGCTCGGAGGCGAGGCTGGACACGATGGTGCCCGCGGCGATGATCATCGTCACGAACCCCGCGAACGACACGGGCACGCCCAGGTCGGAGTGCATCACGGGCCAGCCGGCGCCGATCAGCGAGTCGGGCAGCCCGAGGCTGACGAAGGCGACGTAGATGATCGCCAGGAGGAGCGAGTACACGGCGGGCGGGAGCCTTTCTGGGCGCAGGACCAGCGCGACGCGCGTCGTCGCGATACGGCGAGCGTACACAAGATGTGGACGTTCGTACACACCCGGTGTACGTTGGCGCGCATGAGCCAGGACTACTTCGCCGGAGACGACCGCACCCAGCACGAGCGCATGCTCGCGGGCGACCTGTACATCGCGGACGACCCGGAGATCGCGCGGCTCCACCATCGCGGCGTGAGCCTCGCCGACGGGTACCACCGCGCCGACGTCGCCGGGGATCCCGCGGCGCGGGACATCCTGGCCGAGCTCGTGGGGTCACTGGGCGACGGCGCGCACGTCAATCCCCCGCTCTTCGTCGACTACGGCACCAACCTTCACATCGGCGCCCGCACGTTCATCAACTATCACCTCACTGCATTGGACGTCGCAGCGATCACCATCGGCGAGGACTGCCAGATCGGCCCCAACGTCCAGCTCCTCACCCCCACCCACCCGGTCGAGCCGGGGCCGCGACGCGACAAGCTCGAGGCGGCCAAGCCCATCGTCATTGAGGACAACGTCTGGCTGGGCGGCGGAGTGATCGTCTGCCCCGGGGTCACCATCGGCAAGGACTCGGTCGTGGGTGCGGGCTCGGTCGTCACCAAGGACATCCCTCCGGGCGTCGTCGCGGTCGGCAACCCCGCGCGCGTGATCCGCGAGGTGGAGTGACGCCCATGACCTCCGATGACCGGCCAGCCGGCACGCGCCGCGGCCGCCGCAATGACCCCGAGCGCCGTGGGAGGATCATCGACGCCTGCCTCACCGTGATCGCTCGCGAGGGAGTCGCGGGAACGTCACACCGCAAGGTGGCCGCCGAGGCGGACGTCCCGCTCGGCGCCATGACGTACTACTTCGACGGCATGGACGCGCTCCTCCACGAGGCGTTCACGCGCTTCGCGACGTCGATCAGCGCGCGGTTCGAGGCGCGCATGACGGCAGCGGTCGACGTCCAGTCGGCGCGGGCGGCGGTGGTCGCGATCATTCTCGAGGACGTGTTCGGCGACGACCGCGACCTGGTCCTCTCGCACGAGCTCTACACGCTGGCGGCGCGGGAGCCTCGCTTCCGCACCATCACCTCGGCGTGGATGGCGCGCAGCCGCGCCGCTCTCGAGCTGCACTTCGACCCCGAGACGACGCGGATGCTTGACGCGCTCATCGAGGGCGTCACCATCCACCGTGCGCTCGACGCTGAGCCGCGCGACCCCCGCGAGGTTGAACTCGCGGTGACACGCATCACGCGCACCTGACGCGCGAGCGTCCTAGCCGCAGAGGTCGCAGATCCCCGTCGCGGGAAGGTCGATGAAGCACGTAGGGCACGGCATCTCGGCGATCTCGGCGCGCTTGCCCACGCCCTGGAAGGTGATGCGGGGCGCGGGCGCCACCGGCTCCACCGGCCGGACGGCCGATGCCACGGCAGCCTTGGCCGCGGCGGCATCAGTCTCGACGGGGGTGCCAGCCGCCTCGGTGACCGTGGCCGCGGAGGCGGCCACGGCATCGGCCGCCTGGGCGAATGCGGGAAGCTCGAAGAACTGGCTCTCGCCACCCTCCGGGTGAATCGCGACGTAGAGCGCGGTGATGAAGGCGACCGGCTTGTCGGCGCCGAGCGGCTCGAGCGCGATGTACTCACGCGAGTCGGGGATGTAGACGTGCTCGTAGCGCAGCCCGCGCACAATCTCGCGGACGCGATCCACCGCATTCAGCGGGAGCTCATACTCGGCCATCGCGGCATCGAGGGTGCGGAAGTAGGTGCGATATTCGAGGTCGAGCGCAGAAGTCACCGGAAGATCTTGCCGCATTCCGAGCGGTACCGATGACCACCGCGGACGTGTTATTGGCGCTACCGCGGGTCGCGATATTTCCACATAGTCAGCGAGCCGAATACCGCGACGAGACCCGCCGCCCAACCCAGCGTGATCGCGAGCTCGGAACCAATCTCCTCGCCGTTCATCAGCGCTCTGACGCCCGTAACCAGGTCGGATACCGGGTTGACGTCCACCCACGCCTGGAGCCAGCCGGGCATGGTCGCGGGGTCCACGAAGATGTTGGAGCCGAACAACAGCGGCATGAGCACAAAGCTCGCGACGCCCATGATCGCGCCGGGGGTGCGCAGAATCAGCGACAGGAACGTCCACACCCAGCCCAGCGAGAAGGCGAAGACCAGGAGGAGGATCACACCGAGCACCACTCCCACGAATCCGCCCTCGGGCCGCCACCCGATCGCGAGGCAGACGGCCGCGGTCACGATGGACGCCACCATGAACCGCACGGCGTCGCCCAGCAGCATGCCGACCAGCGGCGAGGGCCGCCAGATGGGAAGCGAACGGAAGCGGTCGAAGACGCCCTTGTCGATATCGGTGCGCAGCGTGGTGCCGGTGTACATCGTGATGAACAGCACCGACTGCACCAGCACGCCGGGAGCGATGTACGCGATGTATTCGCTCACGGACCCGGCGATCGCGCCGCCGAACAGGTAGGTGAACAGCAGCGTCATCACGACGGGGAACACGGTGACATCGAACAGCTGCTCGGGGACGTGCTTAATCTTCAGAAGCGCGCGCCACCCGAAGGTGACGGACGTCGACAGGGCGCTGGGCCGCTGCGGACGCTCGGTGGATGCGAGCGCCGACGCGATGGCGCTCGCCTGGGGCGCGGCGGGCGCCTCCGGGGTCGCCGCCATCGTGGCCGATGCCGTGGTCTCGTCGGTGGTCATGCCGCCTCCTCCTCGTCGGTCGCCTCGGCGGGCTTGCCCGTCAGCGAGAGGAACACCTCGTCCAGCGTGGGCTGGCCGAGCGAGAACTGCGCGAGGCCGATGCCCGCGTCGTCGAGCGCGGTGAGCGCCCGGGTGACGCGGCCGCGGTCCTCGATCTGGGCGGTGAGGCCCTGGGGATCCTGGGGGATGTCGACGTCCACGACGAGTTCGCGCAGGAGGATCTCCCTGGCGGCGTCGCGGTCGGCGCGGTCCATCACGCGCACGTGGAGCATGCCGGAGCCCACCGAGGCCTTGAGCTCGGTGGCGGTGCCCTCGGCGATGATCTTGCCGGCATCGATCACGGAGATGCGGTCGGCGAGCTGGTCCGCCTCGTCCAGGTACTGGGTGGTGAGCATCACGGTGGTGCCGTAGTCGACCATCGCGCGGATGATGTCCCACACCTCGTTGCGACTGCGGGGGTCGAGGCCCGTGGTCGGCTCGTCGAGGAACAGAAGCTCGGGCGTCACGACGATCGACGCGGCGATGTCGATGCGGCGGCGCATGCCTCCCGAGTACTTCTTGACCTGGCGACTCGCGGCGGCCGCGAGCCCGAAGGCCTCCAGAAGGTCCTCCGCCCGCCGGGTCGCCGCCTTAGCGGAGTAGCCGTAGAGCTTGGCGATCAGCCGCAGGTTCTCCATCCCGGTGAGGTCCTCGTCCACGGAGGCGAACTGACCCGTGAGCGCCACCCGCGACCGCACCTCGTCCGCCTGCCGGCCGATGTCGTAGCCGAGCACCGTCGCCGAGCCAGCATCGGGCCTGATCAGGGTCGCAAGCATCCGGATCGCGGTCGTCTTGCCCGCGCCGTTGGGGCCCAGGAATCCGTGGACTCCGCCGCGGGCGATCGCGAGATCGATCCCGTCCACCGCGCGCGTCTCGCCATATGTCTTGACGAGACCGTGCGTCTCGATCGCCAACTCCGCCATGAACCCTCCCCTGGTCAGGCATCGCCCTGGTCGCTAGCATGTGAACACCGTTCACATTGCCGACTCCGACAGGCTAACCGCGTCCCCAGGGAGGTGCAAGAGGTGCCGCAGATCTCGGGCAACTATCACCACGGGGACCTCCGCGCCGCGCTCATCGACGCCGGGCTCGCGCTCGCCCGCACCGGTGGGCCGGACGCCGTGCGGGTACGCGAGGTGACGCGCGCCGCCGGGGTCTCCCCGGCATCGGCCTACCGTCACTTCGAGGACCACCGCGCGCTGCTGGTCGCCGTCGCCCTCGCGTCTCAAGATCTGCTCGCTGCGGGGATGCGCGAACGCATCGCCTCACTCGTGGCCGATGCCCCCGACGCCCGGGAGCGAGCCGTCGCCCGGCTGCGGGGCGTGGGGCTGGGCTACATCGACTTCGCGTTGGCGGAGCCCGGGTGGTTCGCGCTCGCGCTGCTCACGTTCGACCCCGCCGGAGCCGCGACACCGTCCGTGACGGTGGAGCACGAGGTGC
The DNA here is from genome assembly GCF_002090175.1 of Demequina sp. NBRC 110057. Lineage (GTDB taxonomy): Bacteria > Actinomycetota > Actinomycetes > Actinomycetales > Demequinaceae > Demequina. The sequence goes on along the minus strand of NZ_BBRN01000004.1, from coordinate 46,314 downwards.
CGCCGCCGTTCCAGCTGCTGATCGACGCGCTCGACGGGTGCGTCGAGGCTGGTGTCCTCACCGCAGCGGGACGGGTCAACGCCGAGTGGCCCTGCTGGTCGGCAGTGCACGGCTTCGCCGACATCGCCACACGCGGGCCGTTGCAGGGACAGGACGGCCCAACCTTGACGACCCTTGGCACGCACGTGGTCGACAGGATCGTGGCGGGAGTGCGCTCGCGCTGACTCACACCTCGAAGCGGTAGCCCGCCCCCGGATGCGTGTGGAGGTGGCGGGGAGCCCCGGGGTCGGCCTCGAGCTTGCGCCGCAGCTGCGCGGTGTAGACCCGCAGGTAGTTGGTCTCGGCGTCGTAGCCGGGACCCCACACCTCGTGCAGCAACTGGGCGCGCCCCACCATGCGCCCGCGGTGGCGCACCAGCACCTCCAGCAGCGCCCATTCGGTGGGTGTGAGCCTCACGTCCGTGCCGTCGCGCGCGACGGTGCGCCGCGCCAGGTCGATCCGCAGGTCTCCCGCCTCGACGACGGCGGCATCGTCATCGGTGTCCACGGGCTGCGCGCGCCTCACCGCGGCACGTAGCCGCGCCAGGAGCTCGTTCATCGCGAAGGGCTTCGTGACGTAGTCGTCGGCCCCGGCGTCGAGGGCGTCGATTTTGTCCTCGTTCATCTGGCGCGCCGACAGCACCACGATGGGCACGCGGCTCCACCCGCGGATCCCCGCCAGCACGTCGAGCCCGGACATGTCGGGAAGCCCGAGGTCCAGCACCACCACGTCGGGGCGGGCCGATGCCGCGGCGTCGAGCGCTCGTGCGCCCGTCTCGGCGGTGGTCACCTCCCAGCCGTGGGCACGCAGGTTAATCGCGAGCGCACGGGCGAGGCCCTCGTCGTCATCGACGACGAGGACGCGGTTGCCTTGTACATCGCTCATGCCTGCCCCATGCCCTGATCCTCGCGCATGCGCGGCACCGTCACGACCATCGTGAGGCCGCCTCCCGGCGTGTCCTCCGGGGTCACCTGCGCGCCAACCGTCGTGGCGAGCCCGTCGGCGACCGCGAGCCCGAGGCCCACTCCCCCGTCCGCGCCGCCGTCGAACCGCTGGAAGGCCTCGAACATCGCGGCCTTGCGGGACCCGGGGACGCCGGGGCCGGAGTCGGCCACGCGGATCACCACCTCGGCGCCGTCCGCCGCCGCGGACACCAGCACCGGGGTGCCGGCGGGAGTGTGCCGCACAGCGTTCGAGACCAGGTTCTCCACGACGCGCTCGAGGAGGCCGGGGTCCGTCTCCACCAGAGGGAGGTCCTCGGGGAGCGACATGCGGACGGACGCATGCCACGGCTCGACCGCCGCCGGCACCACCTCCTCGAGCGAACTGGGGCGCAGCCGGGCGTGAATCACCCCGGCCTGCAGGCGCGACAGGTCGAGCAGGTTGTCGATCAGCCGCTCCAGGCGACCGGTGCCGTCCTGGATAGTCGACGTCAGGGCGACGCGGTCGTCCTCGTCGAGGCGGATGCCGGACGCGAGTCCGTCGACGGCCGCCCTGATCGCGGCGAGCGGCGTACGCAGGTCGTGGGAGACCGCCGCGAGCAGGGCATTGCGCGTCCGCTCGGACGCCTCGAGCCTGCGCGCAGCCTCCGCCTCCTGGCGCAGGCGTCGGTGCTCGAGGACGATGCGCATCTGGCTGCCGAATGCCTCGGCCACTTCGCGGTCGCTTCCCGCGAGGGTGCGTCCGCACAGCACCATCCGGTGACGCTCGTCGATCTCGACGATCGCTGGGTCACGGTGGTGGCCCTCGGCGCCGTCGGCGGCGAGCACGGACCACGGCGCCCGCGGGCCGGAGCGGTGCTCCAGCCGGACCTGGTCGAGCACGAACACCTCGCGCAGACGGCTCACGATGGCATCGGCGGTGTCCTCGCCGGACAGCACGGAGCGCGACAACGCCGCCAGGGTCGAGGCCTCGGCGCGGGCCCGGTAGGCCTGGGCGGTGCGGCGCGAGGCAAGGTCGACGACCGACGCCACCGCGGCCGCGACGACCACGAACACGACGAGCGCGAGCACGTCGCTCGGCTGATCGATCACCAGACGGCCCGTGGGCTCGGTGTGCAGCAGGTTGAGCGCCACGAAGGAGAGCACGGCGGCCACAAGGGCGGACCAGAGCCCGCCGATCAGGGCGACACCGACCACGACCGCGAGCTGCAGCATCAGCGCCGCCGAGAGGTCGTCCGTCCCCGCGGCCCCCGCATCGGCCGCCCACGCCACGACGAGTGGCGCCGCGATGGCCGCCACCCAGCCGGCCACGCGCCGGCCGCGCGACATGGATGACGTCCGCGACGGCGCGTGCACACCCACGCCCGCGTGCTCATGCGTGACGAGGTGGACGTCGATGGAGCCCGATAGCCGCGCGATAGCGTCGGCCGAGGAACCCGAGAGCGCCTGCCGCCACCGCGAATGGCGCGATACCCCCACCACGATCATGGTTGCGTTGACGCCGCGCGCGAAGTCGACGACGGCGGCGGCCACGTCCTCGCCGGCGACAGTATGAAACGTGCCGTCGAGCGACTCGATGAGGAGCCGCTGGTTCGCGATGGCAGCGGGAGGTGCAGCGGGCAGCCCGTCCGTGGGCAGCACGTGCACCGCCACCAGCTCGGAGCCGGCGGAGCGCTGGGCGATGCGCGAGGCGCGGCGGATGAGGCCCTCGCTCTCGGCGCCGCCGGTGACGGCGACCACGATGCGCTCGCGCGCGGGCCAGGTGGCGTCGATCTCGTGGTCGGCGCGGTAGCGCGTGAGGGCGTCGTCCACCCTGTCGGCCAGCCACAGCAGCGCCAATTCCCTCAGCGCCGTGAGGTTTCCCTCGCGGAAGTACTTGCCGAGCGAGGCGTCGACCTGGTCGGCGCGATAGATGTTGCCGTGCGCGAGGCGCCGCCGTAGTTGCTGCGGCGACAGGTCGACCAACTGGATCTGGTCGGCGTCGCGCACCACCTGGTCGGGGACCGTCTCGCGCTGGCGCACGCCCGTGATCGCCTCGACGTCGTCGACAAGCGAGGCGAGGTGCTGGACGTTGACGGTCGTCACCACGTCGATCCCCGCGTCGAGCAGCACCATGACGTCCTGCCACCGCTTGGGCCGGGCAGATCCGGGGGCGTTGGTGTGCGCGAGCTCGTCCACCAGCGCCACGTCGGGGGCGCGCGCGATCACCGCGTCCACGTCAAGATCGGCGAGGGTGACGCCGCGGTGCTCGAGGAGCCGGCGCGGGAGGACCTCGAGGTCGCCGATCTTCTCCTCGGTCGCGGCGCGGCCGTGCGTCTCGACGAGGCCGATCACCACGTCGGTGCCGCGCAGCTTGCGTCGCTCCGCCTCGTCGAGCATCGCGAACGTCTTTCCCACGCCCGGCGCGGCCCCCAAGTACACCGTGAGGCGCCCCCGCGCGGAGGAGGATTCCGCGGGGGCGTCTGCGGCATCGGCAACGGTCATGATCACATTGTGTCCGCGGGTGCCGCCTGCTCGAGGGACGTGTTGAGCGCGAGTACGTCCACGTAGGGGTCGCCGAGCACGCCAAGGGTGCGCTCGTGGGTCGCGTCCGCCACGAGCGCGGCGACCGTCGCCTCGTCGAGCCCGCGCTCGCGCGCCACCCGCGGCACCTGCAGCGCGGCGTAGGCCGGGCTGATCGCCCCGTCGAGGCCCGATCCGGAGGCCGTCACGGCATCGGCCGGCACCTGGGAGACGTCGACGCCCTCGCGCGCGGCCACCTCGGCGCGCCCTTCGGCGATCGAGGCCACGACGTCGGGGCTCTCCGGCCCCAGGTTGGAGCCGCCCGAGGCGAGCGTGTCGTACCCGTCGCCCGCGGCCGAGGGGCGGGGAAGGAACCACGCGTCACCCTCGAAGGATTGGCCGATGAGTGCGGAGCCGGCCGCCTCGCCGCGGTCGGTCGTGCGCTCCCCCGTCGCGGTGACGAGCGAGCCCGCCGCCTGCCAGGGGAAGGCAGCCTTCGCGACTCCGGTGATGAGCAGCGGGTAGGCGACGCCGCACACCACCGTGAAGGCGGCGAGCATCTTGAGGCCCGTCAGGGAGGAGCGCGCGAGCGCCCGCAGAGAGGAGGAGGTGGTGAGTCGGATCGAGTGCATGGAGGTCTCCTTGGGGGCGGCCGCTACAGGCCCAGGACGGTGAGGATCATGTCGATGGCCTTGATGCCGAGGAACGGGGCGATGAGTCCTCCCACGCCGTAGATCCACAGGTTGCGAGCCAGCAGCGCCGAGGCGCTCGAGGGCCGGTACTTCACTCCCCTGAGCGCCAGCGGGACCAGCGCCACGATGATGAGCGCGTTGAAGATGACGGCCGACGCGATGGCGGTCTGCGGGCTGGTAAGCCCCATGATGTTGAGCGCGTCGAGCCCAGGGATGAGCGGCGCAAACATCGCCGGAAGGATCGCGAAGTACTTCGCGACGTCGTTGGAGACGGAGAACGTGGTGAGCGCGCCCCTCGTGATGAGGAGCTGCTTGCCGATCTCCACGATCTCGATGAGCTTGGTGGGGTCCGAGTCGAGGTCCACCATGTTTCCCGCCTCCTTGGCGGCGGAGGTGCCGGAGGCCATCGCGACACCCACGTCCGCCTGAGCGAGCGCCGGGGCGTCATTGGTGCCGTCGCCGGCCATCGCGACCAGGCGGCCGCCCTCCTGCTCACGCCTGATGAGCGCGAGCTTGTCTTCGGGCGTGGCCTCGGCGAGCACGTCGTCCACTCCCGCCTCCGCGGCGATGGCGCGCGCGGTGATGGCGTTGTCGCCCGTGACCATGACGGTGCGGATCCCCATGGCGCGCAGACGATCGAACCGCTCGCGCATGCCGGGCTTGACCACGTCCTTGAGGTGGATGACGCCGAGCGCCGTGGCGACCCCGTCGCCCACCTGGCGGGCGATGACGAGAGGCGTGCCGCCTTCTCGCGAGACCGCCGCCACCGCATCGGCCACTGCCTTGTCGCCGGCCGATGCTGTGGCCGCTCCGGCGGCCGGGTCGCCGCCCGCGTCGCCGCGGGTCGCGTCGATCCACGCCTGGACGGCGCTCGCCGCTCCCTTGCGCAGGACGATGGCGCGCTCGGCATGGCCCCCCGCGGGGAGGTCGATGCCTGACATGCGGGTGTGGGCGGAGAACTCCACGAGGGTGGCGCTCGCGGGAAGGGGCGAGGCGTCGGCATCGGGCCTCGCGTCCACGAGCTCCACGATGGACCTGCCCTCGGGGGTGTCGTCGGCGAGAGACGCGAGGCGCGCGGCGTTCGCGAGGTCCGTCAACGCCACGCCGGGCGCGGGGATGAGGTCGCTGGCACGCCGGTTGCCGAACGTGATCGTGCCCGTCTTGTCGAGCAACAGCACGTCGACGTCGCCGGCTGCCTCGACGGCGCGGCCGGACGTCGCCAACACGTTGCGCTGGACGAGTCGGTCCATGCCGGCGATGCCGATGGCGGACAGCAGCGCGCCGATGGTCGTGGGGATGAGGCACACGAGGAGCGCCACGAGCACCACGATGTCCTGGCGCGCGCCGCTGAAGACCGCGAAGGCCTGCAGCGTGGCGACGGCGAGCAAGAAGACCACCGTCAGGGAACTGAGCAGCAGGCCCAGCGCGATCTCGTTCGGGGTGCGACGGCGCTCCGATCCCTCGACGAGAGCGATCATGCGGTCCACGAACCCGTCGCCCGGCCGCGCGGTGACGCGCACTACGATGCGGTCGGACAGCACCACGGTGCCGCCGGTGACGGCGCAGCGATCGCCGCCGGACTCGCGGATAACCGGCGCCGACTCGCCCGTGATCGCGGATTCGTCGACGGACGCGATGCCCGCGACCACGTCCCCGTCCCCCGGGATCACCTGGCCTGCCTCGACCACCACGAGGGCGCCCACCGTTAGCTCGGACGAGGGGACCTCGACGGCCGTCCACGACGCGGGGGCGTCGAGGTCGGCGTCTGCCGCCAGAAGGTGCGCGACGGTGTGCTGCTGGGTGGCGCGCAGCGAGGCGGCCTGAGCCTTGCCGCGGGCCTCCGCGATCGCCTCGGCGAGCGCCGCGAAGAAGGCGGTGGCCCACAGCCACAGCGCGACGAGCCAACCGAAGACGCTCGGCTGGGCGATCGCGAGGACTGTCGTGAGGGCCGCGCCCGCCTCGACGATGAGCAGGACGGGCTGGCGCCACAGCTTGCGCGGATCGAGCCCGCGGGCGGCGCCCGGGAGGGCGGTGCGGACCTGGGTCCAGCTCAGCCCACGCGAGGGCGCGGCGGGAGCGGCGGGAGCCGGGGCATCGGCCGGAGTAAGGGTGGTGGTCATGACAGCGCCTCCGCGAGGGGACCGAGGGACAGGACGGGCAGGAAGGTGAGGCCCACGACGACCACCGCTACCGCGGCGACGAGGCCCGCAAACAGCGGCCGATGCGTGGGAAGGGTGCCGGCCGAGGTCGGCACCGTGCGCTGCGAGGACACTCGTCCGGCGAGCGCGAGGACGATGAGGATGGGCACGAAGCGCCCGAGAAGCATGGCCACGCCGAGCGCGGTGTTGTAGAAGCCGGTGCCCGTGGCGAGGCCCGCGAAGGCCGAGCCGTTGTTGTTGCCCGCGGACGCGAAGGCGTACAACACCTCGGACAGCCCGTGCGGGCCGTCCTCCTGAATACCCGCCACGCCGGGGTCGACGGAGACCGCGAGCGCGGCGCCCGTGAGGACGATGGCCGGCGTGGTGAGGACGTACATCGCGACGAGCGTCATCTCACGCTGGCCGATCTTCTTGCCCAGGTATTCGGGGGTCCGGCCCACCATGAGGCCCGCGACAAAGACGGCGAGGATCGCGATGATGAGCATGCCGTACAGGCCCGCGCCCACGCCGCCAGGCGCAACTTCGCCCAGCAGCATGTCGACCATGAGGACGGCGCCTCCTGGTGCCGTGTACGAGTCGTGCATGGAGTTGACCGCGCCCGTCGAGGTTGCCGTCGTCGAGACGGCGAAGAGGGCGCTGGCGGCGGTGCCGAAGCGGGTCTCCTTGCCCTCCATCGCGGCGCCAGCGAGTTGCGGCGCGGTGCCGGGCCCCGCCATCTCCGCCCAGGTGGTGAGCACGAGCGCGCCCACCCAGATGGTCGCCATGGCGCCGAGGATGGCCCAGCCCTGGCGGCGGTCGCCCACCATGATGCCGACCGTCCGCGGCAGCGCCGAGGGAATCAGGAGCAGGAGGAAGATCTCGAACAGGTTGGTCAAATGCGTGGGGTTCTCGTAGGGGTGCGCCGAGTTCGCGTTGAAGAAGCCGCCGCCGTTGGTCCCGAGCTCCTTGATGGCCTCCTGAGAGGCGACAGGACCGCCCAGGGCGGTTTGGCTGCCGCCTTGCAGGGTCGCGATGGTCGAGTGCGGGTCGAGGTTCTGGATGACGCCCTGGGCGACCAGCACGATGGCGGCCACCACCGAGAGCGGCAGGAGGATGCGGACCACTCCGCGGGTGAGGTCGGCCCAGAAGTTGCCGATGCGTCCGTCCGTGCCGGAGCGGGCGAAGCCGCGGATGAGGGCGACGGCCACGGCGAGCCCCACGGCCGCCGAGACGAAGTTCTGGACCGTGAAGCCGATCATCTGTAGCAGGTGACCCGTGGCGGCCTCGCCCGAGTACCACTGCCAGTTGGTGTTGGTCGTGAAGCTGATGGCGGTGTTCCACGCGCCCGCGGGGTCGAGCCCGCTGAATCCGAGGTTCCACGGCACGTACGCCTGCAGTCGCCCAAGCCCGTACAGCGCGAGCACGGACACGAGCGAGAACCCGAGGACCTGCGTCGCGTACGTGCGCCAGCGCTGATCGGTGGTGGCGTCGACGCGGAGCACGCGATACCAGGCGGCCTCGAGGCGCCAGTGGCGGGGAGACGAGTAGACGCGGGCCATGTAGCCGCCGAGCGGCGCATGTGCGAGGGCGAGCAACGCGATGAGGATGCCGGCCTGGCCCACGGCGGCGAGGGCGTCGGAGGTAGTCGCGGTCATCGCGTCACCGCCCCGAGGCGTCGCGCAGCATCAGCGCGACCACATAGATGGCCGCCGCGGCGAGGGCGGCGATGAAGCCCAGGTCCGCGGCGCTCACTTGGCACCGCGGCGGACAAGGAGGGCGAGGACGCCGAAGGCGGCGACCGTGAGGGCGATGTAGATCAGATCGTTCACGGCTCCCGGTCTACTCGCGGGATACGGCGCCAACCGGGGGCGTTAACGGTTCCTTGACGGGGTGTGCGGAAACGCTGACGGGCCCCTGACGCCGGGTGCGTCAGGGGCCCGTGGTTGGCGTTTCGCTACTGCTGGACGACCCGTTCGGTCGCGGCGGCGATCTCGCGGACCTGTGCCGCCGTCATCGGCTTGCCGTACCCAGGCGTGTCGCGCTCGAGCCGCCAGCTCTCGGCGAGCCCGCCCAGGTCCACCGCGTCGTAGCCGACGCTGTCGAGGAACGCTGCCGCGACCCGCTTCGCGTCGGGGTCTTCTCCGAAGATTCCGAGCGCGCGGCGGTCCGCGGTGCCCGCGGGCGTCGCGTCGGCCGGGATATCCCTCGCGTTGATGTGGTTGAACGCCTTCACCACGTGGGACTGAGGAAGGTGTCGCTGGAGGAGGCCGCTGGTGGTCTCGAGGTTCTCGTCGAGCGCTGCGATACGCCCGTCGCGTCCCGGGTAGTAGTTGTTGGCGTCGAGGACGACCTTTCCGGCGAGGGGCGCGGTGGGGAGCGTGTCGATCGCCGCGAGGGGAATCGCGACGAGGACCAGGTCGCCAGCGGTGGCCGCGTCCTCGATCGTGGCGGCACGAGCGTGATCCCCGAGTTCGCCGACGAGGTCCGTCAGCGTCTCCGGACCGCGCGAGTTGGCGATCACCACGTCATGCCCTGCAGCGAGGGCCGCCTTCGCGACGTTCGAACCGATGTTGCCTGCGCCGATGATCCCAAGAGTTGTCATGGTGGGAGCAACGTGGCGAGAGCGCGCTGGTATTCCTGGGAGCCGCACGCCTCACGAGTCGGACATGGCGGGAGTGACGCGATGCTCGTTCCAATGTCGCGCAAGCCAGTCGACCTGGTCGTCACGGACATCGATCGAGAGCGGTGCGTCATGAAGCCGGGCGTACTGGGGATAGCGCTCTAACTCGGGCGACACGTCGGCCACGAGCCGCCCAGGGTCCACCGCGATGAGGCCGTCATCAAACAGTCGGTGAATGTCGCGTCGCAGCATCATCCCGCCGTGCGCGTGGTGCTCGCCGAGGCGCGCATAAGAGTAGAGGTGACCGGCTTCGAGCGCGCGACGCGGCGCAGGGCCCGTAAAGGCGCAGGTTTCGCCCTGCAACGCGAGGATGTGCTCCCGGAACTTTGTTTGGCCACGTCGCACCCGCACCACAGAGTGAACGAAACCCTGGGTGAAGTCGACCGCCGTCCCAGCGTGCGCCAACGGCACCATGCTCGTCTCGCGCGCGTCGATGCGTGCGAGTGCCCTTTGCGCGTGGCGATCACCCAAGGCCAAGCGCAACTTGGCCCCATCGAGCGGACGCATCGCATTGAAATCGCCCCGATGCACCGCGAGCGCCTTGACGAGTGCCGTGTCGACCACGCCGTCGAGGCTGGTCCACGCGGCGTCGTAACGCGCGACATATTGGTCGACCGCGACCACGTCGATCGAGGGGTCGTTGAACTCGGCGTGACAACCGTCCTTCATGCAGCGGTAGCGCGGAGTGGCTGACTTGCGCACAGCGATCCGAGTAGTGCCACACGCCGGGCAACGGTTGAGGACCTTCGTGCCTCGCGAGACGTCGATCTGTTCGACCACAGAGACACCGAGCACCCGCTCCTTGTCCCAGAGCACGACCACGTCACCCGGCGAGATCTTCTTCGCATTAGGAACATTGCTGTCCCACGAGTAATACGCGTCGACTTGGTCGTCGTATCCCGCGTTTCCTCCGTGGCCGCGATTGTCACCAGCGGCCATCAATAGCCAGGTCGACCCCGCGATGTCTGACACATCGAGCAGCTTGCCACACTGAACTCGACATGGCGCGAAGCATGGACCTTAATGCGGCGCGTCGGCCCCTGCATCCTCCACATCGGGGCCGTGGCGCTTCGATTTCTCGCGCCGTTCGCGCACCACCTGCCTGACGGCATTGCCTGCGGCAAGCGCCGCGACCGCGACAAGCAGCCACTCGCCCATCCAGGCCGCCACCAGCCCGAGGCCGCCCGCGACGACGGCAAGCGTGATCCTGATGTCTACCGGTTCGAATTCCACGCACACCTCCCGCGATGCAGGTCCGGCGCCAGCCTCTCACAGAGCGCCACCGACGCGCCGGACGTACCCTGCGAAGCATGGGACGTCTCATCGTCGAACAGCACGTCACCGCCGACGGGTTCGCGGCAGGGCCGGGCGGCGAACTCGATTGGGTGGATGGCTCGGTGTCCGAGCCGGGCCCGATGGTGGAGCAGGCACTCGGCGAGCTGGAACACACCGACGCGATCCTGCTCGGCGCCACGACGTACCGGATGTTCATCGCCTACTGGCCCACCGCATCGGCCGATCCCTTGGCGGAGCCCATCAACCACCTCCCCAAACACATCGTCTCCTCGACTCTGCCCGAGGCGCCGTGGGGCGACCACTCCCCCGCAACGGTCGAGCCCGGCGACCCCATCGCCACCGCGGACCGTCTCAAGGAGAGCTACGGCCGCGACATCATCCTGTGGGGAAGCCTCCAACTCGCGAGCACGCTCATGGAGGCCGGCCGCGTCGACGAGGTGAGGCTTCGCGTGACGCCGGTGGCCATCGGCCAGGGGATTCCGCTGTGGGATCTCGACTTCACGCGGCGACGCCTCAACCTCGTGTCGGCCACTCCCCTCGAGACCGGCCAGGTGACGCTGGTTTACGACGTCGTCTGAGCGCGCTCCGGGTCGGGCTCGGGCAGGCCGTACGCCTCACGCCCCACGCGCCCGTCGATCAGAAACAGCATCGTGATGCCGATCACGACCGCCATGAGGGTGAAGATGACCGTAAGAGCCGCTCCCACCGCGCCCTCTCCCGGCAGGAGGTCCACCCCTTGCGCCACGACCGCCAGCGAGGCGAAGTCGATGGCGGCGTGCAGGACCATCGGCCACACGAGCCGCCCCGTCAGCACGAGGACCACGTGGAAGAGCACGCCGCAGGCAAACGCGAAAACGAGTTGAAAGACGATGCCGATGCCGTTGATCGGGCTGAGCCCTTCGAGCCCCACCCAGTTGCCAACGTGCACGAGCGCAAAGATCGCTGAGGCGCCCAGCGCGACATCGCGCTCTCGATCGCCTCCGCGGCGCAGCAGTTGCGTGACGACACCTCGGAAGGCGAGTTCCTCGGAGAAACCCACACATGCCACGAAGACCGCGAGAAGGCCGATGGTGCCCAGCGAGATCGACCCATAGTCGACGATCACCAGACGTACGGCCAGCAACGCCACGATGAGGCCCAGGCCGATCCACAGGCCGCGGCGACGGAACCGCACGGGCTGCGGCCCGAAGATCTCCCGCGTCCATCCCAGGGAGCGCACGAGCAGGAGCGTGACGATTCCCGCGATCGCCGGAGGAAGAATTCCGCCGACAGCCATGGTCCAGAACCCGCCGAGTGTGGCATCGGCCTCCGCCTCGACACCGGTGAGAACCGGCAGCAGCCATCCCATGCCGAAGGTGACGACCACAAAGATCCCTGCCGCGGCGAGCGCGCGCCAGAGCCCGCCGACTTCCCAAAAACCGCGCCACCCGCGCCGGTTACCTCGCGCCTGGTCGACGTGCGTCATCGCATTCCCCCTTCCGGCAGGCATCGTCGCCGCCGGTGCGCCCACCGTAGCGCGGGGTGCGACGTCAGGCGACCACCACCGGCACGGTGGCCCACCAGCGCTCGAGGAGGCGTGCGTGCTCGTCGGGAGCATCGATCCACGGCATGTGGCCCTCGCCCGGGCGGACGCAGACCGTGCTCGACGGCACACCGGAAGCCCAGTCACGCACGCGCTGTTCCGACGCGAAGGGGTCGCGATCGCCGATGATCCACAGCAGTGGCATCCCCACGGCGGCGAGGTCATCGGCGCCGACCGCCCAGCCTCGACGCAGCCCGCGCCAGGATGCGACCGCGCGCATGAGGGCGAGGTCGTTGGCGTACGTCGGAGTGTCCCGTGCCAGGGCGACGCGCCACGCGAAATCCTCGTCGCCCAGGGCGCCACGCTTCAGCGCCGGCCCATGGCCGATGATGCGCAGCAACCTGCGTATTTCGCGCTCTCCCAAGGGGAAGCGCCCGACGACGCTCGCCACGGGGGCCACGGTCGCGGCACGCATGTGCCAGGGCAGCCGCATGCCGCGCACGGCAGGGGCGCCTTCGAGGGTCACCGACCGCACGAGGTCCGGCCGGGTGGCCGCCAGCAACAGCACGGGCATCGCCCCGGCGGAGCTTCCGACGAGGTCCACCGGCCCGTCCGCGAGCGCCGAGACGGTAGCGGCGAGAAAGCCCGAGGCGGCGGCCCGCAGCGCCGTCGCGCCGCGGCCCCAGTCCACGGGATCGCTGCCGCCGCAGCCCGGGCGGTCCACCACGAGCGCGCGGACGCCGCGCGTCTGCTCGATGAGAGGCGCGAACATCCCTCCCGCGGACGGGGTGCCGTGAACGAACACGACGTCGCGGCCCGCACCATGCTCCAGCACCCGTACCGCACCAGTCCCGACGGGGACCCGATGCTCGCGCGGCTCGATGCCGCGGGCGGCCCACATCGCGCGTTCAGCCGCGTCGTAGCGACCCTGGTCTCGCACCCTGGCCATGGGGCGCGCCTACGCCGAGTAGGTCCCGGTTAGGCGCGCCTGCTCGATGACCGCATCGGCGCTGTGGTGGAGGAACCCCGACCGTGTGGGCTCGCCGTCGACGGGCTCGCTCAGCGCGTAGACCCAGAAGTAGTAGCGATGATCGCCGTGGCCTGCGGGAGGGAAGGGACCCACATAGCCCGCTCCCCCGTCATCGTTCGGTCCCGGCCTGGCGGCCGTCACGTCGATCTCGCCCTCGACGGCCGGGATCCCGTACAGGGTCCAGTGGGTGAATCCCGCGGGCAGCGGAGCGTCGGGATCGTGGCAGATCAGTGCGAGCTCGACCGTGCCCTCGGGGATCCCGGAGACCACCATGCGCGGCGTCACGGAGCCCTCCTGGCCGGCGAAGCGGTCGTCGATCCGCTCTCCGTCGGCGATGTCGGGGCTGGCCAGGGACAGATCCTTCACCTGCATCGTCACTCCTTCGGTTGCCTTGGGTGGGCAACGTCTGGCGTGCGGAGAGGATTCCACCGCGAGGGTCCACTGGGGCGCGTCGCGGCACGAAAACGCGCCGCGAGCGCCCACAGGGACGCACGGGCTACATCGGGTGCGTCAGCCGCCTCACGAACTGGCGCGTGCGCTCCTCGCGAGGCTCGCCGAGCACCTGCGCGGGCGGGCCGACCTCCAGCACACTTCCCGCATCGAGGAATGCCACCTGCGTGGCAACCTCGCGCGCGAACTGCAGCTCATGCGTCACGACCACCATGGTCCACCCCTCCGCGGCGAGGTCGCGCATGAGCAGCAGCACGTCCCCCACGAGTTCGGGGTCCAGGGCCGAGGTGGGCTCGTCGAAGAGCAGCAGCGCGGGCTTCAGGGCGAGCGCACGGACGATTCCCACGCGCTGCTGCTGTCCGCCGGACAACTGGTGCGGGTAGGCGTCGGCCTTGTCGGCCAGGCCCACGCGCTTCAGGAGCGAGTAGGCCTCGCGCTCGGCCTCCTCGCGCGGCCGCTTCTGAACGACGATGGGCCCCTCGGTGACGTTCTGCAGGACGGTCCGATGCGGGAAGAGGTGGTAGTGCTGGAACACCATCGCTGACTTGTCGCGCAGCGCGGCGCGCTGGCGGTCAGCGGCCGACGGCTTCGCCGCCGCGAGGGCACCGAAGTCCACGGCGACGTCACCCGCGGTGATGACCCCGGCATCGGGCGTCTCGAGGCCGTTGAGGCTGCGCAGCAGCGTGGTCTTGCCGGAGCCGGAGGCGCCGATGATCGCGACCACCTCGCCGCGCGCGACCTCGAGGTCGACGGCGCGCAGCACCTGGTGATCGCCGAATGCCTTGGAGACGGCGGACACCGACAGCAGGGACTTAGCGGGCGACGGCGACATGGCGGTCGAGCCTCCTCTCGAGGGCGCTCTGGCCCGTGGACAGCGCGAGGCAGATGACCCAGTAGATCAGGCCCGCCTCGACGTACAACAGCATGAACTCCTGGGTGAAGGCCGCGATCTCCTGCGCCTTGCGGAACATTTCGCCCACCAGGATCAGCGAGGTGAGCGACGTGTCCTTCACCAGCGAGATGAAGGTGTTGGACAGCGGGGGCACCGCGACCCGCGCGGCCTGCGGCAGGATCACCCTGCGCAGCGCCGTGCGGCGCGGCATCCCCACCATGTAGGCGGCCTCCCACTGGCCCTTGTCCACCGACAGGACAGCCGCACGCACCACCTCAGCCGCGTAGCCGCCCACGTTGAGCGACAGCGCGATGACGGCCGAGGGCCACGGATCGATGGTGATCCCCAGCGACGGCAGCCCGTAGAACACCACGAACAGCTGCACCAACAGCGGGGTGCCACGGATCACGGAGATGTACAGGCGCGCCACGCCGGCGAGCAGGCGGTTGCGGGACAGGCGGGCCAGCGCTGCCGCGATCGCCAGCACCATGCCGATCGCGAACGAGAGGATCGCGAGCGGGATGGTGACGGCGACCGCGGCGGCCGCGAGCGGTCCCGCCGAGTCCCAGAACAGGGGCCAGTCGATACTCATCAGGCGGCGGGCTCCACCGAGACGTCGTCACCGAAGAACTCGCCGGAGATCTCGGCGAGCGTACCGTTCTCGGACAGCGTCGCGAGGGCGTCAGAGATCGCGTCCGCGAGGGCCTGGTCGCCACCGGCGAGGGCCACGGCGCTGCGCGAGAAGTCGTCCGTCTCCGCGGCGACCTTCAGGCCGTTCTCGCCGTGGGTGGTGACGTAGTCGAGCCACGTGAGCTTGTCGTTGATGGTGGCCTCGACGCGACCCTGCTGGAGCAGCTCGACGGACTGCGCCCAGCCCTCGACGGCCTCGATGTTCGCGCCGGCGTCCTTGGCCTGCTGGCCGAACGCGGAGGTGAGCGACTGGGCGAGCGTGCGGCCCTCAAGGTCGTCGAAGGAGGCGATGTCGGTGTTGTCGGCCGTCGTCACGAGCACGCCGTTCGAGTAGGTGTAGGGCGTCGAGAACGTGTAGGTGCCCTCGCGCTCGGGGGTGATGCCCACCTGGTTGAAGACCGCGTCGAAGCGGCCCGCCTCGAGTCCGGTGAGCAGCGCGTCCCACTGGGTCTCCTCGAACTGAACCTCGACGCCCAGCTGGTCGGCGACGGCGCGAGCCACCTCGACGTCGTAGCCGGTGAGGTCGCCAGAGCCGTCGGCGTGGAAGGTGAAGGGGCGGTAGGTGCCCTCGGTGCCGACGACGATCACGCCGGCGTCCTGGACGTCGGTCAGCGAGGTGTCGGTGGCCGCGGCGGCGGACGAGTCGCTGGTCGCCTCGTCGGCGTCGGTGGAGCACGCGGCGAGCACCAGCGAGGAGGCGACGAGGGTGACGGGCAGGGCGAGACGGAGGTTCATGAATCTTCCTTCATTGGTGGTGACGGTGGGCCGGCGCGGATGGCGACGGCCGCGCCGGACGCACGCCGATGCGTGCGGTGACGTGATGTCAGGGGGGGGATGGCGACAAGCCAGGGTCGCGCGGGGCGACGGGGTGGCCGATGCGGCTCAGAGCCGGGCGGCCGGGCTCAGGTGACGGGGTGGCGGGTAGCCGTGTGTCCGGTCAGCAGGAGCGCATCATGACGCCGCGACAACACGGCATGCACATCGCGCGGAGCGCGGGCATGGACAGCGTGCTGTGGGTGGGGGCGTTCATGTGGCGATTCAACCACGGATCCCGGGTGGAAAATTCCACCCGTCGCATCCTGCCTGGTAGGCAGGCCCCTAGTGGTCGAGAAGGTCCTCGGAACGTTCCCAGAGTTCGGCCGCGACGGTCGCGTCTCCGACCATCGGGTTGACCTTCGTGGCGACCTTGCGGTCGACGTAATACCTGCCCGGCTCGAAGGTCGCACCGGGGGTCCCGCCGGCGAGCCAGATGAGCTGATCGGCGCCCTGGGCGGGGGTCCGCATCAGGATTCGCTTGAGGGGCCCGTGGTAGAAGAAGTGGGTCGCGCCGCGGGCCTCGGAGGCGAAGTTGGTGCCGACGAGACCGGGGTGGAAGGAGACCGCGGCAAGCGTGTCCCCGTGGCGGCGCTGGAGCTCTTCGGTGAAGAGGATGTTGGCGAGCTTGGCATTGCCGTAGGCCCGCATGGCCGAGTAGCCGTCCTCGCTCTGGAGGTCGCCAAGGTCGAGGTCGGCATAAAGCCGCGCCGCCATGCTCGACGTCTGGATGACTGTCGCCTGCGCGGCCTCCAGTGCGGGCAGGAGCTCGCGCGTCAGCAGGAACGGCGCGAGGTGGTTGATCTGGAAGGTCTTCTCGAAGCCGTCGACCGTGACCGACCGCTCCCCCATGACGCCGCCGGCGTTATTCGCGAGCACGTCGATACGCGGGTGGCGCTCCACCAGGGTGGCGGCAAGGGAGCGCACCTGGGCCAGGTCGGCGAAGTCGGCGACGTGGTACTCCGCACCGGTCTCCTGGGCCACGCGCGCGGTCTTGTCCGCATCGCGCCCCACGATCACGACGCGGTGCTTGCGGCGGGTCAGTTCTCGCGCGGCGGCGGCGCCGATGCCGTCGCTGGCTCCGGTGATGACGATCGTCTTCATAGTGGTGTGAACGTCCGAGGGCTCAGGCGCGCTTCTTCTTCGCGTAAATCGACTCGACGACATCGGAGAAGTGCTCCATCACGACGGCTCGGCGAATCTTGAGCGACGCCGTGACCTCCTCGCGAGCCTCGGTGAACTCGCGCGGGAGGATACGGAACTCCTTGATCGCCTCGGCCTTGGAGACCTGCTCGTTCGCGGAGGCGATGGCGCGGCCGATGAGCTCGCGCACCTTCTCGTTGACCGATGCGGTCTCGAGGTCCATCTCCGGCAGGTCGTGAGCGGCGAGCCACGCGGGAAGCAGCACGGGGTCGAGCGTCACCATGGCGGATACGAAGTGGCGTCCGTCGCCCACCACCACGGAGTCCTGGATGGCCGGGTGGGAGCGCAGGAAGTCCTCGAGCACCGCGGGCTGGATGTTCTTGCCAGAGGACAGCACTAGGAGTTCCTTCTTGCGGCCCGTGATGACGATGTTGCCGTCCACCACCTCACCCAGGTCACCCGTGGCGAACCAGCCGTCGTGCATAACCTGCGCCGTCGCATCGGCCGCATTCCAGTACCCGGAGAACAGGCCGATGCCCTTGGCGAGGATCTCGCCGTCGTCATCCACCTTGATGGCACAGCCGGCGATGGGACGCCCCACCGTGCCCATGACCTGGCCAGTCTCGGGCGTGCCGATCACTGCGGCGGTGGTCTCGGTGAGTCCGTAGCCCTGCATGACGGTGAGGCCGAGGCCGCGGAAGTAGTGGCCGATGTTTGCCGTGAGCTTGGCGCCGCCGGCGAGGACGTACTCGAGGTTGCCGCCCAGCAGCGCGCGGATCTTCGACAGCACCAGGCGGTCGGCGATGGCGTAGCGCGCCTTGAGGCCCGCGGAGGGGCCGCCAGTCTCCTGGGCACGGGACATCTCGCGCGCCACCTTTGCCGACCAGCGGAACAGCACCTTCTTGATGCCGTGCATCGAGGTGTCGGCGCGGTTGTAGATGGTCTCGAAGACGCGCGGCACCAGGGGCATCCAGGTGGGCTTGAACTGCGCAAGGTCGTCCACGAGGGTGCGGTGGTTGGGCGTGAAGCCGATGACGGAGCCCGAGTACAGCGCGAGCACCATCGCGAGGCGCGCGAACACGTGCGCGAGCGGCAGGAACAGCAGGACGCGCGTCTCACCAGCAACGAAGCCGCCGAAGTCAGGGTCGAGCTGGATGTTCGCCGAGTGCTCCACGAGGTTGCGGTGCGTGAGCATGGCGCCCTTGGGGCGTCCCGTGGTGCCCGAGGTGTAGATGATCGACGCGAGGTCGTCCAGGCGCACGTCCTCCGTGCGGGAGTCGAGGTCGGCGTCGGTGACGGCGGCGCCCGAGGCGGCGATCTCGTCGAGACCCGCGGCACTCAGCGCGATCAGCGTGGGGGCGTCCTCGAGGTCGGCGAGCATATCGCGATTGGCGTCGGTCTCGACGCCTACCACCGTGACGCCGGCGTCGTCGAGGATCCACTCGCACTGCGAGGCCGACGACGAGGGGTAGATCGGGACGGTGACACCACCCGCGGTCAGGATCGCGAAGTCCAGCACCGACCACTCGAGGCTGGTGTCGCCCATGATGCCCACGCGGTCCCCGACGGACACGCCCGAGGCGACGAGGCCCTTGGCGACGGCGCGGACCTGATCGTGAAACTCGCCCAGGGACACGGGGCGCCAGGCACCCTCGGAATCCTTCACCTCGGCGAAGGCCCCGACGGGGTTCGCGGTCGCGCGTGCGCGGAGCATCGCGGCGAGGTGGAAGCGGTCGTCGACGGTCGCGAGACCGGGGGCGATCATCTCGTTCTGAGCCATGCTTCAGCCTAACCTACGCATACGTAAGTTACGCCGACGTAGGTCCTACCAGAGGATGATTCTGCGCCGATTCTGAGGCTCGCGCCTACCGGCCGCGCCGGGCCTCCAATTCATCCCAGTCCGGGCCGCTCCCCCGTGCCGCCATGACGGTCCCTCCGACGGCAAGCAGCGCCTGGAGACCCGCCAGCGCGGGAACGCCCACGGCCCAGTAGGCCGCCGCTCCCGTGAGCAACAGGAGGAGTCGGACGGAGATCTGGACCGGCCGCGGCGGAGGCAGCACTGCCTTGGGCGCGAGGAACACGCTCCACACGACCATGACGACCACGGGAAGGCCGACGCCCACCGCCCACGATGCCGCCCCGTCGAACGCGAGCAGGCCCCACCAGGCAAGGCCCACGAGCATCCCCAGCTCGGCGAGGAACACCAGGGCGCCGCCAGCCATCTTCATGGACACAGCGTGCCATGCGCGCGAAGGCGACCACCACATCGGCCGCCGCCAAGGGGCGCGCGGACTACTTGACCCGGCGCATCCAGCCGTAAACGTCCTCGGCGCGGCCGTACTGGATGTCGGTGAGGCGGCGGCGAATGTCCATCGTGACGGTGCCGGCCTCCCCGTCACCCACGGTGACGTCGAAGTCGGGCGACGCGAGACGGCCCACGGGGGTGACCACGGCGGCGGTGCCGCACGCGAAGATCTCCGTGATGTCGCCGGACTCGATGCCGGTGCGCACCTCATCGAGCGTGATGTCCTTCTCGATGACCTTGCGGCCGTCGTCCTCGAGCAGCTGGTTCACGGAGTAGCGCGTGATGCCCTCAAGGATGGTGCCGGTCAGGCGCGGCGTCTCGACGGTGCCGTCGCGGCGCACCACATAGACGTTCATGCCGCCGAGCTCCTCGAGGTAGCGGTCGTCCTTCGCGTCGAGGAACAGCACCTGCTGGCAGCCGTTGGCGTACGCCTGCTGCTGCGGGAGGAGGCTCGCGGCGTAGTTGCCGCCGCACTTGGCGTCGCCGGTGCCGCCGGGGCCCGCGCGGTGGAAGCCCTGCGCGACCCAGATCGACACGGGCTTCACGCCGCCCGAGAAGTACGCGCCCACGGGCGAGGCGATCACCAGGAAGTCGACGGTCGCGGCGGGCCGCACGCCCAGGAACGCCTCGGAGGCAAACATGAAGGGGCGCAGGTAGAGGCTGGACTCCTCGACGCCGGGAACCCACTCGTGGTCCGTCTCGATGAGCGCCTCGATGGCGCCGATGAAGTCCTCGACGGCGAGGTCGGGAAGCGCCAGCCGGTAGGCGGACTTGCGGAAGCGCTCCGCGTTCGCCTCGGGGCGGAACAGGTGGATGGAGCCGTCGGCCCAGCGGTAGGCCTTGAGGCCCTCGAAGATCTCCTGCGCGTAGTGGAGCACCGCCGCCGCGGGGTCCATCTGCAGCGGTCCGTAGGCCTCGACGCGGCGGTCGTGCCACTGGCCGTCGCGGAACTGCATGCGGGCCATGTGGTCGGTGAACTGGACGCCGAACGCCAGGTCCTTCAGCGCGCCAGCGCGCGCCTCGGGAGTGAGCGCGTGCGCGTTGGGGCGTACCTCGAAGGCTCCCGCGGTGGACGGTGCGGCGGTGTCGGTCACGTCAGAGCCTTTCTGGTGTCTCCTGGCGGGACATGAGTGTCACTTTCTGCGCGGAAGTGACACTCATGTCCCGCCAGCGTGGATCAGGGGTGGTGCGGATGGCCGATGCTGTGGCCGGCTACGGGAGTCGGCCACAGCATCGGCCCGAAATTCTATCCGCGAATGCGGGCGGCGAGGGCGTCTCCGACCTCGGCCGTGTTGCGCTTGGCGTCGCCCTTCGCGGCGGCGTCAGCCGCTACCGCGGCCTCTACCTTCGCGGCGAGCTCGGGGTAGCCCAGGAAGTCGAGCATGAGCGCGACCGACAGGACCGTGGCCGACGGGTCGGCAATCCCCTGCCCCGCGATGTCAGGGGCCGAGCCGTGAACGGGCTCGAACATCGACGGCGCGGTCTTGTCAGGGTTGACGTTGCCCGAGGCGGCAAGGCCGATGCCCCCGGAGATCGCGGCGGCTTGGTCGGTGAGGATGTCACCGAACAGGTTGTCCGTCACGATGACGTCGAAGCGACCGGGGTTGGTGGTCATGACGATCGTCGCGGCGTCGATGTGCAGGTAGTCCCAGGTGACGTCGGGGAACTCCGGCGCCACCTCCTCGACCGTGCGGCGCCACAGGTGACCGGCGTGCACCAGCACGTTGTGCTTGTGCACCAGGGTCAGCTGCTTGCGGTCACGCTTCGAGGCGACCTCGAACGCGTAGCGGACCACGCGCTCCACGCCGTGACGCGTGTTCACCGAGACCTCGGTGGCGATCTCGTGCGGGGTGTTCACCCGCAGCGCGCCGCCGTTGCCCACATAGGGACCCTCGGTGCCCTCGCGGACCACCACGAAGTCGACCTCGGTGACGTCGCGCAGCGGCGATACCTCGCCCGGGTACAGGCGGCTGGGACGCAGGTTGACGTACTGGTCGAGCGCAAAGCGCAGCGGCAGCAGCACGCCGCGCTCGAGCACACCCGACGGCACACTGGGGTCGCCGATGGCGCCCAGCAGGATCACGTCGTGCTCGCGGATCGCCTCGAGGTCGCCGTCGGTGAGGGTCTCACCGGTGGCGTGCCAGCGCTGCGCACCCAGGTTGAAGTCGGTCGTCTCGAAGGCGATATCGGTGCCCTCGGTCGCGGCGGCGAGGCACTTGAGGCCTTCCGCGACAACCTCGGGGCCGATGCCGTCGCCCGGAACGAGCGCCAGCTTGTAGGTCGCGGTCATCGGGCGGTCTGACCGTCCACGTAGTCCGCGTCCACGTCGTCCTTCCAGGCGAACAGCTTGCGCAGCTCGCGGCCGGTCTCCTCGATGGGGTGACCCTCGCCCTTGGCGCGCAGCTCCTTGAACTCGGCGCCGCCGTTGTCCTGGTCGTCGATGAAGCGCTTGGCAAACGCACCGGACTGGATGTCGGCGAGCACGGCCTTCATGTTCTCCTTCACCTCCGGGGTGATAACGCGCGGGCCCGAGACGTAGTCGCCGTACTCGGCGGTGTCGGACACCGACCAGCGCTGCTTGGTGATGCCGCCCTCCCACATGAGGTCGACGATGAGCTTGAGCTCGTGGAGCACCTCGAAGTAGGCGATCTCGGGCTGGTAGCCGGCCTCGGTGAGGGTCTCGAAGCCGTACTGGACCAGCTGCGACGTGCCACCGCACAGGACGGCCTGCTCGCCGAACAGGTCGGTCTCGGTCTCCTCGGTGAAGGTGGTCTTGATGACGCCGGCGCGGGTGCCGCCGATGCCCTTCGCGTACGACTTGGCGACGTCCCAGGCCTGGCCGGAGGCGTCACGCTCGACGGCGATGATGTCCGGGATGCCGCGGCCCGCGACGTACTCGCGGCGCACGGTGTGGCCGGGGGCCTTGGGGGCGATGAGGATGACGTCCACGCCCTCGGGGGCGTCGATGTAGCCGAAGCGGATGTTGAAACCGTGCGCGAACGCGAGGGTCTTGCCCTCGGTCAGGTGGGGCTTGATCTCGTCGTTGTAGATGGTGCGCTGGTGCTGGTCCGGCGCGAGGATCATGATGAGGTCCGCCCACTGCGCGGCGTCGGCGACGGAGTTGACGGTGAAGCCGTCGTTCTCGGCCTTCTCGACGGACTTGGAGCCCTCGCGCAGCGCGACGCGCACCTCGACACCCGAGTCGCGCAGGTTCTGCGCGTGGGCGTGACCCTGCGAGCCGTAGCCGACAATCGCGACCTTCTTGCCCTGGATGAGCTCAAGGTTGGCATCGTCGTCGTAGAACATCTCAGCCATGCTGGACTTACTCCTTCAGTAGGGAATTCTTGCGTGGGGTACGAAAGCCGGCCGAGGCATCGGCCGCCTGAAATGAGTTATGCGGACACGCGCTCGAAGGCGCGCTCGGTGATCGAGCGGGGACCACGGCCGATGGCCACGGTGCCCGACTGGACGATCTCGCGGATGTCGTGGGGCTTGAGCGCCGCAAGCAGCGCCTGAAGCTTGTCGGGGGCTCCGACGGCCTCGATGACGAGCGAGTCGGGGCTGACGTCGACCACGTGGGCGCGGAAGAGGTCGACGATCTGCAGCACGTCGGCACGCTGGCGGGCATCGGCCCTGACCTTCACCAGGATGAGGTCTCGCTGGACGGACTTGTCGCGCTCGAGCTCCACGATCTTGAGCACGTGCACCAGCTTGTTGAGCTGCTTGGTGACCTGCTCGAGCGGGAGCTCGTCGACGTCGACGACCACCGTGATCCTGGAGATCTCGGGGTACTCCGTCTGGCCCACGGCGAGCGAGTGAATGTTGAAGGCGCGGCGGCTGAACAGGCCGGAGACGCGCGCGAGCACGCCAGGCTTGTTCTCGACGAGCACCGAGAGGGTGTGAGTGGTCATCTTTACTCCTCCTCGCCGCGGTCCCACTCGGGGGCGATGCCGCGGGCGTACTGGATCTCGTCATTGCTGGTGCCTGCGGCGACCATCGGCCACACCATGGCGTCACGCGACACCGTGAAGTCCACGACCACGGGCTGGTCGTCGATCTCCATGGCGCGCTTAATCGTCGCGTCCACGTCCGCATCGGACTCGCAGCGCAGGCCCACGCAGCCCATCGCCTCGCCGAGCTTCACGAAGTCGGGGATGCGCTGGGTGCCGTGGCCGGTGTGCAGGTCCGTGTTGGAGTACCGCTCGTTGTAGAACAGGGTCTGCCACTGGCGCACCATGCCCAGCGACGAGTTGTTGATGATCGCCACCTTGATGGGGATCTCGTTGATGGCGCAGGTGACCAGCTCCTGATTGGTCATCTGGAAGCAGCCGTCGCCGTCGATCGCCCACACGGTGCGGTCGGGCTCGCCCACCTTGGCGCCCATGGCCGCGGGGACCGAGAAGCCCATGGTGCCCAGTCCCCCGGAGTTGATCCACGAGTTGGGGCGCTCGTACTTGATGAACTGGCTGGCCCACATCTGGTGCTGGCCCACGCCCGACGTGAAGATCGAGTCGGGGCCGGAGATCTCGCCCAGGCGCTGGATGACGTGCTGGGGGCTGGACAGTCCGTCGTCGGTGCGGGTGAACCCCAGGCCGTACGTGGAGCGCCAGTCGTCCAACTGAGCCCACCAGGCCTCGAGGTCGGGCTTGCCGTGCTGCTGGTGCTCGGCCGCGAGGGCGGGCACCAGGGCCTCGAAGACCTCCTTGAGGTCGCCCACGATCGGCACGTCGACGGCACGGTTCTTGCCGATCTCGGCGGGGTCGATGTCCGCGTGCACGATGGTCGCGTGCGGGGCGAAGCTCGACAACTTGCCGGTCACGCGGTCGTCGAAGCGGGCGCCCAGGGCCACCACGAGGTCGGCCTTCTGCAGCGCCGCGACGGCCGCGACGGTGCCGTGCATGCCGGGCATGCCCAGGTGCTGCGGGTGCGAGTCGGGAAGCGCGCCGCGGGCCATCAGCGTGGTCACGACGGCGGCGCCGGACAGGTCGGTCAGCTTGCGCAGGCCGGCCGATGCGCCGGAACGGATCACGCCGCCGCCCACGTAGAGCACGGGGCGACGAGCGGTGGCGAGCAGGCGCGCGGCCTCCTGCACGGTCTTCGCGTGGGGACGGGCTCCGGAGTTGAAGCCGGGCAGCTCGATGCGCTCGGGCCACTGGAAGTTCATGGTCGCCTGCTGCGCCGACTTGGCGATGTCCACCAGCACCGGGCCGGGGCGGCCGTGGGTGGCGATGTAGAACGCCTCCGCGATGGCCTGCGGGATCTCCTGCGGGTCCGTCACCAGCACGTTGTGCTTGGTGATGGGCTGCGTGATGCCGACGATGTCGGCCTCCTGGAACCCGTCGGTGCCGATGAGCGACGCCGCGACCTGGCCAGTGATCGCCACCATGGGGATCGAGTCCATGTTCGCGTCGGCGATGGGCGTCACCAGATTGGTGGCGCCGGGGCCCGAGGTCGCAATGCAGACGCCAGGTTTGCCGGTCGCGTGGGCGTAGCCCTGGGCGGCGTGGCCGGCGCCCTGCTCGTGACGCACCAGGATGTGGCGCAGCGTCGTCGAGTCCATCAGCGGGTCGTACGTAGGAAGGATGGCGCCGCCGGGAAGTCCGAAGACGTCGGTCGCTCCGGCCATCTCAAGGCTCTTGATGATCGCCTGAGCGCCGGTCATCTCCTGGCCGGTAGTGGCGGGCGCGGTGCCGCCGGCGGGCGCGGTGCGTCCCGCCTGGGGCGTCGCCAGCGCCGAAGGCTTGGGGGCCCTGACCTGTGCCATCTTCTCTCCCGTTTCTTCGTTGATCGTGAGGCGGCTCTCGCATCCGCCTCGCATGGAAAAACCCCTCGGCCGTGGTGGCTGTCGGGGTCTGCGCGCGGACGGTGCCTGACGTGGACTAGGTGTCCGCGCGCCAGCTAAGTACGAGAATCGTCTGCATGTCTTGAAGCGTACGCCCGCTTTTCGGGCGATGTCACCATCTGGACAACGAATCTCACATTGTGGTTCACCATCTTGAATAGTGAGACGATGGCGTGCCCTGGTGAGACGGCGGTGCGCTGCGGTGAGGCAGCACCGAGACCGTCACCGCCCACTAGGACACACACGCACCGACGAGCGCGCCATGGGTGACCACTGGGGCGCGCGGCACGAGGCAGGCCCAGCGCGCCGAGACGCACGAGGGCCCCGGGGATCACCCCGGGGCCCTCGTGAACGTCAGGCGTTAGCGCAGCACGGCGCCCGTCGACGCGGACTGCACGAGCTTCGCGTACTTGGCGAGCACGCCGCGCGTGTAGACGGGGGGAAGCGGCTCCCAGCCTTCGGCGCGCGCCGCGAGCTCCTCCTCGTCCACCAGCAGGTCGAGCGTCTTGTTCTTCACGTCGAGGCGGATCTTGTCGCCGTCCTTGACGAATGCGACAGGACCGCCATCGACAGCCTCGGGCGCCATGTGACCCACGCACAGGCCGGTGGTGCCGCCGGAGAAGCGACCATCGGTCACGAGCAGCACGTCCTTGCCCAGGCCGGCCCCCTTGATGGCGCCAGTAATGGCGAGCATCTCGCGCATGCCGGGGCCGCCCTTGGGGCCCTCGTAGCGGATGACGACCACGTCCCCGGCGGTGATGGTGCCATCGGCCAACGCGTCGAGCGCGGCACGCTCGCGGTTGAACACGCGAGCGGTGCCCTCGAACACGTCGTTGTCGAAGCCAGCGGACTTGACGACCGCGCCCTCGGGGGCGAGCGAGCCCTTGAGGATGGTGATGCCGCCGGTCTTGTGGATCGGGTTGTTGAGGTTGCGGATGACGCGACCGTCGATCTTCTTGGGGTTCAGCTCCTCGAGGTTCTCCCCCAGCGTCTTGCCGGTCACGGTCAGGGTGTCGCCGTGCATGAGGCCCTCGTCGAGCAGCGACTTCATGACGGCAGGCACGCCGCCCACGCGGTCCACGTCGTTCATGACGAAGCGGCCGAAGGGCTTGAGGTCACCCAGGTGCGGCGTGCGGTCCGCGACGCGCGAGAAGTCGTCGAGCGTGAGGTCCACCTCGGCCTCGTTCGCGATGGCGAGCAGGTGCAGGACCGCGTTGGTCGAGCCGCCGAAGGCCATCACCACGGCGATCGCGTTCTCGAACGCCTCCTTGGTCATGATCTGGCGCGCGGTGATGCCCTTGCGCAGCATGTTGACGACCGCCTCGCCCGACTTGTGGGCGTAGTAGTCGCGGCGGCGGTCGGCCGAGGGCGGCGCCGCCGAGCCGGGAAGCGACATGCCGAGCGCCTCACCCACGGAGGCCATCGTGTTGGCGGTGTACATGCCGCCGCAGGCACCCTCGCCGGGGCAAATCGCCTTCTCGATCGCGAGCCTGTCCTCCTCGGACATCAGCCCGCGCTGGCACGCGCCCACGGCCTCGAAGGCGTCGATGACGGTGACGTCCTTCTCGGTGCCGTCGGACAGCTTGACGTGGCCGGGCATGATCGAGCCGGCGTAGAGGAACACCGAGGCAAGGTCGAGGCGCGCGGCGGCCATCAGCATGCCGGGCAGCGACTTGTCACAGCCGGCGAGCAGGACGGACCCGTCGAGGCGCTCGGCCATCATGACGGTCTCGACCGAGTCGGCGATGACGTCGCGGGACACGAGGGAGAAGTGCATGCCCTCGTGGCCCATCGAGATGCCGTCGGACACGGAGATGGTGCCGAACTCGAGCGGGTAACCGCCGCCGGCGTGGACGCCGTTCTTGGAGGCCTGGGCGAGGCGCTGCAGCGACAGGTTGCAGGGGGTGATCTCGTTCCAGGAACTCGCGATGCCAATCTGGGGCTTGGCGAAGTCCTCGTCGCCGAGGCCCACGGCGCGCAGCATGCCGCGCGAGGCCGTGGCCTCGATGCCATCGGTGACCTGTCGTGAACGGGGCTTGATGTCCGGCGTCGTCGTCATGATGGCGAGTCTAGAACCGTCCGGACGGCCGATGCTGCGGTCGCCTCATATTGCGGGTTGCGCTTGACGTTGCGTCAACTTCTACGCTGGGCTCCATGACCACGGACCCCGCCACCGCATCGGCTGTCGACACCCTGGACATTGCCGCCGTCGCCCGCCTCACCGGCATTACGAGCCGCACCCTGCGCCATTACGACGCCATCGGGCTGCTCACGCCGGCGCGCACCTCCCCCGACGGCCGCAGGCACTACGGACAAGCAGAGCTGCTGCGCCTGCAGCACATCCTGGTGCTGCGTGAACTGGGAGCGGGCCTCGACACCATCGCCCGCATCGTCGATGCCGACGACCCCACCACCACCCTGGCGCACCTGCGCGACCACCTCGCGGGCCTGACGGCGGAACGCGACCGCTACGCGCGCCTGGCCGCCACCGTGGCCCGCACCATCGACTCCCTCGAGAAAGGCACCACCATGACCCACGAAGAGATCCTCGACGGCTTTGACCACCGCCAGTACGAGCCCGAGGCCCGCGAGCGCTGGGGCGACGACGCCGTGGACCGCTCCAACGCCCAGTGGACCGCCCTGGGCAAGGACGGCCAGCAGCGCCACCTCGACACCCACCGCGAGGTCGTGGAGGCGCTCGGCGCGGCCATTCGCGTGGGGCTCACGCCCGACTCGGCCGAGGTCCAGAACATCGTCGCCCAGCATCACGAGTGGCTGTCGCTGTTCTGGACCCCCACCGCCGAGACCTACCGCGGCATCACC
Organism: Demequina sp. NBRC 110057; assembly: GCF_002090175.1. Classification (GTDB taxonomy): domain Bacteria; phylum Actinomycetota; class Actinomycetes; order Actinomycetales; family Demequinaceae; genus Demequina. Next base: position 18,516 of record NZ_BBRN01000004.1, on the reverse strand, counting down.
CAGATGTACGTGGACGACGAGCGGTTCCGCCGCAACTACGACGAGGTTGCGCCGGGCGCCGCCGTTCTCCTGAGGGACGCCGCTGACATCTGGGCGGGCAAGCACCTTCCTTAAAGACTCGGGAATATCGCCTGACAGGCGAGGCGTTAGAGCGGTCAGTCGCCGCCCGACCGGGGCGGCCAGCCCCGTGGAAGGGACTCCCCGTGACGACGCTCGGCCTGCTCATCGGCTCACTGCCCCTGGCCCGCACCCAGCGCCACCTCGCCCACTTGCTTCAGGACGCCGCCCCGGCGGGCACCACCATCGTGGAGCTCGACCCGCACGCCCTTCCCCAGCACGCGCCCTACGAGGACGTCCCCGCGCCGGCCGACGCGCTGGCATGGAAGCGCCAGGTCGCCGAGGTGGACGGGATCATCGTCGTCACCCCCACCATCGAGCGGTCCATCCCCGGCGCGCTCAAGAACGCCATCGACTGGGCGGGCGGCACCGCCGGCCCCAACGCACTGGCCGGCAAGCCCACCATCATCGCCGGCGTCAGCCTGGGCTCCCTGCCGCGCTTCGCGTCGATCCAGCACCTGCGCGGGGTCCTCGGGGACCACGGCGCGGCGCTGCGCTCGCAGCCCGAGGTCGTCCTCTTCGCCGACCCGCACACCTCGTTCGACGCCGAGGGCAAGCCCACCGACCCCGACCTCGTGGCCGAGGCCGCCCAGCTCGTGTCAGCGGCGGCAGGCCTTGCCGCGCACGAGCGTCGCGCCAGGATCGCGACCCCGGTGACCGGGGTTCCCGCCGTGGCATCGGCCACGCGGACGATCGACCCCGTCACCGAGGTCCTCGCGGCGGCCCCCGGTCCCCAGAGCCCCGCCGTCGGCATCCCCGCCGCGTAACGCCGCGGCTCTCGGCGGAGCGCGATCCGCACGCACCAGCGCCACGGATCGCAATTGCATGATTGTGGAATAGTTGACGGGTCATCTATTGTTGGAGAGGTCGTCGCTGAAGAAGCCGACGCCTCCCCTTCCCTCACCTTGAAAGGACACTGCCATGACCCGCATCGGCATCATCGTCGGCTCCATCGCCGAGGCCTCCATCAACCGCCAGGTCGCCACCGTCCTGCCCCACCTCGTCGCTGACGAGGACGTCGAGTTCACGTTCCTCGAGTACAAGGACCTCCCCTTCTACGACTACGCGCTCGACGCCGACTACCCGCAGGTCGCCCGCGACTGGAAACAGTCCATCGCGGACGTCGACGGCGTCATTATCGTCACCCCCGAGTACTCGCGCTCCATCCCCGGCGTCCTGAAGAACGCCCTCGACTGGGCCGCCCGTCCCTGGGGCGAGGGTGCCTTCGCCGGCAAGCCCGTCGCGATCATGGGCGCCTCGATCGGCCCGTCGGGCACCGCCGCTGCTCAGCAGCACCTGCGCGCGATCCTCGGCCACTACGACGCCCCCACCATGGGCCAGCCCGAGACCTTCTTCCACTACCGTGCGGACGCCTTCGGCGCCGACGGCTCGCTCCAGGACGACGCCGCTCGCGCCGTGCTGAGCAACTTCGTCAACGCGGCAGTCGCGCACGTGAAGCAGTTCGCGCGCGTCTCCGCCTGACCCCACCGCCGCCCCTCGCGCGCCCGCGCGCGTGAGAGGATGGCAACAGATGTGAGCGCGGCCTCCCTCTTACCCCCCTCCCGGAGGCCTGCCGCTCCTCGCACGCGCGGTGCACACCACCGCGCCAGTGCACACCAGCAACGGCCGTCCGGGAACACCCGGGCGGCCGTTGCGGTTGGTGCCCACATGAGCTTTCCAGGCACGACGCCCCACGGACGCATCCGATGACCGGCCTGTGGTGGGCACGCCGCGACCTCCGGCTCGCGGACAATCCCGCCCTCACGGGCGCCCAGGAGGACGGCGGCGCGGCGGCGGTGTTCGCGTGGACCGACGGCATCACGCGGTGGTCGGGCCGTCGCAGCGCCCACCTCGCCCGCGTCCTGTGGCAGTTGCGCGACCAGGCGGGCGGCGCGCTCGCCGTGCGCAGGGGTGCGGCTGATGCCGTGGTTGCCCAGGCGGCCCGGGAGGCCGGGGCCGCAGTGGTGTGGGCGGCGCGAGAGTTCACGCCCGCAGGGATCACCGAGCAGGACGCGGCCGCCGCCGCCCTCGAGGCCGACGGCCGTGAGTTGCGCCTCATCGGCTCCCCCTACGCCGTCGCGCCGGGCCGCGTGCGCAAGGCGGACGGCGATCCGTACAAGGTGTTCACTCCCTTCCGGGACGCGTGGCGACAGCACGGCTGGCGCTCCCCCGCCGACGCCGGCGACCCCGCCTCCCTGCGACCGCTCGCTCCCCACCAGGACGACATCGACCTCGACCAGCGCGCCGCCCACGGCGACGCCTCCGATCCCCTGGTCGAGCCCCACGAGTTCCGTGAGGACCGGTTGCTGGCCGACCTCGACGCGTTCATCGCCGACGACCTTCGGCGCTATCGCGACGACCGCGACAGGCCGGACCTCGACGGCACGAGCCACCTCTCGACGGCGCTCGCCTTCGGCCAGATCCACCCGCGCACGGTGCTCGCCGCCACCGCCCGCGAGCGCCACCCGAGCGCGCGGGTCTTCGAGTCGGAGCTCGCCTGGCGGGAGTTCCACGCCGACGTGCTGTTTCATCACCCCGGCGCGCGCCGCGAGTCCCTCACCCCGGTGCTGCGCGAACGGGACTGGCTCGACGGCCGCGACGCCGACGAGGCATTCACGGCCTGGCGCGATGGCCTGACGGGTTTTCCGCTGGTGGACGCGGGTATGCGCCAACTCGCCCAGACGGGGTGGATGCACAATCGCGTCCGCATGGTGGTCGCGAGCCTGCTCGTCAAGGACCTGCGGGTGCCGTGGCAGCGCGGCGCCGACCACTTCCGGCGCGCCCTCGTCGACTACGACCACGCGCAGAATCAGCTCAACTGGCAGTGGGTCGCGGGGACCGGCCGGGACGCCTCGCCGTTCTTCAGGATCTTCAACCCGATGACGCAGGCGGACAAGTTCGACCCCGCACGGCGGTACGTCGAGCGGTGGGTGCCCGAGGTGGACACCCCCGCGTATCCCGCGCCCATCGTCGACCACGCCACCGAGCGCCGCATCACCCTCGACCTCTACCAGGCGGCCAAGGCGGAACGCTCCTCCTAGCGACGGCGCGCGGCGGGGAGTACGTTCGGAGCATGCGCGACGCCGATGTCGACCTCTGGATGGGGCATTACACGAGCCCCATGAAGGACGTCGTCCAGCACCTGCGCTGGATCCTGCTCGCCGCGGACGACCGTGTCGAGGAGAAGATCAAGTGGGAGACCCCCACCTTCTCCTACCGCGGCGACATCGCGTCGTTCTATCCGCAGGGGTCGATGGCCGCCGTGCTGGTGTTCCACAAGGCGGGCCTGCTTCCCGTCACGTTTCCCGGACTCGAGCCCGCGCCGCGCGACGGCCGCGTCATGCGCATCATCTCCATCGCCGAGGCGGAGGACAGGCGAGACACCATCGAGGACATCGTGCGCGCGTGGATCGCGTGGCGCAACGGCGCCGGCAGCGCCGTGTCCCTGACGATGGCCGATGCCGGGGTTACGCCACGCGGTTGACCGGCCCCTGACCTGCTCGCAGCGACGCCACCTGGCGGTGGACGAGGTCGACGTAGCGGCGGTCGGTGAGCTGGTTGAGGCCCGCGACGTGCGGGACCACGATGCAGCCGGGTGCCGAGAACAGCGGGTGGTCGTCGGGTAGTGGCTCGGGATCGGTGACGTCGAGGGCGGCGCGCAGGCGGCCAGAGCCCAGTTCGGCGAGCAGCGCGTCCGTGTCCACCACCGCGCCGCGCCCGACGTTGACCAGGAGCGCGCCGTCGGGCATGGCCGCCAGGAAGCCGGCATTCGCGAGGCGGTCGGTGCTGTCGTCATGGGGCGTCACGAGGACCACGATCTCGGCGGACGGCAGCAGCGTGAGGATGTCGTCGATCGCGTGCACCGTGGTGCCGTCGGGGGCGATCCGCGCGGAACGCGCCACGCCCTCGACGTGCGCCTCGCACGCCCGCATCCTTGCGCCGATCGCCGCACCGATGGAGCCGTAGCCCACGATGAGGACGCGCCTGTCGGCGAGCGAGGGCGCGGTCGCCCACGGTTCCCACCGGCCGCGGCGCTGCGCGTCCAGGAACTGGGGGAGGCCCCGCTGGCTGGCGAGGGTCAGCGTGAGTGCCATCTCGGCGGTCCGGGTGTCGTGGACACCGCGCGCGTTGCACAGCGCAACCCCGTCGGGCACGAACGGCAGGGCGTGCTCGAACCCTGCCGACGGGATCTGGATCGCCTCGAGCGCCGGCAACTGCGCGAGGCGGCCGTAGACCTTGCGGCCGCCGGTGCCATGTGCCAGGCACGCGAGGCGGATCTGGTCGGCCTCGGCGGGAGGCTCGCCCGCCGCCGGGTTCCACACGATGAGCCGGGCGTCGTCGCCGAGGTCGCCCACGGCATCGGCTACCTCCTGGGAGGGAACGGAGACGGTGATCATGCGCGCCAGTGTGTCACGGGCGCGTCACCGCTCTCATCACCCACACTTTGAACCACTCGACGCCCCGACACGCCGGCCCGGCGCGCTCAACGGGCGGGGGCTCCCGGCGTGTCGCGGCTCGAACCGGTTCGTATCGTGGAGCAAAACCAGGGTGAACCGCCACGTGTCACGCGCGCGGTGGCCCGCACGTGTCGCGCAACACCAGCGACGTCTCGAGCCGCACGTGCTCCGAGTGCTCACGCCCCTCGATTCGATCGAGCAGCATTCGCATCGCCGCTGCACCCATCTCCTGGAGCGGCTGGCGGACCGTCGTGAGCGCCGGGGAGGCGAGGCCGGCCTCGGGAATATCGTCGAAGCCCATCACGGAAAGATCGCCGGGGACCGACAGCCCCATCTGCTGCGCCACCTCCATGGCGGCGAGGGCCGTGAGGTCGTTGGCTCCCATGATCGCCGTCGGCGGTTCGGCGAGTCTCAGCAACGCCATCGTCGCCTCCGCGGCATTTTCGGGCGCGTACCGGGTCTCGACCACCAGCTCAGGGTCGACCGGGATGCCCGCCTCCGCATGCGCGTGGCGGAACCCTGCCTCACGCAGGTGAGACGAGTCGAGCTCGTTGCGCCCTCCCAGGAAGGCAATCCGGCGATGGCCGAGCTCGATGAGATGTTGGGCGGCGCGTTCGGCCCCCTCGAAGTTGTCGACGTCGATCGTCGGCAACCGGTTCGGCCCATAGTGAGGGTCGATCGCGACGATGGGCACCACCGTCTCGGCGTCGAGCACGGTGGGGGTGACGATGACCGCGCCGTCGATCAGCGTGCCGCCCAGGCGGGCCAGCGAGCGTCGTTCCCACCCGTGGGTGTCCCCGCCCGAGTGCGACAGCAATTCGTAGCCCGAGCCGTGCGCGGCTTTGGCTGCGCCCTTGAGGAGCTCCGCCGAGAACGGCTCGAAGTCCGCGACAAGCACTCCGAGCACGTGCGTCTGCTGCGCCCGTAGCGACGACGCCGAGAGGTTCCCCGCGTAGCCCAGCTCGTCGATCACCTGCTGCACCGTGGCGATCGTGTCCTTTGACACCCCGTAGCGCCCATTGACCACCTTGGACACCGTGGCAACGGACACACCGGCACGCTCGGCCACATCCGACAGCTTCACTCGCGGTCCCATGTCCCGCATCGTAGCGCCTCGCATCCTCGTTGCGAAAACGTTATCGATAACGTTTGACACCACCCATACCCGCTGTCAGACTCTCCGGTGTTCGGCTGGTCAACGAGGACTTGAGAGGACACGAACATGACGCACTTCCGTCGAGCGGGCGCCATGGTGGCGTTCGCGTCATCGGCAGCACTGCTGCTCACCGCCTGTAGCTCGGATTCCGAGCCCGAGGGGTCCGAGAACCCCGACACCACCTCGTCCGCGGCAAGCGGCGACTCCGACGCGCCGGTCACGCTCACGTGGTGGCACAACGGCGTCGCCGGCGACACGGGTGAAAACTCGCTGGGCGACTACTGGGACAAGGTCGCGGCCGATTACACCGCGGAGCACCCCAACGTCACCATCGAGATCGAACAGATCCAGAACGAAGACCTTCAGCGCACCCGCATTCCCACCGCGCTGCAGTCCGGCGATGCCCCCGACATCTTCCAGCAGTGGGGCGGCGGCGAACTCGCGGCTCAGGCCGAAGCCGGCTACCTGATGGACCTGTCGGAGCCGCTGGCAGACGACATCGAGCGTCTCGGTGGCGCGGTGGCCCCGTGGCAGGCGGACGGCGTCACGTACGGCGTTCCCTTCCAGTTCGCCGTCGAGGGCGTCTGGTACCGCAAGAGCCTCTTCGAGCAGGCGGGCATTACTGAGGAGCCCACCACGATGGATGAGCTCAGCGACGCCGTCCAGAAACTCAAGGACGCAGGCATTACCCCCATCGCCGTGGGCGCCGCAGACAAGTGGCCCGCCGCGCATTGGTGGTACAACTTCGCGCTGCGCTCGTGCTCGCAGGACACCATGAGCACCGATACCGCCGCCCTCGACTTCTCGAACCCGTGCTGGCTCGATGCGGGCACGCAGCTCGAGGACTTCCTTGGCACCGAGCCGTTCCAGGACCAGTTCATGTCCACCGTCGCGCAGACCGGCGCCACCTCGTCGGCCGGCATGGTCGCGAACGGCGAGGCCGCGATGGAACTCATGGGGCAGTGGAACTACTTCGTGTACGAGGGCTTCACGGACGGCTCCGACGAGGCGATTCAGGCCTTGCACGACGACCTTGACTGGTTCCCCATGCCCGCCACCTCCTCCGGCGAGGGTGACCCCACCGCCTCCATGGGCGGCGGCGACGGCTTCTCCTGCTACAAGGACGCCCCCGCCGAGTGCGCGGACTTCCTGTCCTACCTGGTCTCGGACGACGTCCAGCGAGGCTACGTCGAGGCCGTCGGCGGCCTTCCGGTCGCCCCCGCGGCCACGGACGCCATCACCGACCCCGTGCTGCAGGAGATCGCGCAGACCTCGAGCAATGCGGGCTACGTGCAGCTGTGGCTCGACACCCTGCTCGGCACGAACGTGGGCGGCGCGCTCAACGACGGCATCGCCGCGCAGTTCGCCGGCACCGGCGACGCGCAGAACACCGTCGACCTGATGACGGCCGCGGCCGCCACGCAGTAAACCCTCCGGAGCACCGACCCCCAGAAAGCGAGATCTCCGTGACCGCACTGGAGACCTCGGGCACGGGGACCGTCCCCGCCGCCGGCGCAGCTGCGCCGGCGGCGGGTGGCGCCCTCGGACAGCCCGTCAGCGACCACCCCCGCCGCGCTCGGCTTCGCCTGTGGGGAGAGCTCGCGCTCTTCCTCGGCCCCGCGCTGGCACTCTTCCTGACCTTCGTCGTCTACCCCGTGATCTCCGCCGCCCGGTACTCGCTGTACCAGTGGAACGGCGTCGAGCAGTTCGAGGACGCCGACTTTATCGGCCTCGAGAACTACGCGCGGGCCCTCTTCGGCGGCACCGACGAGGCGACGAAGAGCGCGTTCACCACCGCCTACGCCGAGCCGTTCCAGGCGGCATTCAGCCACACCATCGGCATCCTGGTGCTGTCGATCGTGATCCAGCTCCCCCTCGGGCTGCTGATCGCGCTCGTCCTCAATCGCCGCTTCCCCGGCCGCTCCGCGGTGCGCGTCATCCTCTTCGCACCGTACGTGCTCAGCGAGGTCATCGCGGGAACCATGTGGCTGATCATCTTCGACCCCAACGGCGTGGCCACCGAGCTCATGAACGCCGTGGGGCTCCACCCGCCGGCCGGTGGCTGGCTCGAGGATCAGACCTGGGGCTTCTGGGTCGTGTTCTTCATCATCACCTGGAAGTACATCGGCCTCGCCGTCATCCTGTTCCTCGCGGGCCTGTCCGGAGTTCCCCAGGAGCTCCAAGACGCCGCGGCGATCGACGGTGCCAGCTGGTGGCAAACCCAGTGGCGCATCAACATTCCCCTCATCGGCCCCACCATCCGCATCTGGGTGTTCCTGTCGCTGATCGGGTCGATCCAGCTGTTCGACATGGTGTGGGTCCTCAACCAGGGCGGCACCACGGGCCAGTACTCGACCATCGCCACCTACATGATGCAGATCGGCTTCTTCCGCAATGACTGGGGCTTCGGCTCCGCGATCGCCGTGATCATGTTCATGCTGTCGTTCGTCGTCGCCGTGTTCTACGTCCTGTTCGTCCTGCGCCGCGACAACTCCGACGCCCCCAGGAAGGTGAAGCGCGCATGACCGCCACCGCCACTGCCACCACCGCATCGGCCCCGCACAAGAGCGTCGCTCCCCCGCACCGCCGCTACGCGCGCGGCGAGGGCGCGGGCCGCGCCAACTGGCTGTCGATCTGCGTCGCGCTCGTCGGCGTCGCCGTCACGCTCGGCCCCATCATCTACCTCGTGGTCGGGGGCCTGCGCACCCAACAGGACCTCTCGACCAACCCCACGGGGCTCCCCAGCCCCGTCATGTGGTCCAACTACGGTGACATCCTCGCCAACGACGTGTTCTGGCGTCAGGCGGCCAACTCGCTGCTCGTCGCGGTGCTGACCACGGCCGGCGTCGTGCTTTTCGGCACGATGGCCGCCTACCCCTTGGCGCGTTATCGCTTCAAGGGCCGGGAGGGGATCTTCATGATCTTCACGACCGGCCTCATGTTCCCGCTGTCCGTCGCGGTGCTGCCGCTGTACCTCCTGCTGAAGGACCTCGGGCTGAGTGGGCTGCCGGCGCTGATCGTCCCGCAGATCGCCTTCGGCCTGCCGATGACGATCATCATCCTGCGCCCCTTCCTGCGTGCCCTGCCGATGGAGCTCGAGGAGGCGGCGTTCATGGATGGGGTGTCCCGCATCGGCTTCTTTTGGAGGATGCTGCTGCCGCTGGCGCGGCCCGGGATGGTGACGGTGGGCGTGCTCGCGTTCATCGCATCGTGGAACGCTTACCTGCTGCCGCTGCTGCTCCTCACGGGAGACCCGCGTGGCATGACGCTGCCGCTCGGCATCACCACGTTCCAGGGTCAGTACGCCTCGGCGACCACGCTGATCATGGCGTACACGTCCCTCGCGATGATCCCGGCCCTCGTGTTCTTCCTGCTGATGGAGCGCAGGATCGTCGACGGCCTCACGGGGGCGGTGAAGGGATGACCGCGATGACCGAGCAGACGGCCGATGCCGTCGCGAGGGCCCGTAGCCTCGTCGCCCGGATGACGCTCGACGAGAAGCTCGCGCAGATCGTCGGATTCTGGGAGGGCGAGGAGGGCGACGCCGTCGCTCCCCTCCAGGGCGAACTGCAGCACACCGGCCCCTTGGCCGATGCGATGCGGCACGGCCTTGGCCACATCACGCGCGCCTATGGCACGAACCCCGTCGAGGCGGACGCTCGCGCGCAGTGGCTCTGGGAGCGCCAGCGTTTCCTCGTCAACGAGACGCGCTTGGGCATCCCCGCCATCGTTCACGAGGAATGCCTCACCGGCCTCAATGCGTGGAAGGCCGCGACCTTGCCCACCCCTCTCGCGTGGGGCGCGGCATGGGACCCGGCGTTGGTCGAGGAGGCCGCGGCACTCGTCGGCGAGACGATGCGGGAGCTGGGCATCCACCAGGGACTCGCCCCCGTGCTCGACGTGGTGCGCGACCCGCGGTGGGGCCGCACCGAGGAGTGCATCGGCGAGGATCCTTACCTCGTCGGTGAGGTGGGGACCGCGTACGTGCGGGGCCTCCAGTCCGCCGGAGTCGACGCCACCCTGAAGCACTTCGTGGGGTATTCGGCATCGCAGGGCGGGCGCAATTTCGGGCCGGTCGCGATGGGACCGCGCACCCTCGCGGACGTCATGCTGCCCCCGTTTGAGATGGCGGTCTTGGACGGCGGGGCCCGCTCCGTCATGCACGCCTACACCGAGATCGACGGGCTCCCCGTCGCCACCGACCCCACCCTGCTCACGGGCTTGCTGCGCGACACGTGGGGGTTCGACGGCACCGTGGTCGCTGACTACTTCGGCGTCGCGTTCCTTCACCTCCTTCACCACGTGGCGGCCGATCACGCCGATGCTGCCCACCAGGCTCTCGCCGCCGGCATCGACGTCGAGCTCCCCACAGGCGACGCCTACCTTGCGCCGCTGCGGTCGGCCATCGAGGCCGGCGACGTCGACGTCGCCCTCGTGGACCGCGCCGCCGAGCGGGTCCTGGCGCAGAAGGCCAGGCTCGGCCTGCTCGACCAGGACTTCTCCGGTCCCGCTCCCACGGGAGTCGACCTCGACTCCCCCGCCCATCGTGCCGCCGCCCGGCGTCTCGCGGAGGAGTCGGTGGTGCTCCTTCACAACGACGGCATCCTGCCGCTCGCGTCGGGTGGCGGTCACGGCGACGGTCGTTCCATCGCCGTCGTCGGCCCCAACGCCGATCGCGCCGAGGCACTGTTCGGGTGTTACTCGTTCGTCAATCATGTGCTCGCGCAGCGCCCCGGAGTCGAGCGCGGGTTCGCCGCTCCGACAGTGCGCGAGGCGCTGACGGAGGAGGGCATCGGCCGGATCACCTACGCGCGCGGCTGCGCCGTCGACGACGACGATCGCTCGGGAATCGACGCGGCGGCCGCCACTGCCGCGAGCGCCGACGTCGCCGTCGTGGTCGTCGGTGACCATGCGGGCCTCTTCGGCCGCGGCACGTCCGGCGAGGGCTGCGATCGCGACGACCTCGAGCTACCCGGCGTCCAACGCGATCTCGTCGACGCCGTCCTTGCCACGGGTACGCCCGTCGTCCTCGTGCTCCTGACCGGCCGGCCGTACGCCATCGGCTGGGCGCTTGAGCGGTGTGGCGCGGTGGTCCAGGCCTTCTTCCCGGGCGAGGAGGGCGCGGGCGCCGTCGCCGGTGTCCTGTCCGGGCGGGTCAACCCCTCCGGCCGGCTCCCTGTCTCGGTGCCCCGGTCGACCGGATCCCAGCCCTACGGCTACCTGCACCCCCACCTGGGCGGGGCCTCCGAGGTCTCCAATCTCGACCCCGCCGGTCCGCTCGAGTTCGGACACGGGCTGTCGTACACGACGTTCGCCCACCACGACCTCGATGTCGAGGCGGAAACGCAGACCGACGGAGTCATCACCGCCGCCGTGACCGTCACGAACACCGGCGAGCGCGAGGGCGACGAGGTGGTGCAGGTGTACGCGCACGACCGCATCGCCTCCGTGACGCGACCCGTGGCGCAGCTCGTCGGCTTCGCTCGCGTTCGCCTCGCGCCGGGCCAGTCGCGAAGGGTGACGCTCTCCATTCCCGCCGCTCGCCTCGCGTTCTCCGGTCGCGACCTGGACCGCATCGTCGAACCCGGCGAGTTCGACCTGTGGACCGGCACCTCGGCAACGCGCCTCGCCACGACCGAGACGACCCTGGTCGGTGGAGTCCACCGCGTGACGACCGCAGACCCTCGGCGAACCGCCGTCTCGATCGAGGAGGCCACTCCCCCCTCCGCGGGGTAGCCCACCCGCCGTCGGCCCTCCCGGGCGACTATCGTCGCTCGTAGGGGGCCGACGGCGGCCCCGAGGGGGTGGGACGGTGACGCTCAACTTCGTGCTCGAGGCCCTTGTCGTGTTGGGCGCCATCGTGCTGGGAACCCGGGCGAGCGGCGTGGGCGTGGGCGTCTGGGGCGGGGTCGGCACCTTCGTATTGATCTTCGTCTTCGGCGAGGCCCCGGGCGACCCGCCCGCCGCGGCGATCGCGATCGTCCTCGGCGTGGTCACCGCGGCGGCCCTCATGCAGGCGGCGGGAGGCATCGACTGGATGGTCGCCATGGCCGCGCGGGTCATCGAGCGCAGGCCGCGCCAGATCACCCTCATCGCGCCGCTCACCGCGTTCCTGTTCTGCGCCGGCGCGGGAACGGGCAACATCGTCTATCCCCTGCTTCCCGTCATCTACGACGTCTCGTACCGCAACGGGATCCGCCCGTCGCGGCCCCTCACCGTCACCGTCGTGCAGTCCGGCATCGCGCTCGCCGCGTCCCCCGTCTCCGCGGCGATGGCGGCCATGCTCACCCTCACCGACGTCGCGCCGTACAACCTCGGTCTCGGCCAGATCCTGCTCATCACGTTCCCCGCCTGCGTCATCGGCATTGTCGTCACCTCCATCGTCGTCAACCGCATGGGGCGCGAACTGGTCGACGACCCCGACGTGCAGGCTCGCCTCGCCGACGGCCGCCTCGCCTCCCCCACGGCCGATGCCTCGGCCGCCTCCCGTACGGACGCTTCCCTCACGGACGGCGCCGCCACAGCGGCGCCCGCGCCAGCATCGGCCGCCCTCACGTACACGACCCGCGGCCGCAACTCGGCCCTCACGTTCCTTGCCGGCGTGTTCGCCATCGTGGCGTTGGGCCTGTTCCCCGGCCTGCGGCCGTCGTACACCGTCGACGGCACCACCACGCAGGTGGACATGACCACAACGATCATCCTCGTGATGTTTGTCGTCGGCGCCGTGATCATCGCCGTCGGCCGGCCGAAGGTGGGAGACGTGCCCAGCCAGTCGGTGTTCAAGGCCGGCATGATCTCCGCGATCGCGCTGTTCGGAATCGCGTGGCTCACCGCGACCTTCATCGCCGCTCACGAGGACTACATCGTGTCGACGGTCGGCGCCTGGGTCACCGACTGGCGCTTCCTGTTCGCGGTCGCTGTCTTCCTCGTCGCGGCCATGACGACGAGCCAGTCCACGGCGACGAGGACCATCGTGCCGATCGGCCTCGCGGCGGGGCTTCCCGCGGGCGTCGTGACTGGCATGTGGGCGGGGGCCCTGGGCGGCATCTACACGCTCCCCGCCAACGGCCCTCAGATCGCGGCGGCGAATTTCGACCTCACGGGGACCACCAAGCTCGGCACCAGGCTGATCGACCACAGCTTCTTTGTGCCCATGCTGATCCTGTCCGTGACCACCATCGCGGCGGGCGCGGTCATCGGCGCGCTGTTCTGAGCCTGGAGGGGACGCCCCGCACCGCCGTCCGGTGCCAGACTGGCTGTCATGACCATCGACCAGATTGAAGCCAAGGTCCGCTCCCTCATGCCCCGCGTCGTCGCCGACCTCGAGGAGCTCGTCGCGATCCCGTCGATCGCCTTCCCCGGGTACCCCGAGGAGCCGGTCCACCGCATGGCCGAGCGCACGCTCGAGCTGATCCGCGACGCGGGAATCGTCGACGCGCACCTCGCCGAAGTTCCCCACGGCTACCCGCCCATCTACGGCGAGCTCAAGGGCCCCGAGGGATCGCCGACCGTCGTCCTGTACGCCCATTACGACGTGCAGCCCGCCCACGCGTCGCAGGGCTGGACCACGGATCCGTGGACGCCCACCACCAAGGAGGACGGCCGGATCTACGGGCGCGGTGCCGCCGACGACAAGTCGGGGCTCGTCAGCCTCATCGCCACCCTGCGCGCCTTCGACGGCAAGCCGCCGTGCACCGTGCGCATCATCGTCGAGGGCATGGAGGAGACGGAAAGCAACCTCGAGGAGTTCGTCGAGGCGCACCCCGAGCTGTTCCAGTGCGACATGTTCGTCATCGCCGACATGGGCAACCTGCGCGTGGGCGAGCCCGTCCTCACCACCGCGCTGCGCGGCGACGTCTCCTGCACCGTGACGGTGCGCACGATCGACCACCCGCTCCACTCGGGTGTCTACGGCGGCCCCACGCCCGATGCGATGATGGCGCTCGCACGCCTGCTTTCCTCCCTCGTGGATGAGGCCGGCGATGTCGCCATCGAGGGCGTGACCGGCGGCCCGTGGGAGGGCGAGGACATGACCGAGGAGGACTTCCTCGCGGGCGCCGAGCTCCTGCCGGGAGTGTCCCTCCTGGGCACGGGAAGCATCGGCGATCGCCTCTGGGCAAAGCCGTCCATCAACGCGATCGGCATCGACACCACCTCGATCGCCGACTCCTCGAACGTCATCCTGCCCGCCGCGAGCGCCAAGATCTCCATGCGCATCGTGCCCGGCTCGAACCCCGAGGCGGAGCTCGACGCGCTCGTGACCCACCTCGAGACGCACGCGCCGTGGGGCGCCCAGGTGGAGGTGCAACGCATCAAGGCCGCTCCCCCGTTCCTGGCAGCGACGGACGGCCCCGGGTACGCCGCGGCCCGCGAGGCGATGACGGAGGCCTTCGGCACGGCCGCCGGCGAGTCCGGCTCGGGCGGGTCGATCCCGCTGCTGCAGACCCTTCACTCGGTCGCGCCGCAGGCCGAGTTCGCGCTGTGGGGTCCGGAGGACACGGCGCTGTCGCGCATTCACGCATCCGACGAGAGCGTGGACCCCGCCGAGATCGAGCGGATGATCGTCGCCCAGGCGCTGCTGCTCGAGAAGCTCGCGGCACGCGCCAGCAGCTAGCGGGAGCGCCCGGCCGTGTGCCGCTCAACACACGGGTGAAAAGCGTGAGGCCGGTGTGACTGGTGGGATGTCCCACCGGTCACACCGGCCTCGTGCGTCACTGCCGTGTGTTGAGCGGTACTGCTCCTAGCCCTCGACGCCCGCGCGCTGGAGGATGATCTCCCGCACGCGTCCGGCATCGGCCTGGCCACGGGTGGCCTTCATGACCGCGCCGACGATCGCGCCGGCGGCCTGCACCTTGCCATCCTGGATCTTGGCAAGGACGTCGGGCTGGGAGGCAAGCGCCTCGTCGACGGCGGCCTCGAGCGCGGAGTCGTCGGAGACGACCTCGAGCCCACGGCTCGACACCACCTCGGACGGCGATCCCTCGCCCGCGAGCACACCCTCAAGGGCCTGACGCGCGAGCTTGTCGTTGATCTTGCCCTCGTCGATGAGCGACTGGAGCTCGGCGATGTGCGCCGGGGTGACAGCGAGGTCGCGCAGCGTGACGCCACGGTCGTTCGCCGTGCGAGCGAGCTCACCCATCCACCACTTACGCGCCGCCTGCGGCTTGGCACCGGCCTCAACGCTCGCGGCGATGAGGTCGAGGGCGTCGGCGTTGATCGCGTCGCGCATGTCGGTGTCCGAGAAGCCCCACGCGTCCTTGAGGCGCGCGCGCATCTTGGCGGGGTGCTCGGGGATGGTGCCCCGCAGCTCCTCCACCCAGTCGCGGCTGGGCTCGACGGGCAGGAGGTCGGGCTCCGGGAAGTACCGGTAGTCCTCGGCCTGCTCCTTCGAGCGGCCGGGAGTGGTCGACCCCGTGTCCTCGTGCCAGTGGCGGGTCTCCTGCACCACGGGCTCGCCCGCGAGCAGCAGCTCGGCCTGGCGCACCACCTCGTGGTGGATCGCACGCTCGATGGCGCGGAGCGAGTTGACGTTCTTCGTCTCGGAGCGCTTGCCGAACGGCACCGCGGCCTGGTCCTCGCCAGCGGCGGCCTTGGGCCGCAGGGACAGGTTCACGTCGGCACGCACGGAGCCCTGCTCCATGCGACCGTCCGAGATGTCGAGCGCCTTCACGATGTCGCGAATGGTCGCCACGTACGCACGCGCGACCTCGGCCACGCGCTCACCCGTGCCCTGGATGGGGTGGGTGACAATCTCCACGAGCGGCACGCCGCCACGGTTGTAGTCGACCAGCGAGTGCGAGGCACCCTGGATGCCGCCGGTGCCACCCACGTGGGTGTTCTTGCCGGCGTCCTCCTCCATGTGCGCGCGCTCGATCCCCACCGTGACGACCTCACCGTCGTCGAGCACCACGTCGAGGGAGCCCTCGAAGCAGGTCGGCTCGTCGTACTGCGAGATCTGGTAGTTCTTCGACACGTCCGGGTAGAAGTAGTTCTTGCGCGCGAAGCGGCTCGAGTCGCGAATGGAGCAACCCAGCGACAGCCCCAGACGGATCGCCGACTCGACGGCCTTCTCGTTCACCACCGGCATCGAACCGGGGAGCCCCAGGCACACCGGGCACACCTGCGTGTTGGGCTCGGCGCCGAACTGGTTGGCGCAGCCACAGAACATCTTGGTCGCAGTGTTGAGCTCGACGTGGACCTCAATACCGAAGACCGGATCGAACTGCTCGAGAGCCTTCTCGTACGTCAGGCCAGCCATCACTTCACCTCCAGCTCGGGGGCCTGCGCGGTGAGCGCGCCGCCCCACTCGTCCACCAGCGCAGCCTCGAGCGCCGCACCCACCCGGTACAGGCGGGCGTCCTCGCGCGCGGGGGCCAGGATCTGGAAGCCCACGGGCAGTCCGTCCTCCGGCGCCGTGCCCGCGGGCAGCGACATGCCGGGAATGCCGGCGAGGTTGGCGGGGATGGTCGCGATGTCGTTGAGGTACATCGCCATCGGGTCGTCGACGCGCTCGCCCAGCTTGAACGGCGTGGTGGGCGTGGTGGGGCTCACCAACACGTCGACCTCGGCGAAGGCCGCGTCGAAGTCGCGCTGCACGAGCGTGCGCACCTTCTGTGCCGAGCCGTAGTACGCGTCGTAGTAGCCGGCGCTCAGGGCGTAGGTGCCAAGGATGATGCGTCGCTTGACCTCGTCGCCGAAGCCCTCGGCGCGGGTGGCGGCCATCGTGCGTTCCACGTTGCCCTTCTCGACACGCATGCCGAAACGCACGGAGTCGAACTTGGCGAGGTTGCTCGAGGCCTCCGAGGGGAGGATCACGTAGTAGGCGGCGAGCGCGTACTCGAAGGACGGGCAGGACACCTCGACGATCTCGGCGCCCATGGCACGCAGGTGCTCGAGCGCCTCGTCGAAGCGCTGCTTCACGCCGTCCTGGAAGCCGCCCTCGGCGCCCGAGAGCTCCTTGATGACGCCGACGCGCACCCCGCTGAGGTCGCGGCGCGCGCCGTCACGCGCGGCGTCGACCACCGCGGGGACGGGCTCGTCGAGGCTTGTGGCGTCCATGTCGTCGTGGCCGCCCATGACCTCGTGAAGCAGGGCGGTGTCGAGGACGGTGCGGGCGCACGGGCCGAGCTGGTCGAGCGACGAGGCGAGAGCGATAGCGCCGTAGCGCGAGACGCCGCCGTACGTGGGCTTCACACCCACTGTCGCGGTGACCGACGCGGGCTGACGGATCGAGCCGCCCGTGTCGGAGCCGATGGCGAGGGGCGCCTCGAAGGCGGCCAGCGCCGCGGCCGAGCCACCGCCGGAACCACCGGGGATGCGGTCGAGGTCCCACGGGTTGTGGGTGGCGCCATAGCCGGAGTGCTCCGTGGAGGACCCCATGGCGAACTCGTCCATATTGGTCTTGCCGAGGATCGGCATGCGAGCCTCGCGCAGCTTGCGCGTGACGGTGCCGTCGTAGGGCGGGATCCAGCCTTCGAGGATGCGCGAGCCGGCCGTCGTGGGCAGGCCCTCGGTGACGAGGACGTCCTTCACCGCGATGGGCACACCGGCGAGCGCGGGAAGGTCTTCCCCGTTCGCGCGGGCCTCGTCGACGGCGCGGGCCGTCGCCAGGGCTCCCTCGGCGTCGATGTGAAGGAAGGCGTGAACGTCGCCGTCCACTCCCGCAATCCGATCGAGGTGCGCCTGGGTGAGCTCGACGGAACTCACCTCGCCGCGCTGCATCGCGGCGGCCATGTCGGCGGCCGATGCACGGGTCCAGTCGGTCATGCGTCCTCCCCCAGGATCTGGGGCACGCGGAAGCGGCCCTCCTCGGCCTCGGGCGCGGCTGCGAGAGCGGCGTCCTGGGCCAGCGACGGCCGTACCGCATCGGGACGGTGCACGTTGGACAGGGGGATCGGGTGGCTCGTCGCGGGGACGTCCTCGCCGGCGACCTCGGCCACCTTGGCGACCGCGTCAACGATCACGGCCAGCTGGCCGGACAAGCGGTCCAGATCCCCGTCGGACATATCGATGCGTGCGAGCGCCGCGAGGCGCTCCACGTCGGAGCGTTCGAGGGAAGACATGGGCACGAGTCTAGTGGCGCATGAAGCGCGGCAAGGTGTCCGTCTTCTCGCCGCGCCTAGGGAGTCCAGTCGTAGCCGAGCAGCCGCACGGACCCGGGGGGCGCGTCGCCCGCAGTGACCCGCGTCGTGGTGCCGTCACGGTTGTCGACCACCACCCAGTCAAGGTCCTCCCGGCGCTGAAACCCCATGCGCTCGTACAGGCGGTGAGCCGTGTGCATCGAGTCCATCGTCGACAGCACCACCCGGCCAGCGCCGCGCTCGACCGCCATGTCCAGGGCGGCCCGCGTCAGCGTCGCGCCGATGCCGCGGCCGCGCTCGAGCGGCGACACCGCGAGCATCCGCAACTCAAACTCGTCCCCCTGGGCGACCTCGACAAGGGGCGACCCGGGGCCCACGAGCGTGATGGTGCCCACGATCGTGCCGTCGCCCTTCTCCCCGTCGGCCATGACGAGCAGCTCAGCCTCCTGGGCGCGGGTCCGGGCGTCCCTAAGTTGAGGAATGTACGGGTGCGCCTGGTCCACCAAGCCATCAGCCAGATATGCCAGAGCCGTCAATTGACCGATCTCGGCGAGCCGGCTGGTGTCGTCTGGCGCCACTGTGCGGATGCGTTCAGCCATGCGAACCACCCTAGTGCGGGCGTCCACGAGCCGCACGGGCATCGGCGTGTGACGGGTGGGGAATGCGCGAAGGCCCCCACCGTGTGGTGGGGGCCTTCGCTTAAATG
>NZ_BBRN01000003.1 GCF_002090175.1 Demequina sp. NBRC 110057 | reverse complement strand
CCGATCCGAAGAAGACTCATGATGTCGCTGTGCTCGGGTGGTGGTACGGGAAGAACTACGGTTCGATCCTGACCTACTACGGATTGAATCGAGCGATTGAGAGTCTTGGGCGTTCGGTGTTGATGGTGCATGAGCCGTTGGGTTACAACGGTTTCCGTGTGTCGTGGCCCGATGACATTTTGTCGATGCAGTTTGCGCGCAGGGTGGGTTACGAGTACACGGAGCAGGTGCACTACTCGGAGTTGCACAAGCTCAACGATGTTGCGCGGACCTTTGTGGTCGGTAGTGACCAGTTGTGGAACCCGCTGATTGGTCGCGTGAACGATGACTTGTTCTTGGACTTTGTCAGCGAGGACAACAACCGGGTGGCGTATGCCACGTCGTTTGGTAACCGTGGGGTGGATAAGTTCAAGCCGCCGTTCATTGTGAAGCACGCGGATAACCTGCAGCAGTTCAAGGCGATTTCGGTGCGTGAGCAGTACGCGATCGAGACGGCGCGTGAGGTGTTTGGCGCGAAGGCGACGCTGGTGGTGGACCCGGTGTTCTTGCTGCCCAAGGAGCACTACAGCGAGCTTGCTGACAAGGCGACGGTGTCGTTTGAGGGTGACTACCTTGCGGTGTTCTTCCTGGACCCGAATGAGGGCAAGCGCGACACGGCGTTGGCGATTGCCGACAAGTTGGGCGTGAAGAAGATCGTCGTCATCCCTAACCCTGATGGTGGTCGTGAGGCTGTGACGGCCCTGTTCGAGGGTGAGCCTCGTGCCGAGGTCTTGGCCGAGGATGCGCCGGAGAACTTCCTGCGTGCCTACCGTGATTCGGCGTATGTCGTGACGGACAGTTTCCACGGGTCGGCGTTTGCGACGATCTTTGAGAAGCCTTTCTCGTCGATCTACAACACGAAGCGTGGTGCGGATCGGTTCAAGAACCTGATGTCGTCGTTGGGCTTTGACGAGACTCGTCGGGTGTTTGAGTCTGACGATGCTGCGAAGATTGATGCGAACGCGAATGTGACGCGTGAGATTGATTTCACGAAGGCGCGTGAGTACATCGAGAAGGGTCGGGCTACGTCGCTGACGTGGTTGGAGTCGGCGTTGGATCCTGAGAAGAAGGACTCCGCCGCACTCGCCCCCCGCCAGCGCTTCGAGGTGCGTCAGCCTGCCTTCTCCTCGAACAATTCCGCGTGGCGAATCTCGTCCTCCTCGCGCAGCACGCGTCTCAGGGTTGCTCGCGGCGGTTCCGTGACCGGGAACCTCGCGTTCACGGACTTCCCCGAGCCGCTCAAGTCCGGCTCGGCGTATCAGCTGACGATTGACTGGGCCCCTCGAAGCAAGGGCGCCGCGGTCAACGTGCACCTGCGCAACCCGAAGACGGGCCAGTTCAAGGTCATCGGCAAGGCTTCGACGAGCGACAACTCGCGCAAGTGGCGCACCGACGAGTTTCGCTTCCGCGTGACGGACCCCAGCCTCACCCAGGTGATGTTCGGTGCGTTGCACTTCACCGGATGGAACGCCGGTGCCGAGATTCGTGGTTTCCAGGTCGCCGAGATTCCCGTCTCGGTGCTCAAGGCCACCCCGGCCAAGAAGCCTGGCGCCCCCGCAGGCGGGTTCTCGGCCCAGGCCAAGGAACTCGCGCTCAAGGATCACGAGCGACAGGTCCGATCTTTCGCCCACGCTCGATCGGCGGATGGCGTTTCCGGTGCTCGTGCGCGCATGATCTTTCATGCTCACGCCATCGAGAAGGGTCTCAGCCGCAGCGACCTTCGCCCCGGTTTCGGCAGGATCGCCGTCCCCGGCCTTGCGAAGGAGATGAACGCGTGGCTCGCCGCCGGCCTGAGTTTGGATGACAGCTTCCTGCAGAGTTCCGCGGCAGTGATGAAGAGCTACTTTGCGCGCAATGCTGCTCTCAACACTGACGTGTCGCACTTCAGGGAGCTCTTCTCCGAGGCCTCCCAGAACCTCATCGATACGTGCACGCATCAAGAGGGTGGCGCGTTGCCGGCGGACAGCATCCGCGAACTGACGGACGACGCTGGAGACGGCCGCACCTTCATGGACGTGGTGTACGGCCGCCGCAGTGTTCGCGAGTTTACGAGCGACCCCGTGTCTGACGCGGATATTTCCCGAGCCGTGCAGATCGCGATGCAGGCACCCTCGGTGTGCAACCGCCAGGGAGCCAGGGTTCACCAGTTCGAGGACCCACGCATCATCAAGCAGGTCCTCGACATTCAGGGCGGTTTCAGCGGGTACGAGATGCCTCCGCGACTGCTGCTTGTGTCGGCGGACCTCGACGCCTTCCTCTTCGCCCCCGAGCGCAACCAGCCGTTCATCGATGGCGGCCTGTTCATGATGTCTCTGCTCCTCGGCCTGACCCAGGTGGGCCTCGGGTCGTGCTCGCTGAACACGGCGATGGGAACCAAGAAGGAGACGGCGATCCGCAAGATCATCGACATCCCCGAGCACGAGGTATTCATCGCTTTCATCGCCGTGGGCCACTACGACCAGCAGGTGCTCGTACCGAGGTCCAAGCGGACCGAACTTGAGCACGTGCTGCAGCGCCACTCGAAGGGCTAAACCTCCGGCGAGGTGTCGTCGCGCGAGACGCGATAGGTCAGGTTCTCGGCTTTGCGGCGCACAGCGCAAAGCCGAGAACTCGCCGACGTCGCGCCCAGGCTGACGGCGCCACACGCGTATCCTTGCCGGACGCGCCCCCATTCCAAAGCGACGTCGCGGTAGAAGGGGAACGTGCGCTCACGGGGGTGAAGGCATGGTCGACGAATCGCGATCGTCTCGCGACATTATCGACGGCGTATTCGAGGACTTTGATGGGCAGCGCTTCCTCTTCGATGCGTCGTCGCTTCCTTCCGCCACATATGTGAAACAGCCCCTCGATGCGTTCGCCGTCAGCAATCCGGAGCACCACGATGTCGGTGATTCCTTTGTATGGATGCCCAAGCGGAACGCGGCCAAGATCGCATCGATGTTGAGCTTCGAGGTCATGGGGGCAAGCCCGCACGCGCGCATTCTGATCATGCGCACTCCTCAGGCGGGACAGCAAGAAATTTGCCTCAAGGGCCCGCACGCCCGACTGTTGTCGTTGTCGGCCTCGCGGATGAAGTATCGGGCGCTACTGTCCGGTACGTCGAGTCTGATCATCGGATCGCGGACCTTCATCGGTGGGGCGCGCATCCTCCTCCGCGACACCGATATGAGCATTGGTGCTGGCGGGCTGTGGTCGGACGAGGTCGTCGTACAGGGCACGGACCAGCACGGGATCATCAGCCTAGAGACTGGCCTGCCTCTCAACGCGGGGCGCAAGACCGTCGACATCGGGCGCCGTGTATGGGTGGGGCGGCGCGCCATGGTGATGAAAGACATCTCCATCGGCGACGGCTCCATCATTGGCGCAGGCGCGGTCGTCGCGAAGTCGGTCCCCGCCGCGTCCGTGGCAGGGGGAAATCCTGCCAAGGTCATCAAGAGCGGCGTCACGTGGACACATTCACCCGACGGGCCCCTGGATTTCGAACTCCCCGACCTCGAGCGACTTCGTGGTGCGGAACTTCCATCCCCGTTGGACGCTCCCCCCACCTGACGCAGCATTCTCGCGTTCGCGCCGTGTCGCGTCTCCGCGTTGACCCCCACCTCTTATGCTTGCCGGACGCTCTGCGTCCCTAGGAGTACCTCATGTATCCACGATCACGCCTCGCAGCCGCGGCCATTCTCGCCCTCACCGCGCCCATGCTTGCCGGTTGTGCGGCGCCCCTGGCGACGGGCACCCCGGGAGCCACCGCAGCATCTGCCGTGCCGACCGCGCTGGCCACCCCGGAGCCCAGCGCCACGCCGGCAGGCGTGACGCCGACTCCGTCCGCCACGCCTGACACCTCGGCCGCGCCATCTGACCCGTCGGCGACTGTTTCGCCGGAGCCCGCGAACGACCCCGACGATGGTGTCGCCACCGATCCTTCGCTGCCGGAGCCCTCTGCGGAGCCTGGCTCCGAGGTCGCCACCGCACCGATGACCTTGACGTCGTGGGGAACTACGGACAGCGCTTTCGAGGCCGCGGCGGTGATCGACGGTGTCGTTGACGAGGGAACGTGCACCATGACGCTGACGCGCCGGGACGTGACGCGCGCCGTCAGCGGACCGTCCGCACGTTCCGCGACGTCGTCGAGTTGTGCGCAGGGGCTCTCCATCCCTCTGGAGGACTTGACGAGCGGCGGCTGGTCGCTCGCGGTGCGATTCGCATCGGACTCCATCACCGGCGTCACCGCGACTCAAGAGGTGCGTGTCCCGTGACGTGGTCGTCCCGTGTGGCGCGCGTGAGCGCCGTCCTGGTTATCCTGCTCGGCGTCTCCGTCGCCTCCCCCGCCGCCCCTGCGCAAGCTGCGAGCAAGTTCGACGCGGGCATGATCATCTCCGACCAACTCTTCTACGACTCGAAGTCCATGACGGCGACGCAAGTCCAGGCATTTCTCGACAAGCAGGTGCCGACGTGCCACCCCGAGAAGGACTCGAATCCCGCCGATGTCACGTGCCTGAAGGACTACCGACAGCGCACCACGAAGAAGTCCGCCGACGCGTTCTGCGACGGGTACGCGGTCAAGACCCAGACCGCGGCGCAAATCATCGATGGTGTCGCTCGCTCCTGCGGGATCAGCCAAAAGGTTCTCCTGGTGATCCTCCAGAAGGAGCAGAGCCTGGTCACCCACGACTGGCCCTCGAGCTTCCGCTACGACAAGGCCATGGGCTACGCATGCCCTGACACGGCGCCCTGCGACACCCAGTACAGCGGCTTCTTCAATCAGGTGTACATGGCGGCGAAGCAGTTCAAGCGTTACCAGGCGAACCCGAACAACTACGGGTATCGCGCGGGCCGCACGAATGTCATTAGTTACTACCCGAACAAGCCCTCGTGCGGGACTGCCAACGTCTACATCGAGAACCAGGCGACCGCCGCGCTCTACATCTACACGCCGTACGTCCCGAATGCTGCCGCTCTCGCGGCCGGACTGGGGAGCGGCAACTCGTGCAGCTCCTACGGCAACCGCAACTTCTTCCTGTTCTACACCAAGTGGTTCGGCCCCACCGAGGGCGTCTCGCTCTACCCACGCCTCGCCGATGCCTACAGCGAGCGTGGCGGTGAAGCGGCGCTCGGTGCGCCGATCGCCGCGCCGGTGTGGGTGGCAGCCAACGGCGGTGGTTGGTATCAGAAAATGGCGAAGGGCACGCTCTACCTCACTCGCTCCGGCATCGACACGTTCCGCACGAAGGGCTACGCGGTCTCGGTGGCCTATGACGCCGCAGGCGGCCCCGGTGGCGCTTGGGGTTGGCCTATCGCCGACACCCGCACTTTCGAGGGCGTGCCACTGGTGGAGTTCCAACGCCTACGCGTCGCGCAGATCGACGGCAAGGCGGTCACCGGGTACCCCTTCACTGACGTCTCCGACAATCGGAACTCTTACGACTACGCGGCGTTGTCCGGACCCATCTTCTGGATGGCCCGAGAGGACATCTCCCAGGGGTGGAAGACCAAGTACGGGTACGAGTTCCGCCGTCGAGCGCCCGTCACGCGCGACGTCATGGCGGCCTTCCTCTACCGCTACGCGGATGGCAAGCCCGCCGGCGGCACCGCGACGTCGTTCACAGACGTACCGAGCACGACGACCTTCCGCAAGGAGATCTTGTGGCTCTCCTCGACGGGTATTTCTCGCGGATGGGAGACGTCGACCGGCACGCAGTACCGCCCAAGTGCGAAGACCACCCGTGAGCAGATGGCTGCCTTCCTCTTCCGCCTCGCAGCGCCGGAGGACTACGTCGCGCCAGCGAAGTCGCCCTTCGTTGACGTGAAGACCTCAAGCACGTTCTATCGGGAGATCTCCTGGCTCGCTTCGCAGGGCATCTCGGAGGGTTGGGAGACCGCGAAGGGTGCCGAGTTCCGACCTGGCCAGGCGATCACTCGCGAGGAGATGGCCGCGTTCCTCCAGCGCCTTGACGCGCTCGGGTAGCGCGTCGAGGCGCGTCGGTGCCGTTTTGCGGACCGTTCACGGGCCCAGGTACGCTGAGTCGCGATTGCGTGCGCACCCGCGCGCCGCGTCAATGATGGGAGAAAACAGATGACGGACGCCGTCGTGGTCGGATCGGGTTTCTTTGGCCTGACGGTGGCCGAAAGGTTGGCCGAGCAGTACGGCGCGAAGGTCCTTGTGCTGGACCGACGCAACCACGTCGGTGGTAACGCGTACAGCGCGCCCGAGCCCGAGACCGGGATCGAGGTTCACCAGTACGGCACGCACCTGTTCCACACGTCGAACGAGCGCGTGTGGGAGTACGTCAACCGCTTCACTGCCTTCACCAACTACGTTCACAAGGTTTACACCACCCACAAGGGTGAGGTGTATCCGATGCCCATCAACCTGGGCACGATCAATCAGTTCTTCCGCTCGGCATACGGACCCGAGGAAGCGAAGGCCGTCATCCGGGAGCAGGCCGCCGAGCTTGGCGGCAAGGAGCCGGAGAACCTCGACGAGCAGGGCGTCAACCTCATCGGCCGCCCGCTGTACGAAGCCTTCATCAAGGGCTACACGCAGAAGCAGTGGCAGACGGACCCCAAGGACCTGCCCGCGTCGGTGATCTCGCGCCTCCCGGTTCGCTACACCTACGACAACCGATACTTCAACGACACGTACGAGGGCCTGCCCGTTGACGGCTACGCCGCCTGGCTCGAGCGCATGGCTGACCACAAGAACATCGAGGTGCGGCTCGAGGCCGACTTCTTCGATGGTGGACACGAGTTCTCGAAGGACAAGATCGTGGGTCAGGTTCCCGTGATCTACACCGGAGCCGTCGATCGCTACTTCGACTACTCCGCCGGTGACCTGTCGTGGCGCACGATCGACTTCGAGCAGGAAGTTCTTCCCGTGGGCGACTTCCAGGGAACGTCGGTCATGAACTATGCGGACGGCGATGCCCCGTACACCCGCATTCTCGAGTTCCGCCACCTGCACCCCGAGCGCGACTACCCGAAGGACAAGACGGTTGTCGTCAAGGAGTACTCGCGCTTCGCTGAGCGTGGCGACGAGCCTTACTACCCCGTGAACACGCCGCAGGACCGTGAGAAGCTCGCCGTGTATCGCGACCTCATGACCGGTGAGAAGGACGTCTTCTTCGGCGGACGCCTGGGGACCTACCAGTACCTCGACATGCACATGGCGATCGGCTCCGCGCTGTCGATGGTCGACAACAAGCTTGATTCTCTTTTCGGGGGCAACGCATGACGGCACAGGCACCTGAGGTAGACGTCGACGAGGCGCAGGAGACGGCGCGCCGCGTGGTGCACCGCGTGGTGCTGCCCGAGGATTCTGACCCCAACACGCTTCCGCTCTACGTCGACTTCACCATGGCTCACGCCGTGGGTCAGGCGGCCGCGCTGTCGCCGCGTGACGCCGGCGCCCAGGTGGAAGGACGCCGGTCGCTGACGCTGAAGGCGGGTGCGTCCGCATCGTTCGCGACGTACTTCAACGCGTTCCCCGCCGCGTATTGGCGACGGTGGACCAACGTCGAGTCGGTGCGCCTCAGCATCCGCCTCTCCGGTGCCGCCTCTGTCGTGGTCCACAAGTCCAACGCGCGTGGAAACGCGCAGCGCATCACCCTCGTCGATTCCGCCGATGGCGTGATCGACGTCGATCTTCCGCTGACCGCGTTCGGTGACGGCGGCTGGTACTGGTTCGACCTGTATGCGGCGACGGACGAGGTGACGCTCCTGAGCGCCGAGTGGAGCGTCGACGCTGCGCCCGCCCGCAAGGATGGCACCACGTCCATCGCCATCACCACCTTCAACCGGCCCGACTATTGCGTGCGCCAGCTCGCCGCGCTCGGTGCGGACACGTCCCTGAGGTCCACCGTCGACCGCATCTACGTGATCGACCAGGGAACCCAGTTGGTGGAGGACGAGGACGGCTACGACGACGCCGCGGCGCTCCTTGGCGACCGGCTCCGAGTGATCCGGCAGGGCAACCTGGGCGGTTCCGGTGGATTCTCGCGAGGCATGAGCGAGACGCTCGAGGCCGGCGAGTCCGACTATGTGCTGCTGCTCGACGACGACATCATCTCGGAGCCCGAGGGCATCCTCCGAGCGGTCGCCTTCGGTGATTACACGCGCACTCCCACCATCGTGGGCGGGCACATGTTCTCGATGTACGAGCGCTCCAGCCTGCACGCGGTGGGAGAGACGGTCAACCGCTACCTCTTCTGGTGGGGTGGCGTCGACGGCGGCGGCGGTCCTCACGACTTCAGCCTGCACCCCTTGCGCAGCACCCCGTGGCTGCACTCCCGCGTCGATGTCGACTACAACGGCTGGTGGATGTGCCTGATCCCGGTCGAGGCACTTCAGCAGGTGGGCCTTTCGCTCCCGATCTTTATCAAGTGGGACGATGCGGAGTATTGCCTTCGTGCCGCGGAGGTGGGCATTCGCACCGTCTCGCTTCCTGGCGCAGCCGTCTGGCACGTGCCGTGGACGGATAAGGACGATGCGATCGACTGGCAGGCCTACTACCACCAGCGCAATCGGTGGGTTGCGGCGCTGCTCCATTCGCCGTACAAGAAGGGCGGCCGCCTCCCGCGGGTGAGTTTCGCCGCGGACGTGAAGCACCTCTTGCAGCTTCAGTACTCCGCCGTAGACCTGCGCCTGCAGGCGCTCGAGGACATCCTCGCGGGTCCCGACCACCTCCACGCCACGATCGGCACCACGCTGCCCGCCGTGCGTCAGCGCCGCGCAGCGTTCCCTGACGCCGTGATCGAGAAGGACGTCTCGAAGGTCCCCGAGACCTACCGTCGTCGTCCGCTGCGCAAGGGCAGGCGACCGCATGCCCCTCACAGTCGCGCGTCCTTCGCGTCCGCGGCCGTTGCGGGCGCCATCCGCCAGTTCCGTCCCGTCCGTGAGGATGCGGCTTCGGTGCCTGAGGAGCGCGTCGCGAGCGCTGCCGCGCGCTGGTGGCGCTTGTCCAACCTCGACTCTGCACTCGTGACGTCGGCAGACGGCTCCGGCGTGTCGATGTACATCCGTGACCCGGAGAAGTTCCGGTCCTACCTGAGCCGGAGCATCGCGCTCCATCGCCGTCTTCGGCAGAAGTGGCCCAAGCTCGCAGCCGAGTATGGCGCGCGCATGCCGGAACTGACGTCGCCCGAGGCGTGGCGTACGACGTTCGCGGAGAACCCGGCCGCCGACACCAAGTAGTCACCACTCCACCGCGAAGAGTTCGCCGGGAAGCAACCCGGTGTTCACTTCGCGGTGGTGTGCTGTGCCCATGGTTCGCGTGGCGTGGGTGGAGTCTCCCCTTCAACTGGTCAACGCGGTCGAGTACGCCTCCGCGTCGGATGATCGGCTCGAGATCTGCCTGCGGGCCGACGTGCCGCACCTCGGCTCGACAGGCAGGGCGGTGGCCATGCATCTTCCCCGACGGGTGACGATGTCGGGACCATGGGCCAGCGCGCTCAGGTCGCCCTTCGCTGCGTCGCGCCGACGACTGGCGGGTGACCTCGCATCGGGACACGTGAGGACCGTGATTGCGGCCACTGGCACTTCCAGTCTCGTCGCGGTCGACGGCGGATCCGGGGTTCTCGCCGTCGTGCGGGAACTGGTCCAGCGCCACCGGCTCCAGCGCCCCGGCGTTCGTGAGTCCATGTTCATGCGCGCGCTTGGCGCGGTCGCAGGTGGCCGCGTGGTCGCCTCTGCCGCCGCAGGCGACCTCGCATTGTTTAGCGGGTACGCCCAGGAGGCGCCGCTGCGGGCGCTTGCTGACATCGGTGCTCAGGTGACCCACCACGACCATGCATGGTTGCGCGGGGTGAAGTGGGACGAGGGACAGCGCCTGGGTGTGCACGTGGCCCTTGGATCGCCGATGGTCGACGATGGGCTGCTTAAGGCTCCGGTGTATGAATCGTGGCTGCGCGGCATCACCCGCGACGGCCCCGTGAGTTATGTGCCGCACCACCGTGAATCTCGGGCGGCAGTGGCCCGGTGGGGACAACTCCCCGGCGTGAGAGTGGTGCGCAGCAGCCTTCCTGGCGAGGTGGCGCTACTCGCCGACCGAGGCGTGCGCACGGTGTCCGCATTGCCGTCCCCAGAGCTGGCGACGCTCGCTTTGCTGCTCGGTCGTGAGGTGGAGTTGAGGGTGACCGACGTGCCCGGGCCGTGGCTCACGTCGCGCGCCGATGCCGTGGCGCGCGCGCTGATGGCGGACATGGCGCCGCGCGCGCTGCGCACCGTGGCTGCGTGACGCGGTTCTTGATGCTGGTCACTGCCTCGTTCAGCGGAGCAGTGGGCGCGGCCTGCTGGGGCCCCTGACGCGCCCTAGCGCGCGTATAGGTCTCGTGCCAGAGCCATCCTGTCGGCCGCGAGTCCCAGCGAGCGCTCGACAAAGTCGTGCGCGACGGCCGGCGGAGCCCATGGCGCAGCGTCGCTGCCACTGACGACAGTCCAGCCAGTACCGACGTCGGTCAGCGACGCGTGCTTGATCCGGTAGTAGTCGTCGCCGCCATCGATGGCGATGCCTCTCGCGCCCTGGGTCGCTGCCAAGAGGTGCGCGTGGAATCGCGTCGAGACCCAGACCTGGTCCTCGCGCGCGGCGAGCCCCTCTTTCCACACCTCGGCGAACGGGAAGAAGCGCACGTCCGACCACTCCTCACGAATCCGGGCGAGCGGCCACGCATCGTCAGGCGCGATCGCCTCGACCACACCCAACTGCTCGCCCTCAAGGCCGGCCTCCCGCAGCGCCTCAAGGCTCCGCGTGAGGATCGAGTCGAGCAGGGTGGGGTCATGGATGTCGCCCTGGAGCAACAGCATGGCTCGAGGTGCGGGCCGGCGGTCGAATCTCGCTCCCGCGGAGGCGAGCGCAAGGAAGGCGTCGTCGGTTCCCTGGGGCACCCCGAATGTCGCCGCCGATGATGCATCGCGGACGTCGACGAATGCGAAGTCGTCGAGCGCCTCGCGCAAGGGAGCAGTATCGGCGTCATCGATCGGCAGCAGCCCGGTGCCGGTCATCACCGCACGCCGTCCACTCCGCCGTACCGCCTCGGATACCAGCGTCGGCAAGAGGAGATTCGCGGGCCAGCGTCCCGCGAGATACCCGCCGCCGATCATGTGAATCAGGTCTGCCGATGCGAGGACCTCAAGGCCCAGGTCCTCGCGGGGCGTGCCGCGCTCAGCGACGAGGCGGCGGGCTTCGGCGTGCGCCGCGGCACGGTCATCACCGTTCGCGCGCTCGGACAGTTGCCACAGCGTGTTGGTGGTGCGCAGGCCCCCGTGGATGCCCGCGAAGAGGATGCTTGCCCGTCCGGGCTGGGGGCAATCGAGCCACACCGTGGCTTCCGGGCGTGTGCGAGCAAGGAACCGTAGCCAGCCCTCGGTGATGACCTCATCGCCGTAGTTAGGGTGACCCGCCGTGCTGACCACGTAGATCTCGGATTCCATGGGGCTCCTTCGACATTTGGCCCCCCGCGGAGCAACCGTAGCAACGTTACGCTCCGCGCGGCTCACTTGAAACCTACGGTGCCGTAGCCTACGCTTGCGTAAGTTACGAGCGCGGCCCCCTGCCTACCCGGCGGGAAGGCCGCGCCGAGGCGAAGGAGGCACGCGTGACCGCTGGAGGACCCCTCTCGACGGAAGGCCTGGTGCAACTGCTCACCCCGGCCGGCGAGCGCATCGGCCACGAGCAGTTCGACCCCCACACGGCCCACCTGACGCCGGACGATCTCCGGGCGTTTTGGCGGGACATGACACTCACGCGCGCGTTCGACATGGAGGCCACCAGCCTCCAGCGTCAGGGCGAGCTGGGCCTGTGGGTGCAGTCGTGGGGCCAGGAGGGCGCGCAGATCGGCTCCGGCCACGCGCTGAACGGCCAGGACTGGGTGTTCCCCAGCTACCGCGAGCACGGCGTCGCGCTTACCCGCGAGGTCGACCTCGTCGAGGTGCTGCGCATCTTCCGCGGTCTTCAGCACGGCGCCTGGGACCCCGCCGACCACCGCTTCCACCTCTACACCCTCGTCATCGGATCGCACGCCCTGCACGCGACCGGGTACGCGATGGGCATGGCCAAGGACGGCATGGTCGCCACCGGCGACCCCGAGCGTGACGGTGCCGTGGTCGCCTACTTCGGCGACGGCGCCACTAGCCAGGGCGACGTCGCCGAGGCGCTCACGTTCGCCTCCGTGTACGACGCCCCCATCGTCTTCTTCGTCCAGAACAACCAGTACGCCATCTCCGAGCAGGCGACGCGCCAGAGTCGCGTGCCGATCGCCGACCGCGGCAAGGGCGTGGGTATCCCGTCCGTGCGCGTGGACGGCAACGACGTCCTCGCCTCCCACGCCGTCACCCGGTGGGCGCTCGAGCACGCGCGCAGCGGCGCCGGCCCCGTCCTCATCGAGGCGTTCACCTATCGCCGCGGCGCCCACACCACGTCCGATGACCCCACCCGCTACCGCTCGAAGGCCGAGGAGCAGCTGTGGGCGGAGCGCGACCCCATCGCGCGCCTCGAGGCCTACCTCACGGCCGCGGGCGAGCTGTCCGACGACTACCGCACCGGCGTGGACGCCGAGGCGAAGGCGCTGTGCGAGCGCACCCGCGCCACCGTGCGCGGCTGGACCCGCGCCGATACCCGCGGGATGTTTGACCATGTCTATGCCGAGCCGCACGCCCTCGTGGACGCGGAGCGGTCCTGGTTCGAGCGCTACGAGCGCTCGTTCGCCGACACGGAGGTGCCCCGATGACGACCCTTGACGAGAGGCCGGCCACCGCATCGGCCGCCGCCGAGCAGCGCCCGGCGCGCACCACGCTCACCATGGCGGGAGCCATCAATGCCGGACTGCGCGCGGCGATGGAGCGCGACGACAAGGTGCTGCTCATGGGCGAGGACATCGGCGCGCTGGGCGGCGTGTTCCGCGTCACCGACGGCCTGCACAAGGACTTCGGCGACGACCGTGTCATGGATACCCCGCTCGCCGAGTCGGGGATCGTCGGCACGGCCATCGGCATGGCGATGCGCGGCTACCGTCCCGTGATCGAGATCCAGTTCGACGGCTTCATCTTCCCCGCGTACGACCAGATCACGACGCAGCTGGCCAAGATGCACTACCGCTCCGGCGGCGCCATCCAGCTTCCCGTGGTGATCCGCGTTCCCTACGCCGGCGGCATCGGTGCCATCGAGCACCACTCCGAGAGCCCCGAGGCGCTGTTCGCGCACACCCCCGGCCTGCGCATCATCACGCCCGCGACGCCGCAGGACGGCTTCGACATGATCCAGCAGGCGATCGCCTCGCCCGACCCGGTGCTGTTCTTCGAGCCCAAGGCTCGTTACTGGGACAAGGGAGAGGTGGACCACGGGCGCGTGGAGGCGCAGCTGGGCGGGATCGGCGGCGCGTCGGCCGGCACCGCGGAGATGTCCCGGGCCCGCGTGGCGCGCGAGGGGTCCGACGTGACCCTCGTCGCCTACGGCCCCACGGTGAGGCTCGCGCTGCAGAGCGCGGAGGCGGCCTCCCAGGCCGGGATCGACGCCGAGGTCATCGACCTTCGTTCGATCTCCCCGCTCGACTCCGACACCGTCGTGAAGTCGGCGCGCAAGACCGGCCGCGTGGTGGTCATCCACGAGGCGCCCACGTCGTTCGGCGCCGGCGCCGAGTTGAGCAGCCGCGTCCACGAGCAGGCCTTCTTCCACCTTCACGCGCCAGTGCTCCGCGTGGGCGGATTCCACACCCCCTACCCTGGGGCCGTTCACGAGCACGACTACCTGCCCAGCCTCGATCGCGTCATGGACGCCGTCGACCGGGTCATGGCTCACTGAGGGGAACCACGATGCCGAGCTTCCAGCGCTTCAACCTGCCCGATGCTGGCGAGGGCCTCACCGAGGCCGACATCGTCACCTGGTCCGTGGCGGTCGGCGACACCGTCGAGGTGAACCAGCCCATCGTGGAGATCGAGACGGCAAAGTCGCTCGTCGAGCTCCCGAGCCCCTACTCCGGGGTCGTGACGCAGCTACTCGTGGCGGAGGGTGACACCGTCGAGGTGGGCGCCCCCATCCTCGAGGTGGACGTCGACCCCGACGGCGAGCCGGCCGCCCCCAGCGAGCCCGTGCAGGTGGCCGATGCGGTGGCCGAGCCCGCCGCCGCGTCGCCTTCCGCCGTGGCCGCGCCCGTGGCCCCTTCGCAGGCGACCCCCGTTCCCGAGCCGGCCCCGGCATCGGCCGAGAGCGAGGGCTCCGGAGCTGTCCTGGTGGGCTACGGCGTCAAGGCAGGAAACGCCACCCGGCGCGAGCGCCGCGAGGGCTCGCTCGACCCCATCGGCGGCGCTGAGGCGGCGGGCCAGTACCCCGTGCTCGCGAAGCCGCCGGTGCGCAAGCTCGCCAAGGAGCTGGGCGTCGACCTCACCACCATCACGCCGTCGGGACCCGGCGGCCTGGTGACGCGTGAGGACGTGGAGCAGCAGGTCAAGGCCACCGCGGCCCAGACCCTCGCGACCTACCCCGAGGACGACCAGCCGTGGCTCGCGTCCGGCACCACCACCCGCGACGGCCGCTCCACGCGCGTTCCCGTCAAGTCGGTGCGCAAGCGCACCGCCGAGGCGATGGTGCAGTCGGCCTTCACCGCCCCGCACGTTACCGAGTTCCTCACCGTCGACGTCACCGAGACCATGAACCTCGTCGCGCGCCTCAAGCAGGACCGCGACTTCGCCGACGTCCGCGTCACGCCGCTGCTCATCGTGGCCAAGGCGCTGCTGCTTGCCGTGCGCCGCCACCCGGAGGTCAACGCCGCCTGGGACGAGCAGGCCCAGGAGATCGTCTATAAGCACTACGTGAACCTGGGCATCGCTGCCTCGACGCCGCGCGGCCTGGTGGTGCCCAACATCAAGGACGCGCACCGCCTGCCGCTGCACGCCCTCGCGCTCGAGCTTCAGGACCTCACCGCGGAGGCGCGCAATGGTTCCACGTCGCCGCGCGCGATGAGCGACGGCACCATCACCATCACGAACGTGGGTGCGCTCGGCATCGACACGGGAACGCCCATCCTCAACCCGGGGGAGGCGGCGATCCTCGCGTTCGGGTCGATTCGTCAGCAGCCGTGGGTGCACGAGGGAGAGATCGCGGTGCGCTGGGTCACGCAGCTCGCGCTCAGCTTCGACCACCGCCTGGTGGACGGCGAGCTGGGCGCCCGCGTACTCGCCGATGTGGGCCGCGTCATGAACGACCCGAGCCAGGGCCTGGTCTGGGCGTAAGCCTCGGGGCCTAGCCCCACGCCACCTCGACGGGGAGGCCGACGAACTCCGCGTACGGAGCGAAGGCCTCCTCGGCGGCCGCGCGCTCGCGGGAGGTGAGGCGCGTCAGCGGCGCCGCCTCGACCACGCACCGCTTGGCCTTGAGCGTGCGCTTCCAGGTGCCCGCGACTCGGCCGTCTCGCACCAGGGTGGCGCGGAAGACGCCGTTGGAGCCCGGCACCACGGCGTCGAGGTGGCCGTCGGCGAGGAACGCGGAGCGGTCGCCGTAGCCCAGCATGTATTCGTCGAAGCCGGGCGGGGCGAGCCACCCCTCGACAGGGTCGACGCCCGCGCGCGCGGCCGCGGCGGCATCGGCGCTCGCGAGAAGTGTGCCCGCCTCCGTGGCGACCTCCTCGATCGTGTCTCCGGCCCCGGCGACTCCCGCACGGCAGTCCCGGATGCCGAGCCCTGTCCACCGGGCGAGGTCCGCGACAGTGACCGGCCCGTGCGAGCGCACGTAACGCAGCGCGATCTCCGCCGGCGCTTCCTCCCGCGAGAGCTCGCGCTGGTCCGGCGCCCACTCGCGCAGCAGCGCGAAGGTCTGCTCCTTGCCGACGTTCGGCGCGATGCAGGTCAGCCCCACCTGCGACGCGTACCAGAGCAGGTGGTAGCCCACCTGTCCCGGCGTCTCGACGCCCGCCGCCTCGATGGCGGCGAGGCACTGCGCCCGGGTGAGCCTGCCGCCCCCGGCGAGCGCCTCCTCGAGGGCGGCGTTCGCGCGGGTCACGGTGTCCTCGTCGATCCCCAGGAAGGCGCGGCGGCGTGCGGCGTCGCGCAGCGGCTTGGCGCCCATGAGGTCGAGCATCCACGCCGCATCCCGGGCAGGAACCAGGTGCACAGTGCCGCGCATGGGCCAGGTGCGCAGCGCCTCGCGGTTCTCGAGGGCCTCCTCGACCCGCGCCTGGGTGACGGGACCGCCACCGCTTCCTGGTGCATCGGCCAGCCCCAGGCGAATGCCGAGCGACCACAGGCCGCTCGCCAGGTCCTGCGCCTGCATGGCGCCGAGGTGGGTGACGATCTCACCGACTGTGCCGGGGCTGCCGCCCGTGAGCAGGAGGGCCCGCATGCGCAGCGACTGGACCTCGACCGTGGTGAGCATGGCCACCACGCTAGCCTCGGGGACGGACATCACGGGGAGCGAACCCCCGGGGCCACGGGAGGCGCGATGGGGCTGGACGACTGGGCGGCGGGCGACCGCGCGGACCTCGCCGCGGTGGCGGAGGAGGCGCGCCGCTGGGCCGACTCCGCGAGCGACTCGCCCCTGTACCGGGCCTTCGCGCTCGCCATCGCCGACGACCCGGCGCTGCTCGCGGTGCTGGGGCGCATCCCCGGCGTGCCGCCCATGAACCTCCTGCTGGGCGCGGTGAAGCTGCACCTCACGGCGGCCGATGCGCTCGCGGCCTGGTACCCGCATCTCACCCAGGAGCCCCGGCGCCCGGGCCCCGAGGCCTGCGAGGCGCTGCGTGCCTACGTCCTTGACCGCGCCGATGCGCTCGTGGCCGAGGCGAGCGCGCGACGCACCCAGACCAACGAGGTGGGACGCGCCGCGGTGCTGCTGCCATGGGTCGTGGCGTTTGCCAGGGACGAGCCCGTCCACGCCGTGGACCTCGGCGCGTCTGCGGGCCTCAACCTGTGCCTGGATCGCTTCGCCTATCGCTATCCCACAGCGGGACCCGATGGCGTGCGCGAGACCCGGCTCGGCTCGTCGTCCGTGGAGCTGGTGTGCGAGTGGCGAGGTGAGGGGCCGCCGGTGAGTGCCATCCCGATGCTCGCAAGCCGCACCGGCATCGACCTCAGCCCTGTCGATGCCACCGATCCCGACGCCGCCGCGTGGCTCGAGGCGCTCGTGTGGCCCGAGCACACCGACAGGCTCGCGCGGCTGCGCGCCGCCATCGAGATTCGCCGCGGCGTCGACGTCACCATGGTCGCCGGGGACGCGGCACGGACGCTCGCCCAGGTGGACGCGCGGCTCGCCCCCGGACCGATGGTGATCTGGCACACCATCGCGCTCTACCAGGCCCCCGCGCGCGTCAACGCGGCCATCGACGCCGCCGTCGAGGCCATCGCCCGGCATCGGCCGGTCCTGAGGGTCGGGATGGAGCCGGTCAGCGGCCTCCCTCACTCCCAGGTGAGGGTCGGCAGTTCCTTCGATCGCGGCCGCACCGCCGCCACCGCGCACGCGCACGGGAGGTGGGTCGCGCCCGCGTACCCTTGACGCATGTCCGTTGACGCCCTCGTCACGATGACGGGCGCCCTCCGCGACGTCTTCCTCGGCCTCACGGCCGGCGCGCTCGTGGTCCTCGCCGCCGTGATCCCCCCGCGCCACCCCGCAGCCGAACGCGCATCGCTCGTCGCGCGCGTCTCGTCGGGCCTGTGGGCGCTGTCCGCCGTCGCCTACATCTTCGTGTCCTACGCCTACATCAGGAACGACGGGGTCGAGGCCGAGCGGTTCGTCGAGGAGGTGTGGTCCTTCGCGACCACCATCGACCTGGGCAAGGCCTACCTGCAGATGGCCGTCGCCGCCATCGTCGTCTCCGTCCTCGCCGGGCTGGTGCGCAGGCCGGCTGCCGCCGCCTGGACGCTCGTGCCGGTCGTGTGGGCGCTCGGCTGGCAGGCGCAGACTGGCCACGCCGCCGGGGCCAGCGACCACCACCTCGCCACGTCGGCGATGTTCCTCCACCTCGCGGGCTCCGCGCTGTGGATGGGAGTGCTCGGCACCCTGTTCCTGATGCGCGGGCCGCTCGGCCTCGAGGCCAAGACCGCCGTGCGTCGCGGGTCGCGGATCATGATCTGGGCGGCGATCGTGCTCATCGTGTCCGGCATCGCCAATGCGTACATCCGCATGGAGGGGCCCGCCGACCTCGTCACCACCACGTACGGGTGGCTGCTACTGCTCAAGATCGCCCTCATGACGCTCGCTATCGTGCTCGCCGCGTGGCACCGGCGCTCCGCTCTGCCGCGCCTGAGCGAGCAGCAGGTGCGCGACAGGTTCTGGCGCGTCATGGCCGTCGACGTCGCTGCCATCGTCGCCGTCATCGTCATCGCGGCGGTGCTGTCCGGCACCGCGCCGCCCCTGCCCATCGTGGCCCTCGAGGACCCGAGCCCCGCCTACTACCTCACGGGCTACGAGCTGCCGCCCGCGCCGTCGTTCCTCAACTGGATCGTGCTGTGGCGCCTCGAGATCATCACCGCCTTCGCCTGTGCCGCTGCCGCGGCCGTCTACCTGCGGTGGGTGGTGCGCCTGCGCCGCCGCGGCGACAGCTGGCCCTGGTACCGCACCGCGTGCTTCATGGTGGGCATCGCGACCATGGTCTGGATCACCCAGGGCGCCCCCATGATCTACGGAATGGTGACGTTCTCCGGCCACATGGTGGAGCACATGATGATCGTGATGCTCGCACCCCTGCCGCTGACCTTCGGCGCTCCCATCACGCTCGCGCTGCGGGCGCTTCCACCGCGCACCGACGGCTCCCGGGGGCCGCGCGAATGGGTGCGCGCCATCGTCGAGTCGCGCTTCATGGGTTTCCTGTCCAACCCCGTCGTGGCCGCGGTCAACTTCGCCGGCTCGCTGTTCATCTTCTACTACTCGCCGCTGTTCGAGTTCGCGCTGCGCAACCACGTGGGCCACCTGGGGATGATCGTCCACTTCACCCTCGCGGGCTACCTGTTCGCGAACGCCCTCGTGGGCATCGACCCCGGCCCCAAGCGGCCCGGCTATCCGCTGCGCGTGGTGCTACTGTTCGCGACGATGGCGTTCCACGCGTTCTTCGGCGTCTCCCTGCTGAGCTCCGAGGTGCTGCTCGCCCCCACCTGGTTTGGGCTCATGGGCCGCACCTGGGGGCCCGATGCGATCTCCGACCAGCAGTACGGCGCCCAGATCGCGTGGGGCCTGGGCGAGCTGCCCGTCCTCGCGCTCGCGATCGGCGTCATCGTGGCCTGGCGCATCGCGGACGACAAGGAAAGCCGACGCAAGGATCGTCAGGCCGAGCGCGACGACGACGCCGAGCTTAAGGCGTACAACGCGATGCTCGCGCAGGCCGCCGAGAACGACCAACGGTTGGGTTGAGTTTCCACAGATTTCATCCACAGGGGTGTGAAGGAACGGTAAACGCGC
The DNA here is from genome assembly GCF_002090175.1 of Demequina sp. NBRC 110057. Lineage (GTDB taxonomy): Bacteria > Actinomycetota > Actinomycetes > Actinomycetales > Demequinaceae > Demequina. The sequence goes on along the minus strand of NZ_BBRN01000003.1, from coordinate 1,019,515 downwards.
ACCAACAGCTGTGGATAAACCTGGGGGAAACCGGTGGACAAAAAAGGGGCCCCTCGCCGGGTTGCGCCGCGCCCCGCGGGGGAGTACGACTAGTCGCATCGAAACTCCGGCGCAGGCGATGCGTGGCGGCCCTCGCGAGGGGGCGAGAGCCGATCTGGACTGACGGGGGCGACCCGCCGCAAGGCGGAAACCCCTGGTAGATCGAAAGATGGCGAGCATCGTCAGAGCTGGGGTGACGGGCGATCAGGACAACGGGAGACCACGGAAACCGCCGCCGCACCGGCGTCGGGATCCGCCACTGCGGGTGACGTCGCAGGGCCTCGCGGACCCGGTCGTCGGTCGAGAGGTCGTCTGTCCACAGTGGCGGCGAAGCCGGAGCGTCAATCACGGCCGTCGCGCGGGGGAGTTTTCCCCAGGCGCGTAAACTCTCGGTCCACGGCAAGGCCCCCCGGACCCGAATTCCGGGGGGCCTTCGCCTTGCGTGGACCACCCCGCGGGGAGGCCGGCATCCACGCTAGGCGGCGCCGGCATCGGCCCTCCGTACCGACACGCCCTCATTCACCTGTGAGCCGCCGCGGCGTACCGTGGGCGCGTGGACAGCAACCGAGATGACGACGTGGTGCGGGCCGATGCGCAGGCCCCCACCGAGGTCATGGAGCCTGCCGATGCGGATGCCGAGGCTCCCGACGATCCCGCTCTCGGCTCGCCCGGCGCGCAGCCCCAGTCGCGGCTCGGCATCGCGGCCTTCGTCACGGGCGCGCTCGGGGTGTGGGTCGCGGCGATCCCCCTAGGTCACCTGGGGATGAACGCGGCGCGGCGCGGCCGCGAAGAGACGCGGTCCTTCGCGATGGCGGGCACGATCCTCGGTTACCTGGGCCTCGCGCTGACGGCCGTCCTGGTGTGGTTCCTGGTGCGCGGCCCGCAGCCGGAGACGGTCGATGCGTACGCCCACCACGACGTGGTGGAGGTGGGCAACGCCGTCGGCGCCGCGCTCGCGGCCCAGGGCGACCTGCCGGCGGTCGAGGTCGCCGGCGAGGGCTACGCGGTGGGCGACGCGTCCTTGGCCGGAGCGCTCGACACTCAGCGGACCGTGACGCTCACGGAAGTGGGTGACGACGGCTGGTGCCTGGAGCTCGACTACGTGGGTGGAAACGCCGGGTCGTGGTCCTTCGACTCCGCGCAGGGAGTGACCGAGGGCGGGACCTGCGCCGCCGCGTAGAGAGACCTGACATGGGAGGAGCCCCGGGCCGTCATCGGCCCGGGGCTCCTCCCATGTCGGACGGGGTCAGCCGGCGAGCGTCGACCCGTCGCCGAGCGTGCGGGCGTCACCCTCGTCCGCGAGCAACGCATCGCCCGTGACGGTGACATTCGCGCCGAAGGTCCAGTCGCCCTTCACCGTGAGCGAGGAGGCGTCCTTGAGCGACGGCGCGCCGTGCGGGAAGCGCGCGCCGAACTTCGCCATCGTCTTGAAGTGCTTCGAGTCGAGGTCGATCAGCGGGGCCGTCTCGACCGCGAGGCGCAGGCCCGCATCGTCGCCCAGCTCGTAGGCGTCCGAGCGCAGCAGCAGCAGGTCGTTGGTGGTCTTGACCGGCAGGAAGCGCTCGCGGCCCACGACGATGGCGGTGGCGCCCTCGAAGACCTCGATGGCGGCGCCCATGGCGGACTCGAGCTGGTAGACCTTGGGCGAGTTGCCGTCGGTCGGGTCCACGGTCTTCTCGTTACGGATGAGCGGCAGGCCCAGCACGGCGCCGCGCTCGGTCAGCGCCTTCTTGATCGCGACAAGGTCGAACCACAGGTTGTTGGTGTGGAAGAACGGGTGGCGGAACTCGTCGGTGAAGTAGTCCATCTCCTCCGGCGCGGTCTGCGCGGTGTCGCGCAGGATCAGCTGGCCGTCGGCCTTGCGGATGGCCAGGTGGCCGCCCTTGCGGTCGGCGGGGGTGCGGGGGCACAGCTCGGCGGCGTACGGGGCGCCGGACTGCGCAAACCAGCCGGCGATCTGCGCGTTGGGGACGGCGCCGAGGTTGTCCGAGTTGGACACGCTCGCGTAGAGGAAGCCCGCGTCCAGCAGGGCGTCGAGGACGCCGGAGGACAGCAGGGCCGTGTAGATGTCGCCGTGGCCAGGGGGGCACCATTCGAGGCTGGGGTCGGCGGGCCAGTCGACGGGGGTGAGGTCGTCGACGCGGATCTTGGGCTCGCGATTCTGGAGGAAGTCCAGCGGCAGGCCGTCGACCTCGATGCCCGCGTGCTTGCCGAGCTCGGCAAGCGAGTCGTCCTGGGTGCGGAACGAGTTCATCAGCACCAGCGGCAGGCGGGCGCCGTAGGCCTCGCGAGCGTGCAGCACCTGCGCGGCGATGATGTCGAGGAACGACTTGCCGTCGCGCACCGGCAGCAGCGACTTCGCCTTGTCCATGCCCATCGAGGTGCCCAGGCCGCCGTTGAGCTTGATGACGGCGGTCTTCTGGATGGCGGCCGCGGCAGCCTCCTCGGAGATCTCGACGTCCGCGAGCTTGTCGGGGTCGAGCAGCGGCTCGATGGTCTCCTCGAGGACCAGGCCGGTCGCGCCGGCCTCCAACTCCCCGTAGTAGTGGGTGAAGACGTCGATCGCGGCCGGGGCGACGCCCGCCTCACGCATCTTGTCCTGGGCCTGGGCAAGTCCTTCAGCGCTCATGGCGTTCAGCCTAGCCGGGACCGCGCACAGGCGAACCGGGACCCCGTGTTGTGCACCGGGAGTTCACTCGGGGTGCGGTGTCAGATGCACAGGGGGTCGCCGAGGTCGATGCGCTTCCCGTCGACAGTGAAGCTGCCCTCGGCGCACAGCAGGGTGTCGGCGCTCGGGCGCACCAGCAGCGTCGTGTAGGCGCTCTGGACATCGTGCTCGGTGGCCTCCTGGCGGTCGGCGCCGTCGGGGGCAGTCTGCGGGTATAGCGCGATGGTCACGGTGTTGCCATTGCCCAGCCCGTCGTAGCGGGTGATCCGGCCCCACCCGGCGTAGCACTTGTTGGACCACACGATCTCGAGCAGCGAGTTGTCGGCGCGGGTGTCGCCGGTGGCCACCTGGGCGTCCTCCACGCACGTGGTCATCGCGGGGTCCTGGCCATTCGCCACCGCGATCTGGGGTCCCTCGGAGACGCCGGCCGCGGCCAGGCGCTCGTCGATGACGTGGTGGGCGACCAGCGTCGCGGTGACTCCCGCCACGGCCGCGCCGGCGACAAACATCGCCGCACCCACCAGCGCCAGGCGTGTGCGGGCGGAGCGAGCAGTGGCGGTGGGGTCCGCCTCGCCGGGGCTCGCGGCGGGCGCCGGGCTCGCGATACGGTCGCGCCGGTCGATCCACTCGCGCGGGTCCTCGCCGCAGGCGCGCACGATGCCCTCGACGGTGCGGGCCGAGGGCAGGGAGCGGCCCTTCATGGCGTCGGACAGGACGCTCTTGGAGATCTGCGTCTCGCGGTGGAGCCGATCGAAGGTCGGTGACCCCGCCAGGACTCGCAGCCTTCGCAGGTCCGCGGCAAACGCGGCGACCTCGTCAACGCCCTCGCCGTTACTCGCGTCCGTCATGCCGCCCCCTCCGCTGGCTTGCGCTCGCCCGGTCGAGGCCATTTCTACCCGGTCCAAGGCGCCAGGTGCCAGCCCCGATGCACCTTCGGGCGGGTTGTCCGATTCGCGCACCGCACGCGCGGCCTCCGATTTCCCCCGAAAGGGTCCGCTCCGGTGGTTTCCGTGTCGACTCGTGCGCGCGTCGCCGATTGAATCGTTGCCGTCGTCACCGTGAGTCGGCGCGCGGCCGATGCCATCTCGGCCGGGCGTACTGCCGCGGTGGCGCGCCTTCCCCGTCAAGCCATCACTTGGGGGAACGCGGGTGCCGCCGTCCTCCCCTTCTGAGGGGACGTCCCGGCAGCGCGAGGCGACTCGTGCGTCCGGTGCGAGCGGGAGACGCGCGGCGGCGCCCGCATCGGCCCTGTGCCGAAACGAGACGAGGCCCCGGCAGCTGCCGGGGCCTCGTGTCACGTGGAGCGGGTGACGGGAATCGAACCCGCGCTATCAGCTTGGGAAGCTGAAGTTCTACCATTGAACTACACCCGCGCGCGGCGCCTGAGGCGCTGCAGTCACCCATAGTAGCGGCCCTCGGCGAGCACGCGACCAGGCCCGCCTCGAGCGGCGCCAAGGCGGCTCCCGGTCCCTCCCGCGGAATACTTCGTGGCGCGCGTGCCGTTGGAGACGGTGCAGGCGTCGCCAGGGGACAGTCCCCGGCGCACATGCGCTTCAGGAGCAGCGGCGCCCCTCACGTCAGGAGAAGCACATGGCCATTGGTTCCGGAATCTTCCTCATCGCCGTCGGCGCGATCCTCGCGTTCGCGCTCAACGAGTCCGTCGACGCCATCGACCTCGGGATGGTCGGCTGGATCCTGATGGCGGCGGGAGCGCTCGGCATCGCCATCTCCCTGATCATGAGCGGGCAGCGCCGCAACACCACTCACACGCAGGTCACCGAGGAGCACGTGGACCACCACCAGGTGCGCGACACCCCTCGCGCCGAGGGTGACGCGGGGACCGCGCCCCGCGCCTAAGGCTGCGAGGACGAGTCCTCGATCTGCTGGGCGCGCAGTCGCAGCACGGCATCGTCCCTGGAGTTCACCCGGTTCGGGTAGGTGAACTCCAGGACGGGCCGATGCCGGTGGTAGGTCACCTCGAAGTTCCAGTGCTGGACGGCCCACATGGTGCAGGCGATCGCCACCGCGATCGCGGCGATGGAACCCACTCCGATCGACCAGCGCGGGCCGACATTCTCGCCCACCCAGCCGATGATCGGGGCGCCGATGGGCGTGGAGCCCATCAGCAGCATCGAGTACAGCGCCATCACTCTGCCGCGCATGAACGGCTCCGTGGTGGTCTGAACGTAGGCGTTCGCGCTCGTCAGCATCGTGAGTTGCGAGAACCCCACGGCGATTGAGGCCGCCATGTACAGGTGGTACGTCGGCATCGACGCCATGACGGCGCTCGAGAGCCCGAACAGCAGGGCCGCGCCCAGCACCAGCCGGAGCCGTGGCCGCTCGCGCCGCGCCGCGAGCAGCGCTCCTCCGAGCGACCCGATGGCGAGCACCGAGCCCATGAGTCCGTAGTCCTCGGGGCCGCGCCCAAACTCAATGCGCGCCATGAGCGCGCTGGTCATCTGGAAGTTCAGTCCCAGGGCCGCGACCACCGAGACCACCACCATCACCATGATGATGTCGCTGCGGCGGCGCACGTAGCCCAGCCCCTGGCGCACCTGGCCCTTCTCCCGCGGGGCGCGCTCCACCGCGACCAACTCGCTGCGACGCATGACCACGAGCGCCACCACCGTCGCGGCGAAGGTCAGGCCGTTCACGATGAACACCCAGCCGATGCCGATCCACGCCACCGTGAGGCCGGCGACGGCGGGCCCGATGAGCCGGGCGGCGTTGAAGGATGCGCTGTTGAGCCCGACCGCGTTGGGAAGCCCCTCCGCCGGGACCAGCGCCGCGACGAAGGTCTGGCGCGCGGGGACGTCGACGGCGGACACGACGCCGAGCCCAAATGCGAATACGTAGACGTGCCACAACTCGGCGTGCCCGGCAAGCACGATGGCTCCGAGCCCCACCCCGAGTGCGCCCGCGGCCACCTGGGTCGCGATCAGCAGCTTGCGTTGGTCGACCCGGTCGACGAGCACGCCGGCGAACGGGCCCAGCAGCAGGAACGGTAGGAACTGCAGCGCGGTGACGGTGCCCACCGCGATGCCCGAGTCCTGTGACAGCACCGTGAGGACCAGCCAGTCCTGGGCGACGCGCTGCATCCAGGTGCCCACGTTGGACACGAGGGCCCCGGCGAACCAGAGGCGGTAGTTGAAGTAGCCCAGCGACGCGAACGTGCGGCTCATGCGAGCCCGATGCGGATCCGGGGCATGCCTCTCACCCTACGCCCGCGCCCGGCGGGGTCCGCGGCCGGTCAGGCGTCGAGGGCGCCCGTCTCGCGCTCGAGGCTGTCGATGACCTTGGTCAGCGCCGTGGTGATGGCCTCGAGCTCCCCGGGCTCGAGGACGCCGAAAAAGTGCTCCCGCACGCGCGAGAAGTGCTCGGTGTAGACAGCATCACGCAGGGCACGGCCCGCGGGCGTGCAGCGCGCGACGATGGCGCGCTCGTTCCCGGCGCTGGACTCGCGGGTAACCAGGCCGGCCTTCTCCAGCTGAGCCACCTGGTAGGTGAGGCCGCTGCGCGAATGGACGATGCGATCGGCGAGGGCGTGCATCCGCAGCCCCTCGGGAGCGCCATGGAGCTGGTTCAGGATCTCGAACTGCACGCGGGAGATGTCGCCGTGGTCCGTCAGGGAGTGCTCGACGGCTCGACGCAGCAGTGCGGCGGACTTCACGACCGCGGTGTAGGCGGCGCGCTCCTCGCCGGTGAGCTCTGCATCCATGGCGTCAGCCTATCGACCGGGGATGGAATTCGAATTCGAACTCGCGTGTTACGGTGGGGGCATTGAGTTCGAATTGGAATTCAAGTGTCATGTCCCCGGAGCTTGCGGCTCCGCGACCGATGAGAGAGGCGCACCATGACCACCACGGACCAGCGGGGAGCGGCCGCAGCTCCGCCTCGCTCGGAGAAGTCCACGATCGTCCTGCTGTTTAGCGGGTTGATGGTGACGATGCTGATGGCGTCGATTAGCCAGACCATCCTGTCCACCGCGCTACCGACCATCGTCGGCGAGCTCGGGGGCGTCGACCAGATGACCTGGGTGATCACCGGGTACGTGCTCGCGAGCACGGTGATGATGCCCGTCTACGGGCGCATCAGCGACCTCTTCGGGCGCAAGCCCGTGCTGCTCGCGGCGATCTCGCTGTTCATCGCGGGCTCGATCGTCGGAGGCCTCGCGCAGGGAATGGGCATGCTCGTCGCCGCCCGCGTGCTGCAGGGTCTTGGCGGCGGCGGCCTGATGATCCTGTCGCAGTCCGCGATCGCCGACGTGGTGCCCGCGCGTGACCGCGGCAAGTACATGGGCATCATGGGCGCCGTCTTCGCCGTGTCCTCCGTGGCCGGGCCGCTCGTGGGCGGCTGGCTCACCGAGGGTCCGGGGTGGCGCTGGGCGTTCTGGCTGAACATCCCGCTCGGCATCCTGTCGCTGCTCGCGACCGTCCTGCTGCTGCGCCTGCCGAAGGTGGAGCGTGAGGGCAAGCCGCGCATCGACTACCTGGGCATGGCCCTGATTGCCGGGGCCACGATCGCCACCGTGCTGGTGTGCACGTGGGGCGGCGGCGAGTACGCGTGGGGCAGCTGGCAGATCCTCGGGCTCATCGCGCTCGCGGTGGCGCTCGCGGGCGCCTTCATCGGCGTCGAGCGCCGTGCCGCGCAGCCGGTGTTGCCGCTCGACCTTTTCAAGAACCGCAACTTCACCATGGCCACGCTGGCGGGCCTCTTTATTGGCATCGCGATGTTCGGCGTGGTCAGTTACATGCCCACGTACATCCAGATGGTCACCGGCGTCGACGCGACCGAGGCCGGCATGCTGATGGTGCCCATGATGGGTGGGTTGCTCGCCGCATCGATCATCTCCGGCCAGCTGGTGTCCCGCACGGGACGCTACAAGATCTACCCCCTGGTCGGATCCATCATCATGGCCGCGGGCCTGTTCCTCACCTCGACGCTGTCCATCGACAGCCCCACCTGGCTGCTGTGCACCTACATCGCCATCTTCGGCATCGGCATCGGCCTGGGCCAGCAGATCCTGGTGCTCATCGTCCAAGACGCCTTCCCCGCGACGATCGTGGGCACCGCGACGGCGGGCTTCAACTACTTCAAGCAGGTGGGTGCAACGGTGGGTTCCGCGGTGGTGGGAACCGTCTTCGCGACGCACCTCGCGGACCGGCTGACCGTGCACCTCGCGCAGGCCGATGGCGGCGGCGCCGCGGTCGACACTCACGCGCTGACGCCCGCAGCCGTGGCGCAGTTGCCCGACGGGCTTCGCATCCCGATCCTCGAGTCCTACAACGAGGCGCTCCTGCCCATCCTGCTGTGGCTCGTCCCCGTGGCGATCTTCGCGGCCGTGGCCACGTACTTCGTGAAGGAGAAGGTGCTGTCCACCCGCGTTGAGCACCAGGTGGCCGACGAGGCGCTCGCCGAAGGCGAGCTGCTCGTCATGGTCGACCCCGATGACGCAGGCAACGCGATCCCCGTCGGAGCCGACGCGCACGAGAGGCGCTGACGCGCCATCCTGCTGTGGCCCGTGGCCGTCCGCACGTCGAGAGACGCCGGGCGGTCACGGGCCAGGGGTGTCATGCGCATGGCGCACGATTTGCGAGAATCGTGGGCATGCAGCCCCGCCCCGCCGTTGCCCTGTCCCTGCGCGTGCTCCTCGCCGTCGCCCTCCTCGCCGCCGGCGTGGTCGCGATCGTCGAGGCATGGGGCCAGGCCGGAGGGGCACCGCTCAGCACCATCCTCGGCGTGGTCCTCTTTGCCGCGGTCTTCGCCGCCGGCGGGCTCGCCTTCGGCACCTCGTCCCACCTCATCTGGTGGGGGCTCCTTGCCGTCCTATGGCTCGTCATGCTGAACGCCAATAGCGGCGCCGAGTACCTCGCGCTGCCGCTGTTGGCCGTCGCGGCAGCAAAGGAGCCGCTCATCTACGCGCTCATGGGGCTCGTGCTCGCGGTGGCGCTCGCTTCCGGCGTCGGCTCGATCGGCGCCGCGGGCGCCGGCATCCTCGCCGTGGCGGGACTCGTGGCTCTGGCGCTGGGCCTGGCGCACCGCCGCCTCGCCGGTCAGGACCTCGGGGTGTCGGAGACCTCCGCGTCGTAGGAGTAGTCCGCCCCGTCCACGGCCGTGATCGTCGCGGTCGTGTCGTAGACGGCCTCGTCACCCTCGACACTCAGTGCGCAGATCACCTGCTCGTCTTCGACGATGTCGATGGACTCGTCGCCGCAGTCGATCGTCGGCGCCACCGAGGCGCCCACCTGCTCCTGCAGGGTCGTCGCGACGTCGGCGGCGAACTCGTCGGGGTCGACCGTGAAGTTGGCGCTCGCGGTGCAGCCGGTGAGGGCAAGGGCGACGGTCGCGACCGCGGCGAGCGGCAGGGTGCGGGGCATGGCTTCTCCTCGGAGTGGTCCGTGTGCGCCGGCGCGAGGGGCGCCGCTGCCCACACCCTAAGGGGACACCTCCGTGGCCGCGAGGAGGTGAAACATCGGTGTCACCTGGCGGCCCTAGGCTTGGCCGCATGACCGGGGTCGACGACGATGCCCTCGCCGGCTGGGTGGGGGCGGTGCTGCCAGACAGCGTCTGGTCGCGCGCCTGCGCCGCCGACATCGTCACCGAACTTCGCAGCGTGATCGCCTACGACCACCCCGAATGGGCGCCCCGGATCGACTCCCTCGCCGCCCGCATGGAGCCCGCGCAGCTGCGCGCCCGCCTGGATGACCCCGAGGCCCACTGGTTCGCCTCGCTCGTCGGGCAGATCGGCGTCGCCATGCCGGGATCCTGGACGTCGCTCGGGTGGCGCCCCTCCGTGGAGCCGATGCCCGTGGGCTCGGATCTGCCCGAGGAGGTCACCGCGTGCGTCGTCGACCGCCGCGGGGTGATGCCGCGCTACGACGCGATCGTGGTGGGATCGGGTGCCGGCGGCGGGGTCGCCGCCCAGGAGCTCACCCAGGCGGGCCGGACCGTGCTCGTCATCGAGCGCGGCGGCATGCCTCCCACGCCCGAGCTCGCGAGCGACCACCTGCGCTCCGCGCGGGCCGATGCCGGGCTCGGCGCCCTGGCTGGGCTGCCGATCATGGCCAACCCCCACACGGACCACGAGACCTGGGCGGTGGATCCGACCTCCGCCCGGTGGAGCATCGGCGCCTTCGGCCTCGGTGGCGGCACCCGCGTCTCGGGCGCCCAGGCGTGGCGCTACGCGCCGCAGGACTTCGCGCTCGCCTCGACCTACGGCGTCCCCGAGGGTTCGTCCCTCGCCGACTGGCCCGTGACGTATGAGGACCTCGAGCCGTATTACGCCCACGCCGAGTTCGAGTGGGGTGTCTCTGGCGCCCCCGGCGGCGGCGCGCACGAGGGTCGCCGCTCGGGTCCCTTCCCCCTGCCGCCGCAGCCGCGGACCCGCCCCTCCGGCGTGCTGAGGTCCGGGGCGGAGAGGCTCGGCTGGGCCACCCAGCCCGTGCCGCTGCTGGTGAACTCCGAGCCGTACCGCGGGCGGCCCGCGTGCGTCAGGTGCGCGCAGTGCATCGGCTTCTCATGCCCCGTCGGGGCGAAGGCCGGAAGCCAGAACACCGTGCTGTGGCGCGCGGCTCGCACCTCACGCCTGAGCATCGTGCTCGACGCCCGCGTCGTGGAGCTCTCCGCGGATGCCGACGGCCGCATCGTTGGTGCCCTGGTGCGCGGCGTCGACGCCGACGGACCGTGGGAACGGAGCATCGAGGCCGACGACGTGGTGCTCGCGGCCGGCGCCGTCGAGACAGCCCGCCTCATGCTGTCCACGCGGACCGCGCAGGAACCCGACGGGCTTGGCAACGGCCACGACCAGGTGGGCCGCCACCTCCAGGGAAGGCCGGGCGCCGAGATGCTCGGCATCTTCGAGGACGCCATCAACGACGGGCTGGGCCCGGGCCCGGCGATCGCCACCCTCGACTTCCGCCACGACAACGACGGCTACGTCGGGGGAGCGGTGCTTGCCAACGAATACATCCCGACCCCGGCATCGGCGCTCGCGGTCCTCCAGGGTGCGGGAATGGTGCCGATGGCGGGCAACGAGGTGATGCCCACCCTCGCGCGGCTCATGCCGCGCATGCAGCGCGTCGCGGGAGTGGGCCACGCCATGCCGCGGGCCGATGCGCGGGTCACCCTGGACTGGGCGACCACCGACGCGTGGGGTGTGCCCGCCGTGCGGGTGCGTCGCGACTCACACGCCGAGGACGAGCGCCTGTGCTCGATGCTCGCCGACCGCGCCGAGGAGTGGCTGCTCGCCTCGGGTGCCACCGAAGTCGCGCGGCGTAAGGGTGCGGGGGCCGAGCGCCGCCAGGCCGGCACCGCCCGCATGGGCTCCGACCCCGGCACGTCCGTGGTCGACCCGCTCGGACGCGTGTGGGGCCACGGCAATGTCAGGGTGGTCGACCCGTCCTCGCACGTCTCCACCGGCGGCGTCGACCCGATGCTCACCACGATCGCCAACGCGTATCGCGTCATGGACCGACTCGACGACGGGGATGCCTCCGCGTTCTAGCAGGCCGATGCCGGGAATTGTTGAAGCAACATGTAAGTTGCGTCGGTATGAGCTCTGACACCCAGGTGACGATCGACGTGTGGGCGGACATCGTCTGCCCCTTCTGCTACATCGGCGAGGCGCGACTGCGTAAGGCGGCCGACGCGGGAGTCACCATCGTGCCGCGCGCGTTCCAGCTGAACCCCGAGGGCGGCGAGCGCCGCCCCGCGCTCGAGTACCTCGCGGAGAAGTTCGGCGGGACCATCGAGCAGGTCGAGGCCGGCCAGCAGCGGATCGTCGACCTGGCCGTCGCCGAGGGCCTGCCCTTCACGAACGACCGCATTATCGGCGACACCATGCCGGCGCACCGCCTGGTGGCCGAGGCCGCCACCGCATCGGCCGACCTCGCGCTCGACGTGCGCGAGGCGATCCAGCGCGGCCACTTCGGCGGCACGCTCGACATCACCGACCACGCCGCACTGCTCGACGCCGCGGTCGAGGCGGGCCTCGACCGCGCACGAGGCGAGGCAGTCCTCGCCTCGGACGAGCACGCCGAGGTGGTCACGGGCGAGCACCACCAGGCCGCCGCCATGGGCGCCACCGGCGTGCCGTTCACCGTGGTGGGCGAGCGATTCGGCATCCCCGGCATGGTGGAGACCGACCAGTACGCCCAGGTCATCGCGCGGGTGCGCGAGGGCTAAGGGCCTCACCCCTCGACGAGGGGCACCGCCTCCGTGTGGCTCGCGCGCTCAGCGGCGCGGTCGCGCTTGGAGTGATCGGGCGCGAAGTACAGGACGGTGGCACCCGCGGCCGGGATGAAGTCCTGGTCGTGCGAGTACAGGCGGAACAGGCCCTCGTGGTCCACGGCGCCCACGAGCATCCATTCGACGCCGCGCTCGTCCTGGCGTGCGCGCCACGCGTCCCACCCGAAGTCCTCGGTAAGCTTGGTGGTGTGGATCGACCACCCCGCGGCGACCCGCTCGTCCAGGGCGAACCAGTCGAAGCGGCCGTCGAAGGCGATGGAGCCGCGGCGCTGGAACGTGAGGCGGCGCTGCTCGTTGGTGCTCTCCGAGTGCGTCGCGATCTGGAACGTGCGGTGGTAGCCGAACTCGGTGCCCTCCGAGCGTGACACGAGCGCGTTGTAGTAGTCGTTGTCCGAGGCGCACAGCAGGTAGGACAGGTTCGCCGTCTCCAGGGTGCGCTCGGCGTGCTCGGAGAGGATCTCCCCAAAGTAGGTGGGAACGCCGGCCATGCGCAGGCGCTGGAGGCGCTGGTAGGTGCCGTCGGCCACGAGGACGGACACCTTGAGTCGCTGAAGGGTCCCGGCGAGCGACTGCGCGAACGGCGAGGCGCCCACGATCAGCAGGCCGTTCTTGGCGCCGGCCGAGAGCCCGAGGCGGCGCGACAGCCACCCCAGGGAGAAGCCGTGCGCGAGCACGGTGACGATGATGACGAGGAAGACGGTGGGTAGGAACACCGCGCCGTCCTCGTAGCCCGCCTCGATGAGCTCGGGGCCGAAGACACCGGCGGTCGCGGCGGCGACGATGCCGCGCGGCGCGATCCACCCCATGAGGATGCGGTCGGTCTTGCGGATGGGGGAGCCGATGGTGACGAGCGCGACAGTGAGCGGCCGCACCACGAACATGAGGACGGCGACGAAGCCGATGATGCGCCAGTTGATCTCCAGCAGCTGATCGATGTCCAGCTGCGCGGGGATGATGATGAACAGCGCGGACAGGATGACGACCGACAGGCCCTCCTTGAAGTCCAGCAGCTGCTCGCGTTCGGCGAGGTTCATGTTGCCCAGCACGATGCCCATGAGCGTCACGGCGAGCAGGCCGGACTCGTCGACCACCACGTCAGCGAGGCTCGAGATGACCAGCACCGCGACAAGCAGCAGGGGCGACTTGAGGTGCGCGGGGACCCAGCCGCGCCGGAAGACGATGCCGATCGCGTACCCCAGGCCGGCGCCGAGCACGACGGCCACGACGATGGCACCCACCAGGGTGGTGATCACCGAGGCGATGCCGAGGCCGCGCGAGATGAACTCGAGGTCGCCGTCGACCCCGGCGTCGGTGATGAGGATGTACTGCAGGGTCAGCATCGCGAGCAGGACGCCGATGGGGTCGTTGATGATCCCCTCCCACTTCAGCAGCGAGGACGACTCCTTGTTGAGGTTCGCCTGGCGCAACAGCGGGATGATGACGGTGGGGCCGGTGACGACCAGCAGGGCGCCCAGCACCCAGGCGACGGGCCACTCGAGGCCGCCCACGTAGTGCGCGGCGAGGGCGCCGAGGATCATCGCGACGGGCGGGCCGATGAGCGTGAGGCGGCGGATCCCCTTGCCCACGCGCTCGATCTCCCCGAACCGCAGATCCATCGCCCCCTCGAATAGCACCACCGCGACGCCCAGGCCGATGAGCGCCGAGACCTCCTCGGAGCCCGCGGGCACCGTCACGATGCCGGAGATGGGCCCGAGGATGAGGCCCGTCGCAATGAGGACGACGATGGCGGGGATGCGCAGGCGCGCAGCGAGGAGCTGCGCGGCGAGCCCGGCCGCGAGGATGACGACGAGCGTCGACGCGATGGTCATGGGGGTGAGCCTAGGGCCGGGGGTGCCCTCTCGCCGTGCGCCGCCACGTGACGCCCGGCACACTGGCGTCATGGACGAGGACGCCACACTCGACCCCGCCGACCAGGGACGGGTCATTCATCAGGACGGGATGGACGTGCTGCGGTTCGAGCGCACGCTCGCCGCGGACCTGCGCGCCGTGTGGGACGCCGTGACGACGCTCGAGGGCACCGGCGCGTGGGCGTTCCCTCTCGACTTCGAGCCGCGCGCGGGAGGCACGGTGACGTCGGACCTGGGGGAGTACGGCACCATGCGCGGCGACGTGCTTGCCTGGGACGAGCTGCAGTTGCTCGAGTACGCCTGGGATGCGCCCGAGGGTCGCTGGCACGTGGTGATCATGCTCGATGCCGAGGGCGAGAGCACCGCGCTGACGTTCGACCACCTGGGGCCCGACCCTCACCACCCTGACTACGCGGCCGGCTGGCACTGGCACCTGGACCGGCTCGCGCAGTACCTGGCGGGAACCATGCCGGCGCAGGTGCCCCAGGACGCCCATTTCGAGGAATTGCAGCGCCTCTACTCCGGCGGCGAGGGCTAACGCATCTGTTGACGAACCCTTGCACCGCGAGTAACGTACAACCACATGGTTGTAAATACGTCAGCCGAGCTGACCGACGACGAGGTGGACCGGATCTTCCGGGCCCTCGCCGACGCCACGCGCCGCGACATCGTCCGCCGCACCCTGGCGACCGAGGCATCGGTCTCGGACCTCGCCGGCGCGTACGACATGTCGTTCGCGGCCGTGCAGAAGCACGTCGCCGTCCTGGAGGGAGCCGGTCTGGTGACCAAGCGGCCCCACGGCCGTGAGCGCATCGTTCGCGGCAACCCCGACGCCATCCGTCGCGCCCAGCGCCTGCTGGACGCCTACGAGCAGATCTGGCGCGACCGCATCGGCCGCCTGGACGCCCTGCTCGACGAACCCCCGCAGAAGTAACCGCGCAGAGAGGCACCACCATGCCCATCACCGAAGTGCTCAAGGACCCCGAGGCCCTCACGATGACCGTGATCGCCGACTTCACCGCCACCCGCCAGCGCCTGTGGGAGGCCTACACCGACCCACGCCAGATCGAAAAGTTCTGGGGCCCGGTGGGCTGGCCTGCCACCTTCACCAGGCACGATGTGTTCCCCGGCGGCCGCTCTAGTTACTACATGAGCGGACCGGACGGCGAGCACTCGGGCGGCTTCTGGGAGTTCCTCGCCGTGGACCCCGGCCACTCGTTCGAGGTGCGCGACGGCTTCGCCACCGAGGACGGCGAGGAGAACGCCGACATGCCCAGCATGCGCATGACCTTCCAGTTCGAGGAGACCGACGGCGGCTCGCGCCTGGTCACCACCACCCACTTCAACTCGGCTGAGGAGCTCGAGAAGCTGCTCGGCATGGGCATGGAGGAGGGCATGACGTCCGCCATGGGCCAGATCGACGAGGTGCTCGCGGACCTCACGTCGTTCGCGGCCGGTCAGGGCGCGGACTTGCAGATCCTGTCGGACACGCAGATCCGCGTCTCGCGCGTAATCCGGGGCTCCGTGGAGCAGGTGTGGCAGGCCCATCACGAGCCCGAGCTCATGAAGCGCTGGCTACTGGGGCCCGACGGCTGGACCATGACCGTCGCCGAGCCCGCGCTCGAGGTGGGCGACACCTTCCGCCAGGAGTGGGCGCCCAACGAGGGCACCCCGGGCGAGCCGTTCGGCTTCACGGGCGAGCTGCTGGAGTCCGACTCCCCGTTCCGTGAGGTCACGACCGAGTCGATGATCGGCGTGCCGGGGGAGCCCAACATCAACGAGCTCACGCTCACCCCCCACGAGGACGGCACGCTGCTGACCCTCGTCATCATCTACGCCAACGCCGAGCTGCGCGACATGATCATCGGCACCGGCATGGTGGACGGCATGGAGGCCTCCTACGCGAGGCTCGAGGCCGAGGTGCTGTCGTGACCGCGGCACACCCGGTGCCCGCCCCCGTCCTGGAGCCTGGCCAGAAGCTCGCGGGCCCCGTCTCGTACTTCCCGTCGATCGAGAAGACGTACGGCAGGCCGATGCAGGAGTGGCTCGACCTTGCGGCCGCCGGTTTGCAGGACGGCAAGGCTCACATGGAGGTCGTGTCCGTGCTGAAGGACGAGCACGGCATGGGGCACGGCCACGCGAACGCCGTCGTCGCCTACGTGAAAAAGAAGCTGGCGTAGGCCTGCTGCGCGCGGCTGGAAGGAGGTTGGTGCTGGTCGGAGGCCCGTTTCCGGCACCAACCTCCTTCCAGGGCCAGTGGCGAGGTGCCAGACTCGGCGCATGAGCGACTACCAGCGGATCGAGATCGGCGGCGTCGACGAATGGCGCGACTTTCACGGCGGCTTCGCCGAGAACACCATGCGCGACGGGCGCCGTGTCCTGGACAACGAGCTCCCCATGCAGTTCGTTGGAGTGACGGCGAATGCGCTGGTGCCGGGGGAGGAGGCGGGCTACTGGCACGCGCACTCGTCCGACGAGGAGCTCATCTCTTCCTCGCCGGCAAGGGGCAGATGGGGCTGGACGATGACGTGGTCGACGTCGCCGCCGGCACCACCATCCGCGTGGGACAGGGCGTAATGAGGACCTGGCGCTGCGTGCCCGAGTCGCCCGAGCCGCTGCGGTGGCTGTGCATCCGCGGCGACGGCGGCCCCCTGCCGCACCACCCCGACGACGCCCTCCGCATCACCGACGTCCCCATGCCGTGGTGAGGGCGCGCTACACCGCCCCGTAGATCAGGAACAGCGCGGGAGCCAGGACGGCGGTGGCGAAGACCGCGACGGCCCGCTCCCGTGCCCCCCGCAGGCGCGTCCCGGCGAGCCACGCGAGGACCGCGACGCCCACCAGTGCCTGGGTCCACCAGTAGGCGACCGGCGTCGAAGTGGAGATGCGGACGAGCCCGTGGAGGGCCTCCCCGAGCGCCACCGCGGGAAAGACGGCGGCGGCGAGCCCGCGCATCGGCCACGGCCCATGACCCCGTAGCGCCCACGCCGCCGCTCCCATCGCGCTGCCGGCCACGAGGCCCGCGACGCACCACAGCACCACCCATGAGGGGCTCGCGGCAAACCCCCGCAGCGTCGCGGTCGCGTAGTAGCCCGCCATCGCGAGGGGACCCGCGAGGGCGCCGAGCGCGACGTGCGACGCCCACCCTCGTCCGGCGAGCGCGACCGCTCCCGACAGCGCGACCACGGGGGTCGCCGAGTTGAAGAACGGAGCCAGCGCGCCAGGCGTGTACGTCTGCCCAAACGACATGGCGACACCGGCGAGGCACGCGGCGGCGAGCGCGAGCGCCGCGCGGGCGGGAGCGGCAAGGACGGGCGGTCGGGGCACCCGTTCACGCTACGGGGCCGTCGGTGCCACGGCATCGGGGATGACCCTGAACACGACCCTGGTCGCGGTGCCGCCGGTGCGGGCCGCCTTGCCGCATCGGCCGTGTGCCGCGTACCCTGAGCGACGTCGCATCCCCGACCAAAGGACACCCCGTTGAAGATCTAGGTTCGCCAGACGCCATGTCTGGCCACGCGCACGCCCGCCACCAGACGCATTGCGAGAACCTATGTCTTCCCTGTCCTTTTCCCACCTTTCCTTTTCCTGGCCCGACGGCACCCGCGTCCTCGAGGACGTCACCGGCGCGGTCGACTCCGGCCTGTCCGCCCTCGTGGGCACCAACGGCGTGGGCAAGTCCACGCTGCTGCGCCTCCTCGCGGGCTCGCTGGCTCCCGATGCGGGCGCCATCCAGCGCCCGCCTCGCCTCGCGTACGTCCCTCAGGACGTGGCGCTCGACCCCTCCCAGGCGGCCGATGCCGTCATGGGCCTCGACCGGGTGCGCGCCGCCATCCGCGCGGTCGAGTCGGGCGACGTGGACCCCGCGCACTTTGACGTGATCGGCGACGACTGGGACGCCGAGGAGCGCGCCGCGGCGACCCTCGCGTCGCTCGGGCTGCCGCCGGACACCCTCGACCGGGTGGTCGGCGAACTGTCGGGCGGCGAGATCACGCGCCTCGCGCTCGCGGCCGCCCTTCACGGCAGGCCCGACGTGTTGCTGCTCGATGAGCCCACCAACAACCTCGACTCCGAGGCGACGGCGCAGGTCATCGACGCGCTCGTGGCGCGACGCGGGGCGACGCTCGTCGTCTCCCACGATAGGCGTGTGCTGTCGCGCGTGGAGGCGATCGGCGAACTGCGGCGGCGCTCGCTGCGGTGGTTTGGCGGCGCCATCGAGGCCTACGAGGAGGCGCTGGCCGTCGAACGCGCCGCCGCGGAGCAGGAGGTGCGGTCGGCGAAGGCCGATGCGAGCCGCCAACACCGCGAGCTGCGCACCTACGTCGAGGGTGCCGCGAGGCGGGCCAGGGTGGGTGCGGCGAAGGCCGAGAACATGCCCAAGATCCTCGCGAGCGCGAAGAAGCGTCAGGCCCAGGCCACGCTGGCGCGCGTCACGGGCATTCACGAGGACCGGCTGGCCGATGCCAAGGAGCGCCTCCAGCGCGCCGAGGACGCGGCGGATCGCGACCGTGAGATCAAGGTCGAGCTCCCTGGCACCGAGGTGCCCGCCAGGCGTGATGTCCTACTGCTCGACGAGTGCCGCCTGCCGACCGGTGCCGAGGTGAGTGCGCGCGTCCAGGGGCCCGAGCGCATCGTGCTCGCGGGCCGCAATGGCGCGGGGAAGACCACGCTGCTGAGGACCCTGTTGGGGGAGGTGGGGCCGCGCGGCGGCGCCGTCGACGTGAGGGTGCCGGTCGGGTACCTACCGCAGCGGCTCGACGTGCTGGACCCGTCGCTGTCCGTCGTGGAGAACGTGCGGCGTCGCGCCCCCGGCGCGAGCCCTCACGAGGTGCGCGAGGCGCTCGCGCGGTTCCTGTTCCGCGGCGCGGCCGGGGACGCGCAGGCGTCGCAGCTCTCCGGAGGTGAGCGGCTGCGGGCCGCGCTCGCGGCCGTCCTGCTCGCGCGGCCGGCGCCGCAGCTGCTGCTGCTCGATGAGCCCACCAACAACCTCGACTTCGCGTCCCGCTCGCACCTCATCGAGGCGCTCGCGGGCTACCGCGGGGCGCTCATCGTCGTCAGCCACGACGACGGGTTTGTGGGCCACCTCGGCGTGACGAGGCGCTGGGAGGTCTCGCGCGAGGGGATGGAGGACACGGCGCTGTAGGGGCCGTGCTCCCTTCGCGGCGCGAATGGCCGCATTTGCGCCTCGAAGAGCCCGTAGGTGCCGCATTTTGGGACACCAGGAGAGTCGAGGAGGCAAGATGTTGCCGAGGGCTTGACCCTCCTCCAGGGGGAGGCCCCAGCATGGCGAGCATGAACGGAAGCCTGTACGGCATCGGCGACTTCGCGGAGCTGACGCGCCTGTCCATCAAGGCGCTGCGGCACTACGACGAGCACGGCCTTCTGGCGCCCGCTCATGTTGACCCGGTCACGAGCTACCGGCGGTACTCGCCGGACCAGATCGCCCGGGCGACACTCATCGGCGACCTGCGGCGCATGGACGTGCCGCTCGCGGTGGTGGCGCGGATTCTCGACGCCTCCCCGGAGGACGGCCTCGTGATCTACCAGGAATGGTGGGTGCGCGAGGAGCGTCGCCACTCCGGCCGCCGCGGCATCGGCCGCTATGTCACCGCGCGCCTGCGCAGAGAGGGGCAACCACCCATGAAGATCGACACCCGCACCGTGCCGCGACGCAAGCTCGCGGTCATCGGCAAGGAACTCTTCCAGCCGGAACTGGAGCAGTTCATCATGTCCGGATTCCATGAACTCTTCGGCTGGGCCGAGCGAAACCCGGGCCTCCGCGACCTCACCACGACGCCCGAGTGGCCCACCTACGTGGTCTTTCACGGGCCCGTCACCCCCGACCACAGCGCATACGTCGAGGTCTGCATCGTCATCGACGGCCCCGCCGAGCCCGAGGGAGGGATCGCGCTCAAGGTCGAGGAGGAGCACGAGGAGGCCTACACCGACGTGACCCGCACCGGCCTCGAGTTCCCCGACATCCTCGCCGCCTACGACGCCGTCGCGATGTGGGTCACTCAGCACGGGACGCCGCACCCCACGATGGCGTCGCGCGAGGTTTACGTGGCCGATGTCATCCAGGCCGCGATGGACGACGTGGTCGCGTCGGTGGCGTTCCCCTACGTGGCGAGTGACGGCGGCCGATGAGGACTCACCTTCCTACAACACACCCCTGAGGCGTCGGCCGAGTACTGAGGTGCCTAGCTTGAGGGGGAAGGCGGGGAGGGCGGGGCAAACGGGCCGCCCGCGGGCGACGCGGCGCTTGTCAGGGGCAGGGAGATCGTGATCGTGGTGCCCTCTCCCGGCGCGGAGGCGACGTCGAGGGTGCCGCCATGCGCGTCGACGATGGCCGCCGTGATCGCCAGTCCTAGCCCCGCGCCTCCGGTGGCCCGTTGCCGCGAGCTATCGCCGCGCACAAACCGCTCGGTGGCGCGTGCCGCGACCTCGGGCGACATTCCCGGGCCGTCGTCGTGCACCTGGACGCGGGCGTCCGAGGGGCCGGCGAGCACCGTGACCGTCACGTGCGGCCCGCCGTGCACGGCGGCGTTCGCGACTACGTTTAGCAGCGCCTGACGTAGCCTGTCGGCGTCGGCCGGGACCGTCGCGTCCCCGCCCGCGAAGGTGAACTCGGTGCCGGGATAGGCGACCGTCGCATTCGCCACGATCTCCGTCGCGACCGTGCCGAGCGAGGTGTGACGCATATCGATGTGCGGCTCGGCGTCGTACTTCGCGAGCGTCAGCATGTCCTCGACGAGGCGGCGCATACGAGCCGCCTCGGCCTCGGTGCGACCCCAGGCGTCGTCCTGGGCGTCGTCGCCGGCGAGTGCGCCGCGGCGGTGGAGCTCGGCGTAGCCCAGCACGGTGGTGAGCGGGGTACGGAGCTCGTGGGAGGCATCGGCGACGAACTCGCGCAGCCTCGCCTCCGACCGCTCGCGCTCGGCAAGGGAGGCCGTGAGTGTGCCGATCATCGTGTTAAGTGAGTGGGCTAACTCATCGGTCTCGGTAGAGCCGGCGCCCGTCTCCAGTCGCACGTCGAGGTCGCCTTCGGCCACCCGCGACGAGGCCGCCACCATGCGCCGCATCGGCGCGATTCCCAGGCGGTTGACCCACCAGGCCGCCACGGCAAGTCCGGCAACCATGAGCGCGATGCCGATGGCCTCGATCAGGACGAGGCGTCCGGTCGCCGACTCGACGTCGTCCATGGGCAGGGCAGTGATGTCCCAGCCGTTGCCGAAGGGCCGCGCAAGCACGCGGAAATCCATCGAGCCGTCGGACGAGGCCACGGTGAAGTGGGTGGTGTCCTCGCCAAGGTCGGCGAAGGTGATCGCCGGGATCGCGTCGGTGGCGCCCTCGACGTTGGGGGAGTTGACGATGATGAAATTGCCGTCGGCGTCGATGTAGCCGCGCAGGGCCTCGGAGAGGCGCTCGTCGTCCGTCTCGTCCTCAAACAAGGGGCGGATCTGCTGATCCATGGCGCCCGGCCCCGCGTAGGAATCCAGGCGGTCGTCGAGCTGCGAGACCAAGAAGGATCGGGTGGTCAACGTGACGATCACCGCCACGGCAACCGCGACGATCCCGACCAACGCGAGTCCCGCGATGAGACGCTCGCGCAGCGACAGGGTGCGGCGACCGATCACGGCGCCCTCAGCGTGTACCCGGCGCCGCGGATCGTGTGGATGAGCTTCGGGTCGGATGCGTCGACCTTGCGGCGCACGTAGCCGATGTAGGTCTCGACCACGGAGGGGTCGTCGTCCGGCGAGTAGCCCCACACGGCCTCGAGCAGTTGGCCGCGCGACAGGACGCGGCCCACATTGCGCATGAGGTGCTGCAGCAGGCGGTACTCGGTGGGGGAGAGCTGAATATCCTCGCCGGCGCGGGTGACGCGGTGGGAGATGTCGTCGAGCACCAGGTCGGCAACCGTGTACGTCGACGAGGCGCTCGGCGCGTGCTCCACGCGGCGAGAGACTGCCTCGACGCGCGCGACCAGCTCGTCGAGGTTGAACGGCTTGTCCAGGTAGTCGTCGCCGCCGATGGTGAGGCCCTCGACCTTGTCGGTCGACGAGTCCCGCGCCGTGAGGAAGATGACCGGCGTCCTGTCGCCCGACTCGCGCATGCGTCGGCACATCTGGAAGCCGTCGACGTGGGGCATCATCACGTCGAGCACCACGAGGTCGGGGCGGTGCTCGCGCACGGCCTTCAGCCCCTCGGCGCCGTCGGCGGCCTGGAGCACGTCGTAGCCCTCGTAGCGTAGGGCGGCGACCAGCATGGTGCGGAGGTTTTCCTCGTCGTCCACCACGAGGATGCGTCGTTCAGCCATGACCCCAGTCAAGCACCCGTGCCTGGGAGAACGCTGGGAGCCCGCGCAGGCGCGAGGCCACGTCCCAGGCGCCTGTGCCGCCGTTCCCAGCCCGTTCTGAGGTTCGGCCGGTCCAATGGAATTCATCAATCGCTCCCCGGAGCCCCGACCCGACCCCGAGGTGAATCCCGTGTCCGTCTTCCTCCTCATCGCCGCCGACCTCGTCGCTATCTGCACGCTGGTGTTCGGCCTGTACTTCCCCCGCCACCGCCGCCGCGACATGATCGTCGCTTTCCTCGCCATCAACGTGGGCGTGATGGGCGTGACCTATGCCATGGCGACGGCGGATGTGTCGCTCGGGTTCGGCCTCGGCATCTTCGCGGTGCTGTCGATCATCCGCCTCCGTTCCACGGAGATGGGACACGAGGAGATCGCGTACTACTTCACCGCGATCGCGCTGGGCCTCCTGGGAGGCTTCCCCGGCATCCATGCGGGCGTCGGCCTGTCGTTGATGGTCGTCATGTTGGTGATGATGACGCTGGGCGACTCGCCAAGGATCCTGGGCAGGTACCGCACGCAGCAGATCATGCTGGACCGCGCGATGACCTCCGAGTCCGAGGCCCGCGAGGAGCTCGAGGAGCTGCTCGGTGCGACCGTCCACCGCGTCCGCCTGGTCAAGACCGACCTCGTGCAGCAGACCACGTTGTGCGACGTGCGGTACGCCATCGACTCGGACGCCACGCCCCGCGCCGCGGGGGTGTCCTTCACCGAGGCCGCCGCCCACACCCCCACTCCCGTCACGGTGGGAGCCCCACGATGAGCGCCCCCACCGGGGACGCCCCCGACTGGGACGGAATCGCCGCCGACCTCGCCCCCGTGGGCCTTGCCGAACTCGACGAGGCGGCGTCGCTCCAGCACCGCGTCGACCGCAAGTACCTCGTGTCTCGCGACACCTGGGCAGCGGTGCTCGCCGACCTCGACGCGGCGCCCCGCATCCTCGAGATGGATGGCCTGCGTCGTTTCCGCTACTCGTCCGTCTACTACGACACCCCCGAGCTCGACTCGTACCGGGCCGCCGCCCACCGCCGCCCGCGCCGCTTCAAGGTCCGCACGCGCCGCTACGTCGACACCGGCGGAGCCGCGGTCGAGGTCAAGCTGCGCTCCCGTGCCGGCGACACTGTGAAGCACCGCCTGTGGCTGCCCGAGACGGAGGTCATCGACCCCGCCCCGCGCGCGCTCCTGCCGGCGGCCGGACGACGCTTTGTCGCTACCTTTCCCGACGTGGCCGACGCGCTTCCCCGCCTGGGCGCGACGCTCACCACCGCGTACGAGCGCTCCACACTGCTGACGGCCGATGCACGGGTCACCGTGGACGATCGCGTCACCGGCACCGGCCCGCACGGAGCGTCGGTGGGGTTCGCGCAGACGCTCATCGTCGAGACCAAGTCCCCGTCGCGCGCGGGTGACGTGGACCGCGCCCTGTGGCGTCACGGCGCGCGCCCGCAGAAGGTGTCGAAGTACTGCACCTCCTTGGCCGCGCTCGAGCCCACCCTTCCGTCCAATCGCTGGTCGCGCACGCTGCGCGGCCACGTGACCCCCGTGCAGCCGGCACTCGCCGGCGCGTAAGAAAGGCCTCGCCATGCGAAGCTCCACCGCGAACGCCCTCGCCGGCCTCGGCCTCGGCGCGCTCCTCCTCACCGGCTGCTCGGTGACCGAGGGCGACGCGGACGCCACCGGCACCGCCGACCAGACCACGGAGTCGACCGACACCACCGCGGAGTCGACCTCGACCGACGAGGCGCAGATCGACGTCACCGCGATCACCGAGGCGACGTCCATCGATGACCTCGGCATCGAGGAGGCCGACCTCGACGCCGACACGTCCGATGCCACCACGATCACGCTGGCCGACGGTGCCTCGAGCGTCGACGGCTCGGGTGCGGGCGTGGAGGGCGACACCGTCACGATCACCGAGTCCGGTACGTACGTGCTGAGCGGAACGCTGTCCGCCGGCCAGGTCGTGGTGGACGCCGACAAGGCCGACGTCACCCTGGTGCTCGACGGTGTCGACATCACGGCGGCCGATGTCGCCGGCATCGAGGTCGTGGACGCGGACTGGGTGGTGCTCGACCTCGCGGACGGCACCACCAATGCGGTCTCCGACGCCGCCAACGCCACCGAGTCCGACGACGAGGACGCGGCCAACGCCGCCATCTACGCGACCTCCGACCTGTGGATCACCGGCGGCGGCTCGCTTGCTGTCACGGGCGTGGCCGCGGATGGCATCACGTCGAAGGACTCGCTCGTCGTCGACTCGGGGACCCTCACCGTGACCGCAGCCGACGACGGCATCCGTGGCAAGGACCACCTCGTCATTCGGGACGGCGACGTCGCCGTCGACTCCGGCGGCGACGCGCTCAAGTCCGACAACGACGCCGACTCCGACGACCCCGACACCCTGGTGGGACGCCTGTGGATCGCCGATGGCACGCTCACCCTCACCTCCGAGGAGGACGCGATGGACGCCTCCAACCAGCTGACCATCTCCGGGGGCGACATCTCCATCTCCGCCGGAGACGACGCCGTGCACGCCGACGGCATCCTGCGCATCACCGACGGCACCATCAACGTCAGCACCTCCAACGAGGGTCTCGAGGGAGGCCTTATGTACCTCGACGGCGGCACCGGCCAGGTCGTGTCGACGGACGACGGCCTCAACGCTTCCGACGGCTCCGGCTCCTCCGGCGGCGAGGGTGGCGGCATGGGCGGCGGCATGCCCGGCGAGGAGGCGACCGACGCGTACCTCGAGATCAACGGCGGCACCTGGTTCATCAACGCTGGCGGCGACGGCCTCGACTCCAACGGCTCCGTCCTCATGGCGGGAGGCACCGTCGTCGTGGCCGGCCCCACGAACGCCGGCAACGGCGCGGTGGACTACGCGGGAACCTTCGAGATCGACGGCGGCACGTTCGTCGCGACGGGAGCCTCGGGAATGGCCCAGGAGCCCGATGAGGGATCTCAGGCCGTCATCGGCATCTCCCTCGGGGACACCGTGAGCAGCGGCACCGCTATCACCGTGACCGACGCTGACGGCACCGTCGTCGCGTCGATCGATCCCGCGAAGGACACCCAGACCCTCGTCCTGTCGTCCCCCGATCTGGTCTCGGGCGACACCTACACCGTCACCTTCGGCGGCGACGTGTCCGGGACGGACACGTTCGGCCTGATCACTGACGGCACCCTGTCCGGCGGCGAGTCCGCCGGCACCATCGAGGCGAGCTAAGCCCGCCCGCCTCGGCACCTGGGGGCAGAGCCCGCCCCCGCCCGCGACGCCGCCACCGACCCTCCCCCTCCGTCCGGTGGCGGCGTCGTCATGCCCGCACGGCGGTGTCCGAAAACCGCCAGCGAGTACCCGCGGGAGGCGTCATGCTGGTCCCATGGACGCCCCCACCGACTTCGCCGCCCGCTACGCGGCGGTGCACGGCAGGGACGCGCGCTTCGACGGCCAGTTCTTCACCGCGGTGCGCTCGACGGGCATCTACTGCAGGCCCTCGTGCCCGGCGCGGACTCCCAAGCCTGAGAACTGCACGTTCTACGTGACGGCCGCCGCCGCGCATCAGGCGGGCTACCGCGCGTGCCGGCGGTGCCTGCCCGAGGCCACCCCCGGCAGCCCGGCCTGGAATCTCCGCCAGGACGCCGCCGCGCGGGCCATGCGCCTCATCGCGGACGGCGTCGTGGACCGCGAGGGCGTGACGGGCCTGTCGGCGAGGCTCGGCTATTCGTCGCGGCAACTGGGTCGCATCCTCCACGACGAGCTCGGCGCCGGCCCTCTCGCGCTCGCCCGTGCCCAGCGCGCGCAGACCGCCAGGCAGCTCCTGGTGTCCACCGCACTCCCCGTCGCCGATGTGGCGCATGCCGCCGGCTTCGCCTCGCTCAGGCAGTTCAACGACACCGTCCGCGAGGTCTTCGGCATGACGCCGTCCGAGGTGAGGCGGCGCGCCCGTGCGACGGAGCGTCCCGCTGCCGCCGACGCCCCCGGGCCCGATGCCGTCGTGGCCGGGCACCTCACGCTGCGCCTCCCGGTGCGTGCGCCCTTCGACGGGGCGGGTCTGATCGCCTGGCTGGGCAGGCGCGCCATCCCCGGCGTCGAGGACGCCGACCACGCGCGCTACTCGCGCGGCATGAGGCTCGCACACGGCCCCGCCGTCGTGACCCTGGAACCCGGCGGCCGCGACGTCGTGATGACAGCGCGCCTGACGGACCTGTCCGACCTGCCCGAGGCGCTCGCCACCGTGCGCAGGCTGCTCGACCTCGACGCCGACCCCGAGGCCATCGACGCCGCCCTTGCCGCGCACCCCCGCGTCGCGGGCGCGGTGGAGGCCACCCCGGGGATCAGGATCCCCGGCTCGGTCGACCCCGCGGAAATGGTCGCGCGCGCCATCCTGGGCCAGCAGGTCACGGTGGCGGCGGCGCGGACCGCGGTGTCCCGGCTGGTGGACGCCCTCGGGACACCGCTGCCGCCCGCGATCGCGACCGAGCGGGTCACCCGGCTCTTTCCCGATCCCGCCGCGCTCGCCGAGGGTGCCGAGGCCGCCATCGGTGGCCCGCGTGCCAGGCGGGCGGCCCTCGCCGCTGCCGCGACGGCGCTCGCGGAGGGCGCGGTGGTGCTCGACCCCGGCCGAGCCGTCGCCGAGGCGACGGCCGACCTCCAGTCGCTTCCCGGCATCGGCCCGTGGACCGCCGGCTATGTCGCGCTGCGCGCCCTGGGGGCGAGCGACGTCCTGCTGACCGGAGACGTGGCGGTGCGGGCCGGCGCGCGGTCGCTGGGGCTGCCCGATGCCCCCCGCGAGCTCGTGGCCGCGACCGCCGGCCTGGCGCCGTGGCGCAGTTACCTGATGATGCACCTGTGGCGCGCGGCGTCACCCGAGAAAGGACAGCCCGATGCGCACGCACGACACCCTCGCCACCCCTGACGGACCCTTCGTCGTGATCGAGGACGACGGCGCCGTCGTCGCGGCCGGCTGGACCGATGACCCCGCCGCGCTCGCCGCCCGCTCGCGCCTCGCGGGCGGCCCCGGCACGCCCGGCACCGTGCGCGCGGCCGATGCCGTGGCGGCCTACTACGCGGGTGACGCCTCGCGCGTGGCCAGGGTGCCGGTAGCGGCGCCCGGCACCGCGTTCAGGGAGCGCGTCTGGGAGGCGCTGCGCGCGATCCCCGCGGGCGAGGTGCGCACCTACGGGGCCGTCGCGCAGGCGCTCGGCTCGCCCGGCGCGAGCCGAGCGGTAGGCGCCGCGTGCGGGGCGAACCCCGTCGCCCTGTTCGTGCCCTGCCACCGGGTGACCGGGGCATCGGGCTCCCTCACGGGGTTCGCGTGGGGCGTCGACGTGAAGCGGTCCCTGCTGGCCCGCGAGGCCGGCGACAGCTAACCCTCAGGCCAGCAGCGAGGCGAAGGCGGTGGCCGCCGACGAGGCGTCCCGCGGCAGCGCGAGGAACACCTCGCGGTACGACGTGGGCAAGGTGGGGACGGTCACGATGCCCGCCACGTCAGGGCTCGCGGCGAGCGCCATCCGGGGAAGAAGCGCGACCCCCAGCCCCTCCGCCACGAGCCGCTGCACCGTGACGTAGTCCTCCGTCTGGAAGGCGATCTGCGGGGCGAAGCCACCCTGGGTCGCGAGCTCGTGAAGGTGGGCCCGGCAGCGCGGACAGCCCGAGATCCACGTGTCGTCGGCAAGCGCGCCGATGTCGACCGCGCGCGATCGTGCGGCGGCGTGACCCGTGGGGAGCACCGCGAGGTACTCGTCGGAGTCGAGCATGCGGACCTGCACGTCCGTCGGGGCCGGCGTCGCGTCGTCCGCGAAGCCGATGACGAGGTCGACCTCTCCCGCCGCGAGCAGGGCGAGCGCATCGTCGGTCTCCGTCTCCACGAGACCCACGTCGACGCCCGGGTAGCGGCGCGCGAACTGCGCGAGGGGGCTGGGCAGGGCGACCGCGCAGAACGACGTGAACGCCGCGATCCTCAGCCTCCCGCCGGACAGGTCGGCGTGCTGGGCGAGGGCGCGCTCCGCGCTCGCGAGCGACGCGGCGATGGCGTCGGCATGCTCCAGCAGCGCCTGGCCCGCGGGGGTGAGGCGCGTCACGCGGCCGATGCGGGTGGTGAGCGGCACTCCGGCGCGCCTTTCGAGCGCCTTCAGGTGGTGCGCCACCGTTGGCTCCGCTAGCCGCAGGGAGCGGGCGGCGGCGGCCTTGGAGCCGTGGCGCGCGACCTCGCGCAGGATGAGCAGCCGCTCGACGTCGATCATGAGACCTCGAAATCGTGGAGGGTAGGACTCTAAATATGCCATCTTGTCGTGGTCTGGCTCGCGCCCCACGATGGAGTCATGCTGAGCGACACCCTCACCCGGGGCTTCGATGCCGCCCGCGGCTACCTCGACACCGCGAGCTACGGCCTCCCCGCGCGCGCCACTGCGGCCGCCCTCCACGCGTCGATCGACGCCTGGTCGACCGGCCGGTTTGACCCGCGGGAGGCCGATGCCGCCGTCGGGCGCTGCCGGCGCGCGTTCGCGACGCTCGTGGGCGCCAGCGCCCAGGACATCGCCCTCGCCAGCGCGACGTCCGCGATGGTGGGCACGGTGGCGGCCTCCCTTCCCGTCGGAGCCCGCGTGCTCGTCGCCGACGGCGACTTCGGGTCGCTGGTGCGTCCCTTTGTCGCCGACCCCCGCCTGACCGTCGAGTCGGTGCCGCTCGACCGACTCATCGACGCGGTGCGTCCCGGCATCGACCTCGTGGCCGTCTCCGCGGTCCAGTCGCGCGACGGGCGGATCCTCGACCTGACCGCGCTCGCGGACGCGGCCGATGCCGCCGGCGCACGCACGCTCATCGACGTCACCCAGTCCTGTCCATGGCTCGCGATCGATGCGCGCCGCTTCGATGTGGTGGTCGCCTCCGCCTATAAGTGGCTGAACGCGCCGCGCGGCATCGCGCTCGCGGCGGTGAGCCCGGCGGCCCTCGGGTGGGTGCGCCCCGTGGGCGCGTCCTGGTACGGGTCCGACCTGCCCTGGGAAAGCCTCTATGCCCCGGAGGGTCTGGCGGACACCGCGCGCCGGCTCGATACCTCTCCGCCGTGGCAGCTGTGCGATGCCGCCGCCGTCGCGCTCGAGGCCCACGCGGCGGAGGACCCCGCGGCGCTGCATCGCCACGGCCCCGCTCTGGCCGACGCCCTGCGTGCCGAGTTGGGCCTCGCTCCCACCGGTAGCGCGATGGTGTCGCTCGCCGCCCAGCCGTGCGACCTCGCCGCCGCCGGCATCACCGCCGCCTCGCGGACCGGCCGCGTGAGGGTGGGCTTCCACGTGCACAACGACGAGATCGATGTGCAGCGCGCCGTGGCGGCCCTGCGTCCGGCGGTGCTCGCCGCCTGAGCCGCGCGTGTCCGTCCCTGTCGATAGCCTGAGCGCATCGGGGAAGGGGGCACCATGGCGAGCCGCAGGGGTGAGGATGCGCGACGGAGCGCCGCGACGACGGCGCGAGCGGCGCTGCGCGGCGGAGCCGTCGCGTGCGTGGCCGCCGCCGCGGCCCTGACGCTGGCGTCCTGCGACGGAGACGACTCCGGCCCGGACCCCACGGCATCGGCCACCGCGAGTGCTCCCGCGCACGAGGTTCCCGTCGTCGAGGGCGAGCACGTCGACAACGCCTACGAGGGCGCCACCATGTACGTGGATGACACCTGGGCCGCGCTCGTGAACGAGACAGCGGACGCGACGGAGGACGCCGAGCTCGCCAACGCGATGCGGGTGGTGTCGCGTGAGCCCACGGGCGTGTGGATGGACCGGATCAGCGCGATCGAGGGAAACGCCGACGGCCCCGGGCTCCGCCACCACCTCGACGCCGCGGTGGAGCAGGCCGAGTCCGGCGACGCGCCCGTGGTCCTCACCGTCGTCGTCTACAACCTTCCCGGACGCGACTGCTACGCGCTTGCCTCGAACGGAGAACTTCCCGCCACCGACGAGGGTCTGGACACGTATGAGCACGACTACATCGACGTGATCGCGAGCATGCTTGCCGAGGAGGAGTACCGCAACCTGCGCATCGTCACCCTGATCGAGCCCGACTCGCTTCCCAACCTCGTCACCAACGCGAGCGAGCAGGCCTGCCAGGACGCCGACCCGTACTACCGCGAGGGCGTCGCGTACGCGCTCGACGCGTTCGCGCGCCTGGACCACGTCTACGCCTACCTCGACGCCGCGCACGCCGGCTGGCTCGGGTGGGACAGCAACGCCGGTCCCGCGGCCCAGCTGTTCGCCGATGTCGTGACGAGCACGGACGCCGGGTACGACGCCATCGATGGATTCATCACTAACACCGCCAACTACACGCCGCTCGACGAGCCCTACCTCACCGACCCCGAGCAGCAGGTGGGCGGCCAGCCGGTCAAGGCGGCCTCGTTCTACGAGTACAACGCCAACTTCGACGAGGCCGACTGGACCGCCGACCTTTACGCGCGGCTGGTCGCGGCGGGCTTCCCCGACTCCATCGGCATGCTGATCGACACCTCGCGCAACGGCTGGGGAGGACCGTCGCGTCCCCTCGCCGAGGCCTCGAGCGCGGTGCTCGACTCGTTCGTCGAGGCGTCCAAGGTGGACCGACGCGGCCACCGCGGCGCATGGTGCAACCAGGCGGGAGCTGGGCTGGGGCGACTTCCCCAGGCGCTTCCTGCCGGCTTCCCCGACTCCCACCTCGACGCGCTCATCTGGGCCAAGCCGCCGGGCCAGTCCGACGGCTCCAGCTCCGAGGTGGCGAATGACGAGGGCAAGGGGTTCGACCGCATGTGCGACCCGAGCTACACCACGGATCGGTTGGGCGGGCGTCCCACCAACGCGATGGGCAACGCCCCCGTCTCGGGCCAGTGGTTCGCCGCCCAGTTCACGCAACTGGTGGAGAACGCCAACCCGGCGATCGGCGCGGCGCGGCCGCTGCCCCGCGACCCCGACGACGATGAGCAGTCCGCATCCGCAACCCCGACCGCCGAGGCCACCGCCGGCTCCGCTGGCGCGTGCACGGCCGACATGGTGCTGCGCGACGTGTGGTCCACGGGTTTCGTGGCCGACGTCACCGTGACCGCCACCGCCCCGCTCGAGGGATGGGAGGTGAGCGTCGCGCTGCCCGAGGGCACCACGATCGTCAACCAATGGACGGCCGAGTTCTCCGCGACGTCCGGCACCCTCACCGTGGGAGACGTGGGATGGAACGGGACGCTGGAGGCCGGGGCCACGGCCACATTCGGCTTCACCGGCCAGGGTGATGCGCCCGCGGCGGGCGCGCTCGCCTGCGTCTCCCCGTGAGGGGGACGACGCCGCCACACGTCCCGGTAGCGACCTCCGCGCCGCAAACTAGACTGTGGGCGACCTGTCCACATACTTCGGAGCGAACGTGATCTCCCTACTTCTGCTGAATGGCGGCGTGGGTGCCCGGGCAAAGACGGCCGGCCCCAAGCAGTTCGTCAAGATCAATGGCGTGCCGATCCTGGTGTACTCACTCAAGGAGGCCGACGAGGTCGAGGCGATCACCCAGATCGTCGTCAACTACCCCGAGGGGCACCGCGACACCGTCGAGCAGATCGTCAAGGACTACGCGATCGCCACCCCCGTGGCCTACGTCGAGGCGGGCGAGACCCGACAGGAGTCGGTGGCCCGGCTCCTCGACGAGGCGACCAACGACGTGGTGATGATCCACGAGTCGGCGCGCCCGCTGGTCAGCGCCGCCGACTTCCGCGAGCTCGCCGAGTCGACCCACGCGAACGTGGGCTTCATGCGCGAGATCTCCTTCACCGTCGCGCCCGTGGACCCCGACTCTCAGCGCGTGACGGGCTCGCTGGAGCGCGCCCGCCTGCGCAACGTGCAGCTTCCCCAGAAGTTCGCGAAGGCCGACCTGCGCGCGGGGCACCAGTTCGCCCTGTCGAGCGGCCGCACCTACACCGAGGACGCCACCATGTGTGCGGACGCGGGAATCGACGTCTTCTTTACCGAGGGCGACGAGCGCAACCTCAAGGTGACGACCCCCGGCGACGTCAACCTTGCCACGCACCTGCTGCGCCACGAGGGGCAAGAGGATGTCTAAGACCGCTCTCGTCACCGGCGCGTCCAAGGGCATCGGCCTGGAGACCGTGCGCCGCCTCGCCACGTCCGACCTCGGCATCGACACCATCGTCCTCATGGCACGCGCCTCGCAGGCCTACGACGACAACGTCGCCGCCCTCGAGGCGGAGCTCCCCGCGGGCGTGACGCTCGTGCGCGAGACGGTCGACGTGGGAGACCGCGACGCCCTCATCGACGTCATCGCGCGCGTGCACGCGCAGGTGGGCAACATCGACTTCCTCGTCAACAACGCCGGGTACACCAACCCCGTGCCGATCCACCAGGTGGACTTCGCGGACTTCGAGCGGACCATCGCCGTCAACGTGTACGGACCCTTCACGCTGGTGCAGGAACTGCTGCACCTGGGCAACCGGTTCGAGGTCATCGTCAATATCGCCTCGACCGCCGGCATGAACGGCCGCTCCGGATGGCTGACGTACTCGGCGTCTAAGGCGGCGGTCATCAACATGTCCGAGGTCATGCGCGAGGAACTCAAGATCTACGGCACCAGGGTGGTGTGCCTGTCGCCCGGCCGCACGGCCACGGACCTGCGCAAGGTGCTGGCGCCCGACGAGGACCCCACGACCATCATGCAGCCGCAGCACGTGGCGCAGGTGATCGAGACGATGCTGGGCCCCACCGGCCAGTACGTCGACCAGCAAAACGTCATCGTCCGTCAGTAACGCGCCGATGCTGTCGTCCCTCAAGGGCCTGCTGAGGCCCGCGCGCCTCATCGCGCTCGCGCTCGCCGCCCTCGCGGCCACTGCAGTCGCGCTCGAGGCGTCGTGGCTGGTGTGGGCGGTCATCGCCCTGTCCGTCGCCCTCGTGGCGCTGCCGTGGTGGCAGCCACTGACGCCGGCGATGGAGGCGCGCCTTCCCGGCGTGCACCCCGCCGTCGCGCGGCTTGTCGCGGGTGCGGGGCGCTCGGCCGCCGCCATGTGGCTGGCGCTCGGCGCCCTCGGCACGGACGCCGCGCTGCGGGAAGACAGCCGGGACTGGGCGGTCGCGCTGGTGTTCCTCATCGGTGCCGGGTCGGCCGGCTTCACCACCCTCGCGGCGGCGCCCGCGCTGCGCCACGACCTCAGGGTCAGCACCCTGGCCGCCCGAGCGTCGCGCGCCGTCCCGTGGGGGATCGCCGCCATCTACGTCGCAGGCGTTCTCACGCTTCCGGCGCTCGCACGCTGGCCGCAGGCGCCGTCCACGGCCCTCGCCGTCGCGGCGGGCCTCCTCGCGGCCTCCGGCGCCGCGGTCGTCCTGCGCAGCCTCGCCTCCCGGGGTCGT
The DNA here is from genome assembly GCF_002090175.1 of Demequina sp. NBRC 110057. GTDB lineage: Bacteria > Actinomycetota > Actinomycetes > Actinomycetales > Demequinaceae > Demequina. The sequence goes on along the minus strand of NZ_BBRN01000003.1, from coordinate 985,989 downwards.
CAGAGGAAGCGGGCGCTCGACGAGGTGGCGCGCCTCGCACCCGCCTTCGTGGTCTACCAGTCGGGGCCGCACGGCTCTGCCTACCAACTCGCGATGTGGCTGCCCTTCCTTGAGCGTTCAGGCCTCCCCTTCGTCGTGGTCGCCCGCCAGGAGGCGCTGTACACCGAGCTCCGCGGCATCACCGACGCGCCCGTGGTGTACGCCGGGTCGCTGCAGGCCGTCGACGACGTGCTTGCCCACAGCGGCGGCACGGTCATCTACGTCAACAATGCGGCCGCCAACACTCACGCGGTGCGGCTGTACCAGCTGCACCACGTCCAGATCCTCCACGGCGACTCCGACAAGGCGTCGAGCCGCAACCCCATCAGCGCGATGTACGACGAACTGTGGGTCGCGGGCCAGGCAGCGATCGATCGCTACGGGGACCATGGCATCGTCATTCCGCAGGAGCGCTTCAGGATCGTGGGCCGCCCCCAGGTTGCGGGCATCGACGGCGCGAGTGGAGCGGCGACGCCGCGCGTCGCGCTGTACGCCCCCACGTGGAACGGATTCTTCGGCGACGCCAACTACTCGTCGCTACCCCACGGGCTCGCTATCGTGCAGGCCCTGCTCGACGAGGGGCTCACGGTGATCTTCCGCGAGCACCCGTACTCCTCGGGATCGGCGCAGTTGCGCGCCGCGATCGCGGATATCCACGGCCTACTGGCCGATGACGCCGAGCGCACCGGACGCCAGCACCGCTACGGCCCGGGGCTGTTCGCGGAGCTCGATCTCATCGGCTGCTTCAACGCGTCCGACATCGCGGTGACGGATATCTCTGCCGTGCCCAACGACTACCTGTTCAGCGGCAAGCCCTTCGCCATCATGGAGATGCAACCCGACACGCTTGCGAGGAAGCCCGGGCGCCCCACCCTCGCGGCGGCGGCCTATACGGCACGCCCCGGCGACGACATTCCCGCGTGGATCGGTCGCCTGGTGCGTGACGACGGCAAGGCCACGTCCCGTGCCGAGGCGCGAGAGCACTACCTTGGCCCGTTCGCGCGCGAGGGGTACGAGGACGTCTTCGTGCAGACCCTGCGGGAGACGGTCGCGACGCACCGCCTGGTCGGCGAGCTCGACACCGAGGAGTAGCGGCCTAGCCGAGTTCGTCGGCGAGCTGACGCGACCGCCGCGCGGCGGCATCGGCCCCCGCGGCGACCACGCCGTCGAGGCCGGCATCGGACAGCGCCTTGAGCGCCTCGATGGTGGTGCCTCCCGGCGACGACACGCGCTTGCGCAGGACGTCCGGGGTGTCGCCGGTGTCCACCAGCAGTCGTGCGGCGCCGAGGAAGGTTTGGGCGGCGAGCTGCGTGGCGAGGTCGCGGTCGAGGCCTTGGCCCACCCCCGCCTCGGTGAGCGCCTCGACGAAGGCGTAGAAGTAGGCGGGGCCCGAGCCTGCGATGGCCGTCACCGCGTCCATCTGGCTCTCCTCGACCGTCACCACGAGACCCGTAGCCTTCAGCATGTCGACCGTGAGGGCCATGTGGCCCTCATCGGCGTGGGCGCCGCCCGCGATCGCGGTGGCACCGTGGCCGATGATCGAGGGTGTGTTGGGCATGGACCGCACGACAGGGGCGCCCTCGGGCAGTCGCTGCTCGTAGAACGCGGTGGTGAGGCCGGCGACAACCGTGAGGACCAGCGCCCCGGGCTTGTAGACGGGGGCGAGCCGCGCCAGGGCATCGGCCGTGTCATAGACCTTGACCGCGATGACGATCACGTCGGCATCCATCACGGCCGCGGCAACGTCGGTGCCGACCTGGATGCCGTGCCCCTCGCGCAACCCGCGCGACCGCGCCTCGTCACGCTCGACGACCACGATGCGGTCGGTGGGCCAGCCCGCGACGCGCAGCGCGGTCACGAGCGTGCCTCCCATCACCCCACCCCCGATGATCGCGACACGAGGGGCGGTGGACGGCGACACGGTGGGCTCGGTCATGGCGCCAGGGTAGTACGGAGCCCGGCCACGGGCCGGGACCCCGCCTTACATGGGGAACTGGATCCAGAAGTCCTCGAGCGCATCGGCCGGACCCGCCAGCACGAAGACGGCGGTGCCGTTACGCCACACGTACTGCGTGGGGTCCCCCTCGAGAGTGGCGCGGGTGCCGACCTCGGTGCCGGCCACGGTCACCGGCTGGGAGTCGGTGCCATCGGCGGCGAGTGCGTCGTACTGCTCGGTCGCATCGGTCTCGTCGTAGTGCTGAATCGCCCGTAGCGTGAGCGTGGTGTCGCCGTCGCGATAGACCAGGTCGTCGACCTCGGCCACGCGAGTGTCGAGCCCCGCCTCGTCCGGTTCGACTGCCGCGGCCTCGGTCATGGCGAAGGCACCCACGGTCGTGGGCATCGCCGCGAGGAAGTCGCTGGGGTCCTCGAGGGCCACCGGGTCGATGGTGGGCTCCGCCTGCACCTCGACGACCTCGGGGGCGGCGATCGTCACCTCCTCCGGGGAGTCGAGCAGCAGGTAGACGCCGTAGGCGATCGCCGCCAGGACCACCACGCCCATGGCGGTCAGGAAGACGACCCCGCGGTACCAGGGGGTGGGCTGCTTGTCGTCCTGGGGGGCCAGGGGTGGGATTTCGGAGCCATCGCCCGCAGCTGCGGGCTCCGCCGGGGTGGACGATGCCGTGGCGGCCCCCGCGGCCCCCGCGGCCACGACGGGCCGGTAGACGGGGGCGTCCGTCGCCCACTGTTCCGCGGGCGGCGTCGATGCGCTGGGAACAGAGGAGTCGGGGGTGGCCGCCGACTCCGGGGCGTTGCCGCGCGGATCGCCAGGGGTCCACGCGGGGCGGGCTTCGCTCTCGGATTCGGACGTGGCGGTGCGCTGCGAGCGGCGGGTGACGATGGGGGTGGCGCCGGACGCCGCGAGCGACGCGTCGCGCACCGCCTGCGCGCCGAGCTCGTGCACGGGGTCTCCCAGAGGCGCCGACGGGGTGGCCGATGCCGCGTCCGGCTCGGGCGGAGTCACGCGGGTGGGCAGGATCTCCTCGTGGTCGGGCTGGGCGACCGGGGCGATGATGTCGCCGTCCTCGCCGGGCACGTCCTGCGGCACCGCGGGGGTCGCCCCGGTGGTGGGGAACGCGGGCTTCGAGGGGGCGACGGGCTCGCGCGCGTCGCCGCGCTGCGTGGGGTCCTCGCCGGGCAGTGTGTCCTGGGCCATGGCCACAGACTACGGCGGCGCCACGGGGCGCGGTAAGACCACCGCGTGGGGAGTGTCACACCGCGGCGCTAGCGTGGGGCTATGCCCGCCACGCGTACCTCTCGCCCCGCCTACCGCTGCACCGAGTGCGGGTGGACCGCAGCCAAATGGGTGGGGCGATGCGGCGAGTGTCAGGCCTGGGGGACGGTCGAGGAGGCCGGAGCCGCGCCCGCGGGACCGGCGACGAAGGCGACCGCCGCGACGCGGCCCGCGACCCCCATCGCCGAGGTATCCGTGTCGGCCTCGGCGCGCCGGGGCACGGGCGTGAGCGAGTTCGACCGCGTCCTCGGAGGCGGGGTGGTGCCCGGAGCGGTCATCCTCTTGGCGGGAGAGCCGGGCGTCGGCAAGTCGACGCTGCTGCTCGACGTCGCGGCGCGGGCGGCCCGTGAGGGCCAGAGCGTCCTATACGTCACCGGCGAGGAATCGGCGGGGCAGGTGCGCCTGCGGGCGGAGCGCATCGGCGCGCTCGAGCCCGGCCTCCTGCTGGCCGCCGAGACGGACCTGGGTGCCGTCCTCGCCCAGATCGAGCAGACCGCGCCCCAACTACTCATGGTCGACTCGATCCAGACCATCGCCTCCGCCTCCGTCGACGGCGCGCCGGGAGGCGTCAGCCAGGTCCGCGAGGTCGCCTCGGCCCTTATCCAGGCGGCCAAGACCACCGGCTTCCCCATGGTGATCGTGGGGCACGTCACGAAGGATGGCTCGATCGCCGGTCCCCGCATCGTCGAACACCTGGTGGACGTCGTGTGCCAGTTCGAGGGCGAGCAGCACTCGCAGCTGCGCCTGCTGCGGGCCATCAAGAATCGGTTCGGCTCGGTGGACGAGGTCGGATGCTTCCAGCTCCACGACACGGGGATCGAGGGCGTCGCGGACCCGTCGGGGCTGTTCCTCTCGCGCGAGGGCACCCCCGTCCCCGGCACCTGCGCCACCATCACCATCGACGGCAAGCGGCCGCTGCCCGCCGAGATCCAGGCGCTCGTGGCCCCGAGCGCGCTGTCGAATCCCCGGCGAGCAACCAGCGGCATCGACTCGGCGCGCGTGTCGATGATCCTTGCCGTCCTTCATCGGCGCGTGGGGCTCGCGGTGGCGGCCGACGACGTCTACGTGTCGACCATTGGCGGGGCACGCGTCACCGAGCCGGGCGCGGACGTGGCGCTGGCCCTCGCCCTTGCCTCGGCCCGTGCGGATCGCCCGGTGCGCACCGGCTTCGCCGCGATCGGGGAGGTGGCGCTGTCGGGAGCGATCCGGCCCGTCAACGCGATGTCGCAGCGCGTCGCAGAGGCGGCGAGGCTGGGCTTCACGGACGTGGTGGTGCCGGAGGCGGCGGGCGCGGACAAGGACCCGGTGGGCGTCAGGGTGCACAGGGTCGCGACCCTGCGCGACGCCGTGAGGCTCGCGATCCCCGCGGAGTAGGGCGGGGTTCGCGGGTTAGGACGTCAGCGTGAACTGGACCTCCTCGGCGGGGACGCCGCCGATGGCGACGGCGACCCAGTAGGTGCCGTTGGCCCAGTCGCTGATGACCTCGCACGATTCGTTGTAGCGCTCGCCCGACCAGGTCAGCTGAAGCGTCTTGCGGTCGCCGGGCGAGAGGATCCATTCGGTGTCGCCGAAGCCCGGGTCGTCCTGGCACCAGGTCGACGAGTAGTACTCCTCGTTGCCGGAACGGATCGCGAGCTCGGTCCCGTCGGCGGCCGCGGAGAACGTGCACGGCGTCTCTCCGGTGTCCTCGACACCCACCTCAAAGGCCGGTGTCGTGCCCGCCGCCACCGTTGCGGGTGTCGCCGCCACGGTCAGCGTGACGTCTTGTGCCACGCACGCGCGCGTCGGGTCAGGCGCGGCGTCAGCGGTGGCCGTCGGCGAGGTGCTGGGGTCGCCCTCGGGGGCCTCCGCCTGGTTGCCGCCGCCGAACAACGAACTGACGACGAACCACAGCGCCACGACCACCACGGCGAGGATGACGAGCACGAGGACGCGGCGCACCCAGTACACGCCGGCGGGCTGGTCTCCCACCGGCTTGCGGATCCCATCCATGGCGACTCCTCACTCGTTCACCGTCACGGTATCCCCGTCCCGCGCTGGAATGATGGAGGGCATGCCGCCCGCCGCACCCATGGACCCCCGAGTCGCGACCGTGGTCGACTGGTTCGCGCGCGAGGCGAGGGACCTGCCGTGGCGGCGCGAGGACTGCACCGCCTGGGGAGTGCTGGTGTCCGAGGTGATGCTTCAGCAGACGCCCGTGGTGCGCGTGGAGCCGGTGTGGCGCGAGTGGATGGCGCGCTGGCCCACGCCCGCGGACCTCGCCGCAGCCTCCCAGGCCGACGCCGTGCGGGCGTGGGGAAGGCTCGGCTACCCGCGCCGCGCCAAGCGCCTGTGGGAGTGCGCGGCCGCCCTCGTCGACCGCCACGGCGGTGAGGTCCCCCCGGGCGAGGAGGCGCTCCTGGCGCTGCCGGGCATCGGCGCCTACACCGCTGCCGCCGTGCGCGCCTTCGCCTTCGGCGAGCGCGACGTGGTGCTCGACACGAACGTCCGCCGGGTCATCGGCCGTGCGTGGAGGGCGCAGCCGCTGCCGCCCGCGCACCTCACCCGTACCGAGCGCGAGCATGCTGCGGCGCTGGTACCCGCGGACACGACCGCCTCGGTGGAGTGGAACGCCGGGTCCATGGAGCTGGGCGCGCTGGTGTGCACCGCGCGCGCTCCCCGCTGCGACGAGTGCGTGATCGCCGCTGACTGTGCCTGGCTCGCGGCGGGGTCGCCTGGGCTGGACGCCGCCCCGCGACGCACGCAGGCCTGGCACGGCACCGATCGGCAGGTACGTGGGCGCATCATGGCGCTGCTGCGCGCCGCCCACGCCCCGCTCAACATCACGGGGCAGGCGTCCCTCGAGGACGTGGAGCCGGGCCAGCTCGACTCATGCCTGGCGTCGCTGGTCGCCGACGGCCTCGTCACCGTCGCGGACGACCGGCGAGGCCTGTACTCCCTCTAGCCCCTCGGAGGAACGTCAGCACGCACGCCGCCGTGGCATCGGCCGTCTGTGGGGCCGATGCCACGGCCACTCTCAGCCCTGGCGGTGCGTGCCGTCGACGGCGTGCGGCTCGATCGCCGCGATCTCGGCGTCCGTCAGCGCGGGGAAGTCGAGCGACGCGACGGTGGTCCGCAACTGCTGCGCCGAGCTCGCGCCCACGAGTGCCGACGTGATGTGGTCGCCGCGCAGCACCCACTGCACCGCGAGCTGAGCGAGGGTCTGACCGCGGCCGGCGGCGATCTCGTTCAGGGCGCGCGTGCGCTCGAGGTAGGTGTCGGTGATCTGGTTCTCCGACAGGAACCGCGAATGCGTGGCGCGCGAACCCTCGGGGACGCCGTTGAGGTAGCGATCCGTCAGCATGCCCTGCGCCAGCGGCGAGAACACGATGGAGCCGACGCCCTCGTCCTCGAGCGTCTCGATGAGACCGTCCTCGGGGCCGCGCTGGTACATCGAGTAGGGGAACTGGTGGATGAGTAGCGGGGTGCCGAGCTCGCGCAGGATCCTCGCGGCCTCGCGGGTGTCCTCGGGACCGTAGTTCGAGATGCCCGCGTACAGGGCTTTGCCCGAGCGCACCGCCTGGTCGAGCGCCGTCATCGTCTCCTCGAGCGGCGTCTCGGGGTCGCGGCGGTGGTGGTAGAAGATGTCGACGTAGTCGAGGCCCATCCTGCCGAGCGACTGGTCGAGCGACGCCAGCAGGTACTTGCGCGAGCCGAAGTCGCCGTAGGGGCCGGGCCACATGTCGTAGCCGGCCTTGGTCGACACGAGGATCTCGTCGCGGTACCGCTTCAGGTCCTGGGCGAAGATCCGTCCGAAGTTCTCCTCGGCGGAGCCCGGGGGCGGGCCGTAGTTGTTGGCAAGGTCGTAGTGCGTGACGCCTAGGTCGAAGGCGGTGCGGATGATGTCCCGCATGGTGTCGTCCTGGTTGGCGCCGCCGAAGTTGTGCCACAGGCCAAGGCTGACGCCCGGGAGCTTCAGGCCGGAGCGGCCGGAACGGCGGTACTGCATCGTCTCGTAGCGGGCGGCGTCGGCCACATAGGGATCGTGAGTCATGTCCTCAGCGTAGGGCCGATGCCCGGGCCGGCATCCGCGGCGGCCAGCACCAATGTCGGGGGCGCCGGGGCCGTCTGCCCTAGGGTGGTGTCACCGGTCCGCCGCCAGCGGACGACGTGAAGCAGGAGGTACGCCATGGATGCAGCGCTCTGGGTGGCAGTCATCGCCCTCGCCGCGGTCTTCATCCCGTCCGGTTTCGTGCACGCCGTCCGCGGCAAGAAGCGGGCCGTGGAGCTGGGCCAGGAATGGGCCAACGACTTCACCGACCAGCAGGTACGGCTCATCGGCGCCGCGGAGATCGTCGGTTCGTTGGCCGTGCTGGTGTTCCCCATGATCGGCTTCATCCCGTGGATCGTGCCCGTCGCGGCCCTGGGGCTGTTGGTGATCGGGTTCGGCGCGGCCTTCGTGCACATCCGCCGCGGCGACGCGCTCGCGAACATCACCGTCCCCGCGCTGCTGGGCGTGATCGCGCTGATCGTCTTCGTGGGGCGTATCGGCGAATTCAAGCTCGGGGGCTAGCGCGGGCGCGGTGTCGCTCCGCCCGCCCGCCCGCCCCGCCCGCGCGCTGGGAGGAGGTTGGTGCCTGAATCGGGCACGAAACCCACACCAACCTCCTTGAGGAGGGCCGCGGGCGGCGACGCCATCCACAGAATGACGGCGCGCGGCCAGCCGCGGCTCGCAATCTGGTGACATGACTGGGTGAGTCTCGTGCGTGATTGCCCCGAACCGGGCGAGCCGCTGCCGGCGTTTCTCGACCGTTCGCCTCACGCGTACACGCGAGAGGCCCTGATCGCCTGGTTCTCCCGGTGGCGACTCGACCGTGCCATGTCGTCGGGCAAGGTGGTGCTGGTGAGGCCCGGCGTGTATGCGGGTGTACGCCATGCGAGCACCGCCATCGTGCGTGGCGAGGCCCTCAACCTGTGGCGACCGCGCGCGCTCGTGAGTGGCGAGCTTGCGCTGCACCTCTACGACGAGCGTCTGCCTGTGCCAGTCTTTGACGACCTCATTGTGGCGAGCGGCGATAAGCCGTGGCCGATGCCGCGCGTCCGCGTCCGCCAAGTCGGGCCGCCGACCGCATACGCGGATGGGCGCGGGGTGAGGTGTGTCCCGCCGGCGACTGCCCTGCTCGATGCGTGGCACCGTTCCGAGCCGCATCGGCGCGAGCGAGTCCTGTACGCCGCGCTGTGGACGCGAGTGTGTTCGTGGAAGCAACTGCGCGCGGAACTGCGGCGTATCGCCAGGGTCAGGGGGCGCCGGCAGTTGCTCGCGATCCTCGCGTGGTTCGAGCGCGGCGCGCACTCGCCGCTGGAGATCCGCGCCGCGAGGGACGTGTTCGTCGGTCGCGACTTCGCGGCTTTCGAGCGGCAAGCTGAGCTCGAGGTCGCCGGCCGGCGTGTGCGCGCGGACATGCTCCACCGGGAGGCGAAGGTGGTGATCGAACTCGACGGCGCGGGCTATCACGGAAGCTACGCCGCGACGGTGGCCGACCATAGGCGCGATGCCGATCTCGCCGGCGCTGGCTACGTGACGCTGCGGTTCGGGTGGGACGACATCGTGAGGCGACCCGCGTGGTGCCGCTCCCGAGTGCTGCAGGCTCTGCGCGCGCGGCAGTAGGGCTCACGCCGCGCCCTGGAAGGAGGTCGGTGCAGGATTCGGACGCGAGACTCGCACCAACCTCCTTCCAGGGCCACAGGCGCGGGCGGCGCGGGCCCCCGGGAACGCGACAGGGCCCCGACCACCTTGCGGTGGCCGGGGCCCTGTCGGCGTAACTGAGAGTTACTGGCCGGCGGCCTGGGCGTCTCCGCCCTGACCCTCCGTGCCGGTCGAGCGGGGCACGTCGGCACCCTCGCCGAGCTCCGAGTCGGGGCGGCCGCCCACGCGGACCTCGTCGGACGAGTCGGACGGACGGTCGGCGGGTGCGACCTCCTCGCCCAGCAGCTCGTCGCGGTCCACGCCGGTGAAGGTGAACTCGCCGAGGATTCCCTCGCCCTGAGCGTCCACGCGGACGATCTGGCCCGAGGTCACCTCGCCGAACAGGATCTTCTCCGACAGCGGGTCCTCGATCTCGCGCTGGAGGGCGCGGCGCAGGGGACGCGCACCGAGCACGGGGTCGTAGCCCTTCTCGGCGAGCAGCTTCTTGGCGGCGTCGGACAGCTCGATGGACATGTCCTTGTCGCGCATGCGCTCGTCCAGGCGGGCGACCATGAGGTCGACGATCTGGATGATCTCGTCCTGCGTGAGCTGCGGGAACACCACCACGTTGTCGACGCGGTTGAGGAACTCCGGCTTGAAGTGCTCCTTGAGCTTGCCGTTGACCAGCTTCACCATCTCGTCGTAGGTGTGGCCGGTCTCGGACTGCACCGAGAAGCCGGTCGCCTGACGACGCGAGATCGTGTCCGCGCCAAGGTTGGTGGTCATGATGATGATGGTGTTCTTGAAGTTCACCTCACGGCCCTGAGCATCGGTCAGCTTGCCATCCTCCAGGATCTGGAGCAGCGAGTTGAAGATGTCGGGGTGGGCCTTCTCGACCTCGTCGAACAGGACGACCGAGAACGGCTTGCGGCGCACCTTCTCGGTGAGCTGGCCGCCCTCCTCGAAGCCCACGTAGCCGGGGGGCGCTCCGAAGAGGCGGGCGACGGTGTGCTTCTCGCCGTACTCGGACATGTCGAGCGAGATGAGCGAGTCCTCGTCGCCGAACAGGAACTCCGCGAGGGCCTTGGCGAGCTCGGTCTTACCGACACCGGTGGGGCCGGCGAAGATGAACGAACCGCCGGGGCGCTTCGGGTCCTTCAGGCCGGCACGGGTGCGGCGCATGGACTGGGAGAGGACCTTGATGGCCTGCTCCTGGCCGATGACGCGCTTGTGCAGCTCCGACTCCATCGACAGCAGTCGCGAGGACTCGTCCGAGGACACGCGGGTGACCGGCACGCCGGTCGACATCGCGAGCACCTCGGCGATCAGGTCCTCGTCCACGACGGCGGCCACGTCGAGGTCGCCCGACTTCCAGGCCTCCTCCTTCGACGCGCGCTCCTCCGACAGGCGGCGCTCCACGTCACGCAGGTTCGCTGCCTTCTCGAAGTCCTGCTCGTCGATCGCGGACTCCTTGTCGCGGCGCACGTCCGCGATCTTGTCGTCCAGCTCCTTGAGCTCGGGCGGCGAGGTCATGCGGCGGATGCGCAGGCGCGCGCCCGCCTCGTCGATCAGGTCGATCGCCTTGTCCGGCAGGAACCGGTCGGAGATGTAGCGGTCGGCCATCTGCGCCGCGGCCACGATCGCGTCGTCCGTGATGGTGACGCGGTGGAACGCCTCGTAGCGGTCGCGCAGACCCTTGAGGATCTCGATCGCGTGGGCGAGCTCCGGCTCCGGCACCTGGATGGGCTGGAAGCGACGCTCGAGCGCGGGGTCCTTCTCGACGTGCTTGCGGTACTCGTCGAGCGTGGTCGCGCCGATGGTCTGCAGCTCGCCTCGCGCCAGCATGGGCTTGAGGATCGAGGCGGCGTCGATCGCGCCCTCGGCGGCACCAGCACCCACGAGGGTGTGGATCTCGTCGATGAACAGGATGATGTCGCCGCGGGTGCGGATCTCCTTGAGGACCTTCTTCAGGCGCTCCTCGAAGTCACCGCGGTAGCGCGAGCCGGCCACGAGCGAGCCGAGGTCGAGCGTGTACAGGTGCTTGTCCTTGAGGGTCTCGGGCACGTCGCCGCGCACGATCGCCTGGGCGAGGCCCTCGACGACGGCGGTCTTACCGACGCCGGGCTCGCCGATGAGGACGGGGTTGTTCTTGGTGCGGCGAGACAGGACCTGCATCACGCGCTCCTGGATCATCTCGCGTCCCACGACGGGGTCGAGCTTGCCCTCGCGCGCGGCCTGCGTGTAGTTGCGGCCGAACTGGTCGAGGACGGTCGAGCCGGCGGGCGTGCCCTCCTGGGGGCCGCCGCCACCGGCGGTCGCGGGCTCCTTGCCCTCGTAGCCGCTCAGCAGCTGGATGACCTGCTGGCGCACCCCGCCGAGGTCCGCGCCGAGCTTGCCGAGCACCTGCGCCGCCACGCCTTCACCCTCGCGGATGAGGCCCAGCAGGATGTGCTCGGTGCCGATGTAGTTGTGTCCCAGCTGCAGCGCCTCGCGCAGCGACAGCTCGAGCACCTTCTTGGCGCGGGGCGTGAAGGGGATGTGGCCGGACGGGGCGTGGGAGCCCTCGCCGATGATCTCCTGGACCTGCTCGCGCACGCCGTTGAGGGAGATGTCCATGGCCTCGAGCGCCTTCGCGGCGACGCCCTCGCCCTCCCGGACAAGGCCGAGGAGGATGTGCTCCGTCCCGATGTAGTTGTGGTTGAGCATGCGCGCCTCTTCCTGCGCGAGCACGACCACTCGACGGGCCCGATCGGTGAACCGTTCGAACATGGTTTCCTCCTCACTTCGTCCGGCATGGTGCCGGGGTCGCCGCAGTCACCTGTGGCATTGCACCCAGGCTAACGAGCGGGAGGGGGTCGATATTGCCGTGTTCGCTAGGGGCATGAACGGGTGGCCGATGCGGTGGTCGCCAAGGCATCGGCCGTGCTTGGGGTTGCGGGAAGGCAAGGCGTGGCATATCGTTTTTCGATAACAACGAAAAACGATATGGGGGAAGTCATGGACACGACGCGTCAACTGGACCGCTCCGACCGGATCGGCATGTACCTGTCGGTAGTGATGGTGGCGATCGGCGCGGTGATCGCGGTCATGGCCGCTGCGGCACGACTCCTCGAGGTGGGCGATGGCAGCGATGTCCCCGTCCTTGTGCCGCTCGCCGGGGAGGAGGCGACGCTCCCACTGGGTCCGGATGGTGCAGCGGTGTCCGCGACGGTTGAGACCGCGACGGTGGCGGTCGTGGATCCCGCACCCGCGACCCTGTTTGCTCTCTACGCCCAACCCGTGTGGATCGCGGTGGTGGTCGTCGCTGGACTCGTGATTGCCGCGTTGTTCTTCCTGCGCCTCGCGCGGGGCCGCGCCTTCGACGGCGGCGCGGCGCGGCTCGCCTTCGTCGCTGCCGGTCTGGTGACCGTCGGCTGGTTGGGCGACTCGATCCTCACCAACATGACGACCAACGGTGCGCTCTCTGCCATCAGCGACTACACCTACGAGTCGTTGACGTTCGAGGTGAGCCTGGCGCCCGCGCTCGCGGTCCTCGTGATCGCCGCGATCGGGGCGGCATTGCAGATCGGCGAGAAGCTGCAACGCGACACCGAGGGGCTCGTGTGACCCCCGCGGAGCCGGTCGACGACTCGGGGATCCACTGCCGCCTGGACGAGCTTCTCGAGGCCAAGGGGATGACCTTGACCGCGCTGAGCGAGGCTGTCGGGGTGTCGGTCGTGAACCTCAGCGTGCTGAAGAACGACCGCGCCAAGGCGATCCGCTACTCGACGCTGGCAGCTATCTGCGACGCCCTGGACTGCGAGGTCGGCGACCTCCTCACCCGGCAGAGGGCTAGTGGGTAAGCGTCTCGCCGGCGCGTTCCACGAGCACGGCGATCTCCTCGCGGCTCGACACGTCGAGTTTGGCGCGGATCGACTCCAGCTGACTCTTCACCGTGGACTCGGACACATACAGCGTGCCGGCGATGTCTGCCGTCTTGGCTCCCGTCGCGACGAGCCTGGCGACCGCTCGCTCGCGCTCGGACAGCGCATCGAGACGGCGCGCCGCATCGTCCCGCACCGTGTTGCCCCGCTGGCCGGCGAGGTGACGGAACAGCGCGGGCTGAGAGAACGGCGAGACGTAGCCGCCACCGCGCGCGACGCTCGCGACGGCCGCAAGGAGGTCCTCGCCCGCGTACTCCTTGGGGACGAACCCCTGGGCTCCGGCCTCGAGCATGGCGATGACGACCGCATCGGAGTCCATCGCGGTCAGCGCGATGACGCGGGTGCGGCTGCCGCGCGCGGTCAGCGCCGTCGTCGCCTCGACCCCCGTCATGCGCGGCATCGACACGTCCATGAGCGTCACGTCGGGGTCGAGGCGCGCGACGCCGTCGAGCGCTGCCTCGCCATCCGCGGCCTCCCCGACGACCGTGATCGTCGGCTCGGAGGCGAGCACGAACCGCACCTGCTGGCGCACCAGCGGGTCGTCGTCGACGAGTAACACGGTGAGCGAGTCGGGAGCGGAGCCGGTCATGGTGTCACCGTAGACGCCCGGCCGGCGCCGGCGCCGTCGGCCTCCACCGTCCACGGGAGCGTCACGTCGACGATGAACTCCCCCTCGTGGGCGCCCGTCCACGCGGTCCCGCCGAGGGCCGCCGCCCGTTCGCCGATGCCGATGAGGCCCATACCGGAACCGCCGAGCTCGCCGCCGCCGTGGGTCGCGAGCGGGTTGGTGACCCGCAGCCGGACGCCGGTCGCCGGCGAGGCCTCGAGGTAGAACGACACCGGCATGTCCGGCGCGTGCTTGACAGCGTTGGTGAGCGACTCCTGTGCCATGCGATGGACCCCGGCGTCGAGGGCGGCGGGCGCCGTGTCGATGCCGTCGAGGATCACGACCGCGGAGACGTTCGTGCGGGCCGCCCGCGCATCGGCGATGAGGGACGGCACCGCGCGCATGGACCCGCGTGGCACCGTGGGGTCGCTCGGTGCCTGCCTGAGGTCGTGGACAAGGCCGCGCAGGTCGCCCAGCGCCTCCCGTGACTGCGCCTGGAGCGTCCTGGCGAGCTCCGCTGAGGCGGGGTCGCCGCGCTCCACGGCGCGCGCGACGTTGCCGCCCATCATCGACAGCAGCGCGAGGCGGTTGGTGAGACCATCGTGAATCTCGCGGGCGAGGTCCTGCCTCTCGGCCTGGCGCGCCAGCTCGTCACCCAGAGTGGACGCGCGCCGTTGCTCGGCATCGGCCCGCTGCCGCTGCGCCGAGGTGGCGCGCCTGCTGAGGCTGAGCGCGACCGACCCCGCGGTCACCACGAGGCTCATCGCCGCGACGGCGATGGTCGCCACCCACGGCGAGACCCCGCTCCCGTCGTCGAGCCCGAATACGTCGTAGCCCCAGCTGGTGGTGGTCGCCCGGACTACATAGAGGGTCACGACGGTGACCGTTCCCACCGCGACGGCCAGGCGTCGCCGACCCTCGGTACGGATAAGGACGTGGAACGCGCCAAGGAGGAACAGCAGATACTCGGTGCCCAACGCCGCGAGCGCGAGGCCGGCGAGCAGGGTGAGCCAGGGGGCGCGACGACGGAAGAACACCGTGACCCACGCGAGAAATGTCAGTAGCCAGACCGCGGCGCCGAGATCCGTGAGCGAGTCCTCGACCTGCGTCCCCGGCACGTTTCCCGTCGCCATGACGGTCACGAAGAACCCCAGGATGAACAGCGCCACGTCCCACGCGCGCCGCAGCCACCACCTGGCGGTGGGGGAGAGCACGGGTGCTGGCGTCATGCCCGTCACCCTAGGGCCAGCGCAGCCCCGGGCACATCGGCAACCGGCCGGGATGGACTGGCCGATCGGCCATCGGCCCTGGCTGATCGGCCGATGCGGCGGGGGAGGCCGTCGCGAGAGCGTGAGTCATGCCACCGATACCGGTGGACGCGGCCACCGCCGCATCCGACGAGACGAGGACACCATGACGCACCACGACCTTCCGCCTGAGGCCCCCGCCGGGGCACCGCAGCCCCTGCCCGCGAAGCCGCGGGCCAACACGATGGGGCGCATCGCGCTCGGTCTTGCCATCGCCGGGTTCGTGTTCGCGTGTATCCCCGGCGCCCTCATCGTGGGGTGGGTGCTGCTCCCCGTCGGCTTCATCCTCGGCATCGTGGGGGCGACTCGGCGGGGTCAGCGCAAGGGTGCGGCGGTGGCGGCCATCATCACCTCGGTGATCGGCACGATCGTGGGCGTGGTGGTGTTCCTTGCGGTCACCGTCAACGCCGTGGATGAGGCCTTCGACGAGGCCGCCGGCGGGGACACCACCGTCGTGTCGAGCGAGGCCCCGTCGTCCGCCGCGTCGGGTGATGAGGCCGACGACGCCGCGGCCAGCGGCCCCGAGGGCACCCGCGACGACCCGTACCCCTTCGGATCGGTGGTCGCCAACGACGACTGGACGGTGGAGCTCACCGCCTTCGACGCGGACGCCGACGCCGAGGTCGCTGCCGCGAGCGACGTGAACGACGCCCCCGGTGACGGATTCCGTTGGATCACTGTCGACGCCGCCGCCACCTACACCGGTGCGGACACCGGCAATGTGCTCGAGCTGTCGATCGACTACGTCACGGCCGACGGCACCGTGGTGAGTCCCCACGACGAGTTCGTGATGGGCATCGAGCCCGAGTTCGACACGCTCGCCGAGCTGTACGAGGGAGGCTCCGAGGACGGCCGCGTGGCGATGCTCGTGCCCGACTCGCTCGACGGCGAGCTGCGCGTCACGCTCGGCCTGTTCGCCGACGACGTCTTCCTCGCGCTGCCCGACGCCTCGTAGCGTCGGCGGCCGCGAGGCGGCGGTGGGGCCGGGAGGTGCGCTGAGGGCGCCGCCCGGCCCTGTCGTCGTGGCCGCGAACCGGGCGAGCGTCAGACCTCGGCGATCGTCAGGCCTCGACCAGGATGGTCATCGGCCCGTCGTTGACCAGGGCCACGTCCATCATGGCGCCGAACACGCCTGTACCGACAGTCAGCCCGCGCGCTCGCAGCGCGTCGACCACCGCGTCGACCAGGGGCTCGGCCACGGGCCCAGGCGCCGCGCCATTCCAGGAGGGGCGGCGACCCTTGCGCACGTCGGCGTACAGCGTGAACTGGGACACGACGATGACCGGCGCCCCGGCATCGGCCACCGAGGTCTCGCCGTCGAGGAGGCGCAGCTCGGCGATCTTGCGGGCGATCGTCTCGACCTGCTCGGGCCCGTCGTCATGCGTGACACCCACGAGGGCGACGATCCCCTGGCGGTCGAAGGATGACACGACCTCGCCGTCGACGGTCACGGACGCGCTTGAGGCGCGCTGCAGCACTGCCCTCATGCCGCGAGACTCACCAGCCGCCGGACTGCTGGCGCGGGGTGCGCCGCCCGCGGCCGCCGTACTGCTGCAGCTTGGGGCGCACGTCGACGAAGTAGAGCAGCACGATCACCACGGACGCGATGCCGAACAGGCTCATCACCCCGCCGCCCAGCAGCAGGAACGACACCAGGGTCGAGGCACCCAGCAGCACCGCCCACAAAGTCCTGGTCTGCTTTCCCGCAGCCTGGTAGGACGACTCCGGGTAGCGCAGGGCGTCGATGAGGCCCCAGACGGCCGCGACGAACAGCGCCACGGACAGCGCGACGAGGATGAGGTTCTGCAGGGAATCGAGCACGGTGGCCTCCGCGGGTGAGGTGGGGGTCGGGCTCAGGCCAGTCTAGGGGCGCGCGTGCGGACGGCCGATGCCGCGGGACTCACGCCGGCATGTCGCCGCCGTCGGCGGCGCAGCCCTTGCCCATCAGCAGGCCCTTCATCGTGGGACCGGGCTTGTCGGGGCGGTCGGCGGAGAAGCCGTCGGCGTTCACGATGAGCTCCTGATTGGCCGCGAGGTCGCCGCCGTCCGAGGGGACCGTGAGGGTGGCCGACGGGTCGGTGGACCGCTTCAGCACTGCCAGCGCGACGGGCCCGTACTCGTGGTGGCGCGCCACGGACGTCACGTGGCCCACCTCCTTGGCGGCGTCGCCGTCGCCCAGCATCACGGGGGCGCCGCGGTCGGGAAGCGTGTGTGCGGAACCGTCGAGGTGCAGCAGCGTCAGCCGACGCGGGGGGCGGCCCACGTTGTGGACCTTGGCGACGGTCTCCTGGCCGCGGTAGCAGCCCTTGTGGAGGTGCACCGCGGTGCGCAGCCAGTCGAGTTCGTGGGGAAGCGTGGTGGCGTCGACCTCGTACGCGGCCCTGGGGCGGTAGGCGGCGATGCGCTCGGCCTCGCTCGCCCAGGTGCCCGCGAGCGTCCAGCCCGCCTCGAGCCGGGCGTCCACCTCGGCCTCGAGGCTCCCGCGCGGCACCAACACCAGGCGCCAGGCGCGGTCGGCGCCGGGGTGCGAGGAGGCATCGGCCGCGTAGGTGGTGCCGCCCTCGGTGACGCCGGGCCACGGGTCCACCCAGGTGACGGGCTCGCCGTCGGCGGCGGGAGCCGCCACTGCCTCGCCAAGCGCCGCCCAGCCGGCCGTCGCATCGGCCACCTCGACGCGCAGCATGAAGCGCATGCGGTCGAGGAAGGTGGCCAGGCCCTCGGCGGTCTCGGTGATGAGCCACGTGGTCTCGCCGTCGTCGACGGCGCCCGCGACGTGCTCGATCCGCCCCTGCGGGGACAGGATCATCAGCTCGCTGGACTGACCGGGAGCGAGGGTCCCCACTGCCTGGGTGCTGAGCGAGTCGAGCCAGCTCAGGCGGTCGGGCCCTGTGACCGTGACGATGCCCAGGTGCGACTGGTCCACCACCGCGCGGCCGGCCTGAAGGGCACGCTGCTCGGCGGTGGGGTCACCGTAGTGCCAGGCGACGGCGGCATCGGCGGCCGTGTCGGACACGGCGCCATGGCGGGACAGCAGGGGGGAGGTCATGGTGGCGGAACGCGTGGCGTCCATCGGGGATTCCTATTCGACGCGCTTCAGGCGTGCACTCATGTACGACTGGAGCTCCTGGCCGAACGCCGCGAGGTCCCACGCCCACATGAGCTCGCCCTCGACAAGCCCATACATGCGGGTGCCGCCGCGCACGGACGGGCCCGTCTCGGTGGCCGCGGCGAACCGGGTGGCGAGGTCGATGCGGCCGTTGCCCACCGCTCCCATGTAGCAACTGAGGACGCCGGAGGCCTCGGACATGACGATCTCGAGGGGGTGCTGGAAGTCCTCCAGCTCGACTCCCTCGGGGGCGTTCGGCGCGACGCGCCAGAAGCCGGACTCGACGGACCAGACGTCGCCCGGCACCTCGTCGGTGCCGCGCAGGCTCGTGGTGCACGTGTACGTCAGGTACGGCCCGCCGTCGTGGTCGAAGACGATGTCCTGGACGATCTCGGCCTTGGGGATGCCGGGGTAGTCGATCTCGCCGTGGCCGGACCAGCGTCCGACCAGCCAGGCGAGCGGGTATGCCTCGGGCGCGAGGTCGTCGGGGATGACGAAACTCAACGCTGCGGGCTCTTCAGCAGGCGCCAGCCCACGATGCCGCACGTCCAGGCGGCACCACCGAAGGCCAGCACGGCGAGGGCCGTGAAGACGGCTTCCAGTGCAGTCATGGCGCCCAGGCTACTACGGCCGATGCGGTGGCTGGGTCGAGCGGGCGTCAGGCTGCGCGCGTGGTCGCCTTCTTCACACCGAGGTAGATCTCGCACCCGAGGCAGAACCCGAACACCGAGTTGAGGAACGAGGCGATGAGGACGAAGACCGCGAATACGTAGAAGCCCACGGCGAGGTTCGCGAGGCCGAAGACGAGGGCCAGCACCGCCATGGCGAGCCCCATCTGCTGCGCGAAGCGCGGCGGGCGGAAGGACTCGGTCTCGGTCGAGGGCGCGAGGCGCGGTCGGATGACGCGCTTGAACAGCCACGACTGCGGGGTGGCCTGGGGGCCCACGATCGCGCCGGGCAGGAACAGCACCACCAGGATCGCCATGGCGACGGTGCCCGCCGTGCCCGGGCCGAGCAGCACCGCGAGCAGTGCGAAGGCGAGGGTGACGGCGGCGCCGAAGCGGACGCCGCGCGGGTCGATGCGGATGTCGGTGCTGGTCATGAGTGCCTCCTCAGGCGGAGTCTAAATCGTGTACTCGGTGCCGGCGGTGTGGACCTTGGCGAGCGCCTCGCGCGCCTGCGCGGCCGTGGGCGCGCCGTCCATACGGGCGACGATGGTGCCGTCGCCGTCAAGCACCAGCGTGGTCGGGGTGCGCATGATGGACAGCTCGCGCGCAAGATCAAGCCGCACCGACGCGTCGACCTCGACGTGGCTCACGTGAGGCTGCTCGGTGGCCACCTCCTTGAGGAGGCGGGCCGTGCCGGGGCACTTGGCGCACATCGGCGTGGAGAACTGCACGAAGGTGGCGTAGTAGCCGCGCTGGGCGCCGATCTGCGCGCTGGTGAGAGCTCCCGCCCGCTCGACCTCGCGCACCTCGCCCTGGCGGCGCTGCCACCACAGGTAGCCGACGCTCACGACGGCGAGGAGCGCCGCGATGAGGAGGATCTTGACGAGCACGAGGATTCCCTGGGGTGAGAGGGCGGCCGGGTTAGCCGACCAGGAGCCTGCCGCCCAGGTACACCAGGGCGCCGACGGCAAGAACGGGCGTGACGCCAGAGGCTATTCCCGCCCACAGCGAGGTGGCGGGGGGCTCGCGCCTGGCGAGCTCGTTCATGAGCACCACGGAGGCGGCCCCGATGCCACCCACGAGCACTCCCGCGTACCAGGGAAGGGAGTCGAACAGGTAGGCGAGCGCGGCGCCGGCGCCGATGCCGACGGCGAACGCGATGATGGCGTTCGCCGTGCCGTTGCGCGTGAGGACCGAGGCGACAGCAGCGAGCGCCATGGCGGCGGCGGAGGCGACGACGAGGTCCTCGGCTCCCACGGTGCGGCCGGCCGCGAGCCACGCGGCGCCGGTGGCGGCGATCGTGCCGCCCGCGGCGGTGGCGGCGACGGCTCCCGCCGCGCGACCGGCGGGGCTGGGGACGAAGATCTCGGTGGCGAGCGACGCGATGACGATGGCCGCGATCGCGATCACCATGTACCGCAGGTACGGCTCGGAGTCGCCCATCACCACGGTGGCGAGCGCGAGCAGACCGCCCAGGCCCACCACGGCGGCGCTCACGCGACGGTGCGGCACGCGCAGCAGTTCGGGCCAGCCGGCGGCGAACAACACCATGCCGAGCGCGAGCGCGAGGCCCAGCCAGCGCACCCCCAGGAACCCGGTCGCCGCGATCACCGCTGCACACACGGCAGTGATGGACGCGCGGGTCGTGGGATTCATGGGGGTTAGTGTCTCAGAGAATGCGCCGCTAGAGTGATGGCCGAACGGAGGTGGCGTGTGGCAGACCTGCTGGTGCTTACCCCGTCTCCGGACGGGGCGACCGACGTGTTGCCCGCGCTCGGGTTGCTCCCTCACCGGACCCGCGCGCTTCCCCCCGATCCGCAGGCGATGCTCGACGCCTTCGATGCCGACGTGATCGTCATCGACGGCCGCCACGACCTCGCCGAGGCGCGCAACAACTGCAAGCTGGTGCAGGTGACGGGCGTGTCCGTGCCGCTCCTGCTGGTGCTGCGCGAGGGTGGCCTATCGATCGTCAACGCCGACTGGGGCGCCGACGACGTGGTGCTTGCCGATGCCGTGCCGGCCGAGGTCGAGGCGCGCATCCGCCTCCTCGTGGGCCGCGCCAACCAGCAGGATCCCCTCGAGAAGGCCGCCGAGTTCTCCTCGGGCGACCTCACCGTCGACGTGGGCGGCTACACAGCCCGCCTCAAGGGCGTGCCGCTCGACCTCACCTACAAGGAGTTCGAGCTCCTCAAGTACCTGATGCAGCACCCGGGCCGCGTGTACACGCGCGACCAGCTGCTTCAAGAGGTGTGGGGCTTCGACTACTACGGCGGCACCCGCACCGTCGACGTCCACGTGCGTCGCCTGCGCGCGAAGCTCGGCGCCGAGCACGAGCAGCTCATCGGCACCGTGCGCAACGTCGGCTACCGTTTCGACCCGCCGTCGCCCAAGGCTGCCCCCGCGCCCGAGTCGGCCGGCGCCTGACCCGGCCACGGCATCGGCCGTCGGTACCTGTCTCCGCCGCGCGGAGTAGTCCCCGCGGGCGACCTCGCCGCGTGCGCGCGCTCGGTAGTCTGGACGTCATCCCTGTGACGTGACCCGAACGGACTGATCCGATGGCCAAAGATCCCGCGGCCCGCCTCTTTTCCAAGCTGACCCCCTCCACCGAGCGCACCCTGTCCGACGTGCTGCGCACCGAACGCGCCGGGGGGCTGCTGCTCCTGCTGGGCACGGTGCTGGCCCTCGTGTGGGCGAACTCGGCGTGGTCGGGCGGCTACGAGTCGCTGCGTGACTTCGAGTTCGGCCCCGAGTCGCTCCACTTGCACCTGTCGGTCGGCGACTGGGCCAAGGACGGCCTGCTCGCGATCTTCTTCTTCGTGGTGGGCCTCGAACTCAAACGCGAGATCGTCGCCGGTGAGCTTCGCCGACCGGCCACGGCCATCGTGCCCATCGTTGCCGCGATCGGAGGCATGGCGGTCCCCGCCGGCATCTACATCGCGACCAACGTGCTGCAGGACGGCGGGTCCACGGCAGGATGGGCAGTGCCGACAGCGACGGACATCGCCTTCGCCATCGCCGTCCTCGCGGTGGTGGGCAAGTGGCTGCCGGCCGCGCTGCGTGCCTTCCTGCTGACCCTCGCCGTGGTCGATGACCTGCTGGCGATCATCATCATCGCCGCGTTCTTCTCGGAGGACTTGCACTTCGAGTGGCTGATCGCCTCCGCGGTGTGCATCGCGATCTTCGGCTTCCTCGCGCGCAAGCGCATCACCTACTGGTGGCTGCTCATCCCGCTGGGCGTCGCCGCGTGGGCCTTCATGCACGCATCCGGCGTGCACGCCACCATCGCGGGCGTTGCGCTCGGTATGACCGTCCCCGCGCTCGCGGCCAAGGGCGAGAAGCACGCCCTCGCGGAGCACTGGGAGCACAAGTGGCGTCCCATGTCGGCAGGCGTCGCCGTGCCGATCTTCGCCCTCTTCGCCGCCGGCGTCACCATCAACGCAGAGAACCTGTCCGCGGCGGTGTCCGACCCGATCGCGCAGGGAATCTTCCTTGGCCTCGTGATCGGCAAGCCGCTAGGCATCGTGCTGTTCACCTTCATCGCCGCCAAGCTGTTGGGTGCCGGGCTCGATCGCGGGCTGTCCTGGTGGGACGTGGGCTCCGTCAGCTTCGTGGCGGGCATCGGCTTCACCGTGTCGCTCCTCATCGGCGACCTCGCCTTCGCGGGCAACGAGGACGTCGCGGAGGAGGTCAAGATGGCGGTGCTCTTCGCGTCCGTCACGGCCGCGGTCATCGGTGCCGTCCTGCTGACCTGGCGCGACCGCCACTACCAGCGGCTCTACGAGCAGCGCTCGACCTCGACCGAGGTTAACCAGGAGGTGGCGAAGGCGCACGGCGCCCGCGCGGAGCACGTCCACCCGGACGAGCTGCCGCACCCCTCCGAGGACTCGACCCCGTCAAATGGATCCAACTGACTCGTCAAAGACACCTGAAGAGTCAGAATCGACCGCGGGGGCGCCGCGCTGAAGCGAGGCGCCCCCGCGGTTCTTTATTGCCGATGCGGTGGCGACGTGGAGCGCGCTCAGGACGTCACGGCACTGGTGCGGTCGATTTCCCCTCATTGACCGCCTTAGGCGAGCCAGATGGATCCATTTGACGGATTATGAGGGGGCTGAGGCGGGGCGGGTGCGGGCGCCGGGGGCGCTCGGGCACATTGCCGCGATCTCGCACTGACCGCATTCGGGCTTGCGCGCCTTGCAGCGGCGCCGCCCGTGGAAGATCACGCGGTGCGACCACAGGGTCCACTCGCGCCGTTCGATGAGCGCCATGAGTTCGCGCTCCACCACTACAGGGTCCTCGTTGACAGTGAGGCCGAGGCGCCTGGCGAGCCGGCCCATGTGCGTGTCGACCGTGATGCCCGGCACGCCGAAGGCGTTGCCCAGGACCACATTCGCCGTCTTGCGGCCCACCCCTCGCAGCGTCACGAGGTCCTTGAGGCGCCCGGGCACCTCGCCGTCGTAGCGCTCGACGATGTCGCGGCTGAGCCCCAGCAGCGACTCCGCCTTGGCGCGGTAGAAGCCGGTGGGCTTGATGAGTGCCTCGAGCCGGTCGCGGTCAGCGCCCGCCAACGCATGGGCATCGGGGTAGACCGCGAACAGGCCGGGGGTCACCTGGTTGACGCGCACGTCCGTGCACTGCGCGCTGAGCACCGTGGCGACCAGGAGCTGGAACGGGGTCTCGTAGTCCAGCTCGCAGTGAGCATCGGGATAGACCTCGGCAAGCGCCCGGTTCACCGCACGCGCGCGCCGCGTAAGCGACACGGGCGGCGACTGCATGGCCGCATCGGCGACGGTGAGGGGGGTGCGGGAGGCCATGGCGCCACCCTAAGTGATTCTTTAGCGACCCTCGCCTGCCGCCGATAAGGCGGATGTCAGGTGTTCGGCGTGCGACGGAGGTGACATGACCGTGACCGACGAGACGGTGCTGCTTGCCGACCTGCGTCTGCGCCGCCGCGAGATGCGCCGCGAGCTCGCGCGCGTGCGCTGGTGGCGACGCCTCGTCGTGGCTCGGCGCGACCTGGAAGTCGCCCAGCTCACGGATGGTGAGGAGCTGGGACGCCTGGGTTTGCCCGATGCGTGGGAGGCGCTGGCGGCCGACGCCCCGACGGCATCGGAGCTGTCCGGAGCGGTATGGCCGGAATCGGCCGAGTCGTCCCCGACCAGCGTGGAAGCCCTTGCCGCGCTCGATGCACGGCTAGAGTCTTACGAGACGCGCGTCGCGGAGAACCTCGAGTCCGTGACCGCACAGATGGTGAGAGCGTTGGGACAGGCGCATCGCGGACAGGTTTAAGGAGGTGGCGATGCCACAGTCGCCCCGAGAGGTGCAGCTGCTGCGCTCGTCGCCCCTGTTCGGTGGGATGGACGCCGACAGCGCGCGTTCCCTCATCGAGCAGATGACCAGGATCGAACTGACGCGCGGCGAGGTGCTCTTCAACGAGGGCGACCTTGGCCAGGCCATGTTCATTATCGTCAAGGGCAAGATCAAACTGGCCCGCACCGCGCGCGACGGCCGCGAGAACCTGCTGGGCCTGCTCGGCGTGGGCGACATGGCCGGCGAACTGTCCGTCTTCGATCCAGGCCCGCGCGTGTCTCGCGCCCACGCCGTCGAAGACTCGGTGGTCTACGAGCTCCCCAAGGAGATCTTGGACCGGTGGCTCGATGACCACCTGGAGATGTCGCGCCACCTGCTGCGCGCGCTCGCCCAGCGGATTCGTCGCCTGTCCAACTCGATGGCCGACCTTGTCTTCTCGGATGTCCCCGGCCGCGTCGCGAAGGCGATCCTCGACCTGGGGCACCGCTTCGGACGCATGGAGCGCGGCCACATCACCGTGCGCCACGGTCTGACGCAGGAGGAGCTCGCCCAGCTGGTCGGCGCCTCCCGCGAGACGGTCAACAAGGCGCTCGCGGAGTTCGCCTCGCGGGGCTGGATCGACGTGCACATTGGCGCCGTCGACGTCTACGAGCCCGAGCGGCTGCGCGCCCGGTCCCGCTAAGTCGCGGCCGATGCGGTGGCGCCCCGTGTCCGGGGCGTCGCCACCGCATCGGCCACCGGAACTAGCGCGTGGCGACGATGAGTTCGATCTCCACCGGCGCGCCCAGGGGCAGCGCCGCGACGCCGACCGCCGAACGGGCGTGACGGCCGGGCTCGCCGAACACGTCGGCGAGGATGCCGGACGCGCCGTTGACGACAGCGGGCTGGGCGGTGAAGCCGGGAGCCGACGCCACGAAGCCCGTGAGCTTCACGATGCTGGCGATGTTGTCAATGCCGCCCGCGACGGCGGCCGCGGCCGCGATGGCGTTGAGCACGGCTACGCGCGCGCACTCGTTGGCGCGCTCAGGGGTGACGTCGCCGCCGCGCTGGCCCACGACGCCGGACGCCAGGAGCGTTCCGTCGACGAGGGGGAGCTGGCCCGAGGTGTAGATCAGGTCGCCGTGGCGCAGTGCTGGCACGTAGGTGCCGACGGGGGTGGCGACCTCGGGAAGCGTCAGCCCGAGCTCGGCGAGGCGAGCCGATGCGGTCACGCCTTCTCCCGCTTCATGTAGGCGACGAGGCCGCCGGTGGGGCCGGTGACGACCTGGACGAGCTCCCAGCCGTCGTCGCCCCACTGATCGAGGATCTGCTTGGTCACGTGGTCGATGAGCGGCACTGTCGAGTATTCCCACTTGGTCATGGTCACGAGCGTAGCCCGCCGCCTCAGGAAACTCTCAGGGTTCGTGGCGCGTTGTGTCAGCAACGTAAGGTTGGTGTATGGCTTCAAGGTCCTCTGGTTCTGCGCGCCCTGGTGGGCGCGTGACCGCTGTTCAGCTCGTCAGCGCTCTGCTGACGTTCGTTGCGTTCTCCGTCATCGGTGGATTCCTGCTCGCGGGCATCGCGCTGCCGGCGGCGACCGTGGGCGCCTCGGCGGCCGAGGGGACCTCCGACCTCTTCGAGGACCTTCCCGACGAGCTTCAGGACGTGTCGCTGTCGCAGCAGTCGAACATCTACGCGCGCGACGGCAAGACGCTGCTTGCGACCTTCTACAGCCAGAACCGTGTGGTGGTCCCCCTCGAGGAGATCTCCCCCTGGATGCAGAAGGCCATCGTGGCCGTCGAGGACCGCCGCTTCTGGGAGCACCACGGCGTGGACGGCGAAGGCCTCCTGAGCGCCGCTTACACGAACCTCACCTCTGACTCCTCGCCAGGTGCGTCGACGCTGACCCAGCAGCTCGTGAAGAACACGCTGCTGCAGGCGGCAGAGAACGAGGGCGACGACGAGGCCATTGAGGATGCCACCGAGGTGTCGCTGCCCCGCAAGATCCGCGAGTGGCGCCTGGCCCTCGCGCTCGAGCAGAACCTCGACGAGCAGTTAGGCGCCGAGTGCTCCGCCGATGACCCCGCCGTGGACTGCGGCAAGGAGGAGATCCTCCAGCAGTACCTGAACATCGCGCAGTTCGGCGGTAACAGCCTCTACGGCGTCGAGTCGGCCGCCCAGTACTACTTCTCGAAGCCCGCCTCGGAGCTCACCGCGATCGAGGCGGCGACCATTGCCGGCGTCACGCAGAACCCCTCGAAGTGGGACCCCACCCGCGTCTTCGAGGACGGCTCCAACAACTACGACGCCGCCGAGAAGCGCCGCGACACGGTGCTGGGCACCATGTACGAGCAGGGCATGATCACGAAGGCCGAGTTCGACGAGTACGAGGCCACGCCCGTCGAGGACACCCTCAACGTGTCGAAGCCGCTCGTCTCGTGTGCGGCCTCCGACATCGCCCCGTTCTTCTGTGACTACGTCACGAAGGTGATCGCGAAGAACGAGGTCTTCAATTCCGACGGCCAGAGCGGCACGCAGCTGCTGTACAAGGGTGGCCTCGACATCATCACCACGCTCGACGTGAAGAAGCAGAAGATCGCGACCGAGGAGCTCTACAACTCGGTGCCGGCCGGCGACGCCAACGGCTACGCGATGGCGATGGTGGCGCTGGACCCGTCCACGGGCGAGATCCTGTCGATGACCCAGAACAGGTCCTACGATCCTGCCGCCGAAGCGGAGAATTCGACATCGATCAACTACTCCGTTGATCGCGAGTGGGGTGGCTCGAAGGGCTTCTCGGTCGGCTCGACGTTCAAGACGATCGTGTTGGCCGACTGGCTGCAGGAGGGCCACTCGCTCAAGGAGTACGTCAACGCCGGCAAGCAGAAGTGGACCAGCGAGAACTGGGCGGAGACGTGCGAAGGCCCCGTCCTGACCTCCGGAAGCTGGTCGCCGGGTAACGTCGGCGAGGACAGCCAGGGATACATCACGGTCCTCGACGCGACCGCGCGCTCCATCAACACGGCGTTCGCCGACATGGCGAGCCAGCTCGACCTGTGTGACATCCGGGACGTCGGCGAGGCCATGGGCTATCAGAACGCCGACGGTTCCGACTTCCTGCTGTACCCGTCATCCATCATCGGCTCGCAGAACGGTTCGCCGCTCACGATGGCCGAGGTCTACCAGACGTATGCGAACGGCGGCGTGCACTGCGAGCCCTTGGCAATCCGCTCGATCACCGATGCCAACGGCGAGGAGATCGCCGTCCCGCAGAAGGATTGCCGCCAGGCCATCTCGAAGGAGGTTGCCGACGGCGTGACCTACGCGATGGAGGGTGTGCTCGAAACCAATGCGGGAAGGAACTCGCAGCTCGCTGACGGCCGGCCCGCGGCGGGTAAGACGGGTACCTCGCAGAACAACTCCCACACGTGGTTCGCGGGCTTTACCCCGCAGCTCGTCTCGGTGTTCTGGCTGGGCAACCCCGATGAGGACACCCCGCAGCAGAACGTGACGATCAACGGCCAGTGGTACAACTACGTGTACGGCTCCACGATCGCCGGACCCACGTGGTCGCGCTTCATGAATCGCGCGCTCGACGGCCAGGAGCAGGTCGACTTCGACGAGCCGACGGACGACGTCCTGAACGGTATCCCCGTGCGTGTGCCGAATGTGATTGGGATGCGTCAGTGGCAGGCGCGTGATGAGCTCGCCGAGTTGGGCTTCCGCGTGAGCTTCTCCGAGACCCCTGTGTATTCGTCGACGGTGGAGAGTGGAAACGTCGCCGCTCAGAGTTACGGTTCGGGTGCCATGGTGACACCCGGCACCACGATCCGCCTGACCCTTGCTACCGACCAGTTGCCCGAGTGGTGGTACACCTGGCCCGAGGGTTGGGATCAGAACGAGGCGCCGAGTGACTACTGGGGCTCGACGTGGCCCCCTGCCGAGTTCGAGACGAACCCGCCCAGTGGCTGGGTTGCGGAGGAAGCCGCGCAGTGTGAAGACCCCGAGGACTGGTGGAACGAAGACAAGAACGAGCCGTGCCCCGGCTTCTCGGAGGATGGCTCGTCTGCGGACCCCGGAAACGGCAATGGGAACGGCAATGGACGGGGCAACGACGATGACTAACGTTCGTGACGCCGGGGCCGCCTCGGCGTCGGCCGCTGAGGCGAGCGAGACCCTCTCGTGAAGCGCGTGCTCGGGGCGGCCGTGGCCGCCGGTGCAGGAGTGCTCGCGTGGAGCCTCGTGGAGGCGCAGTCCTTCACGGTGCGCCAGATCGCCGCTCCGGTGCTGCCGCCTGGATCTAAGCCGATCCGCATCCTTCACCTGTCGGACCTCCACCTCACGCCGGCGCAGCGTCGCAAGGTAGCGTGGGTACGGGACCTTGCACGCTTCCGTCCGGACCTCGTGGTGGACACGGGCGACAATCTCGCTCACGTCGACGCGGTGCCGACGGCGCTCGAGGCACTTGAGCCGCTCATGGCGTTCCCCGGCGTTTTTGTGCACGGCTCGAACGACTACTTCGCGCCCACGCCGCGCAATCCTCTGAAGTACCTCAAGGAGCCCACCCAGGCACGCGACGGGAAGACCAGCCTCGACACGGACGCGCTCACCGCCGGCCTCGAGACCGGCGGCTGGGTGAACCTGAACAACGTGCGTACTTCTCTCGAGGTCGCCGGGCTGCAGGTCTCCTTTGTGGGCCTGGACGACCCGCACATCGGCCGTGACCGCCTTCCCGCCCCCGCCGAGGAGGCCGCCGAAGCCGCGCTCCAGATCGGCGTCGTGCACGCCCCGTATCTGCGTGCGCTGGGCCAGCTGAGGGAGGACGGCGCCGAGGTGATCCTCGCGGGCCACACTCACGGTGGCCAGGTCAACGTTCCCGGCAAGGGCGCGCTCGTGACCAACTGCGATCTCGACACCACGCGGGCCAGCGGACTGCACGGCTGGCCGGGACCGCGGCCCGACGAGCAGGGCGGCTCCGAGAGTGCCTGGCTGCACGTCTCCGCGGGCCTGGGAACGTCGCCGTACACGCCAGTGCGCCTGGCCTGCAGGCCCGAGGCGACGATGCTCACGCTGCTGCCGCGGCGGGCCTAGGGGCCGGTTAGGTTTCCAGGCCATTCATCGGGTATCCTGACACGGCTGTTTTCACGGGGTGTGGCGCAGCTTGGTAGCGCGCGTCGTTCGGGACGACGAGGTCGCAGGTTCAAATCCTGTCACCCCGACTGCAGATCCCCGGTGGGCCCATCACAGGGCCCGCCGGGGATTTTTTATGGCCATTTCGGTGCCTAGCTCTCCGCGTCGTCGACGCACGGGCTTGCACCGCAGGGCACCGGTTCACGAAGGGCGATGAGGGCGCATGAGTGGTCACGGCACGGTCAGGGGCTTCACCTGGAGGACAGCGGCGGCCATCGTTATCGCCGCCCTGGCATCGATGCTGGTCGTCAGCGGCGCGGTACCCGCCGACGCGGCCGTCGTCAAGACCACCACGACGCACAAGATCACTGTCGCCAAGGTGATCGACGGCGACACGATTGTCACGTCGAAAGGCACCAAGATTCGCCTCATCGGCGTCGACGCCCCCGAGAGCGGCCAGCGCGGCTACGTGTCTGCGACGAGGGTGCTGCGGGACCTCCTGTACAAGCGCACCGTGTGGGTGACCGCGGTCAAGGGGGTCCAGAACAAGGACGCCCACGGACGTTTGCTGCGCTACGTCAAGGTGAAGGTCAACGGGAAGGACCGAGACGCCGGTCAGCACCTCATCAACTCCGGTTGGGTCAAGGCACGCTACGACTCCCGCGACGGCTACCAGAAGCACCCGCGCCAATCGGCGTACCGGTCAGCCGACGCCAAGTACGCGATGCCACGAACCTCGTACGTCATGAAGCGGGTCCCGTCCGCCTCCGGCTCGGCTCAGCCCGCCTCGACATGGAACTGCCCCAAGGCGTTCCCGATCAAGGGCAACGCGCCATCGAAGATCTATCACAAGCCGGGAGGGCGGTACTACAGCGCCACCACCCCGGAGGTGTGCTTCAAGAGCGAGTCTGCCGCCAAGAAGGCGGGGTATCGCGCCTCCAAGGTGTGACCCTCGCGACCCCTGCTACGCGAGCACCTTCGTCAGCGTAGGGCGGTCGAGATTGCGGTCGGCAAACACGAGGCGCACGGCGCTTCGGTCCGGGTTGCCGGCATCGGGCGCCCGATGCACCTCCACGAGCCCCGCGCGGCGCGCCACCGCCGCCGACGCTGCGTTGACCTCGAGCAGGTATGCCACGACGGGGATCTCGGGGCGCAGGCGCCGCGCCGCGGCGATGCCAGCGCGCGCCAGTTCGGTCGCGTAGCCGCGGCCCTGGTGTTCCGGGCGCAGCCGGTACCCCACGTTCCAGAACGCGTCGCGTCGCACGTCACAGCCGCCGTAGCCGACGAAGCCGCCCTCGTGATCGCGGGCGACCCACACTCCCAGGCCGTGCGCGTGCCAGGAGTCCTCCCAGCGCTCGAGGGTGGCCTCGGTGGTCTCGAGGTCGCGATGCACGAGGCTCGGGTAGTGGGTCCACACCGCGGGGTCGGACATGAGGTCGTGGAGGTCGCCGAGGTCGGACGACGTGGGTCGGTGAAGGGTGAGGCGGTCGGTGGCGGAGACGGTGGCGATCACCCCGTCACCCTAGGTCGCCCCACTGACATCGCGCCGGGTGGGGCGCGACGCCTGTGGATAACGCCGGACTAGGACCCGTAGGCGGACGTCGCCGCGCGGTACGCCGCACGAATCTCGGGGCGCGTGTCGACGCCGGGAGCCGCCACGATCGATACCTCCCAGGCGGGCCGGGAGCCCGTGAGGGCCCATGCTGCCTGCACGGCGCCACCGAGCGCCACGTACTCGGCGGGCTCGGGGATCTCGACGGGCGCATCGAACACCTGGGCCGCGATCGCCTGGACGGCGGGATTCTGTGCCGCGCCGCCCACGAGCAGAAGCCGGCGCGGCTCGAGACCCTGTGCGCGCACGGCGTCGAGTCCGTCGGCCAGGGCGCACAGCATTCCCTCGATCGCCGCGCGGGCGAGGTTCTCCCGCGTGGTGGAGGCAAGGGTGAGGCCCGTGAGGGACGCGGTGGCATCGGGAAGATTGGGGGTGCGCTCGCCCTCGAAGTAGGGAACCAGCACGACGCCGCCGGCGCCCGGCTCGGCGTCCAGCGCCAGCCGGCCCAGTTCGTCGTGTGTCACCCCCAGGATGCGCACGAACGAGTCGAGCACGCGTGCAGCGTTGAGGGTCGCGACGAGCGGCAGGAACTCGCCCGAGGCATCGGCGAACCCGGCGACGGCGCCCGAGACATCCCGGGCCGCCACGGGCGCGACCCCGAAGACCGTCCCGGAGGTGCCGATGGAGATCACCACGTCGCCCTCGGCCGCGCCCAACCCCAGGGCCGCGCCGGCGTTGTCGCCCGCGCCGGGGCCCACCACGACATCGGCCAGGCCGGCATCGACCCCCAGGGCCCCACGCCCCGCCGCCTCGCCCGGGCCAAGGACGCGCGGAAGGATCGCGTCGTGGCCGAGCGAGGCGACGAGCAGCTCGCGGTCGTACTCGCCCGTGGACGGGCTCCAGTAGCCGGTGCCGGAAACGTCGGAACGGTCGGTCGCCAGCTCCTCGAGCACGGGTCCCAGGGGCGCGCCGTCGGGGCCATAGCCGCGCAGACGCCAGGTGAGCCAGTCGTGCGGCAGCGCCACGGCTGCCACCCGTGCGGCGTTGTCCGGCTCGGCGTCGCGCAGCCAGCGCAGCTTGGTGCTGGTGAAGGAGGGCACCGGCACCAGGCCCGTCCGCTCGGCGAGGGCGGCCGCCCCGAACTCCTCGATGAGGTCGTTCGCGGCGCCCGCCGAGCGGGTGTCATTCCACAGCAATGCGTCGCGGATCACGCGACCGTCGGAGTCCAGCGCCACCATGCCGTGCTGCTGGCCGCCGATGGAGATGGCGGCCACATCGGCGAGGCCGCCCGCCGCCTCGATAGCGGTGAGCAATGCCTCCCACCAGGCCGCCGGGTCCACCGACGTGCCCTCGGGGTGAGGCGCCTTGCCCGAGCGCACGACGGCGCCCGTGTCGAGGTCGCGCACGACCACCTTGCAGCTTTGGGTGGAGGAGTCGACTCCGGCGACGAGCGTCATCGCGCGTCCTTTCTGATGTCTCCCACTGGTGGATTTTGGTCATCTAAGGACCCTTAGTTGACCAAAATCCACCAGTGCGGGGTAGGGGGGAGGGCCGATGCCGGGGCCCGCCCCCGTACGGAGGCCGGCCCCGGCATCGGCCGGATGAAGGCTAGCCGCGTGCGCCCATGAGGTGCTCGGAGGCGAGCTGCTGGAGGCGGACGAAGCCGAAGCCCTTGCCGCCGAAGTAGGCGTTGGCGTCGAAGTCCTCGAACGCCGAGCGGTCCGCGAGCAGGTCGTCGTAGGACTCGCCCTCACCGAGCGTGGGCTGGCCAAGTTCGAAGACGCGGGCGGCCTCGAGCGCCTCCTGGACCTCGGGGTCCGCGCGGAAGGCCTGCGCGCGCTCCTTGAGCAGCAGGTACATGGCCATGTTGGCGCGCACCGACTCCCACACGCCGTCGAAGTCCTCGGTGCGCGAGGGCTTGTAGTCGAAGTGGCGGGGGCCGTCGTACGTGGGGCCGCCGTTGGGGCCGCCGTGCTCCAGCAGGTCTACCAGCGAGAACGCGTTGTGCAGGTCGCCGTGGCCGAACACCAGGTCCTGGTCATACTTGATGCCGCGCTGGCCGTTGAGGTCGATGTGGAAGAGCTTGCCGTGGAACAGCGCCTGCGCGATGCCGGCGGTGAAGTTCAGGCCGGCCATCTGCTCGTGGCCCGTCTCCGGGTTGAGCCCCACGAGCTCCGGGCGCTCAAGTGAGTTGATGAACGCGAGCGCGTGGCCCACGGTGGGCAGCAGGATGTCACCGCGGGGCTCGTTGGGCTTGGGCTCGATGGCGAACTTGATGTCGTAGCCCTTGTCGGTGACGTAGTCGCCCAGCAGGTTGACGGCCTCGCGGTAGCGCTCGAGGGCCGCGCCGACGTCCTTCGCCGAGTCGTACTCGGCGCCCTCGCGGCCGCCCCACATGACGAACGTGGTGGCGCCCAGCTCCGCGGCGAGGTCGATGTTGCGCAGCACCTTGCGCAGGGCGAAGCGGCGCACGCCGCGGTCGTTCGACGTGAAGCCGCCGTCCTTGAAGACGGGGTGGCTGAAGAGGTTGGTGGTGACCATCTCGACCACCAGGCCAGTGTCGTCGCACGCTCCCTTGAGGGCGTCGATGGCGCCCTGGCGCTGGGAGTCGCTGGCGTCGAAGTCGAACACGTCGTTGTCGTGGAACGTGATGCCCCACGCGCCTGCCTCGGCGAGGCCGTGGATGGCCTCCGCCGTGTCGAGGCGGGGGCGGGTGGCGGAGCCGAACGGGTCCTGCGCCTCCCATCCCAGGGTCCACAGGCCGAACGAGAACTTGTCCTCGCGGGTGGGCGTCGGTGCCATGCCGGTCTCCTTTATGCGTCAGCGTTGACAGAGTAGGTTGTGAGTAACAACATAAGCGGAGCGGGCGGTAGTGTCAACGCGAGGAGGCGGGGATGACGACACCGGTAGGAGCGGCACGCGTGGGCGGCGCGCTCGGCAGCCGTAACGAGGCGACCAGGCGGCACAATCTCGCCACCCTCATGACGCTGGTGCACCGCGCCGACGGCATGTCCCGCTCCGACCTCACCCGCGCCACCGGGCTGAACCGCTCGACCATCGGCGCCCTCGTCAGCGACCTTGTGGACGCCGGCCTCGTGACCGAGGAGCACCCCGAGACCACGGGAGTGGGGCGCCCGAGCCCCATGGTGCGGCCCAGCCGCGACCTCGTCGCCCTCGCCGTCTACCCCGACGTCGACGCGGTCTCGCTCGCCCTGGTGGGACTGGGGCATCGCGTGGTCGAGCGCCGCCGCGTGGCCCTCGACGCCGCCCCGTCCCCCGCGGAGGTGGCCGCGCTCGCGGCGGAGGCCTGGGCAGCATGGTCCGCCGAGCTCGGCGCGAGGTGCGTGGGGGTCGGCGTCGCCGTCCCCGGCCTGGTGCGGACGGCCGATGCTGTGGTCGCCAGGGCACCTCACCTCCTGTGGGAGGAGGCGCCGGTGGGGGAGGTGGTCTCCGCCGCGCTCGGGCTTCCCGCCGCAGTCGACAATGACGCCAACGCCGGCCTCATCGCCGAGTCGCTGTTCGGCGCCGCGAGGGGCGAGACCGACGTCATTTACCTGAACGGATCTACGTCCGGCATCGGCGGCGCCGTGGGTGTGGGTGGCGTCGTGCTGCGCGGGGCGGACGGCTACGCGGCCGAGCTCGGTCACACCCTCGTGGACCGCGAGGGGCCCGCGTGCCACTGCGGCAGGCGCGGATGCCTCGAGACCGAGGTCAACCTCCAGCGCCTTGAGGCCGCTGCCGGCGGCCCGCTCGATCACGGCGACGTTGTCGCGTCGCTGCGCTCACGCGAATCGGAGGCGCTGCACGCCGAGCTCGACCGCCAGGCCGAGGTCCTCGCCCGCGGCATCGCCAACCTCGTCTCGGCCTTCAACCCGCGCCTCGTGGTGCTCGGCGGGTTCCTCGCGGGGCTGCGCGAGCTGCGTGGGGAGGCGCTGCTCGCTGGCGTGGCCGAGCACACGTTCGCGCCCCTGGCCGACTCGCTACGCATCGAGCGCGCGGCGCTCGTGGACGACCAGGTGCTGGTCGGCGCCGCTGAGCTGGCCTTTGCGGGTCTGCTCGCGGATCCGCTCGGGGCGTAACGCCAGGGCATCTCCGCTACGCGGACACCGAGAGGGTCTAGTTGCTGCACCGGTCGACGCTCGCGCTGCGCAATAGCGGGTGCACGCGAGCCTGCGCCAGTTTGTGCACTCGGCACAGGATGATTGGAAGCACAGAACGCCCCTGGAAACCGCGAGATCATCCACTCTTCCGCCCATATGGGAGCACGAATGCTTTCACGCAGGGATGATGGATCGATCCTCGTCGGGCACGAGTTCCACGCCGCGCTACGGCACGCGGTGTGGTGTGCATCAGTGACACGATTTGTCCTAGGTCTGAAGAGGCGGTTTGGGCGCCCACGTCGACATCACTGACGTCAGATCAAGGCCTGGATCTTGCAATTCGTGGGGCTAGAAGCCAAGCACTACTTCTTCCACGCGAAGATTGGTGCCAGCGCGCCCGTGCTGTTCGCATCGGGGTTGAGCCACGAAACTCGGAAGACGTCCCAGGAATTGTTCGATGGCTTCTGGATCGACTTATTTACCGTCCACGACTGGCACACCGTCTTACCTACGGAGTGCCTGGTGATGGTGAACTGCTTGTACCCCGTCGCATTCCAGATGCTCTTCGTCGTATTTCTGATTTGTGGGCTCACGTACATGGCTGATCCAGCCGCCCCTGAAAAGCACACACGGACTGACTTGAGATAGACCGACTTAGACGTATTACTGCTCAGGTTTGCGGTGACGACAAAACTGTACGTTCGACCGTTGTTGTCTTTGCCGACGTAGCTCTGAGTCGACGAGAGCCGTGCGCCCAGGCTCGCATACTTGACGTCTGATGCGGCGCTTGCTGGCTGAGCCGCGGAGGTCGCGAGGAGCACCGCGGCGACGAGACTCGCGCCAACAGTGATCAAGCGACGCAGGTTCGCGCGTAGTTCAAGCATGGATATCCCCCCGAGGTGCGCAGCCGAGAAGGTGAGCGCTTCGCGCGTCGGCCGTTCGTCGAGAACTTAGCATCACGTGTGCCCCCAAGCACAGCGGCCGCCCTCCCCTGGGGGAGAGCGGCCGAGAATGGGTGCCGGGTGAAGGCGTCAGCCGGAGATCTTGGCGGCGACCAGTTCGGCAACCTGGATCGCGTTGAGCGCCGCGCCCTTGCGCAGGTTGTCGCCCACGATGAACAGGGCGAGGCCGCGGCCGTCGTCCACGCCGGTGTCCTGACGGATGCGGCCCACGTAGGTCGGGTCCTGGCCGGCGCCCTTGAGCGGCGTGGGGATCTCCTCCACCACGACGCCCTCGGCCTCGGCGAGGATCTCGTACGCGCGCTGCGGCGACAGGGGGCGCTCGAACTCGGCGTTGATGGACAGCGAGTGGCCCGAGAAGACCGGGACGCGCACGCAGGTGCCGGACACGCGCAGTTCGGGAAGGCCGAGAATCTTGCGTGACTCGTCGATGAGCTTGCGCTCCTCGACAGTCTCATTGGAGTCGTCGCCCACCAGGTCGCCGGCGAACGGCAGCACGTTGAAGGCGATCGGCTCGACGTAGACGCCAGGCTCGGGGAAGGTGGCGGCGCCGCCGTCGCGGGCGAGCCCCTCGGCGTCGTCGATGACCGCGCGCGCCTGCGTGGCGAGCTCCGCGACGCCGGCCACGCCCGAGCCGGACACTGCCTGGTAGGTCGAGACGATGAGGCGAGTCAGCCCCGCCTCGGCGTGCAGCGCCTTCAGCGTGGGCATCGCTGCCATGGTGGTGCAGTTGGGGTTCGCGACGATTCCCTTGGGGATGTCGTTGAGCGCCTCGGGGTTCACCTCGGACACGACGAGCGGAACCTCGGGGTCCATGCGCCACGCGGACGAGTTGTCGACCACCACGGCGCCCGCCGCGGCGAACTGCGGCGCGAACTCCTTGGAGGGTCCGCCGCCCGCGGAGAAGATGGCGATGTCGATGCCGGAATAGTCGCCCGAGGCGATGTCCTCGACGGTGATGTCGCGGCCCAGGTGGGGCAGCGTCTTGCCGGCGGAGCGGGCGGAGGCGAAGAAACGCACCTCCGCCTGGGGGAAGCGCTGGCCCACGAGCTCGCGCATGACGGTGCCGACCTGCCCGGTCGCACCCACGACGGCGATGGTCAGGGTCATCGTCCGGTCCCTCCGTACACGACGGCCTCGCCGCCCTCGATGTCCAGGTCGAACGCGGTGTGCACGGCGCGCACCGCATCGTCCAGCTTGTCTGCCCGGGTCACGCAGGAGATGCGGATGTCCGAGGTGGAGATCATCTCGATGTTGACGCCCGCGTCGCGCAGCGCCGAGAAGAAGCGGGCCGAGACGCCCGAGTTGGCGCGCATACCTGCACCCACGAGCGAGATCTTGCCGATCGCCTCGTCGGTGCGCAGCTCCTTGTAGCCGATGCCCTCGTGGTCGGTCTCGATCGACTCGATGGCGCGCGGCACGGAGTCGGCCGGGAGCGTGAAGGAGATGTCGGTGAAGCCCGTGACGACCGCCGAGACGTTCTGGACGATCATGTCGATGTTGACGTCGGACTTCGCGACGGCCTCGAACAGGCGGGCGGCGGAGCCGGGCACGTCGGGCACGCCGATGACCGTGATCTTGGCCTCGGAGCGGTCGTGCGCGACGCCGGCGATGATCGGGTCTTCCATGTCTTCTCCTTCTTGAGTGTCGCCCGTGACCCAGGTTCCTTCAAGACCCGAGAAAGACGAGCGCACGTGGATCGGCACGTCGAAGCGGCGCGCGTACTCGACGCAGCGCGGCATGAGGACCTTGGCGCCGGAGGCGGCGAGGTCGAGCATCTCCTCGTAGGAGACGCGGTCAAGCTTGCGGGCGGTGGGGACGATGCGGGGGTCCGCCGTGAAGACGCCGTCCACGTCCGTGTAGATCTCGCACACGTCGGCCTGCAGCGCGGCGGCGAGGGCGACGGCCGTGGTGTCGGAGCCGCCGCGGCCGAGCGTCGTGACGTCCTGGGTCTCGGGGTGGAGGCCCTGGAAGCCGGCGACGATGGCGACATCGCCATCGGCCACTGCCTTCTGAAGACGGCCGGGCGCGACGTCGATGATGCGGGCGCGGCCGTGGTGCTCGGTCGTGATGACGCCGGCCTGCGGGCCGGTGAACGCCTGGGCGCCCACGCCCAGTTCGCGGATCGCCATGGCCAGGAGTGCCATCGAGATGCGCTCGCCCGCGGTGAGGAGGATGTCCATCTCTCGCGGCGCGGGGTCGGTCGTCACGGCGTTCGCGAGGTCGATGAGTTCGTCCGTCGTGTCGCCCATCGCTGACACGGCGACGACGACGTCGTTGCCGGCGCGCCTGGTCTCGACGATCCTGCGCGCGACGCGCTGGATCGCCTCGGCATCGGAGACGGACGAGCCTCCGTATTTCTGCACCACGAGTGGCATGCGGGTACTCCAGGGAAAGCGACGGATGGAGCGCCCTGCGGCGGGCGCGTGC
Organism: Demequina sp. NBRC 110057; assembly: GCF_002090175.1. Classification (GTDB taxonomy): domain Bacteria; phylum Actinomycetota; class Actinomycetes; order Actinomycetales; family Demequinaceae; genus Demequina. The sequence continues at coordinate 947,985 of NZ_BBRN01000003.1, read as the reverse complement.
CCATTCTAGTGGTGTCGCGTCTGTTCACCTATTCACACCGTGGACAGAAGTGTCCACATCGTGGACACGGCCAGCGGTCAATGGGATCCACTTGGTTCTTTTACGCGCTTACGCGCACCAATGGGATCCATTCGACGGTCAGGTGCCGGCGTTCGCGACCCACCGCTCGAGGTGCGCGACCTCGCGCTCAAGCGGCTCGGCGTCGCCCAGGGCGTGCGCGAGAGCGCCCCCACCCTCGACTCCCGCGAGTAGGTGAAGCGCGCGGGCGCGCGCGGCGGCAGCGGGGAATCCCAGGCCCTCGAAGCGTTCCTGGATCCACGCGAGCGCCTCGCGGTGGGCATCGGCCCCTCCCACGGCCGATGCCGTCGACAGCAGGGTGCCGTAACTCACCGTGGCAGCGGCGTCGCCCAGGTACGAGCGCAGGAACGCGGAGAGTGCCTCGCGCGGGCCGTCGGGGTGCTCGGCGCGCACGGCCGCGAGCCGGGCCGCAATGCCGGCGCCGACCGCCGCGGCCACGTCCTCCTTGGTCTTGAAATAGTAGTAGACGCTCCCCGACGGGACCTGTGCCTCCTGGGCAATGCGCGCGATCGTCGCGGCCTCGAAGCCGGCGGAGCGGGCGAGCTCGATGGCGGCGGCGGTGAGCCGCTCGCGCTTGTCGGAGGCGGGGCGGGGCATGCGGGACTCCTCGGAGGGGACGGCACCTGTTGACAGTCGGTTGACTCACTATGGATCCGGAATGCGGCGACCCTGAGGCGACACGCCGAAAGATCAGGGGATCACCTCATGGGCGTCGCCGCGCGTCGGTGCCAGGGTTGACGTGCCGGGGGGCGCCGAGTCATCCCCGCACACACGAGGGAGTGACATGACGACCACCATCGAAGCCGAGGCGCCGCCATACGCCGCGATCGCGGTGCAGGGGGTGGCGCGTAGCTTCGGCGACGTGCGCGCCGTCGACAACGCGACGCTCACGGTGCCGGCCGGGAGCGTGACAGCGCTCATCGGCCCCAACGGCTGCGGCAAGACCACGCTGATGCTGATGCTCGCGGGCCTTCTGCGCCCGGACGAGGGAACCATTTCCGTCGCGGGCCACGACCCGCGCACCGACGCCGCCGCCGTGCGGGCGGCCATCGGCTGGATGCCCGATCAGCTCGGCTCCTGGGATAACCTCACCTGCCTGCAGACCCTCACCCTCATGGGCCAGGCGTACCGCGTGAACAAGGCCGATGCCCGCGCCCGGGGCGAACACCTCCTCGGCCGCGTGCACCTCGAGGAATTCGCGCACCGCCCGGCAAGGGTGCTGTCGCGCGGTCAGAAGCAGCGACTCTCGCTGGCGCGCGCCCTGGTCCACGACCCGCAGGTGCTGCTGCTCGACGAGCCGGCCAACGGCCTCGACCCGCGCTCCCGCATTGAGTTGCGTGACCTTGTCCGCGAGCTCGCGGGCGAGGGCCGCGCGGTCCTCATCTCGAGCCATGTGCTCGCCGAGCTCGACGAGATGGTGGACGGCGCCGTCTTTATGTCCAAGGGCCGCACGATGGGCGACGAGGCCGCGGCGATGGTCGCGGAGGCGCGTACCAAGTACCGCGTCGACGCGCTCGACCGCGACGCCTTAATCGCGGCCCTGCGGTCCTCGTCCGTGCCGCTTGAGGAGACGGACACGGGCGTGATCCTGCGCATCGACGGCGACGACAATGCCGCCGATGCCCTCGCGTGGATTGTCGGCAAGGGTGTCAGGGTGCACCGCTTCGGACCCGTGGGGTCCGCGCTCGAACAGACGTACATGGCGATGAACGAGGAGCGGCGATGAGCACCGACACCACTACGGCGAGCGAGCTCCGCATGGACCCGTCGTCGTCGCGGCCGCCCGCGCGCCGCGGCAACCCCTGGGCGCCGTCGCTGCACGGCGTGGGCCTGATGACGTCCATCGAGCTGCGCCGCCGTCGCCCCACCACCAAGGGCTACATCTTCTACGGGATCCTGTTCGCGCTCGTCGCGGCCATCTGCATCCTGGCGGCAGTGTTCACGCAAGCGGACAGGTCGTCGGCCAACTTCGAGCTGGTCCTCATCCTGGTGTTGGGCGTCGGCATGCTTATCGCCCCGTCGCTGTCCGCCACGTCGATCAACGGCGACTCGGGCGAGGGCGTCCTCGCCCCACTCCAGATGTCCCACCTCACGGCCGGCGATATCGCGTTCGGCAAGGTGATCGCGTCCTGGCTCGTGTCGGTCATTGCGCTCGTCGCGTTGTCGCCGTTCCTTATCTACACGTACCTGTCGTCGGGCTGGCACCTGGGCGAGGTGGCGATGACCATCGGGGCCATCCTGTTCACGGTGCTCGCGTTCACCGCGGTGGGGCTTGCCTGGTCGTCGCTCGCGGCGCGAGCGGTGGCGTCGGTCTCGCTCGCGCACCTCACGACGGGCGTGTTCCTCATCGGCACGCTTGTCGCCTTCGCGATCGGCGGCGCGCTCGTGACCGAGGACACCGGCGAGCGAGACCGCTACATCGACTACGAGCAGCTCACCCCGGACGCGCAGGCCGCGCTCGAGGAGGCCTACACGACGGGCGACTACTCGACCCTCGACGCCGCCGACTACCCGTGCGTCGACAGCGAGTGGGCCTACACCGTTACCCATACCGACCAGATCGCCTGGATCCTGCTGCTCAACCCCGCGGTGATGGTCATCGAGACCGCGCCCATCGTGGACCCCGAGACGTGGGAGAAGGACGGCAGGGCAGCGCCGGGCACCTTCGCGCTGCTGCACCAGCAGATCTCCGACGCTCGCCTGGGCCCCGTCGAGGGTGAGGCGACACGGTGGGTCTACGACGAGTGTGACGACCTTTTCGGTTCCGGCGCTGAGGCCGCGGAGATGACAGAGGAGGAGATGGAGGCTCAGTGGGCTGCCGACGAGGCCGCCGCCGCCGAGCGGGAGCAGCAGCTCGCCAACCTTCCCCGCAACCCGTGGCCCGCCCTGGGGGTCCTCGCCGTGCTGTTCCTCGGCTCCATGACGATCGTGGTCCGCCGCCTGCGGGTGCCCTACAAGAAGCTGCGCTCGGGCACCCGCGTGGCGTAACCCCAGCATAGGCCTCCTCCGCGCCTCCCGCCGCCACCTCGTGGCGGTAGAGACACGGCGGGGAGGGGGCGTGGCGGGCGCCCTGGCGGTAGACGCCCGGTGGTACGCCCGGGTGGGGCCGATGCCGTGGCCGGCCCTGGCGTCGGGCCCGCCCTCGTGGTGGGGCGGCCGTCGTCGCGGGATGGCCATCGCGGCGGCCAGTCACCGAGAATCGACCGCGAACGTCGCGATGGGTGGCGGCGTCCGCCGTGTATCTACCGCCAGGAGGTGGGGCAGGCGGGGCGGGGGCAGCGTGAGGCGGGGTTAGGAGACCTTGCGGCGGCCCTCGAAGGCGCGGCCCAGGGTGACCTCGTCGGCGTACTCGAGGTCGCCGCCCACGGGGAGGCCGGAGGCGAGTCGCGACACGGTGACGCCCATCGGCGCGAGCATGCGCGTGAGGTAGGTGGCCGTCGCCTCGCCCTCGATGTTGGGGTCGGTCGCGATGATGACCTCCTCGATCTTGCCGTCGCCCAGGCGGGTGAGGAGTGCGCGGATCCTGAGGTCGTCGGGACCCACGCCGTTCATGGGGTCGATGGCGCCGCCGAGCACGTGATACCTGCCCCGGTACTCGCGGGTGCGCTCGATGACGACCACGTCCTTGGGCTCCTCGACCACGCACAGCACGTCCTCGAGCCGGCGGGGATCGGCGCAGATGCGGCACTGCTCCGACTCGGCGACGTTGCCGCACGTGTCGCAGAAGCGCACCTTCTCCTTGACGGTGGTGATGGCGTCCGCGAGGCGTCGCACGTCGGTCGGGTCCGCGGCGAGAAGGTGGAAGGCGATGCGCTGGGCGCTCTTGGGGCCCACGCCGGGAAGATGCCCCAGCTCGTCGATCAGGTCCTGCACCGCGCCGTCATACATGGGGACAAGCGTAGGCGCGCGCGGTGACATCGCCGTACCGGGCGCGCGCCCGGCGCAGCGATGTGCGGATTAGTTGTCGATGACCGTGCCGCCGAGCATCTTCGCGACCACATCGGCGCCGCTCAGCTGCGCGTCGGGGGCGGCCTCGTCGTCGTCCGAGATGACCTCGTCGTCGTACTCGACGGGCGGCGGGGTGTCGTCGTAGGGAACGCTCGCCGTCGCGGCGGTGGCGGCGGCCGCCGGTGCTGCCGCCCGGGCGCCGGTGGCCGCCCCGGCCGGGGCGGTGCCGACTGTCGCGTCGACCCTCACCTGAAGGCCGAGGGTCTCACGCACCGCGAGGGCGACGTTCTCCGCGTGCGACGAGCCGGTGAAGCGTCCCGCCAGGGCCGAGTTGTCGAAGGCGAGCGTCAGGACGCCGCCCTCCACGGACGCGACCTGGGCGCTCTGGCTCACCATGGACCACGTCACGCGCCGACGCTCGAGGGTGCCGAGCACCTCGGGCCAGCGACGGCGGATCAGTTCGGCGTCGGCGGCTCCGCCGGCCTCGCTGCCGGACGGGGCCGGCGCGGCAGCGGTGGACGTGGGCTCCACGACGGGAGTCGACTGCGTGGGCGGTCCCCAGTCGGGCTCGGGCTCGGGTTCAGGTGCCGGGCGAGGCTCGGGGGTGGCGGGCCTCGACGGGGCCTGCGCGGGCGGTGCGGGCGTCGACGGCGCGGCCGGAGCGGGCTGCGACTCGGGCAGCGGTGGTTCGATCTCGTCGGGCTCCTCCCAGGGCGCGGGGCCCGTGGGAGCGGGCTCGGGGCTCGCCTGGGTCGAGGCGGGGCGCGCGGGTGCGCCCGACGGCGCCGCGGACCCTCCGGCCGGTCGGGCGCCGGCCCCCGACGTGCCACCCGAACCGCTCGCGCCGCCGCGCGAGGCGGCGAGCGCTGCGCGTGCGGCCTCGATGGCGGAACGAGCGTCGGAGGCGCCTGCGCCCGCGGCATCGGCCACAGGAGCGGCGGCGGGAGCGCGCCCGCCGGACGGCTGGGCCGCGGGCTCGGCCCCGGCGGCCGCCACCCCGACTGAAGCGCCACCGGGCACAGCCACGGGCACCTCGGCCGCGAGCAGTCGGGCGCACAGGAGCTCGAGGTGCAGGCGCGGAGACGTGGCGCCGATCATCCCGGTCAGAGCATCGTTGATGAGGTCGCCCGCACGCGACGCGCGCGTCAGCGTGAGGCGCCGCGCCTGGTCGGTCATGCGCTCGAGCTGGTCCTGGGGCACCTCGCCGAGCGCCTTCGCGCCCGCGGCGCCGGAGGCGGCGATCACGAGGAGGTCACGCACGCGCTCGAGGAGGTCCTCGACAAACCGGCGCGGCTCGTGCCCGGTCTGGATGACGCGTCCCACGACGTCGAAGAGCGAGGCTCCGTCGGCCGCTGCGATCGCGTCGATAGCGTCGTCGAGAAGGGTCGCGTCGGTGAAGCCCAGCAGGGCGATGGCGCGGTCATACGTGACGCCGCCCTCGTCGGAGCCGGCGATCAGCTGGTCCAGCACGGATAGCGTGTCGCGCACCGAGCCACCGCCCGCGCGCACCACGAGGTCCAGCACGCCGCTCGCGACGGACACCGACTCCGCTTCGCACAGCTGGTTCAGGTAGTCGGCCAGCACCGGCGGCGGGACCAGGCGGAACGGGTAGTGGTGGGTGCGCGAGCGGATGGTGCCGATGACCTTGTCCGGCTCCGTGGTCGCGAAGATGAAGCGGATGTGCGGCGGCGGCTCCTCGACGAGCTTCAGCAGCGCGTTGAAGCCCTGCGGCGTCACCATGTGCGCCTCGTCGAGGATGAAGATCTTGTAGCGGTCGCGCGCGGGCGCGAAGGCCGCGCGCTCACGCAGCTCGCGGGCGTCGTCCACACCGTTGTGCGACGCGGCGTCGATCTCGACGACGTCGACGGATCCGGAGCCGCCGCGCGCCAGTTCCACGCACGACTCGCACACGCCGCAGGGGGTGTCGGTGGGGCCCTCGGCGCAGTTGAGGCAGCGCGCCAGGATGCGCGCGGAGGTGGTCTTGCCGCAGCCGCGAGGGCCGGAGAAGAGGTACGCGTGGTTGACCTTGTCGGCACGCAGGGCTTGCATGAGCGGCGTCGTCACATGCTCCTGGCCCACGACATCGGCAAACGAGTCGGGGCGGTAGCGGCGGTACAGGGCTTGGCTCACGGGAGTGAGCCTAACCGCCGCCGCCGACACGCGCATCGGCCCTCCACAGCGTCTGCTGCGAAGGGCCGATGCGGTGGTCGCGTGGGCGACGGAGGCGGGCTTAGTTGCCCAGGTCCATCACGATGCGACCGTCGATCTTGCCGGCGTGCATCCGGGCGAAGATGTCGTTGATGTTGTCGAGCGGCTCGACCGAGTAGGTCGGGGTGATCTTGCCGCGGGCGAAGAAGTCGATGGCCTCTTCCATGTCGCGGCGCGTGCCGACGATCGAACCGCGGACGGTCCAGCCGTTGAGCACCACCGAGAAGATGTCGAGCGGGAACTGCTCCGGGGGAAGGCCCACGAGCGAGACGGTGCCACCGCGGCGCAGCGAGCCGACCGCCTGCGGGAAGGCCTTGCCGTTGACAGCGGTGACGAGCGCGCCCTGGACGCCGCCGCCGGTGGCCTCCTGGATCGCGGCCGCGGCGTCCTCGACGGTCGCGGCGTTGATCGCGATCTCGGCGCCGTGCTTCTTGGCGAGCTCCAGCTTCGCGTCGTCCACGTCCACCGCGACCACACGGCGTCCCATGGCGACCGCGTACTGGACGGCGATGTGGCCAAGGCCGCCGATGCCGGAGATCAGAACGAAGTCGCCGGGCTTGGTGTCGGTCTGCTTGAGGCCCTTGTAGACCGTGACGCCGGCGCACAGGATGGGCGCCGCGGCGGCCAGGTCCACACCCTCGGGGAGGATGGGGCAGTAGCGCGAGTCGACGAGCATGTACTGACCGAACGAGCCGTCGACCGAGTAGCCGCCGTTCTGCTGCTTCAGGCACAGGGTCTCCCAGCCGGCCTCGCAGAACTCGCACTCGCCGCAGGCGCTCCACAGCCAGGCGTTGCCGACGGTGTCGCCGACGCTGACGCGGGTGACGCGGTCACCGACAGCGACGACCTCGCCGACGCCCTCGTGGCCGGGGATGAAGGCGGGGGTGGGCTTGACGGGCCAGTCGCCCTCGGCGGCGTGCAGGTCGGTGTGGCACACGCCCGAGTAGGCAACCTTGACGAGGGCCTCGAACGGGCCGGGGGTGGGCATCTCGACCTCGGAGACGTCGAGCGGAGCGTCGAAGCTGCGGACAACAGCGGCGCGGAAAGTGTCAGCCATGATGTTTTCCTTCCAGTGGATCGCAGTCCTTCGTTGACTGCCTTGATTCCACGGTAGGACGGCTCGACGCCGATGGCGCGGGAGGAAAGTCCCCGTTCACCTGGGACCATCACCCCAGGTATGAGAACGGTTCTCATGGCCTCGGAAGGGAGGGAGGTGCCGGGGGCCGATGCGGCACGCACCCGGGCATGAAAGGACCCCCCACGCACCCGATAGAGCCCGCTTACCCTTGCTGCATTCCTGCCCTGGGGGAGTTGGGCGAGATATCGCCACGTGGGGGGTCGCCGACAAGTGTAACGGCAGCCGGCCGATGCGTCTGCCGGGAGCCGGTTAGGTGATCCGCGTTCCCTCCGGTAACATCTACGGGCCTGGAGGATTCGCCTAGTGGCCTATGGCGCACGCTTGGAAAGCGTGTTGGGTGCAAGCCCTCAGGGGTTCGAATCCCCTATCCTCCGCCAGTGAAGTCCCTGACCCGTGCGAGGTGACTGCGTGAGCGTGACGCGACGACGCCGCCGAGAGCGACAGATTATCGTGTTCGGCGTCCTCATCATCGTGATTGTCGCGATCGGAGTGGCCGCCGCCGCCGTGTTCCGTGGAGACGCGGAGGGCCCGTTGAGTGCGGGCTTCACCACGCCGGTGGGTGAGTTCGAATCCGACGTCACCCTGGTGTGTCCCCCTGACGGGGCCATGCCGCTCTCATACGACCAGGTCGTGGTGCGTGTGGACAACGGCACCGACATCTCGGGACTTGCGGGGACCACCGCAGGGCAGCTCGAGTCGCGCGGGTTCACGGTGGTGGGAACCACCAACTGGTCGCGCAGCTACGACGACTACGTGCAGATCCTGTTCGGCGCCGATGGCGTGCAGCAGGCCTACACGCTCGCCACCCAGTTCGAGGCAAGCACCGACGCGGCCGTCGAGCTCGTGCTCGACAACCGCGACGGCATCACGCTTGACCTTGTCCTCGGCACCCAGTTCTCCGAGGCCCCCAACCTGCGTGATGCGCTCGCGCCGGAACTGGACATGGAGCTCCCGCTGACGGCGGGCGCGGAATGCCTGCCGGTCAACCTGGTTGAGCCGCGGCCCGCGCCCAACGTCCTGCCGGAAAACCCGCTTGCCGAGGCAAGCCCCTCTCCGTCCGCGGAGGGCGAGGGCGAGTAGCCCCCGGCTACGGCATCGGCCGTGCTGTAGCCGCTGCCGTTCACCGTCGCGCAGACGCGAACGCGGGGACCCGCCCGTCGGCGAATCCCCGCGTCCCTTGTGCCGCCCACGGCGGCGATGGAGCCCCTGGAGGAGAGGTTCAGAGCTCCATCGCCCCGTGGAACGCGGTCCACGACTCCGGCGCCAGGCGGAGCGTGATGGTCCCGTCGCCCGGCTCGACCGGCAGGGCGTCCACGGGGCCGTAGGCCTCGGCGTGCTCCTGGGTCTCGCGGGGTCCCTCGTGATCGGCGAGCACCGCGGTGCCGCCCTCGATGCGGGCGCTCACTCCCGGGTGTCGCAGGGTCACGGTCTGCTCGGTGGCGGAGCGGTTGGTGACGAACAGCGCGAGCGCGCCGGACTCGGGGTCAACCGTCGCCGCGGCCGTCACCGCGGGAACGTCGCCGTGCTTCTCGGTCGCGATCGTGTCGCAGTCGACCTTGACCTGCAGCGCCTCGCCGGTCGCGAGCCGCGCCGCGGCCGCGAAGGGGTGGAACGTGGTCTGGCGCCACGCTGCCCCGTCGGGGTCGGTCATGATCGGCGCGATCACGTTGACCAATTGAGCGAGGCACCCGATCGCGATCCTGTCAGCGTGACGCAGCAGGGTCACGATCAGGTCGCCCACGACCACGGCGTCGAGGCCCGAGTAGCGGTCCTCGATGATGCGCGGGGCGTCGCGCTGGATGGGAAGGTTCGTCTCGCCGGGGAAGCGGGAGACGAGGTACCAGACGTTCCACTCGTCGAAGGAGATGGTGATGCGCTTGTCCGAGCGCTTCTCCGCCCCGATCGCATCGGCTGAGGCCACCACGCGCTCCACGAAGCGCTCCATCGCGGTGCCGGAGCCCAGGAACGACGCGCGGTCGCCGTCGAGCTCCTCGTAGTACGCGTGCATCGAGATGTGGTCGACGATGTCGTAGGTGTAGGACAGCACGGTGCGTTCCCACGAGCCGAACGTGTCCATCTGCATCGACGACGAGCCGCACGCGACAAGCTCGATGCTCGGGTCGGTCAGCTTCATCGCCTTGCCGGCCTCGGCTGCCAGCTTGCCGTACTCGTGGGCGTCCTTGTGGCCAATCTGCCAGGGGCCATCCATCTCGTTGCCCAGACACCACAGCTTCACCCCGTAGGGCTTCTCGCGGCCATTGGCGATGCGCATGTCCGCCCACTTGGTGCCGGCCTCGCCGTTGCAGTACTCGAGCAGGGCGACCGCCTCGGCGACGCCGCGCGTGCCAAGGTTCACGGCCATCATCGGCTCAAGCCCCTCGCGCTCGCAGTACTGGAGGAACTCGTCGGTGCCCACCAGGTTGGGCTCCACGGTGCGCCACGCGAGGTCGAGGAACGGCTTGCGGTCCTCGACCGGGCCCACCGCGTCTTCCCACACGTAGTTGGAGACGAAGTTGCCGCCCGGGTAGCGCACCAGCGTGACGCCCAGCTCCTTGGTCAGTGCGACGACGTCGCCGCGGAAGCCGTGCTCGTCCGCCGTGGCGTGCCCGGGCTCGTACACGCCGGTGTAGACGCAGCGGCCCAGGTGCTCGACGAACGACCCGAACACGCGCCGGTCCACGGAACCGATGCGGAAGTCGGGGTGCAGGGTAATGGTGGTCATGGTGCTCCTTTGCGTATGGCCTGCTGCGGTGCTGGTGGTGCGGTCAGTCGGTGAGTTCGTCCTCGGTCCAGGCGACGGGCCAGCCGTCGTCGGTCCAGCCGAGCTCGCGAACATCGAGCCGGAAGGCTCCGCCGTTGGCGCCGTCGTAGAAGTGCGTGGCGAGGTAGCCGCCGGAGACGGACTGGCCGCCGGGGCCGATCATGTCGCCGCGCGTCGACAGCAGCTCGTCGCCGCCGTTGTAGCGCATGTCGTTGCCCCACGAGTCGAGGTACGGGCCCGTGACGGACTGCGAGCGGCCCACCGCCACCGAGTAGGTGGAGTCGGTGCCCGAGCAGCACTTGTCGCGGGACACGAACAGGTAGTACCACCCGTCGCGTTCGACGATGTAGGGGGCCTCGATGGCGTTGGTGGGGGTGTTGCGGCTGGCCAGCAGCGTGGGCTCCGTGCCCTTGGCCGCGAGTCCCGACGGCCACTCGAGCTGCACCATCTGGATGCCGCCCCAGAACGACCCGAAAGCCATCCACGGTGTGCCGTCGGCGTCCTCGACGATGCCGGGGTCGATCGCGTTGTAGGTCGACGTGGCGGGATCGGAGGCCCACACCTGTCCCTGGTCCGTCCATCCGTAGTCGTCCGCGTCCACGTCGAGCGTGGCCGAGGTCATGAGGCCGATGACGGAGCGGTTCGAGCCGAAGGTCGACGCCGCGTAGTACAGGTACCAGGTGCCGTCGTGCTCGTACAGTTCGGGGGCCCAGAAGTTCTCCACGCCGGGAACCGCCTCGTAGACCCACTCGGGCCGGGTCTGAGCGTCCCAGGCGGTGCCGACCATCTCCCACGTCTCGCCGCCGTCGGTCGAGCGCCTGATCTGCGGCGCCCCGAGCCCGACGCGCACGTCGCCCGTGGAATACACGTACCAGTCCTCGCCCTCGTCCCCGACGACGAGCGCAGGGTCGTGAGTGGCGATGTCTCCCGAGAGGTCGAGCCTCGTCGCGGCGGGCTCTCCCGAGCCCCACAGTCCCCACACCAGCAGCCCGGCTGCTACGACGGCGGCTGCCGCCGCTGCCGCGCCGCCGATGAGCCAGCCGCGTCCACGCGGCCGGGCGGCCACGGCATCGGCCGTCATCAGGTCCTCCTGGGTCGTCATGCCGCCGCCTCGTCGAGGGCGACCCACACCACGCCGTGGGCTGGGATGGTGGCGACGAGGTCGGTGCCGTCGACGCGCGCGTCCGTGACTCCCTCCCACAGGTGCGTCACGGTGAGCGGCCGATGCGGCAGCCCGGTGAGGCTCGCGAGCGGCACCCTGGCGGCGTGGTCGGCCTCGCCGGTCCAGAACAGCGCGGCGTATCGGCGCTCGGAGCGGGCATCGCAGGCGCTCCAGGCGATGAGCTCGCCCCCCTCGAGGGGCTCGCGGGTGACCTCGCGGCCGTCCGTCGAGCCCTCGACGACGGTGGTGATGGCAGGGTTCGCCAGGAGCGCGAGCGTGTCCTCGCGCGAGGTGGGAAGGTCGCCGCCGAGCATCATGGGCGAGCGCGCCATGGACCACAGCGTGAGCAGGGTGCGCTGCTCGTCGAGCGTGAGGCGGCTGTCCCTGGGCTCGCCGCGCTCGGCGCGGATGCCGATGCGGCCCAGCGGGATCATGTCGGCATCGGCCCACGCGCCAGGGCGCTGGAACGGCGCCCACCGGGCGAGGCGGGCGAACTGGGCGTGGATGTCCTCCCAGCGGTCCCACAGGTCGTCGGAGATGCGCCACATCTGCGCGTGCTCGGTGAGGTGCGGCACGTGCTGCGTGGACAGGTGCGTGCCGGGGGACAGGGAGACCACGATGTCGCGGCCCGAGCGCTCGATGGCGAGGGCCAGCGCCTCGATGGCATCGTCGTGATAGGGCGCGAGCATGTCGTCGACCTTGATGAAGTCGAGGCCCCACGAGGCGAACAGCGCGATCTGGCCGTCCATGTAGGCCTGAGCCGCGGGGTGCGCGAAGTTCAGCCCGTAGTTGTCGGGGTTCCACGCGCAGGTGTCGGAGGTGTCGGCAGCGTCGCGTGCCGTCCATTCGGTGCCCTCGATGGGAAGGTCGCGTTCCACGGCGAGGCGGGGGATGCCCCGCATGAGGTGGAGGCCGAACCTGAGGCCGAGCGCGTGCACCTGGGCGGCGAGGGGGGCGAATCCGGCGCCGTCGACGGCGGACGGGAAGCGATTGGCCGCGGGCTGCTGCCGGCCGAAGCCGTCGAGGGTGTGGGGAGCGTCGGCGTTGTAGCCGTGCGCCTTCGCCGTCGGGTCGTACCAGGCGATGTCGACCACGACAGTGTCCCAGCCGAGCGGGAGCAGGTGCTCGGCGAGGTGGCGCGCGTTTGCGAGCACCTCGTCCTCGGTCACCGTGGTGCCGTAACAGTCCCAGCTGTTCCAGCCCATCGGGGGTGTGGTCGCGCGCATCGTCGGGCATCCCTCGTCTGTCAGGTGTCTACATCGTTGTAAGCAAAATGGTGCCAACCGGGCACCGCATTCGTCAACACTACCGGGCGCCGGGAGGGCGATTCAACCGCCGTGGGGTCAGGCGCGACACGCCCCTGGCGAGGTGCCCGTGACCGGTCACGGGCGCATGTTCCCTGGTAATCGGGATGGTCTGGATGGCTTGTCCGAATCGTGATCAAACCCGGCTTGACCCTGAGCGCGGCGCTGTGTCAAAGTTCCATCGTTGTAAAGGAGCCGGCGCGGTGCCGGATCCGAGCCTGGGGTCAAGGAGGACCGGGCGGTAGGACGGGTAGCGGATTCATAGAATTGACGCCCCTGAGGACCGGCGGGCGGGACCTCACTCATCAACGATGATCAGAGAGAGGCAGGCATCATGCGAAGGAAGGGACTCACGGCGGCAGCCGTGACCGTGGCGGGCGCTCTGTTGCTCGCCGCGTGCTCGTCGGACGGCTCCGGCGGCAGCGCGAGCGAGGACCCGGACACGTCGGGCGGCGACTCCCCCAACGAGCTCACGTTCATGTACCGCGGCTCGGACGCGGACAAGGCGGCCTACGAGACCGCGATCGCGGCCTTCGAGGAGGAGACCGGCGCCGAGGTGACGATGATCATCACCGACGCCGACCAGTACGCCACCAAGCTTCAGGCGGCCATCGCCGGCAACAAGGTTCCCGACGTCTTCTACGTCGAGCCGGGCCGCATCCAGGGTTACGTCTACGCGGACGTCATCGCTGACCTCACCGAGTACGTCGACCAGTCCGTGGTCGACAACCTGTGGGACTTCGGCGTCGACGCGTACCGCTTCGACAAGGAGTCGGGCGCGCGCGGCCAGGACGGCGACCCGTTCTACGCCCTTCCCAAGGACGTGGGCCCCTTCGGCTTCGGCTACAACAAGGCGCTGTTCGACAAGTACGACCTCGAGTACCCGTCGGCCGACGAGCCGCTGACGTTCGACCAGTTCCTCGAGCTCGCCAAGGCGCTGACGCAGGACAGCGACGGCGACGGCGAGCTGGACACCTGGGGCACCGGCCTCAACGTGACCTGGAACTCGCAGGCCTTCATCTGGGGCAACGGTGCGGACTGGATCTCCGAGGACCAGAAGACCGTCACGGTCGACACTCCCGAGTTCGCCGAGGCGCTGCAGTGGTTCGCCGACCTGGGCCTCGTCGAGGGCGTGACTCCCTCCGCGGAGCAGGCGCAGACCCTCGACACGTACCAGCGCTGGATGGCGGGCGAGATCGGCTTCTTCCCCGTCGCCCCGTGGGACATCGCGACCTACACCGCGCTGGAGGAGAAGGACCCCGAGACGTTCTCCTACGACGTCATTCCCTACCCCGTGGCCAACGAGGGTGACGACTGGTCCACCTGGATTGGCTCGCTCGGCATCGCGGTGTCGGAGAACTCCGCCAACAAGGAGCTCGCGGCCCAGCTCGCGACCTACCTGTCGACCGATCTTGAGGCCCAGAAGACCCTCGCTGCCGGCATGATCCAGATCCCGACGCTCAAGGACTACGCCCTCGGCGAGTGGATCGAGACCGACGCTCCCGCGGCCGGTTGGCCCGAGAACACCAAGGTGTTCCTCGAGATCGCCGAGGAGAAGGGTCGCCCGCTGCCGGGCACCTGGACCTACACGCCCGAGTGGTACGACAACTTCTGGATCGGCATCGAGAACGTGGTCGACAACGGCTCGCAGACCGCTGCCGACTACCTCGCCGCCAAGCAGCCCGAGATGCAGTCCCTGCTCGACCAGTCCTGGGTCTCCGCGGACCAGGCCAAGGCCGCAGGCTGACAGACGGACGGCACGGGGGCCGGCGCGTGAGTGCCGGCCCCCGTACCGCCCTCGAGGAAGGATCGAGGATGAGCATCACGGCACCGCCCACGCCGCAGTCGACGTGGACCAAGGAGGACGCGAAGGCCTCGCGCAAGGCCAACCGCAAGCTCCATCGCAAGGAGTACATCTGGGCGGGCGCCTTCATGGCCGCCCCCGTCATCGGGTGGCTCGCGTTCCTGTTGTTCCCGCTCGCGTTCTCCGTGTACGCGTCGCTGACCAACTGGAACGGCCTGGGGAACATGGTGTTCATCGGGCTCGATAACTACGTGATGCTGTTCCAGGATCCGTACTTCTGGCGTGCCCTGTGGAACACCGTGTTCTACATGATCGGCATCCCGATCGGCCTCGCGCTGTCCCTGGGGCTGGCGATGGCCCTGAGCCGCCGCATCCCCGGCCGCACCTTCTTCCGCACGGTCTACTACATCCCGGTGATCTCGTCCCTCGCGGCGATCGCGATCCTGTGGCAGTGGGCCTACAACGGCGACTTCGGCCTGGTGAACCAGTTCTTGTCGATCTTCGGCATCGAGGGCCCCAACTGGCTGATGGACGAGAACTGGGCCAAGCCCGCGCTCATCATCATGGCCATCTGGAAGGGCCTCGGCTACTCCACGATCCTTTACCTCGCCGCGGTCCAGGCAGTGCCCCGCTCGCTGTACGAGGCAGCCGCTCTCGACGGCGCCGGCGGCTGGCGCCGCTTCCGCACCATCACCCTTCCCATGGTGCGCCCGGTCACGTTCTTCCTGGTGGTCACCAACATCATCGGCGGATCCATGATCTTCACCGAGATCAACATCATGACCCCCACCGGCGGACCCAACTGGTCCACCGCGTCCCTCGTTTGGTACATCTGGAACAAGGCGTTCAAGAACCTCCAGATGGGCTACGCGACCTCGATGGCGCTCGTGCTCGGAATCCTGGTCCTCATCGTCACGGTGATCCAGTTCCGCATGAACAAGCGCAACGACTTCTCGATCGAGTAAGGCGGAGATACCCATGAGCCTCACCACCAACACCGCCGCCGCTGCCAGCACCGCGGCCCAGCTCACCGAGACTGAGAACCGCGCGCCCAAGATCAACCGCAACCCCTTCGCCGGCCGCTCGGGCACCGAGGAGAACAAGGCCGTCAACTGGACCCTGTTCGGCATCCTCTCGCTCGGCGCCGTGTTCATGGCGGCCCCGCTGCTGTGGATGCTCTCGACGTCGCTGAAGACCAAGGACGCGGTCTACTCCCTGCCGCCGCAGTGGATCCCCGACCCCTTCGTGTGGGACAACTACGTGCGCGTGTTCGACGACACCTACGTGCTGTCCGGCATCAAGAACTCGCTGATCGTCGCGGGAACCGTCACGATCATCGGCACCGTCTTCTCGGCGCTCGCGGCCTTCGCCCTCGCGAAGCTGCGCCTGCCGGGCAAAAACGCCATCTTCATCGCGCTGCTCAGCGGCATGATGGTGCCGTTCCCCACGCTGATGATCCCTCAGTTCGTGCTGTTCTCGAACCTGGGCTGGGTCGACACGCTGCTGCCCCTGATCGTCCCCGTGATCCTGGGCAACGTCATCATGATCTTCTTCCTGCGCCAGTACCTGCACAACGTGCCGGACGGGCTGGTGGAGGCCGCGAAGATCGACGGCGCCTCGTACCTGCGCATCTTCTGGACCATCATCGTCCCGCTGATCCGTCCCGCCATCGCGGCGCAGTTCATCCTGTGGTTCATGGCGGTCTGGAACGACTACCTCGCGCCCATCATCTACCTGAACTCGCCCGAGAAGCAGACCCTCCAGGTGGTGATCGCGAACATGAACGTCCAGTACGCGACGCAGCGCGACTACCCGCTGATCATGACGGCATCGGTCATCTCGGTGCTGCCCATCCTGGTCGTGTTCCTCATCTTCCAGCGCCAGATCATCGAGTCCGTCGCACTCACGGGATCCAAGGTCTGACATGACGCACCTCGACGAGGCCCCGCGCATGGAGCGCGGGGCCGGGGCGGAGCTACGCCTCCATAGCGACGTTTCGGGCATCACCGCCAGCTGGGGAGCGCGCCACGCGCACGACCCGACGGCCGTGCGCGACGACGACGGCACCTACTGGCTATTCTCGACCGATGCCCACGCCGACGGTCCGCTGCCCGGTGCGGGGGCCCAGGTGCGGCGCTCGTCCGACCTGGTGACGTGGGAGTTTGCCGGGTGGGCGCTTGACGGCGTTCCCGGCCCCGCGCGCGAGTGGTCGGGGGCAGACGGCCTGTGGGCGCCCGACGTGGTGCGCGTCGCCCCCGACGAGTGGCGCATGTACTACTCGGCGTCGACCTTCGGGTCGCGCACGTCCGCCGTCGGCCTCGCCGTGGCGCCCCACCCGGCGGGCCCCTGGGAGGACCGCGGCGTCGTGGTCGCCACCCAGCACGAGCGCGACGGCCACAACGCCATCGACGCCCAGCTGGTGATCGACGGGGACCGTCATCACCTCGTCTACGGCTCCTTCTTCGGCGGCCTTCACATCCTCGAGATCGACCCGGCCACGGGCTTCGCACTCGGCTCCGACGGGGCCCCGGCATCGGACCTCGGCACGCTCATCGCGCGCCGTGCGCCGTCGGTGGACACCGCGATCGAGGGCCCGTACGTCATCCCCCGCCCCGGCGGCGGGTGGGCGCTCATCGTGTCCTACGACTCCCTGGTGAGCACGTATCACGTGCGCGTCGCGGTGGCCGATGCCATCGAGGGCCCCTACGTCGACGCGGACGGCCGCTCCATGACCGACCTCGAGGGTGACCCCGAGCGCATCGGCCTCACCGTCCTCGCGAGCCACCGCCTCGAGGCCACCCCTGGACTCCTCGGCCCCGGCCACGCCGCCGTGCTGACCGAGCCGGGGCGCCAGCTCCTGGTGCATCACACCCGGCTTCCCGACGAGCCGCGCCAGCACGAGGTGCAGGTGCGCAGGCTCGTGTGGACCCAGCAGGGCTGGCCGCTCGTCGCGGTACAGCCGTGGGCGGGCGAGCACGAAAACGACGACGAGTCGACCTGGCCCGCGGACGCGTCCGCCCTGGTGGGCGAGTGGGAGATCGTGGACTACGAGCTTCCCACGCAGGAGGTCCAGGCGTCGCGGCGCATCGTGGTGACGGCCGATGCCGTGGCCGGGCTCACCTCCCACGGCCGCGGCCGCTTCACTCGCGGCGGCGACGAGTCGGTGGATGCCGTGGTGTTCCCCGCGTGGGACGCCGCACGCGGCGTCCCCTCCCTGTCGTTTGCCGCCCGCGCGCCCCACGGGGCCGTCGTGGTGGGCACCAAGGTCACGGACGGCC
The DNA here is from genome assembly GCF_002090175.1 of Demequina sp. NBRC 110057. Classification (GTDB taxonomy): domain Bacteria; phylum Actinomycetota; class Actinomycetes; order Actinomycetales; family Demequinaceae; genus Demequina. Next base: position 930,304 of record NZ_BBRN01000003.1, on the reverse strand, counting down.
CGGTGGGATGATGGCGGTCATGGCAGGACAGGACCGAGACGAGCGGCGCGACCAGCGCCGTCGGCGCGTGGCGCCCGTCGAGGGCACGCCGGCCGACCTCCAGGAGGTGCCCGGCTGGTCCGGACGCATCATGGTGTGGCTGCGCTGGATCGCGCAGATCATCGGTATCCAGATCTTCATCGTGCTCGGCACACTGCTGGGCCTCGTGATCGCCGGCCTGGGGCCCGCCCTCGCCTCGGGCGGCGCGCTGCTCGCGCGGCTGCTCGACGGCGACGCCTCCGACCAGCTGTGGAAGGACTTCTGGGCGGGCTACCGCGCGCAGTTTAGGCGCGGCGCCCTCGTCACGGCGCCGGCGCTGCTGGTGGTGGCTCTCGCCTGGTACGAGATGCTCGTGCTGCAGGCTCACGGCACCGGCGCGGTGACCGCGATCCTCACCGGCACCACGGCGGCGCTCGCGCTGTATGCGACCGCGTACCTGGGCTACGCGCCGTCGGTGCTGCGTCGGTACACGGACGGCCCCGCGCGCACCTCGCGCTTCCTGCTGGTGGCCCCGCTCGTGTCGCCCCTCACGGCGCTCGGCTGCATGGTGACCGTCGTCGCGTTCGTCGCTGTCACCATCCGGTGGCCGTTCCTGCTCGTGCTTGCCGGCGTCTCGGTGCCGCTGCTGCTGACCGGCATGCTCGTGGACCGCTTCCTCGACAAGGTGGACGCGCGCGACGAGGAGGCCCCGGCATCGGCGACCTGACAGCGTCCCCGTCTGGGGGCGGCGTCAGACGGCGGTGGACTCGCGCTCCACGAGCGTGAAGTCCGCGATCACCCGGCGGAACGGCTCCTCCGAGCCGGCGATGCGCTCCATCAGCACGTCGATCGCGGTGGCGGCGATCTGCTCGCGGCCGGGCGCGATCGAGGTCAGCGTGGGCGCCGCGTAGGCCGCGTCCTCGATGTTGTCGAAGCCCACCACGGCGATGTCGCCGGGCACGTCGATGCGGCGCGCATGCAGGGCGTGCAGGGCGCCCAGGGCGAGCGCGTCGTTGAGGCCGAACACCGCATCGACCTCGATCCCCGCGTCGAGCAGGCCGTTCACGCAGGCCGCGCCGGTGGCGCGGTGCCACAGGCCGCCCTCGACCACCAGGTCGGGGTCGAAGGGGATGCCGTTGGCGGCGAGCGCCGTCTGATAACCGAGGACACGCAGGGCCGCGGAGCCCATCGTCTCGCCCGCGTGCGCGCCGATGACGGCGATGCGGCGACGCCCGGAGTCGATGAGGTGCTGCGTGGCGGCACGCGCTCCGTCGACGTTGTTCATGGTGACGTGGTCCCAGTCGCCGCCGAAGATGCGCTCGCCGAGCACCACCAGCGGGTAGGAGACGTCGAGCGCGGCGGCGTCGTCGGGGCCGAGCGCGAGCGGCGAGAAGATGAGGCCGTCGGTGAGCTGGCGGCGCTCCGAGGTGAGGACGTCGAGCTCGTGCTGGCGGTCCGCGCTGGTCTGCTCGATGAGCACCGTGAGGCCGCGCTCCTCGGCGGCCCTGATGACGGAGTCGGCGAGCTCGGCGAAGTACGGCAGCGACAGCTCGGGAAGCGCGAGGCCGATGATGCCGGTGCGGCCCTGGCGCAGGTTGCGCGCCGACAGGTTCATCCGATAGCCCAGCTCGTCGATCGCGCGCTGCACCTTCTCCCTGGTGGAGGGGCGGATGTGGGGATAGTCGTTGACGACGTTGGACACCGTCTTAACCGACACCCCCGCCTTCGCCGCGACATCGTGCATCGTCACCGCGCCCCGCGTACCGGCTCCCGCCATGCGCGTCACTCCTGTCCGGTCAGGGGGATCCAGACCCTCATCGCGCCCGGCGCGCGGTTCGCCCAGCGGGCGTACGGGATCGCGCGCAGGGGGATCCTGCCCGGAAGCATGCCAGATCGCCCGTCGGGGCGCGAGGACCGCGGGTGCGCCGTGCCGAGCGGAAGGCCCTCGCTCGGCCGCACCGCCGCCTCCGCGAGGATCGTGGCCCCCGCACGCAGGGAGGACACGGCGGGGCCGATGCGCGGGCTGGCCGAGAGGTCGAGAGACACGTCTTCAAGGGTCACCCCCGGCGGCAGGTCCGCCTGCTCGATGCAGTGCACCACGGGCCCGCGACGCAGGGCGACACAACCGCGCACCGCGTCGACCCGGGGGTCGGGGTCGAGGACATCCACGGGCATCGGCAGGTCGAGCACCACCGTAGCGCCGTCGGTGACGGCGATACGGGCGTAGCCGTCGGCATCGGCGCTCGCGGCCGTCACGTCGCCGTCTACGTCGATCGTCGCGTCGCGCGACCACGCGGGGATGCGCAGCGCGAGCGTCTCGAGGGGGCCGGCGACCGTGATGGTGACGCGGCCGTCCCACGGGTAGGAGGTGTCGACGGTGAGGGTGGTCTCGCCGAGCCTGATGCGGCCCTCGCCGTAGAGGTGGAGGCGGGCGTGGGCCTGGGTGCCGGTGGCGACGTAGGCGCCCAGCGACGCGACAAGGCGCGCGAGGTTGGGTGGGCAGCAGGCGCAGGCGAACCAGTCCAGGCGCTCCGACGGCTGGTACTCGCTGGTGCCGTCGTGGCCCGTGCGCAGCTGGAGCGGGTTGGAGTAGAAGAAGCGCACGCCGTCCACGCCGGTGGAGGAGGCGATGCCGTTGTACAGGGCGCGTTCCATGGCGTCCGCGTGGCGGGCGTCGCCGCTCGCGAGCAGCTCTCGCCAGTTCCACTGGAACGCCGCGATGGCCGCGCACGTCTCGGCGTACGAGCGGTCCGGCGGCAGCTCGTACGGGTCCCCGAAGGACTCGTCCTTGTGCCGCGACCCCATCCCGCCGGTGACGTACTCCTTGGAGCCGTGGGCCGAGCGCCACTGGGCGTCGAGCGCCTGGGCGAGGGAGGCATCGGCCGTCTCCGCGGCGAGGTCGGCAAGCCCGGCGTTGAGGTAGAGCTGGCGGACGGCGTGGCCGGTGGCCTCGGTCGCCTGCCTCACCGGCGCGTGGTCCTGGTGGTAGGCGGACTCGAAGGGGCCGATGCCGAGCGCGCCGGTGCCGCGACGCTCCACCATCGCGGTGACAGTGTCGAGGTAGGACGGGTCCCCGGTGTGGCGGTGGAGCTCGACCAGGGCGGTCTCGATTTCGGGGTGGCCGCAGTAGCCATCGGCACGCGTGGCATCGGGCCCGAACTCGCGCACGGCAAGGTCGGCGAAGCGCCTGGCCACGTCGAGAAGGTCGTCGTTGCCCGTGGCGCGCGAGCGTGCGATGGCCGCCTGGATGAGGTGGCCGAGCACGTACAGCTCGTGGCCCCAGCGCATGTCGCGCCACGGATCCTGGTCCTCGTGGCCCTGCACGTGCGAGTAGAGGTAGCCGTCCTCGCGCTGGGCCCGGGCGAGCAGTGCAGTCGCGTCCGCGGTGAAGGTCTCCCAGCGCAGGTCGTCCGGCACGCGCGCCGACTCCCAGGCGATCGCCTCGAGGGTCTTGTGCAGGTCAGAGTCGGCGAAGTTGAAGCCGCGGTAGGCCGCGTCGGACTCGCCGGTGAGGCGGCGCAGGTTGTCCATCACCCCGCTGGACTCGAGGCGGGCCACCACGTGGGGAAGCGTGCGCTCGCGGTTGAGGCGCTGCCATGCGCCCAGTTCCCCGGCGGCGTCGAGGGTGACGGCGGTGAGGGGAAGGGGAGTGAGGTCGGGGGTGGACGCGGAGCGCGCGGCGGGCGCGCAGGCGGTCCTGGCTGTGCGGGTCATGGATCCTCGTCGTCGAGTGCGCGTCACGGCCGCGGCCGTTTTTCTAACGTTGTAAATCATAGGGGACGAGGCGGGTGTGAGCCAGCCCCACCCGCCGGGCGGCTTCCAGTCTGCGCGCGAGGTCGCGTGGGGGTGCCCGATGCGGCGGCTCGCGCGGCGCGTGGGCTCCCCCGTAGCGCGGCTACCCTCGTGGCATGACCAGCGAGCCCCACGAGCCCACGCCCGCGCAGCCCGAGCCCGAGGCCCAGCCCGCGCCGGAGCCCGCACCGGCATCGGCCCAGCCCGCGTCCGACTTCGTGGCGCCGCGCATGAACCCGCTCGCCGTGGTCGCGATCGTGTTCTCGATCCTCGGTGTGCTCGGCCTGCCGCCCATCCTGTCGTCGATCGTGGGCATCGTCTGCGGGTCGATCGCCAAGAAGCAGATCGCCGCGAGCGGTGACGACGGCATCGGCCTCGCGAAGGGCGCCGTCCTCGTCGGCTGGATCGGGCTGGCGCTCGTGCTGCTGGTGTTCCTGTTCGTGTTCGTGCTGATCGCGACCTCGGCCAGCCCCCAGTAGTCGGCCCCGGCACGCGTCAGGGGGCCCGCCTCGCGGCGAGCCCCCTGATGTATGTGCGGGCTAGCGGACCGTGACGGTCAGCTCCTTCGAGCTGGTCTCGCCGCCCTTACCCTCGAGCACCGCCACGTAGGTGTGGGTGCCGGGGGAGGCGTCGGCGATGGCGGTCGAGGCGCTCTGGGCGTTGCGCCCATCGACCTCGAGCGCCTGGGTGTCGATCAGCGCGCCGTCCTCGTACAGGCGGTACTCGGAGCCGTTGGTGCCCCACCACATGTGCATGGTCACCGTGTACTCGCCGTCGCCATCCCAGTTGTCGTGGGACAGCACGGGCGTGCCGGGAGCGGCGTTGCCGACCGTGACGGTGAGCGCACGCGTCTGCGTGGATCCGTGCTGGTTGGTGAGCACCGCGGTGTAGGTGTAGGTGCCGTTGGTGCGACCCTCCACCTCCCACGTCGCGACCTGCTGGGCGGGGGTGGCGTCCGGCAGGTCAACGGTGCCCAGCGACGCGCCGTCCTCGAACAGCTCGACGCTCTGGGCGTTGTCGCCCCACCACAGGTGCATTGCCATCGTGTAGTCGCCGTCGCCGTCCCAGTTGTCCGAGGACAGGTAGCCCATGGCGGGTGCGGCCTCGGCCGCCCCGTCCACGCGCTCGCCCGGCTCGGACGCGGTCGTGTACTCGATCGACGGTGCCGCCGGCTGCTCCATGCCCTCGCCCAGGAAGTACGAGGTGTGCGGGGGCTGGTTGTAGCTGGTGTTCTGCCAGGCGACGCCCAGTCGGTACTGGGAGTCCGACTGCAGGGTGCGCAGGCGGTACTCGGTGAGGTCCACCGTGGTGGCGATCCTGAGCGCCGACGAGTCGTCGGTGCGGGTCACGATCTCCTCGCGCCAGTCACCGAACAGGTCGGCCTGGAGCGCCACGTTGCCCTTCGTGTCGTTGCTGGTCAGGGTGCCGGTGGCGCGGTAGATCTCCACCGACTCCTCGTTCTCCCAGTCCCACTTCGCGATGGTCGGCACTCCCGTGCGGGAGGCTTCGTCCCAGTCGTGATCCTGGATCTCGCGCAGCAGGTCGCCGTCCCACCAGGTGAGGCCGTTGGCCGCGGGGATGGAGTTGCTGATCAGCTCGCCCTTGGCCGAGTTGAGGTAGCCGGCGACGTCGTTCCACGCGCCGCCATCGGAGATGTTCCAGGCCTCGGCCCCGTCGTACCGCGGGTCGATGTCCGCGGCGGCGCCGCGTCCCGTGTCCTTGGTGCCCGGCACTGACCACAGCACGTCGCCGGTCTCCGCGTCGCGGAACGACGCGATCACGCCGCCGTTGGTCGAGATGTCCTCGTGAACCGCGAACACCTCCTGGCCCTCGTGGTCGGGGTCGAGATCCGAGACATGCAGCGCGTCGCCGTGGAACAGCCCGGTCGTGTACAGCGGCGTGCCGTCGTCGTCGATGGTCATCGACCCGAAGACAATCTCGTCCTTCTGGTCGCCGTCGACGTCCGCCACCGAGATCTGGTGGTTGCCCTGGCCTCGGTACTGGTCGCCGGCCTCGTCGGAGTCGAACACCCACCGCTGGGTGAGGTCGGTGCCGTCGAAGTCGAACGCCGCGATGACGGCCCGCGTGTAGTAGCCACGCGAGAACACCACGGACGGGTGCTCGCCGTCCAGATAGGCGACGCCCGCGAGGAAGCGGTCCACGCGGTTGCCGTAGGTGTCGCCCCAGCCGCCCACGTCGCCGCGCGCGGGGACGTAGTCGATGGTGTCGATGGCGGCGCCGGTGAGGCCGTCGAAGACCGTCAGGTACTCGGGTCCGGTCAGGACGTAGCCCGACGAGTTGCGGTAGTCGGCACGAGCGTCGCCGATGACGGTGCCCGCCCCGTCGACGGTGCCATCGGCCGTCTTCATGGTCACCTCGGCCTTGCCGTCACCGTCCAGGTCGTAGACCTGGAACTGGGTGTAGTGGGCGCCTGCCCGGATGTTCTGTCCGAGGTCGATGCGCCACAGGCGCGTGCCGTCCAGCTCGTACGCGTCGACGTACACGTTGCCTGTGTAGCCGGCCTGCGAGTTGTCCTTGGAGTTGGTGGGGTCCCACTTGAGGACGATCTCGTACTGACCGTCGCCGTCGACGTCGCCGATGGACGCGTCGTTGGCCCGGTACGAGTACGGCTGGCCGTCCTTGGTGTAGGCGTCGGCGGGCTTGTCGAGCGGGACGTCGAGCGTCTGGGTGTCCCACACGTCGATGTCCTCGGTCGCCCACCGCTCGATCCCGTTCACGACCGTCGAGATCCGGTAGGTAGAGCCGATGCCGCCATCCTCGTCGAGCAGGTTGGTCGAGTCGGTCAGGGGCTCGTCGGTGATGCGCTCGCCGTCGCGGTAGACGTGGAACGCGATGGACTCCGGGTCGAGGCCCAGCATGCGCCAGCCCAGGTAGACGCCGTCCTCGACGGCGACGGCCACGGGGGAGCGGTCGAGGCGCTCGGCCTGGCGCACCAGGGTGGTCACCGCCTCGGACGTGACGGGCTCGGACTGGGCCGAGACGCCGCCAGCGTTCACCGCCGCCACCGTGTACGTGTACTCGATGGTGGTGAGGACGTCCTCGTCGGTGAAGGTGGTGTCAGACGCGCGGCCGATGAGGCGAAGGTCGCCCCCCTGCTCGGAGCGGTAGACGTGGTAGAACAGCGCATCCTCGCTGGGCTCCCAGCTGAGGGTGACGGCATTCTTCTGCACCGCGTCGACGGCGAGGCCCGTGGGCGTCGGCGCCGTGGCGATCGAGTCGTCGACGGTGGTGAGCTCGACGACGTTGGACGCCACCGACTCCTTGCCCGTCGCGTCCAGGGCGACCACGTGATAGCGGTAGGCGAGGCCCACATCGGCCGTCGTGTCGGTGAACGATGCGTCGGTGACGTCGCCCAGCGCCTCGGGCGCGTCGGCCCCCTCCGCCTGGCGGTACACGCGGTACGCGGTCGCGTCCTCGGTGCCGTCCCAGCTGAGCGGCACGGACACCGCGGAGCCGTCGATGGACACGTCGCCCGCCGCGAGCGCCGTGGGCGCGTACAGCAGGGGCGTGATCTCCAGCCCGTTCAGCCAGCCGCTCGCCGCGATGGTGAGCTGGCCGTCGGTGACGACTACGGGCTGAACGATCTTCGACGCCGTGCCGCCGCGGCCGGTATTGGACGATCCGTAGTCGACTCCCTCGATGGTGAGGGCGAGTCGCGCGGTGCCGATGAGGTCACCCCAGATCGCCTTCACGGCGTAGGTGCCATGGGGCACGTCTACCAGGAAGGGGTTGTCCGATGCCGGCAGCAGGAAGTCGCGCTGCAGGTCGTCGAGCGTGCCGTCGCCGGTACCGCGGTCGCGGCCGCCGGTGCCGGCCTTGGTGAAGCCGTAGCCGGTGTCCTTCGAATAGACGGTGGCCCCGGTGATGGCGGTGTAGCCGGCCAGGGTCGCGTTGCCCGCGAGCTGCATGTCGAACTTGTGCAGCGGGGCGCGGGTGGTGAGCGTCACGACGGCCGACGGTGCGGAGTCGCCCGCGCCGTTGGTGGCGATGACGCGCAGGTCGTAGCTGCCGCCCTCCGTGAGTCCGGTGACGTTGGCCAGCGGGATGGTCGAGGTGGTGGTGAGGTGCCACGCATCGTCGCCCTCGTCGGCACCCTTGATCTCGACCTTGTAGATGTCGGCGCCCTCGACCTCGGTCCAGGTCAGCTGCGCTCCCGAGTTGGACACGGAGCCGGCGACCACGCCGGCGGGGGCCAGCGGGACGTCGGCCGGCGGCTCCACCTCGACCACGTCGTCGGCGAGCGGGATGTCCAGCTCGGCGACGTCGGTGGCGACCAGGCGGGCCATCTGGATGGCGCCGTACTCCTGGAAGTGGGTGTCGTCCTCCGTGCCGCTTGGGCGGTTGGGGTAGACGCCTGCGGGGACGTGGAGGAACACCGACTTGGCGGCCTCGGGGCCGATCTCGGTGAGGTACGCACGCGAGGAGGCGGACAGGTCGACTAGCGGCGTGCCGGTCTCCTCGGCGAGGCGCGTGGCGGCGTCGACATACTCCGGGAAGGACACGTTGGCGGTGCCGTCCTCGGCGTAGGAGCGGCGGGACACCGGCGTCACCACGATGGGCTGAGCGCCGCGCTGCACCGCGCCGTCGATGAACGTGCGCAGGTACTCGTAGTAGTCGTCGGGCGCCGCGTAGCGGTCGTCCACGCCGTACGAGTTGTCGTTGTGGCCGAACTGCACGAAGAGGTAGTCGCCGGGCTGGATCTGCAGGAGCACCTCGTCAAGGCGGCCCTGCGAGATGAAGTTCTTCGAGCTGCGGCCGCCGATCGCCTTGTTGGTGACCTCGACATCATCCGTGAGGTAGCGCTCGAGCATCTGGCCCCAGCCCGCCTGGGGCTGGTAGTCGGACGTGTAGGTCTGGACGGTGGAGTCGCCCGTGACCCACGCGGTGGGCTGGTCGCCGGCCTCGCGCGGGGTGTGCTGGGTGAGGACCAGCGACGCGAGGTTGGGCGCGGTGCCGCCGAACTCGATGGTGATCTGGCCGTCGACGACAGCGAGGTCGAACGACATCTCGAGGGTGTCGCCGGCGTCGACCGCGGTCTGCTGGACCTTGGCCATCTGCTCGACGGTCATCGCGATGTCCGTGTCGGCCTCCGGGTCGCCAGCGATGAGGTCGACCGTGTAGTCGCCGTTGGGTACGTCGATGACGAGCTCGGTGTCGCCGACGGTCACCAGGTCCCCGCGCGTGGCATCGCCGGTGGCGCGGTCGGCGCCGGTCACCTCGGACGTGTCGACGAAGCCGATGCGCTGGTCGGCCCCGTAGGCCGTGGTCTGGTCCACCTTGATGGCGCCGGGCGCGGTGTCGCCGGGTCCCAGGTCGATGCTGAGGACGCCGTCAGAGGGGAAGTCCGCCTCGCTGTCGGGCAGCGACGTCACGGCCGCGGCCGACAGGGGGGACAGGCCCGCGGCGGTCTGGGTCTGCACGCGGTAGTAGCGCAGCTGGGTGGCGTCCACGTCGTCCGTGACGAAGACGGTGCGCTCACCCGTCTGGGCGACCACCTCGTACTCGCCGTCGACGGCATCGGCCCTGCTCACCACGTAGCCCGTGGCGCCCGCGACCTCGTCCCACCGCAGCATGACGCTGTCCGCGGTGACGTGGCCCATGCGGACGGAGTCGGGCGCGGCGATCGATGCGTCGGTGCCGTCGTCGGGGTCCGTGCCGGTGTCGCCACCGTCGCCGTCGCCCGTGCCGTCGTCGCCGGCGGAGGTCTGTGTCACCTCGAGCCCGGCGAGATACGTGGAGCCCTTGCCGTCCATGTCGAGTGTGAGCTGGCCATCGGCGACCTCGACGGTCATGGTCTGGACCGTGGTCTGCTCGGCGTCGGTGTAGATGTGGGTGGCGGTTCCACCCTCGAGGGAGATGGAGGTGCGGGTGCCGCTGGTGCCGGCGAGCGTGTCGCCCGCCGTGGCGGTGACGTCGTAGGTGCCGTTGGGCACGTCGACCAGGAACTGCCAGCCCAGGCCGAGCATGAAGTCGCGCGCCACGGCGTCGTCGCCGTCGCGGTCGCGCGCTGCCATGTCGCCGGCGAAGACGATGCCGTAGCCGGCCTCCTCGGTGTAGCGCTGGGAGGTGCCGATGCCGGTCCAGCCGTCCGCGACGGGGCTGGCGTCGGTGCCGAAGTCGAACTTGGCGGAGAACAACTCCGCGTCGTCCGCCGCGCTCGCGGCCGGGGCCACGAGCGCGAGTGAGGTGAGTGCCATCGCGGCGCCGGTGGCCCCCGCGATGGCCGACCGCGCCCGGGGAGCGCGGCGTGATGCGTCAGTCATTCCTTCTGCCTTCGTCTCGTCGTTGAGAAAACGCTGGAGCGGCTTTGCGCCAGCGCGTGGGTGAAACGATTCATGTCCGACATGCGCCGTTTCACCGAAGTGAGCAGGTTGCTGTGGTGACTTTCCTACCGGCGGTCGTGCAACGATGTCAAGGATTTGGAAGGCGCTTTCCAAAAGGTGCTGGAAAGGCGTTTCCGTGTTACGCGTGCGCGACCATCGATCCCTCGTGTGCCAGGGGTCTTGACGGCCAGCGGCCCATGCGCGGATCCTAAGCACGACGGCCGCGACGGCGTGGACTCCCCGTCGTCACACGGACCCCGGGAGGGCCATGCCGCGCTACCTCGACCAGGCTCAACGTCGCGATGGACGCTTCACGAGCGCCGCGGCGACCACGCTGGCGCGGCGCGATCTCGGGGCCGTCCAGGTGCTCGACGTTCATGCCCCTGCGGGTCGCGGCGCCCCCGCTGGGTACGCCGATCCCGGGGACGCCCTGGTGTGGGCCTTCGCAGGCTCCGGGGCCATCGTCACGGCCCGCGGCTCACACGAGGTCGAGTGCGACAAGGGCCGCCTGCTGGTGAACCACATGCGCCGCGTCGACTCGTTCCGCATGACGCGCGACTACCGCGCGTTGTCGATCCGCGTGAAGGCCGACGACCTTCACCTGCGCCCGCGCGACATCGACAGGCTCTCCGCCGCCTCGGTCCCCTCGTCGCTGCTGTTGCCGCGCCTGCTGGGGGCGTGCGCGGCCCAGGTCATGTCGGGTCCCGCCGAGCGGGACGTGGCCGCGACGGCCGCCGCCGCGCGTGCCCTCATCGACCTCGCGCGCGCCCACGCCGACGCGGTGGTGGGCCGCGCGACCCCGCCCGAGGTGCGCGGCCGCGAGCTGGTCCTGCGGGCCCGCGAGTTCATCGTGCACTTTGCGCCCTTCCGCTCGGTCACGCCGCACACCGTCGCCGACCACGTGGGCGTCTCGCTGCGCACCCTTCAGAAGGCGTTCGAGGCGGACGGCACCACGGTGAGCGAGGTCATCGGCGCCGCCCGGCTCGCCCGTGCCCGCCTGCTCCTGAGGGAGCAGCCGCAGCTCACCGTCGAGGCGGTGGCGGAGCGCACCGGCTTCGGCTCGGCATCGGTGCTCAGCCGCACCTTTCGTGCCGCCCACGGCATGCCGCCGGGCGAGTGGCGCGCCGCCGCGCGCGGCGCGAATGACGAGGCGCGCACCCCAGGCTGACGATGCGCGCAAACGGCTGACGCGCTGGGCGCGTCGCTGGTGGTCTTGGAATGCGCGGCGCACCCTCGCCCGCGCCACGACCGTCAGGAGTCCCCATGTCAGCGAACCCCCGCGGCTACGCGCTCGAGCCGGCCGCCCAGGCCTTCGTCGAGGCGACCGCCGAGCCTCCCTACCTCTTTCAGCTGCCGCCCGCCGAGGGCCGCAACGCCGTGGACGGCGTGCAGGACGCGGAGATCTTCAAGCCCGCGATCGACGAGGAGTGGATCACCGTCGAGGGCGGGCCGACGGGAAGCGTCAAGGTCCGCATTGTGCGTCCCGAGGGCGCCGCCGGAGTGCTGCCCGTCATCGTCTACACGCACGGCGCCGGCTGGGTGTTCGGCGACGCCCACACTCACGACCGGTTGGTGCGCGACCTCGCTGTCGGCGTGGGCGCGGCGGTGGTGTTCCCCGAGTACGACCGCGCCCCCGAGTACGGCTACCCCACGCAGAACGAGCAGTCGTACGCGGTGGCCGCCTGGGTCGCGGCCCACGGCGCCGACCATGGGCTCGACTCCTCTCGCATCGCCGTCGCGGGCGACTCCGTGGGGGGCAACATGGCGATCGCCCTCAACCTCATGGCCCACGAGCGCGGGGACTTCTCCTTCGCCGGCGTGGTGCTGTTCTATCCCGTGACCGATGCGTCCTTCGACACCGCGTCCTACCTCGAGTTCGCCGACGGCTACTTCCTCACCCGCGAGGGAATGTTCTGGTTCTGGGACCAGTACACGACCGACCCCACCGAGCGCGCACTGATCACCGTGTCTCCCCTGCGCGCCACCGAGGAGCAGGTGGCGTTCTTCCCGCCCACGCTGCTCATCACCGCCGAGGCCGATGTGCTGCGCGACGAGGGCGAGGCGTTCGGGGCGCTGCTGCGCCGCGCTGGCGTCGAGGTGACGACGGTGCGCTACGCCGGCATCGTCCACGACTTCGTCATGGTGAATAGCCTCCACGACACCCAGGCGGCCAAGGCGGCGGTGGCCCAGGCCGTCGCGCACCTGAGCGCGGTGCTGGCGGCCTAAGCCCGGCGCCCTCACGCGCGTCCGCGCGACGGCGCGGCGTGGCCCCGGCGTCTCGAGCATCGGCCGGTGTTCGAGGCGTCAGGACCTGCCGCGCCGCCCGTGGATGAGGCCCGTGAGCGCGGCGATGCTGGCGCCGACGGCGGTGTCGACGACGCGTTCCGTGACGGTGCCGAGGGAGCCGGCGGTGCCGGTCGCCGCCGAGGTGAGGATGAGTACCAGGGGCGTGATGAGCGTGAGCGCGAGCGCGTAGTGGCGCACCACGATGAGTTCGACGGAGAATTGCAGCGCGCCAAGCACGAGCGCCACGCCCACGGCGGGTAGCGGGATCCAGGCGATGGCGAGGTAGATGAACGCGCCGGCGATGGTGCCGACGATGCGGTGCAGGCTGCGGGAGGCCGCGACGCCGCGGCCGGGGCGTACGCCGATCACCGCGATGCCCGCCCCCACCACCCAGTAGGCGCGGGTCGGGTCGACCGCGAGCATCGCGACCACGGTGCCGGCGAGCGAGACGATCGCGATGCGGGCCAGCATCTCGCGCGCGGTGCGGTCCAGGCCGGGGCCGGGCAGGATCTCTCGCAGCGGCCGTGCGCCGCCACGATTCGCGCGCCGCAGCATCGGGGTGAGCGCGACGAGGTAGGCGAACGTGCAGCCGCAGGCCATCGCGGCCACCATCGTGGCTGGCGTCACGTGCTGCACGCCGTCGACCGGCGCCGTGACGTGAGCCGAGAGCCCGTACACGAGCGTGACGAACAGCGAGCCCGGCGGCCCCACGCGGAAGGCAAGGTAGGCGGCCGCGGTCACGATGCTGACGACGGCGAGGCCGATGCCGGTGGCGACCGGCGACGTCGACAGCGACGCCCCGAGGGCGGCGGCGAGGACCAGGGCGAGCCCGAACAGGGGCAGCACCTTGGCGCGCTCGGCGACCGGGAGCATGCCGACGTGCAGGACGGTGAAGGCGCCGGACGAGGCAAGCAGCCCCAGGCTCTCGTGGCCGGTGAGGGCGCCGACGAGCACGGGGGTCGAGATGGCGATGCCCGCCTGGAGTGCGAGCGGCCAGCGCTTGCCCGGTGGCGGCTGCACGGTGCGCAGGGAGCCCACGGCCCTGCGTGCCCCACCCGACCAGCCGGCGACGGGCTGATGGCGAGCGCTCACGGGGCCTCCGGGGACTGGGTCTGTCCTCCCAATCTACGCCCGTGCGTCAGTCGCGCTCGACCCAGCGGTCCACGGCCCACACCAGGGCGAACGCGAGCGGGGCCGGCGTGCCGGCGGCCACGTCGATCGTGTAGCGGTCGCGTACGGCGAGCCACTTCTGGGTGATCTGGATGCGCAGCTCGCCCTGGGCATCGTGCACCGCGTAGTCCTTCTCGATGATGTTGCCTATGAGGAGCCACTGCTCGCCCGAGGCGAGGGTGACCTCGACCTTGTCCTTGACGAAGTTCAGCGCGGGGGAGTGAAGGCGGGCGACGGGCTCGCCCGCGCCGTCGACCACGTCCATCCGCTTGGGGATGCCGAGCATGCGGCCGCGGACGCTCGCGACCACGGTGCCGCCCGCGTCGAGGACCTCGCAGCGCGGACGGGGCCCCATCTTGCCGTCGACGAGGAACAGCTGCTCCTCCGTCGCCGGGTCGAGGACCTGGAAGTCCCTGCCCGCGCCGAACTTGCTCTTCATGACGTAGCGCGCGAATCCCTCGGGCGCGGCGGGAACGGTCATCGGGGTGTCTCCTCGTGGTCGGCTCCCCGCATCTCACCACACGCCCCACGCGCGGCGAGGGAGCGCCGCCGGGCGACGCCAGCATCGGCCGTCCGGGAATGACAAGAGCCCGGCCCCCGCGAGGGGGACCGGGCTCTCCTTCAGAGCGGTGACGGTGGGATTTGAACCCACGGTACGGGGGTACCGTACACAGCATTTCGAGTGCTGCACCTTCGGCCGCTCGGACACGTCACCGCGAAGAAGATTACAGGTTGGTGGCCGCAGAACCTAATCGGCGCCGTGAGGGGGTGCGTGACGGTGCGCGGGGTCCGGTGGCGCGGGAGGATGCAGTAGCGCCGTCGCGACCGCGAGCCCCGCACCCAGCAGCGTGTCGAGAATCCGCTCCCCCGTGATGGCGGTCTGGCCGAACGTGCCGGACGCGACAGTGACGATGACCAGCGCCATCGGCGTGACCGCGGTGACGGCGATCGCGTAGTGGCGCGTGATGGCGACCTCGGTGATGAACTGGAGGACGCCGAGCGTGAGCGCCAACGCCACCTGCGGCATGCCCGCCTGGGCGATGAGCAGGTACACGCCCACACCGGCGACGGTGCCGACCGCGCGGTGAAGTCCGCGCGTGACGGCGGGGCCGCGCCCGGGCACCACGCCCACGACGACCACGCCGGCGGCGACGGTCCAGTAGGCCCGGTCGGCGTCGAGCAGCACCACGGACAGGAGGGTGCCCACGAGCGCCACGATGGCGGTGCGCCACACCAGCTCGCGCGCGCCGCGGTCCCACTCCGGGCGCGCCAGCAGCACCTTGAGCGGGCGTGGGGTGATGGTCCAGTGCTCGCGTCGGATAAGCGGCGCGATGGACGCGATCACTGCCCACGTGCAGCCGGCGGCGATGGTGAGGACAAGTGTCGAGGCGGGCATCCCGCCGTCGACGGCGTGGCCCGACAGTCCGTAGATGAGGATGGGGAACAGCGGGCCTGGGGGCCCCAGACGGTAGCCGTGAACGGCGACGCCGATGAGCGTGGTGACCACCACGAGACCCACCGCGTACCAGCCCGGATAGGGCGCGAGGGTGACGCCGACGATGCTCGTGGCGACCAGCACGAGCCCCGCGAGGGGGCGCAGGCGGAGCCGCTCGAGGCGCGGCAGTGCCGCGAAGTACGGCACCGTGAAGGCGCCGGTGCCGGCGATGAGGCCAAGGTCGATGCGCCCGTAGGCGATGCCCACCAGCACCGGGACCACGAGGACGATGGCGGCCTGCAGGGCGATCGGCCACCGGGGCTGCCCCTTCGGTGCCACGGTGCCCAGGCTGATGACCGCGCGCTTGACGCCGCGGCGCCACTGGGTGCGCTTGCGGGGCTCGCCCGCCATCTAGCGCCTCGCCTCGAAGAACTCCGTGAGGATCGCTGCGCACTCGTGGCCGCGGATGCCGGCGATGACCTCGACCTTGGAGCCGATGCGCGCGTCCCGCACCACGTCCCATTGCGACCCCGTCGCGCCGGCCTTGTCGTCCCACGCGCCGATCACCAGGCGCGGGATCCTCGCCGCGAGCAGCGCCCCGGCGCACATGAGGCAGGGCTCGAGGGTGACGACGAGGGTGCAGTCGTCGAGGCGCCACCTTCCGAGGGCCGATGCCGCGGCACGGAGCGCGAGCACCTCGGCGTGGGCGGTGGGGTCGCCGTCCGCCTCGCGGCGGTTGCGTCCCGTGCCGATCACGTCGCCATCGGGACCGATGACGACGGCGCCCACGGGGACGTCGTGCGAGGAGGCGGCGGCGCGTGCGAGCGCGATGGCCTCGCTCATGGCGCCGTCCCAGTTACCCACGATTCCAGGCTACCGGCGCGCGGTGACGTGGACCGCTGGTCCCGGCGCGGTGGCGCACCGACCACGTAGAGTTGGCGGCATGGAGCTGCACGTCGCCGATCACCCCCTCATCCGCCACAAGGTCACCGTCTTGCGTAACAAGGAGACCCCGTCGCCGACGTTCCGTCAGCTGGTCGACGAGCTGGTCACCCTCCTGGCCTACGAGGCGACGCGCGAGGTGCGCGTGGAGCCGCACACCGTCCAGACGCCCCTGACGTCCGCGACGGGCACCCGCATCGCCGACCCGGCCCCCATCATTGTCCCCATCCTGCGCGCCGGCCTGGGCATGCTCGACGGCATGACCCGCCTCATTCCGAGCGCCGAGGTGGGCTTCCTTGGCCTGAAGCGCGACGAGGAGACGCTCGAGGCGATCACCTACGCGAACCGCCTCCCCGACGACCTCACCGGTCGCCAGGTGTTCCTCATCGACCCCATGCTCGCTACGGGCGGATCGCTCATCATGGCGATCGAGTACGTCCTGCAGCGCGGCGCCACCGACGTGACCTGCGTGTGCCTTCTCGCCGCGCCCGAGGGCATCGAGAAGGTGCAGGAGGCCGTGGGCGAGCGCGCCGACGTCAAGGTGGTCGTGGCGCAGGTCGACGAGAAGCTCAACGAGCAGGGCTACATCGTTCCCGGCCTGGGCGACGCTGGCGACCGCCTGTACGGCGTGATCGGGGACTAACCCCTGCGGCGGGCTCGCGTCCGTCAGCCTTTCGCCCCGCACCCGCGTACCTCTCACCACACACCTGGGACAGGTGGTGCGTGTGTGACGGGTGTGCCTGCACGCGCGTCTCAGCCGTCACATCGGCCACAGCCGTGTGTTGAGCGGTACGGGTGCACGCGCGCGGAAGCCGCCCCAACGGGAGGCAAAGGGAACGTAGGGGTATTTTTTACCGGCTGGTAGGGAATAGACTGCCGGTGTCGGAGTTGCATACGAGTGGCGCCCATCCCCGGAGCTGCCTTCGCAGACTGCCCCGACGCCGCCACCGATGACCCCCCTCCTAGCCAGGAAAGTGCTCCGCTGTGTCTTCCGACGTCCACGCCAGCAACGCTGTTGCCCCCACGATTCCCGTCGAGCCCTCCGTGGCGCAGACGCTCGGCCAGACGCTCTCTCGCCGCGAGAAGCTGAAGTACATCCTCATCCTCGGCGCGCTGGTGGCGCTCGGTCCCTTCACGGTCGACCTGTACCTGCCCGCCTTCCCCGAGGTGGCCGCCGACCTGCAGGCGAACGATGCCGCCATACAGCTCACGCTGACGGCCACCATGGTCGGGTTCGCGCTGGGACAGCTCATCGTCGGGCCGCTGTCAGACGCGCTCGGCCGTCGCAAGCCCCTCCTGATCGCCACGGCGATCCACATCGGTGCCTCCATCGCCGTCGCTTTCGCCCCCACGGTCGAGCTCGTCATGGCCGGACGCGTGCTGCAGGGCATCGGCGCCGCGGGTGCCGGCGTGGTCGCGATGGCGATGGTGCGTGACCTCTTCGGTGGCCAGCGCCTGATCCGCATGCTCGCGCACATGGCGCTGGTGAGCGGGCTCGCCCCGGTTGTCGCGCCCGTCATCGGCTCGCAGCTGCTCGCGATCATGCCGTGGCGCGGCATCTTCTACGTCCTCGCCGCGTACGGCCTCGCGATGATCATCGTCGCCGCGTTCCTGATGGTGGAGACGCGGCCCGCGCAAAAGCGTGGAAAGTTCGAGGGTGCCGTGGTGGCGCGCCGCTACGCCCATCTGTTCCGCGACCGCGCCTTCGTGGGCATCGCGCTCGTGGGCGCCATGTCGTTCACCGCGCTGTTCTCCTACCTGTCCGCGTCGTCGTTCGTCCTGCAGGACATCTTTGGCCTGAGCGCTCAGCAGTATGGCCTCGTGTTCGCCATGAACTCCATCGGCCTCGTCCTGTGCAACCAGACCTCGGCACGCCTCATGCGTGTCTTCCCGCCCCGCACGGTCACCACGGCCGGGCTGGCGGTGCAGTCATTCGGCGCCCTCGCGCTGCTCGCCACGGGTGTCGCCGATGCCGGCGTGGGCTGGGTGCTCGCCGCACTCTTCTTCCTGGTCGCCCCGCTCGGCCTCATCATGCCGACGGTGCAGGTGACGGCCCTCGCCGGTCACCCCGAGGAGGCCGGCACCGCCGCCTCGCTGATCGGCGCGCTCAACATGGGTGTCGCCGGGCTCGCCACGCCGTTGATCGGCCTGGGCGGCATCTCGGTGACGTCGATGGCGATCGTCGCGGTCGGCGCGATGCTCCTGGCACAGGCGGCGTTCTGGCTGATCGTCTTCCCCCGCGCGTCGACCGAGGTCGTCAAGTAGTCCGCGGCCGCCTACCCCTAGGGTGGGCGGCATGACGCGCATCGGCATCCTGGTCTACGACGGCTTCGACCTGATCGACGCGGGCGGCCCGTACGAGGTGTTCCTCACGGCCGCGCGCCTGCAGCAGCGCGCGGGTGAGGACGCCGGGTTCGAGGTCGCGCTGGTGAGCCCGGGTGGGGCCGATGCTGTGGCGTTCGGCGGCATGACCCTCACCGCGCTCGGCGCGGCCGAGGAGGCGGGGCCGTTCGACGTGGTGGTGATCCCCGGCACCATCGACGTGGCGGCCGCCGCCGGCGACCCCCGCATCGCCGCCGCCGTGGCCGCGCTCGTGTCGGGCGCCGGCCTCACCACGTCGGTGTGCACGGGGTCGTTCCTCCTGGCACGCGGCGGGATCCTCGCGGGGCTCCCGGCCACCACCCATTGGGAGGACGTCGCCGACCTCGCCCGCGAGGAGGTGGCCGATGCCGTGGCAGGCATGAGGTGGGTGGACGCCGGGGACGTGGTCACGAGCGGTGGCCTCACCTCGGGCATTCACATGGCGCTTCACGTGGTCGCGCGGGTGGCCGGCGTCGACCTCGCCCACGCGACCGCGCGCCAGCTCGACATGGACTGGAGCGCCAGCCCCGAGCGGTAGCGACTACGGCTTCGAGGGCTTCGTGTCCGACAGCGTGACGACCACGGTGCCGATCAGGAAGTCGTCTCCGGTGCTGTACCAGGACGTGTCCGCGTCGTCGTCGGCCTGCTCGTGAGACTCGGCTGTCGTGACCACCACGTTGTGCTTGCCGGCCCCGATCCACTCGGACTGGAACGGCTTCGCGTCGATGCCGAGGGTGTTGGCGTAGGGCGAACCGAAGGCGGTCGAGTCGGCCGCGTTGCCCGAGTCGCCGTTGCCCCGCTCGCGCTCCGGGCGTAGGGTGCGGCCGCCGATCTCGTCCTTGTCGGAGATGCGGACCTGGTCATTGATGAAGCCGCGGTCCGTCTCGTACGCGGTCCAGGACGCGGTCACGTACTGCGACTCGTTCAGGCGGAACGGGATGACCACGGGCGCGTCCTCGGTCGCCCAGTGCGGGCCCTCAAGGACCGCGATGGTGGTGTCGGCCGCGGCGGCGGGGTCCTCGTAGATCACCGTAAGGGTGAAGCCGCCGTACAGGTTGAAGCCCCCCGGTCCGCTGGCGAGCGCGATGTTGGCGACGGCGTACTCGCCGGCCCCGGCATCGGCCACCGCGTCGGTGACGTCGGCGCTGGCGAGGTAGTAGGTCCAGCCGTCACGGGTGAGCTGGCTCACGTCGGCGGTGGAGATGCGGGTGTACGCGCCGCCGGGGGTCCTGAACGAGGCAGTTCCGGTGTCGCCGTCGAAGGTCGAGAAGGCGCTGCGGTTGGCCGACCACTCGAGCGTGGCCTTCGTGACCGTCGCGCCCTCGGGCAGCGTGAGCGTGGTGACGCCTGAGCCGTCGACGTCGCCGTCGCTCAGCGGGACCATGAAGTACGCGTTGTTGTTGTACTTGGGCTGGTCGCCGTTCGCGGTCTGGTCCATCACGTTCGTGCAGTACCGGTACGGGTCGGTGAGGAATCCAAAGAAGCCCCCGGTGGTGCAGCCCATCACGGTGCCGCCGACCTGCGTGGCGCCGATGCCCCCGGTACCCGCGTACCCGGTCTCGAGGTCGTCGCTATCGCTCGCGCTCTCGATGCCCGTGGCGACGCTGTACGACACGTGCTGGTCGCCGGCGTCGACGGTGAAGGTGGTGGTCGCGTCGTCCGCCAGGGTGCCGGTAGCGAGGGCGACGTCGAGGCTGAGCTCGGCGCCCGCACCGGCGCCGACCGAAGCGGTCTCGCAGGTGAGGATGCGCGCGTCGGTCGACAGCGTGCAGGTCCAGCCGTCGAGGTCGAAGTCCGTGCCCGTGGCCGGCGCGAGGCGAACTGCTAGTGCGTCACCGAGCGGCGAGGAGTAGCGGGCGGAGGTGCCCGCGGCCGCGAAGGCGAGGCCGTCGGGAAGGGTGATCGAGGCCGTGACGTCGTCGGCGTCGCCGTCGCCGTCGTTCGAGATGTCGATGCCGACCGTCGGGTCGGTCCGGGAAACCGTCAGGTAGTCCAGGGGAGCGCGGGCGATGCTCAGCTGCGAGGAGCGCGAGCCGCCGGTGGAGCCCCCGGTGTCCGTGCCGGTGTCTGTGTCGGCATCGTCGTCGCCACCCGTGTCAGTACCGCCCCCGGTATCGCCGTCACCACCGGTCGAGCCACCCGTGTCGGTGCCGTTGTCACCACCTGTATCGGTGCCAGTGTCCGTGCCGCCGGTGTCGCCACCAGACGTGCCGCCGGTGTCGCCGCTGCCCGTGCCCGAGCCGCCGGTGTCGCCGCTGCCCGTGTCCGAGCCGCCGGTGCTACCTCCGGTTGAACCCCCGGTGCTGCCTCCGGTCGACCCGCCAGTGGACCCACCGGTCGACCCGCCAGCAGAACCGCTGCCCGGGTCGGTCGTCTCGTCGCCGGCCTGCGCGTCGGTGTGCCCTCCGGCCTGCGCATCGTCCTGGCCCACATGACCGTCGCCGCTGGCCGTCACGTTCTCGTAGATGCCCGCGCCCGGTGCCACCGCCGCGGTGATGGATGTCGTCGCATCGGCCGCATCGAGGGCGGGGTTGTCCGCGTGGCCCTCGAGGTCGGTGACGGCGGGGGACGGGGTAGGGGAGGAGGCGGGGAGGGAGGCTGCCTCCGCATCGACCCCGTCGGGCTGCTGCAGCGCAGTATCGCCGCCGGCCCGCTCCGCGCCCCCGGCCGAGTCGCCGATGACGTCGTCGGCCAAGCCATTGAGGAAACCGGCGCCGTTGATCGCGAGCGCGAGGGCACCCACGGCCGCTGCGGCCGGGAGGGCGATCTTCGTCAGCGCGCCGACGGCGCCCAAGGCGCCAAGCCCGCCAAGCCCGCCCAGGATGCCGGTGCTCGCCGCGGAGGCGCCGCCGCCGGCTCCCGCAGCCCCGCCGGCCGCGCCAGTGCCGCCAGCGGCGGCGCCGCCGGGGCCGTAATAGCCGCCGATGGGAAGCCCGCCCTCGAGCGCGCCGGCGCCTAGCAGCCCCATGAACAGCGGGGCGATGATGGCGCGCAGGCCGCGGTTGACGTCCTCCAACTCGGTGACGAGCGCCGTGCAGCGCTCGCACTCGCGCACATGCGCGTCGATGCGGCCGTGCTCGCGCTTGGACAGTCCGCCACGCACGTACGAGCCCAGCTGTGCGTTGGCCTCCATGCAGCTGACCTCGGTCGAGGTGCTGAGGTGCTGCTGCAGGTAGGCCTGGCGCAGGGCTTCTCGGGCGCGGTAGGCGAGGGCCGCGACGCCGTTGGCGCTCAGCCCGAGTAGGGGAGCGATCTCCTTGGGGCTCTTCTTCTCGACCTCGGTGTACCAGAGCACCGCCTGCCAGCGCTCGGGAAGGGACCGGTAGGCATCGGCCACCATGGACTGCTCGAAGCCTGCGAGCGCGGGCTCGTCCGAGGCGGCCTCGTAGCCGAGCGCGTCCTCGTAGTGACTCATGTCGTCGCGCGGTCGGGTGCGCTTGCCCTTCTCCACGAGGTCGAGTCCGGTGCGGCGCACGATGGTGAAGAGGTAGGCGCGGAAGGCGAGGTCGGGACCGTCTCCGCGCTGCAGGGCGCGCAGGATGCGCGAGAACGATTCGGAGACCACGTCGTCGACGTCGGACGGGGAGTTCGTGTAATGCGCGGCAACCTTGCGGGCCGCGGCGCTGTGACGCTCGTAGAGCACGCCGAAGGCGGTAGCGTCGCCGGCGCGCACGCCGGCAATCAGCTCAGGATCGCTGGACGTCTCCGTCCAGAGTGCGATCGCCTCGGCACTCATGTTCCCTCAGGACTCCCCACCCATGGTGATACTCGACCCCTATCGTTCCGTTGACCACGGGTCGAAATCAACACTCTCGGTGACGGTTTGGTCACAATTGGGGCCTAGGTCCCGTGAAGAAACTCTCGCGGAACCGCGTCATAGTCCGAGGAACCGCCCCTCTCATGGGGTATGACCGACACCGGAACGCACGCCGCGAGCCCCGCGGCACTGCTGCGCTCGTGGCACGCCACGAGCGTGCAGAGCGTGTGGCGCCGGCCTGGTGACTGGTACACGCCTGCCGCCGAGGCGCTGGCCGAGGCGCTCGATGCCCGCCTCGACACGGCGCCCGCCGCCTACCGGCTGGGCCAGGCGCGGTCCGCCGCGGGAGTCGGGATCACCGAGGCCATCGACGACATGGCGGTGCTGTTCAAGGCCGCAGGGTTCGCGTCGGCGCCCATCCGTTCCGTCCGCGCGCTGTGCGAGGGATGGACCGAGGGTGCCACCGTGGTCGCCGCGCAGCCGCCGGTGGTGGACGCCGAGTCCGGCCTGGGCACTGCCGACTATCTCAAGCAGCGCCTTGCCGAGGTCTACGGCGCAGCCACGCGTCGCGGTGAGCAGGTGCCGCGCACCCACGCGCTCGTCATGGTGGACGTCTCGGTCGACAGCGCCGACCCCTGGCAGCGCATGGCGCGCAACGCCACCATCGGCGAGGCGCTGCGCACCGCGTACCCCGAGGGGCACCCGATTGCTCGCCTGGGCGACGGCCTGTACTGCGTCCTCATCTCGCGCGACGCCTCGCTGGGCAACGACCTGGCGATGCTGCGCGACCACATCGTGCTGCGATGCTCCACCGCCCAGGTGGGCAACCTCACGCGCCAGCCGGCGCGGCTGTGGGTGGAGCCGCTTCCGGAGAGCAACACGTACGCCAGCCAACTGGTGGACTCCCTCCAACGCTGAGGGCAGTGGGGGGCGATGGCCCGGTACCGAGCTGAGGGCGGTACCGGGCCATCGTGCTGTCCCGGTACGGGTGGCCGATGCGGGGGTTCAGTCCTCGTAGCCGCGCCACACCACGAGGGCGCGGCCCTCGTCGCGGTTGGCGCGGCGGCCGCGCTCGACGATGACGACCCGGCCGGTGGGGCCGGTCGTGAAGATTCGCGAACCGACATCGGCCCGCGGGCGGAGTTTCTCCACCTCGGCCTCGAGCCTGTCCACGCGGTGCTGGAGCGACAGGATGCGCTTGATGCCGGCGAGGTTGATGCCCTCGTCCTGGCTCATGCGCTGGATCTCCCGCAGCGTGGCCACGTCGCGCAGCGAGTAGCGGCGGCCGCCGCCGGGGCGGCGGCGCGGGATGACGAGGCCAAGGCGGTCGTACTGGCGCAGGGTCTGCGCGTGCATCCCCGCGAGCTCCGCGGCGGCAGAGATGAGGAAGACGGGCTCGTCCACGTCGGGCTGCTCCATGACTCCTCCTGCCTGGTCTGGGTGAAGTGTCTCGCTACTTCGCGGCGTCGTCGTACAGGCGCTCGCGCGGGTCGTGTGTCGCATCGGCAAGGGCGAACGCCTGCAGCGCCTCCTTGGCCTTGCGGCTGAGCTTGCCCGGCACGGCGATCTGGACGGTGACCAAAAGGTCGCCGGTGCCCTGCTTCGTGGTGAGCCCGCGGCCCTTGACGCGCAGCGTGGTGCCGGAGCTGGTGCCGGAGCCGACCTTGACCTTGACGCGGTCGCCGTCGAGCGTGGGCACCTCGACGGTCGCGCCGAGCGCCGCCTCGTCGAAGCTGACGGGAAGCGTCATGCGCAGGTTCTTGCCGTCCATCGTGAAGACGGGGTGCTTGGCGACGCGCACGGTGAGGATGAGGTCGCCGGCCGGGCCGCCGTTGGTGCCGGGGCGGCCCTTGCCCGCGATGCGGATCTTTTGGCCATCGGTCACGCCGACGGGCAGGCGCGTCTTGACCGTCCCCGTGGACGTGCGCAGCGTGACCGTGTCGCCCACGGCCGCCTGGCGGAACGTCACCTCGGTGGCCGCCGCGACATCGGACCCCTTCTGGGGGCCACGCTGGAAGCCGCCGCCACCGAACATGTTGGACAGCACGTCCTCGAAGCCCTGGGCGCGGTACTGCTGCTGGCCGCCCGCGCCGCGGCCGCCCCCGCCGAACATCGACGAGAAGACGTCCTCGAAGCCGCCGTTACCGCCGTTGCCGCCCGCCCCTGCCTGGAAGCGGGGACCGCCGCCACCCATGGCGCGGATGGCGTCGTACTGCTGGCGCTGTTCCTTGTCCGACAGGACTCCGTACGCCTCGCCCACGTCCTTGAACCGCTGCTCGGCGCTGGCGTCGCCGGGGTTGCGGTCGGGGTGTAGGTCGCGGGCGAGGCGCCGGTACGCCTTCTTGACGTCCTCCTGGGAGGCGTCCTTGGAGACGCCGAGCGTCGAGTAGAAGTCCTTGGTGAACCAGTCCTGACTGGACATGGGCGTCTCCTTCCTGGGGTGAGGGGTATTACTCGGGCTGGGCGACGATGACGCGCGCGGGGCGCACCACTCGGTCGCCGACCCGGTGGCCGGGCTGGGCCACCAGCTGGACCGTGGGGACGGTCACCTCGGTGGACGGCTGCGAGGTCAATGCCTCGTGGATCTGCGGGTCGAACTCGTCGCCCACAGCGCCGTAGCTCGACCAGCCGAGACGGCCGAGGGTGTCCTCAAGCTTGGTCGCGATCGATGCGAACGGGCCGCCCTCGAGCTCGCCGTGCTCGCGAGCCGCGGCGATGTCGTCGAGCACGGGGATGAGCTGCTCGACCACCTTGGCGGTGGTGGTGCCGGCGGCGGCCTCGCGGTCGCGCTCCACGCGCTTGCGGTAGTTCACGAACTCCGCCTGGAGGCGCTGGAGGTCCGCGAAGTGCTCGGCCGCCTTGGCCTCGGCGGCCGACAGGTCGGAGTCGAACGCGTCGCCCTCGGTGTCGCCTGCCTGGCCCGCCTCGGACTCGGCGCGCGCTGCCTCGTCGTTGATGATCGACTCGGCCTCGGCGAGCGGGTCGCGGTCGTCGGGCTCGGGCTGGGGGTTGGTGTCAGTCATGTCACGCCTTCCGTGAGCGGCCGCGGCGGGCGACCGATGGCATCGGCCGCCCGCCTGCGGGAATCGCTACTTCTTGTCGTTCTCGTCGTCGACGATCTCGGCGTCCACCACGTCCTCGTCGGACGAGGAGGCGTCGGCGGCCTCGTCGGCGGGAGCGCCGCCGGCCTCGGCCTCGGCGGCCTGGGCCGCGTAGACGGCCTCGCCGATCTTCTGCGCCTTCTCGACCAGCACGTCGTGCTTGGCCTTGATGTCGTCCACGTCGTCGCCCTCGAGGGCGGTCTTGACGTCGGCGATCGCAGTCTTGACGTCGTCGGCCACCTCGGCGGGAACCTTGTCCTCGTTCTCCGAGAGGATCTTCTCGGTCGAGTAGGCGAAGGTCTCCGCGTTGTTGCGGGTGTCCTGGTCCTCGCGGCGCTTCTTGTCCTCGGCCTCGTGCTCCTCGGCATCCTTGACCATGCGCTCGATGTCGTCCTTCGACAGCGCCGAGCCGCCGGTCACGGTGATGGACTGCTCCTTGCCGGTGCCACGGTCCTTGGCGTTGACGTGCACGATGCCGTTGGCGTCGATGTCGAACGTGACCTCGATCTGCGGCACGCCGCGCGGGGCCGGCGCGATGCCGCCCAGCTCGAAGGTGCCGAGCAGCTTGTTGTCACGCGCGAACTGGCGCTCGCCCTGGTAGACCTGCACCAGCACGGAGGGCTGGTTGTCGTCGGCGGTCGAGAAGACCTCCGAGGACTTGGTCGGGATCGCGGTGTTGCGCTCGATGAGGGTGGTCATGACGCCGCCCTTGGTCTCGATGCCGAGGCTCAGGGGGGTGACGTCGATGAGCAGCACGTCCTTGCGCTCACCGGAGATGACTCCGGCCTGGAGGGCGGCGCCCACGGCGACGACCTCGTCCGGGTTCACGCCCTTGTTGGGCTCGCGGCCACCGGTCAGCTCCTTGACGACGTCCGTCACCGCGGGCATGCGGGTCGAGCCGCCGACGAGGACGACGTGGTCGATCTCGGACAGCTGGATGCCGGCGTCCTTGATGACCTGGTGGAAGGGGGCCTTGGTGCGCTCGATGAGGTCCGAGGTCATCTGCTGGAACTGCGCGCGGGTGAGGCGGGTGTCCAGGTGGACGGGGCCGTTCTCGCCGATCGACAGGTACTGCAGCGAGATGTTCGTGCTGGTCGCGCTCGAGAGCTCCTTCTTGGCCTGCTCCGAGGCCTCACGCAGGCGCTGGACGGCGGCCTTGTCCTTGGACAGGTCCACGCCCTCGGTGTTCTTGACCTCCTTGATGAGGTGGTCGACGATGCGCTGGTCCCAGTCGTCGCCGCCCAGGCGGTTGTCACCGGCGGTGGCGCGCACCTGAATGGTGGAGAAGTCGTCCTCGTCCTTGCCGACCTCAAGGAGCGAGACGTCGAACGTACCGCCACCCAGGTCGAAGACCAGGATGAGCTCGTCTTCCTTGCCCTTGTCGAGGCCGTACGCGAGGGCCGCGGCGGTGGGCTCGTTGACGATGCGCTGAACCTTGAGGCCCGCGATCTCGCCGGCGTCCTTGGTCGCCTGGCGCTCGGCGTCGTTGAAGTACGCGGGGACGGTGATGACCGCCTCGGTCACCTTCTCGCCCAGGTACTCCTCGGCGTCGCGCTTGAGCTTTCCCAGGATGCGGGCCGAGATCTCCTGCGCGGTGTACTTCTTGTCGTCGATCTCCTGCGTCCACTCGGTGCCCATGTGGCGCTTCACCGAGGTGATGGTGCGGTCGACGTTGGTGACGGCCTGGCGCTTGGCGATCTCGCCCACCAGGACCTCTCCGGTCTTCGAGAACGCGACCACCGACGGGGTGGTGCGGGCGCCCTCGGCGTTCGCGATGACGGTGGGCTCGCCGCCCTCCAGGACGGTGACCACCGAGTTGGTGGTTCCGAGGTCGATACCGACTGCTCGTGCCATGAGATGTCCTCCTTGAGATGCGGCCGGGGCCGGGGCCCTGACCTGAGTTGTCGCCGGCTCCTACGGAGTTGAGCCGCCTACGCTCAAGTATGCGCGACTCGTCGACGATGTCAAGCCGGATCGGCAAAAGTTGAGTGAACTCTGCTCAACTTCTGCGAATCGCCTCGTCCCGCCGCCTCGCCCGGCCAACTCCGTGTTCCGAAGTGACGGTAGATATCGCGACTCGCCGAGGCGAGTTGCCCCGGCGACGGCGTGTTGCGCCGCTCGACCGTCGCTTCGTCACGGCGGACGACGGGCGTCCGATGCCGGGGCCGGTTCGCTGCTGACAGGCACCCGGGCGCGCGGCTAGGTTGGCGCCATGACCGACACCTCAGCCGCCGCCGCTCACTTCCGCGCCAAGCTCGCGTTCGAGACGGACCCGTCCGACGTCGCTGCCGCGCTCGCGGACGGCACGGCCGACTTCGTGCTGATCGATACCCGCGACGAGCGTGCCTGGCGACAGGGCCACGCCCGCGGAGCCGTTCACCTTGCCAAGCCGGACATGCCCGCCCGCATTCCCGAGTACCCGGCCGGCACGCGCTTCGTCGCCTATTGCTGGGGTCCCGGCTGCAACGGAGCCACCCGGGCGGGCCTCATCATCTCCGAGCTGGGCTACGAGGTGCGCGAGATGATCGGCGGCTTCGAGTACTGGGCGCGCGAGGGTCTCCCCGTCGACACGGTGACGGTCGATGCCGAGGGCCGCGAGGTCACGATCGACGCGACCAGGGCGCCCGACCCGCTGACGGCGCCCCTGGCATCGGCCGGCGAGGCCATCGCCTGCGCCTGCTAACCCCGCTCCCACTGGTGGATTTCGGTCAACGAAGCCCCCTTATTTGACCATAATCCACCAGTGCGGGAGTTACTGGAGCGCCCCGGCGCTCATACGTAGTACGCGTGAGGCCATCACCTCGGCCTCGCGAGGGTCGTGCGTCACGACGATCGCGGCGGTGCCGTCCGCGGCGAGAATATCCCTCACCTCGACCGCAAGCCGCGCGCGCAGGTCGGCGTCCAGCGAGGACAGCGGCTCGTCGAGCGCGAGAAGCCGCGGACGAGGCGCCAGCGACCGCGCGAGCGCCACGCGCTGGCGCTGCCCGCCGGACAGGTCGGTGATGGCCCGCTCGCCGTAGCCGGCGAGGCCCACCACCTCCAGCAGTTCCTCCACCCGCGCGCGGCGCTCGTCGCGCGCCACCCCCGCCATCTCGAGCCCGAACGCGACGTTGCGCGCCACCGACCGATGCGGGAACAGCTGCCCGTCCTGAAACACCAGGCCAAAGCCGCGCCGGTGCACGGGGACGTGGGTGAGGTCCTCGCCGTCCCACGCGACGCTTCCCGCCGCGGGCTCGACGATGCCCACGATCGCTCCGAGCAGCGACGACTTGCCGCAGCCGGACGGCCCGAGCAGCGCCACGGTCTCGCCTGGCGCGACTGTCAGCGACGCGCCGTCCACAGCCACCACGGGCGGGCTGCCCGGGTACTCCACCCGCAGGTTGTCCACCGTCAGCCCGCTCACAGGTCTCCTCCCACGTCGGTGCGCATTCTCTCCGCCACCATCATGATGGCCCCCGTCATCACCGCGAGGACTACCGCGGCCGCGAAGGCCATGCCGACGCTCTCGGCGCCCGGCCGGCCCAGCAGCCGGAAGATCGCGGTCGGCAGGGTGGGGCGGTCCGGCCGCGCCACGAATGAGGTGGCGCCAAACTCTCCCAGCGAGATCGCGAAGGCGAAGCCCACCGCGAGCCCGAACGGCCGGCGCAGCAGCGGCCAGTCCACGCGCGCCCACACCCTCCACGGCGACGCCCCCAGGGCCGATGCCGCGGCGCGCAGCCGCGGGTCGATGGCCCGCGCTGGCGGCACCATGGTGCGCACCACGAGCGGCAGCGCCACCACCGCCTGGGCCGCCGCGACGAGCCACCAGGACCCGCTGAGGTCGATGCCGAGCACGGGCTGGTTCAGCGTCAGCAGCATCCCGAGCCCCACGACCACCGCGGAGACTCCGAGCGGCAGCATCACCACGGCGTCGAGCACCCCTGCCCTGCGCGAGCGCCGCGTCAGCAGCGTCGCGACCAGCTGGCCGATGACGCACGCGACCCCCGCCGCGATCGCCGCGGTCACGAGCGAGTTCAGCGCCGCCTGCGCGACCGACACGGGAAGCACCGTCCTCCCGGGCTGGGTGAACAGCGCCGCGTAGTAGTCGAGCCCGTACCCGTCGGTGGTCCGCAGCGACCGCTCGACGAGCGAGTACAGGGGCAGGGCTAGCAGCGTCCCCAGGGTGAGGGCGGTCGGGACGGCGACCCAGGCATCGGCCGCACGGAAGGGGCGAGTGCCGTCGACGGCGCGCCCGCCGACCGCCCGCTCGCGGCGCCGCCGCGCGGCAGCCGAGAGCCACAGCACCAGCGCCACCACCAGCATCTGGAGGATCGACAGCACGGCCGCGGCGCGCAGGTCGAGGAACTGATTGACCTGCAGGTAGATCTCGGTTTCCAGGGTGCGCACGCGCGTGCCGCCCAGCACCAGCACCACGCCGAACGACGTCGCGCAGAACAGGAACACCACCGCGGCGGCAGACGCGATCGCCGGCGCAAGCGCCGGCAGGGTGACGTGAGCGACGACGCGGCGGCGGTCGGCCCCCAGGGTGCGGGCAGCCGATGCCGTGGCCGGGTCGAGCGCGGCCCACGCGCCTCCCACGACCCTCACCACCACGGACACGTTGTAGAACACGAGGGCGGCGGCGATCGCCACCACCGACTGGTCGAGCCCCAGGAATCCCAGCGGCCCCGACCTGCCCAGCAGCGCGGAGAACGCGGAGGCGACCACGATCGTCGGCAGCACGAACGGCACGCCCACGATCGCGCGCACCGCGCGCTGCCCGCGCCACCGCAGGCGGTACAGGACGTACGCGCCCGACAGGCCAAGGACGAGCGAGCCCGCCGTGCCGGCGGCGGCCAGTCCCAGGGTGGTGACCACTGCATCGGCCGTCCGTGAGTCCGTCACCACCGCCCAGGTGCCGGCGGCGTCGAAGCCGCCGTCGAACAGGCCGTGGACCAGCACCGAGCCGAGCGGCCACAGGAAGAAGGTGCCGAGGAACGCGAGGGGCAGCGAGGCCAGCAGCCACCAGCTGAGGGTCCGGCGCGCGGCCGTGCTCATCGCGTTCCTCGGCACGGGTTAGTCGATGACGACCGAGGTCCAGTCGTCGATCCACGCCTCGCGGTTGGCGGAGATCTCGGCGGGGTCCATAGTGTGGGGGTCGTCGGACAGCGGGGCGTACTCGGCCCACGCCGCGGGCACCTCGACGGAGCTGGAGACGGGGTAGACGTACATGTTGTCCGGCACGGTCGCCTGGAAGTCGTCGGACAGCAGCCAGTCGATGACGGCCTGCGCCGCGGCGGGGTTCTCTGCTCCCTCGAGGACACCCGCGTACTCCACCTGACGGAAGCACGTGTCGAGCAGCGCTGCCGACGTGGGCTCGCCGTCGATCACCTCGGAGGGCGGGGAGGAGGCGTAGGACAACACGAGGGGGTAGTCGCCGCCGTAGTTGGGGACCGAGAAGTCGGTGAAGTAGGTGTCGGACCACGAGGCGGTCACGCGCACCTGGTTCTCGCGCAGCGCCGCCCAGTAGTCCTGCCAGCCGTCGCCCATCTCGTCGATGGTGGCCAGCAAGAAGGCGAGGCCGGGGGAGGAGGTGGCGGGGTTGGTGATCGAGAGCAGCCCGTTGTACTCGGGGTCGGCCAGCTCGCCGATGCTCTGCGGCACGTCGAGGCCGTTGTCCTCGAACCAGGCGATGTCGTAGTTGAGGCAGACGTCCGAGTAGTCGATGGCCGTCAGCGCGCTCGAGCCGTCGATGGCGTACTCGGCGGCGTCGCCGGCGGCAGGGGCGGCCGACTCGTAGTCCGCGAACACGCCCTCGTCGATGGCGCGCGAGGCGAAGGTGTTGTCTACGCCGAACACCACGTCGCCGAGCGGCGCGTCCTTGGTGAGGATCAGCTGGTTGACCAGCGCGCCCGCGTCGCCCGGGGCGGTGAACTCGACCGTCAGCCCGGTCTCGTCCTCGAATGCCGCGAGGACGTCGTCCGGCACGGCGAACGAGTCGTGGGTGACGACGGTGACCGTCTGACCGGTCAGGTCGGGGGCAGCGGTGCTGGCGTCGGCATCGGGCGTGGCCGATGCGGTGGGCGCGCCAGTCGCGGTGGCCGACGGATCGGCGTCCGTGTCGTCTGCCGAGCATGCGGCGAGGGTCAGGGTGGCCAGGGCGATCGCCCCGACGGTGGTGGCGTGCGCGATGCGCATGCGGTGCCTCCTAGGGATAGGAGGGGATCGAGTCTCGACTCCCTACGCCGGTATCACCCGGATCAGGTTCGAGGGTCTGCGGCGGTTCCGCACTCTCAGCGCTCTCATCCCTCGCGGGAAGCGCTCCCCTGTCGTGTCCGGCCAGCATAGCGCTGCCGTGCGCGGCTACCGTTCGCAGGCCCAGCCGTCCTTGTCGCGGTCGGACTCGTCATTGAGGGCATAGAGGCTCGCAGAGACAAACGTCGCCTTGGTGATGGGGCCACCCAGCTTGGTGCCAACCTTGTCTCTCACGGATGACGACTTCGCGATCCCGTCCGGGTAGTGCTTGCGAAGGTCGGTGCAGCTGGCGTAGTCGATTCCCGTGGGCTTCTTGCTCGATGACGTCCTGCTCGTCGTGAAGTAACCGGGCTTGGATCCCGTCACCTTCACCGAGATCGACCGGTACGCGTCGGTGGGGCGGACCCGGAATGTGCTGCCGGTAGCCCCGCTGACCGCCTTGCCGTTGACGTACCACTGGACCTTGGTCGAGACAGTGCCGGGCCCCCAGGTGCCCCTCTTGACAGTGAGGGTGTTGCCCACCTTGGCGGTACCGGTGAGCGTGGGAGTGACCGGAGCGAGTCGCTTTCCCGCCTTGCTGACGCCTGACCAGACGCTTGCCGGCAGATAGCCAGAGCGTGCGCCGGTCACCCTGACCTTGATCTGGTGTCCCGCATCAGCGGACGCGACCTGGTAGGTCACGCGGTTCGCGCCAGCGATGGCGGTGCCGTCGCGGAACCACTGGTAGTTGAGCGTGGTGGGCTTCGGTGACCAGGTGGCTCCGCCGAGGCCGTCGGCACGCAACGTCGACCCCACCACCACTGTCGACGGGAGTGCAGGAGGTGCCGCGTAAGTAAAGGGAAGTGTGGCGTTGACCTTGACTGCGTTGGTCGTGAAGTCACCGGGCCACCAGTAGCCGTATGTGTCGCTCGCGTGCCCACGCACGCTGATGGTGTGGCCGGCATCGGCCGTCGTCAGCGTGTAATAGTGCTTGGTTTGGCCGGGGATGCGAACGCCGTCGCGATACCAGCGGTAGATCAGCGACACCTCAGCCGGGCGGGCGGTCTCCTCGACTCTGAGCGTCTGAGACACCGCACCGGTGCCAAGCAGGCTGATTCCCATCGCCGTGGGAAGGGTTCGTGCAGCATGTGCAGCTCCGGACGTGAGCGGGGTCGGGTCAAAGCCTGCCGTGTCGGGCGCAACACGCACGCGGACGTTCTTGCCGGCCCACTGGCCAGTCGATGCAGAAGGTCCGGTCGCGAGCACCTTGCCGGCGCCGTCTACCCACTCGATCGTGTAGTCCGGATGCAAGCCGTGAGCCCAGGTGACGGTGGCCGTCGCCTTCGCGCCGACGTTCACTCTTGTCGGCGCCGTGATCGTCGCGATGCCGTGCCACGCGCAGGGCGCACCCGAGTCCGCGACCGTCACCGTGAAGGTTCCAGAGAACCTGCCTTGACTTTCTGGGTGATAGAAGCTGACCGTGTGAGTGCCCGGGACGGTCCAGGCCATGGTGCTGCCATCGACAACGCCCACTTGTACGTACTCCGGGTATCCCGTCGTGGGCGTGAGTGGCGCGGAGGCGCCTGTGACGCCTGTGGGCGCGAAGCCGCTCACGGGCGTGCAGGCGATCACGGGATCGTCGACGGTGATCGACTGATCCCATGCGCTGTAGTCGGTGAGTTCCAGGCTCCCGAGGGCAGAGATGTCAGCGAGTTGGTTGGAGTTGACGTTCACCGTTGCCAACTCAGTGAGAGACGCCAGTGGTGAGATGTCCGAGAGGTCATTGCCGTGCACGTCGATGCTCGTAAGTCCGGAGAGCCGCTCGATTCCGGCAAGGCCCTGAAGGCCGGCATCGCTCACTTGCAAAGTGGTGAGCAGGGGAAGCACGTCGAGACCGTCGAGGCTTGAGGCGGACGCCCCGTCGAGAGACAGGCTGGTGAGGTCCTTCATGACCGAGAACATTTCGAGGTCTCCGGCATCGCCGCCGCCCTGGATAGACACCGTCGTGAGCTCTGTGAGCGTCTGAAGTGGCGCGAGCGGTACCCGTGCCTCGGCGGTCGCCGCGGGGACGTTGCGCAGTGACAGCGAGGTGAGGCCGGTGAGTTGGTCGATCCCGGCGATAGAGGGCCACACGTGAGTCACGCGAAGGTCCGTGAGCGCGGGGCCGGGAAGAAGCCCTGCGAGCCCGTCATTCGGCAGTTCCTGGACCGCGAGGCTAGCGAGATTCGGGAGCTGCGACAGTGGAGCGAGCGAGAATGCGACGCCGCCGCCAAAAGACAGGACTGCCGTGTGAAGTGAGGTGACGGAGCGCAGTGGCTCGAGGAACGTTGCAGCTGCGTCAGAATCGAACGTGGTCGGATTGAGCCACCCCGTCAGCGTGAGGGACTCAAGATTGACCGCGTGTTGGAGACCCTCAAGTGTTCTGTCGCCGACGATGCCGCACGCGAGGGTAGTGAGAGTAGCGAGATCGCCTTCGGTGAGAGGGGTGGCGGAGGGGATGCCCAATTTCCCGTGAATGCAGTTCTCGAGGTTACGCCCGGGGATGTCGACGATTCGATCCGCGTCCGCCGTTGCGGGGGCAGCCGCAACGCCAATCATCGTCGCGGCCATGGCGACGACTGTCACGGCTCGCTTGCGTAGAGATGTGAGCGTCATGATCCCCCAGACGATGCGTATCGCGTCGCCTGGCGAGGTTCATCCCACGTGCGCTTGCCGGAATCATCGGGCCTGGCGGGGCCGTGCGTCAAGCATGTGCGAGTCAGATCGGCGTCGCACGATGGCGCACGTGTGCGCGCAGCGGTCTTCTACACGTCGATGCGGTGGAAGTTCTGGAAGCTTCGCGAGGCGGTGGGCCCGCGCTGGCCGCGGTAGCGCGAGCCGTACTTTTCCGAACCGTAGGGGTGCTCGGCGGGGGAGGATAGGCGGAAGAAGCACAGCTGCCCAATCTTCATGCCCGGCCACAGGTTGATCGGCAGCGTCGCGGTGTTGGACAGCTCAAGCGTGACGTTGCCCTCGAAGCCGGGATCGATGAAGCCCGCGGTCGAATGAGTGAGCAGCCCTAGGCGGCCCAGCGAGGACTTGCCTTCGAGCCGCGCGGCGACGTCGTCGGGAAGTGTGACGGACTCGTAGGTGGAGCCCAGCACGAACTCGCCGGGGTGCAGGACGAACGGGCCCTCCGTGATGTCGACGAGGCGCGTGAGCTCCGGCTGGTCGATCGAGGGGTCGATGGCCGCGTACTTGTGGTTGTCGAACACGCGGAAGTAGCGGTCCAGGCGTACGTCGATCGACGACGGCTGGATCATCTCGGGGTCCCACGGTTCGAGGGCCACGCGGCCAGCCTCGATCTCGGTGCGGATGTCGCGGTCGCTCAGCAGCATGGCGCCCAACCTAGCGGGAGAGCGCACGCGTGCCTAGCGATATGGCACTCGGTGCCGGTGCGCGGGCCACCTTGGCATTGGCATGGAGTGGGCATCTGAAAGCGGGTCCGAACCGCCGACGTAAGAGAAACCCCTCCTCGGGGCCACGAGGGCGCTTGTCGCGCGTCCCGGCTGATGGTCAGGTGTCAGCGCACGCGCCGAGCGGGCACGCCAACATAGGTGCCGCCCCGCTCCAGGTCGCCACGGACGACGGCGTTGGCGCCCACGGTTGCCCCGTCGCCTACACGGGAGCCGGGGAGTACTGCCACGCCCGAGCCGAGCCACACATCGCGACCCACGGTGATGGGGGCCATGGAAAAGTCGTCGCGCGCGCCGGGTGGTCCGTGGTTCTCGGTGTGCACCGAACAGTTCTCCCCGATGAGCGTGCCTTCCCCGATCATGAGCGGCGCGAATGCCACGAGCGTGACGTTTTGGCTGATGAAAGTGCGGTCGCCGAGGGCGAGTTCGGCGTCACGTGCCACCAGGCGTGCTCCTCTGGCGACCATCACGTCGTCGCCGATCAGTACCCGGCCGCTTCCGTGGACCTTGAGCGTGAACGGCGGGACC
The DNA here is from genome assembly GCF_002090175.1 of Demequina sp. NBRC 110057. Lineage (GTDB taxonomy): Bacteria > Actinomycetota > Actinomycetes > Actinomycetales > Demequinaceae > Demequina. The sequence goes on along the minus strand of NZ_BBRN01000003.1, from coordinate 894,902 downwards.
AGGATGAAGCGGCGGCCACGCACGCGGCCGGCCGTCACCACGAACAGTGCCGCCGCGCAGCAGCGTCCGAGTAGCCGTCTGATCACATCGACAACTTAGCGGGGTGAGCGCCTCGCGGCGCGGCGTCGAACGCGAACCGGGCGTGAGCGAGTTCGGCGCCCGCCGCGTCGACGCGCTGACACTCCAGGGTGCGGGTGCTCGCGGCGCTCGCAGCGTCGGTATGGTCACGAAATCGAAACGTTTCGCGTATCGGCTCGCAACGTTTCGATTCCCGCACTACGATGGGCGCGGATCACCCTGCTTATCGGAAGGCCTGCCCCCATGCAGTTCGGACACTTCGACGACGAGGCGCGCGAGTACGTCATCACGACTCCGCACACCCCGTACCCCTGGATCAACTACCTCGGCGCGCAGGACTTCTTTGGTCTCGTCTCGCACACCGGCGGCGGCTACTCCTTCTACCGCGACGCGAAGCTGCGCCGTCTCACGCGCTACCGCTACAACAATGTGCCGGTGGACGACGGTGGCCGCTACTTCACCATCAACGACGGTGGCGACGTGTGGAGCCCCGGCTTCCGGCCGTACAAGACGGAACTCGACCGCTTCGAGACCCGCCACGGCATGGGCTACACCCGCATCACCGGTGAGCGCGGTGGCCTCGAGGCGTCGGTGCTGTTCTTCGTCCCCGTCGACACCAACGCGGAGATCCACCAGGTCACGCTGACGAACACCTCGGACGCGGATAAGTCGGTCTCGCTGTTCAGCTTCCTCGAGTTCTGCCTCTGGAACGCCGAGGACGACCAGACCAACTACCAGCGCAACCTCTCCATCGGCGAGGTCGAGGTCGTCGACGGCGCGATCTATCACAAGACCGAGTACCGCGAGCGTCGCGACCACTACGCGGTCTACGGCGTGAACGCCCCCATCGAGGGCTTCGACACCGACCGCGACACCTTCCTCGGATTCGGCAATGGCTTCGACGAGGCCGCCGTGCCGCACGCCGCGAAGTCCGGCGACTCGGTGGCATCGGGCTGGTACCCCATCGCCTCGCACCACCTCAAGGCCGACCTCGAGCCCGGCAAGTCCCGCACGTACACGTTCGTGCTCGGCTACCTCGAGAACGACCGCGACGACAAGTGGGAGGCGCCCGGCGTCATCAACAAGTCGGGTGCGCGTGAGCTGCTCGCGCGCTTTGAGACCAACGAGGCGGCCGATGCCGCGTTCGCCCAGCTCAACGACTACTGGGACGGCCTGCTCGGCTCGTACACGGTCACCTCGGGCGACGACCGCCTGGACCGCTCGGTCAACATCTGGAACCAGTACCAGTGCATGGTGACCTACAACATGTCCCGCTCGGCCTCGTACTTCGAGACCGGCATGGGCCGCGGCATGGGCTTCCGCGACTCGTCGCAGGACCTGCTGGGCTTCGTGCATCTTGTCCCCGAGCGCGCCCGCGAGCGCATCATCGACATCGCCTCGACGCAGTTCGAGGATGGCTCGGCCTACCACCAGTACCAGCCGCTCACCAAGCGCGGTAACCACACGCTCGGCTCCGGCTTCAACGATGACCCGCTGTGGCTCATCCTCGGCGTCGCGGCGTACGTGAAGGAGACCGGCGACTTCGGCATCCTCGACGAGCAGGTGCCGTTCGACAACGACGAGTCCAAGGCCGCCTCCCTTATGGAGCACCTGCGCCGCTCGTTCAACCACCCGCTCGACAAGGCCGGCCCGCACGGCCTGCCCCTCATCGGCCGCGCGGACTGGAACGACTGCCTGAACCTCAACTGCTTCTCCACGGAGCCCGGCGAGTCCTTTCAGACCACCGGCAACAAGTCCGGCGGCGTCGCCGAGTCGATCTTCATCGCCGGCATGTTCTGCGCCATCGGCCCGGAGTACGCCGCCCTTGCCCGTCGCCGCGGCGACGAGGCCGAGGCCGAGCGCGCCGAGAAGGCCGTCGCCGACATGCGCGCGGCCGTCACGGAGCACGGCTGGGACGGCGAGTGGTTCCTGCGCGCCTACGACTACTACGGCAACAAGGTCGGCACGCACGAGACCCAGGACGGCCAGATCTGGATCGAGCCTCAGGGCTACTGCATCATGGGCGGCGTCGGCGTGGAGGATGGCAAGGCCGTCCAGGCCCTCGACTCGGTGCGCGAGCGCCTCAATACCCCGCACGGCATCGTCCTCCTGAACCCCGCCTACACGGAGTACCACGTGGAGCTGGGCGAGGTCACGAGCTACCCGCCGGGCTACAAGGAGAACGCTGGCATCTTCTGCCACAACAACCCCTGGGTGATCATCGCCGAGACCGTCGTGGGTCGCGCCGAGTACGCCTGGGAGTACTGGAAGCAGATCGCCCCCGCCTACCGCGAGGAGCAGTCCGAGGTTCACCGCCTCGAGCCCTACGTGTACGCGCAGATGATCGCCGGTAAGGACGCTGCCCGCCACGGCGAGGCCAAGAACTCCTGGCTGACCGGCACCGCCTCGTGGAACTTCGTGGCCGTCTCCCAGCACCTGCTGGGCGTGCGCCCGGGCTACGACGGCCTCATCGTCGACCCGTGCATCGGCGCCGAGATCTCCGAGTACACGGTGCGCCGTGTCATCCGTGGCGCGACCTACGTCATCACGGTGACCAACTCGGGCGGCAAGGGCGCGACCCTCACGGTCGACGGTCAGCCGATCGAGGGCAACGAGGTTCCCTACGCCGAGCCGGGTGCCACGGTGGAGGTCACCGCGACCGTCTAACCCGCCTCACCGTCAAATGGATCCCATTGGTTCGCCTAAGGCGATAAAAGAACCAGTGGGATCCATTTGGCGTTTCTAGGCGTCAGTAGGGTCGGCCGATGCCGGGGCCGCCTCGGCAACCCCGGCGGCCGGGCGGCGCTTGCGTGCCGCGCGCACGCCCCACCAGACGAGCAGAGCGACCACGGCGGCGAGGGCCGCCCACGGCAGCAGCACTCCGACGACCACGAGCGCCCCGGCGAAGAAGCCGACGAGCGCGTGCCAGCCCGACGCGAGCCCGTCGAGGAAGGAGCCGGGGGAGTCGTCGACCTCCACCGCGGGCTCTGAGGTGAGCGACAGCTCGATCGTGGACATCGACACCTGATCGTCCAGCCCGCGCTGCTGCGCCTCGAGGCTTTCGAGCTCCGCCTGGCGGCGGTCCAGCTCGTCCTCGAGCTTGATGATGTCGGTGATGTCCTTCGCCTCGAGCAGCAGCGCCTCGATGCGCTCGGTGGAGTTGCGCAGCGTCGAGATCTGCGAGTCGAGGTCGGTCACCTGCCGCGTCACGTCGGCGCTCGACGTCGAGTACTCGTCGACGGTGCCGAGGCCCCGCAGTTCGTCGACGACGCCGTCGAGGTCGTCGGCGGGAATGCGCAGGGTGAGCCACGCGGAGCCCGAGTCGTACTCGCTGGGAGCGATCTCGTTGCGCGAGTCGATGCGCCCACCGGCGCCGCGCACGATGGCAGCGGCCTGCTCGGCGGCGCTCGCGGGGTTGTCCACGGTGATGAACAGCGAGCCCGTCACGATGACGGAGCGGGCGTCATCGGCATCGGCCGCCACGTCGCCCGAAGCCGCGGCATCCGCGGCCGCCTGCTCACCCATCGCCTCGCTCCCCATGCCGCCGCCGGCGTCCATCCCGCCGTCGGAGACGGCAGATGCCTCCGCGTAGGAAGCGTCGTAGCCCGACTCGCTCGATGAGCAGCCGGCGAGCAGCCACGCGGCGGCCGCAAGGCAGACGGCAAAGGCGGCGGGGCGGGCGCGGCGCGGGCCCGCGTCGTTGCGAGTCTTGAAGGCGTTCATGCAGGTCAGACGCGCCGCAGCGCGAAAACGTTGGGTGCGGCGCGGGACCACCCGCAACAGAATTTTTCCAAGGCGGTGCATCCAAACCATGCCCAACGTCGGAAGTAGGTGGTGAGAGGGGCCGCACCCGGTGGTCCCTCTAACCGCAAGGGAGAAGCATCATGCGCACGTCACTGATCGCCGGCGCCGCCGCCGGCACCCTGCTTGCCGCCGGATTCGCCGCCCCCGCCCTCGCCGTCGACGACGGCATGGCTGAGGTGTCGGTCCTGCACGGCATCCCCGACACTCCTGTCGACGTGTATGTCGACGGCACCAACACCATCGATGACTTCCAGCCGGGAGACCTCGCCGGTCCGCTCGAGCTCGCGCCGGGCACCTACGAGGTGGCACTCACCGCGACCGACGCCGCCGACGACTCCGAGCCGGTCCTCGGCCCCGTCGAGCTCACCGTCGAGGAGGGAATGAGCTACACCGCGGTCGCGCACCTCGACGCGGACGGCAACCCCACGGTCACTCCATTCGAAAACGACCTGTCAGAAACCGCTGCCGGTGAGGGGCGCCTGACTGTCCGCCACACGGCTGCCGCTCCCGCGGTGGACGTATGGGCCGATGGCGAGGTGCTCTTCGAGAACCTCGCGAACCCCGACGAGGTGATGGGTGATGTGCCCGCAGCGACCTACGAGGCTGCGGTGTCGCTCACGGGGGAGACCGACCCCGTGCTGGGGCCCACGGACGTGGAGATCCAGGCCGGCGTCAACACGATCGTGTACGCATGGGGATCTGCCGAGGACGGCACGCTCGACCTCGCGGTCCAGACGGTCGATGTCCACTCGGCAGCGCCGAGCGAGGTCCAGGCCGGCTCGTACGGCTACGCGGACCAGGGCGGAGTCCCTGCGATCGCCGTCATCGGTGGCGTCCTTGCCCTTGCGGGCGCGGCCGGCATCGGCCTGCGGTACGCGCGCCGCTAGTCATCCGTGACTCACCCCGGAGGGGCGGGCCTCGGCCCGCCCCTCCCTTCCCCGTGGAGGTGGCCGATGCGCCGTCCAGTCCTCGTGGCCGTTATCGGGTCCGTGCTTGCCGGGATTCTCGCGGGCTGCGCCGGAATGGAGCCAGAGACCCGTCCCTCTGCGACCCCGACCGCTCCCTCCGTGACCTCCGCCCCGTCCGTCGGTGAGGTCACGGCACCGCGCGTTATGGGGAGTGTCGAGGTGCGGTCGGCCTCGCCTGCCGAGATGGACGTGGCTCAGGTGGACGGGCCGGTGAGGCTCGAGGTCGCGGGCGTCGACATCGACATGCCGGTGGTGCCGGTGGGCGTCGACGACCGCGGGGGGATGACCATCCCTGAGGGCGCGCTCAGCGCGGGCTGGTACCGGTTTGGTCCCGCTCCGGGAGGCTCGGCGGGAAACGCCGTGTTGGCGGCCCACGTCGACAACGCTGACGGACTTGGTCCCTTCGCGCGGCTGCGCGAGGTCGTGCCGGGTGAGCGGGTCGAGGTCACGACGGAGGGAGGCGCCGAAATCCTCTACGAGGTCGCCTCCGTCGAGCAGACCGGGAAGAGTGACGTCGACCTCTCCGCCGTCTTCGATCCCGATGGTCCGCCGGCCCTCATCCTGGTGACGTGTGGCGGCGACTGGCAGGAGAGCATCGGCCACTACGCCGACAATGTCATCGTCACGGCCACCCCACTCGATGACGTACCGTGAGCATCACGACTCTGCCGAACACCGAAAGGCCACCGATGACCCTCGGTACCAGCGCCCATGGGCGGGCTCTGGCGCGCGCCTTCGTGGAGGGCGACGAGCGTGCACTCGAAGAGTTGTACCGCGACGTGTCCTCGCTGGTCTACAGCCTTGCCGCACGGGCCCTGGAGTCGACAGCCGATGCCGAGGACGTCACTCAGCAGACTTTCGTCTCCGCGTGGCGAGGGCGCGCGAGCTACGATCCGGATCGCGGGGACCTTCGCGGCTGGGTGGTGAGCATCGCCAAGCGACGCATCGCCGACGCGCTCGCGGCACGCGCGCGCGAGGCGAGGCGGGAGCAGGCCGTTCAAGGCATTCACGTCACCACCGTCGACGAACATGCGGATAAGGTGCTGCTCGCCTGTGAAGTGGAGGCGCTCGGGGATCCCCGCGCGACCATCGTGGCGCTCGCGTACTACGAGGGCGCAACTCACGAGCAGATAGCGCAGCGTCTCGGGATGCCGCTGGGAACGGTGAAGAGTCACCTCAGGCGCAGCCTGATCGAGTTGAGGAACCGGTGGGAGGTGTCCGATGTCGCATCTTGATGACGACGCGCTTGCCTCGATCGCCATCGGCGACGGCACCCCGGACGAGCTCGAGCACGTGGCGACGTGCCCCGAGTGCGCGGCAGAACTCGCATCATTCACCGCGATGACCGCACGCCTGGGCGCCCTGGACTCGGAGGTTCTCGCACAGCCGCCTGCAGAGCTGTGGCAGGCCATCTCCTCCGACCTCACCCCTCACCCCGATTCCGAGCCTGCCCAGGAGCGTGCCGTCCCGGTCGCGCCCGCCGATGACCTCGCCACTCGCCGCAATGCCCGCCGCGCGCGCACAGGCGCGCGCTGGTGGACACTCGGCGCGGCTGCCGCTGCCGGTGCTGTGATCGGCGGGGTGGGCGTGGCCGCGCTCGGAAGCGGTGATGACCAGGTGCGCTCTGTGCTGGCGAGCTCTGCGCTCACGGATCTCGCCACGGAGCAGCCCGCAGGTGAGGCGACAGTGGAGGTGCTGGACGATGGGCAGCGCGTACTGGTCGTCGATACCAGCGACGTCGTGCAACGCGACGATGCCTACCTCGAGGTGTGGCTGATTGACGAGCAGATCGAGGGAATGGTCAGCCTCGGGCACCTCACCGGGGATCACACGGTGTTCACGCTGCCCGACGGAGTGGACATTGCTCAGTTCCCGATCGTGGACATCTCGATCGAGCCAGTCGACGGCGTCCCGACCCACTCCGGTGACTCGATCACCAGGGGAGTGCTCGGGACCTAGGTCGGCACGCACCGCCCGGGGCACCGAGTACCCTGGCCTCGCCCGCGCGCACCCGCGCCGGGAAACGCCGTCATGAGGAGGAGCCCGTGACCCACGCCGTGCCGCCCATGACGATGTCGCTGTCGCTGACCGACCCCGCGACGCGCCCCTACACCTCCGCGCCGCAGCCCCGCCAGGCCGTGGCGCAGCTCCAGGCTGCCCACCGCGCCTGAGCACACCGCTCCGGGGCGAGGCCCCGGAGCATCACCACCCCCGCGGCCTTCCCTCCGGTTCCACCGAAAGGAATGCCCGATGCCCGCCCTCCACGAGAAGCTTCTTCCCGTCCTCGACGACGTGGTGCGCCGCAACCCCGGCGAGACCGAGTTCCACCAGGCCGCCCGCGAGGTCCTCGAGACGCTCGGCCCCGTGGTCGCGAAGCGCCCCGACTATGTGGACTCGCAGGTCATCAGCCGGCTGTGCGAGCCCGAGCGCCAGATCATCTTCCGGGTGCCGTGGACGGACGACCAGGGGCGCATTCACGTCAACCGCGGCTTCCGCGTCGAGTTCAGCTCCACGCTGGGCCCCTACAAGGGCGGGCTCCGGTTCCATCCCAGCGTCTACCTGGGCATCGTCAAGTTCCTGGGCTTCGAGCAGATCTTCAAGAACTCGCTCACGGGTCTGCCCATCGGCGGCGGCAAGGGCGGCTCCGACTTCGACCCCAAGGGCCGCTCGGACGCCGAGATCATGCGCTTCTGCCAGTCCTTCATGACGGAGCTGTACCGCCACCTGGGTGAATACACCGACGTTCCCGCTGGCGACACGGGGGTGGGCGGCCGCGAGCTCGGCTACCTCTTTGGGCAGTACAAGCGGATCACCAACCGTTACGAGTCCGGCGTGCTGACGGGCAAGGGCCTCACGTGGGGCGGCTCGCAGGTGCGCACCGAGGCCACCGGCTACGGCACGGTGTTCTTCGTGGAGCGCATGCTTGCCACGCGCGGCGAGGGCCTGGAGGGGCGCCGCGTGGTGGTGTCGGGCTCCGGCAACGTCGCGATTCACGCGGCGGAGAAGGCCGCGCAGCTGGGCGGAACCGTGGTGGCCTGCTCCGACTCGGGCGGCTACGTGGTGGACGAGGCCGGCATCGACATCGGCCTGCTTAAGGACATCAAGCTGTCACGCCGCGGACGGGTCGAGGACTACGCGACCGAGCGCGGGGCGCGGTTCGTGCGCGGCGGCAGCGTGTGGGACGTGCCGTGCGACGTCGCGCTGCCGTGCGCCACCCAGAACGAGCTCACTCAGGCCGATGCGGCGACCCTCATCCGCAACGGCGTGGTCGCCGTCGCCGAGGGCGCGAACATGCCCTCGACCCCCGAGGCCGTCCGCGCCTTCACCGAGGCGGGGGTGCTGTTCGGGCCGGGCAAGGCGGCAAACGCCGGCGGCGTCGCGACCAGCGCCCTTGAGATGCAGCAGAACGCCTCGCGCGACTCGTGGAGCTTCGCCCACACGGAGGAGCGCCTCCACGGGATCATGGGCGACATCCACGACCGCTGCCTCGCCACCGCCGACGAGTACGGCACGCCCGGCAGCTACGTCGCGGGCGCCAACATCGCGGGCTTCACGCGCGTGGCCGATGCGATGCTCGCCTTCGGCGTGATCTAGCCACCCCGCGGTCCGTGTGGCCCACGGCTGGGACGCCAGTGGCGCGTGGGGCGGGTGTGGCATTCCCTGGAGTCACATCAGCCGCACGCGTCCCACGCGTGGGCCACACGGACGGGGTTACGGCCGCTGCGCGAAGCGCTCGACGAGGTCGCCGTCGCCACCGACCACCAGCAGGTCGTCGGCGTGGATGACGGTGCCCTTCGAGCCGTACTCGAACTCGCCGCCGGGCGACATGACGCCGATCACCTGGATGCCGTACTTGCCGCGCAGGTTGAGGTCCGCGAGCGAGAAGTTGTGGGTCTCCTGCGGGGGAGTCATCTTGACGATGGTGAAGCCCTCGTCGATCTCGATGTAGTCGAGCATCTTGCCGCCCACCGAGTGGGCCACGCGCACGCCGGCCTGCGACTCGGGAAGCACCACGTGGTGGGCGCCGATGCGCCGCAGGATGCGCGCGTGCTCGTCCGAGATGGCCTTGGCCCAGATCTCCTGCATGCCCATGTCGACCAGGTTGCCGGTGATGAGCACGGAGGCCTCGAGCGAGGTGCCCACGCCCACCACGGCGGCGGAGAAGTCCTTGGCCCCGATCTGCTCGAGCGCGCGGGGGTCGGCGGCATCGGCCTCGACCACGGGAAGGCGCTTCGAGAGACGCTCCACGCGCGCGGCGTCGCGCTCCACGGCGAGCACCTCGACGTCCATCGAGTCGAGGGTGTCGGCGAGCGCCGTGCCGAACCGGCCCATGCCAATCACAAGCACGCCCGATGCGGTGGACAGGTTGCTAGCCAATGAGGGGCCTTTCTGACGGGTAGCGGATCACGCGCCGCTGCTTGTTCAACGCTAGCGCCGCCGCGATCGTCATGGATCCCACGCGGCCGACGTACATCATGACGATCAGGGTGATCTTGGCATCGTCCGGCAGGTCGCCCGTGATGCCGGTGGTCAGGCCGCACGTCGCGTACGCGGAGATGACCTCGTACAGCGACCTGTCCAGCGGGATGCCCGTCTGGGCCATGAACACCGTGGTGCCGACCACGACGATCGCGATGCCGATGATGGTGACGGCGACCGCGCCGCGCAGCACCTCGGTGCCTACGCGCTTGCCGAAGGCCTCCATGTCGCGGCGACCGCGGGCCTCCGCCATGATCGCGAGCAGCAGGACCGCGACAGTGGTGACGCGGATACCGCCGGCCGTCGATCCCGAGCCGCCACCGATGAACATCAGTACGTCCTCGAGGAGCCAGGTCTGCTCGCGCGCCTCACCGATATCGAACGACGCGAAGCCGCCCGAGCGCTGGTTGATGGACTGGAAGAAGATGTTGCCCAGCGTGTCCGCGGTGGAGTGCGCGCCGAGCGTCGCCGGGTTGGACCACTCGAAGATGGCGAGCAGCCCCGCGGAGATGACCATGAGCGAGCCCACCATCACCAGTGTGAGCTTGGTGTGCAGCGACCAGGTGCGCGGGCGTCGCCAGTTGCGCACCAGATTGAGGTACACGGGGTAGCCGAGTGCGCCGATCAGGACGCCCAGGCCCAGCGGCACCAGGATCCAGAAGTCGTGCGAGTACGGGTACAGGCCCACGGGGTCGGGGCTGAAGCCGGCGTTGTTGAACGCGGAGATGCCGTAGAAGAACGAGTAGCCGATGGAGCGGCCCACCCCGTAGTCCAGCGTCAGGAAGCGCGGGATGAGGATGAGGGCGATCGCGATCTCCACCGAGAACGACACGACGATGACGGTGCGCAGCAGCGAGCGCAGGTCGCCAAGCCCGGCCGCGCGCGCCTCGCCCGCGGCGAGCAGGCGCTGGGTGAGGCCCAGGCGGCGGGACACGGCGAGGCCGATGAGGGACGCGAGCGTCATGATTCCCAGGCCGCCGACCTTGATGCCCGTGGCAATGATCGCGAGGCCCCAGCCGGACCAGTAGGTGCCGGTGTCGACGGTCGTCAGGCCGGTGACGCAGACGGCGGACGTGGCGGTGAACAGCGCGTCAATGAAGGGCGCGCGGTGCCCGTCAGCGGTGGCGAACGGCAGCGACAGCAGCCCCGCGAACAGGAGGATCACCAGGGCGAACGAGCCGAGCGCGAGCCTCGCGGGGGAGCGGAGCGCCGAGCGGGAGAACGCCTCGCCCATGGCGGACTTCACTCCGCGCAGCCTCTCCATGGATCCCCTTCGTCACGCCCACCGACCCGTGCGGGCGGCCTCGCGCGGGCGCGAGCCTGCCCGCGCCCCGTCCTTCACATCATCGGCCGTTTTCACTTACTTCACAACTGTCACTTCTGCCCCTACAGTAGAGGCAGGGTTCGGCCGATAGAGCAGCCGGAGATCCTTCGAGGGGAGAAAGACTGCATGGCTGACAACGGGGCCGCGAGGACCACCTTCCTCACCGTGGCCGAGGTGGCTGAGCTGCTGCGTGTGTCGCGCATGACGGTCTACCGCTGGATTCACGCCGGCGAGATCCCCGCCGTGCAGTTTGGACGCTCGTACCGCGTGCCCCGCGCCGCCGTCGAGCAGTTCATGGAGCAGGCCGGTTACGAGGGCTTTTCGGGCCAGAGTGACGAGCGCCGCTCCGGCACGGTAGGCTAGGTCCTCGTCTGTCGCGTCCAGCGCGCACTGGACGCCGTAGCACCGTTAACGATTCGAGGTAGGTTCCGTGGGATCCGTCATCAAGAAGCGTCGCAAGCGCATGTCGAAGAAGAAGCACCGCAAGCTGCTTCGTAAGACGCGCCACCAGCGCCGCAACAAGAAGTAACGTCCCGCCGGGTCAGCCCCGGCCGCACGTCACGCGCCCGTGTCACCGTCAGGTGGCGCGGGCGTTCGTGTGTCTGGCCGATGCGGCGGCACCCCCACGCCCCACCCCCTGCCGCAAATGGCCGCATGTGCGGCAGGTAGCGCGCCGACACGCCGCAAAAGGGGCCACCAGGAGCTGTGGGGGCGCGAGTGAGCCGCGGGCGCGCCGGCGAGCTGCGGGCGCCAGGCGCAGCGCGCACGACAGCGCGCGCCGTCTACACCTGAGTCGCGTCGTCGCCCTTGGCCCTGCGCGAACCCGACCGGAGCGCCTTGAACGGCGCGCACAGCAGCGCCTTCACGCCGCGTGCGACCACGAGAGTGGCCCACACGCCACCGGTGACGGTGGAGCGGACGATCCCGCGGCGGCCGTTCTTGCGGCGGCGCCGGAACTCCTCGATGCCCCAGCCGGACTCGACGGCGTGGCGCCGCAGTGCCGTGTCGGGGTTGATGGCGCACGCATGGCCCACGACGGACAGCATCGGGATGTCGTTGTGCGAGTCGCCGTAGGCCGACGATGCCGCCAAGTCGATGCCCCGCTCCTCGGCCAGTGCCCGCACCGCCACGGCCTTGACTCCCTTGTGGAGGAACTCGCCGTCGAGCCGGCCGGTGTAGAACCCGTCGATGTGCTCGGCGACCGTCCCCAGCGCCCCCGTGGCCCCCAGCCGGTGCGCCACGAGCGAGCCGACCTCGACGGGGGAGGCGGTCACGAACCACACCTCGTGGCCCTGAGCCAGGTGCTCGTCGATGATGGCCTTGGTGCCGGGGTAGACCCGCAGGGCGAGGAACTCGTCGTAGACCTGCTCGGCGACGGCCTGGATCTCCGCGGTGGAGCGGCCCTTGACGAAGGACATCGCCTCCTCGCGCAGCTCGTCCATCGGCACCGCGGCCTCGCCGAAGAGCAGGTATTTCACCTGCGACCAGCCGAACCGCAGCAGGTCCCGGTTGGAGAAGAATCCGTGGCGCTTGAAGATGCGCACCACGTGGAAGGCGGCGCCCCCGCGGATGACGGTGTTGTCGACGTCGAAGAACGCCGCCACCGTCGCGGGGCTCGTCTCATGCGCGTCGCCGGCCATCACCGTCCCACTCTAGCGACGCCGCATCGGCCCGCACCCCTATCCTGACCAGATGCCCGCCCGAGTCGTCCTGTATACCCGTCCCGGATGCCACCTGTGCGACGAGGCGCGGCCCGTGGTGGCCGCCGCGTGCGGCCGCAAGGTCGCCTGGGATGAGGTCGACATCTCGGCCGATGCCGTGCTCACCGAGCGCTTTGGCGAGCAGATTCCCGTGGTGACGGTGGACGATGCCGTGGTGGGGTTTTGGCGCATCGACGAGGCTCGCGTCAAGGCGGCGCTGAAGCGCCGCTGACGAGCGTGCCGCGCACCCGCGCGCGTGGGTGACAATAGAGGCCATGCCCGTCGTTCACCTTCTGCGCCACGGCCACGTCCACAACCCGGACAAGGTGCTCTACGGGCGCCTCCCCGAGTTCCGGCTGTCGGACGCGGGACAGGCGATGGCCCGCGCGGTCGCCGACGATCTGCGCGCCCGCGAGGTCCCCGTGACCCGCGTCGTCGCGTCGCCGTTGCTGCGCGCCCAGCAGACCGCGCAGCCCGTCGCCGACGCCTACGGCCTGGAGATCGCGACCGACGAGCGGCTCATCGAGGCGCTCAACGCCTACGAGGGCACCGTGCTGCAGTCGGGCGCCAAGGACTTCCTGCACCCGCGCAACTGGTGGCTGCTGCGCAACCCGTGGAAGCCGTCGTGGGGCGAGCCGTACACCGAGCAGCGCGACCGCATGTGGGCAGCGATTCGTGACGCCGCCGCGGCGAACCCCGACGGCGACACCGTCATGGTCAGCCACCAGCTGCCCATCTGGGTGGCGCGCATGGAGTTCGAGAAGCGCCGCTTCCTTCACGACCCGCGCTCGCGCCAGTGCGGCCTCGCGTCCCTCACGAGCTTCGACATCCGCGACGGCGAGCCCGTCGCCATGAGCTACGCGGAGCCCGCGGCGCATATCGAGGTGCCCAAGTGAGGCGGTCCGCGCGGTACGTGATCCTCGCCGCGATCCTGGTGGCCGTCGTGCTGTGGCTCGCGGGCTGCGCGCCGGGCGACGCCGAGGAGTCCCCGGGCTACGTCTCCGGTGACGGCACCGTCACGGAGTGGGCCGAGGGTGAGCGCGGCGAACCGCTCGAGCTGACGGGGACCTCCTTCGAGGGTGGCGCCGTCGACGTCGAGGACTTCCGCGGCCAGGTGGTGCTGGTCAACACCTGGTACGCCTCCTGCCCGCCGTGCCGCGCGGAGGCGCCCGAGCTCGTCGAGCTCGACGCCCGCGACGACGTCCAGCTCATCGGCGTCAACTCCCGCGACGATGCCGGCACCGCCGAGGCCTTCCAACGCACCTTCTCGGTCGAGTACCCCAGCATCGACGACTCCGACGGCAAGGCCACCGCGCAGCTGCAGGGCCTTGTCGCCATCAACGCCGTCCCCACCACCCTCGTGCTGGACGCCGAGGGCAGGGTGGCCGCGCGCGCCGTCGGCCGCGTCGAGGCCTCGACCCTCGAGTCCCTCGTCGACGCCGCGGGGGCCGCCGAGTGATCGTCGCCGCCTCGAGCCTGTCGGGGCAGGTCCTCACCGGCTCCCTGCTCGCGGCGATCCCCATCGCGATCCTCGCGGGACTCGTGAGTTTCGCCTCGCCCTGCGTCGTGCCCCTCGTGCCCGGCTACCTCGGGTACGTCTCTGGCATGGCGGGCACGGGCGGCACCGGCAAGGCAAGCCGCCCCAAGCTGATCCTCGGCGTCCTGCTCTTCATCGCCGGCTTCACGGCGGTGTTCGTCACGCTCAGCATCATCGTGTCGACCGCCGGGGCGCTGTCCCAGCAGCAGCTCGACATCATCACGCGCGTGCTCGGCGTCCTCGTCATCCTGCTCGGCCTCGCCTTCATGGGCGCCGTGCCGTTCCTGCAGAACGAGCGCCGGCTGCACGTGAGCCCCAAGGCGGGCCTCGCCGGCGCCCCGCTGCTCGGCATCACCTTCGGGCTCGGCTGGACCCCGTGCATCGGCCCCACGCTGTCGGCCGTCCTCGCGCTCGGGCTCAACGAGGGCACCGCCGGCCGCGGGGCGACCCTCGCGGTCGCCTACTGCCTGGGGCTCGGGCTTCCCTTCCTCGCGCTCGCCATCTGGTTTGAGCGCTCGGGCGCGGTGCTGGGGTGGCTGCGCCGCCACCGCCGCGCGCTGCAACTCATCGGAGGCTCGATGCTGGTCATCCTGGGCGTCATGTTGGTGACGGGCCTGTGGGGCACCGTGACCGGCCACCTGCAGGGCTGGATCGACGGATATTGGACGGCCATCTGATGGCGCGCGTGAAGATCGACAACTACGCCTACCGCGACATGCCTCGCCTGGGCCTGCGCGGCTGGCTGCGCTGGATCTGGCGCCAGGTCACCTCGATGCGCGTGGCCCTCATCCTGCTGCTGATCCTGGCGCTCGCGGCCATCCCCGGCTCGGTCCTTCCCCAGTGGCCGCACAGTGTGTCCGACACGCAGGCCTTCATCGACGAGCACGAGTTCTGGGGTCCGCTGCTGGACCGCCTCGGCTTCCTCGACGTCTTCGGCTCGGCCTGGTTCACGGCGATCTACCTGCTGCTGTTCGCGTCGCTCATCGGCTGCATCATCCCCCGCGTCGCCGTCTACTGGCGCGAGCTGCGCGCGGAGGTCCCCGCCGCACCGTCGCGCCTGGATCGCTACGCGCCCGTCACGGAGACCTCGCCCCTCAGCCCGGCCGATGCCGTGGCCGCCGCCCGCTCCGAGCTCACCGGCCGTGGCCCCGCTCCGTGGCGGTGGCTCACCGGCCACCGGGTGCGTGTCGACGAGCGCACGGGCCCCGACGGCGCGCCGCAGCTGGCGCTGTCCGCACACCGTGGCCACCTGCGCGAGCTGGGCAACCTGGTGTTCCACCTGTCGCTCGTGGGGATCCTGCTGTCGGTCGCCGCGGGCTCGCTGCTGACGTACCGCGGCCAGGCGCTCATCGTCGAGGGCGGCAGCTTCACGAACGCCGTCGTCGCTTACGACACGTACTCGGCCGGCGCGCTGTTCAGCGAGGACGACCTCGACCCGTGGATCCTCACGCTCGACGAGCTCGACGCGCAGTTCGAGGAGTCCACCGGCAGGCCCACCAGCTTCACCGCCTACGCGACCCTCACGGAGCCCGGCCAGGAGCCGCGCGAGGTGGAGGCCCAAGTGAACCGCCCCATCCAGGTCGAGGGCGCCAAGATCTACCTGCAGGGCAACGGCTACGCGCCGTCGTTCACCATCACCGACTCGGAGGGCAACGTCGCCTTCGAGGGAGCGGTGCCGTTCATCCCGCAGGACGACGTGTACACATCCACCGGTGTGGTGAAGGTCCCCGACGTGACCGAGGGCGAGCAGATGGGCTTCAAGGGCACCCTGCTTCCCAGCGCCCTGGGCGAGGGCGCCGACGCGATCTCGATCTTCCCCGACGCCGAGAACCCCGTGATGTACCTGCAGATGTACACGGGAGACCTGGGCCTCGACGAGGGCGTCCCCCAGAACGTCTACACGCTCGACGAGAGCCAGCTGAGCCCCGTGCGCGACGAGGACGACGAGCCCGTGGTCCTCGAGCTCACCCCGGGCGAGACGGTGGAGCTGCCCGACGGCATGGGCACCCTGACGTGGAATGACCTGCCGCGCTACGCCGCGTTCGACCTGCGCCGCGACCCCTCGCTGCCGTGGCTGCTGGGCTTCGCGGTGACGTCGCTGCTGGGCCTCGGCACCAGCCTGTTCGCCCCGCGCCGCCGCGTGTGGGTGACGGCGCCCACGGCCGATGCCGCCGACGCCGCGGCTACAGTGGTCACGGTGGCCGTGTGGTCGCCCCCGCACGATCAGGGGGCAACGCTCGAGCGCGACCGCGCCCTCGCGGCCGCGTGCGACCGCCCCCGCCCCGCCTCGATCCCCCCGGAGGACGACGAATGACCGCCCAGTCCCTGAGCTGGCTCGCGCTGTGGGGCGCGACAGCGCTCTATGCGATCGCCATGGTGGCCTCCTCGATGCACCTGGCCAAGGTGGCCGATGCGAAGGTGGCCGCCAAGAAACAGCGCAGCCTTGTCGCCGCCGGCTCCCAGGACGCCACCGCGGGCGAGTCCGCGGCCTCCCCGGCATCGGCCTTCCGTCGGGCCGACGTGCACTCTAAGGCGCGCGGCATCGCCCGCTCGACCATGATCATGGGAGCGCTGCTCCAGGGCGTGGGAGTCGTGGCGCGCGGCATCGAGGCCGGCCACGTGCCGTGGTCGACGATGTACGAGTACACGATCACCGGCACCTGGGTCGCCGTCGTCGTGTTCCTGGTGGTGCAGTCGCGTCGCGACGTGTCCTACCTCGCGCCGGGCGTGACCGGCTTCGCGACCCTGGGACTCGGCCTCGCGATGACAGTGCTGTACAACGCATCGACCGGCCTGATGCCTGCGCTTCAGTCGTTCTGGCTGGTCATCCACGTCTCGATCGCGATCATCGCGACGGGCATCCTCACCGTCGGCGCCATCGCCACGGTGCTCCAGCTGATGCGCGACTACCGCGACGAGCCGCTGTCCGCTGTGCCCACGGGGGGCCTCCGCCGCCTGCGCGTGCGCTGGCGCAACGCCAACGTGCGGATCCTCAAGGGATGGAACTGGCTCGAGGGCGTTCCCTCGCCGGCGCGGCTTGAGGCCCTCGCCTTCCGCCTGCACGCCGTCGGCTTCGTGCTGTGGACGTTCACCGTCATGGCGGGCGCCGTGTGGGCCGAGCACGCCTGGGGCCGTTACTGGGGTTGGGACCCCAAGGAGGTGTGGTCCTTCGTCATCTGGGTGATCTACGCCGCCTACCTGCACGCCCGCACCACCCAGGGCTGGGCCGGACGCCGCAGCGCGGTGGTCGCCCTCATCGGCTTCGTGGCCCTGATCATGAACTTCACCGTGGTGAACCTCGTCTTCCAGGGTCTCCACACCTACTCGGGAACGTGACCTGAGTGAAGGTTGCGCTCGTCCTCGATGACTCCATCGACCGTCCGGACGGGGTCCAGCAGTACGTCCTGACCCTGGGCGCGTTCCTCGAGCGCGCGGGCCACGAGGTGCACTACGTGTGCTCCGACGCGAGCCGCTCTGACGTGACCGTGCACTCGCTCGCGAGGAACGTGGGAGTGACCTTCAACGGCAACGGGCTGCGGATGCCGCTGCCCACGTCCCGCGCCATGCTGCGCGAGTTCCTCGCGCGCGAGCGGTACGACGTAATCCACGTCCAGACGCCGCATTCGCCGCTGTTCGCCGCGCGCGTCGTGGACGAGGCGCGGCGCGTCCAGGGCGACGCCGTGCGCATCGTCGGCACGTTCCATATCCTTCCCGACGGCGCCGTGAGCGAGTACGGCACGCGCCTCTTGGGTCGCTGGCTGCGCCGCAACCTCGCGCGGTTCGACGCGTTCTGCGCCGTGTCGCCGCCCGCCCACGACTTCGCGGCCCGTGCCTTCGGGATCACCCCCCAGGTCATCCCGTGCCCCGTCGACGTGACGCGCTTTGCGCGCGAGGCGGCCGATGCCGTGCGTTGGCCAGGTGCCGATGGCCGCCTTGTCGTGGCGTTCCTCGGTCGCCTCGTGGAACGCAAGGGTGCCGTGGAGCTGGTGCGCGCCCTCGCGGGTCTCGACCCCTCCGTGCTCGCACGGCTCGAGGTGCGCATCGGCGGCAAGGGTCCCCTGCTGGATCAGCTGCGGGAGAGCGTCGCGAAGCACGGGCTGGGCGACGCGGTGTCCTTCGCCGGGTTCGTCGCCGAGGAGGACAAGGCGGGGTTCTACGCCGACGCCGACATCGCCGTCTTCCCCGCCACCGGCGGCGAGAGCTTCGGCATCGTGCTGGTGGAGGCCATGGCGTCGGGCGCGGGAGTGGTCCTCGCCGGCGCTAACCCCGGCTACCTGTCGGTCATCGGCGACGGCCCTCACGTGAGCGTCGACGCCCGCGACACCCGCGCGTTCGCCGAGGCCCTCACCCTGCTGGCCCAGGCTCCCGACCTGCGAGCCGAGCTGCACGCCGAGCAGGCCGAACGCGTCCAGCGCTTCGATGTGGAGACCGTCGGCGCCCAGGTGCTCGCCCTCTACGGCGCCTGACGGGCGCCGCTAGGGTGAGGCTCATGGACGCCTCCGACCCGGCCGTGACCGACTCCCTTCCCCTCGCCGGGGCCGGTGCCAGGTATCTGGCGACCACGGTCGCCATCCTCGAGGACGCGATCCGCGAGGAGTCTGTGAGGATGGCCGCGGCCGCCGAGGCCATCGCTGCCGCGCTCGTCACGGGGCGCACGCTTCACACCTTCGGATCGGGCCACTCGAACCTGCTGAGCGAAGAGCTGTTCTATCGCGCCGGCGGCCTCAAGTCCGTGCGACCCCTGTTCTTCGAGGGCCTGATGCTGCACGGTTCGAACCGCCTCGCGACGCGACTCGAGCGCATCGAGGGACTCGCCGCCCACCTGCTCGACGACCACGGCGTGTCCGAGGGCGACGTCCTCATCGTGAGCTCCAACTCCGGCGGCAACGCCGTGTCCGTCGAGGCGGTGCAGGAGGCGCGGGAGCGCGGGCTGATCACCATCGCCGTGACCTCCATCGCGCACGCGACCTCGCCGGACGCGCGCCCCACCCCGCACCCCAAGCTTCACGAGGTCGCGGATATCGTCCTGGATAACCACGGGGCAGTGGGCGACGCCGCCGTCGCTGTGGAGGCCGCTGGCACGCGGCTGGGCCCCACCTCGACGGTGGTCGGAGCCGCGCTGCTCAACGCGGTGATGGCCGAGGCCATCGAGCGAGCCGCGATCCGCGGCTGGGAGCCGGACCTGTGGGTCTCGAGCGGCCTCGCCATCGGCGACGCCGCCAACGGCTGACTAGCGCTTGTCGCGCCTCCCCTGGTCGCGCAGCCACCGCAGGTAGTCCGGGTCGTCGTCCGGGGCCCGCTGGGCAGGGGGAGCGGTGCGTCCGCCGCCGCGCATCTGCAGCCCGATCCAGATGAGGGGGCCGATGTACGGGGCGAGCACAATGATCGCGATCCAGGCCCCGCGGCTGAGGCCGGCGTACGACTCCTGGCCCTTGTTCAGCACGTCCGTGACGGCGTAAGCAGTGAGGCCGACGTACAGAGCTGCCAGGACGAGGTACTTCATCCCCCTACTGTAGGCGCGCGCCGCGCCGCCGTGGCATCGGCCGTGAGCACGATCATGCGGCACGGGGCGCGCGTGCGCCCGCGTACCCTGGTGGCATGAAAATCCTCGCCTACTGGGGCGCCCGCACGGGCATCTTCCTTGCCGTGTTCGGGGTGCTGTACCTGGTGGGCTGGTTCGATGTCCTGGCGCTGATCGCGGCGTTCATCATCGCGTGGCTCATCTCGTACCTGGTGCTGCCCGGCATGCGTTACGAGGCCGGCAAGCAGATGGAGGGCGTGATCGACCGCTCCCAGAAGGGGCTGCGCAGCCTCGACGCCGAGGAGGACGCCGAGTCCGAGGGCCCCCAGCGTCAGGACTGACGGGGCCTCTTGGCCTGCTCGCGCGCGACGCGGCGCGCAAAGTGCGCGTCGGTGAACTGGTGCCACGCGCACGCGGCGAGCGCCACCGTGAAGGCCCCGTACATCCACGGGTTTCCCGTACCGGTGTCGAGCGCCGCGATCGTGAACAGCGCCTCGATGGCGGTGAACAGCACGAAGAAGGCCCCGAACACGAGGTGGCGGACGGGTTTGCCGTCGCGGCCCCAGCGCAGGCGCGCCCACACGATTCCCTCGTAGCGCACCGGCATGCCGCTCACAGCGCGAGCCCCAGCCCGAGCAGCAGGCCGTAGGCGAGGCCCACGCCCGAGATGCCCTTGAAGATCAGCGGCATCGAGATCTTCTCCGCGCCCACCCGCATGCCGAAGGCGATGAGGAGGCTGGGGAGCGCCACCACGGTGGAGATCAACGCCCACGGGTGGACGAAGGCGACCACCACGGAGCAGGCGACCGGGAGCATCACGACGGTCATGAACATGCGCCGCGCGCGCGCCTCGCCCACCCTCACGGGCAGGGTGCGTTTTCCGGCGATCGTGTCGGTGGCGATGTCGCGGATGTTGTTCACCAGCATCAGCGCCACCGAGTACAGGCCCACACCCACGGAGGCCACCACTGCCCACCAGGTGATGGTGCCCGTCTGGGTGTACAGCGTGCCCAGCGTGGCGACCGGCCCGAAGAACACGAACGCCACCACCTCACCCCAGCCGGAGTAGCCGTAGGGGCGCGAGGTGCCGGTGTAGCCCCACGCGGCGGCGATCGCGACGGCGCCGACGGCGAGCAGCCACCACGTTTCGGTGACCGCCACGAGCGCCAGGCCGGCGATCGCGGCGACGCCGAAGCTGAGGAACGCCGCGTTGCGCACGGCGGTGGGGGTGGCTTTGCCCGTCGCGACCAGGCGGTCGGGGCCCACACGGTCCATGTCGGTGCCGCGCACGCCGTCCGAGTAGTCGTTGGCGTAGTTCACCGCGATCTGGATGGCGAGGCCCACGGCGAGTGCGAGGAGCGCGGGGATCAGGCGGAAGCCGTCGAGGAGGATCGCGGCGCCCGTGCCCACCGCGACCGGCGAGATCGCGGTCCACAGCGTGCGCGGACGGGCCCCGGCGACCCAGTCCTGGGAGGTGGTCATGCGTGCTCCTCGAGGTCCGATGCCGCGGCGATCTCGCGTGCGGCGCTCCGATCGATTTTGCCAGCCTCGGTGCGCGGCAGTGACCGCACGCGCGCGAGCGCGCGCGGCAGCGCGTGGCGGGGAAGGGTCAGGCGCTCGCGCAGGGTCTCGAGCGCGGGGGCGGACGCCGTGACGACGCCGACCAGGCGCTCGCCCCACTCGTCGTCCGGCAGGCCGACGACGATGCACTCGGGTGCGCCGGCGTCGGCCATCGCGCGCTCCACCGCGGCCGGGTGGACGTTGTGGCCGCCGGTGATGATGACGTGGTCGGCGCGGCCATGGACGGTCAGGCGCGAGCCGTCCCAGTCGCCGAGGTCGGAGGTACGGAACCAGCGCCTGCCCGCGTCCGTCACGAACGCGGAGTCGTCGCCGTCACGGTAGCCGTCCGCGAGCATCGGCCCCGCCAGCTCGATGCGCCCATCGGAGGAGATCCGCACGTCGACGCCGTCGAGCGGCACGCCGTCGTACAGGCAGCCCCCGCTCGTCTCCGTCATGCCGTAGGTCTCCACCGCGTTCGACGGCAGGTCCATGCCGGGAGGGGCGCCGCCCACGAGGACCGCGTCGAAGGTGGCGAGCGCCGCCGCCCCGGCCTCGTCGGCGAGCACGCGCCGCAGCTGCGTGGGCACCAGCGACACGTACCGCCGGCCCGCGGGAAGGGCCGCGGTGGCGGCCGCGAAGGCCGTCGCGGTGAAGGTACCGGGGGGCATCGGGGCGACCGCGGCATCGGCCACGCTGGCACGGGTGAGCACCATCGCGCCGGCGATCCTGTCGGCCGGGACGGCGAGCAGCCAATGCCCGGCGCCGCCCAGGCGATCCAGCGTCGCGGTGGCCGATGCACGCATCGCGGCGCCGCTCACCAGCACCTCGCGGGGCTCGCCGGTCGAGCCGGAGGTCCGTGCGGCGATGCCCTCCACGGTGCCGTCGAGCGCCTGGGCCACGGCCGTGCGGGGGTCGTCGACGAGCCGTGCGAAGTTCATGCCCTCAGCCTAGGCGCGCCCCTACACTGGGCCGCATGAGGACCACCCGCGCCCTGTCGCTCTCCGCCCTCGCCGTCGTGACCTCCCTGGTGGCGGCGGCGTGTTCCTCCCCTGAGGTGGAGCAGGCGCCCGCGGTGACGCAGACGGCATCGCCCACGCCTGTCGAGCGCACCACGGTGCCGAAGGCGCCGGACGACGGCATCCCCGACGTGGTGTGGCCGCTGACGGGCCTCGACGCCACGAAGGCAGACGAGGCGGATCTGGGGCGCGCGGCGCTGTCGATCAAGATCGAGAACTCGGCCGACGCCCGCCCGCAGCAGAACGTGCAGAACGCCGACATCGTGTTCGAGGAGTACGTGGAGTCGGGAATCTCCCGCCTGCTCGCGGTGTACCAGTCGGACATCCCCGAGACGCTCGGCCCGGTGCGCTCCATGCGCCCGATGGACAAGAACATCATGGGTTCGATGGAGGGGCCGCTGATCTTCTCCGGCGCGCAGGGTCGCTTCATCAGCGCGACGGTGAACTCCGGCCAGGAGGTCATCGCGCAGGACACGGGCGACTACGGCTTCTACCGCACCTCCGACCGCCGCGCCCCGCACAACCTGTACGGGCGCACTGCCGACTTCTACGAGCAGACCGACGCGACGGCGCCCGCCCAGCAGTTCGCCTACGCGTACGAGACGCAGACGTCGAACGTGGTCGACGAGGGCAAGAAGGTGTCGAACATCGACATCACGATGTCGCAGTACTCGCACCCGGGCTGGCGCTGGGACGCCGACGAGGCCTCGTGGATGCGGATCGAGGGCGGCGAGCCCCACACGCAGGACGACGGCACTCAGCTCAACGCCGAAAACGTCATCATGCTGTGGGTCACCGTCCGGTACACGTCCTCCGACGGCGGCTCCTCCGTGCCGGAGACGCTGCTCGCCGGCGAGTCGGGCACCGGCTACGTGGCCGCGGGCGACTCGATGGTCGAGGTCGATTGGTCGAAGGCCGGCCAATACGACCCGTACGTCATCACCACGCCCGCGGGCGAGGAGGTGGAGCTGGTTCCCGGCAACACGTGGGTGGAGCTCATCCCGAACAAGGGTGTGGCCAACGCCACCTCGATCGACATCTCCTAAGCGTCCCGCCCATCCCCTGGCGGTAGATACACGGCGGGCCGGAGGGAGTCACGGCCGGTTCGCGGTCGATTCTCGGTGATGGTGAACTCAGGGCGCCGCCTCGGCATCGGCCGTCAGAACGCGTAGGGGAAGCGCGTCCAGTCGGGGTCGCGGCGCTCGAGGAAGGCGTCGCGACCCTCCTGCGCCTCATCCGTCATGTAGGCCATGCGGGTCGCCTCGCCGGCGAACACCTGCTGGCCTGCCAGGCCGTCGTCCGCGAGGTTGAACGCGAACTTCAGCATCCTGATCGCCTGTGGCGACTTGGTCGCGATGGTCTTGGCGTACTCGAGCGCGGTGGACTCGAGCTCGGCGTGCGGCACCGCCTCGTTGACGGCGCCCCAGCGCTCCGCATCGGCCGCCGAGTATTCGCGCGCCAAAAAGAAGATCTCCCGTGCCCGCTTGTCGCCCACCTGGCGCGCCAGCAGCGCCGAGCCGTAGCCGGCATCGAACGAGCCCACGTTCGCGTCGGTCTGCTTGAACCGCGCGTGCTCGAGCGACGCGATCGACAGGTCGGCCACCACGTGAAGCGAGTGCCCGCCGCCCGCGGCCCAGCCGTTGACGGCGGCGATGGTGACCTTCGGCATGGTGCGCATGAGGCGCTGCACCTCGAGGATGTGGAGGCGGCCGCCGTGGGCGGGGGCGTCGGCGGCCGAGCCCTCGTACAGGTAGCCGTCGCGGCCCCGGATGCGCTGGTCGCCGCCCGAGCAGAACGCCCACACGTCGTCCTTGGGAGCGGGGCCGTTGCCCGTGAGGATCACGGCGGCGACATCGTCGGTCATACGGGCGTGATCGAGCGCGCGGTAGAGCTCGTCGACAGTCTGGGGGCGGAACGCGTTGCGCACCTCCGGCCGGTTGAAGGCGATGCGCACCGCGGGAAGGTCACGCTCGGTGTCTCCGTCGCGCGCCACCCACCGGTGGTACGTGATGTCGCCGTCGGGGAAGCCGTCGATGGCCCGCCACTGCTGGGCGTCGAACGTGTCAGAGACCTGGGTCGGCACGGAGCTCATGCGGCCAGCGTATCCGCGCCCCCTCGCTCACTTTGAACCGATCCGGGGGCCGACACGCCGGTGCCGGCGGGTCAGGACGGCCGATGCCACGGCGTGTCACGCGCCACCTGGTTCAGATTGCGGGGGGGTCGGGTAGGCGGCGAGGGGCCGTCGAGGCGGCGAGAGCAGAGGACGTGGCGGCCGTAGGCTGAGCGCATGGAGTTCCGACCCTTCGCCGTCGAGCTCTCCACCCGTTTCCGCGCCACCACCCGCCGCTCCGGCGTGCTGATCCGTACGCGCGACGAGGCCGGCCGCGAGCACTGGGGCGAGTACTCGCCGTTTCCGGACTACGACGCCGAGCGCGCCTCGCGCTGGTGGAGGGCCGCGATGGAGGCCGCTCGCGGCCACTGGCCCGCGCCGCAGCGCGACAGCGTTGCCGTCAACGCCATCGTCCCTCTCGTGGACCCCGACGCGGCGCGCGACTACGCGACAAGGAATGGGTGCATCACCGCCAAGGTCAAGGTGGGCGGGGGCTCGGACCTCGCCGCCGACCTCGCCCGCGTCGAGGCGGTGGCCGATGCCTTGGGCCCCGCCGGCGCGGTCCGCGTCGACGTGAACGGCGGCTGGGACCTCGACGAGGCGGCCCGCTGCCTTCCCCAGCTGGACCGCGCCGCGCGCGCCGGGGGAGCGCCCGGCCTGCAGTACGCGGAGCAGCCTGTCGCGTCGGTCGATGACATGGCCGTGCTGCGCCGGCGCGTGGACGTGCCGATCGCGGCCGACGAGTCCATCCGCATCCCTGGCACGGCCGATGCCGTCATCGCCGCGGGCGCCGCCGACGTCGTCATTCTCAAGGCGCAGCCCCTGGGGGGCGTGCGCCGCGCGCTCGAAATCGCCGACAGCGTGGGAGACCTGCCGATCGTCGTGTCGAGCGCGATGGAGTCCTCCGTGGGCCTCGCCGCCGGGGTGGCCCTCGCGCGGGCGCTGCCGCGCGAGCCGCTGGCGTGCGGGCTCGGCACCGGGGCGCTGCTCGCCACCGACACCGTGGCGCGCACGTGGCTTCCCATCGACGGGCGCATGGGCGCCCAGGACCTCGAGGTGATCGTGTGAGCCATCCGTCCGCCGAGTTTGCCCGCGAGCTGATCGCGGCGCTCGCCGCCAGCGGTGTGAGGGAGTTCGTCCTGTGCCCCGGCTCGCGCTCGGGCCCCCTGGCGCACGCCCTCGCGGAGGCCGGGGCGGACAACCCGCCGCTCGGCGCGCCCGGCGTTGACCTTCACGTCCGCATCGACGAGCGCTCGGCAGCGTTCCTGGCGCTCGGCCTCGCGCGCGGCGGCGCTGCGACGGGTGAGCCGCGCGCGGTCGCCATCGTCACCACCTCCGGCACCGCGGTCGGCAACCTCATGCCGGCCGTCATGGAGGCGCATCACGCGGGGGTGCCGCTCCTCCTGCTCACCGCCGACCGGCCCGGCGAGCTGCGCGGCGTGGGCGCCAACCAGACCACGGATCAGGTGGGCATCTTCGGCACCTTCGTGCGCTGGAGCGCCGATGTTGCCGCTCCCGCGGACGGCGACGAGCCGGGCCGCGCGGCCCGCCTTGCGATGCGGGCCGTGGGCGTCGCGCTGGGCGACCCCGCGCGGGACGACATGACCGGCACGCCCGGTCCCGTGCACCTCAACCTCGAGTTCCGCGACCCCCTGGGCCCGGACAACGGCGTGTGGGACGACGTCCCGCGCGTCGAGGGGCACCCGTCGAGCGGGGCCTACGGCCTCCCCGTCGCGCCCGACCCCGCGCCGCTGCCCGCCGTCGAGCGCGGCGTCGTGATCGCGGGTGACGGTGCCGGCGATATCGCGCGGCTCGTGGCGGAGGCGCACGGCTGGCCGTTGCTCGCCGAGCCCACGTCGGGCGCGCGCGCCGGAGACGCCTGCATCCCTGCCTACCTCGAGCTGCTGGCGGCCGATGCGGGCGCCGACCTGGCGCGTCAGGTGCACCAGGTGGTGGTCATCGGCCGTCCGACGCTGACCCGGCCGGTCCAGCGGCTCATCGCCGACGCCCCCGCGCTCATGGTCGCGGCTCACGGCGCGCGCTGGCGCGAGGCCCCGCGCCACGCGGAGCGCGTGCTGCGCGCCGTCCCCGACGCGTGGACCACCCGCGCCGACGGCACGCTGGCGCTGGGCGACTCGCCGTGGCTCGCGCGCTGGCACGCGGCGGCATCGGCCCTGGTCGCGCCCGAGCCTGCATGGGACCGCGACGCGATCGGCGCCGCCTTCCTCGCCTCGCTCGCGCCAGGAGGCCTGGCGCTGCTGGGGTCGTCCGGCTCCATCCGCGCCGCCGACAGGGTCGCTCCCGCCTGGGCGCCCGGCGAGGCGCCCATCCTCATCGCCAACCGCGGTCTCGCCGGCATCGACGGCACCGTCTCGACCGCCGCCGGGATGGCGCTGGCCGCCGGCGCCCCCGTGAGTGCGCTCATGGGGGACGTGACGTTCCTGCACGACGTGGGCGGCCTGCTGGTGGGCCCGCGCGAGCGCCGGCCGCGCCTCAGGATCGTGGTGATCGACGACCACGGCGGCACCATCTTCGGCGGACTCGAGCATTCGGCGGCGCCCGCGGCGAACGTCGAGCGTGTCTTCACCACGCCCCACGGGGCCGATCTCGCGGCGCTGTGTGCCGGCTACGGCGTGGCGCACACGCGGGTGGCGAGCGCCGAGGCGTTGACGAGGGCCCTCGCGCGGCCCGTCTCGGGGCTTGAGGTGATCCAGGCGGTGCTGCGCTGACGCGAGCCGTCAGCCGACGCTGAGGACCACCTTGCGCTGCCCCGGACGCGGGTGGCAGGCCGCCGCGAACGCGTCTTCCACCCGCTCGATCGGCACCACGTCGGTGACCATGCGCTCCGCGAACCACGGGTTGGCGATGAGGTAGTCCTGCGCCTTCTCGAGCATCGCCCGGTGGTGGCGCGTGACTCCCGTCACGAGGGTGCCGCCGCGGCGGAAGAAGGAGCGCATCGGCAGCGCGTACCAGTCGTCGTCCGGGACGCCGAAGGCGACGACGGTGCCGCCGGGGGCGACGGCGTTCATGGAGTCGGCCACGGTGGCGCTCTGGTGGCCCACCATTTCGATCACGATGTCCGGCCTGTCCGAGTCCGCGATCCCCGCCGCCCACACGCGCGAGTTCAGCGGCACCAGGGCGTCGAAGCCGAGCCCCTCGGCGTCAGCGGCGCGGTCAAGCGGGTCGATGCCCACGATGCGCCCCGCGCCCAGGTCCCGCGCGAGGACGGACGCCATGAGCCCGAACGGCCCCACGCCCACGATCCCGACCGCCCGCCCGGCGAGCGGCCCCAGCCGGTCGAAGACAGTGAACAGGCAGGCGACCGACTGCGCGACGGTGGCCAGCGCATCGGACGTGTCCATGCGCACCCGCGCCACCTGGTCGCCGCGCGTCACGAACACGCCGCGCAGCGCATCCCAGTTCGAGGCCCAGCCGACCACGCGGTCGCCGGGGGAGAAGTCCACGTGGGCGCTCGCGAGCACCTCGCCCACCACCTCGTGCATCGGCCGTCCCGGCTGGCGGGGCCCGCCCTCGGGCACCAGGGCGCCGCGCGCGAAGGGAAGGTCGGAGCCGCATACGGCACCCGCGGTCAGGCGCACCACGAGCTCGCCAGGCTTCGGCTCCGAGGGCACCGGCACCTCGACGCGCTCGAATCGGTACGGGGCGATGAGGCGGTAGGCCCAGGTGGTGTCGACGCTCATGATCGGACGGTAATGGCCGATGCGCGGGCCGGCCTGGGACCGAAGACCGGGGTGGCGAGGTGGTGGCGGCAGGGTCAGCCGTGGCGGCGCGCCACCAGCACCGAGTCGCGCCACAGGCGCTCGTGACCACCCTCACCCAGCGTGGTGCGCTCGCGGATGGACGCTGACACCTCCCACTCCGAGCGGTCGAGGGCATCGGCCACGTCCTCCGCGGCGAAGGCCGCGTCCGCGAGGTCGGGATGCTCGGCCGCATGCGGGTCGGTCGGATGGTGGCCCACCACGAGGAGTCTGCCGCCGGGCGCCACCGCCGCGGCGAGCGTTTCGACGAGCCACCGGCCGCCCTCGCCGGGGTGCGTGTACATCGACGTGACGAGCTCCCACGGCCCGTGCGCGGCGATGACGTCGCCGATCGCCGCATCCGTGAACGTCACGTGCGCCGCGACTCCCGAGGCCTCGGCGTGCACCTGGGCGCGCGCGAGCGCCGTTGCCGACAGATCCACGCCCGTCACCTGCCAGCCCTGCGTCGCAAGCCACACGGCATCGGCCCCCTCGCCGCACCCCACCTCGAGGGCCGATGCGGGGGCGAGGTTTTCGACCTCGTCCACGAGGGGAGCGTTGGGCTGGCCCGACCACAGCGCCTCGCGCTCGCGGTATTTCGCCTCCCACGACTCGCGCGAGAAGTCCGCCATCGGCTCGGCGGCGTGAGCGTGGACGTGTCCGGTGTGGGTCATGGCGCCTCCCTGCGCTGCGGGTCCCTCCTCATTGTGCCCATGCCCGCCGACACGCGCGAGGGGCGTGACTTCGGTAGGTTCGCAGTCATGAAGACAACGGGGGCACGGTTCATGGCGGCATTTGTGGTGGCGGGCGTCCTGCTCGCCGGTTGCTCGGGGGGTGACGCGGACGACGAGCCGACGGGCGCCGCGACCGCAGCCGAGACATCGGCGGAGCCGATGGAGACCGCCACCGCCACCTCTCTGCCCGACGTTTCGACGCCAGACGACACCGCCGCCGCCGGCGACTTCTGCGCGGAGTACAACGAGGTCCGCGACTTCGGCCTGAGCGCCGACAGTATGGATACCAGCGACATCGACGGCGCGCTCGCGTCCCTCGACGAGGCCCGTGCGACGCTCACCGGGCTCGACGTCGACGGCGAGGTGGCCGATGCCAGGGACACCATCGTGGAGTCGCTCGACACCGTGACGGGCGCCATGGGCGACCTTCAGGCTGCCATCCCCGAGGGCGTCGACATCACCGATCCCGACTACTCCACGCTCACCGAGGAGGAGGTCGAGGCGCTCACGAACTTCGACTTCGCCGGGTACATGGAGGCGATCACGGACGCGACCGGCGAGGACTTCATCGCCGCGGCCGGGGTGCTCGAGCAGTACGCCGCGGAGGCCTGCGCCTGACGGATTAGAGCGCGCCGAGCGCCCTTCGCATCGGCTCCAGCTTGGCCTCCGACTCGGCCCACTCGGAGCCGGCCTCGGACGCCGCCACGATGCCGCAGCCGGCGAACAGGCGCAGGCGCGTGGGGTCATCGGGGGAGATTTCGGCCGAGCGCAGGCCGATGCACCACTCGCCGTCGCCGGCGGCGTTGATCCACCCGACGGGGCCGGCGTAGCGGGCACGGTCGAGGCCCTCGAGCTCGTCGATGATGCGCGCCGCGGTGAGGGTGGGTGTGCCGCACACGGCGGCCGACGGGTGCAGCTCGCGGATCAGCTCGAGCGCCGACGCGTTGTGGCTGAGGACTCCCGTGACGTCGGTCGCGAGGTGCATCACGTTGGGGAGGTGGAGGACGGAGGGCTCCTCGGGAACGTTGACCGATCCGCAGTGAGCCTCGAGCACGTCGCGCACCGAGCGCACGGCGTATTCGTGCTCCTCGCGGTCTTTCGACGAGCGCGCTAGCGCCGCCGCGTGGGCGAGGTCCGCGGTCTCGTCCCCGGTGGGGCGGATGGTGCCGGCGAGCACGCGGGATGTCACGAGGCCGTGGTCCACGCGGGCCAGCAGCTCGGGGGTGGCGCCCACCAGGCCGTCGATGGCGAACGTCCAGCAGCTGGGGTAGTCCTCGGCGAGGCGCGCGAGGACGGCGCGGGTATCGATGGCGGCCGATGCGGTGGCCGCGACCGCTCGCGCCAGCACCACCTTGTCGAGCTCGCCCGCGCCGATGCGCGCGACGGCCTGGGTGACGGCGGCCTCCCAGGCCGCTCGGTCACCCTCGTCGAAGGCCACGGCAGGAACGGGGGCCACGGGGGTGGGGTCGGCAGTCGCCTCGTCGAGGTCGGGCATGGGGGTGGCGCCGTCCTCGGAGATGACGGTGAGCCACGCGGAGTCTCCCCGCAGCCCCAGGACGTAGCGCGGGACGATGAGCGCGCCGCCGGCCGACGAGGAGTCCGCGAACGCGAAGGACCCGAAGGCGATGAGCCCGGTGCCGGGCTGGTGAACGTCATCACGCACCACCGCGTGGCGGGTGACGCGGCGCCACCAGGCGTCGGCCTCGTCGATGCGGTGGGTGCCGGCAGTGTCGAGCCTGGCCACCTCTCCCCAGGCGACCATTCCCTCGCCGCGCCTGACCCAGGAGATGCCTGGCTGGGGGAGGCGGGAGATGAGATCCCCGGGGTGGTCGATCTCGACGGTGCGGACGGTCAGCGGACCCGGGGTGGCTGCTTGGACGCTCACCCGTCGAGGGTACGCCGCGCCGGGCCTGGGTCCCGACGCGACGTTAGGAACGGACTCCCAGGCGGCGCAGGTGGGCGTTCGCGAAGCGGCCGTCGACGTCGAGCGCGTCGAACAGCAGGCGCGCCTGGCCGAGCATCGGATGGGCGGCCGCCACGGCATCGGCCGTCATGGTGTGCACCTTTCCCCAATGGGGCCGCGCGCCGAACGGGGCGAGCGCCTCCTCGATGCGCGGCGTGAGCGCCGCGACCTCGGCGGGCCGGTTGCGCCACGTGAAGTGGATGGCGAGGGTGTCGCGGCCGTACGCCCCCGACAGCCACAGGTCGTCCGCCGCGAGGGTGCGCAGCTCCGTGACCAGCAGGTGGGGGGCGATGTCCGCCGCCATGGCACGCACGGCGACGAGGGCATCGGCCCCGTCCTCGAGCGCCACAAAGTACTCGGTCTGGATCTCGTCGCCGTTCGAGGGCGTGTGGTCGAGCCGGAAGTGAGGAAGCCGCTCGAGCCACGGCCCCTCGACGCCTCCGCGCACCGTGAGGGCCGCGGGGTCGGCGTCGACGAGCCCCGACTCCTCCGGCAGTTCCAGGCGCGAGCCGAGCCAGTCGGGGCCCGGCGCCTCGCCCTCACCCACGCGGCTCTTGCGCCACACCTGCTGGACAGTGTCCTCGTCCCACGTGGTGAAGGCGCTGACGGAGTAGCCGGCGCTCATGACTCCCGAGAGGTCGTCCAGCAGCGCCGCCCATGGCAGGCCGCGGTACACGTCCTGACGCACCGTGTAGGCGGGCTGGATGTCGAGCGTGACGCGCACCACGATGCCGAAGGCGCCCAGCCCCACGGGAAGCGCCGTGAAGCCCTCCTGGCCGCGCGACATGGTGCGCACCGCGCCCCTGGCGCCCACGTACGTCAGGGCCGCCACCGCATCGGACAGGCAGCCGTTCGTCACCCCGGAGCCGTGGGTGCCGGTCGCGATGGCGCCTCCCACGGAGATGTGGGGGAGCGAGCCCATGTTGTGCAGCGCCCAGCCGCGCTCGTGGAGCCAGGCGGCGAGGACGCCGTACCTGATGCCGGCGCCGACGGTGACGGTGCGGGCCCGCTCGTCGAGGACGGGGTTGGCGGGGATGCCCGTGACGGTGACGAGCGTGCCGGCGGTGTCGGCGAGGTCGTTGAAGCTGTGGCGAGTGCCGAGGGCGCGGACCGGCCCGTCGGTGGTGGTGAGGAGGTCCTGGACCTGATCGATGCTCGTGGCCTCGATGAGGCCAGCGGCCTCGAAGGTGTGCGTGCCCGCCCATGTCGCGCCGATGCTCATGCGGCAAGCCTAGGGTGCGGCCGCTGGAACCCCGTCGACGGCCGATGCGTTGGCTCGCTAACGGTGTCCGCGCACCGCCCGGGACGAGGGTCCCGGGGACCTTGGTCCCGATTTACGCAACGCAAGAGTGCCTTTATTTGTGCGGAAGCCAGGGCATTTATGTGCACGGGCACCCCTTGACACCGCGTAGGCTGTGTGCGTGAAATCCACAGCAGATGTCATCGTGGTGGGCGCTGGGCCTGGAGGCTCCGCCGCCGCGTACTACCTGGCATCCGAGGGATTTAACGTCATAGCTCTCGAGAAGTCGCGCTTCCCCCGCGAGAAGGTCTGCGGCGACGGTCTCACTCCCCGCGCCGTGCGCGAGCTGGATCTGATCGGATTGCCCACCCCCCGCGAGGAGGGCTGGATTCCGAACTGGGGCCTGCGCATGGTGGGCGGCGGACACCGCCTCGAGTTCCCGTGGCACGAGCAGGACTCCTTCCCGAACTACGGCCTGTCGCTCGCGCGCGCCGACTTTGACCACCGCCTCGCCGAGCACGCCCGCTCCGCGGGTGCCGACGTCCGCGAGGGCTGGTTCGTCACCGGCGCCGTGCGCGACGAGCACTCCGGCCGCGTCATCGGCGTCACCGCCAAGGAGACCGACGAGAAGGGTCGCAAGGTGGGCGACGAGGTCACCTTCACCGCCCCCGTCGTGATCGCGGCCGACGGCGTCAGCGCCCGCATCGCGCTCGGCCTCGGCATGGAGCGCAAGGACGACCGCCCCATGGGCGTCGCCGTCCGCACCTACTTCGAGACCCCCCGCCACGACGAGGAGTGGATGGAGGGGCACCTCACCATCTGGGACGGCGAGCCCGGCAAGTCCAACCTCCTTCCCGGCTACGGCTGGATCTTCCCCCTCGGCGACGGCACCGCGAACATCGGCCTCGGGACGCTCAGCCCGAACGGCCAGCCCTCCGGCCTCGACCACCGCGCGCTGTTCGACGGCTGGATCCGGCACGGCATCACCGACTGGGAGATCGACCCGGACGCCCCCACCGCCAAGGTGCAGGGCGCGGCCATCCCCATGGCGTTCAACCGCCAGCCCCACTACGTCCCCGGCATGATGCTCGTGGGCGACTCGGGCGGCATGGTCAACCCGTTCAACGGCGAGGGAATCGCCTACGCGATGCAGGCAGCGCGCCGCGCCACCGAGGCCATGGTTGCCTGGCGCGATGCCACGACCGACGTCGCCAAGGAGGCGGCGCTCGCGGGCTACGCGCGCCAGATGAAGGAGGACCTCGGCGGGTATTACTCGCTCGGCAGGGTCTTCGCCGAACTGGTGTCTCACCCGCAGGTGATGAAGGTGTGCACCCGGTACGGGTTGCCCCAGCCGTTGATCATGAGGTTTACGCATAAACTGCTCGCGGACGTCTACGAGCCGCGCGGCGGGGACTGGGCCGACAGGCTCCTATCCACCCTGACCAAGATCGCGCCAGCCGCATGAGCGGCGTGAACCCACCCATGGACCTGACAAGCGAGGGAGTCGACCAGTGAATCCGTACGTGCCGATCGTGGTGATGATCGTCATCGCGGGACTCATGGCAGCGGCCGGCCTCATGGCCAGCAACCTGATCGGTCCCAAGCGTTACAACGCGGCGAAGCTCGACCAGTACGAGTCGGGCCTTCAGCCCACCCCGGGAGCCGCCGGCGGCGGACGCATCCCGATTAAGTACTACCTCGTCGCGATGAGCTTCATCGTGTTCGACATCGAGGTGGTGTTCCTGTACCCCTGGGCGATCGCACACGACGCGCTCGGCTGGTTCGGGCTCATCGCCACCATGACGTTCCTCGCCCTCATCACGATCCCGTTCGTGTACGAGTGGCGACGCGGCGGATTCGACTGGGAGTAAATCGACATGGCACACGACGACAGCGCACCCCCGTTCCTGCTGGGGACGGTCGAGAACTTCGTGGGCTGGGCACGGTCCGGCTCGCTGTGGCCGGCCACCTTCGGCCTCGCCTGCTGCGCGATCGAGATGATGGGCACCGGAACGTCCCGCTTCGACATCGCGCGCTTTGGCGCCGAGGTGTTCCGCGCCTCGCCCCGCCAGGCTGACATGATGATCGTCGCCGGCCGCGTCTCGCAGAAGATGGCCCCCATCGTGCGTCAGGTCTACGACCAGATGCCCGAGCCCAAGTGGGTCATCTCCATGGGCGTGTGCGCCTCCTCCGGCGGCATGTTCAACAACTACGCGATCGTTCCCGGCGTTGACCACGTCATCCCGGTCGACATCTACCTGCCCGGCTGCCCGCCGCGCCCGGAGATGCTGCTGAACGCCCTCATCGAGCTTCAGGAGCAGGTGAAGCAGTACCCGATGCTGTCCCACCGCAAGGAGATCGCGCGCAAGGCCGAGGCCGCCGCGCTCGCCGCGACGCCCACCTCCGAGATGAAGGGCCTGCTGCGGTGACGGACGACAAGAACCTCGAGGCGGTGGCACCCGCCGGTCGCGAGCCCCTCACCCTCATCAATGTGCGTGAGGGAATGTTCGGAGCCAAGGGCGACACGTCCGGCTTCGACGGCCTGATCCAGCACGTCCAGATGCCCGGCGCCTCCGAGCGCCCCTACGGCGAATGGTTCGACGGGGTCGTCGACGTCCTCACCGAGCTGCTCGGCGACGACGCCGATGCCGCCATCGAGTACGTCGTCGTGGACCGCGGCGAGCTCACGCTCTACATCGCCCGCGAGCACCTCCTCGCCGTCGCCCAGCACCTGCGCGACGACCAGGACCTCCGCTTCGAGATGTGCCTGGGAGTCTCCGGCGTGCACTACCCGGCCGACACCGGCCGCGAGCTGCACGCGGTTTACCCGATGCAGTCGATCACCCACAACCGCCGCCTGCGCCTCGAGGTTGCCGTCGCCGACGGCGACTCGCACATCCCGTCGATCACCTCGATCTACCCGATGAACAACTGGCACGAGCGCGAGACCTGGGACTTCTTCGGCATCGTCTTCGACGGCCACCCCTCGCTCGCCCG
This sequence comes from Demequina sp. NBRC 110057, assembly GCF_002090175.1. GTDB lineage: Bacteria > Actinomycetota > Actinomycetes > Actinomycetales > Demequinaceae > Demequina. The sequence continues at coordinate 860,113 of NZ_BBRN01000003.1, read as the reverse complement.
CATCGAGATGCCGGACGACTGGGTAGGCCACCCGCAGCGCAAGGACTATCCGCTCGGCGGCATCCCCGTCGAGTACAAGGGCGCCGAGGTTCCGTCGCCCGACGAGCGGAGGCAGTACCGATGAGCACCAACGCGAACGCCACCGGGCCCATCCTCGAAGACCCCGAGGTCCCCGAGTACACCGTCTACGGCTCCGACTGGTCCGAGGTTGCCGACGAGGCAGTGCGCCTTGGCCAGCAGCGCATCGTCATGAACATGGGCCCCCAGCACCCGTCGACGCACGGCGTGCTGCGCGTCATGCTCGAGATCGAGGGCGAGACCGTCACGGAGGCCCGCGCCGGCATCGGCTACCTCCACACGGGCATCGAAAAGAACATGGAGTTCCGCACCTGGACCCAGGGCGTGACGTTCTGCACGCGCATGGACTACGTGGCCTCCATGACCCAGGAGCTCGCCTACTGCCTTGGCGTCGAGAAGCTGCTCGGCATCACCGACGACGTGCCGGAGCGCGCCTCCGTGCTGCGCGTCCTCATGGCCGAGCTCACGCGCATCGGCTCCCACCTCGTCGCGGTCGGCACCGGCGGTAACGAGCTGGGCGCCACCACCATCATGACCACCGCGTTCGTGGCGCGCGAGGAGACCTTCCGCGTCATCGAGGCGATCTCCGGCCTGCGCACCAACAACGCGTACATCCGCCCCGGCGGCGTGGCCCAGGGCCTGCCCGAGGGTGGCGTCGCGATGATCCGCGACATGATCCCCAAGGTGAAGGAGGGCCTCGACGAGCTGGCCCTGCTCCAGATGGAGAACCCGATCCTCAAGGGCCGCCTCAAGAACGTCGCGACCATGAACCTGTCGGCCTGCATGGCGCTGGGCATCACCGGTCCCATCCTGCGCTCGACGGGCCTGCCGTACGACCTTCGCAAGGCCGAGCCGTACTGCGGCTACGAGACCTACGACTTCCAGGTCCCCACCTCGACGGACGACGACGCGTGGTCGCGCATGGTCATCCGCATGGAGGAGTGCTACGAGTCGCTGAAGATCGTCGCGCAGTGCGCCGACCGCCTCGAGAGGCTGGGCGACGGGCCGGTCATGGTCGAGGACAAGAAGATCGCGTGGCCCGCTCAGCTGTCGATCGGGTCCGATGGCCAGGGCAACTCGCCCGAGCACATCAAGCACATCATGGGTGAGTCCATGGAGGCGCTGATCCACCACTTCAAGCTGGTCACCGAGGGCTTCGACGTCCCGGCCGGCCAGGTCTACCAGGCCATCGAGGGCCCCAAGGGTGTGCTCGGCGTGCACCTGGTGTCCGACGGCGGCACCAAGCCGTGGCGCGCGCACTTCCGCGACCCGGGATTCAACAACCTGCAGGCGCTGTCGATCATGGCCCAGGGCGGCCAGGTGGCCGATGTCGTGGTCGCCATCGCCTCGATCGACATGGTGCTCGGAGGCGTGGACCGATGACCTATACCGCTGAGACCCTCGCGCAGCTCGAGACGGACGCCGCCGACATCGTCGGCCGCTATCCCGTCAAGCGCTCCGCGCTGCTGCCGCTGCTGCACCTCGTGCAGTCGGTGGACGGCTACGTGAGCCCCGACGGCATCGCGTTTTGCGCGAAGACCGTCGACCTGACCTCCGCCGAGGTCAGCGCCGTCGCGACCTTCTACACGCAGTACAAGCGCCGCCCCAACGGCGAGTACCAGGTGGGCGTGTGCACCACCGCGCTGTGCGCCGTCATGGGCGGCGACGAGATCTGGCGACAGGTCTCCGAGAAGTGTGGCGTCGGCCACGACGAGACCACCGGCGACGGCAAGATCACGCTCGAGCGCATCGAGTGCAACGCGGCGTGCGACTACGCGCCCGTGATGATGGTCAACTGGGAGTTCTTCGACAACATGACGCCCGACCGCGCGCTGCGCGTGGTGGACGACATCCTCGAGGGACGCGACGTCAAGCCCACCCGCGGATCCCACAAGGTCGGCACGTTCAAGGAGACCGAGCGCGTGCTCGCCGGCTTCGAGGACGGCCGCGCCAACGAGGACCAGGGCCTGGGCGACCCCACTCTCGCGGGACTGAAGATCGCGCGCGAGCAGGGCTGGGAGGAGAAGCGATGACCGACCTGACCCCCGTCCTCACGGCCACCTGGGACGCCGAGGAGTCCTGGAAGCTGAGCACCTACGAGAGCCACGGCGGCTACGGCGCGCTGAAGAAGGCCCTCGGCATGGAGCCCGGCGACATCATCCAGATGGTCAAGGACTCCGGCCTGCGCGGCCGTGGCGGCGCGGGCTTCCCCACCGGCATGAAGTGGGGCTTCCTGCCCCCGGACGATGGCGGCCCCCGCTACCTCGTCGTCAACGCCGACGAGTCGGAGCCTGGCACCTGCAAGGACATTCCGACCATGCTGTCGGCCCCGCAGATCCTCATCGAGGGTGTCGCGATCACGTCCTTCGCCATCGGCTGCAACCACGCCTTCATCTACCTGCGCGGAGAGGTCACCCACGTGTACCGCCGCCTGCTGCAGGCAGTGCGCGAGGCATACGAGGCAGGCCACCTGGGCAAGAACATCCACGGCTCTGGCTTCGACCTTGACGTCACCGTCCACGCGGGCGCCGGCGCTTACATCTGCGGCGAGGAGACCGCGCTCCTCGACTCGCTCGAGGGCCGCCGCGGCCAGCCCCGCCTGAAGCCCCCGTTCCCGGCCGTCGCTGGCCTGTACGCCCGCCCCACGGTCGTCAACAACGTCGAGTCAGTGTCCTCGGTGCCCGCGATCGTCGACCGCGGCGTCGAGTGGTTCACCGCCATGGGCACCGAGCGCTCGAAGGGCATGGGCATCTTCTCGCTGTCCGGCCACGTCACCCGCCCGGGCCAGTACGAGGCTCCGCTGGGCATCACCCTGCGCGAGCTCATCGACATGGCCGGCGGCATGCGCGACGGCAAGAAGCTGAAGTTCTGGACCCCCGGCGGCTCGTCGACCCCGATCTTCACCGACGAGCACCTGGACACCCCGCTCGACTACGAGTCGGTGGGCGCCGCGGGCTCGATGCTCGGTACCCGTGCCCTGCAGATCTTCGACGAGACCACGTGCGTGGTGCGCGTCGTGACCCGCTGGACGGAGTTCTACAAGCACGAGTCGTGCGGCAAGTGCACGCCATGCCGCGAGGGCACGTTCTGGCTCACCCAGATCCTGAAGCGCGTCGAGGGCGGACGCGGCACCGAGGCGGACATCCAGCAGCTGCTCGACACCTGCGAGTCCATCCTTGGCCGCGCGTTCTGCGCGCTGGGCGACGGCGCGACGAGCTCCATCTCGAGCTCCGTGAAGCTGTTCCGCGAGGAGTACGAGCGTCACGTGACCGAGGGTTGCTGCCCGTTCGACCACGCCGCGTCGGCGCTGTTCGACTACGAGACGAAGGCCATCGAGGAGGCCCACGCATGACCGCCACCCCCGAGAAGGCTGCGGCCGTCGACACCGTCTCCCTGACGATCGACGGCAAGGAGGTGAGCGTTGCCAAGGGCACGCTCATCATCCGCGCCGCCGAGCAGGTGGGCATCGACATCCCGCGCTTCTGCGACCACCCGGCGCTGAAGCCCGCCGGCGCGTGCCGCCAGTGCCTCGTGGATGTCGCGAGCCCCGGCCCCGACGGCAACCTGCGCGCCTTCCCCAAGCCGCAGCCGTCGTGCGCGATGACCGTGTCCGAGGGCATGGTCGTCAACACGCAGCACACCTCCGAGGCCGCCGACAAGGCGCAGAAGGGGGTCATGGAGCTGCTGCTCATCAACCACCCCCTCGACTGCCCCGTCTGCGACAAGGGTGGCGAGTGCCCCCTGCAGAACCAGGCGCTCAGCAACGGCCGCCCCGAGTCGCGCTTCATCGACGTCAAGCGCGTCTTCGAGAAGCCCCTCGCGCTCAGCTCCGAGATCCTCCTCGACCGTGAGCGCTGCATCCTGTGCCAGCGCTGCACCCGTTTCTCGAAGGAGATCGCGGGAGACGCGTTCATCGACCTGCAGAACCGCGGCGCGATGCAGCAGATCGGTACCTTCAACGAGGAGGTGCTCGACTTCGACGGCTACGAGCCGATCGGCGTCGCCGCCGAGGACGAGTCTGGCAAGGCCTTCTCGTCGTACTACTCGGGCAACACCGTCCAGATCTGCCCGGTGGGCGCGCTGACCTCGGCCGCCTACCGCTTCCGCTCGCGCCCCTTCGACCTGATCTCGAGCCCCGGCATCGCCGAGCACGACTCGTCGGGCGCCGCGATCCGCGTGGACCACCGCCGCGGCAAGATCCTGCGCCGCCTCGCCGACCAGGACATGGTCGTGAACGAGGACTGGGTCACCGATAAGGACCGCTTCGCCTTCGCGTGGCAGAACCTGTCCGACCGCATCACCCGCCCGCTCGTGCGTGGGGAGGACGGCGAGCTGCACGAGGCGTCATGGCCCGACGCCCTCGCGGCCGCCGCCGCCGGCCTCAAGGCCGCGACCGAAGGTGACACCGCGCAGGGCGCCGCCGTGCTTCCCGGCGGCCGCGTCACCCTCGAGGACGCCTACGCGTACGGCAAGTTCGCCCGCGTGGCCCTCGGCACCAACGACGTCGACGCCCGCACGCGCGTCGCGTCCGACGAGGAGCAGGCGTTCCTCGGCGCGACCGTTGCCGGCACCGGCATGGGCGTCACGTTCGGCGACCTGGAGAAGGCCCCCGCGGTCCTGCTCGCCGGCTTCGAGGCCGAGGACGAGGGCGGCGTGGTGTTCCTGCGCCTGCGCAAGTCGCTTGGCCGCCAGCAGGTCTTCACCATCGCCCCGTTCGCGACGCGCGGCTCCGAGAAGCTGAACGCGACGCTCATCCCCACCGCCCCCGGCGGCGAGGGCAAGGCGTTCGCCGCGATCAAGGCCTCCACCGACGCCGCCGAGGCGCTTAAGGCCGAGGGCTCCGTCATCGTGGTCGGCGAGCGTCTCGCCGGCTCGCCCGGTGCCTTCACCCAGGCCCTCGCGCTCGCCAAGCGCACCGGCGCCCGCCTCGCGTGGATCCCGCGCCGTGCGGGTGAGCGCGGAGCGCTCGAGGCCGGCGCGCTGCCGGACCTGCTGCCCGGCGGCCGCGACGTCGCCAGCGCATCGGCCCGCCAGACGGTCGCCGAGGCGTGGGGCGTGGCCTCGCTTCCCGAGACCCCCGGCCGCGACGCGGCCGCGATCATCGCCGATGCCGCCGCCGGCAAGGTGGGCGCGCTCGTCGTGGGTGGCGTGACGCCGTCCGACCTCACCGGCCCCATGGGCGAGGCCCTCGCGCGCACGCCGTTCGTGGTGTCGCTCGAGGTCCGCCGCGGCGAGGTCGCCGAGCACGCCGACGTGGTGCTGCCCGTCGCCCCGCCCTCGGAGAAGGCCGGAACGTTCGTCAACTGGGAGGGTCGCCTGCGCGGCTTCGCCACGGCGATCAAGACCGACGCGATGGGCGACCACCGCGTGCTCGACCTGCTCGCCCGCGAGCTGGGTGTCGACCTGAAGACCGGCACCGTTGCGGATGCCAACGAGCAGCTCGCCGCCCTGGGCGCCCCCGCCAAGGGCGAGCGTCCCGCGGCACCCAAGGTCGATGCCGCCAAGGTCGACGCGAAGCCTGGCGCCTCCGTGGTGCTCGCCTCGTGGCACCAGCTGGTGGACGAGGGCGCGCTGCAGGACGGCGAGCCCTACCTCGCCGGCACCGGCCGCACCGCCGTCGCCCGCCTGTCCGCGAAGACGGCCGAGGCCGCTGGCGCGACCGAGGGTGTCGTCACCGTCGCCTCCGCTCACGGATCGCTCGAGCTCCCGGTCGTCGTGACCGAGGGTATGGCCGATGGCGTGGTGTGGGTGCCGACCAAGTCGCCCGGCGCATGGGTGGCTCAGGAGCTCGGCGTGGAGCCGGGCGCGCTCGTCACCGTGAAGGGGGGAGTGGCGTGATCGCTCTCGAGACCGTCGACCCGGCCGACCTGTCGGTCGCCGAGGCGCTGGCGAATGACCCGCTGTGGCTCGTCATCGTCAAGGCCGTCATCGTCCTGGTGTTCCTCCTCACGAGCGTGCTGTTCGCCGTGTGGTTCGAGCGCCGCGTCATCGGCCGCCTGCAGCGCCGTCCCGGCCCCAACCGCAAGGGCCCCTTCGGCCTCCTGCAGTCGGTGGCCGATGCGGTGAAGCTGCTGACGAAGGAGGACATCACCGTCCGCGCGTCGGACAAGGTGCTGTACATCGTCGCCCCGGCGATCTCCGTGTTCTGCGCGTTCCTCATCTTCGCGGTGATCCCGTTCGGCCCGGTGACCCACATCCCCGGCACGGACATCTACACGCCGCTGCAGCTCACCGACTTCCCCGTCGCGGTGCTGTTCATCCTCGCGTGCGCCGCACTCGGCGTGTACGGCATCGTGCTCGGTGGCTGGGCCTCCGGCTCGGTCTACCCGCTGATGGGTGCCGTCCGCTCGACGGCGCAGGTGATCTCGTACGAGCTCGCGATGGGCCTCTCGCTCGTCACGGTGTTCCTGCTGTCGGGCACGATGTCCACGTCGGGCATCGTCGAGGCGCAGGCCGATCGCTGGTGGGCGTGGCCGCTGTTCCCCGCCTTCATCCTCTACGTCATCTCCATGGTCGGCGAGACCAACCGCCTTCCCTTCGACCTCCCCGAGGCCGAGGGCGAGCTGGTCGCCGGCTTTATGACCGAGTACTCGTCGATGAAGTTCGCCTGGTACTTCCTCGCGGAGTACATGAACATGGTGAACGTCTCTGCCGTGGCCGCCACCCTGTTCCTGGGCGGCTGGCACGCGCCGTGGCCCGCCTCGTGGGCAGGCGCCGACTTCCTCAACTCCGGGATCTTCCCGCCCATCTGGCTGATCCTCAAGATCTGGCTGCTGATGTTCGTGTTCGTGTGGATCCGTGGCTCGCTGCTGCGCTTCCGCTACGACCAGTTCATGCGCTTCGGCTGGAAGGTCCTCATCCCCGTGGGCCTCGCCTGGGTCGTGTTCTTCTCCGTGGGACGCGAGGCGTTCGACTCGTGGGGCCGCGACCTCAACGTCTACGACGCCGTGGCCGGACTGGTGGGCATCCTGCTCACCATCTCCGTGATCAGCTTCGTCACAGACGCCAAGGAATCCAAGGCCGCCAAGGAGACGCCGCCGGAGCCGACTGAGCCCGAGGTGCTGGACGCCTTCGCCGGCGGTTACCCTGTCCCGCCGCTTCCCCACCAGACCCTGCCCCCCTCGCCCCGGTCCGGACGGACCGTGGACGCGAGCGCCACCCGAGCCCCGGAAGGAGGCGAGTGACATGACCGAATCGGATGACGTCTGGAAGGTCAACCGCGAACGCGACGGCAAGTCCGAGCCCTTCGTGTCGAACCTGCCGCAGGCCGGCCCCGTCGGCAAGATCTTCGCGCCCGTCGCCGGCTTCGGCGTGACGCTGCGCAACTTCTTCAAGCCGACCGTCACCGAGCAGTACCCGGAGAAGAAGGTCGCGCCCATGCCGCGTTACCACGGCCGGCACCAGCTCAACCGGTATGCGGACGGGCTCGAAAAGTGCATCGGTTGCGAGCTGTGTGCGTGGGCGTGCCCCGCGGACGCGATCTACGTCGAGGCCGACTCGAACACTCCGGACGCGCAGTACTCGCCCGGCGAGCGCTACGGCCGCGTCTACCAGATCAACTACCTGCGCTGCATCTTCTGCGGACTGTGCATCGAGGCGTGCCCCACGCGTGCGCTCACGATGACCAACGAGTACGAGCTCGCGGGTCCCACCCGCGAGGGCCTCATCTACGAGAAGCAGGACCTGCTGGCCCCCATGGGCGAGGCGATGCTCGCGGCCCCGCACCCGATGGTGCCCGGCACCGTGGATGACGACTACTACCGCGGGGATGTCCTCAAGGTCGTCGAGGAGCAGAAGGAGTGGGTGCGGGAGAACCGCCCCGAGGACCCGACGCTCCCCGAGAACCGCGCCGCGCACCAGGAGAACCCCGAGCACCGCAAGGGCGCGTACGTGAACCAGGACGCGAACGTGCGCAACCACCAGACGTCCATGCAGCATGCCTCCGGAAACCTGGGGAGCGGAATCTAACCATGGTCAACGAAGTCCTCTTCTGGGTGGTCGCCATCATCACGGTGACCGGATCGCTGTCGCTGCTGTTCGCCCGCAAGGGCGCGCACATCGCGATGAGCATCGTCACCGTGATGTGTGGCCTCGCCGCCGCGTATGTGGGCCTGGGCGCCCCGTTCCTCGGCGTCGTGCAGATCGTCGTCTACACCGGCGCGGTCATGATGCTCTTCCTGTTCGTCCTCATGCTCGTCGGTGTCGACCAGCGCGAGTCGCTCAAGGAGACCATCAAGGGCCAGCGCTGGATCGCGCTCGTCGGCGCTGGCGGCATCGCCCTGCTGCTGATCTCCGTCATCGGCCGCGTGGAGCTCACCTCCTCCGACCAGTTCACCGATGGCAACCCCGAGGAGATCGCGATCGAGCTGTTCTCCCAGTACGTGCTGGTGATGGAGGTGTTGGGCGCGCTGCTCATCACCGCCGCCGTGGGCGCGCTGGTGCTGACGCACACGCCGCGCCTCACGCCTCGCCGCACGCAGGTGGAGCTGCAGGCGGCCCGCATCCTCGCGGGTGCGGACCCGGTCAACAAGCCGATGCCGGGCGTCTACGCGCGCCACAACGCGCTCGACGTTCCCGCGCTCGACCCCGAGGGCAACCCCATCGACCACTCGGTCTCGCGCGTCCTCGAGGCGCGTCACCAGACGCAGGAGGGCGCGGAGTTCCGTCACCAGCTGGCGGATCCCGACAACCCCGACCACGACGCCAAGCCGGCGGACGCGCCGCCGCGTGACGCGCACGACCGCAACCCGCGCCAGGGTGAGGGGGAGTCCCGATGAACCCCATGAACTACGTCATCCTTGCGGCGATCCTGTTCTCCATCGGTGCCGCCGCCGTGCTGCTGCGCCGCAACGCCATCGTCGCGTTCATGGGCGTCGAGCTCATGCTGAACGCCGCGAACCTCGCGCTTGTCGCGTTCTCCCGCATTCACGGGGAGCTCGACGGACAGATCATGGCGTTCTTCGTCATGGTCGTCGCCGCTGCCGAGGTCGTGGTGGGCCTCGCGATCATCATCGCGGTGTTCCGCGCCCGCCAGACCATCTCGCTCGACGAGCCGGCAGAGCTGAAGGGATAAGCAACACATGCAGTCACTCATCTGGCTCGCCATCGCCCTGCCGCTGGCCAGCGCAGCCGTGCTCCTGTGCCTCGGGCGCAGGGCCGATGCGTGGGGCCACTGGATGGGCGTCGCCGCCTCGGGCGGTGCGTTCCTCGTCGGCCTCGGCGCGCTCATCGAGATGCTCGGCAAGCCCGCCGAGGAGCGCGCGCTCGACACGACGCTCTACACCTTCATCCCCGGTGGCGATCTCCACGTGGACGTCGGCCTGCTCGCCGACCCGCTGTCGATCACGTTCGTGCTGCTCATCACGTTCGTCGGCACGCTGATCCACGTCTACTCCGTGGCCTACATGGAGCACGACAAGGACCGTCGCCGGTTCTTCGCCTACCTCAACCTGTTCGTCGCCGCGATGCTGCTGCTCGTGCTCGCCGACTCCTACCTCCTGCTGTTCGTCGGCTGGGAGGGCGTGGGTGTCGCGTCGTACCTGCTCATCGGCTTCTGGAACTACAAGCCCGAGTACGCGACCGCCGCGAACAAGGCCTTCGTCGTCAACCGCATCGGTGACATCGGCCTCATCATCGCGATGGGCATCATGTTCACCACCTTCGGTGCGCTCGACTTCGCCACCATCGGCGAGCTCGCGGGCAACGCCTCGACGGCCACGCTCACGGCCGCCGGCCTCGCGCTGCTGCTCGCGGCGTGCGGTAAGTCCGCGCAGTTCCCGCTGCAGTCCTGGCTGGGAGACGCGATGGCGGGCCCCACGCCCGTCTCGGCGCTCATCCACGCCGCGACGATGGTCACCGCGGGCGTCTACCTGATCGTGCGCTCCGCACCCATCTTCGAGGGCGCCCCGAACGCCCAGGTGGTGGTGGCGATCGTCGGTGCCATCACGCTGACTCTCGGCGCGCTCATCGGTATGGCGAAGGACGACATCAAGAAGGCGCTCGCCGCCTCGACGATGTCGCAGATCGGCTACATGATGCTCGCGGCCGGACTCGGCCCGGTGGGCTACGCGTTCGCGATCTTCCACCTCATCACGCACGGCTTCTTCAAGGCGGGCATGTTCCTGGGCGCTGGCTCGGTCATGCACGCCATGAACGACCAGGTCGACATGCGCCGCTTCGGCGCGCTGAAGGGCGCGATGGTCGTCACCTGGGTGACCTTCGGCCTCGGCTGGCTCGCCATCCTCGGTGTCCCGCCCTTCTCGGGCTACTGGTCCAAGGACAAGATCATCGAGTCCGCGTTCGTGGGCGAGGGATGGCAGCCGTGGGTCTTCGGCCTCACCGCGCTCATCGGCGCCGGCCTCACGGCCTTCTACATGTCGCGCCTGTTCTTCATGACGTTCCACGGCAAGGCCCGCTGGACCGACGAGGTTCACCCGCACGAGAGCCCCGCGCTCATGACCGTGCCGATGATCATCCTCGCGGTCGGCTCCGCCTTCCTGGGTCTCATCCTCGCCACCGGCGACCGCTTCACGACCTGGCTTGAGCCCGTGACCGGACACGTCGAGCACCACGAGCCCGTGCTGCCCGTCGCCGTCATCGTCGCGCTCACGCTCATCCTTGTCGCGCTCGGCGCCGTCGGCGCCTGGTTCAAGTACGGCCGGGCCGAGGTCCCGCAGGAGGCGCCGTCGGCGTCGCTCGCGACCATCACCGCGCGCAACGACTTCTTCCAGGACTCCGTCAACCGCGCCGTGTTCCAGCGCCCCGGCCAGCACGTCACCCGCACCCTCGTCTACGCCGATGCGGCGATCGTCGACGGTGCAGTGAACAAGCAGGCCCGTGGCTGGAGCTCCCTCGGCTCGGCATCCCGCAAGCTTCAGACCGGTCAGGTCCGCTCCTACGCGGCGACGATGCTCGTCGGTCTGGTCATCGTCATCGCCGTCATCGTGGTGGGGGGTCTGTAAACCGTGTTCCCATTCCTGACCGTTCTCGTCGCGCTCCCCGCGCTCGGTGCAGCGCTGCTGTGGGCACTGCCCGCATCGGCCCTGACCCGCGTGCGGGAGATCGCGCTCGGCATCACCGTCGTCGAGGCCGTGCTGTTCGTCATCATGGCGCTGCAGTTCGACAAGGGCGACGCCGGAGCCTTCCAGTTCTCCGAGACCTACGCGTGGATCCCCCAGATCGGGGCCAGCTGGGCGCTGGGCGTCAACGGCATCGGCCTGCTGATGGTCGCGCTCGCCGTGATCCTCGTGCCGCTCACCATCCTCGCCGCCTGGCGTGAGGACAAGGTGCCCGCGCGCCGTCGCCACTACCTCGCCCTGGTGCTGCTCAGCCAGGCGTTCATGGTCGGCATCTTCGCCGCCCGCGACGTCTTCCTGTTCTACGTGCTGTTCGAGGCGATGCTGATCCCGCTGTACTTCCTCATCGGCTCGTTCGGCGGCGCCCAGCGCCGCTACGCCGCGGTGAAGTTCTTGCTGTACTCGCTGGTCGGCGGACTCGTCATGCTCGTCGGCGTGGTCGCGCTGTACTTCGTGGGCCCCGGCGGGGAGCAGGCGTTCCTCACGGACAACCTCACCGGCACGCTCGACCTCACCACGGCGCAGGAACGCCTCATGTTCCTGGCGTTCTTCCTCGCCTTCGCGATCAAGGCGCCGATGGTCCCCGTCCACACGTGGCTGCCCGACGTCGCGGAGAACGCGCGCCCCGGCACCACCGCGCTGCTTGTCGCCGTCCTGGACAAGATCGGCACGTTCGGCATGCTGACGCTGTGCCTCACGCTGTTCCCCGAGGCCGCCGACTGGGCGTCGCCGGTGATCATCGTGCTCGCCGTCATCTCGGTCATCTACGGCGCGCTGCTCGCGATCGGCCAGAAGGACATGATGCGCCTGGTGTCGTTCACCTCGGTGAGCCACTTCGGCATCATGGTGCTCGGCATCTTCGCGTTCCAGCAGACCTCGGTCGAGGGCGCGGCGCTGTACATGTTCAACCACGGCCTGTCGACCGGCGCGCTGTTCCTGCTGGTGGGCTTCCTCATCGCCCGCACCGGCACTGCCGACGTCGACGCGTACGGCGGCCTCCAGCGCATCGTCCCCGTCTTTGCGGGAACGTTCCTGGTGGTCGGCCTGTCCGCGCTGTCGCTGCCCGGACTGTCGCCGTTCGTGTCGGAGATCATGGTCCTCGTGGGCGCCTACCCGGTCGCCGCGTGGGCGGTCATCGTCTCCGCGGTGTCGGTGGTCCTCGCGGCGCTGTACATCCTGCTGACCTACAAGAAGGTCTTCACCGGACCCGCCCCCGAGGCGGCGCCGGCGACGACCCGCGACCTCACCCTGCGCGAGCGCCTGGTGGCGTGGCCCCTCGTCGGGCTCATGCTGCTGCTGGGCTTCGCCCCGGCGATCGCGATCGATTACCTGCGCGAGCCGTCGGCTGACATCGTCGCGCACGTCACCCTCGAGGAGGCCGACGCGTGAGTTTCACGACCCCCACGATCGACTGGGCGGCGTTCGCGCCCATCATCATCGTGCTCGGTGCGGGTGCCGCGGGCATCCTCGTCGAGGCGTTCGTCAAGACCCCGGCCACGCGCCGCACCGTCCAGCTCGCGCTGTCGCTCGCCGCGCTGGTGGCCTCGCTCGGCGTGATCATCGCCCAGTGGGCGGCCCTCGACGGCGCCGGCACCGTGGTGATGTCCGGCATGGCGACGGTCGACCGTCAGGCGCTCGCCTGGATGGCGATCCTGCTGGTCTTCGGCCTGCTGTCGATGCTGCTGTTCGCCTCGCGCGACGGCGGCGGCGCCTTCACCGAGCTGGGCGCCACCGCGCCGGGCTCCGTGGAGGAGAAGTTGGCGCGCCGCGCCGGCCTGCAGCTGACCGAGGTCTACCCGCTCGCGCTGTTCGCGGTGGGCGGCATGATGCTCTTCACCTGCGTCACCGACCTGGTGTTCCTGTTCGTCGCGCTCGAGGTGTTCTCGCTGCCGCTGTACCTGCTGGTGGCCCTCGCGCGCCGTCGCCGCTACCTCTCTCACGAGGCAGCGCTGAAGTACTTCATCCTCGGCGCGTTCTCGTCGGCGATCTACCTGTTCGGCGTCGCGCTCGTCTACGGCGCCACCACGGTGACCGACGTCAACATGATCGGCACGGCGATCGTCAACCTCGCCGACGCCGACCCGCTGCTGCTCGCGGGTGCCGTGATGATCATCGTGGGCTTCATGTTCAAGATCGGCGCCGTGCCGTTCCACTCGTGGGTCCCCGATGCCTACCAGGGCGCCCCCACCGCCGTCACCGCGTTCATGGGTGCCGCCACCAAGGCCGCCGCGACCGCCGCACTGGTGCGCGTCATGTTCGTCGCTTTCGCCCCCCTCGAGTGGGAGCTCTCCTGGCTGGTGTGGGCCGTCGCCATCGCGTCGATGGTCTACGGCACCGTCGTGGCTCTCGTCCAGACCGACATCAAGCGCATGCTCGCCTACTCCGGTGTCGCGCACGCGGGCTTCATCCTCGTGGCCTTCGCCGGCCTCGAGGGCGAGGCGCTCACCGCCTTGCCGTTCTACCTCCTTGCCTACGGCCTCGCCACCATCGGCGCTTTCGCGGTGGTGTCCCAGGTGCGCGAGCGCGCCGAGGACGGTGGCGTGGGTGCCGAGGCGGTCCGCCTTGGCCAGTGGGCGGGGCTCGGCAAGCGCTCCCCGCTGCTGGCGGGATCCATGGCGCTGTTCCTGCTGTCGTTCGCGGGCATCCCGATGACCGCTGGCTTCATCGGTAAGTTCGAGGCCTTCTCGGCGGCGATCGCCGGCGGCGCCTGGCCGCTCGTGCTCATCGCCGTGCTGGCATCGGCCGTCGCAGCGTTCTTCTACGTCCGTCTCATCGTCCTGATGTTCTTCACCGACGCCCCCGAGGGCGCGGAGGAGACCATCGCGATCGAGGACGGCGCCCTCACCCGCGTGGTCATCTACGTGACGGCGGCGGCGGTGCTGGTCCTCGGCATCCTGCCGTCGGGCGTGCTCAACCTGTTCGCCGACGCATCGGTGCTGCTGGTGAGCGTGGGAGGCTAGTCCCCATGACTCAGCTTCCCCTCGGCAGCGCCGAGCTCGAGGAGCGGCTGCTGCCGCGACTGGCCCTGGTCGAGGAGCGCCTGCGCGACGCCGTCGCACAGTCCGACTCCCTCGCCGACGCCACCTCGAAGCACCTGGTGAATGCCGGCGGGAAGCGCCTGCGGCCGATGCTGACGCTGCTTGCCGCCCAGTTGGGCGACGGCACGCGGCAGGAGGTCGTGGAGGCGGCCGTCGTGGTGGAGCTGACGCACCTCGCGACGCTGTACCACGACGACGTGATGGACTCCGCGCCCACCCGGCGCGGGGCTCCGTCGGCGCACTCCGTGTGGGGCAACTCCGTGGCGATCCTCACCGGTGACCTGCTGTTCGCGCGCGCCTCGCGCGTGGTGGCGGGGCTGGGCCCCGAGGCCGTCAGGCTGCAGGCCGCGACCTTCGAGCGCCTGTGCCTGGGACAGCTGCACGAGACCGTGGGCCCCGACGAGGGCGAGGACCCTGTCGCGCACTACATCCAGGTGCTTGCCGACAAGACCGGCTCCCTGATCGCCACCTCGGCACGCTTCGGCGCGCTGATGGCGGGCTGCGACCCGGCCACCGTCGAGCGCGTGACCCGCTACGGCGAGCTCGCCGGCGTCGCGTTCCAGCTGGCCGATGACGTCATCGACCTGCGCTCGGACGGCGAGACCACGGGCAAGACCCCCGGCACCGACCTTCGCGAGGGCGTCCCGACCATGCCGGTGCTGCTGCTGCGCGCCCGCGTGGCCGCCGGCGGCACCGAGGACGAGCGCCGGCTGCTCGCCGACATCGACGGCGACCTGTCCGACGATGCGGTGCTCGCCGACGTGGTGGCGCGCCTGTCGGCGCACGCGGTGGTCGACGAGACCAGCGCCAAGGCCCGCGAGTGGGCGGTGCGCGCGGAGGAGTCCGTCGCGGCGCTTCCTGACGGCGAGGTCAAGGACGCGTTCACCGCGTTCTCCGACGCCCTCGTCGCCCGCGCCAGCTAAGCCGCCCGGCTCCTCACCCGTACCGGCCCCTCACCGCCCGACAGTGTGAACCAGTTCGGGGTCGTGCGGCCGGCGTGTCGCCGCGTCGGAGCGCCCGCGCGCGGCGTGTCGCGGGCGACGCTGGTTCACAGTGTGGGGCCAGTGGGGGAGGCGCGGCGTCAGACCGGCTCGGCCGGCTCCACCTGGGCGACCCCGCGTCGCGGCCGCGCGCTCCACGCGTCCCACGTGATGATGACCAGCGCCACCCACACCAGGACGAACCCCGCCCACCGGGAGGTGGGCATCGGCTCCCCGAACTGCCATACGGCGAGCGCAAACATGAGCGTGGGGGCGATGTACTGCAGGATGCCCATCGCGAACAGCGGCAATCGCCTGGCCCCGGCAGCGAACAGCAGCAGCGCTCCCGCGGTGAAGATGCCTGTCGACATCATCAGCAGGTCGTGACCCAGCCCGAGGGCCTCCTCGCCCCGCACCCCGAACGTGCCGGAGCCGCCGATGACCAGCAGTGCCACCAGCCCGAGCGGCGCGAGCACCATCGTCTCCACGGTGAGCCCGGTGACGGCGTCGACGGATGCCCCGGCGCGCTTCTTCACCAGGCCGTATAGCCCAAAGGACGCCGCCAGCGCGAGCGAGATCCACGGAAACTCGCCCATGCCGACGCCGATGACCACCACCGCGACCGCCGCCACGGCGAGCGCCACCACCTGCAGCCTGCGCAGCCGCTCGCCGAGGACGACGACCCCCAGCAGCACGGTGAAGAGCGGATTGATGTAGTAGCCGAGCGAGGCGGAGTTCACGTGCCCCGAGACCACCGCGTAGACGTAGATGAGCCAGTTGGCGCCCACCAGCAGGGCCGCCACGGCGAAGGTCGCGACCATGCGGCGATCGCGCAGGACGGCGCCGAGCGCGCGCCAGCCGCGCACCACCGCGCACCACCGCGACCACGGCGAGGCACACCACGAGCGACCACACTGCCCTGTGCGCCGTGATCTCGACGGCGCCGGCCGGCTCGAGGGCCGCCATGAGCAGGGGGAACATCCCCCACATGAGGTAGGCGCCGGCGCCGTAGGCGAGGCCGGAGCGGGACGTGGTGTGAGGCATGGCGTCAGTCAACCACCGGCGGCCACTACCCACGGCCGATGCCGCCCGGCCCCGGAATTGAGGTTCCAGTTGCCGGGCGGCTGGCACCCGCGGCTCACCCTATCTGGGCGGCGATGAAGGCGAGCATGGCGGCGCGCGTGTTGCCGTCGTCGATCGCGTCGTCCGGCAGGGCGACGGCATCCTCCCAGGCCTGCGCGGCATCGTCCGGTCCGGCCAGCGCCTGGTACATCAGCAGGTAATCGCCGAACCCTGCCTCGTCGGCATCGGCCTGCGCGCCGGTGGCGGTGTCGCGAATCACCTGCGCGTCCTCGTCGGAGCGCGGGCCGAGGGTGGCGCCCTGGATGGGGGCCATGGGGATCAGCTCGATGCCGAGCTTCGCGGCCTCCGCGGGCGAGAACCACGTGGCGTGCTCGCGCTTGCCTCCCCACTCGAGCGACACGAAGTCGTGAGCGTAGTCGGGGAAGTCCGACAGGTCGGGCCTCACGTAGCGGGTGAGGGCCGCATCGGCCTCCGCCGAGAGGAGCCAGGTGGCGGTGTCGGTCATCGCCTGGTCTCCGCGCGCCTCGGCCCAGGCCGCGAGCCCATTCCACGCGATGACGGCCTCGGAGCTGGACTCCTGGTTGTTGCCGTCGCCGAACGGCGCCATTCCCGACGCCCACGCGTGTCCGGAGACGGGGTCGAAGGAGCGCAGTTGGGGGAAGCGATCGGAGGCCTCGGGGCTCGCGATGTCCTCCGCGAGCAGGTCGATCACGGGGCCGACGTCCTCGGCGAGCGAGGCGTCGTGGCCCACCGCGATCGCCGCGGCGGACAGGAAGTACCCGTAGTGGAAGTGGTGGTCGTTGAACTCCTCGGATCCGAACGACGCCTCGAGCCCGGTGACGCCCTTGAACCCCGTGTCGTAGACGAAGCAGCGGGAGTCGCGGGACTCGCAGCCGTCCGTCTCGGTCCAGGTGCGCAGCGCCTCGGCGAGGGGCTTGGCGAGCCGGTCGGCGAGGGTGTCCTCGCCCAGGGCCTCGGCCGTCGAGACCAGCATCGCCTGGCGATGGAGGGCCTTGCCTCCAAAGTAGGTGTCGGCGGGCAGTTCGGGCTCGCTCGCCGCGGCCTCCTGGAGGGCCTCGACGATCGCCGCGCGTGGGTACTGGCCGATGCCGGACAGGTCGAGCGCGGTGGTGGCCTGGGTGCGGGGGACGTCCCAGGACACGGCGTCGGCCGCGCAGGCGAGCAGGGGTCCGTTGATGGTCTCGTACGTGCCGAGCGAGCAGTCGAGGCCGTCCGCGCGGTCCTCCGGGACCGCCACCACCGTGCCGCCGTCCGCGTAGGTGACGGAGGTCGTGGCGGTGTCGCCGTCGACGCCCATCTGGAGCGTCGTCTGGGTCACGGGGGCGCCCAGCGCCTCGGCGAACGCCGCGGGGTCGCCGTCGTCGGGGACGACGGCGAGCTGCGCAGTGGCGCCCTCGGGAAGGGTGAGCGTGGCGCCGTCGACGGTGCCGCCGTCCGTGGCGAGCACGTAGGTGGTCTCGCCGATGACGAGGGTCGCGGGCCCATCAGCGCTCGTCGTCGCGGGCGAGGACAGGGTGATGCTCGCATCGGCGGCCGCGGTGAGGGTCACGGCAGGCCACCCCTTCGCGATGCTCGCCCGCACCAGCGTGTCGCCGGCGCCGTCGGTGTAGTCGAGGGTGGCCCCCACCGGGTCGGCGGCGGACGCGGCGGGAAGGCCCTCCGCGCCGTCGACCTGCAGGGTCACGTCCCGCGCGGCCGGGCCTGCGATGAGATCCGCGGAGGCCTGGACGCGGGGAAGGCCCACGGCGAGCCCGCCCTCGACGGCGGTGAACGACATCGGCTCCCCGAACGCCGAGTACGGGCCCGGGCCGAAGACGAGACCCGAGTACCACCGGTTGGTGGGGGCGGGAAGGTCTCCGACCACCCTGGCCTGGTCGGCGGGGGCGAGCTCGCGCTCGGGGAGGTCGGCGACGGCGGAGGTGGCAGAGGCCGCCACGGCGTCGCTCGACGGCGTCGCCGCCGGGGCATCGCCGTCGCAGGCGGCGAGCGCGAGGGCGCTCGCCAGGGCGACGGCGGTCAACGGTGCGGCCCTCATGACAGCCCCATCCGCGCGAGGAAATCGACCGCGGCGTCGCGCAGCCCCGCAAGGGGACCGTCGTCGCGCAGCGCGACGGTGGTCACCAGGGGAGTGCCCGGCGCCGTCAGCCCCGTCGGCTCGCTGCTCTTCAGCGCGGCCGATGCGACGGCCACCTTGGCGCGCGCGGCGCCGTCCTCAGTGGTCGCCTCGACGGACTCGACCGATCCGGTCATCTCGGAACTGTCGGGAAGCTCCACCGTCACCTCGGCGTCCTGCTCCAACCGGTCGTAGTCGCGCGGGCTCAGCACCAGCTCGGCCTCGATGGCGAGGGAGCCGTCCTCGTACACCGTCGCCGCGGTGCCGCCGGTGGGGATGTAGCCGCCCTGGCCCACGGGGACCTCCGCGACGGTGCCGGCCGCCGAGGCCGTCACCGTCCACGTGTCGTCGACCCTGTCGGCGGCATCGGCGGCCTCCTCGGCGAGGGACTCCGCCTCGTCGCGATCGGCCGCGGTGGCGTCGTCGGCCTCGGCAGCCTCGGCTGCACGATCCGCGGCGTCCTCGGCGGCATCGGCCTCCTGCTGGAGTTCGTCCTCGCGGTCGTGGCTCTCGAGGGTGACGAGGGGATCGCCCTCGGCGACCTGGTCGCCCGCCTCGACCATGGTGTCCACCACCCGGCCGCCGTAGTCGGTGCCGATGGGAAGGTCAGCCGCGGTGAACGTCGCGGTCTCGGACGTGGCGCTGGCCTCGCGGGCCGTGTAGATGTACGTGAGCGCGGCCACGAGAGCCACGACGAAGATCAGCCCCAGGGTGAGGCGAAGGCGATTGGCCCAGGTCATGACAGCTCCTTCCAGACGACGCGGGTGCCGTGGCCGGCCCCCGCGAGCGCGGGCTCGGGCGCGCGGCGAGGCTCGGCCGGTCGCGCGATGACGGTGCGGGGCGCCTCCTGCTCGGCGGGAGTGCGCGGCGCGGCGGCATCGGCCCCGAGCCCGCGGGCCTCGCGCTGGGCGGCGCGCAGGAACGCACCGAGGATGACGGTGTTGGTGACGCACCACGCGGTGGCCAGGGACAGCGCGCCGTCCTCGACGTCGCGCAGGATGCCGACCGCGGAGGTCAGCAGCAGGAACACGAAGAAGAGGATCTGCGGCACCACGTAGTTGTAGGGGGATCCCGACCGTGCCGTGCCCGTGGCCTGCCAGCCGACGTCCCGGCGCCGCAGCGCGTTGGTGAACGCCTTGAGGTAGATGGGGAAGGACACCGCTGCGAGGGTGAGGGTCTCCCAGCGGAAGGAGCCCATCGTGTACCAGGCGAACAGGATCTGCATGACGTAGAAGCCCGCGTAGTACAGGAACCACGTGAGCGCCGTGGTGGTGATGGTCACGGGGCGCAGGTCGAGGAAGATCTCCATGGGGGGCAACAGCAGCAGGATCAGCGGCGCGATGCCCGTGAGGTAGAACGTCGCGGTGACGAGGTACTGAAGCCGCTGCTCGCTGGTGAGGCGCACGCGCCGCGCCAGCGGATTGCGGGTCAGGAGGATCTCGAAGCCGCCGGTGGCCCAGCGCAGCTGCTGCTTGGAGTAGGCCTCGATGGTCTCGGGAGCCTCGCCCACGGCGAGCACGTCGGGGATGAACAGGGACCGCCAGCCGGCCTCGTGGAGGCGCATCGAGGTCCACACGTCCTCGGACTTCGAGTCGGTGCAGATGCCGTCGATGTCCTCGATGGCGGCGCGGCGGAACACGACGTTGGTGCCCACGCAGAAGGCCGCGTTGTAGCGGTTACGGCCCGGCTGGATGAAGCGGTAGAAGACGGACTGCATGTAGCCGGCGCCGCGAGCGATGGGGGTGCGCAGGTTGTCGTAGCTCTGCGGCGACTGCACGAAGGCCAGGCGCGGGTCGTGGAAGAACGGCACCGTCTGCTCGAGCAGGTGGGGGCGCGGCACAAAGTCCGCATCGAGGATCACGAACAGGTCGCCCTTGGCGAGCGTGAGCGCGTGGTTGACGTTTCCCGCCTTCGCGCCGCCCGACGTGCCGCGCCTCACGTACCTGGCGCCCTCCTGGGCGGCGAGCTCGCGCACGGCGTCGGACTTACCGTCGTCGAGGACCCAGGTGCGGTGCAGCCCGCGGATAGCGACGGCTGCCCTGACCGTGCGCCGGATCACCTCGGGGTCCTCTCCGCACGTGGTGATGAGGACGTCGACGTCGACGGGCCGGCCGGCGGAGTACAGCCGCCGATGCGCGGGGTCCTCCGACGGGTCGGGCTGCGGCCCGTACAGGTGGTCCTTGGCGTGGTAGTAGGCGAAGTCGCGGGGGTTATGGCCGCCGGACAGGATGGTCCACATGGCGACGAACGCCTGCGCGACGAGGACGAACTCGGCCAGCAGCACCATGGCGTAGGGAAGAAGGTCGCCGCGGTGGGCGGGGTTGAGGAGGAAGGCGGCGTAGGCGAGGGTGCCCAGCGCCGCGGCGCCGACGGTGAGGAACATGAGCGGGCTGGGGGTGGTGCCCGGCTCCGTCTCGGGCAGGGATCGGCGCGCCGGGGTGGGCGCCGTGGGGGAGGGGGGTGCGGACATGAGGCTCTCCTTGGACTCGTGCGGCGCGGGCGGGGGCCCGCGTGCCGGGACGGGGTGGGAGGCGGGCGCTCCGGGCCGGACGGTCCGTGCACGGAGTGCGGTCGACGTCGTCGGCGGTGGCGCCAGGGGCGCCCTGCGGGGTGAGGAGGTGAGGTCCTCCAACCCGGGCCAACCTAGGCAGGGCCGGCTCACAGAATCGAGACGCGTCTCTCAGAATCGTCGCGGGGCGCGGGCGCCGCCCGCGCCCCGCGACGCTCATGTCAGGCCGATGCGGTCGGCGAGGTCCCGCAGCGCGTCCTCGACCCCCGCGAGCGGGCCATCGTCGCGCAGGTGAAGGGTGGCGTTGAGCGGCGTTCCCGCCTGAATCAGGCCCCCGTCCTCGGCCACCAGGGCGTCCGAGTCGACGCGCATCGTGACGTGGGCGGTGCCGTCGATCGTCTCCACGGACATGTCGCTCACGGTGCCCGCGATGGTGCGTTCGTCCGGGAGGCGAAGGTCCACGGTGGCGCCGGATTCGACGAGGCCGAAGTCGCGTGGCGTGAGCACGAACTCGAGGTCCGCGTAGAGGGTGTGGGCCTGGTCGATGGTGGCGATCACGGTGCCGGGCGCGGCGTAGGAGCCCTTGCCCACGGCGACGTCGGCGACCGTGCCATCGGCCCCCGCCGTCACCAGCACGCTGCCGTCCGGCTGGATCGAGGCATCGGCCGCGGAGACCTCCCCCGCCGTGACGTCTTGCTCGAGCCTCAGGCTCGCGACGCGGAACAGGTCGTCGCCCGCGGCGACCTCGTCGCCCTTGGTGACGTAGGCCTCCGTGACGAGGCCGCCGTAGTCGGTGCCGACGGCGATCTCTGCCGCGCTGATCTCGCCCGAGGTGCTGGCCACCTCGGTACGGCGCTGGTTGAACAGGAGGGTGGCGGCGGCAGTGATGAGGAGGACGGCGATGATGCCGACCAGCAGCTTGAAGCGGTTGGCCCAGGTCATGGCACGAGCTCCTTCCTGCGGGCGGCGCGCCCGCGAGCGGGGACCGGGACGATGTCGTCGTCCGGGTCGGGGGTGACGGCGCCGGGTCTCGCCACGATGGTGCGCGGGACCGGCGCCACGGGAACGGCGGGCACGGGTGCGGGGCTGAGGGGTCGGCCCCTGCGCAGCGCCCTTGCCTCGCGGGAGGCGGTCCACACGAAGGCGCCCAGGATCAGGGTGTTCGTGAGGTTCCACGCTGTCGCGAGGGTGAGCACGCCGTTGTCGAGGTCGCGCCAGATCGCGACCGCTGACGTGAGGGACAGGAACAGCAGGAACAGGATCTGCGGGATCACGAAGTTGTACGGCGAGTGGCCCTTCGCGGTGCCCGTCGACTGCCACCCGACGTCCCGTCCCGTGAAGGCGTTGACGAAGGCCTTGGTGTAGATGGGGAAGGACACTGTCGCGAGGGTGAGGGTCTCCCAGCGGAACGACCCCAGCGTGTACCAGGCCAGCAGCACCTGCATGAGGTAGAAGCCCGCGTAGTACAGGAACCACGTCATGACGGTGATGGAGAGGTTCATGGGCCGCAGGTCGAAGTAGATCTCGAGCGGAGGCACCAGGATCAGCAGCAGCGGGCAGATGCCCGTGAGGTAGAACGTCGCCGTCACGAAGTACTGGACGCGCTGGTCCACGGTGAGCTTGCGGCTGAGGAGCGGCAGGTGGGTGAGGAGGATCTCGAAGCCGCCGGTGGCCCAGCGCAGCTGCTGCTTGGAGTAGGCCTCGATGGTCTCCGGGGCCTCGCCCACCGCGAGCACCTCGGGGATGAACACCGAGCGCCACCCGCGCTCGTGAAGGTTGAGGCTGGTCCACACGTCCTCCGACTTGGAGTCGGTGCAGATCCCGCCCACGTCGTCGATCGCCGCCCGCCTGAACAGGACGTTGGTTCCCACGCAGAAGGCAGCGTTGAAGCGATTGCGGCCCGGCTGAATGAAGCGGTAGAAGACCGCCTGCATGTAGGCGGCGCCGCGCGCGACGGTGGTGTGGAGGTTGCCGTAGGCCTGGGGGGTCTGCACGAACGCGACCTGGTCGTCGACCATGAACGGCACCGTCTCCTCGAGGAACCCGGGATCCGGCACAAAGTCGGCGTCGAAGATCGCGAAGCAGTCGCCCTTGGCGATGGTGAGCGCGTGGTTGACGTTTCCCGCCTTGGCGCCCCCGGAACTCAGGCGGCGCACGTACCGTGCCCCCAGCTGGGCCGCGAGGTCGCGGACCTCGTCCGAGCGGCCGTCGTCGAGGATCCAGGTGCGATGCGCGCCGCGCAGCGCGAGCGCCGCCTCGGCGGTGCGGCGGATCACCGCGGGGTCCTCGCCGTAGACGGTGATGAACACGTCGATGGTGAGGCGCTTGCCGGCGATCGTGACGGGCCACATGCGGGGGTCGCCCTGGGGGTGGGGGCCAAACATCGCGTCGCGCGCCTGGTGGTACGCGAAGGACCGGGGGTCCTGGCCGCCGGAGAGGATGGTCCACATGGCGAGCAGCGCGTGGAACACGAGGACGCTCTCCGCTGCGATCACCATGAGCCAGGGGATCATGTCGCCGCGGTTGTCGGGGTCGAGCAGGAACAGCGAGTAGACGAGGATGCCGAACGTGCTGACGAGCACGATGAGGATCATCACGGGGGACTGCCCGGCGAGGCGCTGGCGAGTGGCGGCGTCGCGGCTGGTGGTGGTCGAGGTCATGCGGGCCTCCGGGCGCGGCGGCGCCCAGCAGGGAAACAGACGGTCACGGCGCGAGCCGCGGTCGACCTCGTTGGCGGTGAGGCGGCAGCCGCCGGCCGGCGCCTCCTGACGAGCGCCGGGGGTTGCCACCTCCCCCGGTGCTCGTCAGGCTACGACGCGCGGCTGTGACATTCCAGACATCCCGCGTGAATTTCGTGTGACATGCGCCTCACCGGCGTGTGTCACGCGTCTCAAACGTGGATGCCGCACTCCGTCTTGCCCTGGCCGGCCCAGCGGCCCGAGCGCGGGTCCTCGCCGGGGGCGACCTTCTTGGTGCACGGCAGGCAGCCGATGCTCGGGTAGCCCTGGGCGACCAGCGGGTTGCGCGGCAGGTCGAAGCGCACCTGGTAGTCCTCGACTGCGGCGTCGTCCCACAGGGCGATCGGGTTGATCTTCACCAGCCCGTGCTTCGCGTCCCAGCTCACGACGGGCATCTCGGAGCGGGTGAGGGCGTCCACGCGGCGAGCGCCGGTGACCCAGGCGCTGTAGTTGCCCAGCGCCCGCTTGAGCGGCTCGACCTTGCGCATCTGGCAGCACAGGTTGGGGTCGCTGGCGAAAAGGTTCTTGCCGTACTGGGCGTCCTGCTGCTCGACCGTCAGTTCCGGCTCCACGTTGACGATCGTCACGGGGAACGCGGCGGCGGCGGCGTCGCGCGTCTCGATGGTCTCGGCGAAGTGGTAGCCGGTGTCGAGGAACAGGATGTCGACGCCGGTCAGGCGCGAGCCGAACATGTGGGGAAGGATCGTGTCCTGCATTGATCCGGCGACCACCAGGTCCTGGCCAAAGGTGGCCACGGCCCAGTCGGCGATGTGCCCCGCGGAGGCGTGCTCGAGCCGCGCGTTGACCTCCGCGCACGTCTCGGCGTTCCACTCCTTGGGGTTGAGCAGCGTGAGGGTCGCCGCTCCCGGCAGGATTGCTGTCATTTGATCAGCTCCTCCTCCGCACGGAAGGCCCAGTCGGCAAACGTCTCCTCGGGGCCCGTGCGGTCCGCGAGGTAGTGGGTGGTGACACGCTCGACGTACTCGGGCATGCCCTTCTCGGTGACCTTGTGGGCGCGGATCTTGCGACCGAAGTCGTTGTCGTCCCCGCGGCCAAGGCGGCCGCCGAGGTGGACCTGGAAGCCGGGCACCTGCTCGCCCGACTCCTCGTCCAGCACCAGCTGGCCCTTGAAGCCGATGTCCGCGATCTGCACGCGGGCGCACGAGTTGGGGCAGCCGTTGACGTGCACGGTGATGGGGTTGTCGAGCGTGGGGAACTTCTCGTCGAGGACCTTCACCACCTCGCGCGCCGTCGCCTTGGTCTCGACGATCGCGAGCTTGCAGTACTCGATTCCCGTGCACGCGATGACGTTGCGGTGGAACTCGCCGGGGTCGGACTCGAGCTCGAGGGCGCGTAGGCCGTTGACGACGTCGTTGACCTTGTCCTCGGGGACGTCGAGCACGAGGATCTTCTGCAGCGGCGTGAGGCGGATGCGGTCCGATCCCGCGGCCTCGGCGATGTCGGCGATGGCGTTGAGCTTGGCGCCGGAGACGCGGCCGGCCACGGGGGCGACGCCCACGTAGTAGTTGCCGTCCTTCTGACGATGGATGCCCACGTGGTCGCCGCGGTCGCCGCGCTCGGCGAGCTTGGGCTCGGGGCCCTTCGGCAGCTCGTAGCCCAGGTAGTCGTCCTGCAGCACCTGCAGGAACTTCTCGGGGCCCCAGGCCTTGAGGACGAACTTCAGGCGTGCGCGGGTGCGCAGGCGGCGGTAGCCGTGGTCGCGGAAGATTGACGCGACGCCCTTCCACACCTCGTGGGCGATCTCGGGCTTCACGAACACGCCAAGGCGGTGCCCGAGCATCGGGTTGACGGACAGTCCGCCGCCCACCCACAGGTCGTAGCCGATGCCCAGCTCCGGGTGCTCGACGGCGCAGAATGCGATGTCCTGCACCTCATGCAGGATGTCCGGCACGGGCATGCCGGTGAAGGCGGTCTTGAACTTACGCGGCAGGTTGGAGAACTCGGGGTTGCCGATGTAGCGGTCCATGATGTCGCGGATCTGCGGCGTGGGGTCGATGAGCTCGTCCTGGGCCACGCCCGCGACCGGGGAGCCCAGGATGACGCGCGGCACGTCGCCACAGGCCTCCGCGCACAGCAGGCCCACCTCTTCGACGCGGCGGAAGATCTCCGGGACGTCCTCGATGCGGATCCAGTGCAGCTGGATGTTCTGGCGGTCGGACACGTCGGCGGTGTCGCGCGCCATCGTCTCGGAGATGTCGCCGATGGTGCGCGCCTGGGCGACCGACAGCTGGCCGCCGTCGGAGCGCACGCGCAGCATGAAGAACTCGTCGTCCAGCTCGTGCGGCTCGAGGATGGCGGTCTTGCCGCCGTCGATGCCCTGGCGGCGCTGCGTGTACAGGCCCCACCAGCGGAAGCGGCCGCGCAGGTCGCCCGGGGGGATCGACCAGAAGCCCCACTTGGAGTACATGGACTCGATGCGTCCGCGCACCTCGAGCGGGTCACCCGCGGCCTTCATCTCCTCGTTGGGGTTCAGGGGGGTGCGGTCGCCCGCGGCCCACTGGCCGTCCTTGGAGGCGGTGTTCTTGCGCGCGGCGGCCTCGCGGGTACGGATGAGGCGCGCCTCCTCGCGGTGGCGCCGGCGCTCCTCCGCCTCGGCGGCGGCAGCATCGGGTGCAGGCTGGGTGGTGTCGGTGTCGGTCACCGAGACTCCTCGACTCGTCAAATTCTGGGAGCGAGGCCTTCGAGCGCGTCTGGTTCACGCTCGGAAGGCCGAGCGCCCAGGGCTACAGGGGACTGTATCCGCGGGCGGTCAGGCCGGCAGACACATGGCACAGCAGCAGCGGCACATCATGGATGCGCGGACAATCTGCTGCTGGGACATGGGGCCGATTCTGCCACAGCGCTCCCGCGTGCGGAACCCCCGGATTCAGCGGCGGCGCGGGGCTGCCGCCACGACCCGGTCGTGGTGGAAGGCGAGCAGCTGGTCGATCACCTCGTCGCGCTGCGTGAGCAGCGCGATCTCGCGGGTGCCAAGGCGGACGCCGCCGGCGACGAAGTTGTGGGAGCCGGTGAGGGCGACTCGGCGACCGCCTGGCAGCGTGAACACCATGAACTTCGCGTGCAGGTACGTGCCGCCGCGGTACGCGGTGCGGTGCCCGGTGCGCGCCATCGAGGCGGAGATGAGGACGCGGTTGGCCGGCGACGCGAGCCGTGGCGGGTTGAAGAACAGCTCGTGGTCGCGCTCCTCGATCACCCGCCCCAGTTCGCCCGTGGGGCAGTACTGGCTCACCAGTAGGACGTGCTCGGCCCGCCTCGCGTACGTCAGCGCCCGCCGGTAGATGATCGAGTCGCCCGGCTCGCCGCCGTCGACGAGCACCTCGTCGCGCCCGGTGGTGCGCAGCGCGAGCGAGCGGTGGCCCTGCTCTAGCAGGCTCGCCTCCCGGATCCGCGCGAACACGGCGTCGAGGCTGTCGGCGAGCTCCGCATCCTCGCACCGCAGCATGAAGTCCACGTTGCTCACCCCGCGGTCGTCGAGGTTGACGCCGCCGAAGGCGTACGCGACGTCGTCGACCACGCAGAACTTGGTGTGGGTGCGGCCGCGCCAGATGAGCCCTCGCTCGGAGCCCAGCCACATGAACGTCGCCCCCGCCCTTGCCAGGCGGGACGCCATCGCGGAGGACTCGCGCTTGCGGCGGGTGCGGTGGCCGCGCGGCAGGAAGGTGCCCGCCGCGTCGATGTAGGTGAAGACATCGGCCGCGACCCTGACGTCCACGCCGCGCCTGGCGGCGGCCTCGAGCGCGGCGATCAGCGGTCCGGTCTTGCCGTCGTCGGCGAGCGTGAGCGTGGTGATGAGCACCCGACGGGTGGCCGTCGCGATGCGGCTCACCGCATCGGCCAGGTAGTCGGGGCCCGCCAGCAGGACGGGGGTCGCCGGGACGGCGGTACGGGCGGCCGATGCGGGGGCCGGGCGGGCGGCGACAGGCGCCTGGGCGGCGGTGAGGGCCATGGGGCCAGCGTGGCGCCGGGCGGCCCCGGCCGCCACCGGACGCCGCGAAGGCCAGGAAATGTTCATGTCTATACTCGGGGCCTAGTGCCGTTCGAGAGCGCCCTCGCGGCCTGCTTCCCTGCCGCCAAGGAAATGTGAGTCCCGTGACCACCGAACGTCCCCTGCGCGTCGCCGTCATCGGCGCCGGCCCCGCCGGAACCTACGCGTCCGACATCCTGTCCAAGTCCGGCCTCGACGTGTCGATCGACATCATCGAGCGCCTCCCCGCACCCTTCGGGCTGGTCCGCTACGGCGTGGCCCCCGACCACCCGCGCATCAAGCAGATCATCGTGGCGCTGGCCAACGTCCTTGGCCGCGGCGACATCCGCCTGCTCGCCAACGTCAACATCGGCACCGACCTCACGCTCGACGAGCTCCGCGCGCACTACGACGCGGTCATCTTCGCGACCGGTGCCTTCAAGGACTCCGACCTCAACATCCCTGGTATCGACCTGGATGGTTCGTACGGTGCCGCGGACTTCGTGTCCTGGTTCGACGGCCACCCCGACGTTCCCCGCGAGTGGCCGCTGGACGCCAAGGAGGTCGCCGTCCTCGGCGTCGGCAACGTCGCGCTCGACGTGGCGCGCGTGCTCGCCAAGCACCCCCAGGACATCAAGGTCACCGAGATCCCCGACAACGTGTACGAGGGCCTCGCCGCCTCGCCCGTCACCGATGTCCACGTGTTCGGCCGCCGCGGCCCCGCGCAGGTGAAGTTCTCCCCGCTCGAGCTGCGCGAGCTGGGCCACGTTCCCGATGTCGACATCGTGGTCTACCCCGAGACCGACTACGAGTTCGACGAGGCCTCCATGGAGGTCGCGGAGAACAACAAACAGCAGAAGCAGGTCGTCAAGACGCTGACCGACTACGCGCTCAAGGAGCCCGGCACCGCGTCGCGCCGCATCCACCTGCACTTCCTGCAGTCGCCTCACGAGGTGCTCGGCGAGGACGGCAAGGTCACCGGCATCCGCATGGAGCGCACCGAGCTCCAGGGCGACGGCAACGTCAAGGGCACCGGCGAGTTCATCGACTACCCGGTCCAGGCCGTGTACCGCGCCGTGGGCTACTACGGCACCGAGATTGAGGGGCTTCCCTTCGACGCCTCGAAGGGCACCATCGCCAACGAGGGCGGCCGCGTGGTCGACGGCGGCGACGTGGTCCCCGGCATGTACACCACCGGCTGGATCAAGCGCGGACCCGTGGGCCTCATCGGCCACACCAAGTCCGACGCCCAGGAGACCATCGCGAACCTCGTCGAGGACGCGGAGCGCCTGTACGCCGAGTCCAAGGCCGGCGCCGAGCAGCTCAGCCCCGACAACGTCCTTCACCTGCTCAAGGAGCGCGGCGTGGACGTGGTCCAGTGGCACGACTGGGAGGTGCTCGACGCGCACGAGCGTGCGCTGGGAGAGGCCGACGGCCGCGAGCGCATCAAGGTCGTCCCCCGCGACGAGATGACGGACATCGCGCTCAAGCGCCACTAAGCATGTCGCAGCACGAGGCCGGCGCCGGGAGTTCTCCCGCGCCGGCCTTCGTGCGTTCCGGTGTCGCCGTGCGTCCAGCGCTGCTCGATGCCCCCGCCGACCGCGACGCCGTCGCCGCGATGCTCGCCGACTACCTGGTCATCACGGAGCGTGAGAAGGGCGGCCGGGTAAGCGGCGCATCGGCCCTCCCCGAGCGGTACCGGCGCGAGATCGAGGACCCCGCCGCCGCGCTCGCGGGCACGACGGTGCTGATCGCGGAGGGAGAGGGTGAGCCGCTCGGGATGGTCGTCCTCGCCGCACCCGACCTGGGCCGATGCGAGGTCAAGCGGCTGTGGACGCTCCCCGCGGCACGCGGGCGCGGCGTGGGTGCGTCGCTCATCGAGGCGGCGTGCGAGCTGGCCGCGGGGCGCGGCGACGACGTGGTGGCGCTGACAGTGTGGCGCTGGCGAGAGGGTGCGCGTCGCCTGTACGCGCGCCTGGGCTTCGTCGAGGTCGACTCGTGGGAGGCGCGGGCCGATCTCGTCTGTTACGCACGCGCACTGGCGCCCGCCGAGGCGGGACGGGGTGGGCGCGAGCGCTCGTAGAATCCTTCCAGCACAGCGATCGGGCGATCGGTGGGCGCGAGTGCCGCCGCGAGGCGGCGACGAGGGAACCTGGCCACGGCATCGGCCGTTTCCTCGCTGGACGCACGTGAGGGAAGAGGAAGCGTGGCAGGCAAGTACTTCAACGGTGTGAAGACCATGGGGCTGTTCGTGCTGCTGTGGGTGGTGCTGCTCGGCATCGGCTCGTTCGTCGGTAACGGCCAGTACATCTGGCTGTTTGCGGCGTTCGGCCTGTTCGGCACGTTCTACGGGTACTGGAACTCGGACAAGCTCGCGATCCGCGCCATGCACGCCCGCCCCGTGACCGAGGTCGAGCAGCCGGCGATGTACCGGATTGTGCGCGAGCTCTCGGCCCAGGCCAACCAGCCCATGCCGCAGCTGTACGTCTCGCCCACGGAGGCGCCCAACGCGTTCGCGACCGGCCGCAACCCCCAGAACTCGGCGGTGTGCTGCACCGAGGGGATCCTGCGGATCCTCGACGAGCGCGAGCTGCGCGGCGTCCTGGGCCACGAGCTGCAGCACGTGTACAACCGCGACATCCTCATCGGCTCCGTGGCGGCGGCCTTCGCGGGAATGATCACCGCCGTCGCGCAGATGCTGTTCTTCTTCGGTGGCGGCGGCAACAACCGCGACAACCCGTTCGGCCCGTTCGCCATGCTCGCCATGCTGATCCTCGCCCCCATCGCCGCGACGCTCATCAGGATGGCGATCTCGCGCACACGCGAGTACGACGCCGACGAGGACGGCGCCACCCTGACCGGCGACCCGCTGGCGCTCGCGAGCGCACTGCGCAAGCTCGAGCGCGGCACCGCTGCCCGGCCCCTCCCGGCGGACCCGAAACTCGAGAACGTGTCCCACATGATGATCGCGAACCCCTTCAAGGCGGAGGGAATGGCGAACCTGTTCGCGACCCACCCGCCCATGGACCAGCGCATCGGCCGCCTCGAGGACATGGCCAGGCGGAACGGCCAGCACTTCTAGGCCGTCACTGCTCCGGGGCGACGGGGCACGGGAATGGCCGGGCCCGGCCGATGCGTTGCCCCCCTGGCGAGGATCGCCGCCGGCCGCGCGACGCCCGCCTGGGAGGCACGATGCCCGACAAGCGGGTGGGCAAGGGGGTCGCCGGCGCCGCCGCCGCGCTGGGAGCCACGGCGGCGATCGGCGCGTACGACCTGATCCAGCGCCGCCACGCGGTGCTGCGCAACTACCCGCTGGTGGGCCACCTCCGCTACGGCCTGGAGAAGATCCGGCCCGAGCTGCAGCAGTACTTCATCGAGCGCGACTGGGACGGCAAGCCCTTCGACCGGGACACCCGCTCCATCATCTACGAGCGCGCCAAGGGCACCCACTCCGAGCAGGCCTACGGCACCGAGCTCGACGTGTACGAGGTGGGACACGAGTTCCTGGTGCACTCGACAGCGCCGCTCGAGGCGCCCGAGGAGCCCCCGCGCGTGAGCATCGGCGGCCCCGACTGCTCGCGGCCGTACTCGATGTCGCTCATGAACGTCTCCGCGATGAGCTTCGGCGCGCTGTCGGCGAACGCCATCCGCGCCCTCAACAAGGGAGCCGCGATGGGCGGCTTCGCCCACGACACCGGCGAGGGCGGCATCTCGCCGTATCACCGCGAGCACGGCGGCGACCTGGTGTGGGAGATCGGCACCGGGTACTTCGGTTGCCGCACCGAGGACGGCGACTTCGACCCCGAGCAGTTCGCCGCCAAGGCGCAGGACGACCAGGTCAAGACCGTCTCCCTCAAACTTTCGCAGGGGGCCAAGCCCGGCATCGGCGGCGTGCTTCCAGGCAAGAAGGTCACGCCGGAGATCGCGCAGACGCGCGGGGTGCCCGCAGGGGAGAAGTGCGTGAGTCCCCCCGGCCACCGCGTCTTCGACACTCCCGTCGAACTCATCGAGTTCATCGCCCGCATGCGCGAGTTGTCGGGCGGCAAGCCCGCAGGATTCAAGCTCTGCGTGAGCTCGCGCGTCGAGGTGCTCGCCATCGTCAAGGCGATGCTGGAGGTGGGGACCGCCCCCGACTTCATCATCGTCGACGGCTCCGAGGGTGGCACCGGCGCCGCCCCGCTCGAGTACGAGGACCACATGGGGATGCCGCTGACCGACGGCCTCATGGTGGTCCACAACGCCCTCGTGGGAGCGGGCCTGCGCGACCGCGTCCGCGTGGGAGCCAGCGGCAAGGTCGCCGCCGGCAACGACATCGTGAAGCGCCTGATCCAGGGCGCCGACTACACGAACGCTGCCCGCCCGATGATGATGGCCACCGGCTGCATCCAGTCCCAGCGCTGCCACCTCGACACCTGCCCGGTGGGCGTGGCCACGCAGGACCCGCGCCGGGCCCGCGCCCTCGACGTGGGCGACAAGTCCGAGCGCGTGCGCCGCTATCAGCGCGCCACCGTCGACGAGGCCGCGCGGATGATGGCCTCGATGGGCGTGCGCCGCCCCGAGGAGCTCAGCCCCGAGCAGCTGCGCCTGGTCATCGGCCCCGGCGAGACCGTGTCCTACGCGGACCGCTACGACTGGCTTCACCCCGGCCAGCTCCTGTCCGAGCCGCCCCAGAACTGGGCGCGCGACTGGGAGCTGGCCAGCGCGGACTCGTTCCGCATCCCGCACGTCACCACGAGAGGAGACACCCGATGAGCACCACCGTCGCGACCCACATCGTCGACGCCCTCGCCGACCACGGAGTCACGCAGGTGTGGGGGGTGGTGGGCGACGCCCTCAACCCCCTGACCGACGCGATCCGCACCGAGGACAGGATGGAATGGGTGGGGGTGAGGCACGAGGAGGCCGGCGCGTTCGCGGCGGCGGCACAGGCCCAGCTCACCGGGCGCATCGGCGTCGTGATGGGCACCGTCGGGCCCGGCTCCCTGCACCTCATCAACGGGCTGTACGACGCCAAGAAGTCGCACGCGCCGGTGCTGGCGATCTGCGGCCAGGTGCCCAGCCCCGAGATCGGCACCGACTACTTCCAGGAGGTCAACAACGACCGCGTCTTCCAGGACGTGTCGGTGTGGAACGAGACGCTGACCTCGCCCGAGCAACTGCCGCAGATGCTTGTCCAGGCCGTCAACGCGGCCTACGCCCAGCGCGGGGTGGCGGTGCTGACCATCCCCGGCGACATCGGCGGCCTCGACCTTCCCGACGGCACCCCGGCGCCGTCGTTCGCCGTGCCTTCGTCCGCCGCGATGCCGAGCGAGGGCGCGCTTGCGGCGGCGGCATCGGCCCTCGACAAGGGCTCCAAGGTGGCGATGCTCGTGGGACGCGGCGCCGAGCACGCGCGCGAGGACACCCTCGCCGTCGCCGAGCGGCTCGCCGCGCCGATGGTCGTCACCCTCAAGGGCAAGGGCGGCTTCGACGGCGACAACCCGTTCTCGGTGGGCCAGGCGGGCCTCCTGGGTAACCCCGGCGCCGCCGACGCGCTCAAGGACTGCGACGTCCTGCTCATGGTCGGCACCGACTTCCCCTACCGGGACTTCTATCCGGCCGATGCGACGGTCATCCAGATCGACCACGCCGCCACGCACATCGGCCGCCGCGTCCCCGTGGACGTCGCCGTGACGGGTGACGCAGGTCAGACGCTGCGGGCCCTGCTGCCCCGCCTCGCGGCGCACGAGGACACCGGGTTCCTCGACAAGATCCGCGGCACCTACGAGTCCTGGCGCGAGCGGCAGGCACACGTGGCCGACCCCGACTACGAGGAGTCGGGGATCGTCGCCAAGGTGCGCTCAGTGTTCGATAACCCCGACGACAGGATCCGCCCCGAGGCGCTCGCTGCCGCCGTGGACAGGCACGCGCCCGACGACGCGATCTTCACCGCCGACACCGGCATGTCCACCACGTGGTCGGCGCGGTTCATCGAGATGCGCGGGGAGCGTGAGCTGCTCGGGTCGTTCAACCTCGGGTCGATGGCCAACGCGCTGCCGCAGGCGCTCGGCGCCCAGGCGCTCGACCGGGTCCGCCGCGTGGTGTCCATGTCCGGCGACGGCGGCCTGATGATGCTCCTTGGGGACCTGCGGACCGCGGTGACGTACCGACTCCCGGTGGTCGTCGTGGTGTTCGACAACGGGTCGCTCGGCATGGTGCAGCTGGAGCAGCAGGAGGGCGGCATCGCCGCGTTCGGCACGGAGTTGGACAACCCCGACCTCGCCGCGGTGGCGACCGCCATGGGACTCGCGGCCCGACGGGTCGAGGAGCCCGAGGACCTCGACGGGGCGCTCGCGTGGGCGTTCGCGCAGGAGGGCCCGGTGTTGCTCGACGTCGTGACCAACCCCGACGAGATCGCCGTCCCGCCGCACCCGCAGGTGTCGCAGGCGTGGGGCTACGCGGTCGCCAAGCTCACCGAGGCGGTCGAGAGTCGCTGACGCGACGATGCCCGGGCCGCCCTCCGTACGGAAGGCGACCCGGGCATCGGCCGTCTGTCAGCGGTAGTTGACGAACTGCAGCGCCGTGTCGACGTCGGCGGTCTTGAGCAGCGCCATGGTCGTCTGAAGGTCGTCGCGGCTCTTGGAGCTGACGCGCAGCTCGTCGCCCTGGATGAGCGCCTTGACCGACTTGGGGCCCTCGTCGCGCACCAGCTTGGTGAGCTTCTTCGCGACGTCCGTGGCGATGCCCTCCTTGATGGAGGCGCCCAGGCGGAACTCCTTGCCGGACTGGGCGGGCTCGCCCTGGTCGATGGCCTTGAGCGAGATGCCGCGCTTGATGACCTTCGACTGGAACACGTCGAGGATGGCGAGCACGCGCTCCTCGGAGTTGGCCTTCATGACGATCGAGTCGCCCGACCACTCGATCGAGGCGCCCACGCCCTTGAAGTCGTAGCGCTGCTGGATCTCCTTGGATGCCTGGTTGAGCGCGTTGTCGACCTCCTGGCGGTCCACCTTGCTCACTACGTCGAAGCTGCTGTCGGAAGCCATGTCATCCTCCTTCGGGGGCCGCGGGATGGGCGGCCGATGCGTCTGAAGCGGGTGCGGCGGCGACGGATTAGCGTCGGAGCCGCTTTGGTTGCTATCCTTCCATGCGCGCCAGGTTCCTCGCGGACCGGACGCATGGCAGGTTGCCCGAGCGGCCAAAGGGAGCTGACTGTAAATCAGCCGTCACAGACTTCGGGGGTTCGAATCCCTCACCTGCCACATCAGAAGGCCCCGCTTCGGCGGGGCCTTCGTCGTTCCCGGGACTGAGAGAAGCATCACAGCGGCTCGTGAACGGGCGTGTGCGCGGGCTACAGTTCCCGGCAGTCACACGCTGAGGGAGCACCATGACGTCACGATTCACGCCGGCTGCCGCGCGCACGCGCACGGCCGTCCTGGCCGCCGGTATTGCGGTACTTGTCGCCGGGTGCGCGGTTCCGGCCGCCGCACCGTCGGCCTCGCCGAGCGCGACGGCGTCCGCCTCCCCGAGCGCCAGCGCGACCGCGTCGCCGAGCCCCTCCGCCACGCCGTCAGCGTCGCCGTCCGCCTCGCCGTCGCCGAGCGCGACCGCGGCGTCGCCCGCCCCGTCGCCGTCGGAGACGACAGAGTCCGGTGGCTCCGCCGAGGGGAGCGCGATGGCCGCCGTGCTGGCGCTCACGGTGCGCGCCGAGGCGTCGAGCGACGGCTACTCGCGCGACCAGTTCGGCGACGGGTGGGTCGACGTCGACCGCAACGGCTGCGGCACGCGCGACGACATGCTCGCGCTGCGGCTCGACAACGTCGAGACATCCGGCTCCTGCACCGTCACGTCGGGGGACCTCCCCGACCCGTTCACGGGGGAGTGGATCCACTTTGAGCGCGGCGGCGCGAGCGAGGTGGATATCGACCACCTGGTGGCGCTCTCGGCGGCCTGGACCACGGGTGCGCAGGACCTCACGTACTCCGAGCGGGTGAGCCTCGCGAATGACCCCCTCAACCTCGAGCCCGTGGACGCGGGCGAGAACCGCACCAAGGGCGACGACGACGCGTCAGAGTGGCTGCCTCCCGCCGCGGACTTCCGCTGCGAGTACGTCGCGCGCCAGGCCGCGGTGAAGACGAAGTACGGGCTGTGGCTGACGGCGTCCGAACGCGACGCCATGGTGTCCGTGCTCGAGACCTGCCCCCAGCAGCAGCTTCCCGACGAGGGCGATCAGCCGGTCATCTCCAGCGGGCTCGGCGAGGCGCCGAAGCCTGAGAAGACCAGCACACCCAAGAAGACCCAGGACTCCACCCCGGTGGCCGAGGGCGACGGCGACCTTGACCCCCGCTACGAGTACTGCAACCGGCTCCCGGCGGGCCTCGGGCCGTACGTTAAGGGAGTCGACCCCGAGTACGACTGGTACCGCGACGGCGACGGCGACGGGGTGGTCTGCGAGTAGCGCCGCCGGCCTCGCGCCCGCGCACCGTCGTGCGCACCACAGTTTCTGTGGAGCCGCGACGGCTGACGCGTAACCATGCGGGAGTCCGCCTCGCGGCCCCGCGGTCGCTCAGAAATTGTGGTGCGGACGGCGGGAAAGTGGCGCAACGCGGCCATGCACCCGCGCGCCAGTCACCCCGGGCTCAGCCCCAGGGCACCGCCCGCCCGGCGGCCACGGAGGCCTGCGCGTCGAGCACCCTCTGGTTGCGCGACCCCCGGAAGGCGAGCGAAAGGTCCCGCTGCTCCTCCTCGTAGGTGCCGTCCACGAGCACGTCGATCTCGGCCAGCAGCGCGCGTTTGTCCTCGGTGTCGACCGCGAGGCGCTCGAGCGTGTACCCGGTCCAACACCATACGTCGCGCTCGCGGCCAAACTCCTCGCGCAGCCTGCGGACCGCCGCCAGCGCCACCTGGGTGTTGAGGAACGGCTCCCCACCCAGCAGCGACAGGCCCTGCACGGCGGGGTGCGCGAGGTCGGCCATCAGGCGGTTCTCCAGCTCGCGCGAGTAGGGCTGGCCGTACCGAAACGACCATGCCGCCTCGTTGTAGCACCCCACGCACTTGAACAGGCAGCCCGCGACGTACAGCGAGCACCGCACCCCCTCGCCGTCCACGAAGCTGAACGGCTTGTAGTCCGCGACGTAGCCGTGGGAGACCTTGTCGGCCCTCCACGTGCGGACGTCCGGCTCGAGCGCCACCGCCGGTCCCCCTAGCCGCCTGCGACGATGCCCGAACCGGACGCCGAGGGGTTCGACCCGGCCGCGCGGCCGGCGCCCGGGCCCCCACCCGTGGCGTCGGGGCCCACGCGCACGGAGCCGGGCAGGTGCTTGACCCGCGCCGCGATCTCCTCGTGCCGTCCGTGGACCATGGGCCGCGCCTGGGGATTGCCCAGGTAGCCGCACGTGCGCTTGACGACGTCGCAGGTACGCGGGTCGTCATTGCCGCACTCGGGGCACGCGAAGCCGCGCGCGGTCGGGTCGAAGTCTCCTGTGTAGCCGCAGGCGTAGCAGCGGTCGATGGGCGTGTTGGTGCCCAGATAGCCCACGCGGTCGTAGGCGTAGTCCCACACTGCCTCGAGGGCCGCGGGGTTGGTGCGCAGCACCGGGTACTCGACGTAGTGGATGAAGCCTCCCGATGCCAGCGCCGGGTAGGGCGCCTCGAAGTCGAGCTTCTCGAACGGCGTGGGGCTCTTGCGCACGTCGTAGTGGAACGAGTTGGTGTAGTAGTCCTTGTCGGTAATGTCCGCGACTGCGCCAAAGCGCTCGCGGTCCAGCCGGCAGAACCTGTCCGTCAGCGACTCCGAGGGCGTCGAGTACACCGAGAAGTGGTAGCCAGTGTCTGCCTTCCACGCGGCCGTGGCGTCGGCCAGCCGGCGCAGCACGTCGAGCGTCAGCTCCTTTGCCGCCGCGTTGTCCTCCCACGCTCCCCCGTAGAAGGCCGCCGCGACCTCGTACAGGCCGATGTAGCCCAGCGAGATGGTCGCGCGCCCGTCACGGAACAGGTCGTCCACATCGTCCTCGACGG
Source organism: Demequina sp. NBRC 110057 (assembly GCF_002090175.1). GTDB lineage: Bacteria > Actinomycetota > Actinomycetes > Actinomycetales > Demequinaceae > Demequina. Next base: position 822,497 of record NZ_BBRN01000003.1, on the reverse strand, counting down.
CGAGGCGCTGGCCGAAGGCGCCGTGGACGTACAGGATCGGGGCGTTGGCCGGCACTGCCTCCTTGCAGCGATCGACGCGGAACATGAGGGCGTCCCGCGCGACCTCGAGCCTCTCCTCGAGGAGCCGCCAGAACGCGGCCAGGTCCCCGTCGGCCTCGAGGGCGATGCGCGGCAGGTTGAGCGTCACGACGCCTAGGTTCATGCGGCCGTTGACGACGTCGTTGCCGTCGGCATCGGCCCATCCCTGGAGGAAGGACCGGCAGCCCATCGGCGCCTTGAAGGAGCCCGTGAGGTCGACGATCTTGTCGTAGGACAGCACGTCCGGGTACATGCGCTCGGTCGCGCAGCGCACGGCGAGCTGCTTGATGTCGTGGTTGGGGTCGCCCGCCTCGAGGTTGACGCCGCGGCGCAGGGTGAACAGCAGCTTGGGGAAGATCGCGGTGCGGCCCTCCTTGCCCAGGCCGCGGCGGCGGATCTCGAGGATGGCCGTCTGGATCTCGCGCTCGTACCAGCCGGTGCCCAGCCCGAATCCGACGGACGTGAACGGCGTCTGCCCGTTCGACGTGAACAGCGTGTTGATCTCATATTCGAGCGACTGCATCGCGTCGTAAATGTCCTTGCGCGTGCGCTCCTCGGCGTAGGGCCGATGCTTGCTCGGGTCGGCGATCCAGGTCGCCGCCTCGGCCATGTGCTTGTCGTAGTTGAGGGCCGCGTAGGGGGCGAGGACCTCGTCGATACGGTCGACGGTGCAGCCGCCGTACTGGCTCGACGACACGTTCGCGATGATCTGCGAGATCTGCGCGGTGGCGGTCTGGATGGAGCGCGGCGGCTCGATCTCGGCGTTTCCCATGCGGAATCCGTGCGCGAACATCTCGGGGATGTCGATGAGGCAACAGTTCGTCATGGGGGCGTACGGCTGGTAGTCGAGGTCGTGGAAGTGAAGGTCGCCCTTGGTGTGCGCGTTGGCCACGTGCGGAGGCAGCAGGCGCAGGCCGATCGCCTTGCCCACGAGTCCGGCGGTGAGGTCGCGCTGCGTGTTGAACACGTCCGCGTCCTTGTTCGCGTTCTCGTTGACCACCGCCGAGTCCTTCTCGAGGAGCGTGGTGACGGTGTGGTTGAGGTCGGTGGCCTTCGCGCGGCGGAAGTCTCGCGCCACGCGGTAGTCGATGTAGGCGCGGGCCACGTCGTACTCGCCCGCCTCGAGCAGCTCGTGCTCGACGGCGCCCTGGATCTCGTAAATCTTCACGTCGCCCAGGTGGCTGCTGCGCAGCTCGGCGACCACCCGTGCGGTGAGCGAGGTCAGGGTGGCCTCGTGGACGGCGCCCAGCGGCCCGTGTACCTCCACGAAGGCCTTGCGCAGTGCAGCCTGGATGCGGCTCGCGTCGAAGTCGAGCGTGCGCCCGTCGCGCTTGACGACGCGCAGGGCCGATGCCTCGGGCGCCGGCGCCGGCGCCGGCGTCGCGGCGGCGTGGTCAAGATCGGCGATGCTCATGGTGTCCTCCCGCGACGGTGTTGCTTCCAGCGACGCCGGAACCCACTACATGTGGTGGCGTCGCTTGGGAGATGACACTAGATGTGGAGGTTTCGAAGGCCTGGGCCCTTGGTCCCGTGCGGCGGCGTGTCCCCGCCTATCGGGGCCACGACACGGCCGCGACACGCCGTCCGAGCAGCGGATCGATCATGGCGCCGGTCGCGCTCATCACGGCGTCGGCGCCCGCCGCGACGTGCGCGGCGACGCCGGCGGTGTCCATGACGCCTCCCACGCCGACGATCGCGAAGCCCGCCCCGGCATCGGCCCTCCAGGCGGCGAGCCTGCGCACCATGGCGAGCGCGGCGGGCGCGATCGCCTCGCCGCAGACGCCCGCGACCTCTCGGCCGCGGCCGGGAAGCGCGGGCCTTCCCTCGTCCGTCACGAGGCGGGCGGGGACGGTGTTGATCGCGGCATAGCCGTCGACGAGAGGCGAGGTCGCGCGCAAGAGAGCGTCGAGCGCCTCGTCGGTGGGGAAGTGGGCGAGCTTCAGCACGAGCGGCACGTCGCCGACCTCCTCCTTGACGGCCCCGGCGATGCGCGCGACCAGCCGGGTGTCGAAGCACAGCAGCGCGCCCGTGCCCTCGTTGGGGCACGACAGGTTCATCTCGAGGACGGGCGCACCGGCCTCGACGCACAGGGCGGCGGCGTGCACGTGGTCGGCGACGTAGGCGTCCTCGCCGCCGGGGCCGCGCGTTCCCTGGAAGGAGCCGACCAGGACCTGGCCGGCACCTGCCGCCGCGACCGCGCGCGCCATGTCCGGCTGCCACGCGTCGGGATCGCGCGAGGGCACGCCGAAGGAGTTCGAGATCGACCGTGCCGCGTCGAGTGCGGAGTCGGCGACAAGGGTGTCGAGGCGGCCGGGATCGAGGGGGCCGGCCGTGCGGACCGCGAGGCAATTCGGGAACGGATGAGACGGGTGCGCCCCGGTGCGCACCGTCTTGTAGACGGCGATGTCGAATGCGTGGGCGAAGGCTGCCTCGCAGAAGGCGGCGTTCACGAGCGGGCCCGCGGGGATGCCGAAGGGGCGGCACACCGGCCGGCCCAGGAAGCTCAGGGTGGGAAGCTCCTCGGCGGGCGCGACCGCAGGCGACGGCCCGGCATCGGCGTCGGCTCCGGCATCGGCCGCGAACGCCCCGAACGGCCCGTGGGCGAGGTTGTCCTCATACGTGGCGCGCGGGTCGTAGAACCAGGTCACGCCTCCACGGTAGGTGCCGCAACGCACGGAAGGCCGGGACCCATGGCCCCGGCCTTCCGTCACGCGTGCGCGGTGCGGTTAGGAGATGACCTTCTCCTCGCCGCCCTCGATCTTCACGAACTTGCCGCGGTGGATTTCCACGCCGTCCATGTCCTCAAGCTCCATGCCCTTGGTCTCGGGCACCTTGAAGATGACGAAGAACAGCGACAGGAGAGCCATCGCCGCGTAGAAGCCGTAGGCGAAGGTGAGGCCGATGTCCGCGAAGACCGGGAAGGTCATCGTGATGGTCCAGTTGGCCAGCCACTGGGCGGCGGCCGCCACGGCGAGCGCGACCGCGCGGATCTTGTTCGGGAACATCTCGCCCAGGAGGACCCACACGACGGGGCCCCACGTGGCGGCGAAGAACGCGGTGAACAGGTTGGCGCCGCCGAGCGCGATGCCGCCCCACGCGCCGTCGAGAGCGGCGTTGCCGTCGGCGTCGACGGTGGCGGTGGAGAACGCGATCGCCATGGCCAGGAGGGACACGAACATTCCCGACGAACCGATAAGCAGCAGGAGGCGGCGGCCGATCCGGTCCACGAAGATGATCGCGACGATGGTGAAGACGATGTTGGTGATCGACGTGATGGTCGAGGTGAGGAACGCCTGGCTCTCGTCGAAGCCCACCGACTGCCACAGGGACGTGGAGTAGTAGAAGATCACGTTGATGCCGACGAACTGCTGGAAGACGCTCAGCAGGATGCCGATCCACACGATCGGCATGAGGCCGAATCGCTTGCCGCGCAGGTCGCGCACCGACTGGTTCTCGTCGTGACCGATGGAGCGCTCGATCTCCGCGATGCGGTGGTCGACGTTCGACTCGCCCGAGTACTTGCGCAGGACCTCGGCGGCCTCGTCCTTGCGGTTGCGGAACACCAGGTAGCGCGGGGATTCGGGGAGCTTCAGCGCGGCAAGGCCGTACACGAGGGCCGGCACCACGCAGGCGAGGAACATCCAGCGCCAGGCCTCGATGCCCAGCCAGAACTCGTTGTCGGCGCCGCCGGCACCCTCTGCGAACAGCTGGTCGCTGAGCAGCGCGGCGAAGATACCGAGCACGATCGCCATCTGCTGCAGCGAGCCCAGGCGGCCGCGGTACTTGGCCGGCGCGACCTCGGCGATGTAGGCGGGCGCGATCACGGAGGCCGCACCGATGGCGAGACCGCCGACGATGCGCCACAGCATGAGGTCCCACACGGCGAAGGCGAAGCCGGAGCCGATCGCGGAGATGAGGAACAGGATCGCGGAGATCACCATCACGCGGATGCGGCCAAAGCGGTTGGCGATGCCTCCCGCGAACCAGGCGCCCACCGCGCAACCGAGCAGCGCGGAGGCGACTACGAAGCCGGTGACGCCCTCCGAGAGGTCGAAGACGCCGGAGATCGAGTCCACCGCGCCGTTAATGACGGAGGAGTCGAAGCCGAACAGGAAGCCACCGAGGGCGGCGCCGATCGTGATGCCAAGAACCTTGCGATTCAGTTTCGCATCGGCGATCGGTGCGGGGGACTGGGTGCTCACGGGGAGACTCTCGCTTTCTCGTCAGCCGCGGCGGCCATCGCCGCGGGTGTCGCTCCGCTCACCCTAACGCCGCATCGTTCGCGTCGCCCAGGCGAGTGACCAGGGCCGATGCAAGCGCCGGGGCGAGGTCGCCACGAGGGGCGACGCTGACCGACTCCAGTCCCAACCATCGCGCCATGGTGGTCAATTCCCGTGCAGCCGCGCGGGCCACCGCGGAGTCGGGAAGGCGGCGGGCCCCCGGCGCCCGCCCCGGCTCGCGCCAGGACGCCTGCACCAGCAGGGCGCCGGCCTTGCGGTCGGCCTTAAGGTCGAACCGCGCCGGGATCTGGTCTCCCACGAGGAGGGGCAGGCAGTAGTACCCAAACTGACGCTGCGGCTCCGGGGTGTAGATCTCGATCCGGTAGTCGACGTCGAACATCCGCTTCAGGCGCGGCCGGAACCAGCACACCGGGTCGAAGGGGCTGAGGAGCGCTGTCGCGCCGGCGCGTCCCGGGTCGGCAGCGCCCGCCGCGAGGAGGGCCGGCTCGCCCCAGCCCTCGACGCTCACCCAGGTGGCGATCCCGCGCTCGACGGCCGAGGCCGCCCACGCCTTCGCGCCCGCGACATCGGGCGTCTTGGGACCCGCCTGGTAGCGCAGGCGGAAGTGGTCCGCGAGGTCGCGCGGGGTGCCGATGCCGCACGCCGCTATAGCGCGGTCGAACAGCGCCTGCCTGGCGTCGTCCGCCGATAGGCCCCAGTCGCCTTCCGCGCTGGCGGGCGACAGCTCCCACGCGCGCGCCGTCGAGTCGTAGGTTCGCGCGAAGTGCCTCCCGCGCGACGCCGCGACGCCGCCGGTCATGAAGAGGTACTCGAGGGCGCGCTTGACGAGCCCCTGGTCCCACCACGGCCCACGCGGGCCCTCCGCGGAAGCCAGGTGCTCGAGGTCGCGGGCGATGACGGGGCCGTGCTCCTCGACCGCGGCCTGCACCGCGGCGATGAGGCCAGGATGGGCCGCCTCGAGCTCGGCGCGCGTGCGGGCCTTCCACGACTCGCCAGCGACCATGCGGTGATGCATGAGCGGCAGCAGGTCGTGGGGCATCACGGACGCCTCGTGGCCCCAATGCTCGAAGGCCTCGGCCGCGTGCCCCGCTTCGTGCCCCCATAGGACGTGGTCGGCCATCGCCGTGTCGTAGGGCCCGAGCCTTGAGTAGAAGGGCAGGTAGTGGGCGCGGGCCAGCACGTTGACGGTGTCGAGTTGAAGGACGCCTTGGTGCTCGAGATAACGCGCGATGTCCGCGGGCCGCGCGCGCCGCCGCGGCCGGGGCCCGGCGAGCGACTGGGCCGCGAGAAAAATGCGCCGCGCCTCGCGCGCGCCGAGGTCGGTCGAGGCGGCATCGACGCCGGTATCCACGCTCATGGGGACACCCTAGTAAGGGGCGCTGACACGCTCGCCCGGCCACCGCATCGGCCGTCCCGAGGGCCGATTTCACTTTCTGGTCTCGTGGCGTGTACCCTAGTCCGGCTGGCCCCGATAGCTCAGTCGGCAGAGCGTTTCCATGGTAAGGAAAAGGTCCAGGGTTCGATTCCCTGTCGGGGCTCCAAGGATGGCTCGCCGCCGTCTCTCTCGCGAGAGCGGCGGCGGTCCCATTCTCGCGGCGGGGTAGCTCAGTTGGTTAGAGCACACGACTCATAATCGTGGGGTCGCGGGTTCAAGTCCCGCCCTCGCTACGACGCGGACGATCCGTCCGCTTTCGCGCTTATCGCATAGCGCGCCCTCACAAGGCTGGGAGAGAACCATGGCCAAGAACGACGTTCGTCCGAAGATCACGCTCGCGTGCACCGAGTGCAAGGACCGCAACTACATCACGCGCAAGAACCGTCGCAACAACCCTGACCGTGTGGAACTCTCCAAGTTCTGCCGGAAGTGCGGCAAGCACACCGCGCACCGCGAGACGCGCTGATCTACCGATCTGCCAGGCCCGTTCCTCCGCAAGGAGGGGCGGGCCTTTCTCGTTGTCCCGGCGTGTCCCGCCGGCAACGTTCGCACGCGTGAGATAGAGGGGCGCGGACGGGGTACGCTATCGCCGCATCCCCACCCGGACAAGCGCCGTCCCCGCGCGCGCCGGGTGGATTCATTTTGGGAACTCAGCACCCATTAAGTCACTGAGGAGACACTCATGTCCGCGCCTGCGCGCACCGGCCTGCTCGGCCGCGTCGACGGTTACTTCGAGATCACCGAGCGGGGTTCCACCTTCGCTCAGGAGATCCGCGGTGGCCTCACCACCTTCTTCACCATGGCCTACATCGTGGTGCTCAACCCGCTCATCATCGGCACCGTCGCTGACGGCCAGGGCAACTTCCTGGGAGGCGGCTCGGAGCCGAACATCCCGCTGGTCGCCGCCGCCACCGCGCTGATCGCGGGCCTGCTGTCGATCCTGATGGGCGTGTGGGCACGCTTCCCGCTGGCCATGGCCGCAGGACTGGGCATCAACGCCTTCCTGGCGTACGGCATCGCGTCGCGCGAGGGAATGAGCTGGCCCGAGGCCATGGGCTTCGTAGTCATCGAGGGCATCGTCATCACGCTGCTGGTCCTCAGCGGCTTCCGCAAGGCCGTCTTCGCGGCCGTCCCCGCGTTCCTCAAGCAGGCCATCGCCGTGGGCATCGGCCTGTTCCTGGCGTTCCTCGGTCTGGCCGATGCCGGCATCGTCACCGCCGGCTCCGGCACGCTGGTGCAGTTCGGCCAGGGCGGCTACATCTCGACGTGGCCCATGGTCGTGTTCTTCATCGGCCTCGTCACCGCCATCGTGCTGATGGTGAAGAAGGTGCGCGGCGCGCTGCTCATCTCGATCGTCGTCGCGACCGTGGTCGCCGTCATCGTCGAGGCCGTCGCCTCGCTCGGCTCGTCCACCGACAACCCCGACGGCTGGGCCCTCGTGGTGCCCTCCGTTCCCGACTCGCTTGTCGCGGCCCCCGACTTCTCGCTCGTGGGTCAGGTGGACCTCTTTGGCGGCTTCACCTCGCTGCCGGTCCTGACCGCGCTGCTGCTGATCTTCTCGCTGCTCATCACCGACTTCTTCGACACCATGGGCACCATGACCGCGGTGGGCGCGGAGGCCGGCCTGAACGACAAGGACGGCAACCCGCCCCGCTCGCAGCAGGTGCTGCTTGTCGACTCGATCGGTGCCGCCGCCGGTGGTCTCGGATCGGTGTCCTCGAACACCTCGTACGTGGAGTCCGCCGCCGGCGTGGGTGACGGTGCGCGCACCGGCCTCGCCCCCGTGGTGACCGGCCTCGCGTTCCTGCTGTCGACCTTCCTCACGCCGCTGTACGCGCTGGTGCCGTTCGAGGCGGCGAGCCCCGTGCTCGTGGTCGTCGGTTTCCTCATGGTGTCGCAGATCGCCGGCCTGGACTGGAAGGACTACCGGATCGCCATCCCCGCGTTCCTGACCTTCATCGTCATGCCGTTCGGCTACTCGATCTCGGCGGGTATCGGCGTGGGCTTCATCTCCTACGTGATCCTGCAGATCGTCACCGGTGGCGCCCGCAAGGTCCACCCGCTGATGTGGGGCACGGCCGCCGCGTTCGTCCTGTACTTCGCGCTCGGCCCCATCATGAACGCCGTCGGCTAACCCCCGACACGCGCGTCACGCCCCCGTCCCCCGTGCAGGGAGGCGGGGGCGTTTTCGTGTCCCCACCCCCTCCCCTCTGACGCAAATGTCCGCATTTGCGGCGCGAGGGAGGCGCCGGGGGAGCTGGAGGGGGAGGGGGACGCGACCGTTCGCTAGGCTGGCGGCGTGCCAGTGAATCCCGATGCCGTGGGCCGCGAGTACGGCCCCTTCGAGCCGTACGAGGTGACGCGGGTGAAGATCCGCGAATTCGCCGATGCCGTCGACGCCCGTTCCGGCGCCCACTACGACGTCGCCGTCGCGCGCGCCGAGGGCTACGCCGACCTCGTCGCCCCCTCCACCTTCGCCGTGATCATCGCGCAGAAGGCCGAGTTCCACGTGGTGGTCGACCCCGAGGTGGGCGTCGACTTCTCGCGCGTGGTGCATGCCGAGGAGCGCTTCACCCACGTGCGCCCCATCGTCGCGGGGGACGAGATCTCCGCCACCATTCACATCGACGGCATCAAGCAGCGCGCGGGCATCGCCATGGTGACCACGCGCGCCGAGCTCGCCGACTCGGACGGCGCTCCCGTCGCCACCGTGATCTCGACGCTCGCCGTGAGGGAGGACGCATGACCGAGTCGACCAGCCCCACGTTTGCCGGGCTCGAGGTGGGCCAGGTGGTCGCCGAGCGTGAGGTCGCCCTCACCCGCGACTCGCTCGTGCGCTACGCCGGCGCGTCGGGTGACTTCAACCCCATTCACTACAACGACGTGGTCGCCGAGGGAGTGGGCCTTCCCGGCGTCATCGCCCACGGCATGCTCACCATGGGCGTGGGTGCCTCCGTCGTTGAGGAGTGGGCCGGCGCTGGAAACGTGTCCGATTACCAGGTGCGTTTCACGCGCCCCATCCCGGTGCCCAATCCTGGCGAGGCCGTCGTGGCGGTGCGCGCCGTCATCGGCGCGCTCGACGAGGAGCGCCGTACCGCACGCGTGGACCTCACCGTCGAGCACGACGGCGCGAAGGTGCTGGGCAAGGCCCAGGCCGTCGTCGACTGCGACTAGACACAGGCGGTGGCCGATGCGGTGGCCGGGCTAGCGGCTCGGCGTCACCGCGGCGGTCGTCGTCCCCAGGCGTAGTTCGAGCGGGGTGAGGACCGGCGTCGGCTCCTCGCCGGCGAGGAGGTCCTTGACCGCCTTCGCGAGGGCGTGGCCCTTCTCGACGCCGTCCTGGAACACCGTGGTGAGCTCGAGCGGGGCGAGCCACGGCAGATCGAGCCCGTCGAAGCCGGTGATCGACACGTCGCCGGGCACGGACAGGTCGAGCTCGCGCGCGGCGAGGACGGCGCCGGCGGCCAGGAGGTCGGACTGCACCACCAGCGCGGTGGGCTGCGACTCGTGGGTGAGGGCAAGGTGGCCGGCGGCGATGCCCTCGGCGACCATCGACTCGCGCGTCTCCACGACCACGCAGGGCTTCACGCCGGCCAGGCGGAACGCCTCGAGGCGGTGGTGGGCGGGCGCCCACGACGTCTCGGGCCAGTAGTCCACGGGGCGCAGCGACGTCTCGAGGCCGGGGGCGTGCGGCAGCGTGATGGTGCCGATGCGCTCGTGCCCCAGCTCCCGCAGGTGCTCGATCAGTTCCACGGTGGCGGAGGTGTCATCGATCGTGACCTGGCCGCCGCCCGCGGGGGGCTCGGCGTCCATGACGACCACGGGCAGGCCGCGCTTCTTGAGTATGGCGAGGGCGGGGTCGTCGTGGTCACGGACGCGCAGCACCACTGCCGCGTCCATCGGGGCCGACTCGAGCAGTGAGGTCTCGCCCTCCTCGCCGCGGGGGGCGGGGATCAGCAGGGCGCCCAGGCCCATCTCGCCAAGGTCGGAGATGAGTCCATCCATGACGTTGAGGATGAGCGGGGCGCGGAACGCGAGGGTGAGCGAGTCGTGGATCACGACGCCGACCACGCCGGAGCGCCCCGAACGCAGCGCCCGCGCCTGCGCTGAGGGGCCGGTGTAGCCCAGCTCCTCGGCGGCGCGCACCACCTTCGCCTTCATCTCGGGCGAGATGGGACCCGCTCCGGAGTAGGCGAGGGAGACGGTCGACAAGGAGACCTTCGCCTTCGCGGCGACGTCAGCCATGGTCGGTCGACGGGTCCTGGCCACAGCGCCTCCTGTTCGTGGGTGCTCCTACACTAGTGCCGCCCCATTTTCCCCCGCCAAATGGATCCCATTGGTTCGTCTAAGGCCTTAGGTGCACCAAGTGGATCCATTTGACGGTGACGTGTCAGGAGTCGCGCCAGTGCCGAGAGTCCGCATTGCCCCCACCACGACGCCCGATGCGGGGCGGGTGCGGCAGGCACGGCTCGGCGTCCTCGCGCTGTTCGCCCTCATGGGCGCGTGCATGGCGACGTTCCTGTCGCGCGTCCCGACCATCCGCGACCTGCTCGGAGTCAGTTCGGGCGAGCTGGCGCTGCTCATCGCGCTCGGCGCCATCGGCTCCCTGATCGCGCTGCTCGTCACGGGCTGGGCCGCCGCCCGCTTCGGCACCCGCGCCCTCCTGGTGTGGTCGAGCGTCGGCTGGGCCGTGGCGATCGTGCTCGTCGGCCTGTCTACCGCGCTGTCCGCGACCTGGCTGTTCTCGCTGGGCTACTTCCTGGTGACCTTCTCGATGGCCTTCACCAACGTCGCCATCAACGCCGAGGCCGCGACCGTCGAGCGCTTCATGGGCCGCGCGATCATGAGCCAGTTCCACGGCACGTTTTCCCTGGGCGTCGCGATCAGCCTGGGCGTAGGCGCGGCGCTCAGCCACGCGGGCGTCGACCCCGTCTGGCACTTCCTCGGCGCCGCCGCGGTGATCACCGCCGTCCGCCTCGCGATCGTCCCCGTCTCCTGCCTCGACGGCAGCGCCCAGCCCGCCACCGCATCGGCCACGCTGGGAGGGCCCTTCGCCACCGCGAAGGCCGAGTACCGCGAGCGACGCGTCATCCTCATCGGCCTCATCGTGTTCGCCGCGTCGATGACCGAGATGACCGCAGCGCAGTGGATGGCCCTCACCATCGTGGACGACTTCGGACGCCCCGAGGCGATGGGCGACGTCATCTACTGGGTGTTCGTGGTCGCGATGGTGACCGTGCGCTGGTTCGGCGCGCCCATCATCGCGCGGCTGGGCCGCGTGGTGTCGCTGCGCATCTCCGCTGTGCTCGTGGTCGCCGGCCTGCTCGTGTTTGCCTTCGCGCCGTCGTTCGCCTGGATCCCCGTGGGCGCCGTGCTGTGGGGAATGGGAGCGGCGCTCGGAGTCCCGATCGCGTTCACTGCCGCCGCCGACGACCCCACCCGCGCCGCCGCTCGCGTCGCCGCCGTGGCGTCCTTCTCCACCGTGGCGGGCCTGCTCGTGCCGCAGCTCATCGGCTTCCTGGGCGAGGTGGTGCCGCTGCGCGACGCCCTGCTCGTCGTGGCCGCGGCCTCCGCCACCTCCTTCCTGCTCGCGCGTGCCGTCCGCACGGAGGGAACGCTGTTTGGCTCGCAGCGCCTTGCCAGGCGCCGGGCCGAGCGCGCGGCGCTCGAGGCCGACGAGGCGGGGGCGGGAGGCGCCGGCTACATCGCCGACGACGAGGACGGCGCCCCGGCGGGGGACGCCGGCACCGGCCGCGCCTCCTAGGCTGGGACGCATGACGACCCTCGCCGAGCTCACCACCCTGCGCGTCGGCGGCCCCGCCCGCGACGTCATCGAGGCGCGCAGCGAGCGCGACCTTATCGACGCCGTACGCGAGGCCGATGCCGCCGGCACCCCGCTGCTCATGCTCGGCGGCGGCTCCAACCTCCTGGTGGGCGACGAGGGCTTCGACGGCGTCGTGGTGCGCGACGCCCGTGTGGACATCTCGCTGCAGAACGACGGCGCGTGTGGCGGGGTGTCCATCACCGCGTCCGCTGGCACGCCCTGGGACCACCTCGTCGAGACCGCCGTGTCCGAGGACTGGATGGGCCTCGAGGCGCTGTCGGGCATCCCCGGCTCCACGGGCGCCACGCCCGTCCAGAACGTCGGCGCCTACGGCCAGGAGGTGGCGGACACCGTCGCGCTGGTGCGCGTGTGGGATCGCGCGGAGGAGCGCGTGCGCTCGTTTCCTCTTGTCGCCCTGCAGTTTGGCTACCGCGACTCGCTGCTGAAGCGGTCGATGCGGGGCGAGGCCCCCGACGGCGGTGTGTGGCGCCCCACCCCGCGCTACATCGTTCTCGACGTCACCTTCCACACGCGCATGGCGAGCCTCTCGGCGCCCATCAAGTACGCGCAGCTCGCGGCGGCCCTTGACGTCGCCGAGGGCGAGCGCGCGCCGCTGACCGAGGTGCGCGAGGCGGTTCTTGCGCTGCGCCGCTCCAAGGGGATGGTGCTCGACGGCGCCGACCACGACACCTGGTCGGCCGGATCCTTCTTCACCAACCCGATCCTCACCCGGGAGGCCGCCGCGGCGCTTCCCGAGGACGCTCCCCGCTTCGCGGCGACCGGCGGCATGGTCAAGACGTCCGCCGCGTGGCTCATCGAACGCGCGGGCTTCTCCCGCGGCTTCGCCGTCGCGGCCGATGCCCCGGCGTCGCTGTCCACCAAGCACACCCTCGCGCTCACCAACAGGGGAGGGGCGACGGCCGCCGATGTGGTCGCCCTCGCCAGGGCCGTCCAGGCGGGGGTCGCTGAACGCTTCGGAGTGGAGCTGGTGCCCGAGCCCGTCACCGTCGGCGTCACGCTGTAGCGACCCGCCGCATCGGCCACCCGCACCGACGCCGGGGGACATGCACGAAGGCCCGGCCATCCTCGCGGAATGGCCGGGCCTACGTGGTGTGAGGGACTACCCGTCAGCGGCGATCGCCTGCAGGATGTCCAGCCTCGAGGCACGGTAGGCGGGCCAGATGGCGGCCAGCACTCCCGCGATCGCGGCGAGCACCGTGTAGACGATGAGCCAGACCCACGGGATGGTGACGCCGTCGAAGCCGAAGTCGGCAAGCGACAGCACCAGCGCCGATCCGAGCGCGACGCCCAGCACCATGCCGAGGATCGTGCCGAAGACGGCCATGATCATCGACTCGATGGTGATCATGCGCCACACGGAGCGGCGCTTCATGCCCACCGCGCGCAGCAGCCCGATCTCGCGGGTGCGCTCCGTCACCGACAGCAGCAGCGTGTTCGCGACGCCCAGCAGGGCGATCACGAGCGCGGAGCCCAGCAGCGCGGAGATGATGCCGAGCAGCAGGTCGATGAACTGGTTGGCGAGCTGCTCGAGCTGACCCGGCTGGGCGAGGATCACGAGCGGGAAGTCCTCGCTCAGTGCTTCCTGGATCTTCTCCTGCTGGTCGGTGAACGTGATCTCCCCGGCGGCCGGCTCCTGGTCGTCGGGCACCACAGTGTCGTCGAACACCACGAGGGTCTGGACGGCCTGGACGTCGCCGAACAGCTCGTCGCCCGTGGGGAACGTCACGAAGAAAGCGCCCTCGTTCTCGTTGAGGTAGCGGCCCGTCACCTCGAGCGTGACGTCGCCCTCCGTGCCGGTGAGGGTGACCTCGTCGCCCACCTCGACGCCGAGCTCTTCGATGACGGGGTTGATGTAGACCTCGCCGTCCGACAGGTCGCCGATGGCGGGGTCGGTCGCGTACTCGTAGGTCTCCGCCGCCGTCTCGGGGTCGATGACGCCCACGGCGTATTGCGTGCCGTCGTAGTCGGCGGTGCCGAAGCCGATGGAGCTGGTGAACTCGACCCCGTCGACGCCCGCGATCACGTCGATCGCCCCGTCCGGGATGGGGCCCTGGGTCGAGGTCGCGAAGAGGTCGGCCTTGGTCGACGAGAACTCCGACGTGACGACCGTCTTGAGGGACTCGGTGAACGTCGCCACGAGGGCGAGCAGCATGACGCCGATCATCAGCGCGGCCGCCGTGTTGGCGCTGCGGCGCGGCTCTCGCTGGATGTTGTTGGCGGCGAGCTTGCCGTCCACGCGGAACCACGACGTGAGCGGGCGGCGCATGGCCCCCGCCAGCGGCGACAGCAGCTGCGCGGCGAGCAGGGTGACGCCCACCACGAGGACCGCCGCGCCCGCGCCCACGTAGATGTAGGGCTTGTCGAGGTCGACGTAGAGGCCGAGGGTCACGAGGCCAGCGCCGATGAGGGCGAGCGCCCCGCCCACGATGTTGCGCACCTTGAGGGGCTTCTTGCCTCCCGTGGCGGACTCGCGGAGCGCCTCCATGGGCGCGACGCGCGACGCGTGAAGCGCCGGCAGGAGGGCGGACACCAGCGTGACAGCGCCGCCCATCACGTAGGCCCACACGACGGCGTCCCACGGGAGCGTGAGCGTGCCGAAGATGTCGCCGGCAAACAGCGACACGATCCAGGAGAACGCGAGCGCCAGCAGGTAGCCCATGACGATGCCGAGCGTCGAGGCGAGGATCGCGACGATGACAGCCTCGAGCAGGATCATCGAGCGAATCTGCCGCCCCGTCACGCCGATCGCACGCATGAGGCCGAACTCGCGCGTGCGCTGGGTGACGATGATGCGGAACGTGTTGACGATGATGTACGCGCCCACGAAGAGCGAGATGCCGGCGAACGCGATCGCGAAGATGTCGACGTACTGCAGCACGTCGTCGAGCGCCTCGGTCTGCTCCGCTGCCTTGTCCTCGCCGGTGATGGCGCGGGTGCCGTCGGGGATGACCTCGTCGATGCCGGCGACGACGGCGTCGAGGTCGGCGCCCTCATCGGCGATCACGCTGACTGACGCGTAGTTCGGGTCGTCGGCGAGGCGATGGGCGTCGGCGTCGGAGATGTACGCGAGCGTCGCGCCCTGGAGGTTGTTGTCCTCTCCGAAGCGCACGGTGCCGACGAGGGTGAACTCGTCCACCCCGGTCTCGGTGGCGATGGACACTGTGTCGCCCAGGGAGTAGCCCAGGGTCTCGAGCGAGTCGATGTCGAGGGCGATCTCGCCGTCGGCCTCGATCCCGCGGCCGTCCACGACGGTGGACTGGTCCACGGAGGGCTCCCCGTACCAGTTGAAGATCTGGCTGGGGGCGCCGCCGCCCGTGGCGAGCGCGTCGGTCGACGTCTCCCCGGCATCGGCCGGGAGCACGGTGCCGGACACCTGGAGGCCGCCGGCGGCGATGGCGACGCCGTCCACGTCGCCGATGGCCATGACGTCCTCGGGCGAGAAGACGCCCTCGGCGGCGGCGAACGGGTCGCCGCCCTGGTCCTCCTCGGAGGCGGCCCCGGGGTCGATCTCCACCACGATGTCGGTGCCGGCGTAGATGTCGTCGAACAGATCGGAGAAGCCCGAGGACAGCGCGTTGGTGAACGTCTGCGTGGCGGCCACGAGCGAGACGCCGAGCGCCACCGCGACAGCGGTGAGGATCAGGCGTTTGGGATTGTGCCTGACGGACTTGAAGGCAAGGCGGAACATCAGTGACCCATCTGCTTCATGCGGTCCAGCACGCGGTCCGCGGTGGGCTCGCGCATCTCGTCGACGATGGTGCCGTCCTCGAGGAAGAGGATGCGGTCGGCATACGACGCGGCGGTCGGGTCGTGCGTCACCATGACGATGGTCTGGCCGAACTCCTTCACGGCGCGCTGCATGAACGCGAGCAGCTCGGCGCCGGACTTCGAGTCGAGGTTTCCCGAGGGCTCGTCGGCGAAGATGATCTCCGGGCGCGACACGAGCGCGCGCGCCACAGCGACGCGCTGCTGCTGGCCGCCGGAGAGCTCGGCGGGAAGGTGGGTGAGGCGCTGGCCCAGGCCCAGGATGCCGATGATCTCGTCGAACCAGGCCTTGTCGACCTTGGTGCCCGAGATGTCGAGCGGCAGCGTGATGTTCTCGCGCGCCGTCAGCGACGGGATGAGGTTGAACGACTGGAACACGAAGCCGATGTACTTGCGGCGCACCTCGGTGATCTGCGCCTCGGACAGGCTCGTGATGGTGGTGTCCGCAATGGTGGACTGTCCCGCCGAGAGCTTGTCCAGGCCCGCGAGCGTGTGCAGCAGGGTCGACTTGCCCGAGCCCGACGGCCCCATGATCGCGGTGAACTCGCTGCGCGCGATGTCCACGTTGACACCGTCGAGGGCGCGGACCGCCGCCTCCCCGGTGCCGTAGTCCTTGTAGCCGTCTCGCATGGACGCCGCGAGGGCGGGTGCGGCGGTGGAGGTCATGGTGGTGCCTTTCGTTCGGCAAAGGGGGAGCAGACGTCAGCGTCGACGCGCCCAGTCTGCCAAGGATCGGGGCGCGCGTCCCATCCCCCACACGGACGGTTCGGCCCTCCCGTTCTCAGGGTTCACCCCGTGGGGGTGGGGCCGATGCGTGGCTGCGGCCGATGCGGTGGCTAGCCGCGGGGGACGACGATGCCTGACTCGTACGCCTCCACGACCGCCTGGACACGGTCGCGCACGCCGAGCTTGGTGAGGATGTGGCTCACGTGCGTCTTGACGGTGGTGGACGACACCCACAGTTCCTGCGCGATCTCCTGGTTGGACATGCCGCGGGCGATGAGCCTCAGCACCTCCACCTCGCGATCCGACAGGTCGCCAATCGCCTCGGGGGAGGGAACGTGCTCCGCGGGGTCGGTGTGGGCGAAGCGTTCGATGACGCGGCGCGTCACCTGCGGCGCGAGCAGCGCCTCCCCGGCCGCGACGACGCGCACAGCGTTGACGAGGGTGTCGCCGTCGGCGCTCTTCAGGAGGAAGCCGGAGGCGCCCACCCGGAGGGCCTCGTAGACGTACTCGTCGTCGTCGAAGGTGGTGAGGATGACCACGCGCGTCTCGGGGTTCGCCTCGAGCACCGTCGAGGTCGCCGCGAGGCCGTCCATGCCTGGCATGCGGATGTCCATGAGCACCACGTCGGGGGTGTGCTCGCGCGCCATCGCTGCGGCCTCGGCGCCGTCGGACGCCTCCGCCACCACGGCGACGTCGTCCTCGGCCTCGAGGATCATGCGTAGCCCCACCCGCACCATCGCCTGGTCGTCGACCAGCGCCACCCGGATCATCGGTCCTCGCTTCCCGCCGCCTGAGCGGCCTCTCGCACCTGGTCGTCTCCCGAGGGAAGCACGGCGTGCACCTCGAATCCTCCGCCGCGGCGCGGGCCGTGCGAGAGTGCCCCGCCGAGCGCCTGCACCCTCTCCGCCATGCCCGCGAGCCCGTGGCCGCCGCTGACCCTCGCGCCCTCGGAGCCCACGCCGCGGCCGTCGTCCTCGACCGAGATGCGCACAGCATCGGCCGTGCGATTGACGATGACCTGGGCGCTCGCGCCGGGGCCCGCGTGCTTCATGGCGTTGGTGAGGGCCTCCTGGATGATGCGGTAGGCGCTCACCTCGACGCCGGCGGGAACGTGGGCGGAGCCCGACACCTCGAGAGTCACGGGCAGTCCCGCCTCGCGCACGTGGCGGGCGAGGGCGGGAAGCGCCGCCAGCGAGGGCATGGGGGACAGCTCGTCCCGCACCGGCGGGCGCTCGGCGCCGTGGCCGCCCACGAGGGCGCGGTCCACGACGGCGCGCTCGGCCGCCTCCTGCTCGGAGGCGCGCAGCACGCGGATCATGCGCTGCATCTCCTCGAGGCCCTTGCGGCCGGAGGCGGCGATCGTGACGAGCGCCTCGGTGAGCTCCGGCGACGCGTCGCGGGCGCGGCGCCGCGCCCCCTCCGCCTGCAGGGTCATGACGGTCATCTCGTGTGCCACGACGTCGTGAAGCTCGCGGGCGATGCGCGCGCGCTCGGCCCTCACCGCATCGGCCGCCACCTCGTAGCCCGCCTGCTCGCGCCGCGCGTGAGCCACCTCGAGCTCCGAGACGCGCTCGCGGCGACGCCTGTCGTTGAGCCCGAGCAGCAGCGGGATGGCGATCCCGAGCGGCTCCATGAGCAGCGCGTAGGCGCCGATGGAGTCGATGGTGACGATGCCCACCGCGGTCCACGCGAGCATGATGCCGAGCAGCACCCCGCACTGCTTGATCACCGTGGTGCGCGGCGCAAGCGACGCGACGGTGTAGACCGCGAGGAACAGGCCGAGCATGGCCGGTGTCGGCTCGTAGCCGAGGCCGGCCATCGCCATCCAGAACGCGAACGTCACCCACATCACCACGCGCGGATAGCGCTGGCGCCACACCAGCGGCACCACGAGAGCTGCCATGAGGGACCATCCGAGGGGGTCCATGCCGCGGTAGCTGTCGATGGGGACGCTCGTGAGCTGGAGGGTCCAGGCGACAGACACCACCATGAGCCCTGCCGCGATGGCGGCGTCGACCCACCGCGGTGCTCTCACGTCCACGCGCCCAGCGTAGGCGCAGCGACGCTGGTGAGCATCGGCCACGGGGCCGATGCCGCGCGTGCGTTAGCCGACGAAGCGGTAGCCGATGCCGCGGATGGTCTCGATCGCGTCGGAGCCGAGGTGGGAGCGCAGGTAGCGGATGTAGACGTCGAGCACGTTGTCGCGCGCCGCCGAGCCCCACACGTGCTCGAGGGCGTCAGCGCGGGGGACCACCTCGCCGCCGTGGGTCATCAGGAGGTGCGCCAGCTGGAACTCGCGGGGGCTCAGGGGGATCTGCACGCCGTCACACGTGAGCAGGCGCGCGATGGGGTCGAGCTCGCAGCGGCCGACGACGATGACGCCGTCCGGCGGCGGCGTGTCCTCGCTGGGCTTGCGCGCGCGCAGGCGGATGCGGGCCACGAGCTCGTCGAACACGAAGGGCTTCGCCATGTAGTCGTCGGCGCCGCGCTCGAGCCCTCGCACGGTGTCCTCCGCTGACGTGCGGGCGGTGAGGATGATGACGGGAAGGTCCGAGCCGGAGGAGCGCAGGCGACGCAGCACCGTGAAGCCCTCCTGGTCGGGAAGGCCGATGTCGAGAAGCATGATGTCGTGGTCGCCGTGGACAGCGCGGTCGAGCCCCTCGCGACCGGTGCGCACTGCCTCCACCTCGATGTCGGCGGTCCTGAGGCCCTTGATGAGGGAGGCGACGAGCTTGTCCTCGTCCTCCACGAGCAGCAGGCGGATCATGGCTGGGCTCCGTTCCTCGGCAGGATCATGGTGAAGGTGGAGCCGCGGCCGGGCTCGGAGAAGACGTCGAGCCTGCCGCCGTGCGCGCGCACGATGGCGACGACGATGGTGAGGCCGAGCCCCGATCCCTCGACGTCGGGGTCCAGCCGGGTGAAGCGCTCGACGATGTCCTTGTGCTTGCTGGGGGCGATGCCGATCCCCTCGTCGCTCACCCACAGACGGATCTGGGTCGCGGAGACGCTCGAGCCGAGCAGGATGCGCGAGCCCGGCTCGGAGAACTTCACGGCGTTCGCCGCCAGCTGCAGCCAGGCCTGCGTGATGCGCTGCGCGTCGACGAGTACCGTTCCCTGGCCCACGCCGTCGAGGTGCCAGTCGCGCTCGGCAAGAGCGCTGGCCCTCGCGTAGGTCGAGTCGGTGAGCTCCCCGAGGTCGGTGTCGGTGCGGTGCACGAACTCGGGGCGGTCGGACTTCGCGAGCGTCACGAGGTCGTCGACAAGGCGCGACATCATCGAGACCTCGTCGAGAAGCTCGCCCTGCGAGCGCTCCACCTCCTCGGGGTCGCGAGGCTCCAGCACCTCGAGGTTGGTGCGCATGATCGCCAGCGGCGTGCGCAACTCGTGCGAGGCGTCGTCGAGCAGGCGGCGCTGGTCCTCGAAGGCGCGCTCGAGGCGGTCGAGCATCGCGTTGACGGTCTTGGTGAGCCGCGCCAGGTCGTCGTGCCCCTCGACGGGGATGCGCTGCGAGAGGTCGTGCTCGGAGATGCGGCGCGTGCGGGCCTCAAGGGTGGCGATGGGCTGCAGGGTGCGGCCGACGGTGCTCCACGCGACCACGCCGATCATCGCGAGCGCGAGCAGCGCGACCAGCGCGTACAGCTGAAAGGTTTCCGCGAGGTTTGCCTGCTGGGCGCCGCGGTCGGTGCCCAGGGTGAAGACTCCCACCGTGGTGCCGTCCGGCTCCACGATCGGCACCGCGGCGTAGCGGTAGTCTGCGGTCTCGGTGGTCACCGACCGGACCACGACGGTCTCCGAGGCATGGTCGGCGGCCTCCTGGAGGAACTCCTCGTCGTCCTCGAGCCGCAGGCGGGTGGGGGTCGACGGCACGTACCTGGCCACCGTGCCCACGTGAGCGACGGCCGATGTGGTGGGGCTCGCGACCACGCGCAGCATCGCCTCGCGCATGAGGGCCTGAGACGAGGCGAAGGGCTCGCCTGTGGTGGGGTCGACGTCGTTCGCGAGCTCGGTGAACGCCTGGGCCCTGAGCGCCAGGTCGTCGTTGATCTGGCTGTCGATGCGGCCGCGTTCGATGGCCCACGCGGTGAGGCCCGCGATGAGCAGCGCGGCGGCGGTGAGCGCGATCAGGTACATCAGCAACCGCGAGCGCACGCTGGTGCGCTGCATGGCGGCGGCCGCCCTGTCGATGATGCGCGCGATGATGTCCTCCTGAGCCTTGCCGCTCACGGTAGCGCGCCCGGGGGTCGACGCAGGCTCACGCACGGACGGCCCCGGCGTGTGCCGGGGCCGTCCGTGCGTGAGCGTGTGAGGGTTCAGCGGTGTCCGTCCCATGCCCCGCCGTCGCGGTCACGGTCGCCTCCGCCGTCCCACCCATCGCGGTCCTGGCTGCGGCCCTCGTCGGAGTCCCGGTCGCCCCAGGAGCCCCGGTCCTCGCCCCACTCGTCGTCGCCGTCGCGGTCGTCCTCGACCGAGCGGGAGGCCGCCGCGGCATCGGCACGCTTGTCGGTGCTGTCGCGGTGGGCTCCGTCGCGCTGCTCGCGCGCGCCCTTCCAGCCGTCCATCAGGCGGTCGCAGCCCTTGCCGTTGGCGAGCTGTCCGGGGGAGAGGTCGACGCCGCATTCCTTCGCAGCCGCGACCAGCTGGTCCTTCCAGGCGGCGAAGGCGGCGTGGCGTTCCTCGCGCGTGGCGTCGTCGCCGAGCGACGGCTTGTCGGGAAGGTCGCAGTCCGCCAGCTGGGCGCCGATGCCCGCCAGCCCGTCGGCCTTGTCCTTGTCGTCCCCGGTGCCGGCGGCATCGGCCGTCGCCTCGGCGGGTTCGGAAGCCGCGGTCTCCTCGCCGACGACCGCGGTCTCCACCGCGCCAGTGTCAGCGGTGCCGGTATCGGCGGCGTCGCTCTCGGCGGCCGCGGTGTCCTCCTCGGATCCGCACGTGCCGGCCTCGTCGCACTCGAGGAGCGGGTCGCTGCCCACCTCGATGGGCAGGCCGGGGACGAGGGCGGCGCCCGTCGGGGAGGGCGTGGGAGTCGGGGTGGCGCCATCGGCCTGCGTCAGTTCGATGCTGCTGCCGATCGGCTCGGCGTCGGACCCGCCCGCCATGGCGGTCGCGGTGCCCGCGACGATCAGGGACAGACCACAGAAGCCCGCGGCGACGGCAACAGTGCGGATGCTCGGTGCGTTCATGGCCACCACTGTGCCTCGCCGCCTCTGAGGACTTCCTCAGGCGTGAGGATCAGCGGTCGTCGAGGCGCAGCCAGCGGAACGTGCGGGCGGAGATCACCAGGCCCGCGACCAGCCACACGGCGAGCATGAGCGCCACCAGCGGCAGCTGCCACGATCCCGCCGCCTCGGCCGCCGCGAACTGCTCGGGCAGGAACACGGCGCGCATGCCCTGGGCGAGCCACTTCAGCGGGAACACCTCGGCGAAGTGCTGCAGCCAGGTGGGCAGCTCGGTGAACACGAAAAACACGCCGGAGGTGAACTGCAGCACCAGCACCACCGGGGTGAGGATGGCCGATGCCGCCTTGCCGTTGCGCAGCAGCGAGGACGTGGCGATGCCCCACGCGGTGGAGCAGGCGAGCCCGAGCACGAACACCCACACGAAGGTGAACCAGTGCCATGCGTCCGCGGGAAGCGACACGTCGAACAGCAGCGCCCCCATCGCGATCAGCAGCGCGACCTGGACAACCGACACTGCCAGCACCTGGAGGATCTTGCCGAAGAAGTAGGCGGTGGGAGGCAGCGGCGTCGCGTGGATGCGCTTCAACACGTCCTCGGAACGGTCGATCGAGATCGAGATGGCGAGCGACTGGAAGCCGGTGTTGAGCATGCCGGAGGCGATCATGCCCGCCAGGAAGTACTGGCCGAACGAGACCCCGGTGCCGTACAGGTCGTCGGTGTTGAAGATCGCCCCGAACAGCGCCAGGAAGATCATCGGGAAGAAGAAGATGAAGATCATCTGCTCGCGCGAGCGGGTGAACTCCTTGACCTCGACCACGAACCTGTCGGCCGTCATCGACCACCACGAGGGGGCGGTGCGGGCGGTCACGCGGCGCCCCCTGCATCGGCCCCAATGAGGTCGAGGTAGACGTCCTCGAGGCTCGGGTGGACCACCTCGAGCCCGGGGATCTCGCCGTCGTGGCGCGCGATGAGGTCGCGCAGGAGAGCGGTCGGCGCGGCAGTGGTCTCGGTGCGAGCCGTCCCGTCCTCGGTCCACGTCACGCGGGCGCCGCTCGCGAGGGAGCGCAGCCCGGCGGGGGAGTCGAGCGCCACCAGGCGGCCGGCGGACAGGATGCCGATGCGGTCGGCAAGGTGGTCGGCCTCGTCGAGATAGTGGGTGGTGAGCAGCACGGTGGTGCCGTCCGCGGTGAGGGACTGGATGAGTCCCCAGAACTGGCGCCTTGCCTCGGGGTCGAAGCCCGTGGTCGGCTCGTCGAGGAAGATCAGCTCCGGGCGGCCGATGACCGCGAGGGCCACATCAAGGCGGCGCCGCTGGCCGCCCGACAGCTCCTGGGGCTTGGCGTCCGACTTCTCGGTGAGCCCCACGGCCGCGAGCGTCTCGTCGACGTCGCGCGGGTCGGAGTAAAGCGCGGTGGCGTGGCTGAGCGCCTCGCGCGCCGTGAGCACCGACCGCGGGGAGGTGGACTGAAGCATCAGCCCCACGCGCTCGCGCCACGAGCGGGTCGCCATGACCGGGTCGACCCCCAGGACGCTCACGTCCCCGGCGTCGCGCGTGCGGAAGCCCTCGAGGATCTCCACCGTGGTCGACTTGCCGGCGCCGTTGGGGCCCAGCAGGGCGAACACCTCGCCGCGCTCGATCGTGAGGTCGAGCCCGTCGACCGCCCTCACCCCGCCATAGGACTTCACCAGGCCGCTGACCTGGACCACCGCATCGGACATGACTACGAGGCTAATGCGCCGCCGATGCGGTGGCGGCCACCTCTACAGGCCGTACGCCTCGCCCAGGCGCAGCCAGGCCTCGCTGACGGTGGGGAAGGCGGGGACGGCGTGCCACAGGCGGTCGATCGTCACCTCGCCCACGACGGCGATGGTCGCGGCGTGCAGCATCTCTCCCGCCTCGGGGCCCACGACGGTGGCGCCCACGATCACGCGGCGCTCGCGGTCCACGAGGATCTGGATGCGGCCGGCGTAGTCCGGGTGGGTCACGCTCGCGCCGCCGACGGCGCCAAGGTCCACGCCCACCTCGTCGACCGACAGCCCTGCCGCGTCGGCCTGCGCGCGGGTGAGGCCCACCCACGCCACCTGGGGGCGCGTGAACACCGCCTGGGTCTGGGCGCCGTGGTCGGCCGTGGCGCGCAGGGGGCTCCACTCGTGGTCGGCGTCCTCGGTGCCGGCGGCCCGCGCTGCGATGACGTCGCCGCACACGCGTGCCTGGTACTTGCCCTGGTGAGTCGTGGCGACGCGTCCGGTGACGTCCCCGCAGGCGTAGAGCCACGGGTCGCCGTCGGCGCTCGCGGCGAGCACCGCGGTCGAGTCGTCGATCGCGAGCGGGGCCCGGGGGTCGAGGCCGACGGTGTCGAGCCCCACGTCGCCCGTGCGGGGGGTGCGCCCGGTGGCGACCAGGATCTCGGAGGCGACGATGTCGCGCTCGGCGCCCGCGGCATCGGCCACCGTCACGGTGACGTCGCCGTCGCGGGCGGCGCGCGTGGCCGATGCTCCGGTGAGGACCTCGACGCCGAGGTCCCGCAGCGAGTCCGCGACGGCCGCGCCGGCGAAGGGCTCCGCGGCGCCGAGCAGGCCGCCGCGCGCGATCAGGGTGACGCGCGCGCCGAGGTCGGCGTAGGCCATGGCCATCTCGCAGCCCACCACTCCGCCGCCGAGGATCACGAGCGAGTCGGGGACAGCGTCCGCCGCGGTGGCGTCGCGAGAGGTCCAGGGGTCGGCGTCGACGAGGCCAGGGATGTCGGGAAGGACGGGGACGGAGCCGGTGGCGACCACGACCGCGCGGGTCGCGGTAAGGGTGCGCGTCGAGGCCTCGCCCTGCGCGAGCTCGCCCGCCGTGACCTCGACGGTGCGCTCGCCGGCCAGGCGGCCGTGGCCGCGGATGAGCGTGATGCCCGCCGAGTCGAGCCACTCCTCCTGGCCGGAGTCGTCTCCCTCTCCCGTGACCTTGTCGCGCCACGCCAGGATCGCGATCGGGTCAAGCGGGCCGATGTCGGGGACGCCCGGCACTCCCGCGGCGGCGGCGCGGGCCGCCCCCGGCCGCAGCAGGGTCTTGGACGGCATGCAGGCCCAGTACGAGCATTCGCCGCCCACCAGCTCCGCCTCGACGATGGCGACGCTGAGGCCGCCCCGCTTCGCCCTGTCGGCGGCGTTCTCGCCCACGGGTCCTGCGCCGATCACGATCACATCGAAGGTGTCCATCCCCGCATCGTCACCCGTGGCGGACGCGGGGCGCAAGGGCAACGCCCCTGACAGACGCGAAGGGCGGCCCGGGCGGATGCCCGAGCCGCCCCGTCGACGGAAGGTGAGGCGTTACTCGGCGAGCAGCGCCTGGATGCGACCCACGCCCTCGGCGAGGTCGGCATCGGCCAACGCATACGAAAGGCGCACGTAGCCCGAGGGGCCGAACGCCTCGCCGGGCACCACGGCGACCTCGGCCTCGTCGAGGATGATCGCGGCGAGCTCGGCCGACGTCGAGGCGACCTTGCCGCGGATCTCGCGCCCGAGCGCACCCTGGACCGACGGGTAGGCGTAGAACGCGCCCTGGGGCACGGGCACCTGGAAACCGGGAATCGCGGACAGCATCTCGACCATGGTCTTGCGGCGGCGGTCGAAGGCGACGCGCATGGCCTCGACCTCGTCCATCGGGCCGGTGAGGGCGGCGATCGCGGCGCGCTGGCTCACGTTCGCGACGTTGCTCGTCAGGTGCG
Source organism: Demequina sp. NBRC 110057 (assembly GCF_002090175.1). Taxonomy (GTDB): domain Bacteria; phylum Actinomycetota; class Actinomycetes; order Actinomycetales; family Demequinaceae; genus Demequina. The sequence continues at coordinate 797,520 of NZ_BBRN01000003.1, read as the reverse complement.
ACTGGAAGTTAGTGGCGGCCTTGATGACGTCGGCGGGGCCCTGCATCCAGCCCACGCGCCATCCGGTCATCGCGAAGGTCTTGGCGACGCCGTTGAGCACCAGGGTGGTGTCCGCCAGCGCGGGGACCTCGCGCAGGATGGGGGTGAACTGGGCGCCGTCGTACAGCAGGTGCTCGTAGATCTCGTCGGTGATGACCCAGATGCCGTGCTCAAGAGCCCACTCGCCGATCGCCTTGGTCTGCTCGGGGGAGTAGACGGCGCCGGTGGGGTTTGAGGGCGAGCAGAACAGCAGCGCCTTGGTCTTGTCGGTGCGGGCCGCCTCGAGCTGCTCGACGGTGACGAGGTAGCCCTGGTCGGCGCCCGCGAAGACCTCGACGGAGGACGCGCCGGTGAGCGCGATCGCCTCGGGGTAGGTGGTCCAGTACGGGGCGGGGAGGATGACCTCGTCGCCCGGGTCGAGGATCGCGGCGAAGGCCTGGAAGACGGCCTGCTTGCCGCCGTTGGTGACGAGCACCGTCGCGGGGTCTACCTCGTAGCCGGAGTCGCGCTGGGTCTTGTCGGCGATGGCCTGCTTGAGCTCCGGGAGGCCGGCGGCGGGCGTGTACCGGTGGTTCTTGGGGTCGCGCGCCGCCTCGACGGCGGCGTCGACGATGTGCTGCGGCGTGGGGAAGTCGGGCTCACCCGCTCCGAAGCCGATCACCGGGCGGCCGGCGGCCTTGAGGGCCTTGGCCTTGGCGTCGACGGCGAGGGTGGCGGACGGCGCGATGGCGCCGAGGCGGGCGGAGACGCGGCTGGAGGAGGTCATGGGGGCATTGTTCCACGCGCGTGGGGTGTGCCCGCCGTCCCCTCGACCGTGCGGGCGTTTCGCCAGGATGCCCGCGCCTTCGCGGCAATAGGCCTCACCGTGCGGTCACCTGCGGAAACGCCCGCGCGGGCTATCCACAGATCGCGCTCGTCGCCCTTCTCGTCGCGCCCGATCCGCCAGCCTGAGGACATGGACGTCATCGCCGCGCTGCGCAGGTGCGGCTCTGTCGCCCGCACGCGAGACCTCGCCGCACGGGGGTGCACCCCTGCCCACGTGGCGGCCGCGATGGCGAAGGGGCAGGTCGTGGCGGTCTCACGGGGGCTCGTTGCCCTCCCGGACGCGGACCCTGCACGCCTGGTGGCGGCGCGGCTGCACGGAACCGTCACGTGTGGCTCGGCACTGGTGTTCCGCGGCGTCGCGCTGGCCCAGCGACCCGAGAAGCCCCACGTCGAAGTGGGCCGCAATCGTGGCGGCACTGCACCGTTCTCTCAGCAGGCTTCCCTGCACTTTTCGGTTCACGCGAGCAAGCCGCGACTCGCGCATCGGATGGCTCGCGTCCCGGAGGCGCTCGATGCCGCAGGCCGTTGCCTGAGCCCTCGCGATCACCTTGTCGCGGTGGATTCCGCCCTCCACCAAGGCCTCGTCCGCCCAGACCAGGTCGCCGCCTTCGTGCGAAGCACACGGGAGCGCAGGGACTGGCTGCTGAGCTACATGGACGGACGCGCGGAGTCGCCGCCGGAAACCTGGGCGCGGTTCGACCTCGCGAGCGCCGGCATCCCCGTGCACCCGCAGCGGTACATCCCGGGAGTCGGGAGGGTCGACATGGTCGCGGCGAACCGGGTGGTCGTGGAGGCAGACGGCCGCCAGTTCCATGATGACCAGGAGGCGTTCCAGCGTGATCGGACCCGGGATCGCGAGCTCGCGCGTCTGGGCTACACCGTGCTGCGGTTCACCTATCGCGACCTCGCCGGCCCCAACGCTGTCAGCGTGGCGGCCGCCGTGCGCGCGGTTCTCGGCTCGTGAGAGCGGGGTCGACGCGGGCATGTGCGAGATCGCCCGCGGTGCACGGCGCCGCGAAGCCCGCACGCGGGCAATGGCACAATTGACCGCACGGCGTGACGGCAGGGACGCCCCGGTCACGACCCGGGTTCGCTTTTTGGCCCGGGAACCCGTACCATTGCAGTTCGGCGATTGACGATCGCGATGATGACCCGCGCCCTGGTGCGGTCCCTCATCCGGGAGTCGAGAAGCCACGGAGGTCCCAACGCCTCCGGAGGGTAGTGGCGCAATTGGTAGCGCATCGGTCTCCAAAACCGACGGTTGGGGGTTCGAGTCCCTCCTACCCTGCTGGGTGCGGCCCAGGCCGCACGCACGAACACACCCCGATTCCGAGCAAAGGACTTACCTGGTGAGCGAATCTGCCGTGACGGATTCCGGAGAGAAGGACCCGCGGCACGAGAGCCGCGAGGGCCTGAGCATCTTCGGACGTATCGCGCTGTTCGTCCGCCAGGTCGTGTCCGAGCTGAAGCGGGTCGTGACCCCCACGCGCGAGGAACTCATCCAGTACATCTGGATCGTCCTGGGCTTCGTCGCCGTGATGATGCTCCTCGTCTTCGTGCTCGACGTCGGCTTCGGCTGGCTGTCCGCGTGGGTGTTCGGCGGCTAACTGCCGCACAACGAATCTAGGAAGTGGTGACTCGTGAGTGACGACAAGCTCGACGCGGCCGGCGACAAGCTGGACGCCCTCGTAGCCGACATCGCCGAGGCGACCGACCGCGCCCAGGCGGCGGCGGACGGCCCGGCCGATGAGGCGACCCCCGCGGTCGACGAGGCTCAGCTGTCGGACGCCCCCGTCGACGCCGTGATCGAGGGCGACGACGACACCGTTCCCGCGGACGACCCGGTCGAGGCTGCCGAAGAGGCGGCCCTCGAGGTCGAGGAAGAGGCCGCCGAGGCGCCCGCCCCGCTCGACCCGATCGAGGAGTTCAAGGCTCAGCTGCGCATGCAGGAGGGTGACTGGTACGTCATCCACAGCTACTCGGGACACGAGAAGCGCGTGAAGCAGTCGATCGAGCACCGTCGCGAGAGCCTCCACCAGGAGGACTCGATCTTCCAGGTCGAGGTCCCGATGGAAGAGGTCGCCGAGATCAAGAACGGCCAGCGCAAGCTGGTGACTCGCGTCCGGATGCCCGGATACGTCCTGGTGCGCATGTACCTCTCGGACGAGTCCTGGGGCACCGTGCGCAACACGCCCGGCGTCACCGGCTTCGTGGGCCACGCCCACCAGCCCGTGCCGCTCACCCCCGACGAGGTCTACGCCATGCTCGCCCCCAAGGAGAGCGCGGAGTCCACGTCGGAGGAGTCGCAGCAGCAGTCCGCGACGCCCGTCGAGGTCGACTTCGAGGTCGGCGAGTCCATCACGGTCATCGACGGTCCGTTCGCCACCCTGCCCGGCACCATCTCCGAGATCTCCGTGGAGTCCCAGAAGCTCCAGGTTCTCGTCTCCATCTTCGGCCGGGAAACCCCGGTCGAGCTGGCGTTCACTCAGGTCCAGAAGATCTGAGACTGACTCCAGCACCCACGGCGGCAGCCAGCCGCCCCCAGCAACAGAAGGACCCGAAACATGGCAGCCCCTAAGAAGAAGGTCGCTGGTCTGATCAAGCTTCAGATCCAGGCCGGCGCCGCGAACCCCGCTCCGCCCGTCGGACCCGCCCTGGGTCAGCACGGCGTGAACATCATGGAGTTCTGCAAGGCCTACAACGCGGCCACCGAGTCGCAGCGCGGCAACGTGATTCCCGTGGAGATCACGGTCTACGAAGACCGTTCCTTCACGTTCATCACGAAGACCCCGCCGGCCGCAGAGCTCATCAAGAAGGCCGCAGGCGTCCCCAAGGGCTCCGGCACCCCGCACACCACCAAGGTTGGCTCGCTGACCGAGGCCCAGGTGCGCGAGATCGCCGAGCAGAAGATGGCCGACCTCAACGCCAACGACATCGACGCCGCCGCGAAGATCATCGCCGGTACCGCCCGCTCCATGGGCATCACGGTCTCCTAAGACCGCACCTGAATTACCAGTGGGAGGGGTCGCGCTGACCCGCCACCACGACTGCAAAGGAAGAAGCAGATGACCAAGCGCTCCAAGGCTTACCGCGACGCAGCCCAGCTCGTCGACCGTAGCCAGCTCTACACCCCGCTCGAGGCCGTGCGCCTCGCGCAGAAGACCGCCTCGAAGAACACCGACTCGACCATCGACGTCGTCTTCAAGCTCGGCGTCGACCCGCGTCACGCCGACCAGGCCGTCCGTTCCACCACCATCCTGCCCCACGGCACCGGCAAGACCGCTCGGGTCCTGGTCTTCGCCAACGGTGACAAGGCAGAGGCGGCACGTGAGGCGGGCGCCGACATCGTCGGTGGCGACGAGCTCATCGACGAGGTGGTCAACGGCCGCCAGGACTTCGACTCCGTGGTTGCCACCCCGGACCTCATGGGCAAGGTCGGCCGCCTCGGCCGCGTGCTCGGTCCCCGTGGCCTCATGCCGAACCCCAAGACCGGCACCGTGACGATGGACGTGGCCAAGGCCGTGTCCGACATCAAGGGCGGAAAGATCGAGTTCCGCGTCGACAAGCACGCCAACCTTCACTCGGTGATCGGCAAGGCGTCTTTCGGCGACGAGAAGCTCCTCGAGAACTTCCAGGCCGTCCTCGATGAGGTCCAGCGCGTGAAGCCGTCGGCTTCGAAGGGTCGCTACATCATCAAGGCCTCGATCTCCGCCACGCAGGGCCCCGGCATCCCCGTCGACGCCCTCGCCAAGGTCGAGAAGTAGAGCAGGCATACCGAACGCACTCGCGCGAGGCCCGGTGACCCCGGACTGAGCGTCTAGAGAGCACGCGATGGCTCGCGGCCCCCACCGGGGCCTCCCGACGTCGCCCGGCCCGGTCTCCCGTCCCACTGGACGGGAGACCGGGCCATCTGCTTGTCTGGGGCCGATGCCGCGGCGACTTTCGTCCGCTGCTCGCCCCCCGCATCGGCCGGGCGCGACACCCGGCCAAAACTCGTGTAAGATTGACGACGCCCAAGACCGCCGGTCATCAGGGCCGGTTCTCCGGTCCGGATCCAAGTCCCGCAGCAGCGGAGGCCAGCGCAGGTGAACTGAGAAGCACACATTCGTGTGTGCCCACCAGCCCCGCCTGCGCGGGGCTTTTCTGTTGTCCGGGGCTGGCCGTCTCCGCGAGGAGGCGCCGACGGTCACCCATAGGAAGGACAACCCATGGCGACGCCAGACAAGGTGGCAGCAGTCAAGGAGCTCGCGGACAAGTTCCGTGCCTCCGACGCTGTGGTCGTCACCGAGTACCGCGGCCTTTCGGTGCCGCAGCTCGCTGAGCTGCGCACGAAGCTCCGTGGCGCCGCGACCTACGTGGTCGCGAAGAACACTCTGACGGCGCTCGCGGCCAAGGAAGCCGGTGTGGAGGGTCTTGACGACCTCTTCGTCGGCCCCACGGCCATTGCATTCGTCACCGGTGACCCGGTGGAGGCTGCAAAGGGTCTGAAGGGTTTTGCCAAGGAGAACGACAAGCTCGTCATCAAGGGCGGCGTTCTCGAAGGCAACGTGCTCTCCGCTGAGGAGATCAACAAGCTCGCAGACCTCGAGTCCCGTGAAGTGCTGCTCGCGAAGGCGGCGGGTGCCATTCAGGCCTCGCTCGTCAACGCCGCATACATGTTCCAGGCACCGCTGTCCAAGGCAGCGCGCGCCGTCGACGCCCTGCGTGCCAAGCAGGAAGACGCGGCCTAAGGGCCGCTACCCCCATCGCAAGAACCTGCGTCACGCAGTCATAACGTAAGGAAACCACCATGGCTAAGCTCACCACCGAGGAGCTCATCGAGCAGTTCAAGGAGCTCTCGCTCATCGAGCTGTCGGAGTTCGTCAAGGCGTTCGAGGAGACCTTCGACGTCACCGCTGCCGCCCCCGCCGCTGTTGCCGTTGCCGCCGCCCCCGCGGGCGAGGCCGAGGCCGCTGAGGAGAAGGACGAGTTCGACGTCATCCTCACCGCCGTTGGCGACAAGAAGATCCAGGTCATCAAGGAGGTGCGCGCGCTCACGTCGCTCGGCCTCGGTGAGGCCAAGGCGCTCGTGGACGAGGCCCCCAAGGCCGTCCTCGAGGGCGCGAAGAAGGACGACGCCGAGAAGGCCAAGGAGCAGCTCGAGGCTGCCGGCGCCACCGTCGAGCTCAAGTAAGCTCGCCGACTTCGGCTTGAGGGCCGGGTCTCCCTTCGGGGAGGCCCGGCCTTCGTCGTGTGCGGCCGATGCCGTGGCAGGGTTTTCCCCATTCCGGGCGCCGTGGCACGCATCGGCCCTCGTCATTGGTACTCTCTTACCCAGCGATAGACGCCCCCGGCGATGACGATGTGGTCAACGCCCGGCGAGTCGACGTGCGCCGTTGGACTTTTGGTGCATGGGCGAGTAGGCTCTTGCTTTGCGCTGTCTATTGCCCTGCCCTCAGATGCCTACCCGGCGAGCCACCGCTCCATAGCGGTTTGGCCCCGGGATCCGGTGGAGCCGCGGCTTGAGACTCGCGACACGCACGCTACAAAAAGGGAAGGACCCGCCCTTGGCTGCTTCGCGCACCCCCTCGGCTACCGCCATCGCCAACCGTTCCGCGTCACCCCGCATTTCCTTCGCCTCGATCGCCGAGCCGATCGAGGTCCCCAACCTCCTGGGGATTCAGACCGAGAGCTTTGACTGGCTCATCGGCAACGAGACGTGGAAGGGCCGCGTCGCCGCGGCCCAGAAGGACGGACGCGACGACGTCCCGGAGATCGCCGGTCTGCAGGAGGTCTTCGAGGAGATCTCCCCGATCGAGGACTTCGGACAGACCATGTCCCTCAGTTTCTCGGACCCGTACTTCGAGGACCCCCGTAGCACTCCCGAGGAGTGCAAGGAGAAGGACTTCACCTACGCCGCTCAGCTGTTCGTCACCGCTGAGTTCATGAACCACACCACTGGCGAGATCAAGTCGCAGACGGTGTTCATGGGCGACTTCCCGCTCATGACCCCCAAGGGCACGTTCATCGTCAACGGCACCGAGCGCGTCGTCGTGTCGCAGCTGGTCCGTTCGCCCGGCGTGTACTTCGAGCGCACCCCCGACAAGACGTCCGACAAGGACATCTTCACCGCGAAGGTCATTCCCTCGCGTGGCGCGTGGCTCGAGTTCGAGATCGACAAGCGTGACGCCGTCGGCGTGCGTGTCGACCGCAAGCGCAAGCAGCCCGTGACGCTGTTCCTCAAGGCCCTCGGCATGTCCGACGAGGCCATCGCGACGGAGTTCAAGGACTTCCCCGCGCTGCTCGACACCCTCGAGAAGGACACCGTCCACTCGCAGGAAGAGGCGCTCGTCGACCTCTACCGCAAGCTGCGTCCGGGCGAGCCGCCCACGGTCGAGGCGGGCCAGAACCTGCTCGACAACTTCTACTTCAACTCGAAGCGCTACGACCTCGCGAAGGTCGGCCGCTTCAAGCTGAACAAGAAGCTCAAGGTCGGCAAGGCGCTGAACGACTCGGTGCTGAGCCTCGACGACATCGTCGCGACCGTGAAGTACACGCTTGCCGCGCACGCCGGTCACGCGACGTTCGAGTCGCTCGCCGGCGAGGTTGAGGTCGAGACCGACGACATCGACCACTTCGGCAACCGCCGCATCCGCGCCGTGGGCGAGCTGGTGCAGAACCAGATCCGCACCGGCCTGTCGCGCATGGAGCGCGTGGTGCGCGAGCGCATGACTACGCAGGACGTCGAGGCCATCACGCCCCAGACGCTCATCAACACGCGTCCGGTCGTCGCCGCCATCCGCGAGTTCTTCGGCACGTCGCAGCTGTCGCAGTTCATGGACCAGAACAACCCGCTCGCGGGCCTGACGAACAAGCGTCGTCTGTCCGCGCTGGGCCCGGGTGGTCTGTCCCGTGACCGCGCCGGCATGGAGGTCCGTGACGTCCACCCGTCGCACTACGGCCGTATGTGCCCGATTGAGACGCCTGAGGGTCCGAACATCGGTCTGATCGGTGCTCTCGCGACCTACGGCCGCGTGAACCCGCTGGGCTTCGTCGAGACCCCGTACCGCAAGGTCATCAAGGGCAAGGTCTCGGACAAGATCGACTACCTGACCGCGGACGACGAGGACCACTTCGTCATCGCGCAGGCCAACGCCGAGCTGTCGGACGACAACACCTTCGCCGAGGAGCGCGTGCTCGTTCGCTCGAAGGGTGGCGAGGTCGAGTTCGTGCCTCGCGACGCGGTGGACTACATGGACGTCTCGCCGCGCCAGATGGTGTCGGTCGCGACCGCACTCATCCCGTTCCTCGAGCACGACGACGCCAACCGCGCCCTCATGGGTGCGAACATGCAGCGCCAGGCAGTGCCGCTGGTCCGCGCCGACGCCCCGCTCGTGGGTACCGGCATGGAGCGCCGCGCGGCCGTTGACGCCGGTGACGTCATCGTCGCCACCAAGGCGGGCGTGGTGACCGAGGTCAGCTCCGACCTCATCACCGTCGCCAACGACGACGGCACCACCGGCTCGTACAAGGTGGCCAAGTTCCAGCGCTCGAACCAGGGCACCAACTACAACCAGCGCGTGCTGGTCGACGAGGGCCAGGCAGTCGTGCCCGGCTCCGTCCTCGCCGACGGCCCGTCGACCGACGAGGGCGAGCTGTCGCTCGGCCGCAACCTGCTGGTCGCCTTCATGTGCTGGGAGGGTCACAACTACGAGGACGCGATCATCCTGTCGCAGCGCATCGTGCAGGACGACGACCTCACCTCGATTCACATCGAGGAGCACGAGGTCGACGCCCGCGACACGAAGCTCGGCCCGGAGGAGATCACCCGCGACATCCCCAACGCCTCCGAGGAGGTGCTTGCCGACCTCGACGAGCGCGGCATCATCCGCATCGGCGCCGAGGTGCGTGCGGGCGACATCCTGGTCGGCAAGGTCACCCCGAAGGGCGAGACCGAGCTGACCCCGGAGGAGCGCCTGCTGCGCGCGATCTTCGGCGAGAAGGCCCGCGAGGTGCGCGACACGTCGCTCAAGGTTCCCCACGGCGAGTCCGGCACCGTCATCGGCGTCCGCGTCTTCTCCGACGAGGACGACGACGATCTGCCCGCCGGCGTGAACCAGCTGGTCCGCGTCTACATCGCGCAGCGTCGCAAGATCTCGGAGGGCGACAAGCTCGCCGGTCGTCACGGCAACAAGGGCGTCATCTCGACGATCCTGCCGGTCGAGGACATGCCGTTCCTCGAGGACGGCACGCCCGTCGACGTCATCCTCAACCCGCTGGGTGTTCCCGGCCGCATGAACGTCGGCCAGGTCCTCGAGACCCACGCCGGCTGGGTGGCCAAGAACGGCTGGGACGCGACCGACGTCAAGGACGACTGGGCGAAGAAGCTGCCCGAGCAGGCCCGCAAGTCGGAGCCCGGAACCCCGATCGCCACGCCGGTGTTCGATGGCCTGGAGGAGCAGACGCTCATCAACCTCCGCACCACCATCAACCCCAACCGCGATGGTGACCGCCTCGTGAACGAGGACGGCAAGGCGCGACTGTTCGACGGTCGCACCGGTGAGCCGTTCCCCGAGCCCGTGGCCGTGGGTTACAAGTACATCCTGAAGCTCCACCACCTGGTCGACGACAAGATCCACGCGCGTTCGACCGGTCCCTACTCGATGATCACCCAGCAGCCGCTCGGCGGTAAGGCCCAGTTCGGTGGCCAGCGCTTCGGTGAGATGGAGGTGTGGGCCCTCGAGGCATACGGCGCCGCCTACGCGCTGCAGGAGCTGCTGACCATCAAGTCGGACGACGTCGTCGGCCGCGTGAAGGTCTACGAGGCCATCGTCAAGGGCCAGAACATCCCCGACCCGGGCCTGCCCGAGTCGTTCCGGGTGCTCATGAAGGAGATGCAGTCGCTCTGCCTGAACGTCGAGGTCCTGAACCAGGAGGGTCAGGTCATCGAGATGCGCGAGTCGGAGGACGACGCGTACCAGGCTGCCGAGTCGCTCGGTATCTCCCTGTCCAGCCGCCCGGACGCCTCCAGCGTCGACGAGATCTGAGAAGAGGAACCTGAATGTTCGATGTGAACGAATTCGGCGACCTGCGCATCGGCCTGGCGACCGCGGACGAGATCCGCAACTGGTCGCACGGCGAGGTGAAGAAGCCCGAGACGATCAACTACCGCACGCTCAAGCCGGAAAAGGACGGCCTGTTCTGCGAGAAGATCTTCGGCCCCACCCGTGACTGGGAGTGCGGCTGCGGCAAGTACAAGCGTGTCCGCTACCGCGGCATCGTCTGTGAGCGCTGTGGCGTTGAGGTGACCCGTTCGCGCGTCCGTCGTGAGCGCATGGGCCACATCGAGCTCGCCGCTCCCGTGACCCACATCTGGTACTTCAAGGGCGTCCCGTCGCGACTGGGCTACCTGCTGGACCTCGCCCCGAAGGACCTCGAGAAGGTCATCTACTTCGCGGCGTACATGGTCACCGAGGTGGACGAGGAGGCGCGTCACCGCGACCTTCCCGAGCTCCGCAACGAGATCGAGAACGAGAAGAAGTACCTCGCGAACCAGCGCGACGTGGACATCAACAACCGCGCCGAGAAGCTGGAGAAGGACCTCGCCGAGCTCGAGGCCGAGGGTGCCAAGGCCGACGTGAAGCGCAAGGTCAAGGACGGCGCCGAGCGCGAGATGGCGAACCTGCGCAAGCGCGCCGACGCCGAGATCGAGCGCCTCGACGCGGTCTTCGACCGCTTCTCGAGCCTGAAGGTCCAGGACCTCGAGGGCGACGAGCTGCTCTACCGCGAGCTCCAGCGCCGCTACGGCCCCTACTTCAAGGGCTCGATGGGTGCCGAGGCGATCAAGAAGCGCCTCGAGGACTTCGACCTCGAGGCCGAGGCCGAGCTGCTGCGCGACATCATCGCCAACGGCAAGGGACAGCGGAAGACCCGTGCGCTCAAGCGCCTCAAGGTCGTCATGGCGTTCCTCACGACCTCGAACTCGCCCACCGGCATGGTGCTGGGCGCCGTCCCGGTCATCCCGCCGGACCTGCGTCCGATGGTGCAGCTGGACGGTGGCCGCTTCGCGACCTCCGACCTCAACGACCTGTACCGCCGCGTCATCAACCGCAACAACCGCCTCAAGCGACTGATGGACCTGGGCGCGCCCGACATCATCGTGAACAACGAGAAGCGCATGCTGCAGGAGGCCGTCGACGCGCTGTTCGACAACGGCCGTCGCGGTCGCCCCGTCACGGGTCCCGGTAACCGTCCCCTCAAGTCCATCTCGGACATGCTCAAGGGCAAGCAGGGTCGTTTCCGTCAGAACCTGCTGGGCAAGCGTGTCGACTACTCGGGCCGTTCGGTCATCGTGGTCGGCCCCCAGCTGAAGCTGCACCAGTGCGGTCTGCCCAAGCAGATGGCGCTCGAGCTGTTCAAGCCGTTCGTGATGAAGCGCCTCGTCGAGCTCAACCACGCACAGAACATCAAGTCTGCGAAGCGCATGGTCGAGCGTTCGCGTCCCGAGGTCTGGGACGTCCTCGAAGAGGTCATCACCGAGCACCCCGTGCTGCTGAACCGTGCACCCACCCTGCACCGACTCGGCATCCAGGCGTTCGAGCCCCAGCTGGTCGAGGGCAAGGCCATCCACCTGCACCCGCTCGTCTGTGGCGCGTTCAACGCCGACTTCGATGGTGACCAGATGGCCGTGCACCTGCCCCTGTCGGCGGAGGCGCAGGCCGAGGCCCGCGTGCTGATGCTCTCGAGCAACAACATCCTGAAGCCGTCGGACGGCCGTCCGGTGACCATGCCCTCGCAGGACATGATCATCGGCCTGTACCACCTGTCGCTGCTGAAGGACGACGTCAAGGGCGAGGGCCTTGCCTTCACCTCGTCGTCCGAGGCGCGCATGGCGTTCGATGCCGGCGAGATCGACCTCAACGCGCTCATCAAGCTGCGCGTCGACGGCGACACCGTCCCGCCGGTGGGCTTCGAGCTGCCCGAGGGCCACGTGGAGGGCGCGCCGTTCGTGCTCGAGACCACGCTGGGTCGCGCGCTGTTCAACGAGACCCTGCCGGTGTCGTACCCGTACGTGAACCGCAACGTCGACAAGAAGGTGCTGGGCGACATCGTCAACACCCTCGCCGAGCGTTACCCCAAGGTGGAGGTCGCGGAGTCGCTGGACGCCCTGAAGGCGGCCGGTTTCCACTGGGCCACGCGCTCGGGTGTCACGATCGGTATCGGCGACGTGGCGATGCCCGCGCAGAAGCAGGAGATCCTGGAGCGCTACGAGGCCCTGGCCGAGAAGGTTCAGGTCCAGTACGAGACCGGTCTGATCACCGACGACGAGCGCCGTCAGGAGCTCATCGAGATCTGGACCCAGGCCACCAATGAGGTCGACCGCGCCATGCGTGAGTCGTTCCCCAAGCACAACACCGTCCACACCATGGTCGGCTCGGGTGCGCGTGGCAACTGGATGCAGGTCCGTCAGATCGCCGGTATGCGCGGCCTGGTGGCAAACCCCAAGGGTGAGATCATCCCGCGTCCGATCAAGTCGAACTACCGCGAGGGCCTGTCGGTCCTCGAGTACTTCATCGCGACCCACGGTGCCCGTAAGGGTCTGGCCGACACCGCGCTGCGTACCGCCGACTCGGGTTACCTGACCCGTCGTCTGGTGGACGTCTCGCAGGACGTCATCGTGCGCGAGGAGGACTGCGGCACCGAGCGCGGCCTTGCGATGCCCATCGTCGAGACCACCGCGACCGGTGAGATCGTCAAGCACGAGCGCGTGGAGACCTCGGTCTTCGCCCGCACGCTGGCGACCTCCGTGACCGCCGAGGACGGCACCGTCCTGGGCGAGCCCGGCCAGGACATCGGCGACGTGCTGATCGACAACCTGATCAGCCACGGCATCTCCGAGGTCAAGGTCCGCTCGGTGCTCACGTGTGAGTCGGCGGTCGGTACCTGCGCCAAGTGCTACGGCCGTTCGCTCGCGACCCGCGAGCTCGTCGACATCGGCGAGGCCGTCGGTATCGTCGCGGCCCAGTCGATCGGTGAGCCCGGTACCCAGCTGACGATGCGTACGTTCCACACCGGTGGTGTGGCGTCCGCTGACGACATCACGCAGGGTCTGCCGCGTGTCCAGGAGCTCTTCGAGGCCCGTACCCCCAAGGGTGAGGCCCCGATCTCCGAGGCCGCCGGAACCCTGAAGGTCGACGACTCGGAGGCCACGCGCCGCCTGGTCATCACCCCCGACAACGGCGACGAGCCGTTCGAGTACCCCGTCACCAAGCGCGCGCGTCTCCTGGTTCAGGATGGCGAGCACGTCGAGGTGGGCCAGCAGCTGGTCGCCGGTGCCGTGGACCCGAAGAGCGTCCTGCGCATCCTCGGCCCGCGTGCCACGCAGAAGCACCTGGTCGACGAGGTTCAGAACGTATACCGCTCGCAGGGTGTGGAGATCCACGACAAGCACATCGAGGTCATCGTGCGCCAGATGCTGCGCCGCGTCACCGTGCTCGAGGCGGGGGACTCCCCGCTGCTGCCCGGTGAGCTCGCGGAGCGTGCGCGCTTCGAGAAGGCCAACCGTGAGACCGTGACGAAGGGTGGCAAGCCGGCATCGGCCCGCCCCGAGCTCATGGGTATCACCAAGGCGTCGCTTGCGACCGAGTCGTGGCTGTCCGCCGCGTCGTTCCAGGAGACGACCCGCGTCCTCACCGAGGCCGCCATGTCCGGCAAGTCCGACCCCCTGGTCGGCCTCAAGGAGAACGTCATCCTCGGAAAGCTCATCCCCGCCGGTACCGGTCTGCACCAGTACCGTACGGCGACGGTCGAGCCCACGGAGGAGGCCAAGGCCAACCTGTTCCCGACCTTCGGGTACGAGGAGTGGGACGGCCAGTTCTTCTCGGAGGGCACCGGCGAGGCCGTGCCGCTCGAGGAGTTCGACCTCCCGCGCGACTAACCGCGTCTGACACGAGGCCCGGTCACCCTGCGGGGTGGCCGGGCCTTCGTGCATTCCCACCCGGGCGTTCGCGCGTCTGCGGCGGGCCGATGCGGCGGCACAGCTCCGGGGTGCGCGCGCCTCGCGCGGCGGGAACCGCGGGCATCGGCCCTGGTAATCCCAGGCGCATAGCAGGGCACATGGTCCCGTACCCGGACCGCGCCCGGCGTGTCTACAATAGACAGTGGCAATTCGGCCGCGGGGGCAACGCCCCACGCGGCCGGGCCGCATTGGCCAGGCTTTGACGGCTACGCGTACGGCGAGTATTGTTGATACTCGTGCCCGCGACGTCGGGCCCCTATGCGTGCCCTCCGGGGCAGGCCATCAAGAAGGTGCGACACGCCCGGGCGCGGGGGTCGGACCACCACGAGTTTCGTCCACCGATCAAACGGAGAAGTAGTGCCTACGATTCAGCAGCTGGTTCGAAAGGGCCGGCACCCTAAGGCCAGCAAGACCAAGACGCCGGCCCTGAAGTCCAGCCCCCAGCGTCGTGGAGTGTGCACCCGCGTGTACACGACCACGCCCAAGAAGCCGAACTCGGCACTGCGCAAGGTTGCCCGTGTGCGCCTGTCCAGCGGCATCGAGGTCACCGCGTACATCCCCGGTGAGGGCCACAACCTCCAGGAGCACTCGATCGTGCTCGTCCGCGGTGGTCGTGTGAAGGACCTCCCCGGTGTGCGCTACAAGATCGTCCGCGGCTCGCTCGACACCCAGGGTGTCAAGGGCCGTCAGCAGGCTCGCAGCCGTTACGGCGCGAAGAGGGAGAAGAAGTAATGCCTCGCAAGGGACCGGCCCCCAAGCGGCCCATCATCAACGACCCCGTCTACGGCGCTCCGATCGTCACGCAGCTCATCAACAAGGTGCTGCTCGACGGTAAGAAGTCGACCGCAGAGGCGATCGTCTACGGCGCCCTCGAGGGTGTCGCCGAGAAGTCCGGCCAGGACGCCGTGACCGTGCTCAAGCGTGCGCTCGACAACATCCGTCCCGCCCTCGAGGTCCGCAGCCGCCGTGTCGGTGGCGCGACCTACCAGGTGCCGGTCGACGTGCGTCCGACCCGCTCGACCACGCTCGCGCTGCGCTGGCTCACCGACTTCTCGCGCGCTCGCCGCGAGAAGACCATGACCGAGCGCCTCATGAACGAGATCCTCGACGCCTCGAACGGCCTTGGTGCCGCGGTGAAGCGTCGCGAGGACATGCACAAGATGGCCGAGTCGAACAAGGCGTTCGCGCACTACCGCTGGTAGTAGCGAGCCCCCGTTCGACGGAAGACCCAAGGAGAACCACTCGTGGCACAGGACGTGCTCACGGACCTCAGCAAGGTCCGCAACATCGGCATCATGGCGCACATCGACGCCGGCAAGACCACCACCACCGAGCGCATCCTGTTCTACACGGGTGTGAACCACAAGATCGGTGAGACCCACGAAGGTGCGTCGACGACTGACTGGATGGAGCAGGAGCAGGAGCGCGGCATCACCATCACCTCCGCCGCGGTGACCTGCTTCTGGGACAAGCACCAGATCAACATCATCGACACCCCCGGTCACGTGGACTTCACCGTCGAGGTCGAGCGCTCGCTGCGCGTCCTCGACGGCGCGGTCGCGGTCTTCGACGCGAAGGAGGGCGTTGAGCCCCAGTCGGAGAACGTGTGGCGTCAGGCCGACAAGTACGACGTCCCCCGCATCTGCTTCGTCAACAAGATGGACAAGCTGGGCGCGGACTTCTACTTCACGGTCGAGACCATCGTGAAGCGCCTCGGCGCGAAGCCGCTCGTCATCCAGCTCCCCATCGGCGCTGAGAACGACTTCGTCGGCATCGTCGACCTCGTCGAGATGAACGCCAAGGTGTGGCCCGGCGACGCCAAGGGCGACGTGACCATGGGTGCGACCTACGAGACCACCGAGATCCCCGCGGACCTCAAGGACAAGGCCGAGCAGTACCGTGCCGAGCTCCTCGAGACTGTCGCGGAGTCGGACGAGGCTCTCCTGGAGAAGTACCTGGGTGGCGAGGACCTCACCACCGCCGAGATCAAGGCCGCCATCCGCAAGATGACGGTTGCCTCGGAGCTGTACCCGGTCCTGTGTGGCTCGGCCTACAAGAACCGCGGCGTGCAGCCCATGCTCGACGCCGTCATCGACTACCTGCCCGGCCCGGCCGACGTGCCCGCCATCAAGGGTGTCGACGCCAAGGACGAGTCCATCGAGATCGAGCGCCACGCCGACGCCAACGAGCCCTTCGCGGCCCTCGCGTTCAAGGTCGTGTCGCACCCGTTCTTCGGTCGCCTCACCTACGTGCGCGTCTACTCCGGTCACCTCGAGACCGGTGCCCAGGTCATCAACTCGACCAAGGGCAAGAAGGAGCGCATCGGCAAGCTGTTCCAGATGCACGCCAACAAGGAAAACCCTGTTGAGACCATCTCGGCCGGCCACATCTACGCGGTCATCGGCCTCAAGGACACCACGACGGGTGACACGCTGTGCAACCCCGACCACCAGGTCGTCCTCGAGTCGATGACGTTCCCCGAGCCCGTGATCGACGTGGCCATCGAGCCCAAGACCAAGGGTGACCAGGAGAAGCTGTCGACGGCCATCCAGAAGCTCGCCGAGGAGGACCCGACCTTCCGCGTCCGCCTCGACGAGGAGACCGGCCAGACCGTCATCGGCGGTATGGGTGAGCTCCACCTCGACATCCTTGTGGACCGTATGCGTCGCGAGTTCAAGGTGGACGCCAACGTCGGTAAGCCCCAGGTGGCCTACCGCGAGACCATCCGCAAGACGGTCGACAAGTACGACTACACGCACAAGAAGCAGACCGGTGGTTCCGGCCAGTTCGCGAAGGTCCAGATCCGTCTGGAGCCCCTCGAGGCCGACGCCGAGGTCCTGTACGAGTTCGACAACGCCGTGACCGGTGGTCGCGTGCCGCGCGAGTACATCCCGTCGGTCGACGCTGGTATCCAGTCCGCGATGGAGCTGGGCATCCAGGCCGGTTACCCGGTCGTGGGCGTCAAGGCCACGCTGCTGGACGGCGCCTACCACGACGTTGACTCGTCGGAGATGGCGTTCAAGATCGCCGGCTCGATGGCCTTCAAGGAGGCGGCTCGCCTCGCGAAGCCCGTCCTGCTGGAGCCGATGTTCGCGGTTGAGGTCCGTACTCCCGAGGAGTACATGGGTGACGTCATCGGCGACATCAACTCGCGTCGCGGCCAGATCCGCCAGATGTCGGACGCGTCCGGCGTCAAGGTGGTCGACGCGCTCGTGCCGCTGTCGGAGATGTTCGGTTACGTCGGCGACCTGCGGTCGAAGACGTCCGGTCGCGCCGTCTACTCGATGGTGTTCGACAGCTACGCGGAGGTCCCGAAGGCTGTGGCCGACGAGATCATCGCGAAGACCCGGGGCGAGTAACCCCACCGGTTGAAAATCAGGAACAATAACGACCAGTAGGGATCGCCCCCGGATGGCTTCGCGCCACGTCAGGGATTAGCATCTTTACCCAAGTCTCACTAATCAGGAGGAATACCTCATGGCTAAGGCCAAGTTCGAGCGGACCAAGGACCACGTCAACATCGGCACCATTGGTCACGTTGACCACGGTAAGACGACGCTGACTGCTGCCATCTCGAAGGTGCTGCACGACAAGTACCCCGACCTCAACCCCTTCACGCCTTTCGAGGACATCGACAAGGCTCCTGAGGAGCGCGAGCGCGGTATCACGATCAACATCGCGCACATCGAGTACGAGACCGAGAAGCGTCACTACGCGCACGTCGACGCCCCGGGTCACGCCGACTACATCAAGAACATGATCACCGGTGCCGCCCAGATGGACGGCGCGATCCTCGTGGTCGCCGCGACCGACGGTCCCATGGCGCAGACCCGTGAGCACGTGCTGCTCGCGAAGCAGGTTGGCGTTCCCTACCTGCTCGTGGCGCTGAACAAGTCCGACATGGTCGACGACGAGGAGATCCTCGAGCTCGTCGAGGTCGAGGTCCGTGACCTCCTGTCCTCGCAGGGCTTCGACGGTGACAACGCTCCCGTCATCCAGGTCTCGGCGCTCAAGGCCCTCGAGGGCGAGGCCGAGTGGGTCTCCAAGGTCGAGGCGCTCATGGACGCGGTGGACGAGAACGTCCCCACCCCGCAGCGTGACATGGACAAGCCCTTCCTCATGCCGATCGAGGACGTCTTCACGATCACCGGTCGTGGCACCGTCGTCACCGGTAAGGTCGAGCGCGGCAAGCTGGCGATCAACTCGGAGGTCGAGATCCTCGGCATCCGTGAGCCCCAGAAGACCACCGTCACCGGTATCGAGATGTTCCACAAGCAGATGGACGAGGCGTGGGCCGGCGAGAACTGCGGTCTGCTGCTCCGTGGTACCAAGCGCGAGGACGTCGAGCGTGGCCAGGTTGTGGTCCAGCCCGGCACCACCACCCCTCACACCAACTTCGAGGGTCGCTGCTACATCCTGAACAAGGACGAGGGCGGGCGTCACAACCCGTTCTACACGAACTACCGTCCCCAGTTCTACATCCGCACCACCGACGTGACCGGCGTCATCACGCTGCCCGAGGGCACCGAGATGGTCATGCCCGGTGACACCACCGACATGTCGGTCGAGCTCATCCAGCCCATCGCCCTCGAAGAGGGTCAGGGCTTCGCGATTCGTGAGGGTGGCCGCACCGTGGGTTCCGGCACCGTCACCAAGATCGTCAAGTAAGTAGTTTTTACTTCGCGCTAGCGGGGGTCCGGCTTCGGCCGGGCCCCCGCTTTCGTCTTGTCTGGGGCCGATGCCGTGTGCACCCGGTGCTAGCGTGTCCGGGTGAGAGGCATCCCCA
Organism: Demequina sp. NBRC 110057; assembly: GCF_002090175.1. Taxonomy (GTDB): domain Bacteria; phylum Actinomycetota; class Actinomycetes; order Actinomycetales; family Demequinaceae; genus Demequina. The sequence continues at coordinate 778,873 of NZ_BBRN01000003.1, read as the reverse complement.
GCTCCGTCGAGCGCATCGGCCGTTCCGTTGCGGTGTGGGATCCCCACGCCGACGTGGCGCACGCGCATCTGCTCACCGGCTCGGGCCGCTCGGGCACCACCTGGCTGCTCGAGGCCTACTCGCGGGCCGGCCGGCTGCGGCCCATCTTCGAGCCGTTCCGGCCGGACGTCGACTCGCGTTTCGAGGGCCTGCGCCCAGGCCGCTACGTGCCCGTGGACGCGCCGCACCTGCCGGGGGAGCGGGGAGTGCACGACGTCCTCGTGGGGCGGTACCGCCACCCGTGGACGGATCAAGAGGCGACCCTCAACCCGCTGGTCCCCATGCGTGGCAGGCTGGTCAAGGAGATCAGGGGCACCACCTGGACCGGGTGGATCGCGCGGCGCTACCCCGAGCTGACGGTGCTGCATGTCATGCGCCACCCGCTCGCCTCCCTCAGCTCGCAGAGCGTGCTCGGGTGGTCACCCGAGCGGTTCGCCTACATGCTGAGCCAGGACGCGCTCGTCGAGGGTCTCCTGGGCGACCTGCCCGTGCGCGACCTGGACACGACGGACCAGGCGTCGGCCCTCGTGGGCCGCTGGGCCGTCGAGAATGTCGTGGCGGCACGCACCTACGGGGGGCAGCGGTCGACGCTCATCAGCTACGACGCCGCGGTGGAGGACTCCACGGAGCTGCACGCGGGAGCGCGGGCGATGGGCATCGACCCCGCCGCGCTGGCCGACCTGTCGAAGCCGTCCCGCATGACCCATGCCAAGGGCGCCAACGCCCACGCGGGGAGCAATCGCCGCGCCTGGGTGGAGCGCATCGACGACGACACCCGCCGCAAGGCGGCCGCCGTGCTCGAAGCCTTCGGGCTGCGCGAGCCCTTCGGCGACGACGGCTCCGTCGACGCCGAGGCCCTCCGCGCGTGGTGGGCGGCTCAGGCGGCCTGAGTCAGGTCCACTCGCCGGCGGCGTCGACGGGCTCGACGAGGATCGCCACCGTGTCGTCGGTACCGCCGATGACGGTGGACGACGCCGCCTCGAGGCCGGCGGCGAGGCGTGCCTCGGAGGCTGCCACGTCGCCGGCCGACTGCCCGGGCGCGAGGCGCGCATGCGCGATCACTCCCGCGTCACTCTCGGTGAAGCCGAGCAGGGCGAGTCCCTCGTACGCGTAGTCGTCGCCTCGCCAGGAGCCGAGGCCGGCGTTCACGGCCGCATCGTCCCACCGCCACACGAGGTTGCGCGCGAACGTCCACCGGGGCCCGGCCGCCACCTCGATGGGGACGGGGAGCGGCTCGGGGGAGCGCCAGGGCGACAACCGGCTGCCACGTAGCCTCCAGGACACCGCCGCCACGGCTGCGGCGACGACGACCCCCGCGACGGGGGCCTTCCACGTCACCAGCGCAATCACGGCCGCCGTGCCGACGCCGAGGGCGACCGGTCGGCGCCTGGCGAGCCAGGCATCGGCCGCCGTGACGGGGGCCGATGCGGGGGGTGCGATGGGGGCGTACGGCACGGTGGTCGACCTCCTCGAGCCCCGGCGGGGCAGCACATGACGGATGCGGGATACCACGATATCCTGGATGGCCGCAGCACCCGGGGTGCCCGTGTTGCGGGAGTACCCCGGATCTGGCACAATATTCAGGTTGCCTATTGCGGGCAGCCGCACACCTCACCCACGTGACCCTCGAGAAATCGAGAGCGCACGGGCATGTCGAAGATAAGCGACACGCCCGAGCGCGGGGGCCGGTAGGTGGGGAGACCAAGTCGTCCGAGAGAAAAGGCAGACAACGCCATGGCGGGACAGAAGATCCGCATTCGGCTGAAGAGCTATGACCACGAGGTCATCGACTCCTCGGCCCGCAAGATCGTGGAGACGGTCACGCGCGCCGGCGCCTCGGTGGTCGGCCCCGTGCCGCTCCCGACGGAGAAGAACGTGTTCTGTGTGATCCGTTCGCCGCACAAGTACAAGGACTCCCGCGAGCACTTCGAGATGCGCACCCACAAGCGCCTCATCGACATCGTGGACCCGACGCCCAAGGCCGTCGACTCGCTCATGCGTCTCGACCTCCCCGCGGACGTCAACATCGAGATCAAGCTCTAACCCAGAGATTTAAGGACACAAAGCACCATGACTACGACTTCCAATGCCCAGCGCACCACCCGTGCGCTCCTGGGTACGAAGCTGGGCATGACGCAGGTGTGGGACGACGAGGGCCGGGTTGTTCCCGTCACCGTCGTTCAGGTTGACACCAACGTCGTGACCCAGGTGCGCAACGTCGAGCGTGACGGCTACGAGGCCGTGCAGCTCGCGTTCGGCACCGTTGACCCCCGTCGCGTCACGAACCCCCTGAAGGGCCACTTCGAGGCCGCCGGCGTGACGCCGCGCCGCCACGTGGCCGAGGTTCGGACCGCTGACGCCGCCGACTACTCGCTGGGCCAGGAGCTCACCGCAGAGGTCTTCGAGGCTGGCCAGAAGGTCGACGTCACCGGCACCACCAAGGGAAAGGGCACCGCCGGTGTCATGAAGCGCCACGGCTTTGCCGGTGTGGGCGCCTCCCACGGTGCGCACCGCAACCACCGCAAGCCCGGATCGATCGGTGGCGCCTCGACGCCGTCGCGCGTGTTCCGTGGCCTGAAGATGGCCGGTCGCATGGGTAATGACCGCAAGACCGTCCAGAACCTGACCGTTCACTCGGTCGACGCCGAGAAGGGTCTGCTGCTCGTCAAGGGCGCGGTTCCCGGTAACAAGGGCGGCGTCGTCCTCATCCGCTCCGCTGTGAAGGGTGCGTGACACCATGGCTGAGACCCAGACTGTCGACGTGCTCGACGCCGCAGGCAAGAAGGCCGGCACCGCCGACCTCCCCGCCGAGGTGTTCGACGTCGTCACCAACGTCCCGCTGATCCACCAGGTCGTCGTCGCCCAGCGCGCCGCCGCCCGCCAGGGCACCCATGCCACCAAGACCCGCGGCGACGTCGCGGGTGGTGGCAAGAAGCCCTACAAGCAGAAGGGCACCGGCCGCGCCCGCCAGGGTTCGATCCGCGCCCCCCAGTTCGCTGGTGGTGGCACGGTCCACGGCCCGCAGCCGCGTGACTACTCGCAGCGCACCCCCAAGAAGATGAAGGCCGCCGCCCTGCGCGGTGCCCTCTCCGACCGGGCCCGTGCCGGCCGCGTGCACGTCCTCCAGGGCGTCATCGCGGGCGAGACCCCCTCGACCAAGCAGGCCCTCGAGGCCGTCTCGAACCTCACCAACGGCCGCAGCGCCCTGGTGGTCCTCGAGCGTTCGGACGAGGTTGCCTTCAAGTCGCTGCGCAACTCGGCGTGGATCCACGTCATTGCGGTCGACCAGATCAACACCTACGACGTGCTGGTGAACGACGACACCGTCTTCACCGCAGGCGCGCTCGAGGCGTTCCTGGCCGGCCCGGCCACGGGCAAGTCGGCGACCGCTGTCGCCACCGAGTCCGAGGCGGAGGAGACCAAGTGAGCACCCTGAACAAGAACCCCCGCGACATCCTCATCCGTCCGATCGTGTCGGAGAAGAGCTACTCGCTCATGGACGAGGGCAAGTACACCTTCGAGGTCGACCCCCGGGCGAACAAGACCGAGATCAAGATCGCCGTTGAGCAGATCTTCAACGTCAAGGTTCTCTCGGTGAACACCATCAACCGCAAGGGCAAGACGCGCCGCACCCGCTTCGGGATGGGCAAGCGTAAGGACGTCAAGCGCGCGATCGTCACCGTCGGTGGCGGCGAGGCGCTGGACATCTTCTCGGGCCACGTGGGCTAGGTAAAGGACTCAAGCAACCATGGCTATTCGCAAGTACAAGCCGACGACGCCGGGCCGCCGTGGCTCGTCGGTCGCCGACTTCGTCGAGGTGACCCGTTCGACCCCCGAGAAGTCGCTGACCCGTCCGCTTCACAAGAAGGGCGGCCGTAACAACACCGGCCGCATCACCACCCGTCACCAGGGTGGCGGTCACAAGCGCGCCTACCGCGTGATCGACTTCCGTCGTCACGACAAGGACGGCGTTCCCGCGACCGTTGCTCACATCGAGTACGACCCCAACCGCACCGCGCGCATCGCGCTGCTGCACTACGCGGACGGCGAGAAGCGTTACATCATCGCCCCCGAGAAGCTGTCGCAGGGCACCGTGATTGAGGCCGGCCCCGGCGCCGACATCAAGCCCGGTAACAACCTGCCGCTGCGCAACATCCCGGTCGGTACGGTCATCCACGCTATCGAGCTCAAGCCCGGTGGCGGCGCCAAGATCGCCCGTTCGGCGGGCGCCTCGGTGCAGCTCGTCGCCAAGGAGGGCCGCTACGCCCAGCTGCGTATGCCTTCCGGCGAGATCCGCAACGTCGATGCGCGCTGCCGCGCGACCATCGGCGAGGTGGGCAACGCCGAGCAGTCCAACATCAACTGGGGTAAGGCCGGCCGTATGCGCTGGAAGGGCAAGCGCCCGACCGTGCGTGGTGTCGTCATGAACCCGGTTGACCACCCGCACGGTGGTGGTGAGGGCAAGACGTCCGGTGGTCGCCACCCCGTCTCGCCGTGGGGCAAGCCCGAGGGCCGTACCCGCAAGCCGGGCAAGGAGTCCGACAAGCTCATCGTCCGCCGCCGTCGTACTGGCAAGAAGCGCTAAGGAGCCTGAAGAATGCCACGCAGTCTCAAGAAGGGCCCCTTCGTCGACGACCACCTTCAGAAGAAGGTGGACGCCCAGAACGATGCGGGTACCAAGAACGTCATTAAGACCTGGTCGCGCCGTAGCGTTATCACGCCGGACTTCCTGGGTCACACCTTTGCCGTGCACGACGGCCGCAAGCACGTCCCGGTGTTCGTCACCGAGTCGATGGTCGGTCACAAGCTGGGCGAGTTCGCCCCCACCCGCACGTTCAAGGGCCACGTGAAGGACGACCGCAAGGGCCGCCGCTAAGGCGCCCGAGCGTAGGTAAGAGGAGTTACTGATGGAAGCCAAGGCGCAGACGCGATACCTTCGCGTGACCGCCCAGAAGGCTCGCCGCGTCGTGAACCTGGTCCGCGGGCAGAACGCTGTCGAGGCCGCCGCCTCGCTGAAGTTCCAGCCCCAGGCCGTCGCCGAGGATGTGCGCAAGCTCATCGAGTCGGCGATCGCCAACGCGCGGGTCAAGGCCGATGCCGCTGGTGAGCGTTTCGACGAGCGCGAGCTCGTTATCCAGTCGATCACGGTGGACGAGGGCCCGACCATGAAGCGCATTCAGCCGCGCGCTCAGGGTCGTGCCAACCGGATCCTGAAGCGTACGAGCCACATCACCGTGGTCGTCGCTCAGCCCGCCGCCGTCAAGGAAGGGGCCAAGTAATGGGTCAGAAGATCAACCCGCACGGCTACCGCCTGGGGATCACCACCGACCACCGCTCGCGCTGGTTCGCGGACTCGACCAAGAAGGGCGAGCGCTACCGCGACTACGTGGACGAGGACGTCAAGATCCGCAAGCTCATGTCGGAGGGCCTCGAGCGCGCCGGCGTGTCCAAGGTCGAGATCGAGCGCACCCGTGAGCGTGTGCGTGTCGACCTGCACACCGCGCGTCCCGGCATCGTCATCGGTCGCCGCGGCGCCGAGGCCGACAAGCTGCGCGCCAACCTTGAGAAGCTGACGGGCAAGCAGGTCCAGCTCAACATCCTCGAGGTGAAGAACGCCGAGGTCGACGCCCAGCTCGTCGCCCAGGGCATCGCGGAGCAGCTCGCCTCGCGTGTCGCGTTCCGTCGCGCCATGCGTAAGGGCATCCAGTCCGCGCTTCGCGCCGGTGCCAAGGGCATCCGTGTGCAGTGCTCGGGCCGCCTCGGTGGCGCCGAGATGTCGCGCTCGGAGTTCTACCGCGAGGGCCGCGTGCCCCTGCACACCCTCCGCGCGAACATCGACTACGGCTTCTTCGAGGCCAAGACCACCTTCGGCATCATCGGTGTCAAGGTGTGGGTCTACAAGGGCGACATGACGGAGAAGGAGTGGGCCGCCGAGCAGGCGAAGGCCCCCCGTCCCCAGCGTGGCCGCCGTGACGGCCGTGGTCCCCGTCGTGACGGTGGCCCCCGCGACCGCCAGCAGCAGTCCGCCTCCGCCCCGGCCGAGGCTCCCGCAGCCGAGGCTTCGGCCGAGGCCAAGAAGGAGGCTTAAGCATCATGCTTATTCCCCGTCGTGTGAAGTACCGCAAGCAGCACCACCCGAAGCGTTCGGGTATGTCGACCGGCGGTACCCAGGTGACGTTCGGCGACTACGGCATCCAGGCTCTCGAGCCCGCGTATGTCACGAACCGCCAGATCGAGGCGGCTCGTATCGCCATGACGCGTCACATCAAGCGTGGTGGAAAGGTGTGGATCAACATCTACCCCGACCGCCCGCTGACCAAGAAGCCCGCCGAGGTCCGCATGGGTTCCGGTAAGGGTTCGCCCGAGTGGTGGGTCTCCAACGTGAAGCCCGGACGCGTGATGTTCGAGCTCGCCGGCGTTCCCGAGGACCTCGCCCGCGAGGCCCTGCGCCGCGCGCAGCACAAGCTGCCCATGAAGACCCGTTTTGTGACCCGTGAGGGTGGTGACATCTGATGGCCATCGGTACCAAGAACCTGATGCCCGCCGAGCTCGACGCCATGGAGGACGAGCGCCTCGTGGAGGAGCTCCGCAAGGCCAAGGAGGAGCTGTTCAACCTCCGCTTCCAGTCGGCCACCGGCCAGCTGGAGAACCACGGTCGCCTCAAGGCCGTCAAGCGCGACATCGCTCGTATCTACACGATCCTGCGCGAGCGCGAGCTCGGTATCCGCACCGCTCCGTCGGCGTCGGCCGAGTAAGGAAGTTCGAGGAGTCATGGCAACCAAGAAGCACAGCACGGCGACCGCCGAGCACCGCGCGTACCGCAAGACGCGTCGTGGCTACGTCGTCAGCGACAAGATGGACAAGACCATCACCGTTGAGGTTGAGGACCGCGTCAAGCACCCCCTCTACGGCAAGGTCATCCGTCGCAACAGCAAGATCAAGGCTCACGACGAGCTGAACACCGCCGGCATCGGCGACCTCGTCGTCGTGATGGAGACCCGCCCGCTGTCCGCATCCAAGCGGTGGCGTCTGGTCGAAATCGTCGAGAAGGCCAAGTAACTAACGTTCGACCAGGCTCGGCGGGTGAGACCCGTCGAGAACCAGACGACAGGAGACACACATGATTCAGCAGGAGTCGCGGCTCCGCGTCGCCGACAACACCGGTGCCAAGGAGATCCTTGTCATCCGCGTGCTCGGTGGCTCGAAGCGCCGCTACGCCGGCATCGGTGACACCATTGTCGCCACCGTCAAGGACGCCATCCCCGGCGGCAACGTCAAGAAGGGCGATGTCGTCAAGGCCGTGGTCGTGCGCACCGCCAAGGAGCGTCGCCGCCCGGACGGCTCGTACATCAAGTTCGACGAGAACGCTGCAGTGATCCTCAAGAACGCCGACTCGGGCGAGCCCCGCGGCACGCGCATCTTCGGCCCCGTGGGCCGCGAGCTGCGTGACAAGAAGTTCATGAAGATCATCTCGCTGGCACCGGAGGTCATCTGATGGCGAAGATCAAGAAGGGCGACCTCGTTGTCGTCATTTCGGGACGTGACCGTGGCCAGCAGGGCCGCGTGCTGTCGGTGAACCCCGAGACCGACCGCGTGGTCGTCGAGGGCATCAACCGCGTCACGAAGCACATCAAGCCGGGCACCCGCCGCGACCAGCAGGCCGGTGGCATCATCACGACCGAGGCTGCGATGCACGTCTCGAACGTGATGCTCGTTGACCCGGAGACCAAGAAGGGCACCCGTGTGGGCTACCGCACGGAGGAGGTCGAGCAGGACGGCCGCACCCGCACCAAGCGTGTGCGCGTGGCCAAGCGCTCGGGTAAGGACGTCGAATGACCACCGCCACGACCCAGCCGCGTCTCAAGGAGAAGTACCGCTCCGAGATCCTTGCGGCGCTCCGCGAGGAGTTCGGTCACGAGAACATCAACCAGGTTGCCGGCCTCACCAAGGTGGTCGTCAACATGGGTGTGGGTGACGCCGCCAAGGACTCGAAGCTCATTGAGGGCGCGATTGCCGACCTCACCGCGATCACCGGCCAGAAGCCGACCGTGACCGCGGCCCGCAAGTCCATCGCGCAGTTCAAGCTGCGCGAGGGTCAGCCGATCGGCGCGCACGTCACGCTGCGCGGCGACCGCATGTGGGAGTTCCTCGACCGCCTGATCTCGATCGCGCTGCCTCGTATCCGCGACTTCCGTGGGCTCAGCCCCAAGCAGTTCGACGGCAACGGCAACTACACGTTCGGCCTCACGGAGCAGTCGATGTTCCACGAGATCGATCAGGACAAGATCGACCGCGTCCGCGGCATGGACATCACCGTGGTGACCTCCGCGACGACCGACGCCGAGGGCCGCTCGCTGCTGAAGCAGCTGGGCTTCCCGTTCAAGGAGAAGTGACATGGCGAAGACTGCCCTGAAGAACAAGGCCGCCGGCAAGCAGAAGTTCGCCGTCCGCGCCTACACCCGGTGCCAGAAGTGCGGTCGCCCGCACTCGGTGTACCGCAAGTTCGGCCTCTGCCGCGTGTGCTTCCGTGAGATGGCGCACGCTGGTGAGCTTCCCGGCATCACCAAGAGCAGCTGGTAAAACCACTACGCCACAGGTCCGCTTGAGTAGCGGAAACCACGGCGAGGAAGAGTTCAACACTCATGACGATGACTGACCCCATCGCAGACATGCTGACGCGTCTGCGTAACGCGAACGCGGCGTACCACGAGACCGTGTCCATGCCGCACTCCAAGCTCAAGGCGAACATTGCCACGATCCTGGAGCAGGAGGGCTACATCACCGGCTCGGAGACCGCCGACGCCGAGGTGGGCAAGACCCTCACCCTGACCCTGAAGTACGGCCCCAACCGCGAGCGTTCGCTCGCCGGCGTGCGCCGCGTGTCCAAGCCGGGCCTGCGTGTGTACGCGAAGTCGACGAACCTGCCCAAGGTTCTCGGCGGACTTGGCGTCGTGATTCTGTCCACCTCCTCCGGTCTGCTGACCGACCGCGAGGCCGAGAAGAAGGGCGTCGGCGGCGAGGTCGTCGCGTTCGTCTGGTAACCGGAAAGGAAGAGCACTATGTCGCGTATTGGCAAGTACCCCGTTCCGGTTCCCGCCGGAGTGGACATCACCATCGATGGCGCGGTTGTGACCGTCAAGGGCCCCAAGGGCTCGCTGTCGCACACCGTTGCCGCTCCCATCACCGTCTCGCACGGTGACGAGGGCGTCGAGGTTAAGCGCCCGGACGACGAGCGCATCTCGAAGTCCCTGCACGGCCTGACCCGCACGCTGATCGCCAACATGGTCGAGGGCGTCACCAACGGGTACGAGAAGAAGCTCGAGATTGTCGGCACGGGTTACCGCGTCGCGCTCAAGGGCTCGGACCTCGAGTTCGCGCTCGGCTTCTCGCACCCCGTCGTGATCGCGCCCCCGGCTGGCATCACGTTCACCGTCGAGGGCCCGACCAAGTTCTCGGTCGCGGGCATCGACAAGCAGCAGGTCGGCGAGGTCGCCGCCAACATCCGCAAGATTCGCAAGCCCGAGCCGTACAAGGGCAAGGGTGTGCGTTACGCCGGCGAGCAGGTTCGCCGCAAGGCTGGAAAGACGGGTAAGTAGCCATGGCTATCACTATCAAGGGCAAGGGGAAGCAGGTTCAGCGCAAGCGCCGCCACTTCCGCCTGCGCAAGAAGATCTCGGGCACGACTGCTCGTCCCCGTCTGGTCGTCACCCGCTCCTCGCGTCACATGGTGGCGCAGGTCGTGGACGACACGATCGGCAAGACCCTCGTCTCGGCGTCGACCCTCGAGGCCGACGTCCGCGCGCTCGAGGGCGACAAGACTGCCAAGGCCTCGAAGGTCGGGCAGCTCGTCGCCGAGCGTGCGAAGGCTGCCGGCATCGACACCGTGGTGTTCGACCGCGGAGGCAACAAGTACCACGGTCGCGTGGCCGCGGTCGCGGACGGCGCACGAGAGGGCGGCCTGGCCCTGTAGGGCCCGGCCGAGGAGGTATTCGTATGGCTGACAACAGCAACCGTCGCGACAACCGTCGCGGCAACGAGCCTGACAACAAGTTCATCGAGCGTGTCGTCACGATCAACCGCGTCTCCAAGGTTGTGAAGGGTGGTCGTCGCTTCAGCTTCACCGCTCTCGTGATCGTCGGTGACGGCGAGGGTAACGTCGGCGTGGGTTACGGCAAGGCCAAGGAGGTGCCCGCGGCGATTTCCAAGGGTGTCGAAGAGGCCAAGCGCAACTTCTTCCGCGTCCCCCGCATTCAGGGCACCATCCCGCACGCCGTGCAGGGTGAGGCCGCAGCGGGTGTCGTGTTCCTGCGTCCCGCGTCCCCCGGTACCGGTGTCATCGCGGGTGGTCCCGTGCGCGCCGTGCTGGAGTGCGCCGGCGTCCACGACATCCTGTCCAAGTCGCTCGGTTCGTCGAACGCGATCAACATCGTGCACGCGACCGTCGCGGCCCTGAAGTCGCTCGAGCAGCCCGAGGCGGTGGCCGCGCGTCGCGGCAAGGCCGTCGAGGACGTGGCCCCGGCCGCGATGCTCCGTGCGCAGGCAGCGGGAGTGAAGTGATGGCACGCCTCAAGGTTCAGCAGAAGAAGTCGACGATCGGCGTGAAGCCTCAGCACCGTGAGACCGTTCGGTCGCTCGGCCTGAAGCGCATCGGCGACATCGTCGTCAAGGAGGACCGTCCCGAGATCCGCGGGATGGTCAAGGCTGTCGCCCACCTGGTGACGGTCGAGGAGGTTGAGTGATGGCTGAGGAGAAGAACGCTCCCGCCGAGGCTGCTGCGGAGAAGAAGCCCGCCGCCAAGAAGCCGGCTGCTAAGAAGCCTGCCGCTTCGAAGGCTGCCGCCGAGAAGAAGCCGGCTGCCAAGAAGCCTGCCGCTTCGAAGGCGACCGCTTCCAAGGCTGCTGCCGAGGACAAGCCGGCCGTGAAGGCGACCGCCAAGAAGGCGGCCGCGAAGAAGGCCGACGCCGAGCCCGCCGCCAAGGTCACGACCCTGAAGATGCACCACCTGCGCCCCGCCGAGGGTGCGCACACCAGGAAGACCCGCGTGGGTCGTGGTGAGGCGTCCAAGGGTAAGACCGCCGGTCGCGGTACCAAGGGCACCGGTGCTCGTTACCAGGTTCCGGAGCGCTTCGAGGGCGGCCAGACGCCGATCCACATGCGCATCCCGAAGCTTCCCGGCTTCAAGAACCGCAACAAGGTCGTCTTCCAGGTCGTCAACGTCGGCCAGATCGGCGAGCTCTTCCCCCAGGGTGGAGAGATCACCAAGGCCGACCTCGTCGCCAAGGGCGCCGTCCGTCGCAACCAGCCCGTCAAGGTGCTGGGCGAGGGCGAGATCTCGGTCAAGGTGACGGTCGTGGACGCGGACAAGGTTTCGCAGTCCGCGAAGTCCAAGATCGAGGCCGCAGGCGGCTCGGTCAACGAGGGCTAGAGTCTAGGGCGGGCCGCACCACGGTGCGGCCCGCCCTATGCTTTTCTCCGGCACCCTGCCGGAACCCACTAGTGGAGGATCAATGCTGAGAGGCTTCGCCAACGCGTTCCGTACCCCGGATCTGCGCAAGAAGCTCCTGTTGACGCTGGGCATCATCGCGGTTTACCGCATGGGCGTGGCCATCCCGACGCCGGGAGTCAGCTTCGAGAACGTCGAGCTGTGCGCGAGCACCGCCTCGTCCAATAGCGCGTTCCAGATTCTCAACATGTTCTCCGGTGGCGCGCTGCTGCAGCTATCGATCTTCGCGCTCGGCATCATGCCGTACATCACGGCGTCGATCATGGTGCAGCTGCTGCGTGTGCTCATCCCTCGCTTCGAGACCCTCTACAAGGAGGGCCCAGAGGGCCAGGCGAAGCTCACCCAGTACACGCGCTACATCACGCTCGGCTTCGCCGCGCTGCAGTCCGCGTCCTACGTGACGCTCGCGCGCAACGACGTGTTCTTCCCCGGCTGCTCCTACCCGATCATCCCGAATGACTCGTGGTACGTGATCGCGATCATGATCCTCACGATGACGACGGGAACCGTCCTCATCATGTGGCTCGGAGAGCGCATCACCGAGCGCGGCGTCGGCAACGGCATGTCGCTCCTCATCTTCACGTCGATCGCCGCGTCCTTCCCGGGCGCCGCGTCGACCATCTGGAACTCGTCGGATGGCGTGCGCAACACCATCCTGGTGGCGCTCCTGGTCCTCGTGATCATCGCGGCCGTCGTCTTCGTCGAGCAGTCCCAGCGCCGCATCCCGGTCCAGTACGCCAAGCGCGTCGTGGGCCGTCGCACCCTGGGTGGCTCGTCCACCTACATCCCGATGAAGATCAACATGGCGGGCATCATCCCCGTCATCTTCGCGTCGTCGCTGCTGACGCTGCCCACCGTCATCGTCCAGTTCTCGGGCAATAACCCGGCCGACTGGGTGGTGTGGCTGCAGAACCACGTCGCCGATCCCGGCGCACCGCTCAACATCGCGCTGTACGTGATCCTGATCATCTTCTTCGCGTACTTCTACACCGCCATCACGTTCAACCCGAACGATGTCGCGGACAACATGAAGAAGTACGGCGGCTTCATCCCCGGTATCCGCCCGGGGCAGCCGACCGCCGACTTCCTGTCCTATGTGCTGTCGCGTATCACCGCGGCGGGCTCGCTTTACCTCGCGGTCGTGGCCCTGGTGCCGACCATCGCGTTCGTCGCGCTCGGGCTCGGCACGTCGATCCCCTTCGGCGGGTCGTCGATCCTGATCCTCGTCGGCGTCGGCCTCGACACGGTGAAGCGGATCCAGTCCCAGCTTGAGCAGCACAGCTACGAAGGGTTCCTCCGATAATGCGTACCGTCCTCCTCGGCCCTCCCGGAGCGGGCAAGGGCACCCAGGCCGCCCTCCTCGCCGAGCGCTACGGCGTGCCGGCGATCTCCACCGGCGACATTTTCCGCGCGAACGTCAAGGGCGAGACCGCCCTGGGCCGCAAGGCGCAGGAGTACATGTCGGCCGGCGCGCTGGTGCCGGACGAGATCACCAACGCCATGGTGCGTGACCGCCTCGCTCAGGACGACGTCAAGGACGGCTTCCTGCTCGACGGCTACCCCCGCAACCCCGAGCAGGCCGTCGAGCTCGACGGCATGCTCGGCGACCTCGGTGTCACGCTCGACGTGGCGATCGAGATCACGGCCGATGCCGACGCCGTCACCGAGCGTCTGCTCAAGCGCGCCGAGATCGAGGGCCGCGCCGACGACACCGAGCCGGTCATCCGCAAGCGCCTCGAGGTGTACGCGACGCAGACCGCGCCGCTGACCGCCTTCTACGAGGGCCGCGGCCTGCTCGTTCAGGTGGATGGGCTGGGCGAGGTGTCCGAGGTGACCGACCGCATCGTCGGCGCCGTCGAGTCCCGCTAGCGTGGCACGCGGCATCGAGTACAAGACCCGCGAGCAGATGCGGGTCATGGCGCGAGCCGGCGTCATCGTCGAGCGCGCCCTCGCGGCCGCCCGTGCCGCGGCGGCCCCCGGCGTCACCACGCGTGACGTCGACGCCGCCGCTCGTGAGGTGATCGAGTCCGCGGGCGCCACCTCGAACTTCCTCGGCTACCACGGCTTCCCCGCGGTCAGTTGCGTGTCGGTCAACGAGGAGATCGTGCACGGCATCCCTGGCGACCGCGTGCTGCGCGAGGGAGACGTCGTCTCCGTCGACTGCGGCGCGATCGTCGAGGGCTGGCACGGCGACTCGGCCGTCACCTTCGGCATCGGCGAGTTGTCGGATCGGGACAAGCGCCTTGTCGACGCCACCCGCCGCTCGATGTGGGCGGGCATCGCCGCGCTCGCCACGGCGCAGCGTCTCGACGACGTGTCCGCCGCGATCGAGGACGTGGCCGATGCTGCGGGCCTGTACCCGCTCGAGGGATACGTGGGCCACGGCATCGGCACAGCGATGCACCAGGCTCCCGACGTGATGAACTACCGCACGCGTGGCCGCCACCCCCGGGTCAAGGCGGGCATGTGCCTCGCCATCGAGCCGATGCTCGTGCTCGGCACGGGCGACTCGCGCGTCCTCGAGGACGACTGGACCATCGTCTCGGCCGACGGCTCGCGCGGCGCGCACTGGGAGCACTCCATCGCCGTGCACGACGACGGCATCTGGGTGCTCACCGCGTCCGACGGCGGCCGCGAGGTGCTCACGGGCCTCGGCGTCACGCCGGTCGCGCCGTAGGGTCCCCGCACGCCGTGTGACACATCCGACGCGGCGAAACGCAGGCTTCACACCCGGGCCATGCGGGGGCAACGGCTCCCTCTTAGCGTGATCCCCGAGCGCAAGCGCACCCCGCGTGGGCCGCTCATGCGGAGGGGATCGTGGCACGAGGGTTCAATTACGCACCGGGCGCGAGCGCCGAGGTGGAGGAGGCAGGCCAGCCCGGCCTGCACCGCACGCAGGTAGCGGTCCTCGCCGGCAGCAAGAATGTGCTCGTGAGAGCGGCCGTGGCGGCGCGTCCCGATCTTCCCCTGGGGCTTCTTGTCACCCTGGCGCATGATCGCGCCACCGAGGTGCGGGCGGCGATCGGCGCGAACCCCACCGCGACGCCCCCCATCATGGAGCACCTGCTGGGAGACAAGCAGGTCACCGTGCTCGAGGCACTGCTGTCCAACCCCTCGCTGAGCCCGGCCCTCGTGGAGCGCCTCGCCTTTCACCGCCGCGCGGAGGTCAGGCACGCCGCCGCGGCCCGCCTCAACGAGGCTCCTGAGGCGCCGGCGCCGCCGCCCGTGACCCTCGCCGCCGTCCCCGAGATCCAGGACCACGTGGTCATCGGCTTCCCCGCACCCGAACCGGAGCCTGCAGCGGAGCTTCCCGCGCGCCCCACCCGCACCGCGCCCATCCGAGGCTTCCGCATCCCGGGGGCGTGACGCTCGTCACGCCCCAGACCTCCCGTCACCAGAGGTTCATCGGACACGGCCCGCGCGGCCACCTTCCCGACACCTGGACTCCGTATCTTCGGGTCACCACAGGCTGAGGAGGCGCGATGAGCACGCGGGGTGACGACGGATCGTGGTCGCGCGCCTACATGGCGAGTTCGGGCCTCGCCTTCGGGTCCGGGCGGCGAGAGGAGTCTCCCGAGCTCCACCTGGCAAGCGGGGCCGACCTTCCTCGCGCGCGCGTCGCCGAGCTGTCGAAGCATCGGGATGTGGCAGTGCGCGAGGCGGTGGCACGCCGCCTCGACTGCCCGTTCGGCGTGTTGGCAGCGCTCGCTCACGACACGCGTCCGCTGGTGCGGATCGCCGTCGCGAGCCATCCGCGCGCGGGCCGCACGGTGCTCGAGCACCTGGCGGGGGACAGGGACCCCCACGTGCTGAAGGCCGTGGCACGCAACGAGCACACGCCGCTGGACATCGTGAAGGGACTGGAGGGGCATCGACGCGAGGAGGTGCGGCACATCGCGCGCCGGATGCTCGCCGAGCGTGCCGCCGCCATCGTCGAGGGAACCACAGTCTCCGCCGACGCGCCGTTCGCCCGTGGCGGTGGCGCCGCGCCGGCCCTGCACGCCGCTGCCGCCGTGCCCGCCGTGATGCCGGGGGAGCAGGGCCCGGAGCGGCGCCACGCCCCGCGCACGCTCGCGCCGAGGCCCTCGGTGGGGCGACGCCGCCCCGCGTGACACGGCCGCGACACGTGTCGACCTCGTCACGCCGCACGGACGCAGGGGGCCCACGCGGCTAGCATTGCCTCACCAGTCACGGATCGAGGAGGAACGTGGGCGTGAACATGTCGCCGATGCGCACCAGTGCGGAGGGGGTCACCGCGGCTGACGCGACGGACCTCGCCCCCGAGGAGCTCCTGCGCCTCGCGGTGCACCGCGACCCCCAGGTGAGGGCAAGGATCGCGGCCCGCGCCGACACTCCGGCGGGCGCGCTCATCTCCCTGGGATACGATTCTTCCCCGCACGT
The DNA here is from genome assembly GCF_002090175.1 of Demequina sp. NBRC 110057. Lineage (GTDB taxonomy): Bacteria > Actinomycetota > Actinomycetes > Actinomycetales > Demequinaceae > Demequina. Next base: position 762,930 of record NZ_BBRN01000003.1, on the reverse strand, counting down.
CCTCACGGCGCTGCTGTCGAATCCCCGCACCCCGTCCTCGGTGGTGCGCAGGCTCTCGGACCATCGCGACGACGCGATTGCCGAGGCCGCCGTGCAGCGGCTGCGCAACGGCTACCGCTGAGTTGACGCCCCGCGCTTGAGTCAAGCGCGACACTCGCGTATAGTAGATCGTCGGGCGTTTTAGCGCGCCCTCACACCAGTCAACCAACGTGAGTGGAGTCCATGGCCAAGAAAGACGGAGTCATCGAGGTCGAAGGCACCGTGGTCGAGGCGCTGCCCAATGCGTCGTTCCGAGTGGAACTGACCAACGGGCACCTCGTCCTCGCGCACATCTCGGGCAAGATGCGACAGCACTACATCAGGATCCTCCCTGAGGACCGTGTGGTCGTCGAGTTGAGCCCGTATGACCTGTCCCGCGGCCGCATCGTCTACCGCTACAAGTGATCGTCGTCCCGGAGCGTCCGCGTCTGGGCGTCCCGAGGCGAATGAAGGAATCATGAAGGTTAAGCCCAGCGTCAAGCCCATCTGCGACAAGTGCAAGGTCATTCGTCGCAATGGCCGTGTCATGGTCATCTGCGAAAACCTGCGCCACAAGCAGCGTCAGGGCTAAGACACACCCCTATAGACCACGCTCGCACAGCCCTAGGGCAATCCCCCGGCTCGGAGGCCGGGGCCCGCACCAGAAACCACGCGGGACGTACGAGCGTCAGACCTCCGACTACTGAGGAGTAGAAGCAAGACATATGGCACGCATTGTCGGTGTCGACATCCCGCGCGAGAAGCGCATGGTGATCGCACTCACGTACATCTACGGCGTCGGCCGTACCCGCGCACAGCAGATCCTCGCCGCCACTGGCATCAGCGAGGACCTGCGCGTCAAGGACGCGAGCGACGAGCAGCTCGTCGCCCTCCGTGACTACATCGAGGCCAACTTCACCGTCGAGGGTGACCTGCGCCGCGAGGTGCAGGCCGACATCCGCCGCAAGGTGGAGATCGGTAACTACCAGGGTCTGCGCCACCGTCGTGGCATGCCTGTCCGTGGACAGCGCACCAAGACCAATGCGCGTACCCGCAAGGGCCGCAAGAAGACCGTCGCCGGAAAGAAGAAGTAACCCATGGCCGCTCCCACTCGTAAGCCGCGCAAGAAGATCAAGAAGACCGTCGCGCACGGTCAGGCGCACATCAAGTCGACGTTCAACAACACGATCATCTCCATCACGGACCCCTCGGGCGCCGTGGTGTCGTGGTCGTCCTCCGGTCAGGTGGGCTTCAAGGGTTCGCGTAAGTCGACCCCCTACGCCGCGCAGATGGCCGCCGAGGCCGCCGCTCGCCGTGCGCAGGACGCCGGCATGAGCAAGGTCGACGTCTTCGTCAAGGGCCCGGGCTCCGGTCGCGACACCGCGATCCGCTCGCTCACGGCCGCCGGCCTCGAGGTGACCTCCATCAAGGACGTCACCCCGCAGGCGCACAACGGCTGCCGCCCGCCCAAGCGCCGCCGCAACTAGCGAACGGGGGCCGCGTCTCCTGACGGACACCGCGACCCCGCCTCCCCGCCGGCGGCCGATGCTCACGCATCGGCCGTAGGCGGGATCCTTTCAACTGAAGAACCTCCACCCTCGCGGACCGATCCGTGAGGACTTGCGAGCATCAAATAGCGGGTGCTCGGAAAGGAAATGAACAGTGCTGATCGCACAGCGTCCCACTTTGACCGAGACGGTCATCTCGGACAACCGTTCGCAGTTCTCCCTCAAGCCGCTCGAGCCTGGCTTCGGCTACACGCTCGGCAACTCGCTGCGCCGCACGCTGCTGTCGTCCATCCCGGGCGCGGCCGTGACGTCGGTGCGTTTCGAGGGTGTTCTCCACGAGTTCTCGACCATCGAGGGCGTCAAGGAGGATGTCACCGAGATCCTGCTGAACCTCAAGAACCTGGTCGTCTCCTCGGAGCACGACGAGCCCGTCGTGATGTACCTGCGCAAGTCGGGTGCCGGTGCCGTCACCGCCGCCGACATCGCGCCGCCGGCCGGTGTGGAGATCCACAACCCGGACCTGCACATCGCGACGCTCAACGCCAAGGCGCGCTTCGAGGTCGAGCTGACCGTCGAGCGTGGCCGCGGCTACGTGCCCGCCTCGATGAACAAGAGCTACGACGCGGAGATCGGTCAGATCCCCGTCGACTCGATCTACTCGCCGGTGCTCAAGGTCACCTACAAGGTGCAGGCCACCCGTGTGGCCCAGCGCACCGACTTCGACGAGCTGATCATCGACGTCGAGACCAAGAACTCGATCTCGGCCCGTGACGCGCTCGCGTCGGCCGGTTCGACGCTGGTCGAGCTCTTCTCGCTCGCCCGTGGCCTCAACGAGGCCGCCGAGGGCATCGAGATCGGCCCGTCGGACACCGACGAGTCGCTCGAGGAGGACTACAACCAGCCCATCGAGGAGCTGAACCTCACGCAGCGCTCGTACAACTGCCTCAAGCGCGAGGGCATCCACACCGTGGGCGAGCTGACCGCCCGCTCGGAGGCGGACCTGATGGATATCCGCAACTTCGGGCAGAAGTCGATCACCGAGGTCAAGGAGAAGCTCGCGGAGCTGGGCTTCTCGCTCAAGGACGGCGGCGTCGAGTACGGCGCGTCCCAGGGCGTGTACTTCTCGGGCAGCGAAGAGTAACTAGGAGAACGAAGAACTATGCCTACCCCCACCAAGGGAGCCCGCCTCGGCGGTGGCCCCGCGCACGAGCGTCACATGCTGGCGAACCTCGCGCAGAGCCTCTTCGAGCACGGTCGCATCACCACCACCGTCACCAAGGCCAAGCGCCTGCGCCCCTACGCCGAGCGCCTCGTGACCTTCGCGAAGCGTGGCGACCTCGCCTCGCGCCGCAGGGTCCTCGGGATCCTCTCGGACAAGGGCGTCGTGCACACCCTGTTCACCGAGATCGGCCCCGGCTTCGCCGAGCGCGAGGGCGGCTACACCCGCATCACCAAGATCGGCAACCGCAAGGGTGACAACGCCCCCATGGCCGTGATCGAGCTCGTCGAGTTCGGCGCGCCCGCCAAGAAGGCTGTCGCCAAGGAGGCCGAGAAGGCCACCAAGAAGGCCGCCCCCAAGAAGGCCGAGAAGGTCGAGGAGCCCGCCGCTGAGGCCGAGGCCACCGAGACCGTCGAGACCGAGGCTGCCGCCGAGGGCGACGACAAGTAATTCAGACGGCCGATGCGTGGGGCTCGCCCCACGCGTGACGCCGACGACGAGACGGGCCCGCATGACCGAGCTTTCCAGCCAGGTCGTGCGGGCCCGTCTCGTTTTCTCGTATGACGGCACCGACTTTGCCGGGTGGGCCGCGCAGCCGGGGCTGCGTACCGTGCAGGGCTCCATGGAGGAGGCGCTCGGGCGCATCGTCCGTGACCCGGCCACCGGGGCGCCTGGAGCGCATCGGCTGACCGTCGCCGGCCGCACCGACGCCGGGGTGCACGCGCGCCATCAGGTGGCCCACGTGGAGATTCCGCGGGTGGCGTGGGAGCGCATGCCGGGGCGCTCAGACAGGACGCCGGGGGAGGGCCTTCGCGACCGGCTGCAGGGCACCACGCCGGACGACATCGTGATCCTCGACGCCGGCGAGGCCCCCGAGGGCTTCGACGCGCGCTTCTCGGCGACCCAGCGGCGCTACGCCTACCGCGTGTGTGACCGCCGCGACGGCCTCGACCCGCTGACGCGCCGTCACGTGCTGTGGCACGACGGCGCCCTCGACGTTGACGCACTCAACGGGGCATCGGCCACCCTCACGGGGCTGAGGGACTTCGCCGCCTTCTGCAAAGCACGGGAGGGCGCCACGACTATTCGTGACCTCGTGGAGTTCTCGTGGGAGCGCGTGGCGGACGGCCCCGATGCTGGCCTCGTGGTCGCGACGGTCCGCGCCGACGCCTTCTGCCACTCGATGGTGCGGTCCCTCGTGGGGGCCGTCCTGCCCGTGGGGCAGGGACGGCGGGGCCTCGACTGGCTCGCCGCCGCGGCCTCGCTCACGGAGCGCGCCCAGGGCGTCGCTGTCGCGCCCGCGCACGGCCTCACGCTCGAACAGGTGTCCTATCCGGCCGACGCGGATCTGGCCGCGCGGGCCACCCTCACCAGGGCGCGACGAGCGCCGATGGATTCGGTTTGACCGTCAAGGCACCACGCCGGTAGAATCATCTGTCGTTGTGCGTTCCGGCTGGAAGTGCCTCCCACTCGCCTCCGCAGGACCCGCCGACCGAAACTTCAGCGGTGCATTCGCACCGCCCACCGTTCACGAGTAAGAAGGCTTCACAGTGCGTACGTATTCTCCCAAGCCGGGTGACGTCACCAAGAACTGGTACGTCATCGACGCTACTGACGTGGTTCTCGGTCGTCTGGCCTCTCAGGCCGCTTCGCTGCTCCGCGGCAAGCACAAGGCGACCTTCGCGCCCCACGTCGACGGCGGCGACTTCGTCATCGTCATCAACGCGGACAAGATCTCCCTGTCGGGCTCCAAGCTGACCGACAAGATGGTCTACCGCCACTCCGGCCACCCGGGCGGCCTCAAGGCCGTTCCGATCGGCGAGCTGCTCGAGAAGAACCCCCAGCGCGTCATCGAGAACGCCGTCAAGGGCATGCTTCCCCGCACCAAGCTCGGCCGAGCCCAGCTGTCCAAGCTCAAGGTCTACGCCGGCTCTGAGCACCCCCACGCCGCGCAGCAGCCGCAGGCGTTCGAGATCACCCAGGTCGCGCAGTAAAGCGCGTACGGACACAAGGACTGATTGAAGTGGCAGACGTGACTGACACCGTCGAGAACGACACCCCCACCGAGTACACCTCCGAGTCGTCGCCCGAGCGCGGCAAGGGTGCCTCGGCCATCGCCCCCGGCGCTGGCCTCGGCCGTCGCAAGGAGGCCATCGCCCGCGTGCGCCTGGTCCCCGGCTCCGGCCAGTGGAAGATCAACGGCCGCACCCTCGAGGACTACTTCCCCAACAAGGTGCACCAGCAGCTCGTGAACTCCCCGTTCGCGCTGCTCGACATCGAGGGCAAATTTGACGTCCACGCCCGCATCACCGGCGGTGGCCCCTCGGGTCAGGCCGGCGCGCTGCGCCTGGGCGTCTCCCGCGCCCTCAACGAGATCGACGAGGAGACCAACCGGCCCACCCTGAAGAAGGCCGGCTTCCTCACCCGCGACGCCCGCGTCGTCGAGCGCAAGAAGGCCGGTCTCAAGAAGGCCCGCCGCGCGCCGCAGTACTCGAAGCGCTAAACAGAAGAGCGCATGTCGCGACTCTTTGGCACGGACGGGGTCCGCGGCCTGGCTAACCGTGTTGTCACGGCTGAGCTGGCCGTGGACCTCGCCGTGTCTGCGGCCCGTGTCCTCGCCGAGCGCGGCGAATTCTCTGGGCACCGGCCCAAGGCTGTCCTGGGACGCGATACTCGCGTCTCGGGGCAGTTCCTGTCGCACGCCGTCGCCGCCGGGCTCGCGTCTGCGGGCGTCGACGTGCTTGACGTGGGAGTGGTGCCCACCCCCGGCGTCGCGTTCCTGACCGACGCAGTCGAGGCGGACCTCGGCGTCGTGATCTCCGCCTCGCACAACCCCATGCCGGACAACGGCATCAAGTTCTTCGCCCGCGGCGGCCACAAGCTCGACGACACCGTCGAGGACCTCATCGAGGAGGGTCTGCGCTCACCGTGGCAGCGCCCCACCGGCGCCGCCGTCGGGACCATCTCCGACGCCTCCCACCTTGCCGGCGACTACGTCGACCACGCCGTCGCCTCCGTGCGCTCCTTCGCGGGTGCTGAGGAGCCGCTGACCGGCCTCACGGTTGTTGTCGACACCGCGTACGGCGCCGCTTCCACGGTGGGCCCCCGCGCCCTCGCCGCGGCAGGCGCCACCGTCATTGCGATGCACGATGCCCCCGACGGGCTCAACATCAACGACCAGGCGGGTTCGACGCACATGGGTGCGCTCCAGGACCGCGTGGTGGCCGAGGGCGCCGACTTCGGCATCGCCTACGACGGCGACGCTGACCGCTGCCTCGCCGTCGACCACACCGGCACGATCGTCAACGGCGACCAGATCATGGGCCTGCTCGCCGTCGCCATGAAGGACGCGGGGAGCCTCTACCACGACACGCTCGTGGCGACCGTGATGAGCAACCTTGGCCTCCACCGCGCGATGGACGCCGCCGGCATCACCATCATCGAGTCGGCCGTGGGCGACCGCTACGTGCTCGAGGCGATGCGCGAGGGCGGGTACAGCCTCGGCGGTGAGCAGTCGGGGCACGTCATCGTGGCCGACTACGCGACCACCGGTGATGGCGTCCTCACGTCGCTCCTCATCGGCGCCCGCGTGCGCGAGGCGGGGCCGTTGCGCGACCAGTGCGCCGCCATCGAGACGCTCCCGCAGATTCTCATCAACGTCGCCGGTGTGGACCGCAGCCGCGTGCACACCGACACCGGCGTGCAGCAGGCCGTCTCGGCCGCCAGGCGCGAGCTGGGCAAGACCGGCCGCGTGCTGCTGCGCCCCTCGGGAACCGAGCCGCTGGTGCGCGTGATGGTGGAGGCCTCCACCGCCTCGGACGCCCAGCGCCACGCCGACGCCCTCGCGGCCGTCGTCTCCGAGCGCCTGGCGCTCAGCTGAGCGCGGCCCAGATCATCCCTGGGCGGATCCCCTCTCAGGGGATGCCCCGATCGCGGCGGCGCGCCGCGGCTGGAAGACTGTCCGCGTGAACGACCACTCCTTCAGCGACTGGATCCTGCACTTTTCCTCGGTGCTCGAGGAATTCATCCTCGCCCTCACCGAGTCGCTGTGGATCTACCCCGGTGTGCTGCTGCTGTCCCTCATCGACGGCGTCTTCCCCGTGGTCCCGAGCGAGTCGGTGGTGATCGCGACCGCCACGGCGTCGCAGCAGACGGGCTCGCCCATCCTTGTCCTCATCTTCGTGTGCGCCGCCGCCGGAGCCTGGCTGGGCGACCAGGCCGCCTACCTGATCGGCGCCAAGGCCGACGTGAGGCGCTGGCGCATCTTCACGCGCGGGCGCTGGCTCAACGCGCTGAACTGGGCGGAGAACCAGCTCGAGAAGCGCGGCACCACGTTCATCATCGCCGCCCGCTTCATCCCCATGGGCCGCGTGGTCGTGAACCTCATGGCGGGGGCGCTGCGCTTCCCGCACCGGCGCTTCATGGGAGTCGACGCCGTCGCCGTCACCATCTGGGCGCTGTGGAGCATCGCCCTGGGCACCATCGCCGGCGCAATCTTCCCCGAGGACAACCTGCTGCTGTCGATCGTCGTCGGCGTGATCGCCGGCGTCCTGCTGGGCTTCCTGGTGGACAGGGTGCTCGGCTGGTTCGGCCTGTCCCAGCCCGACCTTCCCGACCTCGCCAGCGACATCGAGGAGTCGCTCACCCCCGAGCAGCGGGCCAAGCAGGAGGAGCTCGCGCGTCACCGCGACGAGCGCAGGGAGCACCGCGCCGAGCGGCGCGAGGCGCGCACCGGTCAGATCCCGACCACGCGCCGGCGCCGCGAGGGCGAGCCGCACGACGACGACGTCCACGACGACACTTAGGCGCTGAGGGTGCGCGGCTCCCCTGGGCGGGCTAGCGTCGCCTGATGAGCGACTCACAGGCCGGCATCGGCTGGGACGAGGCCCGGGCCGTCAACCTCGCGAACTGGGAGGCTCGGGTCCCTCTGCACGTGGCGGCGTACGGACTGGACGCCATGAGGGACGATCCCTCCCACCTCAGCCAGGTGGTGCGCACCGACCTCGCGGCGCTCGCGCCGTTCCTTGCCGATGGCGTGGCCGGGCTCGACGTCTGCCACCTTCAGTGCCACATCGGCACGGACACGCTGTCGCTCGCACGCGCGGGCGCTCGCGTGACGGGCGTCGACTTCTCGCCTTCCGCCCTCGCGGCGGCCGCGGACCTCGCCGACGCACTGGGGCTCGCCGCGACCTGGGTCCACACGGACGTGCTCGACGCCCGCGCCGCGGTTGAGGGCGACTTCGACCTGGTCTACACGTCGATCGGCACCATCACGTGGCTCGCCGACCTGGACCGCTGGGCCGCACAGGCGTACTCGCTGCTGCGGCCCGGCGCGCTGTTCTACATCCGGGACGGGCACCCCGCCCTGTACGCCCTCGACGAGACCGCCGAGGGTCTCGTGACCGGCTACCGGTACTTCCCCAACGGCGAGCCAATCGAATGGGTCGAGGAGTCGACCTACGTGGGCGACGGCGTCGTCTCCAGCCCCCGCACCCTCGAGTACCCGCACTCCCTCACGGAAATCATCACCGCTCTGCTCGCCGCGGGGCTCGTCATCGACGCCTTCGACGAGGGCGACACCCTTCCCTGGCGCTTCAGTCCCGTGATGGAGGAGCTTCCCGACGGGGACTTCGCCTATCCGGCGCCGCTTCGCGAACGGATCCCCACCACGTTCACCGTCGTGGCGCGCCGCCCCGCCTGAGCCCCGGGTACGCCGCCGTGCCGCGGCATCGGCCGCCTACAGCTTGCGCATGTGGACGGACTCGATCTGGTGATCGGCGCCCTTCGACAGGATGATCGTCGCCCGCGACCGGGTGGGGGCGATGTTGCGCGCGAGGTTGGGCGCGTTGATCGAGTCCCAGATGTGGCCCGCCGTCTCGACGGCCTCCGCGTCGGACAGGTCGGCGTACTTAAGGAAGTACGAGTCGGGCCGCGAGAACGCCGTCGAGCGCAGGGCCAGGAAGCGGTCGATGTACCAGCGCCGCACGTCCGTGGGCTCGGCGTCCACGTAGATCGACACGTCGAAGTAGTCGGAGACGGCGAGGGCCGTCTCGTCGAGGTCGCGAGGGCTCGCGGGCTGTAGGACGTTGAGGCCCTCGACGATGAGGATGTCCGGCTGGCGCACCACGGCGCGCTCGCCGGGGACGATGTCGTAGGTGATGTGCGAGTAGACGGGGGCGCTGACCTCGTCGACGCCCGACTTCACGTCGGCGATGAACTGGCGCAGCGCGCGGCGGTCGTACGACTCGGGGAAGCCCTTACGTTGAAGGATGCCGCGCTCCGCGAGCACCGCGTTGGGGTGGAGGAAGCCGTCGGTGGTGATGAGCTCGACGCGCGGGGAATGCGGCCACCGCGCCATGAGCTCGCGCAGCACTCGCGCTGTCGTCGACTTGCCGACGGCGACGGAGCCCGCGATGCCAATCACGTAGGGCGTGCGCCGCGCTGACTCGCCAAGGAAGGCGCTCGTGGCGGAGTGCAGGCCGCCCACCGCCTCCGAGTAGAGGTCGAGCAGGCGCGACAGCGGCCGGTAGATGCGGTCCACCTCGGTGAGGTCGATCGGGTCCCCGAGGCCGCGGACACGGCGGATGTCCTCGTGGGTGAGGGGCAGGGGCGTGGCGTCGGCGAGCGCGGCCCACTGGTCACGCGTGAAGGCGGTGAACGGGCCGTCGATGGTCGCCGGGGGGACAGGACTCACGCCTCCATTGTTCCGCATCGGCGCGCCCACGCGGCGCGCGGTGCCTGGCAGGGCCGGTACGCGGGCGCCGCCGCCGTACACTCGTGCCCATGTGCGGAATCGTCGGATATGTGGGCGCCGGCGCGGCGGGGGACCGCGCGCAGGGTGTCGTCATGGGTGGCCTTGCCCGCCTCGAGTACCGGGGCTACGACTCCGCGGGAATCGCGCTGGTGGCCGAGGACCGCGAACGGGTCGCGACGGCCAAGAAGGCCGGAAAGCTCGAGCGGCTCGCCAAGGCGATCGCCGAGACCCCGCTGCCCGCGGCATCGGCCGCGATCGGTCACACGCGCTGGGCGACGCACGGCGCCCCCACCGACGCCAACGCGCACCCGCACCTGGCGCTCGGTGGACGCATCGCGATCATCCACAACGGCATCATCGAGAACCACGGCGAGCTGCGTGCCGAGCTCGCTGCGCAGGGCATCGACTTCATCTCCGACACCGACACGGAGGTCGCCGGCCACCTGCTCGGATCGCTCGTCGACGCCGGCCTCAGCCTCCCCGACGCCATGCGCGCCGCCGCGCGCCGCCTCGAGGGCGCGTTCACCCTCCTCGCCGTCGACGCGCGCGAGCCCGACGTCGTGGTCGGCGCACGCCGCAACTCGCCGCTCGTGGTGGGCCTGGGCGAGGGTGAGAACTTCCTCGGCTCCGACGTGGTCGCGTTCATCGAGCACACCCGCACCGCGCTCGAGCTGGGCCAGGACGAGGTCGTGGTCATCACGCCCGACGAGGTGGTGGTGACTGACGCGCGCGGCGAGGTGGTGGAGCGCGAGCCGTACCACGTCGACTGGGACGCGTCAGCGGCGGAGAAGGGCGGCTTCGCCACCTTCATGGAGAAGGAGATTTACGACCAGCCCGCCGCCGTGGCCGACACGCTGCGCGGCAGGCTCGACGATCGCGGTCGCCTCAAGCTGGACGAGGGGATGGTCGACGAGTACATCCTCAAGTCGATCGACAAGATCATCATCATCGCGTGCGGCACCGCCTCGTATGCGGGCCAGGTGGCGCGCTACGCGATCGAGCACTGGACGCGCATCCCCGTCGAGGTCGAGCTGTCGCACGAGTTCCGCTACCGCGACCCCATCGTGTCCGTGAAGACGCTCGTGGTGGCCGTGAGCCAGTCGGGCGAGACGATGGACACGATCATGGCCGTGCGTCACGCGCAGCAGCAGGGCGCGACCGTCATCGGCATCGTCAACGCCCAGGGTTCCACCATCGCCCGCGAGGCCGATGCCGTGCTCTACACGCGCGCCGGCCCCGAGATCGCTGTGGCCTCCACCAAGGCGTTCCTCGCGCAGATCACCGCCGGCTACCTGCTGGGCATCTACCTGGCGGAGCTGCGCGGTAACAAGTTCCCCGACGAGATCGACGCGCTGCTCGCCGAGCTCGACGCGATCCCCGCGAAGATTCAGCGGGTCCTCGACACGTCGGCACCCATCCGCGAGGTAGCGCGTTCCATGGCCGACGAGCGCACGGTGCTCTTCCTCGGCCGCCACGTGGGCTTCCCCGTGGCCCTCGAGGGAGCGCTCAAGCTCAAGGAGTTGGCCTACATCCACGCCGAGGGCTTCGCGGCGGGGGAGCTCAAGCACGGGCCCATCGCGCTCGTGGAGCAGGACCAGCCGGTGTTCGTGGTGGTCCCCAGCCCGCGGGGGCGCGAGTCGCTGCACTCCAAGGTGCTGTCGAACGTCCAGGAGGTCAGGGCGCGCGGCGCGCGCACGCTGGTGATCGCCGAGGAGGGCGACACCGTCGCCGCCGACCATGCGGCTCACGTGTTCTTCGTCCCGAGCGCCCCCGTGCTCATGACGCCGCTGCTGTCGGTGATCCCGCTGCAGATCTTCGCCCACGAGCTCGCGGCCGCCAAGGGCTACGACGTGGACCAGCCGCGCAACCTCGCAAAGTCCGTCACGGTCGAGTGATGGCGGTCCTGGGGCTCGGCATCGACGTCGTCGAGATCGCGCGATTCGAGGCCACCCTCGAGCGCTCGCCCTCGTTCGTCGAGCGCGTGTTCACCCCGGGGGAGCGCACGCTCGGTACGCATTCGCTCGCGGCGCGCTGGGCCGCGAAGGAGGCGCTCGCGAAGGCCCTGGGGGCACCTGCGGGCCTGCACTGGCACGATGCCGAGGTGCTGCGCGAGGAGTCGGGGCGTCCCGTCATGACGATGCGCGGCACCGTGGCGGCCCGTGCCGAGGAGCTGGGGATCACCCACCTTCACCTGTCGCTGTCGCACGACGCGGGGATCGCGTCGGCCGTCGTCGTCGCGGAAGGAGACCGATGAGCGCGCTAGAGGTCAGCATCGACTACGACGCGATCACCCACAACGTCGAGGTCCTGCGCGGCATGGCCGAGGGCGCCGCGGTGATGGCCGTGGTGAAGGCCGATGCCTACGGGCACGGCCTGCTGCCGGCCGCCGCGGCGGCCCGCGCGGGCGGAGCCGCCTGGCTCGGAGTCGCTCAGCCGGGCGAGGCTCTCGCGCTGCGCGCCGGAGGCGACACCGGCCGGATCTTCACGTGGCTGTTCGGCACCGAGGTGCCGGCGCGCGCGCTCATCGCCGCCGACGTCGACATGTCGGTGTCCTCTCCCGAGGTGCTGGGGGCAGTGATCGCCGCCGCGCGCGACCTCACCCGTCCCGCCCGCATCCACCTCGCTGTCGACACGGGGCTGGGGCGCGAGGGCGTCACCCTTCACGACCTCCCCGGGCTGCTTGACCTCGCGATCGCCGCGCAGGCCGAGGGGCTGGTGCGCCTGGTGGGCGCATGGTCGCACCTCGCCTGGGCGGATCAGCCCGGCCACGAGACCATCGACCTCCAGGCGGACACCTTCCGCAGCGCGCTCATGCTCATCGGCGAGCGCGGCATCGAGCTCGAGGTGCGCCACCTCGCGAACTCCGCCTGCACTCTCACCCGCCCCGAGCTTCACTTCGACCTGGTCCGCCCCGGCATCGCCCTGTACGGGTTGCCGCCCATCGAGGACCCCGCCGGCGCCGCCTTTGGCCTGCGTCCCGCCATGGCGGTGCGGTCGACGGTGGTGCTCGTCAAGGACGTGCCCGCCGGGCAGGGAGTGAGCTACGCCCACCAGTACGTGACGCCGTTCCCGACCACCCTCGGGCTCATCAGCGCGGGCTACGCGGACGGAGTGTTCCGCGCCGCGGGTAACCGCGCCGAGGTGGAGATCCGCGGGCGCCGCTACACGATCGCCGGCAGGGTCTGCATGGACCAGTTCGTCGTCGACCTCGGGCCCGCCACCGAGGTACGCGAGGGAGACGTCGCCACCCTCATCGGCCCCGATGGCCCGACCGCCACCGACTGGGCAGAGGCCGCCGACACCATCAACTACGAGGTCGTGTGCCGCTTCGGCGGGCTGCGACCCAAGGAGAGCGCATGATCGACGCCACCGTCACCGTCCCCGATGCCGAGGCCATGCGGGCCTTCGCGTCGGAGCAGATCGCGCCGCTGCTGCGCCCGGGCGACCTGCTCATCCTGAGCGGCGACCTCGGCGCTGGCAAGACCACGTTCACGCAGGGGCTTGGCGACGCCATCGGCGTGCGCGGCCCCGTCGCGAGCCCCACGTTCATCATCGCCCGCACCCACCCGTCCGAGGTGGGCGGGCCCGGCCTCATCCACGTCGACGCCTATCGCCTGGGATCGCTCGCCGAGCTCGACGACCTCGACCTCGACTCGACGCTCGAGGACTCCATCACGGTGGTCGAGTGGGGCGAGGACAAGGCCGAGCAGCTCGCCGAGGACCGCCTGCACCTCACCCTCACGCGCGAGCGTGGGGGAGACGTGGACCTCGCGAACCCCGACGTGGGCGTGCGCGAGGTGCGCGTGGTGGGTCACGGCCCGCGCTGGTCGGACGTCGCGCTCGCCGCGAACTAGGCTGGACGCCGTGATCCTCGCCATCGACACCTCCGCCTCCGTGTCCGTCGCGCTGTACGACGAGGGGGCCGATGCGGTCCTCGCCGAGCGCGCCGAGTTCGCCCCGCGTGGTCACGCCGAGCTGCTGAGCGGCTTCGTGGAGCACGTGCTTGCCGATGCAGGCGCCACCGGGGCCGACATCACGCGGATCGTCGTGGGCACCGGCCCCGCGCCCTTCACCGGGCTGCGCGTGGGCCTCGTCTCGGCGCGCACCCTCGGGTTCGCCTGGGGCGTGCCGGTGCACGGCGTGTGCTCGCTCGACGCGCTCGCGGCCGCGCACGGCGGTGAGGTCACCGTGGTCGCCGATGCGCGCCGCAAGGAGGTCTACTGGGCCTCCTACCGTGATGGCGAGCGCCTCGACGGGCCCGCGGTCGCGGCCCCCGCCGACGTGAACGCGACCGGCGCCGTCATTGGCCGCGGAGCCCTGCTGTACCCCGAGGCCTTCCCCGCCGCCGAGGGTGGCGACGTGGATCCCGCATGGCTGGCCCGCGTCGCGGTGCGTTCCCTCGCGGCCGGCGCGGACCTTCCGTTGGAGCCGCTATACCTGCGCCGCCCCGACGTGCACGGCGTCCCCGGCGCCTGAGCCCATGTTCGACGCGGGCACGACGCCCGAGGACGAGGGACTCGTCTCCCTGCGTGACCTCACCGAGGCCGACCTCGACTGGGTGGCGCAGCGCGAGGTGGAGATCTTCGGCCTGGCGGCCTGGTCACCGTCGCTCATCCGCGAGGACTTCCTTCACGGCTTCTCGCGTTGGCGAGGGGTCGAGGTCGACGGGACGCTCGCGGGTTACGCGGTGTACGGCTTCGAGGGGGACGCGTTCCACCTCATGAACCTCGCGATCGCCCCCGAGGCGCGCCGGCGCGGGCTGGCGCGCGTGGTGATGGGGGACTTCCTGGCGGAGGCCAGGCGGCTCGGTGCGCCCGATGCATGGCTCGAGGTGGCGACCACCAACACCGCCGCGCTGGCGCTGTACCGCGCGTACGGCTTCGAGGACGTGAGGGTGCGTCCCCGGTACTACCAGCCGGAGGGCCTCGACGCGCTCGTCATGCGGCTGCGGCTGCGGGACTGATCACGCGTCCCTGGCATCGGCTCGCCGTGACTCGAGGATCGCGATGAACTCGTCCGCCATGTCAAGGGTGCGGCGCAGCTTCTCGCGGCGCTGCGTCGCGTCGGCGAGCAGCTCCTCCAGCCTGCCCACCGCATCGGCCCCCGCGTCGATCTCCTCCGACAGCGCGATGAGCGCGCCCATCTCCTCCAGCGAGTAGCCGAGCGGCTTCATGCGGCGCACCAGCAGGATGCGGTCGATGTCCTCCTCCGTGTAGAGACGGAAGCCGCCCTCGGTGCGCGCGGAGGGAGTGATGAGGCCCACCTCCTCCCAGTGGCGCAGGGAGCGCAGGGACAGGCCGGTGCGCTCGGCCACGGCGCCGATGTGATGGGTGGCGGCGGTCATGGGGCCATCTTCCCAGACGGGCGTGGTCCCCAACCCTCACGTCGCGGTAGAGTTCTGTGCGCCCCCCGCCATCGTCATGAGGACACCCATGCCCGTCGCGCCCGCCGACCGCCGCCCCGAGCCCTCCCCCGTGAGCGGCGCCCCCGAGGCCGACGCCTCATACTCCGTGCGCGCAGCCCTGCGCTCGCCCCGGCGCCTGCGCACCGAGGTCCTCGCTGGCCTCGTGGTCGCGCTCGCACTGATCCCCGAGGCGATCGCGTTCTCGATCATCGCGGGGGTCGACCCGCGCATCGGCCTCTTCGCCGCCTTCACGATGGCGGTGACGATCTCCTTCGTGGGCGGCCGGCCGGCGATGATCTCCGCGGCCACCGGCGCCGTCGCGCTGGTGGTGGCCCCCGTGGTCGCCGACCACGGCGTCGACTACCTGGTGGCGACGGTGATCGTCGCCGGAGTCTTGCAGGTGCTGCTGGGCGTGGCGGGCGTGGCGCGGCTCATGCGCTTCATCCCGCGGTCGGTCATGGTCGGCTTCGTCAACGCCCTCGCCATCCTCATCTTCATGTCGCAGGTCACACACCTCGTCGACGTGCCCTGGGGCGTGTACCCGATGGTGGCCATCGGCATCGCCATCATCGCTCTGCTGCCGCGCTGGACCACCGTGGTGCCCGCGCCGCTCGTGGCGATCGTGGTGCTCACCGCCGCAGCGGTCATCGCCGGGATCTCCGTGCCCACCGTGGGCGACGAGGGAGCCCTGCCCGAGACGCTGCCGCAACTGCTCATCCCCGACGTGCCGCTGACGTGGGAGACGCTGCGCATCGTGTTCCCGTACGCGCTCGCCATGGCGCTCGTGGGCCTGCTCGAGTCGCTCATGACCGCCAAGCTGGTCGACGACATCACCGACACCCACTCGAACAAGACTCGCGAGGCGTGGGGTCAGGGCGTCGCCAACGTCGTGACCGGGTTCTTTGGCGGCATGGGCGGCTGCGCGATGATCGGCCAGACCATGATCAACGTCAAGGCCTCGGGCGCGCGCACCCGCATCTCGACGTTCCTCGCGGGAGTGTTCCTGCTGATCCTCGTGGTGGGGCTCGGCGACGTCGTCGCGATCATGCCGATGGCAGCGCTCGTGGCCGTCATGGTGATGGTGTCCGTCGGCACGTTCGACTGGCACTCGATCCGGCCGTCGACCCTGCGCCGCATGCCTCGCTCGGAGACCCTCGTGATGGTCGCGACGGTCGTCGTGACCGTCTGGACGCACAACCTCGCGTACGGCGTCATCGTCGGCGTGCTGATCGCCATGGTGCTGTTCGCACGTCGCGTCGCTCACCTCACCTCGGTGACGCGGCTCGACTCATCGGACGAGGACGGCGAGCGCGTGTACGCGGTGCGCGGCGAGTTGTTCTTCGCGTCCTCGAACGACCTCGTCTACCAGTTCGATTACTCGGGTGACCCCGAGCGCATCGTCATCGACATGACCGACGCGCACGTGTGGGACGCCTCCACCGTCGCGACGCTCGACGCGGTGCGCACCAAATACGAGGCGCGCGGCAAGACCGTCGAGATCGTGGGGCTCAACGCCGACTCGGCCGCCAGGCACAGCCGGCTGTCGGGAAACCTCGGCGAGGCCTAGCGCGACTGCAGGCGCCCGGTGCGGCGCAGCCACACCTCCATCGGCAGGGTGGTCAGCGGCGGCACCGCGGCGACGAGCGCGAGCAGCGTCACCCCGAGGCCCCACCGCAGGCGCACCGCGGCCACCACGGTGACGGCCGCGTAGGCAAGGAAGGCCACGCCGTGGAGCGGGCCGAAGATGGTGACCCCCATCTCGGTGGTCTCGGGTCCGTACTTGATGCCCATGCCGATGAGCAGGCCGGTCCAGGTGATGGCCTCGACGAGGGCGAGGATCGCGTAGGCGCGGCCGATGCCGGCGAGGCTCGCGCGGCCCGAGCCGGCGGCCGTGACGGGGCGAGTGGTCATGCCTCGCGCACCGCCACGTCGGCGCCCATGCGGCCCTTGCGGTCACCGGCGCCGTGATCGTCGGCCGGGTAGCCCACGAGCAGGAGGAGCTCGGAGCTCCACGACGAGTCGGCGAGCAGCGTCGCGTCCAGCGCCGCCCGGTCGAAACCGCCGACGGGGCGCACGGCGAGGCCGGCGGCGCGCAGGCCGAGGATCAGGTACCCGGTCTGCAGCATCGTGTTGGTGTGCGAGAAGCGGGTGCGCGCCTCGGGGTCGGCCTCGAAGCGGGCCGCGGCAGTCTCCGATCCTCCCGTGATCTCGAAGGTGTCGTGGAAGCGCTCGTCGCGTGCGGCCACGAGCACCAGGGGAGCGGCGGCGACCTTGTCGCGGTTGCCCGCCGCGGCGGCGTCGAGGACGGCGGTGCGGGCCGGCTCCGACGTGGCGGCGAGGACGCGCAGCGGCACGGTGTTGTTGGCCGTGGGTCCCCACTTGATGAGGTCCCACACCTCGCGGACGGTGTCCATCGTGACGGGGCGCTCGGCGAAGGTCAGGGCGGAGCGGGCGTCGGTGAACAGGGTCGCGCGCGCGGCGGCGTCGATCGCGAAATTGGTGGACATATCAACCATCCTCTCACCGTCAATTGGATCCATTTGACGCGTCTAAGAGCCTAAAAGAGTGGAAATCGACCGCGGGGGTGCGGGGCGACGGACGGCAACTAGACTCCATGACGTGGATCCGTTGGTACTGGGCATTGAGAGCACGTGCGACGAGACGGGCGTGGCGCTCGTCCAGGGCACCGAGCTGCTTGTCGACGTCACCGCGTCGTCGATGGACGAGCACGCGCGCTTCGGCGGCATCGTCCCCGAGGTCGCCTCGCGCGCGCACCTTGAGGCCTTCGTGCCGACGCTCGAGGAGGCGCTCAGCCGTGCCGGCAAGACGCTCAGCGACGTCGACGCGATCGCCGTCGCCGCGGGCCCCGGCCTTGTCGGCTCCCTGACCGTCGGCAACGCTGCCGCCAAGTCGCTCGCCGTCGCGCTCGGCAAGCCTCTGCACGGGGTCAACCACGTCATCGGCCACGCCGCCGTCGACGAACTGGTGCACGGCGAGTTCCCCGAGAAGGTGATGGCCCTGGTCGTCTCCGGTGGCCACACGTCGCTGCTCAAGATCGACGACGTCGCGACCCAGGTCACCGAGCTGGGCCACACCCTCGACGATGCCGCGGGCGAGGCGTTCGACAAGGTGGGCCGCCTGCTCGAGCTGCCGTACCCCGGCGGCCCGCACATCGACCGCCTGGCACGCGAGGGCGACCCCACCGCGATCCCGTTCCCGCGGGCGCTCACCGCCGCCAAGTTCCAGGAGAAGCACGCCTACGACTTCTCCTTCTCCGGCCTCAAGACCGCCGTCGCCCGCTGGGTCGAGCGCGAGCGGGACGCCGGCCGTGAGATCCCCATCAACGACGTCGCCGCGTCCTTCGCCGACGCCGTCGCCGACGTGCTCGTGATGAAGACGCTCAACGCCTGCCGCGAGCACGGCATCGACACGCTCGTGATCGGCGGTGGCTTCTCGGCCAACTCGCAGCTGCGCGAGATGGCGACCAGGCGTGGCGAAGAGGCCGGGATCGACGTGCGCATCCCGCCCATCCGCTACTGCACCGACAACGGCGCCATGATCGCCGCCCTCGGCTCTGCCGTGGTGCGCCGCGGCCTCGCGCCCTCCGACCTCGGCTACGGGGTCGACTCGTCGATGCCGCTCACCCGCGTGGTGGCGTAGGCGCCCTTGCGGAGGTGGCTCGCGCCCGTCGCGGCACCGGTCGCCGCGCTGTGCGCCGGCGCGCTCGCGTGGTGGGGAATCGGCGCGCTCGCGTCCGTCGCTGACCCGGCCCGCGTGGTGGTGGCCGATGCCGTCGCGGGGTTGCGGACGGCCGACAGCGTGCCCGGGGGCGAGCGGGCTGTCGGTGGCGAGGCGTCGCGTGGCCGGGAAGTTTCGGCGGTCACCGCCCCCGCGGGCGTCGGGCCCGGCTCTGAGTCCTTTCCGCGGATCGCGGTGACGCCCGCGAGACCGACGTGGCGCCCGAGCGAGGCGGAGAGCGCGGCCGCGCTCGCCGATGCCCGCGCGCTACCGCTGAAGGAGGCCGCCGGCCGGGTGATCGTGGCGGCGTGGTCGGGCGGCGACGCCGCGGGACTCGCGTCGCTCGTCGACAGGCTCAGCCTGGGTGGCGTGATCCTCATGGGCTCGCACGGGGACGCAGCCCAGGTCGAGTCGCTCGCCGCCGCCGCGACGGGGGCGACCGACCGCGACTGGGGCACCATCGTGGGCGTCGATGAGGAGGGCGGCACCGTGTCCCGCATGGCGGGCGTCGTGCCGACGCTTCCCGGCTTCATGTCTGCGGGCGCCGCGCGCGACGCCGACGTGGTCACCGAGGCGTACCGGGCGCAGGGCGCGTCGCTCGCCGGGCTCGGCGTCACCATGAACTTCGCGCCCGTGGCCGATGTGACGGTCGGCGCCGCGGACCCGGTCATCCGGTCGCGGTCGGCGGGGGACGAACCGGCGGACGTCTCGGCGACCGTCGACGCCGCGATCGAGGGATACGTCGACGCCGGTGTGGTCCCCGTCGTCAAGCATTTCCCCGGCCACGGTTCCGTCACCACCGACTCGCATCACGCGCTGCCGGTCCAGGCCGCGAGCATCGAGGCCCTGCGCACGCGCGACCTCGCGCCGTTCCAGGACGCCATCGACACCGGTGCTCCCGCCGTGATGATGGGGCACGTCGCGGTCGAGGCGTGGGGCGGGGAACCGGCCTCTCTTGACCCCGACGCGTATGCGTACCTGCGCGACGAGATGGGCTTCACCGGCCTCGCGGTGACCGACGCGCTCAACATGGGCGCCGTGGCTGGCGACGCCGGCGCGGTGGCCGTCGCGGCGCTCGCCGCGGGGGCCGACGTGCTGCTGATGCCGACCGACCCCGCCGCCGCGCGCGACGCGATCGTCGACGCGGTGCGTGACGGGTCAGTGCCGCGGGCGCGGCTCGACGAGGCCGTGTCGCGGGTGATCCTCGCCGGGCGGTGGCAGGCCTCGCTCGACGGCGTGGAGTCGGAGGCCGCCGACGGCGGGAAGGGCGGGGACGCCGCGGCGGCCGCGCGCGAGCTGGCCGTCGCCGGGGCGAGCCTCGCCGCGCGGGACTGCGACGCGGTGGTGGTGGGCGACGCCGTGTCACTGACCGGCGGCACCGCGGACGACCGCGCGCTTCTCGCGGCCGCGCTCGAGAGGCGCGGCGTCACGGTCGGGTCGGGTGGCACGCGGGTGCAGCTGCTCGGCTCCGACACGGGTAGCGGCGACGCCGACGTGGTGGTGGCGCTCGCGGGGCCGTGGGGCCTCGAGGGCTCCCGCGCCGACGCCTACCTTGGCCTTTACGGCAGATCGGCCCCCTCCATGGCCGCGCTCGCGGACATCCTCACGGGCGACGCGACCGCGGGCGGCGAGTGGCCCGTCGCGCTTGACCTGCCCGCCCCCGACTGCGCGTAGGGCAGGGCTCAGGCGGGGTCGAGCGCCTCGCGCGCCGCGGCGGCGACCTCCGCGGCGATCCCCGCGAGGGTCGCCGAGTGCGTGCGCCACTGCTGCCAGTACAGGGTGACGGTCACGTCCCCGCCTCCGAGGTCCACCAGACTCAGCCCCTCCCGCTGGGCGTCGGGAAGCATCGCCCACCCGAGCCCCAGCGCGATGGTGCGCGCGAACTCGGTCGACGACGGCACGTAGTGGCGCGGCGGCGCGGCGGGGTCGACGCCGCGGCCCTCGAGGTAGCGGCTCTGCAGGGTGTCCCGGCGATCGAAGTCGAGCACGGGGGCGACCGCGAGGGCGTCTGCGGTGACTCCGTCGGGGAACCAACGCGCCACGAAGTCCGGGGCCGCGACCGCGCGGTAGCGCATGCTTCCCAGCGCCGTCGAGGTGCAGCCAGGCACCGGCGTGGCGACCGTCGTCACGGCGGCCGTGACGGTGCCGTCGGCGAGCAGGGCGGTGGTGTGCCCCTCGTCCTCGCGGTGCAGGTCAAGCAGCACCCCGTGGTGGGTCGCGGCGGCGGTGAGGGGCGGCAGGATCCACGTGGCGAGGGAGTCCGCGTTGACGGCGAGCGCGACGGTGGGGTGCCCCGCCTCGATGCCGATGCGCCCCGCGAGGTCGTGGTCGAGGTGGGCGACCTGGCGGGCGTAGCGCACCACCTCGTCGCCCGCGGCCGTCGCGCGCACCGGGCGCGAGCGCACCAGGAGCACCTGTCCGGTGACGCGCTCGAGCGTCGCGAGGCGCTGGCTCACCGCCGACTGCGTGAGGTGGAGTCGGCGGGCCGCCGCGTCGAGGGTTCCCTCCTCGACGGCAACGGCGAGCGTGTGGGCGAGATCGACGGGCACCAACATGAAGCCAGATTAAGGCAAGTGAAGAAATCCTTGGTGGTGCTAATGCGAATCTCTCCCTAGCGTGGACGGCATGACCTTCCTCGCCGGCCTCGGCCTCGGCCTGTCCCTCATCGCCGCCATCGGCGCCCAGAACGTCTTCGTCCTGCGCCAGGGCATCCGCCGCGAATTCGTCGTGGTGGTGGTCCTGGTGTGCGCGCTCTCGGACGCCATCCTTATCACCGCCGGCACCGCGGGGCTCGGCACCCTCATCTCGGCGCACCCGTGGATCGAGACCACCGCGCGCATCGGCGGCGCCGTCTTCCTCGCCACCTACGGCATCCTGGCCGCCCGTCGCGCCTGGCGCGGGGGCGAGGAGGGCCTCGAGGCCGACGGCGCGGCCCGTGTCGCCACCACCCCGCGGGCCGTGGCCCTCACCACGCTCGCGATCACGTGGCTCAATCCGCACGTGTACCTCGACACTGTGGTGCTCCTGGGCTCCGTGGCGGGCACGTACGGCGACCAGCGGTGGATCTTCGCCGCCGGCGCCATGGCGGGCTCGTTCGTCTGGTTCACCGCGCTGGGCTACGGCGCCAGGCTCCTGTCGGGCGTGCTGTCCCGGCCGCGTGCCTGGCGGATCCTCGACGGCTTCGTTGCCGTGGTGATGCTGGCCCTCGCGCTCTCGCTGCTACTGGGCGCGTGACGCGCCCTAGCATGGGGCCATGGCGAGGCTCAGCGACGACGACGTGGTGCGGCTGCGCGAGCGATACGCCGCCGGGGACAGCCAGGCAGGTCTAGCCCAGGAATTCGGGGTGTCGCAGACGTCCGTCTCGGCGCTCGTCACGGGCAAGACCAGGGCCGATGCCGGCGGCCCGCTCGCCGTCGGCTCGCCGAGGCCGCGACGCGCCTCGGCACCCGCGTCGGCCTCGCCTCGGGTGCGGCTCACGGACGCGCTCGTCGCGCAGGTGCGCGAACGGGTGGGTGCTGGCGAGGCGCGAGCCGAGGTGGCATCGGCCCTCGGCATCTCTAAGGCGAGCGTCGATTCGATCATGTCGGGCAGGCGCGGCGGCGCCGCCTCGACCCGGGCGGGTGCGCTCGACGACGCCGCCCGCGCAAGGATTCGCACCGCACACGCCGCCGGCCAGTCGCAGAGCGCCATCGCCCGCGAGCTCGGCACCAGCCAGCAGATGGTGAGCAAGGTGCTGCGCGCCGCCGATGAGGACTGACGTTTCTAGAGGGGCTCGGCGATGAGGGCCACGCGTCGCCCGCCCACGCGGGTGAGGATGACCGTGAGGCGCGCGTCGCCCTTCAGCTTGAGCTGAGGCCGCAGCTGCTCGGGCGTGATGTCGACGCCGCGCTTCTTGATGTCCACCGTGCCCACGCCGCGTGCACGTAGCGCCGCCGCGATCGCCTTCGCCTTGAGCGGGGTCGTCTCGAGTACGCGGTAGCCGCGCGTGAACGGGGTCACTGACGGCGCATCGGTGGTGAGGTAGGCGATGGTGGGATCCACGAGGCGGCCGCCGATGCGCCCCGCCACCTCGGCGACGAGCCCCGCCCTGATGAGGGCGCCGTCGGGCTCGTACACGTACTCGCCGAGCGGCCCGGCCTCGGCCTGATCCGTGGAGCCCGTTAGCCGGTGCGCCTCGCCCCCGCGCAGCACCAGCGCGGCGTGGCCGGGCGCGTGCGCGAGCGGGCCGTGCCACAGCGCCGCCTCCACCACTGAACCGTCGACGGAGACCCACTCGGCCTCGGCATCGGCCGGCACCGCGTCGTGCGGGATGGCGGGCCCGACCTTGACCCCCAGCGCTGGGTGGGTGGCGCGCAGTGCGAGCACGTCGTCGAGCGCGGGGGAGTAGTCCTTCGGGTCGTGGCGGCGCCCGCGTGCGGTGCGCCTGGCGGGGTCGGCGAAGAGGGCGTCGACCTCGAGGCGCGAGGCGATCTCCATGGAATCGGCGTGCACCACGCGGGCGGTGTCCCAGTGGCGCAGGTTGTGGTCGGCAAGCAGCGCAGTCGCCTCGTCCCTCTCGATCGCCGTCACGGCGATGCCGAGGGCGGCGAACGCCATCGCATCGGCGCCGATGCCCGAGGTGAGGTCCGCGACCGAGCGCATGCCCGCGTCGCGGTAGCGAGCCGCATGGCGGGCGGCCACCGCGAGGCGGGTGGCCTGCTCGAGTCCGTCCTGGGTCAGCAGCATCCCGTCGGCGAAGTCGCCGAGCTTCGCCCGCGCGGCCGCACGCAGCCGCGACTGCGTGAGGGCGGCCGCCACGAGCGCGGGATCGACCCCCTGGGAGCGCATGGACTCGCCCATCGCGAGGGACAGGCGCTCCTCGTAGGGTGGGAGCGCGTCGACAAGGGCGAGACCGTCCGGGGACGTGAGCAGGCGGGCGGTCGCGGCATCCATGCCCCGATCCTTCCACGGCACGGTTCGCGCGCGGTGAACACCCGGTGATCGGTTAGCACTCGTGGGGGGTGAGTGCTAAATTGGTCAGCGTCCCGGCATCGGGATGCGTGGCCTCCATCGGCCGTTCTGACCCCCGCGACGGCAGGTCGGACGAGGAGCCGCGACACACACATCTGTCATGGATCACGGAAGGTGAGGTCCGCTGTGTCGGTCTCTATCAAGCCTCTTGAGGACAAGGTCGTGGTGAAGCCCTCTGCCGCCGAGCAGACCACCGCGTCCGGCCTCGTCATCCCCGACACCGCCAAGGAGAAGCCCCAGGAGGGCGTCGTCCTGGCGGTGGGCCCCGGTCGCGTCGACGACAACGGCAACCGCATCCCGGTTGACGTCGCTGTGGGTGACAAGGTCATCTACTCGAAGTACGGCGGCACCGAGGTGAAGTACGGCGGCGAAGAGCTGCTGATCCTCTCGGCGCGCGACCTGCTCGGAGTGGTGCAGTAATCGCATCCGCGTAAAACAGAGGGCCCTCGGACATCGCGTCCGGGGGCCCTCTGTCGTTGCGTCGTCTAGCTCGCCTGCTTGAGGCGGCCGGCGAGCATCGCGTGACGCTCGTCCTCGCTCATCCCGCCCCACACGCCGAACGGCTCGCGCGCATCCAGCGAGCGCTCGCGGCACATGTCCAGGACGGGGCAGCGGGCGCAGTACTGCTTGGCCGCCTCCGCGCGACGGCGGCGGGCGGCGCCGCGCTCACCCTCGGGGTGGAAGAAGAGGTCGGGGTCGGCCTCGCGGCACGCACCCTCGTACTGCCATTCCCACTGATCCTGCGTCGGTGCGGGTAGCTTCGCAACCGAGTCCATGGCGCGCTCCAATCTCCGAAAAGAGACTCGCCGCGACTCGTCATTGAGTCGCGATCCGTCAGTGTTCACACAGACCGGCCCAGAGCCCACCGCCAGGGGTGGAGGGCTCGGCCCGAAAACGCCATCTACAGACATTCATACCTGGAAGAACGGGGTTTGGCTAGACCCATTTGTCCCGTTCACCGAGTGTTCGCAGGGCGGCCGATGCGGACGGCGAGCCGCGCCTCGTCACCCGCCCCGGCATCGGCCAGGAGCACGTTCGCCCCGTCCGTGCGTGCCACGTAGAATCTGGCCATGGCGCCCGAGCTCAACGATCCCTTCACCCAGACCGGCCTCACCTACGACGACGTCCTGCTCCTTCCCGGGCAGAGCGACGTCATCCCGTCCGAGGTCGATACCTCGACCCGCCTCACGCGCGGCATCCGCATCGCGACCCCCCTCCTGAGCGCCGCGATGGACACCGTCACCGAGGCGCGGATGGCGATCGCCATGGCGCGCCAGGGCGGCATCGGCGTGCTGCACCGCAACCTGTCGATCGAGGACCAGGCCCACCAGGTCGAGATCGTGAAGCGTTCCGAGTCCGGCATGATCACCGACCCCGTCACCGTGGGCCCCGAGGCGACACTGACCGAGCTCGACGCCCTGTGCGGCAAGTACCGCGTCTCGGGCCTTCCCGTTGTCGACGAGGACCGCCGCCTGCTGGGCATCATCACCAACCGCGACCTGCGGTTCGTCGACCACTCCGAGTACGACTCGCTCAAGGTGCGCGAGGCGATGACTCCCATGCCGCTCATCACCGCGACCGAGGGCATCTCGAACGACGAGGCAGCCGACCTGCTCGCGAAGCACAAGGTCGAGAAGCTTCCCCTCGTCGACGCCGACGGCCGCCTCACGGGCCTCATCACCGTCAAGGACTTCGTCAAGACCGAGCGTTACCCCAAGGCCACCAAGGACGAGCAGGGCCGCCTGCGCGTCGCCGCCGCCGTCGGCTTCTTCGGCGACGCGTGGGAGCGCGCGACCGCCCTTGTCGACGCCGGCGTTGACGCCCTCGTGGTCGACACCGCCCACGGCCACGCCCAGGCGATGATCGACATGATCAAGCGCCTGAAGTCGGACCCCGCCACGAGCCACGTCCAGGTCATCGGCGGCAACGTCGCGACCCGCGAGGGCGCCCAGGCGCTCGTGGACGCCGGCGTGGACGCCGTCAAGGTGGGCGTGGGCCCCGGCTCCATCTGCACCACCCGCGTGGTGGCGGGCGTGGGAGTGCCCCAGATCACCGCGGTGTGGGAGGCCTACCAGGCTGCCGGCCCCGCGGGTGTCCCCGTCATCGCCGATGGCGGGCTGCAGTACTCGGGCGACATCGCCAAGGCGATGGTCGCCGGCGCCGAGTCGGTGATGATCGGCTCGCTGTTCGCCGGCTGCGCCGAGGCGCCCGGCGACCTGGTGCTCGTGGGCGGCAAGCAGTACAAGTCGTATCGCGGCATGGGCTCGCTTGGCGCGATGGCGTCGCGCGGCCGCGTGTCGTACTCGAAGGACCGCTACTTCCAGGCCGATGCCCCGAGCGACGACGACATCATCCCCGAGGGCATCGAGGGCCGCGTCCCGTTCAAGGGCTCGCTGCACAACGTCGCCCGCCAGCTCGTCGGCGGCCTTGGCCAGTCGATGTTCTACGTGGGTGCCCGCACCATCGACGAGCTGCGCTCGCGCGGCAAGTTTGTGCGCATCACCGCGGCAGGCCTCAAGGAGAGCCACCCGCACGACATCCAGATGACGGTCGAGGCGCCCAACTACCAGGGTCGCTAACGGGTGGAGGTCACCTGGCAGCTGCTCGCGATCCTCGGGGTCGTCGCGCTGCTTGCCGGGTGCCTCGACACCCTCGCCGGCGGCGGCGGGCTCATCACCGTGCCCGCGCTGCTGGTGGCTGGGGTGCCTCCGCTGCAGGCGCTCGGCACCAACAAGCTGCAGGGCACTGCCGGCACCTTCATGGCGACCACGCAGGTGATCCGGCGCCACGGCGTGAGATGGGTGGACGTCAGGCGGCCGATGCTGTGGGCCTTCCTCGGTTCGGCCGCGGGCTCCGTGGCGATCCTGTTCGTCTCGACCGATGCGCTCGAGGTCGTCATCCCCGTGGTGCTCGCGCTCATCGCCGCGTACTTTTTGTTCGTCCCCAAGTCGCACGAGCCGCCGGCCGCGCCGCGCATCACCGACCGCGCCTACGAGGGCGCGGTGGTCCCCGTCATCGGGGCGTACGACGGCGCGTTCGGCCCGGGGACGGGCTCGCTCTTCGCGCTGTCGGGGGTCGCCCTGCGCGCGCTGCCGCTGCGGCGCGCGACCGCGGTCGCGAAGACGCTGAACTTCGCCACCAACATCGCGTCGCTCCTGGTATTCGCCGTGGCAGGAAAGATGATCTGGGCCATCGGCGGCGTGATGATCGTGGGCCAACTGATCGGCGCCTACCTTGGCTCTCACCTGCTGCTCAGGGTCAACCCCCTGGTGCTGCGCGTGCTCATCGTCGTCATGTCGCTGGGGATGCTGGTCCGCGTGCTCGTGGCCTGACCCGCGCCTGGCGCGTACCGCTCAACACACGGCAGTGACGCGTGGGGCTCGTGTGGCCCGTGTGCATGCACCGTGGCCCCACCTGTCACATCGGTCCCACGTGTGTGGTGAGCGGTACGCGGCGGATGGCGCAGGGATCAGGGGTAGAGGCCGCGCAGGTCATGCGCCTCGATGACGCGCTTGACCGCCAAAGCCGTCGCCGCCTCGCGGTACGTGGTCCCGTGGACCCCCGCATGCTCCACCACGGCGTGCCAGGCGTTCGTCATGCGCTCCCCGAGCCGCTCGTTCACCTCGGACTCGCGCCACTGATAGGCCTGGTTCGACTGCACCCACTCGAAGTAGGACACGATCACGCCGCCGGCATTGGCAAGGATGTCCGGCACCACCAGCACGTCCCTGTCCGTGAGGATCTCGTCGGCCGCCTGGGTGGTGGGGCCGTTCGCGCCCTCGACCACGATCGACGCCTTCACGTCCGGGGCGTTGTCCTCGGTGATCACACCCTCGAGGGCCGCGGGCACCAGTACGTCGACGTCGAGGGTGAGCAGCGCATCGCGGTCCAGCTCGTCGGCGCCGTCGAAGCCGCGCACCGATCCCGTCGTATCCACGTGGGCCGCGAGCCGCATGACGTCGAGGCCGCCCTCGTTGACGACGGCCCCGTCGACGTCGGACACCGCGACCACGGTGACGCCCGCCTCCTGCAGGAACCGGGCGGCGTCGCGGCCCACCTTGCCGAAGCCCTGGACGGCGGCCGATGCTCGCGCCGGCTCGAGCCCCCTGCTCGCCATGGCGAGCAGGGCCACGTGAGCGACGCCGCGGGAGGTGGCGCTCGCGCGGCCGAGCGAGCCGCCGAGCGCGATCGGCTTACCGGTGACCACGCCGGGGACGGTGTGCCCCTTGGACGCCGAGTAGGTGTCCATGATCCACGCCATGGTGCGCTCGTCGGTGCCGATGTCCGGCGCCGGGATGTCCATGTCGGGGCCGATGATCGGCAGGATCTCGGACGTGTAGCGCCGCGTGACGCGCTCCAGTTCGCCGACCGAGTGATCGCGCGGCTCGATGGCCACGCCGCCCTTCGCGCCCCCGTAGGGGACGTCGACGAGCGCGCACTTCCAGGTCATCCACATGGCGAGCGCGCGCACCTCGTCGAGATCCACGGCGGTGGAGAAGCGCAGGCCGCCCTTGGCGGGCCCGCGCGAGAAATTATGTTGGACGCGGAATCCCTCGTAGACGGCGATCGAGCCGTCGTCGCGCCGCAGCGGCACCGCGACCGCCATTTCCCTGCGGGACGTGGCGAGCATGCGGTGAACGCCCTCGCTCACGTCGAGCTGCGCCACTGCCTGGGCGAGCTGTGCCTTCGCGTCGTCGAGCGGACCCCGGGTCAGGGTCGCCTCGGCGCTGATGGATGGGTTCATCCGGGCCTCCTCGTTGAGTCCCTTCCGACTCTAGCCCCGGGCGGAACCCGTCAGACGCACACCGGCCACTCGGGTCGCGGAAGGTCGTCGGTGCGGCCCTTCGAGCGCAGCCAGGACGCGAACTCCGTGGCCCAGACGCGGTGCGCCTCGACCTGCTGACCCTGAAGGTCGGCGAGCTCGACGGTGCCGAGCGCGCGGTGCCTCGCTGCCATCGCGGGAAGGAGGTCGAGCGTGGCTGCCACGTCCGCATCGGCCGCGTGAAGGTCGTCGGCGACCACGGCGACGCCGTAGTGCTCGCACATGTTGATGAGCTTGCGGGGGCCGCGGCGGTAGCGGTCGAGGTGGCGGTCGAGCACGAGCGGGTCGACCACGGGGGCGACCTCGCCGCCCGGCAGGCGCGACGCGAGGGACGGTAGGCCGTGGCGCGCGAGCTCGCTCTCGAGGATGGAGAGGTCGAACTGCGCGTTGAAGGCGACCAGCGGGAACCCCGCACCCATGGCGGCGGCGAGGATCGCGGCGATCTCGTCGAGCGCCGTCGAGGGCTGCACCCCGTGCTCCCTGGCGTGCTCGGTGGTGATGCCGTGCACCTCGGTGGCGCGCGCCGGGATCTCGACGCCGGGGTCGATGAGCCACGTGCGCGTGGTGGTCTCGCCGCCGGTGCGGGTGAGGATGGCGGCGGTCACGATGCGGTCGTGCGCCGTGGACACCCCTGTCGTCTCGGTGTCGAATCCCACCATGGTCTCGTCGAGCCAGCTCATGGTGACACTCTCCCACGGGGCGCCGACATCGCCCGCCCGCGCCGCGCATCGGCCCCGCGTGGGACACCCACCGGCACGGCGGCCGCCCGCGCCCGATAGGCTGGGGCGGTGAGCTACGAGACCGAGATCGGACGCGGCAAGCGTGGGCGCCGCGCCTACTCCTTCGATGACATCGCGGTGGTGCCCTCGCGCCGCACGCGCGACCCGCAGCAGGTGTCGCTGAACTGGCAGATCGATGCCTTCCAGTTCGACATCCCGGTGATCGCCGCACCCATGGACTCCGTGATGAGCCCCGCGACAGCGATCGCCCTTGGCCGCCTCGGCGGGCTCGGCGTCCTGGACCTCGAGGGCCTGTGGACGCGTTACGAGGACCCGACGTCGCTGTTCGAGGAGATCGCGCAGCTGGACGGCCTCGCCGCGACCGCGCGCATGCAGGAGATCTACCGCGAGCCGGTCAAGGGCGAGCTGATCGCCGAGCGCCTGCGCGAGATTCGCGCCGCCGACGTCACCGTCGCGGGCGCGCTCAGCCCGCAGCGCACCCAGGAGCACTACGAGACGGTCCTGAAGGCCGGCGTCGACCTGTTCGTCATCCGCGGCACCACCGTGTCTGCCGAGCACGTGTCGCCCGAGGTCGAGCCCCTCAACCTCAAGAAGTTCATCTACGACCTCGACGTTCCCGTCATCGTCGGTGGCGCCTCGACTTACCAGGCCGGACTTCACCTCATGCGCACCGGCGCGGCCGGCGTGCTGGTGGGCTTCGGCGGCGGATCCGCGCAGCGCACGCGCACGACGCTCGGCATCCACGCGCCCATGGCGACCGCCGTGTCGGACGTCGCCGCGGCGCGCCGCGACTACCTCGACGAGTCCGGCGGCCGCTACGTGCACGTCATCGCCGACGGCGGCCTTGGCCGCTCGGGCGACCTCGTGAAGGCGTTCGCGTGTGGCGCGGACGCCGTCATGCTCGGCGCCGCCCTCGCCCGCTCCGAGGAGGCTCCCGGCCGCGGCTACCACTGGGGCCAGGAGGCGTACCACTCCGAGCTTCCGCGCGGCGAGCGCGTCGAGGTGGGCACCGTCGCTCCGCTCGAGGAGATCCTGCACGGCCCCGGTCACCTCGCCGACGGCACCACCAACATCATGGGCGCGCTGCGTCGCTCGATGGCCACGACCGGCTACTCGGACCTCAAGGAGTTCCAGCGCATCGACGTGGTCGTCTCGCCGTACCACCCCTCCTGATCGCGTGACCCAGGCGTGGGGCCGATGCGGTGGTGACCACCGCATCGGCCCCACGCCTGCGTTGTCCCCGGTGACGCGCGGCAGGTGATGCCGCCGTCGCGACAGGTCATGCGATGACGGCACCCGCGCGTCGGCCACGCTCCTACGCTGGCCGCCGTGATCCCCGCACTCCTGCGTCCCTGGTCGCGGTTCGCCGAGCGCCGCCCCGAAACCGCCCAGTTCATCGTCTTCATGGGCGTCAATACCGCGATGACCGTGCTCCAGCTGGCGCTCATGCCCGTGCTGAAGTCGTGGTTCAACGGCACCGAGCTTGTCGACGTCTCGGTGCAGGTCATGCCGATCGGCGACACGTTCGTCTTCGACTACCCGGCGGGGGCGCTGCCCGACGGCGGCGGCGGACTCGCCTACTTCCTCGCGGTGCAGCTCACGATCGCCGTCGCGCAGACCATCAACTTCTTCCTGCAGCGCAACGTGACCTTCAAGTCCAACACCAACCCGTGGCGCGCCGCCGCCTGGTACGTGCTCGCGTACGTGGTGATTACCTTCGTCGCCGCCGTGGCCCAGGGCTTCTACAAGACGCCGATCTACGACCTGTTCATCGACACGTGGGGCCTCGGCGCGACAGGCGAGACCCTCGGCGACGTCACCACCATGCTGATCAACGCGGGCATCTCCGTCCTCGTCTTCTACCCGATCTTCAAGGTCATCTTCGGGCGCGAGGCCGAAGGTGACCGCGAGCTCGCGTCCGCCGTGTGACCGGTCGCCCCTCTCCTGGTGGCCTGTTGTGCGGCGCGTCGCGCGTCTTCGAGCCGCACATGCGGCCATTTGCGGCAGGAGAGGGGGGCAGGCAGGGGTAGGCAGGGGGAGGGCGGTCGAGCACATCCTCCCCGCGGATGACGACACGTCCCGTTTGCCCTGGTTAGGCTCTGGTGGTCCCTCGACCCCCTCACCAGGAGACCCGAGTGCCCGACCTCCATCTTGACCATCTGTCCAAGTCGTACGGCAGCCTGCGCGCCCTCGACGACGTGTCGTTCAGCGTGGCCGGAGGCGAGTTGTTCGGCTTCGTCGGCTCCAACGGCGCGGGCAAGACGACCACCATGCGCATCATCCTCGGCGTCCTGCGCCCCGACGCCGGCACCGTCTCGTGGGACGGCAAGCCCGTCGACCTCGAGGTGCGCCGCCGCATCGGCTACATGCCCGAGGAGCGCGGCCTGTACCCGCGCATGAAGGTGGGGGAGCAGCTGACCTACCTCGCGCGCCTGCACGGCTTGTCCGAGCGCGACGCGACCGCCGCGATGGAGCACTGGACCGAGGTGCTCGGCGTCGAACAACGCCGCGGCGACGAGGTCGACAAGCTGTCGCTGGGCAACCAGCAGCGCGTCCAACTCGCCTCCGCTCTCGTGCACGGGCCCGAGATCCTTGTCCTCGACGAGCCCTTCTCCGGGCTCGACCCCGTCGCGGTGGGAGTCATGAGCGAGGTGCTGCGCGATCGCGCAGCCGCCGGCGTCCCCGTCATCTTCTCCTCCCACCAGCTCGAGCTCGTCGAGCGGCTGTGTGACCGCGTGGGAATCGTCCGCTCGGGCCGCATGGTCGCCCAGGGAACCATCGACGAGTTGCGCGCCACCGACCGTCCCCAGTGGGAGCTCGCGGGCACGCTTCCCGCGGGGTGGACGGCCGATGCCCCCGGCGCCTCGGTGACGCAGGCCGGCCCGGGCGTGTGGCGGGTGGAGGCTGCCTCGGCCGAGGCCGCCCAGGCGGCCCTCGCATCGGCCGTCGGCGCCGGCACGGTGACGTCCTTCGCCCCCGTGCGCCCCAGCCTGACCGAACTGTTCCAAGACGTGGTGAGCGAGACCGAGGAGGCGGCATGAGCACCCTGTGGCTGATCGCGCGGCGCGAGTTCCGCGTGCGCACCCTTTCCAAGGCGAGCCTGATCTCGTCCGGCATCATGATCGCCGTCATCGTGGTGGGCGCGATCGTCGCGAAGCCGTTCCTCGCCGACGACGGAGAGCCGTCCCTGGTGCAGGTCGACACCGCGACCGCCGCCGACCTCGTTCCCTACCTCGAGGCCACTGCCGAGGCGCAGGACGCCGACTATGCCTTCGAGGAGGCCGACGCCCCGGCCGAGCCCGCGCTCGGCGAGGACGTCGCGGGCCTCATCTTGGGGCCCGTCGAGTCGCCCACGCTCTACGTCGAGGACGGCGACGACACCCTGACCGGCATCCTGCAGGCCGCCACCCAGGCCGCCGTGCTCGACGCTCAGGTCACCGCGCTCGGCGGCGACCCCGCGGAGGTGTCGACAGCGCTCGCGGCATCCGCTCCCACCGTCGAGACGCTCGGCGACGGCGGCTCTAGCTTCGACTCGGGCGAGTTCTTCGCCGGCTTCGCGGTGATCCTGATCCTGTTCTTCGTGCTCATCCAGAGCTCGTCGGTCATCATGATGGGCGTCGTCGAGGAGAAGTCCTCGCGCGTGGTCGAGATCCTGCTCGCGACCGTGAAGCCCGCGACGCTGCTGGGCGGCAAGGTGCTGGGCGTCGGCCTCTACGCCCTGGTTCAGGCGGCCGCGATGATCGTGCCGCTGCTGTTCGCGTCCTGGTACCTGGGGCTGCTGGGCGACCTGTCCATCGGGGTCGGGGCGCTGCTGACCAACTTCAGCATCTGGTTCGTGCTGGGCTTCGCGCTGTTCACCGTGTTCTTCGGCGGGCTCGCGGCGCTCGTGTCGCGCCAGGAGGACATCGGCGCGGTGACCACGCCGATGATGCTGCTCATGATGGTGCCGCTGTACCTGGCGATCTACCTGGTGCCGAGCGACCCCGACGGCCCCCTCACGTCCATCCTCACCCAGGTGCCGTTCTTCGCGCCGTTCATGGTGCCCATGCGCGCCGCCTTCGGGGCCATCGCCCCGTGGGAGATTGCGCTCGCCATCGGGCTGTGCGTCGCCGCGATCCCGGCCCTCGTCTGGGTCGCCGGCCGCGTCTACGCCGGCGCCGTGCTCAACACCGGCGGGCGGATGAAGCTGCGCGACGCGCTCGCGCGCCGCTGAGTCGACGACGAGGGGCCGATGCCGTGGCGACCACGGCATCGGCCCCTCGCCTGTCGTCGGGCGGGTTAGTGCTCGTCGTAGTGGTCGCCGTGCGCCGCGTGGTGGTGGCCGTCGTGGACGTAGTCCGTGTGGCCCTCGTGCGCGACTGCCTCGTGGCCGCAGTCGGTGCCGTGCTCGTGCGCGTGTGACTCAGCGACGGCGTGCACTCCCGTGTGCTCGTCGACGTGGTCGCCGTGCGGGTGATGGACGTGGCCGTCGTGGACGTAGTCGGTGTGCCCGTCGTGGGCGACGGCGGCGTGCCCGCAGTCCTCGCCGTGCTCGTGGGGGTGCTGATCGTGGGTCTCGTGCTCGGACATGGCCGCCTCCTCGCGTCGTGTCCTCGTCAGCCTAGGGCGGCCAGGTGGCCCGCGCATGACGAGGGGCCGATGCCGTGGTGACCACGGCATCGGCCCCTCGCCTGTCAGCGGCGCACGCGGCTACTCGTTGTCGCCGCCCGTGTCCTGCACCCCGGCCATGGCCTCGCGCGTCGCGGCACCGGCATCGGGCCACACCCAGTCGGCCACCTCGGGAAGGTCGGCGCCGTGCTCGCGGGCGTACCGTCGCGCCTCCAGCCGCTTGTCGTGCAGGTCCTGGCGCAGCTGCGCGGCGCGCGTTCCCAGGTGCGGCACGCGGTCGATGACGTCCATCGCCAGGTGGTAGCGGTCGATGTCGTTGAGCATCGCCATGTCGAACGGCGTGGTGGTGGTGCCCTCCTCCTTGAAGCCGCGCACGTGAAGGTTCGCGTGGCCGTTGCGGCGGTAGGTGAGGCGGTGGATCAGCCAGGGGTAGCCGTGGTAGTTGAAGATGATCGGCTTGTCCGTAGTGAACAGCTGGTCGAAGTCGCGGTCGGAGATGCCGTGCGGGTGCTCCTTCTCGGGCTGCAGGCGCATGAGGTCAACGACGTTCACCATGCGGATCTTCAGGTCGGGGAGCTCGCGGCGCAGGATGTCGATCGCCGCCAGGATCTCGAGCGTCGGCACGTCTCCGGCGGCCGCCATCACCACGTCGGGCTCCTCGCCCAGCGGCACGTTGGAGGCGAACTCCCAGATGCCCAGGCCCCTGGTGCAGTGGTCGATCGCCTGGTCCATCGTGAGCCACTGCGGAGCGGGCTGCTTGCCCGCGACCACCACGTTGACGTAGTCGCGCGAACGCAGGCAGTGGTCGTAGGTGCTGAGCAGGGTGTTCGCGTCCGCGGGAAGGTAGACGCGCACCACCTCCGCCTTCTTGTTGATGACGTGGTCGATGAAGCCGGGGTCCTGGTGCGAGAAGCCGTTGTGGTCCTGGCGCCACACGTGGCTGGACAGCAGGTAGTTCAGCGACGCGATGGGGCGGCGCCACGGCAGCTCCTGCGACACCTTCAGCCACTTCGCGTGCTGGTTGAACATCGAGTCGACGATGTGGATGAACGCCTCGTAGGACGTGAACAGGCCGTGGCGTCCCGTGAGGAGGTAGCCCTCGAGCCAGCCCTGGCACTGGTGCTCGGAGAGCATCTCGACCACGCGGCCGGACGGGCCGGTGTGGGCGCCGTCGTCCTCGCGCCGACCCTGCCACACCTTGTCCGTGACGTCGAGGACGGCCTGGATGCGGTTCGAGGCCAGCTCGTCGGGGGCGAAGATGCGGAAGTTGTCGTCGTTGGCCTCCATGATCGCCTTCAGGAAGCTGCCGAGCTCGCGCGTGGCCTCGACGGGGCCGGCGCCCGGGTTCGGCACGTCAACCGCGAAGTCGCGGAAATCGGGCATCTTGAGGTCGCGCAGGATGAGCCCGCCGTTCGCCTCGGGGCGCGCGGACATGCGCAGCTCGCCCTCGGGGGCCATGGCGCGGGTGGCGTCGGTGGGCGCGCCCGACTCGTCGAAGAGCTCGTCGGGGCCATAGGACTGCATCCACGACTCGAGCGTGCGCAGGTGATCCTCGGTGTCGCGGGCGCTGGACAGCGGCACCTGGTGCGCGCGCCACGAGCCCTCGGTGACGTTGCCGTCGATCTGGTCGGGGCACGTCCAGCCCTTGGGGGTGCGGAACACGATCATGGGCCACATCGGGCGGTCCATGCCGGGGTTGTCGGCGGCCTCGGCCTTGATCGCGGCGATCTCGTCCATGACCTCGTCGAGCAGGGCCGCGAACCGGGCGTGGATCGAGTCGTGGCTCTCGTCGTCGAAGCCGGCGACGAAGACGTGGGGCTTGTGGCCGTAGCCCTTCATGAGGTCGTTGAGCTCGTCGTCGCCGATGCGGGCGAGCACCGTGGGGTTGGCGATTTTGTAGCCGTTGAGGTGGAGGATCGGCAGGACCACGCCGTCGGTGGCGGGGTTGATGAACTTGTTGGAGTGCCAGCTGGTGGCGAGCGGCCCGGTCTCGGCCTCGCCGTCGCCCACGATCGCCGCGACAAGGAGGTCGGGGTTGTCGAAGGCGGCTCCGTAAGCGTGGCTGAGGGCGTAGCCCAGTTCGCCGCCCTCGTGGATGGATCCGGGGGTCTCGGGGGCCACGTGCGACGGGATGCCGCCCGGGAAGGAGAACTGCTTGAACAGGCGGCGCAGGCCGGCCTCGTCCTCGGAGATGTCGGGGTAGGTCTCGGTGTACGTGCCGTCGAGGAAGCTCGAAGCGACAAGACCCGGGCCGCCGTGGCCCGGGCCGATGATGTACATCGTGGGTTGCTGGCGCGCCTTGATCATGCGATTGAGGTGCGCGTACAGGAAGTTCAGTCCCGGGGTGGTGCCCCAGTGGCCCACGAGACGCGGCTTGACGTCGTCGCGCTTCAGGCCTCCCTTGAGGAGGGGGTTGTCGAGGAGGTAGATCTGCCCGACCGAGAGGTAGTTGGTGGCTCGCCACCAGCGGTCGATGCCGTCGATCTCCTCGGCCGATGCGGCCTCAGAAGTGCGGGTCTGCCAGGGGTGCTGCGTCATGTGAACCTCCGTGTCGTGGACCAACAGGTCCAGCATTCCACCGCGGCAGCCGATGCGCGAGGGCGAAGGTCCTATTCGCCTCCGGCCTCACACCGCAGTCCGCTGAGCCCCAGTACGGTGTGCGCATGACGGGATGCGAACTCTGCGAACTCCAGACACATCTGAAGTCTCGGGGGGAGGACATCGACCTCGGAGATGGGTGGCGCGTCAACGTCTTCCAAGGGACAAGCGCGCGTCCCCGGTTCGTGATGCAACCTGAGGTGCATGCGGAAAGCCTGCACACCCTCGGACCGCGCCGCCTGGCGTCCATGGGGCGGCTGATGGGTCGCGTCGAGCGCTCATTGTTGGAACGCCCTGGGATCGAGCGCGTGTACTTCCAGATCTTTTCCGAAACGCCGCCAGGTCACCCGCACATTCACGTGGTGCCACGCTTTAGGGGAGAGTCAGAACTGGGCCCCCACCTGGTGGATGCCATGCCAACGGGCCACCACCTGGACGTGAATGCTGCACTCGCGGGGATGTCTCGCCGTCCGCACACCTACCGTGCTGCGCCCCTGGTGAGCCGGATCCTCGGCGCCGTTGACGCATGGAACTCGCGGCTCTCGCCGTCGCGTATTGTTCGACGATTCGAGCGGCCGGCGGGCCGAGTCGATGACTTCGCTACGACCTACGTGGCACTGTCGCTGGCGATGCTTGGGGCGTTTGCAGTGGCACTGAGCTTCCCGCTTCCCGAGGGGATTCACGGGGCACTTGCGGTCGTCGGTGCCGCGTGGGCATGGTGGCGGTTTGTCGACATCGCCGCCTTCGTCGTGGGCTTCGTGCTCGGTGCTGGACGCGACCGTCTCCAGCACGCCGCCCGTTCCCTCGTCATGTTCTGTGCGAACGCCACCGAAGTCATGCTGATCGGAGTGGTGGGCTTGATCGCCCTGGGCGCGAGCGCCGGCGACGCATGGGTCACCGTTCTCGCCTCGATCGCTCCACTCGATGCTGCGGTGCTGACCTGGCCGCAGACAGTCTGGGTCGTCGCGGTCGCGACTGTCGGCATCGTTGTCCTGACCGCGGTCATCGGCCTGATCGTCGGCAAGCTCGGCGAGCGGTTTGTGGACGAGGACACCCTGCACGACACCGACGCGCTCGCGGGCAACAAGGACCACTAGAGGTCTCGGCGAACCCTCAGCGGTTCGCCGAGCTGCGCCTCGCGAACTCAGATGCGCGAGTGATCGCCCAGCCGGTGCCACGTGCGGTCGTGGTACACGAGCGCACCCTCGCTGCCGGCAAGGTCGACGTCGCGCTCGATGTGCGACTCGAGCGCCTGCGCGGCGAAGATCGTGGAGGAGCCTGCGTGCAGGCGGTCGATCACGGCGCAGCGCACCCATGCGCGGACGTCGTGATAGACGGGCTCGCCCGTCGCGAGACGCGTCCACTGGTGCGTCGCCGCGAAGCGGTCGATGCCGCGCGCTGCTCCCAGCTTGGCGAGCTCGAGGTCGCGGGCGTCCAGCAGGTGCACCACGACGGTCTCGGCGCGCGACAGCACGTCGGAGGCGGATGACGAGGCGGAGATGGAGAACACCAGCAGCGGCGGCTCGGCGCTCACCGACGACACGGAGGAGGCGGTGAGGGCGACGGGACCGTCGCCGGCATCGGCCGTAATCACGGCGACTCCGCCCGGGTGCCCGCGGAAGACCGCCTTGAAGTCGTCCGCGGACAGCGAGGGCGCCAGGTCGTGCGCGGGCGCCGCGAGCTCCGAGGCGGGGACGGGACGACGTGCCATGGTGGCGCTCCTAGGCATGGGCGGCGGTCGCGGCGCGCTCGTCCGGCACCGAGGCGCCGGCGAGCTCGTCGCGGACGATGCTCGCGCCGGCGCTAAGGGCGCTGAGCTTGGCCAGGGCGATGTCGCGGGGGAACGGGGCGAGCCCGCAGTTGGTGCTCGGGATGAGGTTCTCGGCGTCCACGAAGGTCAGGGCTCTGCGCAGGGTGTCGGCGACCTCGTCGGGCGTCTCGATGGCGTGGTTGGCCACGTCGATGGCGCCGAGCATGACCTTCTTGCCGCGCAGGATCTCGATGAGGTCCATCGGCACGTGGGAGTTCTGCGACTCGAGCGAGACGATGTCGAGCGACGAGCGCTGGAGGAGGGGGAAGGACTCCTCGTATTGGCGCCACTGCGACCCGAGCGTCGCCTTCCAGTCGGTGTTCGCCTTGATGCCGTAGCCGTAGCAAATGTGGACGGCGGTCTGGGCCTTGAGGCCCTCGGTCGCGCGCTCCAGCGCGGCGACTCCCCAGTCCTTCAGCTCGTCGAAGAAGACGTTGAAGGCGGGCTCGTCGAACTGGATGATGTCCACCCCGGCCGCCTCGAGCTCCTTCGCCTCCTGGTTGAGGATCCCGGCAAACTCCCACGCGAGCTGCTCACGGCTGCGGTAGTGGGCGTCGAAGAGCGTGTCGACCATCGTCATGGGCCCGGGCAGGGCCCACTTGATGGGGCGGTCGGTGGTGGCGCGCAGGAACGCGGCGTCCTCCACGAAGACTGGGCGCTCTCGCGTGACGGCGCCGACGACGGTGGGCACGCTCGCGTCGTAGCGATCGCGGATGCGCACCGTCTCCCGGCGCTCGAAGTCGACGCCGCTCAGGTGCTCGATGAAGGTGGTGACGAAGTGCTGGCGCGTCTGCTCGCCATCGCTGACGATGTCGATGCCGCGGCGGGTCTGCTCGTGCACCGCGATGCGCAGGGCGTCCTGCTTGCCCTCGACGAGGGCGTCGCCCTCGAGCGTCCACGGGGACCACAGGGTCTCGGGGGCGGCGAGCCAGGAGGGCTTGGGGAGGCTTCCGACGATGGAGGTCGGGAGGAGGGTGTGCGTCATGAGGCGTCCTTGGTCGTTCAGGCGACGGGCGCGAGGAAGTCGGCGGCCCACTGCTCGAGGATTTCGCGGTGGGGCTCGATAAAGTGCTCCGCGGTGTACTTGCCCTGCAGGGCGCCCAGCTCGCTGCGCTCGACGCGGTCGTAGTCGATCTGCGTCCGCGAGAAGTCGCCGCTGTCCAGGCTGGGGCGGTACGTCGCGGCGGCCGAGGCGTTCGCGTTGTAGATCTCGGGCCGGTAGATCTTCTGGAACGTCTCCATCGTCGCGATGGTCCCGGCGAGCTGCAGGTCCGAGTAGTCGTTCAGCAGGTCGCCGCGGAAGTAGAAGGCGAGCGGGGCGACGCTGCCGGCGGGCATGAAGTAGCGGACCTGGAGCCCCATCTTGGCGAAGTAGGCGTCCGTGAGCGACACGCCCTCCTGCTCCAGGACGTACTCGACGCCCAGCACGGGGTGGAGATTCGTGGTCCGCACGTACGTCTTGCTCGTCGACACGCTGATACAGATCACGGGCGCCTGGGGGAAGCGCTCGCGGTAGGCCTCGGAGTCGACGAAGTGCTGGAACAGCTTGCCGTGCAGGTCGCCGAAGTCCTGGGGGAGGACGGGCTTGCCGCCACCGGCGCTGGCCTCGGGCAGACGCACGCTGAAGTCGTAGTCGCGCACGTAGGAGGAGAAGTTGTTGCCGACGATGCCGTGGCGGCGCGTGCCGGTGTTCTGGTCCACCACGTGAATGTCGAGGACCTCGAGCAGCGGAAAGCTCTGGGCAGCGCCATCGGCCTCGAACTGCAACTCGGCCGACACGATGTCGAGGTCGAGCGTGTAGCGGTCGCCGTGGGGGTTGTCCCACCGCACCAGGTCGTTGACGCGGCGGTTGATCATGGTGATCGCGGCCCGCAGGTTCTGCTCCCGCTGCTCCCCGCGCGCGAGGTTCGCGAAGTTGGTGGTCGCGCGGGTGTTCGTCGACGGCGTGTAGTCCTCGTCGAAGCGGGTGGTGGTGAGGCTAAAGGTGAACTCGTGCGCCATGATCGCCAATCCGGTCAGGGAGGCCGGGGTCGGCCCTGGTGGATGAATGACTCCATGGTGCGGCCAAAGCCCTGATATCGGGTAACTCGACTGATCTATGTCTTTGTATAGGATTTGCCTATGGCACAGGGAGCGAGCGGTCTGACCCTTCAACAGTTGCGTTACTTCATCGAGGTGGCGGCGGAGGGATCCATCTCCGCCGCGGCCGACCTGCTCTACGTCGCCCAGCCGACGATGTCCGCGGCGATGAAGGATCTCGAGTCGCGCATGGGGCGCGCGCTCCTGGTGCGGTCCGCGAGGGGTGTCAGCCTGACCGATGACGGCGCCGAGTTCCTGGGCTACGCGCGGCAGGTCGTCGAGCAGGTGGAGTTGCTGGAGCAGCGCTACCTGGGGCGGCCGCCGTCGCGGCGCCTCCTCGGGGTCTCCGCGCAGCACTATTCGTTCGCGGTGGAGGCCTTTGTGCGGATGGTGAAGGCCTCCGAGGCGGCGGAGTACGAATTCGCGCTGCGCGAGACCCGCACGTTCGACATCATCGAGGACGTCAGGACGCTCCGCAGCGAGGTGGGCATCCTCTACCGCAATGACTTCAACCGCAAGGTCGTCGACAAGCTGCTGCGCGACTCGGGCCTCGCGTTCAGGACGCTCTTCCTCGCGCGTCCCCACATCTTTGTGGCCCGCAGCAACCCGCTCGCCGGACGCGACCGCGCCACCCTCGCCGACCTGGAGGGCCTGCCGCGGCTGACGTTCGACCAGGGCGCCAACAACTCGTTCTACTTCGCCGAGGAGATCCTCTCGACGCTGTCCTCCGAGCAGGAGATCAGGGTGTCCGACCGCGCGACCATCTTTAACCTCATGATCGGTCTGGGCGGCTACACCATCTCGACGGGAATCGTGAGCGGCGAACTCGACCCCGAGATCGCCGCCATCCCGCTCGAGGTCGACGAGCACATCGAGATCGGGTGGATCGGCCACTCGGCGATCCCGCTGACCCGGCAGGCGGAGCGCTACCTGGACGAGGTGCGCGCCGTCGTGTCCGAGTTTGGTGTCGAGCTGCTCGGGTAGTCCCTCTCTTTGAATCAGTGGCACAGGCGACACACCGGTGCGGGTGGCCGATGCCTGGGCTCAGCCGGCGTGTCGGTCGCCGGACTGGTTCACATCGTCGGGCGGGCGAGTAGGGCGAAGTCGGGCGGGCCGGGCGAATCGTCCTCGTCAGGCGCCCAGTTGCTCGCTGAGGTCCAGCCACCGCTCCTCGAGCTCGGCGTTCTCCTCCTCGAGGTCGCCGATCTGCTTGGTCAGCGCCGCCAGGCCGG
The DNA here is from genome assembly GCF_002090175.1 of Demequina sp. NBRC 110057. Taxonomy (GTDB): domain Bacteria; phylum Actinomycetota; class Actinomycetes; order Actinomycetales; family Demequinaceae; genus Demequina. The sequence continues at coordinate 721,390 of NZ_BBRN01000003.1, read as the reverse complement.
CGAAGTCGGCCTGATCGTGCATCACCATCTCGTGGTGGACGCCCTCGGTGAGCTCGCCCACCTTCGCCATCCGGCGCTCGACGGACTGCAGCTCCTTCTCCAGCGCGCGCCGCTCGGCGCCGGTCAACTGCGGCGCCTGCGGTGCGGACGCCGTTCCCGCGGAGGGGGAGGAGGCGCCGCCAAAGGTGCCCACGCCATCGGCCGCAGCACGGCGGTTGCGGGTGAGTTCGACGTACTCGTCGACGCCGCCGGGAAGGTGGCGAAGGCCCCCGTCCATGACCGCGAACTGGTCGTCGGTGACGCGCTCGAGCAGGTAGCGGTCGTGGCTCACCACCACGAGCGTGCCGGGCCAGGAGTCGAGGAGGTCTTCCATCGCCGCGAGCACGTCCGTGTCGAGGTCGTTGGTGGGTTCGTCCAGCACCAGCACGTTGGGCTCGCTCAGCAGCACCAGGAGCAGCTGGAGGCGGCGGCGCTGGCCGCCCGAGAGGCGCTTGACCTGCGTCTTCAGTTGCGCGGAGGTGAAACCGAGGCGCTCCAGCAGCTGGGTGGGGGTCATCTCCGAGCCGTCGGCGAGCTCGATCGAGCTGAACTGCTTGACGACGCCGGAGACGCGCTCCTCGGCGTGCTCGTCGAGCTCCGCGAGCTGCTGGCTCAGCTGGGCCACACGCACGGTCATACCCGTCTTGACGCGTCCCGACGTCGGCTCCTGGTCACCGGTGATGAGTCGCAGCATGGTGGACTTGCCGGCGCCGTTCTCGCCCAGCAGACCCACGCGCTCGCCGGGGCCGATGTTCCAATCCACCTCGTGAAGGACCTCGCGGGTGCCGCCGTCGACGGTGGGGTAAGACACGGAGCAGCGGATGAGCTCCACGACGTCCTTGCCCAGGCGCGCCGTCGCCATGCGCGTGAGCTGCACCTGGTCGCGCACGGGAGGGACGTCGGCGATGAGGGCATTGGCGGCGTCGATGCGGAACTTGGGCTTAGAGGTTCGGGCGGGGGCGCCGCGGCGCAGCCACGCCAGTTCCTTGCGCATGAGGTTCTGGCGCTTGGCCTCGGTGGCGGCGGCGATGCGGTCGCGCTCGACGCGCTGCAGCACGTACGCGGCGTAGCCGCCCTCGTACATGTCGACGGTGCCGTCGTGCACCTCCCACGTGCGCTCGGTGACGGCGTCGAGGAACCAGCGGTCGTGGGTGACGACGGCGAGCGCCCCGCGCCCGCGCGCCCAGCGGCGATTCAGATGGTCCGCGAGCCAGGCCACGCCCTCGACGTCGAGGTGGTTGGTCGGCTCGTCGAGGAAGACCACGTCGTGCTCGCCGGTGAGGACCGCCGCGAGGGCGACCCTGCGCTGCTGGCCTCCGGAAAGGGTGCCCACCACGGCATCGGCCGGAAGGTCGGGAACCAGGCCGGACATGATGTCCCTGATGCGCGGGTCGGAGGCCCACTCGTGGGTGTCGGCGTCGCCCACGATCGCCTCGATGACGGTCAGCGACTCGTCGACGTGGTCGGACTGGTCGAGGACTCCCACACGGGTGCCGCGGGTGGTGGTCACCTGCCCGGAGTGCGGCGCCAGGCGACCCGCGAGGATCGCCATGAGCGAGGACTTGCCCGCGCCGTTGGAGCCGACGATGCCGATGCGGTCGCCGTCCTCGAGCCCGACCGTCACGCTGCCAAGGACGGTGCCGGTGCCGAAATCGAGGCCGATGGACTGCGTGCCGAGGAGATGTGCCACCCGTCAAGGGTAGTTGCGTGCGCGCCGGGTCCGATGCGCGAGACTGGCTGCCATGAACATCAGGCAAGCGGCGCTCGGGGCTGCGGGGATCGACGTCGCGGCGATCGGGTTGTTCGCCGCCATCGGCAGGGCGAGTCACGACGAGGGGATCCTGGGAGAGAGCGGCCTTGGCTACCTCACCACCGCGTGGCCGTTCCTGGCGGGCGCGGCGCTGGGGTGGCTGATGGTGCGCGGCTGGACGCGCCCGTGCGCGTGGAGGCCGACGGGACTCGTGGTGTGGGCGTCCACGCTCGTGGGTGGCATGGCGCTGCGCCTGGCGAGCGGCCAGGGTGTCCAGGTGTCGTTCGTCGTCGTCGCCGCGATCTTCCTCGCGCTGTTCCTCATCGGGTGGCGCGTCGTCTCCGGCGTGATCGCCCGCCGCCGCGGCCTCAAGGCCTGACGGCGGGCGTCCGCGTCACGCCTGGGCGGGAGGCGACCAGGTCCACGGCCGCACCCTGACCGTCACGACCGCGAGGCAGGCCGCGCACGCGAGTGCCACGGCGGTGAGAGTGAGGGCGTACGGCACGGCCGCGAGCGACGCCGCGAGGACGGTCGGCAGCAGGAAGCCGGTGTAGGACAGGGCGTAGTAGACGCCCGTGAGTCCCGCGAGGTCGTCCGGGGTGGCGATCGCCATGACGTGCGTCAGCCCCGCCACCACGGTGATGCCGTAGGCGGCGCCCAGGACGGCCGCGACGCCGAGCGCGAGCCACGGGTCCGCGGCGCGCGCGGCGAGGGCCGCTAGGCCCATGCCTGCCGTCATGAGGGTGAGCCCCACGGGAAGCGCGCGTCCCCCGGTCCGCGAGTCCAGCCGCGCGACGAAGGGCTGGACCGCCGCGCCGATGCCGAGGGTGACCACGGTCAACACGGTGGCGTACAGGGTGGCCCAGTTGCCCAGCGACGTCTCGGCCACCGCGGGCATCACGGCGTAGGCCACCCCGGCGGCGGCGAACACCCACGGGGCGGCGGGGAGCACCACGCCGAGGAAGCGGCGCTGGCCGGCGGCCGGCACAGTGAGGTCCCGCCACCAGGCGCCGGTGGCCCGGTGCTCGGGCCGCACTGTCTCGGTGGCGCGCAGCACCAGCACTGTCGCGGCGACGGTGCCGACCAGGTGGGCGGCATAGGGCCAGAGCGCCGGGGCGTCGCTCCACTGGGCGAGGGCGCCCGAGACGGCGGCGCCGACGGCGAAGCCCACCGTGAGCGTGAGGGCGCCTCGCCTGGCGCGCGCGCCCTCGCCCGCGTGGGGGTCGAACCGAGGCGAAGACAGTTCGGCGATCCAGCTCGCTCCGACCGACATGGCGACCCCCACGCCGATGCCCGCGAGGGCGCGGCCGAGCGACAGCAGCGCGAGGTGGTGAAGGCCCGCGGCGAGGATGAGGGAGCCCGCGGCGCCCGAGGCGAGGCCGGCGAGCATGACGGGACGGCGGCCGCGGCGGTCGGACACCGCTGCGGCGACGAGCAGTCCGGGGATGAGGCCCACCACGTACATGCCCAACAGGAGGTTCGCCTGCCAGGGCGCGTACGGGCCCAACTCCTCGTACACGTGGAGGAGAGGCGTGAAGTGATTGCCTCCCCACGCCAGCATGAGGACGGCGGGTGCGACCAGGCGCCAGTCGGCGCGCCGGGTCAACGGACGGCGCCGGTAGGGCGGCTGCCTGCGATGTGGGTGTGGACCGAGCCGGCGAAGGCGGCGCCGTCGCCCGAGCGGATGACGGCGGCGAGGTCGCGGTGCTCGTCGAGGAAGCGGCGCGCTGCCTTCAGGTCGCCGGCGACGGCCATGTAGGTGACGCGTGCCAGGCGCGGGCCGAGCAGGTCGACCACCTGCTGGACCACCTCGTTGCCGTCGATCGCGATGATCTGCAAGTGGTACGTGACGCACAGCCCGGCGAACGCGAGGGCGTCCTCCTCGGCGATGGCGCGCTCCTGCGCGGCGTGGAGGTCGTCGAGGCGGTCCGCGAGCTCGCCGGCGAGCTCAGCATCGGCCGAGATCACCTCGCCCGCGCGCTGCTCGAGAGACGACCGGACGTCGAGCAGTTCGTCGCGCTCGCGGTCGCTCATCACCGTGACGACGGCGCCCTTCTTGGGCATGAGGCGCACGAGGCCCCACGTCTGCAACTGCACCATGGCTTCGCGGGCGGGGGTGCGGCTCGCGCCGCCCTCGTCTGCGAGCGCGGATTCGGTGAGGACGGTGCCCGCGGGGATGGAGCCGTCGACGATGCCGCGGGCGGCGTTCGCGGCGAGGCGCCAGGAGACGGAACGGAGGTCGGAATACTCCCAGGGGAGCGCTGAGGTGGGGGACATAGGTCCCACGTTACACCTTGTATGCGTTGATGCATGCATCTGGCGCGAGTCGATGCCCCGCCTAGACTCGCGTGCATGAGATGCGTCGCGGTACGCCACGTGCGGTTCGAGGACCTGGGGCTCTGGGAGGCGGAGATCCGCGCGCACGGCTACGAGATCACCTACCTCGATGCGGGGGTGGACGACCTCGGCGCCGCCGCGATGGCGGACCTGACCGTCGTACTGGGTGGGCCCATCGGGGTCGGGGACCGCGCCTCCTATCCGGTTCTCGACGAGGAGATTGCGCTGATCGCGCGGCGGCTCGACGCGGGGCTGCCCACCCTCGGCGTGTGCCTGGGCGCGCAACTCATGGCGGCCGCGCTGGGCGCCCAGGTGCGCCCGGGTGAGGTGGAGATCGGGTGGGGCGACCTCGCCCTCACCCTCGCCGGCCGCACCGGGCCGCTGAGCGCGTTCGCGGACGCCCCGGTGCTGCACTGGCACGGGGACACCTTCGACCTTCCCGACGGTGCGACCCTGCTGGCGTCGTCCCCGGCGACCGTGCACCAGGCCTTCGCCGCCGGCTCGGGCCTCGCGCTCCAGTTCCACGCGGAGGTCGACGGCGAGGCGATCGAGCCGTGGCTCATGGGTCACGCCGTGGAGCTCGCTCAGCGGGGCATCGACCCCGTCGCCCTCAGGCGGCAGACCGCCGCTGTCGCCGATGAGGCGGCGATGGCGGGAATCGTGATGATCCGCGCGTGGTTGCGCGACCTCGCGTAGGCGCTACGACAGCTCGCGGCGCGCGCCCTCGGCGTCCCTCGCGTCGTCGGCGCTGAGGCACCGCTCGGGGTCCCACGTCTCCGGCGCGCGCACCGTGACCAGCGGCCACAGGGGAGGGCTCAGCAATACGCGGGCGGCGGCATCGGCCTTGTTCTGGGAGATCTCGTCGCACAGGTCCTCGAGCAGGACCGCGACGTGGCGGTGGATGTCGACGGGCTCCTGCAGCGTGAAGTCGACGTCCACCGTGTAGGTGCCCCAGCCCGAGGCGCGCAGCAGGTCCTCGCGCTCGATCGCCTCGTCGAACGGCTCGGCCAGGGGCGCGTACATGAACGGCAGCACCACGCCGTGATACTCGGGGCGCAGCAGCGCCGCGGAGTGGGCGTCGAAGATGTCGATGTCGGCGAACTGGCGCTCGGTGATGACGGGCACCACCAGCACGTGCGGGTCCGTCTTCGCGAGCTCGAGCGCGGCGGCCAGCGCCGACTCGTCTCCGCAGTGGAGCACCTCGAGCGACTGCGGGCCGAACATGTCGCTCGGCACGAGGTCGGACATCGGGGTGAAGCCGTGGTCGTCCTCGTGGGTCTCGCCGGGCAGGACAACCACAGTGCGCAGCCTGCGCTTGTGCGCGGCCCGGTCGACGTGCGCGATCACGAACGCGCGCAGCGGGTCCGTGAGGGGCGCGCAGTTCACCGTGCTATCGGTCACCGCGGCGCGCCAGCGGCGGTCGAGTGCGGTCAGAAAATCGTCGCTGGGCTCACGCGTCGCGTGGGTCACCCACGCCGAGACGTCGATCATGGGAAGGGCTCCTCACCGGGCCGCCCGTGCCATCGAAAGCGACCGTAGTTCTCCACTCTAGGCGTCCGGAAAGCCCGAATAGTGCCACGGCGCAGTGGGATAGATCACAACGATGAAAAGGGGCGTGTCGGCGACCGCCGACACGCCCCTCGAGACGGGATTCCGCAGCCGGGTTACGACACCGCCGCGATCGACTGGAGGGCGATCTCGCGCTCCTCGTTGGTGGGCACCACCCACACCTGGACGCGCGACGCGTCGGTGCTGATGAGGGTGGGCTCCTTCTTGCGGCCGGCGTTGCGCTCGGGGTCGATCTCGATGCCGAGCTCCTCGAGGCCGGCGAGCGCGCCCGCGCGCACCACCGGATCGTTCTCGCCGACGCCGGCGGTGAAGGTGATCGCGTCGAGGTGGCCCAACTGGGCGTAGTAGTTGCCCACGTAGCCACGGATGCGGCGGCAGTAGACGTCCATTCCCACGCGGGCCTCGTGGCTTCCCGCCTCGATCGCGGCGTTGACGTCGCGCATATCCGAGTAGCCGGTGAGTCCGACCATGCCGGAGTGGCGGTTCAGCAGGGTGTCGACCTCGTCGGGGGTCATGCCTGCCGTGCGGGCCAGGTGAAGCGTGACCGCGGGGTCGATGTCGCCGGAACGGGTGCCCATGACGAGGCCCTCGAGCGGCGTGAGGCCCATCGACGTGTCGACCGAGATGCCGCCCTTGACGGCGCACGCCGAGGCGCCATTACCGAGGTGCAACACGATGGTGTTGACGTCGCCGACGGCGCGTCCCATGAGGCGCGCGGTCTCTCGCGACACGTAGGCGTGCGAGGTGCCGTGGAAGCCGTAGCGGCGCACGCCGTGCTCGGCGGCGACGTGGCGGTCGACGGCGTAGGTGTACGCCTCCACCGGCAGGGTCGAGTGGAACGCCGTGTCGAAGATGGCGACGTGCGGAAGGTCGGGGAACGCCGCCCTCGCCGCGGTGATGCCGGCGAGGTTCGGCGGGTTGTGCAGGGGCGCGAGCGCGGCGAGCACGGCGATCTTGCGCTCCACCTCGTCGTCGATGATCGTGGGCGCGGAGAACTCGGCGCCTCCCTGGACCACCCGGTGGCCCACCACGGTCAGGGTGGTGAGGTCGACGCCGGATCCGGGCTCGGACAGCTGCGCGATGATCTCGCGGATGGCCTCCGAGTGGTGCGTCACGCGCTCCACGAGGCCGACGGCCAGCGGCTCGTCCTGGGTGGTGTCGACCACCTGGTACTTCACCGAGCTCGAGCCGCAGTTGAGGACCAGCGCGAGCCCCACGTAGTTGACGCTCATGCGTTGTCCTCCTTGGCCTTGAGGCCCTGTGCCTGGATCGCGGTGATCGCGACGGTATTGACGATGTCCTGGACGAGCGCTCCGCGCGACAGGTCGTTGACCGGCTTGCGCAGGCCCTGCAGCACGGGGCCGACGGCGACCGCGCCCGCCGAGCGCTGCACCGCCTTGTAGGTGTTGTTTCCCGTGTTGAGGTCGGGGAACACGAGCACGGTGGCGCGGCCGGCGACGTCAGAGTCGGGGGCCTTCGATGCGGCCACCGACGGCTCGACGGCGGCGTCGTACTGCATCGGCCCGTCGACCAGGAGGTCGGGGCGACGCTCTCGTACCAGGCGCGTGGCCTCGCGGACCTTGTCGACGTCGTGGCCGGAACCGGACTCGCCGGTGGAGTACGACAGCATCGCGATGCGCGGCTCGATGTGGAACTGCGCCGCGGTCTCCGCGGAGGAGATGGCGATGTCGGCGAGCTGCTCGGCGGTCGGGTCGGGGTTGACCGCGCAGTCGCCGTAGACGAGGACCTTGTCCGGCAGGCACATGAAGAACACCGAGGACACGATCGAGACGCCAGGCGGGGTCTTGATGACCTGGAACGACGGCATGATCGTGTGCGCGGTCGTGTGTGCGGCGCCGGACACCATGCCGTCGGCGAGGCCCTGGCGCACCATCATCGTGCCGAACATCGACACGTCCTGGACGGTGTCGCGGGCCTGATCCAGCGTCACGCCCTTGGCCTTGCGCACCTCGGCGTAGTCCGCGGCGAAGCGTTCGACGAGGTCGGGGTCGGACGGGGAGACGATGCGGGCGGCGCCGAGGTCGAGCCCCAGCTCGCCGGCGCGGCCACGGATCGCTGCCTCGGGTCCCAGGATCGTGATGTCGACCACGTCGCGCGTCATGAGCGTCGAGGCGGCGCGCAGGATGCGGTCGTCGCTTCCCTCGGGAAGGACGATGTGCTGGCGGGCCGAGCGGGCGCGGTCCAGCAGGTCGTGCTCGAACATGAGAGGCGTCACCACGTCGGTGCGCGCCACGTCGAGCAGCGCGAGCAGGGCGTCGGCGTCGACGTGGCGGTCGAACATGCTGAGGGCGGTGTCCACCTTCACCGCGGACTCGATCGACACGCGGCCGCGCGTGTTCCAGCAGCGGCGAGCGGTGCCGTAGGTGCCCAGCTCGGTGGTGATGACGGGAAGCGACGAGCCGAGGCCCTCGATGAGGCGGGCGATCGCCGGCTCGGGGGTGAAGCCGCCGTTGAGGATGATGCCGGTGAGCGACGGGAAGTTGTCCGCGGCGTGGGCGGACAGGAGCGCCAGCAGGGTGTCCGAGCGGTCGCCCGGCGTGATGACCACGGTGCCCTCGTCGATGCGCTCCAGCAGGTGCGCGGCGGTCATCGCGCCGATGTTGACGGAGCGCACCTCGCGGCTGAGGAGCGCCTCGTCGCCCGAGATCAGGGTGCCGTCGACCGCCTCGACGAGTGCGCCCAGCAGCGGGGCGGTGAGGATCGGGTCCTCGGGCAGCGCGCCCATCCCGATGTCGGCCGGCAGGGACTGCCTGATCGCCTCGAGCTGGCCTGGCTCGCAGCGGTTGGCGAACACTGCCGCGACGCGGGCGTGGCCCTCCTCGAGCTCGGCGCGGGTCTGGCCCACGACGCGGGCGATCTCCGCGGGGGTGCGGTCGCGGCCGTGCACCACGAGCGCGACGGGGGAGCCCAGGTTCGCGGCGATGCGCGCGTTGAACGCGAACTCGGCCGCGCCGGACACGTCCGTGTAGTCGGTGCCGACGATGACGACCACCTCGGACGCCCTGGCCACCTCGTGGTAGCGGGCGACGATGGTCGCGAGCGCCGCCTCGGGATCGGTATGGACGTCCTCGTACGTGACGCCCACGGCGTCATCGTTGGAGGTCACCACGCCGTCCTGCCCCAGGAGCAGATCGAGAACGTAGTCGGATCCGTCGGCCACTCGCGCGACGGGTCGGAAGATCCCCACACGGCCGACCGTTCGGGCCAGCAGGCGGGTGATCCCGAGAGCGACGGTGGACTTACCGGTGTCGCCCTCGGCCGATGCGATGTAGATGCTTCGTGCCACGCGCCCATCCTTACACGTCCGCGGCATCGGTGCCCGTGACGATAGGCCCGGTAGAAGCCCGCTCGGGGGCGTACGAGCCGGTCCCGTATCGGTGGCGAGCCGCGGGGCGCCGAACTAGGCTGGTGCGCGCTGAGGCGGCGGGGCCCCGCGACACGGTCGACACGTCGCGGGCCGCCAGAGATGGGGACCGTGATGACCACCACCCCCGCACGCGCGCGCGGGACGCTCACCGGCATTGCCGTGCGCGTCCTTGACCGCAGGGTGGGGGCGCTCACGGGCGCCGCTGGCCGCGCCGTCGGCACCACCCACGCGTTCCTGGTCTTCTCGCTGATCCTCACCCTGTCGTACGCCGCGTTCTACCTCACGTACGACATCATCGGGCTGGGCGGGCTCATCGTCGCCCACATCTTCTGGGTGGCCGGCTACGTCGCGGGCATCCTGCTCGCCCGGCTGGGGCGCCAGCTCGCCGCGGCGCTGCTCGCCTTCGCGGTGCCGATGGCGCAGATGGTGACCGCGACGGTGTTCCTGGGGTGGGAGGCGGGGATGCACCTGTACCTGCTCACCGCTGGCCAGTTGGTCTACGTCATGTTCACCGAGCGCCAGGCGGTGTGGCGATGGGTGACCCTCGCCGTCGCGCTCGCGGCCTTCCTCGCGTGCCAGGTCGGCATGCCCGCCGGCGGCGCCCTCTACGCGATGCCCGCGGCGCTGCTGCAGACGCTGTTCTCGATCAACGCCCTGCTGACGGCCTTCATCCTGTTCATGGCGGCAGCGCTCGCCCACCATCGGGTCGAGCAGGCCCGAGCGCTCGCGGACCTCAGCGCACGCCGCGCCGAGTTCCTGGCGAATACCGACGCGCTGACCGGCCTTGCCACCAGGCGCCCGGTGCTCGAACGCCTCGCGACCCTCGCGCATCACGACGGTGCCGACTTCTGCCTCGCCATCGGCGACCTCGACCACTTCAAGGCGCTCAACGACGAGCACGGCCACGGCTGCGGCGACACCGTGCTGGAGAACGTGGGAGCCCGCCTGCGCACGCACCTGCGGCTCACCGATTCCGTGGGACGATGGGGAGGCGAGGAGTTCATCTTCGTGTTACCCGAGTCAACGCTCGAGGACGCCGCCACCACGATGGAGCGGGTCCGCTCCGCCGTGGGCGACACCCCTTTCGCCTGTGACGGCCACGAGCACCGCGTGACGATGTCGGTGGGCCTGACCGTGGGCGACCACGCCGGCACCCCGCACCACGCGCTGATCCGGGCGGACAGTGCGTTGTATGACGCGAAGCGGAAGGGACGTGACCAGGTGGCGACCACCATGCCGGCGGCCGACGCCGCCTCCGAGGCGCCCGCGAGGCAGCGCCGACGGGACAACGGATGAGCGCCAGGCCGGGAGCCCTCCGCTGGGGCGTGATCGTCGGCGTGTGCGCCGTCCTCGCCGTCGTGCTGGGGGTGTGCGGCTCGCTCGGCCTGTGGCAGTGGCGGGTCGGGACCGAGCAGGGCGACGTCGTGGCGACCGCCGAGGCCGTCCCGCTGGCCGACGCCCTCGCACCCGCGAGCCCCGCCGAGTCCGGCGTGGGCAAGACGGTGACGGTCGAGGGTTCCTACGCCGATGACGACGCCGCCCTCGTCGGCGGCGGACGCGTGATCGACGGCGTCGAGGCCGTCCTGGTGGTGCGCCCCTTCACGGTGGACGCCGACGCCACCGGCACCGGCGAGGCGGCGACGCTTCCCGTCGTGGTGGGCTGGCTGCCGGCCGATGCCGTGGATGAGCTCGGCGGCCCCGGCGAGGCCACCTCCCTGGAGGGCTATCTGAGGGGGTCCGAGGGAGCATCGGCCTCCGTCGATGACGCGGCGCCGGAGGGCGCCTACTGGGCGTCGACGCTGTCGCCCGCGGTCTTCGCCCAGCACTGGGAGAGCCCCCTGTACTCGGCGCTGCTCGTGGCGGACGAACCCGAGGAGGGGCTGAACGCCATCCCCGACCCGGAGCCCGAGCACGAGCTGAACTTCCGGTCGATCGTGTACGCGCTCGAGTGGTGGCTGTTCGGCGCGTTCTTCCTGTTCGTCGGCGTGCGCTGGATACGGGACAATGGCCGGGTGCAGCCGGACGCGGACGCCTCCGCGCAGCCCGCCCCGGAAAGCGTCAAGGAAGGATCCCCGTGACCTCGCCCGCCACCCGCCCGGCCATCACCCCCGGCGCCCTCACCCGTTACAAGGTGATGGCGATCATCACCGGAACGCTGCTCATCGTCGTGTTCGTCGGGATGATCCGCTACATCCCCGGACTCGAGGGCCTCAAGGAGTCGATCGACCCCACGATGCTGGTCATCGCCCAGATCCACGGCTTCGTCTACATGGTCTACCTCGTGACCGTGCTGCAGCTGTGGCTGCAGGCCAAGTGGGGCTACGGCCGCCTGGCCACGATGTTCTTCGGCGGCATCGTCCCGTTCCTGTCGTTCGTCGTCGAGCGCCGCATCTCCGATGAGCTCGCCCCCAAGGAGGCCACCGCATGACCGCCCAGCCCGCAGCCGAGGTCGCTGCCGAGACCCAGCATCGGCCCGTCCTCGTCGTCGACTTCGGCGCCCAGTACGCCCAGCTCATCGCGCGTCGCGTGCGCGAGGCGAGCGTGTACTCCGAGGTCGTCCCCCACACGATGAGCGCCGAGCGCATGCTCGCGAAGAACCCCGCCGGCATCATCCTGTCCGGCGGCCCCTCGTCCGTGTACGAGGAGGGCGCCCCGAGCATCGACCCTGCCATCTTCACCGCCGGCGTGCCGATCATGGGCATCTGCTACGGCTTCCAGGCCATGGCGCAGGCCATGGGCGGCACCGTCGCGCAGACCGGCCGCCGCGAGTACGGCCGCACCGTCGCCACGGTGGCCGATGCGGGCACGGCGCTCGCGGGTTCCGGCGCCGAGCAGACGGTGTGGATGAGCCACGGCGACTCCGTGCAGGCCGCCCCCGAGGGCTTCACCGTCCTCGCCACGACCGAGGGCGCGCCCGTCGCCGCCTTCGAGAACCTCGACGTCAAGATGTGCGGCGTGCAGTGGCACCCCGAGGTCAAGCACTCGCCCGAGGGCCAGGCCGCGATCGAGAACTTCCTGTACAACGTCGCGGGCATCGCCCCCGACTGGACCAGCGCCAACGTCATCGACGAGCAGGTCGAGCGCATCCGCGCGCAGGTGGGCTCCAAGCGGGTCATCTGCGCGCTGTCCGGCGGCGTCGACTCCGCCGTCGCTGCCGCGCTCGTGCAGAAGGCCGTCGGCGACCAGCTCACCTGCATCCACGTCGACCACGGCCTCATGCGCGCCGGCGAGGTGGAGCAGATCGAGAAGGACTTCGTCGCCTCCACCGGCGTGCGTCTTATCATCCGCGACGAGAAGAAGCGGTTCCTCGATGCGCTCGCCGGCGTGAGCGACCCCGAGACCAAGCGCAAGATCATCGGCCGCGAGTTCATCCGCGTGTTCGAGGACTCCGCGCGTCAGGTGGTCGAGGAGGCAGGCGCCCACGGCGAGGACGTCGAGTTCCTCGTCCAGGGCACGCTGTACCCGGACGTCGTCGAATCCGGCGGCGGCGAGGGCGCGGCGAACATCAAGAGCCACCACAACGTGGGTGGCCTTCCCGACGACCTTCAGTTCTCGCTCGTCGAGCCGCTGCGCGCGCTGTTCAAGGACGAGGTCCGCGCCGTGGGCCGTGAGCTGGGCATTCCCGAGGAGATCGTGGGCCGCCAGCCGTTCCCCGGCCCCGGTCTCGGCATCCGCATCATCGGCGAGGTCACCGAGGATCGCCTGGACATCCTGCGCGCCGCCGACGCGATCGCGCGCGAGGAGCTCACCAAGGCAGGGCTCGACCAGGAGATCTGGCAGTGCCCCGTGGTGCTGCTCGCCGACGTCCGCTCCGTGGGCGTCCAGGGAGACGGTCGCACCTACGGCCACCCCATCGTGCTGCGCCCCGTGTCCTCCGAGGACGCGATGACCGCCGACTGGTCGCGACTTCCCTACGACGTTGTCGCGCACATCTCCAACCGCATTACCAACGAGGTGCGCGAGGTCAACCGCGTGGTCATCGACGTCACGTCGAAGCCGCCGGGCACCATCGAGTGGGAGTAATCCCCGCGCCCGTCACCGCCGTCGCTTTTGCCCACGGAGGTGACGGGTGACACGCACGAGGCGCGTGTGACAGTCCCGCACTGTCACACGCGCCTCATGCGTTTCAGGTGTGGGCCATACGGACCCGGGGCTACTTGACCTCGGAGGTCTCGAGCACCGCGGTGAGGATCGGCACGTCGTCGCCATCGACGTACCCCGCGACGTCCACGTTCCAGGCGCGAGCGAGGACCCACAGGTCGCCGTGCAGCGCGTACAGGTCCTCGACGTCCTCGCCGGCGTCCTCGTAGGTGCCGTGCACCAGGGGAGTGTCGCGTCCGTCGACCTCGGTGGCCTCTCCGCCGTAGGCGGCCTCCAGCTGCTCGGCGAGCCCCGCGGCGTCGTCGGCGACGGCATCGGCGAACGGGGACTCGCCGCCCACCCGGTACGTCTCGACCTGCACCCACACGGACTCCCGGTAGGCGTCCGAGCCGGGCTCGGAGAGGTCGAACGGCTGGCTCGCGTCCACCAGCACCGCGTAGGGGAGTGCGCCATCGCCGTAGGTTCCCTCGTACTGCCACTCGTCCGGCAGCGTGACCGCCAGGGTGGCGTTGGCGGTGCCGAGCGAGGCCACGCCCTCCGCGTCCTGGGCGTCCGCCGTCGGGTCGCCGCCGGAGTCGACGTCGATCGACGCGTCGGTCTGGGATGTGGGGGAGGCGTCGGGGTTCGCCTGAGTGGCGGTGGCCGATGCGTCGGGCGTGCCGTTGCCCGTGTCGTCCGCGTCCGTCGAGCAGGCGGCAAGGGCGACGGCGGCGGCGAGGGGCAGGGCGGCCAGGCGGCGGTTCACGTGAGGCTCCTTTGGGGTTGGCGTCACGGTTGCCAACGACGACGGCGTGCCCTCGCTTCCCGCGAGGGCACGCCGTGATCGTGAGGCCGCGTCAGCCGCGCGGGGTCTCTGTGCCGTCCTCGCGGTCCCGATCCACGTCGGTGAAGAGCACCTCGGTGGGGGTGGCCTCCGAGGGTGCAACGGGCATCGGCGCCGTGGGCGCGACGGCGTCCTCGTCGTCCTCGGGGGTGGACTCGTCGGCGGGCGCGGCCGGCTCCTCAAGGGGCTCCTCGACCACGGGGGCGGTGGCCTCGCGGATCTCCTTCGAGCGGCCGATGCCGCTGAGGACGGCGGACAGCACGAGCCATCCACCCACGGCCCCCAGGGCGATGATGGCGGCGAGCTCGAGGTCGATCGCGGTCCCGGAGAACGCGACGGCCATCATGATGCCGGCGCCGATGACGAGCAGCGCCCACAGGGCGGAGGCGATGCGCTGGCCCGCGCGGCGGCGGACGGGGGCGGTGGTGATCACTGGGAGACCTCCTCGGTGATGTAGAGCGTGGACACGTCGGGTGCCTCCAGGGTCAGCACCGGGCCGTCGCCGGCGGCGAGGTCAAGGACCGTGGAGTCGGCGGTGCCGTCGTTCCACAGGTCGCACCACACCTGGCGTTCGGTGAAGTCGACGGTGACCGACCCCGGCGACGTGACGATCAGCGAGGTGCCCGAGGGGATGACGGCCTCGGTCGTCGACCCGCGCACGGGGATCGACATGTCCTCGTCGACGGTGGAGAGCTGGATGTAGGAGTCGGCGGGGCCGAACATCTCCTCGCTGGCGCTGTCGGAGTAGTCCCAGCAGCTGCCCGCGGCGTAGATGGTCGTGTAGTCGTCGCCGAAGGCCTCACGGATGCTGACCTGCTCGGGGCCCGTGGCCGTGGCCGACGCCTCGGGCTCGGGGCCTCCGTCGTCGAAGCCGAAGGCCTCCTCGTAGTCGATGGCGCTGCCGTCCATCCAGTAGCCCCAGTCGCCGTAGTTGGCGCGGATGGTGTCCGCGTTGGCGACCATCGGGATCGACACGGCGACGGCGCACACCGACAGGAAGCCGAGGAATCCGAAACGACGCCCCGAGAGCGCGACGACCAGCAGGACAGCGCCGAGGCCCATCGTGATGATGGCTCCCCAGGCGAGGACCGGGCTCACCGCGAGCTGACCCGAGCGGGCGATGGCGAACACCACGGCGACCGCGATGACCAGCACCCCGAGGAAGGCGAGCCAGGCTGCCTTGCCGGGCCCGGGCACGCGCGGCGGCTTCGGGGGACGGGCGGGGGCGTAGGCGGGCGTGGTGGACCGCTCGCCGGTCGAGGCGTTCCACGCGTACGAGGAGGCCCACGGGTCGGCGGCGGGTGTGCCGTGCGGGTTCTGGCGTCCCTGGTGATGTTGCCGTGGCGGCACCGTGACGCGCGGGTCGCCGGGAAGGAGGGCGGGCTCCCACGGCTGAGGCTGGCCCGTGGTTCCCGTGGCCGATGTTGCACTTGCCGCCGCGGCCGCAGCGGCGGCTGCGGGCTGCTCGGGTGAGGTCGCCTCGCCAGGCGCCTCGTCGTGCACCTCGCCGTCCTCGCCGGGCGCCGCTTCCGCGGCACCGGCGGTGGCATCGGCCGCTGCCTGGTACGGGGGAGGGGTCGCGCCGGAGTCCTGCTGCTGGCTCGTCCAGTACGTCCCGCCCGGCCCGGAGTGCACAGTGCCGGCCTTGTTGCGTCGTACGAGGTAGACGATGAGGAAGACCAGGCCGCCGAGGATCGCCAGCGGGATCATGACGCCGAAGAACGCGGCGATGATCTCGAAGGGGCCAAAGTTGCCGAGGCTGTCCCAGGGGAACGGGTCGGCGCCGAAGATGCCGCCGAACAGCCCGCCGTTGTCGATGGTGACGAATCCCAGCACGCCCATGATCGCGATGCCGATGAGCGCACCCACGTTGGTGACGCCGCGGCCGAAGTCCTGAATGACGATCGACCCATGGCGGTCGGGAAGCAGCGCCCACGCCGCGGCGTACGCGAGCAGCACGAGGCCGTTGAGAAGGACGCCTGCCAGCACCATGAGGAGCCTGGCGGGTACGGGGGCCATGCCCACCTTGGCGCCGAGCCCGGATGCGACGCCGCCGAGCAGGCGGTCGCCGCGCTGGATGTCCCAGCCACGGATCGCGGTGAAGAACGCGGCCTCCTGCGGCGGCTGCGGTGTCTCGCTCATGTCACTCCTGAGGTTCCTGGGGCGGACGGGCCGCCCGACGATGGCTCCACTGTCGCAACGACAAGGCCGGGACCGCTATGAGGGGACGCCCTGATCGGCACCCTGATCTTCAGGAGGATCCGCCCCTGATATCGCGCGATATGCCTGCTTCCGCGCGGTGCGCTGTGTGACGATGGATGCCGTGACCACCGCCCCGACCCCCAGGGTCGCCCGCCCCCTGCAGCGCCGTCGCGGCGCGCCAGTGTGGTGGCGCGCGCTCGGCGGCGTCGCGATGTTGGCCATCGCCGGGGTTCTCGCGTTCGATCGCTGGGGAGGCGAGGACCTGCCCGGGTGGCTGATCCCGCTGATCCTGTTCCTGGTGTCGCTTGCGCTGACGTGGAGCCCGCTGGACGGTGCCTTCGGGCAGGACCCGTGGCGGCTCGACGTGTCGGGACTGTTCCGGCGCGACGACTGGTGGCGGCTCCTCATCGGGCTCGCGCTGGGGATCACCGCGCTGTGGTGGTTCGCGCTGTGGGACTACACCGACAGCATGGCGGTGCGCTCCGTCGTCACCACCCTCGTCATCCTGCTGGGGCTGGGGCTCATGCTCGCGCCCTGGTGGATGCGCGCCATCCGGCAGGTCTCCATCGAGCGCCAGGCGCGCATCCGCGAGCACGAGCGCGCCGAGATCGCCGCCCACCTTCACGACTCGGTGCTGCAGACCCTCACCCTCATCCGCGCCAGGGCCACCGACCCCGATGCCGTGGCGCGCCTGGCCCGCGCCCAGGAGCGCGACCTGCGCGCCTACCTGTACGGCGAGCGGCGCGACCCGGACGCGTCCGTCGCGACCGCCGTCGCGGAGGCCATCGGCGAGGTCGAGGACGCGCACTCCGTGGTGGTCGACACCGTCACCGTGGGGGACGCGCCCCTCACGGAGGACCTACGCGCGGCGGTGGCCGCGACGCGCGAGGCGGCGAAGAACGCCGCCCGCCACGGCATCGGCCCCATCTCCGTGTACGCCGAGCTCACGGCCGATGCGTTCGAGGTCTTCGTGCGCGACGCCGGCCCCGGCTTCGACCCCCGCGCGATCCCCGACGACCGTCTGGGTATTCGCCAATCGATCATCGGCCGCGTGGAGCGCCACGGCGGCCACGCCGAGATCCACTCGTCCCCTGGCGGCCGCACCGAGGTTGCCCTGTCCATCCCCCGAAGGGAGTCCTGATGTCCGTCACCGTGGTGATCGTCGACGACCACGACGTGATTCGCGTGGGAGTGCGCGAGTCGCTCGACGACCAGATCGAGGTCGTGGGGGAGGCGCGTGACGTCGAGTCGGCGATCGCGGAGATCCTCGACAAGCGTCCCGAGGTGGTGATCCTCGACGTGCACCTTCCCGGAGGCACCGGAGCCGGGGCGCTCGACGTGCTTGCCGAGATCAAGGGCCGCGTGGAGGGCACCCGCACCCTGGCGCTGAGCGTGTCCGACTCGGCAGAGGACGTCGTGTCCGTGATCCGTGCGGGAGCCCGGGGGTACGTCACCAAGTCCATCTCCGGCCCGGAGTTGTCCGATGCCGTGCGCAGGGTCGCGGGCGGAGACGCCGTGTTCTCGCCTCGCCTCGCGGGCTTTGTCCTCGATGCGTTCGGCGCGGCCGGCGGCGAGGTGGCCATCGAGGACGACGAGCTCGATCAGCTCACCGCCCGCGAGCAAGAGGTCATGCGCCTTATCGCGCGCGGCTACACGTACCGCGAGGTGGGCGAGAAGCTCTTCATCTCCATCAAGACGGTCGAGACTCACGTGGGAAAGGTGCTGCACAAGCTGCAGCTGTCCAACCGCCACGAGCTGGCGCACTGGGCGGCTCAGCGGCGAATCGTGTAGCCCTGGAGTTCACGGTTCCCCGCGACGGGAGCCGCTGTCCGCTCTACGATGACCGACCATGGGGCGGATGGACATGGGGGCGGCGGTGCGCGTCGTGCGTGCGGGCTACGACAGGCGCGGCACTCCCAGCCGGACGGTCGTCGTGACGCTCTCGCTGGCGTCGATGGCCACCGCCGCCGCCTACCTGGCGCTGTTCCTGTGGTGGAGCCCTCCCGGCGACGCGCTGTTCCTGACCCTCGGCCTGCTTGCCCTCCCCGTTTATCTGGGGGCGGCGGTCGCGGCGTGGCGCGGTCGGGTCATCGGCGCCGCCATCGCGGTGCTCGCCACCACCTTCGTGTGTCTGGTGCCTTTCGCCGCGACGTTCTCCGTGGCGTCGGGCGTGCAGAGCCTGTTCCTCGCGGTGGGCTTCGTCACCCTCGTCGTGGTGCCCGAGCGCCTGGTGGTGACCCGCCTGGTGTTCTGCGGGACGGTCATCCTCGCGATGCTCGCGGTCGAGATTTTCGCGCCGCCGGCGACCTCCGCCGTGCCCGTGGACGATGCCGTCTTCGAGACGATGGCGAGCGTGACGCGCCTCGGCGGGATCGCCGCGGTGCTCACCTCGCTGACCCTCATCCTGCTGAGGACGGCGCGCGCGGAGCGAGAACTGACCCGCCTTGCCGCCATCGGGGAACGCCGCGCCAACACCGACGACCTCACGGGGATCGCGAACCGGCGTCCCGTGATGCGAGTCCTCGACGAGCTCGATGCCGACCCCACGCGTGCCGCCTGCGTGGCGCTCGTCGACATCGACCGCTTCAAGGACATCAACGACGCCCGCGGCCACGCGGTGGGCGACGAGGTGATCCGCGCGGTGGCGCGCCGGCTGGACCACGACCTCGCGCCGGGCTGCTTGGTGGCCCGCTGGGGCGGAGACGAGTTCCTCCTCCTCGCGCGTGACGGCGACCGCGGCCTCGTCGCCACCCTCGAGGCGCTGCGCGCGAGCATCGCGGACGCCCCGATGGAGGTCACCGACGGCGCGGTCGACCTCACGCTGTCCGTCGGTGTCGCGTTCCGCGACGCGGGCGAGGGCGCGATGGCGCTCCTGGCCGCCGCCGACAGGGCGCTGTACGAGGCAAAGACGTCGGGCAGGGACCGCGTGGGTGTGGCAAGCCCCGGCGCCGCCGGCCCGGCCCCCGGTGTCACCGCCAGCGCCTAGACTTTTCGGGTCATGGATGCGCTCTTCGAACTCGACGGCCCGGACCCGATCAAGCCCGCCAAGGGCGGTGGCCGCGCTGCCGCCTCTGAGCCCCAGGCGCCCGCCCCGCAGGCGCCGCCGGCGCCTTCCCGTGGAGGGGACGCCGCTCCCGTCTACGAGCCCGCGCCCTGGCCCGAGGAGGAGCCCGACTGGGAGCCCGGACCCGAGCCCGCGCCGGAGGCCGAGGACGAGCCCATGCCTGAGGAGGCCTGGACGCCGCCGGCCGAGCCTGTCCAGCCGGCCACCGCATCGGCCGCGCCCCGACGAGGTGGCTGGGGAGAGCCGCTGCCCGACGCCGCCTCGCTGGTGGAGGGGCTGAACCCCTCGCAGGCCGAGGCCGTCGAGCACGCCGGCGAGGCGCTGCTGATCATGGCCGGAGCGGGCTCGGGCAAGACGCGCGTCCTCACCCACCGCATCGCTTACCTGTTGGCGACGGGCCGCGCGCGGCCTCACGAGATCCTCGCGATCACGTTCACCAACAAGGCCGCCGGCGAGATGCGTGAGCGCGTCGAGAACCTCGTGGGGCCCGATGCGCGGCGCATGTGGGTGTCGACCTTCCACTCCGCGTGCGTGCGCATCCTGCGCGCCGACCACGCGGCCGCGGGGCTGAAGTCGACCTTCTCGATCTACGACCAGACCGACTCGGCGAACCTCATGAAGCTCGTGTCCAAGGAACTGGACATCGACCCCAAGAAGTTCACCCCCAAGGCGCTGCTGAACCGCATCGGCAAGTTCAAGGACGAGCTGATCAGCCCCATGGAGGCGCTCGCGGCCACCGAGAAGGCCTCCAAGTTCTCCATCGACCACGCCGCGGGCCGCGCCTACGCCGAATACCAGCGCCGCCTCGACGCCGCGAACGCCGTCGACTTCGACGACATCATCGTGCGCACCGTGCGCCTGCTGCAGCAGAATCCGCAGGTGGCGCGCGCCTACCGGGAGCGCTTCCGCCACGTCCTGGTGGACGAGTACCAGGACACCAACCACGCGCAGTACATCCTGGTGCGCGAGCTCATCGGCAAGGCGGGAGACCCCGAGCTGCCGCCGGGAGAGCTCACCGTCGTGGGTGACGCCGACCAGTCGATCTACGCGTTCCGTGGCGCCACGATCCGCAACATCCTCGAGTTCGAGGC
This sequence comes from Demequina sp. NBRC 110057, assembly GCF_002090175.1. Classification (GTDB taxonomy): domain Bacteria; phylum Actinomycetota; class Actinomycetes; order Actinomycetales; family Demequinaceae; genus Demequina. The sequence continues at coordinate 701,026 of NZ_BBRN01000003.1, read as the reverse complement.
GGACTACCCGGCCGCGCACATCGTGCGCCTCGAGCAGAACTACCGCTCGACGCAGAACATCCTGAGCGCCGCCAACGCCGTCATCAAGAACAACGAGGGCCGCCGCCCCAAGAACCTGTGGACCGACTCCGGGGCCGGCGCCAAGATTGAGGGCTACGCGGGCGAGTCCGAGCAGGACGAGGCCCAGTACATCGCCGGCGAGATTCGCCGACTCCTCGACGCGGGCGACTACTCGGCGGGCGACATCGCGATCATGTACCGCGCCAACGCGCAGTCGCGCGCACTGGAGGAGCGGTTCATGCGCGCGGAGATCCCCTACAAGGTCATCGGAGGCACGCGCTTCTACGACCGCAAGGAGATCAAGGACATGCTCGCCTACCTCTCGGCGATCGTGAACGAGGACGACGACATCGCGATGCGGCGCATCATCAACACCCCGCGACGCGCCATCGGCGACACCGCCGTCGAGGGTATCGACGGCCTGCGGCGTTCTCTCACGACGGCCGATGCGTCCGTCAGCTTCGGCGATGCGCTGCGGCGGGCGGACGAGGCGGGCCTGCAGACCCGTGCCGTGCGCGCCATCGGCGACTTCGTGTCGCTGATGGACGACCTTCGCGCCATCGCCGCCGACAACGGCCCCGCGGGTGTGTTGGACGCCATCGCCGACCGCTCCGGGATGCTCACCGCGTACCGCGCCTCGGACGACCCGCAGGACGCGAGCCGCGTCGAGAACATCATGGAGCTCGTCGCCGTGGGGCGTGAGTTCTCCGAGGAGAACCCCGAGGGCACGCTCGAGGACTTCCTCGAGAAGGTGGCCCTCGTGGCCGATGCCGACCAGCTTCCCGACGAGGACGGCGCGGGCGGCGTGGTCACCATGATGACGCTGCACACAGCGAAGGGCCTCGAGTTCCCCGTGGTGTTCCTCACCGGCATGGAGGACGGCACCTTCCCCCACATGCGCTCCATCGAGTCCGGCGAGACCAAGGACATGGAGGAGGAGCGGCGCCTGGCATACGTGGGCCTGACGCGCGCCCGCCAGAAGCTGTACCTCACGCGTGCGCAGGTGCGCTCGAGCTGGGGAGCGCCGCAGTACTTTGGCGCATCCCGGTTCACCGAGGAGATCCCCGCCGAGCTCATCGAGTGGAAGATCGCGCAGACGTCGATGGCCTCGCTCAGGGCCCGCTCCGACCGCGGCACAAGCCGCTCCGGGTCGTGGGGCGGCTCCGGTGGCTTCGGTGGCGGCGGCTACGGAGGCAACCAGGACAGGGCCGACGGCAACGCGTACTCACGCGCCGGCGCCGTCACCTCGCGGTACGTGCCGCCGAGCCCGCCAGGTGGCGGCATCGGCGACGTGGGCTTCGAGGTGGGAGACCGCGTGATGAGCGACAAGTTCGGCATGGGCAAGGTGGTGGGCACCGAGGGTTCGGGTCGCAACGCCGTCGCCAAGGTCGACTTCGGCACCGAGGGAGTGAAGCGCCTGGTGCTGCGGTTCAACGCGCTCGAAAAGCTGTAGCGCGCGGACCCCGGCCGGGATAGGTTTCCCTCAACGCACCGCCCGTCCGCGGCGGCGCGGCAAGGGGGAGCCCATGTCGTGGTGGGTGAAGGTGGGCGTCGCGGTGGCGGCGCTGGGCGTCGCAGCCGTCCTGACGGCCGTGCCGGTCCGGTCTGTTGACGGGGCCGCCACGGAGGTGTCCCAGACGGCGACCGTCGTGGACGGCGGGTGTGGTGAGATCACCCTCGACGCCACCCTGGAGTCGACCGGGCGTGCACCCCTCGTCGACGTGTGGGGGCTGACCCGCGTCGAGGTGACGATGGTCGAGCCCACCATCACGACCGCGCGGACGCAGGCGTGCACGGACGACATCGTGCTGACCGGGGGAGCCCTCGTCTTCGACCCCGACTGCGACGTGCCGGTGGAGGTCAACGAGGACGTCGACCTGCTCGAGCCAGGCGAGCCCGAGCCGCGCTGCGGCGGCGACGGGTGGGTCCTCCAGCCGTGGGCGGGGCCCTCGGGGCTCGACGGCGTCGAGGCGGGAGGCCAGTCCTTCACCTACGCGGGCGATCGCCTTCCGCTCGGCGCCGGCACCACTACCCACGACCGGTGGTGTGCTGGCTCCCAGCAGTATGTCGAGCAGCGCTGGGAGACTCTCGCGGGCATCAACGTCGACGGCCCGACCGCCGAGGTGGTGGACGGCGACCTCTGCGTTCCCACGCGTCCCTGACGGGCGATCGCTCGCTGGCCGCGGGCCCGGCCGCCGCGGGCCCGGCCGTCGCATCGGCCCGTCGCGACCCGGTCATCTGGTCACGAAGTGACGGTGATCTGGCTGACACGCCGAGCGGCGCGCCCGAGGGCGCGGAGTGTCGCCCCCAGGAGCCGTCGCTTTGTCACGCGCCGCGCCCCTTCGCCACCCGACCGCGAAGCGGCGCGGGTGCCGCGGCCGCCAAGTAGGCTGGCGCCACAGCCCCCATCCCAGGAGGAAACCGTGGAGAGCAAGACCTCGAAGGTGTCGATCGTCGGAGCGGGAGCGGTCGGTGCGACCCTCGCGTATGCAGGCCTGATGCGCGGATTCGCGCGTACCGTCGCGTTGTACGACATCAACAAGGCGAAGGTTGAGGCGGAGGCGCTCGACCTCGCCCAGGGCATCCAGTTCATGCCCGAGGCGACGGTGCTGGGCTCGGACGACGTGGACGTCGTGTCGGGCTCCGACGTGGTGGTCATCACCGCCGGCGCCAAGCAGCAGCCGGGCCAGTCCCGCATGGACCTCGCGGGAGCCACGATCTCGCTCATGGACAAGGTGCTGCCGCCCCTGCTGAAGGTGGCGCCCGACGCGATTTACATCCTCGTCACGAACCCCGTCGACGTGGTCACCTACGCCGCGATCAAGAAGTCGGGAATGGACCCGGCGCAGATGTTCGGCTCGGGCACCGCGCTCGACACGTCCCGCCTGCGTCACCAGATCGCCGCGACCTGCGACGTCGCCGTCGGCAACGTCCACGCGTACATCGCGGGTGAGCACGGCGACTCCGAGGTGGCGCTGTGGTCGTCGGCCACCATCGGCGGGCAGCTGCTGTCCGAGTGGCGCGACCGCGAGGGCAACGTCGTGATGACGCCCGAGAAGCGCGAGCAGATCCACCACGACGTGATGCGCTCGGCCTACACGATCATCGAGGGCAAGGGCGCGACCAACTACGCGGTGGGCGCCGCGGGAGCCAGGATCGTCGAGGCCGTGCTGGGCGACCAGCGCCGGATCATGCCGGTCTCGACCCTGATCGACTACCCCGGCGTGGGCGAGGTCTGCATGTCGCTTCCCGCGGTCGTGGGTCGCCACGGCATCGAGCACCACGCGACCGTCCCGATGGACGAGGCGGAGACCGCAGCCCTGCTTGCGTCGGCCCAGTCGATCAAGGACGTCGCGAACCGCTTCGGGGTCGCCTAACCGCCTCGCACCGTCACGGGGATCCCCTGGGCTCGCCTCCGGCGGAAAAAGAACCCAGGGGATCCCTGTGACGCCAAGCGGGGAGCGTCACCGGGGTGCAACATCGACCCGGTATCGTGACCCCCACGTACTGGCGCGCGAGACCCGCGCGGCCTTTCACGACAGCAAGGACGCACATGGACCTGTACGAGTACCAGGCTCGGGACATGTTCGAGAAGCACGGGGTTCCCGTGCTGCCCGGCATCGTCGCCGAGACCCCCGCGGAGGCCAAGGCCGCCGCCGAGAAGCTGGGTGGCGGCGTCGTTGTCGTCAAGGCCCAGGTGAAGACCGGAGGACGTGGCAAGGCCGGCGGCGTGAAGCTCGCCCGCTCGCCCGAGGAGGCCGAGGCCGCCGCGGCGCAGATCCTCGGCATGGACATCAAGGGCCACGCCGTGCACCGCGTGATGATCGCGGCCGGGGCGGCCATCGCCGAGGAGTTCTACTTCTCGGTGCTGCTTGACCGCGCGGAGCGCCGCTACCTGGCGATGTGCTCCGTCGAGGGCGGCATGGAGATCGAGCAGCTCGCCGTCGAGCGGCCCGAGGCACTCGCCCGCGTCGCGGTGGACCCGCTGGTCGGCATCGACGCCGCCAAGGCCGCCGAGATCGTCGACGCGGCGAACTTCCCCGAGGACCTGAAGGCGCCCGTCGCCGACGTCATCCAGAAACTGTGGACCGTCTACGCCAACGAGGACGCCACGCTCGTCGAGGTGAACCCCCTGGTGCGCACCGAGGACGGCGCCATCATCGCGCTCGACGGCAAGGTGACGCTCGACGAGAACGCCGGCTTCCGCCACGAGGACCACGAGGCCCTCGAGGACAAGGCAGCCGCCGACCCGCTCGAGGCGAAGGCCAAGGCCCTGAACCTCAACTACGTGAAGCTCGACGGCTCCGTCGGCATCATCGGCAACGGCGCCGGCCTGGTTATGTCGACCCTCGACGTGGTCGCCTACGCCGGCGAGGCCCACGGCGGCGTGAAGCCCGCCAACTTCCTCGACATCGGCGGCGGCGCCTCGGCGGCCGTCATGGCCAACGGCCTCGACGTGATTCTGAACGACCCTCAGGTGAAGAGCGTGTTCGTCAACGTCTTCGGCGGCATCACCAGCTGCATCGAGGTCGCGAACGGCATCGTGGGCGCGCTCGAGACGCTCGGCGACGCGGCCACCAAGCCGCTCGTGGTCCGCCTCGACGGCAACTCGGTGGACGAGGGCCGCGAGATCCTCGCCGCCGCGAACCACCCGCTCGTGACCATCGTCGACACCATGGACGGCGCTGCGGCCAAGGCCGCCGAGCTGGCCAACGCGTAAGGGAGCCTCACATGTCGATCTTCATCAACAAGGACTCCAAGGTCATCGTCCAGGGCATGACCGGCTCGGAGGGCTCCAAGCACACCGCGCGCATGCTCGCCTCCGGCACCACCATCGTTGGCGGCGTGAACCCCCGCAAGGCAGGCACGTCCGTCGACTTCGACGGCACCGACATCCCGGTGTTCGGGACGGTGGCCGATGCGATGGCTGAGACCGGAGCCGACGTCACCGTGCTGTTCGTGCCCCCCGCCTTCACCAAGGCCGCGGTCATCGAGGCAGTGGACGCGGGCATCGGCCTGGCCGTCATCATCACCGAGGGCGTGCCCGTCGCGGACACCGCCGAGTTCTACGCGTACGCGAAGTCCAAGGGGGTGCGCCTCATCGGCCCCAACTGCCCCGGCCTCATCACCCCCGGCGAGTCGAACGTGGGCATCACTCCCGCGAACATCACCGGCGCCGGCCGGATCGGCCTCGTGTCCAAGTCGGGAACGCTGACCTACCAGATGATGTTCGAGCTGCGCGACATCGGCTTCTCGACCGCGGTGGGAATCGGCGGCGACCCCGTCATCGGCACCACCCACATCGACTGCCTTGAGGCGTTCGAGAACGACCCCGACACTGACGCGATCGTCATGATCGGCGAGATCGGCGGCGACGCCGAGGAGCGCGCTGCGGCGTACATCAAGGAGCACGTCACGAAGCCCGTCGTGGGTTACGTGGCCGGCTTCGAGGCGCCCGAGGGCAAGACCATGGGCCACGCCGGCGCGATCGTGTCCGGCTCGGCCGGCACCGCGCAGGCGAAGAAGGAGGCCCTCGAGGCCGCCGGCGTCAAGGTGGGCAAGACCCCCACCGAGACCGCCGAGCTCATGCGAGCCCTCCTCACGAAGTAACCCGTCCGCCCCGGGAGTCGCCGGGTGCGCGGAATTCTCGGATTCCACGCCCTCCGTGACTCCCGGGGCGTCGGCGTCTGTGGGTGAGGCCCCGCTGCGCGCCGATGCTCGGATTCGGCGCGCTCACGGGTCACCATAGGAACCATGCGCCGCCCGTCCACCGCCCCGCTCCGTTCCGCGTGGGCGTGGCTGCAGCAATGGTTCTCGGGTTACCCCGGCTGGGTGGGCGGCGTCCTCGCCGGCGTCCAGGCCGCGCTCGGCCCGTACCTCGCGGTCACCATCCTCGCGATGGCCGTCATCGCCTCCGACCCCGGCCCCACCACGATCGACGGGATCCCATGGGGCTCCGCGTTCACAGTGGCCACCACCGTATTCCTCATGGCTCACGGCGTGCCCGCGGTCACGAGCATCGGCACCATCACCCTGCTGCCGCTCGGCCTCACGGTGCTGAGCGCCGCCGCCATGGTGGGGCTCGCCCGTCGCTTCGCCACGCGCACCTGGACCAGCTGGTCCCTCGCCGTCGCGAGTTACGTCGCCATGGTGGGCGTGATCGGCTCGATCGCGCTCGGGGGACAGCCCGAGGGCGGCAGCCTCATCGTGCGCGCCTGCACCGTTGCCGCACTCATCGCCGCCCCCGCCGCCGCGGCGGGAATCTGGCGCGCGCACGGCGCCGAGTTTGCCTGGCTGACGCAGCTTCCCGCCTGGGTCCTGCGCGGCGCGAGGCGCGCGACGGCGACCCTCGCGTGGGCGCTCGGCCTCGCCTCGGTGACCGCGCTCGTCTTCGCCGTCGTGGGCCGCGGGGCGGTGGCCGATGCCGCGACCGGCCTGGGAGTGGACGGCGTGGGCGGCGTGGTGCTCGCCATCGGCGAGCTCGCCTACGCGCCGACCATCATCGTGTGGATGCTCGCGTGGCTCACCGGACAGGGCTTCTCCGTGGGGCTCGGCTCCGCGTACGCGCCCGGTGAATTGGCGGCCGGAGCGTTGCCCGAGGTACCGCTGCTGGGCGTCCTCCCGGACGTCGCCGGCGGATGGCTCGTGTGGGTGCCGCTGGCGCTCGTGGCGGTAGCTGCCGCGGTGCGCCTCGCCTCGCGCCGGCGCGGCGCTCTCACCTGGGACGATGCCAAGGCCGATGCCGTGGCACTCGGCCTCGTCGCCGTGGGAGGCCTCGCGGTGCTCGCGATGGCGGCGGGCGCGATTGGCCCCGGCAGGCTCGCCGAGTCGGTGGGCGCCGACCTCATCCCGACCACCACCGCCCTCGCGGGACTGGTGCTGGGCGGCTACCTGGCGGCGACGGGAGTGCTCGCGCTGAAGGATGCCTGGGTGCGCTGGCGCGCGGGCAGGGGCGAGCGCCAGGAGGCCGCCGAGCGGGCGGCGACCGACGCATCGGCCGCCGAGGAGGTCACGACCCCGTCGTGACCCCGAAGCGCTCGTAGAGGTCCTCGACGACGTTGTTGAGCGAGTCCTGATACTCCTGCTCGCACTGGTCGGCGGCAGAGCGGGTCACGGCGCGGTCCATGCAGTCGGACAGGTCGGTCATGATGCCGTTGAACACGACGAGTCCCAGCGCGGTGACCGTCATGAAGCCCGCCACGATGGTCCCGAAGGTCATCGACAGCCGGAAGTACGCCAGCGCCTTGTCCTTGCGCGTGACCCACAGCGCCCTGAGCCCCACGAGGGCCGCGGCGGGGCCCGTCAGCAGCATCCCGTACGCGAGGGGGATCGAGAACAGGTACAGGAGCAGGGTGAGCCCGAGCAGCACCATGAACGGCACCGAGTAACGGCGCGCGGCAGGGGACAGCTGCGGGGACGGGGTGTCGTTGTCGGGCACGGTGCTCCTGGGATCGAAGGTGACCCCAGCATGCCGATAGGCTCGCCCCGTGACAAACCGGCACGCCCCCGCACGCCTCGTCGTCCTCGCCTCCGGCGCCGGATCGACCATGCGCGCCGTCCTCGAGGCGGCCGCCGACGAGGCCTACGGCGCGAGCGTCGCCGCCGTCATCACCGACAAGCCCGCCGTGGGTGCCCTCGACATCGCGGCCGATGCGGGGGTCGCCTCCGCCGTCGTGTCGCCCCTGGACTTCGCGAACCGCGCCGCCTGGGATGAGGCGCTCGTCGACGCGATCGCCGCCCACGAGCCGGACCTGGTCCTGTGCCTGGGCTTCATGCGCATCATCGGCGCCCCGACCCTCGACCGCTTCGGCGGCAGGATCGTCAACACCCACCCCGCGCTGCTCCCCTCGTTCCCCGGCGCGCACGGGGTGAGGGACGCTCTTGCGCACGGCGTACGCATCACGGGCTGCACGGTCATGCTCGTGGACGCGGGCGTGGATACGGGCCCGATCCTCGCCCAGGCCTCTGTCGAGGTCTGGGATGATGACACCGAGTCCTCCCTTCACGAGCGCATCAAGATCGCGGAGCGCGCCCTGGTCACCGAGACGGTGGGCAGGATGGCGCGCGAGGGCTGGACCGTCGATGGAAGACGTGCGCGCCTCGGCGCGTGAATCAAGCACAACGGAAGGCGCAGCATGGCTGAGCGGCAGGCAGTGGCACGGGCACTCATCTCGGTGTACGACAAGACGGGGATCGAGGACCTCGCTCGCGGCCTCGCCGCCGCGGGCGTCGAGATCGTCTCGACCGGTTCGACGGCGTCGCGGATCGCCGACGCCGGCGTGGCGGTCACGCGTGTCGAGGAGCTCACCGGGTTCCCCGAGTGCCTCGACGGCCGCGTGAAGACCCTGCACCCCCGGGTCCACGCCGGCATCCTCGCCGACCGCCGCCTCGAATCGCACCGCGCGCAGCTCGACGAGCTGGGCGTCGCGCCCTTCGACCTCGTGGTGGTGAACCTCTACCCGTTCACGCAGACCGTCGCCTCCGGCGCCGCGCAGGACGAGGTGGTGGAGCAGATCGACATCGGCGGCCCGTCGATGGTGCGCGCCGCGGCCAAGAACCACCCGTCGGTCGCCGTCGTCGTGGACCCGGCCCGGTACGACGAGGTGCTCGCTGCCGTCGCCGAGGGAGGCTTCACCCTCGCCGAGCGTCAGGCGCTCGCCGCCGCGGCCTTCCGCCACACCGCCGACTACGACATCGCCGTCGCGTCCTGGATGACCTCCGTGGTGGCCCCCGAGGAGGGCGCCGACCTGCCCCAGTGGGTCGCCGCGTCCTTCGACCGCTCCGCGACGCTGCGCTACGGCGAGAACCCGCACCAGTCCGCCGCCGTGTACACCGACCCGTCGGTCGCCGGTGGCCTCGCGCAGGCGCGCCAGCTCCACGGCAAGGAAATGAGCTTCAACAACTACGTCGACGCCGACGCCGCGCTGCGCGCCGCCTACGACTTCGACCGCCCTGCCGTGGCGGTCATCAAGCACGCGAACCCGTGCGGCATCGCCGTCGCGGAGACCATCGCCGAGGCCCACGCCAAGGCGCACGCGACCGACCCCGTGTCGGCGTTCGGCGGCGTCATCGCCGCCAACCGCCCCATCTCGGTGGCCGCGGCGGAGCAGATCAAGGACATCTTCACCGAGGTGGTCGTGGCCCCCGGCTTCGAGGACGGCGCGGCGGAGGTGCTGCAGGCGAAGAAGAACATCCGCCTGCTGACGGTCGAGCCGCGCGCTCAGGTGGCCGAGTGGCGCCGCATCACCGGCGGGCTGCTGGTGCAGGCCGCCGACGCGATCGACGCTCCCGGCGACCCCGCCGACACGTGGGAGCTCGTGGCGGGCGAGGCCGCCGATGAGGCCACCCTCGCCGACCTCGACTTCGCATGGCGCGCGTGCCGCGCCGTGAAGTCCAACGCGATCCTGCTGGCGAAGGACGGCGCCGCGGTCGGCGTCGGCATGGGCCAGGTCAACCGTGTGGACTCCTGCGGCCTCGCGGTGACGCGCGCCGGCGAGGAGAGGGCGCGCGGCGCCGTCGCGGCCTCGGACGCGTTCTTCCCGTTCGCGGACGGCCTCCAGGTGCTCATCGATGCGGGCGTCAAGGCCGTCGTGTCCCCCGGCGGCTCCGTGCGTGACGCCGAGGTGATCGAGGCGGCCAAGTCCGCCGGCATCACCCTGTACCACACCGGTACCAGGCACTTCTTCCACTAGGTAGCGCGATGGCCGACGAGCACGAGGACACCGAGCCGGGCGTGGAGGAGATCCGCGCGCAGGACAACACCACCCAGGCGAGCCTGGCGACCGCCGCGATCGCGCTGGGCGTCGTGGCCGTCTGCGTGCTGGTCGGCGCGCTCGTGGATGCCCAGGCGGGCACCCTCATGCTCGCGGGCTCGGCATTCGGCGGGGCGGCAGTGAGGACCGCCCTCCCCGCCGGGGTGTCCTTCTCCGTGCGCCGCCGCGCAATCGACGTGACGCTGATGATCGGCTTCGGCATCGCGCTTGCGGTGCTGGGACTGACGGTGCCGCTCGACTGAGCCACCGCATCGGCCGTCCATTCCTGGACGCGAAAGGCCCCCAGCCTGACGGCTGGGGGCCTTTCGTATGACGGCGAGGTGTCAGTCCTCGATGACCGCCACGGTCTCCTCGATCCGCTCGACGACGATGAGGTCCTCCTCCGGGCCGAAGGCGCGGAACAGGAGGCCGGCGATCGCGGCGCCGATGATCGGGGCGACCCAGAACAGCCACAGCTGCTCGAGGGCCCACGAGTCCGACCACACGGCGGTGCCGGTGGCGCGGGCCGGGTTCAGGGCGCCGTTGGTGAAGGGGATGGCCACGAGGACCAGGAAGCCGACGGTGAGGCCGATGCCGAACGGGGCCGCCGCGGCGCCCGCCTTGTTGAGCACCGAGGTGACGGACAGGACCACGGCCACGAGCAGCGCCGCGATGATGACCTCGACGATGCCGGCGGGCAGCCAGTCAAACTGCGTGGGGGAGTGCTCGCCATAGCCGTTCGAGGCCGTGCCGATGAACTCCTTGGTGGTGCCGAGCTGGTCGTACAGCTCGTTGGTCGAGACAAGGAAGGCGAACAGGCCGGACGCGACCACGGCGCCGATGACCTGCGCGACGATGTACGGAGCGACGTCGCGGCCGGGGAAGCGGCCGCCCAGCCACACGCCGATGGTCACGGCGGGGTTGAGGTGGGCACCCGAGATGCGGCCGAAGATCAGGGCGGCGATCATGACACCGAGCGCGAAGCCGAAGGCCACCGCGAGGAGCCCCCAGCCCATCACCGACGAGAACAGGGCCGCGCCCACACCCATCAGCACCAGGATGAAGGTTCCCGCCGCCTCCGCGAACATGCGCGAGACGAGGCCGGGGCCGCTCGTGTCCTCGATCCACTCGTCAACCTCGAACTGCTCCTCCACGACCTCGTCGGTCGCGGCGAGCTCCGGGGTGACGTCCTCCGGTCGGCTCTCCGACATCTCCTGCACCTTTCGTTAAGGGGACTGCGCGGTGCGCGCACAGAGGCATCGTGGCACGGGTGGACGCGCGCCGCCGTTCGACCGGGCCGAATTCTGAGCGAATGTTGAGGGTAGGCCGCCGATGCCGGGCGTACCGGGGAGAAGGGGGGATGGACTAGCCTGGGTCCGGAATCTGCTCCCCGATACCCACCTGTGTGAGGCACCTCAATGGCGAAGATCAAGGTCGAAGGCAAGGTCGTCGAGCTCGACGGCGACGAGATGACGAGGATCATCTGGCAGTTCATCAAGGACCGCCTGATCCACCCCTACCTGGACGTGGACCTCGAGTACTACGACCTCGGCATCGAGTCGCGTGACGCGACGGATGACCAGATCACCATCGACGCGGCCAACGCGATCAAGAAGCACAACGTGGGCGTCAAGTGCGCGACCATCACGCCCGACGAGGCGCGCGTGGACGAGTTCGGCCTCAAGAAGATGTGGGTGTCGCCCAACGGCACCATCCGCAACATCCTCGGCGGCGTCGTGTTCCGCGAGCCGATCATCATCTCGAACATCCCGCGCCTGGTGCCGGGCTGGACCAAGCCGATCATCATCGGCCGTCACGCCCACGGCGACCAGTACAAGGCGACCAACTTCAAGGTCCCCGGCGCCGGCCAGCTCACCGTCACGTTCACGCCCGAGGACGGCTCCGCCCCCATCGAGCACGTGGTCGCCAACTACGGCGCCGACGGCGGTGTGGCCATGGGTATGTACAACTTCAACAAGTCGATCGAGGACTTCGCGCGTGCGTCCTTCTCGTACGGCCTGCTGCGCGACTACCCGGTCTACATGTCGACGAAGAACACCATCCTGAAGGCCTACGACGGCGCCTTCAAGGACATCTTCCAGCACATCTTCGACACCGAGTTCAAGGCCGAGTTCGAGGCCAAGGGCCTCACCTACGAGCACCGCCTGATCGACGACATGGTCGCCTCCGCGATGAAGTGGGAGGGCGGCTACGTCTGGGCCTGCAAGAACTACGACGGCGACGTCCAGTCGGACACCGTCGCGCAGGGCTTCGGCTCGCTGGGCCTCATGACCTCCGTGCTCATGACCCCCGACGGCAAGACCGTCGAGGCCGAGGCGGCGCACGGCACCGTGACCCGTCACTACCGCCAGCACCAGCAGGGCAAGCCCACCTCCACCAACCCGATCGCCTCGATCTTCGCGTGGACCGGTGGCCTGAAGCACCGCGGCAAGCTGGACGGCACCCCCGAGGTCACGGGCTTCGCCCAGACCCTCGAGGACGTGGTCATCAAGTCGGTCGAGTCCGGCAAGATGACCAAGGACCTCGCTCTCCTCGTCGGCCCCGACCAGGAGTGGCAGACCACCGAGGCCTTCCTCGCCACGCTCGACGAGAACCTCTCGGCCCGCCTGGCGTGATCGCAGGGCCCGCAGGCAGACCGCCTGCGGGCCCTTCTTTTTGCACCACCCCTTTAGTCCCCACCCCAGACAAGGAGCCACACAGACGTGAGCACCACTCCCGTGACCGTCACCGTCACCGGCGCCGCTGGCCAGATCGGCTACGCGCTCCTCTTCCGCATCGCCTCCGGGCAGATGCTCGGCGCTGACACGCCGGTCAAGCTCAACCTTCTCGAGATCCCGCAGGGCCTCAAGGCTGCCGAGGGCACCGCCATGGAGCTCGACGACTGCGCCTTCCCGCTGCTCGCGGGGATCGACATCTACGACGACGCGAAGGCCGCCTTCGACGGCGTCAACGTGGGCCTCCTGGTGGGTGCCCGCCCCCGCGGCGCCGGCATGGAGCGCGGCGACCTGCTGGCCGCCAACGGCGGCATCTTCGGCCCCCAGGGCGAGGCGATCAACGCCGGCGCCGCCGACGACGTCCGCATCCTGGTGGTCGGCAACCCCGCCAACACCAACGCCCTCATCGCGTCGGCTCACGCTCCCGACGTCCCCGCCGAGCGCTTCAACGCGATGATGCGCCTGGACCACAACCGCGCCCTCGCGCAGCTCGCGGCGAAGACCGGCACCACCGTGGCCGACGTCACGAAGGTCGCGATCTGGGGCAACCACTCGGCGAAGCAGTACCCCGACGTGGCGCACGCCGAGATCGCCGGGCGCCCCGCGCTCGACGTCATCGGGGACGATGCCTGGGTCGCCGACACGTTCGTGCCGACCGTCGCGAAGCGCGGCGCCGCCATCATCGAGGCGCGCGGCGCCTCGTCGGCCGCCTCCGCCGCCAACGCCGCCATCGACCACGTGCGCGACTGGGTCCACGGCACCCCCGAGGGCGACTGGACGTCCGTCGCGATGCCGTCGGACGGCTCGTACGGCGTCCCCGAGGGTCTCGTGTCCTCGTTCCCCGCCGTGTCGCGCGGCGGCGCGTGGGAGATCGTCCAGGGCCTGGACATCGCCGCGGACGCCCGCGAGAAGATCGACGCCTCCGTCGCCGAGCTTGTCGAGGAGCGCGACGCGGTGCAGGAGCTGGGGCTGCTGTAACGCGCCGTCACGCCTGACGAGGGGCCGGTCGCCACGAGGCGGCCGGCCCCTCGTGCGTGTCCCAAGGGTGCTGGCGGCCGCGGGGAAGTGTTTCCGCCTGTTTCCGGGTGGTCACGACTCGGTAACAGTCAAAATCGAAACGTTCCGACCCCTTGCGCGAGGTTGGTTAGTAATCTTTACTAACTAACCATGACGACCAAGGGAGCGCAGCGAGGCGCCGTGACCGAGGGGGCCGAGAAGGCCGTCCGGGCCGGACGCCCCGTCGCCAGCAGTGCCCGCCCCGTGCGGGCCGCCACCGCGCGGCCCACGTCGCGGCTGCGCCCCGAGCACGCGCGCCGTCACAACCGCGCGCTGGTCATGCAGGCGCTCTATCGCGCCGAGGGCCTGTCCCGCGCGGACCTCGCCCGCGAGGTGGGCCTCACCCGCGTCACCATCTCCGACCTTGTCGCCGACCTCATCGCCGAGGACCTGGTCATCGAGCTCGGGCTGCGACCCGACTCGCGTCCGGGCAAGCCCGCCACCCTGCTCGACCTCAACCGCCAGGGCTTCAGCATCGTGGGCCTCGACCTGTCGAACAACTCGGCCTTCCGCGGCGTGCTCACCGACCTCGACGGCACCGTGAAGAGCCGCGCCGAGGTCCCCGTGCGCGGGGTCACCGGCATGGAGGCCGTCGACGCCGCGTACCGTCTCCTCGACGAGCTGCTGGCCGGCGCCGAGGCGCCCGTCATCGGCATCGGCATCGGCAGCCCCGGCCTCGTCGACCTCGACGGCACTGTCGTGCAGGCCCCCAACCTTGGCTGGCACGACGTGCCCCTGCAGCAGCTGGTCTCCGAGCGCTACGACCTGCCCACCCAGGTCGCCAACGACGCCAACATGGCCGCCCAGGGCGAGCGCACGTTCGGCGGCGCCAGCGCGGACACCATGCTCATCCGCATCGGTCGAGGCGTCGGCTCCGGCCTCGTCATCGGCGGCCACCTGGTGCACGGGTCCGGCTTCGCCGCCGGCGAGATCGGCCACGTGGTCGTCGGCACCGACGGCGGCGCCGACTGCGCCTGCGGCAAGGCCGGCTGCCTGGAGACCTGGCTCGCATCCCCCCGCCTCGAGGCGAACCTCGCCGAGGCGACGGACGATGCCGGCAGGACCGCCGTACTGCGCGAGGCGGGGGAGCGGCTGGGCATCGCGCTCGGCCCCGTCGTCGGCGCGCTCAACCTCGGCGAGGTCATCCTCGCCGGACCTCACGATCTTCTCGCCGGGGACCTCCTCGAGGCCACCGCCGAGACGCTCCGCAGTCGCACGATGGGAGAGCTCCACGGAGACCTCTCGCTGCGGATGACCGCACTGGGGCGCGACATCGTCGTGCTCGGGGCGGTGGTCACCGTCCTCACCGGACAACTGGGGATCTCGTAACCCCAGGCACCACAACGACGTGGCTTCCCTAAGTCACGGACGGCACACACAACAGAAGGAAGTATCACCATGAAGAAGATGACGCAGGGAGCGGTGGCCATGGCCGCCGCCTCGGCCATCGTCCTCGCCGGATGCTCGTCGTCCGGATCCGATGACGACGCGACGACGGAGGCTACGGACTCCGCTGCTCCGACGACCGAGGAGACCTCGGCAGCGGAGGACATCACCCTGTGGCTGATGGGTGAGCAGGACACCCCCGAGGCCCTGGTCGACTACCTCAAGGAGACCTACACCGAGGAGAACGGCGGCACGCTGACCGTCGAGCGCATCGGCTGGGGCGACGCGATCTCGTCGCTCACCACCGCACTTCCCGACTCGGCGAACACCCCCGACGTGGCCGAGGTCGGCAACACGCAGTCCTCGACCTTCACCACCGTGGGCGCGTACCTCGACATCACCGACATGTACGAGGAGCTCGGCGGCGACTCGCTGCTGCCCGGCTTCGTCGAGGCCGGCAAGGTGGGCGAGTCCAACTTCACCCTCCCCTACTACTTCGGCTCGCGCCTCACCTGGTACCGCAAGGACCTGTACGAGCAGGCCGGCGTCGAGGTGCCCACCACCCTCGCGGACATCACGACGGTGAACGCGAAGATGAAGGACGAGGGCATCGCCGGCTTCTACATGGGCGGCCGCGACTGGCGTAACGGCGTGTCGTGGATCTTCGCCAACGGCGGCGACCTCGCCACCTACGACGGCTCCGCGTGGGCCGGCTCGCTGTCCTCGCCCGAGGCCATCGAGGGCATGGAGCAGTGGCAGGAGCTCTTCACCACCGCGTCCGTCGCGCAGTCGACCGACACGGACGAGATCTACCAGGCCATCAACGACGACATGCTCTCCGGCACCCCCGCCGCGACCGAGATGGCGCCGAGCTGGGCGGCCTGCTGCCTCGGTGACGTGAACGACGACGACACCTTCACCTGGAACGACGAGAAGTTCGGCTACTTCGCCCTCCCGGGTGTCGACGGCGACTTCGCCCCCGTCTTCGCCGGTGGCTCCAACATCGGCATCTCGGCCGCCTCGCAGCACGTCGAGGGTGCCAAGGACCTGATGCGCATCATCTTCTCCGAGGACTACCAGCTCATGCTGTCGGAGAACGGCCTCGGCCCGGCCAACCTCGACTACACCGACGCGTACGTCGAGCTCGCCCCGCAGAACCAGGCCGCGCTGGACGCCGCCTCGAACTCGAAGCTCACTCCGGCCGCGCCGGGCTGGGCCGCCATCGAGGAGGCCCAGATCCTGGAGGACTACTTCCAGGCCGTGTCTGAGGGTGGCGACGTCACCAAGCTGGCCGCTGAGTACGACTCGAAGATCAACGAGCTCATCAACGGCTAACACCGCGACGGCCTAGCCGTCCCCGCGTGGGCCCGGGTGCCGCCCCGGCGCCCGGGCCCACGCCATGCCACCCCATCGCGTCCCCCTCCTTGAAACCCGCGAGGCACCCCTCATGACTTCCCCCGTGACCGCGCCGTCGGACCTCGACGCGCCGCCGCCACTGGCGGCCGACGAGCCGCGCACCCCCTCGAAGCGCCCCCTCAGCCGGCGCCTCATTCCCTACTTCCTCGTCATCCCCGCGCTCATCACCCTGCTCGTGGGCATGGGTTACCCCGTGGGATGGCAGATCCTCAACTCGTTCCGCGAGTACGGCCTCGCGCAGCAGTTCGGTCAGGCGCCCGAGTGGGTGGGCCTCGACAACTACATCGGCCTGCTCACCGGCAGCGAGTTCTGGACCGTCCTGATCCGTTCCGTCGTGTTCATGGGCGCCACCGCCCTGGCGACGATGATCATCGGCATCGGCCTGGCGCTGCTCATGAAGGCGATCCCGACTGTGCCGCGCATCATCCTGCAGATCTCGATGCTGCTGGCGTGGGCCATGCCCATCGTCGCCCAGATGACCGTCTGGAACTGGCTGATCGACGACCGCAACGGCGTCCTGAACTGGGCGCTCAGCCAGCTGCCCGGCGTGGACTTCATCGGCCACGACTGGCTCCAGAACCCCCTGAGCTTCTTCGCGATCGCGTCCATCATCATCACGTGGGCATCGGTGCCCTTCGTGGCGCTGTCGGTCTACGCGGGCCTCACCCAGGTTTCCGAGGAGGTCGTGGAGGCCGCGCAGCTGGACGGCGCGCACGGCCTGTCGATGCTGCGCCGCATCACGCTTCCCATCATCCGCCCCGTGCTCGTCATCCTCCTGCTGCTGCAGATGATCTGGGACCTGCGCGTGTACGCGCAGATCCAGCTGCTCCAGGGCTTCGGCGCCGCGGGCATCCGTTACGACCTGCTCGGCACGTACGTGTACGGGCTCGGCGTGGGCCAAGGAAAGTTCGGCGTCGCCGCCGCCGCCGCGATGATCGTGATGATCTTCACCATCGGGCTGTCCTGGTTTTACGTGCGTGAGCTCCTCAAGGAGGACGACTGATGAAGACCAAGGCCTCCACCGGACGGCGCGTCGGCGCCGTCGTCGCGATCATCCTCGCCGTGATGTGGGCATTCCCCGTCTACTGGATGATCAACTCGTCCTTCCTCCCCGCCTCCAAGATCACGTCGCTCACCCCCACCTGGGTGCCCTTCGGCGGATCCTGGGACAACTACAAGGCAGTGCTTGACGGCTCGACAGGCTTCGGCGCCGCCATGCGCATCTCGCTGTCGGTGACGGCGATCGCGCTCGTCATCTGCATCGTCGTGGCGTTCCTCGGAGCGCTCGCCGTGTCCCGCTTCAGGTTCAAGGGCCGCAAGTCGTTCGTACTCGCGGTGATCCTGGTGCAGATGCTTCCCGCCGAGGCGATGTTCATCGCGCAGTACAAGATGATCGCCGGCCTCAACCTGCTGAACACCATCGCGGGTCTGTCCATCATCTACGTCGCCATGGTGGTGCCCTTCACGCTGTGGATGCTGCGCGGCTTCGTCGCCGGCGTGCCGGCGGACCTCGAGGAGGCGGCCATGATCGACGGCTGCACCCGCTTCCAGGCGTTCATGCGGATCACCTTCCCGCTGCTCGCGCCCGGCCTCGTCGCCTCCGGCGTCTACGCGTTCCTGCAGGTGTGGAACGAATTCGCCCTGGCCTCGGTGCTGATGACGTCGGAGAGCTCCGAGACGCTACCGCTGTGGCTACGTGGATTCTCCGAGCCCACCCAGTTCGGCGCGGTCCAGTGGGGCCAGGTCATGGCCGGCTCCGTGCTGGTCGCGGTGCCCGTCATCGTGTTCTTCATGATCGTCCAGAACCGCATGACGTCCGGCATGGTCGGCGGGGCGGTGAAGGGATGACCGCGACAGCGAGCCCGCTCGCCGTGCTCATGCCCGGCTTCGAGGGCCCCACGCTTCCCGAGTGGGTCGACAGGCGGCTGCGTGAGGGAATGGGCGGCGTGTGCCTGTTCGCCACCAACGTCGAGTCGCCCGCGCAGCTGCGCGAGCTCACCGCGGCGATCCGCGCGGCCAACCCCGATGCTGTCATCTCGATCGACGAGGAGGGCGGCGACGTCTCCCGCCTGTACCAGGCGCAGGGGTCGCCGTTTCCCGGCAACGCCCTCCTGGGTCGCCTCGACGACGCCGACCTCACCCGCGCCGTCGGCGCCCAGGTGGGGTGGGAACTGCGCGACGCAGGAGTGAACCTGACCCTCGCGCCCGATGTGGACGTGAACTCGAACAAGGCCAACCCCGTCATCGGCGTGCGGTCCTTCGGGGCCACGCCCTCCCTGGTGGGCGAGCACGGCGTGGCCTGGACCGCGGGAGTGCAGTCGACCGGGGTGGCGGCCAACGCCAAGCACTTCCCCGGCCACGGCGACACCGCTCAGGACTCGCACGTGTCGCTGCCCACCGTCGAGGTGGACGAGGCGACCCTCGCCGAGCGTGAGCTGGCGCCCTTCCAGGCGCTCATCGACGCCGGCGTGGCAAGCATCATGAGCTCGCACATCATGGTTCCGGCCATCGACGCCGAGCACCCCGCGACGTTCTCGCACGCGATCCTCACCGACCTGCTGCGCGGGAAGATGGGCTTCGACGGCGCGATCGTCTCGGACGCCCTCGACATGGTGGGGGCGTCCGGCGAGATCGGCATCCCCGCCGCCGCCGCCCGCGCGCTCGCCGCGGGATGCGACCTGCTGTGCATCGGCACCAGGAACACCGACGCGCAGATCGGCGAGATCGTGGATGCCATCGAGGCGGCGCTCGAGGCGGGAACCCTCCCGTCCGAGCGTCTCGCCGATGCCGCCACGCGCATCGGCCGCCTTGTCGCCACCACGAAGACGGCGCCCGCCGTGCCGACGGACCTGACCAGGGGAGAGATCGCCGGCCTCACGGCCGAGCGCATCCGCGCGGCGTTCCACGTCGCTCCCGAGGCGTCCGACGCGCTCGCCGGCCGCGGCGGCGTGAAGTCCCTCGCCTGGGTGCGGCTCGAGCCCGCCGCCAACATCGCGGTGGGGCCCTCCCCGTGGGGACCCTTCGCGTCGGGTGTCACGGCCGATGCCGTGGTGACGCCGGAGCAGGGCCTCGGCTCGTGGGCCCCCGGCCCCGATCGCCAGGTCATCGTGGTGGGCAAGGACAACCACCGGCACGCCTGGGCGCGCGACGCGATCGACGCGCTGCGCTCCAGCGGCGCGATCGTTGTCGACATGGGCTGGCCTGACCTCGACGACGCGTACGCCGACGTCGCCACCTTCGGTGCCTCGCGCGCCGTCGGTGCCGCGCTCCTGGAGCTGGTGTCATGACCGGCGTCAGCATCGGCGTCGACATCGGCGGCACCAAGATCGATGCCGTCGCGGTGGACGAGCGCCTGCAGATCCTGCACCGCCACCGCGTCCCCGTCGAGCGTGGCCCCGAGGGGGTCGTGCGCTCCGCGCAGGCCGCCGTGGAGGTTGTCACCCGCAAGTGTGCGATCGACATCACCGAGGCGCACAGCGTCGGCGTGGGCATCCCCGGCGCCGTCAGCGGGGGAGTGGTGCGCCACGCCCTCAACCTCGACCTCACGGAGCTCGACCTCGCCGCGGCGCTGGGCGACGCGTGGGGCCGGCCGGTGCAGGTGGAGAACGACGTGAACGCGGCGGCCGTGGGCGCGTGGCGCCTTGTCGGCACCGACGCTCGCTCGGTCGCGTACCTGAACCTCGGCACCGGCCTGGCCGCCGGCATCATCCTCGACGGCCAGCTGTGGCGCGGCTCGCGGGGCACCTCGGGCGAGGTGGGCCACATTTCGGTCGACCCGCTGGGTCCGGCCGATGCCGAGGGCAACCCCGGCGGCCTCGAGACCTACGCGTCCGGTTCCGGCATCGTCCGCCAGTGGGGAGACCCCACCGCCGACGCGCGGGACGTCATGGCGCTTGCCGCCAAGGGCGACCCGCGCGCGATGGAGATCCGCGAGCGCCTGTTCCTTGGCGTCGCGCACTCGATCCGCGTCCTCGTGCTGGCCTACGACGTCGAGGAGGTGATCGTCGGCGGCGGCCTCACCGGCCTCGGCGACGTGCTGCTCGACGGCACCGCCGGCGTGCTCAAGGGATGGGCGGACGGCTCGCGCTTCCTCGCCTCGCTCGAGCTCGCCGCGCGCACCCGCATCCTCGAAGGACATCGACCCGTCGCCGCCATGGGCGCGGCGCTGTTGGGAGTGGCCCATGGCTGAAGTACTGATCGTCGACAGCAAGGAGGCGGCCGGCGCGCTGGTCGCCGACCACATCGCGGCGCTCGTGGCCGCCGACCCGCAGTTCACGCTCGGAGTCGCGACGGGCTCCACGCCGCTGCCGGTCTACCAGGCCCTCGCGGCGCATGCCGCCGCCGGCGTCGACTTCACCCGCATGTCAGCCTTCGCGCTCGATGAGTACGTGGGGCTCGCCGAGGACCACCCCGAGAGCTACCACTCGGTCATCGCACGCGAGGTGACGGTCCCGCTGGGCCTCGACCCCGCGCGCGTCCACGTGCCGGACGGCACCGGCGGGGACGTCGCGACCGCCGGCGAGCGCTACGAGGCGGCCATGACGGAGCACGGCGGCGTCGGCCTGCAGTTGCTCGGCATCGGCACCGACGGCCACATCGCCTTCAACGAGCCCGGCTCGTCCTTTGGGTCGCTGACGCGCATCAAGACGCTCACGGAGCAGACCCGCGTGGACAACGCGCGCTTCTTCGACTCCCTCGACGACGTCCCCATCCACTGCGTCACGCAGGGGCTCGGGACCATCCTGCGCGCCGGTCACCTCGTTATGCTCGCCTTCGGCGAGGGAAAGGCCGAGGCCGTCGCCGCGTCGGTGGAGGGGCCGCTCAGCGCCGGCATGCCGGGCTCGGCCATCCAGCTGCACTCGCACGTGACGGTCGTGGTGGACGAGGCGGCCGCCTCGCGCCTGCAGCACGCCGACTACTACCGCTACTCGCAGGCGAACAAGCCGGCGTGGCAGGGGCTGTGACACTGAAGCCATGACGATCCTCACCGACATCCACGGTCACGGCGGCGGCGGGCACGCCTTCGGCGACTCCGTCGAGGGCACGCTCGCGGCCGCCGCCGCGCACCGCTCGCACGGCACCGGGGCGATGGTGGCGTCGCTCGTATCGCTCCCCACTGCGGTGCTGCGCGAGCAGATGGCAGTGGTGCGCGAGGCGATGGCGGAGGACCCGTCCCTCCTCGGCGTGCACCTGGAGGGACCGTTCCTTGCCCCCGCGCGCAAGGGCGCCCACGCGCTGGGCAACCTCCTGGACCCCAGCCCCGAGGTCGTCGACGGCCTGATCACCGCGGCGGACGGCCTGGTGCGCCAGGTGACGATAGCCCCCGAGCTTCCCGGAGCGCTCGACGCGATCGAACGCTTCGTGGGCGCGGGCATCGTGGTGGCCGTGGGTCACACGGAGGCCGATGCCGCCCTCGCGCGGCAGGCCTTCGACCGCGGCGCGACGCTGCTCACCCACGGCTTCAACGCGATGCGCGGCATTGTCGGCAGGGAGATCGGACCCGTGGGCGCCGCGATGGACGACCCCCGCGTCTCGATCGAACTCATCGCCGACGGGATCCACCTCGACCCGGCCCTCATCGCCGCCGTGTTCCGCGCCGCCCCCGGCCGCGTGGTGCTGGTGACCGATGCGATGGCCGCCGCCGCGGCATCGGACGGCGACTATGTGCTGGGCGACCTTGCCGTCGAGGTGAGGGACGGCAAGGCGGTGCTCGCCGGCACCGACACGATCGCCGGATCCACCCTCACGCTCGCCCGGGCCATCGAGGTGTGCGTGGCCGCCGGGGTGGAGCGCCATGATGCCGTCGCGGCGGCATCGGCCGTCCCCAGGGCAGTGCTGGGCCTGGACTGACGCCCGGCCACCGCGGCGCCTCGTAGGATTCACGGCATGCCCGCACCGCTCCAGCCGGACTTCGGCGTCGTCATCCTCACCATGGGGAAGCGACGCAAGCGGCTGGTGCGCGCCATCGAGTCCGTGCTCAAGCAGCGCGACGTGACCACCGACATCCTCGTGGTGGGCAACGGGTGGGACCCGGCCACGTTCCCCGACCTCCCCGCCGCGGCGCGCACGCTCGCGCTGCCTCACAACCTGGGAATCCCGGCGGGCCGCAATGCCGGCATCGACCACGTCTCCGGCGAGATGGTGTTCTTCCTCGACGACGACGCCGAGGTGGTGGACGACGACTTCCTCGCCGAGGTGCGAGACCGCTTCGAGGACGATCCCGCGCTGGGCGCTCTCCAGGGGCGGGTGTTCGACCCCAAGGGCAAGGGCGCACCATCGCGCTGGGTTCCGCGCCTGGGCTCGCGGCCCGTGGACGCTCCGTTCGCCGCGTTCTCGCTGTGGGAGGGGGCCGTCGCGATTCGCCGCGACGTGCTCGAGGCCGCGGGCCGATGGCCGGGGGACTTCTTCTACGCGCACGAGGGGATCGAGCTCGCGTGGCGCGTGTGGGAACAGCGCAAGAAGGTCATCTACGACCCCGACCTGCGCATCTATCACCCGGTGAAGAAGCCCACCCGGCACGCGGACTACTACCGGCTGTCAGCACGCAACCGGGTGTGGGTGGCGCGCAGGAACCTTCCCGTGCCCCTGTCCATGGTCTACGCCAGCACGTGGGCGGTGCTGCAAGTGGCGCGGTCGCTGCGCTCGCCGCGGGGCCTGCGCGCGTGGTTCGGCGGATTCCGCGAGGGGTGGCGCGAGTGCCCCCGCGACCAGCGGCCGATGTCGTGGACGACGGTCGTGTACATCGCCCGCAAGGGGCGACTCCTCGTCGTCTAAGCGAGCCCGCGCCGGCCGCTCGTGACTACCGGAAGACGATGGTGCGGTGGCCGTCCAGCAGCACGCGGTGCTCGGCGTGCCACCTGACCGCCCGGGCGAGCGCGCGGCGCTCCACGTCGGCGCCGACCGCGGTGAGGGACTCGGGCGTGTGGGTGTGGTCCACGCGCTCGACCTCCTGCTCGATGATGGGCCCCTCGTCGAGGTCGCTCGTCACGTAGTGGGCGGTCGCGCCGATGAGCTTCACGCCGCGGTCGTGAGCCTGGAAGTAGGGGCGCGCACCCTTGAACGACGGCAGGAACGAGTGGTGGATGTTGATCGCCCTGCCGCGCAGCGCCTCCGACAGCTCGGGGGACAGGATCTGCATGTAGCGCGCGAGGACCACGAGCTCCACGTCAAGGTCGTCCACCAGCGCCAGCAGCTGGCGCTCCGCGTCGGCCTTGGTCTCGGCGGTCACGGGCACGTGGTGGAACGGCTTGCCGTAGAACGAGGCAAGCGGCTCGAGCGTCGCGTGATTGCCCGCGACGGCGACGATGTCGATGGGGAGGGTGCGCGCGCGCTCGCGGAAGAGCAGGTCGTTGGCGCAGTGGGCGGACTTCGAGACCAGCACCAGCGTGCGCATGGCGCGTCCGGCGATATCGAGGTTCCACTCCATGCGGAAGCGCTCGGCAAGCGGCGTGACGGCCGCCTCGATCTGGTCGCGTCCGGCGGGGCTGGTGACCTCCACGCGCATGAAGAACAGCCCGGTGTCGGGGTCCCCGAACTGCTGCGACTCAGTGATGTTGCCGTCGAGCGCGGCGAGGGCTCCGGAGACGGCGTGGACGATGCCGGGGCCGTCGGGGCAGGACAGGCTGAGCACGTAGCGCGAGGCGTCGGACATGGCGGTCAGTGTATCGACGCCGCGCCCGTCGCTCGTCAGGACGATGGCGGCGGCGCCTTCAGCTGGGCGGAGGTGAGGATCGCCAGGGTGTGGCCAGCGATGACGACCGGGGCGGCGACCAGCAGGACCACCACGGCGACGGCGACGCCGTCGAACCCCGCGACGAGCCCGACGGTCGCGAGGACGAGCATCACGAGGGTCTGCTCCACGGAGTGATAGGCCCGGTGGATGGGGACCAGGTTGGCGGCGCGGCGCGCCCGCGCGACCCATCCCACGGTGGGTACCTTGATGCCGGTCTCTTCCTTGGCAAGCGGCAGCCCGCCCTGGACCCGCGCGAGCCGCGAGCCGTCGTTGAGGGACTTGTTCCACAGCACGAGCATGCCCAGCAGCACGCCGGCGAAGGCCCAGCGCCAGTCCAGCGGGTCCGTTTCGAGCGCGATCCTGAGCCCCGCGGCCATGGGGATCAGCGATTCGGTGGTGGTGTGGGCGATGCGGTCGAGGAAGATGCCGCGCGGCCCCATCTTCCTTGTCCACCTGGCGACCTCGCCGTCGGACGCATCGAGCAGCATCTGACCCATGGCGAGGACGGCGGCGAGTAGCGGGCCCCACCAGCCGGGGATGAGGAGCGCCGCCGCGGCGGCCCAGCCGCACGCGATCATCGCGACCGTGACGGCGTTGGCGCTGATCCCCGCCGTAACGAACGCGCGCGTGAGGTAGGGAGAGATGGAGCGGGTGAATACGTCACCCGTCCAGTGCTCGGAGTTCTTGCGGCCGCGAATCTCCGGGGGCTGGCACACCTCGCGGATCTCGTCGATGCCGGGACGCTGCGGGCGCGGCTCAGGGGTGGGCATGCCCGGATTCTCTCACCCGCACGGCCTCGTCCCTCTCGGCGGCGATGCGCGCGCACGTCGTGATGAAGGCCGCGAGCGACTCCTCGCCGCTCATGCCGCCCAGGTAGTGCGCCGCGAGGCGGTCGAGCAGCGGCCGATGCGCGGGGTCCCCCACCGTCGCCGTCACCAACGCGGCGGCCTCGTCGGCCGCGTCCGCGGCGAGGCGCGGCACGGACGAGTGCAACAGCGATCCGGTGGTGGGGAGGGCCCGAGGGTCGGTGGGCTCGGCGACGATCAGGGGCCGGCGCTGCGACAGCCAGTCGGTGCTCATGGCAGACACGTCGGTGATGAGCACGTCGGCCTCGCGCATGGCCGCCCCCGCATCGGGGGTGAGGTCCACAGTGCCGCCGCCGGCCTCGATCGCGGCGCGAATCCGCGCATCGGCCTCGCGGAAGCGCGCGTCCGACTTGCCCAGCCGCGGGTGCGGCCGGTACCGCACCTGCCAGCCCCCCGCGAGGAGCGAGGCGACGATGGCCTCGCCGTGGCTCACCACGGACGAGTAGGCGTTCGCCGCCTGCGAGCCCTCCCACGTGGGGGCGTACATGACGGTGGTGCCGGAGCGGTGCGAGCCCTCCGGCAGCTGCGGGCGGCCGATGACGCGCAGCCGGGCGTCGGCGTCGAAGAACAGCATCGACGCGCGGTAGCGGTCGATCGCCGCCTGGCCGGCGACGAGGGTGACGTCGAACCCCTTGACCTGGTTGGACACCGAGACGGCCTTGTCCGAGTCGCCGTGGGCGAGGAACACGTGCGCCACCTCGATGGACCGCAGGGCGACAGCGTTGGTGTGCGCGTGCCCCACGTACAGCACGACCCGCACCTCGCCGTCGCGCAGGAGCGCGTCGACGGTGCGGGTGCGCGCGGCGACGACCACGTCGAGGCCGGTCTCCTCGCGCACCGCGCGCGCGGTGCGGCTGTCCTGTGTGACGACGGTGACGCCCATCTCGGCGTCGAGCGCGTCGAGTGCGCCGTACCACTGGCGCAGTTGATAGAGGTTTTCAGGCGGGTCGGGGAAGAACACCGCGACGCGCGAGGCGAGCACGCGACCCGCGAGGGAGTCGTCCTCGCCGAGTCCGTCGGCGACGCCGCCGGGAAGCAGCCCCAGGCGGCGGATGACGACGCCACCCACGCGCCTCACGGCGCTCAGCACGCGCCGTCCCGGTGCCGGTTCGCGCCCGCGGCGCCAATGCTCGTGGCCATCGGGCCAGCGTAGTCGCTGGCCCCCGTGGCCCACCCGGGCGGCGGCCGAGCGCGTCGCGTGGGCGCGGGCGTGCGGGATCGTGCCAGGATGGCCCCATGGCTGAGACCGAGAACGCGCGCATCGATGTCGTCGGCACTGACCACGCGGGGGAACTCCTCACCGTGAGACGTGCCGCCTTCGTGACCGAGGCGCAGCTCTACGGCGACCCGAGCATCCCCGCGCTGACGCAGACCCTCGAGGAGCTCATCGTCGACCTCGAGTCCGACGAGGTCATCACCCTGGGCGCGTGGGAGGGCCACCGCCTCATCGGCTCGATCCGCGTGGGCCTCGAGGACGACAAGGCGACCATCGGGCGCCTGGCCGTCGTGCCCGACAAGCAGGGCCACGGCGTCGGCACGCAGCTCCTGTTTGCCGTCCTCGGCTACCTCCCCGAGTCCACCCGCGAGGTGTGGGTGTTTACCGGCCAGAACTCGAAGCACAACATCGCGATGTACAACAAGGCCGGCTACGAGCACCAGTTCGACCAGGTCAACGGCGACCTCACCTACGCATACCTGCGCAAGGTGCTCGAGTCGGGAGCGATCGTGGACGACGACGCCGATCTGGACGCGGTCCACGGCGACCGCTAGCCCCCTCGCCACCTGAGCGATTGCTCAGAATCGGCGAGCGCACAATGAGGGGATGGTGCAGACCGCTCATTCCGCGCGCCCCGACGCCGACGTTGATGCGACGGCGAAGGCCGCGCCCGCCGCGCGCCCCGAGCGCGACCGTTCGATCGACAGTGCTGTGGGACTGCTCATCGTGCTTGTCGTGTGGGGACACGCGATCGCCCCGCTGTCGGGGCCCGTGGCGGAGACGATCGAGCAGTGGCTCTACATGTTCCACATGCCCGCGTTCGTCTTCCTGTCGGGCTACCTGACGCGCAAGTCGGCCCACTGGTCGCCGGGCAAGATCGCGACTCGCCTGCTGTTCCCCTACGCGGTGTTCCAGGTGCTGCACGCGGTGGTGCTCTCCCTCACGCTCGGTGAGGTCAGCGCTCCCCACCTGCTGGTGCCCGCGTGGACCACCTGGTACCTGCTGTCGCTGCTCGCATGGCGCCTCGCCGCGCCCTGGGTCGCACGCCTGCGGTATGCGGTTCCCGTGACGTTCGCCGCGGCGCTCGGTGCCGGCACCATCGCCGTCATCGGCCCCGACTTCTCGCTCGCGAGGACACTGGGCTTCCTGCCGTTCTTCGCGCTCGGACTGGTGTGGCGCGACGACTGGTTCGCCCGCCTGCGCGTCCTCCCCGTGAGGATGGCCGCCTTCGCCGCCTTCACGGGCGCCCTGGTCTTCGCCTTCATTACTCAGGACGGCGTGAGCCGCCGCATCTTCTTCCTCCACGAGGACTACGCGGACCTCGATTACACGGACGTCGACGGCATCCTTGTGCGCGCGGGAGTGCTCCTCGCGGGCTTCGTCCTGACCCTCGCCTTCGTGTCGCTCACGGGATGGTCGCGCCGATGGCTCGCACAGGCGGGGGCGGCATCACTCGTCATCTACCTGGTGCACCCGCTGTTCCTGTACCCCGGCCGCGAACACGGCTACACGACCGCGCTGAGCGAGGGAACCTGGCTCCTGCTGCTGACCCTGGCGGTGCCGCTTTTCGCCTTCCTGGTGTCGCGTCCCGCGGTCATCGCGGCGACGCGCCCGCTCATGGATCTTGCCTGGTGGCGCGAGCGCCGGACGGCCGCCCACCACGCCGCGCCGCGGCACTGACGAGGCACCGGGGGAGGGCGCAGCGCCACGTGACCCAGGCTCCCGGCTTGGGTAGACTGGCGCGCGTCGCGACTGGCGCAGTGGGTCACCACGAGGGAGCGGCACGCATTCACCGACTGTTGGTCGTACGCCTGGGCCAAGGTCACCGGACCACCGGCGGCCCCGTGCCGCCAGACACGTAAGGGAATGACATGACGACGGACTCCAGCGCCACCCACGAGGTCATGAACGCCTCGCTTCAGGACTTCGACCCCGAGATCGCCCAGGTCCTCGACCGTGAGCTCGGCCGCCAGCGCACCTACCTCGAGATGATCGCCTCCGAGAACTTCGTGCCCCGCGCCGTGCTCCAGGCGCAGGGCTCGGTCCTCACCAACAAGTACGCCGAGGGCTACCCCGGCCGCCGCTACTACGGCGGCTGCGAGGAGGTCGACGTCGCGGAGACCATCGCGATCGAGCGCGCCAAGAGCCTCTTCGGCGCCGAGTACGCCAACGTTCAGCCGCACTCGGGCGCGACCGCCAACGCTGCCGTCCTGCACGCGCTGATCTCCGCCGGCCAGAAGATCATGGGCCTGTCGCTCGCGCACGGCGGGCACCTCACCCACGGCATGAAGCTCAACTTCTCGGGCAAGCTCTACGAGGTCGCCGCCTATGGCCTCGACGAGAAGACCCACCGCATCGAGATGGACCAGGTGCGCGAGCAGGCGCTTGCCGAGCGCCCCGACGTCATCATCGCCGGCTGGTCCGCCTACCCGCGCCACCTCGACTTCGAGGCATTCCGCTCGATCGCCGACGAGGTGGGCGCCAAGCTGTGGACCGACATGGCGCACTTCGCCGGCCTCGTCGCGGCCGGCCTGCACCCGAGCCCCGTGCCGCACTCGGACGTGGTCTCGACCACCATCCACAAGACCATCGGCGGCCCCCGCTCCGGCATGATCCTGTCGCGCGACACCGAGCTCGCCAAGAAGCTCAACTCGGCGGTGTTCCCCGGACAGCAGGGCGGCCCGCTCATGCACGTCATCGCCGCCAAGGCCGTGGCGCTGAAGGCAGCCGCGCAGGACGAGTTCAAGGAGCGCCAGGCGCGCGTGCTCGAGGGCGCGCGCATCATCGCCGACCGCCTCACGGCCGCCGACGCGACCGAGGCCGGCGTCAACGTCGTCACCGGCGGCACCGACGTGCACCTGGTGCTCGCCGACCTGCGTCACTCCGAGCTGACCGGCCAGGACGCCGAGGACCTGCTCCACGAGGTCGGCATCACGGTCAACCGCAACGCGGTGCCCTTCGACCCCCGTCCCCCGATGGTCACGTCCGGCCTGCGCATCGGCACCCCCGCACTCGCCTCCCGCGGCTTCGGCGCCGAGGAGTTCACCGAGGTCGCCGAGGTCATCGCCCAGGCGCTGATTGGCGGAAAGGCGGCCGATGTCGAGGGCCTGCGGGCGCGCGTCAAGCGCCTCGCGGACGACTTCCCGCTGTACGAGGGCCTGGCGCAGTAATGGCGCCGCAGAAGCTCGACGGCACCGCCACCGCCGCAGCCATCAAGGCCGAGCTCGCCGAGAGGGTCGCCGCGCTCGCCGAGCGCGGCGTCACCCCCGGCCTCGGCACGCTGCTGGTCGGCGAGGACCCGGGGTCCACCTGGTACGTGGCGGGCAAGCACCGCGACTGCGCCGAGGTGGGCATCGCCTCGATCCGCGAGGACCTTCCCGAGTCGGCGACGCAGGAGGACATCGAGGCCGCGGTGACGCGCCTCAACGAGGACCCCGCCTGCACCGGCTTCATCGTGCAGCTGCCGCTGCCGCAGGGCATCGACACGCACCGCGTGCTCGAGCTCATCGACCCCGACAAGGACGCCGACGGCCTCCACCCGACCAACCTTGGCCGGCTGGTGCTGCGCATCGCCGAGCCCGTCGAGTCGAGCCTGCCGTGCACGCCCAAGGGCATCATCGAGCTCATCGAGCGCCACGGCGTCGACCTCGCCGGCAAGCACGTGGTCGTGGTGGGCCGCGGCACGACAGTGGGCCGCAGCATCGGCCTGCTGCTCACCCGCAAGGACGTCAACGCGACCGTCACCCTGTGCCACACCGGCACCGCGGACCTGGCGTCGCACACCCGCGAGGCCGACGTCATCGTCGCCGCCGCGGGCGTCCCCGGCATCATCTCCGGGGACATGGTCAAGGACGGCGCCGTGCTGGTCGACGTGGGAGTGTCCCGCGTCACCGACCCGGACACCGGCAAGTCGAAGGTCGCTGGCGACATCGCGTCCGATGCCGTGGAGCGCTCGTCCTGGTACTCGCCCAACCCTGGGGGAGTAGGCCCGATGACCAGGGCGATGCTGCTGGCGAACGTCGTCGAGGCAAGCGAGAGGAAGGCGGGGATTCGCTGATGCGGATCGTGTCGGTCAACGTCAACGGGGTGCGCGCCGCCCTGCGCAAGGGCATGCTCGAGTGGCTCGACGAGGTCGGGGCCGATGTGGTGTGCCTGCAGGAGGTGCGCGCGCCTCAGGACCTGGTCGCCGCCCAGCTGGGCGAGACCTGGCATGTGGCCGACCACATCAGCGAGCAGAAGGGGCGCAACGGCGTCGCCATCCTGTCCCGCACCGACCTCAGTGACGTGCACGTGGGCGCCGAGGCGCTCGGCGACAGCGCGACCGCGGCGACCCACACGGGCCGCTGGGTCGAGGCCACCGTCGAGTCCGCCTCGGGCCCCGTGCGCATCGTCAGCGTCTACGTCCACTCGGGAAACGTCGAGAAGCCCGAGTCGATGGCCGACAAGTATGCCTTCCTTGAGCTCATGACGGCGCGGCTCGAGCAGCTCGCCGCCGCCCACGAGCGCGTCGTGGTGATGGGCGACATCAACATCGCCCACACCAACAACGACATCAAGAATTGGAAGGGCAACCTCAAGTCGGCGGGCTTCCTTCCCGAGGAGCGCGCCTACGTTGACCGCTGGATCGACGCCGGCTGGGTGGACGTGCACCGCGTCCACGCGGGCGACCGGCCCGGGCCGTACACGTGGTGGTCGCAGCGCGGCAAGGCGTTCGACAACGACTCGGGCTGGCGCATCGACTATCAGCTGACCTCTCCCGCGCTCGCCGCGGCGGTCACCGACGTCCGCGTGGATCGCGCCCCGTCGTACGACACGCGATGGTCGGACCACGCCCCCCTGGTGGTCGACTACTCGCTGTAGCCTCGCGCCGCGCGCGCCGGGGTCACACCAGGACGAAGGCCGGGCGCGGGTCGCCCGCGGCCAACAGGTCTTCCTGAATGCGCGCCGCGGTGCGCTCGGCCTCGGCCCGGCGCACGAGCGCGAGCACGGAGCCGCCGCGGCCCGCCCCGAACATGCGCGCGCCGAGCGCGCCGGAGCGGTAGGCGGCGTCGACAGCGCGGTTGAGGGCCGGCGTCGACACGTCGAAGTCGAGCTCGAGTGACGCGTGCGAGCGGTACAGCAGCCTGCCGATCTCGGTGAAGCGTTCGTGCGCGGGCCCGAGCCCTGACAGCGCCTGGCCGATGCCGCGGACGCGTCCGATTTCGGTGATGAGGTGGCGCGCGCGCCGCCTCAGGACGGGGTCGGCGAGGGCTGCCACCCTCGCCAGCGCGTCGTCCTGCTCGGCAAGCTGGCCCACCCACCGCACGCCGAGAGCGCGCGCTGCCGCCCGGCATTCGGCCTGACGGGCGAGGAACAGCGGGTCGGCGATGGGGTAGACGTCGGCGGTCTTCACGACCAGGAGGCCCAGCCCGTACTCCCGGAAGGGCAGCGGGAAGCGCGTGGCGGGAGGCGGCTGGCGGGAGAAGTCGAGCGAGATGGCCTCACCGTCGCGGCACCTCAGCGCCGTGTGCTGGTCGGTGCCGCCGAAGGGGGAGCCGATGAAACGCTGCTCCGCCTCGAAACACACCTCGGCCAGCTCGAGCCTTCCCTCCTGGGTGTCGGACAGCGCGAGGCCCCAGAGCCCATCGGCCGCCTGCACCGTCGCCGCCTCGAGCGCCGCCCAGCCGGCGAGCCCGCCGCCGGGAGGGAGGCAGCTGGTGGCGGCGATGTCGAGGCCGGGGCCGTCGTAGCCGCGTTCGCGCAGCGTCCACAGGATCGCGGCGATGTAGGTAGGCCAGCCCGGCGCGGCGCCCGGCTCGAGGTCGGACAGGTCCGCCTCCCACACGCCATCGGGACCCACCAGCTGGGCTGCCTGGCCCTCGACGGCTCGCACCAGGAAGTCCCTGCGCGGGCGCGCGGCGACGTACAGCCGATGCGGGGTGGCGGTGGCGAGCGTGGCGCCGCCGTTGTAGTCGGCGTGCTCGCCGATGATCATGACGCGCCCCGGCGCCGACCAGACGCCGGCGGGTTCGCCCCCGAACGTGGCGGAGAAGAGCTCGCGCACCTGGTGCTCGCCGTGGCCGCGGGTCCACGGCTCGGCCCACTCGAGCGCGGGGGTCTCGGCGGTCGGCATGGCCCCAGTATCGGGCACCGTCACCCCCGGAGCGCAACCCCCTACGATGGGCGAAGCACGCCGCAGCCCAACCCGAGGAGCCCATCATGGCCGAGCAGCCCGTGGAGCCCGCGCCCGTCGCGACCCCGTCCGCCCTGGAGCACGTGAGGCGCACGCCCATGGCGCCGTTCACCGCCGCGCTGGCGGTGGGCATCCTGCTGGGCCTGCTGCTGTCGTTCCTGGTGCCGGACGATCCCGGCGCCCTCGCGCTGGTGGTGCTCGGCGCCGCCGTGGCCGCCGCCGTGGGCTACACCGCGCGCCTGCTGAGCAGCGACGCCTCGTGGTGGACGCTGGGCGCCGCGGGGATCGCCGCGGCGGTCGGGGTGCACCTCATGGCCGTGACCGGCACCGTGGGTGGAGGCAATGCCGTCCTCGAGATGCTGGGCGGCGAGGCGCCGGGCTTCAACGACGCGCTGCTGACCGCCCTTGCGACGCCGCCGCTGAGCGCCGGCACGCTGCTGGCCGGGGTAGTGGCCGCGATCATTGCCGGGTGGGGACGACAGCGGGCCTGAGCCCCGGCATCGGCCACCGAGGGTGGCCGCCCCCCGTCAGCGCTTGACGGGGGTGACGCCGAGCGAGCGACCCGCGAGGCCGCGCTGGCGGCCCGCGAGGGACCGCGCGACGGCCGTGATGGCCTGCGCCGCGCTCGACTCGGGGTCGGAGATCACCACGGGAGTCCCGGCGTCGCCGGCCTCGCGTGCGGTGATGTCGAGAGGCACCTGGCCGAGCACGGGAACGTTGGTGCCCAGCGTCTTGGTGAGGCGGTCGGCCACCACCTGGCCGCCGCCCTCGCCGAACACGTGAAGGCGCGAGCCGTCTGGCTGCTCGAGCCACGCCATGTTCTCCACGACTCCCACGACGTTCTGCGAGGTCTGGGTGGCGATCGAGCCGGCGCGCTCCGCGACGCCCGCGGCAGCCGACTGGGGGGTCGTGACGACCACCAGCTCGGCGTGGGGAAGCAGCTGCGCGACCGAGATCGCGATGTCGCCGGTGCCGGGCGGCAGGTCGAGCAGGAGCACGTCGAGGTCGCCCCAGTAGACGTCGGCGAGGAACTGCTCGATGGCGCGGTGGAGCATGGGGCCGCGCCACACGACGGGCTGGCCCGCCGGCACGAACATGCCGATGGAGACGGCCTTCACCTCGTGGGCGATGGGCGGCAGCAGCATGTCGTCAAGGCGCGTGGGCTGGCCCGTGACGCCGAGCATGCCGGGGATCGAGAAGCCGAAGATGTCGGCGTCGAGGACGCCCACCTTGAGGCCGTCCTTCGCCATGGCCGCCGCGAGGTTCGCGGTGACGGTCGACTTGCCGACGCCGCCCTTGCCGGAGGCGATGGCGTAGACGCGGGTCATGTTGCCCGGCTGGGTGAACTGGATGACGGGCTCGGGCTTGCCGCCGCGCAGCTTGGAGCGCAGGTTGAGGCGCTGCTCCTCGTCCATCACGCCCAGCTCGATGCGCACCTCGGTGACGCCGGCCACCTTCGCGGCGGCGTCGGTGACGTCCCCGGTGATGCGCTCCTTCATTGGACACCCCTGCGTGGTGAGGTCGATGCCGATGGTGGCGAGACCGGCGTCGTCGACGTCAACCGAGCGGACCATGCCGATCTCGGTGATGGGACGGCGGATTTCGGGGTCGATGACCTTGCTAAGGGCGTCGCGGACGAGCTCGACGGTAGGCATGGCATCCATCGTAGGCGGTGAGTCGGGGGCATCCCGACGGGTCGTTTGTCCCGTTCGTGGGGGTCTGGCCTGTGGTGTGTGCCACACGGGGGTCCCTATCCATTGCCGTCGGAGGTGCGCGGTGGGACTCTGGCGCGCATCGGTGCTGGTGAGGGGGAGGTGGCCCGATGACTGACCGCGATGAGGCGCGCCCGGGGGGATCGCCTGGCGACGCGACGTTTCGGCCGGAGGAGTGGGGCCGGGGACGGGCCGCGCCGACATGGATGCGCGCGCTGCCCCCGCCGCCGTTGTCGCCCGATGCGGAGCCGGTGCCGCCGCGCCCCGTGCGCGGGAGGTGGCTCGCGTCGATCGCCGCGGGCCTGGGCTTCGGTGTGATGGGTGCCGTCATGTATGCGGCCCTCGCGATCCTCGTGGGCCAGGAGGTGCAGGCGTCGGCCGTGGTCGTGGGGGTGCTGGTGGGGTCGGGGCTGCGGCTGGGCGGGCGTCCGGCCGGCTGGGCCACGGGCCTTGTCGCCGCGGTCATCGCGGTGGCGGCGCTGGTGGTCGGCGCGGTCATCGGCGCTGCCTGCGTCGACGCCATCGCGATTCCGGCGCCCCTCGGCCAGACGCTCGGCGACGCGGCTGGGGACCCGCTCGCGAGCGCGGGGGACTACCTGACGGGGGCGCCGCTGACCGCAGGGATCGCGGTCGCGCTCGCGGCGTGCGGGGCGCTGCTCGCGACCCTGACGTTCAGGCCGCCCGAGAGGTAGGGGTCAGTCGCGGCGGCGGTGACGCTCGTCGCGGCGTTCCGCGTCGTCCTCCCGCTGCAGCTCCTCGAGGAGCGCGCGCAGTTCGGAGCGCACGAAGTCACGGGTGGCCGTCTCGTTGATGGCCTGACGCAGCGACGCGACCTCGCGGGCCAGGTACTCGGTGTCTGCGAGCGAGCGCTCGGCGCGCTGGCGGTCCTGCTCGGCGGCCACGCGGTCGCGGTCGTCCTGCCGGTTCTGCGCCAACAGGATGAGGGGGGCGGCGTACGAGGCCTGGAGCGACAGCATGAGGGTCAGCGCTGTGTAGCCGTTCGACGCCGAGTCGAAGCGCACCGACTCGGGCGCCCACGTGTTCCACACGAGCCATACGATGCAGAAGACCGTGAGGTAGATGAGGAACCGGGTGGTGCCGAGGAAGCGGGCGATGCCCTCGGTGGCGGCGCCCATGCGGTCGGGGTCGGAGCGTCGGGACTTGCGCGGCAGGAAGCCCAGTCGGCGCTGCTCCTCCTTGGGGCGGTCGAGGCGATCGCTCATGAGGCGGCCTCCTCGTCGTCATCGTCGATGTGTTCGCGCCAGTCGCTGGGCAGGAGGTGGTCGAGGACGTCGTCGATCGACACTGCGCCCAGCAGGCGGTGCGCGGGGTCCACCACTGGCATCGC
This sequence comes from Demequina sp. NBRC 110057, assembly GCF_002090175.1. Classification (GTDB taxonomy): domain Bacteria; phylum Actinomycetota; class Actinomycetes; order Actinomycetales; family Demequinaceae; genus Demequina. Next base: position 665,575 of record NZ_BBRN01000003.1, on the reverse strand, counting down.
GAGGATGTCGTAGGCGGCCATGCGTCGCGACACCTCCTGGAGCGAATCGCCTGCCTCGAGGGGCTCGATCGCCGCGTCCGTGTAGCTGCCCACGGGCTCGTGGGGGGCCTCGCGCAGCAGTCGCTGGATGTGGACGAGGCCGATGTAGCGGCCGGTCGGCGTCTCCGTGGGGGGACGCACCACGAACACCATGGACGCGAGCGCGGGCGGCAACTTCTCCTTGCGCACCATGGCGAGGCACGTCGCCACGGACGTCTCGGGGCTGACGATGACGGGCTCGGTCGTCATCAGGCCGCCCGCCGTGTCGTCCTCATAGTGGAGCAGCTGGCGCACCTGGTCGGCGTCGTCCGGCTCCATCAGCTCGAGCAGCGCCTGCGCCTGGTCGTCGGGAAGGTCGCCAAGGAGGTCGGCCGCGTCGTCGGGGTCCATCGCCTCGAGAACGTCGGCGGCGCGGTCCGAACGCAGCGTGCCGAGCAGCTCGATCTGGTCCTCCTCCGGCAGCTCCTCGAGCACGTCGGCGAGGCGCTCGTCGTCGAGGGCCGCGGCGATCTCGGCCGAGCGCGAGGGAGACATCTCCATGAGGGCCGCCGCGAGGTCTGCCGGCTTGTGGTCGGCGAAGGACTGAATGACCAGCTGGGCGCCCTGAAGCTCGTCGCGCTTCCACACCCCGGTGACCTCATCGAGGCCCACCACGACTGCCTCGCCGCGCCGTGAGAAGCCGAGCACGCCCTTGCGTCGCTCGGCCTTGCGCACGTACAGCTTTCTGACCTCCCACGTGCCGTCCCGCGCGGGCTCGATGGCGAGGTCCTCGATGAAGGCGGGCACCCGGCCGTTCTTGATGTTGACCGAGCGCTCGAGCAGCTCGGCGATCGCGAGCGTCTCCGACGTGCGGGCCTTGAAGCGTCGCAGGTTGAGCACGCCGGTGCAGATCACCTGGCCGGGGGCGATAGACGTCACGCGGGTGAGCGGCAGGAACACGCGGCGGCGCCCGGGGACCTCGACCACGAGGCCCACCGCGACGGGGGCGTTGCCGCGGCGCATGAGCAGCACGACATCGCGCACGCGGCCCACCGCGTCGCCCAGCGGGTCGAAGACGGTGGTGCCCGCGAGGCGCGCGACGTACACCCTCTCCGCTGCCTGGCTCATGGGCTCAGCCTAGCCCCGGACCTGGGAGTTTCCTGGCGCGTCAGCCGCGGGTGGCGGCCCAGCACTCCAGGATGGCCGATGCGGCGGCGGCCACGTCGTCCGCGGTGGTGGCCGCGTCGGACACTGACAGCCGCATCGCGTGGGTGCCGTGCCACACCGTGCCGCTTGCCCACGTGGTGCCCTCTGCCTGGACGGCGGCGACGACGGCATCGGTCGCCGCGTGGGTGCCGAACGACACGAGCACCTGGTTGAGGGTGACGGGCGCGAGCAGCGTGGCGCCGCCCTCGGTCAGCAGGCGGGCGAGGAGTGCGGCGTGCATGCAGGAGGCCTCGACGAGAGCGGCGAGCCCCTCGCGGCCGTGTGACGCGAGCATTGCCCACGCCTCGACTCCGCGGGCCCGCTGGGAGATCTGAATTCCCCTGCCGCGCAACGCCGCGGGGTCGGACGGGAGGTAGGCGGCGTCCGTGCGCATGGCGCGCGCGAGGTCGGCGGGGTCGCGCACCACGACGATTCCCGAGTCGTAGGGGAGGTTAAGCCACTTGTGGCCGTCGGTGGCCCAGGAGTCGGCGCCCTCCACTCCCGCCACGCGGGAGCGCAGCGCGGGAGATGCCGCCGCCCACAGCCCGAACGCGCCGTCCACGTGCACCCAGCCGCCGCGCTCGCGGACGCCGGGGATGACCGCGGCGAACGGGTCGCTCGCCCCGGTGTCAACGTTGCCTGCCTGCAGCACCACGAGGGTGAGGTCGTCGGTGTCGGCGGGGAAGCAAGAGGCGTCGATCGCGCCGGACGCGTCGGTGGGCACGCGCTCGATCTGCACGGCCCCGAACCCCGCCAGCCGCAGCGCCTTCACCGCCGACACGTGCGCCTCGTCCCCGATGACGACGCGCAGCGCTGGCGCCCCCGCGAGGCCCTGTTCTCCCACGTCCCAGCCGCGGCGCGCCAGCAGCGCGTCGCGGGCGGCGATGATGCCGGTGAGGTTGGCGACCGTCGCGCCGCCGTTGAACGACGCCGCCGCGGTGGACGGCAGCCCGAGCGCCTCGACCACCCACGCACAGGCCACCCGATCGAGGGCCTCGGCGACGGGGGAGAACGCGCCGGGGTTCTGGTCCCACGCCCCCGCCAGGATGGCGGCCGCCGCCGCGGCGGGGTCGGTGCCGCCCGTCACGAAGCCGAAGTGCCTGCCGTGTCCCGTGACGACCGTCGCGGGGGAGCCGAACGCGTCGAGCTCGGCGAGCACCTCGCGCGCCGGGCGAGGCGAGTCCGGCAGGGGGTGACCGAACGCGCCGAGGCCCGCCACAGCATCGGCCGTGGGGGCGACGCCGCGTGAGCCGGCCCCCGCGACGTAGGCGCCGGCACGCCGCGCTGCCTCGGTGATGAGGCCGATGCGCTCGCGGGTGCGGGCGAGCGTGGCCGGGTGGGTGTGGGCCCTGTCGAGCGGGGTGAGCGCGGTCATGGGACGAGCCTCGCGCCCACTGGCACCTCCTGGACAGGGCCACTGGCACCGCGACTGGCCCTTGTCGCGGGGGTCCAGTTGGGGCTTGGATGGCACCATGCGCACCACCGCCGAGCAGCTCCGCGACGTCCTCGACCACTGGCAGTCGGGCACCGGCCCGCTGTATCAGCAGCTCGCCGACGCGATCGTCTCGCTCGCGGAGGCGGGCTCGCTCGAGCACGGCACGCGGCTGCCGTCCGAACGCGCGCTCGCGACAAGCCTTCACCTGTCCCGCAACACCGTCACCGCCGCGTACCAGCGGCTCCGCGATGACGAGTGGCTCGACGTGCGTCCCGGTGCGGCGCCGCGCCTGGGCTCGCGGGCCCGCGGGCTCGACGGCATGAGCCATCAGGACAGGTTCTCGAAGATCCTTCCCGGCGTGCAAGTGCCGCTCGTGGGCCTGTCGTCCGCGTGCCCCGGACCCGCGCCGGTGGTGACCGAGGCCTTCTCCGACCCCGGCCTCATGCTCGACGGAGTGCCCACGCCCGGCACGGGTTATGCGGCGCTCGGCGACCCCGACCTCGTGGCGGCGATCGTCGAGCGGCTGCGCCTGCAGGGGATCCCCGCGCGGCCCGAGGAGGTCGTCGTCACCTCCGGCGGTCAGCAGGCGCTGTGGCTCGCGGTAACGGGAGTCGCCGGCGCCGGAGGCCCCGTCGCGATGGAGGCGGTGACGTATCCGGGGGTGTTCGATGCCGTCGCCTCGGCAGGTGCGCGCACCCTCGCGCTGCCGTTCGGCCCCGACGGGCTCGACGTCGCCTCCTCGCTGAAGCTGCTGCGCGCCGGGCGCCCGAGCGCCGCGTACGTCACGACGTTCCACAACCCCACGGGCACTGCCATGAGCGAGGACGACGCGCGCCTGCTTGCCGAGACGGCCGCCGCGTGCGGCACCACGGTGATCGACGACCGCATCACGGGCGAGCTCGCGCTCACCGGCGCCCCCTCGCGGCCCCTCGCGACGCTCGGCACCGGCGCCTCGGTGGTGACCATCGGCGGGCTGTCGAAGATCTTCTGGGGTGGCATGCGCATCGGCTGGCTCCACGCCAACGCGACCCTCGCCGCCCAGCTGCGCCAGCGCAAGGCGGCGATGGACCTGGGCAGCCCCGCCTTCCTGCAGCGGCTCGCGCGCGTGTTCCTCGAGGAGCACTACGACGCGACCTTGGAGTGGCGCATCGGCGCGATGCGGGAGTCGCTCGAGGCGACCGTCGACGCGCTGCGCGAGTTCGCGCCCGACTGGGAGTACCGGATGCCGGACGGCGGGCCCTGCCTGTGGGTGCGGGTGCCTGGCGCGAACGCCGACCGTTTCGCGGCGCGGGCGGCCGATGCCGGGGTCCCCGTCGCCCCCGGCTCCGCCTTCGAGGTGGTGCCGGGGGGCGGGGCCTCGCGCTTCAGGCTGCCGTTCTACCTGTCGCCGGAGGAGATGCGGCTGGGCGTGAAGACCCTCGCGCAGCACGCCGCGTGACCGGCTGCGCCCACCCGCGACGCGTCAGCCGGCCGCGGTGAGCTCGACCGACGCGATGCGGGCGGCGGGAGATAGGGCGCCGTGCGCGGTGATGACCTCGTCAGCGCCGAGCGCCGAGCCGAACTCCTCGAGCCAGGCGCGCGTCTCGGCGCCCGTGCCGACGGCGGTGCAGCGCATCATGTCGGCGAGCTGGGAGCCCTGCGGCGAGGCGAGGTAGGCGTCGATCTCGGCGTCCGAGTAGGTGGGGGCCGAGGGCGTGCGCTGCATCATCATGCGCACGCGCGAGCGGCGAGCGGCAGCGAACTGCTCGGCGGCCTCGTCGGTGGTGGCGGCGGCGAACACGTTGGCCCCCACGATCGCGTAGGGCTCGGCAAGCTGCTCCGACGGCTGGAACTCGCCCCGGTACACGGCGAGCGCCTGCTCGAGCGCGGCGGGCGCAAAGTGGGACGCGAACGCGTACGGAAGCCCCAGCTGCGCCGCGAGCCTGGCGCCGAACAGCGACGAGCCGAGGATGTACAGCGGCACGTGGGAGCCCTTGCCGGGGGTGGCCTCCACGCCGTGGATGCGGGAGTCGTCGCCGAGGAACGCCTGCAGCTCGAGGACGTCCTGGGGGAACGCGTCGGAAGCGGACGGCTCGCGCCGAAGCGCCACCAGCATGGCGCGGTCGCCGCCGGGGGCGCGGCCCAGGCCGAGGTCGATGCGCCCCGGGTGGAGGGCGGCGAGGGTGCCGAACTGCTCGGCGATGGTCAACGGCGAGTGGTTGGGGAGCATGACGCCGCCGGCCCCGAGGTGGATGGTCTCGGTGTGGGCGGCCACGTGAGCGATGAGCACCGAGGTGGCCGACGACGCGATGGTCGGCATGTTGTGGTGCTCGGCGTACCAGACGCGCTCATACCCGGAGCGCTCGGCGGTGCGGGCCAGGTCGACGGAGTGGGCGAGTGCCTGCGAGGCGGTCTCGTGCGCGGCGATGGGGGCGAGGTCAAGGACGGAGAGTCGAACGGTCACGACTGACCAACGTACCCGCGCCCGGGATCATGCCCGGCGGCGCAGGCGAATGCTCAGGACAGGACGGCGAGGACCGCGTGGCTGCCCGCGATCAGCAGGATGCCCGCCGCGATGCCGGTGCCCGCCAGGGCCGCGCCGATCGCCGCGCCGCGCGACAGCGGCTCCGCTTCCACGCGCGCCGTGGTGGTGGGGGCGTGCTCAATAGGCGTGGTGGCAGGCATGGGGTCTCCTCGGGTCCGGGGTTCCCTCCACGCTACGTCGCGGTTCGCGGCCGACCCTGGGCCTCAGGTCCCGGCCGTACCAGGAGAAAGGGCCGGGTTCCGTACGGAACCCGGCCCCTGCATCGGCCACTCAGACGGCTCAGCGCGAGTGCTTGACCATCCACGCCTCGATGGCGTCGGGGTCGCGCGGCAGGGCCGACGAGAGGTTCTCGACGCCCTCCTCGGTCACCAGCACGTCGTCCTCGATGCGCACGCCGATGCCGCGCAACTCGGCGGGCACCGCGAGGTCGTCGGCCTTGAAGTACAGGCCGGGCTCGATGGTGAACACCATGCCGGGCTCCAGCGGGCCGTCCATGTACGTGTCGCGCTTGGCGGCGGCGCAGTCGTGGACGTCGAGTCCCAGGTGGTGCGACGTCGAGTGCACCATCCAGCGGCGGAACAGCTTGGACTCCTCCGCCTCGGCCTCGGGCACGATTCCCCACTCGGTAAGGCGGGCCTCGATGACGTCCATCGCTGCCTCGTGCACGTCGCGCAGCGTCGCGCCGGGACGGGCGACGGCGAAGGCGGCGTCGGCGGCCTCGAGGACCACGTCGTAGACCTTGCGCTGGGCGGGGGAGTACTCGCCGTTGATGGGCATGGTGCGGGTGATGTCGGCCGTGTACAGCGACTCGACCTCCACGCCGGCGTCCAGCAGCAGCAGGTCGCCAGAGCGAACCTGGCCGTGGTTGGTGATCCAGTGCAGCGTGGTGGCGTGGTCGCCGGCGGCGGCGATGGTCTCGTAGCCCACCGCGTTGCCCTCCTCGCGCGCGTGGCCGTCGAAGGTGGCCTCGATGACGCGCTCGCCGCGCTTGTGCTCGACCGCGCGAGGGAGCTCTCCCACCACGCGCTCGAAGCCCGCGATCGTCGCGTCCACGGCGTCGCGCAGCTGCTGCACCTCCCACTCGTCCTTCACCAGGCGCATCTGGTGAAGGGCCGCGCGGACCTTCTTCTTGGGGTGCTTGGCGAGGTCGATGCCGCCGGGAAGGTCGGCCAGCGGCGCCGTCGCGATGCCGGTCAGCGCCGCGAACTCCTCGAGGCCGGGGCGGCGGCCGATCCAGAACTCTCCGGTGCGCGGGTCGGTGTAGAAGCCGTCGTCGTCCTTGCCGGCCGGGGGCTCGAGGAACAGGGTCGCCTCGTGGCCGTCCGCCGTGGGCTCCATGACGAGCACTGCGCCGGGCTCGCGGTCCGTGCCGAGGCCCGTGAGGTACGCGAAGTCGCGGTCGGGGGAGAAGCGGTAGTCGGTGTCGTTCGAGCGCACCTTGAGGTCGCCGGCGGGGGCGACGATGCGCTTGCCGGGGAACTGAGCCGACAGTCGCGCGCGGCGCTCGGCGGCGAAGGGCGCTGACGCGGCAGCGGTGGTCTCCAGGTCCTCGGGCTCGGCCCACTGGGAGCCGATCCAGGCCTTGAATTCGTCGTTGTCGGGGCGCAGGGCGCGCGCCTTGTTGGTCTTGTCGGTGGTCTCGTCGCTCACCCGCCTATCGTCGCACGGCGGGTGCGGGACCAGCGTCCGCCCTCGGGGCGCCGCCGTAGGCTGGCGGGATGCGTATCGATCTGCACACCCACTCGACCGTCTCGGACGGCACGGGGACGCCCGCGCAGGTGATGCGGGAGGCGGCGGAGGCCGGCCTCGATGTGGTGGCCCTCACGGATCACGACTCGATCCTGGGATGGGAGGAGGCCTCCGCCGAGGCCGATGCCGTGGGCGTCCGGTTTGTGCCAGGCATCGAGGTGTCCTGCAAGCACCGGGGGATCTCCATCCACCTGCTCAGCTACTGGCACGACCGCGCCGATGCCGACGTGCGCGACATGCTCGCGCTCACCCGCGAGGCGCGCGTGCACCGTGCCAGGGCCATCGTCGACGTGCTGGCGGCGGACTTCCCCCTGACCTGGGGTGCGGTCGCCGATCGCGCCGGCGCCGCGACGGTGGGGCGGCCCCATATCGCCGATGCGCTTGTCGACCTGGGAGTCGTCCCCACCAGGGACGCGGCCTTCGACCGCATCCTCGCTCCCGGGTCTCGGTATTACGTTCCCCACTTTGCGCCCGAGGTCACGGCGGCCGTCGCGACAATGCGCCGCGCCGGCGGCGTCACCGTCTTCGCCCACCCCGGCGCGACAGCGCGGGGACGGGTGGTGGGCGATGCGGTGGTCGCCGAGATGGCGCACGCGGGCCTCGTGGGGGTCGAGGTGGACCACCGCGACCACGACGACGCGCAGCGCGGCAGGCTCGGCGCGCTCGCGGACGGGCTGGGGCTCGTGCGCACCGGTGCGAGCGACTATCACGGCACGGGCAAGCGCAACCGGTTGGGGGAGAACCTCACCAGCCCGGCGGCCTTCGCCGCGCTCGAAGCGGCGCGACAGCGGTAGGCGCCGGCGGCATCGGCCGCCTCCCGGAAACGACAGCGGGTGGCATCTCGTCGCCGAGATGCCACCCGCTGCCTTCACGCGTGAGGTGAGGGCCTACGACTCCTGAGCCGGAGCCGCCTGACCCGCGCCGCCCTGGCCGCCGGAGCGGCGACGACGACGGTTGCGGTTGCGACGCGGCTTGGCCTCGCCGTCCGCCGCCGCGCCTTCGGCGCGGGGCTGACGCTCGCCGGAGCCGCCCTCGGACGAGCCCTGGCCCGAGCCGCCGGAGCGACGACGGTTGCCGCCCTGGCCGCCGCGTCCACCGTCGCGGCCGCCACGGCCACCGGAGCGCTCGCCGCGGCCGCCGTCGCGACCCCCGCGCCCGCCGCCGGACGGCTTCTTGCCGGTCTCGCCAAGGTCCTCGAGAGCCTCTCCCTCGAGCCCCTCGAGCGTGCGCTTGTCGCGCGGGAGGCGGCCCTTGGTGCCCTCGGGGATCTCGAGGTCGGTGTACAGGTGCGCGGACGACGAGTAGGTCTCGACGGGCTCAGGGAACCCGAGGTCGAGCGCCTTGTTGATGAGCGACCAGCGGGGGACGTCGTCCCAGTCGACGAACGTGATGGCGGTACCGGTCTTGCCCGCGCGGCCCGTGCGGCCAATGCGGTGCAGGTACGTCTTCTCGTCCTCGGGGCACTGGTAGTTGACCACGTGGGTGACGTCCTCGACGTCGATGCCGCGCGCCGCGACGTCGGTCGCGACGAGCACGTCGATCTTCGAGTGGCGGAACGCGCGCAGCGCCTGCTCGCGGGCTCCCTGGCCCAGGTCGCCGTGGATGGCGCCGGCGGCGAAGCCGCGGTCGCGCAGCTCATCCGAGACCTTCGCGGCGGTGCGCTTGGTGCGCGCGAACACGACGGTGCGGCCACGGCCGTTGGCCTGCAGGATGCGGGCGAGGACCTCGATCTTGTCCAGCGCGTGGGCGCGGTAGACGACCTGCTTGATGGCCTTGACGGTGGCGCCATCGTCATCAGGGTCCGCGGCGCGGATGTGGGTGGGCTGCGTCATGTAGCGGCGCGCGAGGGCGACGACCGCGCCCGGCATGGTGGCCGAGAACAGCATGGTGTGGCGCGAGGCGGGAGTGGCGGCGAGCAGGCGCTCGACGTCGGGGAGGAAGCCGAGGTCGAGCATCTCGTCGGCCTCGTCGAGCACCACTGTCTTGATGAAGCGCAGGTCGAGGTGGCCCTGGTTGAGCAGGTCGATCATGCGGCCGGGGGTGCCGACCACCACCTCGGCGCCGCGCTGGAGCGCCTCGATCTGGGGCTCGTAGGCGCGGCCACCGTAGATCTGGACGATGCGCGTCGAGCGCTTCTTCGAGGCGGTCTCGAGGTCGCCCGCCACCTGGACGGCGAGCTCACGCGTGGGGGCGACGATCAGCGCCTGCGGCTTGCCGGGCTCCGCGAGGTCGTCCCAGCCGGGCTCGCCGGGGGAGACGGTCCGGTGCAGGGCGGGGACGCCGAAGCCGAGCGTCTTGCCCGTACCGGTCTTGGCCTGGCCGATGATGTCGTGGCCACCGAGCGCGACGGGAAGCGTCATCGCCTGGATCGGGAAGGGCGCGACGATGCCGGAGTCGGACAGCGCCTCGACGATCAGGGGGTTGACGGCGAAGTCGGCGAAGGTCTGGTCGGGGGTATGCACGCTGGCATGCGTGTCTGTCATGTGTTCCTCAATCGGGAGTGCGTGCGCGAGGGGTCGCGCGGAATCGGCGGGCAGCCGATCGCGAACCATCCAACGCATACGGCCTTCGCTGTCTGCAGCGGCGCCGCGCTTCACATGACGACCGGTCAGCCCCGGGTCGCGCCCCAGTCTACGCGTACGCCCCCGAACGGGCCAGGACCCTCTCGGAGGCCGATGCGGTGGCCGGTTTAGGCGTCGAAGGGCGAGGGGCGCGGGTCGAGGGCCTGGAGCGCGATCGCCTCGATCGCGAACGCGCTCGTGGCGGCCAGCTCCACCTGGGTGGGGTCGAGCAGCCACTGCACCTGCAGGCCGTCCATGACGGCGAGCACCGACGTGGCGGCGCGCTCGACGTGAGCGGGGTCGTCGACGCCGCGCTCGGCGCACATGGCGCGGAACGCCTCCGCCACCTCGCCGCGCAGCACGCGGTAGCGGTCCTCGAAGTATTCGCGGCCGGGGTTGGAGTCGGTGACGGACTCCGCGGACAGCACCGCGTAGGCCTGGACGATGCCGGGGCGCTCCTCGTTGGCGAAGGCGGTGCGGATGAGGTGGCGGAACAACTCCGTGCCGCCGGGGATGTGCTGTCCCTCGATTCCCTCGACGTCGGACTCGTCGCGGTAGCGCAGCACCTCGACCAGCAGCCGGTCCTTGGAGCCAAAGTGGTGAAGGATCCCCGCGTGGGTCATCCCCACCTGCTCGGCGATCTCGGCGAGGGGCCCGTTGTTGTAGCCCTTCGCGCCGAAGATCTCGAGGGCGGCGGCGAGGATCTCCCGGCGCCGTGCGGCCGTCTCCGGTCGCGGGGGGAGCTGTCGTCTGGTGGTCGCCATCGTGGTCCTCGTCGCGGTGGTCCTTGGGTGCGCGGCGGGTGCCGCGTGCCACAGGGGCCGAGTCTAGGGCGGCGCCGCGCGGAGGGGCCCCGCGTTGCGCCCAGGTCACGAAACGGTATCGATGCCCGTCCCGGTGTTGCTACTTACTGACTGCATTGTAAGTTACTGCTCATCGAGACCGCCAGGTCCCGTTCCCCGACGACGAGGAGCCACCCGTGACGACGACGTCCGAGCCCACGAGCGCCACGCTCGAGGGCTGCCGCGCGCTAGCCGAGCGCCTGCCGCTCGAGCGCAAGGTCGAGCTGCTGACCGGCGCGACGATGTGGCGCCTGATCGCCCTCCCCGAGCTCGGCATGCGGTCCCTGACCTTCTCCGACGGCCCCGTTGGCGTGCGCGGGCTCGGCGAGACCGAGGGCGAGACGTCGATCCTGCTGCCCACACCATCGGGCATCGCCGCCGCCTGGGACCTCGACCTCGCCCGCGAGGTGGGGGAGGCCTTCGCGCAGGAGGCCAGGGCGCACGGCGTCGACGTGGTGCTCGCGCCGCAGGTCAACATCCAGCGCACCCCGGTGGGAGGGCGCCACTTCGAATGCTTCTCCGAGGACCCCTGGCTGACCGCCGACATCGGCGCGGCGCTCGTGGGCGGCATCCAGGGCAGCGGCGTCGCGGCGTGCATGAAGCACTACGTGGCGAACGACTCGGAGACCGAGCGCACGTCGATGGTGTCCCGCGTGGGCGCGCAGGCGCTGCGCGAGGTGTACCTCGCCCCCTTCGCCGCGGCGATCGAGGCCGGGGTGTGGTCGCTGATGGCCGCCTACAACGGCGTCGACGACGGCGTGGAGACCTCGCCCATGACCGAGCACCGGCACCTCAACGTGGACGTCGTCAAGGGCGAGCTCGGCTTCGACGGCGTGCTGGTGTCCGACTGGGAGGCCACGCGCCGCGCCGTCGAGGCGGCGACCGGCGGCCTCGACCTCGTGATGCCGGGGCCGGGGGGCCCGTGGGCCGAGGGGCTCCTCGCCGCGGTGCGCGGGGGTCGGGTGGCCGAGGCCGAGGTCGACGACAAGGTGGCGCGCATCCTGCTGCTCGGTCGCCGCGTGGGAGCCTTCGACGAGGCTCCGCGCCCCATCGTCGAGCGCGACCTCGCGGGCCTCGCTCGCCGCGCCGCGGCCGCCGGGACCGTGGTGCTGCGCGCCCCCGAGTCTGGCGCCCCGTGGGACCGCCCCGCCCCCTCCACCATCGCCCTCATCGGTGCCAACGCCGAGCGCCCCCACGTCCTCGGCGGCGGCTCCTCGACCGTCCACCCCGAGCACGTCGTCACCCCTCACGAGGGCCTCGCGGCGCGCTGGCCGGAGGCGAGCATCGTCTCCGAGCGCGGCGGCGACCCGCGCGAGTTCTCCCCGCGGCTCGACCTCGACCGTGTCCCGGCGGGCCTCGCCGCGGCGTGGCTTGATCCCGACGGCGTCACGGTCCGCGAGGACGTCATGAGCGCCTACGACGGCTGGGCGCGCGACATCCCCGAGACGGCCGTCGAGGTGGTGCTGACCGCCGAGGTCGTGCTGACCGAGCCCGGCGTCCACCGCCTCTCCGTGGGCACGGTGGGCATCCACCAGACCACCATCGACGGAGCCGTGGCCTCCACTGGCACGCGCCGCGTGGGCGTGGACTGCGTGCTCGACTCGTCCGTCAACACCCCCGTCGGGGTGCCCGTCGAGGTAAGCGTCGACGCCGCGCGCTCCGTCGTCGTCTCGAGCCGCCATCAGGTGATCGACGCCGCCGGCTACGGCCGCATGGTGCGTGCCGAGATCCGCCACGCCCTCCCGCGCCGCAGCGACGAGCAGGAGATCGCCGATGCGGTGGCCGCCGCCCGAGCCGCCGACCTCGCCGTCGTGGTGGTCGGCACCAACGAGGAGTGCGAGTCAGAGGGATGGGACCGCGTCACGCTGGCCCTCCCCGGCCGCCAGGACGAGCTGGTGAGCCGCGTGCTGGCGGAGGTGCCCGACGCCGTGATCGTCGTCAACGCCGGCGCTCCGGTGCTGTTGCCGTGGCTCGACGAGGCAAGCACGGTGCTGTGGGCCTGGTTCCCCGGCCAGGAGGCGGGTCACGCGCTCGCCGACGTCCTCGCCGGCGCCGCCGAGCCCGCCGGGCGCCTGCCCTGGACGCTTCCCGCGAGCGAGGCCGACGTCCCCGTCCCCCACGCGGTGCCGGTCGCCGGGATCGTCGACTACGCCGACGGCGTGCACGTGGGGTACCGCGGCTGGGAGCGGTCGGGCGCCGCGCCCGCCGCGCCCTTCGGTCACGGCATGGGCTGGACCCGGTGGGAGCACACGACGGGTGAGGCACGCGTCACTGCCGCGGGTGTCGAGGTCGACGTCACGGTGCGCAACGTGGGCGACAGGGCAGGGCGCGAGGTGGTCCAGGCCTACGTCGAGGCCCCCGCGAGCGAGCACGACCGTCCGGTGCGCTGGCTCGGCGGTCACGCCGCCGCCACCGTCGCGCCGGGCGACGAGGCGAGCGTCACGGTGCGGATCCCGCGCCGGGCGCTCGAGACATGGGATGTGCGGCAGGACGCATGGGTCCTGCCGAAGGGCGACTACCGCCTGCACACGGGACGGTCGGTGCGAGATATCCGAGGGGTGGTCTGCGTACCCCTCGGCGAGGCGCCCTGACCCGACCACGAGGTTCAGCCAGCACGACTCACCGCCGGTGAGTCACCCACCCACGGCATCGGCCCCGCCGGTCCGTTCTTCAAGGAGGAAGACATGAGGATGAGGAAGTCCTCGATCGTGGCGCTCAGCATGGCCACCGCGCTGACGCTCACCGCGTGCAGCGGCAATGACAACCCCGAGACCGACCCGAGCACGAGCGGGTCGAACGGCGGCGACGCCACCGCGACCCAGGGCACGGCGGCGCTCACCATCGCCAAGCCCGACGGCGCGATCACCACGGAGTCCAACAACCCCTGGATCGGCGACTCGTCGGCCCTCAAGCTGGGCTACATCAACGCGCTGTACGAGCCCCTCGCGATCGTCAACCTGGTGGACCCCACGGCGGACGTGGAGCCGTGGCTGGCCGACACCATCGAGTGGTCCGACGACTACACCCAGCTCACGCTGACCGCCAAGGACGGCGTGACCTGGTCCGACGGCGAGCCCTTCACCGTCGAGGACATCGCCTTCACGTTCCAGCTGTTCATCGACCACCCGGAGCTCGACGCCGCCGCCATCGGCCTGGACTCGGTGGCCGTCGACGGTGATGCCGTCACGCTGACGTTCCAGGCGCCGATGTACGTGAAGCAGGACAAGGTGCTGCACAAGCTCATCGTGCCGAAGCACATCTGGGAGGGCGTCGCCGACCCCACCGCGGAGACCAACATGGACCCCGTCGGCACCGGCCCGTACACGCTCACCCAGTTCACGTCGCAGTCGGTGCAGCTCGACGCTCGCGACGACTACTGGGGCGGCGAGCTTGCCGTGCCGACCCTGTTCTACGTGTCGTACAACGACAACACCGCGCTCACGACGGCGCTCGCGAACGGCGATGCCGACTGGGCGCAGGCGTTCATCCCCAACGTCCAGTCCGCGTACCTCGACAAGGACGAGAACAACGTCTACTGGGCTCCCGCGGGACTCGGCATCGACACCATGTTCGTCAACACGACCACGGCGCCGTTCGACGACGTCGCCTTCCGCCAGGCCGTCAACATGGTGGTGGACCGCACCCAGCACCAGGCGATCGCCCGCGAGGGTGGCGTGCCGGAGCTGACCTCGGTCACCGGCCTTCCGACCCCCGCCGGTGACCCGTTCATCAACGACGAATACCAGGGCGTGAACTACACGGTCGACGTCGACGGCGCCAAGGCCGTCCTCGAGGACGCCGGCTACACCTGGGAGGGCGAGACCCTCATGAACCCCGACGGCGAGGCTGTCACGTTCACCATCCAGGTGCCGCAGGGCTGGAACGACTACGTCACCGGCATCTCGCTCATCGCTGACGAGGTCGCGGCGCTCGGCGTCGAGGCCACCGTGGCCACGCCCGACGTCGACACCTGGTGGGCCGACCGCTCCAACGGTGACTTCCAGGCGGTCCTCAACTGGACCGACACGGGAGCGACGCCGTACGACATCTACAGCAACATCATGGATGGCCGCTGGCTGATGCCGATCGGGGAGGCCGCGAACTACAACTTCGGCCGCTACGACAACCCCGAGGCGACCGAGGCTCTCAACGCCTACGCCACGGCCACCGACGACGACTCTCGCGCCGCCGCCCTTGAGACGGTCCAGCAGATCTTCGTCGAGGACGTGCCCGCGATCCCCGTGGGTACCCGCCCCTTCATCAGCGAGTTCAACACCCGCAACTACGTGGGATGGCCGTCGGACGAGGACCCCTACGTCAACGCCGACCCCACCCAGCCCACCACCGTCAAGATCCTCACGAGCCTGACGCCCGCGAGCTGACAGACGCCCGATGCGGTGGGGCCGGGGATGGCACCCGGCCCCACCGCCCGCTTCACACTGGGAGACCCGAGTGACCCCCGACCCCCTGCTCACCATCGAGCGGTTCAGCGTCGTGTACGACGTGGAGCCGCCCGTCGAGGCCGTCCGTGACGTGTCGCTCGAGCTCGCCCGCGGCGAGATCCTCGGCCTCGCGGGCGAGTCCGGCTGCGGCAAGACCACCCTCGCCTACGGCGTCCAGCGGCTGTTGAAGCCGCCCGCTGTCATCACCTCGGGTTCCGTCGTCTTCCACGACGCCGACGGCGACGACGTCGAGGTCAACGCCCTCGACGAGGATCAGATGAGGGCCTTCCGCTGGGACAAGGTCTCGATGGTCTTCCAGGGCGCCATGAACGCGCTCAACCCCGTCCTCGCCATCGGCCGCCAGCTCGACGACGTGTTCACCACGCATCGGCCAGGAATGTCGAAGGCGGAGCGGCGCGACGAGTGCGGCCGACTGCTCGACGTGGTCGGCGTCGGGCGCGACAGGTTGCGCTCGTACCCCCACGAGCTCTCTGGCGGCATGCGTCAGCGCGTCATGATCGCGATGGCCATGGCGCTG
Source organism: Demequina sp. NBRC 110057 (assembly GCF_002090175.1). GTDB lineage: Bacteria > Actinomycetota > Actinomycetes > Actinomycetales > Demequinaceae > Demequina. The sequence goes on along the minus strand of NZ_BBRN01000003.1, from coordinate 650,260 downwards.
CGCCCGCAACTGATGATCATGGACGAGCCCACGACCGCGCTCGACGTGCTGGTCCAGCGGGAGATCCTGCAGCAGATCAGCGCGCTACGTCACGAGCTGGGCTTCTCCGTCATCTTCATCACCCATGACCTCCCGCTGCTGCTGGAGATCTCCGACCGCATCGCCGTCATGAAGGACGGGCAGATTGTCGAGATCGGCGCGGCGGAGAGCCTGTACCGCGACCCCCAGCACGCCTATACCAAGCGCCTACTCGGCTCCTTCCCGAGCCTCACCGGCGAGCGCGGCGACTTTGTGCGCGGCGCCGAGGCCCCAGCATCGGCCACTCCCGAGGAGGACGCCTCATGACCACCCTGGAGTTCAAGGGCGTCACCAAGCGCTATCACGTGCGCGGCTCGGGCGACATGCTCGCGCTGGACGACGTGAGCTTCACCCTCACGTCCGGCCAGACCATCGCCCTCGTGGGCCAGTCCGGCTCGGGAAAATCGACCATCGCGAAGATCCTCACCCAGCTCGAGCGCGCGACCAGCGGCGAGGTGCTGCTGGACGGCCAGCCCATCCCGCACCGCGGCCCCGGCCTGCGCCGCTACCGCCAGCGCGTGAGGATGGTCTTCCAGGACCCCTTCGCATCGCTGAATCCGTATCACACCATCCGTCACCACCTCGCGCGTCCCCTCGCGCTCGACAAGGTGGTGCCCAAGGACAAGATCGAGGACGAGGTGCGGTCGCTGCTGACGCGCGTGCGGCTCGATGCAGACGCCACTATCGACCGGCGCCCCCACGAACTCTCGGGAGGCCAGCGCCAGCGCGTCGCCATCGCGCGTGCTCTCGCGTCGCGTCCCGAGCTGCTCATCGCGGACGAGCCGGTGTCGATGCTCGACGTGTCGATCCGTTTGGGGGTGCTCAACCTGCTTGCCGACCTGCAGCGCGAGTCGAACCTCGGCGTCCTCTACATCACCCACGACCTCGCCACCGCGCGGCACTTCTCCGACGAGATCATGGTGCTTCACCACGGCGTCGTGGTGGAGCGCGGCCCTGCCGACGACGTGATCCTGAACCCCCAACACGAGTACACGAGGGCGCTGCGCGACGCGTCGCCCGACCCCGACAAGCACTTCGCCGGCCCCGCCGGCGAGGCGACCACGAGGAGCGATGCGTCGTGAGATTCCTCCTGCGCCGCCTGGCGTTCTACCTGTTCACCGCCTGGGCGGCGATCACCATCAACTTCTTCCTTCCGCGCATGCTGAAGGGCGACCCCGTCACCGCCTACCTGCAGAAGAACCAGGGAAAGGTCAGCCCCGAGGCGATCGACTCGCTGCGCACGCTGTTCGGACTCGACTCCGACGCGTCGCTGTGGCAGCAGTACGTCGACTACTGGGGTCAGCTCCTGCGCGGCGACCTGGGGGTGTCCTTCTCCAACGGCCTCGCGCCGGTGTCAGAGGTCATCGCGTCGGCCATCCCGTGGACGGTGGGGCTCGTGGGGCTCGCCACCATTATCAGCTTCCTGCTGGGGACGACGCTGGGTTCCATCGTGGGCTGGCGGCGCGGCTCCCGCGCCGACTACGTGGTGCCGTTCGCCACCTTCTTCTCGACGGTGCCGTACTTCTGGATGGCGCTCGTGGTGATCGCGCTGTTCTCGACCACGCTCGGCTGGCTGCCCGCCTCGCACGCCTACGACAAGGGCTCGGTGCCCGCCTGGTCGTGGGACTTCATCGGCGAGGTCATCGCCCACGGCACCCTGCCGGCGCTGACCATCATCGTGTCCTCGCTCGGCGGCTGGATCCTCGGCATGCGCAACATGATGGTGACGGTCCTCGACGAGGACTACGTCACCGTCGCCCAGGCCAAGGGCCTGCGCCAGCGCCGCGTCCTCACCCAGTACGCCTCGCGCAACGCCGTCCTTCCGCAGCTGCAGTCCTTCGCTCTGTCGCTGGGCTTCATCGTGGGCGGCACGCTCGTCATGGAGATGGTGTTCTCCTATCCGGGCCTCGGCAAGCTCCTGCTCGACGCGACGAATGCGAAGGACTACCCGCTCATGCAGGGCCTGTTCCTCGTGATCACCCTGGCGGTGCTCGTCGCGAACATCCTCGCGGACGTCGCCTACGCCGTCCTCGATCCCCGCACCCGGCAGATGGAGTCCTGACATGACCTTCACCTCCATTCCCGAGGCGTCCGACGGCGCCCTCCCCACCGAGCCCAAGCGCCCCACCATGGCGAGCCGCGTGAGCGCCTCGTTCGCGATGTTCCGCAACGGCAAGTCCATCGCGGGCCTCATCATCGTGGGCTTCTTCGTGATCCTCGCGGTGTTCGCCGACTGGATCGCGCCGTACGACCCGCTCGAGAAGGACTTCCAGGCGCTGCGTCAGGGGCCGTCCGCCCAGCACTGGCTGGGCACCACCCACATGGGCGAGGACGTCTTCAGTCAGATCGTCTACGGCACGCGCGGCGTCCTCATCGTGGGCCTCGTCGCTGGCGTGCTTGCCACGCTGGTGGCCGTCATCATCGGCGTCACAGCCGGGTACGTGTCCGGCTGGAAGTCCGAGTCGCTGTCCGCTCTCACCAACGTGTTCCTGGTCATCCCCGGCCTGCCGCTCATCATCATCGTGGCCTCGCAGTACGAGGACCCGTCGATCGTGCTGATCTCCGCTGTCATCGCGATCACCGGCTGGGCATGGGGAGCGCGCGTGCTGCGCGCGCAGACCATGTCGCTGCGCCACCGCGACTTCGTCCAGGCAGCCAAGGCCAACGGCGAGCGCCTGCACCGCATCATCGCCGTGGAGATGCTTCCCAACCTCACCGCCATCATCGCCTCGAGCTTCGTGGGCACCGTGACGGCAGCCGTCCTGGGCCTCACCACGCTGGCGTTCATCGGCGTGATCCCCATCACCAACCTCAACTGGGGAACCATCCTGTTCTGGGCGCAGCAGAACGGCGCCTTCCCCGATTACTGGTGGTGGTACATCCCCGCCGGCGTCTGCATCGCCCTGCTGGGCATGGCGCTGTCGCTCATCAACTTCGGCATCGACGAGTACGTGAACCCACGACTGCGTTCCGCCGGCGAGCGTGCCAGGGCGATGCGTAAGAAGGGGCTGTCCGCGTCCTCCGGCGTCACCGCCGTGCGGACGGCTCCCACCGACGAGTGAGCGCCGCTACGGTGGCACCCATGCGAGTAGTGGTCATGGGTGTCACCGGGTGCGGCAAGACGACGGTGGGCATGCGCCTGGCCGATGCGGTGAAGGCCGAGTTCATGGATGCCGACGACCTTCACTCGGCCGATGCTGTGGCGCAGATGGCAGCCGGGGTTCCTCTCACCGACGACGACAGGTGGCCGTGGCTCGCCCGCGTGGGGGAGTGGCTCGAGGGGACCGAGCGCGGCGTCATCGCCTGCTCGGCGCTGCGCCGCGTCTACCGCGACTGCATTAGGGACATCGCCGGCGAGGACGTCGTCTTCGTCCACCTCGCCGCGCCGCAGAGCGTGCTCGAGCCCCGGGTGCGCCTGCGTGCCAAGCGCGATGGACACTTCGCCGGCGCGGGACTGCTGGACTCCCAGTACTCCACGCTCGAGCCGCTCGAGGCGGACGAGGTGGGGGGAGAGGTCAGGGTCGAGAATTACGACCCCGCGGGCGCCGCGCTCGTGGCGCGGTCGATCGTGGAGTCCGCGCGGCGGTAGGCCCTGCCGCGCGGCTCAGCGACCGTTACGCCCCGAAGCCGACGCGGCGCTTGGACTCCTCGCCGATCTCCACGTAGCCGAGCGAGCCGGCGGGAACCACCACGCGGCGACCCTTGGCGTCGGTGAGGTCGAGCGTGGCTCCGGCCACGGCATCGGCCACCTTCGCGGCAACCTCGTCGCCGGACAGGTCGGTCTCGATGACGATCTCTCGCGCCACGTTCTGCACGCCGATGCGAATCTCCACGATGTCCTCCAGGGTCAGGGTGTTGAGGTCTGGCAACTATCGTAGGGGCGTGACCGACGACAAAAAGCGGCTGTTCGCGGGCAGGGGAATCACGCCCAAGGGGGGCCTCGTGGTCGCCGGCATCGTCGTCGGGGCCTTCGCGCTCGGCATCGGCGTGGGGTGGGGAACCTCCCTCGTGGGCGGCGAACTTGCCGCTCCCGCGCCCTCCGTCACCGCATCTCCCACCGCGTCCGAGACGGCGACGCCCGAGGTGTCGCTCGACCCCATGGAGCCCATCGACCGTGAGCTCGACGAGGCCGATGCCGCGGCGGGCCTCGTGTCGCTCGAGGTGCCGACGCAGGCGGACGGCACCTTCCACACGGTGAACGGTGACGCGCAACCCACGGGCGACGCGAAGTCGGTCAAGTGGGTCCGCGTCGAGACGGAGGACGGCCTCACCCTCGACGGCGACGCGCTCGCGACCTTCGTGATCGACACCCTGAACGACCCCCGCGGCTGGGGAGCCAAGGGCCTGTACGAGTTCGTGCCGACGACGGGAGCGCCCGACGTGCGCATCGTCGTGGCGAGCCCCACGACAGCCGCGGTGCGCTGCCCCACGCCCCACGTCGCCGCCCGCATCGGCGCGGTGACCGATGCCACAGCATCGGCGTCCCCCAGCCCCACCCCCGAGGCGAGCGCCGCCACGTCGTGCGCCGACGAGGGGCTCGTGGTGGTGTCCCTGTACGACTGGGCCGCGGGCCTGGACGGCTACGGCGACGACCGCACCGGGGCAAGGGAGTACCTGGTCAACCACGGGCTGGGACACGTCCTCGGCGAGGAGGACGTCACCTGCACGTCGGGCCGCGCCCCCGTCATGGCGGACCAGGCCGACCTCGACGACGCCTGCGACCCGAACCCGTGGCCGTCGCCGGACGAGCCGGTCGGGACGGATGAGCCCTCCGCCGACGCCTCGGCGACCGCCAAGGACGAGTAGCGCGCGTGCCTCCCGCGTCGATGTCGGTGGCGTGTGGTGGGGTGGGGCCATGTCGATGATCGACCTCGTCCCACCCGCGTCCCGGGCCTCCCGTGTGCTGCTCGACGCGGACCAGGAGGCGGCGGTCGAACGCATCGTCGCCGGCCCCGGCAACGTCGTAGTCGTCGGTCCTCCCGGGGCTGGCAAGACGTCGGTTGTGGCGGCCGCCGCGGCCCGGGCCGTCGCGCGCGGCGTGACCACCGACCGGCTGCTGGTGCTCGCGCCCACGCGCGCCGCCGCCGCCGACCTGCGCGACGTGGTGTCCGCCGGCGTTGACCGCGCCACGGGTGTGCCGGTGGTGCGGACCGCGGCGTCCGTGGCCCACACCATCCTCGCCGCGCGGGCCGAGAGCGCGGGAGAGCCGCCGCCCAGCCTCATCACCGGCGCCGACCAGGACGCCATCCTGCGCGACCTCCTCGCGGGCCACACGCGGGGCCAGGGCGCCCGCCCCGACTGGACGGGGGTCGTGCCCCAGGAGGCGACCGCGCTGCCGGGGTTTCGCGCCGAGCTGCGCGACCTCATCATGCGGGCCACGGAGGCGGGTCTCGACCCCGACGGGCTGCGCGACATGGCCGAGCGCACCGGGCGGCGCGAGTGGCACGCTGCCGCGCAGGTGCTCGAGGAATACCTCGACAACGTGATGTGGCGCACCCTGCTCGAGGGGCAGGGCCTGCGCTACGACCCCGCGGGAGTCGCGCGCGAGGCGGCGGTCGCCCTCGACACGTGGGAGCCCGCGTGGGGGCCCGCACCCGAGTGGGACCTCGTCATCGTCGACGACTACCAGGACGCCACCGCTGCCGTGATCGCGCTCATCGACGCGATCGCCGCCCGCGGGGCTCGGGTCGCCCTCGTGGGCAACGCCGACGAATCGGTCCAGGGCTACCGCGGCGCGGTGCCCGCCGCGCTCGCGGAGGCGACCGCGCCGACCGGGCGGCACGCCTTCGACGCCTCGCTGGTGAGGCTGACCGCGAGCCACCGCCAGCCCGCCGCCCTCGCCGGCGCCGTCGACGAGGTCACCGCGCGCATCGGCACCCAGTCCGTGGGCTCCGCCAGGCGGCCCGCCGCGGCCAGGGAGGATGGCCCCGCGCCCGTCGAGATCCTCGTCGCGCCCCACCGGTACGCGCAGTCGCGCGCCATCGCCGCTTCGCTGCGGCGCGCCAGGCACGGGCTCGACGGCCCGGCGACGCCGTGGAACCGGATGGTGGTGATCGCCCGGTCGAACGGGCATCTGCGGGCGCTGCGCTCCGACCTGCTGTCCGCGGACATCCCCTGCGAGTCGCTGGGAGACGGCGTCGCGCTGCACGAGCAGTCCGTCGTCGAGCCGCTGCTGGGCATGATGCTCGTCGCGGCGGGCGCGCGCGAGTGGGACGAGGAGCTGGCGACGCAGGCCCTCGCCTCGCGGCTCGTGGGGCTGGACCCCGTCGCGCTGCGACGGCTGCGCCGCGCGCTGGTGAGGGAGGACCGGATCGCGGGAGGCATGCGCGCCGCGGGAGAGCTACTCGTCGAGGCGCTCGCGGACCCCGCGCGGCTCGCGAGCCTCGGGGGCGAGGAGGCCCGTCTCGCGTCGCGCGCGGCCGCGGCGGTGGCCGCGGCGCGGACCGCGGCCTCCGAGGGGCAGACGTCGCCCCGCCGACTGATCTGGACCCTCTGGGAGTCGCTGGATGTCGCCGAGCGCTGGCGCGCGGCGGCCCTCGCGGGCTCCGCGCGCGACGACGCCGACCTCGACGCCGTGATCGCGCTCCTGCGGGAGGCGCAGAACGTCGAAGAGCGCATGCGTGGCGTCACCGCCCAGGGCTTCGTCGACCACCTGACGTCCCAGGAGTTTGCGATCGACAGCCTCGGCGCTCGCGCCCAGGGGTCCGATGCCGTGGCCTTCGCGACCCCGGCCTCCGCCGCCGGGCGCGAATGGGACGTCGCGGTCGTGGCCGGGGTGGAGGAGGGCGTCTGGCCCAACCTGCGCCTGCGCGATTCGGTGCTCGGCGCGCAGCACCTCGCCGAGATCCTCGCCTTCCGCGCCCAGCCCGAGCCGCTCGACGCCGAGCGCCGGTCGGCGCTCGCCGCCGCCGCCAGGCGCAGCGTCCTCGACGACGAGGCGCGCGCCTTTGCCGTCGCCGTGTCGCGACCCCGACGCGGCCTCGTGCTCGCCTGTGTGGAGGACGAGGACACGCGGCCCTCGCGCTTCATCGACTGGGTCGCGAGCGCGACCGGCGTCGAACCCCAGGCCACCGGGACCGTGCCGCGCGTCGCCGACCTTCGCCACGCCGTCGCCACGCTCCGTGCCGAGGGGGCCGCCGCGACCGGGGACGACAGGACGTCGTACGCGACGGCGCTCGCCGCGCTCGCCGACCTCGACGTGCCGGGCGCCCACCCGCGCGCCTGGAGCGGGGTGGCGGAGCCGTCCACCGCCGCCGGATACTTCGAGGGCGGCGACCCCGTGCGGGTGTCGCCGTCGCGCGTCGAGGGCGTCGAGCGCTGCGCGCTCAGGTGGGCGCTCGAGAGCGCGGGAGGGGTGGGCGCCGACAGCGACAAGCAGCAGCTGGGCACGCTCATCCACGAGCTCGCGCAGCAGCACCCCGAGGGCGACCTCGACGAACTGAGGACGGCGCTCGACGAGCGCTGGCACGAGATCGCCGGGACCGACACCCTTCCCGACCGCGCCCTGCGCGAGCGCGCGGACGCGATGGTGACGAGGCTCGCGGGCTACCTCACGTCCAACCCCGTCGACGCCGTCGAGCTCGAGGAGCGCTTCGAGGTCGTCATCGACGACGCGCTGCTGACCGGCAGCGCTGACCGTGTGGAGCACCGGGGAGACGCGACCCGCATCGTCGACCTCAAGACGGGAAGCGCCACGTACGCTGGCGACCCCGCGACCCACGCGCAGCTCGCGATGTACCAGCTGGCCGCCGCGCACGCCGCCTTCGCCGGCGTCGAACGCGCCGACGGGGCCGCCCTGGTGTTTGTGGGCGGCTCGACCAAGGGCCACGCGGTGCGCGAACAGCTGCCGATCGACGTCGAGGAGCAGCGGGCGCGCCTGGGAGACGTGGTCACGACCATGCGCGCCTCGGCCTTCGAGGCGACAGTGAACGACATGTGCGACCACTGCCCCGTGCGGCGCGCCTGCCCGGTGCAGGCGGAGGGACGCCAGGTGAGCGAGGCATGACGGACACCGCACTTCAGGCCGGCCGAGTGGCGGGCCTGGCCCGCAGCGTCGAGGACCTGTCAGCGATCATCGACGCCCGCACCACCCCGACTCCCGAGCAGGCGCGGATCATCGGCGCGGGCCTGGCCCCGACCCTCATCGTGGCCGGCGCCGGCTCGGGCAAGACCGAGACGCTGTCGATGCGCATGGTCTACCTGTTGGATCACGCCGAGGAGCTCTTCGGGAGGGCGCTCAGCCCCGACGAGATCCTCTGCCTCACCTTCACTCGCAAGGCCGCGGCCGAGATCGCGGAGCGGGCCGAGGCGCGCATCTCCGCCGTCTTCGGCGAGGACCCGGCGCGGCCCCCCGTCAGCGTCGCGACCTACAACGGCTACGCCGCGTCGCTCGTGTCAGAGCACGGCCTGCGGCTCGGCGTCGACCCCGACGCCGCGACAGTGACCGATGCCGCGCTGTGGCAGATCGCCGACGACATCGTCACGTACTGGGACGAGCCCGTCGACACGAGTGCCGCGATGAGTACGCTCACCGCCGCGATCACCCGCCTCGCGGGCCAGACCCGCGAACATCTGACGGACCCGGCCGCGGTGCGCGACTGGGCCGCGCGTACGCTCGCGAGCCTCGAGGGGCTCCCCGGCGCCAGGGGCGGCACCGCGCTCGTGAACGCGAATGGCAACCCCACCCCAGAGGCCGCCTCGCTCAAGCAGCTCGCCACCCTCGTCGACCTCGCCCCCATGGCCCAGGAGTTCCTTCGCCGCAAGCGCGACGGCTCGCTCCTGGACTTCTCGGACCAGGTCGCCTACGGCGTCGCCCTCGCGGACCTCGACGCCGTCCAGGCGATCGAGCGCAGCCGCTTCCGAGTGGTGCTGCTCGACGAGTTCCAGGACACGTCGCCCGCGCAGCTGCGGCTGTTCGCGCGCATGTTCGGCCCCGGCCACCCGGTCATGGCGGTCGGCGACCCCAATCAGGCCATCTACGGCTTCCGCGGCGCCTCGGCTAGCGCCCTGTCCTCGTTCGCGACGGAGTTCGGAGGGCCCGATGCCGTCGTGAGCCGCACCCTGTCCGTCTCGTGGCGCAACGAGGCCTCGATCCTCGCCGCCGCCAACGCCGTGGCGCGCGCGCTCCCCGCCCACCCCACCGTTCACGTCGAGCCGCTGCGCTCCACCGGCCAGTACCTGGGCCGCGAGGAGCCGCGCCGGGCCTTCCCCGGCGTGGCAGCGCACATGGCGGCCGACCTGCCGGCGGAGGCCGACGCTGTCGCGGACTTCATCGTCGCGCGGCGCGCGGAACTCGCCCGGGGCGGATCCGTGCCGACGGCGGCAGTGCTGTGCCGCCGTCGCGTCCAGTTCGGGCCCATCGTGGAGGCGCTGACCCGCGCGGGCCTCGACTACGAGGTGGTGGGCCTCGGCGGCCTCATCGACACCCCCGAGGTGGCGGAGCTCATCGCGCTGCTGCAGGTGGCGCACGACCCGTCGCGAGGCGACTCGCTCATGCGCCTCCTGACGGGGGAGCGGCTCGCGCTCGGGCCCGGCGACCTGATGGCGCTCAAGGACTGGTCCGACCGCGACCGCGACACCAGGGACCCGCGCGAACACGCGCCCACCATCGTCGACGGCGTGGACACGCTCCCCGGCCCCGGATGGGTCTCCGATGCCGGGCGCGCGCTGTCGGATGCCGCGCTGTCGCGCCTCGCCGTGTTGCGCGGCGTGATTCGCGCGATCCGCGAGCACACGTACCTGCCGCTGACGGAGCTCATCGTGTTCGCCGAGCGCGCGTGGGGCCTCGACATCGAGGCCGAGGTGGCGCGCCCTGACGGGCGTGCAGCACGCAACGTCGACGCGTTCCTCGACGCCGCCAGGTCCTTCGGGGCCGGGGCCGAACGCGCCACCCTTGGCGCCTTCCTCACCTGGCTCGAGGCCGCCAGGCGGGAGGAGCGCGGCCTCAGCGCGCCGGTCAAGGAGCCGGAGCCCGGCGCCGTCCAGATCCTCACCGCGCACAGCGCCAAGGGGCTCGAGTGGGACATCGTCGCGATTCCCGGCATGACACAGGGCACCGGTAGCGGCGCGAAGAGCCAGTTCCCGTCGGGAGCCGTGCCGTCCCTCGGGGAGGACGAGGACGGGCGCCAGCGGGTGACCGCGAACGACAGCGCCTGGCTGTCCGAGGCGGGAGCCTTGCCCTACCCGCTGCGCCTCGACCGCGAGGACCTTCCCCTGTTCGACCTCGGCGACGTGGGCGACCGCGCCTCGCTCAAGGAGGCCGTCGCCGCGTTCAAGGCCGAGGCGGGGGAGCACCGCATCGACGAGGAGCGGCGGCTGTTCTACGTCGCGATCACACGGGCACGTTCGCACGTGTTGCTGACCGGATCCTGGTGGACCACCTCCCGGTCGCCGTCGGCGCCGTCACTGTTCCTCGGCGGGCTCCGCGACGCGGGCATCGTCGACGAGGCCGGCTGGGCTCCACGCCCCGACCCCGAGGACGAGCGGCCCGTGGCGCCCGCCGCGGTGGGCGTCTGGCCGCGGCCCGCGACGCCCGAGCAGGAGCGCAGGCGCGCCCTCGCGGCGGACGTGGTCGCGGTGATGCCCGACATCGCAGCCTCGCCCCCCGACTGGGACACGCTGCCGTGGGGTCGCGACATCCAGGCCATGCTTGCCGAACGCGCGCTGCGCGCGGGAACCAGGGCGAGCGTGCCGCTTCCTGGCCACCTCACCACCTCCCAACTGGTGTGGATGCACCGGGACCGTGACGGGTTCGCCGAGCAGTTGCGTCGGCCCCTCCCGCAGGAGCCGACGCTCGCCTCCGCCCGCGGCACGGCGCTGCATTCGTGGATCGAGGCGCACTTCGGCCATCCCACGCTGCTGACCCCCGAGGACCTGATGCCGGAGGACGCCGTCGACGCGGCGGACGTCGAGGCCCTGCGTGAGACGTTCGCCGCCTCCCCCTGGGCGCGGCGCAGCCCCACCGACATCGAGGTGCGGGTGGAGCTCCCCGTCGACGGCGTGACGCTGCGCTCCCGCATCGACGCGGTGTTCCCGCCCGGTGGAGGCCTCGAGCGCGTCACCGTGGTCGACTGGAAGTCGGGGCGTCCGCCGCGCGACGACGCCGAGCGTGCCGCCCGCGAGGTGCAGCTCGCCGTGTACCGGCTCGCATGGTCGGAGTGGAAGGGCATCCCGCTCGAGGACGTGGACGCCGCGTTCTACTATGTGGCGGCCGACCAGACGGTGTGGCCCGAGCGGCTCCTCGGCCGCGACGAGATCGTCGCGCTGCTGCGCGGGACGTGACGGTGTCCGGCCGCGCGCGAGACAACGAGGACGACGCCGAGCGGTGGATCGTCGTCGACGGCCGTCGCTGGCGCCGCACCGATCCCGCGCTTCCCGACGACGTCGTCGCCCGGCTCACCTCTCACCTCGGTCGGGCACGCTCCGCCGTGGGGCGTGCGTCGAGGGCCGGGGACGACGATGCCGTGGCGGCGGCCCGCGCGCGGGTGTCGCTTGCCAAGCACGGCCTGGGCGAGCGGGGGCCGGCCTGGTGGGACGAGCGGGAGGCCGACCGCGTGGCGCGTGCGCGCGAGGCGCTGGACAGGCTCGACGAGATCGCTCCCGTCGAGGGCTGAGGGGCTAAGCCTCGTCGTCCGCGTCGTCGAACAGCATGGTCTCGAGGTCGGCGAGCATTCCCTCGCCGTCCGAGACCACATCGGCGTTGTCGGTGCGCACGCCGTACATGAGCCACCGCAGCAGCGCCATCTCCGAGGACAGCCTGGCGCGGTCGATCAGGTGCGGGTCGCGTGTCTCGCGGCGACGCATCCGGTAGGCCTCGAGCACCGACTCCATGATGTCGTCGGGGGCGGCGGCCACCAGCCAGGCGAGGTCGTCCGCGGGGTCGGCCACCCGCGCGTCCATCCAGTCGATGACGCCCCGTACCGTGTCCCCGGACACCATGATCTGGTGTTCGCCCAGGTCGCCGTGGACGACAGTCGGCTCGAATCGCCACCAGGCGACGTTCTCGAGCTGCTGCTCCCAGCGGTCCGCCAGGCGCGGCGGGACCTTGCCGGTCTGCATCCCCGCGTCGAGCTCCGACAGGCGGCGCTGGCGGTACTCCTCGGCGTCGTAGGCGGGAAGGCCCTCGTCCTCGACCAACGACGGCGGCAGCTCATGGATCTCGCCGATGGCGCGGCCCAGCGCTGCCGTCAGGCCGGGACCGGGCTCGAGGCGCGACAGGACCAGGGGAGCGCCGGGAACCTCGCTGTAGACGATGGCGCGGCCGTCGCCTGCGGGCTCCATCTGGGCGGCTCCGCGCGGGCGCGGCACGTCAAAGGACAGCAGCCCGGTGTCGTGGGCCCTGCCGAGCGCCTTCAGCAGCGAGCGCTCTGCCTCCAAGGCGGCGCCGGCCGCCGCGCGACGGGGCGCGCGCACGATCCACCTGGTGCCCGTGCCGTCCTTGACCACCACGACGTCAAAGTCGGCGTCCGAGTGAGGGCTACGCAGCACGTCGTAGACGTCGAGGCCGGGGACGGCCGCCGACGCGAGCGCTGCCAGCGCGAGGGGAGAACGAGGCACGCCCTCACGCTAGAGGAACAACGGGGGCGGGCGCCACGCTCCACGCCGTCATCGGTCGTTCACCCGTGCCGTAGCGTGGGAGGAGTGAGTGCCCCCGTCTTCCTTGACCAGCCCCTTCTCGTCGATCGCGCCGCCGAGCGTCGCGGCGACGCGGACCTTGCCAGGGCCGATGCCGTGGTCGTCGTGGACGGCGCGGTGCTCGCCCGCGACGGCGCGCCGGTGCTGCTCGCGCCGGGGGAGCACCCGGAGGCCTCGCTCGTCGCGTACCTGGGGGCGGCGGACGGCCGCGATCTTGCCCTCCTCGTGCCCGCCGACGGGGAGGCGGGAGTCTCCGCGGCGCTCGAGGCGGGCGCCGCGCTGGTGCCGCTGCGCCCGCTGCTGGCCAGCCTCGACGCCCGCCCCGACGGCGCGCGCGACCGCGAACTCGTCACCACCGCCGTGGCGCTCCAACGCTGGCACGCCAACCACCCGCGCTGTGCCCACTGCGGCGAGGCCACCGTCGCCATCAGCGGCGGCTGGGTGCGCCGCTGCGAGGCGGAGGGGCGCGACCACTATCCGCGTACCGACCCGGCGATCATCGTCGCGGTCACCGACGACCAGGACAGGCTGCTCGTCGCGCACGCCGCCACCTTCTCCGCGGGCCGCTACTCGCACCTCGCGGGCTACGTGGAGCCCGGAGAGAGCTTCGAGCAGGCAGTCCACCGCGAGGTGGCAGAGGAGGTCGGCCTCGCCGTGACCGACGTCGCGTACGTGGGGTCGCAGCCGTGGCCCTTCCCCGCCTCGGTGATGGTGGGATTCACGGCGCGTGCAGCGTCGGCCGCCCTCACGCCGGACGGCGTGGAGATCACCGACGCCCTGTGGGTGACCAGGGCCGAGCTCGACGAGGCCACCCAGGCCGGGCGCATGGTGCTGCCCCCCGCGGGATCCATCGCGCGCAGCCTCCTCGAGCAGTGGCGCCAGTCCGGCACCGCCGATGTCGGCGCCGCCTGACACCATGGCATCGATGTCAGCAGACCAGATCCTCGAGGCCCTCGACCCCGAACAGCGCCAGGTGGCGACCGCGCTGCACGGGCCCGTGTGCGTACTCGCCGGCGCGGGCACGGGCAAGACGCGTGCCATCACCCATCGCATCGCGTACGGCGTGCAGGTCGACGCGTACAACCCGCAGTCGGTGCTCGCCGTCACGTTCACCGCCCGCGCGGCGGGGGAGATGCGTCAGCGGCTGCGCGCGCTCGGAGCCCCCGGCGTTCAGGCGCGCACCTTTCACGCGGCCGCGCTGCGCCAGCTCAGCTACTTCTGGCCGCAGGTGGTCGGCGGGCAGATCCCTCAGCTCGTCGAACACAAGGCGCCGCTCGTGGGCCGCGCCGCACGCGTGGCCGGACTCCAGCCGGACCGCCTCACCGTGCGCGACCTCGCCAGCGAGATCGAGTGGGCCAAGGTGTCGCTCGTGTCGCCCGACGACTACGTGAGGGTGACGGCCGATGCTGGCCGGCCGGCCCCCGCTGGCGTCGAGCGCCGACAGGTGGTGGACGTGATGCGCGCCTACGAGGAGGCGAAGACGGAGTCGGTGGTGCTCGACTTCGAGGACATCCTGCTCCTGCTCGCGGACATCATCGGCCGCCACGGCGAGGTGGGGGAGCAGATCCGCCGCCAGTACCGCCACTTCGTGGTCGACGAGTATCAGGACGTCTCCCCGCTCCAGCAGTTCCTGCTCGAACAGTGGATGGGTGACCGCAACGAGCTGTGCGTGGTCGGCGACCCCGCCCAGACCATCTACTCGTTCGCGGGGGCGAGCCCGCAGCATCTCCTCGGCTTCACGCGCACGCACCCCGGCGCGGCGGTGGTGCGCCTGGTGCGTGATTACCGCTCTACCCCGCAGGTGGTGAACCTCGCGAACGGCCTCATGGCCCAGCGCGGCGCCGCCGGCATGGGCGTCGAGTTGGTGTCGCAGCGCGCCTCGGGGCCCGAGCCCGAGTACACCGCGTATGAGGACGATGCCGCGGAGGCCGCTGGCGTCGCCGACAGGATCGGCAGGCTCGTCGCCGCCGGCACTCCCGCCTCACAGATCGCCGTGCTGTACAGGATGAACACTCAGTCGGAGGTGCTCGAGGAGGCGCTCAGCACGCGCGGCATCGGCTACCTGGTGCGCGGCGGCCAGCGCTTCTTCGACCGCGAAGAGGTACGCAAGGCGATGGTGCTGCTGCGTGGCGCCGCCGTGGCGCCCTCGGACGAGCCGCTCGGCTCGCAGGTGAGGTCGGCGCTGTCCGACGCCGGCTGGTCGGAGGAGCCGCCCGCCGCGCGCGGCGCCGTGCGCGAGCGGTGGGACTCCCTTCAGTCGCTCGTGCAGCTCGCCGACGACGTGGACGAGGACGCGGGCGGGTCGGCGACCATGCGCGAGTTCGTCGAGCACATGGTCGAACGCGCGCAGGCGCAGCACGCTCCCGCGGTCGACGGGGTCACCCTCACCACCATGCACGCCGCGAAGGGCCTCGAGTGGGACGCCGTGTTCGTCATCGGCTGCTCCGAGGGGCTGCTCCCCGTGAAGATGGCCGAGACCCCGGAGGCCGTCGAGGAGGAGCGCCGCCTGCTGTACGTGGCGATTACCCGCGCCCGTGAGCACCTGCACCTGAGTTTTGCCCGTTCTCGCAAGGAGGGAGGCCGCGCGACGCGCAAGCGCACCCGGTTCCTCGATAAGTGGTGGCCGGACGCCGTGCGGCCCCGGGAGCGGCGCGCGTCGACCAAGGACGCCCTGCGGGAACTCGATGCGGACCAGGTGCGGCTCTACGAGGCGCTCAAGGCGTGGCGCCTCGCGATCGCCCAGAGGGATTCGAAGCCCGCCTTCACGGTCCTCGTGGACACGACGCTTGTGGAGATCGCGCAGCGACGGCCAGGCACGCTCGGCGAGCTTGCCCAGGTGCGCGGCATCGGCGCGTCCAAGCTCGACGCCTATGGGCAGCAGGTGTTGGAGGTGGTCGCCGAGGCGTGAGCGGCATCGCGCGCGGGCTCAGCCCAGGCGCGTCCGGCGCGCGGTGACCTCGTCGCCCACGGCGCCGGCCGCCCCGCAGTCGCAGGCGGGGTGGGGAGCCACGTCGGCCCGCGTGGCGAGACCGGAGCGCGGCACCCGCCATGCGGTGCCGGCCGCGGCATCGGCCGCCGCACAGAGGTGCGCGGCAAGCGCCGCCACGAGGGCGAGGGGCGCCGCGGGGGCCCCGGTGGGCCGGGCCGCGCACTGCGCCGCGAGCCACGGAAACTCGGGGTCGGCATCGACCCTGGTGAGGTCGGCGCACGTCCCGCACGCGCCCTCCCCGGGGCGAACCAGCGGGCCGACGGTGACTCCCTCGTCGTCGGTGGTCACGACGAGGTGGGGGAGGTCGCGTGCCACGAGCGCGAGGGCGAGCGGCGGGCTCGCGCCGACGCCCACGACCACGTCGATGTCCGCCTCGGCGTGAGCCATGAGCGGCACCGCGCGCGGGGAGAGGACATGCAGGCGGCGCAGCGCCGCGGTGCGCGCGGGTCCGGGAAGGTCCCCGGCCTCACGGGCAGCGAAGCCCGCCCTGCCTCCCGCGGCGATCACGCCCGCGACGATCGCCACGCCGAGCGGCCCGGTATCGCGCACCCTGACCCGGACGGGGGCGGGCGCCGCGTCCCCGTCCAGGGCGCCGTGAGCCTCGAGGGCACGCCATAGGGGAGCGTGCGCGGCGCGCTCGGCGGGCGTGGGCTCGCGGCCGTGCTCGAGGCGTCCGACGAACTCCCGGGCCTCGTCCCCGAGGCCACGCAGCACGAGCGGCCTGGAGAGCCCCACCTGCAGCGCGCCATCAGAGCGGGCAAGCACGGGTACCCCGGTCCTCAGGCGCATTCCCCGAGCCTGCCAGCCGCGGGGGGCCCGCAGGCGTTGTCCACAGGGGTGCCCTGCGGCGCCTGACGAGCAGGGGCCGGGAACGACGACGGCGGGCCGCCCCCCGAAGGGGCGACCCGCCGTGACGTGTAGTCCGCGGTGAGGCGATTAGGCCTTGCCGAGGATGCGGTTGAGCTTGGTGCCGCACTCGGGGCACACAGCCTTCGCCATACGGCGGCCGTTCTCCGAGACGACGACGTCACCCTCGGTGGTGCGCTTGTCCTTGCACTTCACGCAGTAGAACTCGCCCTGGTACTTGTCGGCCATTCGGCTTCTCCTTCTCGTAGTCGCATGGCGCCTGAGCGCCGTGCAGTTCTGGTGGCCCAGTGGGCCGATCAGGACCCAGCGTAGACGGGGATGATGGTTTTTCGGCACATGCCGCCCTCCCCGTGTCGCGCCGGATCACACCTGGGGGGTTGCGGGCCCGTTCTCGTCGTCGTCGGACGGGGGCCGCTGCGAGTCCTCGACGGCGCCGCGCAGGAGCGCCTCGAGCTCGCGGTCGACGTCGTCCGCCTCGCCGCCGCCGTCGACCCAGCGGGTCACCCAGGCGGCGCGGTCGTCGAGGTCCGTGCTGGTGGGAAGCATGTCGGGGTGCGACCAGACGCGGTCGCGGGACTCGGCGCCTGCACGGGTGGTGACCTCGCGCCACAGCGCCGCGGCCTCCCGCATGCGGCGCGGCCGCAGCTCGAGGCCGAGCAGGGTCTTGAAGGCGTCCTCGGCGGGTCCGCCGGCAGCGCGGCGACGCCGCAGCATCTCGCTCAACGCGCCGATGGAGCCCAGGTGCGGGGCGGCCGCGCGCAGCGTCACCTCGTCGACCCACCCCTCGATGAGCGCGAGCAGCGTCTCGATGGACGCGAGCGTCTCCTCCTGCGACTCGGAGTGACGCGGGTTGAAGATGCCCTCGGTGAGTGCGGCCTGCAGCTTGGCGGGGTCCGTGACGCCGATCTCGGACACCGCGGAGTCGAGCGCCTCCAGGTCGATGCTGATGCCAGCCGCATAGCGTTCGATGAGGTTGTGAAGGTGTCCGGGAAGCCACGGCGCGGCGGCGAAGAGACGCACGTGTGCCGCCTCGCGCAGCGCCAGGAACGTCAGCACCTCATCGTCGGGAAGGTCAAGGCCAGCCGCGAACTCGCGGATGACGGTCGGCACCAGGGTGACGCGCGGCTCCGCGAGCAAGGGGAAGCCAAGGTCGGTCACGCCGAAGGTCTCGCGAGACATCTGGCCCGCCGCCTGACCCATGTGCATGCCGCACACTGTCGGACTCACCGACTGCACCAGCGCACCCGCCTCGTCGCCGTTGAGGCCCATCGCCTCCATGGCGGAGCCGGAGCCGTCCTCGCCGCGCAGGATGGTGCCCAGCGCCTTCGACACGCTCACGGCCACGGGGCCGGCGATGACGCGCCAGGTGGGCAGGGTCGCCTCCACCCACTCGGCGCGGCTGACGACGCGCGGCTCGAGCGAGGTGGGGTCGAAGTCCGTGGCGGCGTCGAGCCAGAGTTCCGCGCGCGAGATCGCGGCCCGATGGGCCTGGGCGACGGCAGCGGTGATAGACGGATCGCCCCCCTGGGCGGCGACGCCGCGGGCGACGTCGTGGGCAAGGGTCCAGTTGACGTCCTCGCCCTGCGACTGAGAAATGAGGGAACGGATCTGACCCAGGACGTGGTCCATCATCGCCGGGTTGCCGAGCATCCCCGAGGCCTGCGCGAGCGCGCTCGGATCCATCCCCATGCGCTCGAGCTCCGCGAGGGCCGCCTCCGCATCGTCGCCAAACAGCTCGCGCAGCAGGCGCATCCAGGGGGTGTTGTCGTCGGTCACGAAGGCTCCCGGGGTCGTGCCGCCCGCGCCGTTCGCGGGCGTCGGGTCAACGGTAACGCGGGCGAACGCGAGTTGGGTCAGCCGTTCGCTATGAGCAATGATGGCCCGGTGACGAACGAGCCGGACCCCTTCGCCCCCGTCGAGGATGTCGTCGAGCCGACCACCCGAAGGGACATGGTCCTCGCGGTCACCGGGCTCGGTTCCGCGCTCCTCCTGGCGCTGCTGTCGATCCTTCCGGCGCAGTTCGCGATCGGCGCCCCGGGACCGACGTTCAACACCCTCGGCGAGGAGGACGACGGCACCCCCGTCGTCGAAATCTCGGGCGCGGACACGTATCCCGCCTCTGGTGAACTGCGGCTGACGACAGTCTCCGTGGCCAGCGCCAGCTCCACCTGGTTCTCGCTCGGCCAGGTGCTGCGCGGCTGGGTGTCCGACGCTCGCTACGTGCAGCCGGAGGAGGCCGTGCTTGGCGACCCCGACGAGCGCGACGCCGTCGAGCAGCAGTCGGAGCAGCAGTGGGTGACCTCGCAGCAGTCGGCCACCGTCGCCGCGCTCGGCGCCCTGGGACAGGAGGTGCCGGCCACGATCACCGTCGCGGAGCTGACACCCGAGTCGAATGCGCAGGGCCTCCTGCGGGAGGGTGACCTCATCACGGCGATCGACGGCAGTCCCATCGACTCCTACACCGACCTCTTCGACGTGCTCGCGACGGTGGCGCCAGGCGACGACATCACGGTCACCGTCACGCGCGACGGTGAGAGCCTCGACGAGACGTTCGCCACCCTCGACGACGGCGACGGCGGCGCTGTCATGGGTATCTACGTGCGGCCCGACTTCGACATGCCGATCGACGTCACCGTCAACGTGGACCAGGTGGGCGGTCCCTCCGCCGGCCTGATGTTCGCTCTGTCGATCATGGATCAACTCACCGAGGACGACGAGTTAAACGACGCTCACGTCGCCGGCACCGGCGCCATCAGCGCCGACGGCGACGTCGAGCCCATCGGCGGCATCCGCATGAAGCTCCATGGCGCTCGCGACGCGGGCGCCGCCTACTTCCTCGCGCCCGTCGAAAACTGCGATGAGGTCGTGGGGAACATCCCCGACGGCCTATCCGTCTTTGCTGTCGACGACATCGACGACGGCTACGCGGCGATCACGGCCATCGGCTCCGGGGACACCTCCGGGCTGGCCACCTGCGACGCCTCCTGATTACGCTGGACCCCACCGCCACCGCTGACGACCAAGGACACCATCCGTGACGTTCGACGACAGACCCGATCGCCCGCCGCGCCCCGCTGCGCCGGTCCCGCCCAAGCGCCGTTCCCCGCTCCTCATCGCCGGCATTGCCGTCGCGATCCTGGTGGTGGTCACCGTCATCGCCGCTAACGTGTGGACCGAAGTGGCCTGGTACCAGCAGGTCGGGTACACCGGCGTGTTCTGGACCCAGTGGGTAGCGCGACTCGCGGTGTTCGCGATCTTCGGGCTGCTCGCGGCAGGCGCCGTCTTCCTGACGCTGTGGGTCGCCAAGCGCGTGCGCCCCGCCGCGAGGGGACGCCGCGGCGCGCTAGACCAGTATCGCGAGCAGATCGAGCCCGTAGAGCGCGGCATCATGATCGCGCTTCCCCTGTTCGTAGGCCTCATTGCGGGTTTCGCGATGGCCGCACGCTGGCAGGACATCCTCGCCTGGATCAACCGCACCTCCTTCGGTGAGACGGACCCCCAGTTCGGCCTCGACCTGTCGTTCTACGTCTTCACGCTTCCCGTGCTGCAGGCGATCGTGGGCTTCTGGCTCGTGATCACCATCCTGTGCACCCTGCTCGCCGCCTTCGTGCACCTGCTGTACGGCGGCATCTCCGGAGGCGGCCGCGAGTTCGTCGCCTCGGGTGGCGCGCGCATCCAACTGGCAGTCTCCGGCCTCGCGGTCATGATCGGCATCGCGGCCAACTACTGGCTCGATCGATACGCGCTGCTCACCGACACCTCGGGCGACTACGACGGCGCGACCTACACCGACGTCAACGCGATCCTGCCGGCCAAGGGCATCCTGTTCGGCATCGCGCTGGTCGTGGGCCTGCTGTTCCTCGCGGTCATCTGGCGCGGCGACTGGCGCATCCCCGCGGTGGGAGTGTCGATGATGGTGCTGTCCGCCCTCGTGATCGGCGGCATCTACCCGGCCGTGGTGCAGAACTTCCAGGTGGACCCGAACGCGCAGGACCTCGAGTCCGAGTACATCCAGCGCAACATTGACGCCACGCTCGCGGCCTACGACCTTGAGGACGTTGAGACCACTCCGTACGACGCGACCACCGAGGCATCGGCCGATGCCCTGCGTGCCGACGCGGAGACGACCGCGCAGATCCGCCTGCTCGACCCGAACATCGTGTCGCCTGCCTTCCAGCAGTTGCAGCAGAACAAGCAGTACTACAACTTCACCGATCAACTCGCGGTGGACCGCTACGAGGTCGACGGTGAGCTCAACGACACCGTCATCGCGGTGCGTGAGCTCGACCTTGGCGGCCTGGGCACGGAGAACCGCACGTGGGTCAACGACCACACGGTGTACACACACGGTTACGGCGTGGTCGCTGCCTACGGCAACAAGACCACGTCGGACGGCCAGCCCGCCTTCTTCCAGGGTGGCATCCCGTCCGTCGGTGAGCTCGGCAACTACGAGCCCCGCATCTACTTCGGGCAGACGCTGCCGGATTATTCGATCGTGGGCGCCCCGGAGGACACGACCCCGTGGGAGCTCGACTACCCGACCGACGAAGGCGAGACCAGCCAGGTCAACACGACCTACACCGGCGAGGGTGGCCCCTCGATCAGCAACCTCTTCGAGAAGCTGATGTATTCGATCAAGTTCGGCGAGGAGCAGATTCTGTTCTCGGACCGTGTGACGAGCGAGTCGCAGATTCTGTACCACCGCGACCCGCTGGACCGCGTGGCTCGCGTGGCGCCGTACCTCGAGCTCGACTCCACTACCTACCCGGCCGTCGTCGACGATCGCGTCGTGTGGGTTGTCGACGGCTACACGACCACGGACAACTACCCGTACGCCGCGTCGCTGCAGTCGACGGCGCTGTTCGCCGGTTCCGAAGAGTCGCCCCTGCCGACGGTGCTGAACTACATGCGCAACTCGGTCAAGGCGACCGTCGACGCCTATGACGGCACGGTCACCCTGTACGCCTGGGACACCGAGGACCCGATGCTGCAGACCTGGCAGAAGGTGTATCCCACGAACCTCCAGTCCATCTCGGAGATCTCGGGTGACCTGATGAGCCACCTGCGCTACCCCGAGGAGTTCTTCGAGGTGCAGCGCTACCAGCTGCAGCGTTATCACGTCACCGACGCGGCCTCGTTCTACTCGGGCCAGGACACGTGGACGCTTCCCGACGACCCGACGGTCGGCGAGACCACCCTGCAGCCCCCGTACTACCTGACGCTGCAGATGCCGGGCCAGGACGAGCCGTCGTTCTCGCTGTACAGCTCGTACATTCCCGGCGGCGAGACGGACCGCAACATCCTCACGGGATACCTCGCGGTGGACTCGGAGACGGGCAACACGGACGGCGAGGTCGCGGAGGGGTACGGCACGCTGCGCCTGCTCGAACTTCCTCGCAACACGACCATTCCCGGTCCGGGCCAGGTCCAGAACTTCTTCAACACTGACTCCGAGGCGCAGACGACGCTGAACCTGCTGCGCCAGGGTGACTCCGACGTGGTGAACGGCAACTTGCTGACGCTCCCCGTCGGTGGCGGACTGCTCTACGTGCAGCCGGTCTACGTCCAGTCGTCGGAGGGCACCAGGGTGCCGCTGCTCCAGAAGGTCTTCGTGTCCTTCGGTGAGGAGATCGGGTTCGAGGACACGCTTCAGGAGGCGCTGGACGCCGTGTTCGGTGCCGGAGCGGCGCCGGAGTCGGAGGACACCGAGACCATCACTGACGACGGCGAGGTGACCGACGAGGCGCCCGTCGACGGCGAGGAGGGCGAGGGCTCAAGCACTCCCGAGCCGACCACGTCGGCGACCTCGGAGCCTGCCGAGACCGAGACCTCGGAGCCCAGCGAGTCCTCGACGGCGGGCACCGACGACCGCGACCTCGCCGCCGCGCAGGCCGACCTCGACACCGCGCTCGCGGATGCTCAGCAGGCGCTCGAGGACGGCCAGGCAGCGCTCTCGGACGGCGACTTCGCCGCCTACGGCGAGGCCCAGGACCGCCTGGCCGATGCCCTCGAGGACGCCGTCGCGGCCGACGACCGAGTGAACGAGCTCGGGGGTCAGTAAGAGGCGATTTGGAGGCTCGCCCCGCGTCGGGTACAGTTGTCATCACCGACGCGGGGTGGAGCAGTTCGGTAGCTCGCCGGGCTCATAACCCGGAGGTCGCAGGTTCAAATCCTGTCCCCGCTACGAGAGAACGAAGGCCCGGACCATATGGTGCGGGCCTTCGTCGTTTCCCCGGACCCTGGCGTGGTCCACCGCCAGCGGCTAGCCTCGCCCCGTGACCCGCCGCATCGGCCTCATCGCCGCGACCGGAATCGGTGTCGGTTCGATGATCGGCGCCGGCGTGTTTTCCGACATGTGGGTGGACGTGCTCGCGGCGGGGCAGTGGGCCCTTCCCGCGGTGGCGTGCGCCGCGGTCGTCGCGCTGTTGAACGCCCTGTCGACCGCTCAGCTCGCGGCTCGCTATCCGGTCGCGGGTGGCGCCTACGCCTATGGGCGGGCCGAACTCGGCCCCTTCGCCGGGCACTTTGCGGGCGCGGCGTTCGTGGTCGGCAAGACGGTGTCGGTGGCGGTGGCTGCGCTCGTCCTCGGTACCTACCTGATCCCCGGGCACGCCCCGGGCATCGCCAGCGCTGCCATCGTCGCCGCCTGGGCGCTCAACGCCCGCGGCATCACACGCACCGCGTGGGCCGCGTCGCTCATCGCCGTCATCACCGTGACGGCCCTGGGTGGAATCGTCGTCATGGCGCTCCTCGCCTCGCCGGCGCGGGAGGGCGCCGTCACCGGCCCTGTGGCCGACGACGCGGGCGGCCCCGTCTTCTTGGTGGCCGTCGCCGCCGCGTTCTTCGCTTTCGCGGGATACGCCCGGGTCGCCACGCTGGGCGAGGAGGTGACGCAGCCCGCCCGCACCATCCCGAGGGCGGTGATGGCGGCGCTCGCGATCGTGGTGGTCGTGTACCTGGCGGTCGGCTTTGCCCTCACGCGCACAGAGAGCGCGGCGTTGGCGCAGGCACCGCTCGAGGCGCTCGCCCGTGTGGGCCACGTCCCCGTCTGGACCGTCACGGCGGTCGCCGCGCTGAGCGTGGGCGGCGCGATGCTTGCCGTCATGGCGGGGGCGGGTCGCACCGCCATGGCGATGGCACGGGAGGGCGACTTGCCGCGCGCGCTCGCCACGCAGGGCGAGAGCGGCGCCCCGTGGCGCGCGGAGGCGGTCGTCGCCGCGGGCGCGCTCGCGCTGGTGTGGAGCACTGACGCGAGCCTCGTGCTCGTCTCCGCCGCGAGCATCCTCACGTACTACGCGGTCGCGAACGTCGCTGCCGCGCGCCAGCGCCGTGCGGGCAGGACCGCGGGGCTCCGGGTGCCCGCCGCGGTGCCGTGGGTGGGTCTCGCGGCCTCGGCGCTGCTCGCCGTCGTGGCCCTCACGCAGTCCGCCGACGGGTGGTGGACCACGGCGTGGGTGATGGCGGTCGTGGTCGGCTGGCCCGCGGCGGCCGCCGTCGTGCGGTCCCGGAGGCCTACGACGTGACGAGCCAGCCCGCCCACGCGGCGCCGACGCCGAGCGCAAACGTCACCGCAAGGTAGGCCGCGGCGCGGCGGCGCTCGCCCGCCTCCCACAGGCGCGCGCCGTCCACGGCGAGGGTGGAGAACGTCGACAGCCCGCCTCCCACGCCCGCGCCGAGCACGAGCATCCAGGCGGGGTGGGCATCGGCCACCCCCGCGACCGCGCCCACGAGCGCCGCCGCGAGCGTGTTGGCGACGATGGTCTGCCACGGCATGGCCGCGGCGACGATGCGTTGGGCGAGGAGGTGTCGGCCGACGGCGCCGATGCCGCAGCCCAGGATCGCCGCGGCGTAGGCCCAGGCGGTCACGCGGCGCCCCTCGCGATCGCGAGGCGGCGCGTGGCGACCGCCGTCGTCACGGTGACGACGAGCGTCGCCGCGAGGACGACGAGCGCGAGCCCTGCGCCGGCATCGGCCGTCCAGGTGAGCGCGGCGATGGAGGAGAACGTGGTGAAGCCGCCGAGCATCCCGGTGCCCACGAGCGGCTGCCACCAGACGGTGCCGCGCACCTCGATGCGGCCGTCGAGCCAGCCGAGCGCCGCCGAACCCGCGACGTTGATCGCGAGGAGGTCCCACGGCAGGCCGTGCGTGCCCGCGGGGATCAGCGCGTCGAGCCCGATCCGGGCGGCGCCCCCGATCATGCCGCCCACGAGGACGAGCAGCAGGGGCGAGCGCATCCTCAGCGGGCCGCCAGCCAGGCGTCGGCCTCCGCGAGCTCCGCCTCGAGGCCGCGCAGCACCGCCTTGGACACCGCCTGGGCGATCATGGCGCCGAACAGGGGCACCTTGACGTTCACGGTGCCATCCACGGCGAAGACCGAGCCGTCGCCCTCGGGCGTGACGGACAGGCGACCGGAGGCGTGGCCCGGGGCACCCATGATCTCGACGGCGAAGGTCGCGTGGCGGTGGTCGCCCGCCGGCTCCTGCCACGCCTCGGTGTACTTCACCGTGAGCGAGGAGCCCACGAAGGAGCGGAACTCCTGCGGAATCGTCGTAGACGGAATGGTGCGGCGGATCGCCACGGAGAACGCACCATCGGCCGTGCCGGTGACCGAGACGTCGCCGTCCTCGGCGTCGCCGGTGGCGCCGCGCGCGTGGGCAAACTCCTGGTCGGCGAGCATGGACATGACGTCCTCGACGCTCGCGTCGAAATGATGCGTGTGAGTGATCTGCATGGCTGCCCTCCGACGGTGGCACCAGGCTACCGTGCGCCCCAGAGCCGCCTAGGCTAGTGGCGTGGCCACGCTGAGAGAGACTGCCGAGAAGTACGCCCCGCTCACCGATGCGGAGGCGGAGTGGCTCGCGCTCCTCACCGCCGACTGGCAGATCATCGCCGACCTGTCGTTCGCCGACCTCGTGATGTGGCATGCCGTGGACGACGGGTTTGTCGCCATCGCGCAGTGCCGCCCCTCGACGGGCCCCACCGTGCATCAGGACGATGTGGTGGGCACCATGGCTGCGCCCGGTCGCGTCGCGCACCTGCAGCGCGCGCTCGACGAGGGCGGCATCACCGCGTCGCGTGAGCCTCGGTGGGACGAGACCTACGCCGTGCGCGAGGACGCCCTGCCCATCGTCATGGACGGCCGCAGGATTGCGGTCCTCACGCGCGAGGTGTCGCAGGCCGTGTCCCGCTCGTCGAGCCGCCTCGAACTGAACTACAAGGGCGCCGCTGACGACCTGCTGCACATGATCACGCGCGGCGAGTTCCCCACGCAGATGTCCGTCACGGGCTCGCGCCGCGGTGCTCCCCGCGTGGGCGACGGCGTGGTGCGCCTGGACGCCGCCGGCCACGTGACCTACGCGAGCCCCAACGCGCTGTCGTGCTTCCACCGCCTGGGCGTCACGGGCTCGCTGATGAACCGCTCCCTGCCGCGCGTGACGAGCGAGCTGGTCACGGATAAGGGGCACATCGACGAGACGCTGGCGATGGTCGTGATGGGCCGCGCCCCGTGGCGTGCCGACATCGAGGCCAACGGCGCGACGCTGTCCATGCGGGCCATCCCCGTGACGGAGCACGGCGAGCGCATCGGCGCCGTCCTGCTGTGCCGCGACGTGTCTGAGCTGCGTCGCCGCGAGCGCGAGCTCATCACCAAGGACGCGACCATCCGCGAGATCCATCACAGGGTGAAGAACAACCTGCAGACTGTCGCCGCGCTGCTGCGCCTGCAGTCGCGGCGCGTCGAGGCGCCCGAGGCGAAGGAGGCGCTCGCGGAGGCGATGCGCCGCGTGTCGACCATCGCTCTCGTGCACGAGACGCTGTCCGGCACGCTCGACGAACTGGTCAACTTTGATGACCTCGCCGCGCGATCCATGAGGATGGCGGCCGATGTCGCTTCCTCGGGGGTCCAGGTGAAGCTGCTGCGCGAGGGCGACTTCGGGTTGATCCCTGCCCAGTACGCGTCCTCGCTCGCGCTCGTGATGACCGAGCTCGTGACGAACGCTGTCGAGCACGGCTTCGAGGGAAGGGAGCTGGGCACCATCACGGTCACCGCGCGCCGCGACGACGAGTCGCACCTGCACGTGGTCATCGCGGACGACGGCGTGGGCCTCAGCGCCGAGCCGTCGGGGCTCGGCTCGCAGATTGTCCGCACGCTCGTCGAGAACGAGCTGGGCGGTGCCATCGAGTGGCGCAGGACCGAGACGGGCTCCGAGGTCGACGTGCGCGTGCAGGTGGGCGACTAACAGTTCACGCGGAAACGCGAAGGGGCGGGGCACCGGTGTGGTGCCCCGCCCCTTGGCGGTGGCCGCTTGAGGCGGCCGAAGGTCTTACTTCGCGGCGCGGCGCGCGCGGGCAGCGCGGCGCTTCAGCGAGCGGCGCTCGTCCTCGGACAGGCCGCCCCAGACGCCGGAGTCCTGGTTGTGCTCCATGGCCCACTGCAGGCACGTGTCGCGCACCTCGCAGGTGGTGCAGACGGTCTTGGCCTTCTCGATCTGTACGAGCGCGGGGCCGGTGTTACCGACCGGGAAGAACAGCTCCGGGTCATCGACGTCAAGACAGGCAGCGCGGTCACGCCAGTCCATGTGGACCTCCTAGGGTTTGGAGGCGCGGCGAAGCCCTGAAGGGGTGAGGGGGTTTCATGCCGCTGCCATCGCGAAATGTCACTCCCACTAGGTTCTCATTGTTAACAACAGATGACAAGACCCCTTTTGGTGTGGGATGGATCACGCTGGCGGTCGACTAGCGTGGTCGCCATGGAGTCCACGTCCCCCGTGTCGAATCGATGGGTGAGGCCCGCGGCCTCCCTGCTCGTGTGGGTGGAGGCGGTGGCGCTTGTCGTCGCCGCCGTGGCCTACGCGGTGCATGGGGTGATGGGAAGCGACGATACCCAATTGTCGTGGGCGCTGGCCATCATGATCGGCGTCCTCGCGGTCCCGCTGGTGGCCGCCGCGAGGGCTCTCGGCAAGGGGCGTCGCTGGGGTCGCTCATACGGGCTCATGTGGCAGGTGCTGCAGGTGGCCGCCGGGTGGTACCTCCTGGGCGAGTGGCCGATGCTGGGGGTCGCGGTGATGGCCGTCGCGCTCGCCGCGGCGGTGGCTATCGTCCTCGATACCAGGGCCGATCCACAGATCTGAGCGCAACTGGACGGCCATCGCCGTCCCGTCCGAGATCACCACGACCCGCCCGGGTACGGGCACCGGGTCCACCAGTCCGGCATGGTCGCGCGGCGCCGCCAGCCGCACCGCCCGTGCCGTGGGATGCGTGAGCACCACCACGGCGTCGTCCGGGGCGAGGGCGGGCGTCTCGGCCTGCGAGCAGCCCTCCCCGAGGGAGGCGGCGATGCGCCGTCGCCACTCGCCGGCCTGGCCGGCCACGACGACGCTGCCGCGCGGTGCGGGCACGTGGTGGGCGTCGTCGCCGCCGATGCCCCACGCGGGTCCCGCATAGGCGCGTGGGAGCGGGGCCACCAAAGAGTCGGCGACGTCCGCCGCTGGGGCGGCACACACGAGCTGGGCGGCGCACGCCCCACCGGGGGTCATGAGCCAGGCCCTTCCCTCGGTGCCGTCGAGCAGCGCGTCGCGGCCGGCGCCCCAGGTGGCGGCGGCCTGGGGTGAGACGGGCCCCAGGAGCGCGACCATCGCCGAGTTCCTGGCGAGTCTCGCGGGGGCCGATGCCGTGCAGCCGATCGCCGTGGGCAGGCCCCTGCCGAGGCGGTCGTTCCAGGCGTCGAGCGCGCCGCCGTCGTCGACGCCCGCGAGGGCGGTGAGAGTCGCGTCGGCATCGTCCATGACGAGGAGGGCGTCGCCGCGCGCGGCAAGCGCCAGGGTCCGGGCCGCCTCCCGCGGGTCGGCGGGCAGGACGACGGCCCGCCGGCCCGCGCTTCTTGCCTGGGACACGACCG
This sequence comes from Demequina sp. NBRC 110057, assembly GCF_002090175.1. GTDB lineage: Bacteria > Actinomycetota > Actinomycetes > Actinomycetales > Demequinaceae > Demequina. The sequence goes on along the minus strand of NZ_BBRN01000003.1, from coordinate 621,797 downwards.
CGGCGAGGGCCGCCGCGCGGTCGGCGCGGCGTGGCCCGACGACCACGAGGGGACCGTCCTGGGCGTTCCACCTGATGGGATCCTGCCTGCGCTGGCTCGGGAGGTCGGCGAGCGCGACCACCCACGCGGCGTCCTGCGTCCGGTCCGCATCCCCGCCCACGACCGCGGCGAGCGGGAGGGCAGTCGGGAGCGGTGGAAGCCACAGGGGAGAGGGACGAGGGGCGTCGGCCCAGCGCTGCCGCACTCGGTGTGAGAGCAGCCGCGGCCTCGCGGGCGCGGCCCCGACCGGTGACACCGCGGGGCTGGGCGTCGCCATGGGCGTCGCGGTCTGGAACGTCACGCGGCGCTCTCCCGCCACCAGAATCGCTCTGCCCGGGCAGTCGCGGGGGAGGGCGGCGGCATCGGGCACCCCGAGCAGGTCCCGGGACTCGCCCTCCGAGGCCACTCGCAGCGCGATCGTCGCCCCCACGTTCGCGCGCACGGCGGGAGTGACGGCACCGGCCGGACGCTGGGTGGCCATCACCAGGTGCATGCCGAGCGACCGGCCCTGGGCGGCAAGCCGCGACATCTGCGGCACGAAGTCGGGAAGCAGCGCGGTGATCTCCTGGTACTCGTCGATCACGACGAGCAGGCGTGGGGGAGCGTCGCCTGAGGCCTCCCACTCGTGCATCGAGGTCAGGCCGCGCGCCGCGAGCTCCTCCTTGCGTGTGAGCAGCTCCGCCGCGACCCCCTCGAGGGCCCGCGTGGCGAGGGCGCCGTCGAGGTCGGTGAGGATGCCGCATACGTGGGGAAGGTCGCGGCAGCCGGCGAGGCCTGCGCCGCCTTTGAAGTCGATGAGGGCCACCGCGAGATCCTGGGGGCCGGCCCCGTCGGCGAGCGCGACCACGAGCGTCTCCAGAGCGACCGACTTTCCCGCGCCGGTGGTGCCGGCGACCAGGACGTGTGGGCCGTCCTCGTCGAGGTCGAGGGTGACGGCGCCCTCCTGCCCCTGGCCGATGCAGGCGCGCAGCACCCGGCGTCCCCGGCCTCCAGTTCCGGCCGGAGGGGCAGCGGGGGCCGCACCGGGCACGGGCGCGAGATCCGCCCACGCGACGGCGCGTGGCAGGCCAGGTGTGTGCCTGGTGCCGGCCAGGCGCCGCGCTACGGTCTCGGCGGTAGCCGCGGTAATCCGCAGGGGTGGTGAGCTCCGGCTCGCGGCGGCGGTGACGGTGACGCCGGTCGCCGAGGCGTCGACGGTGGTGGAGCACCACGAGGGCACCGCGGCGTCTCGCCCCAGCAGCACCACCGTGTCCTCGGGGCCGGGTCCCTGGAGCCATCTCATCCACGGCTCGCGGGGTGCTCCCTCGAGCCGGCGGCCACGGTCGAGCGCGACCGCCCGCGCGTAGCCGCGCGCCCAGGTGCCGTCGCCCCGAATCGCGAGGGGCCCCGCCGGTGTGCGCGGCGCGGGGTTTCCCGGCGCCCGCACCGCGAGCCGTGAGCGGGCCCACGGGGCGAGCGCCACGGCGCCGGCGACGCCGATGATCACCGCGGCGATCCACCACCGGCCTGTGACCGCGGCGAGGGCGACGGCGCTGACCGCGGACCCCGCGATCATCGCGAGCCGCGGCCGCGCGCGCCCGCCGGCGGGCTCGTCCTCGTCGCCCCGCGTCGCGTCGTGCCAGGCGATTTCCGTGCGCCCAAGGCCGACAGTATGGTCGGCCCTCCAGCCGCGCCGGAACGGTCCGGGCCCGTTGGTCGAGCCGAGGTCCCTCACCCCTCGCCGCCGGCGTGGAAGGAGGCGCGCGTGGCGCGCGGACAGCGCGGGGTCGTCGATGGCGAGGTCGCAGTCGCCCGCCCGCCCGACCACCACCCCGGCGGCGCCGAAGGGAGTGGTGGCGCCAGCATCGGGCCCCCGGACTACCTCGAGGGAGGGCCCGCTCAGGGGAGTGCACCCCACGCCGGGACCCGTACCGAGCCTCGCGCCGTGCACGAGCGGCGCCACCCCCGCGGGATGGGCGCCGTCGAGGAGGACCTGCCCACACCACAGCACCGGCACCCCCAGCGCCTCGGCGATCACGGCTGCGGGCGTGCCCGGCCTGATCTCGAGGTCGGTGCCGGAGGGGTCGGTGACGATCACGCCGCCACCGTGGCACGCGGCGCACCGGGTGCGCTCGGAGCCGGCGATGCCCTGTGGACAGGCGCCTACGGGGCGGTGGCTGTGGGAACCGCGGACAGCGGCGCCACGCTCCCGTCCTCGTTCACCACGCCCGCGTACCAGGTGTAATCCCTGTTGATGAGGGTGCGAGGAAGCCGCCCCAGCGTGTACGACGAGTGCTTGACCTGCGCCGCCAGTACCGGCTCGGGCGTGTCCGTCCACGGCACGTCGTCCACCTGCCGGGTGACGACGAAGGGTTGCTCGCCCCACGCATCGGCCATCTCCACGAGCTGCTCCTCGGTGGGGGCGGACAGGGCGAGCACCACCGGCTCGTCGCACATCACCCGTAGGCCGCCGTACATCTCGGAGGTGCCGACCAGGACGATGGGGCGCCCGTCGTCGAGCGCGCACAGGCCGTCGATCATGTCGCGCGCGCCGTTCATCTCGCGCGTCGTGACGTTGACCGCGCTCGCGATCGGGTACTCGGCGCCGGCGTCTATCGACACCCAGGTGGTCAGCGGGAGGGCCACCATCCCCACTCCCGCCACCCTGCGGGCAACGTGTCGGGCCGACGCCCGCGGAAGGCGCGAGGCGAGCCACCACGCCGCGACGGCGGCCATCAGTAGCATGCCGGGAAGGGTGATGGGCTCGAACCTCCTGATGGCCCAGATCTGGTCGGGCACGATCGCGGGCTTGACCAGGTAGAGCAGCGTCGGGGCGAGCATCGAGCCGAGCAGCACCGCCCACGGCGCGTCGCGCCTCACCATCCGCATGGTGGCCCACCCCAGCCCGATGATCGCGAGAATGACCATCGGCCAGGTGAGGTAGTACGACAGCCACGACACCGTCGACTCGGCGTAGTTGCGGGTGCCGTCGACGGGGAGGCCCTGCGCGCTCTGGAAGCCCTCGACCACGCCGTTGGTGAACTCCTCGCGCGACGTCTCCGTGCCGCGGTGGCCCGTGGTCCACAGGGGTCGCGACGCTAGCCCCACCATGACGACCATGACGGCGCCGCCGATCCACCACGCGCCGCGCGTGCCGAGCCGTGCCGACAGCCCGGGAAGCCAGGCGTCGCCGCGCAGCGTGTCGGTCCACGTGGCCGCCCACCCGAGGATGACGGCGACCAGCACGCCGTAGGCGGCGAGCAGGAGGTAGGCCTCCGACTCCAGGCGCTCGAAGTACTCCGCGCTCCAGCGGTGCAGCGCCACGTAGCCGGCCACGAGGACGACTGCCTCGACGAGCGCGAACTTTGCCAGCGCCGCGCGCCGCCACGCGCGTGGGGCCTCGACGACGGCGAGCGCGACGGCGACGCCCACCAGGCTGCCGATGGCCCCGGACGCCCCGTCGATGCGGACGAACGTCGTCGCGCCCGTCGCGATGGCGCCCGCGACGATCAACGTTGTCGAGCGGCGCTCGATGCCGCGCCACACGTAGAGGATCCCGCCGACGGCGAGCAGCAGGGCGAGCGGCTCCGTGTAGGCGGGTCGGGACAGGCCGATGTGCGACACCGTCAGCGCGAGCGCGCCCGCGGGCGCGAGGGCGGCCAAGGGGGACAGGAACCGGCGCGCGAGGGCGAAGGTCGCGAGGATGCCGGCTGCGCCGATGACGACGTTGGCGGCGAGTACACCTGTGTCCCCGGCGAACCAGCCGCCGACGGCGATCGTGGCGGGAAGCATCTTCGCGCCCTGCGGCTGAATCACGTCGCCCGCGAGGTTCCACGCCTCCGAGGCGTCGGCAAGCATGCTGGCGCCGCTCGCGGCAGCCTCGACGGCGCCGTCGGCGGGGATGTCGGTCGACGGGTGGTCCACGAGCCACAGGCCGGACAGCGTGAGGAAGCCGGGGTCGCGCACCACCAGCAGGTACTCGGCCGCCATCGCGACGTTGACCACGGTCCAGACGGCGGTGCCCGCCACCGCGACGATGCCCGCGATCGCGCCGGCCCGCGCCTGCCCCGGCGTGGGGGCATCGGACGCGAGCGGGCGCCAGGCAAGGGCTACCAGCAGCGCGGCGAGAGGCAGCACCGTCCACCAGTAGTGGAGGCCCACGGACGCCATGGCGCCGCCGGCGAGCGCCACGGCGATCACGACGAGGACGATGCGCTCGGGGGCAGCCGCCGCGGCGGCGCCGAGGCGGCCGTCCAGGCGACGGGAGGCGACGGTCTTACTCACGGTCGCCCAGCGTATCCGCGTGTGCCGCGTGAGCCCTGGCAGGCGCATCGGCCGCCCCCGCGCCGTGCGTCGTTGCAAAGACCCGGCCCACGGGTATCGTTGCCCCATGACGCGAATTGTCTTGGTCGAAGATGACCCGACCATTTCAGAACCCTTGACCCGCGCTTTGGGTCGCGAGGGGTACGACGTGGAATGGCACGGGACGGGCATGGGAGGAGTAGGCGCGGCGGATGACGCCGATCTGGTGATTCTTGACCTCGGCCTGCCCGACATCGACGGCGTCGACGTGGCCCGCCGCATCCGCGACAAGGGCCTGCAGGTGCCCATCCTGATGCTGACCGCGCGCGCGGACGAGGTGGACCTGGTGGTCGGCCTCGACGCCGGCGCCGACGACTACGTCACCAAGCCCTTCCGCCTTGCCGAGCTCCTCGCGCGCGTGCGCGCGCTGCTGCGCCGCCGCCTCGTGGGCGACGCGAACGGCGAGCTGTCCGTCGCCGGCGTGCGCGTGGACGTCTCCGGCCACCGTGCGTTCCTCGACGACCGCGAGCTTCAGCTGTCGGGCAAGGAGTTCGACCTGCTTCACCTGCTGGTGGCGAACGCCGGCTCCGTCGTGTCGCGCGACACCCTCATGCGCGAGGTCTGGGACGCCGACTCGTCGGCCCCGTCCAAGACCCTCGACATGCACGTGTCGTGGCTGCGCCGCAAGCTCGGCGACGACGCCACCTCGCCGCGGTTCATCACCACCGTGCGAGGCATGGGCTTCCGCTTCGAGAACGACGAGTAGCGGCCGATGCGCCGCCGGGTGCTGCGCGCGACCATTTCCGCCCTTGCCGTCGCGGTGATCCTGCTGGGGATCCCGCTGGCCGTGCTGGCCTTCCAGTTCGTCAAGCAGGACGCCCTGCGCGACCTCGACCTCAGGACCACCACGGCGGCGCGTGCCCTCGAGGTGCGCTACCGCGCGGGCGAGACCATCACGGGCGACGTGCTCGGCTCATACGTGTCCGATGCGCAAAGCGCGCCGTCGTACATCTACGTCCAGCTGCCCGACGGCACCGAGCTGACGGAGGGCGTCGAGCCTCGGCCCGCCTTCTCCGACAGCCACGTGACGGACGACGGCCTGGTGGTCGTCATGTACGTCGACTGGTGGGACATCTTCTGGGTGGGCGCGCAGTTCGTGGCGCTCGTGTTGGGACTCGGCATCATCGCCGTCTCCGCGGGGCTCGCGATGGCGCGCTGGCAGGCCAACAGGCTCACCGCGCCCCTGGTCTACCTCGCGGCATCGGCCGAGCAACTGGGCACCGGGCAGGTGCGCCCCCGGCTCGAGAAGACGGGGATCGAGGAGATCGACCTCGTCGCGGACGAGCTGGCACGGTCGGCGGACCGCATGGCCGCCAGGCTCGCGACGGAACGACAGTTCGCGGCCGATGCCTCACACCAGCTCCGTACGCCCCTCACCGCCCTCACGATGCGCCTCGAGGAGATCGCGGCGCTGTCCACGCAGGACGACGTGCGCGAGGAGGCCGAGAAGTCGCTCGAGCAGGTGGAGCGGCTCGTGGGCGTGGTCGACGAGCTGCTGGGGCGCTCGCGGCGCGCGCTCGGGTCCGGCACCGAGCTCGTCATGTTGGCGGAGGTGTTCGAGCAGCAGGCCGAGGAGTGGACGCAGGCCTTCGCCGCCGCCGGCAGGCGCCTCGAGATTCACGACACCGACGCCACTGTCTTTGCCACCCCCGGCGGGCTCGCGCAGGTGCTCGCCACGCTGATCGAAAACTCGCTGCACCACGGCGGCGGCACTACGACGGTGTTGGCGCGTGAGTCGGGCACCAACCACGCCATCGTGATCGAGGTGCGCGACGAGGGTCCAGGCGTGCCCGAAGACCTCGCTCCGCGGATCTTCGAGCGCGAGGTGACCTCCGGGCGGGGGACCGGCCTGGGGCTCGCCCTGGCCCGCGACCTCGTGACGGCCGACGGTGGCCGCCTCGAGCTTGCCCAGCGCATTCCCGCGGCGTTCGCCGTGTTCCTCCAGGGTGTGCCGCGCATGGTGGACCTCGACACCCTCGTCCCCCACGGACGTTCCGGGGGCAAGCGCCGGCGCTGACTTCTCTTATCGATCCCGCGGCCGCGATGTCAGTGGTCGGTGATCTGATGGAGGCATGGTGAGGACGACGGCGATGTTTGAGCGGATTGGCTCCCTGATGGGGGAGTTGATGTCCGTGGATGTTGCCGCGCTGGGTCGGGATGAGTTATGGGATCAGTTGGAGGCTGCCGCGCGGTTGGAGAAGATCGCGGGGACGCTTGCTGCGCGGTATGCGGCCGAGGTGAAGCGGCGTAGTGCTCCGGAGGAGCCTGGTGGTGGTTTCGCCCGGCGTGAGGGGCATGGCAATGCGGGCAATCTGATCTCGTCGTTGACCGGTGGCAGTGTGCAGCGTGCGAAGCGGTCGATGGAGGCAGGTGACGCGTTCACACCGGTGCCGGTCGACGTGACGTCGCAGCCCGGTGGTGAGCCCGGCCCGCTGCCTTCCGGGGCGGTCCCACCGGGCTCCGATCGCCCGCCGGTGATGCGGCCGAAGTATCCGTGTGTGGCGCGGGCGCAGGCCGATGGTGACTTGTCGGTCGATGTGGCGGGCATCATCGTCGAGGGGCTCAACCTGGTGGCCGGTCGCGTCGATGACTCCTACCTGCACGACGTGGAGCGCAAGCTGGTGGACAAGGCTCACGGTCTGAGCGTGCACCGGATGCAGCGCGTGGTGGCCAATGTGATCTCGAAGCTCGACCATGAGCGGCTGGTGGAGCGCGAACGACGCCATCACGACGAGCGGTATGTGTGGTGGAAAGAAAAGCTCGGTGGTGTGGTGGTCTTCCACGGGCAGATGGACGCCGTGACCGCCGCCCCGGTGATCGAGGTCCTCGAACAGCTGGCCACGAGGGACATCCGCAACCAGTCACGACCCAATGACCCCAGCGCGAGCGGTGACGGTGTGACTGATACGCGTTCGGTGGGTCAGATGCGGGCGGATGCGCTTCACGAGTTGGCTCGTCACGCGTTGGGGTGCGGCAAGATGCATCGCTCGGGGATTCGCACCACGATGGTGGTGCGGGTGACCCAGCGCGATATCGAGCGTCGCACCGGTGTGGGCACGATCGACGGGATCGAGACGCCGGTCTCCCTCGAGTCTCTCGGGATGTGCTGTGGGGATGCTGCCTCCATCCACCAGTTCGTCGATGCTCATGGCAACGTGCTTCACCAAAGCCCCGAACATCGCGGGTTTAGCCGCACCCAAAGGATCGCGCTGCTGGACCGGGATGGGGGTTGTGCCAGGTGTGGTGCTCCTGCCTCCCACTGCGAGGCGCACCACATTCGCTGGTGGGAACACGGTGGAGCCACCACGATCGATAACGGCGTGATGCTGTGCACCCGCTGCCACCATGACGTGCACCGCTACGGGTGGGGCATCGATGTGATCGCCGGGCAGGTGTACTTCACACCCCCGGGCAGCGACGAACACCAACGGTTCGTCGGTGGTAGAGCGGCCTTCGAGATTGACCTCGACCCTCCACCCACACCAGACGACGACTGGAGAGGCGACGAGGCACTCATCGCCGCCTGGAACGCGAGCAACCCCCACCGCTTCGACGACCCCTATCCCACACCCGAACAAGACGCAGCCCTGAACCAACTGCTCCACGCCTGACCCACCTCCGGACCCACCGCTGGACCCGCGGCCTGCCCCACCGCCTGCCAGGGAGCGCGCGCCGCGCTGCCCCCTAGTCGTCGTCGAGGCGGTCGAGGGGCGCGGCGGGATCGGAGGCGACCTCGGCGGCGCTCACGTGAGGGGCATCGGCCTCCGACGAGAACACGAATAGCGAGAAGCCCACGTAGCGCGCAATGGTGCCGAGGCCGATGCCGAGCACCGACGCGACGTTGTCGGCCATGAGGGACGTGTACCCGAGCCCGTGGTGGCTCACGGCTACCACCGCCGCTTCGATGGCGAGCGCGACAGCATTGATGAGCCCGAACAGCGCGAGCTCCGCGATCGGGCGGTGACGGCTCGGGCCACGAAAGGTCCACCCGCGGTGGGCGACCCACGCGAACAGGATTGACGTGAGGGTCGCGATGATCTTCGCAGTGACCACCCGGTCGTCGTCGCCGGCCACCTCCGCGTGTGGCGCGAGCGGCCCCAACCGCAGGAGATTGAACACGCCGAGGTTCACGACGATCCCGGCGAGACCTACCGCGCCGAAGCGCAGCAACTCCGCCGCCCTGGCGCGTAGCCGGTCCATGATCGTCACGAGTGACGAGCGTAGTCGCGGGTAGGGTTCAGCCATGACTTCCCCCATCGTCGCCGTGATCGGCGGAGGCCAACTTGCCCGCATGATGGCGCCAGCCGCGACAGCGCTCGGTGTGACCCTGAGGATCCTCGTCGAGTCCGACACCGCCGCCGCGGCCGCTCCCGCCCACGAGGCGGTCGTGGGACTGCCGACGGACCCCGAGGCCATCCAGCGTCTCCTCGCCGCGCCGCGCCCCGCCGCCGTGACCTTTGAGCACGAGCACATCCCCGCCGAGGTCTTCGCGGCATGCGCGGAGGCCGGTGTCCCGGTCCGCCCGGGTCTCGCCGCGCTCACCTTCGCGCAGGACAAGATCGAGATGCGGGCGCGCATGGACGCGCTCGGGCTTCCCAACCCCGCCTGGGCCGAGGCTCGCACGGAGCAGGACGTCAGCGACTTCCTCGACGCCCACGGCGGCGAGGCGATCCTCAAGACCGCCCGCGGCGGGTACGACGGCAAGGGCGTGATGGTGATCCGCGACGCCGCCGATGCCCGCGGGTGGCTGGAGGCCGCCCAGGCGGGCGGCCCGCGCCTCCTGCTCGAGCGCAAGGTGCCGTTCGTGCGCGAGCTCGCCGTGCAGATCGCCCGACGCCCGTCGGGCGAGGCGCGCACCTGGCCCGTGGTGGAGTCGGTCCAGCGCGACGGAGTCTGCTCGGAGGTGACGGCGCCCGCGCCCGGACTGTCGGAGAACCTCGCCGCGCAGGCCGAGAGCATCGCACGCACCATCGCCGAGGAGCTCGACGTCACGGGCGCTCTCGCCGTCGAGCTGTTCGAGACCGAGGACGGCATCCTCATCAACGAGCTCGCGATGCGCCCCCACAACTCGGGCCACTGGAGCATGGACGGCGCGGTGACGGGCCAGTTCGAGCAGCACCTGCGCGCCGTGCTCGACCTCCCTTTGGGAGACACGGCGCCGACCGCGCCGTGGACTGTCATGGCGAACGTCCTCGGCGGTGCCCGGACGGACCTCGAGTCGGCGCTCGGCGACGTCACCGACGCCTCGGCCAAGATTCACCTCTACGGCAAGGACGTGCGCCCCGGGCGCAAGGTCGGCCACGTCAACCTCTCGGGCGCGGACCGCGCCGAGACCTACGCACGTGCGGTGGCCGCGGCCGCCGTCGTGAGGGATGGAGCACCCGCATGAGCGACGCCGTCGTCGGGATCGTCATGGGATCCGACTCTGACTGGCCCACGATGGCCGCCGCCGCCGAGGCGCTCGACGAGTTCGGCATCCCCTACGAGAAGGACGTCGTGTCGGCGCACCGCATGCCCGACGAGATGATCGCGTACGGTCGCGAGGCAGAGGCACGCGGAATCCGCGTCATCATCGCCGGCGCCGGCGGCGCCGCCCACCTGCCCGGGATGCTCGCATCCGTGACCACCCTTCCCGTGATCGGGGTCCCGGTGCCGCTGAAGCACCTCGACGGAATGGATTCGCTCCTGAGCATCGTCCAGATGCCTGCCGGGGTGCCGGTCGCGACGGTGTCAATCGGCGGGGCGCGTAACGCCGGCCTGCTCGCGGCGCGCATCCTCGGCGCATCCGAGGGTCCGAGCGGTGCCGCCGTGCGTGAGCGCATGCGGCACTTCCAGGCTCGCCTACGCGACGTCGCCTACGCCAAGGGTGAGGCGTTGCGCCGGCTCTGACAGTGCCAATCGCACTTCTCGACACCACGCACAAGGGCCGGTCCCCCGAGGGGGACCGGCCCTTGTGCGTCAACGACTATTCGGCGACCACGCAGCCAGCGAGGATCTCGTCCTGCGTCTCTCGCAGTGGCGAGGGGCTCGCGGAAGGCGTGGGCTCGGTGCTCGTCGCCGCGGACGGCTCCTCGCTCGGCTCGGCGGTGACGCTCGTGGACGGCTCGGCGGAGGGTGAGGCCTCGGGGGTCGGGTCGGCGACGTTCTCCGTGGCCGATTCGATCGGCACGTCGTCGATGATTGCCTGCCACATCGCCGTGGCGTCGGGTTCGGTCCACACTACGTCGCCGCTGCCGTCGCCGGCGTAGGCCCACGGCACGGTGTAGAAGTTCAGGTTGTCTGTGTCGAAGTTCCGCAGGCTGTAGGCGAGACCGACGATGTTGTTGAGGGAGCCGAGGTCGGAGTCCATCGTGAGCGACTCGGCACCGGCTCGCACAAAGTGGGTGAGTTCTGGCACATCCGTGAGGTAGTTGAGTCCCAGCACCTTGCGTGCGGTGTTCGTGAGCAGTTCCTGCTGGCGCTCGATGCGCGCAAGGTCGGTGCCGTCGCCGCCCAGGCCCGTTCCCGTACGGGCGCGGGCGAACGCCAACGCCGTCTCGCCGTCGAGCACCTGCGCGCCCGCCTCGAGGTCGAGGTTCGCCTTCTTGGAACGCATGTCCTGAGCGATACACATGGGCACACCATCGATCGCGTCGACCATGTCTTCAAAGCCAGAGAAGTCGACCATCACGAAGTGCCCGCCCAGATCGACACCGGTGAGGTCCTGGATCGTCTGCATGACGCACGCCGCTCCCTCGCCGCGGTCGCCATTCTTGCCGCCGTTCGCGAGGGCGACATTGAACTTGGCGGTCCATCCCTTGACGATCGAGCCGTCGTACATCTTGCAGTCGGACACGCGCACGCGAGAGTCACGGGGAATCGACACCACGTCGATGCGGGAGCGGTCCGCGCTGATGTGCATCACCATCGTGGTGTCGCCGCGCATTCCGGAGGCGACATCGCCGCCGATCTCGGCATTCTCGCCGTTGCGCTCGTCGGTGCCGATGAGCACGATGTTGAGGTCTTCGCCGGCGGCGAAGTCCGTAGGTGAGTTGTCGGTGGTCGCCACCGACGAGTCCGAGTCACCGCTGGCCAGCAGGCTTGAGACGTCGTGAGTCTCGAAGCTGTTCTGGAGGAGTAGCGCGTTGGTGGCGCCGTAGACCACGGCGAATCCCGCGAGGGCCGCGACGCCGCTGGCGATGCTCACCAGGATGCGCCGGTGCGCGGCGCGCGCTCCGTGACGGGCGCGGGGCCGCGTGGGGGCTGGGCTCACGGGTGGGTCCTCCTCCGGTGGGTGGGCGCGGTGGCGCTCGCGAGCCTAACGTGCGGCGTATGGGCCGTGTTCCCCTGGGGACCGCGGCCGCCGTGCGCTCACGATGCGCGTCCGTCCCCATTATCGGCACATTCGCCGCGGCGCTTGACCACCGCCGGATGTACGCCTAGGGGACCTCACACGTGTCAAGAATGTCCTGTTGGGTCTCGCGCTCGGGTGAGGGCGTCGTCGACGGGGTCGCCTCCGACGACGGAGAGATCGTTGGCGCGGCCTCCGGCGTCGCTGTGGCGGTCGCGGAGGGGGCGCTGGTGGAGCCATCCTCGATCGAGCCGACGGGAACGTCATCGACTATCGCTTTCCACATGAGGCTCGCGTCTGGCTCGGTCCACAGCACGTCAGTGCTGTCGTCCCCCGGGTAGTGCCAGGGGACCGTGTAGAAGGTCAGGTTGTCGGTGTCAAAGCTCCGCAGTGAGTAGGCGAGGCCGATGACATTGCGGGGATCGGCGAGCTCGGTGTCGAGCGTGAGCGAGTCAAGTGCTGCGCGCAGGAACGCGTTGAGCTGCGCCGTGTCGGTGAGGAGGTTCATGCCGAGGACCTTCCTGGCCATGTTGGTCAGCAGTTCCTGCTGGCGCTCGATGCGCGCCAGATCGGTACCGTCGCCGCCCAAGCCGGTGCCCTTTCGGGCACGTGCGAACGCGAGCGCGGTCTCGCCATCGAGGACCTGCGCCCCGGCCTCAATGTCAAGGTTTGCGTCCTTCGAGTACATGTCCTCGGTGATGCACATGGGGATGCCGTCGATCGCGTCGACCATGTCCTCAAAGCCCGCGAAGTCGACGAGAGCAAAGTGCCCGTCGAAGTCGACCCCGGTGAGCTCGGTGATCGTCTTCATGACGCACGCGGCGCCCTCGCCGCGGTCTCCGTAGCGGCCGCCACTCCACAGGGCCTCGTTGAACTTCCCTGTCCACCCCGGCTTCGTGGTGCCGTCGAAGTACTCGCATTCCGCGATCTGGACCCGGGAGTCGCGGGGGATCGACACGACATCGATGCGGGAACGGTCGGCGCTGATGTGCATGACCATGGTGGTGTCGCCGCGCATGCCCTCGACGTCGTCGGCGGCGATCTCCGCGTTGTCGCCCTCGCGGGAGTCGATGCCGATGAGAGCGATATTCAGCGGTTCCCCACCGGCGAAATTGGTGGGAGTGTCCGCGTCGTCCCCTCCCGTTCCATCGCCATCGGCGGCGGAGATGTCGCGTACATCCGCGGTGTCGGTGTTGCTCAACGCGAGCGCCGCGTACGAGAGCGGGCCGATCAGGACGAGCGCGATGAGCGCGGACGCCGCGGTCAGCGACCACGTGAGAGCGCCGCGGCGCTGGCCGTGCGTGCTGTGCTGAGGAACGGATGCCGAGCGGGATTCCACGAATGCTCCTTGTCTCGCGGCGACCCTGCCGCGGTCATGTCGCACTGTATCCCGCGGTGCGCCACGCGAGGGTAGATCCGGACACAGTTACTCTGGCACCCGTGATCTCTCTGCCTCCGTTGCCCGCACTGCCCGCGGTGAGCGTGGTGCTGCCGGTACGAGCTGAGGCGGCCCACCTGCACGCGAGTGTGCGGTCGGTACTCATGGCGGGGTATCGCGGGGAAGTGGAAGTGGTCATGGCCGTGGCACCGTCGACCGACGGCACGGAGCGCGTGGCCGCTGCCCTTGCCGATGACCCCCGGGTCACCCTCGTGGCGAATCCGTCGGGACTCACCGCGGAGGCGCTCAATGCCGCGATCTCCACTGCGCGCCATGACGTCATTGTCCGGATGGATGGGCACGCCCTCATGCCGCGTGGATACCTCGATCTGGCTGTCGACGCGCTGCGCACGACCGGCGCGGCGAATGTGGGCGGGCGCATGGTGCCCGAGGGGTCGTCGCCATTCCAGCGCGCTGTCGCCGTGGCGATGTCGTCGGTATGGGGACTCGGCGGCGCCGGTCACCGCCAGGGTGGTGTTGCGGGCAGAACGGAGTCGGTGTACCTCGGTGCGTTCCGCCGCGAGGCGCTTGAAGACGTCGGCATGTACGACCCTCATTTTGTGCGAGCGCAGGATTGGGAACTCAACAAGCGGCTTCGCGATGCCGGATACACGGTGTGGTTCGTCCCGCAGATGCAGGTGCCGTATTTTCCGCGCGCGACGTGGAAGGAGCTGTCGCGACAGTTTTTCAGCACGGGGCAGTGGCGGCGCGAGGTGATCGGGTATCACCCGGGCACGCGATCAGCGCGCTACCTTGCCGCGCCTATCGCGACGATCGCGGTGGCCGTCGGGCTCGTGCTCGGTGTGCTCGGGCTGGCCGTCGGCGCCGCGTGGCTCGCGTCGCTACTGGCGCTGCCCGTGGCCTACCTTCTCGGGGTGCTCGGCGCATCGGCGCTGCTGGCAGAACGCGCGGGGGGAGAGGCGGCCCTCAGGATGCCCCTCGTGCTGGCTACCATGCATTTGGCCTGGGGAGCGGGATTCTTGCGGGGCGTCCGCTGATCTCGACTTGACGCACGCGGATTACACGGGTGTAATTCCTACATCGCAGGTTCTCGTCCTGCGGTGAATCGGAGGGAAGGCCTATGTGGAATATCTACGAAGGCGCAGTGCCCTCGGACGCGGGCAGGCCATCACCCACATTGGCGTCGGTGGTGGACATCTTCGACGGCGTCGAGGATGACGGTCCCCTGGCATGGCAGGAGCGCGCGCTGTGCGCCCAGACCGACCCCGAGGCGTTTTTCCCTGAGAAGGGCGGATCCACGCGCGAGGCGAAGAAGGTGTGCGCCTCCTGCGATGTCCGGTCCGAGTGCCTCGAGTACGCGCTCGCGCACGATGAGCGTTTCGGTATCTGGGGCGGACTGTCGGAGCGTGAGCGGCGCAAGCTGAAGCGTCGCGCCGTCTAAGCCGGTCCGGTCCGCGTGGGAAGGGTATGAGTCCGGCGCGCCTCACGGTGCGTGCGGTGGTGGTCAGCGACGGTGGGTCGCCGCGGCTGGCCGCCGTTCTTGACGCGGTCGTGGGCCAGGACCCGGTCCCCGACAGCCTCGACCTCGTGCTCGTGGGCGGCGCCGAGCCGCCCGAGCCCCCCGACCACCCCGATGCGACGCTCATCCGCAGCGACGCCCCCCACCTTTCCGCGGCGATCGACGCCGCGCTTGCCGCCCACCCGGCGCAACCCGGCGAGCTCCTCTGGATCCTCCACGACGACTCGGCGCCCATGCCTGGAGCGCTCGCGGCGCTCACGGCGACGGCGCGCAAGCGCAGCCGGGCCGAGGTCATCGGCGCCGCCCAGGTGCGCTGGGATGACCCGACGAGGCTGGTCAGCCTCGGCACCACGACTACGCGTGCGGGGGCACGCCGCGTCACGCTCGTCGACGAGGACGACGTCAACCAGGGTCAGTACGACGCGAGAGACGACGTCCTCGCGGTCTCCCTCGCCGGCGCCCTCGTGCGACGCGAGACCTGGGAGCGGCTGCGCGGCCTTGACGCCGCCTACGACGGATGGGGCGACAGCCTCGACTTCTGCCGCCGCGTGTGGCGCTCGGGCGGCGACGTGGTCGCCGTCCCGCAGGCGCGCGTGCGCCATGCCCAGGAAAGCCTCTACGCCCGCCGCGGCGGCGAGGGTCAGGCTGGGTCGCGGCGTGACACCTACGGTGTACGCCGTGCCGCCGAGTGGTACCACGCCCTCGCCTACGCCCCCTGGTGGGCACTCCTTCCCCTGCTGATCGCGCCCGTCGCCTCCGCAGCGTGGCGTGGCGTGATCCGCGTGGTCCAGAACGACGTCAGGCTGTTGGGCGCCGACCTCGCCGTGCCGTTCCGCGTCGCCGCAAGGCTCCCTCGACTGTGGGAGTCGCGGCGCCTCGTCGCGTCCACGGCGGGACGGGGCAGGGCCGCACGCGAGGCCGAGCGCTCGCTGCTCGCGAGCGGGCGCCAGGTGCGCCACGACATCCGCGTGCGCGAGTGGGGCGACTACGAGACCTGGCGGGCAGCCTCCGCCCCGTCCGACGTCGCGCGGGCCGAGCTCGACCACGCGCGCCGCAGGCGCCGCCAGGTCCTTGCCGGCGTCACCGGCGCCATGGTCGCGGTCTCCGCCCTCCTCCACGGGTCGTGGCTGCTCGCGGTGGCCCGCGGCGACATGCTTGTGGGCGACGCGCTGGGCGTCACCGACACCTCCATCGGCGACCTCTGGGACCGCGGCCTCGGCGGATGGTCCGAGCAGGCGCTGGGCGCCCCCACCATCGATGGCGGGCTCGCGCCGCTGCTGCTGCCGCTCGCCCTCGTGCCGGGCGGACTCGCTGTCGGCGTCGGGCTTCTCCTGGCGCTCGCGCCGGTGGGTGCCGCGCTCGCGGCCTGGGGAGCGGCCGGCGCGTTCTCGCGGTCGCTGTGGATCCGGGCGCTCGCGGCCGCGGCCTACGGCCTCATGCCAGCCTTCCTCGTGTCGATCGACGACGGTCGCGTGGCCGCCGTCATCGCCCACCTCCTGCTTCCCGTCGTGGTGGTCGGGGTGGTGCGCGCGGGCGGTTGGCAGCGCGGCGAGCGGCTGGGCGGCGGCGAGGAGTTCCCCTCGCGCAGCGTGCCGTCGTCGTCGGCCGCCATGGTGGCCGCGCTCGCGCTCGGCGCGTGCGTCATCGCCGCGCCCGTCCTCCTGCTTCCCGCGGTCGTCGTCCTCGCCGCGCTCGCGGCGGCGACGCCCGGCTCCCGCTGGCGCCTGCTGTCGATCGCCCTCCCGGCCGTCGTGGTGGGGCTGCCGGGACTGCTCGCCGTGGTCCAGCAGGGGCTCGTGACCGATGCCGCGCTCGGGATCCTGGCGCGAGAGCCCGGCCCGTCGGCGGCGTCCGATGCTTCCGTCTTCGACCTCCTCCTCGACCCCATGAGTGGGGCGAGCGGCGTGCCCGGTGTGCTGGCCGCAGCGTCGAGCGTGGTCGTGCCCGTCGTCCTCGTCGCCGTCGCGGCCGCCGCGATCGGCGGCAGGCGCTGGCGCATCGTCACCACCGGGCTCGCCATTCTCGCGGTCGGCGTAGGGATCGCAGTGGTGTCCTCTAGCACAGTGGTGTCGCCCGATGCCGGCGCCGGCACCGCCGCGGCGAACGGCTGGGCGGGCCCCGGACTTTCCGTCGTGGCCGTGGGTGCTCTCATGGCCGCCGCCGCGGGGCTCGACGGCGTGTGTGCACTCGGCCGCGGCACGGTTCGCGGAGTCTTGCGCGCCCTCGCGGCCGTGGGCACCGCCGCGGTGGCGATGGCCGTGGTCGGCCATGCCGCCGCGGTCGCGTGGCCCCCGCGCGAGGACACGTCCAGGGTCGAGGCCTCCTCGCGCGACGTGATCCCCCTCGTCGCGGCGCTTGAACAGGATCAGTCGACCCGCGGCCGCGTCCTGCTGCTCGATAGCGAGGACGGCGTCGTGACCGCGACCCTGGTCGCCGGTGACGGTACCGAGGTGCTGTCGACGGCGGGCGAACTCGTTCCCGACGGGCGCTCGGCAGCGCGGACCTCGGGTGCCACGGTGCCCGGCATCGCCGTCCTCGGGGACGCGACGGCTCAGCTCCTCGGCGGCGCCGCCGGTGCCGGCGACGCGCTCGCCGCGTGGGGCGTCGCCGTCGTGGTCGCCGAGCCCGGGGCCGACGCCCTCGCCGACTCCCTTGCCCAGTCTCCCGACCTCACGCTCCTGGGGTCGTCCGACCGCGGGACCTCGTGGCGGGTGTCGTCGTCGCCCGTCGCACGGGCATGGGTCGAGTCCGGGGACGGCACCGTCACGGCGCTCGACATGGGTCGCTCCGCGGGAGTCGTCGACCTCACCGGCAACGAGGACGGCACCCTCATCGTCGCCGCGACCGACGACGAGGCGTGGGCGGCCTCGCTCGACGGCACCGCCCTCACCCGCGTCGAGGACGACCTCGGCCGTGTCGCGTTCGAGGTGCCCGGCGACGGCCACCTGGAGGTCGCCTTCGACGACACCTCCCACCGCGTGTGGTGGTGGCTCGCGGCCGCGGCCCTCGTCTGGGCCGCGCTCGGGGCGATTCCCCTGCGCACGAGGACCTTCAAGGAGGTGCGCTCGTGAACACGCGTGCGCTGATCCGGCTGACCCCCGTCGCCGTCGCCGCGGCGCTCGTCGCGGGCGCCTCCCTCATCGACCTGCCCGGCCCCGCCGCCGGCGTGACGCCCGAGACCCAGGAGGTCTCCGTCACGCCGCAGGCGCTCCCTCTCGCGTGCCCCGGCCCGCTCGAGGTGCCCGTCGGATCCATCGACGCGGGCGACTCCGACCTGGACGCGGGCTCGGACGACATCATGTTCACCGTGAGCCCCGAGGGCACACCCATGGGTGACGGAACGGCCGTCTCCGAGGCCGTCGCGAGCCAGGTGGAGCGCGTCGGCGGCGGCGACATCGGCGGCCTCGCCGGCCTCAGCTGCACCTCGCCCAGCCAGGACCAGTGGCTCGTGGCGGGCTCCACCTCGCTCGGGTCGAGCGCGCGCCTCGTGCTGTCGAACCCCTCCGAGGCGTCGGTGCGGGTGCAGGTCTCCCTGCACGGACCCGTGGGACAACTGGCCGACCCCACGTCGATCACCCTGGGCCCCGGCTCGCAGCAGTCGGTCCTGCTCGAGGGAGTTGAGGCCGAGGTGCCCGCCCTCGCCGTGCACGTCGTCTCGGGCGGCGTGGGAGTGAGCGCCGGCCTCCAGGATTCCCGCCTCGACGGCTTCGTCGCCGCCGGAACCGACTGGGCCTCACCCACCGCCACCTCGACCGATCAGGTGGTGCTTGTCCCGTCGGCCGTGACGGAGGACGCCCCCGGCACCTTGCGCGTGTCCGCCCCCGAGGGCGCGGACCTCACCCTGACGCTCCTCGGCGCCGACGGCACCGAGTCCTGGCTCGGCGGCACCGCCGTCAGCGTCGACGAGGGAGCGGTGACGGATATTGCGCTGCCGGCGGGTGACGTTGCAGCGGTGCGGGTCGAGTCCTCCACCCCCGTCGCGGCGGCCGCCATGGTCACTGTCGCCCGCGAGGCGCCGGCCGATGCAGGGGCCGAGCACGCGCTCGACCTCGCCTGGACGGAGGGCCAGTCGGGCACCGATGCTGAGCAAGGCGTGGTGGTCCCCGACGGCGCGCTGAGCGTCGTGGCCGCGAGCGCGACGGCGACGCACCTGACCCTGACCGACGAGTCGGGCGAGGCAGTGGTAGACGCCGACATCCCCGCGGGCCACACGGTCACGCTTCCGGTCGAGGCCCCAGCCGGAACCGTGCTCACCAGCACGGACGACGTCGCGTGGACCCTGCGGGTTACCGACGCCGATGCGGGCTTTGTGACGACCCTGTCGCCCGAGCCGACCACGGTGCCCGACAGGGTCGTGAGCCTCGTCCCCGGGCCCTACGTCGGCAGCCCGTAATCCGGGTCGACGTCCTCCGGGTCGCGGTTGACCAGGTGGGCGACGTGCTCGGCGACGAGGTCACGCACCAGCGCGGCGCGTTCCTGCCCGTCCGCCCTTAGCTCGACCGGGCGCCGGTACAGCACCACGCGCGCCGGCTGGCCGAGGTCGGCGGGGAAGAGCCGCCCGAGCGGCACCCCCTCCTCCCACGGCGTCGGGTCGGACGGCGGCACGTCCTCCGTGCCGAATTCGACGCGCCCCCAGTCCTTGGCCCACCGCTCCTCGAGGCGCTCGACGGCGTCACGCACCAGGTCATCGAACTGCTCCGCGCGGGAGGCCCACGCGGGCACGTCGTAGGGGAGTAGCGGCGCCCTCAGGCCCCGGTCGTGTCGATCGCGCCTGCCCATGGTGCCGAGGCTACTCGGCCCGGCGGCGTGGCAGTGGCGGACGGCGTCGTCGCGCGGGTACCGTCGCATCTGTGAAGTCGACCCGTCAGTGCACCCGCACCTCCTGTGACCGCGCCGCCGCGGCGACGCTCACCTACGTGTACATGGACTCGACCGTGGTCGTCGGGCAGCTCGCGGCGCAGGCGGAGCCCCACAGCTACGACTTGTGCGCTCACCACGCCGAGCGCTTCACCGCCCCGCGCGGGTGGGACGTCGTGCACATTCACCAGGACCTGGTGGATGCCGGCCCGACCCCCGACGACCTCGACGCGCTCGCCCGGGCCGTGCGCGAGGCGGGCCGCCCAGCGCCCGCGCCGCTCGCGCCCGTCGCGGCGCCCGTGGCATCGGAGCCTCGCCGGGGTCACCTCAGGGTCGTGTCCTCCGACGCCTGAGGCACTAGCCTGTGGGGCGTGACAGACGTTCTTGACCTCTCCGGCCTGATCAAGTCCTACGACGTCCGCGGCATCGTGGGGGAGGACCTCACCGAGGAGGTCGCGCGCGCCATCGGCGCCGCCTTCGCCGATGCTGTGGTGCTTCCCGAGGGAGGCTCCCGCGTGGTCATCGGCCACGACATGCGCGACTCGGGTCCCGCCCTTGTCGCCGCCGTCGGCGGCGGCCTGCGCGACCGCGGTGTCGACGTCACCGAGATCGGCCTGTGCTCGACCGACGGCCTCTATCACGCCTCCGGCGTCCTTGAGCTGCCCGGCATCATGGTCACCGCGTCGCACAACCCCGCCGCGTACAACGGCATGAAGATGTGCCGCCCCCTCGCCCGCGCCGTGGGCGAGACCACCGGGCTTGGCGCGGTGCGTGACCTCACGGGGCGCTACCTCGCGGACGGCATCCCGGTCGCGCAGCGGCGGGGTGACGCGGGCGGGCAGGACATGCTCGCCGAGTACGGGGCGTTCCTGCGCTCGCTCGTGGACCTCCGCGGAATCCGCCCGCTCAAGGTGGTGGTGGACGCCGCGAACGCGATGGCCGGCCACACCGTGCCTGCGGTGCTCGGCACCGCCGCCGGCCTCGCCGAGCTGCCCCTCGACATCGTCCCGCTGTACTTCGAGCTCGACGGCACCTTCCCGAACCACGAGGCGAACCCCCTCGACCCCGCCAACCTTGTGGACCTGCAGGCCGCCGTCCTCGAGCACGGCGCCGACCTCGGCCTCGCCTTCGACGGCGACGCCGACCGCTGCTTCGTCGTGGACGAGCGCGGCAAGGTGGTGCCAGCATCGGCCATCACTGCCCTCGTGGGGCTGCGCGAGGCCGCCAGGGAGGCCGCGACCGGCGCCCAGCCCACCGTGATCCACAACCTCATCTCCTCGCGCGCCGTGCCCGAGCAGCTCGCCGCGTCCGGCGCCACTCCCGTGCGCTCCAAGGTAGGCCACTCCAACATCAAGGCGATGATGGCCGACCTCAACGCGGTCTTCGGCGGGGAGCACTCGGCGCACTTCTACTTCCGCGACTTCTTCTACGCGGACACCGGCATGTTGGCCGCCATGCACGTGATGGCGGCGCTCGGCGAGCAGGACGGCCCCCTCAGCGAGATGATCGCGCCGCGCGACCCGTACGTCGCGTCGGGGGAGATCAACTCGACGGTGGCCGATGCCGACGCGGCCCGCGAGCGGGTGCGCGCTGCCTTCTCCGCCGAGGGCGCCGAGGAGGACGGCCTCGACGGCATGACGCTGTCGCACTGGAACGCCGAGCCGCGCTGGTGGCTCAACGTCCGCGCCTCCAACACCGAGCCGCTGCTGCGCCTCAACGTCGAGGCGGCCGACCACGCGGTCATGGAGGACATCCGCGACCGCGCCCTCGCCCTCATCAGGGAGGCCTAGATGTCCGAGGGGGAGGGCACCAAGGCGATCGTCGCTGCGCTGAGCGCCAACCTCGGCATCGGCGTCACGAAGTTCGGCGCGTGGGCGCTCACCGGAGCCTCGTCCATGCTGGCCGAGGCCATCCACTCGGTGGTGGACTCCGGCAACCAGATCCTCCTCCTTGTCGGCAAGCGCAAGGCGCGCCAGGCCGCCGACGACACCCACCCCTTCGGGTACGCGAGGAACCGGTACTACTACGCGTTCCTCGTCGCCATCATGCTGTTCTCCCTGGGAGGCCTGTTCTCTCTGTACGAGGCGTGGGAGAAGTGGCAGGAACCTGAGCCCATCGAGTCCTGGGCGTGGGTACCCCTCGTGGTCCTGCTGATCGCCATGGTGATGGAGGGACTGTCGCTGCGCACCGCGGTGCACGAGGCGAATCAGCATCGCGGCAACCTCGGCTGGTTCGCCTACATCCGCCGCTCGCGCTCGCCCGAGATCCCGGTCATCTTGCTCGAGGACTCGGCCGCTCTCGTGGGCCTCGTGTTCGCGTTCTTCGGCGTATCCATGACGCTCATCACGGGAGACGGCATCTGGGACGCCGTCGGCACCGCCCTGATCGGCGTGCTGCTCGTGACGAACGCCATCATCCTCGCCCGCGAGACGAAGTCCCTGCTCATGGGCGAGTCCGCGACGGCAGAGGACCTCGCCCTCATCCGCGGCGCCTTCGCCGCCTCGCCGATGACGGATATCATCCACCTGCGCACCATGCACCTGGGCCCCGACGACCTCATGATCGCCGCGAAGGTCGGGGTGCGGCCAGGCACCACCATCGAGGTGCTCGCGCGTGACACCGACGACGCCGAGCGGCGCATCCGCGAGGCGGTCCCCGTCGCCCGCCTGATCTTCATCGAACCCGACCTGCGGCACGTGCTCGCCGAGCCCGCGCCCGACAAGGAGTAGCAGTGACCCACGAGCACGTCGTCGCCGACCTGGCCCTCGCCGAGGCCGGTCGCCACCAGATCCGCCTTGCCGAGCAGGAGATGCCGGGCCTCACCAGCCTGCGCGAGCAGTACGGCGACTCGCGCCCCCTCGCCGGCGCCCGCATCGCCGGCTCGCTGCACATGACCACCCAGACCGCTGTGCTCATCGAGACCCTCACGGCGCTCGGCGCCGAGGTCAGGTGGGCCTCGTGCAACATCTACTCGACCCAGGACGACGCCGCCGCGGCCGTCGTGGTGGGGCCGGGCACCTTCTCCGCGCCCGCCGGCCCGCCAGTGTTCGCCGTTAAGGGCGAGACCCTCGACGAGTACTGGGAGTACACCGACCGTATCCTCACCTGGGACGGCGTCGATGGCCCCACGATGATCCTTGACGACGGTGGCGACGCCACCCTGCTGGTGCACGAGGGCGTCCGCTTCGAGGCCGCCGGGGCCGTCCCCGAGCCGCTCGAGGAGGAGGACCCGGCCTACAACGAGGAGATCGAGTCGATGCGCAAGGTGCTGCGCCGCTCGCTCGCCGCCGACCCCACCCGCTTCACGCGTATGGCGAAGGTGCTGCGCGGCACCTCGGAGGAGACCACGACCGGCGTGCACCGCCTCGACCAGATGCACGCGCGCGGCGAGCTGCTGTTCCCCGCGATCAACGTCAACGACTCGGTCACCAAGTCCAAGTTCGACAACCGCTACGGCATCCGCCACTCGCTTCCCGATGGCCTCATGCGCGCCACCGACGTCCTCATCGGCGGCAAGCTGGTCTTCGTCGCCGGCTATGGCGACGTGGGCAAGGGAGCGGCAGAGGCGCTGCGCGGCCAGGGAGCGCGCGTGGTCGTCGCCGAGGTGGACCCCATCTGCGCGCTGCAGGCGGCGATGGACGGCTACGAGGTGGCCCGTATCGAGGACGTCGTCGACCGCGCCGACTTCTTCATCACCACCACCGGCAACAAGGACATCATTCGCGTCGAGCACATGGCCGCGATGAAGGACAAGGCCATCGTCGGCAACGTCGGCCACTTCGACAACGAGATCGACATGGCCGGCCTTGCCCGCTCGGGCGCCAAGCACCAGCCCATCAAGCCGCAGGTCGACGAGTGGACCTTTGCGGACGGGCACTCGGTCATCATCCTGTCCGCCGGCCGCCTGCTGAACCTCGGCAACGCGACCGGTCACCCCAGCTTTGTGATGTCGACGTCGTTCGCCAACCAGGTGCTCGCGCAGCTCGAGCTGTGGGTCAACCTCGAGGCGTATCCCCTCGGCGTCCACCGCCTACCGAAGGTCCTCGACGAGAAGGTCGCGCGCGACCACCTCGACGCCCTCGGCGTGCGCCTGACGGAGCTGAGCGCCGACCAGGCCGACTACCTCGGCGTGCCGCAGCACGGCCCGTTCAAGCCCGACCACTACCGCTACTGACGCGTCAGCGTGCGGTGACCGCCGCATCGGCCGCCCTCACGGGAGGGCCGATGCGGCGTTTCAGTTCTCGGCGTCGGTGATGCCGTAGGGGAGGGCCCCCACGCGGGCCTCGTCCGCTGCCGCGCGCTCCTGGCGGCGCAGCTCGAGGCGGTACTCGCGCCCGGCGCGCTCGGCGAGGACGGCCGCGATCGCGTACTCGGGGTGGGTGCCATCCGGGGGCGGGGGAGACACGTGCTCGAGGACGCGGTTCGCGAGCTCCGTGCCCAGGCGGGCGCGAGAGTCGGGGCGCAGCGCCGCGGCCCGCGCGAGGAACATCCTGCTGGTGAGCGCGAGGCCGTCGGGCAGGCGGCGCATGTCGGCCTGCGCAGCCCACTGCGCCAGGTGCGGGGGCATGGTGAGCGGCGGCAGCGCCTTGGCCCCGCCTCGCACGCGCATCGCGTACGTGCCCGCGAGGATGTCTCCCAGGCGCTTGCCGCGCGCCGAGACCATCGAGGACGTCACGGCGATCATTCCCCACGTCATGTAGATCTCCGCGAGCCCCACGAAGGCGCGGATGAACGAGTGGCGGAAGGAGATGGGCCCGCCGTCGTCGCGCACCACCCTCAGCCCCACGGCGAGCCGGCCCATCGACAGCCCGCGGGTGAGCGTCTCGACGGTGGCGGGCAGCAGCACAAGCGTCGCGACGACCGTGAGGATGGCGACGGCACGCCAGGCCGCGCCGTTCAGCAGCGGTCCCAGGGTGTTCGCGATCGCGAGGAAGGAGAATAGCGCCGTCGCCCCGTAGACGATGAGGTCGATGAGCCCCGACAGCATCCGTAGGGTGACGGGCGCCGCGCCGGTGGACAGCGCCACGCCCTCGCCGATGAGGATCTCGTCGTCCTGCATGGTTCCTCCGCGCGTTGTCGGTGTTGTGTGGCATCGTAGCGGCGTGGATGTCGACGCCCTCACTCGCGCACGTGAGCCCCGCTGGGCGCGCCTGCGCGAGCTCACCCGCCGGCGCCGGCTGACCGGCGCTGAGGCCGACGAGATGACGCGGCTCTATCAGGCCACCGCGGGAGACCTGTCGGCCGTGAGGTCGGCGGCCCCCGAGCCAGCACTCGTCACTCGCCTGTCGATCCTCGTCGCCGGCGCGCGCGTGTGGCTCACTGGCGCCCACGAGACCTCGACGCATCCCGTGCGGCGCTTCCTCGTCTACGGCCTTGCTGCGGCGCTGTACCGCGTCCGCTGGTGGGCGGTCACGGTGTCCCTCGCCGTCGTCGCGCTTGCGGCGCTGTCCGCGTGGTGGACCGTCACGCATCCCGAGTCGCTCGCCCTCGTGGGCGACCCCGAGACGCGAGCGGCCTTCGCCCACCAGGAGTTCGCCAACTACTACGTCGAGTACGACTCGGGCTCGTTCGCCGCGTCGGTGTGGTCCAACAACTGGTTCATCGCCGCGCAATGCATCGCGCTCGGGATCACCGGGATCTACCCGCTGTTCCTGCTGTACAACACCGTCCTGCAGCTGGGTGTCGCCGGCGCCATCATGTCCGAGGCGGGGCTGCTGGACGTGTACTTCCAGCTGCTCGCCCCGCACGGGCTGCTCGAGCTGTCCGCCGTGTTCGTCGCCGCGGCGGCGGGGCTGAGGCTGTGCTGGACGATGCTCGTTCCCGGCCCCCGCACGCGCGGCGAGGCGCTCGCCCAGGAGGGCAGGACGGCGTTCGGTGTCGCGCTCGGCCTGGCGGGAGTCCTGCTCGTCTCGGGCCTCATCGAGGGCTTCATCACCGGCTCCGCCATCCCGTGGGCGATCAAGGACCTCATCGGGGTCGCCGCCTGCGCCGCTTTCTGGGTGTACGTCTTCGGCTTCGGCAGGGTTGCGGCACGTGCCCAGGTGAGCGGTGACGTCGAGGGTGACTTCCGCGTCGACACCGTCGCCGTCAGCGCGTGACCGACGGCGCCTGGGGGCCTACAGCCGCCCGGTGGCCTTGAGCGCGAGGTAGCGATCCGCCACGGCGGGCGCCAAGCCATCGGGTGAGGCCTGGACCACTTCCGCGCCCATCTGGCGCAGCCGCATCGCGATCCCCGAGCGCTCGAGGGAGGCGCGCGCCGCGGCGGCCGCGCCGTACACCTCGTGCACGTCCTCGCGGCCGGCGAGCATCGCCGCCTCGTCGGGGTCCTCGACGGCAGCGACCATGACCACGTGCGAGCGCGACAACGCACGCACCGTGTCGAGCAAACCCGAGTCGACGGCGGCGACATCGATGGCGGTCAGGATGACGACGAGCGCGCGCTGGCTGAGCCGCCCCTGGATGAGGCGCGCGAGCGCGGGCCAGTCGGGCTCGACGAGGGCAGGCTCGACGGTGGCGAGCGCGTCGGCGAGAGCGGGCATCATCGCGGGGCCCGTGGCGCCCGCGGCGCGAGCGCGCTCGACCCGGTCGAAGGCCGTCACCTGCACGCGGTCGCCCGCACGGGAGGCGAGGGCGGACAGCAGCAGCGTCGCCTCGATGGACGCGTCGAGCCGCGGCGCGTCGCCCACGCGCGCCGCTGAGGTGCGCGATGTGTCGACCACCGTCAGCACGCGACGGTCGCGCTCGGGGCGATAGGTGCGCACCTGCACGTCGGCCCGGCGAGCGGAGGCGCGCCAGTCGATGGTGCGCACGTCGTCGCCGATGACGTACTCGCGCAGCGAGTCGAACTCGCTTCCCGCGCCCTTCAGCTGCACCGCGGTCTGGCCGTCGATCTCGCGCAGGCGTGCGAGGCGGGAGGGAAGGTGGCGGCGCGAGGCGAACTCGGGGAGCACGCGCAGGTGGCCGACAGCGTCGATCGAGCGCTGACGTCCGGCGAGCCGCAGCGGTCCCTGCAGGCGCACGGTGACCTTGTCCGCGCGGCGGTCACCGCGCCTGGTCGGCGTGAGCTCCGTGGTGAGGCGCGCCGACTCGCCGGCGGCGAGGCGTATGCGGTGGCGCGACTGGCTCGCGCCCGCCGAGGGCTGCCACGCGTCGCGCACGGTCAGCCGCATGCGCCTCGTGCCCAGGTTGGCCACCTCGACGGTCGCGCTCGTGGACTCGGTGAGGCGGACGGCCCCCACCGGGGTACGCCGGATCCCGACCGCCGTCGCGCGCGGCGCGAGCCACGCGTCGACGGCGGCGAGAATCAGCACTCCGATGATCCACAGCCACGCGAAGGTGCGGCCGGACGACCAGAAGGCCGGCACGGCCCCGAGCGCCGCGAGCAGCGCCGTCCAGCCGGTGATGTACATGCGCTTAGCGGGGCACGGGGACGGACGCGAGCACCGACGCGAGGACGGCGCGGGTGGTCACGGCCTCGAGCTCGGCCTCGGCGCGCAGCTGGATGCGGTGGGACAGCGTCCACTCGACGAGCGTCTTCACGTCGTCGGGCGTCACGAACGTCGAACCGCGCATCCACGCCCACGCCCGCGCCGTCTTCATGAGGGCGGCGGCGCCTCGCGGCGAGACACCAAGCCCCACCGAGGCGGCCTCGCGGGTCGCCCGGCAGACGTCGACGATGTAGCCGGCAACCTCGTCGCTGAGCGTCACCGTGGCGGCCTCGGCGCGCGCCGCCTCGAGGTCGGCGATGGACGCGACGGTCTGGACGCCGGCCGCGTCGAGGTCGCGCGGGTCGAAGCCGGCCGCGTGCCTGCGCACCACCTCGACCTCGGCCTCGCGGGCGGGAAGCGGGACCGTGAGCTTGAGCAGGAAGCGGTCAAGCTGGGCCTCGGGCAGGGGGTAGGTGCCCTCGTACTCCACGGGGTTTTGGGTGGCGATCACCAGGAACGGGTCGGGCAGGGGGCGCGACTCGCCGTCGACGGTGACCTGGCGCTCCTCCATCGCCTCCAGCAGCGAGGCCTGGGTCTTGGGGGGAGTGCGGTTGATCTCGTCAGCGAGCAGGAGGTTGGTGAACACGGGGCCCTCGCGGAACGAGAAAGCGGCGGTGCGGGCGTCGTAGACCAGCGAGCCGGTCACGTCGCCCGGCATGAGGTCGGGGGTGAACTGCACACGCGACGACTCCACGCCGAGCGTGCGAGACAGGGCGCGCACGAGCAGCGTCTTGGCGGTACCCGGCACCCCCTCGAGGAGCACGTGCCCCCGGCACAGCAGCGCGATGACGAGACCGGTGACGACCTGGTCCTGGCCCACGACGGCCTTGCCCACCTCGGTGCGGATCCTACCGAGCGCCGCGCGCGCCTCCGACGTCGCGCCCGGCCCCGACGCGGCGGCCGGCGCCGCTGGGGTCGCCTGCTCGGCGGGGGCGGGCGCGGCGGCCGAGGGCGCCGGCGCGGGAACTGGCTCGGTGGCGACGGCGTCGCCGGCGACCGCGTCGTCCGCGGAGGGGGTGGGCTGCTGGGGGGTGTCGGTCACGGTCGGTGAACCTCGCTTTCCAGGGCGTCGAGCTGAGCGATCAGGGACATCAGGGCGGCGTCGCCGGCGGGCGGTGGGCCGTACAGCACGCGTGCGACGTCGTCGCGTCGGCGGCCCGTGGCACGCGCTACGGCGTCAACGAGCGCGTCGGGACTGGCGCTCCTCGGCACTCCAAGACGGGCGCCGATGCGTGTCGCGGCGTGCGCGCGCAACGCCGCTCCCGCGCGTCCCGCGGCCCCCGCACGGCGGTACAGGCGGGCCCTGCCTCGCGTCGCCTCGGAGGCGCGAACCACCACGGGCAGCGGCTCGCGTACGAGCGGGCCGAAGCGGCGCGCTCGCCACAGAGCGGCCACGAGCACCGCGAGCGCGAGCGCGAAGGCGGCCTGCAGGGTGCCGGGGGGAAGGTAGTCGGGCGCGAGGGTGACGTCGTCGGGAACCTCGACGGGCTGGCCACCCTCCCAGGTCGGGACGGACGCGTCGGCGAGGGAGGCGACGTACCACTCCACGGTCTGGTGCCGGCCGAGGGTGTGCAGCGTGAGCGATGCGTTGCCGGCGACGTCCAGCCTGTCGTTCGTCACGATCTGGGCCGAGGCGAGCATGGTCATCCGCCCCGCGTCGCGCTCCACGTCGAGGTAGCCCGCCGTCCCGTCGCCGGTGAGGAAGCATACGGTGGTGCCGGCCGAGGGTGACCCGGCGACCGCCTCGGGGCCCACCTCGATCTGCCCCGCCGCCAGGGCGTCGGGGTCCTCGCAGGCGGCCGGCACGGTGGTGGTCGAGCCCCACACTCCGGCGGTTGCCATGCCGGTCTGGGCGGCGGTGAGCACCCGGTCATCGGTGCCGAGGAAGACCAGGTCGCCCGGGTAGGCAAGCAGGGCGTCGATCTGGTGGTCCCGCAGGGAGTCGGGCGCGGCCACTACGAGCGTGGTGCTCGCGGGGTCGTCGACGCGGATCGAGCCCAGCGTCGTCGAGTAGCGCACCTCCACGCCCTGGTCGCGGAGGATCTGCGCCGCGGCGCGTGCCCCGTCCGTGCCGGGGTTGTCGGGGGACAGGGCGGTGGAGTCCTCCGGCCGTGCCGACCACACCAGGATCGCCACGAGGCCGACGAAGAGGATCGCTGCCACGATCGCGACCGGCCGCCTGCGTGCCTGCTGGGCGACCGAGGGCCGCTCCTCGGCTCGGGCGTACGTCACGCTCATGCGGTGGCCTCCGCCCGGTCGCTGGCGACCGCCGTGCGCCGCGCGGTCGCGGCGCGATCGTAGACGACGACGGCTCGTTCCCAGGCAGGCGAGGCGAGCCCGCCCGCGCCGTACCGTGCCACGTCGAAGTCGTGTGCCACCGCCGCGATCGCGCCCCCGACCACGGGGACGGCGGCGCCGATCGCGCGTGCCGCCTCGTCGGCCGTCATCCCGTCGGACACGTCCACGACGCCGCGACCGTCGAGCCTGCGCACCAGGGCGCGGTAGATCTCCGTGACGGCCAGGTCCCAGTCGCTGCGGCCGGCGGCGGCGCGTGCTGCCGCCTCCATCTCCTCGGCGCTGCGCGCATCGTCCTCGAGGACGGGCGCGGAGGAGCGCGCGACCCTGGAGCGGCGCATCGGCCCCACGACGAGCCACACCACGAGTCCCACCAGTGCGATCACGACGACGATCAGGACCAGGATGCCCGGCAGGCTCAGCCCCGATCCGAAGTCGCCGAATCCGCTGAAGATGTCGGCAAGCCACCGGCCGAAGCTGTCGAGCCAGGTGACCGGCTCGGACTGATACTCGGACTTCGCCAGTTCCTCCTCGGCCCACTTGCGGGCCTCATCGGCGCCGGGATCGACGGGGATGGTGAGCCGCACGCGTCAGGCCCGTCCCGCGGCCCGCGCCTCTGCGGCCCTGGCGAGGTCGATGTCGAAGCCCTCGTGGCGCATACGCAGGTCGATGTAGAGCAGCGCGTAGACGGAACCGAGGTACGAGTAGGTCACGAGCGCCGAGACCGCGTACGACAGGCCGATCGCGAGGAAGTAGGCGATGCCGACGACCACCTCCGCCTGGGGTGCGAGGAAGCTCGCGGCGAGGGCGCCAATCTGTCCCACCTGCTGCACCACGGCGGCCACGATGTTGATGAGGACGCCCGCGACGAAGACGATGAGGATCGTCCACCACAGGCGGCCCTTGACGAGCCCGAACGCACGCCGCAGGCCGGCGCCGATCCCCACGTCCTCGAGCACGATGAGCGCGCGGGCGATGCCCTGCAGGGCGACGATCGCGACGAAGACGGGAACGCTTGCCAGGCACGCGACGATGGTGAGCAGCACCGCGAGCGCCACCACGCCGCCATCGGCCCCGATGAGGAGAAGCAGCGGCGACAGCGCCACGGCCCCCACCACGCACACGACGGCGAAGGTGAGCAGGTAGAGGAGGACGAGCGAGCCCAGGCGGCGCCGCACCTGGCGCCACGCGACCGCGATGCCGATGCGCTCGCCCAGCACGGCGCGCGCCACGCCGGGGGCGATGATCGAGCTCGAGAACAGGTCGGCGAGCAGCAGGCTCGCGACCGCGATGACGATGAGGGCGATTGACTCGCCGCCGAGGGTGGACACCGTGGGTGTCGCCGACCATCCGAACAGGCCCGCGTCGTTGAACGCGACCCACATCGTGACGACGGTGAGCACCGCCGAGACCAGGGTGAAGAGCAGCGGGGCACCCAGCATGACGGCGCGGTTGAACCGGATCGCGCGGAAGGGGACGGCGAGGAAATCCCCGAAAGACAACGGCTTCAGCGGGAGGATCCCCGGCTGCCACGAGCGATACGTGGGGGCGCCCTGCGCGGGAACAGCGTGGCCGGACGGCGCCGCCGCTGCCGAGGGCGGCGCGGCCGCAGGTGAGGCGCCCTCCTGAGCAGGTGTGCCCGATGCTGGCGTTACCCATGCTGGCGGGGCGGCCTCGGGTGAGGCGCCGGGCCACTGCGGGGGCGCGGTGGGGTCCTGCGGTTCGCTGTTCGGCACGTGCATCCTCCCTGACCGGGCCTATCCTGCCATGCGACTCCCACGCGGCGAGGGCTCCTGGGGAAGGCGCCGTGTCGCATGGCAAGATGGCTGCTATGACGGCACGCATCCTGGTGGTCGACGACGATCCGGCTGTCGCGGAGATGATCGGCATCGTCCTGCGCGGCGACGGCTTCGACCCCATCTTCTGTGACCACGGCGACCGCGCGGTGGACATCTTCCGCGCGGAGCAGCCGGACGTGATCCTGCTGGACCTCATGCTTCCCGGCCGCTCCGGCATCGACATCTGCCGCGAGATCCGTGGGGAGTCGGGCGTCCCCATCATCATGCTGACCGCCAAGTCGGACACCGTGGACGTGGTGCTGGGGCTCGAATCGGGCGCCGACGACTACATCCCCAAGCCCTTCAAGCCCCGCGAGCTCATCGCCCGCGTGCGCGCCCGCCTGCGCCGCAACGACGCCGCCGTCGCTCCGGTGCTGCGCATCGGCGACCTCGAGATCGACGTCACGGGTCACCGTGTCACGCGCGCCGGGGACCTCATCCCGCTGACCCCGCTCGAGTTTGACGTCCTCACCACTCTCGCCCGCGCCCCCGGCCAGGTGTTCACGCGCGAGGTGCTGCTCGAGGACGTGTGGGGGTACCGTCACGCCGCCGATACGCGGCTCGTGAACGTCCACATCCAGCGCCTGCGCGCGAAGATCGAGCGCGACCCGGAGAGCCCGGAGATCATCCAGACCGTGCGCGGCGTCGGGTACAAGGCCGGCAGTCACACGCCGTGAGGGTGTCGGCGCGCGCCGTGGGCGCCGCGCTCATCGCTCCGGTGCGCACGGCGACCAGGCGGTGGTCGCGCTCGATGTCGGTGCGCATCGTCTCGACGACCCTCGTCATCGGCATCGGCACAGTGATGCTGCTGGGGGCCTACGCGACGACGCAGATCCGTGACGGGCTCGTGGACGACCGCGTGGACCGCGTGCTCGCCGAGTCGGCCCGCGACGCGGCGACGGCGCAGGAACGCGCCGCGTCGACCACCGCGGCCAACCCCGCCGACATGCAGCAGTTCGTCTACGACCTGTTCATCGAGCTGCGCTCGCTCGGCGGCGAGCAGCGCGGCATCGTGGTGCTGCGCTCGCCGGAGAACACCTCCCAGATCCCGCTGACGGTGGGCGAGCTGCCCACCGGCATCGGCCCGGCCGTGTCCACCGAGATGCGCCTCGCCGTCGCCGAGGGGGAGGCGCTGCCGTGGCAGTTCGTGTCGCTTCCCGAGACGGGAGTGCCGGGGGTCGTGGTCGGCTCGCCTCTCGACCTGGGGGTGGCAGGACCCTACGAGCTGTACTTCGTGTACTCGCTCGCGGACGAACAGGACACGCTCGCGCTCATTCAGCAGGTGCTCGCGATCGGCGCCGTCGTGCTCGTGGGCCTCGTCGTGGTGATGACGTGGTTCGTGACCAACCAGGCGGTGCGACCCGTGCGTCAGGCGGCGCGCGTCGCGTCGCGCCTTGCCGAGGGGCGGCTGTCCGAGCGGATGACGGTGCGCGGCCACGACGAGATGGCGACTCTCGCCCAGACCTTCAACGACATGGCCGAGTCGCTGCAGCGACAGATCACTCGCATGGAGCACCTCTCCCGCCTGCAGCGCCGCTTCGTGTCCGACGTGTCGCACGAGCTGCGCACGCCTCTGACCACCATCCGCATGGCCTCGGACGTGCTGCACGACGCACGCGACGAGTTCGACCCTGCGGCAGCACGTTCGGCCGAGCTCCTCAGCACTCAGCTCGACCGCTTCGAGGCGCTCCTCGCCGACCTCCTCGAGATCTCCAGGATCGACGCGGGCGCCGCCCAGCTGGAGTTCGAGTCGATGGACGTGGCCGACGTGGTCCGCGACGAGGTCGAGGCGATGATCCCCGTCGCCGGCGGACTCGGCATCGGCATCACGATGCGCATGGGCCCCGGCCCCCACACGGCGTCGATCGACAGGCCCCGCGTGGGCCGCATCGTCCGCAACCTCCTGTCCAACGCCGTCGAGCACGCCTCGCAGGCGGGCGTCGAGGTGGCCGTGGCCTCCAACCGGCGCGGCGTGGCCGTTCTGGTGCGCGACTACGGTGTGGGGCTCACCACCCAGCAGGTCGACCGCGTCTTCGATCGCTTCTGGCGGGCCGATGCGGCGCGCGCCCGCACGATGGGCGGCACCGGCCTCGGGCTCTCCATCGCTCGCGAGGACGCCGTCCTTCACGACGGGACCCTCGAGGTGTGGGGAGCGCCCGGCCAGGGCGCGAGCTTCCGCCTGCTGCTGCCGCGCACCGCCGAGGGGCTCGGGCAGAACGCCCCGCTGCCGCTCGTGCTGCGCCAGGGTGGGTTTGAGAATGTGGGGGACATGGTCGTGTTCTCGCCCGTCCTCACGGGCGACGCCGACGCGGCCGATGCTGCCTACCGGCCCGCCGTCGACTCCGAGGAGACCCCCTGATGCGTGCGTCCCGCCTTGCCGCGCTCGCCGGCGCCGCCGCGCTCGCGCTGACCGCGTGCTCGTCCATCCCCACCGAGGGCCCGGTCGAGTCCGGCGACGCCGACGTGGACCCGGTCGAGCCATTCGAGCCGATCGTGCAGGGCCCCGGTGCCACGGACGGGCCGGCGGCGATCGTCACGGGCTTCCTCACCGCCGCCGCCGGCGGTGTCGCCTCCGACTTCACCGTCGCCCGCGAGTTCCTTACCCCCGAGGCGGCGGCGACCTGGGACCCGTCCGCCCGCACCCTCGTGTATGACTCCGGCGCCGTCGCTCCCGAGTGGGATGAGGCGGACACCACCGTGACCTACGAGGTGCCGCTCGCCGCGTCGGTTGACGAGTCGGGGCGCCTCACCGATGCCGCCGACGAGACCGTTGAGCGCGTCGAGTTCGGCATGGAGCAGGACGAGGACGGCCAGTGGCGCATCGCCTCGCTGTCCGACGGCGTGGTCATCTCCGAGGCCAACTTCACTAGTTTCTTCCGTGCCGTCCAGCTCGTCTATGCGACGCCAGACCTCACGACCGCGACGCCCGAGCTGCGGTGGCTTCCTCGCGTCAACCCCGCGACCTCGGCGGCGCGCGAACTGATTGAGGGCCCCTCCCCATGGTTGGCCGATGCGGTCGTGACCGGCTTCCCCGCAACGGCGGCGCTCGCGGTCGAGTCCGTGGTGGTCGAGGGTGGCGTCGCCACGGTCGACCTCACGGCGCAGTCGGCCGGGACACCGCAGGAGCGGGCGCTCGCCGAGGAACAGCTCACCATGACCCTGGGATCGCTGCCGGACGTGACCGACGTCGACGTGCGCATCGGCGGCCTGCCCATCGCCGACGGTGCGGACATCACGCTGAGCCAGCCCCCCGTGCCGGACTCGACCGCCGCGGTCCTCGCAGGCGATCGTTTGGGATTGTGGGACGGCAATACTCTCGCCGTTCCCGATGGAGCGGGCGCCGTCCCGCAGGCGGCGCGTGGCCTGGCGCTGTCGTATGACGGCGGCGAGGCGGCATACGTGATCGACGGCGTGGGAGTGCAGTCCACCACCGTGCTGAGCGCCGGCTTCGCATCGATGACCCCGATCGAGGAGGCGAGCGAGGACGCCGCGCTCGCGGAGGCGACCACCGTCATCGGCGGATCGGGGCTGGTCGCGCCCAGTTACGACAGGTATGGCGCGTTGTGGACCGTGGAGCGGGCGGGCGGGCCCCTGCTGGTGGCCGCGACGGGCGACGAGCCGCTCAGCCTCGGAGACGGGTGGCTCACTGGCCGCACCGTCGTGGCCCTCGCGGTATCGCGGGACGGGAGCAGGATCGCCGTCCTGTCCAAGGCCGGCGGGCAGGCCTCCCTCGAGATCGCCGCCATCGTGCGCGACGCTGACGGCAACCCCACGGGCATCGGCGAACCCCTCGGCGTGGGGGCCGGCGTGGGGGCGGGCGTCGACATCGCATGGGTGGACAACCTGTCGGTCGCGGTGCTGGGCGAACCCCTCGACGGCACCGCGTCGCCCCTGTGGCTCGCGTCCGTGGGCGGCTTCACGACCGCCCTGGTGACCTTGCGCGACGCGAGCGCGGTGACCGCCAGGTCGGGGGAATCCTCCCTCGTCGTGGTCGGCGAGGACGGCACCGTGGAGGAGCGTGCCGGAACCTCGTGGGCCACCGTGCTCAAGGACACGGAGGACGTCGCCTACGCGGGCTGACCGTCGTCCCCAGGCCCTCGTCGGTCGGGAGGCGGACCGGCATCGGCCCGTCGAGGTCGACGCGGCCCGCCGGGCCCGGCCACGCTCGCGGCATGGATCCCCTCGCGGTTTTTGTGCGCGCCGCGACCGACCTCGCACGGGTCGCGATCCCCGTGGAGTGTCCCGGATGCGGGACCACGGACGTGCGCTGGTGCGAGGAGTGCGCGTGCGTGTGGTGGGAGGAGCCGCTCAGGTGTGAGTCGCTCGCGCCGCGCCTCGACATCGAGGGGCGAGAGCCGATGCCGGTGTGGGCGCCCGCGACGCTCGGTGGGCCCGCGCACGGCTTCCTCACGGCCTGGAAGGACGCGGGACGACGCGACCTCGACGCCCTGCTCGCAGACGCGATGCGTCGCGCCGCTCGGGGCGTCGAGGTCGCCCTCGCCGACGTGCCGGCGTCCCTCGCCGTGGTGGCCGTGCCCTCGCGCCCCGGGGCCGCGCGACGCAGGGGAAGGGACCTGTCCGCGCTGCTCGCCAGGTCGGCCACCGCGGGGCTCGCGGAGGCCGGGCTGGAGGTCACGCGCGCGAGGGGAGTGCTGCGACTCGGGCACGGCGAGCAGCGCGGCGGGTCCGCCCGCCGGCGCTGGGCGGGGATGGCCGGCGCGATCACCGCGGAGCCCCTGCGGGCCGGCGTCGCCGCCGTGCTCACCGACGACGTGATGACCACCGGGGCGACCCTCGCGGCGAGCGTGCGGGCGCTCGAGGGGGCGGGGACACCTGTCGTCGGGGCGATCGTGCTCGCCGTCGCCGATGCTGGTCGCGCGAGTGCCTCATCGGGGCTAGGGTGAGATTCCACCGGCCTCGTGGGCCGGCACCTTCGACACAGGGGAGGTGATGCCGCAGGCGCGAGAGGCGCCGCTGTCACCCAAGCCCCAGGCCGCCTGGCCGCATTCAGAACTGCGAAGGAGCTGCTCCCATGGACATCGCGATTGTCGGACGTCACACCAAGGTCTCCGAGGACGTGCGCGAGAAGATCTTCGAAAAGATGGACAAGATCGAATCTCTCGCCACCCGCGCGACCCGGGCCGAGGTCACCGTCGTCCACGAACGCAACCCCAAGCTCTCCGGCGACCGAGAGCGCGTCGAGATCACCCTCCACGGCAAGGGGGGAGTGATGCGTGCCGAGGCATCGGCCGACGACCGCCTCGTCGCCCTCGATAAGGCGTCGATGCGCATCACCGAGCAACTGCGCCGCCTCCACGAGCGCCGCGCCAAGCGGCACGTCGGCAAGCCGTCGCTGCACGAGGTGGTCCACGACCTCCAGGCCAAGGACGACCCCGCCGTGACCGCCGGTGAGGGCACCGCCGACCCCGTGGAGTCCGTGCAGTCGTGGGAGGGCGCGCCTCAGGACGCGACCCGCGAGGTCGCCATCGACGGCACCCCTATCGTCATCCGTTCCAAGACCCACGCCGCCGCGCCCATGACGGTCGCCGAGGCGATCGACCAGATGGAGCTCGTGGGACACGACTTCTTCCTGTTCCACGACGCCGACGCCGACCTGCCGTCGGCCGTGTACCGCCGCCGCGGCTGGACGTACGGCGTGCTCCACCTTGAGGCCGCGCCCGCGCACGAGGAGGCGCTCGAGACGGCCTAACCCATTCCCTGAAGGAGCGCACGCCGGTACTGTGCCGGCGTGCGCTCCTCCCATTTCGGCCTCGTCGTTCTCGCGGCGGTGTTGTGGGGCACGGGCGGCGTCCTCGGGGCGCTGCTGGCCGAGCATTCGGACGTGCCCGCCCCCTCGATCGCGATGTGGCGCATGCTCATCGCCGGCCTCGCCCTCATCGCTGTGCTCGCGGTGTCGCGCACGCTCGGTCTCGGCTCCCTCACGCCGGCGATGCGCCGGCGGATCCTCATCACCGGCGCGCTCACCGCGCTGTTCGAGGTGGCCTACTTCGGCGCGGTCGCGCTCGCGGGGGTCTCCCTCGCGACGCTCGTCACCATCGGCTCCGCGCCGCTGTGGGTGGCGGTGGCCGATGCCGCCGTGGGCCGGGTGCGCCCCGCTCCCCGCACCGTGGCCGCCCTGGCGCTCGCGCTCGCCGGGCTCGCCGCACTGCTGGGCACGTCGATCGATGCGGGGCAGGACGCCCTCACCGGCGTCGCCGTCGCGCTCGCGGCCGGCGCGGCCTTTGCGTCGCTCACGTTTGTGAACCGCAGGCCCGTGGCCGGGCTCACCGCGGTGCGCCTCACGGCGCTGTCGTTCACCGCGGGCGGGGTGATGCTGCTTCCCGTCGCCGGCCTCGGCGGCTGGGGCGTGCCGAGCGGGACGGAGGGCTGGGGGTACGCCCTCGCCCTCGGCGTGGTGTCGACGGCGTGCGCGTACGTGGCCTACCTCGCCGGGTTGGCGACAGTGCCCGCCTTCGTCGCGACCATCGTCTCCCTGCTGGAGCCGCTCGTCGCAGCCGTGCTCGGCGCGCTCGTCCTTGGCGAACGCATCGGCCCCTGGGGAGCGGTCGGAGGCGCGGCGCTTGCCGGGGCCGTGGTGCTGTTGCGCCCACAGCGAGACAGGGCGGGGAGCGACCTGGCGACGCCCTACGATGGTTCAGGATCCCCGAGTCGTCAGGAGTAGTGACTGTGTCCGTACTTGATCGCGTCATCCG
The DNA here is from genome assembly GCF_002090175.1 of Demequina sp. NBRC 110057. Taxonomy (GTDB): domain Bacteria; phylum Actinomycetota; class Actinomycetes; order Actinomycetales; family Demequinaceae; genus Demequina. The sequence goes on along the minus strand of NZ_BBRN01000003.1, from coordinate 583,979 downwards.
CATGGGCGAGGGCCGCACGCTGCGCCGACTGCAGAAGATGGTCACCCTGACGAACGCCATGGAGAGCGTCTACGAGGAGCTCTCGGATGCCGAGATCCGCGCCCTGACCGACGAGTTCAAGGAGCGCTACGCCGACGGCGAGAGCCTCGACTCGATGCTTCCCGAGGCCTTCGCCGCGGTCCGCGAGGCCTCGCGCCGCACCCTGGGCCTGCGTCACTTCGACGTCCAGATCATGGGCGGCGCAGCGCTGCACGGCGGCGACGTCGCCGAGATGAAGACCGGTGAGGGAAAGACCCTCGTCGCGACGCTGCCGGCATACCTCAACGCCATCACCGGCAAGGGCGTCCACGTCGTCACGGTCAACGACTACCTCGCCTCCTACCAGTCCGACCTCATGGGTCGCGTGTTCCGTTTCCTGGGGATGGAGACGGGCTGCATCCTCTCGGGAATGTCCTCGGAGCAGCGCCGCGAGCAGTACGCCGCCGACGTCACCTACGGCACCAACAACGAGTTCGGCTTCGACCACCTGCGCGACAACATGGCGCTCGACGTCAAGGGCCTGGTCCACCGCGGCTACCACTTCGCGATCGTCGACGAGGTGGACTCGATCCTCATCGACGAGGCGCGCACGCCGCTCATCATCTCCGGCCCCGCCTCCGGTGACAACGGCCGCTGGTACACCGAGTTCGCCCGCATCGCCCGCGAGCTGGTCCTCGACGAGGACTACGAGGTCGAGGAGAAGAAGCGTGCCGTCGGCATGCTCGAGCCCGGCATCGAGAAGGTGGAGCGTGCCCTCGGCATCGAGAACCTCTACGAGCCCCAGAACACCCCCCTTATCGGCTTCCTCAACAATGCCGTGAAGGCCAAGGAGCTGTTCCGCCGCGACCGCGACTACGTGGTCCAGCAGGGCGAGGTCGACATCGTCGACGAGCACACCGGCCGCCTCCTCAAGGGCCGCCGCTACTCCGAGGGCCTTCACCAGGCGATCGAGGCGAAGGAGGGCGTGCCGATCAAGGCGGAGAACCAGACCTACGCCTCGATCACGCTCCAGAACTACTTCCGTCAGTACGACAAGCTGTCTGGCATGACCGGTACCGCCCAGACCGAGGCGGCAGAGCTGCACTCGACCTACGGCCTCGGTGTGGTGCAGATCCCCACCAACAAGCCCATGCAGCGAGTGGACCAGGCGGACCTGCTGTACAAGACCGAGGCCGCGAAGTTCGACGCGGTCATCGACGACATCACCGAGCGTCACCAGGCCGGCCAGCCCGTCCTCGTGGGCACCGTGTCCGTCGAGAAGTCGGAGAAGCTGTCGAAGGAGCTGCGTAAGCGCGGCATTCGCCACTCGGTCCTCAACGCCAAGCAGCACGAGCGTGAGGCGAACGTCGTCGCCGACGCCGGCCGCAAGGGCGCCGTCACCGTCGCCACCAACATGGCAGGTCGAGGCACCGACATCATGCTGGGCGGAAACCCCGAGTTCCGCGCCGTGCAGGAGATGGCCGAGCGCGGCCTCGACCCGAACGAGAACGCCGAGGAGTACGAGCGGGTGTGGGACGACGTCCTGGCCCAGGCTCAGGCGGACGTCGCGAGCGAGCACGACGAGGTCCTCGCCGCCGGAGGCCTGTACGTCCTGGGCACCGAGCGTCACGAGTCCCGCCGCATCGACAACCAGCTGCGCGGTCGTTCCGGTCGTCAGGGTGACCCGGGCGAGTCGAGGTTCTACCTCTCGCTCGAGGACGACCTCATGCGCATGTTCCAGTCGGGCATGGCGGCGACGATGATGAACTCGTCGGCCATCCCCGACGACATGCCGATCGAGTCCAAGGTGCTGACGCGCGGCGTGCGCTCGGCCCAGGCGCAGATCGAGGGCCGCAACGCCGAGATCCGTCGCAACATCCTCAAGTACGACGACGTGATGAGCTCGCAGCGCACGGTCCTTTATGGCCGCCGCCGCGAGGTGCTGTCGGGCGAGGACTTTTCGGAGGAGGTCAGCACCTTCATCGACGACGTCGTCACGGCCTACGTGAAGGGCACCACTGTCGTCGGCTCCGCCGAGGACTGGGACCTCGAGGCCCTGTGGAAGGACCTCCACACCATCTACCCCGTGTCCGTCACGATCGACGAGATCGTCGACGAGGCCGGCGGCGTCGAGCGCATGAACTCCGCGTTCCTGGAGCGCGAGTTGAAGGCCGACGCGCACGTCCAGTACGAGGCCGTTGAGGAGCGCATTGGCGCCGACCTGCTGCGGACCGTCGAGCGCCAGGTGGTGCTCCAGGTGCTGGACGCCAAGTGGCGCGAGCACCTGTACGAGATGGACTACCTCAAGGAGGGCATCGGCCTGCGCGCGATGGGTCAGCGCGACCCGCTGACCGAGTACCAGCGCGAGGGCTACCAGCTGTTCGAGGCGATGAGCGACGGCATCAAGGAGCAGTCGCTCAAGGTGCTGTACCGCGTCGAGAAGCGCGAGAAGCAGGCGGAGGAGGCACCCGTCACCGCGGCGTCGGCAGCCCAGACCGCCGCCGGCCAGTCGCGCGGCACGCAGGGCGCCGCGCAGCAGCGCTCGCAGTTCACGGCGTCGTCGACCACTCCCGGTGCGCTGATGCAGTCGACGATGGGTGCCCTCACCTACTCGGGTCCCTCCGAGGACGGCTCGGCGACCGTGCGTCGCGGCGACGGCGCTGCTACTGCTCCCGGCGGGTCAGGCGCGGCCGCCAAGCCCGAGGCTGACGGCTCGACCTTCCCCGGCACGGCCAAGAACTCGCCGTGCCCGTGCGGCTCGGGCAAGAAGTACAAGCTCTGCCACGGCAAGAACGAGGACTAAGCGTTACAGGACCTCGATGACGGTCGCGAGCCAGCGGCCGTGCTGGTCCTCGAACCTCATCGCGACAGCGCGCGTGCGCTGACCGTCGTGGACGACCGCCGAGACCTCGGCGGCGCCCGCGGCGGTGCGGCACACGCGTGCGCGCAGCACCGTGGCCGGCGCACTGGCGGTGTCATCGGGACCCTGCGACGCGGGCCCCGCCGCCGCGAGCACGGCCCGCCGCCTGGCGAGCGTGCGCTGGCGCGCCAGGCACGCGCGTACCACGGGGTCGATCCACCTGGCTAGCGTGGTGAGGTCGGCCCCGCCCGTGACGGCCTCGACCACCGCCTTGGCGAGGGTGCACGCGAGGGGAGCGGGGTCGCCCAACGGTCGGTGGTGGCGCGCGTAGACGCTCGCTCGTGGGGAGTGCGGCCCCGAGGCCAGGCCCGGCGCGTTCGGGGCGCCCACCGCCCCCGCCGTCGCGGTCACCGCGACCACTCCGGCGGCAGCGTGAGCGTGGTGCCCGGCCGGATGAGCGAGGGATCGTCGCCGATCGCCTCCCTGTTGTCCTCGTACAGAAGCGGCCACGAGGCGGCGATCACGGCGGCGTCTTGGGTGCCGAGCGCTGTCGCGGTGAGCTCCCACAGATTGTCGCCCGAGCGCACGGTCACGGTCTGCGGCGCGGCCGTCGTCGGTGGGGTGGCGTGCGGGGCGACGGCCTGGGGTGAGGCCGCGCGCGGTGCGCCGCCCGATTCGCTCGGGGTGGCCGACGTGCCGGCATCGCGCGTGCCGACGACTGCCCCCGCGAGCACCTGGGCACGGCGGGAGTCCGCGAAGGTGCCCGATGCCGCCGTGGTCCGCGGCACCCACCCGGCCGAGGCAACCGCCGGTCCCTGCGTGGAGGCGACATCGCTCGTGGCGGGCGGAGGGTCGACCCAGCCCGCCCCGGATCCGGCCGTCGCGGCGGCGGGCAGGGCCACCCCGGCGGCCGCCGACGCCCCGATCGCGATGGCGACGAGGCGTCGCAGGATGGCGGGCGAGTGCCGCTCGAGACGGCGACGCACGGGCGCCGGTGCGAGGGCGAGGGCCGCGGCCGACAGCGCGAGCCAGGCGCACGCGAGGGCGCCGATCGCGGCGACGGCGCGCACGACGAGCGCGTCGATCTCAAGGGGAGCCGCGCCATCGGCCCATGCCACCCAGACGAGCACTGCGGCGAGGGTGGGAAGCCCGACGAGGGCCGCCACGGCACCGAGCCGCGTCCCGAGGCTCGGTGCCGGTGAAGGTGACTGTGCCGGGTTCTTGGCGGAGGCTGAGGCGAGTCGTACGTGGCTCATGATGGCTCCTTTTGATGCCGTTTGATGCCTTTTAATGTTCTTAGGTCTACCTTGGTCGGCCGGGCCTGTCCACCGGAACCCGTCAACGGTGGACAGCGGTCGCTAGCGTGGGGCCATGCGATGGGATGCGCTCTTCGCCGACATGGCGGGACGGCTCGACGCCGACGAGGCGGCGCAGTGGCGTGCCGAGGTGTCGGCGCGCGAACGCTCCGAGCGTGCGAGTGTCACGCTCGCCGACCGTTGCGCCGCGGCGCTCGGCGCGACGGTCCGGCTGCGCACTGTCGACGGCGCCTGGTGCCAGGGCGACCTAAGGGATGTGGCGGACGAGTGGGTGTTGATGGGGGACGATCTCGGGCGCGAGCACGTCATCCCGCTGAGGGCCGTCGACGCCGTCGAGGGTCTGGGTGCCGCCGCCGCGCACCGGGGCGCGGTCGAGCGGCGTCTCACCCTCGCGCATGCGCTGCGCGCCCTCGCCCGCGATCGGGCGCGAGTGTCGGTTGTGACCAGGACTGGTCAGGCGGCGGGGCTCGTCGTCGCCGTCGGGGCCGACCACGCGGACGTCGCGGACAGGGCGGCGACCGTGACGGTGCCGTTGGTCGCGATCGTGCGCGTCAGCTCCCAGGACGCGCGCTGAGTCAGGCGTCCTTGGCGATGCGGGCGCGCGAGGCGGCGTACTGCCGCTCGATGTAGGCCTCGAGCTCGGTCTCCTCGACCCGCCACACGCCGCGGCCGCCCACCTGGATGGCCGCGAGTTCTCCGCTGCGCACCAGCGAGTACGCCTGCTGCGAGGAGATGTTGAGGACCTCCTGCACATCCTCGATCTTCAGGAAGCGCGGTGACATGCCGTCATTGTGTCACGGCGCCCCGGCGCCCCCGCGACTTGTCCACAGCGGTTGCCTGGCGCCGCCCGACGGGGCATTCTTACGAGGCATCGGGCGGAATCCACCGGGGGGTCAGTCATGAACGATGCCGGGCCGATCGTGGGGCGCCTGCGCCGCCCCACCTGGCGCGATCCTCGGCTGCTCATCGGCGTCGCCCTGATCGCGTTGTCGGTGGTGGCGGTGTCCCTCATCGTGCGGTCGTCCGATGCTACGGCTCCCTTCTACGCGGCACGCGACACCCTCCCTCCCGGCACCGTGGTGAGCGCCGACGACCTGGTGGTGGCGCATGTGCGCGTCTCGGCCGAGGACTACGTGGCGGCGGACGGCGAGCCGCCCGTCGGCGCGGTCGTCACCCGCACCGTGGGCGAGGGTGAGCTGGTGCCTGCCTCCGCCCTGACCGCGGAGGGCGATGCAGAGGTGCGCGCCGTGGCGGTGACGACCGCCCTCCCGCTCGACGGCGGCATCGGCACCGGATCCGTGGTCGACGTGTGGCTCACGACCCTCGACGACGCGGGCCAGGCCACCACCGTGGCGCTCGGCGAGCAACTCGTGGTGACCGCGGTGGAGGAGGCCGAGGGCGCCTTCGCGGTCGCCGGCGACCAGGTGGTCCACGTCGCCGTCCCCCGCGATGACGTGGCGGCGTTCCTGCAGGCGATCGCCTCGGGAGGGGACGTCACCGTGCTCGGATCGGGCGGCGCGTCGTGAGCGTCCCAGGCGTGATCCTCGCCATTTCCGGCGCGCGCGAGGCCGAGGTGGCGCAGGCGCTTGCCTCGCGACGCGACCTCGCGGTGGTGCGCCGGTGTGCCGACCTCGCCGAGGCGATCGGCGCCGCGCGTGCGGGGGTCGGCGCGCTCGTGGTCGTCTCCGACCACCCGCGCCTGACGCGTGAGGTGGTCGCCGATCTTCGCGGCCAGGCGGTCAGGGTCGTCGGCCTGCCCAGTACCCCCGAGGCGGGGGAGCAGCTGCGGCGGCTGGGTGTCACTGCCGTGGCCACCCACGACGCCGACGCCTCCACGGTGGCCGATGCCGTCGCATCGGCCCTGTGCGATGAGCCGCCTCCGCCGGTGGCGGCTGCCCCGCCCGCCCCGCCGGCCGCCGGCCGGATCGTCGCGGTGTGGGGGCCCACCGGCGCGCCCGGCCGCACCACTGTCGCCCTCACGGTGGGGGCCGAGCTCGCGTCGCGCGGGTACGAGGTGCTGGTCGCCGATGTCGACACCCACGGCGGTGCGATCGCCCAGGCGTGCGGACTGCTCGACGAGGCGCCCGGCATCGCGGCGCTGGCCAGGATCGCGCAGCACGGCGCGGTGTCCGCCGCCGACGTCGACGTCCACGCCTCCCGCATCGGCCCCGGGCTGCGGGTGGTCACGGGGATTTCGCGCCCGGCTCGGTGGGTGGAGCTTCCCGGCGCGGCGCTCGACGAGGTGTGGGCGGCCATGCGCGAATCCGCGGCGGTCACCGTCATCGACTGCGGCTTCGGCCTCGAGCGCGACGAGGAACTCTCGTATGACACGCGCGCTCCCCAGCGGCACGGAGCGACGCTGTCGGCGCTCGTGGCGGCCGATGCCGTGGTCGCGGTGGGGTCCGCTGAGCCGCTCGGGATTCAGCGCCTCATCCAGGGTTTGGGCGACCTCGCCGAGGCGGGGGTGGCGGCCCCCGTGGTCGCCGTCAACCGAGTGCGTGCCGAGGTCGCCGGCACGCGGCCGGAGGAGGCGGTGGCCGATGCCCTCGCGCGGTACGCGGGCATCGGTCACGTGTGGGCGCTCCCGTGGGACCCGAGGGCGGCCGATGCGGCGACGCTTGCCGGCCGCACGCTCGTGGAACGCGCGCCGCGCTCGCGGCTGAGGCGCGCCATCGCCGGCCTCGCCGGATCGCTCGTGGAGGACGAAACCACGGTGTCCCCGGCGCGGACGCCCGCGCAGGCCTCGCCAGCGCTGTCACACTGACGTCATGCGCGTGTACCTGCCGGCGACCTTCGCGGACCTCGAGCAGATCTCCCGGGGCCTGTTCACCCCGGAGCGGGGCTACGCCCTCACCCATCGGATGCTGGAGATCTCCTCGCTCGACGACGAGGAGGAGATCGCGGAGCAGGTGCGGGACGCCGCAGCGTGGGCGTCGGTCGCGGACCTCGGCTCGCCGCTGCGGGTCGTCATCGTGGCCGACCACCCCCGCGCCGACGTCGAGGAACTGCCGGGAGACCACCCCGCCGCCGTGGCGATCACGGGGCGCGTGGGGCTCGAGGAGATCGCCTGCGCGTTCATCGACGAGCCGGGTGCGGCCGCCGCGGTCGCCGCCGCGGTGACCGGTGACGAGGACGCGCGGGACTCCCTCGACGACCACGACCTGCTGTGGTGGGGCCCCGGCGAGCTCGCCGCGGTTCCCGGACCCGCCGCCGACTGAGCCCTAGGGGCGCAGCGAGTCCACCAACGCCTCGTGAAGCACGCCGTTCGACGCGACAGCGTCGCCGCCGTGCGGCCCGGGGACGCCGGCCAGTGAGGTGAACACGCCGCCGGCCTCCGTGACGATCGGGACGAGCGCCGCCATGTCGTGCAGCGCGAGTTCTGGCTCGAACGCGGCGTCGACCGCGCCCTCGGCGACAAGCATGTAGGACCAGAAGTCCCCGAACGCGCGCGTGCGCCACACGGTGCGTGAGAGCTCGAGGAAGGCGTCGAGGCGGCCCCGCTCCTCCCATCCGGTGAGCGAGGAGTACGAGACGCTCGCCTCCGCCAGGGTGGAGGTGGTCGAGACCCGCAGCGCCGTCGCATCGGCCGGACCCAGGCCGCGCCACGCGCCGTCGCCGACGGCCGCGAACCAGCGGCGCCCGAGCGCCGGGGCGCTCACCACTCCCACGACGGGCTCGCCGTCGACGAGCAGGGCGATCAGCGTCGCCCAGGCGGGCACGCCGCGGATGAAGTTCTTGGTGCCGTCGATGGGGTCCACCACCCACTGGCGCGGGCTGTCGCCGCTCGCGCCGAACTCCTCGCCCAGGATCGCGTCGTCCGGCCGGGCGGCGGCGAGGCGGTCGCGGACGATTCCCTCGGCGGCGCGATCGATGGCGGTCACCGGGGTCTCGTCGGCCTTGAGTTCGACCGCGAGCGAGCCGGGGTCGGCGTTAGCCATGGTGAGGTCGTCCACCTCGTCGGCGATGGCGAGGGCGAGCAGGAGGTCGTCGGCGTGGACTCCGGAGGGCTGCATGGCGTCAGGCTACCGGTGCCGCGTGTGCCGCCCGCCGCCCCCGCCCTCCGTCAAATGGATCCACTTGGTGCGTCTAAGCCGCTAGGCGAACCAAGTGGATCCATCTGACTCGTGAGGGAGGGGCAAAAACGACACTTGACGCCTACGTCGGAATGCGCTTACCGTATGAGAAACCGGTTTCCGACCGTCCTCAACGACGAGGGCGCGGCCGTTCGAGATTCTCAATGGGGAGATTCATGACACCGACCGTCGCACGATTCCGCACGCCGATCGCCGTCCTCACGGCCGCGGCACTGAGCCTCCTGGGCATGACCTCCGCCGCGGCGGCCGGGCCGGACGGGGCGCTCGACGCCTCCGACCTCGCCCCGGGCGCGTACGCCTCCGACACCGTGGTGGGGGACTTCACGCTCCGCGCCACCGCGGCCAAGGGCGTGACCGTCGACGCGAGTGACAGGCTCTCGGACCGCGGCGACGTGTACAGCCAGCGCGTCAAGCTCAACGGCTCGGGCGACTCCGTCCAGCGCTCCGTCGCCTTCAGCGCCGACGGCTCCACCGAGGTCATCGTTCACGCGCGCAGCTCGAGCGGCACCGCTGACCGCGCCCTCGCGTTGTTCGACGCGGCGGGCACGGAGGTGGACCGCGTCCCCGCGCTCGCCGACGACGACGGCGCCCCGATCGTGACCGAGACCCTCGACGTTCCCGCCGCGGGCGAGTACTGGATCGCCTCGCCCTCGTCAGGCGTCAACGTGTACTACCTGCAGCTCGGCGCCGATGCGCCGGTCGACCGTGCCGCGTGGGCCGACGTCGCCGCACCGGTCGTCGACTCCGTCGTGCTCGACCCCGACGACCCCTCCCGCCTGCTCGTCACCGCCACGGGCCTTGTCGGCACCGACGGAGCCGACCTCGCCCGCGCCACCCTGACGGACGCGGCGGGCACCGTCGTCGACCGTGCCCTCAGCGCGACCGACGGGGCATCGTCAAGCCTCGCCCTCACGCCCCCGGCCTCGGGCTCTTACACGGTGCAGGTGGCTCTCACCCGCGCGGGGGAGCCGGACGCACTCGTGTCCGATGCGGTGGCCGCGCCCGCGTTTTCCCTGCCCCTGGCGGGCCCCGAGGTCACCGGCTCCCTCACCACGGCGGTCGCCGCCGGCGCCGCCACCGTGACGCTCGACTGGGCTGCCGTGAAGGAGGCCGAAACCTACTCCGTCGAGGTCGACGGGGGAGACGGCTTCGTCGAGGCCATCGCCGGCGTGGCGGGCACCAGTGCCGACCTCACCGGCCTGACCCCCGGCGCGTCCTATCAGGCGCGCGTCGTCGCCCACCGCGGCGAGGACTCGGCGACGGGGCCGGCGGCTCAGGTCGACGTGGCCGCCGCGGTCGAGCGCTGGCTCAGCGCGGACATCGGCTCCAACGCCGGCACCGGCGGCTCGATCACCGACAACGGCGACGGCACCATCACGTTCGATGCGCGCGCCAGCTCCACCAAGCTCGCCTCCTCCGAGGACGGCTTCCAGTACTTCTACACCGCCGTCGACCCGACCACCGAGAACTTCACCCTGACCGCGACCTTCCACGTCGACGACGCCGCGGCCAAGGACAACCAGTCAGGGTTCGGCGTGATCGCCGTCGACGACCTCGTCGCCGGATCCTCGCCCGACCGCTACTTCAACTCTGCCGGAGCCCTCGTGACCCGCTACGGCGAGGGCACCGCGAGCGTCGTCGACGGCATGCCCGGCGCCCGCTTCGTCAACGGCTACACCGGCGCGACCGACGACAACACCGCCGGCACGCGCGACGCGAGCGGCTCCGAGGTCTTCGACCCTGCCTACCGGGCCGAGGCATCGGGCCCCAAGTTCGCCACGGGCGACACCTACACGCTCTCCCTGCGCCGCTCCAACACCGGCTTCCACGCCGTGTGGGACCGCAGCGCGGACGGGGGCGAGGTGCACGAGGTCATCGAGTACGACCCCAACGCGCTGCTGGTGCAGGACGGCGACACGTTCTACGTCGGCATGGCCGTGGCCCGCAAGATCGCCGTCACCGTCACCGACTGGGAGTTCACCACCATCGACCCCTCCGATGACGAGCCCGCCCAGCCGCGACCCATCGAGCAGGTGCCCACGTCGCTCACGGTCGACGTCACGTCGACCACCCCCGAGCGCGAGCTGGACATCCCGCTCGTGGCCGACTTCTACGGCACCGGCCAGATCCTCGATGCCGACGGCGACGTGGTGGTCGACGGACTCGCCCTCGTCCCCGGGGAGCGGGCGCTCGGCACCGTCGCACTCGAGCCGGGCGAGAACCGCTTCACGGCCCGCGCCATCCCCGACGTCGACCAGCCGCAACTGGGCGAGTTCGAGGACCTCGCGTCGATGGACCCCGTCGACGAGGAGGTCACGGTGACCGTGCGCTCCTACGGCGAGCCCGGCGAGTCCCTGTGGGTCGCCCCCGACGGCGCCGCCGACGGCGACGGCACCCGCACCCGGCCCCTCGACCTCCACACGGCCGTGGCCTTCGCACAGGCCGGGCAGCAGATCGTGCTGGAGGGCGGCACCTACACGCCCACGAGCGCGATCGTCGCCGACCGTGGCCACGACGGCACCGAGGCCGCCCCCATCGTGCTGATGTCCGAGCCCGGTGAGCGCGCCGTGCTCGACCTTTCGGGCTCGTCGGACGGCGGCATCAACCTGCGCGCCGACTGGTGGCACGTGTACAACCTCGAGATCACGGGCTCGCTGGACAAGGCGAAGCCGATGCTCGTGCAGGGCCACCACAACATCGTCGAGCGCGTGGAGTCCCACCACAACCACGACACCGGCATCCAGATCTCCGGGTTGTCGGCAGAGCCGCCGTCGATGTGGCCCTCGGACAACCTGGTGGTGTCCTCGATCGCCCACCACAACGCCGACGCCGGCGGCAACGACGCTGACGGCTTCGCCGCCAAGCTCACCGTGGGCGAGGGGAACGTGTTCCGCTACAACATCGCTCACCACAACATCGACGACGGCTGGGACCTCTACGCCAAGTCCACCACCGGGCCCATCGGCACCGTGGTGGTCGAGGAGTCGGTCGCCTACAACAACGGCTGGCTCACCGAGGACCCGAGCCGCACCGGCGAGGGCAACGGCTTCAAGCTCGGCGGCGAGTCGATGCCCGGAGACCACCTGCTGCGCAACGCCATCAGCTACGGCAATCTCGGCACCGGCGTGACCTCCAACTCCGGTCCCGACGTGCGGCTCGAGGACGTCACCTCCGCCGCCAACGACCGCGGCATCCGCCTCGAGACCAACGCCAAGGTCACGGACTACCGCGCGAGCGGCGTCATCTCCTGGGCCAACCCGCAGGCGGACGTGCTGGGCCTCATCCAGGACGACACGTCGCTGCTGACCGACCCCAGCAACCACTTCGACGGCGCGGGGGTGACCGAGGACTGGTTCGTGTCCAACGACGCCGACGCGCTGACGCCCGAGATCGCCGCCGACGGGTCGATTGAGATGCACGGGCTGTACGAGCTCACCGACGAGGCGGCTGCCGATGCCGGCGCACGCCTGACCGCGAATCCCTCACCCACCGTCATCGAGCTCCTTCCCGAGGTCGCCGGCGCGGAGCCCGGTCCCGATGCCTGGTACCCGTCGACGATCTACGTCGCCGGCGATACGGTGCAGCACGAGGGCACGGTGTACGAGGCGCGCTGGTGGACCAGGGCGCAGGAGCCGGGCGCGAGCCCGTGGGGCCCGTGGGTCGCCGTCGGGACGGCCGATGCCGCTCCCGCGGTGGGCGAGTGCGCCGCCGCGTGGGATGCGGACACCGTGTATCTCCCGGGGGACGCCGTCAGCATCGACGGAGTGACGTACGACGCCCAGTGGTGGACGCGGGGCCAGGAGCCCGGCGCGAGCCCGTGGGGCCCGTGGTCGGCGGTGGCCGCCTGCGCGTAAACCCGTCAGTTGGATCCACTTGGTTCTTTTATCGCCTTAGACGAGACAAATGGATCCATTTGACGGAAAGGGTTAGTAGGCGTCGGCCTCCGCGCGGGCCGTGAGGAGGCGGCGGATCGAGTCCACCCTCGCCTCGCGGTCGGCGTCGCCGGCGGCCCATTCGTCGAGCGCGCAGCCGGCCTCGGCCGACTCGTGCTGGCAGCCGCGCGGGCACCGCTCCGCGGCAGCCTCGGCCACGTCGGGGAACGCCTCCACGAAGTGCTGGGGCTCCACGTGGGCGAGCCCGAAGGTACGCACGCCGGGGGTGTCGATGATGCGCCCGCCGTCGGGGAGGTCGAGCGCCACCGCCGAGGTCGACGTGTGCCTGCCGCGCCCGGTGACGTCGTTGACGTGCCCGGTGGCGCGTCCCGCATCGGGCACGAGCGCGTTGACGAGCGTCGACTTGCCCACTCCCGAGTAACCCACGAGCACCGTGGAGCGGTCCGTGAGCCGCTCGCGCAGCTCCTCGATGCCAGCGATCCGGCGTTCGTCGTCGCCCTCGCGCGTGACGGTCGTGACCAGCACCGTGACCCCCAGCGGCTCGTACGCCGCGCGCAGCGCGTCGCCCGAGGCGAGGTCGCCCTTGGTGAGCACCAGCAGTGCGTCCATGCCGGCGTCCAGCGCGGCGACAAGGCAGCGGTCGATCATGCGCGGGTTGGGGTCCGGGTCCGCCAGCGCGGTGACGATGCCCAGCTGGTGCGCGTTCGCGACGATCACGCGCTCGGTGGGGTCGGTGTCGTCCGCCGTGCGGCGCAGCTCGGTCGCGCGCGGCTCGCGCTTGACGATGCGGCCCAGGGTCCCCGCGGCCCCCGAGATATCGCCGACGACGCCCACGCGGTCGCCGACGACGAGCCCGCGCCTGCCGAGCTCGCGTGCCTTGACGCAGGTCAGCGCCGTGTCGTCATCCAACTCGACCGAGAAGCGTCCGCGGTCGACCCCCACCACCGTGCCGGGGACGGCGTCGGCGTGTGCGGGCCGCTTCTTGGAACGCGGCCGCGAGCCCTTGCCCGGCCTGACCTTGGCGTCGGATTCGTCGTAGCGGCTCCAGTCGCTCACGCGCCGAGCATCTCCGTCCACATCGCCGGGAAGTCGGGCATCGTCTTGGCGGTGGTGCCCACGTGGACCACCTCGGTGCCCGCGACGGCGAGCCCGATGATCGCGGCAAACGTCGCCATGCGGTGGTCGTGGTAGCTCTCCATGGCGGCGGGGGCGAGGCCCGAGGCCGGCAGCCCGTCGAACGTCAGCGAGTCATCGTCCGCGACGCAGCGCCCGCCGATGCGCTCGACCTCGGCAGCGATGGCGGCGAGGCGGTCCGTCTCGTGGCCCCGCAGGTGGCCGATGCCGCTCAGGACCGACCGCGAGGAGGCCAGCGCGCACAGCGCAGCGATGGTCGGCGTGATCTCGCCGGCGGGGGACAGGTCGGCGTCGATGCCAGCGATCCCCGCCGCGCCCCCGGCGCCGAGGCCTGGCGCGCTGACGGACAGCACGTCGCCGTCGAGGGTGCAGGTGGCGCCCATGCGCTCCAGGATCTGCGGGAACAGCGCTCCCGGCTGGGTGGTCTGCGAGGGCCATCCGGGGATGCGCACCGTCCCGCCGGCCACGAGGGGTGCGGCGATGAAGGGCCCCGCGTTGGACAGGTCCGGCTCGACCCGCACGGCGCCAAGCTCCAGGGCGCCGGGGTGGACGATCCAGGTGCGCTCGTCGGGCTGGTCCACGCGCACGCCGGCGGCGCGCAGCGTCTCGCAGGTCATGTCGATGTGCGGAAGGCTCGGCAGCGTGGCGCCGGTGTGACGCACGGTGAGCCCCTGCGGCAGCCGCGCCGCGACCAGCAGCAGTCCGGTGACGAACTGCGAGGAGGCGGACGAGTCGACGTCCACCTCGGCGGGAATCGCCGCCGGGGGAGTGACGGTGAACGGCAGCGTGCCGCGCCCCTCGTCCTCCACGGTGGCGCCGAGCGCCCGCAGCGCGTCGAGCAGCGGACCCATCGGGCGCACGCGCGCCTCGGGGTCGCCGTCGAACGCGACGGGGCCGTCGGCGAGCAGCACCATCGGTGGCACGAAGCGCATGACGGTGCCGGCGAGGCCGCAGAACACGGAGGCGTTGCCGCGCACGGGTCCGGGGGTGACGGTCCACGCGTCGCCCGACGCGTCGACGTCCTGACCCAGCGCGGTCAGCGCGGCGATCATCAGCTCCGAGTCGCGCGACACCAGGCCGCCCCGGATGGTGACCGGGGCATCGGCCATCGCGGCGAGCACCAGGAAACGGTTGGTAAGCGACTTGGACCCCGGCACCTCGACGGTGGCATTCAGGGGTCCGCGCGCGGCAGGGGCGGGCCAGACCTGGCCCGGGCCGGTGCCGCGGGGCAGGTCCGCGGCCGTCACTTCGTCTTGGCGGTCAACTCGGCGCCCTTGCGGGTCTTCTTGGCCTCGACCTGGGCCTTCTTCGCCTTCGCCTTGGCCTTCTTGGCCTTGGCCTTCTCCTTGCGCTTGGGATTGTGCCCGGCGGTGGCGGCGAGCAGCGTGCCGCCCAGGAGGGAGACGTTCTTCAGGAACAGCTCCATCTGCTGCTCCTTCTTGACCTCGTCCGTCTCGAGCCAGAAGGGGCGGCCCACGGCGACGGTCGCCGCGGTGAGGCCCGCAAGCACGAGACCCGCGGTGCGCGGCGTCCGCGACAGCGCGAGCACCGAGGCGGCGGCGATCGTGGCGGCGCCGTGCACCTTGACGAGGTCGGTGGTCTTGACGTCCTCCACCCCCGCCTGCTCGAGCAGCGGCTCCACCACGGGGGCGGCGCGCTCGGCACGCTTCTCGGGCTCGAGGACGGACTGCACTCCTCCGTACACGAACCAGGTGGCCAGCAGCGGTCGGGCGAGATGACGCAACATGCCCCTACGCTACCAACCTGCCCCGACGTACGGGAGGGGGCGGGCGCATCGGGCGTCGTCACCGATCGCGGGAATGGTTCCCCCCGAGGCCGCGTTGGCATCGCCATGACAGCGACGATGACACCGGAGCGGAGCGCCGCCCACGGCGGACCTGCGTCTAGCGTAGGCTCGCGCATCATGAGCGACACCGTGCAGGACTTCGATTTCGAGACCGAGGCGCTGTCGTACATGGACCAGCTCTACGCGGCGGCCCTGCGCATGACGCGCAACGGTGCCGATGCCGAGGACCTGGTCCAGGAGACATACGCCAAGGCGTTTGCGGCGCAGGACAAGTTCACCCCGGGGACCAACCTCAAGGCGTGGCTGTACCGCATCCAGACCAACGCCTTCATCAACACGTATCGCAAGAAGCAGCGTGAGCCCAAGCGCTCCGACGCGGAGAACATCGAGGACTGGCAGCTCGCGGCAGCTGCCGAGCACACCAGCAGCGGGCTCGTGTCCGCCGAGCAGCAGGCCCTCGACATCATCGGCGATGACGACATCAAGCAGGCGCTCGATGCGCTGAGCGAGGACTTCCGCATGGCGGTCTATCTCTCGGACGTCGAGGGCTTCGCCTACAAGGAGATCGCGGAGATCATGGACACCCCGGTGGGTACCGTGATGTCGCGACTTCACCGCGGCAGGAAGCTGCTGCGCGAGAATCTCAAGGAATATGCGGCCGAGCGCGGGTTCACCGACAAGCGACCGGCCGCCCAGAAGGACAGCAAGGGAGGTGCGTGATGCCGGGTAGGGAGTGTGAAGAGGCGCTGGATCGTCTCTTCGAGTACATCGACGACGAGCTTCCCCAGGACGAGCTGCAGCGCATCGGCGCGCACTTGAAGACGTGCCCGCCGTGCGAGGCGGAGCACCAAATCAAGGAGCGCATCAAGAATCTGACGTCCCGCGCGGGCGGTCAGAAGGCACCCGAGGAGATGCGCGCGCGCATCCTCGAGTCCATTCGCTCAGCCAGCGCCTAACATCAGGGCCGATGCGGCCGCATCGGGCGGCCACATCGCCGCCTCAACACGACGAAGCCCGCATCGGATGACCGATGCGGGCTCGTGCGTGCGCGCTACCAGGACTTAGGCGTTGGGACGCTTGCCGTGGTTGGCTCCGCCCTTGGCGCGCGCCTTGCGCTTGCGGCCTCGCTTGCTCATCGGGTTCCCCCTTTCTCACACGGGCTGACGATTCGACCCCCCATCATCCCACACTCGTGTTCACGTGGGCACCGGCGGGTTTACGCTCGCTCAAGAAAGTGCCGTGTGATGCCGATGGAGAAGCCGTGAGCGACCAGCAGCCCGTATCCGTGATCCCGTTCCTGCACGCCCTTGCCTCGACCGGCGGATCGGACCTCCACTGCAAGGTGGGCTCCGCGCCCCGCATCCGCGTCGACGGGCGCCTGCGCAAGCTCCAGGTCCCGCCGCTCACGCCCGCGGACACCCGCAACATGGTCGCGCAGGTGCTTCCCGAGGACCTCGTCGCGCAGTTCCGCGACACCCACGAGGCCGACTTCGCCTTCTCGCTGTCGGGCGTGGGCCGCTTCCGTGTCAACACGTATGTGGCGCGCGGCACCGACTGCCTGGTGTTCCGTCGCGTCGCGGTGGGCGCGACGCCGTGGGAGGAGCTGGGGCTGCCGCAGGTCATCGCCGACCTCGCGCTCGAGCCGCGCGGACTTGTCCTTGTGACCGGCCCCACGGGCTCGGGAAAGACCACCACCCTCGCGTCCATGATCGACCTCGTCAACACGCTGCGCGAGGTCAACATCATCACCATCGAGGACCCGATCGAGGTGCTGCACAAGGACAAGAAGGCGATCATCTCGCAGCGCGAGGTGCGCTCGGACACCCTCGACTTCACGTCGGCGCTGCGCGGCGCCATGCGTCAGGACCCCGACGTCATCCTCATCGGCGAGATGCGTGACATCGAGACCGTGCGCGCCGCCCTGTCTGCCGCCGAGACCGGACACCTGGTGCTCGCGACGCTCCACACCGTCGACGCTCAGGACACCATCAACCGCATCGTCGACTTCTTCACCCCGCACGAGCAGGGGCAGGTGCGCACCGCGGTGGCGGAGACCCTGCGCGGCATCGTTTCCCAGCGCCTCATCCGCAAGGCAGACGGCTCCGGCCGCGCCCCCGCTGTCGAGGTGATGGTCAACCACGGGCGCATCGCCGAGGCCATCATCGACCCCGCGAGCCAGCCGCCCATCATGGACCTCATCGCCGAGGGCGAGTACTACAAGATGCAGACGTTCGACCAGCACCTGTTCCGCCTCGTGGAGGACGGAACCGTGACGCTCGACGACGCGCTGTCCATCGCGTCTCGCCCGCACGACCTCACGGTCGAGCTGCGCAACGCGGGAGTGATCGCCTAGGCCTCGGTGCGGGCGGGCTCGACGCCCAGCCACGAGTGCCACGTGGAGTGCAGCACCAGCCACGCCATGAGGCCGTAGCCGGCCTGCTGCGGAACGGTGCCACCCGAGGCGTCCATGTCCATGGCCCACTGCTCGTGGCGTGCGAGCGGCCCGTACATGTCGATGAACGGCACGTCGCGGCGCGCGGCAGCCTCCTCGGTGAGGGCGGCGTACTCCGCGATGGAGCGCTTGTCGGCCGCCGCGATGGGCGGCGGGCCGGCGATCATCGCACGGAAGCCCAGCCCGGAGGCGCGGTCGAGCGTGTTCGCGAGGTGCAGCCGCGTCATGGTGGGGGACACTCCCCGCTCCACGTCGTGGCGGCCGAGGGCGAACAGGACGAAGTTCTGCGAGCCGCCGACGCCGTCGGGGCCCACGCGCCTGAGCGCCTCCTCGTCCCAGCGGCTCGACAGCTCTGCCGTGGTCTCGCCGGGCACGGCGAGAGTGTGGAAGCGCAGGTCCTCCGCGAGCGGCTGGGTGCGCGCCGCGACGCGGCCGGTCCAGCCCAGCGCCTTGGGGTCGCCCTGGCCGGCGACCAGCTCGTCGCCCACGAAGAACACGTTTCTCATCGAGTGAGGGCCCTTTCCACGAGGTCGGCCTGCTCGGCCTGGTGGCGCGAGCTGAGGCCGGAGGCGGGGGAGGCCGATGCCGGGCGGGTGACACCTCGGACATCTCGGCCGATGACCTGCGGCAGCGCGTGCGCGAGGTATGTCCACGCACCCTGGTTGCGCGGCTCCTCCTGCACCCACAGCAGCTCGGCGTCGCCGTAGGGGGCGAGCGCCTCCTTGAGGCCGTCGTGGTCGAGCGGGTAGAGCTGCTCGAGGCGGACGATCGCGGTCGAGGTGTCGCCCTCCTTGTCGCGCTTGGCGGCGAGGTCGTAGTAGACCTTGCCCGCGCACAGCAGCACGCGCGTCACGCCCGCGGGGTCGACGGTGTCGCCGATGACGGGGCGGAACGTGCCGGTCGTGAAGTCCTCGACGTCCGACTGGGCAGCGCGCAGGCGCAGCATCGACTTCGGGGTGAAGACCACGAGCGGGCGGCGCGGGCGCTGGTAGGCCTGGCGGCGCAGCAGGTGGAAGTACGACGCGGGGGTCGACGGCATCGCCGCGATCATGTTGTCCTCGGCGCACAGCTGGAGGAAGCGCTCGGGGCGCGCCGACGAGTGATCGGGTCCCTGCCCCTCGTAGCCGTGCGGAAGGAGCAGGACGACGGAGGACGACTGTCCCCACTTCTGCTCGGCCGAGGAGATGAACTCGTCAATGATGGTCTGAGCGCCGTTGACGAAGTCGCCGAACTGCGCCTCCCACAGCGTCAGCGCGTCGGGGCGCTCCACCGAGTAGCCGTACTCGAAGCCGAGGCAGGCGTACTCGGACAGCGACGAGTCGTAGATGTGCAGGCGCGCCTGGTCCGAGGCGAGGTACTGCAGTGGCGTCCACTCGGCGCCGGTGGCGCGGTCGTGGAAGACGGCGTGACGCTGCACGAAGGTGCCGCGGCGCGCGTCCTGGCCCGCGAGGCGCACGGGGACGCCCTCCTGCAGCAGCGAGCCGAAGGCGAGGATCTCGCCGTAGCCCCAGTCGATGCCGCCCTCGCGGCTCATGCCCTCGCGGCGCTCGAGCAGCTTCGCGAGCTTGGGGTGCACAGCGAAGCCCTCGGGCGGACGCGTGTGGGCGCGGCCGATGCGCTCAACCTGGCCCTGCGAGACGGCGGTCTGCCATCCCACCATGACGCCGGCATCGGACGACTGCGAGCTGGGAAGCTCGAGGCCGGAGATGGACTCGGTGTCGGTGCCGGTAAAGCCCTCGCGGGTCTCCAGGAACACGCGCTCAAGCTGGGCGAGGTAGTCCTGCGAGACCGCCTCGGCCTCCTCCTCCGTGATATCGCCGCGACGGATCAGCGCCTCGGTGTAGAGGTGGCGCACAGAGCGCTTGCCCTCGATAAGGTCGTACATGCGCGGCTGCGTCATCGAGGGGTCGTCTCCCTCGTTGTGGCCGCGGCGGCGGTAGCAAACCATGTCGATGATGACGTCGCGCCCGAACGCCTCGCGGTACTCGAACGCGAGCTGCGCGGCGCGGACTACTGACTCGGGGTCGTCGCCATTCACGTGGAAGATGGGGATCTGGTAGCCCTTGGCGAGGTCAGTGCAGTAGCGCGTGGAGCGCGAGTCGCCGGGGCCGGTGGTGAAGCCCACCTGGTTGTTGATGATGACGTGGACAGTGCCGCCGGTCTTGTAGCCGCGCAGGCCCGACAGGTTGATGGTCTCCATGACGACGCCCTGGCCGGCGAACGCCGCGTCGCCGTGCACCAGCACGGGAAGCACGGGGTAGCCGTCGGTCGTCGGGTCGGCGCCCAGCTGGTCGAGCTTGGCGCGCACGATGCCCTCGAGGACCGGGTTGACGGCCTCCAGGTGCGACGGGTTCGCGGCGAGGTAGACGTTGGTGGTCGCGCCGGACTCGGCGGTGAAGGTGCCCTCGGTGCCGAGGTGGTACTTCACGTCGCCAGAGCCCTGGACCGAGCCGGGCACGGCGGTGCCGTCGAACTCGGAGAAGATCTGCGAGTAGGACTTGCCCGCGAGGTTGGCCAGCACGTTGAGGCGGCCGCGGTGGGCCATGCCGATGCAGACCTCCTGGATGCCGGCCTCGGCCGCCGAGGACATCACGGCGTCCAGCAGCGGGATGAGCGACTCTCCGCCCTCGAGCGAGAAGCGCTTCTGGCCCACGTACTTGGTCTGCAGGAACGCCTCGAAGGCCTCGGCGGCGTTCAGGCGGCGCAGGATGCGCAGGTGCTCCTCGGGGGCGGGCTTGGTGTAGCTCACCTCGAGGCGCTCCTGCAGCCACGCGCGCTGCGTGCGGTCAGCGATGTGCATGTACTCGACGCCGATGGTGCGGCAGTACGCGTCGCGAAGACGCCCCAGGACCTCGCGCATCTTCCAGCGGTCCTTGCCGCCAAAGTCGCCGGTGGCGTAGGTGCGGTCGAGGTCCCACAGGGTGAGGCCGTGGGTCTGCACGTCGAGGTCGGGGTGCTTGCGGATGCGCGTCGACAGGGGGTCGACGTCGGCCATGAGGTGTCCGCGCGAGCGGTAGGCGTGGATGAGCTCCGCGATGCGCGCCGGCTTGGCGGCCTCCGCGGTCTCGTCGGTCGCGGCGTCCTGCACCCAGCGCACGGGCTCGTAGGGCACGCGCAGCGCCGTGAAGACGCGGTCGAAGAAGCCGTCGAGGCCCAGCAGCTTCTTGTGCACGGCGGCGAGGAACTCGCCCGACTGCGCGCCCTGGATGACGCGGTGGTCGTACGTCGAGGTGAGCGTCATGACCTTGGACACGCCAAGGCGAGTGACAGTGTCGAAGGAGGCGCCCTGGAACTCGGCGGAGTAGTCCATGGCGCCGACGCCGATGATGGTGCCCTGGCCCTGCATGAGGCGCGGCACCGAGTGGACGGTGCCGATGGTGCCGGGGTTGGTCAGCGTGATGGTGGTGCCCTGGAAATCTGCCGCCTGCAGCGAGCCGGCCCTGGCGCGCTTGACGACGTCCTCGTAGGCGGCCCAGAACTCGGCGAAGTCCATCGCGTCGGCGTCCTTGACGTTCGGCACCAGCAGCTGGCGCGAGCCGTCGGGCTTGGCGAGGTCGATCGCGAGGCCAAAGTTCACGTGCTCGGGAGTGACGACGGCGGGCTTGCCGTCCTCGACCGCGTACGCGGCGTTCATCGCGGGAAGCTCGGCCAGGGCCTCGACGATCGCGAAGCCGATGAGGTGCGTGAACGACACCTTGCCGCCGCGCGTACGCGACAGGTGGTTGTTGATCACGATGCGGTTGTCCATGATCAGCTTCGCCGGCACCGAGCGCACGGACGTCGCGGTCGGGACCTGGAGCGAGGCCTCCATGTTGGTGACGACCTTGGCGGCGGGGCCGCGCAGGCGCTCGACGCCGCTCTTGACGTCCTTGGCGCTCAGCAGCTGGTGCTCGTCGCGCTGCAGGTAGGCGGCGAAGGGCGCCTGGGCCGTGGCGATGGGCTGCGTCGGCGGGTTATCGCCGTCCTCAGCGGCAGGCGACGCTGCGGGGCTCGGGGCCGATGCCGGGGTCGCGCCGGAGGCGGCGGCGGGGGACGGCGTCGCGGGCTCCGCCTGCGGGGCGGGTGCGGACGGCGAGGCCGCAGCCGACGGCGCGGCGGCCGGCTGCGCCGGGGTCGCCGCGGAGCGCGCTGCCGACGCGTCGGTCGAGGCGGGGGCGATGGTGAAGGTGCGGGCCGACTCGTGGCTCGCGGGCGACGGGGCGGAGGCCTCGGCGCGGGCCGGCGGTTCGTCGCCCGCGGTCACGCGCTCGCCTGCGTCGGCGGCGGGGACCTGCGAAGGCTTGGGGGGTGCGACGCTCGGCTCACTCGAGCCGCCCACGATCAACGACGCGACCGAGGGCGCGTCGGCGGGGCGGGAGACGGTGGTGCGTTCGATGTCAGGCGAGGAGGTGTCGGTGGACACGTCGGGACCGCTCGCTTTCTTGGCGCTGTAGCGTCAGATACGTCAGTGTGATCGTGCCCCAGCCTAGTCGCACCGCGGGGGTGGTCGACACCTGACGCGCGTCGTCAGGACAGGTCGCGGCGGAACGTGACGAGCCACCCGACGAGCGCGGCGATCGCCCCGTACGCCACGAGCACCGCGAACCCTGCCCACGGCGCGAGGAGGTCGGCGCTGCCGGTGCTCGAATAGAACGACGCGCCGACCATGGCGTCGCCGGCCGCGCCGGGCAGGTAGGCGGCGACCCCGGCGAGCGGCTCGATGAGGCTCAGCACGAGGCGCAGGATGGGCTCCACCAGCTGGGTCCAGCCGATGAGCGCGACGATGACCACCACCTGGTGCGGCACCGCGGCGCCGAGCCCGACGCCGACGACGCCCCACGCCGTGAGCGCGACCACTCCCATGCCGAGCGAGCCCCACATGGCGGGGTCGTCGAGGTAGGTGGGGGAGTCGGCGAGAGCGAGCCCCGCCGCGCCCGTCGCCACGGCGGCCGCCATCCCTGCCAGCCCGAACAGCGCCGCGAACGGCAGAACCGCCACGAGCTTGGCGCCGATGATGCGCCCGCGGTGCGGGTCGGCGAGCACGGTGGTGTCGATGGTGCGGTGACGCATCTCGCCGGTCACGGCGAGCGCGCCGAGGATCGCGGGGAACACGTAGCCGAACGACACCGCGAGGCCGTAGATGGTGGTGGCCATGGCGCGCGGGTCCATGCCGGCGGAGACGTCGGACGAGCTCCCGAGCTCGTCGGCGAAGGCGAAGGAGAAGGCCACCACGCCGGCCATGAAGCCCGAGCCGACGACCATGCAGGCGAGCAGCACCCACCACAGCCGGGTGGTCGAGATCTTGCGGACCTCGGACAGCAGCGCGGCGGTCATCGGGCCACCCCCGCGGGCTCGAGCGGCGCGGTGAGTCTGAGGAACAGGTCCTCGAGGCTCTCGCCCTCCTCGCTCAGGCCGTGCACCTCGAGGCCGTCCGCGAAGGCCGCGGCGCCCACCTCGGCAGCGGTGACCCCCGCGACGCGGGCGCGGTTGGCGGTCTCGACGGTGGCCGCCTCGTCGTAGCGGCCGCGCACGAAAGCCGCGAGCCGCTCCGCGTCCGGCGAGCGTAGCGTCACGCCGGGGCGCGTCATGGCCCGCAGCTCGTCAAGCGACGACTCGTGACGCAGGCGGCCGCCCGCGATGATGACCACGTCGTCGACCGTCTGCTCCACCTCGCTCAGGAGGTGAGAACTGAGCAGGACGGTGCCCCCGGCATCGGCGAAGTCCCTGAGGAAGGTGCGCAGCCACCGGATGCCGGCGGGGTCGAGGCCGTTGGCCGATTCGTCCAGCACCAACACGCTCGGGTCGCCAAGCAGCGCTGTCGCGAGCCCCAGACGCTGGCGCATGCCCAGCGAGTAGCCGCCCACCCTGCGGCGTGCGGCATCGGTCATCCCCACCATGGCGAGCACCTCGTCGCAGCGCGCGTCGTCGACCCCGACCACCGGCGCGTACACGCGCAGGTGGTCCCGCGCCGTGCGGCCGGGATGGAAGGCGCCCTCGAAGTGCGCCCCGATGGTCGCCGCCGGCCGCGCGATCGCCGCGTACGGGCGGCCGCCGATGCTGGCCTCGCCCGCCGTCGCCGTCGCGAGTCCCACGAGGATGCGCAGGGTCGTGGACTTGCCGGCGCCGTTGGGTCCCAGGAAGCCGGTCACGCGGCCCGGCCGCGCGGTAAAGGTCAGGTCGTCGACAGCGGTCACGTCGCCGTAGCTCTTGGTGAGTCCGCGGACCTCGATGGGGTGGGCGTGCACGGCGGTCCTTCCTGGTGGGCGACGGACCCTGCCGATGCTAGCGGGGGCTCGCTATGCTGACGGGATCATGGACATACCGAGGCGTCGCCTGAGATGACCGCATGGCTCCTCGTGGGGGTCGGCATCCTCCTCACTCTCGGCACCGCCGTGTTCGTGGCCGCCGAATTCTCCCTGGTTGCGCTGGATCCCGCCCACGTCCAGGAATCCGGCAAGGACCGCCGCGTCAAGCGCGCGCTCAGGAGCCTGTCAACTCAGCTCTCCGGCGCACAGGTGGGCATCACCCTCACCACGATCCTCCTGGGATACACGGCGCAACCCGCCCTCGTCGAGCTGCTGAGCCTGCCGCTCGAGTCGACCCCGCTGGGGCGCGGCGCCGTGGCCGGCCTCGCGGGCGCCCTGTCTCTCATCATCGTCAACGCCTTCTCGATGGTGTTCGGCGAGCTGGTGCCCAAGAATGCCGCGCTCGCGGACCCGGCCAGGACGGCACGGCTCGTGTCGCCGTGGATGATGGCCTTCACCACCGCTCTGAAGCCCCTCATCGCGCTGCTGAACCGCAGCGCCAACGCGATCCTGCGGGTGATGGGCATCGAGCCGCGCGAGGAACTGTCCGGCGGCCGCTCGCCGCAGGAACTCGCCGCGCTGGTGCGGCGGTCCGCCGAGGCCGGCACCCTCGCGCCGTCGACGGCGCTGCTGCTGAAGAACACCATCGACCTCGACCAGCTGGCGGCCATCGACGTCATGACCGACCGCACGAGGCTCGCGACGCTCGCCAGGGACGCCACGGCATCGGACGTCCTGTCGCTCGCCCGGGCCAGCGGCCACAGCCGCTTCCCGGTGCTGGGGGAGGGGCTCGACGACGTCATCGGCCTCGTCCACCTGCGCGCCGCGGTGGGGGTGGCCTTCCACGAGCGCGACGACACAGCGGTGACCGACCTCATGGTCGACGCCCCCCGGGTCCCCGAGACCATGCGGATGCGGCCCCTGCTGCTGGAGCTGCGCGGGCTGGGGCACCAGGCGGCCATCGTCGAGGACGAGTACGGCGGCACCGCCGGCCTCGTCACCCTCGAGGACGTGGTCGAGGAACTGGTGGGTGACGTCGCCGACGAGCACGACAGGCGCCGCAGCGCCGCGCACCGCATGCCCTCGGGCGACTGGGTGATCCCCGGCGTGCTGCGCCCCGACGAGGTGATCGAGGCCGTCGGAGTGCGCCTGCCGGAATCTCCCGCCTACGAGACAGTGGGCGGCTACATCATGGCGAGCCTCGGCCGCGTCGCACGGGTGGGCGACGAGGTCGCCGCCGACGAGGCAGTGCTGCGCGTCGAACGCATGGTGGGCCGCCGCATCGACCGCGTGCGCCTGCGTCCCACGGGGGGTGGGCGATGAGCGTGCAGATGGTGCTGCTGGTCGTCGGCCTGCTGCTGGTCAACGCGTTCTTTGTGGGCGCCGAGTTCGCGGTCATCTCGGTGCGCCGCTCGTCGATCGAGCCGCTCGCGGAGGAGGGCTCGCGCGCCGCGCGCACCGTCCTGTGGGCGCTCGAGCACGTCTCCCTCATGCTCGCCGCGGCGCAGCTGGGAGTGACCGTCTGCTCGGTCTCGCTCGGTGTGGTCGCCGAGCCGGCCGTCGCCCACGCGCTCGAGGGCCCGCTGCACTGGATGGGCATCCCGTCGGAGGCTTCGCACGTGGTCGCCGTCATCATCGCGCTCGTGATCGTGGTGGGCCTGCACGTGGTGGTGGGCGAGATGGTGCCCAAGAACTCCGCGGTGTCCAACCCCGAGCGAGCCGCCCTGCTGCTGGGCCCGCCGCTCGTGGTCGTCGCGCGCGTGCTCGGGCCCATCATCGCCGCGCTCAACTGGCTCGCCAACGGCGTGCTGAGGCTCGTCGGGATCGAGCCGCGCGACGAGGTGACGAGCGCGTTCACGGCGGACGAGGTCCACTCGATCGTCGAGCGCTCGAGCGAGGAGGGCACTCTCCAGGATGCGGAGGGCCTGCTTGCCGGCGCCATCGAGTTCTCGGACCGCACCGCTGCCGAGGTGATGGTGCCGCTCGCGCAGGTGCAGTCGGTGGACGCCGGCGTCTCCGTCGAGGGATTCGAGGCCGTCGTGGCCCGCACCGGGTTCTCGCGCCTGCCCGTGCGCGATGAGGACCGCCTGGTGGGATACCTCCACATCAAGGACACCCTGTACGCCCGTCCCGGCGACCGCGAGGAGCCCATCCAGGACTGGCGCGTGCGCGCTCTTCCCGAGGTGCAGGCCGATGCCGGGGTGGAGTCGGTGCTCGCCCTCATGCGGGCGTCGGCCGCGCACCTCGCGCAGGTAGTAAGCGACGGCGAGACCGTGGGCCTGGTGCACCTCGAGGACATCATCGAGGAGCTCGTGGGCGAGGTGCGCGACGAGATGTCGCGCGAGGCGTGACGCTGCCGGGAGCACGAGCGGTTGCTTAAGCGTTGGGGCCGGGGTGCCGATGACCTTCTCAACACCCGGGGTGGCGAGCATCGTTACCATTTGGTTACACTCGACGGAATCTTGGGCCAGGGGACGGCCCGGATGACGATGGCAATCGACTTGTGTGGAGGCTTGTGTGAGCAAGCGTGAGGACGCGCCCGAGGCGCACCCCCGCTCGCGTCGCCTGCGACGCCTCCAGGAGACGCAGGAGCTCCAGGTCAGAACCACCCACCGCCGCCGTCGCCTGCTGACGCGCTCGGGAGTGCTCGCGGGCTTCGCGCTCGCCATGGTGGTCTACCCCATGGTCGGCACCCTCACCCCCTACGCCGAGGCCGACGACACTGCCCAGGCGATCGCGACGGGAACCGTCTCCACTGCATCGGCCGCCTCCACGCTGCTCAGCGGCGGAGCCTCGCTCGAGTCGTCGGAGTTGCCACTGCCGAGCGTCGACGAGTCGGCAAGCGCGCTCGCGGCCTCCGCGGAGTACATCGTCGCCACCAATCTTCCCGGATGCGACCCGTCACAGGGCTGGGCCGGCCGCAACGGTCGCCTCGAGGAGGGCTCGCTGTGTGAGCTGTGGAACGGTGTGCAGGTCCGCAACGACGCCGCCGTCGCGCTCGCCGAGCTCAACGACCAGTTCCGCTCCGTCTTCGGGCGCAATCTGTGCGTCGGCAACGGCTATCGCACCATCGCTGCCCAGTACGCGACGAAGCAGAGCAGGGGCTACCTCGCCGCCACCCCCGGCACCTCGGTGCACGGCTGGGGCCTCGCGATCGACCTGTGCGGCTCGGACGACACCGGCACCGCCAAGCGCTGGCTCGAGGCCAACGGACCCATCTATGGCTGGGAGAACCCCTCGTGGGCGAAGTCCAGCAAGTGGGAGCCCTGGCACTGGGAGTACGTGCCGGGCACCGACGACCTCGGCGTGTACGAGAGCGCGTACTGGTCCGGTGCCGACACGTACCGCTCGTCGGACTAGGCGCTCGCTCCTACAGCCACCGCGACCGAATCGCGAACGTGGTGGCGACTGAGGAGATCTCCTCGCGCGTCAGCCCTTCGGCGCGGCCGCCCGCGACGATGTCCATGTACTCGTACTTCGCGGCGGTCTCGGCGTATTCGACCCTGTCCACGGCCCGGTAGACGGACACGTCGGAGCGCGACATGGTGCCGTGCTTGGACCACAGCACGATCTCGTGCTCGGCGAGGCCGGCGACGTTCGCGGCGCCCATCTGCTGTGACCCGGGGATGAAGAACGGCAGGACGCCGATGCCGTCGGACAGCGACACGATCGTCTCCGGCTCCCAGCGCAGGAGGGCGGCGTTCATCGCCTCGGAGCTCCGGTAGGCGGGAATGTGAGAGAGGTAGGTCAGGTGCGGAGGCTGCGCGTGGACCACGGCCTGGAAGTCGATGCCGCGTCGGTCGACCTGATCCTGGTGGACGGCGAGGTGCGAGTTGAACTCGCTCGTGAGGCGCGCGAAGCGGCGCGTGCTCGCCGTGTACAGCGTGCCGGTCACCCCGTCCTCGTGGATGCGGACGGCACCCATGGCGGACAGCGGATCGGCCGCGAGCTGGCGCAGGCGCCTGCCTGAGCCGGTGGCCAGCACCGTGCCCCCGGCGAGTGCCGGCGCGGGGTCGGGCAGGGTGATGTCCTCGGCATGGGGGAAGTGGCGGCGCACTTCGACCTCCCAGCCCATGAAGACGGAGATGTTGCCCGCGCCCGCCTCCGAGGCGTCAATGTCGCAGATGCGGGCTCCTCCCTCTCCGATCTGCTCGATGAGCTCGTCGAGGGTGGGGCGGGGCTGGTCGGGAAGCATGGGTTCTCCTGGGGGTGAGGCGCGATGGCGTGAAACGATTCAAATCTAAACCGACGTCGCCGTTCCCGCGCGGGACGAAAGTCCGCCGCCGCCCTTCCCTGCCTCCTCCCTGCCTCCTCCCCGCCGCCGCAAATGGCCACATTCGCGGCGCGTCGCGGCGTTTCGAGCCGCAAATGAGGCCATGTGCGACAGGTGGGGGGTGGGGGGCGGGACGTCCGACAGGTGCTCGACATGCGCGCCGGACCCGCATGGACCAGGCTGGGCCGTGAGGCGGGCCGCCACCCTTGGCCCGCCCGAGTGCGCGTCCACCCGGCCACCAGCCGGGTGGACGCCGGACCAGGAGGACACATGCGCATCGGCGTGCCGGCAGAGGTGAAGAACCGGGAGACAAGGGTCGCGTTGACCCCCGGAGGGGCCGGGCGGCTCGTCGCCGCCGGGCACGAGGTGGTGATCCAGGCCGGCGCCGGCGGGGGCTCCTTCCTCGGGGACGATGCGTATGTCGCCGCGGGCGCGCGGCTCGGCTCGCGCGAGGACGCGTGGGCGGCCGACCTGGTCCTGAAGGTCAAGGAGCCGGTGCCCGAGGAGTACCCGCTGCTGAGCGACAACCTGCTCTTCACGTTCCTGCACCTTGCCGCCAACGAGCCGCTCGCGCGGGCCCTGCTCGCTGCCGGCACCACGGCCGTCTCGTACGACACCGTCCAGCGCGACGACGGCTCCCTCCCCATCCTCGCCCCCATGAGTGCCATCGCCGGCGCGCTCGGCGTCCTTGAGGGTGGCCACCACCTGCTGTCGCCCTACGGCGGCCGCGGCGTGCTGCTGGGCGGCGCTCCCGGCGTGGCCGGGGCGCGGGTGGTCGTCATCGGCGCCGGCGTCGCCGGGTCGGCAGCCCTCGACCAGGCCGTCGCGCAGGGGGCCGATGCGGTGGTGCTCGACCTCGACCCCTCACGCCTCGAGGCGGCTCGCTCCCGTCACGGCGACCGCGTGCGCGCCGTCGCCTCGACCCCGGAGGCGGTCGAGGAGGAGCTGCTCGAGGCAGACCTCGTCATCGGCGCGGTGCTGGTTCCCGGCCGTCCGGCCCCGACGGTGGTCCCGCACTCCCTGGTGGCGCGCATGCGGCCGGGGTCGGTGCTGGTCGACATCGCGATCGACCAGGGCGGCTGCTTCGAGGACTCGCGTCCCACGACCCACGACGACCCCGTCCTCGAGGTCGAGGGGTCGCTGGTCTACTGCGTGGCCAACATGCCCGGAGCGGTCGGGGCGACGGCCACGGCGGCGCTCGTCCACGCGACCGGCGGCTACGTGGAGGCGCTCGCCGCGCACGGGCGCGACGAGCTCTACGAGGACGCGTCGCTCGCGCGCGGACTCAACGTCGATGCAGGAAGCCTGCGATGCCGTGCGGTCGCTGAGGCTCTCCCTCGGCTTCCGTTCCTGGCGCCGCCGGTGGAGGCTCCGGCGCGATGATGCGGCCGATGTGGTGGTCCTCCGCCGTCGGGTGGGCCGGCGGCTCGTTGATGATCGGGTAGTCCTCGAACTCCGCCTCGGCGGCCTCCCGTCCCAGTTGGACGAGGGTCGACAGGTCGCGCACGTCCCAGGCGGTGTGGCCCACGAGGCGAGGCTCGATGACGGTGACGTCCGAGCGGATCTCCCACTCGTGGACGCTGACCGACGACTCAAAACCGCGGAAATCCCACTCGGGCTGGATGCGCACGCCGATGACGTGCTCCGCTCCCAGCCCGAAGCACGCCTCAAGCGGCAGGTTTTGCACGAGCCCGCCGTCGAGGAGGTGGCGGCCCTGATGCTGCACGGGCCGAAACACTCCCGGCACCGCGATCGAGGCGGCGACCGCGAGCGAGAGTGAGCCGTGGTCGAGGACCACCGCCGCACGCGTATTGACGTCCGTGGCGACCGCGGCGAAGCGGGTGGGAAGGTCCTCGATCTGGGGGTCGCCCCCGGTGACCTTCTCGAGGCCCTCGATGAGGGCATCGGCCGTCAGGACGCCGAGGCCGGGACGCGGCGTCCAGCGGCCAAACGTCGTCCAGGACCAGTGCAGCACGCGGTCGGCGAGGTCGTAGGGGTCGATCCCGAGCGCGTACGCGCCGCCGGCGATCGACCCTGCCGACGTGCCGGTGATGATGGAGGGGACGATGCCGCGCTCGTGAAGTACCTGGAGCACGCCCACGTGCGCGGCGCCCAGCGCGCCGCCCCCGCCCAGCGCGAGCCCGAGCCGCGGCATGTAGCGCAGGTCGTCGGTCTCGGCCATGGGGACATCGTAGGGACGCGTGCGCTGGCCCGCTCGTTGGCGCGCCTATCCTTGGTGGCCATGAGCGAGACCCCGTCCGAGGCCCCCCGCAGTTGGGCGCCCGTGGCCGCGGCAGGAGCCGTCGCCCTCATCGTCATCGTCGGCGCCGTGATCTGGTGGATCGCCGGCGCGGGCGTCTCCGACGAGCAGAAGGCCGGCATCGAGGCGTGCGAGCGTCTCGCCATCGACGAGGACCTCCCCGCGATCTCGCGCGGCGACGTCGAGGGGCCCGATGCCGACGGTGTGGTGTCCGTCTCGTGGGAGTTCGAGGACGCCACGTACGGCGGCTGCGAGGTCGCCGTCGTGGACGGCACCGCGGGCGAGCCCGCCCTCGTGGGGGACGTCGCGCCGTCGCCGAGCCCCTCCGCGTCGCCCTCCGCCTGAGGCCACGCGGGGCCGGTATTTGAGGCCTCGCGCCGTGCCCGCTACGTTCGAGGGGACACCCCGGACGTGAGGAGAGGCATGGACCAGCGCAGGATCGGCACCGCGAGCGTGAGCGCGATCGGGCTGGGCGGCATGCCCATGTCGATCGAGGGCAGGCCCGACGAGGCCCGCTCGATCGCCACGATCCACGCGGCGCTCGACGCGGGAGTGACGCTCATCGACACCGCCGACGCCTACCTCCTGAACCCGGGCGAGACCGGGCACAACGAGCAGCTGATCTCGCGCGCCGTCGCCGCGTACCCCGGCGACACCGACGACGTCCTCGTCGCCACCAAGGCAGGCACCCTGCGCCCGGGCGACGGCACCTGGTACCAGAACGGCGACCCCGCGTACCTCAAGCAGGCGGCCAAGGCGTCGGCCCTGCGCATGGGCGTCGACAGCATCGGCCTGCTGCAGTTCCACCGCCCCGACCCGCGCGTGCCGTACGCGGACTCCGTCGGCGCCTTCGCGGAGCTGCTCGACGAGGGCGTGATCCGCCAGGCAGGCATCTCGAACGCGAACCCCGACCAGATTCGGGAGGCCAACGACGTGCTCGGCGGCCGGCTCGCGAGCGTGCAGAACCAGTTCTCGCCCGCCTTCGTCAGCTCGTACCCCGAGCTCGAGGTATGCGTTGAGATGGGGATCGCGTTCCTGCCCTGGAGCCCCCTGGGCGGGATTGGCCGCGCGGGCGACGTGGGCACCCGCTTCGCCCCGTTCCAGCAGGTGGCCGATGCCAGGGGCGTCTCCGCGCAGCAGGTGGTCCTCGCGTGGGAGCTCGCGCTCGCGGACGTGGTGATCCCGATCCCCGGCGCCTCGCGTCCCAGTTCCATCCTCGACTCGGCCGCCGCCGCGGAGTTCGCGCTGACCGAAGATGACCTGGCGCTCCTGGCGCCAGTGCTGGGAGACTGACCGCATGGCCCGACAGCGTCTGATCACGAGCGCCTCGCGCACCGCAGGCCTCGCCCTCCTGACCGATGGCGTGGTGGGCCTCGCCGTGCCCGGTCAGCGCGAGAAGGAGTGGGGAGCGCCCCGCGCCCTGTGGCGGCGCTCGGTGAGACGCGTGGTCGGGGACGCGGCGGGCACCCAGGCCTTCGCCGTCGCGGAGGTCGCGGTGGGGCTTGCCCTCGTGGCGATCGTGCCGCGGCTCCTCGCGCGCCGCTGACCCCCCTAGCGGGAAAGGCCTTTCCGTTCTAGCGTGAGAGGCGGCCGCACCCTCGCCCACCGGCGGCCGGATGGAGCGGCACCCCGTGCCCACCGACAGACCCGCGGCCGTCGCCGCGCCCGTGCGCCTGACGGCGCTGACCTTCCTCGTCCTGGGGCTCGTGCAGGCCATCTGGCCGCTCACGATGGACCTCTACCTTCCCGCGTTCCCCACCATCGTTGCCGACCTGGACACCTCGGCATCGGCCATCCAGGCCACGCTCACCGCCGCCTTCGTCGGCATGGCGCTCGGCCAGCTCCTCACCGGCCCCTGGTCAGACAGAGTGGGGCGGTTCCGGCCGATGCTCGTGGCGCTCGCCGTGTACCTCGCCGCCTCGGTCGCGTGTGCCGTCGCTCCCACCGCCGGCGTGCTGATCGGCGCACGGTTCGCCCAGGGCCTCGGCGCCGCCTCCGCGGCGGTGCTCACCATCGCTATGGTGCGTGACGCGACCGAGGGCCCGCGCATGGTCAGGGCCCTCGCCCACCTTCAACTTGTCAACGGCACCTTCGTGGTGCTCGCGCCGTCCCTCGGGGCGTGGCTCCTGGCGGTCATGCCGTGGCGCGGAATGTTCTGGATCCTTGCGGGCGTGGGGGTCGGGCTGCTCGCGCTCACCGCGTGGGCGCTGAGCCCCCGTCGGCTGCGTGGCGCCGCTGCGGCGGCTCCGGGACCCGCGGACCGCCCGCGGCTGTACGCGCCGCTGCTCGCCGACCGTCGCTACCTGCTCGCGGTCGCCGGCGGCGCCCTCGTCTTCGCCGCGATGATGTCCTACATGGCGAGCTCGGCCTTCCTCTTTCTCGAGCACTTCGGGCTCAGTGAGGCGACCTACGCCGTCATCTTCGGAGGGCACGGGCTGTTCATGATCGCTGGCGCCCAGGTGAGCGCGCGGGTCGCGGGTCGCGTGGCCCCCGTGCGCGTGGTGGTGATCGGCGCGAGCGCCCTCCTCGGCGCGGCGGCCGTCGCGACCGCGCTGGGGCCGTTCGCCGGCGACGGGCGGGTGTGGCTGTTCATCGTGCCCCTGTTCGTCTTCACGACGGCGTTCGGGTTCGTCAACCCCGCGCTCCAGGAGGTCGCGCTTCACGACCACCGCGACCGGGCGGGTTCAGCAGCGTCGCTCATGGGCGCCACGCGCATGGTGGCGGGGTCCGCCGCGGCGCCCCTCGTGGGCGCCGTCGGCGCGGCGACCCCCACCGTCGTGGGCGGCGCCATGCTCGTGTGTTGCGCGCTCGCCGCCGTGGTGCTGATCGCGCTGGGGCGCACGGCGCGCGCGACGGGTACGGGGGCCGCCGCGGCATCGGCCGCCTCCTAGGATGGCGCCATGACCAGCACCGTCGCCGCCATCGTTGCCCGCACCCCCGACGGCCCCCTGGAGGCCGGCACCGTCGAGCGCCGCGAGGTGGGGCCGCGCGACGTCCGGATCGACATCGTGTGGGCGGGCATCTGCCACTCCGACATCCACACCGTCCGCGGAGACTGGGGTGCCCAGACGTACCCGCTCGCCGTGGGACACGAGATCGCCGGCGTGGTGGCCGAGGTGGGCGCCGAGGTCGACCGCTTCGAGGTGGGCCAGCGCGTGGGCGTCGGATGCATGGTGGGGTCGTGCCGCGAGTGCGCGAACTGCCGCGCCGGCCGCGAGCAGTACTGCGACAAGGGCTTCACCGACACCTACGGCGCCCGCGACGCCGACGGCACCGTCACGCAGGGTGGCTACACCTCCGCGATCGTGGTCGACGAGCACTTCGTGCTGTCGCTTCCCGACGCGCTCCCGTTCGAGAAGGTCGCGCCCCTGCTGTGCGCAGGCATCACCACCTACTCGCCGCTGCGCCGCTGGGGAGCGGGTCCCGGCACCCGCGTCGCGGTGGTCGGCATGGGCGGGCTGGGGCACATGGCGGTGAAGCTCGCCGTCGCGATGGGTGCCGAGGTCACAGTGTTGTCCCAGACGTCCTCCAAGCGGGCCGATGCGCTGGCCTTCGGCGCCGTCGCTCACCACGCGACGAGCGACCCGGCCGTCTTCGATGAGCTGGCGCGGTCCTTCGACCTCATCATCAACACCGTCTCGGCGCCGCTCGACGTCGACGCCTACCTTGGCCTGCTCGACTTCGCGGGAACAATGGCGAACGTGGGCGCCCCGCCCGAGCCCGCCGCGATGTCCGTGTTCACGCTGTTCACCAACCAGCGCTCCTTCTCCGGGTCCACCATCGGCGGCATCGCCGAGACCCAGCAGATGCTCGAGTTCTGCGCCGAGCACGGGATCGTCCCCGAGGTCGAAGTCATCCGCGCCGACCAGGTCAACGACGCGTGGGAGCGGGTGTTGAAGTCCGACGTGCGCTACCGGTTCGTGATCGACACGGCGACGCTGAAGGGCTGAGCCGCGCTCAGAACTGCATGAGCACCAGGAGCCACGCGACCCCGAAGGCGAGCGCCGCGTAGCCCAGCACCGTGCCCGTGAGCGCCATGCCGCGCCCGGGCAAGGTGTGAGGGTGGCGGTCGATGAGGCGCAACGCGCCGTGGCCGAGCACGGCGGCGACGGCCCCCAGCAGGATGCCGAGGTAGGGGACGAACCCCAGGGCGATGCCGAGGATGCCGACGATGAGGGACACGAGCGCCCACCGCGGCCGCCGCAGCTCGTCTCGCGGGGGCATCACGGGGGCGGGCCCGTCGAGGTCGTCCATCGGGTCGCGCAGGGTATCCATGAGGCGATCCTCCCAGGTGGTCGTCGCGGAGACGACAAAGCCGCAGGAGTCCAGGCCTTTCAGCCTGCCCTGCGGCTCTTGTGTCGCGAGCATACGACGCGCCCCCGACAGGAATCGAACCTGCGACCTTCGGTACCGGAAACCGGCGCTCTATCCGCTGAGCTACGGGGGCATGCGGGCGGACCCGCGAGGGTCAAGACTAGCAGGGGGCGGCGGTGGTGCCCCGCACCGCGAGGCTGGGCTCGAGCGTGACCTCGACGGTGTCGCTATCGCCGTCGATGCGCGCGAGCAGGAGCCGCGCCGCCTCGCGCCCGATGGCCTCGCGGGGCTGGGCGACGGTCGTGAGTCCCGGGCGCACCTGCCGTGCGATCTGGGCGTCGTCGTAGCCGACGATGCTGAGCTCGGTGGGCACCGCTAGCTCGGCGTCGAGCGCGTCGTGGAGGAGCGTTGCCGCGGTGCGGTCGTTGCCGGCGAAGCATGCCGTGGGGCCGGCCGGCGTGCCCGCGGCGGCCAACAGCGCGGCGACGCCGCCCTCGTCGACCCACAGGGTGGTGGAGGGAAGGTCGGCGCGCGTCATCGCCTCGCCGTAGGCGTGCCGCCTGGCCGATGCCGCCGCGCGTCGGGAGGAGGCGAGGTGGACGATGCGGCGGTGGCCAAGGCCGTGAAGGTGGTCGAGGGCCAGGCTCGCCCCGCGCTCGTCGTGGTTGCGCACCACGCTCACGTGGCGCGGCTGCTCGAAGGGCCGACCGACCATGACCACGGGGCGCCGTGCCGCGGCGGCGTCGAGGGCCGCAGCGTCGAGCATCGCCGACACGACGATGACGCCGTCGACGCCCAGGTCGAGCATCTGATCCAGCCGCGCCGCGAGGATGCGCGCGTCCGACTGGCCGTGGCCGATGACGGTACCGAGCCCCGCGGCGTCGGCGCGTGACTCGATGCCCGCGACGACGTCGGCGTGGTACGGGTTGGACAGGTCCGAGACCAGCACGCCGATCACCTGGGTGCGCCCGCGCGCGAGGCCGCGGGCTAGCACGTTGGAGCGGTAACCGAGGTCGTCTGCCACGGCCAGGATCCTTGTCCTCGTTGCCTCGGAGACCCCGGCATCGCCCCTGATGGCGAGGGAGACGAGCGACTTGGACACTCCCGCGGCGCGCGCGACGTCCACGATGGTGGGGGCGGCGCGATCGGCGGTGGGCACGAGCCGATTCAATCAGAGTCCCAGGTGAACATCGGGCGAACGCAGGCGAACATCAGGCAACGCTACTGGAACGCTCCAGAACTCTCTGGCTACCGTCGCCGACGTGACCGAGAACCTCCCCCTGGCCCCGCTGCCCACCCCGGGCGCCCTCCTGCTCGACTTCGGCGGCGTGATCATCACGACCGCCAAGCGCCCCACGGGGCTCGACGTCGCCGCCGCGCACGTGACGGCGCTGCTCGAGCGCGGCCTCATCACGCTTCCCGTCGAGCGCGTCCGCGCCTCGCTCGAGGCCGGCCTCGCGGCGCTCACCCATTGGAAGCACGCCTCGAGCCGCCGGCCCGAGCCGCGCGAGCTCAGTCACCGCGAGATCGTGGGCGACTTCCTCGCCGCCGATCTCCCCGCCGACGCCCGCGCGCTCCTCGTCGCCGAGGCTGGGGAGCTGCTCGACGCCCTGCAGACGCTCATCACCGACCACCACCTGCGTCCCGGCGTGCGCCGCCTTCTCGACACCGCGGCGAGCCACGGCATCCCCGTCGGCATCGTCTCGAACGCCCACTCCGGACGCTCGCACCGGCGCATCCTCGCGGGGCTCGGACTGTACGACGCCTTCGCCGTCCAGGTCTATTCGGACGAGGTGGGCATGCGCAAGCCGCACCCCGGCATCCTCACGCTTGCCGCGGCGGGCGTGGGTGTCGCCCCCGCGGACTGCTGGTACGTGGGAGACACGCTCGACCGCGATGTGGTCGCCGGGCGCCGCGCGGGCATCGGCACGGTCCTGATCACCCGCGACAAGCACACCGACCACCCCCCGTTCGCCGTGGCTCACACGGCCGATGCCACGTACGACACCCCCGAGGGGCTCGCCGACGCGCTCGCCGCGTCGCTCGCCGCATGGCCCGCCGCGGGTGAGACGGCCGATGCGGGGGCGAGCGCCGTACGAGGCGCGGCGCCCGCATCGGCCCCCCGTCCGTCGCCGCGTGGCGCCCTGCTGGTGGACCACGGCGGCGTCATCTCGCTGTCGCACAAGAACCCCGAGGAGATGATGCGCCTGGGGGAGCGGTTGTCGTTCCTGCTGTCGACCCCCGCCTCGCCGCTCGACCCTGGCGACGCGTGTCTCGCCATCGCGACCGCCCGCGAGCGCCGCGCCGCCGCCAAGGGTGACTCGCTCGCCGAGACCAGCCCCCACGAGTTCTGGGTCGAGCACTTCGGGCGTGACCTCGACGAGCGCTCCCGCGCGGTCCTCGCCGCCGAGGCGACCGACCTCATGCACCGCTACGGGCGCGCCAAGAGCCGGCGCGTGCTGCGCGACGGGGTCCGCGAGGCGTTCGAGGAGTGCCGCGCCCAGGGAATGCCGGTGGTCGTGGTGTCCAACACCCTGTCCGGCCGGGCGGTGCGCGACGCGTGCCGGGACCACGGCCTTGCCGACCTCATCGGCGCCTACGTGTGCTCGGACGAGGTCGGCGTGCGCAAGCCCGATGCCGCGATCGTCCGTGAGGCCCTCGCCATCGCCGGGGCCGACCCCGCCGCCACCTGGTTCTACGGCGACAAGCCGCATGCCGACGCCGCGGGGGCGCTCGCGGCAGGCATCGGCCGCCGTGTCATCGTCCGCGGCGGCGCCGTCGCCGACGCCCCCATCGACGAGGCGCTCCGTTCGGGCCTCGCCACCGACGTCGTCGACGACGCGACCGGGCTGACCGCCCTCCTGCGCGACGCCGTCAGCCTGTCCATCCCGTAACCACCCACCCCATCCAGCAGCATCCACGTCAAGGAGCAGACATGTCCCAGACCACCGTTCCCGAGGAGAGGGCCGGCCGTCTTCGAGGCACCGCCGCCGGAATCCGCCGCGACCTGAGCGGGTCGCAGAAGCTCATGATCTTCGTCCTCTCGATGGCGCTGTCCGGCGTCGCCAACACCGTCATCGAGGTCATCCCCGAGGTCTCCATCGGACCCGTCGACGTGTCCGTCAGCTACTTCGTCTTCGTGCCGCTGACGCTCGTGGCGCTGCTGAACCCGTTCTGGGCGGCGCTCGGCGCCCCCGTGGGCGAGGTCATCTTCGTCGACCTGCTGATGGGCGACTTCTCCGGCCTCGCCGAGGTCGAGGGCATCATCCAGATGTTCCTCGCGCTGTTCATCGCGGGCTCGATGATTCGCAACCCCAGGAGCAAGATCCAGATCGCGCTCGCGGCCGTCACCGTCGTGGTGATCGACAAGGCGCTGTCGGCCATCGTCGACCTCTCGAAGGTGTGGATCGGCGTCGAGGACGCCGAGTACGTCGAGGGCCTTCCCGAGTCGATCCTGGTCCTCGAGGGCATCGGCTTCGCCGTCGACATCCTCATCACGGGAGTCCTGTTCGGCGTCATCCCCGCGATCTGGCTCATTCCCGCCCTTCACGGCCGCATCGAGCCGCTGCTGGGCATGCGCCCCCGCGTGCCGGGAGAGCCCATCCAGGGTTCCGCGCCCCGCACCGGGCTGTTCGTGGGCGTCGCCCTCGCGCTCGGCATCGCGTCCTTCTTCTTCGCCTTCCTCGAGGCGTGGGACGTGGCGATCGGCGTGTTCGAACCCGACTTTATCGACACGTACGGGTCCGGCTTCCTGTGGGTGGGCATCGGCGCGGCCGCCATCGCCTTCCTCGTGGGCGTCGCGCTCGTCAAGCTCAGCCGCAACACGTCCACCGAGGACTGAACCACCCGCCGCGGGCGCCTCACGGGGCGCCCGCGGCCCACGTCACGGAGTACTGACTGATGTCACCCATCATCGAGATCGACCGCCTGAGCTTCCGCTACCCGGGCGCCGAGCGCGACAGCCTGCGCAACGTCTGCCTCACCATCGAAGAGGGTGACTTCGTCGCCGTCATCGGCGGCAACGGATCGGGCAAGACCACCCTGTGCAAGACCCTCAACGGGCTGGTGCCGCACTACTGGGAGGGCGAGTTCGCTGGCGAGGTGCGCGTGGACGGGGTCGACACGTACGACTCCACCGTCGCCACCCTGTCCTCGACGGTGGGATACGTCTACCAGGACTTCCAGAACCAGTTGGTGCGCCCTCGCGTGCGCGATGAGGTCGAGTTCGGACCCACCAACTTCGGCATGGCCGACTACGCCGAGCGTGCCACCGAGGCGATGCAGATGCTGGGCATCTCCCACCTCGCCGACAGGTTCGTGTGGCAGCTCTCCGGCGGCCAGGCCCACCTCACGGCGCTGGCCTCCGTGCTCGCGATGCGGCCGCGCATCATCGTGGTCGACGAGCCCGTGGCGGAGGTCGACCCCGCCGGCGCCCACGCGCTGTACGAGCGCCTCACCGAGCTCAACCAGATCCACGGCATCACGGTGATCGTCATCGAGCACCACGCCGAGTTCATCGCGCAGTACGCCAAGTCGGTGGTGCTCATGGACGACGGCGCGCCCGTGTGGCACCTGCCCGCGCCGCAGGCGGCGGCCCGCGCGGCCGAGCTCGCCTCGCACGGCATCCCCGCGCCGCAGATCGTCGCCGCCTGCGAGGGGCTCGAACTCGCGGCGGCGCCCCGCACCGTCGACGAGGCCGCAGCCGTGCTGCGCACTGCCGGCGCCCGCCAGCGTCCCTCCTGGACGGCCGAAGCGGTGGCCGGCTCGGCGGGTCAGGCCACCAGGGAGGGCCAGCCCACCACGGAAGGCGAGGAGCGCCGCCCGGTCGCGGTGGCATCGGCCGTCTCCCACGGCTATCGCTCGGTCGCGGGTGACCTGATGCCCGTCCTCACCGACGTCGACCTCACCATCCGCGCCGGCGACCGCGTGGCGCTCGTGGGCGGCAACGGCGCAGGCAAGTCGACGCTCATGCGCCTGCTGTGCGGCCTGCAGGTGCCCCGCGGCGGGTCGGTGACGCTCGACGGCATCGACACCAAGAAGTCGTCGGCCACCAAGCTCGCCGAGCACGCCGCCTACCTGTTCCAGCGCCCGGAACAGATGTTCCTCAAGGACTCGATCCGCGCGGACGTGCGGCTGTTCCCCGCCGGGCGCAAGAGGGCCGACGCCGACGCGCTCGTGGACCGCGTGCTCGACCGCGTGCGCCTGAGCGACTTCGCCGACCGCGACGGCCGCACGCTGTCCGGCGGCCAGCAACGCAGGGCAACCCTGGCCATCGGCCTCGCGATGACGCCCTCGCTGCTGCTCGCGGACGAGCCCACCGCCTCGCTCGACGTGGCGAGCCGCGACTCCGTCATCTCGATGCTCGACGAGCTCTCGGGGGCGATCGCGGCGGCTGTGGTCGCGACGCACGACATGCACCTTGTCGCGGAGTGGGCCACGCGAGTGATCGTGCTGGGAGGCGGGGGAGTGCTGGCCGATGTGACGCCGTCGGAGCTCTTCGCGTCCGATGCGCTGCTGGAGGGCGCGCACGTGGTGCCCCCGCAGATCACGGCGCTGGGGCGCGCCCTGGGAATCGACCCGGCGCCGCTGTCGGTGGCTCAGTGGCGCGAGGCCGTGGCGCTCGCCGATGCGTCGGAGACTGTGGAGGTGACGGCATGAGCCGCAAGACCAGGGACGTCCTATCCGTCGAATGGGTGAAGCTCGAGCTCATCCGCACCGCGTATGCGACCCGCGGTGGGCTGTTCGCCAAGATGGACCCGCGCATGGTGATCAGCTGGTACTTGATCCTCGCCGTGGTGCCGTGGCTCACCCACGACCTGGTGACGATCATCGCGCTGTTCGCCCTGACCGCCGTCTCCGCGGCGCTGGCCCGCGTGGGGCCGCTGGTGCTGGGGCTGTTCCTCATCGGGTTCGTGACCGACTTCGGGTACGCCTTCGGCGCCGCCTGGGTGTTCGGCGGCGACCACGAGACGGCGCTCGCGCTCGTCGAGATCACGCTGAAGCTTGCGACCGTGTCGCTGGCCTCGATCGCGGCATTCGTGTCGCTCGACCCCGAGGAGCTCAGCACGGGCCTGCTCGCGTGGAAGGCTCCCGAGCTGCTCGCGTTCGGCGTCTCCTACGGCTACCGGATGATGCCCATCCTGTTCGAGGAGTTTGGCACCGTCTTCACGGGGCTGCGGCTGCGCAGCCCGCAGGGCAAGAAGGGGTTCCTGGGCCTGCGTGCGTTGTGGCGCTGGGGGACCTGGGCCGTCCAAGCGTTCTACCCGATCTTCCTCAACACCGCGAAGTCGGTGCGCACCACTGTCGAGTCGCTCGAGACCCGCGGCTTCACCGCCGCGCAGGGGCGGGACCTGCGGATCGCGCAGCTGAGCATCGGTGCGCTCGACGTTGCCGTAGTGGCGGTGACGGCGGTGGCCGTGGTGGGGGCGTTCGAGTTGGATGCGCTGTTCACCATCGCGTGAGCCTGGTGCACGCGGAGACCGGCCGCTCGCGGCTTATCCTGGTCCGTCGGTAGTCGACGGCACAGGAGGAGACGCATGAGCCACGCAGCGGACGTCACGGTGATCGCCACGGGCGGCACCATCGACAAGGAGTACCTGCTCGCTGGCGACCTCGCCGTGGGCGAGCCCGCGGCGACGCGGATCCTTCACACGCTGGTGCCGTCTGTGACCGTGCGGGTGGTGGGAGTGCTCGCCATCGATAGCCGCGACATGACCGATGCGGACCGCGACGTGCTCGCGCGCGAGATCGGCGCGGCCGAGACGCGCGCGATCGTCGTCACCCACGGCACGGACACGATGGCGGACACGGCCGAGTACCTGGCCTCCCGCGTGGCCGATGGCGTCACCGTGGTACTCACCGGCGCCCTGCGTCCCGAGACCGTCGCCGGGACCGATGCCCACGTGAACCTGGGCTTCGCGCTCGCGGCCGCCCAGCTCGCGGGACCGGGCGTCTATGTGGCGATGGGCGCGCGGCTGTTCGCTGCAGGGACCGTGCGCAAGGACCTCGCCACGGGGGCGTTTGTCGACGTCTCGTAGTCCCAGGTCCCCCGCGAGCCACTGAGCGTCGGGAATTCCGGAGATCCCAGCATTCAGCGGCTCCCAGAGCGCCATAGCGCCCCCGCGTCGGCGGAGTGAAACGTTTCCGGTTTCTGAGAATTCTGAGTTGCGGGTGCCCGATTTGCCCGTTACGGTCGCAGTCGCACGGAAAGCGCTTCCCTAGAGGGTGAAACCTCTGCCGACGAAGGGCTCGATGCCCAGAGAAGGATTCAACGATGAATCTTCCTAGACCACATGTTCGCGCGCTCGGAGCGGCCGTCACGTCCGGCCTTCTCCTGCTCGGGATGGCAGGGACGGCGGCCGCCGGCGGTGCGCACGACTCGCACGGCGGCGGCCACGGCCACCACCGCGATAATTCTCCCCAACTCGAGGACCTCGACCGAGGACTGGTCGCCGTGTCGACGTCGGAGGGGGTGTTCCTCTCGTGGCGTCTTCTCGGGACCGAGGCTGGTTCGGCTACCGAATCCGGCGTCTCGGGTCCCGCGTTCGCGGTCTTCCGCGACGGCAAGCGCGTGGCCACCGTCGACGGAGCCACGTCTTACGTTGATCGTGATGGCGACAACGATGCCGTCTACAGTGTCGCGCCCGCATGGAACGACGTCGTTGGTGAGCGAAGCGCAGAGGCGTCACCGTGGACGGAGGGGTACCTCGACGTAGAGCTCACCAAGCCCGCGGATGGCGTCACCCCGCCGTCCACGATGTTCCCCGAGGGTGAGCAGTACACCTACAGTGCGAACGATGCTTCCGTGGGTGACGTCGATGGTGACGGCGCCCTCGAGCTGGTCGTGAAGTGGGACCCGTCGAACTCCAAGGACGTTTCGCAGAAGGGCTACACGGGTACCGTTTACGTCGACACCTACGAGCTCGACGGCACCCTGCTCAACCGTATTGACCTAGGGGTCAATATTCGCGCCGGTGCCCATTACGCGCAGGTCGTCACCTACGACTTCGACGGCGACGGACGCGCCGAGACCATGCTGAAGACCGCGCCCGGAACGAAGTCCATCACGTATGGCGCCGACGGCGAGGTGGTCGACGAGAACTTCATCTCGATGCCGCGGTCTGATGTCCGTGCCGGGTACTCGCACGACGATGACTATCGCATGAGCGCTGCGGACTATCGCGAGCACCTCATTGGCATGTTTCAGGACTGGACGGACCGTCCCGAGGTGAGGTCGGGCCAGTGGCCGGCAACGCTGGAAGAGGCGTGGGGTATCCCCACCGAGCACGCCTATCCGCTCTCGCAGGAGGACGCGGGCGAACTCGCCGACTACTTCATTGACACCTGGGCGCCCGCTCGCAGCAGCCGCAACGACCTCACGACCTTCGACGGCTTCATCGTGGACGGCCCCGAGTACCTGACGGTGTTCGACGGCGCGACTGGGGAGGAACTGGACACGGTGCGGTACGAGCCGGGCCGCGGCGACGACGGCCTGTTGTGGGGCGACTACGCCTATTCGAGGATCGAGCCGGGTAACCGCGTCGACCGTTTCCTTGCCGGCGTGGCGTATCTCGATGGGGACGAGCCGACGGCGATTTTTGCGCGCGGCTATTACACGCGTGCCACGGTCGCCGCCTACGACTGGGACGGGAAGAAGATTCGTCAACGGTGGATGGCGGACAGCGGCCACGTTCCGATGTCCAACCCGTTCAACGACTCGCCCCACGGGAGGGAGGGGACCGACTCGGAATACGCGACCCTCACGACGCAGGGCTTCCATTCGCTCAGCGCGGCCGACGTTGACGGCGATGGTCGCCAAGAGATTGTGTACGGATCGGCCACTTTGGATGACGACGGCAGCCTCCTGTACTCCTCGTACGACACCCTTCCCGAGGGCAGTGCCGACCCCGGAGCAGAGGCAAAGCTCGGTCACGGCGACGCGATGCACGTCACGGATATCGACCCCTCGCGCGACGGCTTGGAAATCTGGTCCGTTCATGAGGGCGGCGCCGGCGCGCCCTACGGCTCTGTCCTGCGGGACGCGGCGACCGGCGAGGTCCTCCACGGCGCGTACTCGGGTCGCGACACCGGGCGCGGAATGATCGGCGATGTCCGGGCGGACGTGCCGGGCATCGAGCTGTGGGCAAGCATGCCAGGCGGCTCGGACGGCTCGGGACTGCTCGATGTCGCGGGCAACCAGATCGATGCGTCGACTCCCGGCACCAACCAGTCGATCCGCTGGGCCGGCGACCTGACCACACAGTTGGTGAACGGTGCGCAGACGGACACCTACACGGTGCCCACGATCGATGACTGGACGCGAGGGACGCTGCTGACGGCCGACGGCACGTCCGTCAATAACTGGACCAAGGGCAATCCAGCGCTCGTCGCGGACATCCTTGGGGACTGGCGTGAGGAACTGGTGACGCGCACGCTCGATTCCTCTGCCATGAGGATCTACGTCAGCACCGAGGAGACGGAGCACCAGCTCCCCACACTCCTGCACGATCTCCAGTACCGGGTGGAAGTGGCGCGTCAGAACACGTCCTACAACCAGCCCTCGTACACCTCCTATTACCTCGCGAGCGATATGGACTTCTCCGACGTCCCCGTGGCGACCGAGGACCATGCCCCGCGCGAGCCGCGTCTGGCGAAGCGCCACGATCGCGTGACGATTCCGGCGGATCGCCACTTCACGTACTACGTGAACGGCGACCAGGCGAGGGCTGGCAGCCACCGCGTCACGGGCTCCGCGGTGACGGTCACCGCGGAGCCGAAGCAGGGCGTCGCGATCTCCGCAGGCGCCGACTGGACGTGGGAGTTCGACCTCGGCTCGAAGTAACTCGGGCCGACAGCACGCCGCCCCGGACGCCACGCTTTCCGTGCAGGCGTCCGGGGCGGTGGTGTGTGGGGTGGTTTACGTCACCGTCCCAAGTTGCCAGGGCACGAACTCGTCGGAACCAAGGTCGAGTTCCTCGGACACCGTCTGCTCGCCCGAGGCGACGGCGAGGATCTTCTCGAAGATCTCCCGGCCCACGTCTTCGAGCGACGCGGTGCCGTCGACGATCCGTCCGGCGTTGAGGTCCATGTCTTCGCGCATGCGCTCGTAGGTTTCGGTGTTGGTCGCGATCTTGATCGAGGGTGACGGCT
This sequence comes from Demequina sp. NBRC 110057, assembly GCF_002090175.1. Classification (GTDB taxonomy): domain Bacteria; phylum Actinomycetota; class Actinomycetes; order Actinomycetales; family Demequinaceae; genus Demequina. Next base: position 539,125 of record NZ_BBRN01000003.1, on the reverse strand, counting down.
TGCACCCGAGCACCGAGCCGCGGCCCGTCGTGAACACCACCACCGTCGCGCCGCCGGCGACGAGGCCCGTCACCGACACCGGGTCGTAGCCGGGGGTGTCCATGAACGTCAGCCCCGGCAGGTCGATCTTCTCGGCGTACTCGCGCACAGCGACAAGCTCCGACGACCCCGACTTCGCCACGGCTCCGAGCGACTTCTCCAGGATCGTCGTCAGCCCGCCCGCCTTGTTGCCGGGGGAGGGGTTGTTGTCCAGGGTGCCGCCGCCGGCCTCCGCGTATTTCTCCCACCAGCGCAGCCGGGCGACCAAAGCATCGGCCACCTCCTGGGACACCGCGCGGCGCAGCAGCAGGTGCTCGGCACCGTAGACCTCGGGGGTCTCGGCCAGCGCCGAGCGCCCTCCCTGCGCGATCAGCAGGTCGCTCGCGAAGCCCAGCGCCGGGTTGGCGGTGATGCCGCTGTATCCGTCGGACCCGCCGCAGTTCGTGCCCAGCACCAGGGCCGATGCCGGGGCCGTCTCCCGTCGCAGCGCCTCGACGCGGGGGAGCATCGACTCGATGGCGGCCACGCCGGCGCGCACGGTGGCGCGGATGCCGCCCGTGTCCTGGATGGTGAGCGTCGTCACCGGCAGGTCGTCGCGCAGGGTCACCCCGTCGAGGATGGTCGCCGCCGGCAGCATCTCGCAGCCGAGGCCCAGCACCAGCAGCCCGGCCATGTTGGGGTGGGACGCGTAGCCCTGCAGCGTGCGCCGGGTGACCTGCGCCCCCTCGCTCGTGGGGACCAGTCCGCAGCCGGTGTCGTGCGTCAGGGCCACGACCCCGTCCACGTGCGGATACGCGTCGAGGACCGGGCCGCGGAACTGGTCGGCGATCATGCGCGCGGTCGACGCCGAGCAGTTCACCGACGTGACGATGCCGATGTAGTTGCGCGTCCCCCACGTCCCATCGGAGCGGCGGTAGCCCTCGAAGGTGCGGCGCTCGGTCGCCGGCACCGTGGGGCGGCGGTCGACCCCCACCTCGATCTCGCGCTCGCCGTCGTCCATGCCCAGGTTGTGGGCGTGGACGTGGGCGCCGGCGCGGATGGGCGCGGTGGCGCGGCCGATGACCTGGCCGTACTTGCGTACAGGGTCGCCGTCGGCGATGGCTCGGAGCGCCACCTTGTGCCCGCGCGCGACGTTCGAGCCGACGGTGACATCGCCGGCGGGCGCGCCGCGCAGGACCGTGCCCCCGGTGAGGTCCCGCGTAGCGACGGCGACGTCGTCGCCCTCAGCCAGCAGGATGGTGACGTCGGCAAAGTCCAGGGCCGATGCCGTGGCGGGGGAGGTCATACGGTCGCCCCCTGGAGGTCGTCGACGGCCGAGCGCACCGCGTCGCGGAAGCGGTCGTCGCCGGCCAGCGCGGCAGGGAAGATGCCGCTGCCGGACACGAGTCGATCGGCGAGCCCCTCCATCGGCCCGACGGCGAGGCCACCCAGGCGCGCCGCGAGCGGGTCGTCCAGCTCGACGCGCCGCCCCGCGACCTCGAGCTCGCCCGCGGTGGTCGCCCGCACGTACAGCATCCAGGCCGCGACGGCGCGCGCCATCGCGTGGGGAACTGCGCCGGCGGCGAGGCGATCCTGGGCCGTCGCGAGGAAGCGGATGGGGAGCTTCTGCGACCCGTCCATCGCGATCTGCACCGTGGTGTGGCCGATGGCCGCGTTGGCGAAGCGCTCGAGCACCGACTCCCGGTACGCGGCAAGGTCGATCTCCTCGACGCTCCCGAGTGACGGGATGGCGTCCTCGTCGATGAGCGCGCGAGCGAAGGCGTGAAGGTCGGGGTCGGCGACGGCATCGGCAATGAGCGCGTGCCCCCGCAGCGCGCCCAGGTACGCGAGTGCCGAGTGTGTGCCGTTGAGAATGCGCAGCTTGGTGTGCTCGTATGCGCTCACGTCCTCGGTCAGCTGCGCCCCGGCCTCCTCCCAGGCGGGCCGCGGCCCGGCGAAGCGGTCCTGGATCACCCACTGCATGAACGGCTCGGCGACGACGAGTCCCGCGTCGCTCGCCCCCAGGAGGGCCGATGCGGTAGCCCGGTGGGCGTCGGTCGTGGCGGGCACGATGCGGTCCACCATCGTGGCCGGGAAGGCGACCGAGGCGCGCAGCCAGTCGCCCAGGCTCGCCGCCCCGGCCGCGGGGGACGCGTCGACGATGGCGTGGACGAGCGCCTCCACCTGGGGGCCGTTGTCCATGAGGTTGTCGCACACGACGACGGACACCGGCTGCCCGCCGCCGTGCCAGCGGTGCGCGAGGCCGCGCAGCAGGAGCCCGACGGCGCTACGGGAGGTGACGGCGGCATCGGCCGCCCCGTCGATCTCGCGGGACAGGACCTCGAGGTCGAACGCGAGTGCGGCGTCGGCGAGGTCGGGGCCGCCGCCCGCCGCACGCCGGTAGCCCTTCTCGGTGACGGTGAGGGACACGACGTGCGTGGTGGGGGCGGCGATGGCGGCGAGGACGTCCGCGGTCTGCTCGGCGGGGAAGAGGACGTCGCGCACCTGGCCCACGAGGTCGAGCCGGGTCTCGCCGTCGGACAGGCCCAGCACGCCGTACAGGCCGTCCTGCGGCGCGAGTTGGCCGCGCACCCCAGCGCTGCGCTGAGTGACGCCGACGATTCCCCAGCGGTCGTCGCCGGTCGCGGCCGCGGCGGCCTCCGTGAAGACGGCCTGGTGCGCCCGGTGGAAGGCGCCGATGCCGAGGTGAACGATGCCGGGGGCGGCGGTGCGGTCCAACGGCGCCGGGGCGCGCACGGCGTCGGGGAGCCCCGCGGCCGTCAGCGAGGCGAGGGTGGAGGTGTTCAGGCGGCGCAGTGACGTCATTGTCATCCTTCCTGGTTTAGGGGCGGGCCGGCCCTGTCGAGTCGCGGACCACGAGCTCGACGGGCAGGCGAAGGGTGGGAGGGTCGACGGCGTCGTCGAGCCCGTCGAGCAGGGTGGTGGCCTCGTGCCCGGCGCGCGTGAGCGGAAGCGCGACGGTGGTGAGGGCGGGGGAGACGTAGGACGCGGCGGGGATGTCGTCGAAGCCCACCACCGAGACGTCCTCGGGGACGCTCAGGCCCCGCGCCCGCAGGCGGCTCATGACGCCCAGCGCGACAAGGTCGTTGTAGGCGAGGACGGCGGTGGCCCGCGCGGCGATGACGAGGTCGGCGGCCGCGACGCCGCCCTGGTGAACCGGGCGCTGGCCGCCGATGTCCACGATGTCGAGCCCGGCGACCTCGCCCAGCGCCGCGCGGCGGCGGGCGTCGGACCAGGAGGTCGCGGGCCCGCCCACGTACGCGATCCTGGTGTGGCCCAGGGCCCGCAGGTGCTCGAGCGCCGCGCGCACGCCGCTGGCAACGTCGAAGCTCACGGAGGCGAGGCCCTCGACCTCGCGGTTGACGATGACGACGGGGCCACTCGCGGCGATCTCACGGATCTCGTCTTCGCCGATGCGCGGCGAGCACAGCAGCATTCCGTCGACGCCTGGCTGCAGGTCCTCGATGACCTCCCGCTCGGCGCGCACGTCCTCGTCGGTGTCGGCGACGAGCACCGCTCGCCGCGTGCCGCGCGCCTGCGCCTGCACTCCCTTGGCGACGGTGGCGAAGAACGGGTTGGCCAGGTCGGGAAGGATGAGGCCCAGGTGGCGGCTGCGGCCAGAGGCGAGCGCCTGCGCCGAGCGATTGGGACGGTAGCCCAGTCGGTCGGCCGCCTCGAGTACCCGGTGGCGGCGCTCCATTGAGACTGAATCGGGGGCGCTCAGGGCGCGCGAGGCAGTGGCGGGGGAGACGCCGGCGGCGACGGCGACGTCCTGCAGCGTGGCCATGGCGCACTCCCTTCCGTCGGTGGCGAGAACCGCTCCATCATGACACATCGCCTTTCATTTTGGTAAGCGCTTGCCGTTTTGGTTTGTGCGTGAGACAGTGGGATTCGTGCCGTGAAAGCGCATTCAAAGTTTTCACGCGACGCGCCGCCGCAACCAGGACGAGGAGGTCCAGGTGACCGCCACCACCACGCCGCTCAGCACCCTTCACGAGGACCGGCTGCTGCCCGCCCAGCCCGAGGAGCGCGCGATCGCCCGCGAGCTCTTCGCCGCGACGCGGTCGCTTCCGCTCGTGTCGATGCACGGGCACGTCGACGCGGCCCTGCTGGCCGACAACGCGCCCTTCGGTGATCCCGCCTCGCTGCTCGTCATCCCGGACCACTACCTGGTGCGCATGCTCATTTCCCAGGGCGTCTCCCACGACTCGCTCGGCGTCCCGCGCCGGGACGGCGAGCCGGTCGAGGCCGATGCCCGCGAGATCTGGCGTGCCTTCGCCTCCCGCTGGAAGCTGTTCCGCGGCACCCCGACCCGCATCTGGATGGAACACGTGCTGGAGGAGGTGCTCGGCGTCACCTCACGGCTCAGCGCCGACAACGCAGACGAGACCTTCGACGCCATCGCCGAGCGCCTCGCCGAGCCCGGCTTCCGCCCCCTCGCTCTGCTCGACAGCCTGAACATCGAGATCCTCGCCACCACGGACGCCGCCGACGACCCGCTCGCGTCGCACGCAAGGCTCGCGGCCGACGGCTACGGCGATCGCGTGGTGCCCACCTTCCGGCCCGATGCCGTGGTCAACCTCGACCGCCCCGACTGGCTCGCACAGGTGCGCGCCATGGGGGAGCGCGCGGGCATCGACGTCGTCAACTACGCGTCCTACATCGAGGCCATCGAGTCCCGCCGTGCAGCGTTCGTTGCGGCGGGAGCTCGTGCCACCGACCACGGCCACCTCTACGCCGAGACCACCCCGCTCAGCCCCACCCAGGCCGATCGCATCCTCCAGTCCGCGCTCGCGGGGAAGGTGGATGCCGCATCGGCCAGGATCTTCGCCGGCCACATGCTCACCGAGATGGCGCGCATGTCCTGCGAGGACGGGCTCGTGATGCAGCTCCACCCGGGGGTGCTGCGTGACTACGACGCGCGCGTGTTCGCCGAGCGCGGCCCGGACGTCGGCTACGACATCCCCATCCCCATCGACCACGCCAAGGCGCTGCGGCCCTTGCTGAATCTCTACGGCCACGACCCGCGCCTCACCCTCGTGCTGTTCACCGTCGACGAGGACGTGTTCGGCCGCGAGCTGGCGCCGCTCGCCGGCGTCTACCCCGCGGTCCGCCTGGGCGCGCCGTGGTGGTTCCTCGATACGCCCGATGCGATGCGGCGTTTCCGCGACACGGTCACCGACACGGCCGGCTTCTACAACACTGCCGGGTTCGTCGACGACACCCGGGCATTCCTCTCCATCCCGGCACGCCACGACGTGGCGCGGCGCATCGACGCCGGCCACCTCGCGCGGCTGGTCGCCGAGCATCGGCTGTCCCTCGAGGAGGCGGCCGAGACGGCCGTCGACCTCGCCTACGAGATTCCCCGCGCCGTCTACCCGGCCCTCTCCCGCTGACCCCGATTGGATTCGTGACCCGTGACTCAGGTTGCCGACCAGAACCCCACCGCCCCGCCGCGCTACGAGAGCGCCGACGGCCCCAGCCCCCTGGTGATGCCCGTCTTTGACGAGCCCGCCGCCGACCGGACCCGCACCCGCTACGCCGTCATCGGCACTGGCCACCGCGCCGGCATGTACGTGGACGCCATCACGGGTGACCACGCCGACGTCGCCGAGATCGTCGCCTGGCTGGACCGCAACCCGGGGCGCATCGAGTACTACGACGGGGTCGCCGGTGCGCGCACCGGCGACGGGCCCGCAGGGCTGCCCCGCTACGACTCCGACGGCCTCGAGGCGATGATCGCCGAGCAGGCCGTGGACACCGTCATCGTCACCACCATCGACGCGACGCACGCCGAGATGGTGGACCGCGCCATGCGCGCCGGCGCCAACGTTGTCGTAGAGAAGCCGCTCACCACCACGGCCGAGGGTTGCCGCACCATCACCCGCGCCGTCGCGGAGACCGGCCGCGACCTCGTGATGACGTTCAACTACCGTTACGCGCCGCGCAACTCCACGCTGCGCGAGGTGATCGCTTCGGGCCGCATCGGCCGCGTCACGTCCGTGCACTTCGAATGGGCTCTCGACACCGTCCATGGCGCCGACTACTTCCGCCGCTGGCACCGTCACAAGGAGAACTCGGGCGGCCTGCTGATCCACAAGTCCTCGCACCACTTCGACCTCGTGAACTGGTGGCTGGGTGACGTCCCCGAGCGCGTCTACGCGCGCGGCGGGCTCAAGTTCTATGGCGGCGAGAACGCCCGCGCCCGCGGCATGGGCGAGCGACCGTCGCGTGGCACGGGCGCCGAGGGCGACCCGTTCGCTCTTGATTTGCGCGACGACCCGCGCCTCGAGGAGCTGTACCTCAAGTCGGAGCACCACGACGGCTACATCCGCGACCGCGACGTGTTCGACGACGGCATCGACATCGAGGACAACCTCGCGCTGGTGGTCGACTACCGCTCGGGTGCCGTGATGACCTATTCGCTCAACGCCCACGCCCCGTGGGAGGGCTACCGCGTCACCGTCAACGGGACCGAGGGCCGGGCCGAGCTTGAGGTCGTCGAGCGCGGCGCCGTCATTGCCGACGCCGAGGGTCGTGTCACGCTCGACCCGTCCGCCACCCCCGAGGGGGTCGCCGCCGACGCCCTGCGCCCGCACGGCGAGAGGCTCGTCGTGCAGCGCCACTGGGAGGCCCCCGTCGAGGTGGACATCCCCGCGGGCATCGGTGGACACGGAGGCGGCGACGCGATCCTGCTGATGGAGGTGTTCCGCCGCGACCTGCTGGTGGGCGAGGACCCGCTCAAGCGCGCCGCCGGCTACCGCGACGGCCTGCGCGCGGTGTCCGTCGGCATCGCGGGCAACGGCTCGCTCGCCACGGGTCAGCCCGTCGACATCTCCGCCCTCGACCTGGGGGAGGAGCTGTGAGCGACGTCCTGGCTCGCCTGGGCGAGCATCGGTTGGTGCCGGTGGTGGTGCTGGATTCCGCGGCCGATGCCTCGGGTCTGGCCGATGCGTTGGTGGCCGGCGGGCTGCCGGTGGCGGAGGTGACGTTCCGCACCGCTGCGGCGGCGGAGTCGATCCGGGTGATGGCCTCCCGGGGAGACATGCTGGTGGGTGCCGGGACGGTGCTCACCGCGGCTCAGGTGGATGAGGCTGCCGATGCCGGCGCGTCCTACGTGGTCTCGCCCGGGCTGAGCCGTTCGGTGGTGGAGCGGTGCGGCGAGCGTGGCGTGCTGGCGCTGCCCGGTGCCGTGACCGCGTCGGAGGTCATGGCGGCTCTCGAGCTGGGGGTGACGACGGTGAAGTTCTTCCCCGCGAGCACCTCGGGTGGTGCCGCGGCGGTGAAGGCTTTGGCGGCGCCGTTTGGTGGGGTCTCGTTCGTGCCCACGGGTGGGATTGGGCCAACGAATCTTCACGAGTATCTGTCGATCCCTGCCGTGCATGCGGTCGGGGGTTCGTGGATGGTGCCGCGCGATCTGATCGCCTCGGGTGACTTTGATGGAGTGGAGCGTCTGACGGCCCAGGCCGTGGCGCTGGCGGGCAGGGAGGCCCTCGTATGACCGTGCTGAGTGTGAAGCCCGCATCCGAGTGCCGTTTCGATGCGGTGTCTCTTGGCGAGGTGATGCTGCGCCTGGATCCCGGTGAGGGGCGCATCCGCACCGCCAGGTCCTTTACCGCCTGGGAGGGCGGGGGCGAATACAACGTCTCTCGCGGCCTGGCTCGAGCGTTCGGCTACCGCACCGGGATCGTCACGGCGTTGGCGGATAACGAGGTGGGGCATCTGGTGGAGAACCTGATCCTTGCCGGCGGAGTCGACGTATCCCACCTCGTGTGGAAGTCGTACGACGGCATCGGCCGCCAGGTCAGGAATGGCCTGAACTTCACCGAGCGAGGCTTCGGAGTCAGGGGAGCGGTCGGCGTCTCGGATCGTGGCCACACGGCCGCCAGTCAACTCACGGCGGAGGACGTCGACTTCGATCGCCTCTTCGGTGAGCTGGGCGTGCGGTGGCTTCACACCGGCGGCATCTACGCGGCCCTGTCGGACACGGCCGCCGAGACCGTCGTCGCTGCGGTCGAGGCCGCCCACCGTCACGGCACCGTCGTCTCCTACGACCTGAACTATCGCCCGTCGCTGTGGAAGGCCATCGGCGGTAAGGAGCGTGCCCAGGAGGTCAACCGGGCCATCGCCCCGCACGTGGACGTCATGATCGGCAACGAGGAGGACTTCACCGCGAGCCTTGGGTTCGAGGTCCCCGGCGTCGACGAGGACCTCGCCGAGCTCGACGTTGCCGGCTTCGAATCGATGATCGGCGCCGCTGCTGAGGCGTTCCCGAACTTCCAGGTCATCGCCACCACGATGCGTGGCGTGAAGAGCGCGACAGTGAACGACTGGGGAGCCCTGGCCTGGTCCAAGGACACCGGGGTCGTGCGTGCCACGCAGAGGGATGGCCTCGAGATCCTCGACCGTGTGGGAGGCGGCGACTCCTTCGCGTCCGGCCTCATCCACGGCCTGCTCGAGGGCGAAACGCTCCAGCGCAGCGTCGACCTCGGCGCCGCCCACGGCGCCCTGGCCATGACGACGCCGGGCGACACGACCATGGCCACCAAGGCCGAGGTCCACAAGCTCGCCGCCGGCGGCGGCGCCCGCGTCGACCGCTAGACCTCAGCATCGGCCGCAAACCCTGGAAGGAGGTTGGTGCCGGGATCGGCCGTGATCCCAGCACCAGCCTCCTTGGGAAGCGCGGCGCCGAGCCCGTCAACGCGACAAGGACGGGGCCAGCCGTCGCTGGCCCCGCCCTTCTTCCTCCCCCTAGGACGCGGCGCGCTTCGCCGACGCCTTCGTGGACCGAGGAGGAGAGGCTGGGGCCCACGGGGCGAGCGAGCGCAACTGAGTGACGTGGCCGGGGTCGAGCTCGGCCACGGATGCCACTCCCAGGAGCTTCATGGTGCGCACAATCTCGGTGCGCAGGATCTCGATGGTGCGGTCGACGCCCTCGCGCCCTCCCGCCATCAAGCCGTACAGGTAGGCGCGGCCCACCAGTGTGAAGTCGGCGCCCATCGCCAACGCCGCCACGACATCGGCCCCGGACATGATGCCGGTGTCCAGGATGATGGTGGCGTCTTTGCCCAGGGCGGCACGCACCGTCGGCAGCAGGTGGAACGGCACGGGGGCCCGGTCCAGCTGGCGGCCGCCGTGGTTGGACAGCACAATGCCGTCCACGCCGAGGTCCCACACGCGCCTCGCGTCGTCGACGGTCTGGATGCCCTTGACCACCACCTTGCCGGGCCACTGGTCGCGGATCCATGCGAGGTCGTCGAAGTCGACGGTGGGGTCGAACAGCGCGTCCAGCAGCTCGCCGATGGTCCCGTTCCACTCCGACAGCGACGCAAACGCGAGCGGCTCGGTAGTGAGGAAGTTCCACCACCACTCGGGGCGGGGGATCGCGTTGAGCACGGTCTTGGGGGTGAGCTGCGGCGGGATGGTGAAGCCGTTGTACGAGTCCCGCAGCCGCGCGCCGGCGACCGGCACGTCGACGGTGACGAGCAGGGTGTCGAAGCCCGCATCGGCCGCGCGGGAGACGAGCCCCATCGACTTGTCGCGGTCCTTCTGCATGTACAGCTGGAACCAGTTGCGGCCGTCGGGGTTGGCGTCGCGCACCCCCTCGGGGGAGGTGGTGCCCACGGTCGACAGCGAGAAGGGGATCCCGGCCGCGCCGGCCGCGGACGCTCCCGCCCGCTCACCCTCGGCGTGCATCATGCGCGTAAACCCGGTGGGGGCGATGCCGAAGGGCAGCGCCGACGGCCCGCCCAGGATGTCCACGGACGTGTCCACGGCGGACACGTCGCGCAGGATCGCCGGGTGGAACTCGATGTCCCGGAACGCCTGGCGCGCGCGCCCGAGCGACAGCTCGAACTCCGCGGCGCCGTCCGTGTAGTCGAAGGCTCCCTTGGGTGTGCGGCGCTTCGCGATGGCGCGCAGGTCCTCGATGCGGTGAGCCTTCGCGAGCCTGCGCTTGCGGCCGTCGGGCTCGAAGCCCTTGAAACGCATGAGCGGGGCAAGGTCGGCGGGACGCGGGACGCGTCGCTCCATCTTCATCGGGTGCCTCCTCGAGGCTCGTACGTACGGACGTTCTGGGTGCGGGCCACCAGGTCCCGCAGCGACTCGATGCTCTCACCCGTCGCGCCGAGCGCGCGCGCCTGCACCAGGACGTTGCCCAGCGCGGTGGCCTCGACGGGTCCCGCGACGACGGGGAGACCGGCGCGGTCGGCAGTGCGCTGACACAGCAGTGTGTTCAGCGACCCGCCGCCAGTCAGGTGGATCGTGTCGACAGCCTGGCCGGACAGGCGCGAGGCCTCGGCGACAGCATCGGCGAACGCCACGGCGAGGGACTCGATGATGCACCGCGCCATCTCGGCGCGCGAGGCGGGAACGGGAAGGCCGTGCGCCGCGAGCCAGGACGAAATCCGGGCGGGCATGTCCCCGGGCGCCATAAAAGCGTCGTCGTTCGCGTCGAAGACAGCGACGTCGCCGCCCACGGCATCGGCCTCGGCGAGCAGCCGCTCGAGGTCGATCGTCTCGCCGGAGCGCTCCCACGTGCGAATCGTCTCGCTCAGCAGCCACAGGCCCATGACGTTGTGAAGGAACCGGGTGCGGCCGTCGACGCCTCCCTCGTTGGTGAAGTTCGCCTCGCGCGCGGCGTCGGTCAGCACCGGCGCCTCCGTCTCGACTCCCACGAGGCCCCAGGTGCCGCAGGAGATGTAGGCGCCGCCGGTTTCGCGCATCGGCGTCGCGAGGACGGCCGATGCGGTGTCGTGGCTTCCCACTGCCGTCACCGGGGTGGTGGCCGCCAGGCCCGTCGCCTCGGCGACGGAGGGAAGCAGGTGGCCGATGCGGTCGCCGGGGGAGACGAGACCTGGCAGCAGGCGGGCGGGGAGGCCGAGCGCCTCGACGAGGGACAGGTCCCACTCGCGCGTGGCGACGTCGAGCAGCCCCGTGGTCGAGGCGTTGGTGCGTTCCGCGACCTTTGCGCCCGTCATGAGGAAGGCGAGGAGGTCGGGAACCAGCAGCATCCGGTCCGCGACGTCCAGTACCGCGGGGTCCTCCGCGGCGAGTTGGTACGCGGTGTTGAACGGCAGGAACTGCAGGCCGTTGCGGGCGTACAGGCCGGGGAAGCCCACGCGCGCATGCACCGCCTCGACCCCCGCGTCGCAGCGGGCGTCGCGGTAGTGGAACGGCTCGCTCAGCATCCGGTCGCCGCGCAGCAGCGCGTAGTCCACCGCCCACGAATCGATGCCCACCGAGGCGATTCGTGGCTCCCACGCCTGCGCGTCCCGCAGTCCCGCCAGGGCGGCGCGGAAGAGCGCCTGGGTGTCCCAGTGGAGCCCGTCCGGCAGGGCCACGGGGCCGTTGGGGAACCGCGCCAGCTGACGCAGGCGCAGCTCCCCGGGGCCCACGTGGCCCACCATGACGCGGCCGCTCGTCGCGCCAAGGTCGACGGCGGCGACGGCGAGCGGCCCCGAGGCGGAGGTGGTCATCGCAGGAATGCCGCCGCCACGCCCGCGTCCACCGGCACGTGAAGGCCGGTCGTGTGGGTCATGTCGGGGCCCGTGAGGACGGCCGCGGCGTTGGCGACGTGCTCGGGGAGCACCTCGCGCTTCAGAATCGTGCGCTGCGCGTAGAACTCGCCCAGGTTCTCTTCGTCGATCCCATAGGTCTTGGCGCGGTTGGCGCCCCAGCCGCCGGCGAAGATGCCGGAGCCGCGCACCACGCCGTCGGGGTTGATGCCGTTGACCTTGATGCCGAACTGCCCCAGCTCCACCGCGAGGAGGCGCACCTGGTGGGCCTGGTCCGCCTTGGTGGCGGAGTACGCGATGTTGTTGGGGCCCGCGAACACCGAGTTCTTGGAGGCGATGTAGAGGACGTCGCCGCCCATCTCCTGATCGATCATCACGCGCGCGGCGGCCTGGGAGACCAGGAACGATCCCTTCGCCATGACGTCGTGCTGCAGGTCCCAGTCCCGCTCGGTGGTCTCGAGCAGCGGCTTGGACAGCGACAGCCCGGCGTTGTTGACAATGAGGTCCACGCCGCCGAACGCGAGGACCGCCTCGTCGATCGCCGCGGCCACGGCATCGGCCTTGCTCACGTCGATCTGCACGCCCACGGCGACATCGGTGGAGCCGAGCTCCGCGGCGGCCTCCTGGGCCTTGGCGAGGTCCAGGTCGGCGATGACGACGCACGCACCCTCGGCCGCGAGGCGGGCAGCGATGGCCTTGCCGATGCCCGAGGCGGCGCCCGTCACGAAGGCGACGCGGGTGGCGTGGCTCTTGGGCTTGGGCATGCGCTGGAGCTTGGCCTCCTCGAGCGCCCAGTACTCGATGCGGAACTTCTCCGCGTCGGAGATGGGCGTGTAGGTGGACAGCGACTCCGCGCCGCGCATGACGTTGATCGCGTTGATGTAGAACTCGCCGGCCACGCGCGCGGTTTGCTTGTTGGCGCCGAAGGAGAACATGCCGACGCCGGGCACCAGCACGATGAGGGGGTCAGCGCCGCGAATCGCGGGCGACTCGGAGGTGGCGTGAGCCTCGTAGTAGGCCTGGTAGTCCGCCCTATATGCGCCGTGGAGCTCCTTCAGCCTGGCCTTGGCTTCCTCGACGGAGGCGTCGGCGGGAAGGTCGAGCACCATGGGCTTGACCTTGGTGCGCAGGAAGTGGTCGGGGCAGCTCGTGCCAAGCGAGGCCAGGCGCGGGTGCTCGGCGCAGCTAAGGAAGTCGAGCACCACGTCGGCGTCGGTGAAGTGGCCCACCATGGGGCGGTCCGTCGACGCGATCCCGCGGATCGTCGGGGCGAGCGCGGCGGCCTTCGCGCGGCGCTCGTCGGCGGGCAGGGCGCCGTAGCCGTCCAGCGCGGGGCCGAAGGGCTGGGGCTTGCCGTGCTGCTCGAGGTAGGCGGCGGCGGTGTCGATGATGTGCTGCGAGCGCTTCTCGCACTCGGCCGAGGTGTCGCCCCACGCGGTGATGCCGTGGCCGCCGAGGATGCAGCCGATCGCCTGCGGGTTCGCCTCCTTGATCGCCGCGATGTCGAGGCCCAGCTGGAAGCCGGGGCGGCGCCACGGCACCCACACCACGGCGTCGCCGAAGATCGTGCGCGTGAGCTCCTCGCCGTCGGCGGCGGTCGCGATGGCGATGCCGGAGTCGGGGTGGAGGTGGTCCACGTGGTTCGCGTCCACCAGGCCGTGCATCGCGGTGTCGATGGACGGCGCGGCGCCGCCCTTGCCGTGCAGGCAGTAGTCGAACGCCGCGACCATCTCATCCTCGCGGTCGATGCCCGGGTAGACGTCGACGAGGGCGCGCATGCGGTCAAGGCGCAGCACGGCGAGGCCGGACTCCTTCAGGGTGCCCAGGTCGCCGCCCGAGCCCTTGACCCACAGCAGTTCCGTGGTGTCGCCCGTGACGGGGTCGGTCTCGGCTCCCTTGGCGGAGGTGTTGCCGCCGGCGTAGTTGGTGTTCTTGGGGTTGGAGCCCAGGCGGTTCGAGCGCTCGATGAGGTCGGTGACGGCGGGGTTCGTCATGATGTTCCTTCTCTTCGGGAGGTGTCAGCGGCCGCGCGCGGCGAGCCAGGTGAGGACGGTGGTGAGGGTGCGCTCCGCGTGAGGGAGCTCGGGCTTGTTGAGGTGGCCATGGGTCGTGCCTGGCTCGACCGCGTAGGTGACGTCGACGCCTGCCGCGTCGAGTTCGGCGGCGAAGGCCTCGCCCATGGCGCGCAGGTCGTCGGCGTCGCCGTCGACGATGAGCGTGCGCGGCATGCCGGTGAGGTCGTGCCCGCCGGGGAACGCGTAGGGCTCGGCGAGCAGGCGGGAGTCGCCCACGTAGTGCAGGTTCATCGCCGCCACCTTGGCGGGGCGGAAGCGCCGCCCCTCGGGCGCCTTACTCACGGCCGATGCCGCTTCAGGGCTGGCAGCGGGAAGGCTCGCGTGGGTGACGGGGTAGGCGAGGTAGAGGTCGGTGGGGGCGGTGGCAGCGCCCTCGCGGGCGAGGCGCAGGGCGACGCCCGCGGCGATGTTGCCGCCCGCGCTCGCGCCGCCGAGGACGAGGGTGCCGGGGTCGACGCCGAGTTCCTCGGCGCTTGCGGCTATCCAGGTCAGCGCCGCGCGGACGTCGTCGTGTGCGGCGGGGAAGCGGTGCTCGCCGCCGTCGGTGACGAGGCGGTAATCGACCGAGAGGACCACGTGGCCCGCGCCGGCGAATCGCCTGGCCACCGCATCGGCCTCCGGCATGTCGAGGTCGCCGTGGACAAAGCCTCCACCGTGGCACCAGACGATGCCGCGAGAGCCAGCCGTGGCATCGGCCGGGCGATAGAGACGGGCGGGAACCGTCCCGTCGATGAGGACGTCGGCCACCTCGGTCATGCGAGGCCCGCCCGGCTCAGCTGCGTCTCGAGGTGGAAGACCTCGGGGAGCTGCGGTGCGCCCTGGTCGGGGCGGTCGCCGTCGAGCGAGACGAAGAACGGTGCCATCGTCTCCTCCCACCGTGCGGTGCGCGGGTCCGCGGCGAGGGCGGCCGCGGAGGCAGCGTCGTCATCGGTCTCGTAGACGCCCACCAGCAAGCCGGTGGGGGACAGGAACAGCGAGTAGTCGCGCCTGCCGGCGTCGCGGATGGCCTCCAGCATCTCCGGCCAGACGGCCCGGTGCGCCTCCACATACTCGTCGAGCCGCGCCGGGTCCACCTGAAGCGTGAAGCAGATCCGGGGCATGGGTCAAGCGCCCCAGCCGGCCTGGGTGCCTCCCACGCGCTCTTCGGCGGTGCGGGCGAGGTAGCCGGAGTCTGCGAAGGCCTGCATGGGGTCGGCGGGGAGGCCGCGGGACTCGCGCCAGGCCGCGAGGTCGGGGCGCACGTCGGTGTAGAAGGCGTCCATGAGGATGCCGTTGGCCTTCAGGACGTCGCCCTCGACCTGGGCGGCGGTGAGCGCGTCGCGGTCGACCAGCAGGGCGCGGGCCGTCATCTCCTGGACGTTCAGCACCGAGCGGATCTGGCCGGGGATCTTGTCCTCGATGTTGTGGCACTGGTCGAGCATGAAGGCCGTGTCGCCATCGTTGCCGTAGCCGCCGCCGCGGATCACCTCGACGATGATCCGGAACAACTGGAAGGGATCGGCGGCGCCCACGATGAGGTCGTCGTCGGCGTAGTTGCGCGAGTTGAAGTCGAACGAGCCGAGCTTGCCTAGGCGCAGCAGCTGCATGACGATGAACTCGATGTTGGTGCTGGGGGCGTGGTGGCCGGTGTCGAGGCACACCGTGGCGCGCTCGCCCAGGGCAGCCACCTGCGCGTAACTGGTTCCCCAGTCCGGCACGTCCATGTGATAGAACGCCGGCTCAAAGATCTTGTACTCGAGCACCAGGCGCTGGTGCTCGCCGATCCGCGCGTAGATCTCCTGGAGCGACTCGTGCATGCGGTCCTGGCGGCCGCGCATGTCGTCCTGTCCCGCGTAATTGGTGCCGTCGGCGAGCCAGATCTTCAGGTCGCGCGAGCCGGTGGCGCCCATGATGTCGATGCACTCGAGGTGGTGGTCGATGGCCTTGCGGCGAATGCGGTCGTCACGGTGGGCGAGGGAGCCGAGCTTGTAGTCGGCATCCTGGAAGGTGTTCGAGTTGATGGTGCCGAGCGCGACGCCGTGGTCTTTGGCGTGCTGCGCGAGCTGGCCGTAGTCGTCGACCTTGTCCCACGGGATGTGCAGGGCGACGGTCGGTGCGAGGCCGGTGAACTTGTGCACCTGGGCGGCGTCGGCGACCTTCTCAAAGGGGTCGCGCGGGGTGCCGGGCGTGGTGAACACCCTGAACCGCGTGCCGGAGTTGCCGAAGGCCCACGAGGGCAACTCGATGGCCTGCTCCTCGAGGCGGGGTGCGATGGTCGCGAAGTCCGTCATGACGTCGTTGTCCTTCCAGAATGAAACGATTCATGAAGGACTCTACGGCCGCCATCTCCGGCTTGTCAACCGATGGCGCTGGGGGTGGTGCCGCTATCTCACCGCCACCGTCAGGGGAGCGCTGGTGGTGGTCCCGGCGTGGTTGGTGAACTCGACGACGTATCGGTAGGTGCCGGGGGTGCGCTGTGCCGCCGTGAACGTGGCGTGCTGAGCGGACGGGCTCGCGGCCTCGAGGGTTCCCTCGTCCACGACGGAGCCGTTTTCGAGGAAGCGGTAGGACGTCGCGTTGGTTCCCCACCACAGGTGGGCCGTGACGGAGTAGTTCCCATCCCGGTCGTAGTTATCGTGGGCGAGCACGGGAGTTCCGGGCGACGCGTTCGCGACCGTGACCACGAGCGGAGCCGTGGCAGACGTCCCACTTGCATTGCGCAGGACCGCCGAGAACTCGTAGGTGCCGTTGGGCAATCCCTCGACGCGATGCGCGCCCGTCTGTGTGGCGCGCCCGGACCAGGTGAGCGGCACGGTCGCGACGAGTTCGCCGTCCCGGTACAGGTCGTACTCGGTGGCGTTCTCGCCCCACCACAGGCTCATGGTGACGGTGAACGTGCCGTCTGACAGGCCCGTGTCCCAGCCCTCGTTCGAGGTGAGGGTGCCGACGGCCGGGGCAGTCGCGGAGGCATCGACCATCACGGAGGCCTGGCGCTCCTCCTCACGGTTGCCCACGGCATCGGTAGACCAGTAGGTCACCGTGTGCACCCCGGCGCCCGCGACGGTGAACGGTCCGTCGTACGCCACGGTGTCGCCGTCGTCGACTCGGTACGACGTGGCCGCCACGCCGCTTCCCGCATCCGTGGCGCTGAGCGTCACGGTGACCGGGCGCAGGCCCGATGCCGCGGCGTCGCCGCGCTGGGTGGCCGCCGTGGTCGCGGGGGACGAGGAGTCGAGCCCGAGCTCGCGTGACGCGACCCGCGAGACGTTGCCGGCGGCGTCGGTGGCGCGAGCCTCGACGCGCTGCATTCCCTCTGCGAGCGCGACCCGCTCGCTATACGGGGCCCACTCGCCGCCGTCGATCCTGACGTCGACCGCGGCTACGCCGGATCCCGCGTCGTCGGCCCCGATGGTGACGACCGCATCGGGCCCCACCCATCCGTCGGTCACGTCGCCGTCCACGTCAATCGTGACCGTGGGGGCCTCCGCATCGACGTCGAACCCGTCGGGGCAGGACGCGCTGGCGGCACCTGCGTCGGCGTCGGCGGTGGCCGAGACGAGGTGACAGCCAGGACCGACCTGCTCGATGACCGCGTACCCGTCCGCGTAGGCCGCGGGGACCGCAACGCGATCGACGTAGAGGGTGTCCACGTCGGGATCGTTGACCGGCACCGCCACCTGAGCGGCACTGCCGGCCGGCACGTGCAGGCCGACGCTCATCTCGCCATCGCCGCGATCAAACGCGGCCCGGATGAGCCCCTTCACCGTCGGCACCGAGACCTGGGCCGTGTCGAGCGCTCCCGGCTGGATCTTCACGGAGAACTGGGCGTAGCCGGCCTCGGTGCTGCGGATGCCGAACATCCCGCGCGGGATCACGAACGCCGGTGACGAGGCCCACGGGTGCGAGAAGGTCGTGTTGGACTTGAGCGCAGGGTCCCACGCCTCCATCGTCGCTCCGGCCCCGAGCGCGATCATGTTGAGCCAGCTGCGTTGGCCGTCGGAGGTCAGCAGGTCGTAGGCTGCATCGCCCTGGTTGCCGTCGTACAGCGCCTGGAGGAGGAAGGGAGCGCAGTACACGGAGCACTGCATCCCGCGCTGGGCAAGGTAACCTCCCACGCGCTCGCGCTCCTCGGGGGGAGTGACGCCGAAGGCCTGGGCGAAGACGCTCGCGTGGATGGCGTGGTGGCCGGTGCGGGTGCGCGCGGCGTCCATGCCGTCGTCGTAGGCGCCGGCCTCTGCGTCGTACAGGTAGGTGTTGATCGCCTCGCGGAGGCGGTCGGCGATCGCCGTGAACTCGGCGGCGTCCGCCTCACGGCCAGTGGCCTCCGCCATGTCCGCCATGTCCCGGTAGCTGCGGTAGGCGAGGGCGTTCACCACGGTGTTGTACTGACGGAAAACGTAACCGTCGCGTTCGGACGCGGGCCAGTCGACGATGTCGCAATCGGTGACGCTGTTGCAGCCGTTCGAGCCGGAGGTCTTGCGGATGAGCCCGGTGGAGGATTCCAGATAGGCGCTAGGGAGCCGGCTCACCAACTGGTCGTAGTTGTCCTCGATGAAGGCGGCGCTCCCGGTGGACTGCCACAGTTCGTGCGCGCCGAGGATGAGGTACATCGGCCATTCGGTGGGCCACGTGCGCCGGCTCAAGAGATAGTCCATCGAATACTCGGCGAGAGTGGGATCGTCGTCGAGGTAGATGTGCGACTGCAACTGAATGAACGCGTCGGCCTCGTAGGGGGCGCGTTCCCTGGTCCACGAGTCAGCGTAGGCATTGAGGTTTTGCGAGTCGATCGTGTGGCGGGAGAGTTCCCACACCTGTTCGAGGTCGCTGCCGGCGGCCGCGAAGGTGGCGTCGTCGCCCATCGGGTAGACCAGGGCGGTCGCGGCGATGGTGTCGGCCGTGATGGCCTCCGGGGCGCCGATGATCTCGACGTAGCGGAACACCCTGAAGCCCCAGTTCTGCAGGCTCTCCCCGCCCCCGGCGAGCGTGTAGCGGTCGCGGTAGGTGTTGCCCGTGCGCAGCTGCCACCGGACCGTGTTGGCCGTCGTGGTCCTGTCGGTGAGTTCCTCGCCGTAGCGGACCTCGACCATGGAACCGGCGGGGCCGTCGAGGTCGAGGCGCACGCCTCCCACCCAGCTGCGGCCGAAGTCGATGAAGTAGTGGCCGGGCGCCTTCTCGACGATGCGCTCGGGCGCGTGAGTCTCCTCCTCGACGGTGCCGGTGGTCGACCCCACGAGCGACGTGAGCGACGGCCGCAGCGTGGACGTCACCCAGGCCTCGTCGTCGAAGCCGGGCTCGGAGAAGCCGAACGGGTACTCGGGGCCCTGGAGGTTCTCGATGGGTGCCGAGAAGTATGAGGTTCCCACGGAGCCGGCGGCCGGGTAGACGGCGCCGGCGTCGGGGAGGCTGCGCCACGCCGGCGAGCTGGTGACGACGGTGCGAGTCCCATCCTCGTACTCGACCACGAGGGTGGCGAGGAACTGCCGTCCCGCGGTGGTGTAGGCGATGGCCCCGAGCGCGTTCTGCTCGCCCTGACGCACGAGCGAGGTGACGTCCCAGCCGTCGAACCGAGTTTCGTCGTCGACAGGGAAGGATGGTCCGACGCCGACGAATTCTCCGTTCATGAGCACCCGGTGGACGTACTGCCGCGCGGGGCTCGTCGAACTCGACGTGGCGAAGAGCGTCGCGGAGGCAACCGCCTTGTCGTCGACGGCAAACTCCGTGCGCAGGAAGGCCCAGTCGGGGGTGGCGGCCACCGTTCCCGCACGCAGGCAGTCGGCCGCCTTCGGCACGGCGATGACGCCGTTGCTCGCCGGTGCGCAGGGGAACTCGTTCGGGTGGGCGCTGGGATCGCTGCGGTAGATCACCTCGCCTCGAGGAGTGGTGACGGTGAGGTTGGAGATGGTGCCCGACTCCTGTGACCCGGTCCTGACGCCGATACCTCCCACCCGCGGCGCCACGACGGTGCGCTTGTCGACCTGTGATCCGTTAATGAACGTCGTGAACTCGTTGCCGCGCGCCGAGATCTTGACCCGCGTGAGGTTGCCGATGCCGATGGCGGGCGACACCGGGGCGGCCGCGAGGGCGGCGAAGGTGCCGTTCACTCGCGTGTGGGGGACGATGCGCGAGGTATCGCCGCGCACCTGCCACATGAGGTTGTTGCGGGCGTCGGCGGCACGCAGCATGACGCCCACCGCAGCCGTCGTGACCGACAGGTCGAATTCCATGTCGTAGTCGCTCCACGGCCCGTAATAGACGCATCCGGCACGCTGGGCGCGCGGGATGCTGAGTGCCGTCCCGGTGAGCGTGCCGCATCCGAAGTCGTTGTACGCGGTGCCGGTGAAGTCGTTCTCGTACAGCACGTCGCCGCCGAGGTCCTTCATGACGACGTCGTCGACAAGGTAGGACTCCGTGCCGCCGCTGTAGAAGCCGAACCCGCCGCTGGCGAAGGTGGCGTCGACGGTCGTGTCAACGAGGCGGCCGTCCAGGTAGGTGCTGATCTTGTTGCCCTCGGCCACGAGCCGAATGTCATAGAAACGCGCCGACGGGCCGTTCTCAATCGCGACCCCGAGCGGCGCGGTCTTGAGGACGGCAGGCGCGCTGTCCCCGGCGACCTTCTTGTGAACGGCGAGCTCGTTCACGCCGTCGCCGCGGAATTGCCAGAGGTAGAAGTTGTCGCCGTTCGCGGCGCGGAACGCGAGGGTGACGTGCTTCTCGACAAACTGGGCGCGGAAGGTCAGGTCGAAGTCGCCGCCCCATACCTCCGGACCCGATGCCCAGATGGTACGGGCGTCGTCCCATGCCGTGGTGGGTCCCGTGCCAAACTCCGCGGGCTTGGACCAGGGGGATGCTGCGCCGTCGGTATCCCAGGCACGCACCGTCCAGGAGTACCGCGTGGCCTGGGTCAGCGTGGTGCCGGCATAGGTCGCGCGGGCGCTCGTCGACTCGATCTCTCCCGAATCCCACACCGCGTCTCCCGAGGCGCTCTCGGTGACGACAATCTGGAACCGTGACTGGGAGGTGCCGTCGGGAAGTTGCCAGCGAAGTGTCGGCGCGCTTGCGGGGTCGACCGTCATCGGCGCGTCGAGGAAGTCGGTGGTGAGCGCGTGAGGGGTGCCGCCCGATGCCGACGCGGCCTCGCTCGCGCCGCCTCGTGGAGCGGCCACGGCGGGTGAGGCCCACACAAATCCGGCGACCGCGGTGGCAAGAGCGGCGAGGCCGGCGACAAGCCGAGAGGGCAGGGGCAGGGTGCGCTGGACGCTCATCACGGTTCTCCTCAGCGAGAGTGTGGTGAAACACGGCCGCGACGCCAACGGTGGCGTCGCGAGGTGAAGCCGATGCCGTTGCGTACGAACGTAGCGGCATCGGGCACTCCTGTCGCGGGGAGCGAGGGGGCCTCCACGCGCCACGGCGCCCGGACTCTGGTGAGCCCGGGCGCCGTGGCGCGTGCGTGGCGACTTAGAAGTCGAAGTCGCCGATATTGTCCGCGTCGAAGACGTACGGGTCGCCCAGCAGGACGGTGCCGTCGGCATCGACCGTGTACTCACCGAGCTTGCCGGCCTCGAAGGAGTCGCCCTCGGCGCCGGTGATGTCGCCGTCGATGAGGGCCTTGGCTGCGTAGGCGGCCAGGTAGCCGAGGTCGGCGGGGTTCCACAGCGCGAAGGCCGTGACGGTGCCGTCCTCGACGTACTCGCGCATCTGGTTGGGGGTTCCCAGCCCGGTGACCGCGACCTGTCCCTTGGCGTCCGAGGTCGAGATGTAGCGGGCGGCGGCGGCGATACCCACCGTGGTGGGGGAGACGATGCCCTTGAGGTCGGGGTAGGTCTGCAGCAGTGCGGCGGTCTTGTCGAACGAGGTCTGGTCGTCGTCGTCGCCGTACACCACGTCGACGAGCTCGATGTCCGGGTGCTCGTCGGCGAGCAGCTGCTCCATCGTCTCGATCCACGCGTTCTGGTTCGTGGCGTTCGCGCTCGCGGACAGGATGGCGATCTGACCCGCGTCGCCGATCTGCTCGGCGATCATGTCAACCTGCACCTTGGCGATGCCGTCGGCGGTCGCCTGGTTGATGAAGAGGTCGCGGCACTCGGGGTTGGTGTCGGAGTCGAAGGTGACGACCTTCGTGCCTGCGTCACGCGCCTCGTTGAGGGCGTCGCAGATAGCCTCGGGGTCGTTCGCCGACACGGCGACGGCGCCGACGCCCTGCTGTGCGAGCGTGTTGATGTACGACACCTGGGCATCGGGCGCCGCCTCCGCGGGCCCCACCTCGGCATACGTGCCGCCGAACTCCTCGATGGCCTCCTCGCCGCCGGCGTCCGACGTGTCGAAGTAGGCATTGCCCAGGTTCTTGGGCAGGAAGGTGATCGAGTAGTCGCCGGACTCGGCACCCGCGGCGCCGGCAGAGCCGGACGGGTCGGAGCTCTCGCCATCGCTCGACGAGCAGGCGGTGAGGGCGAGCGCCATTCCCGCCAAGGCCGCGACGGCCATGCCGCCGCGCTTCATGAGTGGGGACTTCATTGTCTTCCCTTTCGTCGTGTGTGGTGCGTGCCACGGATGTGGCGTGGGCGGCGGGCGGATGCCGAGCCGCGGGTCATGCGTCAGGGCTGTGACACTGCCGCGGAGCGGCCGCGCCTGGCCCACCGGTTCCGCACCCAGGCGGTGACGCTCGGTGACACCACCGAGGCGATCAGAAGGGTGCCGGTGATGATGTTGATGACATCGGAGGTGACGTTTGCGAGCCGAAGCGCGCTCGACAGGGTGCCGATGAGGAGCACTCCCGCGATGACGCCGTGCAGCGCACCGCGCCCCCCGAAGATCGAGACTCCGCCCAGGAGGACTGCGGCGATGACAGCCAGCTCGAGCCCTGTGGCGTTGTCGCCGCGGGCGGAGCCGTACCGCAGCGTGAAGTAGATGCCGGCGAACGCCGACACGGTGCCCGTGAGGACGAAGAGAATCAGCTTCGTCCGGCCCACCCGGATTCCCGAGAAGGCCGCGGCCGAGTCCGACAGGCCGATGGCGAACACCCCTCTGCCGAACGGCGTGAAGTGAAGCAGGAGCCCGAAAGCGACGGCGAGCACGCCGAAGACCACGATCACCCACGGGATGGGGGTGCCGGGGATGGTCCCCGTGGCGGCGTCCCGCCACCCGTCCGGAAAGTCGGTCACCGCGGTGGTCCCCAACAGCCCGACCGCGAGGCCGCGGTACAGCGCGAGCGTGCCGATCGTGACCGCGAGCGAGGGAAGGCCGACCACGGTGACGAGGAAGCCGTTGAAGGCGCCTGCGACGGCGCCAGCCGCGACCGCGATGAGCGCGGCAAGGGCCATGGGAACGCCGCCTTGGTACAAGACTCCGACGAGCACGCTGGACAGGCCCACGACGGATGCCACCGACAGGTCGATCTCGCCCGTCACGATCACCATGGTCATGGGCAGGGCAATGAGGAGGATCGCCGCGGTGTCGAGCAGCAGGTACTGAAGAGTCAGCTCGGACGCGAAGTTGGGCACGGAGGCGGCGGAGACCGCGAACACCGCGGCCAGGGCGGCAATGATCCCCGTCTCGCGAGTCAGCAGGATGCGGCGCCAGAGGGGCTGTCCGTAGTCGCGATAGGTGCGAACCGTGGTGGCGTCAGTCATGGCTGGCCTCCCTCATGCGTGCGAAGCGTTTGACCTGGCGTGCGGCGGCGATGCGGTCGAGGACGATCGCGCCAAGAATCAGCGCGCCCACCACCGCTCGCTGCCAGAAGTCGTCCACGCCGAGCACCGGCAGGGCGCGGTTGATGGTCATCAACAGGTAGGCGCCAATCGCCGCCCCGAACACTGACCCGGAGCCGCCGAAGATCGCGACGCCGCCGATGACGGCCGCGCCCACGGCCTCGAGCTCGAAGCCGGACCCCACCTGAGAGTTCACGGTGCCGTAGCGCGCCGCGTAGAGGACGCCGGCAAGTCCCGCGAGGGCGCCGGAGACGACGAACGCGACGAGGACGCGGCGGGTCACGCGCAGCCCGTAGAGGCGGGCGGCATCCGGATCCGATCCGATCGCGTAGAGCTCACGCCCACCCCGCTGAGTGTGCATGTACCAGGCTGCACAGCCCAACACCAGGAGCGCTATCAGCGTAAGGACCGGGATGTTCGCGACGGAGTCCGTGCCAAGTGCCAGGAATCCATCGGGCATGTCGGAGGCGTTGATGCGGTCCGAGCCCGTCCACCACACGTTGATCCCGCGGTAGGCGTACAACGTGCCGAGTGTGATGACGAGGCTCGGCACCTTAGCGAAGGCGACGAGCGCGCCGTTGACGAGGCCGAGACAGGCGCCGAACGCGATGCCGATGACGAAGACGAGAGGCCACGGAAGCGAGGGGAAGTCGACGAAGATGCGGCCCGTGAGGTACGCGGAGAGTCCGAGGACCGAGCCGACCGAGAGGTCGACGTTGCGTGTGATGATGACGACGGCCTGGCCCACGGCGACGAGCATCAGGATCGAGGGGGTAAGGAGCAGGTCGCGGAAGCCGTCGGGCGAGAACAGGAAGTTCGGGTTCTTCGCGGTGGTGACGGCGACCACCAGCACGAACGCGGCGAGGATTCCCACCTCCCTGATGCGCGCGAAGGACCCGAGCCTGCTGAGCATGGTCTGCGAGGCGTTCCAGGTGCGGGCGCTCATGCGGCCTCCTCCGCCGCGTGGGTCGCGGCGAACATGATGTTCTCGGCGGTCGCGGTCTCGCGGGGGAGGTGCGCGGTGATGCGGCCCTCGTGGACCACCAGGATGCGATCGGCCATGCCGAGGACCTCGGGGAGCTCGGAGGAGATCATGAGCACGGCGAGCCCCTGGGACGCGAGCGTGGAGAGCAGTCGATGGACCTCGGCCTTGGTTCCCACGTCGATGCCTCGCGTGGGCTCGTCGATGATGAGCACACGGGGGTGCGTCGCGAGCCACTTGGCGAGCACCACCTTCTGCTGGTTTCCGCCCGACAGCGTGCCCGACTCAGCATCGAGGGCCGCCGTCTTCACCTCGAGGCGCGCCGCCCACTCCCGCGCGGCGGTGTTCTCGATACCGCCCCACAGCAGACCGCCGCGCGCGAGGGTGCGGCGGATGGCCATGGTCACGTTGCGG
The DNA here is from genome assembly GCF_002090175.1 of Demequina sp. NBRC 110057. Lineage (GTDB taxonomy): Bacteria > Actinomycetota > Actinomycetes > Actinomycetales > Demequinaceae > Demequina. The sequence continues at coordinate 514,416 of NZ_BBRN01000003.1, read as the reverse complement.
GCGACCGAGCTCTCCAGCACGACGCCCTGGTGGCGCCGGTCCTCGGGGACGAGGGCGATGCCCTTGCGCATCGCATCGGCCGGATCCTTGCGCCTCACGGTGTTCCCGCCGACCGACACGGTGCCACCTTCGTAGGGGTCGACCCCAAAGATGGCGCGCGCGATCTCGGAGCGCCCGGCGCCCACGAGCCCCGCGAGGGCCACGATCTCGCCGGCGCGGACGTCGAAGGACACGTCGGTGAACTCACCCGTCTGATGGAGGCCGTCGACGCGCAGGACCACGTCGCCAATCTCGGATTCGACCTTGGGGAAGAGCGCCTCGACGTCGCGTCCCACCATCTGGCGGACCATCGCCTCCACGGTGGTGTCCGCAATGGGCGAGGTGGCGATGTACTCGCCGTCGCGCATGACCGTGACGGTGTCGCACAGCGCGAAGACCTCGTCGAAGCGGTGCGAGATGAACATGATGGCGCAGCCCTGGTCGCGCAGCGACCGCGCGACGGTGAAGAGCCGCTCGACCTCCACCCCGCTGAGCGCGGCGGTGGGCTCATCCATGATGAGCACCTTCGCGTCGAGCGAGATGGCCTTCGCAATCTCGATGAGCTGCTGGTCGGCGATGGACAGGCCGCGCGTGGGGCGGTCGGGATCGATGTCGACTCCCAACTCGGAGAAGATTGCCGCGACCTGCTCACGCATGGCGCGCGTATCGATGCGACCGAGCGACCTCAGTGGTTGACGGCCCATGAACACGTTCTCCGCGACCGAGAGGTCGGGAAAGAGGGTGGGTTCCTGGTAGATCACGGCGATGCCCGCCGCCTTAGAGTCGGCGGTCGACGCGAAGTCGACGGGCTCCCCGTCGTATTCGAGCGTGCCGGCGTCGCGCTGGTACACGCCAGCGATGATCTTGACCAGCGTGGATTTTCCCGCGCCGTTCTCGCCGATCAGCGCATGAATGGAGCCGTGGGCGAGAGTGAGGTCCGCGCGCTTGAGGGCCACAACGCTGCCAAAGGCCTTGGCCACGTCCTTGAGTTTCAGGGCCGGCGTGGAGTGCCCCTGCGTGGGTGGAGTCGTCATTGACTACCGCCTTCTCATCGACAATGATGAAACGATTCACGGTTACGCTAGGGCGGCAGGCGTGGAGTCGTCAAGCCTGAGAACGTCACGGAATCGCATCGTTTTGTGGCGCGGTGCGGCCGTCAGTGCGCGGGCGTCATGACACGATGTGCCTGCTCGAGGAGAGGATGACGGGATGGCGGTCAGTGTGCGCGAGGTCGCGCAGCGAGCGGGAGTGTCCGTGGGGACCGTGTCCAACGTCCTCAACCGTCCCGAGCAGGTGAAGGCCGCCACGGTGGAGCGCGTGCGAGAGGCCATCGCCGAGTTGGGCTACGTCCCCAACGCCGCGGCGCGCCAGCTGCGCGCGGGCCAGTCGACCACCCTCGCGCTCGTGGTGCTCGACGTCTCGAATCCCTTCTTTACCGACGTGGCGCGAGGCGCCGAGGCGCGCGCGGAGGAGGCCGGCCTCACCGTCACGCTCGCCAACTCCGACGAGTCGTCCGACCGCGAACGCAAGCACCTCGAGCAGTTCGAGACCCAGCGCGTGGCCGGGGTGCTGCTGGTCCCCACCGCCGATGCTGGCGACGCCGTGGCGCGGATGCGCGAGCACGGCATCCCCGTGGTCCTCGTGGACCGCGGCACCCCCGACGCCACGGTCGCCTCCGTCGCGGTCGACGATGTCGCAGGCGGGCGCATGGCCGCCGCGCACCTGCTCGAGTCCGGACGTCGCAGACTTGCCTTCGTGGGCGGTCCGCGCGGCATTCATCAGGTCGCCGACCGCTTCGAGGGCGCCGCCCAGGCCGTCGAGGCCGTTGACGGCGCCAGCCTGACGCGCGTGGAGACCGATGCGCTCACCCTCGAGGAGGGGATGCGCGTGGGAGCGGCCGTCCTGAAGATGGTGCGCGCGGGGGAGGTGGACGCGGTCTTTGCCGCCAACGACCTGCTCGCGATCGGCGTGCAGCAGGCCCTCTTGTCCGGCGCGGATCCCGTCGCCATTCCCTGCGACGTCGCATTGGTGGGCTACGACGACATCTCCTTCGCCGCGGCGGCGGTTGTCCCGATCTCCTCGGTGCGTCAGCCCCGCCGCCAGATCGGTTCCACCGCGGTGGACCTCCTGCTCGCCGAGCGGGACAAGGCCGACGGCGCTGCGCGCGAGCACGTGCTCTTCCAGCCCGAACTAGTGGTCCGCGCCTCCACCCGGACCCCCTAGTCCTGGACAGGGTGAACCGGATCGGGGCTCGACACGCCGGCGCCATTGCCGAAACGGCGCGACACGCCGGGTCTCGGGCTCGGAAACGGTTCAAACTGTGGGGATGAAGCGCTTGCTCGCCGTCGCCGGCCTCGCCCTCGTCGTCACTCTCGCGGGCTGCACCGGCGCCGCAAGCCTGCCCGACCGAGACCCCGAGGCCGTCGGCACGGCCGACGCGGTCGTCACGGAGGGCGCCGAGACGCGCGTGAGCTTCGTCCCCGACGCGGGCTACGAGTACTTCGAGGGCACCACGTTCGTGCTGACCGACGACATCACGGTGACGGGCGCGGTGGACACCGCCGCCGACATCACCGACGGCGACCGGATCCAGGTCTGGTCGACCATCTGCGCCGAGTCGTTCCCGGTGCGATGCCAGGTAGAAGCGGTCGAGGTGCTTGACTAACGGCATGACGGCGCAGGCGACGCTCACGCTCATCGGCGGCCCCACCGTGCTCATCGAGTACGCCGGGCTGCGCTTCCTCACGGACCCGACCTTCGATGCCCCCGGTCCCGTGGGCAACCTCACCAAGCTGGCGGGGCCCGCCCTCACCCGCGACGAGGTGGGGCACATCGACGTCGTGCTGCTCAGCCACGACGAGCATGAAGACAATCTCGACGTCTCCGGCCGCGCGATGCTCGACGAGGTGCGCCACATCCTCACCACCCCCGAGGGTGGCGAACGGCTCGCCCGCGCCCAGGGGCTGCGCCGCTGGGACCAGGCCATCATTCCCGGAGGCGCGTCGACGGTGACCGTGACCGCCGTTCCCGCGCGCCACGGCCCGTCGGTAGTGAAGCACCTCGCGGGCCAGGTCACGGGGTTTGTGCTCGAGGCCGAGGGATGGCCCACGGTGTACATCTCGGGAGACAACTCGTCCGTGCGCAAGGCGGGCAAGGTCGCCGACAAGTTCCCCGACGTCGACGTGGCCGTGATCTTCGCCGGCGCCGCGCGCTCGCCGCGCCTGAACGACATGATGCTGACGGCGGACGCCGAGCGCACCCTCGAGATCGCCTCCCGCTGGCCCAACGCGACCGTGGTGCCGGCCCACATCGACGACTGGGCTCACTTCTCGCAGCCCCGCGCAGCCTTCGTCTCCGCGGTGGCCGACGCCGGCGCAACGGGCCGCATCACCCTCATCGAGCGCGGGGAGACCAGGCAGCTCCCCTCAAGGCATACCTAGGCGAGCACGGCGTTCGCCAAGGCGATCGGGTCCATCCCCTCGCCCTCGGCCCCCGCGACGTTGGTGAGCCACACGAACGCGACGCCGCACTCGGGGTGCACCCAGAACTCGGTACCCGCCCAGCCTGCGTGCCCGAACCCGTCGCGCGCGTCAAGGCCCGCAACGTCCCGCCGAAGGCAGAAGGTCACGCCCCACGCGCAGCCGCGCTCGGGCGGGTACGGGTCGAGCAGTCGCGCGTCGTCGACGAGAGACGTGCGCATCAGCGCAAGGGTCTGCGGCGCCACCAGCGCGCCGTCGTCCGCGAGGAGCGACCGCCCCACGGCAAGCAGGTCCTCCGCGGTCCCCACCGCGCCCGCACCGGGGTGTCGCAGCGACGCAAAGGCCTCCCAGTCGAGCGTCGCGTCGCCGCGCAGCACGGGCCGATGCTCGGTCGCGGCCGTGTCGAGCGTCACCCCCGTGGCGCCCACGGCGGCGAGGTCGGACGCGAGCACGTCCTCCCACGCGCGCCCTGTCGCGTGCTCGACCATGCGGACGATTCCCTGGTAGCCGATCGACGAGTAGCGCGACGCGGTTCCCGCCACGAAGTCCCTCCCGGGAGACAGGAGCGCCTCGTCGAGGTCGCCCGCGAAGTCCAGCGCGGGCTCGGGGATCCCCGCCGAGTGCGACACGAGGTGACGCAGAAGCACCTCGTCGGGGCGGTCGGCGCCGAAGCCCGGCACCGCATCGGCCAGGCGCGCGTCGAGCGACAACTCGCCGGACGCCAGCAGGCGGCCCACCGAGACACCCACGAGCGCCTTGGTGATGGAGAACAGGGGATAGGCGTCGCCGGGGCGCGCGTCGCCCACCGCGTCGAGCTCGACGGCGCCGTCGGCCGTCACCACCCCGAGGACGCCTCCCGGCACCATCCCTGTCTCGACCTGCGTGCGCGCCCAGCCGAGCGCCTCCTCGAACCCCATCGTCACTCCCTCGTCGCAGCGAAACCGGGCCACGGCATCGGCCCTCCGCACGCGACCCTACCCAGGAGGGACAGCACCGTGCGCGCGCCGATAGACTCGCGGGGTGACTCCCGAGGAACTTGCCGCACAGATCCGCGCCGCCCTGCTCCAGGGCATCGATGACAGCGACTTCCAGCTGTCCCCGTTCGATGTCCCCGAGGACATCCGCGTGGAACGCCCGCGCCAGCGCGAGCACGGCGACTGGTCGACAAACATCGCGATGCAGCTGGCCAAAAAGGCCGGCACCAACCCGCGCGAGTTCGCCGACACCCTTGTCGAGCGCCTGGCCGAGATCGACGGCATCGACGCCGCCGAGGTCGCAGGCCCCGGCTTCATCAACATCCGCCTCGCGGCGGGCGCGGCGGGCGAGCTCGCCCGCGGCATCGTCGAGTACGGCGAGGACTACGGCCGCGGCGAGTCGCTGACGGGCAAGACCGTCAACGTCGAGTTCGTCTCCGCTAACCCCACCGGCCCCATCCACCTGGGTGGCACCCGCTGGGCCGCGGTGGGCGACTCGCTCGCACGCCTGCTCGAGTTCCACGGCGCGATGGTCACGCGTGAGTACTACTTCAACGACCACGGCAGCCAGATCGACAACTTCGCGGCGTCGCTCTACGCGGTGGTCGCGGGCGAGGACGCCCCCGAGAACGGTTACGGCGGCCAGTACATCCAGGACATCGCCAACGAGGTGATGGTCGAGGCGATGGAGAACGGCGACCCCGACCCCCTCGAGCTTCCCCGCGACGAGGCCATCGAGTTCTTCCGTCAGCGCGGCGTGCGCCTCATGTTCAACGAGATCAAGCAGTCGCTCAAGGACTTCGGCGTCGAGTTCGACGTGTACTTCCACGAGGACTCGCTTCACGAGTCGGGCAAGGTCGAGACGGCGCTCGAGGAGCTGAAGGGCTCCGGCGCGCTGTACGAGACCGAGGGCGCCTGGTGGCTGCGGAGCACCGACCACGGCGACGAGAAGGACCGCGTGGTCATCAAGTCCGACGGCAACGCCGCGTACATCGCCGGCGACATCGCGTACATCCGCGACAAGGCCGAGCGCGGCGCCGACCTCTGCATCTACCTGCTGGGCGCCGACCACCACGGCTACATCGCGCGCCTCAAGGCCGCCGCCGCCGCGCTGGGCTACTCGCCCGAGATCATCGAGGTCATCATCGGCCAGATGGTGAACCTGGTGAAGGATGGCCAGCCCGTGCGCATGTCCAAGCGCGCCGGCACCGTCGTCACCATGGAGGACCTGGTGGACGCCGTGGGCGTGGACGCCGCGCGCTACTCGCTGGCGCGCTCGAGCGCCGACTCGTCGATCGACATCGACCTCGACCTGCTCGCGTCGAAGACCAACGCCAACCCCGTCTTCTACGTCCAGTACGCGCACGCCCGCACGTGCGGTGTTCAGCGCAACGCCGCCGAGTACGGCATCGCCCGCGAAGACGGCTTCGACGCCGCGCTGCTGGAGCACGAGTGGGACGCGAAGCTGCTGGGCGTGCTCGGCGAGTTCCCGCGCGTGGTGACGCAGGCCGTGGAGTTCCGCGAGCAGCACCGCGTGGCGCGCTACCTCGAGGAGGTCGCGTCGACGTTCCACGGTTGGTACGACCGCACGCGCGTGACCCCCCAGGGCGACGAGGAGATCACCGACCTCCACCGCACCCGCCTGTGGCTGAACGACGCCGCGCAGCAGGTGCTGCGCAACGGCCTCCACCTCATCGGCGTCTCCGCGCCCGAAAGGATGTAGGGGCCGATGCCGGTGTGGTCCAGCTCCGTCACGCGGGGCGATGACGGCGTGCTCGCCGTCGGTGGCATGGACGTCCGTACTCTCGCGGCCGAGCACGGCACCCCGCTGTACGTGGTCGATGAGGCCGACTTCCGTGTCCGCGCGGCCGCCTTCCGCGACCACTTCACCGCGGCCTTTGGGCGCCACCGCGCCAAGGTCGACGTGTTCTACGCGGGCAAGGCCTTCCTCGCGTCGCAGGTCGCCGGCTGGATGCGCGAGGAGGACCTGTGCCTCGACGTCGCCTCGCGCGGCGAGCTCGAGATCGCTCTGCGTGGCGGCATGCCCCCCGAGCGCATCGGCCTGCACGGCAACAACAAGGCCGAGGACGAGCTGCGCCGGGCGCTATCAGTGGGCGTGGGACGCATCATCGTCGACTCGTTCACCGAGATCGAGGTGCTGGACGCCCTCGCGCGCGAGATGGGCGTCACCGCCCCCGTGCTGGTGCGCGTGACCACGGGAGTGCACGCCGGCGGCCACGAGTACATCGCCACGAGCCACGAGGACCAGAAGTTCGGCCTCTCGCTCGCCTCGGGCGCCGCCTACGACGCGATGCTCGCGTGCCACGACGCGGTGGGGCTGAACCTGCTGGGCATCCACACCCACATCGGCAGCCAGATCCTGTCGATCGACGCCTTCCGCGAGTCCGCCGACCGCATGCTGCGCCTGCGCGCCGCGTTCATGGCCGACACGGGTGCCGCGCTTCCCGAGGTGGACCTGGGCGGCGGATACGCGATCGCCTACACCGAGGACGCCGAGGCGCTCGAGCCGTCCGTCGCCGCCTACGAGATCGCCGACGCCGTGGCCTCCGTCATGGACCCCATCGGCGGCGAGTGGCCGCGCTTCTCGATCGAGCCCGGCCGCGCCATCGCCGGTCCCGCCGGCCTGACGGTGTACACGGTCGGCGTGACCAAGGACGTCAAGCTCGACGAGGGCGGCTCCCGCCAATACGTCGCTGTCGACGGCGGCATGAGCGACAACCCGCGCACCATCATGTACGGCGCCGAGTACCACGCCGAGGTCGCCTCGCGCGTGTCCGATGCCCCCCTCACACTGTCGCGCGTGGTGGGCAAGCACTGCGAGAGCGGCGACATCATCGTGCGCGACGTGCAGCTGCCCGAGGACACGCGGCGCGGCGACCTTCTCGCCGTGGCCGCCACCGGCGCCTACGGACGCTCGATGGCGTCGACCTACAACGCCGCGCTGCGCCCCGCCGTGGTCGCCGTGCGCGACGGCGCCTCCAAGGTGCTGGTGCGTCGCGACACCCTGGAGGACCTGCTCAGCTGGGACGTCGCGGGAGACTAAGCCACCGCATCGGCCAGACGCGCTGCGGCCCGGCACTCCACGAGGAGTGCCGGGCCGCGTGCGTGGACGAGCGCTACAGCGCCGCGAGCACCGCGTCCTTCATGCGGGTGGGCTCGTGGCCGATGAGGTCGGCGAGGTCCGTGGACTCCGTCACCAGGTCGCCCTTGGCGATCGAGGCGTCGACGCCGGCCCAGAAGCGGGCGGTGCCCTCGTCGAGGCCCGCCTGGACCATGCCGCCCACCAGCTCGTCGACCGAGACGGCGTGGTGGCGCACGTCGGTGTCGGTGGCGGTGGTGAGGGTCTCGGCGAGGTTGGTCATGGTGAAGGGCTCGGCGCCCAGCTCGTAGACCTTGCCCTCGGCGTCCTGGAGCGCGGCGGCCGCCGCCGCCTCCGCGTAGTCCGAGCGGGTGGCGGCGGAGATGCGGGCGTTGTTGGTCGCGGTGGTGATCGCGCCGTTGGCCAGGTACTGGGGGATCTGCGCCGTGTAGTTCTCGTAGTACCAGGAGTTTCGCAGGATCGTGGCGGGGATGGCCGATGCCGCGAGGGCCTCCTCGGTGGCGACGTGTTCGCCCGCGAGCGGGTTGGTGGTCGTGTCGGCGCCAAGGATGGACGTGTAGAGGATGCGGCTCACGCCGGCCTTCTCCGCGGCGGCAATGACGGCCTGGTGCTGGGGCAGCCGCTTGCCGGGCTCGGACGCGGAGACGAGGACAAGGCGGTCCACGCCGGCGAGCGCGGCGTCGAGCGAGGCGGGCTCGTCGTAGTCGCCGTGGCGGACGGTGACTCCCTTGTCGGCGAGGTCGGCCACCTTGGACTCCGTGCGGGCGATCGCGACGATGTCCGACGGGGCCACGTCGCGGGCGAGGAGGTGCTCGACGATGAGGCGGCCCAGGCGTCCGCTGGTTCCGGTGACGGCGTAGGTAGTCATGGTGTGTCCTTTCGGAGGAGTGATGTCCTGACGTCCATGCTAACGATTCGTAAGTCGCTATCTATTCCGCAGTTTCGAGAGTAATCTAGGGGGCGTGAAGGAGAGCGTCGCGCCCAGTCAGGCCCTGGTGGCCGACGTCTTCGCGCGCGCCTGCACCTCTCGCTCCACCTTCGAGGACATCGCCGGAAAGTGGCCCTCCCTCATCCTTATCGCGCTCGGCGAGGGTTCGCAACGGTTCGGCGAGCTGCGCGCACGAGTCGACGGCGTGAGTGAGCGCATGCTCGCGCAGTCGCTGCGCACCCTCGAGCGCGACGGCATGATCACGCGCACCGCACACGCCGAGGTGCCGCCGCGGGTCGACTACGCGCTGACCGAGCTCGGCGCGCAGGTCGCCACCCGCCTGCGTGACCTCGCGGACGTCCTGGAGGCTGCTGTGCCCGTCGTGACGGAGGCGCGCGCCCGCTACGACGCGTGAGCCGGAATCGGCCGGAAGGTCTTGGCCCCACCCCTCGTTGACGTCACTACGGCGGCACCGCGCCGCTCGCGACGAAGGGAGAGGTCATGGACGACCCCACCGAGAAGGACATCCACGAGGGCACCGAGGCCCTGCAGGAGATCGCCGCCGAGGTCGAGGCCGAGCGGGCCAGCGGGCACGGTGCCACGCTTCCGGACGACCACACCCCGGAGGATGACGGCGAGACGCGCGAGGACCACGAGGGCGAGGGCTCCCCGGCCCCCGCCGTGCCGCCTGGCGCGATCTACCCCGACGGCCGCACCTGAGAAGTATCTGAGAGGCCCCCAGGCGTTCCCTTGACGTAGCCGGATTCCCGGCCGCGAGTGGAAGGAGCAGGTCATGAGCCTCACGGACCACGAGGGCACCGATGCCCTGACCCGCCTCGCCCAGGAGGTCGAGGAGGAGCGTCGCACCAAGGGCCACACGGCCTTCGATGCGCAGGACGAGTCAGATGACCGTCAGACCGGCGAGACGCGAGGTGAGCGGGCCGAGGTCGACGAGAGCAGCGTCGACCCCAGCGGCGACAAGTTGCCGCCGCTGCAGGCCTTCGGTCACTAACGCGCCGCCTGGCGGCGACCCGGGAAGTCCCCCCTCAACGTCCCGGGTCGCCGCCGCTGGCATGTTTGGGGCACGATGGTCCCGCGGGCGACGAGGCCCGCATGGCAGTCAGGGGGACACCATGCAAGACGACGACGACGCCGACCGCGAGGACCTGGAGTCCATCGCGGCCACCTTCACCCTTCCCGATCCCGAGGCGCACGGCGACGAGGCCAGCGAGGACGAGGGCGCAGTGGAGAAGATCTCCCGATTGCCCATGAGCCACACCTTCCCGCCCGGGATGAGCGGCAACGGGCCCTCTCTCTAGGTGCGCCGGAGGCCCGCCCACGAGGTGAGCACCTCGAGGTCGTCGGCGATCTCGTCCATCACCCTGTTGTACGTGGCCTGGTCGAGCGACCACGGGTCGTCGAGGCTGCGCAGCGGCGCCGGATCGGCGGCGCGAGCCGCGTCCAGCGCGACGGCGGCATTCGCGAGGCGTTCTGCGGAGGTGTCGCCTGCGGGGCGCGCGGCCCTCGTCGCGAGCTCCGCCGCCTCCTTGATGCCGAAGACGTGCGGCGCGGTTCCGCCCCACTCCGCCTCGATCCAGCGGGCGTGCTGTTGCGTGGCGACCAGCACCAGGTCGGCCTGGCTGAGGATCCGCTTGTCCAACTGGGTGGGCCGATGCCGGGGAATGGCGAGGTCGTGTCGTGCGGCCGCGCGGCGCATCGGCTGCGGCACGTCGAGCCCGATCTCCGCGTAGATCCCGGCACTCGTGACCTCGGCGGCGTCGCCCCACTCGCGGCGAGCGAGGTAGTGCATCGCGGGGGAGCGGCAGATGTTGCCGGTGCAGACCATGGTCACGCGGGCGGGTCGAGTCATGGAGCCGACCCTAAGGGACGATGCCTACCCGATAGAGTGGGCGCCGTGTCCACCGCCGTAGCCCCCGTCAAGATCGCCATCCTCGGATGCGGGACCGTCGGCACCCAGGTGGTGCGACTCCTCACCGAGCAGCGCGATGACCTCTCCGCGCGCGTCGGCGCGCCCGTCGACATTGCGGGCATCTACGTCCGCGACACGTCCGTGCCGCGCGACGACGTGGTGCCAGTCGACCTCCTCACGTCGGACGCCGAGACCCTCGTGGATGCGGCCGATGTGGTGGTCGAGGTCATGGGTGGTGACGAGCCCGCGCGCACGCTGATCCTGCGCGCGCTCGCGGCCGGCACCGGTGTCGTGACGGCCAACAAGGCGCTGCTCGCCACCCGCGGAGCCGAGCTGTACGAGGCGGCCGACGAGGCCGGCGCCGACCTGTACTTTGAGGCCGCCGTCGCCGGTGCGATCCCGCTGGTGCGTCCGGTGCGCGAGTCGCTCGCGGGGGACCACGTCACCCGCATCCTCGGCATCGTGAACGGCACCACCAACTACGTGCTCGACGAGATGACGACGAAGGGCCTCGACTACGCCGACGTGGTCGCGGAGGCGCAGCGCCTCGGCTACGCGGAGGCGGACCCGACCGCCGACGTGGGCGGCCACGACGCCGCAGCGAAGGCCGCGATCCTCGCCTCGCTCGCGTTCCACCAGCGCGTGCACCTCGACGACGTGTACTGCGAGGGAATTACCGAGGTCTCGGCGGACGACATCGCCGCGGCCAAGGAGACCGACAGGGTCATCAAGCTGCTCGCCATCGCGGAGCGCGCCGAGGACGGCGTGAGTGTCCGCGTTCACCCCACGCTGCTGCCGTCGTCCCACCCGCTCGCGGGCGTGCGCGGCGCGTTCAACGCCGTCTTCGTCGAGGCCGAGGCCGCGGGCGAGCTCATGTTCTACGGGCAGGGCGCCGGCGGCGCCCCCACGGCATCGGCCGTCCTGGGAGACGTCGTGTCCGTCGCGCGCCACGTCGCAGGAGGCGGCCGCGGCCCGCGCGAGTCGAACTACGCGCGCCACGATGTGCTGCCGATGGACGCCGCGCAGACCCGTTACGCCGTGCGCATGAGCGTGCAGGACCGCCCGGGCGTGCTGTCCGCGGTCGCGCAGATGTTCGCCAACCACGGCGTGGGCATCGAGTCCGTGCGCCAGATGGCGGGCAAGGGCCACGCCGGCCTCATCCTGTCCTCGCACCGCGCATCCGAGGCCGCGCTCGCCGCGACCGTCGAGGACCTGCGCGCGTCCGATTCCGTCAATGATGTTTGGTCCGTCCTGAGGATCGAGGGAGAGTAAGTGGCACACGTGTGGCGCGGAGCCATCCGCGAATACCTGGAGCACATGCCGTTCGACGAGAGCGACCGGCTCATCTCGCTGGGCGAGGGCGGCACGCCGCTGGTCCACGCGCCCTCCATCTCCGCGGAGGTGGGGGCCGAGGTCTTCGTCAAGGTCGAGGGCATGAACCCGACCGGGTCCTTCAAGGACCGCGGCATGACGAGCGCCATGACCCAGGTGGTGAAGGACGGCGACCACACTGTCGTGTGCGCCTCGACCGGCAACACGTCGGCATCGGCCGCCGCTTACGCCGCCCACGCCGGGCTCAACTGTGTGGTGATGATCCCGCAGGGCAAGATCGCGGCCGGCAAGATGGCCCAGGCCATCGTCCACGGCGCCAAACTGGTCCAGGTGGACGGCAACTTCGACGAGTGCCTCGACATCGTCCGCTCCCTGTCCGAGGAGTACCCTGTCGCGCTCGTGAACTCGGTCAACCCGTACCGTCTGCAGGGACAGAAGACCGCGGCGTTCGAGATCATCGACCAGCTGGGCGACGCCCCCGACATCCACATGCTGCCCGTGGGAAACGCCGGCAACATCTCCGCGTACTGGATGGGCTTCACCGAGTTTGCCGATGCCGGCCGCGCCACCAAGCGCCCAAAGATCTGGGGAGTGCAGGCCGCCGGCGCCGCGCCGTTCGTCGCCGGACACCCCATCAAGGACCCCGAGACGGTGGCCACCGCGATCCGCATCGGCAAGCCGGCCTCGTGGGACCTCGCGGTCGCCGCGCGCGACGAGTCGGGCGGGTGGATCCGCGCCGTCTCCGACACGCAGATCCTCAACGCCCAGGCACGCCTTGCCGCCGACGTCGGCGTCTTCGTGGAGCCCGCCTCCGCCGCGCCGATCGCCGGACTCCTGGCGGCCGCCGCGCTCGGGGAGGTGCCGAAGGGTGCCACCATCACCTGCACGGTGACGGGTAACGGTCTGAAGGACACCGCGACCGCGCTCGAGGGCCGCGAGGTCGACCCGACCGTCATCCCCGTCGACGTCGCCGCAGCGGCGCAGGTCCTGGGGCTGTAACCATGCGTCTGGGCGCCGATCATGTGGTGGTGACCGTCCCGGCCACCGCGGGAAACCTCGGGTCGGGATTCGACTCGCTGGGCCTCGCGCTGGGCCTGGCGGACGAGATCGAGGTGCGGGCCGTCGCGTCGTCGCAGATCGAGCTCGAGATCGAGGGTGAGGGGGCGGAGACGCTTCCTCGCGACGAATCTCACCTCGTCGTGCGTGCCCTGCGCGCGGCGCTCGACCACGTGAACGCGTCCCAGACGGGGCTCGCGATCCGCGCCGTGAACCGTATCCCGCACGGGCGGGGCCTGGGATCGTCCGCCGCCGCCGTGGTGGCGGGTATCTCCGCCGCGCGCGGGCTGATCGCCGAACCCGAGGCGTTGTCCGCCGAGGTGGCGCTCGAGATCGCTACCCAGTTCGAGGGGCACCCCGACAACGCGGCTCCCGCCATCTACGGCGGCGCGACCGTCGCGTGGATGGGGGAGTCCGGCGCCAAGGCCGCGACCCTGCCGATGGCGGAGGGAATCGAGGCCGCTGTGCTGATCCCCGGCTCGGTGCTCCCCACCGAACAGGCGCGCTCCGTCCTTCCCGCGATGGTGCCGCACCGCGACGCCGCCTTCAATCTCGGCCGAGCCGCGCTCCTTGTCGCGGCGCTCGGCGGCCAGCCGGAGCTGCTCTTCGAGGGCACCGAGGACCGCCTCCACCAGACCTACCGCGCCGAGGTCATGCCCGCCGCCATGGCGATGCTGACGCATCTTCGCGCACAGGGCCTGGCCGCCGTCGTCTCGGGGGCCGGGCCCTCTGTCTTGGTGCTCGGCTCCGACCTCGCGTCTCACGGCCTCGCCTCCGGCATGCCCCAGTGGGCGCGCGGCATCGGCGGCGAGAACTGGCGTGCCGTTCACACCGTCGAGCGCGTACCAGGAGCCACGGCCCACCGTCTGTAGGGCGCATCCTGGCCCACCCGCATGCCCCGTCCTAGGATGGCGGCACGCAAGGGAGCGAGGGGAGACGCATGACCAGGCAGTGCTTGATTGTTCGCGGAGGGTGGCCCGGCCACGACCCGGTGGGTTCCACCGACTTGTTCGTCCCCTGGCTGGAGGGGCAGGGCTTCGTCGTCGACATCGAGGACACGCCCGAGGTCTACGCCGATGCGCATGCGATGGCTCGGTACGACCTCATCGTCCAGTCGGTCACGATGGGAAGCGCGACGGTCGACGAGGTGGCGGGCCTGCGCGCGGCCGTGGCCGCCGGGGCCGGATTCGCGGGATGGCACGGCGGGATCATCGATTCCTTCCGCAGCGCCACGGACTTCCTGCAGCTCACGGGCGCCCAGTTCGCCGCGCACCCTCACGCGCCTGAGGACCGCGGGCGCGGCGACGTCGAGGCTTACCGACGCTACACGGTGCGATTCACCGATGCCGCTGCGAGCCATCCCATCACCCAAGGCTTGACGGACTTTGAGGTCCACACCGAGCAGTACTGGGTGCTCGACGACGGACTGAACGACGTGCTCGCGGACTGCGAGCTGATCCCGGGCCGCGGGGACGAGTGGGCGCGCACCGTCACCATGCCTGTCGCCTGGACGCGGCAGTGGGGTCAGGGGCGGATCTTCGCCACCACCCTCGGCCACACTCTTGATGTTCTTCGCCTGCCTCAGACGACGACGCTCATCGAGCGAGGGATGGCCTGGGCAGCGCGCTGATCGGATCAGCGTGCCTGCGCGCACCCTGCGTAGGCTCTCCGTCATGACCATCCGGCCAGCCACGCCCGCCGACCATGACGCGATCGCGCGGATCTGCCTCCTCACCGGGGACGCAGGGGGCGACGACACGGGCAGGCATGGCGACGACGCGTTGCTTGCCGACGTCTACGCGACGCCGTACCTCCACGGGCCGGCGACCTTCGCGCTGGCGTGGGACGAGGGGGACGGACCTGTCGGCTACGTCATCGGCACCGCGGATACTCGCGCCTTCCAGGCGTGGTTCAGCGACACGTGGTGGCCCTCCGTGGCTGATCGCCACCCGCTGCGCGTCGAGGCAGACGAGAGCGTTCTCCGCGGCGCCGCGGACCCGGAGCGCCTCCTCGTCGACGTGGTCGCGGACTATCCCGCGCATCTTCACATCGACCTGCTTCCTCAGGCCCAGGGCAGGGGAGCGGGCCGCGCCCTCATCGAGGCGGCGTGCGCCCTCCTGGCCTCTCAGGGCGTCGCTGGCGTCCACCTCGATATCGATCCGCGTAACGACGGGGCGCGGCGGTTCTACCCGCGCGTCGGGTTCGCGAACCTCCCTGGGCACTCCGCGGAACTGTTCGTCCGCCGCCTTCAAGTTGCGGAGTGAGTGCTCACTCACTTACTCTCGAGCGCATGGCAACTTCCACCCGGGCGGCCCGGCTCTCCCCCGAGGAGCGGCGCGAGTCGATCCTCGATGCGGTCACGCCGCTCTTGCTCGATGTGGGCGCCGACGTCACCACCCGCCAGATCGCGGAGGCCGCAGGCGTTGCCGAGGGCACCATCTTCCGCGTCTTCGAGGACAAGGATGCGTTGCTCGCGGCCGCCGCCGCCCGCGTGATCGACGCCCGGCCGGCGGCGGGCCTCATCGCTGACGCCTCGCCCCGCACGGTCGAGGACGCCGCGCTCCACATCGTGGCGATCCAGGTGTCACGGATGCGCCGCATCGGAGCCGTGCTCATGCGGCTCTCGTTCAGGCCCGATCCGACCGATCACCAGCCCTCCGAGGCGCTTGATGCGGCGAGCGCCGCCCTTCTCGAGCCCTTCCGCGACAGGCTTGCCGTCGAGCCGCGCGCCGCGGCCGAGCATCTGCGGGTCCTCGCCTCGGGAGTCGTCCTCATCGACCGCGATGACCCCCACGCCCAGGTACGTCACGTCCGCACCGCGCTGGCGGGCCTCGCTCCGCCGGGCCGCGCCGCGGTTCCTCATCCCCTGTCCCCCGCATCACCCCCATTCACCGAGGAGGCCCCATGACGGCCGTCGCGACGCGCACCGACGAGGCGCGTACTCAGGACAAGACCAAGGGCGCGCTGTGGCCGCTGCTCGTTGAGTCCGTCAAGCCCTATTGGAAGCTCCTCCTCGGAGTGATCGTCTTCCAGGGCGCTCAGGCGGTGTGCAACCTGTACCTGCCGAGCCTCAACGCCGACATCATCGACAACGGCGTGGCCACCGGCGACATCCCCTACATCTGGCAGGTGGGCGGCATCATGCTTGCCCTGTCGCTGCTGCAGATCGTGTGCGCCATCGTCGCCGTCTACTTCGGCGCCAAGGTGGCGATGGCGGTGGGCCGCGACCTGCGCGGACGCATCTTTACGCGCGTGGGCTCGTTCAGCGAGAACGAGGTTCAGAAGTTCGGCGCGCCCAGCCTCATCACGCGCTCCACCAATGACGTGCAGCAGGTTCAGATGCTTGTCCTCATGGCCTGCACACTGCTGGTCACGGCGCCGTTCATGGCGATCGGCGGCGTGTTCATGGCGCTTCACCAGGACGTGGCGCTGTCGTGGATCTTCGTCATCGCCATCCCGCTGCTGCTGATCGCCGTGATCGCGATCATCTCGCGCATGGTGCCGCATTTCCAGCGCATGCAGAAGCGCATCGACGTGGTGAACAGGGTCATGCGCGAGCAGCTCACGGGCATCCGTGTGGTGCGCGCGTTCGTGCGCGAGCGCGAGGAGGTGGGCCGCTTCGCCGACGCGAACGAGAAGGTCACCGAGTCGGCCTACAAGGCAGGCCGCCTCATGGCCGCGATGTTCCCCATCGTGATGCTGGTCATGAACCTCTCGTCCGTCGCGGTGCTGTGGTTCGGCGCCGACCGCGTCGAGAGCGGCCAGATGGAGGTGGGCGCGCTCACGGCGTTCCTGACCTACCTCATCCAGATCCTCATGTCCGTGATGATGGCGACCTTCCTGTTCGTCCTGCTGCCGCGCGCCTCGGTGTCCGCGGATCGCATCGGCGAGGTGCTCGGCACCTCCAGCACCGTCGTGGAGGCGGCCGATGCCTCGGCTGGCTTCACGGAGAAGGGCACCGTGGTCTTTGACGACGTCACCTTCGCCTACCCGGGCGCCGAGGAGCCGGTGCTGAAGAACATCAGCTTCACGGCGCGCCCCGGCACCACCACCGCGATCATCGGCTCGACGGGTGCGGGCAAGTCGACCCTGGTGGGCCTGGTGCCCCGCCTGTACGACGCGACGAGCGGCACCGTCCGCATCGACGGCCTCGACGTGCGCGACGCCGGGCTCGAGGACCTGTGGAAGCGCATCGGCCTCGTGCCCCAGCGCCCCTACCTGTTCTCCGGCACCGTGGGCTCCAACCTGCGCTACGGGAACGAGAGCGCGACCGACGAGGAGATCTGGGAGGCGCTGACCGTCGCCCAGGGCGCCGACTTCGTCGAGGCCATGCCCGAGGGCCTCGACACCCCGATGGCCCAGGGCGGCACCACCGTTTCGGGAGGCCAGCGCCAGCGCCTGTCCATCGCCCGCGCCCTCGTGAGGAAGCCCGAGATCCTGCTGTTCGACGACTCGTTCAGCGCTCTCGACACCGCCACCGACGCCCGCCTCCGTGCGGCGCTGAAGGAGGGTGCGGCCGATGCGACGGTCATCGTCGTCGCGCAGCGCGTCAGCTCCATCGTGGACGCTGACCAGATCCTCGTCATCGAGGACGGCGTGATCGTGGACCGGGGCACGCACCGCGAGCTCCTCGATACGTCGCCCACGTACCAAGAGATCGTCAGTACCCAGCTGCGGGCGGAGGAGGCGTGATGGCCGAGCAGACCGACACCAAGCCCGTCCAGGACGCCGACACCAAGGCGGCGGCGCGCAGCCGGCGCCCCGGCGGCGGCCCCGGCCCCATGGGTGGCGCGGGGATGCCCACCGAGAAGGCGATGAACTTCGGTGCGTCGCTGAAGCGCCTGTTCGGCCAGTTGCGGCCCGAGCGCACGCTCGTGGGACTCGTCATCCTCCTCGGCGCCGCCTCGGTGGCGCTCGCGGTCATCGGCCCCAAGATCCTGGGCAACGCCACGACCGTCATCTTCGAGGGCCTGATCAGCGGCACCGGCATCGACTTCGGTCACCTTCACGTGATCCTGTGGTGGGTCGCCGCGATCTACGTCGCGTCCTCGATCCTGTCCCTGATCCAGGGCTGGATCCTCAACGGGGTGACGCAGCGCACCGTCTACCGGCTGCGCGAGCGCGTCGAGCACAAGGTGCACCGCCTGCCGCTAAGCTACTTCGACAAGCACCAGCGCGGCGAGCTGCTGAGCCGCGTGACCAACGACATCGACAACGTGTCGCAGACGCTGCAGCAGACGCTGAGCCAACTGTTCACGTCGGTCCTCACTGTCATCGGCGTACTCGTGATGATGGTGGTGATCTCGCCGCTGCTTGCCTTGATCGCCGTCATCTCGATCCCGCTGACCCTCGTCATCGTGACGCAGGTGGCCAAGCGCTCGCAGACCAAGTTCGTCGCCCAGTGGAAGCACACGGGCGAGCTCAACGGCCAGATCGAGGAGACCTACACCGGCCACTCGCTCGTCAAGGTCTTCGGACGCCAGGCCCGCACGCAGGAGGAGTTCGACGCGAAGAACGAGGAGCTGTACCAGGCCTCATTTGGCGCCCAGTTCATCTCCGGCATCATCATGCCCGCCACGATGTTCATCGGGAACCTCGTGTACGTCGCGGTCGCCGTCGTGGGTGGAGTCATGGTCGCCAACGGCGCGCTGCCGCTGGGTGACATCCAGGCGTTCATCCAGTACTCGCGCCAGTTCCAGCAGCCGCTGAGCCAGCTGGGCTCGATGTTCAACCTGCTGCAGTCGGGCGTCGCCTCCGCGGAGCGCGTGTTCGAGTTCCTCGACGCCGACGACCAGAGCGACGACCCCGACCCCGCCGACACCCCCGGACAGTTCCGCGGGAGGCTCGAGTTCGAGGACGTGAAATTCTCCTACGACGCCGACAAGCCGCTCATCACGGGCCTGTCGATGGTGGCGGAGCCGGGCAAGACTGTCGCGATCGTGGGGCCTACGGGGGCGGGCAAGACGACGCTCGTGAACCTGATCATGCGCTTCTACGAACTCGACGGCGGGCGCATCACGCTTGACGGCACGGACATCGCCCACATGACCCGGGATGACCTGCGCAGCCGCACCGGCATGGTGCTGCAGGACGCCTGGCTGTTCGGCGGCACCATCCGGGAGAACATCGCCTACGGCCGCCCCGACGCGACCGAGGAGGAGATCCTCGACGCGGCCAGGGCGGCCTACGTCGACAGGTTCGTCCACTCGCTGCCGGACGGCTACGACACGGTCCTGGACGACGATGCGACCAACGTCTCGGTGGGTGAGCGCCAGCTCATCACGATCGCCCGTGCGTTCGTGGCGCGTCCCAGCGTGCTGATCCTCGACGAGGCCACCAGCTCGGTGGACACCCGCACCGAGCTGCTCGTGCAGCAGGCGATGGCGGACCTGCGCAAGGACCGCACCAGCTTCGTCATCGCCCACCGCCTGTCGACCATCCGCGACGCAGACGTCATCCTCGTCATGCAGCACGGCGACATCGTCGAGCAGGGAAACCACGACGAGCTCATCGCCGCCGGCGGGGCCTATGCGGCGCTGTACGAGGCGCAGTTCTCGGCGCCCGTCGACGCCGTCGACGACCCGCTCTCCGGGGGTGCCGTCACCGAAGAGCAGCTCGCCGTCCACGAGGCCGATGCGACGGTCGCCCCAATCCCTCCCTCGCCCGTCGAGGAGGGAGTGGTGCCCGAGACGCTACTGCCGCACGAGGCCGACGCGGCCACGGCATCGGCCACGGACGAGGACCCCACGGAGGGCGACGCCAAGGCATAACCGCCGACGCACGAAGGCCGCCGGACCCGAGAGGGGCCGGCGGCCTTCGTCATGGAAGCGAGGGCGTCAAGGAGAGGGAGAACCGCCCTCGCGGTTGGCGAAGCGCTGCTGAAGCATCACGGCGCCCACGATGATGACGCCCTTCGCGACCAGCTGCACCGAGGTGGAAAGGTTGTTTTGGGTGAACACGTTGGTGAGGGTCGAAAACAGCAGCACGCCGAGGACGGTGCCGCCGATGGTGCCGCGTCCTCCCACCAGCAAGGTTCCGCCGACGACGACGGCCGCGATGGCGTCAAGCTCGTACAGCTGTCCGTGCGTCGAGGTGCCGGCGGTAGTGCGTGACAGCAGCATCGTGGCGGCGATGCCTGCGCAGGCGCCGGCGAGCATGTACAGGTAGACGGTGTGCCGGCGAACGTTGACTCCCGCCAGGCGTGCGGCGGTGGCGTTGCCGCCGATGGCGACGGTGCGGCGCCCGAACGTGGTGCGGTTGAGAAGGAACCAGCCGCCCACCGCGACAAGCGCGAAGATCCACACCACCCAGGAGACGCCGAGCAGGTCGCCCCGGAAAAAGTCGAGGAAGCCGTCGTTGTTGACGACCTGGGTCTGACGCTGCGAGATGAGCTCGGCGAGTCCGCGCGCCGCGACAAGCATCGCGAGCGTCGCCATGAACGCCACGACCTTGCCGTAGGCGATGATGAAGCCATTGGTGAGTCCGGCGAGCACGCCCACCGCGATCGCGACGAACACCATGAGCGGCCAGAAGCCGTCGGCCGCCGTCTGAATCGCTCCCAGGCTCGCCACCACCGACGACAGGCCCAGCACCGATCCGACAGATAGGTCGATTCCTCCGGCGGTAATGACGAACGTGACGCCCACGGCCACCACACCGATCACCGAGGCGAGGCGTGCGATGACGAGGAAGTTGTCGTAGTTCATGAAGTTCTCGCCGGCGGTGACGGCGCCCACGACGACCAGCAGCGCGAGGGCGATGACGAGGCCGATGTTGCGGCCGGCGGTGGACGAGAACAGCCGCTTGAGGGTGGAACGGTCGTCGGCGGGCGGCGCCGCCGTCGGAGGCCCGTCGGGGGTGGCCGATGCCGGCGCGGACGGGGTGGTGGTCGGCTCGCTCACGCGGCACTTCCCTTCATGACGAGGTCGAGCACGCCGTGCTCGTCGATCTCGGTGGCGGGGCGGACGTCGAGGATGCGTCCGTCGGCGATGACGTGGACGCGGTCGGCGAGGCCGAGCACCTCCTCGATCTCGCTCGACACGACGAGGATCGCCGTGCCGGCCGCCGCGAGGCGGCGGATGAGGCTGTAGATCTCCACGCGCGCTCCCACGTCGACGCCGCGCGTGGGCTCGTCGAGCAGGAGCACTCGCGTGCCATGGATGAGCCAGCGGGCAAGCATGATCTTCTGCTGGTTGCCGCCCGACAGCGTGCGGGTGATGCGGTCCGGCTCGGCGGGGCGCAGGTCGAGGTCGCGCATCTGCTCCGCCGTGGCGCGACGCTCCGCCGCCTCGTCGAGGAGCCCGGCCTTAGCGAAGCGTGCAAACGTGGACAGGGTCGCGTTGCGGTAGATCGGCTCTTCGAGGATGAGGCCTTGGCTCTTGCGTTCCTCCGGAGCGAGGCCCATGTCGGCCGCGACGGCGTCGCGGACCGATCCCGGGCGCAGCGTCGTGCCGGCGACGGCGACGGTGCCGGCGGAGGCCTTGCGGTGCCCGGCAATGGTCTCCAGGATCTCGGAGCGGCCCGAGCCCACCAGCCCCGCGAGGCCCACAATCTCCCCGGCGCGGATGGTGAGGGAGACGTCCTCGAAACTGCCAGCGAGCGCGAGCGAGTCGACCTCAAGGACGACGGGCGCGTCCTCGGGCACGGCGACGCGGGGAGGGAAGACGTTCTCGACGTCGCGCCCGGTCATCAGCGAGATCAACTCACGGGTGGGGGTGGAGGCGACGGGGAGGTTGGAGGCCTCCGAGCGGCCGTCTTTGAGGACGGTGATCCGGTCCCCGATGCGCTCGATCTCCTCGAGCCGGTGGGAGATGTAGATGACGGCGATGCCCTGGTGGGTCAGTTCCTCGACGACGCGGAAGAGGTTGTCCACCTCCTCCGAGTCGAGCACCGCGGAGGGCTCGTCCATGATCATGAGCCTGATGTCGTGGGATAAGGCCCTCGCCATCGACACGATCTGCTGGTTGGCGGGGGAGAGGGTTCCCACCTCGCGCGTGGGGGACAGGTGGGCGTGGCCGAGCCGCGTCATGATCTCGCGCGTACGGCGATTTGCCTCGCGCCGGCGCAGCACTCCGCCCTTGTCGATCTCGTGGCCCAGGAAGATGTTCTCCGCGATGGTGAGGCCATCGACCACGTCAAGTTCCTGGTACATGGTCGCGATGCCGAGCTCGAGCGCCGCCACGGGATTGTCGATCGTGACGGGCTCGCCGTTCCAGATGATCTCGCCCTCGTCGGGCTGGTGCGCACCGGACAGGGTCTTGATGAGGGTCGACTTGCCGGCGCCGTTCTGGCCGAGCACGCAGTGGACCTCGCCCGGGCGCACCTGGAGGTCCACTCCTTTGAGCGCGCGGGCGTTGCCGAAGGTCTTCACGAGGCCCCGGACCTCGAGTAATGACACGGGGTGGTCGTCTTCGATCACGCGACGAACATAACATGCACGTCCGCGGTCGTCGCAAGAGGTGTGATGGCGGGCGTCCCGTGGCCGTGCTCGGTCACAGACGAACCGGATTGGCCATCTGCCTGGGAATTTACTCGTGAGAGCGCCGAAGTTCCGCGGCTGACCGTTGCCAAACCGTTATGACGAGAAACAAACAAAAGTTGCGCGCGGGCCGCAAAACGCTGCTAGCGTGACGATCGTCAGTGTGGACATCGACCGCCCGAACCCGTGAGGGGAGGGGCCCTGGGTGCACCGCATCACTGGCAAAGACGACAGTGATCCACATCAGGAGGAATCCATGTACGCATCCCGCTCGACGCGCAGGCGGATGCTCGCGGCCGGCACCATGGCGATCGCCACGGTTGCCCTGCTGGCGGGCTGCAGCTCCGACGACACCGACGGCTCTACCGACGACGCCTCATCCGACACCACCTCCGAGGCCGCGGCCGGGGACGGCGGTTCGGGCGAGACCGTCGTCATCGGCTTCTCCGGACCCGCCGCCGACCACGGCTGGCTCGGCGCCATCAACTCCGCGGCCATCGCCGAGGGCGAAAGCTACGACGACGTCGAGCTGAGGGTCGCCGAGGGCACCAACGACGCCAACCTGCAGATCAGCCAGGTGGAGACGTTCGTGAACGACGGCGTCGACGCCATCGTCCTGCTGCCCACCGACGGCGCGGCGCTGACCGAGGCCGCGATCAACGCGATGAACGCCGGCGTGCCGGTCGTCAACGTCGACCGCGAGTTCTCCTCGACGGAGGCCGCGCGCGTCACGATTCTCGGCGACAACTACGGCATGGGCGTCAGCGCCGGCGAGTACATCTGCGGCAAGCTCGGTGACCAGCCCGATGCTGTGGTCGCCGAGATCGCCGGCATCGACTCGCTGCCGCTGACGCAGGACCGCACCGCAGGCTTCAACGACGCGCTCGCCGAGTGCGGCCTGTCCGTGACGGCTCGCGTCGCCGCCGACTTCACCATCGCGGGCGGCCAGGAGTCGACCGCGCAGCTGTTGTCTGCCAACCCCCAGATCGACGCGATTTGGAATCACGACGACGACCAGGGCATCGGTGTCCTCGCCGCGATCGACGAGGCCGGACGTGACGAGTTCTTCATGGTGGGTGGCGCGGGTTCCGCCATCGCGATGAACGCCATCAAGGACGGCGACACCGTCCTCGAGGCCACCGTCATCTACCCCTCGACCCAGGCGGCAGACGGCATCGCGCTCGCCCGCCTTCTCGCCCAGGGTGCTTCCATGGGTGACCTCGTGTCGCCCGGAGTCCCGCACCGCATCGTGCTCGACGCCCCGGTCGTCACCGCGGAGAACGTCGACGAGTACCTCGAGTACGGGTTCGAGTCCTGACCACCCGGCCGGGGCCGGGGGAGCCATCGCCCCCGCCCCGGCCGGTGTCACCGCCCGTACGTCACCTGACAGGAAGAGACTCACACGATGACCGACACCCTTCGCGTCGCCATGATCGGCAACGGCTTCATGGGGGCAGCGCACTCCCAGGGCTGGCGCGTGGCCCCTCGCTTCTTCGACCTTCCGGCACGGCCAGAGATGGCGGTCCTCGTGGGGCGCGATCCCGGCAAGAACGCTCGGCTCGCGCGCCAGTGGGGGTGGCAGGAGGCCTCCGAGGACTTCGCCGCCGTGATCGCCCGGGACGACATCGACGTGGTCGACGTCGTGACGCCCGGCAACCTCCACTGCGACATGGCGATCGCGGCGCTCGAGGCGGGCAAGCACGTGCTGTGTGAGAAGCCGCTGGCTAACACCGTCGACGAGGCGCGGCGCATGGCCGATGCCGCCGCGGACGCGGCGGAGCGTGGGGTGTTCGCGATGGTCGGTTTCACCTACCGCCGTGTGCCGGCCGCGGCGTTCGCACGCGAGCTGGTGGCGACAGGAACCGTCGGCACGGTGCGCCAGGTGCGCGCCCAGTACCTGCAGGATTGGCTCGCCGACCCCCAGGCGCCGCTCACCTGGCGCATGGACAAGGCGAAGGCCGGCTCGGGCGCGCTGGGCGACATCGGCGCCCATGCCGTCGACCTCGCCCAGTTCATCACGGGCGATGTGGTCACCGACGTGTCCGGCGTCATGGAGACCTTCGTGAAGGAGCGGCCGATGCTCGGCGAAGGCCAGGGCCTGTCCGGTTCCGCCGGCGCGGGGACGGGGCCGGTCACGGTCGACGACTACGCCTCCTTCTCGGGGCGCTTCGCCTCCGGCGCACTCGGGGTGTTCGAGGCGACGCGCTTCGCGACGGGTCACAAGAACGGCCTCAGGATCGAGATCGCTGGGGACAAGGGGGCGATCCTGTTCGACCTCGAGGACCTCAACGCCTTGCAGGTGTACGACGCGACTGCGCCCGCGGGACGCCAGGGCTTCACCCGGATGCTCGTCACCGAACCCGAGCACCCCTATGTGGACGCGTGGTGGCCGGCGGGCCACATGCTGGGGTACGAGCACGGCTTCGTGCACCAGGCCAAGGACCTCGTCGAGGCGCTCGCGGCAGGCGAGCAGCCACGGCCCTCCTTTGCGGACGGCTACCAGGTGCAACGAGTGCTCGACGCGGTCGAGAGATCCGCCGGCGCGGGCTCCGCGTGGCGCGCCACCGCGGCCTGAGACTACTCACAAGAACTCAAGGAAGAGGACTGACGATGACCCGACCGATCTCCCTGTTCACCGGCCAGTGGGCGGACCTGCCCCTCGAGGAGGTGGCGACCCTCGCTGCGGGGTGGGGCTTCGATGGGCTTGAGCTGGCGTGCTGGGGGGACCACCTCGACGTGTCTCGCTGGGACGACTCCGAGTACGTCCAGGGCCGGCTCGACCTCATGCGGCGCCATGGCCTGGAGATCGTCGCGATCTCGAACCATCTCACGGGGCAGGCGGTGTGCGACGACCCCATCGATCGGCGCCATCAGGAGATCCTGCCTCCCGTGGTGTGGGGCGATGGCGATCCGGAAGGCGTGCGTCAGCGTGCCGCCGACGCCATGAAGGACACCGCGAGGATGGCCGCGCGCCTCGGCGTGCGTACCGTCGTCGGCTTCTCGGGGTCAAAGATCTGGAAGACCGTCGCGATGTTCCCGCCGGTGCCCGCCGACATGGTCGACGAGGGGTACCAGGACTTTGCCGACCGCTGGAACCCGATCATGGACGTGTTCGAGGCCGAGGGGGTGCGCTTCGCGCTCGAGGTCCACCCCAGCGAGATCGCCTACGACTACTGGACCGCCAAGCGCACCCTCGAGGCCATCGGCCACCGCGAGTCGTTCGGGCTCAACTGGGACCCCAGCCACATGGTGTGGCAGGACGTCGACCCGGTGGGCTTCCTGTGGGACTTCCAGGACCGCATCTATCACGTGCATTGCAAGGACACGCGGCGTCGCCTGAACGGGCGCAACGGCAGGCTGTCGTCGCACCTTGCGTGGGCCGACCCCCGCCGCGGCTGGGACTTCATCTCGACGGGCCACGGGGACGTGCCCTGGGAGGACGCCTTCCGCATGCTCAACGCGATCGGCTACGACGGGCCGCTGTCCATCGAGTGGGAGGACGCCGGGATGGACCGGCTGAAGGGCGCGCCGGAGGGGCTCGCGTTCGTGCGCGAGCACGCCTTCGACGCTCCCGACGCAGCCTTCGACTCCGCTTTCAGTTCCACCGACTAGGCACCCGCGCCTCGGCCCCCGCCTCTACCGCCACGGGGGTAGGGGGCGGGGGGAGCGGGGCGGCTTAGGCGGTGACGTCGCGGACGAGTGCCTCGACGCTTTCGGCCGACAGCGCCAGCTGGATCGCCATCGACGAGGCTCCCGAGACGGCCGCCTTGTCGGACCCGCGTGAGCGGACAATCTGGAGGTTGCCCGACGCCAACGGAGTCGACCTCGCGTACACGGCCTCGCGCGCGCCCGCGAGGAGGTGGTCGCCGGCGTTGGCGACGGCCCCCCCGAGCACGATGACGGCGGGGTTGATGAGGCTCACACAGGTGGTGAGGACGCGGCCGATGATCCTGCCGGCCTCGCGCACGGCACGAATGGCGTCGATGTCTCCCTGATTCACCGCCGCCGCAACGTCCTGCGGGCCGTGCACGTCGAGCCCTCCCGCGCGGAGCTGGGCGGCGATTGCGGGGCCAGCGGCGATCGCCTCGAGGCAGCCGGTCGATCCGCATCGGCACGGCACCTCGTCGGCCTCGGGAACCCAGACGTGGCCGATGTCTCCGGCGATTCCCATGGCGCCCCGGTGGACGCGGCCACCGGCGATGACACCAGCGCCGATGCCCGTGGACACCTTGATGAAGAGCAGGTCATCGACCTCGGGCCAGTGGTCGTTGTGCTCGCCGAGCGCCATCACATTGACGTCGTTGTCGACGAGGGTGGGAACGCCGAAGGCGCCGGTGAGTGTCTCGGGCACATCAAAACGGTCCCAGCCGGGCATGATCGGCGGGTCGACGGGGCGTCCTGTCGTGTGTTCCACCGGGCCGGGAAGGCCGACGCCGACCGCCCTGAGGAAACCTGGTCGGTCGAGGTTGGCGAGCAGCCTCTGGCCCTGCTCGATCACCCAGGCGAGCACCACATCGGGGCCCTCCGCGACGGCGAGGGACTCCTTGACGTCGACGAGCAGTGTGCCTTCGAGGTCACTGACTCCGATGTGGACGTGGGTGGCACCGATGTCGACGCCGAGGACGCCGTACGCGGTCCCATCGAAGGCGAACTGGCGCGAGGGGCGGCCGCCGGTGGAGGCGGCATCGGCCACGGAACGGATGAGGCCCGTGCGCAACAGGGCGTCGACGCGGGCCGCGACGGTCGAGCGTGCGAGCCCTGTGAGGGTGGCGAGCTCAGAACGGGTGCGGGGCTGCCCGTCACGCAGAAGTTGGAAGATTTCCGACTGCGCGGAGCCGCTCAGTGTCTCCTGTCCGCGCGGGTCGAGCATGCGTGAATGCTACCGGACTAAGGGACGTAAAGGTGCCTCGTAAACGCCGCCCTCGCCGACTTATGAACTGCGATCGTCATAAGTCGACGAGGGAGGAGAGTCAGAAATTGTCGCGTTCGCCGTTCACGTCGAAGGTGTATGACGGGATGAACTCGATGACGATGTCATCCGCATCGAGCCCCGCGTCCTCCATGCCGGCGTAAATGGCGTCCGTATCCGGCAGCGGGGGAGTGCCCTTGACCACCACGTAGATGACGTCATCCTCGCGAGGCGTGACGGACACCACCGCCCACCGCGTGTCGGCGGTGAGGTCGTCGAGGTACGCCTGGACTGAGCCGATGCGCCCACGGTCCTCGATGGCTTGCGCCGTCGACCACGCGAGCGGGCCGGAGACGAGCAGCACGAGCGCAGCCGTGGTGAGGTACACCCGCACGCGACGTCGCCGCTCCGCCTCGCGGTCCTCGACCTCGAGGAGCCTGAGTTTCGAGTACCCGTAGATCGCCATGACGATCGCACCGGTCGCGAGGATGGCCGCGACGTTCGTGACGAACAGCAGCAGCGCCCCGAGCGCCTGGGTCCACGCGCCGGACTCGAGCGTGAGTCCGACCACGCATAGCGGCGGTACCAATGAGATGGCGATGGCGACGCCCGGCAGGGTGTCGGAGATGTCCGAGCGCACCAGCGCGATGGAGCCCACCACACCGGTGGCGAGTGCCGCGAACAGGTCGATCAGACCCGGCGTGACGCGGCCGGCGACCTGGGCGTTGGTGGACGCGAGCATCGGCTGGACGATGAGCATGCCCAGCAGGTAGCCCACGGCCACCGCCGCGGCGGCGCCGGCGCACATGATGAGGATCGACCGCACCAACTGGCGACGGTCACCGAGGACCGTCGCCAGCATCGTGCCCTGGATGGGACGCATAAGCGGCGCCACGATCATCGCGCCGATGACCGTGGCGGTGGAATCCGCCGCGATGCCAGCGGTGGCAATCGCCGCCGCGAGCGTGAGCAGCAGCCAGAACCTGGTGTGCTGCGAACGCACGGTGGGGCCCTCGAAGAAGACCGCATCGCGCATGTAGTCGACGCTGTTGAGCTTTCCCGACCAGCGAGTCTCCCTGACACGGGAGGCCCAGGTCGTCATCCGAGGAGCTTCGCCTTCGCCGCGGCGAACTCGGCGTCGGACAGGATGCCCGCGTTCTTCATGTCGGCCAGCTTGGTCAGCTGCGCCATGAGGTCGTCGCCGGCCGATGCCGCGGGGGCGGCCTGGACGGCGGGCGCCGACTGCTGTGCCGCGAGCTGCGCCTGCATTGACGCGAGCTGCGCCTGGTTGCTCTGCACCTGCTGAGCCTGCTCCTGCTCCAGGTACTGCTGCTGCTGGCGGGCCTGCGCGCGGCCGGCCTGGCGGCGCGCGACGTTTCCGGACACCGCGGTCGCGGTGCCGGAGATCACGGCCGTGCGGGCCATGGTGCCAATGAGGCCGGGGCGGCCAATCCTGCGGGGCATGTCAGTTCTCCTCGTTTTCGAGGGCCTCGATCTCGGCGAGAACCTCGCTGACGACCGGGCCGGGGACACGGATGGATTCGGCGAGCTCGCCACCGGCGGCGGCGATGGCGTCGCGCAGGGGCTTCACCCAGGTGTGCTCGAACACGAGGATGGCGGCGGCGCCACCCACGGGCAGCTCGGCGGCGAGCTCCTCGACGTCCTCCTCGGACACGAGGCCGTCGATGCGGTCGGCAACCTCGGCAAGGCGCGACACCTCGGAGTCGTCACCCACCTGGTCAAGTTCCACGTAGTCGAGCTCGTCCTCGCCCGTGCGGCGCACGAACAGGCCGTCGACGATGCTGATGGTGCCGGCGTCGACAAGCGCGCTCAGCTCCTGGACGATCTCGCCCTTGAAGGTGCCGGATTCGAATCCGATCACCACGATCTCGATGGGTCCCAAGGTCATGGGAGGGTCCTTCCGTCGGGTCCGCGGGGACGGCATCGGCCCCCGTCAGGGTGAGGCTATTCCCGTGGGTGAGGCGCGGCAACACGGACACGCGCGCGAGGGGCGCCACGCCGTGGGCGAACGTTGGTTGAGGCCGTACGGACGCGGGTGCTAACCTGCAGGTGTTCCTCCCGGCAGACACAAGGTCGCGGGTGAGGGGCAATCCCCAGACTTCCAGGCGTCAGCGGACGACGGCGTACGCGCATACCCGGACGCCTCACGGGGATACTCGCATTCACATTTCTCCAGAGCCGCCCCGGCTCGTGCGAGGGAAGGATCAGTGTGACCGACACCACCGTGGCCAGCGCGGATAACAGCGCGGCCCTCAGCGCCATGAAGCTGCCCCAGCTCCAGGCTCTCGCCTCCGAGCTCGGCGTCTCCGGCGTCAAGAAGATGCGTAAGGGTGACCTCATCGAGGCCATCAAGAACGGCGGGGTCGTGCCCGCCAAGGCCGCGCCCAAGAAGGAGCAGCCGGCCGATGCCCCTGCGGCTCCGGCGCAGCAGGCCGCCGAGGCCGAGGCTCCCGCCAAGCAGGACCCTCCCGCCGAGGCCGGGCCCCAGCGCTCGCGCCGCAGCCAGTCCCAGGGCGGCCAGCCCCAGCAGGGCGGCCAGGCCGAGAAGTCCGAGTCCAAGGCCGAGGGTCAGCGCCGCGCCGGCGACGACGACCGTTCCGAGCGCGCGCGCCGCGCCGCCGAGGCGCTGCAGCTCCCCGGGTCGGACTCCGCCGACAAGGGCGAGCGTGCGGACAAGGATGGCCAGAACGACCGTCAGGGCGGCAACCGCAACGACGAGCGCGGCAACCAGAACCGTAACAACAACGACGACGATGACGAGCGCGGCGGCCGCCGTCGCCGCGGGCGCGGTCGTGGGCGCGGGCGCGGTCGTGACCGCGACGAGAACGTCTCCGGCGGCGGGCAGCAGGTCCGTCAGGACGAGGACGACCTCCACGACGACGAGGAGCTGACCCCGGTTGGCGGCATCGTCGACATCCTCGACAACTACGCCTTCGTGCGCACCACGGGCTACCTCTCCGGCAAGTCGGACGTGTACGTGTCGATGAACCAGATCAAGAAGTACGGCCTGCGCAAGGGTGACGCCATCACCGGCACGGTCCGTCCTCCCCGCCCGGGTGAGCGCGGCCAGCGCCAGAAGTTCAACGCGCTCGCCACCGTCGAGACCGTCAACGGCGTCTCGCCCGAGGAGGCCAGCCAGCGCAAGGAGTTCGGCGACCTCACGCCGCTGTACCCCCAGGAGCGCCTGCACCTCGAGACCGAGTCGCGCGGCCTGTCCACGCGTGTCATCGACATCGTCGCCCCCATCGGTAAGGGCCAGCGCGGCCTGATCGTCTCGCCGCCCAAGGCGGGCAAGACGCTCATCATGCAGAACATCGCCAACGCGATCTCGGCAAACAACCCCGAGGTTCACCTCATGGTGGTGCTCGTGGACGAGCGTCCCGAGGAGGTCACCGACTTCCAGCGCTCCGTCAAGGGTGAGGTCATCGCCTCGACCTTCGACCGCCCGGCCGGCGACCACACCCAGGTCGCCGAGCTCGCCATCGAGCGCGCCAAGCGCCTCGTGGAGCTGGGCCAGGACGTCGTGGTGCTGCTCGACGGCATCACCCGCCTGGGCCGCGCGTACAACCTCGCCGCCCCCGCATCGGGCCGCATCCTCTCCGGTGGTGTGGACTCCGCGGCGCTGTACCCGCCCAAGAAGTTCTTTGGCGCGGCGCGCAACATCGAGAACGGTGGCTCGCTGACCATCCTCGCCACCGCGCTGGTCGACACCGGCTCGAAGATGGACGAGGTGATCTTCGAGGAGTTCAAGGGCACCGGCAACATGGAACTGCGCCTGTCGCGTCAGCTCGCCGACCGCCGCATCTTCCCGGCCGTGGACGTCAACGCGTCCGGCACGCGCCGCGAGGAGATCCTGGTGTCGACCGAGGAGCTCAAGGTCATGTGGAAGCTGCGTCGCGTGCTCACGGCACTCGAGCCGCAGGCCGCGACCGAGCTGCTGCTGGGCAAGCTGCGCGAGAACAAGACGAACGCCGAGTTCCTCATGCAGGTCGCCAAGACCACGCCGAGCAAGGACGACGTCGACAACGAGCTGACCTCCAAGTAATCCGTACGCCGCAGGGCCCCGCACCGACCGCAAGGTGGGCGCGGGGCCCTTCTGCATGCCGGCGCCTGTGGCTGCGCGCCGGCGGGACTTGAGGGTCACCTATCGCTCATTTTCGCCCCTCATGTCCCGCTAGGACGCGCGAGGCGGCCCGCCACCGTCGCGAGCGTGACGTCGCGGCACCACTCTGGTCGCCGCGTGATGTCGTGCCATCCGAAGCGCAGAACTGCGTAACCGCCAGTGGTCAGCTCGGTTTGGCGTTCGCGGTCGGCGTCGCGGGCCTCGCGTGTGGAGTGATACCGGTCTCCGTCGAGTTCCACGGCCACCATGGCGCGCCGGTGGAGCATGTCGACGACTGCACGCCGGTTCGGAAGCAGTACCGGCGCCTGCCACTCGAACTCGCGGAAGCGTGCGTCACGAAACGTCTCGTGCTTCGCGCGAACCTCAAGAGGCGATGTCGCGCCTTCTTCGAACCAGCCGAGCACTCGCGCAAGGTCACGACGCGCGACGACTCGGGGCGCTCGCGCGAGTGCCGAGTCGAGTGCCTGGGCGGTACAGACCCTCGCCCACAGAGCGCGCCACAGGACATCAAGCCTGCTCGCGGGCGCCGCGACTTTCCACGCGTCGAGGACCGCGATATCGCCGGTCACGCATGCGACTCCCGACGCGTAGGTCCGGGCGCGCACGGGCGCGCCCTGGAGAACGCGGACCCACGTGGGGGAACGCGGGCGGTGGCCGTTGGCGACGCGGATGTGGGCGGCCCCAGGCATCGGCAAAGTCGGCGACATCAGACGCAGCGCGAGGGGGCCGGTGACCAGTGCCGTCGGCTGCCAAAGGTTAAGCGCTTCGCCTCGCACGACCGGCACATTGCGATGCGGCGCCCCCGCATAGACCCCGGGGAGGATGCGCGCCACCGCCTGTCCGTCGAGTGCCATCTCGAGTGCGTGCCGCGTCCACCCGGAAACAAGCTCGCCCCGGGTGAAGGCATGGGCGTTCGCGGCGAGGAACTCCGCGAGCGATCCGTCGAGCGCGACGAGGCCGGGGATGGGACGCATGGCGGCCATCTGACCATTGGGGCCGTCTCGGTTCTCGCCGGCCGGGATATCTGTGGATAGCCGGTGCCTCCCCGCGGGACATAGGGGTCGTAGATCGCCCGATTTCACCCCTCATGTCCCGCGAGGACGCAACCGTCCGACGCGAGCAATCTGAGAGCGCAAGTCAGATGTCTATAACTCCACAAACCAGGACAAACACCCCCTGGCGGTGCTAACCCTGTTCCTCAGGTCGTGACGACGCGACCTCATCTGCCCGGCCCACGCGCCGGGTGCGAGGCGTCACGTACCGGGAGGGCCAGACCGGCCCGCCCAGCAAGACGTCGCGGCCGTCGCACGCGGCCGGGCGTCCGACACGCATGGAGGAATGGATGCGCAAGACGATGCTGGCAACCGCCACAGCAGCGCTTCTTGGGGGGAGCATGATCGCGGGTCCGGCCGCGACCGCCGCGCCGCCCGAGGAGGAGGACCTGGCGCAGGCGCCGCCGTCAGACAACATGCCCAACCCCCTCGACGAGAAGCGCAGCGCCCTGCGCGAGGCGGCCATCACCGGCGTCCTCGACGGCGAGCTCGAGACCGAGGAGCGAGACGGCAGCACGGTCGTCAAGGTGGGTGAGGCCACCGAGTCCGGCGCCGCCAAGAACGCCCGCGGCGGCAAGGGCAAGGGCTGGAACTGGCACCAGAAGGACCAGTACGTGGAGCTCTCGCGCGAGGCGACGGACCGCATCTTTGTGGTGCTTGCCGAGTTCGGCGACACCCCGTCGCCCACGGGCACCGCCGATGACGCCCAGCGTTCCGAGGGCCCGCTTCACAACGAGATCCCCGAGCCGAACCGCAAGGTCGACAACTCGACCGTGTGGCAGGAGGACTACAACCAGGAGCACTACCAGGACCTGTACTTCGACGGCGACGAGTCGCTGCGGGACTACTACGAAACGCAGTCGTCCGGCCGCTACAGCGTGGACGGCGAGGTGACTGACTGGGTCAAGGTGGACTACACGCAGGCCGCCTACGGCAACGACCAGTGCGGCTCCAACGTGTGCTCGGACGTGTGGGACCTCGTGAAGGACGCGGCGAACGTCTGGTACCAGGACCAGCTCGACCAGGGTCGTTCCGTGGACGAGGTCAACGCGGACCTGGCGTCGTTCGACGTGTGGGACCGCTACGACTACGACGGAGACGGCGACTTCAACGAGCCCGACGGCTACATCGACCACTTCCAGATCGTCCACGCCGGCGGCGACCAGGCCGACGGCGACCCCATCTACGGCTCCGACGCGATTTGGTCGCACCGCTGGTACGCCTACTACAACGCGGCCGGCCAGACCGGTCCCGACACCAACAAGCTTGGCGGCACCGAGATCGGCGACTCCGGCGTGTGGATCGGTGACTACACGATGCAGCCGGAGAACGGCGGCCGCAGCGTCTTCTATCACGAGTACGGCCACGACCTGGGCCTGCCCGATGACTACAACGTGCAGTCGGGAGGCGACAACAACAACGAGCACTGGACCCTCATGGCCCAGAGCCGCCTGAACTCCAAGAGGGACGACGGGCTCGGCGAGCGCGGCGGCGACCTGGGGGCATGGAACAAGCTCCAGCTGGGCTGGCTCGACTATGAGTACGTCGAGTCGGGGACCAAGAAGATCGTGAACCTCGGCCCCTCGGAGTACAACACCAAGAAGCCGCAGGCGGTCATCGTGGGTCTGCCGGAGAAGACGGTCACCACGGATCTCGGCGCCCCCGCCGAGGGTGACCTGCAGTGGTACAGCGGCACCGGTGACGACCTCACCAGCACGCTGACCAGGGACGTCTCCGTCCCCGCCGACGGCGCTGACCTCACCTTCCAGGCCCGCTACGACATCGAGTCCGGTTACGACTACTTCTATGTGGAGGTCGACTCGGGTGCCGGCTACGTCCCGATTCAGGGAAGCCTCACGACGACGGACGAGATCTTCGCGACCGACGGCACCCAGGCCGACTGGGTGGACGCCACCTACGACCTCAGCGCCTTCGCCGGCCAGGACATCTCGCTGCGCCTGCGCTACACGACGGACGGCGGCGTCGCGGGCAATGACCCCGACGTGGTGGACGGCATCTTCCTCGACGACATCGCGATCGACGGCGTCTTCGCGGACGGCGCCGAGGACGGCGACAACGGCTGGACGGTCGACGGCTTCACCGCCGTGGGCACGGAGAGCACCGAGTCGTACCCGAACTACTACATCGCGGCCAACCGCTCCTACACCTCGTACGACAAGTACCTCGAGACCGGCCCGTACTTCTTCGGGTACGCCAGCACCAAGCCGGACTTCGTGGACCACTACTCGTACCAGGAGGGACTGCTCATCTCGTACTGGGACCTGTCCTACTCGGACAACGACACGTTCGCCCATCCCGGCAGCGGCAGGAACCTGTACATCGACGCGCACCCCAAGCCACTCAAGGACGTCAACGGCAACTACTGGCGCGCACGCGTCCAGGTCTACGACGCCCCGTTCGGCATCCAGCGCACCGACACCGTCAAGCTGCACGTGGACGGCAAGAAGAGCACCATCAAGGGCACCTGGGGTAACCCCGTCTTCGATGACACCGACAAGTACTGGTACGAGGAGCTGCCGAACCACGGCGTGAAGCTCCCCGCGACCGGCACCAAGATCCAGGTGCTGTGGCAGCACGGCACCTCGATGACGGTCAGGGTCGCCTGACCGCAGGGGTGGTGGCCCGGGGCTCCGGGCCACCACCCCGATTCACTTGAGGAGGGCCGATGCGCCGGCTGGCTTCCGTGGCGCTCGCGGCGGTGGCCGCGGCGCTTCTCGCCGCGTGCGGCGGGGGAGGGGACGATAGCGTGAGTGAGACGCCAGGGCCGACGTCAGCATCGGCCACCCCCGCATCGGTCACCCCCACGCCGAGCCCGAGTGACCTTCCCACCCTGGCGACCCCGACGGCCCCTCCCACGTCGCCGACTGACGTCACGCCGGCCTCCGTCGTCGCCGGCAGGGTCACGGCCGTCACGGATGGCTGCGTGGAGGTGACGACGGACGATGCGGCGGTGTGGTCGCTCACCGGAGACGCCCAGGTAGCGCTCGGCGACACGGTGCGCGCCACGGTCGCCGACCTCGCCGCCGATGCCGCGCCGTGCGGCAAGGGCCGCGGCGCCCGGCTCGAGAAGATCGAGGTGGCCGGGCCTTGACGCGCGTGGCACAATAGAGGGCTGGCCGTCCGGTTCACCGACCGCGAAGTACGCGCAAGGACCCGGAGGCACTCTTAAGGGAGATCATGAAGAAGGACATTCACCCCGAGTACGTGGCCACCACTGTCACGTGCACCTGCGGCAACACGTTCGAGACCAACTCGACCGTCAAGAGCGGCGAGATCTCGGTCGAGGTCTGCTCGGCTTGCCACCCGTTCTACACGGGCAAGCAGAAGATCATGGACACCGGTGGCCGCGTCGCGCGCTTCCAGAAGCGCTACGGCAACCAGAAGTAACCCGAAGCCTTACCGACGACGACGTGGCCGAAGCCTTCGCAGCAGTCCAGCCCCTGCTGGACGAGTACACCGACATTGAGCGTCAGCTCGCCGACCCCGCCATCCATGCGGATGCCGGGCGCTCGCGCACGCTGGGGCGTCGGTTCGCGGAGCTCGGCCGCGTCGTCGCCGCGCATCGGGCATGGGAGTCCGCCCAGGACGACCTCGCCGCCGCCCGGGAGATGGCCGATGCCGACCCCGAGTTCGCGGCCGAGGTGCCTGCCCTCGAGCAGGCGGCCGAGGACGCGACCGAGACCCTGCGTCGCATCCTCATCCCTCGCGACCCGGACGACTCGCGTGACGTGATCCTCGAGATCAAGTCGGGCGAGGGTGGTGAGGAGTCCGCGCTGTTCGCTGGCGACCTGCTGAAGATGTACCTCAAGTTCGCCGAGTCCAAGGGCTGGAAGGCCGAGGTCCTCGAGGCGACCGAGACGGACATGGGCGGCTACAAGGACCTCTCCGTTGCCGTCAAGGCCAGGGGCTCCGTGGAGCCCGAGGACGGCGTGTGGGCCCACCTCAAGTACGAGGGTGGCGTGCACCGCGTCCAGCGCGTGCCGGCGACCGAGTCGCAGGGCCGCATCCACACCTCCGCCGCGGGAGTGCTCGTCTATCCCGAGGCCGAGGAGGTCGAGGACGTCGAGCTCGACATGAACGACGTCCGCGTCGACGTCTACCGCTCGTCGGGCCCCGGCGGCCAGTCGGTCAACACGACCGACTCGGCAGTCCGCCTCACCCACCTGCCCACGGGCATCGTGGTGAGCTGCCAGAACGAGAAGAGCCAGCTCCAGAACAAGGAGTCGGCCATGCGCATCCTGCGTGCCCGCCTGCTCGCCGCCCAGAAGGAGGCGGCGGAGGCCGAGGCCCAGGACATGCGCAAGTCGCAGGTGCGCACCGTGGACCGCTCGGAGCGCATCCGCACCTACAACTTCCCCGAGAACCGCATTGCCGACCACCGCACCGGGTACAAGGCCTACAACCTTGACCACGTCCTGGCAGGAGATCTGCAGCCCGTGATTCAGTCAGCCATCGACGCCGACGAGGCCGCCCGCCTCGCCGCCCACGAGGCGTAATTGCCTACCGTCGGAGCACGACTCAAGGAAATCTCCCGTCGCCTGGCCGATGCCGGCGTGCCGTCCCCCGAGGCCGACGCGATCGCCCTCATGGCGCATACGTTCAAGTGGGAGCCCGGCCAGGTCCGCACCGCCGCCGCGCGCGACGACCACTGGCCTCTCGACCCGCTGGACCACGACCTTCTCGAGGCGCGCGTCGCGCGCCGCGTGATGCGCGAGCCGCTGCAGCACATCACGGGCAAGGCCTACTTCCGCAACCTTGACCTGCAGGTGGGCGCCGGCGTGTTCGTGCCGCGCCCCGAGACCGAGCTGGTGGCGCAGGCAGCCATCGACGCCGCGAGGGCGGCCAAGCCCGGCCGCGACGGCAAGGTGCGCGTCACCGACCTGTGCGCGGGCTCCGGCGCGATCGGCCTGTCCGTGGCTGACGAGGTCCCGCACGCCGAGGTGTCGATGGTCGAGGCCTCCGAGGGGGCCCTCGTCTACCTGCGCCTCAACGCCCGCGGCCAGCGCGCCGACGTGCGCGAGCGCACCCGCACGATGCTGGGCGACGCCAAGCGCTGCCTGCACCTGTTCGAGGGCTGCGCGGACGTGGTCGTGTCGAACCCGCCCTACATCCCGCCGGACGGCGTCCCGCGCGACCCCGAGGTGCGCGACTACGACCCGCCGGAGGCGCTGTACGGCCTGGGCGAGGACGGCCTCGACCTGCCGCGCGCGATCATCGACGAGGCCGCGCGCCTGCTGCGCGTCGGCGGCACTCTCGTGATGGAGCACGCCGACAACCAGGGCCCCGCGCTGCGCGCCCACTGCGAGCGCTCGGAGTTCTGGTCTGGCGCCCGCACGGAGCAGGACCTGACGGGACGCGACCGCATGCTCATCGTGACGCGCGTGGGAGTCTGAGACACTACTTGTCGTGATCTACCCCTGCTCTGACCCTGCCACGTGGGGTCCCAGCCTCGACGCCGCCGTCGACGCGGTGAGCCGTGGCGCCGTCATCGTCCTTCCCACCGACACCGTGTACGGCGTCGGTGCCGACGCGTTCAACGCCGATGCCGTGGCCGCGGTCCTCGCGGCGAAGGGTCGCGGACGCCAGATGCCGCCGCCGGTCCTCATGCCGGACGCGCGCACCGTTGACGGACTGGGATACGACATCCCGGCGGCGGCCCGCGCGCTGATGGACGCGTGCTGGCCGGGCGCGCTGACCGTCATCGTGCACGCGCAGCCCTCGCTCGCGTGGGACCTCGGCGACACCCATGGCACCGTCGCGCTGCGCGTCCCCGACCACCCGGCTGCCCTCGCGCTGCTGAAGCGCACCGGCCCCCTGGCCGTGACGAGCGCCAACCGCACCGGCGAACCCGCGGCGACTACCGCATCGGCCGCCAAGGAGCAGCTGGGCGACTCCGTCGCGGTCTACCTCGACGGCGGCGACAGCCCGCTGGGGACGGCATCGACCATCGTCGACGCGACCGACCCTGCCGGGCTGCGCGTCATCCGCGACGGCGGGATCACGCGCGAGCGGCTCGTCGAGATCGCCGGAGCCGACGCGTTCGCCCCGGAGGCGACCGCCGCGGAGGCCGACGGGTGAAGGTCTACCTCACGCTCCTGGTGATCGCGGCGCTCGTGACGTACGCCGCGACCCCGGCGATGAGGCATCTCGCGTTCAAGGTCGGCGCCGTCACGGCGGTCCGCGACCGCGACGTGCACAAGGTCGCCACCGCGAGGCTCGGCGGTGTCGCGATCTTCCTCGGGCTCGCCGCCGCGGTCGCGGTAGCGAGCAACGTCCCGTTCCTTCAGCCGGTATTCGAGACCAGCTCCGCGGCGTGGAGCGTCGTCGCCGGGGCGGGCCTGGTGTGCCTGCTGGGGCTCGCGGACGACATCTGGGACCTCGACTGGATGGCCAAGCTCGCGGGCCAGGTGCTCGCGGCGCTCGTGATGGCCTGGGGCGGGGTCCAGCTCGTCTCCGTCCCCATCTTCGGCCTCACCATCGGCAGCTCGTACCTGTCGCTCGCCGCCACGGTCATCGTGGTGGTGGTCGCGATGAACGCGGTGAATTTCGTGGACGGGCTCGATGGCCTGGCGGCCGGAGTGATCGCCATCGGCGGCGCCGCCTTCTTCACGTACACGTATGTGCTTGCCCGCTCCGCCTCGCCCGGCGACTACTCGTCGCTCGCGTCGCTGGTGCTTGCCGTCCTCGTGGGCGCGTGCCTGGGCTTCCTTCCCCACAACCTGCACCCCGCACGCATCTTCATGGGCGACTCCGGGTCCATGGTGCTCGGTCTCGCGATCGCTGGCGCCGCCATCATCGTCACGGGGCAGATCGACCCCGAGGTGGTCTCCCAGCGCGAGCGCATCCCGGCCTTCATCCCGATCGTGCTGCCGCTGATGGTGGTCGCGGTGCCACTCATCGACATGACGGCGGCGGTGATCCGGCGCACGCTCAAGGGTCAAAGCCCCTTCATGCCCGACGCGCACCACCTTCACCACGTGCTGCTGCGCGCCGGCCACTCGCACCGGTGGGCGGTCTCGATCCTCTACATGTGGACGGCGGTGCTGTCGTTCGGCACCGTGTCGCTCGTCTTCCTGCCGCTCGGCGCCGCACTCGTGCTCGCGTGCACGGGGTTGGCCGTCGCCGCGCTGTTCACCTTCTCGCCGCCGCTCCGGCGGCGCCTCTCGAGCGGCTGGCGTGCCGCTGGCCGGGGAGTGAAGCCGCTGCAGCGGATCACCCCCGAGGGCCGCGCCGAGACGCACGAGAGCCCCGAATCAGGCGACGCCTCACCCGAGGCGAGCGCCGATGCCGAGGCCGCCACCGCATCGGCCGCCGCCACCAGCCCCTCACCCAAGGAGCAGCCGTGACCGAGGAGTCCCGCACCTACCGACGCGCCCTGCGCGTCACCGTCATCGTCATCGTCGCGCTGGCGGTGATCGCCGTCCCCGTCGGGCTGCTCGTGGCGGGCGGCGCGGGGCTGCTCGCGGCCGAGGTGGGCGTCGCCGTCGCGGCGCTGGCGGGCCTCACGACGCAGATCGCGATGCTCGTGGCGCACCAGAAGCCGCCCCACATCATGGCCGCCTACATCGGTGGCTCGTGGCTGGGCAAGATGCTCATCATCATCGTCGCGCTCCTGGTGTTGCAGGGGATCGAGGGGTTCCACAAGGAGCTCTTCGCCGCCTTCGCGGTCACCGGGATCATCGCGACGCTCGCCATCGACTTCTGGGTCATCCGGAATGCCCGGATCCCGTACGTCGATAGCGGTTCCTAGGACGCCCGGGAATACGTTAGGATTCCTGAGCATCACGGCCCCCGGCGTGCTCGGCAGCCCCGTCCGCGCGTGCTCACAACACCAGGAGAAAATTCTGTGGCGAATCTGGCCCTGGTTTCGGCGATGACCGCCGCGACCGAGACCTCGTCCGATGCCGAGTCCTCGACCGGCTTCTTCGGATGGCTCTTCGGATCCGACGGCTTCCATGCCCCGACTGTCGACGAGTTCTTCCCTCCGGCGCTGCTCTTCGAGGGCACCATCTTCGAGTTCAACCGCATCGAGCTCGCCCGGGTCATCGCGGCCGTCGTGCTCATGCTTCTTGTGTGGCTCGTCGTGCGTAACGCGAAGCTCGTCCCCGGCCGCGGCCAGGGCGCCTTCGAGTTCCTCCTCGACTTCGTGCGCTTCCAGATCGTCGAGCAGGTGATGAGCCCGGAGAACGCCAAGCGCTTCCTGCCGTTCCTCACCACCGTGTTCCTCGCGATCCTCGCGTTCAACATCACCGGTG
Organism: Demequina sp. NBRC 110057; assembly: GCF_002090175.1. Classification (GTDB taxonomy): domain Bacteria; phylum Actinomycetota; class Actinomycetes; order Actinomycetales; family Demequinaceae; genus Demequina. Next base: position 473,698 of record NZ_BBRN01000003.1, on the reverse strand, counting down.
TGATCCCGTTCATCAACATGGCGGGCACCTCCCTGATCGGCCTGCCGATCGTGATGGCGGTGTGGATCTACGTCCTGTACCTGGGCGTCGGCGTCAAGCAGCACGGACTCGGCGGCTACCTCAAGCTGTCGCTGTTCCCCGCGGGAGTGCCCAAGGGCATCTACGTGCTGCTCACCCCCATCGAGTTCCTGCAGGTCTTCATCCTGCGCCCGGCCACCCTCGCGCTGCGACTGTGCGCGAACATGATGGCCGGTCACCTGCTGCTGGTGCTGTGCTTCGCCGCCACGCAGTACTTCTTCTTCGAGGCTGCCGGGTTCATGAAGTCCATGGGCGCCGTCACCTTCGCTGCAGGCTTCGCCTTCACGCTCTTCGAAATCTTCGTGGCGGCGCTGCAGGCCTACGTGTTCGTCATGCTGTCGTCCGTGTACATCAACATGGCGATCGAGGAAGAGCACTAAACCCTCACCCCCAAAGACGTGCGGCGCCGCGGTGGCGCTCGCATCCAACGGAAGGAACCCCACGTGGACACCACCACTCTCGCCGAGGTCTCCGGCAACGTCGCGACCATCGGTTACGGCCTCGCCGCCATTGGCCCCGGTATCGGTCTTGGAATCCTGATCGGTAAGACCGTCGAGGGCATGTCGCGTCAGCCCGAGGTCGCCGGCCAGCTCCGCGCCACCATGTTCATCGGTGTGGCATTCGTCGAGGTGCTCGCGCTCCTCGGTCTGGTCACCGGCTTCCTCTTCTGATGACCGCACTCAGCCTGGTCGTCGCGGCCGAGGAGCACGGGGAGTCGTCCGCGAACCCCCTGATCCCGGCCCCGTACGACATCCTGTGGTCTTTGATCATCTTCACGATCATCGTGGTCGTGTTCATGAAGGTGCTCCTGCCCAAGATGCAGGCGATCCTTGATGAGCGCGCCGAGAAGATCGAGGGTGGTCTCAAGAAGGCTGAGGAGGCGCAGTCCGAGGCGGCGGCGGCACTCGAGGAGTACACCGCGCAGCTGACCGAGGCCCGTGCCGAGGCGGCGCGCATCCGCGAGGACGCGCGCTCCGAGGCCACGGCAATCGTCTCCGACAGCCGTACGACGGCCTCCGACGACGCCCAGCGCATCGTCGAGACCGCTCACAAGCAGATCGAGGCGGAGCGTCAGCAGGCGATCGTGTCGCTGCGTGCCGAGGTCGGCACGCTCGCGACCGAGCTCGCCTCGCGCATCGTGGGCGAGTCGCTCGCGGACGACGCGCGTCAGCAGCGCATCATCGACAGCTTCCTGGATGACCTCGAGGCGTCGGTGAACGACAAGCAGAAGGCGGAGGGATAGGCCCGATGCGCGGAACCAGTCAGGCCTCGCACGACGCGGTGATTCGGGAATTCGACCCGATCGTCACCGCGGCGGGCAAGGACGGCATCACGATCGCTGAGCACCTCTTCGTGGTGGTGGACGCCCTCGATTCGTCGGGCTCGCTTCGCCGTGCGCTCACCGATCCGGCCCGTCCCGGCAAGGACAAGGCCTCGCTGGTGAAGCAGCTCTTCGGAGCCCTCGACTCGCGTGCGGTGGACATCGTCGCCGCGTTTGCGCAGTCGCGCTGGTCCGGCGAGGCCGATCTGTCGGAGTCCATCGAGGACGCCGGCGAGATGGCGATCTTCGCGTATGCGGAGAGCCAGGGCACGCTGCCCGCGGTGGAGGAGGAGCTGTTCCGCGTCGAGCGGCTGCTCGTCGCCAACCGCGAGCTCCTCATCGCCGGTTCTAACCGGTCGGCGACCAAGGAGCAGCGCCTTCAGCTTCTCGAGGACACCCTCGGCGGCAAGCTGTACCCCACGACCCACGCGCTGCTGCAGCGCGTGGTCGGGGTGCCGCGCGGACGGCGCCTCATCCCCGCGATCAACGCGCTCCTCGACCAGGCTGCGGCCCGTCGCGAGCGCCTTGTCGCATCGGTGACGGCGGCCGTCGAGCTGTCCGCAGCGCAGCGGGAGCGCCTCGCCGGGATCCTCAAGGACGCCTACGGCCGTGAGATCCAGATCAACGTTGCCGTGGACCCCGAGGTCCTCGGCGGCATCCGAGTTCAGGTCGGCTCTGAAGTGGTGGACGGCACCATCCTCAGCAAGCTCGACGACGCACGACGACGACTCGTCGGCTAGCTAAGACGACAACCGCTCACGCGGTAGTGACAGGAGAGAAACATGGCTGAGTTGACGATCAGTCCGGACGAGATCCGGAGTGCGCTCGACAGCTACGTGAAGTCGTACGAGCCGTCCGGCGTCGTGCGCGAGGAGGTGGGCCGCGTCACGCTGGCCGCCGACGGCATCGCCAACGTCGAGGGCCTTCCCGGCTGCATGGCGAACGAGCTGCTGCGCTTCGAGGACGGCACCCTGGGCCTGGCCCTGAACCTCGACGTGCGCGAGATCGGCGTCGTGGTGCTCGGTGAGTTCACCGGCATCGAGGAGGGCCAGGAGGTCCACCGCACCGGAGAGGTTCTCTCCGTCGCCGTGGGTGACGGCTACCTCGGCCGCGTCGTGGACCCGCTGGGTAACCCCATCGACGGCCTCGGCGAGATCGAGACCACCGGCCGCCGCGCCCTCGAGCTGCAGGCCCCCGGCGTCATGGACCGCAAGTCGGTCCACGAGCCGCTGCAGACCGGCCTCAAGTCGATCGACGCGATGATCCCGATCGGCCGCGGCCAGCGCCAGCTGATCATCGGTGACCGCCAGACCGGTAAGACCGCGATCGCGATCGACACGATCATCAACCAGAAGGCCAACTGGGACTCCGGCGACCCGACCAAGCAGGTGCGCTGCATCTACGTGGCCATCGGTCAGAAGGGCTCGACCATCGCCTCCGTGCGTGGCGCCCTTGAGGAGGCCGGCGCGCTCGAGTACACGACGATCGTCGCCGCCCCCGCCTCGGACCCTGCGGGCTTCAAGTACCTCGCCCCCTACACCGGTTCGGCCATCGGCCAGCACTGGATGTACGACGGCAAGCACGTCCTCATCGTCTTCGATGACCTGTCGAAGCAGGCCGAGGCCTACCGTGCCGTGTCGCTGCTGCTGCGCCGCCCGCCGGGCCGCGAGGCATACCCCGGCGACGTGTTCTACCTGCACTCCCGCCTGCTCGAGCGTTGCGCGAAGCTGTCGGACGCCATGGGCGCCGGTTCGATGACCGGTCTGCCGGTCATCGAGACCAAGGCGAACGACGTGTCGGCGTACATTCCGACCAACGTCATCTCCATCACGGACGGCCAGATCTTCCTGCAGTCCGACCTGTTCAACGCCAACCAGCGCCCCGCGATCGACGTCGGTATCTCCGTGTCCCGCGTCGGTGGTTCGGCGCAGGTCAAGGCGATGAAGAAGGTCTCCGGAACGCTGAAGATCGACCTCGCCCAGTACCGCTCGCTCGAGGCGTTCGCGATGTTCGCGTCCGACCTTGACGCCGCGTCGCGTCAGCAGCTGACCCGTGGTGCGCGCCTGATGGAGCTGCTCAAGCAGGCCCAGTACACCCCGTACCCGGTGGAGGAGCAGGTCGTCTCGATCTGGGCCGGCACCAAGGGCAAGCTCGACAAGATCCCCGTCGCCGACGTCCTGCGCTTCGAGCGCGAGATGATCGACCACCTGCGCCGTGGCACCTCGGTGCTGTCGGACATCGCGTCGACCGGCCAGCTCTCCGACGAGAACGAGGAGACCCTCCACTCGGAGGTTGACTCGTTCGTGTCGACGTTCCTCGAGTCCGAGGGCACCGAGCTGACCACCTCCGCCTCCATCGAGGGTGGCGGCGAGGCCCAGGTCGAGCAGGAGCAGATCGTCGCGAAGAAGAAGAAGTAGCCGATGGGTGGACAGCAGCGCGTCTACCGGCAGCGGATCCGGTCGACACAGTCGCTGAAGAAGATCTTCCGTGCGATGGAGCTCATTGCGGCTTCTCGCATCGGTAAGGCTCGCGACCGTGTCACCGCCGCCGCCCCGTACTCGCGCGCCATCACGCGCGCCATTAGCGCCGTGGCGACCCACTCGTCGGTCGATCACCCGCTCACCACCGAGCGCACGGACACCAACCGCGTGGCCGTGCTCGTCATCACCGCTGACCGCGGTATGGCGGGCGCGTACTCCGCGAACGTCCTGCGCGAGGGTGAGCGCCTTGCCGAGCGTCTGCGCGGCGAGGGCAAGGAGGTCGTTCCGTTCGCGTTCGGTCGCCGTGGCGTGGGCTACTTCAAGTTCCGCAAGCGCGAGCTCGCGGGTGAATGGCAGGGGGAGTCGGACGCACCGACCCTCGCCACCGCCCAGGAGATCGCGCGGGCTCTGTACGGCGCCTTCACGGCATCGGCAGAGGAGGGCGGCGTGAGCGAGCTTCACATCGTTTACACGCACTTTTCGTCGATGGTCTCGCAGGAGCCACGCGTCATCCGTCTGCTGCCGATCGAGCTCGTCTCGGGCGTCGCGGAGCCGGGTGAGGACGTGGAGCCCCTGTACGAGTTCGAGCCCAGCGCCGAGCAGGTGCTGGACGCGCTCCTGCCGCGCTACATCGAGTCCCGCATCCACGCGTGCATGCTTCAGGGCGCCGCATCCGAGCTGGCCAACCGCCAGCGCGCGATGCACACCGCCGTGGAGAACGCGGAGGACATCATTCGCCAGTACACCAGGCTCGCCAACTCGGCGCGTCAGGCCGAGATTACCCAGGAAATCAGCGAGATCGTCTCGGGCGCCGATGCGCTCGCGGCCTCGTGACCGGAAGGCACATCCATGACCCCCACCGCTAAGACCGACGCCCCGGCGTCGCAGGAGGCCGCGAACACGCCCGTCATCGGTCGCGTCGCGCGCGTCATCGGTCCTGTCGTCGACATCGAGTTCCCCGCGGACGCGATCCCCGACGTCTACAACGCCCTCACCGTCGACATCGACCTGTCGGCCCAGGGTGAGGACGAGGGCGTCCTGCACATGACCCTCGAGGTTGCTCAGCACCTCGGCGACAACATGATCCGCGCCATCGCGCTGAAGCCCACGGACGGCCTCGTCCGCGGCGCCGAGGTGACCGACACCGGTGCCCCCATCTCCGTCCCCGTGGGTGACGTCACCAAGGGCCACGTGTTCAACGTGACCGGTGAGGTCCTCAACGCGAAGGAGGGCGAGACGGTCGAGGTCACCGAGCGCTGGCCCATCCACCGCAAGCCCCCGGCCTTCGACCAGCTCGAGTCCAAGACTCAGATGTTCGAGACCGGCATCAAGTCGATCGACCTCCTCACGCCGTACGTGCAGGGTGGAAAGATCGGTCTGTTCGGTGGTGCTGGTGTCGGTAAGACCGTCCTCATCCAGGAGATGATCTACCGCGTGGCCAACAACCACGACGGTGTGTCGGTGTTCGCCGGTGTCGGTGAGCGCACCCGTGAGGGCAACGACCTCATCGACGAGATGACCGAGTCGGGCGTCATCAACCAGACCGCCCTCGTCTTCGGCCAGATGGACGAGCCGCCGGGCACGCGTCTGCGCGTCGCCCTGTCGGCCCTGACGATGGCCGAGTACTTCCGCGACGTGCAGTCGCAGGACGTGCTGCTGTTCATCGACAACATCTTCCGCTTCACCCAGGCCGGTTCCGAGGTCTCGACCCTGCTGGGTCGCATGCCCTCGGCCGTGGGCTACCAGCCCAACCTGGCTGACGAGATGGGTCAGCTGCAGGAGCGCATCACCTCGACGCGTGGCCACTCGATCACGTCGCTGCAGGCGATCTACGTTCCCGCGGATGACTACACCGACCCGGCCCCCGCGACCACGTTCGCGCACCTCGACGCCACGACCGAGCTGTCGCGTGAGATCGCGTCGCGCGGTCTGTACCCGGCCATCGACCCGCTGACGTCGTCCTCGCGCATCCTGGACCCGCGTTACGTGGGCGCCGACCACTACTCGGTCGCGTCGGACGTCAAGGCGATCCTCCAGCGCAACAAGGAGCTGCAGGACATCATCGCGATCCTCGGTGTCGACGAGCTGTCCGAGGAGGACAAGATCATCGTCGCCCGTGCGCGTAAGATCCAGCAGTTCCTGTCGCAGAACACCTACATGGCGACGCAGTTCACCGGTGTGGCCGGTTCGACCGTTCCGCTGACCGAGACCATCGAGGCCTTCGGCGGCATCGTGAACGGTAAGTACGACCACATCTCGGAGCAGGCGTTCTTCAACATCGGTGGTCTCGAGGACCTCGACAAGGCCTGGAACCGCATCCAGAAGGAGATCGGCTGATCATGGCCGATGCCCTGACCGTCGACATCGTCGCGCCGGACCACGTCATGTGGTCCGGCTCGGCGAGCCGCGTCATCGCGCCGTCCGTCGAGGGTGAGATCGGGCTGCTCGCGAACCACGAGCCGGTCCTGTCGATCCTCAAGGCCGGCACGATCCGCGTGACCGCCGAGAACGTCAAGCACGAGTTCCCCGTCACGGGTGGCTTCGTGTCCTTCGACCACAACACCATCACCATCGTCGCGGACCCCGTCGTTACCGACGAGGACTAGTCCGTGCGCGTGGTTATCGCGCGCTGCGCCGCCCGGTACTCCGGGCGGCTCAGCGCGCATCTTCCTTTAGCGACCAGGGCGATCATGCTCAAGGCCGACGGGTCGGTGCTGCTGCACTCGGACGGCGGGTCGTACAAGCCGCTCAACTGGATGAGCCCCCCGTGCACGACGCGCGAGGTGGAGCCCACCGAGGCGCAGGCCGAGGCCGGCGTCACCCAGGTGTGGACCGTCCAGCATGACAAGACGGACGACCGCCTTGAGATCGAGGTGCACGAGGTCCTGGCGGACACGTCCCACGACCTCGGCACCGATCCCGGGCTCATCAAGGACGGCGTCGAGGCACACCTGCAGGAGCTGCTCGCCGAGCAGATCGCGCTGCTGGGCGAGGGCCACACGCTGGTGCGTCGCGAGTACATGACGGCCATCGGCCCCGTGGACATCCTCGCCAAGTCGCCCACGGGCGGCTCCGTGGCGGTGGAGATCAAGCGCCGCGGCGAGATCGACGGCGTCGAGCAGCTCACGCGCTACCTCGAGCTCATGAACCGCGACCCGCTGCTGTCTCCCGTCGAGGGCGTGTTCGCCGCCCAGGAGATCAAGCCGCAGGCACGCGTGCTGGCGCAGGATCGCGGGATCCGCTGCGTGATTCTCGACTACGACGCTATGCGCGGGGCCGACGACCCCACCACGCGCCTGTTCTGACGCGCGCCGGGCGCGAGTGCCGGTCGCCCCGCCGTCGCGTGCGAGTCACCTGAGGGGATCAGGCGCCGCGGACCTCGTCGATCCAGTCGAGGACCCGGGGGATCTGCTCGTCCCACGCCGGCCAGTTGTGCGAGCCGGGGGACTCGGAGTACTCGAGCCCTAGGCCGGCCTCGTCGCACGCCCGTGCGAACGTGCGGCTCTCCTCGAGCAGGAAGTCCTCGGTGCCGCACCACGCCCACAGCCGCGGCGCCTCGGAAGGGTCCGCCGCCCGCGCGAGGGCCACGACGTCCTCGCCCGCCGCGCGCGCCGTCTCGGGGGAGCCAAACGTGCGGCGCCACTCCTCGGGAGCAAGGTTGGGCTTAGCCGTCACGTCGAGGCCCCCGGACAGGCTCGCGGCGGCCGCGTAGCGGTCGGGACGCGTGAGGGCGGCCTTCATGGCGCCGTAGCCGCCCATCGAGAGCCCCGCGATGAAGGTGTCTTCGCGATTGCGGGACAGGGGGAAGAACCCCGCCATGACGCGGGGAAGCTCGTCGACCAGGTGGTCGCGATAGCGGTAGCCGTCGTCCTGGTTGGCGTAGTACGACCGATGCACGGCGGGCATGACCACGGCGATGCGCCGATGCGCCACGTAGCGCTCGAGCGACGTGTAGCGGGTCCATGACGCGTCGTCCTGCGACAGCCCGTGCAGCAGGTAGAGCACCGGCAGTCCCGTCGCGTCGCTGTCGGGGACCGGGGGAGCGGCGGACACCCCGGCTTCGGTCGCGGCCTCCGGGAGGAGGACCGTCGCCGTCGTCGACAGCCCGAGGGTCGCGGAGAAGTATCGGCAGGTAAGCAGCGCCATGGGTGACCTCCTGGCCGGAAGTCTGCCAGAGGTCGGCCATGATGAGGGGATGGACAGCCTGGTGCCCATCGACCGCTCCACGTGGGCCCGGTCGGAGACCTACGATCACTTCCGCGACGCGGTGCCGTGCACGGTCGCTCTGACGTTTGAGATCGACGTCACGGAGGCGCAGGCGCGGCGCAGGGCCGCGCGTCGGAAGGCTTACCTTGCCCAGATCTGGGCCATCGCGCACGCCGTGAACGGCCGCTCGGAGTTCAGGATGGCGCTCGGCGGGGAGGGTGAGCCCGCCGTGTGGTCCACGGTGCATCCGTCCTTCACGGTGTTCAACGCCGAGCGCGAGACCTTCTCCAACCTGTGGTGCCCGTACAGCCCCGACTTCGCCACGTTCCACGCGCAAGCCTCGGAGCTGATGGAGGAGCACTCCGCCCCCACGGCGCTGTTCCCCCAGGCCGAGCGCCCGGCCAACCTTTTCGACGTCTCGAGCCTGCCGTGGCGCCGCTTCACGGGGATGGTGCTCGACGTCGAGGGGGGCAGGGATCACCTGCTTCCCATCTTCACGATCGGCCGATGCGAGGAGCGCGAGGGTCGCCTCGTCGCGCCGCTCGCGATCCAGGTGAGCCACGCCGCGGCCGACGGCTTCCACCTGTGCCGCCTCGCCGACGACATCCAGGCCCTCGCCGCCGACCCCGGCTGGATGTGAACGAGGGCCGGCACGCGCATCGGCCCTACCGACTGGTAGAAAATCACGAAACGTTTCGCGTATACTGGCGCGCATGACAACGACGCCTGCGACGTTCCCCGACGGCTTCCTGCTGGGAGCCGCCACCGCCTCCTATCAGATCGAGGGCGGTGCCCACGAGGGCGGCCGCGGCGTCTCGATCTGGGACACCTTCTGCGCCACGCCGGACAAGGTCGTCGCCGGCGACAACGGCGACGTGGCGTGCGACCACTTCCATCGCTGGGAGGAGGACATCGACATGATGTCCGAGCTCGGCCTGGAGGCCTACCGCTTCTCCATCGCGTGGCCGCGCGTGCAGCCGGGCGGCACCGGCGAGTTCAACCCGGAGGGCATCGCCTTCTACCGCGGCATCGTCGACCGCCTGAAGTCCAAGGGGATCACGCCCCTCATCACGCTCTATCACTGGGACCTTCCCCAGGAGCTCGAGGACAAGGGCGGCTGGCTCAGCCGTGACACCGTCGACGCCTTCGTGCCGTACGCCGTGCGCATGGTCGAGGAGTTCGGCGCCGACGTCGAGATGTGGACCACGTTCAACGAGCCGTGGGTGAGCTCGTTCGTGGGCTACGGCGCCGGCGCGCACGCCCCGGGCCACGCCGACGACGTCGAGGCGCTCATCGCCGCCCACCACCTGAACCTCGCCCACGCGCGTGCCTACGACGCGATGAAGGCCGTGAATGCCGACATCAAGATCGGCCTCGTCAACAACTGCCACACGCCGCGTCCCTGGGACCCGTCGAACCCCAAGGACCTGTGGGCCTCCGAGCACATCGATGCGCTCGCCAACCGGTTCTTCCACGAGCCTTTCATCGAGGGAACGTACCCGGCGAACCTCAAGCCCAACACTGCGCACCTCACCGACTGGTCGTTCGTCCACGAGGGCGACCTCGCGGAGATGAAGGGCCGTGTCGACTGGTTCGGCGTCAACTACTACGCCTCGCACCTGGTGCGTCACAACGCGCATAAGGCTGCCGCCCAGTCCGAGCTCGCGACCCTCGCCGACGGCCACAAGGCCGGCGCCAACTCGCCGTGGCCCGGTGACGAGGAGATCGAGTTCATGCCGCTCACGGGCAAGCACACCGCGATGGGCTGGAACGTCGACCCCTCGGCGCTCACCGCGCACCTGCTGAAGATCCACCGCGAGACCGGCAAGCCACTGTACGTCACCGAGAACGGCTCTGCCTGGGACGACGTGGTGGACGCCGACGGTCGCGTGCGCGACACCGACCGCGTCGAGTACCTGCGTGACCACCTTGTCGCCGTCCTCGACGCCGTCGCCGAGGGCGCCGACGTGCGCGGCTACATGGCGTGGTCGCTCATGGACAACTTCGAGTGGGCGCAGGGCTACGCCAAGCGCTTCGGCATCGTGCGGGTCGACTACGACACCCTCGAGCGCCGCTGGAAGGACTCGGCGTACTTCTACCGCGAGGTGCTGCGCGGCCGCGCGGTGCCGGCGTCCGCGGACGTCGACGCCTACGCCGACACGCCGCCGCGTCACTTCTGACGCCTCACGCCCGGTGAGCCGGGCGACGTACCCCGCCACCGCATCGGCCGTCCGTGTGGCCGATGCCGTGGCGGGGTTTCGCGCCCCGTGAGGGGCGAAGCGTGGGGCGCGAGAGCCGCGCGAGTGGGCCGCCCGTAGACTGGCGCCATGCCGTCCTCTCGTCGCTCGCGCAAGCGCCCGTACGGGCAGCCGCACGAGGAGCTGGACGTCGAGCGGCTCTCGGGCAGCATGGGCGGCCGCCGCGAGAGCGGGCCGGGGGGCGAGGAGTACCTCGTCGCCACCCCGCGCCCCAGTGAGAAGACCTACACGTGCCCCGGCTGCTCGCAGGAGATCGACGGCCAGACCGTCCACCTGGTCGCCTGGCCCGCCGACGGGCTGTTCGGTCCCGAGGCCGCCGCCGCGCAGCGCCGCCACTGGCACACCCACTGCTGGAACACCTTCGGGAGGACCCGTGGCTGACGCCGCAAGCGACACCCCCGGCATGGAGGAGATCCGTGCCATGACAGTGCTGCCCGCCCAGCGCGAGGACATCACGCTGACCACGGAGGACGGCCTCACCCTGGTGGGCGAGCTGGCCATGCCGCCGGACGGCCGCCCGCCCGTCGCAACCCTCATCACGCTTCACCCGCTGCCCACTCACGGCGGCTTCATGGACTCGCACGTCTACCGCAAGGCCGCCTGGCGCCTGCCGTACCTGGCGGACATCGCCGTGCTGCGCTTCAACACGCGCGGCACCTCGTCGCCGCGCGGCACGTCCGAAGGGGAGTTCGGCGAGGGGGTCACGGAGGCGGCCGATGTCAGGGCCGCGGTCGCGTTCGCAGTCGAGCGGGGGCTTCCTCGCCGCTGGTTCGTGGGCTGGTCGTTCGGCACCGAGCTCACGCTCATGCACGGAGCCGACCAGGACGTCGAGGGCGCCATCCTGCTGTCGCCGCCGCTCCATCGCGCCAAGGACGCCGACCTCGAGCGCTGGGCCGCCACTGGCCGTCCCGTCACGGCGCTCGTGCCCGAGCTCGACGACTTCCTGCAGCCCGACGAGGCGCGCGAGCGATTCGCGCCCCTCACGCAGCTCGATCTCGTGCCCGTCGAGGGCGCCAAACACCTGTGGGTGGGGGAGAAGTACGTCAGACTGGTGCTCGACGCCATCGTCGACCGTGTCGCCCCCGGCGTCGGACCGTTGCCCACCGCCGTCCCGAACGAGGTGCTCGCATGACCGGAACGCCCATCGTCCTCCTCAACGCCTTCCCCGTCGATCGCGCGCAGTGGGAGGGGCTCCTGTCGGTGCTCGGCTCCGACGTGCGCGGCGACGTCATCACGTTCGACATGCCCGGCATCGGCGAGATGCCCCTGCCCGACGAGGAGCCCGGCCTCGAGCTCATCGCCGACGCCGCCGTGCTCGCCATGCGTGAGGCGACCGGCGAGGACGCCGCGCACTGGATCGGCTGCTCCATGGGCGGCTACGTCGCGATGGCTGTCGCGGAGCGCCACCCCGACGCGGTGGCCGGGCTCGGTCTCATCGCCACCAAGGCGGTCGCGGACACGGAGGAGGCCGCCGCCAAGCGCCTCGCGACGGCCGATGCCGTGGAGCACCGCGACGCCGTCGAGGACCCCGCGGCGATGGCCGAGGGCCTCATCGGCACCGAGGGGCCGCGCCGCGAGGAGCTCGTCGAGTGGGTGGCCCGCAACATCGGCCGGCATCGCGGCGACGGCATCGCCTGGGGCCAGCGCGCGATGGCTGCCCGCCCCGACCGGCTCGAGGTGCTGCGCGCCATCGACGGCCCCGCCGTGGTGATCGCGGGGGAGAGCGACGCTGTCACGCCCCGCGAGGATGTCGACGCCATGGCCGATGCTCTCGGCGTCGCGACCACCGTCATCCCCGGCGTGGGTCACCTGGCGGCGTTCGAGGACCCCGCCGCGGTGGCGGCCGCGCTCGCGCCGCTGCTGAGGTAGTGCCCGCTCAGGACCAGTCGTCTCCGGCCGCGAGGCGCTGCTCGAGCGCCTGACGCATGGGCATCGACTCGCCGTCGCGCCCGCCCTTGCCCAGCTCGATCGGGGGCTCGGCGGGCGGTACGGAGACCCCGGCGAGCCGCCCTCGCAGGCTTGCCGGCACCGACAGCACGTAGAACTGGCCGTCCGTGCCCACCGCCACCGACCGGTCGTGGCGCAGGTACCAGCCGCTCACATCGGTCTTGTAGCGGGAGCGCCCGTCGTAGGTGCGCGCCGTGAGCCGCGCTGTCGCAAGACCGGCGGCCACCGCGTCGTCACGGAACTGGCGCACCAGGTCGGCCGCGTGGGCGACCTCCGCGAGGCGACGCCGCTCGAGCGCGTCGGCCTGGGCCAGGCGCCGTGCGGTGTCGTCGTCGCGGTTGCCGTCCACGCGTGTCCTCGTCAGTCCTGGGATCCGGCGGTCGCCTCGGCAGCCTCCACCTCGGCACGCAGCGCGCTCGCCTTGGCCAGGCCCGCGACCGGGTCCGCGCCCAGGAGGTTGCGCAGCTCGTCGAGGTAGCCGGTGATGGACTCGCGCTGGCGGTTGAGCTCGTCGACCTCGCGCGCGGCCATCGTGCGCTCGCGCTCGGCGTCGCTCACCGCCTCCGAGATGATCGCCTCGGCGTGCTCGCGCGCATCCGAGACGATCTCGTCGGCGTTGTTGCGCGCGTTGGTGAGCAGCGTCTGCGCGTGCACCTCCGCGTCGCGGCGGGTGACCTCGGCACGCTCCAGGGCGCCGGAGAGGCGCTCCTCGGCCTCGTCGGCGCGGACCCTGGCGTCCTCGACCATGGCGGCCGTCTCGGCCTTGGCCTCCTCGTGGCGGGCCGTCAGCTCCTTCTCGGCGTTCTCGCGGCGCTGCGCGATCTCGATCTGCAGGTCCTCGCGGGCACGCCGCGCCTCCTCGCGAGCGGCGTCGGCGTCCGCGGTGCCCTCCGCGCGAGCCTGATCGGCGTCGCGCTGCGCGATGCCCATCATGTGCTTCGCCTCCTGCTGCGCGGCGGTGAGGCGCTCCTCGGCCTCGTCCGCGGCGTCCTGCAGGGCCTTCGCAGCGTCGCGGTCGGCGCCCTCGCGGGTGGACTGCGCGTAGGCGTCCGCCTCGCGGCGCGTCACCTCGTCGTAGGTGCGCGTGGCGCTGCGGGTCTCGGCGTCGTAGTCGTCCGCCTCGCGGCGCACCGCTGCGGCGTCGTCGTCGGCGGCAGTCCTGGTCTCGGCGTCGTAGTCGTCGGCGGCCTTGCGGGTCGCCTGGTCGTACAGGTCGGCGTCCTTGCGCAGCTGGCGGCTCGCGGTCTCCGCGGCGGCCCTTGTTGCGTCGGCGTAGGCATCGGAGCCCGAGCGGGTGGCGGCGTCGTACTCGTCGGCCGCGCCGCGCGTGTCGGCAGCGTAGGTGTCGGCCTCGGCGCGCGTGACGCCGTCATAGTCGTCGGCCGATGCCCGGGTCGCCTCGCCGTACTGGTCAGCCTCCGTGCGGGTCGCCTCGCTGTACTGGTCGGCGTCGGAGCGGGTGGCGGCGTCGTACTCGTCGGCCGCGCCGCGCGTGTCGGCAGCGTAGGTGTCGGCCTCGGCGCGCGTGGCGTCACGGTACTGGTCGGCGTCGGTGCGGGTCTCGGCGTCGTACGTGTCGGCGCCCGAGCGGGTCGCGTCCGAGTAGCGGTCCGCGTCGGCCCTGGTCAGACGCGAGTAGGCGTCGGCCTCGCTGCGCGCGGTGGCGTCGTAACCGTCGGCGTCCGCACGCGTGGCTCGCGAGTAGTCGTCGGCGTCGGTACGGGTCGCGGAGGAGTAGCCGTCCGCCTCGGAGCGGGTGGAACGGGAGTACTCGTCGGCCTCGTCCGTGAGGGTCGCGAGGTAGTCCACCGCCTCGGCGCGAGTGACGTTGCTGTACTCGTCGGCGTCGGAGCGCACGCGCTCGAGGTGCGCAGCCGCATCGGCCCTGACCTCGGCGCCGTAGGCGTCAGCGGCCTCGCGAGCGTCGGCGGCGTCGTCGTCCGCTTCGGCGCGGGTCTGCTGGGCGTAGTCGTCCGCTCCCTCGCGCGTCTCGCGGTCGTATTCGGAGGCCGCGGCCTCCACCTGGGCACGGTGAGCGGCGGCGGCCGCCGCGACCTCGTCGTGGTGGGTCTGGGCGGCGGCGCGGGTCTGCGCGGCGTCCTCGTCCGCCTTGGCACGAGTGTCATCACCGTAGGTGTCGGCCTCGGCGCGCGCGGTGCGCGCGTACTCGTCGGCCTCCTGGCGGGTGTCGCGGTCGTAGCCGTCGGCCTCGTCCCTGGTGCCCGTTGCGTAGGACTCCGCGTCGGCGCGCATCGCCTCGTCGTACTCGTCGGTATCGGCACGCAGCGATGCCACCTCGGCTGCGACGGCGGCACGCAGGTCGCGCGCATCCGTCTCGGCCGCAGCGCGGGTCGAGTCTGCCTCGCGATTCGCCTGGGTGAGGAACGAGTGAGCCTCGTTGCGCAGGTTGGCGGCGTCGGCCTCCGCGGTGGCGCGGATGTCCGATGCCTCGGCATCGGCGGCGCTGCGGGTGTCGCGCGCTTCGCCCTCAAGACGCTTAGCCTCGGCGCGCGCCTCGGCCAGGGCCTGCTCGGCCTCCGCGGCGACGCGCTCGGCCTCCGCGACGGCCTCGGCGCTCAGGCGCTCGGCCTCGGCGCGGGCGTTCTCCTGCAGCTCCTGGGCCTCGCGCTGGGCGGTGACGCGGATCTCGGTGGCCTCGCGCTCCGCGGTCGCGCGCAGCGCGTGCGCCTCGCGATCCGCGCCCGCCTTGAGTTCGGCGACCTCGGCGTCGATGCCGGCCTTGACTCGCTCGGCGTCGCGCCTGGCCTTCTCGACGGTCTCGGCGGCGGCGCGCTGCGCTGCCTCCTTGACGCCCGTGGCCTCGTGCTCGCTGGCGGTGCGGATCTCCTCGGCCTCGCGGCGGCTCTGCGCGAGGATCTCAGCAACCTCGTTGTCCGCGCGGGCGCGTAGCTGCTGCGCCGCGACCTGGGCGCGCGCGACGGTGTCCTGCGCGTGCGTGTTCGCGCGCGCGACGACGTCGGACGACTGCTCCTCGGCCGAGCGCAGGAGCTGCTCGACGCGGGCGCCGAGGCCCTTGTAGGTGGGCTGCTCGGACTCGCGCAGCGTGCGCTGCGCCTCGTCGAGCGACGACCGGGTGGAATCGGCGTCCTTCCTTGCCTGCTCCGCGGCGTCCTGCGCCTCCTTCAGCGAGTCCTCGAGGCGCGCCACGTGTGCGGCCACGGCTTCTCGGTCGTATCCGCGCATGGCGACGGGGAAGGGCAGGTTGTCCTCTGGCATCACTCAACTCCTCGGGCGCAGCGCCTTGATGGCGTGCGCAATCCGCTCCAGGGTAATGGCCGCTCACAGGTGGCACAAAGCCGCGAACTGGGACGTTGGGCGGTGTGTCTCCTAGAGTGGACGGGAATGAAGGAGGTCCGACGTGACTGTGAGGACGACCGCGCTGATCGCCGGCGTGATCGGAGTGCTGCTGTTGGCGGCCGGCCTGATCGCCGACGCACAGCGGCCGCCGACCGAGGTCAGCGCCGTGGCAGAGCTCACCACCGCCGTGGTGGTCTATGAGCCCGAGATGATTGCCTTTGCCGAGGACAGCACCATCGGTGTCGAGGGCAAGGGTGACCTGGTCGCCGTGACCGCGCGCCCCGCCGACGCCGATGCCTGGCTGGCCGAGCACGAGGCCATCCAGGTGACCGGCCTACCCGAGTGGGAGGTGCTCGCCACCGCACCCTACGGAGTCGATGCCGCGACCAGCGCAAGCCCCAGCCCCTCGGCATCGCCGAGCGCCGAGGCATCCGCGGCCAGCAGCGACGAGCCGTCGGCGAGCGCAAGCCCTGACGCCTCCGCAAGCCCCGAGCCAGAGGTGGATCTCCTCGCCGACACCTCCGAGGACCACTGGCGCGACCAATGGGACGGCACCGACCGCCTCGAGATCACGGCGTCGGACGTCGCCGAGGGCGAGACCCTCGTCGTCATGTCGCGCGACGGCTCCGCGCTCGCGAGCACCGACGTGGGCTTCGAGCGCGAGGTCAACGACGGCTGGATCACGCCGCTCATCTGGTGGGGCGCCGTCCTCACCGTGATCGGCCTCATCGCGCTGATTTTGCGCTTCATCGACCTGCGGCCCGCCCAGGCCAAGTACGAGGAGTGGACGGCTAAGCGCCAGCGCACGGGCGACGTCGACGCCGAGCTCGGCACGCGCCGCGCACGCCGCGCTGCGGGCGAGCACCTGCCCGAGGCGTCGCTGGACGAGCCCGACGAGCCCGCATCGGCCCCGACCCCCGACACGGGTGCAACGCCTGCAACGGGTTCCACGCCCGCGACCCCGTCGAGCCCGACGGAGCCCGGGTCGGCGACCACGCCGGATCCCGATACCGACACCCACGAGGAGGGACGCTCATGAACCGCCTGATCGCCGCCTCCGGGGTGGCCGTGGCATCGGCCCTTGTCCTCACCGGCTGCGTCGCCGAGGTCCCCGCCCCCGTCACCTCGGCCCCGCCGATGACGGAATCCGCCGCTCTCCTGGAGGCGCAATCGACGCGAATCGTCGACGCGACCATGAAGGAGCTCGCGGCCGCCGACGAGAATCAGGACGCCGGCCTCCTCACGGATCGTGTGGGCGGCGACGCCGTCACGATCCGCAAGGCGCAATACACCAAGGCCACCGGTGACGAGACGCCGGTCGCCCTTCCCGCCGATCAGCAGGCGGTCTACGCGTCGGCGGCCGACACATGGCCTCGCACCCTTGCGACGGTGTCCGCTCAGGCGTCGGAGGACGAGACTCCGGTGATCTACCTGTGGGTCCAGGACTCGATCGACGCCGACTACCAAATGCGCGGCTGGGCTCACATGATCCCGGGTGCGACGGTGCCGGCCATGCCCGGCACCACCACCGGTTCCGAGCAGCTGAGCCTCGACGATGACTCGCTCGACCCCACGGCGCACGCGGTGCTCGGCGACTACCTGTCGCTGCTGCGTGAGGGACCCGGGGCAGAGCTGAACGACGCGTTCGTGGAGGACTCCTACCGCGACCAGCTGTTCACCGCCCGCGACACGTTGACGGACGCGGCCGAGGAGCAGGATGGCGAGTACATGGACACGGTCGAATCACGCACAGACTCGACCTACGTCATGGGCACCGCCGACGGGGGTGCGCTCGTGTTCGCGCCGATCGCGATCACCTCGTCGTTCACCGTCGAGGACGCCACGGTGTCCATCCCCAAGGCCGACGAGCCGCTGCTCGACGGTGAGCTCGACGACAAGGTCACTCACCACTATCTCGACATGATCGTGATGTCCATCCCCGGCCCCGACTCGGACGCGAAGCCCGCCGTCGTGGCCGCCGATCACAACCTGATCAAGGTCTCCGGAGAGTAAAGGAAACGATGACTCAGAACCCCGACGTGCCGCTGCGCGGTGCGCCCGACCTGTCCCAGTTCGCCCAGGCGGCCCCGGTGGCCGCCCCCGCCGCGGCCCCAGGATCGGCGGCACTTCCCGCCGTCGTGGACGTCACCGAGGCGAACCTCAACGAGCTCGCCCAGCAGTCGACGCAGGTACCGGTCGTCATCGTGTTCCTGTCCTCGGCATCGCCCGCGTCGCGCGAGCTGGTGGAGACCGTGCGCACGGTGGCGGCGGGCTACGACGGCCGCTTTGTGGTGGGCCGCTGCGATATCGATACCCAGGGCGGCATCGCCCAGGCATTGCAGATCAACGCGGTGCCGACGGCGGTGGCGCTGATCGCCGGACGCCCCGCCCCGCTGTTCCAGGGCAGCGCGGAGCAGGCCCAGATCAAGGAGATCCTCGACCAGGTGCTCGAGGTGGCGGGCCAGCACGGCGTGACGGGGCGCGTGGACGCCTCCGCGCCCGCCGCGGAGCCCGAGCCCGAACCGCTGCCGCCCCTGCACCAGGAGGCCTACGACGCCATCGAGCGCGAGGACTACGACGCCGCCATCGCCGCGTACGACCAGGCGCTGCGCGAGAACCCCAAGGATCACGACGCAAAGGCCGGGCGCGCGCAGGTGGCGCTCATGAGTCGCACCAGGGAGGCCGACCTCGCCGCGGTGCGCAAGGCCGCGGCCGATGCCCCTGGCGACCTCGAGGCACAGATGGCCGTCGCCGACCTCGACGTGATGGGCGGACAGGTCGAGGACGCGTTCGCGCGCCTCATCGACGCCGTGCGCGCTAGCGCCGGTGACGACCGCGAGAAGGTGCGCCTGCGCCTCGTCGAGCTCTTCGACGTGGTGGGACCCACGGACCCGCGCGTGGGCGAGGCGCGTCGCTCGCTGTCGGCCGCGCTGTTCTAAACCTCCGCACCACTGTCAAGGGCCCGGCTCCCCGCGAGGGGAGCCGGGCCCTTGGCCGTAGGCGTGCGGGCCGCTAGCCGCGGTGGGGGCGGAGGAACACGGCGCCCAGCGGGGGCACCCGCATGAGGGCGCTGTGGTCCCACGAGCCGTGGGCGACGTCCTCGGCCTGCACCCTGCCGAGGTTGCCCACGCCGGAGCCGCCGTACAGCTCGGAGTCGGTGTTCAGCACCTCGTCCCACGCGCCACCGGCGGGCAGGCCCAGCCGGTAGCCCTCGTGGGGAGTGCCGGCGAAGTTCACGACGACGGCGACGGGTTCGCCGCGCGAGTCCCACCGCAGGAACGCGAGAGTGTTGTGCTCGGAGTCGTCCGCGTCGATCCAGGTGAATCCCTGTGGGTCGGTGTCGCGCTCCCACAGTGCCGGGGTGGCCTTGTACAGCGCGTTGAGGTCACGTACCAGATCCTGCACACCCTGGTGGAGCGGGTCGTCGAGGTGCCACCAGTCGAGCGAGCGGCCCTCGGACCACTCGGCCTCCTGGCCCAGCTCCGCACCCATGAACACCAGCTGCTTCCCGGGGTGAGACCACTGGTACGCCAGCAGCGCACGCACCCCGGCGAGCTTCTGCCAGTGGTCGCCGGGCATGCGCGTCACGAGGGATCCCTTGCCGTGGACCACCTCGTCGTGGCTGAGCGGCAGCATGAACTGCTCGGAGAAGGCGTACATCAGCGAGAAGGTCGCGGTGTGGTGGTGATAGTGGCGGTTGACGGGCGACTCCGCGAGGTAGCGGAGGGTGTCG
Organism: Demequina sp. NBRC 110057; assembly: GCF_002090175.1. Classification (GTDB taxonomy): domain Bacteria; phylum Actinomycetota; class Actinomycetes; order Actinomycetales; family Demequinaceae; genus Demequina. The sequence goes on along the minus strand of NZ_BBRN01000003.1, from coordinate 454,357 downwards.
TTCATCCAGCCCATGTTCCACTTAAGCCCGAAGCCCAGGCCGCCGCCGTTCGTGGGGGCCGTGACGCCGGGCCACGCGGTGGACTCCTCGGCGATCATCACGATGCCGGCATTCGTGCGGTATGCCGTGGCGTTGGCCTCCTGAAGGAAAGCGATGGCGTCGAGGTTCTCGCGGCCGCCGTGGATGTTGGGGCGCCACTGCCCGGCCTGGCGGGAGTAGTCCAGGTACAGCATCGAGGCCACGGCGTCGACTCGCAGGCCGTCCGCGTGGAACTCGCTGAGCCAGTAGACGGCGTTCGCCACCAGGAAGTTGCGCACCTCGGGGCGACCGAAGTCGAAAATGAAGGTTCCCCAGTCGGGCTGCTCGCCGCGCAGTGGGTCCGGGTGCTCGTACAGCGGAGTGCCGTCGAAGCGCCCCAGCGCCCACTCGTCCTTGGGGAAGTGGCCCGGCACCCAGTCGAGGATGACGCCGATTCCCGCGCGGTGCAGCGTGTCCACCAGGTGGCGGAACTCGTCGGGGGAGCCGAAGCGTGACGTGGGGGCATAGTAGGACGTCACCTGGTAGCCCCAGGACCCGCCAAAGGGGTGCTCCATGACGGGCATCAGCTCGACGTGCGTGAAGCCCAGGCGCGTCACGTACTCGACAAGCTGGTCAGCGAGGTCGCGGTAGTTCAGCCCCTGGCGCCACGAGCCGAGGTGGACCTCGTAGACGCTCATGGGGGCGCGGTGGGCCTCGGCCTGGCCGCGCTTGGTCATCCACTCGTCGTCGCCCCACGCGTAGTCGGAGGCGGCCACCACGGAGGCGGTCTGCGGCGGGACCTCGGTGGACCGCGCCATGGGGTCGGCCTTCTGGCGCCAGGTACCGTCCTTGCCGAGGATCTCGTACTTGTAGATGGTGCCGGCGCCGATGCCGGGGATGAACAGCTCCCACACGCCGGACGAACCCAGCGAGCGCATGGCGTGGCCGGTGCCGTCCCAGGAGTTGAAGTCGCCGACGACGCGCACTGCCCGCGCGTTCGGGGCCCACACAGCGAACGACACGCCGTGGACGTCGCCGAGCACCGACGGGAAGTGGTGAACGTTGGCGCCGAGCGCCTCCCACAGCCGTTCGTGACGGCCCTCGCGGATGAGGTGGAGGTCGAGCTCGCCGATGGTGGGAAGGAAGCGGTAGGGGTCGTCCTGACGCGTGGGAGCGCCGTCGTAGGCGACGTGGACGCGGTAGTCGGGAGCCTCCTCGCCGGGCAGTTCGGCTCGCCAGATGCCTGCGTCCTCGTGAATCGCGTCGAAGGTGCCCTCGAGGGTCTCGATGGACACGGTGCTCGCGAGCGGACGCAGCACCCGCACCGAGACGCCGACCTCGTGCACGTGCGGGCCGAGGACGGCATGGGGCTCGTGGTGGGTACCCGAGGCGATCTCTCGCAGCACCGAGGGGTCGATGGCCTTGTCAGCCATGCGTCACCGCCTTCCGTTCGTGGTCTGAGGGGCCGATGCCGGGGTCACGGGGTGCGGACCTCCGCAACGTGGGCCATGGTCACCGCGGGGTCGAGCCTCACGTAGAACTCCTTGCCCCACGCGTAGGTCGCATCCGTGAGGGCGTCGTCGACGACGACCCTCGCGTCGTCGCTGAGCCCGATCGCGTCCATGTCGAGGCGGATGATCGCGTCGTGAGTGATCTGCGGCTCGAAACTCACGACGACGATGACGGTGTCCGCCTTACCCGTGGGGGACTGGTCGGCGGGAACGTGGCGCGAGTAGCACAGGATGTGCGGGTTCGAGCTCTCGTGCACCGTGAGGCCGCGCAGGCGGCGCAGCGCGACGTGGCGCTTGCGGGCGGCGTTGACGCGCGTGATGACGTCCCGCACGCCGTACTGGTCGGCCTTGGACCAGTCGCGGTGCTTGAACTCGTACTTCTCGTTGTCGATCTGTTCCTCGACGCCCGGCCGGGGCACGTTTTCGACGAGCTCGTAGCCCGTGTAGATCCCGTACGACGGGGACCCGGTGCCGGCGAGGACAGCGCGCGCCCGGTACAGCGGGGCGCCGCCGGTCTGCATGTCGGGCGTGAGGATGTCGTGCGTGGTGGGCCAGAAGTTGGGGCGCATGTAGAAACTCGAGTCGCCGGAGACCTCCTCGAGGTACTCGCCCATCTCCTCCGGCGTGGGCCGCCAGGTGAAGTACGTGTACGACTGGTGGAAGCCGATCTTGGCGAGTGTGTGCATCATCGCGGGCCGCGTGAACGCCTCGGCAAGGAAGATGACGTCGGGGTGCGTGCGCGCGACGTCGGCCATGAGCCGCTCCCAGAACGTCAGCGGCTTGGTATGAGGGTTGTCGACGCGGAACAGCGTGACGCCCGCGTCGATCCACACCTGGAGCACGTCGCGCACGGCGCGGTAGATGCCCTCGGGGTCGTTGTCGAAGTTCAGGGGGTAAATGTCCTGGTACTTCTTCGGGGGGTTCTCGGCGTACGCGATGGTGCCGTCGAGGCGCTGCGTGAACCACTCGGGGTGCTCGGTGACCCAGGGGTGGTCGGGGGAGCACTGCAGCGCCAGGTCGAGCGCCACCTCCAGCCCGTTGTCCGCCGCAGCCTTGACGAAGTTCTTGAACTGACGCATCGTGCCCAGCTCGGGGTGGATGGCATCGTGTCCGCCCTCGGCGGCGCCGATGGCGTACGGGCTTCCGGGGTCGCCCGGCTCGGCGGTCAGCGAATTATTTCGGCCCTTGCGGTGGGTGGAGCCGATGGGGTGGATCGGCGTCAGATAGACGACGTCGAAGCCCATCTCGGCGATGGCGGGAAGGCGCTTCGCCGCGGTCGCGAACGTGCCCGAGCGCCACTCGTCCGTGCGGGCGTTGTACCGCGCGCCCTCGGAGCGCGGGAAGATCTCGTACCAGGCGGACACGAGGGCCTTCTCGCGCTGCACCAGTAGGGGGTACTCACGCGACGGGCTGACCCACTCGCGCAGGGGCCGCTCCGTCAGCTCCTCGCGCACAGCATCGGCCAGCGCGGGCGCCAGGCGCAGCCCGGGGGACAGCGACTTGTCCTGCAGCGACGCGATGGCGGCGGCCAGGAGGTCCTTGCGGGCGGCCTTGCGGCGCACCTCCTTAAGCGCCCTGGTGAGGACCTGGACGCCCTCGTCGAGCATGAGCTGGACGTCCACTCCTGCCGCGACCTTGACCTCGGCGGCGTGGGCCCAGGTCGAGTACGGGTCCGACCAGCCCTCGACGCGGAACGTGTGCATGCCCTCAAGGTGGGGAATGTAGATGCCCTCGTACAGAGAGATGCCCCACTCCTTGACGGGCATCGGGCGCACGTCGCGCTTGCCGTCCGGGCGGGTCACGACGATGGTCGCGCCCTCGGCGTCGTGGCCCTCGCGGAAGATCGTGGCCTGGATGGGGACCGCCTCGCCCACCACGGCACGGACCGGCCACCGGCCCTCCTCAAGCGTGGGCTCGACGCCCACAACCGGGATTCGTCCAACAGACAGCTCACCAGGGAAGGCCATAGAGCGAACCTACCGGGAACTCGCGCCGGGCAACACCCACGCGCGGTGGGCGACAACCAGGCCGAATAGGCGCGTCATAGGCAGGGCGGCGGCGGCCCGAGGGGCGCGCCGCGTTGGCCGGCTGGCGGGCGTCGTCACGCGCTGGCGCGAGTCACGAGGGAGGCGGGCAGGGTGACCGATGCGGGCTCCTTGCCCTCGATGGCCTCGAGCAGGAGGCGCACCATCTCCGCGGAGATCTCGTCGAAGGGCTGGTGCATGGTCGTCAGCGGCGGGTCCACCTGCGCGGCGAGGCCGGAGTCGTCGAAGCCGACGACCGCGACGTCCTGAGGGACGTTCTTGCCCGCGGCTCGCAGCGTCGCGATAGCGCCGGCGGCCATGCGGTCCGAGGCGGCGAACACGGCGTCGATCGCGGGGTCGCGGGCAAGCAGCGCCGCCATCGCCGCGGCACCGGACTCGTGCGAGTAGTCGCCCCGCTCGACGAGGCCCTCGACGAAACGGTCGCCGAGCTCCTCCCGGAAGCCGACCACGCGGAAGCGGCCGCCGGGGGTGTCCTCCGGGCCGGCAATCATCGCGATGCGCTCGCGGCCAAGGCCCACGAGATGCCTCGCGGCCGTGTGCGCGGAGCCCACCTCGTCGATCGACACGGTGATGACGTCGTCCTGGTGACCCAGGGGGATGCCGCACGCGACGGTGGGTACGCCGGCGGCGATGAGGCCGTCCAGGAGCGGGTCCTTCTCGTGAGAGGAGATGAGGAGGACCCCGTCGACGTGGCCGGCGCCTACGAAGTGCGAGACGTTCTCCCGCTCTTCGGGCGTTCCCGCCACCAGCAGCACGAGCGTCTTGCGACGCGCGGCGAGGGCCTCGGCAGCGCCGCGCAGCAGGAGCGCGAAGGTCGGGTCGGCGAACAGGAGGTGCTGGGGCTCGGTCAGCAGGAAGGCCACGGAGTCGGAGCGGCCGGTCGCGAGCGACCGGGCGTGCGTGTTGGCGTAGTAGCCAGTGGTCTCGATGGCCTGCTCCACCTTGGCGCGCGCCTCGGGGGAGACCCAGTGACCTCCGTTGATCACGCGCGACACGGTGCCGCGCGACACCCCGGCGGCCGCCGCGACGTCGCGGATAGTCGGCTTGCGCCGGGTCGGGCGCGCCGCGGGTGCATCGATGGGTTCCACGAGCACAGAGCCTAGCGGGGCCATGAACGACGGTGACCGGTCAGGAATGCAAGCGGTTACAGTTAGGTCACGAACCGGCATCGGGAAGGGCACGGCGCCCACGGGGAAGGCACAATGTAAACGATTCCAATCGGCGTCCATCACGACAGATCACGGGAAAGTCACGGTTCAGTCACGATGGCACCGGCGGTTTGCCAACCGCTTCTGCGGTAGGTCAGACTGGGACCGGTCACAGTCCCCCGACAGGGTGACCGAAGCTTGTCGCGGCCCTCGGGCCGCCCGATCCAATGGAGTGTCATGTCGATCAATTCCTGGCCCGCTCTCGACGGGATGGCCTACGGCGGGGATTACAACCCCGAGCAGTGGTCTCGCGAGGTGTGGGACGAGGATGTCGCCCTGATGCGCGAGGCCGGGGTGAACCTCGTGTCCGTCGGCATCTTCTCGTGGGCGATGCTCGAGCCCAAGGAGGGGCTGTACGACTTCTCCTGGATGGACGAGCTGCTCGACCTCCTTCACGCCAACGGCATCGCCGTCGATCTCGGCACGCCCTCCGTGTCGCCCCCCGCCTGGTTCTTCCACGCGTACCCCGAGTCGCGGGTCATCACCAAGGACGGCACCGTCATGGGCTTCGGCTCGCGCGGCATGGCGTCTCACGCCTCGACCGAGTACCGCGAGGCGATCGCGCGCATGGCCACCGAGCTGGCGCGCCACTACGCCGACCACCCCGCCGTCGTCATGTGGCACGTCCACAACGAGTACGGCGTGCCCGTCGGCGAGGACTTCGGCCCCCGCTCGGTCGCCAACTGGCGCCTGTGGCTGCAGGGCCGCTACAGCACCCTCGAGGCCCTCAACGAGGCCTGGGGCACCGCCTTCTGGGGTCAGCGCTACGGCGACTGGGAGCACGTTGTCGCCCCCGCCGCGACCCCGACCATCGCGAACCCCGCGATGAAGCTCGACTGGGCACGCTTCACCGACGACCAGCTGCGCGAGTGCTTCCGCATCGAGCGCGACGCGATCCGCCAGCACTCGGACAAGCCCGTCACCACCAACTTCATGGCGCACCAGTCGTGGAACACCGACCTGTGGAAGTGGGCGCAGGAGGTGGACGTCGTCTCCGACGACCACTACCTGTGGGCCCCCGACCCCGATGGCCACGTGGGCCTCGCGCTGTCGGCCGACCTCACCCGCTCCGTGGGCGGTAACGACCCGTGGATCCTCATGGAGCACTCCAGCTCCGCGGTGAACTGGCAGGGCCGCAACGTCGCGAAGCGCCCCGGCGAGGAGCGCCGCAACGCCCTCACGCACGTGGGTCGCGGCGCCGACGGCATCCTGTTCTTCCAGTGGCGCGCCTCGCGTTCCGGCGCGGAGAAGTTCCACTCGGCGATGCTCCCTCACGCTGGCAAGGACTCGCGCGTGTTCCGTGAGGTGGTCCAGTTGGGGCAGCACCTCAAGGACATCGCCGAGGTGCGTGGCTCGCGCGTCGTCGCCGACGTCGCCGTGCTGTACGACTGGGAGTCACTGTGGGCGCACGACCTCGAGTGGCGTCCCAGCGACGACATGCAGTTCCGTGAGCGCATGCGCGCCTACTACGAGCGCCTGTGGCGTGACGACGTCACCGTCGACTTCGCCCACCCCGAGGCGGACCTGTCCGGCTACCGCCTCGTCGTGGCCCCCTCGTCGTACCTCTTGACGGCTGCCGCGGGCGAGAACCTCTGCGCGTACGTCGCCGGCGGCGGCACGCTGCTCGTCGGGGCCTTCTCCGGCATCGTCGACGAGCACGACGCGGTCCACGCGGGCGGCTTCGGCGCCCCGCTGAAGGACGCGCTCGGTCTCACCGTCGAGGAGTTCCTGCCGCTGCGCGAGGGCGAGACCTGCGACGTCGTCTTCGACGGCGCCGCCATGACGGCCGATGCGTGGGCCGAGGACATCGCCCTGGCCGGCGCCGAGGTGCGCGGCACCTTCGCCGGTGGCCCCGGCGATGCGCTTCCGGCCATCACCCGCCACCAGCACGGCCAGGGTGCCGGCTGGTACGTGGGCGCACGCCTCACCCACGAGACCCTCGCCCCGGTCTTCGCGCAGGTCTATGCCGACGCCGGCATCGTCCCGGCGGGCGGGCCCGAGGGCCTCGAGACCATTACGCGCCACGGCGCGGATCACGACTTCGTCATCGCGGTCAACCACCGCGAGGACGCCGTAAGCCTGTCGATCACCGGCACCGAGCTGCTGAGTGGTGCCCAGATCGACGGAACGCTCGACCTCAAGGGCGGGGACGCAGCAGTCGTCCGCATCGCGAGGGCGCAGCAGGGGGGTGGTGCTTGAATCGACCACCCGTGAAGCGGTGACGCAGACGCACCGCACCGACCCGAACCCGCATCACCGAGCGGGAGCCGACCGGCTCCCGTGAGCACCACGGTCGCCGGCAGAGCTCAAGGCAGAGAAGCCGTCGACCTGACTTCGGAAGGAAACACCATGCGTAAGCAGATCGGAATGGGAGCCGCGGTTCTCGCGACCGCCTCGCTCCTCGCCGCGTGCAGCTCGGACCCCGAGCCCGCGGAGACCGCCAGCACCGAGCCCACCGCCTCCACCTCCGAGGCGCCCGCGATTGACGCCTCGGGCCAGACCCTCACCATCTGGACCGACGCCGAGCGCGAGGGCGCCATCCAGACCGTGGCCGACACGTTCCAGGAGGAGACCGGCGCCACCGTCGAGATCGTCCAGAAGAACTTCGAGGACCTCCGCAACGACTTCATCGCCCAGGTCCCCACCGGCGAGGGCCCCGACATCACCGTCGGCGCGCACGACTGGGCTGGCGCGCTCGTCGAGGCCGGCGTCGTCAACACCGTCGACCTCGGCGAGACCGCGGACGACTTCGAGCAGGTTGCGGTGGACGCGTTCACCTACGACGGCCAGCTCTACGGCCTTCCGTACGCCACCGAGGCGATCGCCCTCATCCAGAACGCCGACCTCGTCGGCGACACGGCCCCCACCACGTGGGACGAGATGATCTCGATGGCCGAGGAGGCGGGCTTCGAGGACCGTCCGTTCCTGCTGTACACCAACGGCACCACGGGTGACGGCTACAGCTCCTACCCCGTCCAGACGTCCTTCGGTGCTCCCGTGTTCGTGCAGGACGAGTCCGGCTCGTACACCACCGAGGTCGGCATGGGCGGCGAGGCCGGACAGGCCTACGCGCAGTTCCTGTACGACAACGGCCAGGCCGGCACCGGCTACTTCTCGGACACCATCGACTACGACACGTCGAACCAGCTCTTCGCCGATGGCGAGGTGCCGTTCCTGCTCCAGGGTCCGTGGATGCCGTTCTTCGACGATGACTCGATGAACATCGTCGTCTCGCCGATGGTCTCCGCCGGTGGCGAGGACGCGGCCCCGTTCGTGGGTGTCCAGGGCTTCTACGTGTCCTCGCAGTCCGAGAACACGCTGCTGGCCAACCAGTTCCTCACCAACTACATGGCCACCGAGGACGCCCAGCGCGCCCTGTACGAGGCTGACCCCCGCCTTCCCGCGCTGACCTCGCTCGCCGAGGAGTTCTCCGCCGACCCCATCACCGCCGGCTTCGTCGCCTCGGCCGCCCAGGGCGTGCCGATGCCGTCGATCCCCGAGATGGGCAACGTGTGGGACCTGTGGAACGCCGCCGAGATCCAGATCATCACCGGCGCCACGGATGACCCCACGGGCACCTGGGACGCGATGGTCGCCGAGCTCGAGGCCTCGATCGGCTAATGTCAAAAGTGAGGCGGGCCGGCTCGCCGGCCCGCCTCACTCTCCACCCGGGCGTAGGTCCGGCCAGTGATCAAAGACGAAGCAGGAGAGATGATGGCGAACGATGACGCGATCGCGGTGAAGGAGCCTCGGGCTCCGCGGGAGTCGCACGCGCGGCGTTGGAGCGGACTCGGATGGGGCTTCATCGCGAAGCTACTGATGATGGCGCTGGTGAATGCTCTCGGCCTCACCATCATCTTGTCGGCCTGGAATGCCGAGGCGTGGAGCATCCTCGCGGTCTCCGTGATCCTGCTGGTCGCCGCCGACATCATCTACTTCGCCAAGCGGACCCTGCCGTTGAAGTACCTGTACCCGGGCCTGATCTTCCTCGCGATCTTCCAGCTCTTCACGCTCGCCTACACGGGCTATGTGGCGTTCACCAACTACGGCACCGGCCACGCCGGTTCGCAGGAACAGGCGGTCGAGGCGACGCTCATTCAGAACGAGCGCCGCGTCGAGGGCACTCCCACCGTGCCGCTCGCCATCGTCCGCGACGGCGACACGCTCGGCTTCGCCGTCACCCAGGACGGCATCGTCTCGGTGGGAACCGAGGAAGACGTCCTTGAGCCCGTCAGCGGCGCCGTGGTCGACGACAGCGGCCGTGCGACCGAAGTCCCCGGCTGGGAGATCGTCACTCAGAACGACCTCTTTGCGGACCAGGCGCTTCAGCAGGACGTGATCGACCTCCGCGTGCCGGTCTCGGACGACGCCGAGGAGGGGTCGATGCGCACGCGCGACGGCTCGTCCGGTGCCATCTACCAGTCGTCCCTCGAGTGGGACGACGAGGCCCAGACCTTCACCGACAAGGAGACCGGTACGGTCTACGTCGCCGACCAGGAGACCGGTAACTTCGTCGCGGATGACGGTTCGAGGCTCCCGACCGGATGGTCCGTCACCGTCGGCTTCGACAACTTCGTCAAGGCGGTGACCGACCAGAACCTTGCCGGGCCGCTCCTGAAGGTCACGCTATGGACCTTCGCCTTCGCGATCCTCACGGTGCTGACGAGCTTCGGTCTCGGCTTGCTCTTCGCGCTGATCTACAACGACGACCGCATTCGCGGCCGCAAGTGGATGCGCACCATCTTCATTCTCCCGTACGCCTTCCCCGCGTTCATGTCCGCCCTGCTGTGGCGAGGCATGCTCAACCGCGAGTTCGGCATCATTAATGACTGGTTCTTCTTCGGCGCCGACATCAACTGGCTCGGAGATCCCTGGCTCGCAAAGTTCGCGATCCTGTGGGTCAACCTGTGGCTGAGCTACCCGTACTGGTTCCTGGTGTGCACCGGAGCGCTCCAGGCGCTTCCGAGCGAGACCATGGAGGCCTCGCGCATGGACGGCGCTGGCCGTTGGCGCCAGTTCCGCTCCATCACGCTGCCGTTGCTGATGGTCTCGACCGCGCCGCTCGCGATCTCGTCGTTCGCGTTCAACTTCAACAACTTCACGATCATCTACATGTTGACCGAAGGCGGACCGCCGTTCCCCGGCACGTCGGGCCTGGGCTCCACCGACATCCTGATCTCCGCGATCTACAACATCTCTGGAGTCTCGGGAGGATCGGCCGACTACGGTCTCGCATCGGCCCTGTCGATCATCGTGTTCATCGTCGTCGGAATCATCTCCGCGATTGCCTTCCGTCAGACCCGCAAGCTTGAGGAGATCTAGCCATGACTGAGGTCACCGCCCAGGCTCCCGCCCGCCGCACCCCCAGCCGCCGCGGGCGCTGGTGGGCCGAGATCGGCTGGAAGTACCCCGTCGCCGCCATCATCATCTTCTATGCGGCCTTCCCGCTGGTGTACGTCCTGTCGGCATCCCTGTCCTCGTCGGGGACGCTGTCGAGCACGTCGTCCCTCTTCTCTGACATCTCGTTCAGCAATTATGCGGCGCTGTCCGACACCTCGTACTGGACCTGGGTGGTCAACACCCTGATCGTCGGCGGCGCGTCGGCGCTCGGCGCTGTGTTCATGGGCGCGTGCGCGGCCTACGCGTTCTCGCGTTTCCGCTTCAAGGGGCGCCGCGGCGGACTCACCACGCTGCTGATCGTCCAGATGTTCCCGCAGACCGTCGCCTTCGTGTCCGTGTTCCTGCTGCTGACGGCGCTCGGCAACGTGGTTCCCGCTCTCGGCATCAACTCGAAGATCGCGCTGATCTGCGTCTATCTTGGCGGCGCGCTCGGCGCGAACACTTTCCTCATGTACGGCTTCTTCAACACGATCCCCAACGACATCGACGAGTCCGCGAAGGTCGACGGCGCCACGCACGCGCAGATCTTCTGGAAGCTCATCATGCCGCTCGTCACCCCCATCCTCGCGGTGGTGGGTCTGCTGGCCTTCATCTCGGCCTTCGGAGACTTCATCCTCGCCAAGATCGTGCTGGTGTCGCAGGACGAGTGGACCCTCGCGGTCGGCATGTACCAGTGGGTGTCGAACCAGCTCAGCGCCAACTGGGGCCTGTTCGCGGCGGGCGCGGTGATCGCGTCGCTGCCCGTCCTGGCCATCTTCCTGTCGCTCCAGAAGTACATCGTCGGCGGACTCACCGCCGGGTCGGTCAAGGGATAGCCCGGGGCCGATGCACCTTCACCCTCGACGCAGCGCGGCGTTCTCACCGTTGGGACCGGTCCCAACGGTGAGAACGCCGTCGCGCGCCGGGGGCTTTGTCGTCGCGGGCGCGCGCTACGGCACCGCCCGTGAATCCCGCCACCGACGGCGGCAACCGCGGGCCTGAACCCGCTCATCCCAGCACCGCCCGAGGCGCGCCGCGCCTCACTCCGCAGTAAAACCCCGTCACCAGCAGTACCCCGGATCAAGGACGATCGAAAGGAAGATCGATGGCACAGTTGCGATCAAGACTGGGAGCGGTCACAGCCACGGCTGCGATCAGCGCCCTCGCGGTGGGAGGGTTGTCAGGAGCGGCAGTCGCCGCCGACGATGAGGCGGTCGATGCGGGCATCACGGTGCCCAAGGTCGAGGGCCTCGCCGATGACTTCATGAACGGCGTCGACGCCTCGTCGATCCTGTCGCTTGAGGAGTCCGGCGTCACCTTCAAGGACTTCGAGGGTCACGAGGCCGACGTGTTCGACGTCATGGCCGAGGCGGGAGTGAACTACTCACGCATCCGCGTGTGGAACGACCCGTACGACTCGGAGGGCAAGGGCTACGGCGGCGGCACCGTCGACGCCGAGCGCGCCACGGAGATCGGGCTGCGCTCCACCGAGGCCGGGATGAAGGTCTTCCTCGACTTCCACTACTCCGACTTCTGGGCGCACCCTGGCCAGCAGCAGGAGCCCAAGGCCTGGAAGGACATGTCCGTCGACGAGAAGGCGGAGGCGCTGTACGACTACACCGTCGACACGCTCGAGTCGATGGACGCGGCCGGCGTGGACATCGGCATGGTCCAGATTGGCAACGAGACCACCAACCTCGAGCTCGCGGGCGAGGCATGGCCCACCTCCGGCGCCCTGTTCAAGGCGGGGGCCGATGCGGTGCGCGACACCCTGGGTGACGACGTCAAGGTGGCCATTCACTTCACCAACCCCGAGCGCGGCACCTACATGGGCTACGCCGAGAAGCTCGACAAGGGCGCCGACGGCATTGCCGACACCGGCGACGAGATCGAGTACGACGTGTTCGCCTCGTCGTACTACGCGTACTGGCACGGGACGCTGACGAACCTCACCTCGCAGCTGTCGAATGTGGCGTCCACCTACGACAAGGACGTCATCGTCGCCGAAACCTCGTGGAACTACACGCTCGAGGACGGCGACGGCCACGAGAACACGATCCGGTCGTCGACCGCGAGCGACAAGTACTCGTCAACGGTCCAGGGCCAGGCCCTCGCGATCCGCGACGTGATCGACGCCGTGGCGCAGGTGGGTGACGCCGGACTTGGCGTCTTCTACTGGGAGCCCGCGTGGATCCCCGTCGGCACCCCGGCTGAGCTGGAATCCAACATGGCGCTGTGGGAGGAGTTCGGCTCCGGCTGGGCCGCCTCGTACGCGGGGGAGTACGACCCCGATGACGCCGGCAAGTGGTACGGCGGCTCCGCCTGGGACAACCAGGCAATGTTCGACTTCGACGGCAACCCGCTCGAGTCGCTACGCGTGTTCGACTACGCGAAGACCGGCTCGGTTGCCCCGCGCGAGGTCGACTCGATCCAGCGTCCCTCCATCACCGTGACCGACGGTGACGCCATCACCCTGCCGTCCACCGTCACGGTGTCCTTCACCGACGGCACCACCGAGACCGAGATGGTCACCTGGGCCGCCAAGGCGTCCTGGATCACTGGTCGCGGCGTCTACGAGATCGCGGGCACCACGGCGAGCGGCTACGAGACCACCGCGACGGTGACCGTCCGTGACGCCAGCGGCGCCGGCGAAAACATCCTGGTGAACCCCGGCTTCGAGGACGGCAAGTCCCCGTGGGAGACCACGGGCACCGGCATCACCATCCCGTCGACCTCGGACGTGATCTCTGGCGCCTCCGCGGCACACTTCTACAGCGGCGGCGACTTCACCTTCACGGTCACGCAGACGCTCGAGGACGTGCCCGCGGGCGACTACGTGCTCAGCGCGAGCGTGCACGGCGAAGCCCTGGGTGACGACGACACGGCCACCCTGACGCTCGCCTCCGGCATCGCGTCGCAAAGCGCGGACCTGTCCCTCAACGGCTGGCAGAATTACGACACCCCGTCGACCTCGGTCGTGAGCGTCGTCGAGGGCGCCCGCGTTACCGTGTCCGCGCAGTTCGACCTCTCCGCGGGCTCGTGGGGAGCGCTCGACGACTTCCAGCTGGTGGCGGAGAACCCGATGCCGGTGGCGGACACCGCCGCCCTCGAGTCCCTCGTCGATGAGGCCGCGACGTACAGCGCCGACGACTACTCGGTGGCGTCCTACGCGGCCCTCACCAGGGCTGTCGCTCGCGGCCAGTGGGCCCTGGGCGTGTCCGCCCCGAGCCAGGCCACGGTCGACGGCGCCGCGACGGCGCTGCAGTCCGCCATCGACGGGCTCGTGCCAGGCGACGGCACCATCCCGGATCCGACGGTGGACCCCGTCGCGATCACTGTGGTCGACGGCGAGGACATCGTCCTGCCCTCGACTGTCACGGTGACGTCGTACGACGAGACGACCACGACCGAGACGGTGACGTGGAACGACTCGGTCGAGTGGATCGACGGTCCCGGTGTCTACACCGTGACCGGCACCACCGCGAACGGCTGGATCGCGACCGCGACCATCACCGTGACCGAGTCCGCGCTGCTGCTCAACGGCGGCTTCGAGAACGGCTTCGAGGACGTGGCCCCCTGGGACATCACCGCGTCGCCGTGGCCGGATGCCGAGGTCGGGACCTTCTGGGTCTCGGGCGACGACAAGCGCTCGGGCGACTACTCGCTCAACTTCTGGAACGGCACGGGGGCGGAGTTCTCCGGCACCGCCACCCAGGAGGTCACGGGCCTTGAGCCTGGCACCTACACGCTGAGCGCGTGGCTCACGGGCGGCGAGACCGCGGAAGTGTCGCTCACCGCGACCACGTCCGAGGGCTCCGAGGCGACCGCCATGGTGCTGCCCGGCTGGGGCAACTGGGCCGAGTACACCACCACCGCGGTGGTCGGCGAGGACGGCGTGCTCACTGCCGAGATCGGCGGCACCTACCAGGCCGGCGCGTGGGGCTACGTCGACGACGTCACCCTGACCGCCGTCGACGAGCCGGTCGCGGCCGACACCGCGGCGCTCGAGGGTGCCCTCGCGGACGCCGCGGCGACCGACCGCGGCACCTACACTCCCGCGTCGCTCAAGGCGCTCGACCTCGCGGTCGAGAAGGGCAACGTGGTGCTGGGCGCCGCCGCTCCCAAGCAGGAGAGGGTGGACGCGGCGACCGCCGCCATCGAGTCCGCACTCGACGCGCTCGTGGAGAAGGCCGACACCTCGGCCCTCGCCGCGGCCATCGACGAGGCGCTCGCGATCGACACCGCGGGCTACACCGATGCGTCCGTCGCGGAGCTCGAGGCCGCGATCGCCGCCGGCGACGTGGTTCTTGCCGACGCGAATGCCACGCAGTCCGCGGTGGACGGTGCCACGGCGTCGATCGCCGACGCGATCGCCGGGCTGGTCGAGGTCACCGACCCGGTGACGCCGACGCCGGAGCCCACCGTCGATCCCACCACGGACCCGGAGCCGACCACGGACCCGGAGCCCACGGAGGAGCCGACGACGGAGCCCACCACGGGCCCGACCGAGACGCCGGAGACCGGCGGCGACCCGACGATCCAGATCGGCGGCTTCGAGGACGGCGAGGTGCCCACCCTCAACCCCGGCGACTCGATCACGATGCGCCTCACGGGCATGCCGGGAGACGAGGTCGAGGTGGGCATCGCGTCCACCTACCAGCGCCTCGCCACCGCCGCGCTTGTCGACGGTGCGGCGACGGTCACGGTGACCATCCCGCTCGACATGGAGGCCGGCACACACCACCTCCAGGTGCGTGACGCGGACGGCAACATCCTCGCGCAGTACGAGGTGACGGTGGTGGCGGAAGCCGGGACGGACGGCTCGCTGTCCACGACCGGTGTTGATGGTGCCGCCTCCGCCGCGCTCCTCGCACTGGCGCTCGGCCTCATGACGGCCGGTGGCGTGATCCTCACGCGCCGCCGCGCCGAGGCCTAGGCAGGGAAGGACGAGGGGGCGGCACCCACACGGGTGCCGCCCCCTCGTCCCGTTCTCGGGCGCCTACTCGGAGGACAGCAGGAGGCGCATCGTCCTCGCCTCGAGCACCTGCTCCTCGCCGGGCTCCACCGTCTCCAGGGGGACCCCCACGGGCGACTCCCACGCCGAGTCCCACACGATCTGCCAGGCCGCTCCGGCATCGGCCGGGGTGACGACGCTCGCGGCGTCGTTGGAGCCGTTGACGATGAGGAGGGCGTCGCGCTCGCCCTCGTCGGACAGCGACCGCATGAACTGCAGGACGCGCGTGCGGGGGTCCTCCCACCAGTCCTCGTTTTCCGGCTGGCCGTCGGCCATGAACCACGCGGAGTCGGCGCGCGGGTTGTCGTCGCCGGGATGCGGGTCGCGGCCCTCGTAGAACTCCGCCGGCCGCAGCACGCGGTTCTCGCGGCGCAGCGCGATGACGTGCTGCACTGTCGCGCGCAGGTCCGCCTGCCAGGGGTGCCACGCCCAGTCCAGCCACGAGATCTCGTTGTCCTGGCAGTAGGCGTTGTTGTTGCCGCCCTGGGTGTTGCCCATCTCGTCGCCCGCGAGAAGCATCGGCGTGCCGGCGCTGAGCAGAGTGGTGCCCAGCATGTTGCGGACCGCTCGCCGGCGCATCGCGTTGATGTCGGCGTCGCTGGTCTCGCCCTCGAAGCCGTGGTTCCAGGAGCGGTTGTTGTCAGTGCCGTCCCTGTTGTCCTCGCCATTGGCCTCGTTGTGCTTGCCGTTGTAGGCGGTGAGGTCGTACGTGGTGAAGCCGTCGTGACAGGCAACGAAGTTGACCGAGGCCATCGGCCCGCGCATGAGCGGCGGGTCCGTGTGGCCGAACAGGTCGGAGGATCCGGCGAGGCGCGTCGCGAGCTCGGGCGCCGTGGGGTGGTGGCGGCCGCCGCGCGCCATGTCCTGCAGCCAGAACGAGCGGATCTTGTCGCGGAAGCGGTCGTTCCACTCGGCCATCGGGGCGGGGAAGTTGCCCACCTGCCAGCCGCCCATGCCGGTGTCCCACGGCTCGGCGATCAGCTTGGTGCCGCCGATGACCGAGTCCATGGTGATGCCGACGAGGAACGGGTGGCGCGTGGAGAAGCCGTGGCCCGTGCGACCCAGGGTGGCGGCGAGGTCGAAGCGGAACCCGTCGACGCCCACCTCCTCCGTCCAGTAGCGCAGCGAGTCCATCGCCATCTGCACCACGCGCGGGTGGGCGAAGTCGAGGGTGTTGCCCGTGCCGGTGGTGTCGTCGTAGTGGCCGGGGGAGTGCGGCTGGTGCCGGTAGTAGGCGTGATTGTCGAGCCCCCGCCACGACAGGGTCCTGTCTCCCCAGCCCGCCTCGGCGGTGTGGTTGTAGACGACGTCGAGGATGACCTCGAGCCCCGCCTGGTGCAGCAGGTCCACCATTCCCACGAACTCGTCGAGCACTCCCTGGGCGCCCTTGGCGCGCGCCTCCTGGGTCGCGTACGCGGCGTGGGGGGCGAAGAATCCCATCGTCGAGTACCCCCAGTAGTTGGTGAGGTCCATGTTCTCGAGGTGGGGCTCGGAAGCGAACGCGTGGACCGGCAGCAGCTCGACAGTGGTGATGCCGAGCGACGTCAGGTACTCGATCGATGCGGGGTGAGCCAGGCCCGCGTAGGTGCCGCGCAGGTGCTCGGGGACGTCCCGCATCTGCTGCGTGAAGCCCTTCACGTGGAGCTCGTACACCACCGTGTCCTCCCACGGGATGTAGGGACGCGGCGTCTGCCACGAGCCGCCGGGCTCGGCCGTCACCACCGAGCGGGGAACGAGCGGCGCGGTGTCCGTGTCGTCCTTATTCGACAGCAGCGCCTGCGCGCGCGGGTCGTTCATGGGGGTGAGGCCGCCCTCGATGCCGCGGCCGTAGGGGTCGAGGAGAAGCTTGGCCGGGTTGTAGCGGTGTCCCTTCTTGGGAGCCCAGGGGCCGTGCGCCCTGAAGCCGTAGCGCTGGCCCTCGCCGATGCCGGGGACGAACGCGTGCCACACGCCAGCGGTGGGGCCGAACAGCTCGAGGCGGGTCTCCGCATCGGCCTCGTCGAAGAGAGCTAACTCGACCTTGGTGGCGTGCCCGGCGTAGACGCCGACCACGGCGCCGCCGTCCACGAGGTGAACCCCCAGCCGGTGAGGCGTGGGGGACGGGGTCGCGCCATCGATGCTCATGGCCTCATTGTGCCTGGCAGGGGTCGTCATGGGGAGGTCCTCCGCGTGTCGTTCCGTGACCGGTCTCAGTGGCGCCCGGCTGCGGACGCGATGCCCAGCCACGTGTGAGGCACCTTGTCGAAGCACCAGCCGAGCTTGGGGGAGCGCTCGGAGATCCACAGTGCGGGGACGCGCTTGTCGCCCCGCGTGGAGCCATCGAGCATGAAGCAGTGGTTCTTGACGAGCATTTCGGGGTGGGCCGCGACGAGGGAGAGGCCCTCGGCGATCGTCAGGGGAGAACGGCGACGCTCGGCGAGCACGGGCCGCGTCTGCGCTGGCGCCACGCCCCTGAACTCGTCGCCGCGATCGATACCCGTGAGGAGGTACACGGGCGCATCCGGTACCCCCAGCTCCTCGCGCACCCGGTACGGGGCGAGCCCCTCGCCGCCGTGATTGCGGTCGAGGATTCCCTCGCGTGCCGAGCCCGCCAACCGCAGCCGCGGCACCCTCACCGCCGGGTCGACGAGGGCGTCCGTCACCACCGCAAGAAAGGGAAGGGTACCCGCCGCCGCATCGGCCTCCTGCCCCAGTCCGAGGGCCGATGCCTGGGCCGCCACGGGCGCGAACAGCGCGCGAAAGTCGGCCAGCTCCATCCCGGCCAGTGCCGGGTAGCCTGCGGCGACGTAGGCGTCGACCTGGCGGTCGAGCTCGGGCAGTGTCGGGGCGGACGTGGCGGCGTTCACGGGCATCTCCTTGGAGCGTCGGCGGTGGCGTCACGCCAGAACGCCCGGAGGGCCCGCGCTGTTCCCGTCGCGCACGCGCGTGCGGGGCGCGGACGCACCGCTAGGCTGAGCCTCATGCGCATCCTGGTCACGGTCAAGCACGTCCCCGACCTTCAGTCGCAGCGGTCCTTCACCGAGGGCCGCGTGACCCGCAGCGGGGACGACGGCACGATGAACGAGCTGGACGAGAACGCCGTCGAGGCTGCACTGCAGCTCGTCGAGGCGGCGGGCGAGGGAGAGGTCTACGCCCTCACGGTGGGCGGGCCCGATGCCGTCGCCGCCGTCCGCAAGGCTCTCCAGCTGGGCGTCCACCACGCCATCCACGTCTCGGACGAGGCCATCGCCGACTCGGACGTCTTCGGGACCGCCACGGTCATCGCCGCCGCCGTCCGCAAGGTCCACGAGGAGGCCCCGCTCGACCTCGTCATCACCGGCATGGCGGCCCTCGACGGCCTCACGTCGATGCTGCCCACCGCGCTCGCGGCCGAGCTCGACTGGTCCCAGGCGACCCTCGCATCGGCCCTGTCCGTGGCCGACGGCGAGGTGACGATCGAGCGCCACCTGCCCGACGCTCACGAGACCCTCGTGGCCCCGCTGCCCGCCGTAGTGTCCGTCACCGACGAGGCGAACAAGCCGCGCTACCCCAACTTCAAACTCATCATGGCCGCCCGCAAGGCCCCGGTCGCGCAGTGGTCGCTCGCCGACCTCGGCGTGGACGCCTCCGCCGTGGGCAAGGCCGGCGCGCGCACCGTCGTCGTGGACGCCTCGCCGCGTCCGGCGAAGGAGAACCGCGTGAAGATCACCGACACGGGAGACGCGGGCACGCAGCTCGCCGACTTCCTCATCGAGAAGGGACTCGCATGACCACCGTCGCCGTCCTCGTCGACCACCGCGACGGCGCCGTCACGCGCCCGTCGCTCGAGGCCCTCACCCTCGCCCGCACGCTCGGCACCCCCGTGGCAGTGTGGCTCGGTTCCGCTCCCGCGGCCGATGCCGCCGCGCTCCTTGGCGAGTACGGCGCCACCGAGGTGCGCGTCGTCGACGCGGCCGATGCCAGGGTCGCCTCGCGTGCCGCGGCGGCCCTGGGCGCAGCATCGGCCGACGCCGATGTGGTGCTCGTCATCTCGACCTTCGTCACCAAGGAGATCGCCACCCGGCTCGCGCTCGCGACCGGCGCCGGCGTCGTGGTGGACGCCGCCGGGGCGGAACTCGTGGACGGCAAGGTCGAGACCTTCCAGACCGTCTTCGCCGCCACGTGGGACGTGCGCACCCGCATCGAGTCCGACAAGGCGATCGTGGGCATCCGCCCCAACACGACCATCGCCGCCCCCGCCGAGGCCGCTGGCGCGGCGACCGTCGTGGACGTGGAAGTCGAGCTTCCCGCCACGCGCGAGCGCATCACCCACGTCGAGGCAGTCGAGCAGGGCGAGGGAGTCCCGCTAGCCGAGGCTCCCGTGGTGGTGTCCGGCGGCCGCGGCACGGGCGGCGACTACGCGCTCGTGACGGAGCTGGCAGAGCTGCTGGGCGGCGCCGTGGGCGCGTCCCGCGACGCGACCGACGAGGGCTGGATCAGCCACGAGCACATGGTGGGCCAGACCGGCACCACCGTGACCCCCGCGCTGTACGTCGCGGCGGGCATCTCGGGCGCGGTGCACCACCGCGGCGGCATGCAGGCGTCCGGCACCATCGTGTGCATCAACATGGACCCCGAGGCGCCCATCTTCGAGATCTCCGACTTCGGCGTCGTCGGATCGCTGTTCGACGTGATCCCTCAGGCCGTCGCACGCATCAAGGAGCACCGCGGGGCCTGACCCCGCTCGGCACTCGGCCCCGGCCGCCCGTGAGGGTGGCCGGGGCCGAGTCGCGTGTGTGGGCTGGCGTGGCCCAGAGGCCCGTGTCCCGGCGCGCCCGCCCGGAGCCGCGTCCCTGGCCGCGTGACGACGTGACGGTTCCTCGCCGCGACACGCCGTCCCGAGCCGGCGTGTCGCGGCGTGTCGGGCAGCCCTACCGTCGCTTCGTCACGGCGGAGGCCGGCGGGACCGGGTGGTGATGGGGTGGCGTGGGCAGGAGCGTGCGGCGGGCGGCTCAGCCGCGGGTGTCGATCGACAGCCCCAGCTCCTCCCAGCGCTCCACCTCGTCGGCGAGGGCCGCGGCCTTGGCCGCGCCCTGCGTGAGGGCGTGGCGGCCCGCCAGGAGGTGCAGCGGGGGAGTGTCGAGCTCGGCGATCTGGAGCATCACTCGCGCCAGGGCGTGCGGGTCGCCCGGCTGATTGCCGGGCAGGTGGTCGATGCGCTCCCAGTAGGGCTCCATGACGTCGGCGTAGTCGGGATGAATGTCGCGCACCTTGGCGCCGGACGGGATCCACTGCGACAGCACCGGGCCCGGCTCCAGGATGGACACCCTGATTCCCAGGTGTGCGACCTCCTTGGCGAGCGACTCCATGAAACCCGAGACCGCCCACTTGGATGCGCAGTAGTAGCCCATGCCCGCCGAGCCGCGCACTCCCGCGATCGAGGACACCGTGATGACGTGGCCAGCGCGGCGCTCGCGCAGGTGCGGCAGCAGCGCCGTGGTGAGGTCGGCGGCGCCCCAGAAGTTGGTGTCCATCACGCGCCGGGCCTCGACGGGGTCCGACTCCTCGATGGTCGAGAAGTAGCCGATGCCCGCGTTGTTGACGAGCACATCGATGGGCCCCACGGCGGTCGCGGCCGCCACGGCATCGGCGATCGAGGCGGGGTCGGTCACGTCGAGCGCGAGGGCCGTCACCGTGTCGGGATGGTCGGCGACGAGGTCCTCGAGGGTCTCGGTGCGCCTGGCGGTCGCGATCACCGCGTGGCCCGCGTCGGCGGCGGCCTGGGCGGTCGCGCGCCCGATGCCGGTGGAGCAGCCGGAGATGAACCAGGTGGCCATGATGTCCTTCCGTCGGTGGATGCGTTCCACCCTACGGCGTGCGCAACATGCCCGACACGGAGTGTTCACGGAGATTTATCCGCTTTGTCAGGCATCTGAGAACGAACCTGGCTAGCGTGAGCAACACGCCTACTGCCAGGGAGTTTTCATGCGCCTCCGCATTCCCGCCGTCACAGCACTGTCGCTGATGGGGGTGAGCGCCCTCGTGGCCGCCCCCGCTCAGGCGGCCGACGGCACCACCTTCGCCGACGACCTCTTCATCTCCGAATACGTGGAGGGAGGTGGCTTCAACAAGGCCCTCGAGATCTACAACGGCACCGACGCCGACGTGGACCTGAGCGACTACGCCGTCGAGCCGTATCAGAACGGCGCGACCACCCGATCGTCCAGCATCGGGCTCGAGGGAACGCTCGCCGCGGGCGAGACCTACG
Source organism: Demequina sp. NBRC 110057 (assembly GCF_002090175.1). GTDB lineage: Bacteria > Actinomycetota > Actinomycetes > Actinomycetales > Demequinaceae > Demequina. The sequence goes on along the minus strand of NZ_BBRN01000003.1, from coordinate 432,956 downwards.
TGCTGGCCAGCAACAACACCAGCGGCACCAACGACGTGGCCGCCCTCGCCAACCAGGTCTCGGGCTCCGTCCAGTGGAACGGCGACGACGCCGTAACGCTGGTGAAGGACGGCGAGATCATCGACGTCATGGGCACCGTGGGGGAGCGGCCCACCTGGGGAACGGACGTCACGCTCGTGCGCGACGCCTCCGTCTGCGCGGGCGTCACCACGTATGACGCCTCGCAGTGGGAGAGCCTCGCCAAGGACACGGTGACGGGCCTGGGCGCGCACGAGTCGGTGTGCGGTCCCGACGGCTCGACCGACCCCGGCGAGGGTGACGGCGACGGCGGCGAGGACCCCGTCGAGGGTGAGCTCATGCCCATCGGTGCCGTCCAGGGCAACGCCGTGGCCTCGCCCGTCGCCGGCAGCGTCGTGACGGTCGAGGGCATTGTGGTCGGTGACTACGAGGGCCCCAACTCCGAGGGCAACCTGCGCGGGTTCTACGTCCAGAGCCGCGACGGCGAGCACGACGACGACCCGGCCACGTCGGAGGCCGTCTTCGTGTTCAACAACGGCGCCGACGAGGTGGACCTGGGCGACGAGGTGTCGGTGACCGGCACCGTCTCGGAGTACCAGGATCAGACCCAGATCTCGTCGACCTCCGTCGAGACGCTGTCCACCGGCGGCGAGGCGACCCCCGTCGAGGTGTCGCTGCCCTTCGCCGATGCCGTCGAGGCCGAGCGCTACGAGGGAATGCTCGTGACGTTCCCCGACGAGCTGACCGTCACCGAGGTGTACCTGCTGGGCCGCTTCAACGAGGTGACCCTGTCAGGCATCGGCAAACTCGACCAGCCCACCGCCGTGGTGGAGCCCGGTGCCGAGGCGACCGCGCTCCAGGCCAGCAATGACCTCGCCACCATCAAGGTCGACGACGCGATCAACCTGCAGAACGTCGACCCGATGGGCCGCGGCGGGGAGCCGCTGAGCGCCGAGAACACCCTGCGCGGCGGTGACACCGTCACCGGCCTCACCGGCGTGATGACCTACACGTGGTCGGGCAACTCGGCCTCCGGCAACGACTGGCGCGTCCGCCCCGTGAGCGCGGATGCCGCCACGCCTGACTTCCAGGCGACCAACGCGCGGCCCACCGAGGCCCCCGAGGTGGGTGGCGACGTGAAGGTAGCCGCCTTCAACGTCCTGAACTACTTCCTCTCCACTGGCTCGGGCAATATCTGCGGCCCGGACGGCTACCAGCAGGAGTGCCGCGGCGCCGACAGCGCCGAGGAGCTCGATCGTCAGACCACCAAGCTCGTCGAGGCCCTCGTGGCGCTCGACGCGGATGTCATCGGCATGGCCGAGCTGGAGAACACCACCGGCGTCGAGCCCCTTGCCGAGCTCGCCGAGGCGATGAACGCCGCGACCGACACGGACACCTGGTCCTACGTCGACACCGGGACCGTCGGCACCGACACCATCCGGGTGGGCTTCCTGTACGACTCCGGCGCCGTGAGCGAGGTCGGCGACTACGCGGTGCTCGACAACTCTGTCGACCCGAGCTTCGACGACGACAACAACCGCCCGTCGGTGGCCCAGACGTTCGAGGACGGCGAGGGCGAGACCTTCACCGTCGTCGCGAACCACTGGAAGTCGAAGGGCTCGTGCCCCAGCTCCGGCGTGAACGCCGACGCCGGTGACGGCGCCAGCTGCTGGAACGGGGCCCGCACCGCGGCCGCCGAGTCGCTCGTGTCCTGGCTCGACACCCACCCCACGGGCGTCGAGGACGACGACTACATCGTCATGGGCGACCTGAACTCGTACGGCCAGGAGGACCCCATCCAGGTCCTGCGCGACGCCGGCTACGTGGAGCTCGGCGACGACTACTCCTACGTGTACGACGGCCAGTGGGGCTCGCTCGACTACGCCTTCGCGTCCTCCTCGATGGCAGAGCAGGTGACCGGCGCCGAGCACGTCCACATCAACTCGGACGAGCCCGGGGTGCTGGACTACAACACCGAGTTCAAGTCGGCCTCGCAGATCGAGTCCCTGTACGCCCCGGACATGTACCGCACCTCGGACCATGACCCGGCGCTCATCGGCCTCGACCTCGGCGACGGCGCGCAGCCCGCGGAGACCACCACAGTCCAGGTGCTGGGCACCAACGACTTCCACGGCCGCATCCTCCCCAACTTCGCCTCCGGCGAGGCGGGCGCCGCGGTCATGGCGGGCGCCGTCGACCAGCTCCAGTCGGAGCACACCAACTCGGTGTTCGCCGCCGCGGGCGACCTCATCGGCGCCTCGTCGTTCGCGAGTTCCGTGGCGCAGGACAAGCCCACCATCGATGTCCTGAATGCCATGGGCCTCGACGTCTCGGCGGTGGGTAACCACGAGTTCGACCAGGGCTACGACGACCTCACCGAGCGGGTCATGAACCCCGACGCGGAGATGGGCGGCGCCACCTGGGAGTACCTGGGTGCCAACGTCCGCCACGCTGACGGCTCGGCGGCGCTCCCCGAGACCTGGATGGCGACCTTCGACAACGGCACCGTGGACGAGTCGGACGACGTCCGCATCGGCTTCACCGGCGTCGTGACCGACGAGACGCCCACCCTGGTCTCGCCCGCCGGCATCGAGGGCCTCACGTTTGAGTCCGAGGCGGTCGCTGCCAACCGTTCCGCCGCGGTGCTCGAGGACGAGGGTGCCGACGCGATCATCCTCCTGGTTCACGAGGGCGCGCCCTCGTCGGACTACGCTGACGCGGTCGACACGAGCAACGACTTCGGCGCGATGCTCGCGGACCTCGATGACTCCATCGACGCCGTCATCTCCGGCCACACCCACATGCTGTACGACCACGAGGTCCCCGTGGGCGGCTGGACGGACCGCGACTTCGGCCGCCCCGTCGTCTCCGCCGGCCAGTACGGCATGAACCTCAACGAGCTGGTCTTCGAGTTCGACAACGCGACCGGCGAGCTCGCCGGCATCGAGTCGGACGTGGTCAACCTCACCGAGACCCGCCAGGTCGACCCGGACTGCGTGGCGACGGACACCGAGCCGTGCGCGACGGAGCCGGTCTTCGCCGCCGACCCCGAGGTCCAGGCCATCGTGGACGCCGCCGACGAGGCCTCCGAGGAGCTCGGGGCCCGCGAGATCGGCGAGGTGAGCGAGCCGCTGTACCGGGCCCGCACCGCCACCGGCACCTCCGGCTCCAGCCGCGGCGCCGAGTCCACCCTCGGCAACGCTGTCGCCGACGTCCAGCTGTGGGCGACGCGCGACAACGGAGCCCAGATCGCGTTCATGAACCCCGGCGGCCTGCGTGCCGACCTTCTGGGTGCCGCGGGTGGCACTGGCGAGTACCCCTCGCCGGTGACGTACCGCCAGGCCTACGACGTCCAGCCGTTCGGCAACACGCTGACGACCATGACGCTCACCGGTCAGCAGATCGCCAGCGTGCTCGAGGAGCAGTGGCAGCCGGGCGAGACCCGGCCGTTCCTGAAGCTCGGCGTGTCCGAGGGCTTCGAGTACACCTACGACCCCGATGCAGCCGAGGGTGAGCACATCCTCCAGATGTGGCTCGACGGCGAGCGGGTCGACCTCGACGCTGAGTACACCATCGTCACCAACTCGTTCCTCGCGAGCGGCGGCGACGGCTTCACCACCTTCGCCGAAGGGGCCGACGCCACCGACACCGCCCGCGTGGACTCCGACATCATGGTGGGCTACCTTGCCGAGAACGGTTCGCTCGGCACCGAGTACGACCAGCGTGCCATCGGTGTCGACACCGAGTCGCTGACCGTAGGCGCGGGCGACGAGGTGACGTTCGACCTGTCCTCGCTCATGTTCACCGGCGCCCCCGACAAGGTGGACCAGAACGTGGTGGTGAGCCTTGACGGCGAGGAGCTGGGCACGTTCCCGGTGACCAACACCCTGCCCACCGACCTGTTCGACGAGCAGGGCACGGCGACCGCCACGGTCACCATCCCGGCCGATGCCGAGGGCGAGACCGTCCTCACGGTCGAGGGTGACGTGACGGGAACCTCGTTCCCGATCGCGCTGACGGTCGAGGGTGGCGAGCCCGTGGTGCCCACGTGCGACGTGTCGTACGACATCCACGGCCAATGGCCCGGCGGCTTCATCTCGCAGCTGTGGATTACCAACACCGGCGACGAGACCATCAACGGCTGGGAGCTCGGTTGGGAGTTCGCGGCGGGCGAGAAGGTCGGCAACGGCTGGTCGGGCATGTGGAGCCAGGACGGCGCGGCCGTGACGGTCGACTCGATGTCCTGGAACGGCACGCTGCGCCCGGGTCAGTCCGTGACGATCGGCTTCGTGGGGCAGTCCGCGAAGGCAGCCCAGGACGTCACGGAGTTCACCCTCAACGGTGAGGCCTGCACGGCCTCCTAACCGCTGCACCACGGAGGGCCGATGCGGATGGCGACATCCGCATCGGCCCTCCGTGCGTTCAGGGCTTGTACAGCGGGTCGGACGGGCCCCCATAGCCGGCGTTGCCGAGCGACGCGAATCCCTCCGCGTGGTCCGCGGGGCGGTAGCGCTGGAAGAACGACTGGGAGTGCTCCATGCCTCGCTCCTGGGCCATCACCCACACCGCGTCGAAGCGGCCCTCCTCGAGCGTGACGAACCCGTCGAAGCACACGGCGATGAGGTGGGCCTCCGACTCGCGCAGGTGAGCACGGGCGTGGATCAGGCCCTCCTCGAGCGTCTCGGACGGGAAACGGCCGAGCGTGCGGCGTCCCTCGGCGTCCTCCTCGACGGCGAACGCGAGGACGGGGCCGTCCTCGGCGGAGGCGATGCCGTGGTCGAGCGCGAGGAGCGCGAGCTGGTGGAGGCGCTGGCTGCCGGGAATCTCGGTCATGCCGCCACCGTAGCGCGGCGCTTCCTACACTGGTCGCCGTGACCTACCTCGACCACGCCGCCACCTCGCCCATGACGGACGCGGCGCGCCTGGCCTGGCTCGAGGCCTCCCGCCAGGTGGGCAACGCCTCGGCCCTGCACGGAGCCGGCCGGCGTGCGCGGGCCGTCGTCGAGGAGGCCCGCGAGCGACTCGCTGCCGCGCTCGGCGCCCACCCCACGGAGGTGGTCTGGACCTCGGGCGGCACCGAGGCGGACAACCTCGCGATCAAGGGCCTGTATTGGGCGCGGCACGCAGCGGACCCGTCTCTCGCGCGCGTGGTCACGAGTGCGATCGAGCACCACGCGGGGCTGGACCCCGTGCGCTGGCTCGCCTCCCACGAGGGCGCCGATGCGGTGGAGGTGGGCGTCGACGGCGAGGGCGTCGTGGACCTCGCCGCGCTCGAGGAGGCGCTCGCGGGGCCCACGGCCCTCGCGTCGGTGATGTGGGCAAATAACGAGGTGGGCACGGTGCAGCCGGTGGCTTGGGTCGTCGAGCTCGCGACGGCACGCGGCGTTCCCGTGCACTCCGACGCCGTCCAGGCAGTCGGCCACCTGCCGGTGCACTTTGGCGACAGCGGGCTCACCACCCTCGCGTTGTCGGCCCACAAGGTGGGCGGCCCGGTGGGGGTGGGCGCGTTGCTGGTGCGGCGCGACGCGCGCCTGACCCCCGTGTCGCACGGCGGCGGGCAGGAGCGGTCGATCCGCTCGGGGACGCTCGACCCCGCGGGCGCGGCGGCGGCCGCGGTCGCAGTGGAAGAGGCGGTGGCCTCCGCCGCCGGCGAGGCGACGAGGCTGCGGGCGCTGCAGCGCGACCTCGAGGAGCGCGTGCGCGCGGCGATTCCCGAGGTGACGGTCTCCGGACCGCCGCCCGGCGACGGGCGCCTGCCCGGCATCGTGCACCTGGTGGTGCCAGGGGCGCCGGGCGAGGCGATGCTCTACGTGCTCGACAGCCACGGCGTCGAGGTGTCCAACGGATCGGCCTGCGTGGCGGGCGTCGTGCAGGCGAGCCACGTGGTGCAGGCCATGGGCAGGTCGGACGCGGACGCGGCCTCGACGCTGCGCGTCTCCCTGGGCCCCGGCACCACGGCCGCCGAAATCGACGCTCTCATGGCGGTCCTCCCGGACGCCGTCGCGCGCGCCCGCCGCGTCTCGAGTCGGTAACGCCCCTGGTGCTCGCCGCGCGCCGCGACGGCGGCGGGCCTACGTTGAGAGCATGAGGATCCTGCTGGCGGGAGCGACGGGGGTCATCGGGGCGCGCCTGGTGCCGCTCATGGTGGACGCGGGGCACGACGTGGTGGGAATCACGCGCACGCCGTCCAAGGCGGCGCTGCTCGCCGCCGCCGGCGCGACGCCCATCGTCGCGGACGTCATGGACAGGGCAGCAATGCTCACCCTCGCCCACGAGCACCACCCCGACGTCGTGATGCATCAGGCGACCAACCTCCCCGACCGCAAGTCGGCCCTGCTGCTCAAGGCGCGCGGGCTGGGGCGGGTGCGGACGGTGGGGACCGATGCCCTGATCGCCGCGGCATCGGCCGTCGACGCCAGGGTGATCGCCCAGTCCGTGGCGTTTCCCCTGCCGGGGCTCGCGCAGCGCGCGGTGGACTACCTCGAGGCGGCGGTGGCCGCCGTCGACGGCCTTGCCATCCGCTACGGGCTGTTCTACGGGCCCGGCACGTGGACCGAGCAGGCACCGCGCAGCGAGTTCCGCGTCCACATCGACACGGCCGCAGCCGAGACCATGGGTCTGCTGGACGCGCCTGCCGGCGTGGTCCAGGTGACGGACGCGGGGACTACTCGGCGGTGATGAGTCCGCGCGCGACGGCCTCGACCAGCGCTGCCTTCGCGTCGACGATGCCGTTGCCGAGGCCCGCGAGCCCGTCCGGGTTGGAGGCGGTGTCGGTGATGAGGTCGATGACCTCCTCGCTCGGCACGCCGGCGGAGATGAGCTGCGCGGCGACCCCCGCGACCAGCGGCGACGCCATTGACGTGCCCGCCATGGTCTCGTAGCCGTCGGTGCCGTCGGGGAACATGGTGGTCGCATACGTGGGCACCGTCGACAGGATGTCCACGCCGGGCGCCGCCACGGCACGCGCGTCGCCCACATTCGAGAAGTAGGTGGCGGTTCCCGCCTTGTTCGACGCGTTGACCACGAGCACGTGGACGCCGAACCGGTACTGCTGGCCCACCTCGCCTGCGTTGCCGGAGGCGGCCACCACGACCACCCCCGCCTCGTCCGCACGCGTGATCGCGTCGTTGACGGGCCCGCCCTTCTCGATGCGCCCCAGCAGGCCGGTCTCGTCGAGCGAGAGGTTGATGACGTCGGCGCCGTGGTCCACCGCCCAGTCGATGCCCTCGGCGATGGTCGAGTTGGAGCCCGCGCCGTTCTCGTCGAGCGCGCGGATGGGCATGATCTTCGCGTCGGGCGCGGCGCCGATGATGCCGTAGTCGTTGGCGGCGGCGGCGGCGATGCCTGCCACGTGGGTGCCGTGACCGTTCTCGTCCTTGGGGTTGCGGTCGTCGTCCACCAGGTCGATTCCGCGCACCATCTGACGGCGCAGGTCGCGGTGGCCGTCGTCCACGCCGGTGTCGACGATCGCGATCACCACGCCGTCGCCTGTCGCGTACTCCCAGGACTCGCGCGAGCTCACCGCGTCGAGCCCCCACTGCTCATCCACGCGCGGGTCCTGGGCGGTGGTGGGGTCGGCCGAGGCGCAGGAGGACAGGGTGAGGGCCGCGACGATGGCGGCGGCAGCAGGGACGATGCGACGCATGGCCGTCATTCTTCCACGCCCGCACCCTCCTTAATGGGGTAGGCCTCGACCACCTTTCGGGCCTCGACGCGTCCCAGGGGCAGATGCGGGTCATTCCCTCCCGTCCGGCCCGGCTCTGGCAGGGTGGGACCATCCCGCCGCGTGCCCAGGAGGCCCCCATGCTCGACGCCCTACCCGACCCCCAACCCAGGCTCGCCAACGCCCGGGACCTCGCCGCGGCATCGGCCATCGTGGCGCCGGGAATCCTGTTCCGGTCGGACGCCCCCGCGGCCGGAGACGAGGCGCCGGAGGGACTCCGTCCGTGGCCGCCGGCCACCGTGATCGACATGCGCGGACTGGCCGAGAAGGCACACCCGCACGCGCTCGCGGACGCGTCCCGCGTGGTGGACCTGCCGGTGCTCGACGAGGCCGACCTCACCGGTGAGCGCGCCCGCCAGACCGCGATGTCGCTCGAGGCGCTCTACGCGCGCATGACCGAGGGAGCCTCGGCCGCGGCGCTCACCCGCGGCGTGGCAGAGGTGGCCAACGCCGAGGCGCCGGTGCTCATGCACTGCTCCGCGGGCAAGGATCGCACGGGGGTGCTCGCGGCCCTCGTGCTCGCGCTGCTGGGCGCGGAGCGGCAGGACATCGTCGACGACTACACCACCACGGCCACCCACATGGGTGGCGTGCTGGCCCGCATGATGCGCGGCATGCGGCCCGAGTTCGCGGCCGCGGCCGTCTCTCAGAGCGCGAGCGAGCTGCTCGACGCGCCTCGCCACGCCATCCAGTTCGTGCTTGACCGCTGGGATGCCGAGGGCGGCGTCGAGGCCTGGTACCTCGCGCACGGGGGAGACGACGAGACCCTCGCGAGGCTCAGGGCGAGGCTGCTGGCCGGCTGAGCCGTCGCATCGGCCGGACAGACGAAAGGCCCGGACCCCACGGGGTCCGGGCCTTGTCGCGCGGGTCGTTACGCGTCGACGCCTAGCTCGCGGCGCACGCGCGCCACGTGGCCGGTGGCCTTAACGTTGTACAGCGCGAGCTCGACCGTGCCCTCGGGGTCCACGACGATGGTGGAGCGGATGGAGCCGACGATGGTCTTGCCGTAGTTCATCTTCTCGCCCCACGCGCCGTAGGTCTCCTGGATGGAGGTCTCGGGGTCGGACACGAGGGTGAAGGTAAGACCCTCGGCCTCGCGGAACTGCGCGAGCTTCTCGGGGGTGTCCTTGGAGATGCCCACCACCTCGTAGCCCTTGGCCTGCAGAGCGTCGAGGGAGTCGCGGAAGTCGCACGCCTCGGTGGTGCAGCCGGGGGTCATGGCGGCGGGGTAGAAGTACAGGATGACGTGCTTGCCGCGCTGCTCGGACAGGGTGAAGGTGCCCTGGTCGGTGGTCGCGGTGAAGTCGGGGGCGGTGTCGCCGATGCTCAGACGGGTGTCGCTCATGGGTCAACGGTATCGTCGTCGATGCGGGGCCGGGGGCCGATTTCACAGTCACCGAAACTGGTGCTACAGTTGACTCTCGCACCGCACGGAAGCGGTCAAGCACCTCTAGCTCAATTGGCAGAGCAACTGACTCTTAATCAGTGGGTTCTGGGTTCAAGTCCCAGGGGGTGTACCAGTGAAAGCCCGGCTCCAGATGGAGCCGGGCTTTCGTCGTTTCTGGGTGGCCGATGCGGGGCTCGCCTCCACTACGCTGACCTCACCGTGCCGGAGCGGGCGCGGGTCGGGTGCCGCGGGGGAGTGGCCCGAATGGGGTGGGGGTGGACGCGATGGCGAGACGTTTAAGGCGACCGGAGGCGTGGCAGGTGGCCTGGGTGACCTTGGGGGTCGCCGCGGCGGCCCTCTTTCTTCGCGGCTGGACGGTCATGACGCCCGAACATGTGGCCTATATCGAGGCCGGCGGCTCGGTCGACAACGTGCCCAGCCCCTGGCCGTGGGTGGGAGCCGCGCTCATCGCCGGCGGGGCCTCGGCAGTGGTCCGTTGGCGGGGACGCCGAGCGCGCGCGGCATAGCGCCGCCCTGCAGGGTTGCGGCGTCGCGCCGGTACAGGGCCGCGTGGTTGGCCAGCTCCGGCCGCCCCTGCGCGATCGCCTGGTCGTCGGAAAACGTGGCCAGGGCCGCCAGGCGGTCGGCCGCGACCGCGAGCACCTCGGCGACCGACGTCTCCGCTCCGTAGGCGTCGACCAGGCGCTGAAGGCGGGCCTCGCGGTCGCGTGGGCCGAAGCCGTCGCCGACGTCCTCGGTGGTGAGCGGCACGATCCGATACGCGAGGTAGGCGAGGTCCCAGACTCGCGGCCCTGGGGCGGCGAAGTCCCAGTCGATCGCGCCCACCGCGGCGCCGTCGTGGAAGACGAGGTTGTACGGAGCGAAGTCGTGGTGGCATATCACCTCCGCGGGCTCTCGCGTCGGAGAGCGCCACGGTCCCTCGCGCACCGCCTCGACGGTGGCGTCGTGGAGCCGTCGCAGCAGCCTGGCCGACGAGTCCAAGGCCTGCTCGCTCCAGACCCACGCCGGCATCGGGTAGGCGGGGACGTCGCCCTCGACGAAGGTGAGGGTCTCGCGCGTCCCGTCGGCGCTCACGGCCACCGGTGCGGGAACGTCGCCGACTTCCGCCGCGGCCAGGTGGTGCAAGAGGCGATGCACGGCGGGCGTCCAGGGTCCGGCGGGACGGGTTACCTTGTCGCCCGCGCGGCGCACGTTGCCCATGTTTCCGCCGGTGAGCGCCTCGTCTTCCATGGCGCCACCCTAAGACGCGCCGGGGCCCGGCCGCCGAGGCGTCGGCGGCCGGGCCCCGGGGGCTCGCGGGTCAGGCGACGGCGGGGACTCCCGCGTGACGCGCCGCGAAGGCGAGCGCGGTGTCGGCCACCTCGACCCACCCCGAGTCGATGGTGAGGGAGTGTCCGCGTCCGTCGAGCTCCACGAACTCCGTGGGTGCCGCGTTGCGCGACTGGAGACGATAGGCGGCGTGGGCGATGGCGCGGGGGACGATGGTGTCCTTCTCGCCGGAGATCACCAGCAGCGGACCGCGCTCGGGGTTGGTGACGTCGAGGGCAGTCGCGGCCTTCGGGTTGACGTTCGCCGTGGCGGCCTGGAACAGCGGGCGACCGGGGGCCGCGATGTGGTGCGCCTCGTACAGGGCCGTGGCCTCGTCCTCGCTGACGGCGTTCGCGAAGCCGTACCGGAACTGGTTGAAGGTGAGGGTCACCGTGCGCTTGCGGTTGGCCGGGTTGCCCAGGACGGGGAACGACGCCTTGAGCGTGGACGCCGGCAGGGGAAGGACGCCCTTGAACGGTGCGGGGTCGATGGCGACCGTGGCGCTCGCCAGGCCGCGGTCGGCGACGCGCTGGACCAGCAGTCCGCCGAACGAGTGGCCGATGAGCAGCGGCTTGCGGGTGAGCGCCGCCGCGACCTCGGCGACGTGGTCGGTGACCTCGCCGACTCCGACGCCGGCGAAGAATGACGGGTCGCGGCGAGCCGTGGCGACATCCTCGACCTCGTGAGGCCACTCAGCGACGACGACGGCGTAGCCGGCGTCCTCGAGGCGGGTCTTCCAGGCGTCCCAGCTCTCGGCGAGCAGCCACAGCCCGTGTACGAGCAGGGCGGTGGGGCGGCCGGAGGCGTTGGCGGCGGCGATCTGATGGGCTTCGCGGGTGGTGATCGTGGTGGTCATGATGCTGTCCTTTGTGCGAGGGACTTCCGGTCCCGGGTGGGCCTGGTGGCCCCTGGCATCCGGGTCGGTTGGCTCGGACATGAGGGAGAACGTTCGTTCTTGTTTGAATCATTCCGCGATTCCTCGAATCTGCTCTTCAGGTTTCGATAAAGGCGTTTTACCTGGGTCAACACTTCCCGGCTCGATAGCGCAGGCATACGCAAGCGAGAATGAGCGTTCCCGTACCATGACTGACATGGCCATCTCCCACGCCGCATCCGCGCCCGACGGTCCTCGCGAGCGGCTCCTCGCCACCGCATCGGCCCTCTTCTATGAGGAGGGCATCCACGCGGTCGGGATCGACCGCATCGTGAACGAGGCGGGCGTGCCCCGCGCCACCCTGTACCGCCACTTCGCGGGTAAGGAGGGGCTCGTGCTCGCGTACCTCAGGGGAGAGGACGCCGCGATCCGCGGGCAGGCGGCAGCGGCGGCCGCTGCCGCGCCGGAGCGCCAGCTGGGGCTCGCCATCGCCGCCATCGCCGCGGACATCGCTCAGCGGCACACCCGCGGATGCCCCTTCATCAACGCGGCGGCCGAGTATCCGGACGCCGACTCCGAGGTGCGAGGACTCATCGACGCCCACCGCGCGTGGTTCCGTCAGACGCTCGCTGCGGCGGCGGAGGCCGCGGGGGTGGAGGACCCGGACGCGGCGGCGGCGCAGCTCGTGATGCTGCGCGACGCTGCGCTCGTGGGCGGCTACCTCGACGGGTCCGCCACGGTGGCCGCGACCTTCGTGAGCGCTGCCACGGCGGTGACGGGCTTAGACCTGGCCTAAACGCGACGGAGCCCCGACCACCTCTCAGCGGTGGTCGGGGCTCCGACGCGTGTGCGTGGCGCGTCAGCTGGTCGCGAGCGCCCCGTCGGAGGAGAACACCAGGCCGAGGGCGATCTCGCCGGTGGTGATGGCGTTCTTGGTCAGCGGGCCGCCGGCGTCGAGCGAGCGGAACTCGGCGACCTCGATGCCGTACTCACCCTCCAGTCCGGGCTGGCAGAACGGGCGCTCGGGGCACTCCGGCGGGCCGCCCAGGACGATGCCGCCGCAGGTCTCGGCCAGCTCCGACAGCGTGGTGACGCCGTACTGGTCGACGAAGCCCTGGGTGACGGCGAAGGCGTTCTGGTCCTGCGCATCGGCCGGCTCGCCGACGACGAGCCCGAACTCCTCGGCGAGCGGCGTGAGGGCGGCCACGGTCTCGGCGATGTCGCCGGACGCCACCGTGTTCTCGACGTCGCCGTCCAGGAACTCGGCGAACGTCGCCGCGTACTCGGGGACGATGTCGATCTCGCCGCTCTCGAGCGCGGGCAGGTACGTCTCGCGGTTGCCGATCTCGCGCACCTCGGTCTCGTAGCCGGCCTCGTCGAGGGCGTCGGCGTAGATCTCGGCGAGCGTGATGTTCTCGGAGAAGTTGGCGGCGCCGACCACGATGGTGCTGTCGTCGCCGGTCTCGGAGATGGACAGCGCGGCCTGGTCGAGCCACGCCTCCGCGACCTCCTCGGAGGTCTGGCGGTCGATGTCCACGGACTTGTTGAGCTCGATCAGCGTGGGGGTGTCGAGCGCCCCGGACACCGCGGCCAGCACGTCGAGCACGTCCTGCGAGGCGACCTCCTGGTTCAGTGCCGGGATGATGTTGTCGCTGTTCTGCAGCTCGAGGTCGTCCTCGAGCACCACGAGCTGGTCGCCGGGGACGGGGAGGCACTCCTGGGTGCCGCTCGCCGAGGCGCTCTCGCTTGCGGCCGGAGCGTCGGAGCCGCTCGCGGCGGGGGTGGAGTCGTCGTCGCCGCCGGAACTACAGGCGGTCAGGGCGAGCGACGCGACGGCAGTTGCCGCCAGCAGGTACGAACGGGTGTGCATCGGTGCTCCTCGTGTCGGGGTCGGACACCCTGGCAACCAGGACGCCACGGAATCTGTTCCCACCAGGACCTTTTCACCTTAGGCGCGTCCGAGGGTCGGCGCGCGGCGAGGGCCGATGCGGCGGCTCAGACAGCGGTCGCCGCCGCCTCGCGCAGGGGAGCGGGGGTGGCGAGCCGCTGCAGGCGCGACATGACGAGATCGATGGTGAGCGCGAGCACGGCGATGATGACGGCTCCGGCGAGGACCTGCCCGTAGCGCTGAGTGGCGAGGCCGGTGTTGACGATGACCCCGAGCCCACCGCCGGCCACGAGAGCTGCCAGCGGCACGGTGGCGACGGTCTGCACTGTCGAGGTCCTGAGGCCAGCGGCGACGAGCGGGATCGCGAGCGGCAGCTCGACCCTGAGGGCCACCTGGCGCGCCGTGAGCCCCTGGCCGACGGCCGCCTCGCGGATGTCCGCGTCCACATCGGCCATGCCCGTGTACGCGTTGGTGAGGATGGGAGGGAAGGCGAAGATGGCGGCGGCGAGGATCACGGCGGTGTTGCCGTACCCGATGGCCGATGCCGCAAACAGGGTGAGCAGGGCGAGGGTGGGCATTGCGCGGGTGACGTTGGACACCACCACGGTGGTGCCGCCGCCGCGGCGCACGTGGCCGAGGAACAACCCCAGGGGGAGCGCGACGACGACAGCGATGGTCACCGCCGCAAACGACAGCCACAGGTGCTCGATGCCGAGCGCGAGGATCGAGTCCTGGGAGAACCGCCAGCCGCCGTCGTAGGTGGGGGTGGTGAGGCCGTTTGCGCCGGTCCAATTCTCCCACGTGGTGAGGTACGTCCAGGCGTCGCCGAGCGTGCTCATGATGCCCTCCTGCGCAGCCACGGCGTGGCGAGCCGTCCCGCCAGCGCGAGGATCAGGTCCAGGATCAGCGCGAGCGCGAGGCACAGGAGCGTGGCGGTCATGATCTGCGCACGGTAGTCCGACTGCAGGCCGCGGAACATCAGCTGTCCCAGCCCTCCGTATCCCACGACGACGCCCACGGTGACGAGCGCGACTGTCGACACCGTGGCGATCCTCAGCCCGGCGACGATCGACGGCAGCGCATTGGGCAGTTCGACGGCGAACAGCATGCGGGTGGGGGAGTAGCCCACGCCGCGCGCCGCATCGACCACGTCCCTGTCGACGCCCTGCAGGCCCACCAAGATGTTGCGCACCAGGACCAGCAGTGCGTACGCCACCAGCCCGATCAGCACCGTGGTGCGGCCGATGCCCGTGAACGGCGCGAGCAGTCCGAATAGCGCGAACGAGGGAATCGTGTAGAGCACGCCCGAGACGCCCATGATCGGCCCGGCGAGCCGGGGGATGCGGCGGGCGAGCACCGCGAGCGGGAAGGCGATCACGAGCGCGATCGCCACCGCCTGCAGCGTGAGGGTGGTGTGGATGACCAGCTGGTCCGACACCTCGCCCCAGTTGCGCTCGACGTAGTCCCACGAGAACCACGGGTTGGGCACGGCGTCCATGCCACGACCGTACAGGGTGTGCGGAACCCGGCCCCCGCATCGGCCGCGCGCCGTGACCGCGCGTGTGGCGGCACGGTAGCGTGACGGGATGGATCACGCCGGCATCGTCTTCGACCACGTGCGCAAGGAATATCCGGATGGCACCGTCGCTGTCGGCGACCTCAGCCTCGCGGTCACACCGGGCGAGGTGCTGTGCCTCGTCGGGCCGTCGGGCTGCGGAAAGTCCACCACGCTGCGCATGGTGAATCGCCTGGTGGAGCCCACTGGCGGCACCATCACCGTCGACGGGGCCGATGTCCTGAGCCAGGACCCCGTGAGGCTGCGCCGCTCCATCGGCTACGTCATCCAGCACGTGGGCCTGTTCCCGCACCGCACTGTCGCGCAGAACGTCGCCACCGTGCCGGGCCTCCTGAAGTGGGACAAGGCGCGTACGCGCGAGCGGGTGGAGCAGTTGCTCGACCTCGTGGGGCTCCCGCACGCCACCTACGGCAAGCGGTACCCGCACGAGCTCTCGGGCGGCGAGCGTCAGCGCGTCGGTGTGGCGCGCGCCCTCGCGGTGGAGCCTCCCGTGATGCTCATGGACGAGCCGTTCGGCGCCGTCGACCCACAGGGCAGGCGCCGCCTCCAGCAGGAGTTCCTCGAGCTGCAGCGCTCGCTGGGGCTCACCGTGATGATGGTGACGCACGACATGCGCGAGGCGGTCATCCTCGCGGACCGGATCGCTGTGCTGTCCAAGGGCGGCGTGCTCGAGCAGCTGGGGACCCCCGACGAGGTCACGGATGCGCCCGCCAACGCCTTTGTCGCCGACTTCCTTGCCGACTTCGGCACCGTCGCCGGCTAACGGCGGCTAGGCGCGGGTGGCGTCCTCGTCCGGGCTCGCCGCGCTCGCGGGAGTGCCGGCGCTCGGGGCCGATGCGGGGGAGACGTCGGAGTCGAGGGGCTCGGGGCGGCGCGACAGCAGGCGCGGCTCGCGCCACTTGGAGCGCCACCACGCGACCATGCCGCCCTCGGCCTCCTGCGCCTCGCGCTCGATGCGCTCCTGGGCCTGACGCATCTCGCGGTGGCGGCGGCGCCGCCGTCCCGTGGTGACGATGCGGTAGATCGCGACAGCGATGACGATGAACACCACGATGACGAGGATGGGCACGAAGATCGCGACCATGCACAGGGTGAGCGAGATCGCGTCCTCGGCGAAGGAGGCGAGCGGGGCGCCCGTGCCGCCGGTCGTGGCGTTGACGGCGGGGCGCGACGCTGCCTTACCGACGTGCACCGCGAGCGTCAGCACCGCGCCGACGAGGCCTGCGACCAGCGGGTTGTCCTGCCAGAACGTGGACGAGTCGACCGCCGTCGCGGCGGCGGTGGCCGCGAAGATCACGCCTCCCACGAGGGGCCGGATGGCGGTCTGGATGAGGTCGTTGACGTGATCGACCCCGGGGATCTTGTCCACGACAAGTTCGAGCGCGAGCAGGGCGGCCGAGATGATGATCATGGGCCACGACTCGAGCCACAGCAGGTGGTCGGGGAGCACGATGTAGTCGGTGAAGCGCGCGAACAGCCCCACGACGAGCAGGGGGATGAAGGCGTTCAGGCCGGCGGCCGCCGACAGTCCGGCACCCGTAAGCGCTGCGAGCATCCTGGTCCTCCACATCCGTCCGGGACTCGACGGTCAAGGGTACCCGCGCCGTCGGGGAATGACGAAGGCCCCCGGGAAATCCCGGGGGCCTTCGCTGTGGGGTGGCTAACGGGACTTGAACCCGCGGCCCCCGCGACCACAACGCGGTGCTCTACCAGCTGAGCTATAGCCACCATGCGGCCCTGAATCAGGACCGACGACGATCATACCGTGTCCGCGCGGGTGCTCGCGACGCGCCCGCGCGATGCCGCTATGCCTGGGCCGATTCGGCGCTGTGCCGCTCGGTGACCTTAGCCGCCGCGGCGGCGGCCGTGTCCGAGTCGGGGCCGGGCAGGGGGGTGAGGATGACCTCGCGGTAGTAGCGCAGCTCGGTGATGGAGTCGCGGATGTCTCCCAGCGCGCGGTGGCCGCCCGTCTTTGCGGGGGCGTTGAAGAACACTCGCGGATACCAGCGGCGCACCAGCTCCTTGAAGGAGGACACGTCGACCACGCGGTAGTGCAGGTGGCCCATGACCTCGGGCATGTCGCGGTCGAGGAACATCTTGTCCATGCCGACGGTGTTTCCCGCCAGCGGCGACTTTCCGGCCGTCGGGACGTGCTCGCGGATGTACGCCAGCACCTGAGCCTGGGCATCCTCCATCGTGGTGCCGTGCTCGAGCTCGGGCAGGAGCCCCGAGCTGGTGTGCATGTCCCGCACAAAGTCGTTCATCCCGTCCAGCGCCTCCTGCGACGGTTTGATGACGACCTGCACCCCCTCACCGAGGATGTTGAGGTCGGAGTCGGTGACCAGGCAGGCCACCTCCACGAGGGCGTCGTTGACCGTGTCGAGGCCGGTCATCTCGCAGTCGATCCACACGAGGGGGGTGTCAGGCATGTCACCCACTGTAGGGCCAGGGGCCGACGCCGTCCCCCCGCGCGATAGCGGGGCGACGCAACGCTCCTGGTAAAGGGTGCATCGGCCGCGAGCCGTTGACAGGCCTCCCGGTGCATGGTTGGTTAGTTACAGAAGTAACTAACCAACGAACCGGAAGGGGTGTGAGGACGTGGACGATGGTCGGCCGATCTTCCTGCAGGTCGCTCAGCAGCTCGAGGGCCAGATCCTCGAGGGCGCGCTGGGCGAGGAGTCGCAGGTGCCGTCCATCAACGACCTCGCCGCCTTTCACCGGATCAATCCCGCCACCGCCCTGAAGGGGGTGAACCTCCTGGTCGACGCCGGCGTGCTGTACAAGCGCCGCGGCATCGGGATGTTCGTCGCCGAGGGGGCCAGGGCCCGGCTGCTCGACGAGCGCCGGGCCGAGTTCAGGGACGCCCACGTGCGCCCCCTCGCCGACCGCGCCCGCGGGCTCGGCCTCACCACCGCACAGCTTCAGGACATGATCGCGAAGGAGATGAACCGATGACCGCCATCGTCGAGGCCGCCGGCCTCACCAAGCGCTTCGGCAAGGTCACCGCCGTCGACGACGTGTCGTTCTCCCTTGAGGAGGGCGGCATCCACGGCCTGCTCGGCCGCAACGGCGCCGGCAAGACCACCCTCATGCAGCTTCTCACCGGGCAGGACTTCGCCACCTCTGGCGACGTGCGCCTGTTCGGCCACGGCCCGGTCGAGAACGCCGCCGTGGTGGGCCGCACCTGCTTCATCAAGGAGTCGCAGGTCTATCCCGACGACTTCCAGGGCAAGCACGTCCTGAAGATCGCCCCGCGCTTCTTCCCCCACTGGGACGCGGCTCTCGCGCAGCGGCTCGTCGACGCCTTCCAGGCGCCGCTCGACCGCAAGATGAAGAAGCTCTCGCGCGGCCAGCGCAGCGCCATCGGCGTCATCGTCGGCATCGCCTCGCGCGCCGACTTCACCCTGCTGGACGAGCCCTACGCGGGGCTCGACGCCGTGGCTCGCCGCCGCTTCTACGACCTGCTTCTCGAGGACTACGCGGAGCACCCGCGCACCATCCTCCTGTCCACCCACCTCATCGACGAGGCTGCGGCACTCCTGCAACGCGTCCTCGTGATCGACAAGGGGCGCCTGGTGATGAACGCCGACGCGGACGACCTGCGGGGCTCGGCCACCACCCTCGTGGGGCGCGCCGCGGACGTCGAGGCGTTCTCGGCGCGACACGAGGTGCTCGACCGCACCACGATCGGCGGCATCGCGTCCGTCACCCTCGCCGGGCTGAGCGCCGAGGACAAGCGAGCCGCGGCATCGGCCGGACTCGAGGCGACCCCCGTGTCGCTCCAGGAACTCATCGTCCGCCGCACAGGCGGGCTCGAGACCGAGGAGGTCTCCGCATGACCGCCATCACCCCCGAGCGCGCCGTGCCCTCCGCGCCCAGGCGCCTGTCCAACGTGGTGCACCTGCACCTCGCGAACCCGGTCCCCACGCTCGTGCTGCCGTGGCTCATCACGCTCGCGATCTTCGCGATCAACCTTGCCATCTGGCTCATGGTCGCGAACGCGGCCGGGGGAGTGGAGAACCTCGAACCGGATGCCTTCATCTACAACGGCGGCATCTCCTGGATCGTGGTGTTCATGATGGTCGTGGCAGTGCAGTCCATGAACCTGACGTTCCCCTTCGCGCTGGGCTTCGCCGTCACCCGCCGGGACTTCTACCTGGGCAGCAGCATCTACTTCGTGCAGCTCTCGCTGCTGTACTCGACGGGCCTGACCGCGATCGCGGCGGTCGAGCGCGCCACCGACGGGTGGGGCCTCGGCGCAGCCTTCTTCGCCCCGTACGGGCTGAACGACGACCCCCTGCTGGTGCTGTGGACCGTCTTCTTCGGGCTGATGCTGCTGTTCTTCTTCCTTGGCGCCGCCGTCGCGACGGTGTGGGTGCGGTGGAAGGCGTACGGCCTGTACGCGTTCTTCATCGGCCTCGCGGTGCTGCTCGTGGGCGCCGCGTGGATCATCACGGCGACCGGCAGCTGGGGCGACGTGGGCCGGTGGTTCGTCGACACCTCTCCGGCCGTGATGGTCGCCTGGACGCTGCCCGTCACCGTGGCGTGTGGAGTGGTGGGCTTCCTGTTCCTGCGCCGGGCGACGCCCAAGTCCTGACGCGGATAGACGGAGGGCCGATGCGGTGGCCGGGCGGCCACCGCATCGGCCCTTGGTCTGTGCTTTCCGGCGGCTATTGGGTGGACCCGGAGCCCGCGGGGGCGACCACGACGGTGATGAGGCCGGAGTCGCCGCCGGGTTCGGACGCCCAGGCGGCGGTGACCGCGTGCTCGCCGTCGCTCATGTGGTGGGCGGTCGCCGCGTCGCCCGCGGAGCCCGAGCCCGCGTCGCTGAAGCCCGCGTCCTCGAGCTGCTCGACGTAGTCGGTGAGCGCGAGCGACGGTCCCGTGGTCGCGATGGTCCAGCCCTCGCCAGTGGTGGCGGCAGCGGCGAGTTCGCCGTCGGGGACGGGAATGCTCTCGGGCCAGTCGGTGGGAAGGGTGGCGCCGTCGCCAAAGTTCAGGGACACGTCGCCTCCCGTGGCGTCCTCGACGGCCTGCTGGGCGGCGTCGCGGGCGTAGGTGGCGACCGTGGACCCTAGGTCGTCGGCGCTGCATCCGGCCAGGAATCCGGCGGACAGGGTGGTCACTGTTGCTGCTGTGGCGGCCAGGCGCATGTTGGCTCCTCGCTGAGTCGGGCGTCGTCTACGGGGCCAACGTCCGACCCGGCGAGGAGGTTCCTGTGAGCGGTCCCAGTCGGGACGGCGTCGCCGCTACGGGCGCGCCGCGAAGGTGCCGCGACGGTACTGGGCGGGCCAGTAGTCGACGTCGACGCCCAGCTCGTGGGCGGCACGCAGGGCGAAGTGGGGGTCGCGCAGGAACTCACGGCCGGCCATGACGGCATCGGCCTCGCCGCTGGCCACGATCTCCTCCGCGTGCGCGGGCTCCACGATGAGGCCCACGGCGCTCACCGGCACGCCCGCGCGCTCGCGGACCTCGCGCGCAAACGGCACCTGGTAGCCGGGGCCCACGGTGATGCGGGCATCGGCCACGTTGCCGCCGCTCGAGACGTCGACGAGGTCGGCGCCCTCGTCGCGCACCCAGCCCGACACGGTGACGGTGTCGTCCACGGTCCACCCCTCGGGCTCCTTCCAGTCGGTGGCGGACAGGCGTACGAACACGGGCACCTCCTCGCCCGCGACGCGGCGCACCTCGCGCACCACCTCGAGGAGGAACCGGGCGCGGTTCTCGAGCGAGCCGCCGTAGTCGTCGGTGCGGTCGTTGCTGAGGGGGGAGAGGAACTCGTGGAGCAGGTAGCCGTGCGCGGCGTGGACCTCGAGCACATCGAAGCCGGCGTCGAGCGAACGGCGGGCTGCGGTGCCAAAGGCCGCCACCGCATCGGCGATCTGGTCCTGGCTCATGGGCGTGGGGTCGGCGAGCCCCTCGAACGCGAGGGTGGAGGGGGCAAGCGGCGTCCAGCCGCCGTCCCGGTGGTCCACGACGCCGCGGCCCGACCAGTCCCGGTACGTCGACGCCTTGCGGCCCGCGTGCGCCAGCTGGATGCCGGCCTTGGAGCCCTGCGAGTGGATGAACGAGGTGACGCGTGCCCAGGCGTCGCGCTGCTCGTCGTTCCAGATGCCGGTGTCCCACGGCGAGATGCGACCCTCGGGGGTCACGGCCGTCGCCTCGGCCATGACGAGTCCCGCGCCTCCGCGGGCGATGCCGCCCAGGTGCACCAGGTGCCAGTCGGTGGGCACGCCGTCGCGCTCCTCGACCGAGTACTGGCACATGGGAGCTGTCCACAGGCGGTTGCGGAAGGTGGTGCCGCGCAGGGTCAGCGGCTGGAAGAGGGCGGGGGTCGTCATGGGGCAAGCCTTTCGTAGTGGTGCCGAAACGCCAACACTCGCCACGTGGGAGGTGATTCCCCGCCAGTGGTGAGGCCCGAGCGTGACGAAGTGACGGTTGATGTGGGCGACTCGCCGTTCAGGGCGGCCGATGCCTCGGCGTGTCGGCCGGAGGACCGTCACTTTGTTACGGCGCCTGAGGGGGGAGCGGCGTGCGAGCCAGGTGAACCCTCACATTTCGGTGGCCGATGCCGGCTCACCGCGCGTGCGCTCCCTGGCCCCGCGCACGGTTCCGTTACGTAATCGTGATGTGAAACCCCTTGTGAACGCTCACAATGTGAGCGCTATCATCCAAGTGCGGCACACAGGGGTGCCCGTAGGAATGACAAGCCTCCCGGCAAGGAAGCCGGGGTGAACGAGGAGGTTCACGGCATGAACAAGCGTTTCCTGTCCACCATCGCCTTCGCGGGGGCCGCGGCCTTCGCCCTGGCCGGTTGCTCCACCGAGACCGGCAGCACCGGCTCGTCGTCGTCGACGGCGGAGGCCGAGTCCACCGGCGGCTCCGACGCCGCCGCGTCGGACGTCATCACCGTCGGCTTCGCCCAGACCGGTGCGGAGTCCGGCTGGCGCTCGGCCAACACCGACTCCATGAAGGCCGCGTTCTCTGAGGACAACGGCTTCGAGCTGATCTTCAACGCCGCGGACAACGACCCTGCGGCGCAGATCTCCGCGGTCCGCAACTTCATCAACCAGGGCGTCGACGCCATCGTCATCGCCCCGGTGGTGGAGGACGGCTGGGACGACGTCCTCCAGGAGGCCGCCGACGCAGGCATCCCCGTGGTCCTCGAGGACCGCACCGTGTCCGCCTCCGAGGACCTCTACGCCAGCTGGGTGGGCCTCGACTTCCACGCCGAGGGCGTGAAGGCCGGCGAGTGGGCCGCCGCCGAGTTCGGCGACACCGAGACCAACATGGTGGTGCTCGAGGGCACCACCGGTTCCGCCCCCGCCAACGAGCGCGCGGCGGGCTTCGACGAGGCGATCGCCGGCACCGGCATCACCACCATCGACTCGCAGACCGGCGACTTCACCCGTGACGGCGGCAAGTCCGTCATGGAGGGCTACATCGCCAACTACGGCCTCGACGGCATCGACCTCGTGTATGCGCACAACGACGACATGGGCCTGGGCGCCATCGAGGCGATCGAGTCCGCCGGTGGCGTCCCCGGTGAGGACATCAAGATCGTCACCATCGACGCGGTCAAGGACGGAATGCAGGCGCTCGTCGACGGCAAGATCAACTACATCGTCGAGTGCAACCCGCTGCTCGGCGAGCAGGCCGCCCAGATCGTCAAGGACGTCTTGGCCGGCACCGCCGTCGAGAAGGCCTACTACGTTGAGGACCAGGCCTTCACCCAGGAGCAGGCCGCCGAGGTCATCGACACCCGCCCCTACTGATCCGCGGATCACGAGGAGCACAGGTGTGACCGCGTCCGCCGGGAGGCCCACCTCCCGGCGGACGCGCCACCCAGCACCACCACCCAGCACCACCACGAGGCACGACAACGAGGTCACTCACTCATGACTGTGGACACTGACGTCCCGCCGCTCGTCTCGATGCGCGGCATCACCATCGCCTTCCCCGGCGTGCTCGCGCTCGACGGCGTCGACTTTTTCCTGCGCCCCGGCGAGGTGCACTCGCTGATGGGGGAGAACGGCGCCGGCAAGTCGACGCTCATCAAGGCCCTCACGGGCGTCTACGCGATCGACTCGGGCACCATCGCCGTCGCCGGCGAGGAGCGCCGCTTCGACAGCACGGCCGATGCGCAGGCCGCCGGCATCTCGACGGTCTACCAGGAGGTCAACCTCTGCGCGAACCTCTCCGTGGGGGAGAACGTGATGCTCGGCCACGAGCCGCGCGGGCGACTGGGGATCGACTGGTCGGCGGTGCACCGCGAGGCGGCCGAGTACCTGGCGAGCCTGGGCCTTCACCTCGACACCCGGTCGCCGCTCGCGCAGCACTCGATCGCCATCCAGCAGCTCGTCGCGATCAGCCGGGCGATGGTGCTCGAGGCCAAGGTGCTGATCCTGGATGAGCCCACCTCGAGCCTCGACCGTGGCGAGGTGGAGCAGCTGTTTACCGTGATGCGCGCCCTGCGGGAGCGCGGCGTCGCGATCCTCTTCGTCAGCCACTTCCTTGACCAGGTCTACGAGATCTCCGACCGCATCACAGTGCTGCGCAACGGGCGCCTGATCGGCGAGCACCTGGTCGCCGAGCTCCCGCGCGAGGCGCTCGTGACGGAGATGATCGGCCGCGAGCTCGACGAGCTGTCCGCGATCTCGGACGCCGCCGACCGCGACATCGACCGGACCGGAACTCCCGTGCTGCGCGCCGCCGGCGTGGGCAAGAAGGGCGTCCTCGAGCCCGCCGACCTCGAGGTGTTCGAGGGCGAGGTCGTGGGCCTCGCGGGGCTGCTCGGCTCCGGGCGGACCGAGCTGGTGCGCCTCCTGTACGGGGCGGATAAGGCCGATGCCGGCAGCATCGAGATGCACGGCGAGCCGGCCAAGGTCCACGCCCCGCGCCACGCCATCGACCGTCGCATCGCCTTCTCCTCCGAGAATCGCCGCTCCGAGGGAGTGGTGGCCGACCTCACCGTCGCGGAGAACATGGTGCTCGGGGTCCAGGCCCAGCGAGGCTGGGTCCGCCGCCTGTCCAAGGCGGAGCAGGACGCCATCGTCACCGAATACATGGAGGCGCTCGGCGTGCGCCCCGCGGACCCGCACGTGCCCATCGGCACCCTGTCGGGAGGCAACCAGCAGAAGGTGCTGCTGGCCCGCTGGCTCGCCATGCAGCCCGAGCTGCTCATCCTCGACGAGCCCACCCGCGGCATCGACGTGGGTGCGAAGGCCGACATCCAGCGCAAGGTCGCCGAGCTCGCAGCGAAGGGGCTCTCAGTGGTCTTCATCTCCTCCGAGCTCGAGGAGGTGCTGCGCATCACGCAGCGCGTCGCTGTCCTGCGCGACCGGCGCAAGATCGGCGAGCTCGATCCCACCAGCGTGGACCTCGACGGCCTCGTCGACTTCATCGCCCACGCCGACCACGACGAGAGGAGCGTGTCCCGATGACTCTGCTCAAGCACCACCTGTTCTGGCCCTCGGCGGCGCTCGCCACGCTCGTCGTCGTCAACGTCATCGCCAACCCCAACTTCGCAAAGATCACCATGCGCGACGGCGACCTTTACGGCAACCCGGTGACGATCCTGCGCGAGAGCGCCCCGCTCATGCTCGTCGCCCTCGGCATGACCCTCGTCATCGCGACCCGCGGCATCGACCTGTCCGTGGGAGCCGTCATGGCGGTCTCGGGCGCCGTGTCGCTCACGATCATCGCCGACGCCCCCGACCCCGGCAGCCTCGGCATCGTCGTCACGGCGATCGCCACCGCCGTCCTGGTGGCCCTGGTGCTCGGCGCGTGGAACGGCTTCCTGGTCTCGGTGCTCGGGATCCAGCCCATCATCGCGACGCTGGTCCTGATGCTCGCCGGCCGCGGCGTCGCGCTGCTCATCACGGGCGGCGCCATCACCACCGTGACGAGCGCGCCGTACAAGTTCATCTCCAACGGCTACCTGATCCTGCTTCCCGTCGCGTTCTTCATCTGGGTCGCTGTCGTGGCTGTCGTCGCCCTCATCGAGCGCCGCACGGCGCTGGGCATGCTCACCGAGGCGGTCGGCATCAACCCCGAGGCCTCGCGCCTGGCGGGCGTGCGCTCGCGCGGCATCATCTGGGGCGCGTACATCGCGTCCGGTGTGCTGGCCGGCGTCGCGGGCATCATCAACGCCTCCAACACGATGGCCGCCGACTCGAACAACGCCGGCTACCTCATCGAGCTGTACGCCATCCTCGCGGTGGTGCTGGGCGGCACGTCCCTCATGGGCGGCAAGTTCTCGATCGCCGGCACCGTCATCGGGGTGCTCACCGTCACCACGCTCGACAAGACCATCCAGTTCTTCGGCGTCCCGCCGGCCCAGAGCCCCGTGTTCTTCGCCGTCGTCGTCGTGATCGTCGTCCTGGTGCAGTCGCCGCGCGTCCACCAGTGGGGACGCTCGCTGTCCAGGCGCCGCTCCGGCCACGGCCCCGGCGACGCTGGCGGCGAGCCCGCCGCCGCATCGGCCACCCCTACCCGCCAGGAGGTCTCCGCATGAGTGCCACCGTCGTCGACGCCCCCGCCCCCACCGCCATGGATCGGGTGCGCACCTTCTCCGCTCGCCGCGCGTCCGTGCTTCCCACGCTGGCCGCCATCGTGATCCTCGTGATTCTGCTGATCGGCGCCCAGGCGGAGTTCGGCAACTTCCTGAGCCCCAGGAATCTGTCCGCGCTGCTGCTCGACCACGCGTACCTGATGGTGCTCGCCGTCGGCATGACGTTCGTCATCGTCACGGGAGGCATCGACCTCTCGGTCGGCTCGGTGATGGCGTTCACCGGCATCCTCGGGTCCTCGATGCTCGCGTCAGGCACCCCGGTGTGGATCGTCATCCCCGTGATGCTCGCGGGCGGCGCTGCCATCGGCACGCTCATCGGCGTCCTGGTCCAGTACTTCAACGTCCAGCCCTTCATCGCCTCGCTCGCGGGCCTGTTCCTGGGGCGCGGCCTCGCGTACGTGGTGAGCCTGTCCTCGATCAGGGTCGAGAACGAGCCGATCCTGTGGCTCCAGCAGACGCGCTTCCTCATCGGCGACTGGTACATCACCCCCACCGGCATCATCGCGCTCGCGGTGGTCGCCGCCGGCGCCGTCATCATGGCGCTCACCCGGTTCGGCCGCACCGTGTATGCGATCGGCGGCTCGGAGCAGTCGGCTCGCCTCATGGGACTGTCGGTGGCCCGCACCAAGGTGCTGGTCTACGTCATCTCCGGCCTGTGCGGCGGCCTCGCGGGACTGCTACTGACCGCCTACTCGGGCGCCGGCTACCCGCGCAACGGCATCGGCACTGAACTGGACGTCATCGCCTGTGTCGTCATCGGCGGCACGCTGCTGACGGGAGGCCGCGGCTACGTGCTGGGCTCCATGATCGGCGTGTTCGTGTTCGCCACCATCAACACGATCATCTCCTTCATGGGCGCCGAGCAGTCGTGGACGCACATCATCATCGGCGCCCTGCTGCTGCTGTTCATCGTGGTGCAGCGGGCCATCGTCGCCCGGTCCGACCGGCGCACGTGACCTCCCGCACCTCTCCTCCGCGGGCGGGCGACGCGCCTCGTCCACCTGGCTCCTCTGGGATGCGGCCGATGCCGTGCCAAGATGACCCGGTGGACGAGGCGCAGGCGCTGGTGCAGCTCGACGGGGCGACGGTGCGCTTCGGCGCGTTCACCGCCCTCGACGCGGTGGACTTCCGCATGTTTCCCGGCGAGGTGCACTCGCTCATGGGGGAGAACGGCGCGGGCAAGTCCACGCTGATCAAGGCCATCACCGGCGCCCTCGCCCTCGACGCAGGCGTGCTGCGCATCGGCGGTGTCGAGCGCCACTTCGCGGGCCCGCGCGACGCGCAGGACGCTGGCGTGTCCACGGTGTACCAGGAGGTGGACCTCCTCGAGAACCTCTCCGTCGCGGAGAACGTGTTCCTGGGGCGCGAGCCTCGCCGCCTTGGCCTGATCGACCACGGTGCCATGCGCCGCGACGCCGCCGCGGTGCTCGAGGGCCTGGGCCTCGACATCGACCCCGCATCCATGCTGGGCCGCCACTCGCTCGCGGTCCAACAGCTGGTGGCGATCGCGCGCGCCATCTCGACGGACGTCAGGGTGCTGGTGCTGGACGAACCCACCTCGAGCCTCGACCTCGACGAGGTCGCCGAGCTGTTCAGGGTGATCCGCGAGCTCAAGGAGCGCGGGGTGGCGATCCTGTTCGTCAGCCACTTCCTCGACCAGGTCTACGAGATGAGCGATCGCATCACGGTGCTGCGCGACGGCCGCCTGGTGGGCGAGTACCTCACCACGGAGCTGCTGCGCATCGACCTCGTCAAGAAGATGCTGGGGCGCGACGTGGCGGACATCGCCCCGCGCGAGCACCTTGTGGAGCCCGAGAGCGCCGTCGAGCCGGTCATCTCGGCGCGCGGACTCACGCGCGCGCCGGGCATTCGCGGGGCCGATGTGGACGTCGCCGAGGGCGAGGTCCTCGGCGTGGCGGGCCTGCTGGGCTCCGGAAGGACCGAGCTGGCGAGGCTCCTCACCGGCGTGGACCGCGCGCAGGCGGGCATCATCCGCATCGAGGAGCGCGAGCATCGGCTCGACTCCCCGCGCCGGGCCATGCAGCTGGGCGTCGTCTACTCGTCCGAAAACCGCCGCACCGAGGGGCTCATCGGCGACCTGTCCATCGAGGACAACATCGTGCTCGCCCTCCAGGCGCAGCAGGGGGCGCTGAAGCCGCTCAGCACCGCCCGCCGGCGCGAGCTCGCCGTGTCCTGGATCGAGGCGCTCAACATCAAGCCCGCGGACCCCGACCGTCCCGTGCGCACCCTGTCGGGAGGCAACCAGCAGAAGGTGCTGCTGGCCCGCCTGCTCGCGCTCAGCCCCCGCGTGATCGTGCTCGACGAGCCCACCCGCGGCATCGACGTGGGGGCCAAGGTCGAGATCCAGCGGCTCGTGGGCGAGCTCGCCGACAACGGCCTGTCCGTGGTGTTCATCTCCGCCGAACTGGAAGAAGTGCTGCGCGTGGGGGACCGGGTCGCGATCCTCCGGGAGGGGGAGGTCGCCGAGACCGTCGCCGCCGCTAGCCTGAACCCGGACACCTTGATGGCGCTGGTCGCGCAACCCGACCTCCCGGAAGCGTGAGGAAGGACGACGTGGCGAAGGATCAGCCCGCGCGGGCGGCGAACATCTTCGATGTCGCGCGCCTGGCCGGCGTCTCCCACCAGACCGTCTCCCGCGTGATCAACGGCATGCCCAACGTGCGGCCCGCGACCAAGGAGCGGGTCGAGAAGGCGATGAAGCAGCTGCGCTACTCGCCGTCTCCCGCGGCCCGCGCGCTCGTGACGCGCCGCACCCGCACCATCGGCCTGGTCACCCCCGCGGTCGCCGACTTTGGCCCCACGTCGATCGCCATGCACTTCGCCATCGCCGCGCGCGGCGCCCGTTACAGCGTGGACGCCGCCCAGACGGCCGATGCCGGGGCCGCCACCGTGCGCACCACCGTCGAGGGGCTGCTGAGGCAGCGCGTGGACGCCGTGGTGCTGATCCTCACCGACTCGTCGGCGCTCGAGGCGGTGCAGGCGTTGGACCTGACCGTCCCGCTCGTCGCGGTGGCCGCGGGCGCCCGCCGGTCGCCGCAGGTGGTGTGCATCGACCAGTACCGCGGGGCGCGCGCGGCGGTGCGCCACCTGGCCGAGCTGGGCCACGAGCGCATCCTTCACGTGGCCGGCCCGGCCCACGCCTCCGACGCGACCGAGCGCGAGCGCGGCTGGCGCGACGAGCTCGCCGAGCGGCGCCTCGAGGTCGCGGAGCCGCCGCGGGGCGACTGGTCCGCGCGGTCGGGCTACGAGGTGGGGGAGCGGCTCGACGTCGCGGCGGGCGACGCCGTGTTTGTGGCGAACGACCAGATGGCGATCGGCCTGATGTCGGCCCTGCGCCACCGCGGGCTCGAGGTGCCGCGCGACGTGTCACTCGTCGGCTTCGATGACATCCCCGAGGCCGCCTACCTCTATCCGCCGCTCACCACCGTCCGCCAGGACTTCGCCGCGCTGGGCACGATGATGATGCAGAAGGTGCTGGTGGCGCTCGAGGAGGGCGGGGAGCCGACGGTGGACACGCCGATGCCCGCGCAGCTCGTCGAGAGGGAGTCGGCAGCGCGCGCAGCGAGCCACTGAGTGCGCACATTCGCGCGAATCCCGACACTGGGTGGCTCGCGGGAGGCGGTGATGCGTGAGGCGCCCCCGGCAGGATTCGAACCTGCGACCGTCGGATTAGAAGTCCGGTGCTCTATCCAGCTGAGCTACGAGGGCAGCGCGGCGGGGATACGGGCCCGGCCACACGCCCAGGGTAGTGGCCGCGGAACCCCGCCCCGGCATCGGCCGTTGTCAGGTGGCCACCTCCCCGGGCATGCGCACCCCCGCGCGGCCGGGATAATGGTGGGAAATTCCAGGCACGGTAGCCTGTTCGGAGCCTGAGGACGGAGGGAACGCGGGATGTCGATCCGCCCCATCAAGACGTGGTCGTACCCTGGCGCCCTCCTGGACGCGCTCGTCGACACACGTCGCGTCGTCGGGGGCGTCGAGCTGCCGATCCCGCTGGGAGACGCCGAGGCCACGCGCGAGCTCGTGGCCCACATGGTCGACCAGCTGGACCACCACCTGATCCCGCGCGTGCGCGAGGAGGCCTCGCCGGCCGTGGTGGTCGTCGCCGGCTCCACCGGCGCGGGAAAGTCCACTGTCGTCAACGCGCTCCTGGGGGAGCCGCTCACTCCCGCCGGCGTGCTGCGCCCCACGACGCGCGTCCCGCACGTCTTCCACCACCCCCTCGACGCCGAGGTGCTCACCTCGGTGGCGGACGGCTCCGAGGTGATCGCCACGGACGCGGTCCCGCGCGGCCTCGCGATCGTCGACTCGCCGGACCTCGACTCGGTGCGCGGCGAGAACCGTGACGTTGCCGAGAAGCTGCTCGAGGCCGCCGACCTGTGGATCTTCGTGACCACCGCTGCCCGCTACGGCGACGCCGTGCCGTGGGAGGCGCTGCGCAGGGGAGCCGAGCGCGGCGCCTCGATCGCGATGGTCCTCAACCGCGTGACGGCCGATGTCGCGGCCCAGGTGCGCTCGGAACTTGTCGAGCGCCTTGCCGCCGAGCAGCTCGAGTCGCTGCCGCTGTTCGTCATCCCCGAGGACGAGGTGGGAGGAGCCGAGCTCCCACGCGACGTCGTCGACGGACTGGGACGCTGGCTCGAGGGCGTCGCCGCCGCCTCCGCCGCGACCATCGTCGAGCGCACGATGCACGGCGCTACCGAGTCGCTCAAGGAGTGGCTCGAGACGCTCGCCGAGCGCATGGACGACCAGACCGCCGCTGCCCGCGAGGTGCGCGCCGAGGTGCGCCGCTGCGCCGCCCATGCCGAGGCCAAGGGAGGCACCGACTGGTACCTCCAGATCCCCACCGGCTCGCTCGCCGCTCGCTGGGAGGCCGCCTCCGCTGAGGGCGGGCCCCTGCACAAGCTGCGTCACTCCGCGTGGGCCAAGCGCCGCTCCGCCCGCGAGAAGCGTGACGCCGTGGTGCGCGAGATTCACAAGGACCTGCTCGACTCGGTGGAGGCGGTGCTCGCGCTCGCGGCCGCCGACGCCGCGCAGTCGATGGTGGACACCCTCACCGACGGCGAGGAGTCGCCCGGCGTGTGGCTCGCCACCCGGCAGGACGCCCGCGACTCGCGCGTCATCAGGGAACGACGGGCGGCCGATGCCGCACGCGCCTGGGTGACCAAGTGCGGCGAGCAGGTGATGAGGCTCCCCGGCGCCGCGCGCGGCGCCGAGATCGTGGGCGAGGACGGTCTCGCCGTCGCCATGGCCTGCGCCGCGCTGGGCGTCGAGCAGGCGCGGACCGTGCTAGGAGTCCTGGTGGCCCCCAGCCTGTCCGAGCCCATTCACCTCGCCCGCGCCGAGCTCACGGGCGCCAGGCGCTACTGCATCAACCGCGAGGCGCTGGACATGATGAAGCCCACCGACGTCCCGAGCCTCACCGCCGAGGCGTCGTCGACCGTCCGCCTGCGCCGCGCCGAGCTGCGAGGCCTGCTGTGAACCTTCAGTTCGTCTCCCAGGAGGAGCCCAGCGAGGCCGCCGCCCTTGCCCAGCGCGTGGCGCGCCTGCGCTCGTCCATGGAGTGGGCATCGGACGCCATCCCTGTCGCCGTGCGCGAGGAGGTGTCCGCCACCATCCAGCGCTGCGACGAGCGCCTGTCGCTGGGCGTGGAGCACACCGTCGTCGCGCTCGCGGGCGGCACGGGATCGGGCAAGTCGAGCCTGTTCAACGCGATCCTTGGCCGCGAGTTCGCCGTCGCCGGCGTTGCCCGGCCCACCACCTCGCAGGTGAGCGCGGCGGTGTGGGGCGGTCGCGGCCAGGCGCTGCTCGACTGGATCGGCGTCGACCGTCAGCGCAGGCTCGCGCGCGGCATCGACTCGCTGGATGACCCCGACGAGGGTCAGCTGCGCGGCATGGTGCTGCTCGACCTTCCCGACCACGACTCCATCAACGCGGAGAACCGCGCCGTGGTGGACCGCGTGGTGCCGATGGCCGACCTGCTGCTGTGGGTCGTGGATCCGCAGAAGTACGCCGACCACGCGCTGCACTCCGCCTACCTCGAGGCGGCCTCGCGACACGGCAGCCCGTCTCTCGTGGTGCTCAACCACGTCGATCGCCTCACCACCAAGGACGCGTGGGCCGTCGCGCGCGACCTTCAGCGCCTGCTCGCCGTCGACGGCATGACGCAGGTGCCGGTCATGCCCGTCAGCGCCAAGACCGGCCAGGGGCTCGACATCCTGCGCGCCGAGCTGGCCGGCGCCGTGGCGGCGCGCTCCGTCGCCGCGGAGGCAGTGCGCGCCGACCTGGTCTCCGCCGGCCGCGCCCTCGCCGGCGCGCTCACGAAGGGAGCCGAGCCCCACCTTCCCGACGTCGAGGAGCTCGTCCAGGCGCTTGCCCGTGCCGCCGGCGTCGATTCGCGCGCCGAGCGTGCCGCCGCCATCGCGCGCGGCGCGCATCCCGGGGAGCGCAAGCCCCTGCGGCTGTCCGTCGCCACCGTCGAGCGCGAGCGGCTCGACTGGGTCGACGCCGCGACCGACGGTCTGCCGCCGCGGTGGCGCCAGGTGGTCGCCGACACCATCCAGGACGCCGAGGGGCTCGGGAGCGAGATCGAGGCGGCGCTCGAGGCTGCCGCCTGGCCGTCCGTCGACCCTCCCCAAGGGTGGCGCGCGCTGTTCGCCAAGGCGACCCTCGCATCGTCCGCCCGCAAGAAGACGCTCGAGGCGGGCCGCACCGCGGTGCGCGCCGTGGTGCTGCCGCACGTCGTCGAGCCCACCGAGACCATTCACCAGGCATACCGCGCGATGGACGAGCTGACCGAGCTCGACGCCTCCGCGAAGGAGGACACGTGACCGAGACCATCCGCACCGTCGCCGTACTGGGCGCGGGAAACATGGCCGGCGCGATCGCGCAGTCGCTCGCATCCGCAGGTGACGTCGCGTCGATCCGCCTCACCACGCGCACCCGCCAGCCCGAGTGGGCGCAGGCCTTCGACCACGTCGAGCACCGCGCGCTGTCCGTTGACGAGGGCGCCACCGCGTGGGCCCTCGACGGCGCCGACGCCGTCATCCTTGGCGTGAAGCCCTACGACATCGTCGAGCGATGCCGGGAGATCGGGCCGATGCTCGCGCCCGGCGCGCTCGTCATTTCCGTCGCCGCCGGAGTGACCCTTGGCGCCATGCGCGAGGCGCTCGGCGACGGCATCCGGGTGGTCAGGACGATGCCGAACACCCCGACCGCGATCGGCAGGGGAGTGACCGCCCTTGCCGGCGAGGGCGCCGACTGCGAGGCCGCGGCGGCCCTGCTGGCCCCGACGGGCATGCTGGAAATCGTCGACGAGTCGCTCGTGAACGCGTTCTCCTCGGTCGCCGGCTCCGGGCCCGCCTACGCCTACGCGTTCGTGGAGGCGCTCGAGGCGGCGGCGGTGGGCCTCGGCATCCCCGCCGATCAGGCGGCGCGCATCGTTCCCGCGATGATGCTCGGCTCGCTCGCGTACCTGGACTCGTCCGAGCACGACGCCGCCGAACTGCGCCGCCAGGTGACGAGCCCCGGCGGATCGACCGCCGAGGCGCTGCGCGTGTTCGGTGAACGGGACCTCAACGGCCTCGTCGCTGATGCGCTCGCCGCCGCGCTCGCGCGCAACGCCGAGATGGGCAAGTAGGGGCCGCCTCCCTACCCGTGACGGGGGCTCGCGTCGTCCCCAGGCCGGCCCGCCATCGGCCGCGTCCACTTCTTTCCCGTGACCCCCGACGGCGTGGTGTGGCCCGCCCCAGTCTGAACGGGAGGCCGCAGGGTGCGGCCCATGGGAGGACACGATGAGCGATCTCGACGTAACGGTGACCGGATGGGTCGCCACCAAGCCGGTCGTCAGGGAACTGGCGGACAACAAGTCCATGTGCGCATTCCGCATGGCGCACTCGTCCCGCTACCGCGATGCCGCGGGTGAGTGGAAGGACGGCGCCACCGAGTGGATCAGCGTGCGGATGTTCCGCACAGGAGCACAGCGCGTAGGGCAGTCGATCCACGTCGGCGAGCCGGTGATCGTGAGCGGCCGGCTGAAGACCAACACCTGGATCGACAAGGACAACGCCGAACGCCACGAGCTGCAGATCGACGCGAGGGCCGTGGGGCACGACCTGGTGTGGGGAACCGCGTCATTCGTGCGACACGTCGAGGCGAAGGCGAGCGATGCGGACGAGGACGCAGGCGAGGACGCCGGTGCACCGCGCGAGGAGCCGGCCGGCATTCCGGACTCGTTCGAGCAGCGCGACGACGAGACCCCCGATGGGGTGGAGGAGGACGACGCCGCCCGCGTCGCGGTGTGAGGACCCGGCCCCGCGCGTCCGTCCCCTCAGGCGCGCGGGGCCGCTCGCGCCGTGCCCCGCATCGGCCATCCGCCCCGTGACCGCGTAGGCTGGTACGCGGTTCATTCGGGCGCCCCCGCGGCGCCACCCCACGAGTTCACGGAGCAGCAGTGGCAGAGTTCATCTACACGATGCACAAGGCGCGCAAGGCGCACGGCGACAAGGTCATCCTCGACGACGTCACCATGGCGTTCTACCCTGGCGCGAAGATCGGCGTCGTCGGCCCCAACGGCGCAGGTAAGTCGACCATTCTGAAGATCATGGCCGGCCTCGAGGAGCCCTCGAACGGTGAGGCGCGACTCAGCCCCGGCTACACGGTCGGCATCCTCCTCCAGGAGCCTCCGCTCAACGAGGAGAAGACCGTCCTGGGCAACGTCGAGGAGGGCGTTGCCGAAATCAAGGGCAAGCTCGACCGGTTCAACCAGATCTCCGAGGAGATGGCCAACCCGGACGCGGACTACGACGCGCTGTTGGCGGAGATGGGCACGCTCCAGGAGGAGCTCGACCACGCCGACGCGTGGGACCTCGACGCCCAGCTCGAGCAGGCCATGGAGGCGCTGCGCTGCCCGCCCGCCGACGC
Source organism: Demequina sp. NBRC 110057 (assembly GCF_002090175.1). GTDB lineage: Bacteria > Actinomycetota > Actinomycetes > Actinomycetales > Demequinaceae > Demequina. Next base: position 398,645 of record NZ_BBRN01000003.1, on the reverse strand, counting down.
CGACGTCTCGGTTCTGTCCGGCGGTGAGCGCCGCCGCGTCGCGCTGTGCAAGCTGCTCCTCGAGAAGCCCGACCTGCTGCTGCTCGACGAGCCCACCAACCACCTCGACGCCGAGTCCGTGCTGTGGCTCGAGCAGCACCTGTCGAAGTACGCGGGCGCCGTCATGGCCGTCACTCACGACCGCTACTTCCTCGACCACGTCGCGGAGTGGATCTGTGAGGTCGACCGCGGCCGCCTGTACCCCTACGAGGGCAACTACTCGACATACCTCGAGAAGAAGCAGGAGCGCCTGCAGGTCCAGGGCAAGAAGGACGCCAAGCTCGCCAAGCGCCTCAAGGAGGAGCTGGAGTGGGTGCGCTCGAACGCCAAGGGTCGCCAGACCAAGTCCAAGGCCCGCCTCGCACGCTACGAGGAGATGGCTGCGGAGGCGGAGAAGACCAGGAAGCTCGATTTCGAGGAGATCCAGATCCCGCCGGGCCCGCGTCTGGGCAACGTCGTGATCGAGGCCAAGGATCTCAAGAAGGGCTTCGACGACCGCGTCCTCATCGACGGCCTGTCGTTCTCTCTGCCGCGCAACGGCATCGTCGGCGTCATCGGCCCCAACGGTGTGGGTAAGACCACGCTGTTCAAGACCATCGTGGGCCTCGAGAACCTCGACGACGGCGACCTCAAGGTCGGCGAGACCGTCCAGGTGTCCTACGTGGACCAGTCCCGTGGAGGCATCGACCCGAACAAGTCGCTGTGGGAGGTCGTCTCCGACGGCCTCGACTACATCAACGTCGGCAAGGTCGAGATGCCCTCGCGCGCGTACATCTCCGCGTTCGGCTTCAAGGGCCCGGACCAGCAGAAGCCCGCTGGCGTGCTGTCCGGCGGTGAGCGCAACCGCCTCAACCTGGCGCTGACGCTCAAGGAGGGCGGCAACGTCCTGCTTCTCGACGAGCCGACCAACGACCTCGACGTCGAGACCCTCGGCTCGCTCGAGAACGCGCTGCTCGAGTTCCCCGGCTGCGCCGTGGTGGTCAGCCACGACCGCTGGTTCCTCGACCGCGTCGCGACGCACATCCTCGCCTACGAGGGCACGGAGGAGAACCCCGCGAACTGGTACTGGTTCGAGGGCAACTTCGAGTCGTACGAGAAGAACAAGGTGGAGCGTCTGGGCGCCGACGCCGCTCGCCCCAGCCGCCAGACGTACCGCAAGCTCACGCGCGACTAAGCGCCGCCGCTTCCTCAGGAGCCCTCGCCGTCCCGCGGCGGGGGCTCCTGTGCGTGTGGCCGATCGCGGCCCACCCACTCAACCCTCCCCCCAACTCCTGGCGGTAGATACACGGCGGGGCTGAGGCGACGTCGCAATCCTGGCGGTCGCTCAGCGGTGAAACGCGACGCTAGCGTGAGGCTATGAGCCGACTCCACGTTCCCATCTCGCTGCGCTGGTCCGACATCGACGCCTACGGGCACGTCAATAACGCCGAGATGCTGCGGCTTCTCGAGGAGGCACGCATCCGCGTGTTCTGGGCGGACGATGCCGGGGTCGAGGAGTCGGCTGACGCTGAGGCGCCGACGGCCTCACCCGCCGCGGTGCTCGCCGGCGGCCCCGGCGCCGAGACCCATACGCTGATCGCGAGCCAGCAGATCGAGTACCTGGCACCGGCCCCGTTCCAGCGGCGTCCCCTCGACGTCCAGCTGTGGATCGGACGGCTCGGGGGAGCGAGCCTGGAGATCTGCTACGAGGTGCGCTCACCTGGTCGGCCCGAGGGTCAGGAGCAGACGGTCTACGCGCGAGCGGCGACCACGCTGGTGCTGGTGGACGCCGCATCGGGCCGTCCTCGGAGGCTCACCGACGAGCAGAAGGCGGCGTGGCAGCCGTACGTGGACGCCCCGGTGGAGTTCCGTCGGCGGTGACCGCGAGTCTGCGCCGTGGCGGGACATGGGGGCCGCTTTCGGCCCGGCATCGACCCCCATGTCCCGCCAGGATGCGTTGACATCCCAGAGACGCGACAGCGCCGGCCGCCCCGCGAGGGGACGGCCGGCGCCGTGAGTGAGGAGAGTCTTACGCGGTGAGCGAGTCGACCCACTCCTGGTTCGCGGCGACCCAGTCGCTCACGACCTGCTCGTAGTCGCCCTCGGACGCCTCGTTGAGCTGGTTCTCAAGGTCGTAGAGGTGGTCGGAGTCCATCGTGAAGCCACCGAACCACTCGGCGACCTCGGGGAACTCCTCGGTGAGGCCGGTGCGGCCGTAGGTGACGATCTCCTCGGCCTCTCCCATGACGCCCTGGGGGTCCTCAAGGTTCTTGAGGTCGTAGGCGCCGTAGGCCCAGTGGGGCTCCCACAGAGTGACGATGATGTTCTCGCCGTCCGACGTCGCGGAGTCGAGCTCCGAGAGCATCGCCGGGGTGGAGGACGTCACGAACTCGAAGTCCGACAGGCCGTAGGCCTCGATGGCGTTCTCGGTCGCGGTGGTGAGGCCGGCGCCGGGCTCGATGCCGACGATCTTGCCGCCCATCTCGTCGACGTACTCGGGGAGGTCCTCGAGCGAGTCGACGGGGGCGTCGGCGTTCACGGCGATGGTGAGCGCGGCGGAGTCGAACCAGGCGCCGAGCTCCTCCATGTCGTCGCCGTACTGGTCGATGTAGTCCGCGTGCGTGAGGGGCAGCCACACGTCGGTGACGATGTCGTAGTCACCGTCGGCGACGCCCTGGAAGGCGACGGCGGCATCGGCGTACTCGAGCGAGACGTCGTAGCCCTTGCCCTCGAGGACGTGCTGCCACAGCAGCGACGAGGCGAGCGACTCGTCCCAGCCGTTGAACACGGCCAGCGTGAGCTCGCCGCCAGCGGCCTCTTCGGTGGACTCGGCGCCGGTGGTGACGGCGTCGGTGGTCTCCTCGGTGTCGTCCGCGGACGAGCAGCCCGCGAGGACGATGCCCGCGGTCGCGGCGACCGCGAAGGCGGAAGCAGTGCGCTTGAACATGTGTCTTTCCTTTCTCGGCATGGGGATCTCCTCACGCCGGGGAAGCACCCGCCCGCTTTGTGGGGCGGGATGCCCACGGCCGCTCAGCGCAGCCGCGAAGTCTTGCGATCGGGCATCGGCGAGGGCCGATGCGGTGGTCGGGTTAGGACGGGGCGCCCGCGGAACGGATGGGGTGGCCGACCTCGAGGTGCTCGGCGTCGACGCGTGCCTGCTCCACGTCGGACTTCTTGGCGCGGCGCTTCTTGGCCCACGTGGCGTACAGGCCCATGCCCTGGCCGAACGAGGCGGTGAAGCGGTCCAGCAGGATCGCGAGGATCACCACGGAGATGCCGGCCTCTGCACCGATGGCGATGTCGAGGGCGGAGACCGCGCGGGTCACCTGACCACCCAGGCCACCGGCGCCGACCATTCCCGCGATGACGACCATCGACAGCGACAGCATGATGACCTGGTTGACGCCCGCCATGATGGAGGGCATCGCGAGCGGCAGCTGAATCTGGCGCAGGATGCGGCGCGGGGAGGCGCCGAACGCCTGACCGGCCTCGACGACCTCCTGGTCGACGCTGCGGATGCCCAGTTCCGTGAGGCGCACGCCGGGGGCGATGGCGAACAGCACGGTGGCGAAGATGCCGGGGGCGACGCCGACGCCGAAGAACGCGATGGCCGGGATCAGGTACACGAACGCGGGCATGGTCTGCAGGAAGTCCATGATGGGCTTCACGATGTTGGACACCGTCTGGTTGCGCGCGGCCCAGATACCCAGCGGGATTCCCGCGAGCAGCGCGAGGAAGGCCGCGACGAGGACGAGCGAGAGGGAATCCATCGAGTTTTCCCACTGGTCCACGCCGATGATGAACACGAGGCCCACCACGGCGCCGACGGCAAACTTCCAGCCGCGGGCGAGCAGTGCCGCGAGGGCGAGCGCGATGATGATCGCGATCGCCGGCGGGGTGGCAAAGATCCAGTTGACAGCGTCGTACAGGCCGGTCCACAGGTTGCCGAGGAACTCCAGCAGCCAGTCGAGGTTGTCCTCGATCCAGTCCTTGCCGGTCTCGACCCAATCGCCGAAGGGAATGCGGAACTCCATTACAGGTCTCCCTTCGTCGCGGCGGCGTCAAGCACCTTGTCCACGACCTCGGTCGGAAGCGGCTCGATGACGGGTTCGGCGGAGGTGGCGGCCTCGGGCTCGCCGCCGAGGGTGGCGAGCAACGTGACGCGCGGGATGACTCCCACGAGCCGGTCGCGCTCATCGGTCACGGCCAGCGCGAGGGCCGCCTCGAGCGAGGGGATGAACAGGTCTACGAGCGGCGTGTCCTGGGACACCGCGCCGTGGTCGGTCTGGATGGCGGGCGCAAGCGACTTCTCGCCCTTGCGCACGAGGTCCATGACGTCGCGGTCGCGCACCCATCCGACGATGGTGCGGTCGCGCTTGGTGACGTAGAGCGCCGAGATCTCGTTCTCGCGCATCGCGGCGAGCGCCGCATGCGGGCCCGAGCCCTCGTGAACCGTGACGCGCGGCTTGCGCATGACGGAGTCCGCCGTGAGCACGCGCGACCGGTCGACGTCCTGCACGAACTGTTCGACGTAGTCGTTGGCGGGGTTGGTGAGGATGTCCTCGGGCGAGCCGATCTGGACGATGCGGCCGTCACGCATCACGGCGATGCGGTCGCCGATGTACATGGCCTCGTTGAGGTCGTGCGTGATGAAGATGATGGTCTTGCCCAGCTCCTGCTGGAGCTCGAGCAGCTGGTCCTGCATCTCGCGGCGGATCAGCGGGTCGAGCGCGGAGAACGCCTCGTCCATGAGCAGCACGTCGGTGTCGGCCGCGAGGGCACGGGCGAGGCCCACGCGCTGCTGCATGCCACCCGAGAGCTCGGAGGGGTACTTCTCCTCCCAGCCGCCCAGGCCCACGATGTCCGTGACCTTCGCGGCGCGCTGCAGGCGCTCGGCCTTGCTCACCCCCTGGATCTCGAGCCCGTACGCGACGTTGTCGATCACGGTGCGGTGGGGGAGCAGGGCGAAGTGCTGGAACACCATGGAGACGCGCTTGCGGCGGATGTCGCGCAGCTTGGTGGGGGAGACGCCGGTGATGGAGTCGCCGCCGACCTCGACGGTTCCCGCGGTCTGCGGGTGGAGGCCGTTGAGCATGCGGATGAGCGTCGACTTGCCCGAGCCGGACAGGCCCATGACGACGAAGATCTCACCCTTCTTGACCTCGAACGAGGCGTCGATGACGGCGGCGGTGGCGCCGCCGAGCTCGTCGCGAGAAGCGCCCTTGCGAAGCTTCTTCACGGCGTCGTCCGCTCCGCGGCCGAAGACCTTATACAGGCCCTCCGCCTTCAAAACGATGTCGTTCACTGAATTCCTCAGCTGCCCCCGCGTCGGTGGGGCTCAGTTGCGGCCTCGAACAGGCGAGGGGGCTCGCAGCCGTCGGACGGCAGTCACGGGCCCACGGGCACCCTCATCGGGAGGGGTCCACGCTCGCCTGGGGCGCTGCCGGGGAACGGCGCAGCCACGAGGCCTGGGCTGGTCATTGGCGACTCGGTCGTGACTGACGCGGACCCCGAGACGGCCCGATGACGCTATCCAGGCGTGGCCATGGATTTCAAGCGAGCGTGCGGGAATAACGTCCCGACACGCCATGAGGCGTTGGACGTTATCCCTGGTAAATGCGTGACATCGGAAATCGTGTCACGATTTGGTAAAGGCGGGGTCTTGACTTGTCCTGATCATGCTCAGTCGTCGAGCGGGAGCCGGAACATGCCCTCCTGGGCGGCCGACGCGACAAGTCTGCCATCCTCGGAGAAGATCCACGTGCCGCCGAGGCCGCGGCCGCCCTGAGCGGTCGGCGCGTCCTGCAGATACAGCAGCCACTCGTCGGCTCGCGCCGGACGATGCCACCACATGGCGTGGTCGAGGCTGGCGAAGTTGAGGCCGGGGGTCATCCAGGACGCGCCGTGGCGGCGCAGCAGCGGCTCGAGCATCACCTGGTCGCAGCCGAACGCGAGCAGCGCCCGGTGGGTGAGGTCGGAGGCCTCGATGGGCTCGCGCAGCCTGACCCAGGTGGTCTGATACTGCTTGGGACTCTTATCCGGCCTGAACAGGAGCGAGCCCTCGATGTGGCGCAGGTCGAAGGGAGTGCGCTTCAGCCAGTAGTCGGCGCGCGCGTCGCCCTCGAAGGGCGCGAGGATGTCGAGGCCGGAAACCACCTCGTCCGGGCGCGGCACCTCCGGCATGGTGACCTGGTGCTCGGGCCCCTCCTGGGGCAGCTGGAACGACGCGATCATCGACAGGATGGGCTTACCGTCCTGGAAGGCGTGGGTGCGCCGCGCGGAGAAGGAGCGTCCGTCGCGCAGCACCTCGACCTCGAAGGTGATGGGGCGCGAGGCGTCGCCCGGGCGCAGGAAGTACCCGTGCATCGAGTGCATGTGGCGCTCGTCGTCGACGGTGTGCCCCGCGGCCAGCAGCGCCTGCGCGAGCACCTGCCCGCCGTAGGCGCGCCCGCCCGGCATCGGCAGGGAGTCGGCCTCGAAGGACGTATCGCCCAGGCGCCGCAGGTCAAGCACCTGCATGCCCGATGCGACGGCCTCGCTGGCCCAGATGTCCTCGGCGTGCTGCATTAGGCCTCCTCGGCCGTGGAGCCAGGCGTGGGCTCGAACGTGTTGATCATCGAATGCGCGGCGCGCTCGAGGTAGTCCATGAGCGTCACCGCGTGCAGCGGCGACAGGTTCTCCGCGGCGACGGCGTCGCGCATGAGCTCAACCCAGTGGTCGCGCGCCTCGGGGTTCACGTGGAAGCCGTGGTGGCGCATCCGCAGGCGCGGGTGGCCGCGCTGATCGGAATAGGTGGTGGGCCCACCCCAGTACTGCTCGAGGAACGCGGTGAGGCGCCACTCGGCGCCCTCCATGTCGTGACTCGGGTACATGGGGCCAAGGATGGGGTCGCTCGCGACGCCCTGGTAGAAGCGGTGGACGATGCGGGCGAACGTGTCGTGGCCACCGATCGCCTCGAAGAAGGACTGGCCCTCCTCCTGCGTGGGCCCGGAGCCCACGTTCATGCCGGGAGTCGTCACGTCAGTCCGACTCTCCGTCACCGTCGACATCGTCCGACGGGGGAGGCAACGGCTTGCCGTCGGCGTCCGTGGGCTGTTCGGCCCCGCGCTTGCGCGGCGAGTCGGGCGGTAGGAGGTCGTCGGTGTCGCGGGCGTGGCTGTCGACCACCATGGCGTCGCCCGGCACCGCGAGGCGGATGCCGCGCTCGGCGAAGATGCGGCGCATCTCGCGGCGCACCTCGCGCTGCACGTCCCATTGCATCGCAGGGTTGACCTGGCACATGAGGCGCAGCATTACGGCGTTGTACTCGAGCGATTCGATGCCCGCGACCTCGGCGTCGCCCAGCAGGGCGGCGGCGACGGACTCGGACTCGCCCGCGGCGGCCGTGACCGCGTCGATCATTGCGTCCTTGGCCGCCTCGACGTCAGTGTCGTAGGCGAAGCGCACCTCGATCATGACGCGGCTCCACAGGCGCGTCATGTTTCCCACGCGCGTGATCTCGCCGTTGGGGATGTACCAGACGGTGCCGTCGAGGGCGCGCAGCCTGGTGCAGCGCAGGCCCACCTCCTCGACAGTTCCAGCGGCCTCGCCCAGGTCGACGACGTCGCCCACGCCGTACTGGTCCTCGATGAGCATGAAGATGCCGGCCAGCACGTCCTTCACGAGCGACTGCGCGCCGAAACCGAGGGCGACACCGAGGATTCCGGCGGAGGCGAGCATCGGCCCCACCGGGACGCCCAGGACGCTCAGCACCGTCATCAGCAGCAGGATCACGATGACCAGGGCGAGCGCGGAGTCGAGCACGCGCTTGATGGTGTGCGCCCGCTGACGGCGGCGCTCGGCCTCGAGCCGCGCCTCGGTCTCGTCGGCCTCGGGGACGCGGATCCGCGCCTTCTTGAGTGCTGCGAGAGTCTTGGGGTCCGCGATTTGCGTGCCACGCTCGATCGAGGCCGCGAAGGCCTTGATGAGGTAGTGGCCCACGAGCCACACCACGATCGCGATGATCGCGGCGGCCCCGAGACCGGCGGCGCGCTCCTCGACCCCGTCGAACCAGGTCGAGATCTCGTCAGTGCTGGGGAGATCGACGGTTCCCGGCGTGGGGGTGGTCGACGGGTCGGGTGACGTGGACGCGAAGATGAGGTTCAGGGCAGTCACACCTCCCAGGGTAACCACGGATGCGGGAAGCGACGATGCCCGTGACGATCGTCACCGTTGAAAATGGGCCTGAACCTGGCAGGATGGACGCCGTGGAGACCACTGCTGAGGACGCCGCCCCGAGCGAGGCGCTTGCCGCGCTTGCCCGCGCGTGCGGCGTGGCGCTGACGTACACCGGCTGGGACGGCTCGCCTCGCTCCAGCTCGACGGCCGCCGTGCGGGCCGCGCTTGCCGCGATGGGCGTCGCCGCCGAGGACGACGAGCGCTGCCGCGGATCCCTCGCCGCGCTCGAGGACCTGCCGTGGGCCCGGGTGGTGCCTCCCGTGACGGTGCTGCGCGCGGGGCACAGCCGCCAGCTTCCCCTCCACGTCCCGCACGGCGAGCCGGCCGCCGCGACCCTGCTGCTCGAGGACGGGTCGACTCGCGGCCTGCGCCAGCTCGACATCCTCGTGGAGCCGCGCCAGGTCGGCACACGCCTGATCGGCCGCGCCACCTTCGAGATTCCCGCGGACCTGCCGCTCGGCTGGCACCGCGTCGAGGCCTCCACCACCGGGGTGAGGGCGCGCGGCTACGTGGTGGTCACCCCAGAGCGGGCCCCGCTTCCGGCCGACGTGCGCGCCCGCCGGCCGTGGGGCCTTGCCGCCCAGATTTACTCCGTGCGTTCCGAGCGCTCGTGGGGCATCGGCGACCTTGCCGACCTGGCGGACCTTGGCGCGCTGTCCGCCGCCGCCGGCGCCGACTTCCTCCAGATCAACCCGCTCCACGCGACCGAGCCCGCCACGCCCATCGAGCCGTCGCCGTACCTGCCGACGTCGCGGCGCTTCCTGTCGCCGCTGTACATCCGCGTCGAGGACATCCCCGAAGTGGCGTACCTGCCCTCGCAGCAGCGGGCCGTGCTCGAGTGGGAGGCGGAGAAGCCTCGCCGCATGAACGCGTCGACCGACAGGATCGACCGCGACACCGTGTGGCGCCTCAAGGCCGCCGCGCTCGAGAAGGTCTACGCCGCGCCGCGCTCCGCGGGACGCCAGGCAGCGTTCGAGGCCTTCTGCCTGCGCGAGGGCCGCTCCCTCGAGGACTTCGCCACCTGGTGCTCGATCGCGGAGGCCCACCGCGGCGTCCCGTGGCCAGACGAGCTGGCCAAGCGCCTTCCCACCGCCGTCGACGCGTGGCGAGAGGAGCACTCCGACCGGGTGCTCTATCACGCGTGGCTGCAGTGGGTCTGCGACGAGCAGCTGGGCGAGGCCCAGCGCGCCGCGACGGACGCCGGCATGAGCATCGGCCTCATGACGGACCTCGCGGTCGGCGTGCATCCCCAGGGGGCCGATGCCTGGGCGCTGGGCCGCGTGCTCGCCTCGGGCATCGCCGTGGGCGCGCCGCCGGACATGTACAACCAGCACGGCCAGTCGTGGTCGCAGCCTCCGTGGCAGCCGCGCGCCCTGGAGTCCGCGGCGTACCTGCCGTTCCGTGACGTGGTGAGGGCGGCCGTAAGGCACGCCGGCGCGCTGAGGATCGACCACATCCTGGGGCTGTTCCGGCAGTGGTGGGTGCCCGAGGGGCACTCGCCCGCGGACGGCGTGTACGTCCACTTCGACCACGAGGCGCTCATCGGGATCCTCGCGCTCGAGGCCGAGCGCGCGGGCACCATCGTCATCGGCGAGGACCTCGGCACCCTCGAGCCGTGGGTCTCCGACTACCTCAACGCTCGGGGGCTCCTGGGTACCGTCGTCGCGCTCTTCGAGAAGCAGCACGACGGTTCCCCCACGCCGCCCGAGCACTACCGTGCCGATGCGCTCGTGTCGGTCACGGTCCACGACCTGCCGCCCACGGCGGCCTACCTGGCAGGCGAGCACATCCCCGTACGCCAGGAGCTGGGCCTCATCGACGACGTCGAGGGGGAGGCGGCGAAGTCCGCCGCGGAGCGCGCGAGCATGGTCGCCTACCTACGGGAACGCGACTGGATGATCGAGGACTGGGAGGAGGAGGACCTCGTCGCCGGTGTCCACCGCCTCGCCATGCACACGCCCGCGCTGCTGACCGCCGTGGCTCTCACCGACGCGGTGGGGGAGCGACGCTCCCAGAACCACCCCGGCACGCACACCGAGTACCCCAACTGGCAGGTGCCGCTGGCCGACGCCAACGGGGTGGCGGTGCTGCTCGACGACATGTTCGACCACCCCCGCCTGAACCGCCTACTTGAGGCGGTGCGCGCCGCGCGCCAGTCCTGACGCGCGGCGCGCCCTCGCTTAGCCCGCCTGTTGGGCGCGCAGCGAACGACGGATCTCGTCGAGGCCCTCGGTGACCACCTTGATGAGGGTCGAGGGGGCGTCGGCGTTGTCCGCGAGCCAGCGCTCCACGCGCTGCTCGAGGCCGTCCACGCGGCCCGCGAGGACCGACGGGAAGGCATAGTTGGCGGTGCGCAGCGCCATGAAGGACGACATCGACTCGTACATGGGCCGGAGGCTCGCGAGGATGTCGTCCAGCAGCGGCTCGAGGTCCTCGGGGCGGTGCGAGCGGCCGAGGCCGAGGGCCGTGGCGAACGCGATCGCGTTCGGCGGCACCGCGCCCTGCGGGTGCGCGATGGAGTCCCACGCGCGGCGCTTGGCGTCCGCCCCGGCGAGCGCGGCCCGCGCGCCTGCCGCGCGGCGCTGACCCGCGGTCGAGTTGTCCACGGCGAGCCGCTCGTCGATGCCGGCGTCGTCGATCCGTCCGGTCTGGGCGAGCGCCGTCACGAGGTCCCACGCCAGCTCGGAGTCGATCTCGCGACCCTCGATCGCCGTGGTGCCGTCGAGGAGTTCCGCGGCGATCTGCGCCTGCGCGTCGGTCGTGGCAAGGGAGGCAAAGCCGCGCAGCAGGTGCAGCTGCGCGTCCGAGCCGGGCACCGCCTCGCCCAGCAGCTGCCACAGGCGCTGCGCGGTGGCCCCGGCGAGCTCCTCGCGGGCGGTCGGCGGAGCGTAGCGGCGGATCGCCGTGCCGATGGTGGTGAGGTGAGCGCCGAGGACCTCCGAGTTGGCGAGGGTGCCGGCGGCCTCGAGGACCACACCCACATAGCGACGCGCGGGCAGCACCCCGTCTCGGCACGCGTGCCACAGCGAGTCGAGCACGAGGTGCTGCGCCATCGGGTCCGCCAACTCTGCGATGTGCGCCTCGACAGTCGCCAGCGAGCGCGCGTCAAGGCGCACCTTCGCATAGGTGAGGTCGCCGTCGTTCACCAGGAGGAGGTCGGGGATGGGCTTGCCCACCGCCTCGGAGATGGCGGTGGACTCGCCAGCGACGTCGGCAGCGATCCGCCAGGCCCGCGTGAGGCCCTCGTCGCCCAGGACGTAGCCGCCGATGGCGAGCCGATGCGGGTGGTGGATGGCGCCCTCGGGCACCTCCTCGGTGACGATCAGCGAGGACACGGCGCCGGCATCGTCCGCCGTCACCTGCGCCGTGAGCGTCGTGACGCCCGGCGTCTCGAGCCAGGCCCGCGACCAGCCGGACAGGTCCCTGCCGGAGGCGGACTCGAGCTCGGCGAACAGGTCGGACAGTGTCGCGTTGCCGTGGTGGTGGGCGTGCACGTAGGCGGCGACGCCCGCGAAGAACACCGGCAGGTCGAGCGTGGCCGCGAGCTGACGCAGCGCCGACGCCCCCTTGGCGTAGGTGATCATGTCGAACGTGCCGGTGACGGCCTCGACGGTGGGCACGTCGCCCAGCACGGGGTGCGTGGTGGGCAGCTGGTCCTGGACGTAGCCCACGGACTTGCGGCCCGCGCCGAAGCTCACCCACGCGTCGGCGTATTCGGTCACCTGGGTCGCGGCGTGCGTGGCCACGAAGTCGGCGAAGGACTCGTTGAGCCACAGGTCGTCCCACCAGCGCATGGTGACGAGGTCGCCGAACCACATGTGAGCGAGCTCGTGCAGCACGGTGACGGTGCGGCCCTCGAGCTCCGACTCCGACACCTCGGTGCGGAACAGCAGCCGGTCCTCGGAGATGGTCACGCAGCCGGCGTTCTCCATGGCGCCCCAGTTGTACTGCGGCACGTAGATCTGGTCGTACGAGTCGTAGGGGAACTCGGTGGCGAAGATGCGCTCGAACAGCTCGATTCCCGCCTGCACGTCGGCAAAGAGGCGCTGCGCGGCGAGGTGGTCGCGCACCTCGGAGCGGCCGTAGACGCGCGCGGGGATGTCGCCCTTGGCCGACTGCAGCACCGTCTCCTCGAACACGTACGGGCCGGCGACCACGGCGGCCGCGTAGCACGGCAGCGGCACCGTGGGAGTGAACTCCCAGGTCAGCGCCCCGTCACCGGCATCGGCCGGCCGGGGCTGCACGGTGTTGGAGATGACCTGCCACGTCGCGGGAGCGGTGACGGTGAACTGAAAGGTGCCCTTGATGTCGGGCTGGTCGAAGACCGCGAAGGCGGCGCGGGCATCGTCCGTCGCGAACTGGCTGTAGAGGTACCACTCGTCGGTGACGGGGTCGATGAAGCGGTGGATGCCCTGGCCAGTGGTGCGGTAGTCGCACTCGGCCTCGACGGTGACCTCGGTGGGTCCGTGGAGGTCGCTCAGGTGGATGCGGTCGTCGACGTGCGCGGTCGCGGGGTCGAGCGCCTCGCCGTTGACGGTGATGCTGACCGCGCGGCCCACGAGGTCGAGGAACGTCGACGAGTCGCGCGCGGCGTCGAACATCACCGTCGACGTCGACCGGAACGTGTCACCCCCACCCGTGAAGTCGAAGGTGATGCGGTACTCGGCGGACGACAGCACGGCGGCCCGCGCCGTCGCCTCGTCCCTCGTCAGGGTGGTGGCCATGCGGGCCAGTCTTTCACGCCGGGGTGGGTCGCGCCGCGCGCGTGGCCGATGCGGGGGCCGGGGACGCGCGAAGGGGGCGGCCCGTGCGGGCCGCCCCCTTCGCGGTGGTGTGGGTCGCGTGACTTAGTAGTCGCGCTCCTGGTTCTTCAGGGCGCGGCGCACGCCGTCGCGGCCCTCGATGATGAGGCGCTTCAGCGCATCGTGCGCGTCAGCGTTGTCGGCGAGCCACGCATCGGCCTTGTCCTGCAGGTCGGCGACGCGGCCGGCGAGCTCGGCGGGGTAGAGGCCCTCGATGAGGTTGGTCGCGATCTCGTTGGTCTTGTCCGCGTAGATACGGCGGACGCACGCGAAGTACTCGTCGATGTACGGCTCGAGCAGCGCGGTGTCATGCACGTGCGCGAAGCCGGCCGTCGCCTCGTACTGCAGGGCGTTGGGCATGTCCTTCTCGGCGTTGACGAGCGAGTCCCACGCGGCGCGCTTGCCCTCGACCGTGGGGATCGCCGCCTTGGCGTGGGCGGCGCGGCGCTGGCCGGAGGCCGAGCCGTCCTTGGCGAGCTGCAGCTCGATCGCCACCTCGCCGGCGCGACCGCCGGCCACGAGGCCGGTGAGCAGGTCCCACTGCAGGTCCTTGTCGATCGCGAGGCCCTCGAGGTGGAGCTTCTCGTCGATGAGGCCCTGGAGGTTGTCCAGGTGCAGCTCGGACTGGGCGTGAGCGGCGAAGGCGCGCACGAACTGGAGCTGGCTGTCCGAGCCGGGCTCGGCCTCGATCGCGAGCTTCCACAGCTGCTCGGCGACGTGCTGCGCCGCGTCTGCCTCGTGCACGGGGTGGACGTACAGCGCGAGCGCCGTCGACAGCTGGCGCAGCAGCACCATGACGGTGGTGGACTCGGACTCGCGGCCGATGTTCTTCAGCACCAGGTCGATGTACTGACGGGCCGGCATCTCGCCGTCGCGCGTCATGTCCCACGCGGCGGTGAGGACCATCGAGCGGGCCAGCGGGTCGGCGAAACTTCCCACGTGCTCCACGGCGGTCGCGAGCGACTGCTCGTCGAGGCGCACCTTGGCGTAGGCGAGGTCGCCGTCGTTGATGAGCAGCAGCGCGGGGCGGTGCTTGCCCACCAGCTCGGAGACGTCGGTGCGCTCGCCGCGCACGTCGATCTCGACGTGCATCGACTGCTCGAGGCGAGTCACGCCCGTCTCGTCGACGATCACGTCGTAGCCGCCGATGCCGAGGCGGTGCGGGCGCTGCGTGGGCCACTCCTCAGGCACCTCCTGCAGCACCGCGAACGCCGCGATGTCGTCGTTCGAGTCGACCTCGATCTCGGGGCGCAGCGTGGTGATGCCGGCCTTCTGCAGCCACACCTCGGACCAGGCGGACAGGTCGCGGCCGGAGGTCTCCTCGAGCTCGACAAGCAGGTCGCGCAGCGTGGTGTTCGAGTGGTGGTGCTTGCGGAAGTACTCGGCGACGCCGGCGAAGAACTCGTCCTCGCCCACCCAGGCGGCGAGCTGGCGCAGTACGGAGGCGCCCTTCGCGTAGGTGATGCCGTCGAAGTTGACCTCGACGTCCTCGAGGTCCTTGATGTCGGCCATGATCGGGTGCGTGCTCGGCAGCTGGTCCTGACGCGCCGCCCACGTCTTTTCGAGGGCGTTGAAGGTGACCCAGTTGTTCTTCCACTTGGTGGTCTCGACCGTCGCGACCGTGGACGCGTACTCGGCGAACGACTCGTTGAGCCACAGGTCGTTCCACCACTTCATGGTGACGAGGTCGCCGAACCACATGTGGGCGAGCTCGTGCAGCACCGTCACAGTGCGGCGCTCGACGCGCGCCTGGGCGGGCTTGGAGCGGAACACGTAGTCCTCGAGGAACGTCACGCAGCCGGCGTTCTCCATCGCGCCAGCGTTGAACTCGGGGACGAAGATCTGGTCGTACTTCTCGAAGGGGTAGTCGTACTGGAACTTGTCCTCGTAGAACGTGAAGCCCTGCTGGGTGTCGTCAAGGATGACGTCGGCGTCAAGGTAGGGCGCGAGGGCCTTGCGGCAGTACACGTTGGCGCGCAGCTCGCCCTTGCGCGACGTGACGGTGCCCTCGACCTCGTGATACGGGCCGGCCACTAGCGCGGTGACGTAGCAGGGCAGCTTGACGGTCTCGGTGAAGTCCCAGCGCAGCTTGCCGCGCTCGGTGCCGGCGATCTCGATGGTGCCGTCGACCGGGGTCGACGCGCCGGGGTTGTTGGACAGCACGTGCCAGTGGTCGGGCGCGGTGACGGTGAAGGTGAACGCTGCCTTCAGGTCGGGCTGCTCGAACACGGCGTACATGCGGCGCGTGTCGGCCACCTCGAACTGGCTGTAGAGGTAGACCTCGCCGTCCTCGGGGTCCACGAAGCGGTGGAGGCCCTCGCCGGTGTTCATGTAGGCGCACTCGGCCTCGACGATGAGCTCGTTGCTCTCCGTGAGGTCGGGAAGCGAGATGCGGCTGTCAGCGAAGTGCTCCGCGGGGTCCAGTTCCACGCCGTTCAGCACGATGCGGTGCACGGTGGGCGCGATGAGGTCGATGAAGGTCGACTCGCCGGCCGTGGCGGCAAAGCGCGCCGTCGTCGTCGAGCGGAACGTCTCCTCGGAGGTGGTGAGGTCAAGCTCGACGGTGTACGTCTCGGTGGAGACGATGGCGGCGCGGGCCTCGGCCTCGGCGCGCGTGAGGTTGGTACCAGGCATGAGGGGATCCTCTCACGGGGTGGACGAATGGCGCGCATTGGGCGACTCGGCCCAAAGCGAACGGCGAGGAGGCCTCATTCGGCCTCAGCGGCGACGACGGCGCGGGCGAGTTCCTGGGCGGCGGCGAGGCGGTCGTCGTCGCTGGGGGCCGCGTAGAGGACCTGGTGCACCACGCCGGCGATGACGACGGCGACCGCGGCGAAGTCGTCGCTCTCACCGCCGAAGGCGAGGTCGGCTCCGTCGATGGCGAGCGCGGTCACCGGCTCGCCCGCGGCGTCGGCGTCCGCGCTGGCTTGCGCGTAGAACGCGTCGATGTCGGTGATGGTGGGGTCGATCATGACCGACACCTCGTGGCCGTCCTCGTCCGCCCACCGGCAGCCGGTGAGCCCGGCGGTGTGGGCATCGGCCGTGGGCAGGTCGAGCGGCGCGCGCTCGAGCGTCTCGCCCGTGGCCTGGGCGATGGTGTCCGCGTCGAGCAGGCCGCACGGGTCGATGTCGACGGTCGCCGCGCGCGCAGTGCCGACGGGTGCCGCGGTCGCGGAGGTGGGGGTGGCCGGCTCAAACTCTCCCGGGCCCTGGAGGCATCCGGCGAGGGCGCCGACGGCGACGACGGGCACGGCGAGACCCGCGACGCGGGTGCGCCACGACGAGCCGTGCATCGGCACCTCCCCCTCCGACCGTCATCGGCCGGTGCCACTCAGGGCTTCAGGCTAGGGCTGAACGCCCCGTTTGTCGCGCGCCGACGCGCGCCGCGGCCGGGCGGCCTCGGGGGAGGGGCGATTCATGCCTGCCATAGACTTCGCCGGTGAGAGCCGAGCAGCCCGGATCCGAGGACGCAGGCTCGCCCGTACCGGCACGCAAGCGGCGGCTCGTCGACCTCGCCCCGCTGAAGCAGTCGCCCGCATTCGCACGCCTGTGGATCGGCGGCACCGTGTCGGGCATCGGCGCCCAGATGACCGTCGTCGCCGTCGGGCTGCAGATCTACGAGATCACCGAGTCGACCTTCGCCGTGGGGCTCGTGGGCGGCCTCGCGCTCGTGCCGATGATCGTCGCTGGCCTGTGGGGCGGCATGCTCGCGGACGTCTTCGACCGCCGGCGCCTCGCCATCGTGTCGTCGCTCGTGGCCTGGGCGTCGACGTTCACGCTGGTGGCGCTCGCGCTGTGGGACGTGTCGCGGCACGCCGACGGTGGCCACGCCCCGGTGTGGCCGTTCTACGTGGTGACGACGGTGAACGCCGTCGCCGCGACCATCTCGAGCACCACGCGCGGCTCGGTGGTGGCCCGCATCCTTCCCCCGCACCTCGTGTCCCGCGCGACCGCGCTGAACGGGATCGCCTTCGGGGCGAGCCTCACGCTGGGACCGGCGCTCGCGGGGGTGCTCGCGTCGTCGGCCGGGCTCGCGTGGACGTTCGCGATCGACGCGGTGTTGTTCACGGCGGGCTTCCTTGGCGTGTGGTCGCTGCCGCCGCTGCCGCGCCTCAGCGGCGGCGGGGTCGTCGGTTGGGGGATGCTGCGTGAGGGGGCGGGCTTCCTGCGTCGCAGCCCCAACATTCGGATGTCGTTCGTTGTCGACGTGGTCGCGATGACGTTTGGCCGTCCCTACGTCCTGTTCCCCGCGCTCGGGGCGACGGTGGTGGGCGGGGGATCGCTGACGGTCGGCGCGCTGACGGCGGCGGGGGCGGTGGGCACCATCCTCGTGTCGCTGTTCTCCGGCCCGGTGGCGCACGTGCATCGCCACGGCGTCGCGATCGGGCGCGCCATCACTGTGTTCGGCGGGTTCGCGGTGCTGTTCGGGGTGGTCGTGCTGGTCATGAGCGGGGTGGACCACGTCGCGGCGCCCGGCTGGGGAGGCATCTTCTGGCCGGCGATGGTGCCCCTCGCGATCGCGATGGCCGGGCTGGGCGCCTCGGACGAGGTGAGCTCGATCTTCCGTCAGACGATGATCATCCAGGCGTCTCCCGACGAGATGCGCGGCCGACTCCAGGGCATCTTCGTCGTGGTGGTCACGGGCGGGCCACGCATCGGCGACATGTATGCGGGCATCCTCGCGACAGCGGTGGGGCTGTGGTGCCCGCCGCTGCTCGGCGGGCTCGCCATCATCGGCCTCATCGCCGTGCTCACGCGCCTGCGGCGCTCGCGGACGGGGCAGACGTTCCGCGAGTACGACGACCGCCACCCGGTGCCCTGAGCACCCCGGTTGGCTACGGCATCGGACCCTTGCCTCGCTCCCACCGCCACAGCGCCATGCCGGACTCGACGTAGGTGTCGAGCGAGACGGTGCCCGCAGCGTCGGGGTTCCCGCCGCCGCGCCAGCGGCGGTCCTCGCTCGCGACCATGCGCAGCACCCAGTCGTAGTCGGCGAAGCCGCGCTCGGTCGGCACGACGAGCCGTGTGCGTTCGTTCAGCGGGTGCCGTTCGATCGTGACGAGTCGCTTGAGGACCATGCGCCCGACCATCTGGGAGACGGCGGGGGCACTGGTGTTCACCCGCTCGACGAGGGTCGCCTGGGGCAACCCGCCTGGCGCCCTCGCGAGGTGTTGAAAGAGGAACGCCTGGTGCAGCGTCATGAAGGAGAAAGGGTCGGGCGCCGCGATGGCGGCGACGTCCCGCATGCGCGCCTCGAGGAGCCGCACTGCCTCGACGAGCGGGGCGCGCTCGCTCAGGCTCGGAGCTCTCTCGTCGTCCATAGTGAAGACGTTAACGATGGGGCGAGAGAGAACGTCGATGCTGCCAGGCAGGGTGAAGACGGCCGATGCTGCGAAGGGCCTGGGGACGACGCCGCGCCCGGGGTTAGTCGGCGGCGAAGCCCGCCTGGCGCCATGCCTCGTAGACCACCAGGGCCGACGAGTTGGACAGGTTGAGCGAGCGCCGCCCCGGCAACATAGGAATCCTCACCCGGTCGGTGACGCGTGGGTGCGCCATCGCCTCCTCGGGAAGGCCCGTGGGCTCGGGGCCGAAGAGCAGCACGTCGTCGGGCCGGTAGGCGATGTCCGAGTAGAGGGTCTCAGCGTGCGCCGTGAACGCGAAGACCCGCGAGCCGGGCATCGCCTCGAGGAACGCGTCGAACGATGGATGCACGGTGACCGACGCGAGGTCGTGATAGTCCAGCCCCGCGCGCTTCAGCTTGGGCTCGCTCAGGTCAAACCCCAGGGGCTCGATGAGGTGCAGAGGCGAACCCGTCACTGCCGACTGGCGGATCGCCGCGCCAGTGTTCTCCGGGATGCGCGGCTCGTAATAGGCAATGTGCGGTGCGGCAGACATGTCTTCAGTGTCCCGCACGTCGCGACAGCGTCCGGCACACCGCCCACGTCACCACCGCCACCGCGACGGCAACGAGGAGTCGCTGGGGCGCCCCGCCGTCGGTCCCCAGCGCCAACCGAAACACCTGCGCCGCCGCCGGCACTAGCTCGGCCGGATTCTGCAGGTAAACGCGCGACCCCACCGCATACGACAGCGCTGTCGCGAAGGCAGGCAGCACCCACAATCCCAGCAGGGACGCCACGGCACCCAAGGCCCGCCGCACGGTAGACACGCCGCAGACCCCCACCGCGATCCCCGCGACGACGCTCGGGGTCCACGTCGCGACGGCGAACACCCACGCCGGCGGGCTGCTCGCGACCCCCGCGAGCGCCGACGCCAGCGCCGCCACCCACATCCCCAGCGCGATGCCGCCGGCCGTCGCCGCCATGGCCCCGGCCGCCGGACCGCCGCCGGCGATCCCGCGCTGCACCAGCACCGAGACGCCGACGCTGACGACGGCAGCGAGCGCCAGGCCCGCGAGGTACACCGACGCCCGGGAAGAGTCCTCGATCCCGGCCTGGGTCACCACCGTGGTCTGCGCGACGCACACCAGCTGAGTCGCCGCGAGCCCGACCGTCACCAGCGTGCGCCGGCCGAGGCCGCGCCGGGCGAGCAGCCACCGCTCGGCCGCCCCGGCGACGGCGCCACCCACGACGAGCATCGCCGCGATCGTCGTCAGCGAATACTGACTGAACGGCAGCAGTGCCAGCGGCATGTCCTCGGGCAACGCCTCGGTGGCCCACACGTTCTGCAGCGGAAGCCGGGCGCCCTCCACGAGCCAGGGAAGGATGCCGAGCGCCGCCGCGAGCACGCCGCAGAGTGCCGATGCGGTGGCGGTGGCGGTGGCGGAGGCGGTCGCCGAGGCCGGCGGACGTGCGGTGTCGGGATCGGCGTCGCTCACCCGGGCAGGCTAGCCGCAGCGCCGCCCGCGCGCAGGGGGAAGGCGGCCGCCGCCCGCCGAACTAGGCTCGGCGCATGAGCATGCCCGCCCCGCCAGGATCGCGCCGCGCCGCCCTCGGCGGCCACGGTCCCGGCCGCGGCGTTTCGGGCAGGGACGAGGCAGCGCAGCGTGCCGCCAACGCCGATGCCCCCGAGATCCCCGACCTGTGGCGCCGCGTCCTCGCGCTGTTCCGCCCGTACCGCGGGGCGCTCGCGCTGACGGCCGCGCTCGTGGTGGTCACCGCATCGGCCGGCGTGATCCCGCCGCTCATCATCGAGCGCATCTTCGACAACGCGCTGTTCCCGTCCGACGGCTCCGCTCCCCACCTCGCGCTGCTGGGCGAACTGGTGGCGCTCGTCATCGTCATCTTCATCGCGACCGCCGCACTCGGGGTGTGGCAGACCTACGTCACCTCGTCCGTGGGCAACCGCGTTACCGGCGACCTTCGTACCCGGCTGTTCGACAAGTTGCAGTCGATGGACCTGGCGTTCTTCACGCGCACCAAGACGGGTGTGATCCAGTCGCGCCTGCAGAACGACGTGGGCGGCGTCTCGGGCGTGCTCACCACGTTCGTGTCGTCCATCATCGGCAACTCCGTGACCGTCCTCGCGTCCCTGGTGGCGATGATCCTGCTCGACTGGCGACTGACCCTGGTGGCGGTGGTGCTGATGCCCGCCCTCGTCGCGGTGCAGCGGCGCGTGGGCCAGGTGCGGGCCCGCCTGGCGTCCCGGACACAGGAGTCGCTGTCCGAGATGACGGCGATCACGCAGGAGACACTGTCCGTGAGCGGCATCCTGCTGTCCAAGGTCTACAACCGGCAGCGCCTCGAGTCCGAGCGCTACCGCGCCGAGAACGCGAACCAGATCGACCTCCAGGTAAGGCTGTCGATGTCGGGCCAGTGGTTCTTCGGGCTCGTCACCGTCATCATGAGCTCTGTCCCCGCGGTGATCTACCTGGTCTCTGGCCTCCTCATCGCGCACGCCACCGGCCAGGGCCTTGAGCCGACTATCACCGCGGGCACTGTCGTCGCGTTCACCGCGATTCAGGGGCGGCTGCTGTTCCCCCTGATGGCGCTCATGCGGGTGGCGCTCGAGGTGCAGACCTCCAAGGCGCTGTTCGCGCGCATCTTCGAGTACCTCGACCTCACGCCGGCGATCCAGGACGCGGCCGATGCACGCGACGCCGCCGCCGCTCCGGGCCCCATGGGCCGGGTCGAGTTCCGCGACGTCACCTTCCGCTACCCCGATGCGGGTGCCGAGCGCCGCGCGACCCTCGACGGCGTCTCCTTCACCGCCGAGCCGGGCCAGACGGTGGCGTTCGTGGGGCCCTCCGGCGCGGGAAAGACCACCATCGTCTACCTCGCGGCGAGGCTCCACGAGGTGTCCGGCGGCGCGGTGCTGTTCGCCGGCGAGGACGTGCGCCGCCTCACCCACGAGTCGATCGTCGAGCGCGTGGGAGTGGTGAGCCAGGAGACCTACCTCTTCCACGCCTCCATCGCCGAGAACCTGCGCTATGCCCGCCCCGACGCGACCGACGCGGAACTCGTCGAGGCCTGCCGCGCGGCGAACATCCACGACCAGATCATGACCTTCGAGGACGGCTACGACACGGTGGTGGGCGAGCGGGGCTATCGCCTGTCCGGGGGCGAGAAGCAGCGCATCGCGATCGCGCGCGTCATCCTCAAGGACCCTCCCGTGCTGCTGCTCGACGAGGCCACGAGCGCCCTCGACACCGTCTCGGAGCGGGTGGTGCAGGCCGCCCTGGACCGCGCCGCCGAGGGGCGCACCACCCTCGTCGTCGCGCACCGGCTATCCACAGTGGCCGATGCCGACGTCATCCACGTCGTCGACGGCGGCCGCATCGTGGAGTCGGGCTCACACGCCTCGCTCCTCGCCGCCGGCGGGCTGTATGCGAGGCTGGCATCGGACCAGAAGGACAACGAGGACCTGCCGAGGAGGTAGCCGATGCCCACGATGCTGAGCGGGCCGCAGTGGTGGAAGAGCGCGGTCGTCTATCAGATCTATCCGCGCAGCTTTCAGGATTCCGACGGCGACGGCATCGGCGACCTGCCCGGCATCCGGCAGCGCCTCGATCACCTCGAGCGACTCGGTGTCGACGTCCTGTGGCTGTCGCCTATCTATGCGTCCCCGCAGGCCGACAACGGTTACGACATCTCCGACTACCGCGCCATCGACCCCGTCTTCGGCACGCTCGACGACCTCGACGCGCTCCTCGACGACGTGCATTCCCGCGGCATGCGCCTCGTCATGGACCTCGTGGTCAACCACACGAGCGACCAGCACCCGTGGTTCCTCGAGTCGCGCTCGAGCACCGACAACCCCAAGCGCGACTGGTACTGGTGGCGGCCAGCCCGTGACGGCTTCGCGGCCGGCGCGCGCGGCGCCGAGCCCACCAACTGGCGCTCGTTCTTCTCCGGTCCCACCTGGGAACTCGACGAGGCGACGGGGGAGTACTACCTGCACCTGTTCGACCGCTCGCAGCCGGACCTCAACTGGGAGAACCCCGAGGTGCGCGAGGCCGTCTATGACATGATGCGCTGGTGGCTCGACCGCGGCGTCGACGGCTTCCGCATGGACGTGATCAACCTCATCTCCAAGGACCTCGCGCTTCCCGACGCCGCGGTGGGCGAGGGGCCCGGCGGCCTGGGCGACGGCTCGCGCTTCTACACGTGCGGGCCGCGGATCCACGAGTTCCTCCAGGAGATGCACCGCGAGGTGTTCGCCGGACGCGACGCCGACCTCATCACGGTGGGCGAGATGCCCGGCGTCACGGTCGACGAGGCGCGCCTGTTCACCGACCCCGCGCGGCGCGAGGTCGACATGGTCTTCCAGTTCGACCACGTGGACCTCGACCACGGCCCGGGCGGCAAGTTCGATCCAGTGCCGCTGGACCTGCGCGACCTCAAGGCGGTGCTGGGCCGGTGGCAGGCCGGCCTGGGCGAGGTGGGCTGGAACTCGCTGTACTGGGACAACCACGACCAGCCCCGCGTCGTGTCGCGCTTTGGCGACGACGGCGAGCACTGGGCGGCTTCCGCGACGGCGCTCGCGCTCGTGCTTCACCTTCACCGCGGGACGCCCTACATCTATCAAGGCGAGGAGATCGGCATGACGAATGCCGGCCTCGCCTCCATCGCCGACTATCGCGACGTCGAGTCGCTGCGGTGGTGGGACGAGGCCGATGCCGCGGGCATCCCTGCTGAGCAGCGCCTCGCCGGGCTCGCGGCGATGAGCCGCGACAACGCGCGCACTCCCGTCCAGTGGGACGCCTCGCCCCATGCGGGTTTCACGACGGGGACGCCGTGGCTTCCCGCCACCGCGAATCACACGTGGCTGAACGCGGCGGCCCAGGGCGACGACGAGGGGTCGGTCCTCGCCTTCTACCGGCGCCTCATCGCGCTGCGCCACTCCGACCCGGTGGTGGTTCACGGCGACTTCACCATGCTCGACGAGGACAACCCGCAGGTCTACGCCTTCCGCCGCAGCCACGAGGGGCGCACGCTCACCGTGGTCGCGAATCTCTCGGGGGCCGATGCCGTGGCCAGGGTCGACGTGGGCGGCGAGGTGGCGCTGGAGAACATGCCGGCCGGGGAAGCGCCCGCGGACGGTGAAGTCAGGCTCGCGCCGTGGGAGGCGCGCGTCTACGCGGGCCGAGGCGCCTAGGTCGCGGCGCCCGTGGCGACGGCGCGCAGCACCACCTCGTGGCGCAGCCAGCCGACCACGCGCCCGTCGTCGTCCAGCACCGGGAGGCCGTCGGGTGCCGAGCCGTCCAGCATGGTGTCGAGCACGGAGTCGATCGTGTCGTCTGGACCGATGTGCTCGCGCCACTGGGACACGTCCGCCACCACGAGGTCATCGGCGTCGTCGTCATCGGCGAGCGCCCTGGCGGCCGCCGACGCGCTCACCACGCCCACGTAGTGGCCGTCGTCGCTCACCACGGGAAGGCTCGGCCGGCCGGCGTCGAGGATGAGCCGCGTCGCGGTGGTCGCGAGGACGCCTGTCGCCAGGGTCGGGGGAGCGGCCGCCATGAGCTCGCGCACCTGGACGTGTGCGAGGCCGGCGGTGCGCGACGTGTGCCGCGTGAGGTCGATGCCGCGGCGGCGCAGCTTCTCCGTGTAGATGGTGTCCCGGCTGAGGACGGAGGACGTGGCCGTGGCGACCACGACGGCGAGCATGAGCGGCAGGATGATCGAGTACTCGCCGGTGAGTTCGAACAGGATTAACACGGCCGTGATCGGGGCGCGCGACGAGCCGGCGAAGACGGCGGCCATTCCCACCACGGCGTACGCGCCCGGGCTGACGCCCAGCCCCGGCGCGACCGCATCGATCGCCTGGCCCGCGGCGGCGCCCAGCATCGCGCCGAGGAACAGCGAGGGCGCGAAGACGCCGCCCGAGCCGCCGATGGCGATGGTGAGGGAGGTGGCGATGACCTTCGCCACGAGCAGGAGCAGCAGGAACGGCACCAGGTAGTCGCCGACGACGGCGTTCTCGAGCACCGGGTAGCCCACGCCGTACATCTGCGGCAGCACCAGCAGCAGGAGGCCGAGGAGGAGTCCTCCGGCTGCGGGACGCAGCCACTCGGGCCCGCGCCACACCTTGTCGGCCATGTCTTCGAACCAGTACAGGACCTTGGAGAAGCCGATGCCGACGCAGCCGGCGAGCAGGCCGAGCGCCACGAACAGGCCGTACTCGGCGAGGTGGTGGACGCTTAGCTCGGGCAGGACGAGGAACGCCTCGTTGCCCAGGATGGCGCGCGCGATGACGGATGCCGTGACGGAGGCCAGAACCACCGCGGCGAAGGAGCCGACGGCAAAAGAGCCCAGCAGTAGCTCGAGCGCGAAGAACACTCCGGCGATGGGGGCGTTGAACGTCGCCGCGATGCCGCCCGCCGCGCCGCACGCGACAAGGAGCGGCAGCTGGGAGCCGGGGATCCTGGTGACGCGTCCGAGCGAGGACGACAGCGCCGAGCCGATCTGGACGATGGGCCCCTCGCGGCCCACGGAGCCACCCGAGCCGATCGTGACCGCGGACGCGATCGCCTTCACGAAGGCGACGCGTCCGGCGATCCTGCCGCCCTTGCGCTGGATCGCGTACATGACCTCGGGGACGCCGTGCCCGCGCGCCTCGCGGGCGAAGCGGTGCACCAGAGGTCCGTAGATGAGGCCGCCGACGACGGGCACGAGGACCACGAACCAGCCCCCGAGGCCCGGCAGCCACGGGTGGGCGGGGTGGTCGGTGGTGCCCGCGTAGTCGTCCTGCCCGGAAAACAGCAGGGTGGCGTGCTCGACGAGCCAGCGGAAGGCGACGGCGCCGAAGCCGGCCATGATGCCGGCGACGACGGCGAGGGCGAGCATCGTCGCGCGCTCGGAGCCGGCGATGAGGAGGGTGGGGCGCCACTGGAGCAGTCGGCGGGGAGGGGTCACGTCACGTCCGAAAGATTGGCTATAGACAACTGTTGCACCCTATCAGGGCGGCCTGCGTACGATGTTCCGCATGGAACCGCAGGCCGATGCGACGATGCGCGCCTCCCGCGCCCTCCTGGGCCATGTGGCCCGCTCCCTCCAAGGCGCCCTCGAGCACGTGACGCTCGGGCAGTACCGCGTGCTCGTGGTGCTCGCCTCGCGAGGCCCGCAGCGTATGGGGGAGCTGGCCGAGGCCGTCGGCGTCCACCCGTCGACGCTCACGAGGACCGTCGAGCGCCTCGTCGCCGGCGGCTACGTCAGCCGCGAAATCGCGGAGGCCAGCAGGCGCGAGGTCATCATCGGCCTCGACGAGGCCGGAACCGCGCTCGTGGAGGACGTCATGCGCCGCCGCCGCGACACCGTGACCGCGACTCTCGAACGCCTCACCGACGACGAGAGGGCCGCCGTGCTCACGGGCATGGAGCTGTACGCGCAGGCCGCCGACGAGCCCGCGGCCGCGGACCTGCTGACGCTCGGGATGTAACCCGGCGCCGGCATCGGCCGCCCGGAGGCTCCGCACGGGGCCGGAAACGCCGAAAGGCGGGACCGGATCTCAAGGATCCAGCCCCGCCTTCCGGGTCTCGAAGGTTGCGGGTCGACTAGTTACCGCAGCCGCAGCTTCCGCCGCAGCAGCCGCCGGTCTTCTCGGCGGCCGCGTCATCCGCGGTCACGTCGATCAGGTCGATGTTCGTCTTCTCAGCCATAGGTGGCCTCCCGTCTCGCGGCAACAGCCCCACCGCGGGGCCTGGCACCACTGTAAACCTGGTGGCTACCAGATGGACACCCGCTCCTCGGGGGCGAGGTAGAGCTCGTCGCCCTCGGCCACGCCGAATGCGTCGTACCAGGCGTTCATGTTGCGCACGATGCCGTTGACACGGAACTCGCTGGGGGAGTGCGGGTCCATCGCGATGCGCGTGATGAGCGCCTCGGAGCGCACCACCATGCGCTCGGTGAGCGCGTAGCCGATGAAGAAGCGCTGCTTGGCGGTGAGGCCGTCGACCTCGGGCGCCTCGTCGATGGGGTGACCCAGCTTGATCTCGTACGCCTTGAGGGCGATCTCCACGCCCGCGAGGTCACCGATGTTCTCGCCGACCGTGAGCGCGCCGTTGACGTGGTGCGAACCGTTCAGCTGCTTGGGCGAGTAGCCGTCGTACTGGGCGATGAGGGCGTTCGCGCGCTCCATGAACGCGCTCCTGTCGTCCTCGGTCCACCAGTCCTCGAGCGCGCCGCGGCCGTTGTACTTGGAGCCCTGGTCGTCGAAGCCGTGGCCGATCTCGTGGCCGATCACGGAGCCGATGCCGCCGTAGTTGATCGCGTCGTCCGCCTCGGGGTGGAAGAACGGCGGCTGCAGGATGGCCGCGGGGAACACGATCTCGTTGGCCATCGGTAGGTAGTAGGCGTTGACCGTCTGCGGCGTCATGAGCCACTCGGTGCGGTCCACAGGCTGGCCGATCTTCGACCACTCCCAGTCCTCCTCGAAGGCCGACGAGGCGCGCACGTTGCCCACGAGGTCGGTGGGGTCGGCGCTCAGTGCCGCGTAGTCGCGCCACTTTTCCGGGTAGCCGATCTTCGGGGTGAACTGCTGGAGCTTCTCGAGTGCGCGCTCGCGCGTGGCGGGCGTCATCCACTCGAGCGACTCGATCGACACGCGGTAGGCCTCGATGAGGTTGGCCACGAGGCGGTCCATGTGCTGCTTGTGGTCCGGGGGGAAGTGCTCCTTCACGTACTCCTGGCCCACCACCTCGCCGGCGACGGCCTCGACGAAGCCCACGCCGCGCTTCCAGCGCTCGCGCTGGGTGAGCGCGCCCGACAGCACGGTGCCATAGAACTCGAAGTTTGCCTTCGAGATCTCCTCCGTGAGGTACGCGGCGCGCGAGTTGACGATGCGCCACGCGAGGTAGCGCTTCCACGTGTCGAGGTCGGTGGCGCCCCACAGCTGGCCGATCGCCTCGACGTAACTGGGCTCGCCGACCACCAGCAGCTCGTGCGCCGAGGCCGGCATCTGGATCGCGTCGGCCCACGCCGCCCACGGGAAGCCCGGGGCATCGGCCGCGAGGCCGGTGAGGGTGGTGGGGTTGTGCGTCAGCTCCGCCTCGCGCGACTTCACGACGTCCCAGTGGTGCTTCGCGATGGCCGTCTCGAGCGCGAGCACGTCGGCGCCCGTGAACGACTGGCCGGTGAGCTCCGCCATGCGGTCGATGTGGGCGACGTACTTGTCGCGCACCTCGGCGTAGGAGTCCTCGCGGTAGTACGCCTCGTCGGGAAGGCCGATGCCGGACTGGCCAAGGTAGACCACGTTGCGGTCGGGGTCGATCTTGTCGGCGAACACGTAGTAGCCGACGAGGCCGGACACTCCCGCGCGCTGCAGGCGGCCGATGGACGCGGCGAGCGCGTCGTGGTCGGCGGCGCCGGACACCTCGTTGAGGTCGGCGGTCAGCGGCTGCGTGCCGAGCGCGCCCAGGCGGCCCACGTCCATGAACGACGCGTACAGGGCGCCCAGCAGCGAGTCCTTCGGCGCCGCCTCGATGATCGCGCGCGTGTGCTTCTCCGCCTCGTCGCGCAGCGTGTAGAAGCTGCCGTCGGCCGAGCGGTCGTCGGGGATGACGTGCGCCTCCTCCCACGGGCCGGAGACGTAGCGGAAGAAGTCGTCGCCCGGACGGACCGTCGGCGAAAACTCGTCAGTATCGATGCCGGAATGCAGTGCCATGACCTCACCCTAGGGGCGGGGCCCGACACCGGTGGGGCCGTTTCGCTCTGGGCGTGCGCCGTGCGGCATGATGGGCGCATGCGCATCCACATCGCCGCGGACCACGCCGGGTACGAGCTCAAGGAGCACCTGAAGAAGCACTTCGCCGACGGAGGCTACGAAGTGGTCGATCACGGCGCCCACGAGTACGACGCCCTCGACGACTACCCGTCGTTCTGCATCGACGCCGCGGAGGCGGTGCTGGCCTCGGCCGGCGACCTCGGCATCGTCATCGGCGGCTCGGGCAACGGCGAGCAGCTCGCCGCCAACCGCGTCGCGGGCATCCGCGCGGCGCTGATCTGGTCCGAGGAGACCGCGCGCCTTGCCCGCCAGCACAACGACGCGCAGATCGGCTCGATCGGCGCCCGCATGCACTCGCTGGACGAGGCAGCAGCGATCGCCGATGCCTTCATCCACGAGCCCTTCAGCGAGGACGAGCGCCACCAGCGCCGCATCGACGAGATGATGGCCTACCGCCCGCAGCAGTAGCGCCGCCGCGTCTCCTGGCGGG
The DNA here is from genome assembly GCF_002090175.1 of Demequina sp. NBRC 110057. GTDB lineage: Bacteria > Actinomycetota > Actinomycetes > Actinomycetales > Demequinaceae > Demequina. The sequence goes on along the minus strand of NZ_BBRN01000003.1, from coordinate 369,998 downwards.
ACATGAGGGCCGGAATCGGGCGATCGCCGACCCCCATGTCCCGCCAGGAGCGGGACGAGTCGCTTAGAAGTCCCAGTTGGTCAGCGGCGCGACGGGGGAGAGCATCGACACCGCGAGCTCGCGCGCCTGGCCCGGCGTGTGCTCGTGCACCAGGCCTGCGGCGGTGAGCGCCTCGACCGAGGTGCCGCCCAGGTAGACCGTCGACAGGTGACGCGCGTCCATGGACAGGTCCGCCTCGCCGTGCGGGTCGTCCGAGACCTTGGTGACCTCGGCATCGGCCCCCCGCACCTCGATGCGCCACACGCCGGCGTTGGCCGGCACGTGCTTGTCGGTGAGGGCGAACGTCACCGAGCAGTCGTGGAAGTACTCGCGCGCCTCGAGCGCCGTCTTCACGTCGAGCAGGCGCACCCACAGGTTGTCGATGACCTTGGAGCGGATGCCGCGCGAGTCCTTCAGCTGGTACAGCAGCGGGTCGTCGGTCGCGAGGTTCTCGGTGTAGGTGGTGCCCACGAGGTCGAAGTCGGTGAGGGTCGCCCACAGCTTCTGCGCGGCGGCCGGGGTGAGCGAGCCGTGCTCGCGCACCTGGCACACGCCGTCGTGGATGCCCAGCTCCGAGTCGGGCTTGCGGCGGAAGAACGCGTAGGCGACGGGCTCGCCGTGGTCCTCGACGATCGCGATGCGCCACTTCTCGTAGCCGTGGCGGTTGCCCACGGGGTCGGTGAAGCGGGCGTTGCGGCCCGAGCCGACGGGGTTGAGGATGGTGGCAGGGCGCGTGAGCTTGGCCTGGAGGTCGGCGACAAGCTGGTCGTGCGTGTCGAAGTCCGCGCGCTCGAGCCGGACCGTGAGGTCGTCGGCGCCGTCCACCGACCACATGCGCGAGCCGCGCGGGATGGACGCCTTCACGGTCTGCGAGGCCATGCCGTAGCCGAAGCGGGAGTAGATCTCCGCCTCCATCGCGTACAGGGCGCTCACTGCCTCGCCGCGCTCGAGGCAGCGGGCGAAGTGGTCGTGCATCATCGTCGTCATGAGGCCGCGGCGGCGGTGCGCGGGGTGCACGCCCAGCCACGACAGGCCGGCGGTCGGCACGCGGCGCCCGCCCGGCGTGACCATCTCGGTGCCGAAGCTTGCGTGTACGGCGGCGAGCTCGCCCACGGTGCCGCGGCGCTCGTCCGTGACCTCGAGGGCGCGGGCGCGGTCGCCGGGGATGGCGTCGACGTAATCCTGCCGGTCCTCGCGCAGCCATTCGCCGACGAAGGCCCACTGGACCACCTGGAAGAGATCGTCGAGTCGGTCCTCGGGGACGGAGATGGACTGGTAACCCTCTGCCTTCTTCATGCCTTCTACCATTTCAGGTTTTGGCTCGGTCAAGAAATCGTGTGGACTTTCCCGCGTTCGGGAATACGGCCGATGCTGTGGCTCAGAAGTCCAGATTGCACAGCGGTGCGCGGTCGGAGGCCATGGCGCGCGAGAGCTCGCCGGCCGCACCCGCGCGGCGCTCGGACACGAGCCCGGCGCTCGCCAGGGTGCTGACGCTCGTGCCCCCCAAATAGGCGGCCCCGAGCTCCTGAATATTCATCGCGAGGTCCGCCTCGCCGTTGCCCGTCACGCGAGTGATGGTCGCCTCTCCGTCCCGCACCGCCACGCGCCACACCCCGGCGTTGTCCGGCAACTGCGCGTCGGCAATGTCCACCGTGACGTCACAGTCGGCGGCGTACCCGCGGCCCTCGAGCGCCGCCTTCACGTCGAGGACGCGCACCCACAGGTTGTCGAGGATGGCTTGGCGTGCGCCGCGAGGGTTGGCGAGCAGGTGAAGGATCTCGTCGTCCACCGGTACATGGCCGATGGCCGCCTTCGACATGAGGTCGAAGCTGGTGAGCACCTTCATGAGGCGGGCCGTCGCCCGTGCCTCCACCGAGCCCCACGCCTTCACCGTCACCTTGCCGTTGGCGCCGAACAGTTCCCATGCGCCCTTGCGGCTCAACAGGGCCCACGCCAGCGGCTTGTCTTCGTCCCGCACCACGACGATGCGCAGCTCCTCAGCGCCCTCACGCTCGTACTCGAGGTCAAGGAAGGCCTCGGCGACCGTGACCTCCTCGAAGTCGACGATGGTGCCGGGGCGCGTCATGCGCGATTGGACGTCGCGGAGGATCCCCGCGTGCTTGTCGAACGATGCGGAGTCGATCTCGACGATGAGGTCATCGGAGCCGGCAATGTCGCGGAACGTGGTGCCGTTTGCCAACTCGATGACGCCTGACCGGGAGGCGAGGCCATAGCCGAAGCGCTGGTAGATCTCGGTTTCCGAGGCGTACAGCGCACTGATGGGCTCGCCGCGCTCGAGGGATCGCGAGAAGTGGTCGGCGATCATCGTCGTGAGCAGCCCACGTCGGCGGTGGCCGGGGTGGACCGAGACCCAGGTCAGCCCCGCGGTGGGAATCGCACGGTCGCCCGGCACGGCCAGGCGGAAGCGGAAGGACGTGTGCGCGGCGGCGAGGGTGCCCACGGAGCCGCGTGACGCATCGGCCACCTCGAGTGCCCGGCCTGCCTCGAACGGGTAGATCCGCGTGACGAAGTCGGCGTCCTTGACCGGGGGAGTGAAGGCGAAGGCGAACGACGTCACGTGCAGCACCTCGGCGGCGCGGGAGACGTCGGTGGAGACCAGGCGGTAGCCGGCGGGGATGCTCATGCGGCGATTCTCGCACCGCGGCGCCGGGTGCGGCGGCTCAGCCCGCCATCGTCTCCTCGATGTCCGCGCGCAGACGGTCGTATTCGACCTTGAGGCAGCGGTTCTGCACCACGGTGAGCCCGGCCTCGTGGGCGACGCGGCCGGCCTCGTCGTTGACGACGCCGAGCTGCATCCACAGCACCGATGCCTGGGCTGCCACGGCCTCGGCGGCGACGGGGCCCACGTGCTCCGAGCGGCGGAACACGTCGACGATGTCGGGCCGTACCGGCAGATCCTCAAGCGACGAGTAGAAGGCGTGACCCCTGATCTCCTCGCCGACGGCGACGGGATTGACCAGGTAGACCTCGTACGGGGTGTGCTCCATGAGCCACACCGCGATCGCGTACGACGTGCGGTGGTCGCTGGGAGAGGCGCCCACGACGGCAACGGTGCGGGCCTCCGCGAGGGCCGTCACCAGCGCCTCGTCGTCGGGCAGATGGCCGGGGGCGGGCGCGGGGCACGCGTCGGCGCCCTCGAAGGACACGGGTTCGATGCCGAAGGTGCTCATAACGCAAGAAACCGTACCCCGGCATCGGTCATTCCCGTCGTGTTGGCGCGGCCGGAATATCCCGCGGCCGTCCCATCGTTATGAGCCGTGACAGTGCCAGTGACACACGAAGGAGAGCTGACATGACTTCCGAGACCACCCCCGCCATCGGCATCGACGAGAAGGCGCTGAAGGACATCAACGCCGGGCTCGCCCAGACCCTCGCGGACACCTTCACCCTGTACCTGAAGACCCACGGCTACCACTGGAACGTCACCGGCCCGCACTTCCGGTCTCTGCACCTCATGCTCGAGGAGCAGTACCAGGCGCTCTTCGAGGCCACGGACGACCTCGCCGAGCGCATGCGCGCCCTCGGCGACAAGGCGCCCGGCTCCATGGCGGAGATGCTCGAACTCGCGACGATCACCGACCGCGAGCCCACCGACGACGCGATGCAGATGGTGAAGAACCTGCAGCGCGACCACGAGGCGATCGCCTCCACCATCCGCCCGCTGTCCGAGGCTGCCGACGAGGCCGGCGACGGCGCGACGGCCGATCTTTACAACGCCCGCCTCGACTTCCACGAGCAGACGGCGTGGATGCTGAGGTCCTTCGCCTCGTAGCGTCCCCGACACGACAACGGGCCCCTCGCCGCAAGGCGAGGGGCCCGTCGTCGTTGGCGCGGCTGAGGGGGCGCGCCACGGGTGCGTCCACGGCGGTCCTGCTGTGCCGTGTCCTGCCGTCACCCTAGCGATCGATGCCGCGGTTTGTCAGGGAGGATGCACTCCGGTGTGACGAATCCGTCTGGCGGCGCGGTGAACGACGCGTGAACGTCAGATGTAGTACATGGCGGGTTCGCGCTGCTCGGCGCGCTCCGGGACGGCGTCCGGGTCCGGGTGGACGTGCGAGTCGCCGGCGTCCACCGACGACGCCGCGGTGCCGGCCTCGCGCTCGTTGGGGTGCTCCCTGATCTTGGCGGGGATGCCGACGGCGGTGGCGCCGTCGGGGATGTCCTTGACCACGACGGCGTTGGCGCCGATGCGCGCGTCGCACCCCACGTGGACGGGACCCAGCACCTTGGCGCCGGCGCCCACCACCACGCGGTCACCCACGGTGGGGTGGCGCTTGCCGGGGCTCATCGTGGTGCCGCCGAGCGTCACGCCGTGGAACAGCAGGACGTCGTTGCCCACCACGGCGGTCTCGCCGATGACCACGCCCATGCCGTGGTCGATGAACAGGCGCCGCCCGAGCGTCGCACCGGGGTGGATCTCGATCCCGGTGCGACGCCTGGCGTGCTGCGACCACAGCCGGCCGTAGGTCTTCAGACCGTGGGTCCACAGCCAGTGGGCAATGCGGTGATGCCACACGGCGTGGACGCCCTGGTAGGACAGCGCGATGACGAGGGCCGAGCGCGCCGCGGGGTCGCGGTGGTGCGCCGTCCGCACGTCCTCGAGTGCCTGGGCCAGGGGGCCGATGCGATCAGTCATGGGGGACGGTGACTCCTCTTAGTCCATGAGGTCGGCGTACAGCACCGACGACAGGTAGCGCTCGCCGAACGACGGGATGATCGCGACGATGGTCTTGCCCTTGTTCTCGGGGCGCTTGGCGACCTCGATGGCGGCGTGCAGGGCGGCGCCGGACGAGATGCCGACCAGCAGGCCCTCCTTGCGGGCGGTGGCGCGGGCCGTGGCGATCGCGGTCTCGGAGTCGACGTCGAAGACCTCGTCGTAGATCTCGGTGTTGAGCACCTCGGGGACGAAGTTGGCGCCGATGCCCTGGATCTTGTGCGGGCCGGCCTCGCCGCCGTTGAGGATGGCCGACTCCTTCGGCTCAACCGCGATGATCTGCACCTCGGGCTTCTTGGCCTTGAGGACCTCGCCCACGCCGGTGATGGTGCCGCCGGTGCCGATGCCGGCGACCACGATGTCGACCTCGCCGTCGGTGTCGGCCCAGATCTCCTCGGCGGTGGTCTTGCGGTGGATCTCGGGGTTGGCCTCGTTGGCGAACTGGCGGGCGAGGATCGAGCCGGGGCGCTCCTCGGCGATCTTGTTGGCGGCCTCGACGGCGCCCTTCATTCCCTCCGGTCCGGGGGTGAGGACCAGCTCGGCGCCGAACGCGCGCAGCAGCGCGCGGCGCTCCTTCGACATGGTCTCGGGCATCGCGAGGACCACGTTGTAGCCGCGAGCCGCGCCCACCATGGCCAGGGCGATGCCGGTGTTGCCCGACGTGGCCTCGACGATGGTGCCGCCGGGCTTCAGGGAGCCGTCCGCCTCGGCGGCGTCGACGATGGCCACACCCAGGCGGTCCTTGACCGAGTTGGCTGGGTTGTAGAACTCGAGCTTGCCGAGCACGGTCGCCTCGACGCCCTCGGTGAGGGTGTTGATCTTGACGAGCGGGGTGTTGCCGATGAGGGCGGTGGCGTCCTCGTAGATCTTGGCCATGGATCTCTCTTCCTGGTGATGTGGCGGGCCCCACGGCGGGGCGGGCACAGGGTGGAAACGCGGTGAGAAGAATCTCGATTCCGCGCGGGGCGAGCGCTGGCGGCTTGTGAGCGTCCGGGGCCTTCGTGGCCGCGGCGCCGTTGCCAGCGCTCTACAGACAGCAGCCCTCGCAGCACATGCGGCAGCACATGCTCGAGGGCTGGGGGCACATCGGGGCGGCAGAGGACAGCGTCGAGGCGACGCCGCTGCCGTTGCTCATGGTGAGTTCCCTCCGAGTGCGTGTGCGGTCAGGCTAGCGCCGATGCGCGCCGCGCGGCAAGACCGGGGACGGCTCCCGCGTGCGCGTGGGCTCGCGCGCTAGGGTGGGCGCGACGACAATGGGGTCGTCTCATGAGGGGAAACACACGTATGAGTGACGAGAAGATCGAGGTCTCCAAGGAGATTCTCGCGGCGCCCGAGGCGGTCTGGCGCGTCATCACCGATCTTGACGCCGCTGCCAAGGTGATGCGCAAGATCGTGTCGGTCGAGCGGGTCGAGGGCGAGGGCTACGCGGAGGGCGTGCGGTGGCGCGAGACGCGCCGCATGTTCGGCAAGGACGAGACCGAGGAGATGTGGGTCGCCGCGGTCGACGAGCCGCGCAGCACCACCGTCCGCTCCCGTGCCGGCGGGGCGCTCTACACCACGGTGTTCACGCTCGAGCCGTCCGATCTTGGCGTCACCCTCGACGTGTCGTTCTCCGCAGCGACGGAGGACCCGGGGCTCGGACAGCGCCTCATGCTCGCGGTGTTCGGCAAGACGGCGATGAAGGCGACGAAGAAGGCCCTCGCCGAGGACCTCGACGACATCGCGAAGGTCGCGGAGGGAAGGGGCTAACCATGGAGTGGCTCTCGTTTGACGGTGTGCCGTGGTGGGGCGTGCTGGTGGCGTTCCTCGTGACGTTCGTGTTCGGGTGGTTCTACTACTCGCCCGCCGGCCTGTTCCCCCTGTGGAGCCGGCTGGGGCGGATCGAGCAGAAGGACGTCGAGAACGCGCCCATGGCCGTCGCCTTCGGCGGCACCATCGCCGCGAACGTGCTCGGCGTGATCCTGCTCGCCGTGCTCATGGTGGGACTCGGGATCGACGACTGGGGAGCGGGCCTCGCGTTCGGCGCCGTCGTCGGCCTGGTATTCCGCGGCGGCGCGCACGCGCTGCACAACGGCTTCGCCGCGCGCCACCCCGGCGTGACCGCGCTTGACGCGCTCCACGACACGGTCGCCCTGGGCCTGTCGGGACTGGTGCTCGCGCTCTTCATGTAGCGGACCCGACCCGCGGTCAGGTTGAGGATTCAAGGAATCCGGCGGGGGCATCGGCCGTTGAGACGGTCATGACAGCGATCACGCACACCTCGCCCGCGCTCGGATCCCTCGACCTCACCGGCGCACCGCTCGCGCTCGGCGGTAACGTCCTGGGCTGGACGGCCGGCCGTGACGACTCGTTCGCCGTGCTCGGCGCCTTCGCCGATGCCGGCGGCCGGCTGATCGACACCGCCGACGTGTACTCGGCGTGGGCGCCGGGCCACTCCGGCGGGGAGTCCGAGGAGATGATCGGCCAGTGGCTCGCCGCGAGCGGCAGGCGTGACGACGTGCTGATCGCGACCAAGGTGAGCCAGCACGCGGACTTCCCCGGCCTCTCGTCGGCGAACGTGCGTGCCGCGGCCGAGGCCTCGCTGAAGCGTCTCGGGACGGACCGCGTCGACCTGTACTACGCCCACTTCGACCACGACGAGGACATCGCGGAGACCGCCGCGGCCTTCTCCGCGCTCGTGGACGACGGCTTGGTGCGCGAGATCGGCATCTCGAACTTCTCCGCGGACCGCATCGACGCGTGGATGGACGCGGTGGCCGCCGACGGGCTGCACCGCCCCGTCGCGCTCCAGCCCCACTACAACCTCGTGGAGCGCGCCTACGAGGGCGAGCTGCGCGAGGTCGCCCAGCGGTACGGGCTTGGCGTGCTGCCGTACTGGGCGCTCGCGAGCGGCTTCCTCACCGGCAAATACCGCGACGCCGAGCAGGACACGCACAGCCCGCGCGCGCCCGAGGCGCTGAAGTACCTCGACGAGCGCGGCCGGCGGGTGCTGGGGGCGCTCGACGAGGTCGCCGCCGCGCACGACGTGCCCGTCGCGTCCGTGGCTCTCGCGTGGCTCAAGGCACAGCCCACCGTGGTGGCGCCGATCGCGTCGGCGCGTCACGCGGGACAGCTCGAGGCGCTCGTCACGGCCATGAGTCTCGACCTGACTGCCGACGAGGTGCGGGCGCTCACCGACGCGTCGGCGTAGTCCTCCGGCGCCCTGGCGGGACATGAGGGTCACTTTTGGGCGATTCGTGACCGCCATGTCCCGCCAGGGAACACGCTGCGAGAAACACGAGAGCCCGGGCCCCTTGGAGGGGCCCGGGCTCTCGTCGCGCGGAGCGGGTGACGGGAATCGAACCCGCGTAATCAGTTTGGAAGACTGAGGCTCTACCATTGAGCTACACCCGCATGCTGGCTGACCAGCGCACCTAGAGTAGCCGAGTCGGGGGCCGATGCGGTAACCGGCCCGCCGCCGTCACAGCATCGCGATGGCGAGGGCCACGAGCGCGAGCGCGGGGAGCGTTCCCTGCTTGAGCGCTGCCGAGACGTACTTCCTGTCCGAGGCCACCAGCACGAGCGCCGCCGCGGCCATCGACCCGCACCCGGCCGCCACAAGGGCGGCGCCCACGGTATCGGCGTCGCGCGCGAATGCCACGATGCCCGCGGCCGTCACGATCGCGAGGAACAGGTTGTAGAACCCCTGGTTGTAGGCCATGCCCCGGGTGGCGGCGGCCTCCTCCTCGGTGGTGCCGAACGCTGCCCGCGTGGCGGGACGCGTCCACGCCACGGACTCGAGGAAGAAGATATAGACGTGGATCGCGGCCGCAAGGCCGGCGAGGACGAGCGCGAGGGTGAGCATGGACCCGAGCGTAGCCCCGCGCATACTAGAGTGGGCAGGCCCCGAGAGGGGCAGTCGCGGGGTGTAGCGCAGCTTGGTAGCGCATCTGCTTTGGGAGCAGAGGGTCGCAGGTTCAAATCCTGTCACCCCGACTTTTACCAGGGGGTTTAACTCCCTGCATGTTCGGTGAAGTGTCCCTTGGGACATTTTGGGGACATTTTGGGGACATTGAAGTGGGCTAGCGCTGGCCCTGGAGCAAGTATTGCGTGCCGCGGAGCTGGGTCACTGGGAAGTTGCGTACCAGGCAATGCTGGGAATGTCACAGGTCATTGACGATGCTCCAGGAGGCTGGGACGGTATCAGCCATCATGGCTTTGGAATACAGGATCGGTTGCGTACTGCTGGCAGCTGTAGCGTGCGCGCTAGGACTCGCAGGCTGCGCCGGATACAGCTCCACTCCTCAATCGGGCGTCAATGACGCGGACCAGGCTCGCAGTAACACGGTGAGTTGTTCTCAACTCCTGGAGTCGGCTGTTGCCCTTAGTCGTTCGGACCTCAGCTCCAACCAGCTCAACAACGAGGTTGCTGCGCTTAGCGAGCAGTGCAGTCGTGAGTATGGGGTATTTACCGACTACGTCTCGTCGGTGGCCTCGACTGAAGCGGCGGGCGTGACCACATGCCGGTCGTGGACGCAGTACATCGTGGACGACGCCATCGCACTGCTCCGTGAAGACGGCTTGTGTACCGATGGTGATGGAAGCGGTGAGGTCGCTGCCTCCTGGCCCGACGGCGGCCTCGGTTGGGATGAGGCGAGCGACCATGTCGGGACAACCCAACGGGTATGTGGGCCGCTGAGGAGCCTTAGGAATACGGAGGACGGTGCGTTCCTCAACCTAGGCGTTGACTACCCGTCGCCCGAGCGATTTACCTTCATCATCTGGGGCTACTACGTGGATCCCATCGAGGTCGGCCTGACCGTTTGTGGCTCAGGCAGTATCTACCTCTATGACGGTGTGACTCAGATCGAGCTGAGTTCGCCAGAGACCATCGAGATCTGGCAGTAAAGCTCGGGCCACCACGCTGGGTTTAGAACGAGTCACAAAGTGGCACTATTTCGTCGGGCGAGGCGCAGATTGCGGTGCAGTCGAGCCTTCGCGACGGCTAATCGCGGCTGATCGCGTCTCTTCGTGCTACCTCGGCCCGCTGCAGGCTCGCCGAGCGTGCGGCATCGAGGGCATCGGCGATGGTGTCGAGTTTGTCGGGCCATAGGTGTGCGTAGGTGTTGAGCGTTTCTGACGCATCTGCATGTCCGAGCATCTGCTGGACGACTTTGACGTCGGCTCCTGCCGCGATGGCCATGCTGGCGGCGGTGTGCCGAAGCTTGTGCGGCGTCAATGTGCTGGGCACCTCGGCACCGGCGCGTGCGGGGTTGAATGCGCGGGCGCGCCAGTTGTGGTCAAGTATCGGGCCGCCACGGGCGGCGGTGAAGAGGTACTCGTCGGGGTCGCGCCCGCTCGTGATCGTCGTGAGGTCTGCCACGAGGAATCGCGGGACGGGGACTTTGAACCGTCCCCGGTTCCTTGCCGCTTCTATGCGGGTGCCAGCACCGGCGGTGCGGGCGTGGTGATGTCAGCGTAGTAGGCGGCCTCGAACTCGTCGGGCGGGACGTCGCCCAGGCGGGAGTGCAGGCGGTGCTGGTTGTACCAGTCGACCCACGCAAGCGTGACCCACTCGACGTCTTCCAGACGTCTCAGCGGGCCGTCACGGAATGGTGAGTCGTCGCGGATCGCTTCGTTCTTGAACAACCCGATTGAGGACTCTGCCAGGGCGTTATCGTAGGCATCGCCGATGGACCCGATCGAAGCTGCGATGCCTTCGAGAGCGAGAGTCTCGGCGAAGGACACGGACGTGAACTGGCTTCCGGCATCAGAATGATGCACCAGACCGTCGCCTGCAGGGTGGCCGGCGCGGTCGCGCCGCCACAGTCCCATGCGCAGCGCGGTCGTCACCAGCGGCGTCGTCTTCGACATCGACGCATGCCAGCCGACGATCGCCCGCGAGTAGCAGTCGATGACGAACGAGACGTAAGCGAAACCCGCCCAGGTGCGCACATAGGTGAAGTCCGCGACCCAGCGAATGTTCGGGGCCGGCGCGGTGAAGTCCCGATCGAGCAGATCCGGGGCACGCTCAGCATGGCGATCAGCGATCGTGGTGCGCACACCGCGGCCACGCACACGACCGTTGAGTCCCAGGTCTCGCATGAGGCGATCGACCTGTCGGGCCGAGGCCGGCAGGCCCTGGCGGCGCAGGTGGGAGACCATCTTGCGACGCCCGTACATGCCCTCGGGAGTGCCCGTCGTAGCCAGTAGCGCGTCGATCACGACCGCATCGCCGCGGTCCCGCAAAGACGCATCGCGCGTCTTGAGAGACCGGTAGGTTCGTGCGGCGATCTGGACTCCCTGGCCTCGCAGGACGGCGCAGATCGACTCGACCGCACGACCCTTGGTGCGCTGCTCGTCGATGAATGCGACGATCAGCGTCGACGGGGGTCGAGTTCCCCGGCGAAGAAAACCGCTGCGTCCTTGAGGATCGCGTTGGCCTCCCGCAGTTCGCGGTTCTCACGCTCGAGCTTGCGGATCTTCTCGGACTCGGACGTCGTCACGCCCTGACGCTCACCGGCATCGACCTGCGCTTGGCGCACCCATCGGCGCAGCGACTCGGCTCCGAAGCCGAGTCGTCCAGCGACCGTCTGGCACGCGACGGTGAGGTCCGGGTACTCATCGAGATGGTCCAGGACCAGCCGCACTGCACGCTGCTTGGTCTCCTCGGGAATCCTCTTCGGCATGGGCTCTATCTTCCTTCCAGACTCGAAAGGAAGCGGCATCAAACCGGGGACGGTTCATCGCGAGATACGCGGGCGCGGAGCCTGCGATGAGATGCGGCACAACTCGTCGCACGCGGGCAGATGCATCGGTCACTACTTCGTCCGTGGCCGGGATTGTCTATCAGATAGCACGGGCCAGTCCACGGGACGTCATCCCCAACGGATGTTGTAAGTTTCGCCGAGAAGCATGTTGACCTCGTCCTCCAGCGCCGCTTGTTCCTCCACCATGCCTTCGGTCTCGTAGAGTCGGTACAACTCGTTGACGGCGTCGGAAAGTCGGTCCCGCGCGGCACTCTTCGTCAGGGTGACGCCACTCTCCATCTCTTCCCGCGAGATGTGGCCCTCTTCTCGAAGCCTTGGCAGCAGTTCTTCGAGCGTGCTGATGCGGTCGAGTGAACCTGGGTTCGCGTTGGGGATCCGCCCAAGGAGCTCGAGCGTGTCGGTCAGCAGCGGCTGGAAGAAACCTGGATCTCGCATAACCAGCAAGCGGTACATTGCTTCTGCCTCGCGCAGCGGGGGCTCGGCTTCTACGAACCGAGATGCGTCGAGGTAGGTCTCCCCCAAAAGGTTGAGGCACAGTGCAAGCTTGCTCTGAAACTGGTCGCGGTCTGTCCTCACAAGCCTACGAAGGATCGGAATTGCCTCGTTGAGTGGGTCGAGCGCTTTAGCGGCCTGTTCCTCCGACATCAATGTCATGGTTCCAATAGGCCAAGCGCCGTTCCTCATGCGGTCAACCCGGTGTGCCCGCATCTCATCTGCATCAAGCAATGGCACTTGACCCGCCGGGGCGTATCCGACGGGGCCACGGTAGGCCTTGGCGAGTTGGAGCAACATGACGGGAAATTGTTCTTCAAGTGAGGGCTCCGTCGAAACGACTTGTCGCCCCATGTCGACAGCGACCTCCAGGTGGGGTATCGCCTCGGGTGCCGCGCTGAGCTTAAAGAGGGTGAGCCCGAGCTGGAAGCGCGCGACCGAGTGTGACCAAAGAGTGTCGGGGCGGGCCTGAATCTGGATCATCATTGCGCTGAGTTCAACGGCTTCTTCGAGCAACTGTTCGGCATCTGCTAGGCGATTCTGCGCAAATGCCCCTTGTGCACCCCTCAAGAGCTCGTTGAAGCGACGAAGAATCGCCGCGCCCCGTTCCATTGCCTCGTCCATGAGCCCACGTCCTGTAGTAGTTGCCATTCTCCTCGACGGCGTAGTCGATTGATCTCACCGTACCGGCGACCTGAACAACTCCCATGCCGAATCGCGACGATCAGTGCCGCATTTCATGCGCAACCTGGCTTAAGGCGGCCTTTGCTGTGAGCTAGCTCGGCACCTAGCGTCATAGGGGCGATAGACCCATGTCGGAATCGGGTACTTGGTGCCGTGTACCTCGTTAAGGGTCGTTAGTAGTGGTGTGACGTTGTCTCGGGCAGTTCGGAAAACGGCCGCTGCTTCGGTGACGTCTCCAACATCGAGGTGGTCACGTGCGCGGTCAAATAATTCTTCAAGCGTTGTGACCTGCGCGTAATAGGCAGATTCGTGACGCCCGGCGGCATCCCATGAGAATGCGCGTCGTCGAGTGCGCCAGATGCGCACCTATTGGACGCGTCAGATTCTCCAGCGCACAACAGATAGACGGTCCGTCCCTACAGACGTCAGATTCGTGGAGGCCTTCCTCCAGACTGCACAGGATCTGGGCCGGCTCTCGATAGGCATGTCGTATCGCCAGGTCGGGGAACTCCCTGGACTCGCTGGGCATGGCACCGTGGCCGCAAGCCTCCAACGCCTCCGAGACGCAGGATTTATCGCGCGTGGTCTGACTACGCGCGCTCACGACCGGAGGGAGGGAGTTCTCGACGACATGGCGATGGCGCGCCGCTACTTGCTGGACCCGGAAGGCCGCGCGAGCGAGTCAGAGCCAGAGGCCGAAAGGTGCCAGATCCTGCTCGGTGACACCTTCAGGAATGGCAGTGGCCTGGGAGGGGGTGCAGCCGTCGTGTATGAGGTGCTGGTCGCCCTCGGTGGTCGTGCCACCGTGGAGGACATCGCAGCAAACACCGGCATGTCTGTGAGTGCAACGCGTCGTCACCTCGAGCGGCTCTCGAACAAAGGCGGGCTCGTCGCCCGGAACGGTCGGCACTGGATGCTCACCGACAAGCGTCCACACGACGGGATGATCGAGACGGCTTCTGCCGCAGCTCGTAGAGATCGTGTTCGGCACGAAGTGGAGCGCGAGGCGTTCAATGAACACGTGAGGCGCAAGTCTTAGAGATCAGCGAGTGGTCGTGGTTCCGAGTAGCGGCGTCGAGTTCTTACCAGTCTTCTCCCACTCACTGGGGGGGGTGTACCCCGAATGGTACGAACTGCGTCGTTTAGTCGGTTGTGTGCCGAGTACTGGGTGAACTCTTCACGCACTCCGGCGCTCGACAACTCGAAGCAGTAGGTCTGCGAGTTGGATGATCTCTGCTACCTCCAGAGGATCGTCAAACGAAACGGTGCGGTGGCTCGACGGGTTCTTGAATGCTCCTATTGCGCCCGCGAACAGGTCCATAGTCGCTTGCTGTTCACCGGCCTCGGCCTCGGTATCAGTCAGCGCGCCTTTGCCTGAGACGCCAAAGGCGGTGCGCATCAGCGGAACGCCTACCAGCGAATTTGGCAGCCCCGCTGAATCGCGAACCGCCACTTCAACGGCCTTCATCGCGGAGAATGCGGCGGTCTCGTACTCGCCCATGGCTAGGTTGATCTTCGCGGTGGAGAGTGCTGGCGATGTGACCCCTAGTAGACGGTCCTCGGCCCAGACCTTTGCGACTGCTGCGTCGTCTTCCGCGAAGGCGATTCCGGACTGCGTCACGCGCACGTGAGGGTTCCCGCCCGGCGTTAGCTCCGGTCCTAGGAAGCCGTGGGCAGCGAGCCACGCCCACGCATCAGATAGCCTCGTCAACAAGACCTCGGTATCTGACGGCGCGTCGGGCTCGCTGGCGGCCACTTTCGCTCCCGCGAACACATTGTTGGCGATAATCGATCGTCCCCCTCCCTTAACGAGCTGTCGTACGAGGAGGTGTGCCAGGGCGTCGGTGCCCGCTGTGCGCAGGGTCTCCCAGGGAATCAAGGGCTTGTACATGGAGACGACAGTACGTCGGTGTGGAGTCCCGTGTGGAGATCGCTCTTGGCTGGGGCGGTTCTATCGCCGCCGAGGTGTATGTCGAACCGACCTCCTCGTGGACGGTGTCACACTGGCTCGACCGTTCCTGGCACGTTTCCCAGACTGGTTTGTTCGGGTGGGAAGCGTCGCCGACACTGCTGCGGCGTCTACGGGTTGCTGTGATGGGTCCACCGAAGTCTGCCGCCGGGGCACTTCCATCGTGCTCGGCGGGCATCGGCGACCACTCGGCAAGGCTGCTACATCGCCACCGCCGCCTATGGTTCATACGACGCACCGGAGGTGCGTGTCCGCAGGCGCTTCCGAGACGACCGGTTGCGGAAGAGTCCCGTGGGGCGGGCGTTGGTAAGTATGGACTACGCAGTGAGCCAGCCCGTGGCCGACCGCCTCCGTGGTGCGCGCCGGACTAACGCTGCACTGCGGCGCATCCTCGACGGTGTGGTTGCACACTTGTCCGTGTAGGCGTAGTACACCTCTCGTGGCGTCCGCCGTCCATGCCCTGATGTACATCGGGGATGGAAGGTGTTGAGCCGATCGTCAATGGGCAAGTCGAGCAAGTCACTTACCCAGATACAGAGTGCACCGGCGAGCCCAACGAGCTTCTCTACCCGAGGGTGAAGGCGTGGCGTCGAGACTTCTGGAACGCCCGCGCGGCGAGGCATACAACGTGGCGAAAGCACAGAAACGGGTCTTTGTGACGACTACCGTCGCCCTGCTGGCATGCCTGCATGACTCCATGGCTGACAGCAGACGAAGACTTCCCAAGAGCCCTCCCCGCAGGGCTGACTCCCGCGGACGTAGCACGGATCGACGCAGCGGTTGCGGCCCATCACGCGCCGTCGACGCTCACCACCTACGCCTCGGCGTGGCGAGGCTTCGCATCATGGTGCGAAGCGCGCGGCTCCACAGCGCTGCCCGCCGCACCTGAGGTCGTCTGCGCCTACATCACCTCCCAGGCAGAACGTGGGCTGACTAGCGGCATGGTCTCCTGCACGCTTGCCGCCATCTCCCACCGCCACCGAGTCGCAGGCCTGGACGACCCCACCGCCAGCGAGCTGGTCACGCGCGTCCGCCGCGGCCTGCGCCGCATCCTCGGCGTCGCACCCCGCCGCCGCGCACGACCGCTGCTGGTCGAGGACATCCGGGAGATCCTCGCCGCCATCGACCGCACTACCGCGATCGGCAAGCGCGACGCCGCGATCATCCTGCTCGGCTTCGCCTCGGCCATGCGCCGGTCCGAGCTCGCCGCACTCGAGGCGGCGGACATCGCGCGTGCGCAGGGCGGGCTGCTGATCACCGTGCGCCGCTCCAAGGGCGACCCCCACGGCCACGGCCAGACCGTCGCCATCGCCCACGGCCGGTCGCTCGAGACGGATCCGGTCGAAGCGCTGGACGCATGGCTGCGCACTCGCCCGAGCGGGGCCGGGCCCGTCTTCACCCAGGTCCGCGCCAACGGCACAGTCTCGAGCCACCCGATCAAAGCCGCATCGGTTGTGCGGATCGTCAAGACCCGCGCCCACGCAGTCGGATTCACCGGAGACCGCATCACGGCCCACTCCCTACGAGCCGGACACGCCACGTCCGCCGCGATGGCCGGTGTGTCGCTCGACCGCATCGCCGCACAGACCCGCCACCGCGATCTCGCGATACTGGTGAACTCGTATATCCGCCCGATCACGTCGATGCGCACCACCTCGAGCCAGCACCTGGGCCTATGAGCCGTGCACGTTTCTCGACGCCGGAGGGTGCCGGATGCCTGGTGTAACGAAACGCATACTGCTAATCTCATCTGTAGACATTTTGTTACTTCGAAAGGCGGAGGTAGCCATGGTTGGCGCGACGGGCGCAGCTCGCACCCGAACGCATCGTGCTCTCCAGCGTGGGCAGCTGCGCCGGATCGCGCGCGG
This sequence comes from Demequina sp. NBRC 110057, assembly GCF_002090175.1. Classification (GTDB taxonomy): domain Bacteria; phylum Actinomycetota; class Actinomycetes; order Actinomycetales; family Demequinaceae; genus Demequina. The sequence continues at coordinate 353,462 of NZ_BBRN01000003.1, read as the reverse complement.
CATCTACCTACCCGCCCATGCCTCCGCAGGCGACTGGGATCAGATCGAAGCAGTCACCCGCAGGCCCGAGGCGACCATCTGCCTCATCTCCGCACTGGCGCACCATGACCTGATCGACGACATCCCCGCCCAGATCGACATCGCGATCCACCGCGGCGCACGGATCCCCGCCGGCGACGGCGCGATCGCATGGCACACCTTCGATCGGGACACCTTCGACATGGGCCGCACCCAGATCGAGATCCCAGGCACCGACCTGACGATCGGCCTGTACTCCCCGGAGCGGTCCATCGCCGACGCGTTCCGCCTGCGCGGGCAGACCGGCTACGAGACGGCTCGCGACGCGCTCAAGGAGTGGCTGCGTCGTGGCGGCAAGCCAGCCGCACTGCTGCCATATGCGACGGCGCTTCCTCGCGCGAAGAAGCCGCTGCTCGACGCACTGGAGCTGCTCGCATGACCGGCGACCAGACCTACGACCGCCTCCAAGCCGAGGCCCGCAGGGCTGGCGGCGCGACAGGGAAGCAGCCGCCCACCGCGGAGTACGTCACGCGCCACGTCCTCGAGTCGTTCCTGCATCGGCTCACCCTCACCGAGCACGCCAACGACTTCGTCCTCAAAGGTGGAATCCTCCTCGCCGTCTACAGCGCACGTCGCCCCACCAAGGACGTCGACATGAACGCCGTCAGCAGCGACGTCACCGCGGACAGCCTCGCCGACGTGTTCGCGGCGATCGCAGCAGTGGAATCCGACGACGGCGTCGAGTTCGACCTCGCCACGCTCCGGGTCCAGGAGATCAGGGAAGGCGGCGACTATCCCGGACTACGGTTGAGAGTCGATGCGACGGTCGGACGCGCCCGCGCTGTCATGGCGCTGGACGTTTCGACAGGTGACCCGATCGTGCCCGCACCGCGCAGGATCGTGGTGCCACGCGTCATCGGTGAGCCGATCGAGATGCTGGGCTACGCCAAGGAGACCGCGATCGCCGAGAAGGGCGTCACCATCCTCGAACGCGGCATCACCAGCACCCGCTGGCGCGACTACGTCGACATCGTCCAACTCTGCGAAGGCGGGTACGACGCCGACGAACTCCTCCGCTCAGCGCGCGCCGTCGCCCGCTACCGGCAAGTGACCCTCGAACCCGTGACGCCACATCTCACGGACTACGGCGCGATCGCGCAGCCCAAGTGGGCCGCGTGGCGACGCAAGCAACAACTCGAAGAGATCTGCGAGGCCAACCTGGACCACCAGGTCGCGCGAGTCGCTGAGATCCTCGACCTGGTCTTCGCGCACGGCCCGGACAATCATGAGGAGTCCTGACCGTTCACAACGAGGTGCGGGTCGGGTGCGGTCCTAGTCTCGCGCCGCTCGATAGCACCCGATATCGAGACGAGACGCGGCGCGCCGGGCTCGTGCGTCGCCGCCCAGACGCGAAGATCGCGTCATGGAAGCCCCGCGCGTCTTCATCAGCCATGCATCGGAGGACAAGGAGCGCTTCGTGCTGCCGTTCGCGAAGCAGCTGCGCGAGCTCGGCATCGACGCGTGGGTCGATCAATGGGAGATCCAGGCCGGAGACTCGCTCGTGGCGAAGGTCTTCGACGATGGCGTCGACCGCGCCGATGCCTTCGTGGTGGTGCTGTCCCATGTCAGCGTGATGAAGCCCTGGGTTCGTGAAGAGCTCGACGCCGCCGTGATCCGGCGGATCCAGAGCGAGCGAGCCAAGCGGATTATGCCGATCCTGCTCGACGATGATGTCCGGGTTCCTGCCGCGCTGAAGCACTTGAAGTGGTCCTCGGTGCCGCGCGATGGTCTCGACAGTGTCGTCCACGACGTGACGGCTGCGGTCTACGGCGCCGTGTCCGCGCCGGCGCTCGGCATGAGGCCCAACTACGCGTCGACCCCGCTGAAGTGGACTGATGACCCTCAAGACGAGACGGTCTTCAGCCTCGTGGTCGACGAGATGCGAAACCACGACGGTCCCGGCCGGATGATCTTCTCCAACGACGTGCAGGCGCGCGCTGCGGCGACAGGTGTTTCCGCTGAGCAGTTCGCCGAGTCGATGACGGTGCTCTCCGAAACGCGCCGCATCAACGTCACGGCAATGGCCGGCGGCGTCCGCTGGATGCTGCACCCCTTCTCCGACCGGATCTGGCTCGACCTCGAGGCCGAGCGAGGGCTCGATGTCGATGCCGCCCGCCTCGATGTCCTCTCGGCCGTGGTGAACGGCGGGCAGAGCCAGTTCTCCGCCGGGGACTGCGGCCTCGGATGGCATGCCCTCGGCGCCGTACTGAGGAGCCTTCGCGCCGAAGGTATGTTCAGCACCTTCCATGAGGTGAGCGGCGGCTATTACATCGTCTCGGGAGTGAGCCCGCTGGCCCGCAGGGCCTTGCGGTAGAAGGCGCGTCCAACGAGCACGCCGCCGATCAGGGGAGGCACGCACCGGTTCATGCGCGTGGAAGTCTGCGCGGGGTGACGAGGCGCCCGAGTGCGCGCACCGCAGAAATCCACGCAGGTGCGAAATAGTTGGTGCGGGTACTTCAAAGTGGCTCGTATTCACGCGTGCTAGCGTCGTGCGCGTGGTGCCGGCGATGTCAGCGCGAGGGGGGGATAGGTGGGATTACCGACAAGCAGTCTTGCGATCGCGGTCTTCGTCGTAGTGGCTCTGCCGGGCTTCATTCAGGCCGGCGTCCGGCGCTGGGCACGTGGCGAGACCGCAAGTGATCGTGAACTAGGTCTGTCCATCGCTCGCGGTGCGGCTTTCGCAGTGGCTTTGACAGCCGTGTACTTGATGATTTGGGGCGAGCGGCTCGTCGCCGGGATCAGTGCGGGTGACGACGCCGACGCGCTCAAGATCACCGACCCTCGCCACGTCGGCACGACGGTCTTGGTGCTCTATCTCATGGTCCCGGTTGCACTCTCGGTGCTACTCCAGTGGCAGCACGTTAGGTGGGAGAAATCGGAGACGGTCGGCTGGTTTCGCGCTCCGCGTTCGAAGTACGGCTACACGCTGACGCCCACTGCGTGGGACCACGCTGTCCGCGATGTGCAGCCAGCGTGGATCAGGGTAAGGCGTGCCAACGGCGAATGGGTGGGCGGCTGGTTCACGAAGGGGTCGCAGGCGTCCACGTATCCCGAACCGCGGAGTCTTTACATCGCGCAACAATTCGAGATTGATCAAGACGGTCAGCTCGGCGACGCGGTTCCCTCGACCGGTGTTTACATCACGATCAACGACGACGACCTCGTGTTCTGGGGGCGTCCGCAGGCTCAACCGTACGAGAGCGCTTCTGAGGAGGGGCAATGAGCAAGGACAACGACCAGAGCGGGCGAACTTCGAAGGAGTCCTCCGCCTTCATCGAGCACTCCGCAGGTCCGACAAAATACGTTCCACCACCGGCGCCCCCGAAGACGCCGAAGAACGGTGGAGTTGGCAAACCACAGGATTCCAAGTAGGTGGCAGGTGGTGACGAGGTGAGCAAGGAGGCCGGCGGGGACAAGGGTGGTCGGCGCAAGTCTCTGACGGGCTCGGCGGGTCCGGCGAAGTTTGTGCCACCGCCGAAGCCGCCCAAGTCCCCGAAGAATGGCGGCATCGGCGAAGCTAGGAAGTCTAAGTAGCTATGGGAGAACTCGAAAGGGCTCTGCCTGAGACTTCCTTCAGGTCCGATGCGATTGGTGCACTAGCTCAGGGCGCGGTGGGGTCGATCCCTCTGGCGGGACCTATCGCTGCGGAGGCGTTGGGGCTTGCGCTGACTCGGAGGCGCGCCGCACGCGACCAGGAGTTCAACCGCCTGGTGGCCGAGGGCCTGGACCAGCTGCGCGAGCGGTTGGACGCGATGGAGCGGTCGATCGCCATCGATGCGGACGAGTTCGTGGCGCTCGCGACAAGGGCCCATCGTGAGGCCGCAGAGACAGCATCTGAAGCGAAGCGGAGGCGCCTGGCATCTGCAGTAGTAAACGGAGGCAGTTGGGCGCCCTTCAATGCATCCGAGCGGGAACAATTTGGGCGGCTCGTCGCGCAACTCGATGAGCTGCACGTCTTCCTGCTGCATTTCTTCGTCGACCCGCGAGCATGGCTGGAAGCTCATGGACTAATGGGTGCGCAATCGAACGTTCTGATGGGGGGCATCAGCGGGCCGTTGACCTCCGCTCTGGGCGTACCGGAGACAGTCTGGGGGGAACCGATTGCGCAGGCCGTTCGGGATCTCGAGGACGCGGGACTCGCCGCGATCCCGCTGCGGGTGACCATGACCGCGTCGGGCATCCTCCAGGAGCGAACCTCCCCCAAGGGCCGCCGCTTCCTGGAGTTCATCAACGAGGTTCACTCGGCCGACGTCGCCGCTCCGGAGCTCGACTGAGGTCCAGCGAAATGCAGGGTGACTTCGCATGCAGGCCCACAGTGCCCTCCGCGAAGCACCATGATTCGATTCCCTGAGGGCGGCCATGATGCCAGACAAGAAGACCGTAGAACTCGCGTATGCGGAGCGGGTGCGGGAAGCGATCGGCGGGATCCGAGTCAATCCACGCGAGAAGCCCGACTTCGAACTTGTCATGCCTGACTCGAGAACCTGGGGGCTCGAGGTAACCGAGGCATTCCTCTCGGAGACTCACGCGCGTTCCGTTAAGCACCGTGACTTCCTCCGCCGCACACACCACGGGCGACCGTTGAGCAAAGACGACCGAAAGCAAACAGAGGAAGTGGAAGTCGTTGTCACGAGTCCTACCGGCGGGCTACCCATGCACCAGGCTCGCGGCCTGGTAACTAGCAACTCGGCCAGCGCTGATCCGTTCCAGGTGACCGAGTCCGAGCACGCGCTCACGATCGCGCGGGCTATCGAAAAGAAGACGGACAAGGCTCCGAGCTACGACCACTATCCCGCCTATCTCCTCGGGGTGGCGACGCACCTGTCGTTCGGGCCGATGACTGGTGCAGCCTCGTTTCCACCGGCGCTTCGCGAGGCACTCGCTTCATCACCGTTCGCCGAGATCTACGTTATGGAACACGCCCGCGAGTCAGGATTCTCGCCCCTACGCCAACGCATGCTCGAGCTCGACTACCTCAATGTGCGTTCGCTGGTCCAGCGCGACCTACCGCCTCGTGCCCGAGGCCGCCGACCCGAGTGGTGGTGGGTTGAACGTGTACTCGAGGGCATCGGGCACCGGGGGGTTCACGTGGACAAGTCCTTGCGAGGCGCCTCAGTCATAGTTGGCGAGGCATCCGTGGGCACTGCGCCGCGTGGGGAATACCTCGCCTCGGCGCCGCCGAGTGACCGCGAGCAGGCGGTCCTCAACCAGTTGGTGGAGCAGGCGATGGAGACCATGATGTGGGTGGCCCTTAGAGATGGCAGGCGGGCACTGGCCCCCGTTTCCGTCCTGAACGAGTAGCGCTCGAGTTGGTGAAGCGTGTGGTGCACGAATAGTCGTCGTGACCACCCGATTCGACTCCACTTAGTCGGCAACGACGAGGGTCTCTACGGATTTTGGGGCGCATCACTCAGGTAGCATCAGGCCTGAACTGGGGGCTAAATGGATACGTTTACCGAGGGGCTTCGTTGTCAGGACGTTAATGCCGGACTGCGCAACCTCCATCCGAGTGACGCTGTCTTGGGCGATCTGAGCGAAACTCAGCGAGTCGGGATGGCCGCAGGTGTTGCGGCGCTCATTCGGGGCCGAGATGTCATCGAGGATGCACCGAATCTTCGCGCTATCGTTGCCGACCAGCTCGACATTCCGACGATCGCTTTCGACTCCGTAGTCGCGACGCTCGAAGAGGCTGGCCTTGTTAGCGACGTCAAGCGGTCTGGCTCCAGGATCACGTCCTTCAGCGAGAACGTGCCGTTCTATGGTGACTTGTACCCGAGACTCGGTAGGGCCTGGCGTGCGGCATCACCGAGCGAACTCGAACAACAGGTAGTGACGTTGGTCGACGGACTCGCCAAGGCACCGATCGCCCGCGACGAAGTCGTCGTTAAGCTCCAACTAGACGAAGCCGATCTCCCGATGCTTCTCGACATCGCGACTGAGGCCCAGCTCGTGCAGACGATCTCGCTGGGGAGCGACGATGTCCTCTACTCGCCGTTCCTTGGCTTCGAGCAGCCGCAACTCCTGGCGGATGCTGTCCGAGATCACGGCTCCCACGAACTGGCCGACGCATTCGAGCTTGTAAGAGGGGAACAGGGCATTCCGGTCTCGCGCGCGGGAGGCGTCATCGAAGATGCCGTCGCTCGAGGGCTCATCCTTGCACCTTCGGTGCAGTTGCCGGGCGGCAGGTTCGAGTCGTTCGCGGCCTTGCCTTACAGCGTCAACAGCGAACTACTGACAACGCGCAAACCGGTTCTCGACAAGGCCCTCGCTGTCATCGCATGCCTCAGGACTGGCCAGTACTTCGGCGGGTACTCGAGCCTGTCACCTGGGGCGCTGGTCCTCGCGATCGAGAAACTGCTACGCGAAGGATCCATCGCCCCCCACTCCTCGTCAGCGCGACAGTACCGACTTCTCAACCGCGCTGGCGTCATTCAGTTTGGCAACGACCCCATGCCAGGAGGAACCTGGGTGGTGCCCACCCTCATCGACACCGAGGACAACCGCGAAGCCCTCGCCTTGGCCCGGGACCTCCTCGTCCACGGCGAAGCGCTCTCCGCTCGCACCACCAATCAGCCGGAAGCGCTCAGGCTCCTCGAGAGTGACGATCGATTCGCCGCCCCACTCAGGACCGTGCACCGCCTGCGTGACAAGCGGCACATGAGTGACAAGAAGTGGCAGGCCGCGGTGGACAAAATGATGGGGCACAGGCACTCATGACTGAAAAGGACCTCGGGCAGAAGGTAGCCGCGCGCCGACTTCTATGGCGCATGGGGTACTCGACGCGCATTGACGTCGTGCTGCGTGCGGTCGAGTTGGCGAATCCCGGACGCGGGCACGCGTCCGCCACTCCGGCGTCATTCACAGACCTCGACGTGCTCGGAGTCGCGGTGACACCCTCTGGCGAAGTGCAGACGTGCATCGTCGACTGCAAAACAGGGAACAGCAGCATCATCGGGCGCATGTTCTGGGTGCGAGGGCTAGTCGAGTTGTTCGGGGCTCATGCCTCTTACATGGTGCGTGACCGCCCAATCAGTGCGGACGCGAAACAACTCGCTGCGAGGCTGGGAATCACGGCGCTGAACGAGGTAGACCTGACGCGCCTTGAGGAGCTGATGCCAACGGAAGTTCCGCTCGACTCACATCCACTGACGGGCTTGTTCGACGCTGCGACAGTCACTGAGTCCATGAGCAGATACACCACGATGGACCGTGGCCTGAAGCCGCTCCTCGACTTCCGACAGTTCAATTATTGGGTCTACCCCGACCACCGGAACCTCATCGAGCTGCCTGACACGCTGCTCTCCGTCGCATCCACACTGAAGGCCAACAACCCACAGCACGTCGGTCTTCTCCTGGACTGTGCGTGGTTGTACACATTGTCGCTTGCGCGTTGCGTAGGAGCGCTCCGTGGCAATCACATCGCCGACCTCAACTACGGTCTGAGCGAGTACCTGGTCGGCGGGCCCACACAGTTAAAGCAGCAGCACGAGATCGCTACACTCCTCGTTTCGCTCCAGGAGGCCGGGCAGATACCGACAAGCACGAAGGTGACTGTCAACCCGAGATTCTTCGAGCAACTCCTTGAACTCGTCGTGCGCCTGCTGCGTCGAGGGACATCGCTTAACGCCACGCTGCGACTACTGGAGTTCCAGTCGGAGTCGGCCATGCTTGGGAGGCGACACGCAGCTTCCACGGCCTTTGGCGCTGTGTACGATCGCACGGCAGCCAAGATCGCTGTTGACGTGGTCGAGTTCCTCGTGAGCGCCGCGAACCTCGACCCGCACTTCGTTGCGGTCGCCAGGGATGTGCTGACGAGCGTCGAAGGACCGGGATCTAAGACTTCGGCTCCGGCTGTCGCGGGAGCGACGACGGCGCCACTTGACGGTAACGGTGCACAGGCAACCGATGCGGCACCGGCAGGGCCGAGTGGCCTCAAGGAAGGCGAAAACTAACGAGTCTGGCGCACCGACAGCGCTCGCGCGTCGCGAGCTGTATGGCTCAGCTGCAGCGATTGGTGCCAGGCGGCGTCGCTTGAGAGCCCATCAGGAACCCATCAGATTCAGCCGTGACCAACCGTAAGCATCCGGGTACAGTCGGAATGAGCGAACCGCCAGCTTCCCTCACTTCACCAGGGAACTCGCGACTTCCCTGGACAACCGTGAAGGTCTGGAAATTGGCCGGATCCTACAGAGGGTCGCAGGTTCAAATCCTGTCACCCCGACTCTAGGTCGGGCCCGCGTGGCGACGCGCCGCGCCTTACGGCACGGTGTGCCCTGCCGCGCGGAACATCTCGTACCACTCGGCGCGCGTGAGCACCACGTCGGCGCCCTGCGCGGCGGCCTCCACCCGCGCCGGCGTCGTCGTTCCCAGCACCACCTGCATCTGCGCGGGGTGGCGCGTGAGCCACGCGACAGCGATCGCCTCGGGCGCCACGGAATACTGACCGGCCAGGCGGTCGATCACCGCGTTGAGCTCGCCGTAATTGGGGTTGCCCAGGAACGGCCCATCGAAGAACCGCGCCTGGAAGGGCGACCACGCCTGGAGGGTGATGTCGTTGAGGCGGCAGTAGTCGACCACGCCGTTGTCGCGGTCGATCGACTGGTCGAGGTCGCCCATGTTCGCGGCGATCCCGCTCGCGATCGAGGGCGCGTGGGTGACCGACAGCTGGATCTGGTTGGCCACCAGCGGCCGCTCGACGCTGCGCTTCAGGAGCTCGATCTGCCCGGGGGTGTGGTTCGAGACGCCGAAGTGGCGCACCTTGCCTGCCGCGTGAAGGTCGTCGAAGGCGCGGGCCACCTCGTCGGGCTCCACGAGGGCATCGGGCCGGTGCAGCAGCAGGATGTCGAGGTAGTCGGTGCCCAGCGCCTCGAGCGACGCGTTCGCCGACTCGACGATGTGCTCGTACGAGAAGTCGAAGTACGGCCCCGGCTGGCGGATGCCGCACTTGGTCTGGATGGTGAGGGCCTCGCGCTCGGCCGGCGACAGGCTCAGCGCCTCCGCGAACCTCCGCTCGCACCCGTGATACGGCGGGCCGTAGAGGTCGGCGTGATCCATGAAGTCGATGCCCGCGTCCATGGCGGTGCGCACCAGCGTGCGAACCTCCTCGTCGGACTTGTCCTGGATGCGCATGAGGCCCAGCACCACGGCGGGAGCGGTGATGTCGGTGCCTGGCAGCGTGAACGTCTTCATGGGTGGGCTCCTCGTCGAACTCGGGGGACTGGCACCACGGTAGTCCCGCCTCGCCGTGCGCCGCGACGCCGTCCGCGCGACACTGGAGGTGGACGCGCGAGCGTCGCGCGTCGTGTCGAAGGGGACCGCCATGACCGCCACCGCCCACGTCGTCGTCGGGGTCGTGCCCGGCCAGCCCGATGCCGTCGTCACCACGGCGGCCAGCCTCGCCAGGCTCCTGGGCGCCGAGGTCGCCTGCGCCTGGGTGGACTCGTCTCGCCTCGCCATCGAGCGCCGGCTCGACGGCTCCGTGGTCTCGGTCTCGATGAGCGTCGAGATCAACGACGCCATGGTCGAGACGATGGACCCCGAGCTCGAGCATCACCTGGGTGAACTCCTCGACGGCGCGGGCGCCCCCTGGACGGCGCACGCGCTCGCGGGCCTTCCCTCGCAGCAGCTGGGCGACCTCGCCGACGAGCTCGATGCCGCCATGATCGTGGTCGGCACCCGCGAGCCCGGGCTGAGGGGAAGCCTCCACGAGTTCTTCTCCGGCTCGGTGGCCGCGCAGCTGTCCCACCGGCAGCATCGGCCCGTCCTGGTGGTGCCGCTGGCGCCCGTGGGGCTCGACGCGCCGCTGCCGTGGGAGCCCGACGAGAACCCTTCGCCTTAGGCGTCCACGCTCTCCGCGAGCGCGTTGCCGACCACGAGGCCCATCACCTCGGGAAGCCCGGCGGCAATTTTGCGGCCCGCCACGAGCCAGTACAGCCAGCCGAGCGGGCCGGTGCCCTGGACTCCGTGCCTCACGCGCAGCCCCTCGGCGCTGGGGGCCATGTGGTGCGGGAAGCGCAGCGCCCCGAGGGGAAGCACGATCTCGAACGTCATCTCCTCGCACTCCTTGAGCTCGAGGAAGCGGATGCGTTGCGTGCCGCCCGAGACCAGGGTGCCGCGGGCGCCCACGGTCGGCGGCGTCGGGAAGTCGCAGGCGTCCACGCCCGGGTCGTCGGTCACCCAGTCGGCCGGCGTGGTCCAGCGCCTCCACACGGAGGCGGCCGATGCGGTGGTGAGGACGGTGTGGGAGCGGCTGAGTGCCATCGGGGTCTCCTTGGTGGCTAGGGGTCAGGCGGGGACGGCCGCCGGCGCGGCCTCGTGGCGGCGGGCGAGGGAGGCGCGCGCCTCACGGGCGGCCCGCTCTCCGGCGCGGACCGCGCCGTCCATGAAGCCGGTCATGGTCTGGGCGGTCTCGGTGCCCGCCCAGTGCAGCGGGCCGACGGGGGTGGCCACTGCCGCGCCCACCGTCGTCCACGCGCCGGGACCGGGCACTGCCGTGGGCCCGCCAAGGATCCAGTCCTCGCGCGCCCACCGCTGCTCCGCGTAGTCCAGCGGTGCGAGCGCGTCGGGCCCGAACACCTCGGCGAACGAGCCGAGCGCTCGCGCGCGCCGCTCGGCCGGGGGGAGCGCATCCCAGGCCCGCGCGTCGTCGCCGCCGATGAAGCCCAGCAGGACGCCGCGACCGTCGTTATCGGGGCTCGCGTCGAAAGTCGCGCACACCGGGCCGGACGAGGACTGGGACTGGCCAGACAGCGGCGTCCGCAGCCCGGCGCCGGAGGCGTCGCGCCAAAACGGGCGGTCGTAGACGGCGTAGGCCTTGGACAGGGTGCCCTGAGGCCACGCGTCGGCGAGCGAGGCCCACGGCTCGGGAAGCGCGGGGGAGAAGGCGAGGCGGCCGCGCGCGGCCGGCGGGACTGCCACGATCGCCGCGCGCGCCTCGACCACGAGGCCGTCGGCCCTCACCGACACTCCCTCGTCGCCCCAGGCGACCGAGTGCACTGGCGAGTCGAGCCTCACCCTGTCGCCCAGCGCATCGGCCATCCGCTCGCTGATCGCGGCCGCGCCGTCGTGGAAGTGGCGCTCCTGGAGGCCGCCGGTGGTGCCGAGCAGCGGCCACAGGCCCCCGGCCTGACGCGCGTAGTGGAGGACGTGAAGGAAGGAGATCTCGCGCGGCTCGCAGCCCCATGACGTGCGGGTGACGAAGGAGAACAGGGTGACGAGCAGGTCGCCGCCGCCGCGCGAGCGTAGCCAGTCCTCGAGGCTCAGCGCGTCCCACTGGGCGGCGCGCGGCGCCCTCCATGGCGCCCCGCTCGGGACGGTGGCGGCAAGCCTGTCGATCGTCGCCATCACCGCCCCGAGCTGGGCCAGGCGCAGGGGGCCGATCGGGAAGGCCGACCCCCGGTACTCGCGCCTGCGGGTGCCCACCGCCATCACCTGGGCGCCCTCGTCGTAGGTCGGAAACGTGGTGAGTCCGAGCTCCGCGGCGAGGGCGACCACGTGATCCTGGCCGGGCCCCACGAAGGTCCCGCCCAGGTCGACGTTGAGGCCGGCGACCTCGTGGTTGCGCGTGCGACCCCCGACGCGTGAGGTCGCCTCGAGCACGATGGTGTCGACGCCGGCCGCGGTAAGGCGACGCGCTGCCGTGAGCCCCGACAGGCCTGCGCCGATGATGACGACGTCGGTGGTGAGAGTGTCAGTCATGGTCTCCTCCAGGGATGGCGGGCGTGGGGCGCGGGGCGCGGTACGCGCGCACGGCGAGAAGGGCGGCGGCGACGAGGACGGCGGGCATGACGATCGCGGCGCGCAGCCCGAGGCCGTCGGCGATGACTCCCGTCGCGCCCGAGCCGATGAGGACGCCCAGGTAGTTGAAGAGGTTGAGGCGGGAGACCACCTCGTCCTGGTGGTCGGGGGAGAGGTCGCCGGCGGCCGAGAACGACAGGGGTGCCATCAGGCCGATGCCGAGTCCCGCCGCTCCGAAGGCGGCGACAGCGATCCACGGCACCGGGGCCGCGGCGGCCACACCGAGCGCGCTCGCGGCGAGGATCGTCGCGCCCGTGAGCACCGGCGCGCGGCCGAGCCTCGTCACCAGGCGGTCGCCCGTGAGCCGGCTCACGAGCGAACAGGCCTGGTAGGCGGCGTACCCGAGCGGCACCACCACGGCGAGCGCGTCGAGCTCGCGGTCGAGGAACACCGAGCTCCAGGTGCCGATGACGGAGTCGCCCACGTAGGACACGGCCACGACGGCGCCGAAGACGAGGATGCCCGACCACGGTAGCGGAGGCCGCTCGGTGGGCGCCTGCGCCGCCTCGGGGTCGGGAGCGAGGCGCCCGCGGATCGCGACCGCGATGGCCAGCCCCGTGACGGCGGCGACGCCATAGGCGACCTCGAAGGGCGCCTCGAGGCCCGCGACCGCGGAGACGAGCAGGGCGCCGGCGATCGCGGCGGTGGTCTGCACGGCGTAGAGCGACGAGATGAGGGAGCGTCCCGCGAGCCGCTGCAGGGTGAGGGCCTGCATGTTGTTGCCGGCGTCCGCGAGGCCCACGCCGAGCCCGAACAGGGCGAAGATCGGGAACAGGAGTGCCAGCGGGGCATCGGCCATCGCGAGGCCCACGGCGACCGACTGCACCGCGAACGCCGGCGGCAGCAGGGCGGCCGAGCCCCAGCGGGTGGCGAGCGCGCCAGCCCACACCGAGCCGACCCCGGCGAAGACCACCGTGCCGAGGATGACGAGGGAGACCTCGGTCTCGCCGATGCCCGTGCGCTCCTCGATGCCGGGAAGGCTCGTGAGGATCGCGGCCATGAGCAGGCCCTGGGCGAAGAAGCCGGCGGCCACCCAGGGGCGGGCGGCGGGTGTGGCGGTGGCGGTCATGCGTACCTCTCCTGAGGCGCCGGGGACGTTACTCAGGTTATGGAGCAACTGATCTAAAAAGGTTGCCGCCACGTAAAACCTGTGTTTCGCCCGTCCGGGCCTGCGTGCCGGACACCCGCCCCGTTGCGGGTGACTCGGATACCATCCTGGCCTCAGGGAGGTGTCATGCCGCGCATCGTCGACCACGCCGCGCGCCGCGCCGCGGTGCACGAGGCGCTGTGGCGCGTCATCGGCAGGGTGGGGCTGGAGAGCGCCTCCACGCGCGAGATCGCGCGGGAGGCGGGCCTCTCGCTCGGCGCGCTGAATCACTACTTCGCCAACAAGGACGAGCTGCTCATCTCCGCTCACGAGCTGGGCTTCAGGCGCGCCAGGGACCGCATCCTCGAGACGGGCAGGGGCAAGCGCGGCATGGCGGCGCTGCGCCACGCCCTCGTCGAGTCGTTGCCGCTGGACGAGGAGCGTCTCCTCGAGGCGCACGTCGACGTGTCCTTCTGCGCTCACGCGGTGACGAATCCGCGGCTCGCGCAGGCGCGCCGCGAGTCCCACGTGGAGCTCCGACGGCTGCTCTACGGGGTGATCGCCGAGGCCCGCGAGGACGGCGAACTGCGCGAGGGGCTGGTCGATGCGGAGATCGTGGACGACTGGGTGACCCTCGTCGACGGCGCCTCCGTGCAGGCGCTCATGGAGGGCGCGAGCGACGCGCTGCGCGCGCGCCAGGAGGCCCAGGCCGAGCGCTTCCTCGCGCGGCTCGCGCGGGGCGCTTAGGCGTTCCAGGGCTCGGGGCAGTCACGCAACGAGGCCGCCCCTCCCGGCAGGGAAGGACGGCCTCGCGGACGGGGGAGTGGTCCTAGTGGATCGCCTCGGTGGCGGCGTGCTCGATCGCGAGGCCGGCCTCGTACGTGGTGAGCCACGCCTCGTAGCCCGCGACGTCGGCGGCATCGGGCTCTGCGACGGTGAGGTCGGCCCCCGCAAAGACGCTCTCGGCGAGGTAGGCATCGAGCGCGCGACCCTCGCCGGCACGCACGTGCTCGGCGAGCACCGCGATGCCCCAGGCCCCGCCCTCGGAGGCCGTGTCGCCCACCGTGACGGGGGCGTCAATGGCCGCCGCGAGAAGGCGCTGCGCCACTCCAGCGGTGCGGAACATCCCGCCGTGCGCGAACATCGAGTCGAGCTCGACGCCCTCGCCGTGGAGCACCTTCATGCCCAGGCTCAGCGTGCCGAAGGCGGCGTAGAGCTGCGTGCGCATGAAGTTCGCGAGCGTGAGGCGGCTACCCGGGGTGCGCACCACGAGCGGGCGGCCCTCCTCGAGACCCGTGATGGGCTCGCCGGACAGGTAGTTGTACGCGAGCAGGCCGCCGCCGTCGGCCTCGCCCTCGAGCGCGGCGGCGAACAGGGCGCCGAACACGGACCCGGAGTCGTCCTTGCCGCCCACGGCCGTGGCGAACTCGGTGAAGACCTGCGCCCACGTGCCCAGCTCGGAGGCGCCGTTGTTGCAATGCACCATCGCGACAAGGTCGCCTGCGGGGGTGGTGACGATGTCCAGCTCCTCGTGCACCGACTCGAGCGGCTTCTCGAGCACCACCATCGCGAAGATGGACGTGCCTGCCGAGATGTTGCCGGTGCGCGGGGCCACGGCGTTGGTGGCGACCATGCCGGTGCCGGCGTCGCCCTCCGCGGGGGCCAGGGGAGCGCCGGCCTGGAGAGCGCCCGTCGGGTCGAGCAGCGCCGCGCCCTCGGCGGTCAGCGTGCCTGCCTCCTGCCCCGCGACGAGCACGCGCGGCAGCAGGCCCGCGACGTCGATGCCGGGGTGGCGCGCATCCACGAGGCCCTGGAAGCGGGCAAGCATGGCGGCGTCGTAGTCGCGCGTGGCGGGGTCGATGGGGAACATGCCGGACGCGTCGCCCACGCCGAGCACCTTCTCACCGGTGACCTTCCAGTGCACGTAGCCCGCGAGAGTGGTCACGAAGGCGAGGTCCTTGACGTGCGGCTCGTCGTCGAGGATGGCCTGGTACAGGTGCGACGCGGACCAGCGCAGCGGGAAGTTGAAGCCCAGCTCCTCGGTGAGGCGCGAGGCCGCGGCGCCGGTGTTGGTGTTGCGCCAGGTACGGAAGGGCACCAGCAGGCGGCCCTCGGAGTCGAAGGCGAGGTAGCCGTGCATCATCGCCGAGAATCCCAGCGCCCCCACGGCGGTGAGGTCGGCGCCGTGGCGCTCCTTGGCATCGGCCATGAGGGCGGCGACCGCGCCCTGCAGCCCCGCCCAGATGGCCTCCTCGGAGTAGGTCCACAGGCGGTCCACGAACTGGTTCTCCCACGCGTGCGAGCCGGTGGCGAGCACCTCGTGGTCCGGCCCGATCAGGCAGGCCTTGATGTTGGTGGACCCCAGCTCGATGCCGAGTGAGGTGGTGCCCGCGGCGATGGCCGCGGCGGCGGTGGTGGTCTGCTCCGTCACCGGTGCTCAACTCCCTTGCGATGGTGCGCCCGCGCCGATGCGGGCGTCGTCATGTGAACGTTCACCAACGAGTCTAGGTGGTGCCCTCCCGCCGCCGCGACCCCGAAGGTCCCGGCCCCGTGCATCGGCTGTGAGCGAACTGATTGGGCACACGGGGCACGCCGCACTAGACTCGTGGGGTTGCCCGACTGCGGTGTATCCGCATACGGCGAGGCCAGAACCCCAATCCAGGAGCACATCCAGTGACCAGCGCCCTCGAGAAGATCGACGCCACGACCGTCAAGCTGACGGTCACCCTCACCGAGGAGGACCTCAAGCCCTCCATGGACCACGCCTACGAGCACATCGCTCAGGAGGTCCAGATCCCCGGCTTCCGCAAGGGCAAGGTGCCGCCGCGCATCCTCGAGACCCGCGTGGGCAAGGGCGCCATCATCGAGCACGCCGTCAACGACGGCCTGCCCGGCTGGTACTCCGAGGCCGTCGAGGAGCAGGGCATCCGCCCCTTCGGCCAGCCCGAGGTCGAGGTCGTGAAGATCCCCGGTTCGGAGGAGGGCTTCGAGGGCCTCGAGTTCACCGCCGAGGTCGAGATCCGCCCCGAGGTGGAGCTCCCCGCCGCCGACTCGCTCACCCTCGAGGTGGACCCCATCGAGGTCTCCGACGAGGACGTCCAGGAGCGCCTGGACAACCTGCGTGAGCGCTTCGGCTCGCTGAAGACCGTCGAGCGCCCCGTCGCGGACGGCGACTTCACCACCATCGACCTCGCCGCCAAGCTCGACGGCGCGGACATCGACAACGTGCAGGGCACCTCCTACCAGGTGGGCTCGGGCAACATGCTCGAGGGCCTCGACGACGCGCTCATCGGCCTGTCCGCCGACGAGGAGACCACCTTCGAGGCGCCGCTGGCCGCCGGCGACAACGCCGGTCAGGTCGCGCAGATCACCGTCAAGGTGACCGCCGTCAAGGAGCGCGAGCTCCCCGAGGTGGACGACGACTTCGCCCAGCTCGCGAGCGAGTTCGACACCGTCGACGAGCTCAAGGAGGACCTGAAGGCTCAGGTCACCAAGATCAAGACCAACAACCAGGCCGTCCAGGCCCGCGAGAAGCTGATCGACGCCCTCAAGGACGCGACCGACTTCGAGCTGCCCAAGAAGGTCATCGAGAACGAGGTGCACTCGCACCTCGAGAACGAGAACCGTCTCGAGGACGACGAGCACCGTGCCGAGGTCACCGAGGAGGCGCACAACGCCCTGCGCGCGCAGATCCTCCTCGACCAGCTCGCCGAGGACCTCGACATCGAGGTCCAGCAGAACGAGCTCCTCGACTACCTGCTGAACCAGTCCCGCCAGTACGGCATGGACCCCAACACCTTCATCCAGCAGGTCGAGCAGGCCGGCCAGATCCCCGCGATCGTCGCCGAGGTTGCCCGCTCGAAGGCCACCGCCTTCGCGCTGCGCCGCACCACCGTCAAGGACACCGCGGGCAACGCGGTGGACCTGTCCCCGGTGATCGGCTCGGTCGAGGACGAGAAGACCGAGGAGTCGGAGGAGTCGGCCGAGTAAGGTCCTCCCCACCCACGACGAAGGCCCCGTCTCCCGTGAGGGAGGCGGGGCCTTCGCTTTGGCATCGGCGGATGATGGCGGTCGGCCGATGCCGCGGTGACCGCCGCGCCGGGGTACGGCCGATGCGGTGGTCGGGTCTGGGTTACAGGCCTGCGCCGGTCACGGCGGCCCAGGCGTCGGAGGTCGTGGAGTCCGTGCACCAGCTCGCGGGGGTGTCGCTCGTGCACTCCTCGACCACGCCGGTGAAGACGGTGGCGAAGAACACCACCGCGAGGATGGTCACGATGATGCCGAGGCCGATGATCACGTAGCCCGTGATGAGGCCCGCGAGTCCCAGCGAGCGGTTGTCCGCCTCGCCGCGCTTGACCGCGCTGAGGCCGAGGTGGCCGAACACGATGCCGGCGATCGCGGTGAGCCCACCCGTGACGAGCCCCCCAAGCGACAGCGCCAGCGACGTGATGTTCATCCAGTTCTTCTCGGTGCCGGGCCGCTGCCCCTGCGGGGCGCCCGGCTGCGCGTACTGGTACGGCGGCTGGTGCTGGGTCTGGTGCTGAGGAGCCGCGTACTGCGGCTGCTGCGGATCGTTCTGAGGCTGGTCGGTCATGGCGTCTCTCCCCGTGAATGCCTGATGTCTCGAGCCTAGGGACGGGGACTTCGCCGAGGCATCGGCCGTGGGGGCGAACCGCACCCCAGGGGAGTCCCCGAGCCCCGTCTCAGGGTCAGCCGCCCAGCCCCGAGTCGATGGCGGCGGCCAGGAACGGGATCGCCGCCCCGCCCACGATGCCCAACGCGAGGCCCACGGCGCCGATCCTGCGGTCGGAGGCGCGCTCACAGCGCGCGATCGCCATGCCGCCGAACGCCACTGCCGCGAGGTCGAGGCCGAGCAGGAGCGGCCAGGCGGCAAGGAGACCGAGCCCGAGCGTGGCGGTGCCCGCGACCCCGAGCGCCCCGGTGACGAGCGAGATCGACGCCCATCGCGCCACCCTGATCCGCTGTGCTGCTGTGCTCATGCCGCGAATGTAGCGGGGCGTGGGCGTCGCGGGGAGCCCACACTTGTGCGGGCTCAGTCGATCGTGCCGACGCTCTGGCGCCAGGAGTAGCCGAGCCATCCCCACACCAGCAGCGCCACGACCCCGAGCGCCCCTCCGACCCACGCCGCCGTCCGGCCCGGGCCGCGCGTATCGCGCCACAGCGCGGCGACAGCAAGCCCGAGCGGAAGGGGAGCCAAGATCGGCAGGATGAGTGCCGCGAGCCCCGTCCCCACAGCGACAAAGCCGAGCCACGAACGGTCGGTGACGGGCGCATCGGCCACGGGTTCTTCCGCCATGAGTGAACCGTAGCGCCGCGCCGTTCACCCCGTAGCGAAACGGGGCCGCAAACGGCAATGGCGCGTGGGGTGAGGGCGTTAGGGTCATGCAAGACGTTCGATCAGGAGGAAACGTGAACGACATCACGGCACGAGCCGACGGACCCGGCATGGGGCTGAGCGACTCGATCTTCAACCGGCTGCTGCGCGAGCGCATCATCTGGCTGGGCGACGAGGTTCGCGACGACAACGCCAACGCCATCTGCGCGCAGATGATGCTGCTGGCCGCCGAGGACCCGGACAAGGACATCTACCTGTACATCAACTCGCCCGGCGGCTCGATTACCGCGGGCATGGCGATCTACGACACGATGCAGTACATCAAGCCCGACGTCGCCACCGTGGCGATGGGCATGGCAGCGTCGATGGGGCAGTTCCTGCTCTCGTCCGGCGCGCAGGGCAAGCGGTTCGCGACCCCGCACGCCCGCGTCATGATGCACCAGCCCTCGGGCGGCATCTACGGCACGACGACGGACATCCGCATCAACGCCGAGCTCATCATGCACATGAAGAAGACGCTCGCGACGCTGACGGCCGAGCAGACGGGCAAGTCGCTCGAGCAGGTGACCAAGGACGCCGACCGCGACCGCTGGTTCACCGCCGAAGAGGCGCTCGAGTACGGGTTTGTCGACAAGGTCATCACGCACGCTGCCGAGACCGGCGACGCGTCGCAGGGAGGCAAGGCATGAGCGAGATCTACCAGGCCATGCAGGCCGGTGCGCGCACCGCGGGCTTCGGAGGAGCGGCGCCGACGGGTCCCTCGTCGCGCTACATCCTTCCGTCGTTCGAGGAGCGCACCGCCTACGGCTTCAAGCGTCAGGACCCCTACGCGAAGCTGTTCGAGGACCGCATCATCTTCCTCGGCGTGCAGATCGATGACGCCTCCGCGGACGACGTGATGGCGCAGCTGCTCGTGCTCGAGTCCCAGGACCCGGACCGCGACATCACGCTGTACATCAACTCGCCCGGTGGCTCGCAGACCGCGCTCACCGCGATCTACGACACGATGCAGTACATCAAGCCGCAGGTGCAGACAGTGTGCCTGGGCCAGGCGGCCTCCGCGGCTGCCGTGCTGCTCGCAGCCGGTTCGCCCGGCAAGCGCCTCGCACTTCCCAACGCCCGCGTGATGATTCACCAGCCCCGCATCGAGCAGGGTGCCCGCGCGCAGGCCTCGGACATCGAGATCTACGCGGAGGAAATGATCCGCATGCGCGAGTGGCTCGAGTACACGCTCGCCAAGCACACCGGCCAGACGGCGGAGAAGGTGCGCGAGGACATCGAGCGTGACCGCTTCCTGTCCGCGCAGGAGTCGCTCGAGTACGGCCTGGTGGACCAGGTGCTGGCGTCCCGCAAGGGAGTCGACACCGTGGCCCCCGAGGACCGCGCCCTGGGCAAGGCTGAGGGCTAAACCCACGCTGCCGAGCGGCCGTCTCCCCTCGGGGAGGCGGCCGCTTCGCTGTGCGCGGACTCGCGGTGTGTCGCTGAGCGCGTGTCAGGGGGCCTAGGTAGCCTGAATGAGTACGGCCCGCACAGATGGCGTGGGGGTGCGTGGAGGGAGATCCGATGACTCGACCGGCAGACAGCGGCGACCTGCTGAAGTGCTCGTTCTGTGGCAAGACGCAGAAGCAGGTGCGCAAGCTCATCGCCGGCCCCGGCGTGTACATCTGCGACGAGTGCATCGAGCTGTGCAACGAGATCATCGAGGAGGAGTTCGCGGAGGCGGCCGAAGCCGAACTCACCGAGCTGCCTCGCCCCCGTGAGATCTTTGACTTCCTCGGCCAGTACATCGTGGGCCAGGACTCCGCCAAGCGTGCCCTCGCGGTCGCCGTGTACAACCACTACAAGCGTGTGCGCGCAGGCGAGGCGTCGCCCAAGGCCGGCGAGGACCAGGTCGACATCGCGAAGTCGAACGTCCTGTTCATCGGCCCCACGGGTACCGGCAAGACCTACCTCGCGCAGACCCTCGCCCGCATGCTCAACGTGCCGTTCGCGATCGCCGACGCCACCGCGCTGACCGAGGCCGGCTACGTGGGCGAGGACGTCGAGAACATCCTCCTGAAGCTGTTGCAGGCCGCCGACTACGACGTCGAGAAGGCCCAGCGCGGCATCATCTACATCGACGAGATCGACAAGGTTGCCCGCAAGGCCGAGAACCCGTCGATCACGCGCGACGTGTCCGGCGAGGGGGTCCAGCAGGCGCTGCTCAAGATCCTCGAGGGCGCGCAGGCGTCGGTGCCCCCGCAGGGCGGGCGCAAGCACCCGCACCAGGAGTTCATCCAGATCGACACCACCAACGTGCTGTTCATCCTCGGCGGCGCCTTCGCGGGGCTCGAGGAGATCATCTCGTCGCGCGTGGGACGCAAGGGGATCGGCTTCGGTGCGCAGCTGAAGGAGGCCGACAACTCGGACCTCTTCGCGCAGGTGACGCCGTCCGACCTTCACAAGTTCGGGCTCATCCCCGAGTTCATCGGCCGCATGCCGATGATCGCCACGGTGTCGCCGCTCGACGTCGACGCGATGGTGTCGATCCTCACGGAGCCCAAGAACGCGCTCGTGAAGCAGTACCAGCGCATGTTCCAGATCGATGGCGTGGAGCTCGAGTTCGAGAAGGACGCCGTCGAGGCGATCGCCGAGCAGGCGCTTGAGCGCGGCACCGGTGCGCGCGGCCTGCGGGCCATCATGGAGGAGGTCCTCCAGGAGACCATGTTCGACGTGCCTGGGCGCGAGGACATCGGCCGCGTGATCGTGACCCGCGAGACCGTGATGGAGCGCGTGCTTCCCTCCTACGTCGCGCGCGAGGAACGCCAGGAGGGCGCGGCCTAACCTCCCGCGATGCAGCAGTTCTCCTACGCCGCGCTGAAGGGTGTGGTGTCGGTACTCCTCGCTGGGGTGCTGACCTCGGTGCTTGTGCTGTTGGCGGTCGTTGAGGATCAGCCGCTCGTGCTCTTCGCTGTCGCGCTGGTGTGGGCGATGGTCGCGCTCAGGCTCATCGCACCGTTCCGGAGGGCCTCTGCCAGCCGCCATGATGTGTGCGAGCCGGGCTGGGACTACGAGGTGTGGGGGCCCGCGGCTCGTGCGTACGACGCCGCGGTGCCGTTCGGGGGTGCTGCCGGAGCCGTCATGAGGCGGTCGACGATTCCGGTCGCCATCGACGACGAGACGGTCCTGTGTGAGCGCGTCGACCTGCCCTCAGGCGTCGTCGTGGGTGCGGACATCTTCGTCGAGTGCGTCCACCTGCCCTACCGCTTCCCGACGACGGTTTTCGACTGGGTGCCGCGACGCGCCTCCTCGAGCACCGATGATCTGGTGGCGCAACTGAGTGTGGGCCTCGAAGCCGCCGTGCGCGGCGAGGACGTGATGTTCGCCCACCAGTGGATGACATCCGAGGTGAAGGAGACGCTTACCGAGATCTTCGAGTTCGCCCCTCACGTGGCTCTCAGCGGGGCGACGCTGTCCGTCTGGGGGCACAAGCGCGGCGTCCCCGACCCGCGTCTCCAGGAGCTCCTGCTTCGCCTCGCGGTGACGCTGAGGCCTGGGCTCGTCAAGGAATACGGGAGTCCCGTGACCGCCCCGGTACCGCCGGCCGGTGCACGTCATCACGGTACGACTACCCTTCCTGCTGTCGCCGCGATGTCTCTCGTGGTCGCCCCAGTGGCGGCCGTCGTCCTGGGGCTCACGTCCATCCCTGCGTATCCCACTCGCCGGTGGGCGCAGGCATTGCTGGTGTTGGCCATCGTGGGTGGGACCGCCGGGACCGCACTGATGCTGGGCCTCGTCGGGTAGGTGCGCTCCGGCCTCCGCCCGCACCCGGCCACGGGAGCCAGTGGGCACTGAGGGCGCGATTCACGAGGTCGGCGCGTCCCAGTGGGCGCTCAGGGCGCGCGCGACTTCGACCGAGCCGCCAACACGAGCCCGACCACCTCGCGGCACCACTCCGGCCGGCCCACCACGTCCCAGTAACTCAGCCTCACCGTCTGGATCCCCACGCTCGCCAACGCGGCGTCTCGCCCGATGTCGGCCTGCCTCTGATCGGGCCCCGCATGAGTCGCGGACCCGTCGAGTTCGATCGCGGTACGTGTTTCCGGGTCGTACAGGTCCAGGCGGAATCGCCTCCCCGAGCACACCACGGTGTGCTGGCGGATCAGGCGCGCGAACTCCCGCGTATTGAACACCTGGAAGAGCCCCTGCTCCTCAAGCCAGCTCTCGGCCCCCTGGGTTGCGGCGGTGGCGATCCGGGTCAGCCGACGCCGGTCGGTCACGCGCGGCATCGTGGCGAGCGCCTGGCGCAGCTCGGTCACCCGTTGGGGTCCGCGGCGCAGGACGGAGTAGGCCGTCTCTGTCCTCCCGCGCGGCTCGAGGGTGCCGAAGGCCTGGGCCAGCGCGAAGCCTGCGCAGGCAACGGGCATGCCCGCGATCCGTGACGTCGGGAGATCGTAGGAGATCCGGGTGAGCGCTATCCAGGGCGGCGGGCGCAGGCGGGTGTCGCGCGGCACTGTCAGTGCGATGCGCGGTGGGGGCGTCTCGAGCATCCGATGCAAGCAGAGCGCAGACGTGCCGGCGATGACCGCGCCCGCGCCCGCCCAGGTGAGGGCGGCATCGGCCCTTGCCCAGAAGGACTCGGCGTGTGCCGCGGCGACGTAGCAGTCGGGCAGTAGCCGGACAACCTCGCCACTGTCGACGGCCCGGCGGAGCCGATCGCGTGACGCGACCGCGATCAACTCGCGCGAGGTGAATGCTCGGGGGCGTGCCGTGACGGCTTCGTGCAACGAGGTGGCGTTGCCGGCGGGAAGCGCGCGGAGGGGTCGCATGGCACCGAGACCACACCCTTGCGCGGTAGCGCTGGCGGCCCGAGCGGGCCCCAGGGGAGAGGCGGCGCATGGCGAGCGGGCTGGGGACGACGGTGCGAGACCTGCGTGAATGCCCACCAGGAGACCCCTGCGACCGAAAACGCGCCCTGAGCGTCCACAGGGACGCTCAGGGCGCGATGGCGGGTGCCGGGTGCCGGGTGCTTAGGCCTCGGCGAGCACCACGTTCTCGGTGCGCATGACGGTCGGGTCCGCGATCTCCGTGGCCGAGCCATCCGAGTCGCCGCCGTCCACCGACGCGTCGAGCGCCGCGACGGCGTCGACGATCTGCATCGCCTTCACGCGGCCCGCGGACATGATGTCGGCGCGCGCCGCGTGCACGGCAGCGACCTTGGCCTCGGGGACCAGCAGGTCGACGGTCTCGATCTCGGTGCGCTGCGACACCTTGGCCTCGGACTTGATCTTGCGGATCACGGCGAGCGCCTCGCCCGCGTCTCCCACGAGCGACGCGTCGGCGCCCGCGGCGGCCAGGCGCAGCGGCTCGGCCGAGGGCCACGCGGCACGGTGCACGGTGCCGGGACGGAACCAGGACCACACCTCCTCCGTGGCGAACGGCAGGAACGGCGCGAACAGGCGCAGGAACGAGTCGAGCGCGATGACCAGTGTCGCGCGCGCCGAGGCCGCTCCGGGGGAGCAGGGCGCCAGCGGGTCGATGTCGGCGCCGGGCGCCGCACCGTCGTACGCGCGGGCCTTCACGAGCTCGACGTAGTCGTCGCAGAACGTCCAGAACAGCGTCTCCGCCTGCTCGAGCGCACGGGTGTGGTCGTACGCCGCGAACGCGGCGGTCGCGGTGTCGACCACCTCCGCCAGGGCCGCGAGCAGCGCGCGGTCAAGCGGGTCCGTCACCACGGAGCCGGAGGCGTCCATCGCTGCGGGGTGGGAGTCGCCCGCGGCGCCTCCGCCCAGGCCGTCGAGCACGCCGCCCGTGACGTGGGCGGTCGCGGCGATGCCGGCCTCGAGCGACTCGTTGGCCGCGGTGCCGATGCCGGTGGCGCCCAGCGCGAACTTCGACGCGTTGAGGACCTTGTTGGCGAGGCGACGACCGATCTTCATCTGGCCCTCGTCGAAGGCGGCGTCGGTGCCCAGGCGAGCCGAGGCCGCCCAGTAGCGCACGGCATCGGACCCGTGCTGTTCGAGCAGACCCAGCGGGGTGACGACGTTGCCCTTGGACTTCGACATCTTCTTACGGTCGGGGTCGAGGATCCAGCCGGAGATGGCGGCGTGCTTCCACGGCAGCGCGTCGTGCTCCAGGTGCGAGCGCACCACGGTGGAGAACAGCCACGTGCGGATGATGTCCTGGCCCTGGGGGCGCAGGTCCATGGGGAAGGTCTTCGCGAACAGCGCCGCGTCATCGCGCCAGCCGCACACGATCTGCGGCGTGAGCGACGATGTCGCCCACGTGTCCATGATGTCCTTCTCGCCGGTGAAGCCGCCGGGCTGGTCGCGCTGCGACTCGTCGTAGCCCGGGGCGGCGTCCGCTGACGGGTCCACGGGAAGCGACTCCTCGGACGGCACGATGGGGGAGTCCCACACCACCTCGCCGGCCTCGTCGAGCGGGTACCAGACGGGGATCGGCACGCCGAAGAAGCGCTGGCGCGAGATCAGCCAGTCGCCGGTGAGGCCGTTGACCCAGTTCTCGTAGCGCTTGCCCATGTGCGAGGGCACGAACTCGAGCTCCTCGCCGCGGCTCAGCAGCGCGGTGCGCAGGTCGGCGTCGCGGCCACCGTTGGAGATGTACCACTGGCGCGACGTGACGATCTCGAGCGGCTTGTCGCCCTTCTCGAAGAACTTCACGGGGTGCTGGATGGGCTTGGGCTCGCCCTCCATGACGTCCGCCTCGCGCAGCATCTCGACGATGCGCTTCTGCGCGGAGAACACGGTCATGCCGGCGATCTCGGCGTAGGCCGCCTGCGCCGCCTCCGACTCGAGGCCGGCGGGGGCCTCGGGAAGCACGCGGCCGTCGCGGCCCAGGATGGAGCGCATCGGCAGGTTCAGCTCGCGCCACCAGATCACGTCGGTGACGTCACCGAACGTACAGATCATCGCGATGCCGGAGCCCTTGTCGGGCGAGGCGAGGCGGTGGGGAACCACGGGCACCTCGACGCCGAACAGCGGGGTGCGCACGTGCGTGCCGAACAGCGGCTGGTAGCGCTCGTCGTCGGGGTGCGCCACGAGCGCCACGCAGGCTGCGAGCAGCTCGGGGCGGGTGGTCTCGATCCACACCGACTCGAACGAACCGGTGACGGCCTCCATGTCGGCGCACGGCTCGAACGCGAGGCGGTGGTAGGCGCCGGGACGCTCGCGGTCCTCGAGCTCGGCCTGCGCCACGGCGGTGCGGAAGGTCACGTCCCACAGGGTGGGGGCCTCGGCCTGGTAGGCCTCGCCGCGGTTCAGCGAGCGCAGGAAGGCCTGCTGAGCGACGGCCTGCGAGGACGGCGCGATGGTCTGGTAAGTGCGCGACCAGTCGACGGACAGGCCGAGGCGACGCCACAGGTGCTCGAACTGCTGCTCGTCCTCGGCGGTGAGGCGCTCGCACAGCTCGATGAAGTTGCGGCGCGAGATGGGCTGCTGGTCGGCGGCCTTCGAGGACTTGCCGTCGCCACCCACGAAAGGCGGCTCATAGTTCTCGACGTAGGGGAGCGTCGGGTCACAGCGCACGCCGAAGTAGTTCTGCACGCGGCGCTCGGTGGGCAGGCCGTTGTCGTCCCAGCCCATCGGGTAGAACACCTCGCGGCCGGTCATGCGCTGGAAGCGCGCGACCACGTCGGTGTGCGTGTAGGAGAACACGTGGCCCACGTGCAGCGAGCCGGACACGGTGGGCGGAGGGGTGTCGATCGAGTACACCTGCTCACGCTCGACGGAGGCGTCGAAGCGGTACGTGCCCTGGTCCTCCCATACGGAGTTCCAGCGGTCCTCGAGTCCGTCGACGGTGGCCTTCTCCGGGATGCGCTGAGTCATGGGGGTCATTGTTCCAGAACACGCGGGTAGCGCCGCAATCCTGGGTGGCCGATGCCGGTGCGGGCTCCGTACGTCGCGCGCCCCGCGCGTCACGGCGGTCGCGTCGGCGCAGGTTGATAGCGTCCGTGACGTGAGTGAGGCGAGGCTGCGCCCGGAGTTCATGAGGGCGCTGGAGGACTTCGACGCCCAGGTGGGTGCGTCGCTGAAGCCGCGCTTGCGCGACATGATCCGGCTGCGGTGCTCCCACCTCAACGGCTGCGCCTTTTCGATCCGCCTGCACTCGGAGGCGCTCACGGCTCTCGGCGAGCGGCCGGAGGTGATCTCCGCCCTCGCGCGCCCGGTGCGGGCCATGCGGGAGGGCCTCGTCAGCGAGGGTGACGAGGCCGCGCTGCGCTTCGCCGAGATCCTCACGGACCCGCCGCGCGGGCTCGAGGGCGAGGCGCGCGACGCCGCCGCCCAGTACTTCACTCGCCAGCAGCTGGGCGCGATCGTCGAGACGGTCGCGGTGGTGAATGCCTGGAACCGGGTGCTGCGCGGAATCGACTGACCGCGGGTCGCGCGTTTCGCACCCGTGCCAGCCGCTAACGTGAGCGCCGAGGGCGGCGAAACCCTCCTTGGCGTAGGGGAGAACATCATGACGGACACGGCGACGCCGCGGGTGAAGCCCGCGCTCTGGATCGGCATGGCGGTCTTCGTCGCCTATGCCGCGATCATCTTCGTGATGTGGACGGTCAACGACGTCGACTACGCGGGGGTGCAGGACTCGACCGAGCAGGCCGTCGACGGCGTCGTCATCCCCGTCGGCATCGGCGCCGTGTTCCTCATCGCCGTGACCACCTGGCTCGGCTGGTGGCATCCCGTCCTGCGCGAGCGCCGCCGCAACGCTCCGCGCTGGATGCTGCTCGCGCCCCTGCTGTTCGGCCTGGGCGGCCTCCTCACGGTGGCGGGCTCGGACCTCGGCGCCATCCCGGCAAGTCAGATCACCGCGATCCTCGTGGGCGTCGCGCTCGTCGGCTTCGCCGAGGAGATGGCCGCCCGAGGCGTGCTGCTGACCGGCGTGCGCGGCGCGTACGGCGAGGTGATGGTGTGGTTCGTGACCTGCCTCATGTTCGGCCTGCTGCACGCGATGAACGCCGTCTTCGGCCAGGGCCTGGGGCAGACCGCGGTGCAGGTGCTGATGGCCTTCCTGTTCGGGTCCGTCTTCTACGTCGCCCGCCGCGCCACGGGGACCATCGTGGTCGGCATGGTGATTCACGCCCTGTGGGACGCGGGGTCACTGCTGTCCGATGCGACGGACAGCGCCGATGCCGTGGGTCCGTCGCTCGGCGGGATCCTGGGCCCGCTGGCCATGATCCTGGCCGTCGCCGCGCTGTTCACGATCTTCCGCTACGACCTGGACGGCAAGAAGAAGGACCTGGCGGCCGCCTAGGTCTTACCGGGCTCGCCGCGCCTTGCGGTAGGAGTCCACGATGTCCCACACGGCGACCGCGGCGACGATCGCCAGGGTTCCCCACTCGAGGTTGGCGATCGTCAGATCCGTCGCGGCATCGGGCCACCCGATCTCGGCGAACAGCTCGCGGTTGAGCCACTCGCCACCGACCACCGGAACCGCGACGAGGGCCACTCCGGCGACGTTCACGGCCACGTTCAGCCACCAGTCGCGCATGGTCCAGTGGCCCCGCATCTGGCGCGCGATGGCCGCCGCGAGCTCGATGCCCATGACGACGAGCAGCGCGGGAAGGACGAACGTCCACAGCGAGGGGTCGAGCAGCGGCAGGCCCTCGCCGTCGGCGGTGCGGGCCCACGGCCACAGCTGTTGCCACACCAGCGCCACCGTGGTGAGCGCGATGACCACCACGGTGCCGGCGGTGTCGCCCCACGTCACCGTGGCGTCCCGCTGCTCGGGCAGCCGGTCCACCGTCCACGGCTCGGTGACGTCGCTGGCCTTCACTCGACCCCGCTCGATCGCGGCGAACACGAGCGTCACCCAGAACACCAGGTGCACGCCGACGGTCAGGGTCCCGCCCACGGTGGTGCCGAGGATGGTTGCCCAGCCGTCGCCGTCGATCCACCCGCCGAGCGGGATCAGCACGGCCATGATGGGCAGCACGATCCACAGCAGCAGGACGGTCAGTCGCTTCCACGCGAGGAAGTATTCGGGGCCGATGAGGAACAGCGAGCGATCGGCGTAGGACGCCGCGAGCCGCTCGGGGTCGCCCATCTCATTCAGCACGTCCCGCTCGGCCTGGCCGGCCGGGACACCCGCGTCGATCCGGTCATCGACGGCGTCGCCGATGGCTTCCCTGAGCTGGGACTCGACATCGGAGCGCTGGTCCTCGGCGAGGCGGGAAAGCGTCGCGGTCACGTAGCGGTCGGTGAGCGTCATGGTCGGTCCATCCGGTCGAGAGCCTCGGTGAGGCGGTTCCAGTCGGCGCGCAGCAGCGAGACGAGCTCGATGCCGGCGGGGGCGGTCGCGTAGACCTTGCGGGGGCGGGCCTCGGAGGTGTCCCACTCGAAGCTCAGCAGGCCCTGCTTGTCGAGGCGGCGCAGGAGCGGATACAGGGTGTTGGCCTCGACCTCGAAGCCCAGGTCCGCCAGGCGGCCGATGAGCCGATAGCCGTAGTCGGGGGTCGCGGCGAGCAGCGCGAGGCACGCGAGCGAGGTGGTGCCGCGGCGCAGCTCCTGGCGGTGCTGCGCAATGAGGTCGGGGTCAAGCATGTCTCACACGATACTGTGCGTCGCACACTATGGCAATCGCGCGCAGTATCGACGTGCGCCGGCCGGGCCGCGTCGATCCCGCCCCGCCGTCCCCGCTTTCCCGCGTGTCGCAGGGGTTTTACCGTGCGTCGCGGTGCGCGGCGGAGTAGCGTCTGCCCCATGGTGCGATTCATGTGGAACCTGGTGGTCACCCTCATCGCCGCGGCGGTGGGCCTCTGGCTGACCTACTTCATCCTCGGTGCGGACGACTTCGACATGAACGTCAGCGGCTTCCTGCTGGCGCTCGTGATCTTCGTCGCGGCGCAGGCGATCCTCTCGCCGTTCATCCTCAAGCTCTCCGTCAAGTACGCGAACGCGCTCACCGGCGGTGTCGCGCTCGTCTCGACGTTCGTGGCCCTGCTGCTCGCCAACATCTTCTCGGACGGCCTGGACATCAAGACGCTCACCGGCTGGCTGGTGGGCACCGTCCTGGTGTGGCTGCTGAGCGCCATCGCCGGCTGGCTCGTGGGGGCGTTCGTCCTCAAGAGCAAGCTCGAGAAGGACTGACCGACTCCACGTACGACGAGGGCCCCGGCACCGTATGGTGCCGGGGCCCTCGTCGTCGGGGTGGCCGATGCCGCGGCCGGCTCACCGGCCCAGGTTGCCGATCATGCGGCGCAGCACGTCGGCGGCGATCGCGTAGTCCTCGTCGCTGACGCCCGCCACGGCGGCATCGTGCAGCGCGGCGACCTGGCCCTCCAGCTCGGCGTAGGCCTCGCGGCCCTCGTCCGTGGCGACGCGGCCGCCGTCCTCGTCCGCCACCCAGCCGCCAGCGGCGAGCCCCTCCCACGCGTCCGCCGCGGCGGCGGGAGAGGGGTGGCCGGGAAGCCTCGCCTCGAGGGTCTCCCACGGCATCGGCCCGTCGGCGTGGACGAGCAGCGATAACATGACGAACTCGCGCTCGGTGGTGGAGCGGTCGGCAAGCGCGTCGCGGAACGCGGCGCTCAGCGCCTGGTCGAGCATGCGGGCGAGGGCATCGATCCTGGTGGCGGCGTCGCTCATGCTCGCCACCCTACGCCCGGGCGCCGACGGGGCGCCCGGGCGATCGCGCTAGTGGGTGCCGGTGGTCTCGTCGAGCACGTCGGCCGCCATGAGGTCGGCGACCTCATTGACCCCCACGAGGACCCGGTCGGCGCCGAGCTCCGTGAGGTAGGCCACGTCGGTGTCGTTCTGGCCTCGCGTCAGCACGCGCACGTGGGGCGACAGGCGCTTGATCTTCGCCGTGATGGCCCCCGCGTTGAGGGGGTCGGGGATGGCGATGATGACGGTGGTGGCCTGGTCGATGCCCGCGGCGCGCAGCACCTTGGAGCGCACTGCGGAGCCAAGGATCGCCTCGCGGTCGTCCTCGCGCAGCGCCTTGACCTTGTTCTCGTCGTCGTCGATCACCACGGTGGGGACGTCGGCGTGCCACAGCGCCATCGCGGTGCGGGTTCCCACGCGCCCGAAGCCCACGAGGATCACGTGCTCGGAGCCTGTGTAGGTGACCGTCGCGTCGTCGTCCTGATCCTGCGGGTCCTCCGCGCCTTCGCGGTAGAAGCGCGACACGAAAGTGAACAGGAACGGGTTGATGACGATGGACAGGATCGCGCCGCCGAGCACCAGGTCCTGGGCCTCCTGCGAGAGGATCTCGAGGTCGCCTCCCAGGGTGACGAGGATGAAGGAGAACTCGCCGATCTGCGCGAGCGCCGCCGCGACCACCAGGGACATGCGCTTCGAGTAGCGCAGCGCGCGTACCAGGCCGAACGCGACCGCGGACTTGCCGACCACGATGACGAGGGTGGTGACGAGCAGGGCAAGCGGCGCCTCGATCACGACGTGCCAGTCGACGAGCATTCCCACGGAGACGAAGAACAGCACCGAGAAGGCGTCCCGCAGCGGCAGGGAGTCCTCCGCGGCGCGGTGCGACAGGTCCGACTCGCGCATGATCATGCCGGCGAAGAACGCGCCCAGGGCGAACGAGACGTCGAACAGGTACGCGGCGCCCACCGCGACGCCCATGGCGATCGCAAGGATGCTGATGGTGAAGAGCTCGCGCGAGCCGGTGTCGGCCACCTTGGCCAGCAGCCACGGGATGGCCCGCTTGCCCACGACGAGCATGAGCGCGACGAACACGGCGACGCGGACGATGGTCCACGCAAGCTCGCCGGCGATGGCCCCGGCGCCGCCCGCATCGGACGCGAGTACGGGGATGACGACGAGGGCGATCACCATCGCGAGGTCCTCGACGATGAGCCAGCCGACGGCGATGTGGCCGGCGCGGGTGTCGAGGAGCTGCTTGTCC
The DNA here is from genome assembly GCF_002090175.1 of Demequina sp. NBRC 110057. Lineage (GTDB taxonomy): Bacteria > Actinomycetota > Actinomycetes > Actinomycetales > Demequinaceae > Demequina. The sequence goes on along the minus strand of NZ_BBRN01000003.1, from coordinate 322,284 downwards.
TCGAGCGCGCGCAGCATGACCACGGTCGAGGCGACCGACAGGGCGAGGCCGAACAGCATGGACGCGCCGAGCGACCAGTCGAGCCACAGGCCCACGCCCGTGCCGAGCGCGGTGGCGGCGACCATCTGTAGGACGGCGCCGGGCAGCGCGACCTTCTTGACGGCGAGGAGGTCCTTGATGGAGAAGTGGAGGCCGACGCCGAACATCAGCAGGATGACGCCGATCTCGGACAGCTCGTAGGCCACGTCGGTGTCGCCGACGAATCCAGGGGTGAAGGGCCCGATGAGGAGGCCCGCGGCGAGGTACCCAACGATGGGGGACAGGCGCAGCTTCTGTGCGAGGAAGCCGAGCGCAAAGCCCATCACCAGACCCACGGCCATGGTCGTGAGGAGAGGTGCATGGTGCAGCATTCAGACATTCTACGTGGCGCTTTGTGACCAACAGGTGTCCGATGCCTTGAGTGGCGGTTCTCGGGCTCAGAATTTGTGTGACAGGCACCTTGCGTAATTGGTACGCTCTCGCCATGACTCACGCTGAGGAAGCCCCGGGCCTCGCCGCGCGACTGCGCGACGCCACCGCCGTCGAGCACAAGGACACCGAGAACCGGTCCTTCATCACGCGCCTCATGGGCGGAGAGCTGGACCTCGAGGCCTACACCCGCTACCTCGCTCAGTACGCGTACGTGTACCGCGCCCTCGAGGCCAGGACCACCCAGCCCGGCGACCCCGCCTTCCTCGCCGACCCCGCGCTCCCGCGCTACGCGTCGATCGTGTCGGACCTCGAGCACCTGGGCGCCGCCGACTGGGAGTCGCGTCACCCCGCGCACCCCGCCACGCAGGAGTACGTCGACCACCTGCTCGCGATCGCCCCGGCGGACGTGGCGCGCTACCTCGCGCACCACTACACGCGCTACCTGGGTGACCTCTCGGGAGGCCAGGCCATCGCCGCGCTCGTGGGCCGCCACTACGGCGCCACCGACGCGCAGCTCGCGTTCTACCGCTTCGAGGACATCGACTCGCCCGTGCGCTACAAGCGTGCCTACCGTGACCAGCTGGACGGACTGAGCTTCACCGAGGAGCAGGAGCAGGCGCTCTTCGCGGAGGCCAAGGGCGCGTTCCACTTCAACGCCGCGATCTTCGAGGCGCTGGGCGAGGCCGAGCCCGCGCCCGTGGCGTCCTGACCGTGTCGCGCCGTGGTGCCTGGGCGGGCGCCGCGGCGCTCGCGGCGGCGCTCGCCCTCACGGGCTGCGTGCCGCTGACGCCCGAGGCCTCGTCCTCGTCGCAGGCGGCGACCACGGCATCGGCCGCCGCCGTTGCCGGGCAGGAAGGGCAGGCGGCGGCGACCCGCGTGGCGCTCGCCGACCTCGACCTCGTGGATCCGCACACCTATGAGGGCCCGTCGACCGCGACCCTCGCGGACGCGACGGTCGAGGTGATGGACCCCGCACCCACTCCCGAGCTCCCCGCGACGGTGACCTCCCACGCCCGCGACGGCGACGTCGACGTCGAGGTGGCGGACACCTCCCGCGTGGTGGCGTTCGACATGTCCGGCTCGATCGCCGCGACGCTGTGGGCGCTGGGCCAGGGCGAGTCGCTCGTGGGCCGCGACGTGGCCGCCGAGTTCCCCGGCACCGAGGACATTCCCGTCGTCACCGGGTCCTCGCACACCATCAATCCCGAGGCGGTGCTCGAGCTCGAGCCGACGCTCGTCATCACCGACGGGTCAATCGGCCCCACGGACTCGGTGCAGCAGATCGCCGATGCCGGCGTGCCCGTCGTCTACGTCGACAACGAGTCCTCGTTCGAGGGCGCTGGCGAGCTCGCCCGTCAGGTCGCCGCGGCGCTCGGGGTGGCCGATGCCGGCGAGACCCTCGCGGAGCGCATCGCGAGCGAGGTAGACGCAACCGAGGCCGAGATCGCGGACATCGCTCCCGACGAGGGGCTGCGCATCATGATGCTTTACCTGCGCGGCGCCTCCGGCATCTACTACATGTTCGGCGAGGAGTCCGGCGCCGACCAGCTGGTGAATGGCCTGAGCGGCGTGGACGTGGCGGCCGAGATCGGCCTGGACGGCATGAAGCCGCTGACCGACGAGGCGATGCTCGCCGCCGACCCCGAGGTCATCCTGGTGATGAGCCACGGCATCGAGTCGGTGGGCGGCGTCGACGGCCTGCTTGAGGCCAAGCCCGCCATCGCGCTGACGACGGCTGGCCAGCATCGGCGCATCGTCGACATGGCCGACAACCAGCTGCTGGCCTTCGGGCCGCGCTCGGCAGACATTCTCGACGCGCTCGCGCGCGCCGTCTACGCCCCGGAGTCCTGATGGCCGATGCAGTGGCGGCGCCCGTGAGGGCTTCGGTGGCCCGGCCGCGGGTGCGCGCCGTCGTGCTGTTCGTGGCGCTCGCGGTGCTGCTCGTCGCGGGAGTCATCGCCTCCGCCGGCGTGGGCCAGCTGACGGTGTCTGTCTCGGAGGTGATCGGCGCGCTCCTGCGCGGCCTGGGCATCGACACCTCCTGGGCGCCCGCCTCCGACGTGACGTACGAGGCGCTGTGGCAGATCCGCTTCCCGCGCGTCGCCATGAGCATTCTCGTGGGGGCGGCCCTCGCCGTCGCGGGCGCCGTCATGCAGGCGATCTTCGGCAACCCGCTCGCCGAGCCCGGCGTGGTGGGGGTGTCCTCCGGTGCTGCCCTGGGCGCCGCGCTCGGCATCGTCTCCGGCGGCGTACTCGCGGGAGTGCTGGGTACGGCATCGATGGCCTTCATCGGCGGCGTGGGCGCCACGCTGCTGGTCTACTTCATGGCGCGCGCCGGGGGCCGGACGGAGGTCGTGACGCTGCTGCTCACGGGCATCGCCGTCAACGCCTTTGCGGGCGCCGGTCTCGCGCTCGTGATCTTCGTGGGGGACTCCGCCGCCCGCGAGCAGATCGTGTTCTGGCAGCTGGGGTCGCTCAACGGGTCGCGCTGGAACGAGGTCGCGGTGGTGGCGACGTTCACCGTCGTGGCCACGGCTGTCGCGTTCGCCTTCGCGCGCCGGTACGACCTGCTGGCGCTGGGGGAGCGCACCGCGGGGCACCTGGGCCTGCGCGTCGAGCGCCTGCGCGTCGTGTCGATCATCCTCGTCGCGGTCCTCACCGGTGCAGCAGTGGCGTTCGCCGGCATCATCTCCTTCGTGGGGCTGGTGATTCCGCACGCCGTCCGCATGGTGCTCGGCCCCGCCCACCGCATGCTCCTGGCAGGGTCGCTGCTGGGTGGGGCCGTGCTCATGGTGTGGGCCGACCTCTTCGCGCGCACGGTGGTCACCGGCGCCGAGCTGCCCATCGGCCTCCTGACATCGCTGATCGGCGGCCCGTTCTTCTTCTACCTGCTGCGCCGCGCGCGCTCGCGCCAGGGAGGCTGGGCATGACCGCCCCGCCGACGGCCGCCTTCCACGCCGACCGGGTGAGCGTGCGCATCGGCCCAGCGACGCTGGTGGCCGACGTGTCGCTTGACGTCGCTCACGGCGAGGTGGTGGCCCTGGTGGGCCCCAATGGCGCGGGAAAGTCCACGCTGCTCGGCGTACTCGCGGGCGACCGCGCGCCGTCCGCCGGCGTCGCGGCCTTCGATGGCCGCGACATCGCCGACTGGTCGCCGGGCGACCTCTCGCGCCGGCGTGCGGTCCTCACCCAGGACAACCAGGTCGCGTTCCCCTTTAGGGTGCGCGAGGTGGTCGAGATGGGGCGAGCGCCCTGGCAGGGCCGCGCCGAGCAGGACGCCGACGACGAGGCCGTCGACCAGGCGCTCGCCACGTGCGACGTCGCCCACCTCGCCGACCGCACCTTCACCTCGCTGTCCGGGGGAGAGCGCGCGAGGGTCTCCCTCGCGCGCGTGCTCGCGCAGCGCACCGCCGCGGTGCTCCTGGACGAGCCCACCGCCGCCCTCGACCTGAAGCACCAAGAGGACGTGCTGCGCGTCGCGCGGGGCCTCGCCCGCGATGGCGTGGCCGTCGCCGTGGTGCTTCACGACCTCTCTCTCGCGGCCGCCTACGCGGACCGCATCGCCGTCATGCGGCGGGGGAGTGTGGCGGCGGTGGGGGCTCCCGCCGAGGTGCTCACCGCCGCGCTCGTCGAGGACGTGTACGGCGTTCCGGTGCACGTGCTCGACGGCCCCGACGGCACGCCCCTCGTGGTCCCGCAGCGCTAACCCCCTGGCGCAAATGGCCGCATTTGCGGCTCGAAGCGCGTCGTCGTGCCGCAAAACGGGCCACCAGGAGAGTCGGAGTGCGACGGCGGGGAAAAACAGCCAGAGACGCCGAGGGGCGGCCGACCCGTAGGTCGACCGCCCCTCGGCGTCGGTCTGCCCTTTACCTGCGGCGGATGGCCACTACCGTGGCGCCACCCGCAGCGACCATCAGCAGGCCCAGGACGATCCACACCCACGTGGTGGACGAGGACTCCTCCACGGGAGCCTCGGCTTCCGTGGTGACTGCTTCCTCCGTGGGGGCCGCCGAGGGCTCCTCGGTGGGCTCCTCCGCGGCCGTGGTCGTTTCACCCGCGAGGACCGCGATGCAGCCGTCCTCCGAGGTCAGCGCCACCGTCACCGGGTCGAGCGCCTCGCCCTCGGGGTAGGTGCCGAACGCCGCGGCGCCGTCGGCCGTGAGGGTGGCAGGGATCGCCGCGAGCGTGACGACGTCACCCTCCGAGCTGATCTCAGCGGCCTCGAGGTCGAGCTCGGCGAAGCGGATGCCGGTCGAGTCGACCGAGGAGCCATCCTGCGTCTCGCCGGACACGTCCAGCAGCAGGTAGGCGCCGTCCGCGGACAGCTCGAGCACCGGGTTGGCGATGGTCGTGTCGAGCGCTCCGTCGTGGCCGGTGAACTCCACCGCTCCCGTGAAGCTCACGGTGCCGGTGGTGTCCGAGCCATCAATCGCGGCCTCGCCGTCCGCCCAGGTGAAGAGGCCACCCTCCTCGGTCGCGCCATCGAGCGTCCACTCGCCGTTGGCGATGGTCGACTCGATGTACGAGCGGAAGGACTCCTTGAAGCCCCAGGTGAGGGTGGCATCGGCCACACACACGCCCTCGACGGTCGCCGGGATGTCGAGCACGATGCCCACATCCTGCGAGCCCTGGAAGGTCAGCGTGTGCTCGCCCGTGAGCGACGCGGGAAGCGCGCCGGTCCACGTGGCGACGCCGTCGGCATCGGCCGAGATCTCGGCGAGCAGCGTGGGCGTCGAGTAGACGACCACCTTGATGCCCTCCTCGTTCGGCTCGAAGCCCGGCACGGAGACCGTGACGACCTCGCCGGCGAGCAGCGCCGCCAGCGTCTCGTCGTCCAGCTCGATGCCGGTGGTCGCGGGCGCGGTGGCAGGGATCTCGTCCTCGGTCGTCTCGACCTCGGACGCGGTCTGCACCACGCGAGTGCCGCCGGCCGATGCGCTCGACGACCCGACACCGAAGGTGACGGTCACGGGGTCGATGCCGAGGCTCTGTCCGCCGGGGCCCGTCAGCACGCCGCTGCCCGCGGAGGTGAGGGTCGCCGGCACGCCGGTGAAGCGGACCGCGTTGTCGAGGGACGTGCGCGTGCCGAACGCGAGGTTCAGCGTCGCGAAGTCCATCCGCGAGCCGTTGACGGACACGCTGAGCACGGCGGTGCTCGGCGAGGTGAGGCGGACCTGCGGGTTGGCGAACGTGTAGTCCAGCGCGCCGCCGTGGCCCGTGTAGCGAACCGATCCCGCGTAGGTGGCGGTGCCGGAGCCAGCCGCCACGTCGGGGTTACCGGCCGACTGCACGAAGGTGAAGGTGCTGCCGTTGGAGCTGGCGCCGGTCACCGAGATCTGGCCCTTCGAGATGGGGCCCGTCACGTAGGTGTTGAAGGCACTGCTGATGCCCCAGGTGAGGCGACCCACCACTGCGGTGCTGGTCTCGGGCTCGTCGGTGACGACGACTCCGCCGTTGCCCCCGTTCGAGCCGCTTCCGCCGGTGCTTCCACCGGTGGAGCCCGTGCCACCATTCGAGCCGCCGGCGTTGCCGCCGGTGGTGCCCGAACCGTCGCCGCCGCCCGAGGAGGGCTTCGAGGACCCGAGGGTGACCTTGAGGTTGTCCAGCGACTGGCCCGTCTCGTAGAACCCGCCGAAGGCCGCCGCGCCCGCCGTGGTGAGCGTGGCGGGGACGGAGGTGAGCGTCACCGAGCTCGCGTTGGCCGTGCGCGGGGAGGCGCCCAGGTTCAGCGAGGCGAAGTCGACGCGCTTGCCGTCGACCACCAGGGACAGGACCGCCTTCGTCTTCGAGGTCAGGCGGATCTGCGGGTTCGCCATCGTCATGTCGATGCCGTGGGCGGAGTACTCGAAGCGGACGGAGCCCTTGAACTTCGCCGTGCCGCTACCGGTGGCCATGTTGGCGTCACCGCCGTTCGCCTTGAAGGTGAACGCGGAGCCGTTGTTGACCGCGCCGCCCGACACCGAGATGCCGCTCGCGCCGATGTAGTTCAGCCACGAGGACTTGATTCCCCACACGAGGTCCCCGCTCTTGGGGTCGACGGGGGTCACCGGGTCGGTGGGGTCGGTGGGATCGGTGGGGTCCGTGGGATCCGTCGGGTCGACCGGGTCCACGCTCACCACGGCGCCCTCGTAGGACACCGTCGCGTCGTCGAGCGCGACGCCGTTGTAGTTGGTGAACACCGCCTGGGTGCCGGCGGTGCCGGTGGCGGGGATGTCGGCGATGGTCGAGAAGCCGTCCACCGTCGTCGCCGTGCCGCCCAGGACGTCGAGGTCCGCAATCACTACCTCGCCGAGCTCCTCGCCCTGCGACACGGAGGTGGCAGAGATCTCGCCGCTGCCGTCCTCGTGGACGGTGACGACGGGGTCCGAGATGGTGATCTCGATCCCGTGAGCGGGCTTGGCGAACGTCACCGCGCCGCTGTAGGTCACCGTTCCCACGCCGTTGTCGTCGAGGTCGACGCTGGCGACGGGGAAGGTCGTGGCGGCGCCGTCGTCCGTGGCTCCCTCGGTGGCGGTCACCGTGCCGACCGGGACCCCGGACGGGAACGGCGACGTGATGTAGCTGCGGAAGGACGACTTCACGCCCCACACCAGCGAGGCCGCCTGCGGCTCCACCGGCTCACCCTCGTAGGTGAACGTGGCGGGGTCGAGCGCGGTGCCGACGGCGTAGCTGGCGGAGAACACCGCGGGGGTGCCGGCCAGCGCTGTCGCGGGAGCTCCCGTGTACGTGGTGTAGCCGTCCTCGGTGGTGACCTCCGCGGCGGTGAGGTCGAGCTCGGCCAGGTCGACGGACTCGCCGCCGTAGGTCGCCGAGATGACCGCCGTCGAGGCGTCGGTGACGGTCACGACAGGGTTCGACAGGGTGATGTCGATGCCGTGGGCGTCCTTGAAGTACCGCACGGCGCCGTCGTAGGTGGCGGTCGTCGCGGTCGCGTTTGTCGTGGTGGTGGCGTACGGGAAGACCGTCACGGTGCCGTCGTCGGTCGCGCCACCGGTGGCCTCGATGCCGAAGGCGGAGGTGCCGTTCCAACCCGACAGGTACGTGCGCCACGACTGCTTGAAGCCCCACTCCAGGCCCACCGGCGTCGCCGGCGCGGTGAAGGTCACGGGGATGAACTGGTCGAGCGAGTAGTTGCCAGGGAAGGTGTGGGCAAGGCGGATGAACACTCCGCACTGGTCCGTCGCGTCCGCCGAGTCGGCGCACACGTGCTCACCGAAGGTGTCGGGCACCACGACGTCGCTGGAGAAGGTCCACACGCCGTCCTCGACGGTGCCGGTCGCGGGAACCATGCCCCCGTACTGCGAGACGGAGGACAGGAACTGCTGCGAGCCGCCGCAGTCGTCGCCGGTGAGGCGACCCTCGGCGGTGCCGACCTCGGCGTCACCCTCGGCGCACCACATGACGTACACCGACGTCGCGGTGCCATCGATGGTCGCCGGAAGGCTGGCGTTGACGGTGACAGTGTCACCGGCCGCCACGTCGGTGTCAGGGGTGACGGTCACGCCCAGCTCGGGCGCCGCGAAGGACACCGGGATGAACTGGTCGAGGCTGGTCGACGACTCTCCGGTGTGGGTGTGGTCAAGGCGGACGAACACACCGCACTGGTCCGTGGCATCGGCGCGGTCGTCGCAGAGGTGCGCGCCGAACGCGTCGGTGACGCTCATCTGCGCCTCAAACGTCCAGACGCCGTTCTCGACGGTGCCCGTCGCGGGGACCATGCCGCCGTACAGCGGGACCGAGCTGAGCGCGGCCTGGTAGTCGCCGCCGGCGCAGTCGGCGCCGGTGAGGCGGCCCTCGCCCTCGGCGCACCACATCGCGTAGATGGAGGTGGCCTTGCCGTCCACGGTGGCGGGAAGCACGCCGCTCACGGTGACGGTGTCGCCATCGGCCAGATCGGACGACGGCGAGACGACGATGCCGTAGTCGGGGGCGGCGAAGGTGACGGGGATGAACTGGTCGAGCGAGTAGTCGCCCGGGAAGGTGTGGGCCAGGCGGATGAACACACCGCACTGGTCCGTCGCGTCCGCGCGGTCGTTGCAGGCGTGGTCGCCGAAGCCGTCGGGCACCACCACGTCCGTCGAGAACGTCCAGGCGTTGCCGGACACGGTGCCGGTGGCGGGGACGGAGCCGCCGTACTGCGAGACGGAGGACAGGAACTGCTGCGAGCCGCCGCAGTCGTCGCCGGTGAGGCGGCCCTCGGCGGTGCCGACCTCGGCGTCACCCTCGGCGCACCACATGACGTAGACCGAGGTGGCGGTGCCGTTGACGAAGGCCGGCAGCGTCGCGTCGACGGTCACGGTGTCGCCCGCGGCCACGTCCGTGTTCGGGGTCACGGTGACGACCGGCTCCACCGGGGGAGCGGCGAACGTCACGGGGATGAACTGGTCAAGCGAGTAGTTGCTGCCGTGCGTGTGGTCCAGGCGGATGAAGATGCCGCACTGGTCGGTGCTGTCGGCGAGGTCGCCGCACACGTGGGTGCCGAACTCGCCGGGGACGGTCAGCGTGGTCTCGAAGGTCCACACGCCGTCGGTCACGGTGCCCGTGGCGGGCTGGCCAAACGAGGAGGTGTGCATGACCCAGGCCTGCGTGGTCCTGCCCGCGCAGGCATCGCCCGTGAGGCGGCCCTCGGCGGTGCCGGGCTCGACGTCACCCTCGGCGCACCACATAGCGTAGAAGGACGTGTTGGTGCCGTCGATCTGGGCGGGAAGCGTGCCGGAGATGGTGACGGTGTCGCCGGCCTCGAGGCCGGTGGTCGGGGAGACGGTGATCTCGGGCTCGACAGGCTCGGTCGGGTCGGTCGAGGGGTCCACGGACGGCTCCTCAGTCGGCGTCGCCGAGGGCTCGACGGACGGCTCGACCGACGGCTCCTCGGTGGGCTCCTCGGTAGACGTCACCGAGGGCTCGGGGGTCGGCTCGACGACGACGGGAGCGGGGTAGGACAGCGACAGGGTGTCCATCGCGGTGTTGGCGTAGTTGGTGAAGACCTGCTGCGCGCCGTCGGTGCCGGTCGTGGCGAGCCCCTCGGCCGACACGATGCCGTCGGCCTCGGTGGTCGCCCACGCCGCGATGGTCGCGATGTCCACGCGGCCAAGGTCACCGTCGGTGGTGACGGCCGCGAACGACAGCGTCGCGCCGCCGGCGCCGGTGATGGCCACCGCGGGGTCGGTCAGCGTGATCTCGATGTTGTGGCTCGGGACGGTGTAGGTGACGGATCCCGTGTACTGGACCGTGCCGGCGCCATCCTCGTCGACGTCGGCCGACGTCAGGGGGAAGGTGACGACGCCCGCGTTGACGGACGCGCCGCCCGCGACGGTGGTGGTGCCGCCGAAGCGCTCGACGTAGGACCGCCAGGTGTCCTTGACGCCCCAGGACAGGGACGAGGAGGAGGTCTCGGCTGCGACCGCGGCCGGCGCGACCAGCAGCGATCCTGACAACAAGAACAGAAGGACTGCCGCTATCCAGGCGGCGGGACGCACGGGTGTGCTTCGCAATGTCACGGGGACTCCATCGTGGTGGTGGCGCGAGTGAACAGGACTCGGCGGGCGCCTCAGCTGGCGAACCTACGGTGGAGACTATCGGCGAAGCGGCGATTTACGCAATTACGATGTTGCGTTGTTACGAAAATAAGAATGGCAGGTGAAATGCCAACGGGAAGCGGCCCATGTCCCGTAGGCCGCTTCCCGCCGAGCGATGGGTGTCGAGGTGACTCCCAGGGAATCCCGCCACACCGGAACGCGACGACGACCCGGGGCGCGAGGCGGGCCGCGGTGAGCGGCCCGTGGACAGCCTAGGGGCGCCGGGGCGTTTAACGCAATACCTTCGTTGCGAAAAGCGCTCCGATGCGCGCGCAGGGCCCGCGGGCAGCAAAAAGCCGGGCCGCGACGGCTCCCTCAGCTCGGCGTCGCGGCCCGGCAAGGTGCACCCGGCTGCGCGGTCGCGATGGCATCGGCCGCGCGCACGTGGCGCACCTCTTCACCATACCTCGGTGACCCGATTTGCCGGACTCTTGTGACCGTTTCGTGACGTGACCTGCGTTGCCGCACCTCTAGGAGGAGGACTCGAGCTCCGCCTCGATGGCATCGGCCCGCCGCTCGAGCGTGTCGGCCAGCGACGCCACGTCGCCATCATCCAGGGGCGAGCCGGTGACCGCGTTCCACGCCTGCAGGTTGGCGGTCACGGTGTAGAGGTGCCCGAATCCCTCGGGCACCGATCCCGCCGCCGGCATGTCGAGCAACACCTGCCACAGGGTGACGAGCGGGTACCAGGCCATGGTCGCTGACACGTCCGGCGCACGCTCGCCGTCGATGAGCCAGGCCGGCGACTCGAAGGCGAGCTGCTGGTTGAACCACACCACCGGGTCGGAGCCGTGCTGGAGGTAGAGGAGCCGGGTGGAGCCCCACGGTGCGGTGTTGCCCGCGACCACTCCCGACTCGTCGGCGAACCTCACGGTGCGGCCCGCGTTGAGCAGGGGGAGCGCCGCCGTCGATCCGTCGTCGCGGGCGCGCGTGATCTCGTAGTGCATCTCGTTGAGGAAGGGCGGGCCCGTCATGAGGGCTCCGTCGATGGGCTCGTTGAGGATGTCCACGCTCGACAGCACTGCCTCGACGCCCGTGGTGCCCAGCGACAGCCCGTACAGGTACAGCTGCGGGCGCGAGCCGTCGGGAAGCGTGGACCAGTAGTCGTGGATGGTCCGGAACACCACCCTGCTCGTCTCCTCCACCTCGGCCTGATCCGCGAGCAGCGAGATCCAGCTGGGCAGGTAGGAGTACTGGACGCCCGCGATGGCGGTGTCGCCGTTCCACAGGTACTCGAGGGAGTCCACGCCGTGGGGGTCGAGGTAGCCGGTGCCGGTCGTGGTGGCGACCACCAGGATCTCGCGGTCGAACGCGTCGGTGCGGACCAGCTCGTCGAGGAGCAGCTGGGCGCGCTCCTCGAGCGAGTCGGCGCTGCGCAGGCCCACGTACGCGCGGATGGGCTCGAGCGCCCCGCCCGGCCCCGCCTCGTCGAGGTCCGATGCGGTGGGCCCCGTGGACACGAAGGAGCGGCCCTGGCGGCCCAGGTCGTCCCATTCCACGGCCGATGCCGGCGAGCCCGATTTCTCGGCGAGCTCGGGCTGGGTGGCGCCGGGGTTTGTTTGAAGGTCGCGCCCCGAGAATGTCCAGTTGGAGAAGGTGAAGAAGGCGTTGACGAACGCGCCCGATGCGACCCACCAGATGAGGGCGGTGAGCACGACGCCGACGAGGGCGACCGCGAGCCGGCGCGGGAGGAAGCGGATGGCGAGGGCGTCGCCCCATCGGAAGAGGCGGCGCACCAGGCGCGCGATCACGAGCAGGAGCGCCGCCGTCGCCGCCGCGACAGCCACGATGACGGGCCACACCAAGGGCGACAGCGGGCTCATCCCGAAGCTCAGGCGTGTGGCGTTCTGCCAGCCCACATAGGCCCAGATGGTGAACGAGGCCTGGACGGCAATCGCGCCGAGTGAGACGACGAGCAGCGCCGCGCGCACGCGGCCCCGTGCCGGGGGGACGGTGAAGAAGCGGGCGACAGCGTAGAGCCCGGCGCCGATGCCGTAGCCGACCATGAAGCTCACGCCCGACTCGATGCCCTGCACCCAGCCCTCGCGGGGCAGGAGTGAGGGGGTGAGGGACAGTGCGAAGAACGACAGCCCCACCACGAGGCCCACGGCGGAGAACGAGAGTTCGACGATGCCGGGCGCGCGGCGTCGCGGTGGCCTGGGCTCGTAGAGCCGGTCCCGCGCACGGTCCAGCACTCCGGTTGTCATCATTCCCGCTCCGGTCGGTGTCGCGCCCCTCGCCTCGAGGTTATCTGACGGACCCGATGCGTCGGCCCAGGCTTCTGGCCGCGCCGCCCTTGACATCGGGCGCGCTCCATCCCTAATCTCTATCAAGCCGATAGGAAATAGGGCTGACGATCGGCGCGGCCCCTCGACGCAAGGAGACGACATGACCAGGACGACGTGGCTGAAGGCGGGTGGAGCGGTGATCGTGGCGATGGTGGTGGCCGCGTGCGCCCCCGCCGAGACGGCGTCCTCGCCGACCGCCAGCGCCGCGGCCGGTGGCGGCGACGCCGCCGCTGCCGAGGAGACCAACCTCTCGCTCGTGGGCTTCGCGGTTCCCAAGGCCGCCAACAATGCGATCCAGGAGCTGTGGTCGCAGACCCCCGAGGGCGAGGGAGTGACGTGGACCGAGTCCTACGGCGCCTCGGGCGACCAGAGCCGGGCCGTCGAGTCCGGGCTGGAGGCCGACTACGTGCATTTCTCCCTCGAGGGGGATGTGACGAGGCTCGTCGACGCCGGCCTGGTGGACGAGGACTGGAACCAGGGAGAGTACGGAGGCATCGTCTCGCAGTCCGTGGTCGTGTTCGCGGTACGCCCGGGCAACCCCAAGGGCATCGAGGACTGGGACGACCTCATCGCCGAGGGCGTCGAGATCGTGACCCCCAACCCCGGCTCCTCCGGATCTGCGCGGTGGAACATCCTCGCGGGATGGGGGCAGGCCATCGCGGAAGGCGGCTCGGAGGAGGACGCCAAGGAGTACACCACCGAGCTGTTCGAGCACGTGGTCGCCCTCCCCGGCTCCGGACGCGACGCGACCAGCGCCTTCCTCTCGGGCACTGGTGACGTGCTGCTGTCCTACGAGAACGAGGCGATCCTCGCCAAGCAGGAGGGCGAGGAGCTCGACTACGTGGTGCCCGACACGACGCTGAGGATCGACAACCCCGGCGCCGTGCTGAAGGACGCCGATCCCAAGGCCGCCGACTGGCTCGAGTTCCTCTACACGCCCGAGGCGCAGGGAGAGTTCGCGAAGCTGGGCTTCCGTCCCGTCGTTGACGGGGTCGAGGTCTCCGAGGTCGAGGGGGCCAACGACCCCGCGGACCCGTTCCCCACCCCGGGGACGCTCCTCACGATCGACGACGACTTCGGCGGCTGGGAGGTCGCGGGGCCCGAATTCTTCGACACCGAGGACGGCATCATCACGCAGATTCAGGTCGATACGGGGAAGTCGTCGTGACGTCCCTCACCGACACGGCCGCCCCGTCGCCCCTCACGGGGCGGCGGGCGGCCGCCCGGCCGCACCGCCCGCGATCCACCCTCACCAGGGGTGCGGGACTCGCGCTCGGCGTCTCCGTCCTGTGGCTGTCGATCCTCGTGCTCATCCCACTCGGGGCGGTGGTCGCGGCCGCGGCCTCGGGCGGCTGGGCGGGCTTCTGGGCGGTGCTGACCAACCCGCAGACCGTCGCCGCCATCACCCTAACGGTGTCCCAGGCGGCCCTCGTCACGGCGCTCAACGTCGTCATCGGCACCGCCATCGCGTGGGTGCTGGTGCGCGACTCGTTCCCCGGCAAGCGCGTCATCGAGGTCATCATCGACGTGCCGTTCGCGCTCCCCACCATCGTCGCGGGCCTCGTGCTGCTGGGCCTGTATGGCCCGCGCAGCCCCGTGGGGGTCGACGTCGCCAACACCAAGGCGGCGGTGTTCCTCGCGTTCGCGTTCGTCACCCTGCCGTTCGTGGTGCGCGCCGTCCAGCCCGTGCTCGAGCAGCTGGACCCCGACGTGGAGCGCGCCGCGCGCAGCCTCGGGGCGTCGGGCACCCAGACCTGGACGCGGGTGCTCCTGCCGGCGCTCGCCCCGGCGATCGCCGCCGGTGCCGCCATGTCCTTCGCCAGGGCGGTCTCCGAGTACGGAGCCCTCGTGCTGCTGTCGGGCAACCTCGCGCTGCGCACCGAGGTCACGAGCGTGCGCATCCTCACCTACGTCGAGAACGGCCAGCTCGCCCAGGCCGCCGCCGTCGCGACGGTGCTGCTGGTGATCGCGTTCCTCGTGCTCGTCGCGCTTGACCTCATCCAGCGACGGGTGGCCCGCCGTGGTTGACATCGCCTCGCCCCCCGTGGCGCCGCGGCGGCGCGAGCCCCGCGACGCGGCGACGCTCGGCCGCCCGGCCGGACGGCGCATCGGCCCCCTGATCCTGCGCGCCGTCGTGATCGTCTACGTGGGCCTGCTTGTAGCGTGGCCTGTGGCGCTGGTGTTCTGGAACACCTTCGCCGATGGCCTCGCACCGGTGATCGAGACCTTCACCGACCCGCTCGTGCTGGCATCGCTGCGGCTCACCGCCATCGCCGCGGCCGCGTCCGTGGTGCTGAACGTCGTCTTCGGCGTCACGGTATCCCTGGTGCTGGTGCGCTACGAGTTCCCCGGCAAGCGACTGCTCAATGCGATCCTCGACCTGCCGCTGTCGGTGTCGCCGGTGGTGGTGGGCCTGTCGATCGTGCTGGTCTACGAGTCGACCCGCGGGATCTTCGGCGTCCCCCTCGCGGCGGCCGGCATCCAGGTGCTGTTCTCTACGCCCGGCATCATCCTCGCCACGACGTTCATCGCGATGCCCCTCGTGATCCGCGAGATCGTGCCGGTCCTGACCGAGGTGGGAACCGAGCAGGAGCAGGCGGCGCGGTCGCTCGGCGCGAGCGGACCGCAGACGTTCTGGCGCATCACCATCCCCGCGATCCGGTGGGGCCTCACGTACGGCGTGGTGCTGTGCCTCGCCCGCTCGATCGGCGAATTCGGCGCGGTCAAGGTGGTCTCCGGCAACCTCATCGGCCAGACCCAGACCGCCACCCTGATGGTCGAGCAAATGTACTTCGACTTCGACCAGGAGCAGGCCTTCGCGGTCGCCGGGCTGCTCGCCTCCATCTCCATCATCGCGATCGTCGTGGTGAGCGTGCTGCGCTCCCGCGCCGAAAGGAAGGGCACCTCATGAGCATCGACATCCAGGCAGTGGGCAAGCGCTTCGGCAGCTTCGTCGCGCTCGACGACGTCAACCTGTCCCTACCCACCGGGCAGCTCACGGCGCTGCTGGGCCCCTCGGGCGGCGGCAAGTCCACGCTGCTGCGCATCATCGCGGGCCTCGAGACGGCCGATGCTGGACGCATCCGCATTGAGGGCCGGGACGCCACCGACCTGCCGGCGCAAAAGCGCGGGGTGGGATTCGTGTTCCAGCACTACGCGGCCTTCGCACACATGAGCGTCGCGAAGAACGTGGCCTTCGGGCTCGAGATCCGGCACCGTCCCAAGGAGGAGGTCCGCGCGCGCGTCGACGAGTTGCTCCGCCTGGTGCACCTCGAGCAGTTCGGACACCGGCTGCCGTCGCAGCTGAGCGGTGGCCAACGCCAGCGCATGGCACTAGCCCGCGCGCTCGCGGTGGAGCCCACCGTGCTGCTCCTCGACGAGCCGTTCGGGGCGCTCGACGCCCAGGTGCGCAAGGAGCTGCGCCAGTGGCTGCGGCGCCTTCACGACGAGGTCCACGTCACCACAGTGTTCGTCACCCACGACCAGGAGGAGGCGCTCGAAGTGGCCGACCAGATCGTCGTCATCAACGAGGGCCGCGTGGAGCAGGTCGGCACACCCGACGACCTGTACGACCGGCCCGCGAACGACTTCGTCATGAGGTTCCTCGGCCCCACCACGACCCTCGCGGGGCTGGTGGTGAGGCCCCACGACATCGGGGTGGTGGCGCTCCCCGTCGCGGGGGCCATCCCCGGCACGGTGCGCGTGGTGCAACGTGTGGGCTTCGAGGTGCGCCTCACGGTGCAGACCAGCGAGGCGCGCGACCCCGCCACTGTCACGCTCCCGCGCTCGCGCTACCTCGAGCTGGGCGTGGACGTGGGCGACCCCGTGTGGCTACGCCTTCCGGCCGATGCTGTGCGCGCCCCGGCGACCGCGGCATCGGCCGTGCTCGAGGAGGCGACGTCCGGCTCGCACTAGCATGACCACCATGCATGTGTCGGCGAAGGGTGACTACGCGGCCAGGGCCGTCACGGCCCTGGCCGCGCGCTACCCCGACCGCGCCTCGGCGCAGGCGCTCGCGGACGCGCACGACCTACCCCGCAAGTTCCTCGAGGCGGTGCTCGCGGACCTGAAGCGCGCCGCGATCGTCTCGTCTACCAGGGGAGCGGACGGCGGGTACGCGCTGCGCCGGCCGCCGGCGGAGATCACGCTGGGCGAGGTGCTACGCGCCATCGACGGACCGCTCGCCGACGTCCACGGGCTGCGGCCCGACGAGGTCACGTACCCCGACGCGTTTCAGCACCTCCAGGAGGTGTGGGTCGCGGCGCGCGCCTCGGTGAGGCTCGTGTTCGACGAGGTGACGCTGGACCAGTTGGTCTCGGGGGAGTTCCACGAGGACGTGTTGCGCATGCTCGCGATCACCGACGCGTGGGACCCGCGCACGGGGCCGCAGGCGCCGCGTACGCGCTGACGCCGGGGGGCGTGAGGCTCAGGCGCGTGGCGGCTCGATGAGGTCCCACGGCGCGCCGTAGAGGTCCTCGAAGATCGCGACGGTGCCGTAGGGCTCGTGCCGGGGTTCCTCGCGAAAGTGCACGCCGTGCGCGGTCATGCGCGCGTGCGCAGCGGCGAAGTCGTCGGTCTCCAGGAAGAACGCGACGTCCGCGCCCGCCTGGGAGCCGACCGGGGCATCGGCCGCCGCCCGCGCCAGCACCAGCACCAGACCAGTGTCGCCCTCCGCGGGGCCCACGACGACGCGGCGCCAGCCGCCGTCGAACGTCTGGTCCTGGCGCACCTCGAAGCCGAGGGCGTCGACGAAGAAGCGCAGCGCCTCGTCCTGGTCGCTTACCAGGTAGGTCACGTTCTGCAGGCGGATCATGGGGGAAGGCTAGCGGCCGATGCCGGGGCCGGGCGGGCGTTCAGGCGTCGCGCCGCAGGGGTTGCGTCATGCAGTGGGCTCCGCCGCGCCCGCGCCCCAGCTCGGCTCCCACGATCTCGAGCACCTCGATGCCCGCGGCGCGCAGGGCGGCGTTGGTGGTGGTGTTGCGGTCGTAGGCGACCACCACGCCCGGCTCGAGCGCGAGCACGTTGTTCGCGTCGTCCCACTGCTGGCGCTCGGCCGCGTAGCGATCGCCGCCGGTCTCGATGAGCCGCAGCGACTCGAGACCCATGGCTCGCGCGACCACCTCGGTGAACGGGCGCGTCTCGCGGCGCACGTCGAGGCCCAGTGGCTGAGGCGCCTCGTAGATGGAGAAGGTCTCGATGTCGTCGACGATCGCGGGGAAGATGGTCGCGATATCGCGGTCTGCCAGCGTGAACACCGTGTCAAGGTGCATCGCGGAGCGAAGCTTGGGAAGGCGCGCGACGATGACGCGTTGCGCCGCGCCGGCCGCGAACAGTTCCGCCGCCAGTTGCGAGATGGCCTGGCGGCTCGAGCGCTCGGACATTCCCACGAGCACCACGCCGTTGCCCAGCGGCATCACGTCGCCGCCCTCGAGGGTCGCTAGGCCGTGGTCAAGCTCGGGGTCGCCCCACCAGGTGGTGACCTCGCCGGCGAAGCGGGGATGGAACGTGTAGACGCACTTCATGACGAGCGTCTCGGCGTGGCGCGCGGGCCAGTACAGGGGGTTGAGGGTGACGCCGCCGTAGATCCAGCTGGTGGTGTCGCGTGTGTACAGCGTGTTGGGAAGCGGCGGCATCAGGTAGTCGCGCATGCCCGACTCCTCGCGGATGAGGTCCACCGTGGGAGGCGCGAAGTCGCGCGGGAGGTCGGCGACGGCGAGGCCGCCCAGCACGTCGCGCGCGAGCGACTCGCTGGGCAGCGAGTCGAGGTAGGCGCGGACGTCGTCGACGAGCCCGAGCCCCACCTCGTCCGGGGTGATCTTGCGGTCCAGGAGCCACGCGCGTGCCTCGGGGATCTCCAGCGTCTCCGCCAGCGTCTCGGTGAGTTCGACCACCTCGATGTCGCGGCCCGCCATGAGGGACACGAACTGGGCGTGGTCGCGGCGCGCGTTCTCGACCCACATGACGTCGTCGAACAGCAGCGCCTCCGCGTTGGAGGGCGTGAGCCGGTTGTGCGCGAGGCCGGGGGAGCACACCAGCACCGTGCGCAGGCGCCCCACCTCCGAGTGCACGCCGAAGCGGCGCGGTTCCGTGTCGACCAGGGTCTCGCTCACCGATGCCTCCTTGTCCCGGGTGGCTCGACGCTATCAAGCCAGCCGCCGCATCGGCCGCTGCGAAATCGCCGGAATGAGAAGGTGCGCGGCGCGGTTTGTCTCGACGTCGAGGGCGCCACCGCGCCCCAGACGGCGGCGGGCGCGGGCTCGCCGGCGGCGACCAAGGGAGGTGCGCAGTGACGACGACGAACCACGACGCTCGGATCCACACCATGCCGGGCCTGAGCGTGCACGAGGGTTATCTGCCGACGCCGATGACCCGGCTGACGCGGCTGTTCCCCGACAGCGACGTGGGACTGTACGCCAAGCTCGACCAGCTGCAGGTATCCGGCAGCACCAAGGAGCGCACCGCAAAGTTCCTTCTCGACGACCTTGAGCGCACGGGGGTGTTGCTGCCCGGCGGCGCCGTCGTGGAGTCGACCTCGGGAAACCTCGGCATGGCACTGGCCCGGCAGTGCGCGCTGCGCGGGTACACCTTCGTCGCCGTCGTGGACGAGCGCGCCAACGCGGCCGCCGTGCAGACGATGGCCGCGTTCGGGGCGCGCGTGGACCGCGTGCCCACCCCCGCGGACGGCAACCGGCTGCGCGCCCGCGTGGAACGTGTCGCCGAGCTGCTCGCGTCCCTCCCGGGCGCCGTCACGACCCACCAGTACGGCAACGGCGCCAACCCCGACGCCCACGCGAGCACCACGATGCCCGAGCTTGTCGCGTCCCTGGGCGCGGCTCCCGACCGCCTCTACGTGGCGATGAGTACGACAGGCACCCTGCTCGGATGCCAGCGCGCGATCAAGAAGCACGGCTGGCGCACGCGGCTGGTGGGCGTGGACTCCGCCGGCTCCGCGCTCTTCGGCGGCGAGGTGGGGGAGCGCAAGCTGCCGGGTCTCGGCGCCGGATTCGAGACCGAACTGTCCGAGGAGGCGCGCCCCGATGCTGTGGTGCGCGTGGCCGAGGCGGACATGGTCCGCGGTTGCCGGCTCCTGGCGCGCCGTGAGGGCATGCTCACGGGGGCGTCGACGGGGGCGATCGTCGCCGCCATCGGCGCCGACCTCGCGTCGATGCGACCGGGGGAGACCGTCGCCATGCTGGTGCACGACGGCGGCGGTGCCTACCTGCCGACGGTGTACGACGACGCGTGGGTGGAGCGCGAGTTGGACGGCGGCGCCGAGGCGCTGAGTTCCCTCGACGACGCCAACCCGTTCGCCGGCGGTCGGGCGTGAACGCCGCGAGGGTCGCTCCCGCCACGAGGCGGGACGACGCCGACCTCATCATCGTGGGCGCCGGGCCGCGTGCGCTCTACGCGCTCGCGGACCTCGAGGAGGCGCTCGCGGACCGTGGCCACGACAGGGGCGGGCCGGCGAGGCCGATGCGCGTGATGGTCGTGGATCCCGCCGCGCCGGGCGCGGGTGCGGTGTGGGACCGGGCCCAGGGTGAGCACCTGCTCATGAACGTGTCCTCGCACATCGTGGATGCCTCGAGCCCGTCGGTGCCGTGGACCTTCACGCAATGGCAGGAGCACGACGGCGAGGTAGAGACCTTCCCGGCGCGCGCCCGTGCCGGGCGCTACCTGTCGTGGGCTTTCGAGCGCCTGTCGGACTCGCCGTGGCTCGAGGTGCGTCACGTGGTCGGCTCCGTCGCCGACGTGACTCGTGACGGTGAGGCGTGGGTGTGCGCGGTGCGGGGCGAGGCGCCGGTCACTCTGCGCGCCACGCGGGTGCTGCTCGCCACGGGTCACGCGGGCGGCGCAGGCCTCGACCACGCCGCGATCGCCGATGCCTCGAGCGGGCCGGCGCCCGGCGAGCCCGTGACGGTGCACGGCGCCGCGCTCACCGCTTTCGACGTCGTCATGGACCTCACGGCCGCGCGCGGCGGCACCTGGGGCGAGGACGGCACCTACGCGCCGAGCGGCCGCGAGCCGTCGCTCATCACGCTCGTGAGTCGCACTGGCGAGCCGATGCTTCCCAAGCCCGTCTCCGCGCCCTCGTCCGTCATCGCCGCCGTGCGCGCGCGCACCGCGCGCTGGCTTCCCGACGCCGTCCCTCATGACGCGTGGTGGCAGGTCCTGGCCGATGCCGCCGTGGCCGCGGCGCTCGAGGCTGGGGTGCGCGTGACCCACGAGGAGTTGTGGGAACGGCTCGACTCGCCGACGCTCGACGGTGACCCGTCCGCGCGGTGGACGCGCGACATCGGCCGCGCCGAGGGCGACGTCGACGCCGATCCCGCCTGGTGGTGGGGCCGTGCCTGGTCGGCAGGGTACGCGGACGTGGTGCGCTCGCTCGAGCGCGGTCCTCGCGACGCCGACACCTGGCCTCGCTGGCGCCGGCGCGCCGCGATGCTGGAGCGGTGGGCCTTCGGGCCTCCGCTCGTCACCCATCGGCGCCTCGTGGCGTTGCGCGACGCCGGTCTGCTGCGCGTCGTGGCGGCGCCCGATGCCGTGGCCGGCGAGCCGGCCATCGACGCCTTCACTCGTGGCCCCGGCGTGCTTGAGGCGCCCCACCCGTGGGAGGGCGAGGCAGCCGCCGAGGCGACCGGCGCATCGGCCGACCGTGCGCCGTGGCAGGGGCTCATCGACGCTGGCGAGGTGACCGTCCGGGCGGGCGAGCGCGGCGTGCTCACCCGCGTCGACGGCGCGTGCCTGCGGCGCGACGGGAGCGTGGCGCACGGCCTTGCGGCGCTCGGGCGTCCTACTGAGGATCCGGTCATCGGCCACGACTCCCTGCAGCGCGGGCTCCACGACGATTCTCGTCGGTGGGCGCGGGCGCTCGCATGCGCGTGGGGAGAGGATGGGGACGCCGGCGAGCCGGCGTGCGAGGAGGTGCTCGCCCATGGCTGAGGTGCACGGAGTCTCGCCTCTCACCGGTCGCACGGAACCGTGGATGGAGGACCTTCTCGCGGACGCCGATGCCTGCGCCGCGCTGGTCGCCGAGTACGGGTCGCCGGTGAACGTGCTCGACTTCGGGCCGCTCGCGAGGAACGCCGCCGAGCTTGTCGACGCGGCCGCCTCGGAGGGCGTGCGGCTCGGCGTGTTCGTGGCGCGCAAGGCAAATAAGGCGCTGGGGTTGGTGCACGCCGCGCGCGAGGCGGGGCTCGGCGTCGATGTCGCCTCGCTCGCCGAGCTCACCCAAAGCCTCGACGCGGGGATGCCGGGGGAGCGGGTCATCGTCACTGCCGCGGTGAAGTCCAGGGCGCTCCTCGAGGCCGCCGTCCGCGCCGGGGCGACCGTGAGTCTCGACAACGCGGATGAACTTGCCGACGTGGTGGCCGTTGCCGCGTCCGTGGGCGCCCGGGCGCGCGTGGCGCTGCGCCTTGCCTCGAGCGATCCGGCGATCCCCCCGACCCGCTTCGGGATGGCGAGCAGGCAGTGGGACTCTGCCCTGGCATCGGCCCGCCTCACGGACGTGTCGATCGAGGGGATCCACTTCCATCTCAACGCCTACAGCGCCGAGGAACGCGCGGCGGTGCTGCGCGAGGCGCTGCCGTGGGCCGATGCCCTGCGTGAGGCGGGTCACGACGTCGGCTTCATCGACATCGGCGGCGGCATCCCCATGAGCTACCTCGAGGATCGTGCCCAGTGGCGGGCGTTCTGGGAGAGGCTCGCGCAGGACGCGCACGGGACGCTGACATGGCGCGGCGACCGGCTGGGCCTGACGGATCCGTCCGCGTCCAGGCCCTCGCCCTCGGTATATCCGTACTGGCAGCGCAAGGTCCGCGGGCCGTGGATGCTCGACGTGCTGCGCGCCCACGGCCTGGAGCGCAGGACCCTCGCGGAGGAGATCGCGGCGCGCGGGCTGGAGCTGCGGTGCGAGCCGGGCAGGTCGGTGCTCGACGGTTGCGGTTTGACGCTCGCGAGCGTGGCGTTCCGCAAGGCGACGAGCGACGGGATTCCCCTCGTGGGGCTGCACATGAACCGCACGCAGGTGAGGTCGACGTCGGCCGACTTCATGGTCGACCCGCGCTGGGTGCGGCCGTCCGGGGCGGGGGAGGCGAGCCCCGCCTTCGACGGGTTCCTGGTAGGCGCGTACTGCGTCGAGGACGAGCTCATCCTGCGCAGGCGCCTGCGTTTCCCCGACGGCGTGGCACGCGGTGACATCGCCGCGTTCGTCAACACGGGCGGTTACCTGATGCACATCCTCGAAAGCGCCTCCCACCAGCTGCCGCTCGCGGCCACCGTGGTGCGCGAGGGAGGCGACTGGGTGCGTGACGGGATCGACGGCGCGGTCGGGGCGGAGGATTACCGCAGCGCGTAGTGCGCGATCAGCTTGGAAATGTACGCAATGTTGACGTCACCTGCGAATTCGAATTTCACCTTGCCGATCGACGAGAAGTAGAGCTCCAACTCCGCGTCGCGGTCGAATGTGCCAGCAGTCTCGACCGACCAGGTCTGGATCTTCGAGTACGGCATCGAGGTGAAGTCCTGCTTGGAGCCCGTCAGGCCCTGCACGTTGCGGCTGATGATCCGCTTGGAGGTAAACACCACGCCGTCGCGCATGCCCTTGAACGCCAAGTAGATCTGCTCATCGTCTAGAAGGATGGCCGAGTAGCCAGCGTCGGCCGCCTCGGGGGTGATCTGGCGTAGTTTGACGAAGGTGCCGTTGGAGAAGTCGATCATGGTTGCCAGGGTAAAAGTGCTCCGACTCGTACTCGTGGAGCCTTGGTCCTAGGCGACCCCGGCGAGCGACTAGCGTGAGCCCCATGGGCCTGTTCTCACGCCGCCCCAAGAGGGTCGAGCCGTACCAGCTGTTCGCCGACGATCAGGAGCAGCTCGAGACGTTCCTCGCGCGTGGGGCCGATGTCGCTGCGCCCCGCGAGCTGGAGGTGTCCCTGACCTTCACACGCCAGGCGTCGGCGGAGGCCGCGGTCGAGACGCTCAAGGCGCGGCGCGCGTGGCACGAGCTCAGCGCCCCCAGCCACGACGTCCCCGAGTGGACCATCGTCGTGACGTCCCGTGGCGCGCTCGTGCCAGACCTGCTGAGGACCGCGATCGACCTGGGCCACGAGGTGGCCGACGAGCACGGCGGTGAGTTCGAGGCCTGGACCGCGATGTACACGGCCGAGGAAAAGGCCGCGTGGGGAGTCGAGCCGCTCTGAGCGCGCGCCTTGACCCCGCATCGGTCCGCCTGCGTCGCTGGACCGATGCCGACACGCCTATCCTCGAGGCTGCCAACTCGCCCGAGATGATGGCGCTGCTGGCCGGGCCCGAGGACGACTGGCAACTCCACCGGCGCCACGAGCGCTACCTGCGCGGCTGGGACGCCGGCACCCCGCGGATGTTCTCCGTGCGCGGGTCCCGCGGCGAGGCGATGGGCTCGGTGGGCTGGTGGGAGTCGCGCTTTGACGGCCGCGACGTGTACGAGCTGGGCTGGGTGACTCTTCCCGAGTTCCAGGGGCGAGGAGTCGCGTCGCAGGCGGCCAGGCTCGCGGTGGCCGATGCCATCGCACACGGCGACGGGCGTGACCTCATGGCGTGCCCGCCGGTGGAGAACAAGGCGTCCAACGGGGTGTGCGCGGCTGCTGGGTTCGAGATGGTCGCGTCGCAGGAGACGGAGTTCAGGGGCGTCGCGATGCTACTGAATTACTGGGTGCGGCCCGCGCACTGAGCGCCCACCAGGGTGCGTGGCGGTGCGAAAAGGCGCCCTGAGTGTCCATTGGCGAGCACCGGGCAGCCGGCGTCACCCAGTGGGCGCTGAGGGCGTCCCGGTGCGTCAGCGCTCGCAGGTGCAGCGGTTCTCGGTGGCGACGCCCGCGAGGGCCTCGTCGACGTGGAGGCCGCAGCCGGTCCAGGTGGTCTTGCCGCAGGAGGAGCACGCGATGGGGGAGCACATGGGTGTCAGTCTCTCACTCTCAACGGATGCCGACGGCGCGCTGCGCGTTCACGGTGCGCGTCTGCGAGGGAAGGGTGAACAGGTCGACCAGGAGGCCGATGCCGAAGATTCCCGCAGTGAACAGGTACAGCAGCCCGCGTCCGATCTTGCCCAGGTAGAAGTGGTGGATGCCGAAGACGCCGAGGAAGAACCACAGCACGTAGGCGACGAGCAGCGACTTGGGCGTGTAGACGTACACCGGTCCGTTGGTCATGGTCACAGCGTATGCCCGATGCCGCGGTCGCCGTGAGCGGTTAGTCCTCCGTGGGCGGGGCCGGGTTGCGGATGCCGAGCCAGGCGATGACGCCGCCACCGGCCATCAGCGCGGCGGTGGCGCCCATCGCCCGGTGGAAGCCTGCGAGGTCGAGCGCGCCGCCGACTATGGCCCCGACGAGGGCGATCGTGACGAGGCCGGCGACGCGGCTGATCGCGTTGTTGGTGGCGCTCGCGATGCCGGAGCGCTCGGTCTCGATGGCGCCGAGGATGGCGCTTGTGAGCGGCGACACGGTGACGGTGAGGCCCAGGCCGAACACGATGATGCCGGGGAGCAGCTGGGTCCAGTACGAGAAGTCGTCGGACACGGCGAGCATCATCAGGGAGCCCGCTGCCATCACGAGGGGCCCGGCTGTCATGAACAGGCGCGGTCCCAGCCGGCCGGCGAGGGAGCCCACCTTCGAGCTCAGCGCGATCATGATGAGCGTGAGCGGGAGGCTCGCGAGGCCCGCGGCCGTGGCGCTCAGGCCGGCGGTCTCCTGCAGGTAGACAGTGATGACGAAGCCGTTGAGCGACAGCGCGCCGTAGACCGTGAAGGTGGAAAGGTTGCCCCACGCGAAGTTGCGGGCGCGGAAAAGGCCCAGCGGGAGCATCGGCCGCTCGACGACCGCCTGCCGCCAGATGAAGGCGACGAACGCCGCGACCCCCAGCGTGCCGGTGAGCCAGACCTGGGGGTGACCCCAGCCGACGTTGGGCTCCTCGATGAGGGCGTAGACCATGCCGCCGAGGCCCGCCGCGCACAGGGCGGCGGAGATGGCGTCGATGTGGGCATCGGGCAGCCGGACGTCGCGCTGCGTGAGGCGAGTGAGCAGGTAGAGCGTGAGGGCGATGGGGATGACGTTGATGAGGAACACCAGGCGCCACGACCACAGGTCGATGAAGAGGCCGCCGATGACGGG
The DNA here is from genome assembly GCF_002090175.1 of Demequina sp. NBRC 110057. Taxonomy (GTDB): domain Bacteria; phylum Actinomycetota; class Actinomycetes; order Actinomycetales; family Demequinaceae; genus Demequina. The sequence continues at coordinate 296,810 of NZ_BBRN01000003.1, read as the reverse complement.
TCCCGCGACCATCGCGCCACTCGTCGCCGCGGTCCAGGTGCCGATGGCGCGCCCCTGCGCCGGGCCGCGGAAGTTTGACGTGATGAGGGCGAGCGAACTGGGCACGAGCAGAGCGCCGGCGACGCCCTGGAGGAGGCGGGCGACGATCAGGACGCCCGCCGTGGGCGCCACGGCGATCGCGACCGAGGTGAGGCCGAAGCCGATCAGCCCCCAGCGGATGACGCGCAGCCTCCCGTACGTGTCGGAGACCGAGCCCGCCACGAGCATGAGCGCGCCGAGGGTGATGAGGTAGGCGTCGACCGTCCACTGCTGCGTGGTGATGCCGCCGCCGAGCTCCTCGACGATCGCGGGCAGCGCGACGTTCACGACCGTCCCGTCGAGGAAGCTGACGAAGCTCGCGAGTATCGCGATCCACAGGACGGTGCGCTGCTCGGGGGTGCTGGGCGCGATGGTGCTCACGCGCTCAGGCTACGACTCAGTCGACGATGTGGGTGCGTCCCGTCTGAACACCCTCGACGGCGCGGCGGTAGGCGTGGCCCACTGCCTCGTCGCTCACCGGCGGGAAGCCGGCGAACGCGCGGTGGTGCTGCGGCGACGACTCGAGGACCGAGGGGCTCACGGCGTTGAGGCGGATGCCGCGGGGCATCTCGGGTGCGGCGGCCATGACGTAGGTCTCGAGCGCGCCGTTGGCCATGGAGGCGGCCGCGCCGGTGCGGATGGGCTCGCGCGACAGGACGCCGCTCGTCACGGTGAACGATCCGCCGTCGGTGACGTACGGCAGGCCGATGCGCACCACGTCGATCTGCGACAGCACCTTGCCGGCGATGCCCGCGGCGAAGTCCTCGTGCGTGAGGTCGGCCAGCGGCCTAAAGGGGACCTTGCCGGCGGTGGTGATGACGGCGTCGACCGTCCCGACCTGCTCGAAGAGGGCGGCGATCGACGGGGGGTCGGTGATGTCCACCGCGGGGGACGTGGAGCGGCTCGCCACGATGACCTCGTGGTCCGCCTCGAGCGCGGCGCGGGCGGCGCCTCCGACGTGTCCGTTGCCGATGATCAGGATCCTCATGCGCCCAGGGTGTCACATGCGCCCTGGTGGGACCTCACGGCGCGTTTCGGGACTTCGCCGTCTCCCAGTGGGCTCTGTGGGTGCTCAGCGCGCGGCGAGCCAGGCGCTCCAGAAAGCCTTCCACGGCTCGCAAGCACCGAGCCCGGGGAGCTTCTCGTGGGTGACGGTGAGGCGTTGGCCCTTCGTGGTGGGGTCCACCGTGAACGTGACCTGGCCGAGCGGCGCGGCGCTCGCGGCATCGGCCAGCGTGAACCGCGGCGTCTTGACGCCGGCCTTGGACGTCCGGGTGATGCGAGCCTGGGGGAGCGAGGCCTCGAGGAGAGCCTGGTCCTCGTAGGTGAGGGACGCATCGGCCGACTGAAGGCTCCGCGAGCGCGAGACGGTGAAGGTGCCGTCCTTCATCTGTCCGGGCAGGCGCAGGCCGGTGATGCGCTCGTAGCCGACGGTCACGTTTTGCGCCCACCACCAGCTGACGATGTCGGTCTCGGCCTTGACCCAGTCCGCGATCTGGGTGTGGCCGAGACCGCGCGCAGGGCCCGCGTCGATGATCGCGACCCACTCGTCCCAGCCGCGGCCGGTGGCCTCGCGCAGGGTGTCGTCGCTCGTCTCCGGCTCGCTGACCCAGCCAGGGTGCTCGGCCGGTGCGGGGGCCGGCTCGGGTGCGGTCGTGGCGGCGACGGCGGCGGTCCAGAGGTCGTTCATGCGTTCATTGTTGCGCTCATCCTCGCGCGGCAAGGTAGGCGTCGATCTGGTCGTCCGGGACTGTGTAGTTGTCGGTGCCGTCGGCGTCGGGGTCGAGGAGGCTGGGTGAGGGCGCGGCCGTGGCGGCGTTGCCCGAGTCGCAGTGGCCGCTGAGGTCGCAGTCCACCAGGCGCGAGCGCGGGTTGTACAGGTGGACGCTGGTGGTGGCCGATGTCGTGGTCGCCGTACCGGGCGCGTCGATCCAGGTGGTGCCGCCGTTGAGCGAGAACTCGCCCGTCCACGTGGTGGCAAGCGTGAGGTGAATGCGGCGCTCGCCGGGGTCGAAGGTGTGCGGCTCGCCGCCGTTGGCGTAGGTCGCGCCGGGGTCGGTCGTGGTCCATGCCTCGCCGTCGTCGGTGGACCAGGTGAAGTCGGCGGGCGTGGCGCGCAGTTGGACGTCGGTGCCCAGCAGGGTCACCGTGCGGGTCTGCGGGGATCCGTCGGCGACCGGCACGATGCCGAGGGTGGTCACCGCGTAGCCCGTGTTGGGCTGGAGGTCGTAGGAGGTGGGGGTGATCTCCATCGAGCGCCAGGCCGCGATGGCTGCGTCGTAGAGGGGGTCGGTGGTGCAGGAGTAGTCCGACGCGATCTGCCATGGCCCGAAGGTGCCGTCGGTCTGTTCCCGGCTCACCCAAAGCGGTTCCAGTACGACCTCGCCCGCTGGGCAGAAGTCTGCCGGCATCTCCCGTGCTGTGCCGCCGCACGCGGGAATCGTCCCTTGGAATGCGAAATCGAACCACAGAAGTGCGCCCGCATCCTCAAACCACTCTTCGCACAACGGGTGTCGCATGTAGCGGTCGCTGCTCGTTGCCGCTTCGCTGTCGCTGGCAGCCTCGGACGAGCCTACGGTGCCTCCAACTGCGTCGATAGAGGTCCCGCACGTAGCTGCGCCCCAATCCCCGCTGGGCGACGACGTTTCGCACCGGTCGCCTTCGGCAGGGGCGTTATGAGCGAACGCCAGCGGAAGCAGTAGCGCGATTGCGTGAACCACCGTGACGGTTAGAGGAGCCATCAGGTTTCCTCAGCCGCGACCTCGAGCAGTATCCAGGCGTCTTCGTTGTGTCGAAGCAGGACTCGAGCTTCGTAATCTGCCGCTGCAACCGTTTCGATTTCCTTGCCCTCGCCGTCGACGACCTCAACGCCGGGTACGTGGATAGGACCTTCCACGAGCCAAGTGCCGTCGCTTTGCAAGCCGCCGCTAGCTTCGGCGATATCCATGGTGATGGGCGGGCCGACGACACGCTGTCCCTTGGACTCGAAGTCGGCACTGGTCTCTAGACGTGACGAGCAGAATTCGCAGTCCGTGGCGCTAACGGCGCGGAAAAGGGCGGTGTCGAGGTCAGACATCATGGCTTGCGATTCGACAATGATGAACTCCGCGAAGTGAATGGCGCTTGCCAGGGTTTCGTCCTGTGCCTCCTCGGGAATCATCGCGAGCACCTCGTCCTCGCTGAGCGCTGTCGCGCTTGCGGACGGGGTGGCGCTGGCAGACGGCGATGCGGACGCGGTCGGGTCCACCGCCGCCACCGAAGACGAACTTGTCGGAGTCGTGGTCACGATGGGCTCGGGGTCGTCGGTGCACCCCGCGAGCACTGCCGCCGCACCGAGCGCGCATGCCCACGCGATCGCCCGCCGCGTCAGCTTCGCTTCGCTAGCCCCCATGCCTTGCGACCCTACCCAGCACCGCGCCGCTGCGTCGGGTGAAGCGAGAATCTGTGGACAGGCGTGCACCGAACCCCACGAAACGACCAGGCACAATGGCGCGAAGGCTCGACGACCCCGCAGTGGAGGCACCCATGCAGCGATGGCGCACGTTTCTGGGGCGACTGACCCGCCAGATCTGGTTCCGCGCCACGCTCTTTACCGCCGGCGCCGTCATCTTCGTCCTCGCGGCAGCGGCCGTCGGCCCCACGCTCCCCGCGGACCTCAAGCTCGGCGAGGACGCGGTGCAGAACATCCTGCAGATCCTCGCGACCTCCATGCTCGCCGTCACGACCTTCTCCCTGACGGCGATGATCACGGCGTTCGGCTCGGTCGCCACCTCCACCACACCGCGCGCCACTCAGTTGCTCATCGCGGACACCACCTCCCAGAACGCGCTGTCGACCTTCCTCGGCAGCTTCGTTTTCTCCATCGTCGGCATCATCGCGCTCAGCACTGACACGTTCACCGACCAGGCCCGGTCGATCCTGTTCCTGGGCACCCTCCTCGTCATCGCTCTCGTGTCGATCACCCTCCTGCGCTGGATCGCCCACCTCACGACGTTCGGCCGCGTGCCGGACATCATCGACCGCGTCGAACAGGCGGCGGCCGATGCCTCCTGTCACCACGCGCGCCAGCCTCACCTGGGCGGCGTGGCGCCCGTCGAGATCCCTCGCCACGCCGAGCCGATCACCGCATCGGCCGCCGGTGTCATCACGGGCATCGCTATCGACCAGCTCGAAGACTTCGCGGTGGACCACGATGCGACCGTGCACGTCGCGTGCCTTCCCGGCGCAGAGGTGGGCAGGGGAGAGCCGCTCGCCTACGTGGTTCGCGGCCGGCCGATGCGCGACGACGATGCCGCCCGGGTGCGTCTCGCGTTTCGGGTCGAGGAGCATCGGACCTTCGAACAGGATCCCCGACTGGGCTACGTGGCCCTGTCCGAAATTGCGAGCCGTGCCCTGTCCCCGGCCGTCAACGACCCCGGCACCGCCATCGAGGTGCTCAATGCCATCGATCGCGTGATGAGCGCGATGCTCGCCGAGGGGTCGGAGGAGGAGCCCGTCGCTCCCCACGTCCACGTTCCCCGCGCACGATTCGCGGACATGGTGGAGGACGCGTTCCGGCCCATCGCCCGCGATGGTGCCGGGATGGTCGAGGTCGCGCTCAGGCTGCAGCGGGTCATCGGTCACCTCATGCGAGACGCCGATGACGACACCCGAGCCGTCCTTAGGCGAGTGTCCGAGCGGGCGGAGGCGCGAACATCGGCCGCACTCAGTGACGCCGAGGATGCCGCCCTGGTGGCGGAGGCCGCCCGCGCCGCCCGTCACCCCGCCTGAACCGCATGGCGCGAGTAAGGTCGCGCCATGGGGGACTCGACGACGAGGCGCGGCGTACGCGCTGGGGTGTGGATCACCGCCGTGGTGGTGGCTGGGATCGGCCTCGCCGCGGCCCTCGTAGCGTTACTGCTTGAGCAGACCTACGTGCTGAGCTTCGCCGCCGACAGCGACACCCTGATCGTGAGCCACGCGCCGGCCGGCAGTTGCGACAGCGTGGTGTGGGAGCGCGTGACGGAGACCGCGACGACGGTCTCGATCGACATCCGCAGCATCGGTCCGATCCCTGGTATTCCCCGCAATGCGATGCAGGAGGAGTGCGTGGCGACGTTCAACCTGGACGCACCGCTGGGCGATCGCGAAGTGGTGACGGCGAACACCCTGCCATGATCCTGCGGTGATCGCCGCCCCCACGGCGCGGCGTGGTTACCGTCAGGCGTTCATATTGGCGAAGATGCCTGCCTTGAGGTCGCTGGCCACGCGCCGAAGCGCGGCGTCGAAGTCTCCGCTGATGACGACGGAAGCGGAGGACAGCATGAGGTTGAACGGCGCGCCAAAGTTCTCGATGGTGAGCCCGTCGTGGTCGACGGGGGTGCCGTCTGAACGGTGCGAGACGGGGCCGTAGAACCGCTCGACGCGCTCGACCGCGGTGGCGCCGTCGTGCGAATACACGTAGCAACGCTTGCCTTGCGCGAATCCGTAGCCCACCTCGAACGCGGTGCCGGGGTCGGGGTCTGGTCCGCGGAAATGAGTCAGGTTGGCGACCACCGCGTCGGCGCGCTCAATCATGGCGAGGTTGTTCGCAAAGATCACCTCGGCCATGGTGCGGTTCCCGACGGGCTTCCCGTCAAGGGGCTCGTCACCGGCATCCAGCGGTGAGATCGGACGCAGGCCATAGGCGGCGCATTTTTCACGCATGGCTTCGGCAAGTGCGGGCCCGTCCGGGTGAAAGACCTCGGGTCCGGCGAGATAAAGAGAGATAGTCATGGCTGAGTCCTTGTCGGTCGGCTTCGCGGTGAGTGAAGGTCGAAATCTCGCGATGCAGAGCGCAGGGAGCAGAGCTGTCGTATTTCCGTACCGATGAGCAGGTTGTCTGCTTTGTGAGTCGGCTGCGTTACGGCGAGTTTCGCGCGTGTAAAAGGTGTCGAATCTCGTCAAAGAGCGCCTTGTGGGGGTCGTAGTGTGGCGGTCACACAGGCATCCCGCCGCACCGAACGATGGGGAGAGACCGATGCTCGCCGACAGCTCTGAGGACCGCACCAGCGGCACCTGGCGCCGGTCGAACTCGCGCGCTCCGTCCGACGCCTGACTCGCTCTTTGAGCGGCCGCCGCCCGCGCCGACACCGCAACCGCGACTCGCGCCCGCATCGGCCACGTGGTCCCTTCCTGGGGGAGTGAGTCACCGCCGTGCAACCGCCGGCAGTGCTCATGCCTCCCTCCGCCCGCCTCGTGAGGAGGGCGGTCCACCACACTTCCGCACGTCGCCCCGGCGCGCTCCGCTGCGCTCGGCACCGACCTGCACCCTCATGAGAGAAGAATCATGTCCCCCCTTTCCCGTACCCGCCGGCTTGCCGCTCCCTCCCTGCTGGTCGCCGCCGCCGTGGCCCTTTCCGCGTGTTCAGAGTCGTCGTCCGAGCCGGAGGCCCAGACCGTTGAGGGCTCGCTTCAGCTCGGCTGGATCGCCAACGTCGAGAACATGGGTCCCTACGTGGCGGATCGCGATGGCAACTTCACCGATCACGGTGTCGATGTCACGATCACTCCTGGCGGCCCTAGCGTCACCGTGGAACCGCTGGTTCAAAGCGGCCGCGCCCTCGTGGGTTTGAGCAGCACCGATGTCATTGCGCGGGCGAACGCCGAAGGTGCCGACCTCGTCATTGTCGGCGCGACACTGCAGGTCAATCCGACCAGCATCATGTCCCTGGCGGAGAGCCCGGTCGAGACCCTCGGAGACCTTGTGGGCAAGCGCCTGTGCATCCAGACCAGCGGCGTCTCCGTCATGGATGGCGTGCTCGAGCAAAACGGTATCGACCCGGCCGACGTCGAGTACGTCACTGCCGAGTTCGATCCCTCTCCGCTCGTGACGGGCGACTGCGACGCCTTCGTGTCACTGCTCAATAACCAGCCCGTCACCCTTCAGCTCCAGGGCGTCGAGACCGAGTCCTTCACCCTGAACGAGTACGGGTACGAGGCGTGGGGAAACGTGGTCTTCACGACGCGTGCCGCCCTCGAGGATGACGCCACCCGTCAGGCTGTGCGTGGCATCGTTGCGGGCCTGCAGGACGGCTGGGCCACGGCGCTGGCAGACACCGACGGTGCTGCCGAGTACATGGTGGAGGGGCCGGGCGCGAGCCAGAACCTGGACCTCGAGCAGCAGGAACTCGCCGCCGCCGCGTTCGTCGAGCTCATCGCGACGCCGGACACCGACGAAGCGGGGCTGTTGGCGATGACCGACGAGGGCATCGCGGCGAACATCGCGACCCTCGAGGAGCAAGGGATCGAGGGTGACCTCGACGCGCTCTTCGACACCAGCATCCTCGACGAGATCGCGCAGTCGTAGGCGTCGATCCACACCCCTTTTCTCTCCAGATCCCGCGGGGCGGCACGCCCCGCTTCCCGAAACGAGACCTTCATGCCTGTTCACCATTCAGAAGACCCCTGGACCCACGTCGTCTCCAAGCGCGGCTATGCGGCGGACGAACTCATTTCCACCCTCCAGAAGAGCATCCGCCGCGGAGACACCCAACTGGCGATGCTCGTGGGCCGCGAGATGTACGAAACCAGCCCCGAGCTCGAGGGCATCATGTGGGCCCGCCTCAGCGTCATCTCGTGTGAGGACGTTGCCGACGGTTCGTGGCTCGAACCGGTAGTGCTCAACAGCCTGTTCCAGATGCACGAACGCATGGACCGCACCTTTGGGGACAGGTGGCTGTTTGCGACGCACGCCATCCGGTTCCTGTCCGAGCGGACTAAGGACCGCAGCAGTGATGAGTGGGCGAACATGACCATGCATCTCATGAATGCGCACGAGCCCCCGTTCGAGATTCCCGAGTACGCGCTCGACGTCCACACCCGGCGCGGCCAGGAGGCGGGGAGCTCGACCGACGACTTCTGGGGTGACGGCGGCGGATCGGCGCTTGTCAATGAGCGCCCGGGGCGCGACACGGCTCTGCGTGACGAGATCAATCGTCTGCGTGCTGCAGGCGACTGGAAGGCATGAGCGCCCGTATGGGCGAGCCGCAGGCCGGGGCAGCACGCTCCGGCCTGCGGGCCAACCGCCTCACCAAGTCCTTCGCCGTCAGCGGTGGCGAGCTCCTCGCTCTCGATGCGATTGACCTCGAGACGCGCGACGGGGAGTTCACCGCGCTTCTTGGGCCGTCCGGATGTGGAAAGTCGACTCTCCTGCGCATCTTCGCCGGCCTCGACACCGCTACCGCCGGCGTCGCCGAGCTGCACGGAGGCGAGCCCGACCGTGCGCGCCAGGAGCACCGCATCGGCGTCGCCTTCCAGGACTCCGCACTGCTGCCGTGGCGCAGCGTCGTGAAGAACATCGCGCTCGCATACGAGGTCTCGGGACGGGCAGTCGACCGCGCGGCGATCGCCGAACTCGTGGAGCTCGTGGGGCTCACGGGATTCGAACGCTCGACCCCCGCGCAGCTTTCGGGAGGCATGCGCCAGCGAGTGTCGCTCGCCCGCGCGCTCGCCATGGAACCCGAGGCGCTCATGCTCGACGAGCCGTTCGGTGCGCTCGACGAGGTGACCCGGCATCGGCTCAACCTCGAGCTCCAGCGGATCTGGACGGAGCGGCGCACCACGACGCTGTTGGTCACCCACAGCATCAGCGAGGCGGTCTTCCTCGCCGATCGAGTGGTCCTGATGGCCGCGCGGCCAGGCCGCATCGTCGAGGTCGTCGACATCGACCTGCCACGGCCCCGCACGCCGGAGATGATGCAGACGCCGGAGTTCCACGCCTATTGTGATCACCTCTCGCGGGGCCTCTTCGGCGAACAGGCGGCGGTGGGGGCATGAGCGCGCTGGTGCAGGACAGGGCGCGGAGAAGCGTCGCCGGTTGGTGGCGCGAGGTCGGCGGCTGGATTCTCCCCGTCGTGCTCGGAATCGCCGCGTGGGCCGTTATCGCGACCCTGCTTGCCGATCTCCGGGTGATCCCGACTCCGTGGGCGGTGCTCCAGGCGGTCGTCGGCGACCTCGGGGTACTTCCGACGAACGTGGGTGCGACGCTTTCGAATGCCGCGATCGGCTACCTGGTCGGAAACGTCGCAGCCATCGTTGCCGCCGTGGTGTTCGTCCAGGTTCCCTGGGCGGAACGTCTCCTGATGAGGGTCGCCGTGATGAGCTTCTGCGTGCCGCTCGTGGCGATTACGCCAATTCTCGTCGTGATCTTCCCCGGTGATGTGCCGAAACAGATCCTTGCCGGACTCAGCGTCTTCTTCACCACACTCATCGCCTGCCTCATGGGCCTTCGCTCTGTCAACGGCGCGACGGTCGACCTGGTGGTGTCGATGGGTGGTCGCTCGCGCACTGTCCTCGTCAAGGCGCGCCTCCAGGCAATGCTTCCGTCCCTCTTCGCAGGACTCCAGATCGCCGCCCCCGCCGCAGTCCTCGGCACCATCCTGGGTGAGTACCTCGGCGCGAGCCGAGGGCTCGGCGTGCAACTCGTCCAGGCACAGGCATCCTTCGAAGTGTCGCGTACCTGGGCCGTGGCGCTCGTGATGTCGGGTCTCGCGGGGCTTGTCTACGCGCTCGCCGGGTGGGTAGGTCGCCGCGCGGCTCCATGGATGGGGCGCGAGGTATCGACGGCCGTGGGACAGCCCACCGCGCCCACGAGTGACGGGCGCCGCACCCGCGGAACGCTCGCTGGCATCGGCGGCGTCCTCGGAACCGTCGCCATCGTCCTGGCGGGCTGGTGGGCGCTGATCGTCGTGTTCGACCTCGACCCGTACTTCGCCAAGACGCCGTTCGACGTCGTATCGCACCTCTTCATCGACGATGCTGCGGCCGAGCATCGCGCCACCGTCGCCGCTGGCCTCGGAGTCACGCTGCGCGATGCCGGAGTGGGGTACTTCATTGGCACCGTGGCCGCCTGCCTCGTCGCCGTTCTCATCGCCACGTCCCGACTCGCCGAGCGTTTCATCATGCCCGGAGCCATCGTCATGCGCTCCATCCCGCTCGTCGCCATGACCCCGCTCATTGCTCTCGTCTTCGGGCGTGGGCTCCTGGGAGTGACGGTCATCGTGTCGCTCGTCACCTTCTTTCCGACGCTCGTGACGGTGGCTGCGGCGCTGAGGTCGGCGCCGGTGATCGCCTGTGACGTGGTGCGTTCGATGGGAGGCGGCGACGCCGTGGTGACGCGCAAGGTGCGCATGCTCTACGCGCTTCCCGCCGTGTTCGCCTCGGCCCGCATCGCCGTGCCTGGCGCCATCGCCGGCGCCACCCTCGCGGAGTGGCTGGCGACTGGGGAGGGCCTGGGAAGCATGTTGGTGCGCAACTTCGCGGCGTCGCAGTTCAACGACCTGTGGGCGACGACGGCCGTCATTCTGGCGGTGTCGGTTGCGCTCTACGCGCTGATCGGAGTGCTGGAGCGGCCGGTGATCCGGCGCTACGGCACTGGCGCCGCCTAGCGGCCACGGGAACACCCCGCCCCCTGGTGAGCGTTCGTTTCGATATTCACCGACGAACCTTTCCGAGGGAGAACCATGCTCGATTCCTGGCTGGATCACGGCATCACGGCCGCCATCGCGGTCCTCTTCGCGGTGGCCGTCGCGGGCGCCGTAGAGGTGACGGTGCGCCTCATCGCGTGCCGCAAGGCCTGGGCGGCGGACCTCATGACCAAGGCCCGCAACCCGTTCTGGCTGCTGATCGTGGTGCTCGGTGCGTGGGCGGGGCTGCACGCCGCGGCCCCGGAGGGCACGTGGACGCCCGCGGTCTCGCGGGTGCTGTCGATCGCGGCCATCGGCGCGCTCGCGTGGCTGCTCATCGCCTTCGTGCAGTTCGGCACCGCTCAGGCGCTCGCCCGCAACCCCATCGACATGCGGGACAACCGCCTGGCCCGCAAGCTCCACACGCAGACGCTCATCATGCGCCGCCTCGCCATCGCGCTCATCGTCGTCGTGGCGGTGGGTGCGGCGCTGTTGACCTTCGACTCGGTGCGCGCCATCGGCGCGAGCGTGCTGGCATCGGCCGGTATCGCGTCCATCGTCGCCGGTCTCGCCGCACAGTCGGTGCTCGCCAACATGTTCGCCGGCATCCAGCTGGTGTTCTCCGATGCGCTGCGCGTCGACGACGTGATTGTGGCCGAGGGCGAGTGGGGAAAGGTCGGCGAGATCACGCTGAGCTACGTGGTGCTCGACCTGTGGGACGACCGCCGCCTGGTGCTGCCGTGCACGTACTTCACCACCACGCCGTACCAAAACTGGACCCGCCACGGCTCGGAGCTGCTCGGCTCGGTCGAGCTCGACCTGGACTGGCGCGTCTCCCCGCAGAGGATGCGCGAACACCTCGAGAAGATCCTCGAGGACACCCCGCTCTACGACGGCCGCGCCAACGTCCTCCAGGTCACCGAGGCCACGGGCGGCTACGTGCGCGTGCGCATCCTCGTCACCGCGGCCGATGCCCCCACGCTCTTCGACCTGCGCTGCTACGTGCGCGAGGCGATGGTGCTGTGGATCCAGTCGGTGCTACCCGATGCCGCCCCCACCCAGCGCATTCTTCTCACCGAGCAGGCGGCGCCGACCGGGCGCAAGCGCAAGGCCGAGCAGGCGGGCGAGGGCGGCCTGTTCTCCGGCTCCGCCGAGGCGGAGGAGCGCGCGAGCCAGTTCACCCATGCGATTCCGCGGGTGGAGATGGCCGACGACGAGGCGCCCTGAGCGTCCACTGAGACGCACGAACTGAGACGCACGAAGGCCCGCGCTCGCCTGCCCCCACCATCTCGGGGCAGCCGGGCGCGGGCCTCGGCACGGTCGGGTTACGGCTTCAGCAGCACCTTGCCCACGCGTCCGGGCGTGAAGTGGGCGGCCACCGCATCGGCCACCTGGGCGAGGCCGAAGGTGGCCTCGACCGGCAGGGTGATCGCGCCGTCGCCCAAGCGAGCGAAGAGTTCGCCCATGAGGCGCGAGCGGTCCTCGGAGGACATCGTCGCGGACACGCGCGATCCCCAGAAGCCGCGCACCGTCGCCTGCTTGAAGATGACCTGGCCGGAGCGCAGGTTGAGCTCGGGGGAGGCCATGGCGCCGAAGATGACGAGCTCGCCGTTCTCGCCTAGGAGGTCGAGCATGTCGCCGGCCGCCTGACCGCCCACCTGCTCGACGCCCACGCGGATGGGGGCGCCGCCGGTGATCTCGGCGACCTTATCCTGCCAGCCCTCGGAGTCGGTGGCGACCACGCGGCCGATGCCCTGGTTGGCCAGCTCCGTCACGCCCTCGGCGCGGCGCACCAGGCCCACGACGTTGATGCCGCGGCCCTTGGCGAGCTGCGCGACGAGGCGGCCGACGGCGCCGTTGGCGGCGTTCTGGATGAGCCAGTCGCCCTCGTTCAGGTCGAGCGAGTCGAGCAGGCTGATGGCCGAGAACGGCATGGAGACCAGCTGCGAGGCGACCTCATCGGGGATCTCGTCGGCGACGGGGATGAGGGCCTTGGCGTCGGCCAGGAAGTACTCGGCCCACACGCCGAAGGCGCCGGCGCTCGCGACGCGCTGGCCCACCTTCAGGTTGTCGACGTCCTCACCCACGGCGTCCACGACGCCGACTGCCTCGGTGCCGGCCAGCGCGGGCATCTCGGGCTTGAAGCCGTAGTTGCCGCTGACGGTCCAGAGGTCGTGATTGTGGATGGGGGACAGCAGCAGGCGGACGCGCGCCTGGCCGGGACCGGGCTCGGGGGTGTCGACCTCCTCGTACTGGAGGACGGTGGCGGGATCGCCGAACTGCTGCTGAACGAGGGCGTGCATGGGTGAAGCCTTTCTGACGGGTTGCGTGAGGCGTCAACCATTCGCGGGGGCTCGGCATTCCTGGGCATCGGAGGCGGCCGATGCCGGGGCCGGCTACTCGACCAGCTCGCCTTGCTCGTCGATCAGGCCGCGGTCGCGTAGCTCCCTGAGGTACTTCGCCTGCCCGCGCTCGCCCTTGCCGCGGAACATCGGCATCACGCGGGGAAGCAGGTTGGGTGCGAGCAGGGCCGCCCGCACCAGCCACGACTCGCTGGGCTTGGGATAGGCCTCGAGGCGCGGCTTGTCGAGCAGGCAGGCCATGCAGCGCGCGACCGTCTGGGGTGACTGCGGCGGGTCCTGAAACTGGAAGGCGTTGCCGCCGTCAATCGCCTCCTGGCGCAGCATGCGGGTGTCGGTCGCGGACGGCATGACCGAGGACACCGTGATGCCCTTGGGGGCGAGGTCGAGCGCGATCGACAGCATCGCCCCGCGCAGGCCGTACTTGGACGCCGTATAGATGGGCGTCTCGCCCAGCGGAAAGATCGCGCCAAGCGACACCACGGTGATGATGCGCGGGTCCGGCGCGGCCTTGAGGAGCGGAATCGCGAGGTTGGTGAGCATCAGGGGTGCGTTGAGGTTGACCCGCAGCTCGTGGTCGATGGAGTCGGGGTCGCGCTCGTCGAACCGCTCGGCGCTCGTCATCCCCATGCAGTTCACGAGCACGTCGATGCGCCCGTGCTCGGCGGCGATCGCCTCCAGCACCCCCTCGACGTTGCCGCGCGACGTGAGGTCGCCGGTGAGCACGCTGTGACCGGAGCCGGGAAGGGAGGCGGCCACGGCATCGGCCGCCTCCGGTCGAAGATCCACCAGCACCACGGTGGCGCCGCGCGCGGCGACAAGGTGGGCGAACGCGGAGCCGATGCCCCCGCCGCCTCCCGTGATGACGACGACGCGGTCGTGGCCGGACCAGCCCTTGCGGGCGTGGGATGCAGATGGCGCCTTTGCCATGGGATCTCCTCGCTGAGACGTGACAGGTCCGATGCTAGTGACAGCCGCCCGCGCGGCCGTGTCAGGGCGCGCGCCTAGAGTGGTGCGCATGAGCGAGACGGACGGGTTGAATGCTGCCCAGGCGGCCGCCGTCCAGGCAGGAGCGAGCCATAACCTGATCCTCGCGGGGGCGGGCACGGGCAAGACGACCACCATCGTTGCGCGCATCCGTCACCTCATCAGGAACGGGACTCCGCCCGAGCGGATCCTCGCCCTCACATTCACGCGCCGCGCGGCCGCGGAGATCCGCTCGCGGGTGCAGGTGGACTCGTCCCAGCGCGCCGGCGAGGTCGCCGCCATGACCTTCCACGCGTGGGCGATGCGGGAGGTGCGCACTAGTCCCGACGTGTTCGGCTACGACGGCTGGAGCGTGCTGGACCAGGACGACACCACCCAGGTGATGCGCGGAGTGCTCGGGCGGGGCAAGCGGGTCGAGGGGCTCAAGGCCGCGCAGATCCTCGACGTGTTGTCGTTCGCGCTCAACACGCGCCGCACGCTCGCCGAGGCGATCCGCGCCAAGTTTCCGGACGATGCCATCGACGCCAAGGCCGTCGGCGCGGCAGTGCGCGCGTTCGAGGAACGCAAGAAGGAGCGCCGGTATCTCACCTACGACGACATCCTGCGCGTCTTCGCCGCGCGGCTGAGGGACGATGCTGTGGCCGCCTGGGTGGGCAGCCACTACGACGAGGTCCTGATCGACGAGATGCAGGATACGAATCCGCTGCAGTGGCAGATCATCGACCCCCTGGTGTCGCACACGCGCTTCTACTGTGTGGGCGACGACGCGCAGTCGATCTACGGCTTTCGCGGGGCCGACTTCGAGTCGATCCACAGTTTTGGCGACCGCGTGCCGGGTGCGAGCGTGCTACGGCTCGAGGACAACTACCGGTCCACGCAGGAGATCCTCGACCTCGCGAACTGGCTGCTCGCCGTGTCGCCGCTCGACTACCAGAAGCGGCTGCGCGCCGTGCGGGGGCGGGGGCTGAAGCCGGAGCTGCATTCCTTCGAGACGCCTGCCGACGAGGCGGGGTGGATCGTCTCCGAGATGGTCCGTGCCCGCGCGGACGAGCTGCCGTGGTCCACGCACCTCATCCTGGTGCGGTCGAACTACTCGGGGCGTGCCATCGAGGCGCGGCTTGTCGAGAACGACATCCCTTACGTGTTCTTCGGTGGAGTGAAGCTGCTGGAGTCGGCGCACGTGCGCGACGTGCTCGCAGCGCTGCGCGTGGTCGCGAACCCGGACGACGAGGTGGCGTGGCTTCGCCTTCTCACCCTGGTGCCGCGCGTGGGCGACGTCACGGCAGCCCGGGCCTTCGACGCGTTCCTCACCGCCCGTGATGGTGGGGCGAGTGCGAAGGAGGCGCGGGCATCGGCCCTCAAGGGTATGCCGGGCTGGCTGCGCGACGGGCTCGACGCGATCGAGGAGGCCGCGCAGCGCGTGGGCGACGCGGTCGGGCGCGCGGCGGCGATGCTGCAGCCGATCCTGGCGCACAAGTACCGCAACGAGAACTGGGACGCGCGCGCTCGCGACCTCGCGCACGTGGAGCGGCTCGCGGCGACGCGGCGGAGCATCCTGGAGTTCATCGAGGAGTACATCCTGTCGCCCGTGTTCGCGTCCGAGCTGACGCCTGAGCAGGGGGAGAGCGACCACGTGATTGTCTCCACGGTGCACTCGGCGAAGGGGTTGGAGCGGGACTGGGCGTTCGTGGCGGGGGCGTCGGCGGGGACCTATCCGTCGCCGCGCTCGCTGGGCGACGAGGGCGAGATGGAGGAGGAGCGTCGCGTGCTCTACGTGGCGCTCACGCGCGCCCGCGACCGGCTCATGGTGACCCGTTCCGTGGTCCACACGCCGATGCGCGCGTGGGTCGGGGGAGTCGGCGGGCTGACGGCCGAGGACGCGTACTTCCTGGCGGCGGTGCCGGAGCGGCTCGCCGAGGAGATCGTGCACGTCCAGGGCCGCGCCGAGCGGCCCACGCTGCCGAGCGGGATGAGCGCACCGGGAGAGATTGACCTTGGCGTGGAGTTGGGCGAGTTGGAGTAGGGATTCCGCAAATCCCGACCGCCTGGCAGAATTCTTGGCATGACGCAGCCGCAGCATCAGACATCGTCGTCCCGCCTGCACCTCGGTGCCGCCTACTACTACGAGTACCCGGCCGTCGGCGAGCAGCCGAGCCCCGAGCGGCTCGCCACCGACATGCGGCAGATGCGCGAGGCTGGCCTCACCCTCATTCGCGTAGGCGAGTCTGTGTGGTCCACGTGGGAGCCGCGCGACGGCGAGTTTGAACTCGACTGGCTCGAGCCCGTGCTCGACGCGGCGCACGAGAACGGCATCGACGTCATCCTCGGCACTCCCACCTACGCGCTGCCCATGTGGCTCGCGAAGAAGCACCCCGAGATCAACGGCGACGGCGCCACCGGGCAGCCCATCGGCTGGGGCGCTCGCCAGGAGATGGACTTCACCCACCCTGCCTTCCGCGAGCATGCCGAGCGCGTGATCCGCCAGGTGGTCGGACGCTACGCGGGCCACCCGAGCATCGTCGGCTACCAGGTCGACAACGAGCCGGGGCTGCGCCTCCTGTTCAACGAGGGAATCTTCGCCGCGTTCAAGGAGTGGCTGCAGCACCGCTACGGCGACGTCCAGACGCTCAACGAGGAGTGGGGTCTCGTCTATTGGTCGCACCGGCTCACGTCCTGGGACGACCTGTGGCGCCCCGACAGCAACTTCCAGCCGCAGTATCACCTCGCCTGGCGCCGCTTCCAGGCGTCCCTCGTGGACGACTACATCGCGTGGCAAGCCGACCTGGTGCGGGAGATCGTCGCCGAGGCGATCCCGGCATCGGCCGGCCGCACGCCTTTCGTGACCACCTGCATCGCCTACGAGCAGGCGGGTGTTGAGGACGCGTCGCTCAGCCGTGCGCTCGACGTGGCGAGCTGCAACGTCTATTACACGGTCCAGGATGGGCTCGCGCATCCGTCCGATGCCGAGCTCACCCCCGACTGGATCGCCAACGGCACGTGGGGCCTGTACGAACTTGCCGACCTTGCGTACAGCTCGAAGCAGGCCGGGTTCTGGGTGACGGAGACGACGGCGGGCGGCATCGGCCAGTCCGCCTACAACCTGCCGCCATACGACGGGCAGCTGCGCCAGGTGGCATGGGCACTCGTCTCGCGCGGCGCGCAGGCGATCGAGTATTGGCACTGGCACACGCTCCATTACGGCGCCGAGACCTACTGGATCGGCGTCGTCCCGCACGACCGTGAGCCTGGGCGGATTCACGCCGAGGTGGCACAGATTGGGGCGGACTTCTCGGCGGTCGGTGGGCTGTTCGCGGGCGCGACGCCCGATGCCGACGTCGCCTTCTTGTACTCGTCCGATGCGAAGTGGGCGCTATCGGCGTTCACGCTCGGGCAGCCGCTGGGGGATGCGCGCATGGGGGTGAACCCGGACGCGTACCGCCAGCTGGCGCTGCCGTTCTATCGGGCGGCGTTCGATGCCGGGCTGCAGGTGAACCTGGTGCGGCCCGAGCAGGTGGTGGGGGCCGATGCTGTGTTCGGGTCGGCGTCGGAGTTTGCCGCCGCGCGGCCGGTGCTCGTCGTGGCCGCGGACTTCACGGCGTCCGATGCGATGCTCGACTGGCTGGGTGACTACGCCCGGGCGGGTGGGCACCTGCTGTTGGGGCCGCGCTCGGCGTACGGGGACGAGGAGGCGCGGGCGCGGCTGGACGTGAAGCCCGCGCGGCTCGCGACCCTGGCGGGCGTGAGCTACCAGGAGTTTCAGTCCTTGGCTTCGCCCGTGGGTCTGGTGGCCGATGGTGGTCCGCTTGCTGGCGGTGCTGGTGGTGCTGGTGGCGCCGCCACGCACTGGGCCGAGTACCTGCGCCCCGAGGGAGCCGAGGTGCTCGCCCGCTACGACCACCCGCACCTGGCAGGCTACGCGGCGATCACGACTATGCCCGTGGGCGAGGGGCGCATCACTGTGGCCGGCACAGTGCCCGACCAGGCGACCGCCGCGTCGCTCATGGGGTGGGCCGCGGGTTCGCCGGTGGCCGGAGCCTGGGAGGGTGTGCCGGAGAGCGTGCGCGTGACGTCGTCGTCGCTGGCCGATGGTCGACGCGCCTGGTTCCTGCACCACTGGGGGTGGGGGAGTGCTTCCGTCGCTGCGCCGTTCGACGTCGTTGATGCTGTGTCGGGCGAGGCCATTGCAGCCGGCGGTGTGATCGAGCTGGGTGACTGGGACGTGCGAGTGGTGGTGTCAGCGGGCTGATTCGCGCTCCGCGAGCTCGTCCGCGATACGTGAGCGGATGCCGGGCAGGTCGTGTGTGACGGTCGCCATGACCACATCGGGCTGGACTGTCGAAGAGGTATGCGCGATGCGGTTCCGCATGCCCCACACGTCCGGCCATGCATCACCGAACATCGCGTCTCTCACTGCGTCCGGAAGCTTCTGCAGGCACTCGATGCCGGATGCGATGCGCAGGGAGATCGCGTCGACGGTGACGTCGTCGAGAGCGGATCGAGCTGCGTATTCGATGGCCGTATCGATAAGGATGAGCGCATCGCCCAAGCGCTCGGTCGCGCTACGGCTCATAGCGGTACCGCCTCGTCCAGGACGCGCTCGCGAAGGTCCTCCCGCAACGAATCGTCGGGCACCAGATCAACTTTGGCGCCGATGAGCTCGGAGAGGGCCCGCTCGACGGCGGAGAGGCGCATGAGGCTCAGCGTCTCGGTGGGCCTGAACAGTATGTCGATGTCCGATTCGGCGCCGTCCTCGCCCCGGGCCGTGGAGCCGAAGACGCGCACGTCGCGGCCACCTATTTCGGCGAGTTGTGCCTTGATTTCCGCCGCGTGGGCTCGCGCTGCGCGGGACAGTGGCGAGGTGCCGTGGAGTCGGAGAAGGCGGTTGACCTCGGGTTGGCTGCGGCCGATGCGCCGAGCGATCTCCGTCTGAGTCATGCCGGCGCGTGAAGCGGCTCGGATGGCTGCGACAAGCTCGCCGCGGGCGTCGGCGATCGTCGCGTCGACGCGACGCGCGATATTTTCCAAGGGCTCGCTCACCTCGAAAATATAGCAAGTGCTATTAGCGCCACCGGGAGGCTCGGTAAGCATCGTCCATCGCTAGGGTGTCGGCGTGACCGAATGGGATCTGCAGGCAGACCTCACGCGGGCGGCGACGAGCGCCCCGATCTCGGTCGCCGGCATGGAAGCCCGCATTACCGGATGGGAAGTCATGGCGCCTTCGTGGCGTGTGAACGATTCCCGGGCGTACTGGGGTGAGCCTGCGGTCGATTTTCTGGGGGTCGTGGAGGCCGGGCGGCTCGCTGCTATCGAGATCAAGCCTGCATCACGTGGGCGAGTCGCGACAGCGCAGGCGGCGGCTCAGGCTCTTGCCTCGGCGCTGGCACTCGGTCATTCGGTGACGCGAGAGAAAGTCGAGTACGTCTACCGTGCTGCTCGGGCCGGGGCGCTCGGCCGTGCTGCGCTCGCGCAGAATGCTCCGATCTCGCAGGTCATTGCAAGCGTGGCAGCGGGTGTGGATATCGACGAGCTCGTTCGCCGTCCCTTGCTGCCGATAGTCGCAATCCATGGCTGGTCGGCGGCGGAACCTCGATCGATGTCACTCGACGAGATCCAACGGGATCTGTCGCGATCCTCGTCCGCGGCGAGTGGTCGACTCGCTCGTCGTCTCGACGACGCGATGCGTCAGGCCGGAGACGCCACGCCACCGTCCGTGATTCTTTGCGGAACCTGGGCCCCGTAACGCGCGGGCGCGGCCCTTTCTACCTCAGCGCCCACCCCATGCGCCGCGAGACGGCCTTCAGGTACTTCTGGATCGCGTGCGCATCGACGTATCCGGTGTGCCGCGGCGAGTCCACGAAGTTGATCCCGCCGGACAGGTCGGGCCGGTCGGTCGCCACGTGCCGCTCGAACGCCTTCCATGCCCCCGGCCGGCGAGTGCGGTCCGCTATGTGCTGCGCGACCATCTGGCTCAGCATGTCCATAAGGATGTACGCGCCCGAGTTGGTCTCCACGAACCCGATCCCGTACAGCCCCGGCGTGCGCGCAAAGGCCGTGAGGTACATGTCGGGGTGCTGCTCGTCGCCGTAGAGGTCCTGCGCGTAGGCGATGGTGTGCCGGTAGCCCGTGGCGAGCAGCACCAGGTCCACGTCCTCGGTAGTGCCGTCGGTGAAGGTGATGACGGTGCCATCGGCCGATGCAATGCCCGGCCGCGCCGCGATGTCTCCGTGCTGGAGGTGGTGGAGGAGTTGGTCGTTGAGCAGCGGGTGGGTCTCGAAGAGCTTGTGGTCGGGCTTCTGGAGGCCCAGGCGCGTGGGGTCGCCGTTGATGACGCGCAGCAGGCGGCCGAAGACGGCCTGCTCGAGCCACATCGGCATGGAGGGCCCGGACTCGGCGAAGACGTCGACGGGCTTGCCGAAGATGTGCTTGGGGATGAACCAGTAGCCGCGACGCATCGAGATCGCGGCGTGATCGGCGCTGCGGGCGGCGTCGCAGGCGATGTCGCATCCCGAGTTTCCCGCACCCACGATGAGTACGCGCCGACCCGCGAAATCGCTGGGGTCGCGGTACGTGACGCTGTGGCGGATCTCGCCCGTGTAGCCGGGGATGTCGATGACGTTGGGGTCCCACTGGACGCCCGATGCCGCGATCACCTGGGCGTAGCGCCGTGTCTGCGTGGTGCCGTCCGCGGCCCGCGTGGTGACGGTGAACGCGCCGTCGTCGCCGCGCTCGATGGTGACCACCTCGGTACTGAAGGTGATGGCATCGGCGAGTCCGGCATCGGCCGCAAACGAGCGGAGGTACGCGAGGATCTGGCGGTGGTTCGGGTAGTCGGGGTAGTCCTCGGGCATGGGGTAGCCGGGGAAGCCGGACATGGTGCGGGAGCTGATGAAGTGGGCCGACTCGTACATGGGCGTGCCGGGGGAGTCGATATCCCACAGGCCGCCAACCGCGCTGTGCCGCTCGACGTGGTCGTAGGGCAGTCCCTGCTCCTTGAGTGCGCGCGCGGCGGCCAGGCCAGCGGGCCCGGCGCCGATCACGAGGGTGCGATCCTCAGCCATCGTTCCTCTTTCTCGTCGTTGAGATGAGGCGAGTGTAGAGCAGGTGATCTAGACAGATTCGAAACGCTACTCCGAGAGCGCCGGCTTCACGTGGGTGTGCGCGAAGCCGGCGTCGGCGGAAACCCGTGGCTCGCCGCTCGCCGCCGCGCGCGGTTGTTTACGCGACCGAGGTCACGCGCCAATGGCGGCGTCCGAGATAGATATCTTGCGCGTCGGGGGCCGCGACTAGAGCCCGCCGAGAAACTTCGTCTTCGCGGCAGCGAACTCTTCGTCTGAAAGGATGCCTTCGCGGTGTAGCTCTGCGAGTTCGCGCATGCGCTCAGCGAGTGTGGGAGCTGCTGTGGGAAGCGCAGTCGTGCTGGGCAGCGGTGCCGTCGCCGCAGCCGTGGTCGGACTGCCATGAACCTCGGCCGGATCGTCGCTCGGCAGGACCGACTTACCTGCTGCCTCGAGCTCGCGGCCGATAACGTTGTGGCCCTTCTGGCCGGAATTCATCAAGCCGTTGTAAGTCTCATTCGTGAGGCGATGGATCGTCTTGTCAGTAGCGATCGTCAACTGGCTGACGCGAGAACCCTTCGCCGCGACATGCGCAATCCCACTTGCCGCGAGACCAGGAGCAGTCGTCTTCATGAAGCTCGTTGTCCCCTTCATCAGTCCCATGAGGGCGGTTCCCACTGCGCTTTCTAGCGGGTTCGCGGCACTGATCGCCGCGCGCTCCTGCTCGGACGGCGAATAGCTGATGGAGCGCAGCTTTTCGTAGGGCGTTTTCTTCCCAATGGTCTTGGCCTGAGACATGGCTGCACCGTCGCCGTGGGAGGCGACCCGGACATACCCGTGCTCGTAGATCTCGACTGTCGAGGTCCCGAACACGCCGGCCGTCACGAGTCTGCCGGCGGCTTCGGCGTCCGCTGCGTGCTTGAGCTTCGCTTCGTCCAGAGACGCTTTCTTGTCGGAGACAACCTTCTGCATTGATTGCCCGAACTTCCGAAACCCGCCGCTCATTCGGAGCTTCCCGGTGCTCTCCTCCAACGGGAAATCCCGCGGTGTCTCCTCAGCCATGATCCCCACTTTCGATACTTCGCGTGGCTTCGCTGCTCGCGCGAATCCGCGTCTCGACCCGCGATATCTCTTCGCGGCCCGGAGCCCAGTGAGATTCTAGGTGAAGCCTGTGACACAGCCGGCACACGCAGGGTCGCGGGCTCGGCGGTATCGACGACGGCAGATGATTCAACTTTCTCGCGACGCCTTCCGATATTGTCCCAGCGGGGGTGTTGATGTTCGCAGGGGAATCGGCCGGAATCGAGGCGCAGCGCCAGCGCGCGCTCGCGCAAGCACATGCAGCGGCTGCCAAGGAGGCCAACGCGACGGCCGGCCGATATGACATCGCGTCTATCACCGAGCGCCGCACTATGGAAGCACTCGCGCCGCTCTCCGCCATCGGCGTTACGTTCCTTGCCGATCGCAAGTGGCCGGGCAGTCGCAGCGCACAGGTGGACCTTGTGGCCCTGGGGCCGCAGGGGGTCTTCATCGTCGATACGAAGGCGTGGAACGATGTCTCGATCCGCGACCAGCGAATCTTCCGCGCCGACGAGGACGTCACCGAATCCCTGATGAGTCTGGCCGACCTGGGCGATACCGTTGAGGAAGACCTCGCAGTCGTAGGCCTCGCGCCCGGAGAAGTGCACGTCGTGGTGGTGTTGGCAGGTCATGCGCAACTCAGCCACCGCATCGGCCCTGTCGACATCGTCGGTGAAAAGGACATCGCTCGCTACATCGCCGGGCGCGGCACCCGGCTCACACCCGGCCAAGTCGATGCGGTCCTCGAGCGTGCGCTCAAGCTGTTCCCGTTGGTCGGCGCCAGTCCCGCCCCACAGGCAGTCGTGGCCGAGCCCGTTCTCTCTCCGCCGCCCGAACCGGAACTCCCGCCAGCGCTCCTGGAACAGTCCGACGTCGCAGCCGCGATCCTTGTCGGAATCCTTGCGCAGCCGATCGAGGAGTGGATGTCCTTCCTCCACCCGGACCAGGCGAAACTAGTTCGCCGCAACTTCAAGGGGCCTTCTCGCATTCGTGGTGCAGCGGGCACCGGGAAGACGGTCGTGGGCTTGCACCGCGCTGCGTACCTCGCCCGCACGCGGCCGGGCCGCGTGCTCGTGACGACCTTCGTGCGCACCCTGCCCGATGTTCTCAAGAGCCACCTCGACCGCATGGCGCCGGACGTCGCTGACCGCGTCGACTTCATGGGCGTCCACCAGTTTGCGCTCGGTGTTCTGCGCGACAGGGGAGTGAGTGTCAAGGTCGACGCGAAGTTGGCCGATGCTGCCTTCCGTCGCGCGTGGGGGAGTCTGTCAGGCGATAGTCCCCTTAAGGCGAAGGGGCTACCGCAGGCGTACTGGAAGGACGAGATCGCGCACGTGCTGAAGGGGCGTGGCGTCACTGACTTCCGCGCATACGCGGATCTTGTGCGCACTGGGAGGGGGCATCAGCTTGGTGCAGTGCAGCGGCGCGCGGTGTGGGATCTCTACGAGGATTACTCGAGCGAACTGCGCGCGGCCCGGGTCCACGACTTCGCGGATGTGATCCTGCTCGCCGAGTCTGAGCTGCGCCGCCTGCCGCTTGACGAGCCGTTCGCCGCCGTGATTGTGGACGAGGCGCAAGACCTGAGCTGTGCCATGGTGCGCATGCTGCATTCCATCGTCGGCGACGCGCCCGACGGATTCACGCTCATCGGCGACGGCCAGCAGTCCATCTACCCCGGCGGCTACACGCTTGCGGAGGCGGGAATCTCGGTCGCGAACCGTGGCGTGGTGCTCGACACCAACTACCGCAACACGCGGGAGGTCCTCGACTTTGCGCACGGGGTCATCGCTGGTTCGGAATACGCAGACATCGACGGAGAGATCGCTCGCGGCGAGCGGCCCGGGAACGTGCCGCGAACCGGACCTGAGCCCTCGGTCGTCGAGTGCATGACCAAGACCGAGATGGACCGGCGGGTGGTCCGTCACGTCGAGCAGGTGCAGACAGACGTTGCGACCAATTGGGGCGACATCGGCGTGCTGTCGTACTCGGGCTATACGGCCAACCGGATCGCCGATGCCCTGAAAGTGGCTGGCATACCTGTCGTGAAACTGACGTCGTACGACGGTTCACCTGTGGACGCGGTCAAGGTGGGAACGATCAAGCGTGCCAAGGGTCTCGAGTTCAAGCAGGTGGTGGTCGCCGATGTCTCCACTTCGCTACTCGCAGGAGCGGTGCCGCCGGAAAACGAGGTGGAGCGTGAGCGCTGGGATCTCGCCCGGCGCGAACTCTATGTGGGGATGACGCGAGCGCGCGATGGGCTGTGGGTGGGGGTGTTGGGATGACACAGAGTCGGTGCGCCAGCGTCGGTGATGGTCCGCGAGATGCCTCAGGCGGGAGAACGCCACACGATGGACCGGCACATGCAGCGGATGATCGATAGGTTCGAGCCATGGCTACGACTCCCAAAGAAATCGCGGTCCAGCTCGGCGTGGATCAACGCAGAGTGAGAGCAGTCCTCCGCGACATCTACCGACCGAACGGCGAGAACAAGCATGCTCGTTGGGTGCTCGACGACGAGATGGTCGATGCCGTAAGGCGCGTCATGCAACCAAACCGGCACAGC
Organism: Demequina sp. NBRC 110057; assembly: GCF_002090175.1. Lineage (GTDB taxonomy): Bacteria > Actinomycetota > Actinomycetes > Actinomycetales > Demequinaceae > Demequina. The sequence continues at coordinate 272,263 of NZ_BBRN01000003.1, read as the reverse complement.
GGAGGCGCGGAGTGACGCGAGCGTCGCAGCAAACTGACCGAAAGGAGTTGGCATGGGCTTCCTGACGCCGATGTACGAGTTGGGCGAGTACCTCGCGTGGACGCGGTCTGGCGAGATTCAGTTGCCGGACTTCCAGCGCGGGTACAAGTGGGAAGACGAGCGCATCCGCCAGCTGCTCGTGACGGTGCTTAGAGGTCATCCCATGGGTGCAGTCATGCTCCTCAAGACTGGAAACGCGCAGGTCCGCTTCAAGCCACGCGCGATCGAAGGGGTCGACCTGCAGCCTGGTACCGAGGCCAAGCACCTACTCCTCGATGGGCAACAGCGTTTGACGTCGCTCACTCAAGCGTTGAGTGGCAACGGTGCCGTGGCCACGAAAGACAGTCGCGGAAAGCTCCTTGACCGGCGATACCTCGTTCACATGGAGTCGGCACTATCGTCGTTCGACCGCGTCGATGAGGCGGTCATCAGCATTCCTGCTGACGGGGTCGTGCGGACGAACTTCGGCAAAGACGTCGAACTCGACCTCAGCGACTTCGACAAGCAGCGAGCGCTCGGCTACTTTCCGTTGCATCTGCTGTATGGCGACTACATGAGTTGGATCCTCGAACTCGACGATCGCGACCTGGGCAAGCAGTTCCACGAGGCGTTCATCAAGCCGGCAGCGACCTACGATATCCCAGCGATCGTGCTCGACGAGAGTACGGACAAAGCGGCGGTCGCCACTGTGTTCGAGAAAGTCAACATTGGAGGCCTGCCGCTTAACGTGTTCGAGCTCCTGACAGCCGTGTTCGCAGGCGATGCGGACTTCTTTGCGGAGACAGGCCAGGACTTCAGGTTGAACGACGACTGGCACGAGACGCAGCGCGCGTGGGCCCAGCAACCTGTATTGAGCAAAGTGGAAAGTACCGACTTCCTGCAGGCGGTGACGATGCTCACAACGCGGGAACGACACCTGAGCGACACGTCGGAACGGCGCCCTGCGATCTCCGCCAAGCGCGAGGATGTCTTGAAGCTCACCCTCCAGGACTACCTTCGATGGCGCGATCCTTTGCGTGAGGCATTTGCCTGGGCCGCGACCTTCCTCGCAGATCGGCACATCTTCGTATCGCGGGACATCCCCTACGCAAAACAGCTCGTGCCGCTAGCGGCGATCCGGGTTGTGCTGGGCAAGGATGCGGACCTGGTCGGCGTGAGCGAGAAGCTCCGGCGCTGGTACTGGTGTGGAGTGCTCGGTGAGCTTTATGGATCGGCGATCGAGACGAGGTTCGCACGCGACATTGAGATGGTGCCCGGCTGGGCGCTCGGTCAGACGGAATCGACACCGCGGACCGTTCAGGATGCGAACTTCACGGAGTCGCGCCTCCACTCGCTGCGGACGCGCAACGCGGCGGCCTACAAAGGCATTGCCGCGCTTCTGCTCGCCAACGGGGCACGGGACTGGATGGAAGACAAGGCTCTCGACAAAGTCCAGTATGTCGACCTCGCAGTGGACATTCATCACATCTTCCCTCAGCACTGGTGCCACCAGCACGGGATCGACGACGAGCGTAGGGAGAGCATCGTCAACAAGACTGCGATCAGCGCTCGTACTAATCGAACGATTGGGGGCGCGGCACCGTCGGAATATGTGCAAGTTATTCAAAGTCGAGGTCAAATCGAAGCGTCCCAACTCGACGCCGTCCTCGCCAGCCACGCGGTGCCGTCAGCGGCACTTCGCATTGATGATTTTGATGCGTTCTTCCGCGAGCGTCGCGAGGCGCTCTGCGTCATCGTAGAGGCGGTTCTTGGTAAGGCCGTTCAACGAGACATCGACGCTGGCCACGCTGATGAAGGTTCGGAGCAGTTCGACGATGTCGAATTTGAAGTTGCCTTTGATGATGCAGACGAACCAGGCAGATCCGACGCTTAGCCGATCGCGCCTTAGCGCGCGGGGCCTGCACACCGCACTCTAGTCCGACTATGGCGCCGCCGACGTTGCTACGTGACCGACTCCTAGCCTCGTGGTGCCTAGAGTCGGTGTGCCGGGGAGCCAATGCACTACGGACCCGCAACGTCTACTTCGCACACTCCTCGTGAGGAATCGTCATCTGCCTGTCGCTACGGCAATGTCTCGCCGCGTATCCGCTGGGCCTACGAGCCAGAGTGGATCGGGTCGGGTTGACTACTTCTTCGGGTTCGCGTCACTCGACGACGCTGGCGTCTTCGCCGGAGGACGGGGTACACCCTTTGCTGCGCTTGAGGGAAAAGCACCATGCGTAAGTGATGCCCCCTCGCTAAACGGCACGGCGCCGCCAACAAGAGACTTCCGCTTCGGGTCTGTGTCAGCCATTTCATCCCTCTCGGTGATCGTTCGCGGACTCGGACTTCTCCCCGCTGGGCGGGCTTTCATCATCGCCCTGGTCGAGGAACTCGACCATATCTCCGGGCTCGAGTTCATACTAGAGTCCCCGCCCATCTGGAGCGACTTTGATGAATGTCCCGTCCGAATCGACACTTGCCTGAGGGGAGAGGAATAGCGATGGCCGGTCAGGATACGTTGCGACGAATCCGGCTTCGGCGGAAAGATACCCCATCAGGAAGACTCCGTCACGTTTGCGGATCCGAACCCAAGTGTCCCCGAGGTGCGGCACTCGGAGGTCCCACGGAGTGACCCTAATGAAGCGCCCGAGCGCGTTCACATACAGCCATGCGGCGACATTGGCCGTGGTGGTGCGAATCCTTTTGTCGGACGACTTCCAGCCACGGAGATCTTGCCAGTTCTCCTTCGCTGCAACATTGGCCGCGACGTTGACCGCCACGGCGACAAGCATGGGCGCAACGACGCAGCACACAATTGCAGTGCCTCCGAGTGTCGCGAGGTCGGTCTCCGCGATGGGCGTCGTCAGTAGTTCGAGAATGGCGTCCCCGAACAACAACGCGTAACACGCAGCAAACACCACCGAGGCGACGAAGGCGCCGAGGATTCGATGAGTGGCGTCTAGATCTCTTGAGTTCGCACCTGCAGATCGCATGCGAGCAGCACGGTAGACGATGCCTGGTACCAATGCCAGCAACCAGATCACGACCTGAGTTACCGAACTGGGTGTCACGTCGCCTCGCGGTGGCTTCGAGTTGCTCGAATACTACTCAAGGGAACCCTCGAGGTCATTTATGCCAACCCCAACCGCGTACTTCAGATCGCCGTATCCGAGCCTCTCGGCGACCGTCGAGAAGTGGAGTCGGCCAGCGATCGTCTTCGGCTCCTGGAACCCGCCGAGCAGCGCCGTGTTCGTCGTCCCCTTGGTCTCGAAAACTATGTGGCGGCCACCATCGGGGGTCTCCACGGTAACCGCCCAGTCCGGGTTGTACTTCCCGAACGGCGTCGGCACCGTGAAGTTCGAGGGCAGCTTGACGAAGGACTTTACGTCCTCGCGGCGAAGCAACTCGAGCGCGAGAGCGGACTCCACCTGGGAGTCCGACACCACATGGGTGTACGGGGACTTGGCACTGAAGTCGATTGCCTCGCCATCGCTGTTGACGACGACGTTGCCGCCGTTACCCACATAGCCCTGGAGATCAGCCTGCTCGAGCAGAGTGAGCGGGTACCATCGGTCATCATCGGGACGATCATCGGCAACCAGGTCATATGTGAGCCCGTTCACCAGAAACTGCGCCTTCGTCTCGTTCAGCAGCTTTGAGACTCGGTCCACGTAGGCCTGCGGGTTGTCGCGGAACTGTGGCAACGTCCCAGACTCGGTGAGAACCGAAGCGATCGTCGCGCGCGTGAGCTGCGTCCTGTCTGCGAGCACCGACAGGATGTCGGGCAGGTCTTCAGAGTCCGCGTAGGTCATGTCCGCGCGGCGAATACTCGTAACATCGGCGGTGAGACCGCTCTGATCGATCCGCTCGACGCGAGAGGTCTGCCATTCGCCCTTGCGCTTCCGAACAGGTTCCATCTGTCGCAGCTTGTCGATCAGCGTCTCTCGCAGGTTCTCCTCGTCCACGTGCAGTCGGTACTCGGTCCGATGCCGGATTCGACTCCACAACGCCTCGAACTCCGGGCTCTCGAGCCGCTCGCGGACGACGGGCACGACGACACGCTCGGACGCCTTCTTGATCTCGATCGGCTTCGACAGGCGCTTGAGGAGCCCGAGCAGTGCGATTTGCGCCACATCCGTTTCGACGACGTCCTTAACCAAAGCCTTGAGGCTCTCGCTGTCCTCCGTGATCGCCTTCCGCAGCGACTCCTGGACAGCACCAGCCTTGTCGACGTAGCCGCCGGCCACGAGGCTCTCGAAGAGCTTCTGCGCAGAGTCGTTGCCGACCGGAACGACCTTCCCGTCCTGATCGGGATCCTTGAAGGTGAGCCGCGCAAATCCGTCGATGGTGACCTTGCCGAACTCGATACCGAGGTCCTCGGCGAGCTCATGCTGGAGCTGCTCGGCGAACTCCTCGAAGGACTCGTTGGCGATGACCGTCAGGCGGTTGACGCCGAATCCGCGGATTCGGTTGCCGTGGCCGTCCACCGCGAGGCGCAGACCGCGGCCGATGCTCTGACGCCGCCACCGCTCAGACCCCATGTTGCGCAGCACGCAGACCTGGAAGACGTTTGGGTTGTCCCACCCCTCCTGGAGAGCGGAGTGGCTGAAGATGAAGCGGATCGGGGTCCCCGGTTTGGTGAGCTCGACCTTGTTCCTCATGATCTGCTCGTACGCAAATTCCGCCTGCTGACGCCCAGCAGCGGTGGTTTCGGCCGTATCGACAAACCGCTCTGCACCACTCTTCTTGTTGCGGTCGACGGAGAAGTAGCCCTGATGGGCGTTTTGTGCCACAGCGTCTGCGGGCTGCTCAGGAAGGATCGTCGAGAACTCGGCCTCGCGCGAGACCTTCGCGTACTCCTCCTCGAAGATGAGCGCGTACTCCCCCGGCTGCGCCACGCCGTCGGCGTCGTACTCCCGGTACTTGGCAACCGAGTCAACGAAGAACAGGCTCAGCACCTTGATCGGGAGACCTGAGAAGGCGAACTCCTTCTCCTTGCGCAGATGTTGGCGGATCGTCTGCGCGATCATCTGACGCGCCCGCTCACCCAGACTCACCTCAGCGCCGATCGACTCTCCTGGACGAAGCTCCTCCGCGACCTCGTGGAAACGGATCCAGTCAGGCGACACACTCAGCCCACTCACTGTGAGGTCCTTGTAGAGATCACGGCCAGTGATGAACTGCAGATTGTCGTGGTCGCGCACCGTAACGACCTTGCGCACGATTTTCCCGCCCTGCTCCGCATCCACCTCGACGCGCGCGCTGAACCGACCGGCAGTGCGCTTCACACTCTTGAGTTGCACATACGGCGAAGTCCCGCTGGACTCGGTCACGAGCGAGTCCACCTCGATTTGTTTCACGAGCTGCTTCTCGTACGCGGCGATGGCGTCCAGGCGGTAGACGAGGTTTCCCTTGTCGAACTTGGGATGCGTGGCCGAATACCGCAGCACCGCGAGCGGATCGAACTTCTCGATGGCTACGCGGCCAGCGCCCTTCTTCTTGCGTGGGCTGCCGTCGTCGCCATAGACGCTCTGGGGTTCGTCGACGATGACGATGGGCTTCGTCGCGGCGATCAGGTCGATCGGCCGCTCGTCGTCAAGGGCCTCCACCGGCTTGTGCATCGTGTTCGAGGCTTTGTTTATCGCCGCCACGGTGACGACCATGATCTCGATGCCCGACGACGTGGCGAAGGAACGCACACGCGACGGGTTGGCTCCGTCGTACTGGAAGTACTGCATCGGCGGGTTGCCATACAGGGACCCGAAGTGCTCCTTCAGCATCCCGAGCGAGGTCAGCACGCCTTCCTTGATGGCGACCGAGGGCACAACGACGATGAACTTGGTGAACCCGTACAGCTGGTTCAGCTCGTAGACGGTGCGGAGGTAGACGTACGTCTTTCCCGTACCGGTCTCCATCTCGATCGTGAAGTTGGACGAAGCGAGAGCCGGCTCCGGCGCGAAGCCTGAGTTCTCCTGGACGGCGTGGAGATTCTCAAGGACGGAGTCCGCGTCGAGCACCAGGCGGTTGGCGACACCGGTGTCCGCCATGCCGTGGAAGCCCGCGTGCAGAGCGGGATGCGCGTACACATCGAAGGCTCCGGTCATCACATCCTGGCCGGCAAACAGTCCGGTCACGGCGTCGATGGCGGCACGCTGGTAATCGAGGTCCGCGTCGAAGGAGAACTTCATCGCGTCAGATGCTCCGGAAGGTGGTGAATCCGGCCTGCTTCACTGCGGCGTCCAAGTTCAACTTCGCTGACGAATCGACGAAGCCGGTGTCGCGCACGACGATCGTCACGTCCGAGTCGACGGGGTTCTCGTCACGCCACTGCACCAGCGCACGCGCCAGCTCGATCGCTAGCTCGGTCGTCACGTTCTCGCCGAAGTAGGCGTAGAGCGTGCCCGCGCCAAGGTTGTAGAGGGTGCTGCCCGCGACCTCGCGGGTCTCGACAGGCGTCGTGAGCTCGATGCCGAGTCGAAGCATCATCTCGACCAGCAGGTCATCGCTCGAACGGCCCTCAACGAGGTTGTCGACGGCCTCCATCAGGTTCAGTTCGCCGGTACCGTCCCATGGCTCGAGGTTCGACGACGCAAGGCGGTAGGAACGGAAGCCGAGGTCGATGTCAGCGGACTCGAGGGTGAGGTTCTCTGCGACCTTCTTGCCAGCTCGGCGCAGCCGTTCGCGGGTGATGTCGGCGATGGTGTCGTAGCCGTCCTTCCCGACCTCCTCGTCGAGCTGCACGAGCATGTATCGACGGATTCCACCATCAGCGGCGTTGAGGTCCATGACAGCGTGCCCGGTGGAGCCCGACCCCGCAAAGTAATCGACTACGAGCGCGTCCTTCTTGCTGCCCGAAACGAGATTGATCCAGCGACTCAGCACTTCTACGTCCTTGGGGAAATCGAAGGGTGACTCACCATCAAACAACTCCTTCAGCCGGCGTCCGCCGTGAGTCCGCTGGCGGTCGAAAACCGACATCGCGACCTGACCCGTGACTTCATCAAGTGGTCGCTTGGCACTGATGGGCTTCGTGTGATCGTCGCGGAAGATGATTCGGCCGGCCGCAATGTCTTCGAGCATCTTGGGCTCAGATGAACGCCAGCCACGCTCGGGAACAGGCACCGGAAGTCCCGTGACTGGGTGCAGCACGTCGTACTTCGGCCCGCCGCCGCCGGGCCAGGTGACGTTATCGTCCCGACAGAGCCTTCCGTCCGGCAAGAAATAGGTATAGCGCGCCATGGCATGCACAGGCGAGTCTTCGGGCTGCGAACGGAACCAATCGACCATGTGGCGCCGAGCCCCGGCCTCGTCGCCGTCAGCGGCGCTCCACGCGCGCTGGCCTGCGGCAAGAACGTCTTCGACGCCGATCTTTTCTTCGCGCCACCGAGTGCCAAGTTCCGCGAGCGCGCCTTCGCTCTTGGCGTATACAAGCATGTAGTCGTGGCCCACGGAAATGTAGCGAGAGTCGTTCTTGCGCCCGCCCTGCCACACCACATTGGCAATAAAGTTCTCGGCGCCAAACACTCGGTCCAAGAGCAACTTCAGCCGCGCGTGCTCGTTGTCATCGATCGCCGCGACGAGCACGCCCGTCTCCTTGAGGAGCGAGTGCGCCACGAGCAAACGCGGATACATCATCGAGAGCCACTTGGCATGCCGTGCAGAGGCGAGACGGCGTTCTTCCGCGCGGTTGGACCCAGCACCAACCTGGGTTGCACCTTCCTCATCACGCAGGCCGGCGTCGGTCTCATGCTCAGCTACCGTCGAGACGCGGCTGTCGTCATAGACGAAGTCGTTCGTGGTGTTGTAGGGCGGGTCTATGTAGATGACATCGACCTCGTTCGTGTAACCGCGCCGAAGGAGTCGGAGAACCTCGAGGTTGTCGCCCTCGATCACGATGTTCCGCGTCGAGTCCCAGTCCACGGACTCGTCCGGGCGGGGCAAGAGCGTCCCGGTCGCGGGAAGCGTCGACAGGCGACGGGCCTCGGCCATTCCGACCCACCGTAGTCCCGACGCTTCGCTACCGGCCGGCGCGGCGTCATCGCCAAGGATTCCACGCAGCGCCTCAAGGTCGACATGCCCATCAGTGACTGCATCCGGGAACAACTCGGCGAGTCGGGCAACGTTGTCGGCGGCCTCACCCCGACCACTCAGTTCCTCGATCGGTGCGTACTGAATTGAGTCGTTGTCTGCGGGCGTCGTCACGGTCCTACCTTAGGGTCGTCGCTTATTCGGGTCTGATCAGCGCCGGCTCCGAAGAGCGCCGCGCGGGTCTGGGCAATCTGGTCACGGAGGATGCGCGCCTCGCCGTTGTGCGCTATGCGCCGTTGCATCGACTTCTCGCGCGCTGCGCTGCGCACCGCCGACTGGAGATCCTCGTCGAGCGCCGCAACCCGGCGGCGGAGTTCCACCGCCTCGGCGGCGTTACGCAGACTCGGAGAGGGCACCCCGTCTGCTGCTGCTCGTCGCACGAGATCGCGGTACAGCGCGCCGAGGTCGGTGCGGTCGAGTTCGCCCACGTGTAGAGACGCGGCTACGATCCGGTCAGCCGGTGCGGCCAGGTGCTCCTCTACGACCGACATACCTGCCTCGGTCTTGCTGAGCCTGGTGAGGGCGAGCGAGAGAAAAGGGACCTGTTCGGACGGATACAGGGCGACGATGGCGGGACGGGGCATCGCGCGGTGCAGGAGCTCGGCTACGCGGCGCTGATCCTTCGCGGTGATGCCGTCGGCCATCCGCACCTCCAGGACCGGGATCATGTCGACAGGGCGGTCTGCGTCGCGGACGGCAGGAACGCCGGTCGTCGCGGGACTCAACACTCCCACGATTCTTGCCGAGGCGATCGCCCGGCTGAGGAGTCGGGCGTCGGCAGGCGCCGAGTGCTCCCACTGCTCAACGATGTCCTTCTTCGTGAGCCGATGTGTCTCTCGCGCGCGTGCCGGAAGCCCCAGCATCTCCACGACGTCGACAGGCGCGGGAGTCACGGGACGATCGCCATCCACGCCACGACGTCGATCGACTCCAGCCCGGGGGTCGTCGCATCGGCGCCAAGCAAGGACGGAGCGGAGGAGAAGATGGAAGCCGCTAGCTTCTGCTCCGCATGGCCCGAGGCGGCCTCGACCGCCACACTCAGCAGACTCCGATAGTGGTTCATGTCACGACCGCGCCGTGTCGCTGCTTCGAAGTCGGCGATCGCCGCATCGTCCGGCTCGGCACGATCGAGCGCGTGCCTGCGAAGCACGTCGAGCGCGAGCTTGGGCTCCTCAATAGCGTGGGCGAGCGTCCCGTCGTCCCGTACGAAGGCGAGCACATACGGGGCGAGCGGATACGCCTGGGAGAAACCAAACGCATCGGCCCTGACCCGAAGGAGGAATACGGCCCCAGGCGAGAGCCCATCCGACTCCAACCCTGCATCGAACCTCGCAACACCGAATAGGGCGAGCGGCCACGCATCGATGCGCTGAAGTTCGGCTCTGGGCCGCGACGAGGCATCCATGCGGAAGTCCGACAGTGTGAGGTCCGTGATCGACAGTCCACTGGCGAGGTCCTCCATCGCCGGCGCAGCCTTCTGAAGCTGCTCGAGCTGATGGCGCCTGTAGTCGAGATCGTTCATGTCCGACGAGTCGAGTACGTTTTCCTCGCCCGTCGCGGAGACGTCGAGGAGCTTCATCCGGCTCGAGACCCGGCCTTCGAGGTTGATGTACGAATCCAGGTCGTCCGTGGGCCAGAAGTTCACGAGCTGGACCGAAGCGTTGGACGATCCGAGGCGATCGACGCGTCCGAATCTCTGCACGATGCGGACCGGGTTCCAGTGGATGTCGTAGTTGACGACGGTGTCGCAATCCTGGAGGTTCTGCCCCTCCGAGATCGTGTCGGTTGCGATGACGATGTCGACGGTGTCGCCGTCGGGGTTGCCTCCCTTCGAGATCGGCGAGAACGCGGAGAGCACGACGTGCATGTCCTGGCGCTGACCAGGCACAGTGCTCTTGGTCGACTGACCCGTGATGAGGGCGACGTTGACCCCGAGCTCGCGCCGTGCCCACACCCCCACATGCTCGTAGAGGTACTGCGCGGTGTCGCTGAACGCCGTGAAGATCAGTGCCTTGCGGTTGCCCTCGTTTGTCGGATTCTCCACCTTGTCGCGCAGGAACCGCTTGAGTTCGGCCAGTTTCGCATCGCGTGAGACGTCGACCTTGGTTACCTCGGCGAGGAGCGAGGCGACCGTCTCACGGTCGGCTTCCAAGTCCTGCCGCCAACCGCTGCGGTTCATGTCCTGGAGATAGACCTTGACGTTGCCGCCAACCGCATCGTCCAGGTCAGGGTCGTCGAGCCCAAGGTTTGCGGCTGCGCCCTCGTCCTGGATCGACGCGCCCTGTGACCCGTCGACCTCGAACTCATTGAGGCGTTCGATCGACGCGTCGATCGTGTCGAGGATCTTCCCCAGCGTGAGGCCGAGCGACTTCACCGAGGACTCGAGTCGCTTCAGAAGGCCGACTCGCAGGAGGTGTACCACGTTGTTCTCGCGGTCCGTCTGGATCCACTTGCGGGCCCCACCGGTGCGGAGCGACCTGTCGTAGACCTCGGCGTACTTCTCCTTGAGCCCATCGCGCACGTAGCTCGTAGGCTTGTAGGCGGCGAGAGTGAGCCGCAGGATTGCGCGGTTGATCTCGTTTAGCGGGATCATGGCGCCGTCGAGGTCGATGCCTGGTGTCAGGTTGATCGGGGCGAGGCGCTCCGGGAACTTGCCTGTGTCCTCGACGCCGTAGTACTTCTCGATGTGCTTGCGAGAGCGGGCGATCGTGAGGAGATCGAGAAGCCGGATGTAGTCCATGCCGAGCATGCCGACGAGGGACTTTGCCGTGCGCTGCTCATCGGGGGTCTTCTGCCACGCGTTGAAACGCGTCTGCGCTTGGCGAAGGGTCTGGCCGATGTCCTTCACTCCCTCGCGTGCGAGCGCCCGGTCGTCGCCTTCAGTGGCGAAGAGGACTTGGTTGCGAAGGTCGGCCAGGCGGGTGTTGACCGGGGTCGCAGACAGCATGAGCACCTTGGTGCGCACGCCGGACTTGATGACCGCGTTCATCATCCGCTCGTAGCGCGTGGTGCGGTCGTCCCTCTGAGGGTTGTTGCGGAAGTTGTGCGACTCGTCGATGACGACGAGGTCGTAGTTGCCCCACTCCAGGTGGGCAAGGTCGATATCGCCGCTTATGCCGGCTTCGCGAGACAGGTCGGTGTGGTTCAGAACGTCGAAATTGAAGCGATCGGCAACCAGAGGGTTGCGCGCGTCATTGGCGCGGTAGAGCGTCCAGTTCGCGCGAAGACGCTTCGGAGCGAGCACCAGCACACGGTCATTGCGGAGTTCGTAGTACTTGATGACGGCGAGTGCCTCGAAGGTCTTTCCGAGACCAACACTGTCCGCGATGATGCAGCCATTGTGGCGCTCGAGCTTCTCGATCGCGCCGAGGACTCCGTCCCGTTGGAACTTGTAGAGCTTCTTCCACACTTCCGTGTCGTAGAAACCGGTGCGGCCACGCCGCTCGGTCTCCTCGCCCGACTCGTCGACGAAGTCGCTGAAGAGGGATGTCAAGATGCGGAGGTACAGAGACTCTGGGGCGCGGTTCTCGTACAGAGCGCGGGCGGCTTCGAAGAACGCCTCGCGTGCCGCGGCGGCTGCAGTGGGGTGGTTCCAGGCGCGCTCGAAGTGCTCGGCGATCTGGCCGACCTGGGCCCGGTCCGTCGTTCCCAGGGGCATGTGAAGGTTTGGCGACGCGACCAGACCCAGACTCTCCGCTTCAAGGCCGGCGCCCTGGACGGCAAGGGGGTTCGCACCGTGAACGATCGTCGAGGTGTCGCGGGTCCTCTTCGCCAGAGCCCTGACGTCGAGTTTGTGCTCGGCCCATGCGATGAAATCTCGCGCCACACGGTGCTGGTCAAGGCGGGCTCGGAGAAGGTTCTCTTCCTCCAGGCCGTTCAGCGGATGGTTCTCGAGGCTGTCCTTCCAGAGCAATAGACGGGCGTCGACCTCTGCGAGGTCGCCCTCGAGCGCCTCGTGCACGAATACAGAGAAAGACTCAGAGAGGGAATCAACTGACGTGGCGTCGCGGAGGTGCGAACGGACGGCTTCAAGCGTGCGTTGTTCTTCGGCCGGCATTGTGTTCCCCTCACGGCGGCTTGGTGCGCGAAGACGGCTCCGGCGCTCCTCCAGGGATGCTATCGGCTCTGGGAGTGTCGAGCGGCGGCCCTTGGCGAGTGTCGCGGTGATCCGACCTCGGGAGCCGTGCCGAAGAATGCGCCAGAATGACGGGGTTGCGCCGAGCGAAAGGACTTCAACATGTTCACCGGCATCACGAGCGAGATCTGCGCCCAAGCCTGGGACATCATCGAGCCCGCCATCGCGCGCGGCCACGAGGTCGGCCTGCTTAACGGCTACAAGGGTGGGGTCGTGGTGCTTGACCCGGCCGACGCATCGGCCGATCCTTTGTTCAACGCCTACCTGGGCGACGACCCCGAGCAGTTTGTCGAGTGGGCCACCGCCAAGGCTCGCGTCGCCGCGCGCACCGGCATGGACACCTCGCGCCTGCGCGACCACTCGCCGCACCTGTACCGCGCGGGCGACATCAAGTGGCCCGGCGGCATTGTGCGCGAGGGGCTCGTCGTCGCGTTCAGCGGCGTGCAGGGGGAGTACGACGAGATGATCGCCGAGTGGCTCGTCAGTGCCATTCGGGCGATTTGCCGCCTGGAGTTCCGCGCGCCCGACGGCCCCCGCGACAACGGCGGGCCGTTCCTGGGGGAGTAGGGGCTGCCAAGCCGGCCACGGCATCGGCCGCCCTCAAGCCTTTGAGAAAATAGCCGCATGTCCGCGCAGAAGCTCTACGACCTCCTGGTCCGCCACCAGGACTCGGACGCGGATGACCTGAGCGCCGACGCGCGCCCGCACATCGCGGGCAACGGCCTGCGCCAGATGGCGGCGCAGGCGCTGCAGTCGGCGGGCGACGAGGTGGTCAACGCCAAGACGGTCCTGCCGTGGCTGATGAACGCGCTGGGCGCCCCGGGCGCGTTCGTCGCGTTCCTGGTGCCCATCCGCGAGTCCGGGTCCATGCTCCCGCAGGCCGCGTGGGCGCCGCGCGTGCAGGCCAGGCGCCAACGCAAGTGGGTGTGGGTCGCGGGCGCCGCCGGGCAGGCCGTCGCGACCGCCGCGATGGCGCTCGTGGCCGCCACCGCCGAGGGCTGGGTCGCCGGCATCGGCATCCTCGTGGCGCTCGCGGTGTTTGCCGTCGCTCGCTCGCTGAGCTCGATCGCGAGCAAAGACGTGCTCGGCCGCACCGTGTCGCAAGGGCAGCGGGGTCAGATCCAGGGAGTGACGACCGTCGCATCGGCCATCGTGGCGGTGACGCTCGGCCTGGGGCTGCGGTTCTGGGGCGGGGACCTGGGTGTGGGCGTGCTCGCGGCGCTGCTCGGCGGCGCGGCCGTGCTGTGGGCGCTGGGCGCCCTGATCTACGCGACCATCCGGGAGCCGAGCGAGGAGGGCGAGGCGAGCAAGCCTCGCGAGGCGACCCAGGCATCGGCCACCGGCGATTCCCCGCCGGACGATGACGGACCCGGCTGGGTGAGCCAGGCGGCCGGGCTGTGGCGGGACGACGGCGTCTTCCGCCGCTTCGTCGTGGCCCGCGGCCTGCTGCTCGTGTCCGCGCTCAGCCCGCCGTTCGTGGTGGCGCTGTCGCTGCAGGGCGACGGCGAGGGGCTGTCGTCGCTGGGGCTGTTCATCCTGGCGCAGGGGGTGGCCGGGATCATTGGCGGGCGGGTGTTCGGACGGCTGGCCGATGCGTCCTCGAGGCGGCTCATGATCGGCGCCTCGATCGCGGCATCGGCCACGATTGTGATGTTCCTCGGGCTGCGGGCTCTGCCTGGCGTGGGGGAGGCGGCGTGGCTGCCGGCTGCCGCCTATTTTGTGCTCGCGCTGGTGCACCTGGGCGTGCGCCTGGCCCGCAAGACGTACGTGGTCGACATCGCCGAGGGCGATCAGCGCACCGAGTACGTGGCCGTCGCGAACACGCTCATGGGCGTGCTGCTGCTCGCGGTGGGCGTGGTGACGGCGGGCCTGGCGGTGTTCGGTAATGCTGTCGCTCTGGTGGCGCTGGCGGTGCTTGGCGTGGTGGGCGCGTGGGTGGGGCGCGGGCTGCCGGAGGCCGAGAAGGGCTGACGCTACGTTGTGCCTATGACTGACGCGTGGCTCCCCGCCGACTTCGAGCACCCGCTGCTGGTGCCCCTGGTCGAGGGCGTGCACCTGCGGCCCATCAGTCCCGACGACACGGACATCGACATGGTCGCGGTGATGGGGAACCAGGCTCGCCTGTGGGCGAAGTACGGCGAGGAGTGGGGCTGGCCGCCGGCCGACATGACCGCCGAGGCCGACCGCGCCGACCTCGACCGCCACGCGCGCGAGATGGTCACGCACGAGTCGTTCAATTACGCGATCCTGCCTGCCGGCGAGGGCGCGATCTATGGGTGCGTGTACATCGACCCTGCTGACGCGGTGGGGAATGTCGGGTCGGTGGCGGAGGTCTCGTGGTGGGTGGTGGCCGATGCCCCGGCCGGGTTGGCCGATGCCGTGGCGGCCTTCGTACCGCGCTGGCTTGCGGAGGCGTGGCCTTTCGTGGAGGTGCGGTACCCGTTTGGGGAGGTGGGTTAGGCCGCCTGCGACCGGCCCGGGACCGCCGGTGACCTAGGCGAGGACGTCCGGCCCCACGACGGGTATGCCCATGTCGCGTGCCTTCTTGGCCTTTCCCGAATTAGTCCCTGGATCCTTGGCGATGACGGCGGAGACGCCCTTCTTCACGCCGGGCCACACCACTAGACCTCGCGCGTTGGCCAAGGCCGTGAGGCGAGCCTTGTCTGCAGCGGAGTGACCGGTGAACACCACCAGTGAACCCTCGTCGAAGGTGACCGCGTCGGAGACAGAGGAAACCTTCGCGCTCGCGTGAGCGAGTAATGCCTCGACTTCGAGGTCGGCGAGACCGAGGAAGTTTGCCAGCTGGACGATGTAGGCGCGCTCGTCAGCCGTGAGGACATCGTCATCGCACGCGACATCGACGATGCCCAGTAAGTAGGTCCGGTGAAGTCGCGCGCAGTCGTCGGCGGAGAGGCCCGCAGAGTCTGCCACCCGAGCAAGGTCTCGCTTCTCTTCTGCGGTGATCTTGCGGTCGAGCAGCACCCGTGCGAGCGCCTCGATGTACTGGGCCTCGCCGTCCCCATGGTGGGCGGCATCGAACCGCGCCACGACCGACTCAAGGAGGCCGCTACCCGCCCGGGTCGCCCCGCGTCCGACGGCCGGTGTGCGAAGTGGAGGCAGCGCTGGCCAGGCAACGCCTGAGCCTGTCGAACTAAGGCTGTGCCACCGCCTCTCGACAGCGCTGAACGTTCGATAGCTTGCGAAAAGCCGGGCCGTTGCCTCTGCGTCGGCAAGCGCCGCGTGCGCATCGTTGAGAGGAATGCCGACATGCCGGCATGCCTCGCCGAGTTTCGGCGGGATGCCGACTTCGCGGGCGAGCTGCATGGTGCACACAGCGTCCGCCGGAGTGAGGTTCACGGCAAACCCGGCGCGCGAGTACTCAGCTGCGAGGAATCGCACATCGAAGGCCGCATTGTGCGCGACGATCGTGCGTCCCCCCAAGAGTTCCGTGAGGTCGCCGATCAAGCGATCGAAGGTCGGTGCGACGCGGGCGTCCGTGGCATCGATGCCGTGGATGTGCTGGGCGCCGAGATCCCGCATGGGGTTGACGAGGGTCGAGTACGCGTCCTCGCGTCGCCCGTCATGGTCGACGAGTACGACGGCAATCTCGCAGATCCGGTCGAGGCTCTTGTACGCAAAGCCCGTTGTTTCGAGGTCGATGACTGCATATCCCGCCATTGCCGCTCTCCTCAGGTCGCGAAGTCTCCCGCGTGATCGTATCGGCGGTGATGCCTGCTGAGGCGGGACCATCGGCGTGGGGGCCAGCGTTGCTCAACCGCGCAGGTCGAGCCGCATCAGTACCCGCGGAAACCCGTTCAACACGGAGCCGGTGTCCGCGGCCTTCGTGAACCCCGCCTTCTCGAACAGCGCGCGCGTGCCGACGTACGCCATGGTGAGGTCGACGCGTTCTCCCTGGTTATCGACCGGATACGCCTCGATGGCGGGCGCGCCCTGTTCACGAGCGTGAGCCACCGCGCCCTCAACGAGCGCGTGCGAGATGCCCTGCTTCCTGTGCCCAGGCCGCACGCGGATGCACCACAACGACCAGACGTCGAGGTCGTCGACATGCGGTATCAGTCGGTTGCGCGCGAAGCTCGTCGCCGCGCGCGGGTGCACCGCCGCCCACCCCACGGGCTCGCCATCGCTATAGGCGATGACTCCGGGCGCGGGATCTTGGGCGCAGAGCTCGCGCACCCGATCGGCCCGAGCCGGCCCTCGCAGCACCTGGTTCTCCTTGGAGCCGATGCGGTAGCTGAGGCAGAAACACACGTTCGACGAGGGCTTCTTGGGCCCCACGAGCGTGGCCACATCCGCGAAGTCGGTCGCCGCGCGCACCTCGATGCTCATCCATTCAGTGTCGCGCAATCCGCGATGTCAGACCCCTCTGATCTGATGGAGTCATGACCGAGACGACGGCGCAGGCGGCTCCCACGGGAGTCGTTCCGGGCGCGCGTTCCGGTGACGAGTGGGACGCGCGGGTGCGGCGCGCGCTGTCGGAGCGGCGCCCCCTCACTCATGCGGGTGTCAGCGGCATGGGCGACGACGACTTGGTCGCGCTCGCCGTCGCGGTCGGTGTCGTGCGCAAGGATGCCGATCGCATGATGGCCGTCGTGGCGGCCGAACAGGCCGCTCGGTCGCGAGCGAAGGCCGGCAAGGTCGGGTTGGCGCGCGGGCGCGGCAGGGGTGACGAGCGCGGACTTGTCTCGTCCCAGACTGGAGGCTCCGCGGCCGATGCCAGCCGCCTCATCGAGCTCGGCGAGACCCTTCGCGACGCCGAGCGGGTCGAGCGTGGCGAGCCCGCAGTCGAGACAATCACCGAGCGGCCTATGCCCGTGTTCCCCGAGGTGGCACGCGCCGTGAACGCGGGCGAGCTGAGCGTCGAGGCGTCGACCATGATCACCCGGATGCTGCGCCGGGTCGGGAAGCGTGTCGAGGCATCGGCCCTCGCCGCCGCGGAGCGCGACCTCGTCTTCTCCGCGCGCTACATGCGCCTCGAACGGCTTGCCGGTCTCATCACGCGCACCGAGGAGCGGCTCGACGCCGAGCATCGCGACGCCCTCGCTCAGGAGCGCCGCGAGCGGCGCTTCCTGCGCATCGGGGAGGCGGCCGATGGCATGGTCACCATCAACGGCCGGCTCGACCCTGAGAACGGCGCGCCCCTCGTCGCCGCGATGCAGGCGATGGTCAATCAGAACTTCCGCCTGCGCAAGCGCATGCAGGACGCGGCGAAGGCGGGGGAGTCCGTCATCGTCGACGAGCGCACGCCCGAACAGGTGCGGGCCGATGCCATGGGCGACTTCGCACGCCACCTCCTGGGGTGTGAGGTGACAGTGCTGCCTCGCGCCGGCGTGACGCTGGTGGTGCGGACGAGTCTCGAACAACTGCGTCAGGGCCTGGGCGGGGCATCCGTCGACGGACACGCGGCCAGCATCGACGCCGGAGCGCTTCGACGCGCTGCAGCCGCGGCTGGTGTGGTCCCGCAGGTGCTGGGAAGCAAGTCCGAGGTGCTCGATCAGGGCGTCAAGGTGCGGCTGTTCAGCTCCGAGCAGAAGCTGGCGCTCGTCGAGCGGGACGGCGGCTGCGCGATGTGCGGTGCGCCGCCCTCGTGGTGTGACGCTCACCATCTCGTTCATTGGGCGCACGGCGGCCGGACCGACCTGGCCAACGGGGTCATGCTCTGCGTGCGGTGCCACCACGACGTGCACCGGGCGGGTTGGAAGATCGAGGCCACCGCGAGCGAGGTGTGGTTCATACCTCCGGCCGAGGTCGATCCCGCCCGTCGACGACGCCCGGGCGGCAGACGGCTGTTCGATGTCTATCCGTTGGAACCCGAGGTGCCGCGGGGAGCCGACGCCGCGGAAGTCGACGCCGTCGACGAGCCGAGGGAGCGGGGCGGTGGCGCGTGTCCGCTGGTGCGGCGGGAGCCCTGCGTGTCGATGCGGGTCGAGGCGCGTGACGATTCCGTAAAGACTCCGGCCGATGAGGCGGTCGAAGAACTGGTCGGCTATCTGGCGCACGGAGTGGTCGAAGAGAGCCACGCTGTCCGGGCAGCCTCTGGAGGTGCACGCCAAATGTCCGGGCGAACGCCATCGCGGAGTCGCGCGCCCGCCCGCCGCCACGCGGAAACCCTCGGGCCGCCGGGCCGCCGAGCCCGCCTACACTCGCAGGCAACGAGGAGGAGCTAGGCATGCACGAGATCACCTGCCCGCACTGTGGGAAGGCCTTCACCGTCGACGAGGCGGGCTACGCGGACATCGTGAACCAGGTCCGCACCAAGGAGTTCGACGCCGAACTCGAGAAGCGCCTGCACCTCGCCGAGGCCGACAAGAAGGCGGCGGTCGACCTCGCGACCTCCCGCGCGGCCGCGGAGTCCCAGAAGGCCGCCTCGGCTAAGGACGCGGAGATTCAGGAGCTCAAGGCGCAGCTCGAGGCATCGGGCACTCGCCAGCAGCTTGCCGTCGCCGACGCCCTCAAGGTCGTCGAGAAGGAGCGAGACGCCCTCGCGGCTCAGGTGGAGCAGGCCAAGGCGACCAGCGCATCGGCCGCCGAACTTGCCGAGGCCAAGCTCGCCGCCGAACTGCAGAAGGCCGCCGCCGCCCAGTCGGCGCAGATCACGGAACTTCAGCACTCGCTCGAGAAGTCCGCGCTCGAGAAGTCGCACGCCGAGGCGGCCCTCAAGGAGAAGCACGCCGCCGAGCTCGCCGCCCGCGAGGTCCAGATCAAGGACCGCGACGACGCCATCGAGCGGCTCAAGGACATGAAGGCGCGACTGTCCACGAAGATGGTTGGCGAGACCCTCGAGCAGCACTGCGAGTACGAGTTCAACCGCATGCGCCCCATGGGCTTCCAGAACGCCTATTTCGAGAAGGACAACGACGCATCGAGCGGGTCGAAGGGCGACTACATCTTCCGTGAGTCGGATGTGGACGGGACCGAGGTCGTCTCGATCATGTTTGAGATGAAGAACGAGTCCGACACCACCGCGACCAAGCACAAGAACGAGGACTTCTTCAAGGAACTCGATAAGGACCGCAACGAGAAGGGCTGCGAGTATGCGGTGCTCGTGACGTTGCTGGAGCCGGACAACGAGCTCTACAACTCGGGAATTGTCGACGTCTCCCACCGCTATCCCAAGATGTACGTGGTACGCCCCCAGTTCTTCATCCCGATCATCACGCTGCTGCGCAACGCCGCCCAGAGCGCGCTCGCCTACAAGCAGGAGCTCGCGCTCGTCCGCGCCCAGAACATCGACATCACCAACTTCGAAAGCGAACTCGACGAGTTCAAGGAGCGCTTCGGGCGGAACTGGCGCCTCGCCTCGGACGGCTTCGAGGAGGCGGTCAAGCGTATCGACGAGGCCATCAAGGACCTCGAGAAGACCAAGCAGGCGCTGCACAAGTCGGCCAACAACCTCCGCCTCGCCAACGACAAGGCCGAAGACCTCACCATCAAGAAGCTCACCCGTGGAAATCCGACGATGGCCGCCAAGTTCGCCGAGATCGAGTCAGCGCGGCCGGGCGAGGCCGGGTAAGTCTCAAGGAGGAGACACACGGGCACGGGCGGAGGGATGTTCCCGAATCTGGAACATCACGATTTCGCAACCTGCCGAGCGGAATCCGCCGCACTTTGAAAGAGTTGAAGCGATGGCACGCAGTCCCCACACCTTGGAGGAACCGTGACTGTCCCCGAGCTCTCCATCAGAGCCCTGCGACCCAGTCCCGCCCGGCGCGCAACCGAGCCCGCCTCGCCGAGTGCCCCGCCGGCCGACACCGCCTGGTTGCACGAGGCCACCCCCACCGCACACGACGTGGATCATCCGGCCCCCGCGCACGCCGCCCGCGCCCACCTGGCGCCTGTCGAACACTTCGATGCCCGCGCCGGCGTCAACCTGGTGGCCCTCCTCATCCGGGCCGCCGTCATCGCCGCCATGGTCGCCCTCGCCTACGTCGCCATCACCGACGGCTGGATTCCGTCCGCCACCCAGGCCCTCGCCGACTGGTGGGCAGGCGACATCGCCCCCTACTTCGCCATCGACATCGTGAACGAGTCCGGGACCTCGGGCGGCTCCTTCACCGCCGGCGTCGGTTGAGTTCGCGGATGGCCGATGCCGCCGAGGCCCCCGACACCCCCGCCCTGCGCGCCCTCGAGAACCTCGGCATCGACTACGAGGTGACCGTCCACGGCCCCGTGCGCTCCCTCGAGGAGGCGGCCGATGCCAGGGGCATCGACCCGTACCAGGTGCTGAAGACCCTCGTGGTGCGTCGCGGCGACGGCGACTTCCTGTTCGTGCTGGTGCCGGGAGACAGGCAGATCAGCTGGCCCAAGCTGCGCGACCAACTGGGAGTCAGCCGCCTATCGATGCCGGACAAGGACGTCGCGCGCGACGTGACCGGTTACGAGCGCGGCACCATCACGCCGTTCGGCGCGACCACCGCGTGGCCCGTCATCGCCGACCGTCTCATCGTTTCCCGTGAGGGTCCCGTGTCGATCGGCGGGGGAGCGCACGGCGTCGCCGCCTCTCTCCACCCCGCGGTGCTGGTTGAAGTGCTCGGCGCGACCGTCGCCGACGTCACCGAGCAGGCCTAGGCCCCGCCAGCGCGCCGGAACCAGACCGCCGGAGCCCTACGACGCGTCGAGCGCCTTCAGCCACCCCGTGACGCGCTCCTCGAAGGCGTCGGCGGCATCGGCGTCGTAGTCGGCAAGCGTGGGGTCCACGAACATGTGCTCGCGTCCCGCATACGTGAAGACCTCCGCGTGCGGCGCGGAGCGGCGAAGCGATTCGACCTCGTCGGGCGTGCACCAGTCGTCGGGGTCGGCGACGTGGACCTGCACGGGCAGGTGCGCAGGCCAGGGGCCACCAAGGTGCTCGGGAGGGATGGCCCCTCCCACGAGTACGCAGCCGCGGATGCCGCGCCGGTGCTGCGCGAGCATCTGCGCCTGCATCGACCCCAGCGAGAACCCGATGGTGACGGTCGCGTTGGGATGCTTGCGCGCCGCCCGCATCGCGACGTGGGCCACGGCGTCGCGGCCGATGGACTCGGCGTGGGCCACGCCGTCGTCGAGATTGGCGAACGTCAGCCCCGCGTACGTGTCGGGAGTGTGGACAGTGTGGCCGTCGGCACGCAGGCGCTCGGCAAACGCGCTCAGCCCGTCGGTGAGGCCGTGCGCGTGGTGGAAGAGCAGGATCTCCGCCATAGGGTCAGTCTCGCGCCGATCCGCGGCGCGCGCACGTCGAGCGTGCCGCGCGCCGCGGACCGCGTCAGGCCTCGGCGGGCATCTCCGTGACCGCGAAGGGCTCCATGGTGGGGGCCTCCGAACCGCCCTCGGGCTCCTCCGTCAGCGCCACCGCCGCCACCTGGGCCACGTCCGCGTCCGACACCGCGAGGTAGTCGCCGTCCGCGCCAGGGGTGAAGGTGGGCCCGGCGACCACGGTACCGTCGCGCATGACGAGCCACACCTGGTACTCGCGGCCCTCGTCGGGTACCGGCGCGCTGCTACCGAGCAGGGCGACCGATCCCGTCTCGGCGCTCACCATGAGCCGCCCGGTGCCCAGGTCCATCGCCATGGCCTCCATGTCCGATGCCCCGGCGACCTCGAGCGCGTCGGCCTCAAGGGCCTGCTGCGCGGCGCGGTCGGAGCGGGCATCGGCGATCATCACGCCTCCCACCACGAGGACGGCGAGGCTGACGGCGGCGACCGGGGCCGCGATCCACCAGCGCCGCGACCGGCCCGCGCGGCGGCGTGCGAGCGGCGTCACCGAGGCGGCGTCGCCGTCAACGACGTCGACCGATGCGGCAGGTGCGGCAGACGAGACAGACGCGCCCGCCGTCCGCCCGGCCACGGCATCGGCCGTAGCCCCGGCATCGGCCGCAGGCTCAGCAGCCGGCTCGGCCACAGGCTCAACCACGGGAGGCAGCTGCGGAGTCCGGCTCACCTCGGCCATGACGGCCGCGCGCAGCGACGGCGGGGGAGTGACCGCGTGCGACGCGGCGAGCTCCTCCGTGGCGAGGGCCAGCGAGGCGACCTCCTCGCGGCAGTCCGCGCAGGTGGCCAGGTGGGCCTCGAAGGCGTCGCGCTCGGCGGGCTCGAGGGCGTCGACGACGTACGGCGCCGCGAGCGTGTGCAGTTCCTCGCTCATCGCTCTCCTCCCCATCCATCTCGCAACTTGATCAATCCATCCCTGATTCTTGCCTTCGCGGTGCCCAACGGTATCCCCAGCGCCTTCGCGGCCTCGCGATGCGTGAAGCCCTTGTAGAAACACAGGTCGAGCGCCTCGCGTTGACGGTCCGTCAGCGTCGCGAGCCCGGCGCGCACCCGCGCGGCCTGCCACTCGCTATGCATGTCGTCGATCACGTCCTCGGGGCCGGCATGGTCGACCTCGACCGTGGGTGCCTGCGCCTGGACGCGTGTGGTGTGCGCCTGCTCGGACCGCACTCGGTCGACGGCCCTGCGGTGGGCGATCGTGAGGATCCACGACCTTGCGGTCCCTGACTCGCGATCGAACCTCGCCGCGCGCCGCCACACCTCGACAAGCGCCTCCTGGGCCACGTCCTCCGCCATGTCGCGGTCGCGCACGATGCGTAGCGCGAGGCCGAACACCGCGCCCGCGACGAGGCCGTACAGCTCCTCGTAGGCCGCCGTGTCGCCCAGCGCGGTGCGTTCCAGCAGCGCTGCCATGGCCACCGCCGGGTCCGCCGGGGCCTGCGCGGCGGCGGGCACCGCGCGCAGATGTCGCTCCATGCCCTCCTCCTCGTCCGTCGTCATCCGTCCCCGTCCCTGTGGCTCGCGTGAGTGTCCGCGGCCATCCTCGCTCATGCGGCGCCGGAGGGAGGGTTCCCCGGCCGGTGCCGCGTGTCACCGGGTATTCGGCGCGGCCGATGCGGTGGATGGGTGGCGTGTCGCACCTCGCCACTAGCCTGGGGATATGACCGTCGGATTCGTCCTGGGAGGTGGCGGCGTGCGCGGCGCCGTCGAGGTCGGCATGCTGCGTGCCCTGTTCGAGGCGGGGGTGACGCCGGACCTCATCGTCGGCACCAGCATCGGCGCCCTGAACGGCGCCGCCGTGGCCCACGACCCCACCCCGAGCGTCATCGACACGCTCGACGAGGCGTGGCATGCCCCCACGGCATCGGCCATCTACGGCGAGTGGTGGCCGCGTCAGCTGCGCCGCCTCGCGAAGTCGCGCACCCACTTGTCCAACCCGGCGCCGCTGCGCGAGATGATCGCCGGCCTCGTCGGCGCGGACGCCACCTTCGAGGACCTGCGGGTGCCGTTCGCGGTGTGCGCGGCGTCCATCGAGCGCGCGGCCGAGACCTGGTTCGACTCCGGGCCCGTGGTCGACGCTGTCCTCGCCTCGGCCTCCGTCCCCGCAGCCCTGCCGCCCACCGTCATCGGCGGCGAGCACTACATCGACGGCGGCGTCGTGAACTCGATCCCGCTGGGCGAGGCGATCAGGCGCGGCGCCGACGAGGTGTTCGTGCTCCAGGTGGGGCGCATCGAGGAGCCGCTGAGCGCCCCCGAGAAGCCGTCCGACGTCGCCAAGGTCGCCTTCGAGATCTCGCGCCGGCATCGCTTCGCGAGGGATATGGCCGATGTCCCCGCGGGCGTCACCGTGCACGTCCTTCCGTACGGAGGGGCCCAGGACGGCGACGAGAAACTCGGCTCGTTCCGCCGCCTCGACACCGTGCGCGCGCGCATGGACGCCGCCTACGAGGCGACCGGCGCCTACCTCGCCTCCGCGGGGGTGGGCCGCTGATGTCGCGCTACTGGAGGCTGCCCCCGGTGTGGGTGCGCCGCTGCGTCATCGCGCCGCTCATCGTGGCCCTCGCGTTCGTGTGGCTGCCGATGACGGCGTGGCTGGTCATCGTCGTCGCCGGCGTCGTGGCGTGGGCCCTGCCGGGCCGCGTGCGCATCCTGCGCGTCCTGTTCATGGCGGGCCTGTACCTGCTGTGGGACGCCGTGGCGCTCGTGTGGATGCTCGGCCTGTGGATCATCTCGGGCTTCGGGTGGAAGGTGCGCGAGCCGTGGTTCCAGCGCCAGCATTACGCGCTCGCGGGAACCATGCTGCGGTCGCTGTTCCAGGCGGCGCGCTGGACGCTGCGCCTCGAGATCGACACCCGCGAGTGGGACATCGACGCCGTCGCCGAGGGGCGGCCGCTGATCGTGGTGTCTCGCCACGCGGGGCCGGGGGACTCGTTCATCATCGTCGAGTCCCTCATTAACCGCTTCAAGCGCGAGCCGGCCATCGTCCTGAAGGACACCCTGCAGTGGGACCCGGCCGTCGACGTCCTGCTCAACCGCGTCCCCACCCGCTTCGTGGCGCCCCGGCGCTCACGGCGCAAGGGTGCACCCAGCGGCGCGCTGTCGATCGCGGCGATGGCGAGCGACCTCCAGCCGGAGGACGCCCTCCTCATCT
This sequence comes from Demequina sp. NBRC 110057, assembly GCF_002090175.1. Lineage (GTDB taxonomy): Bacteria > Actinomycetota > Actinomycetes > Actinomycetales > Demequinaceae > Demequina. Next base: position 247,604 of record NZ_BBRN01000003.1, on the reverse strand, counting down.
TCCCCGAGGGCGCGAACGCGACCCCCGGCAGGCGCGCCAAGCGCATCGCGCAGCTGCGGGCCGCCGGCCGCGACGCGCTCGCGGACAGGGCCGACGCGATGCCCCACGTCATGCCTCCCCACCCCGGCGGCGTGCTCGCCGCCATCGAGGCCTGCCCCGACGCGGCCGTGATGGTCGTCGCCCACACGGGCCTCGAGCGGCTCTCCACGGTGCGCGACGTGTGGCGCGAGTTGCCGGTCGACAAGAGGATCACCCTCCAGGGTTGGACGGCGATGCCCGACGAGATCCCGGCCGGCCGCGAGGAGCGCGAGGCGTGGCTGTACGACTGGTGGGAGACCGTCGACGCCTGGATCGACGACCACCAGCCCGAGGTGTCGGCTCACGCGAGCGGCGCCGGCGCGGGCCGGAGGCGCGGCTGATGGCGGGCGGCGGCAGCCCGATGCACTGGCTGGCCTTCGTGCGCGAGGGCCGCTGGGGGATGGTCGCCCTCCAGGGCTTCATGTTCCTGCTGGTGGCGGTGACGGCGCTCCTTCCCGCCCCCGGCGGGGAGTGGGCGGCCTCGCTGTGGCTGTCGCTCGTCCCGGTGCTCGTCGGCGCGGCAGGGGTCCTCTCAACGGGCCGCTCGCTCGACGGCTCGCTTACCCCCTCACCCGTGCCCAACGGCGAGGGGATGGTGGCCGCCGGCCTCTATCGCTGGGTGCGCCATCCCATGTACACGGCGCTCGACGTCATCTGCCTGGGCGTCGCGGTGGGCTCGGGAAAGTGGACCTGCTACCTCGCCGTGGCGGCTCTGTGCGTGTTCTTCGAGGTCAAGACGCGGGCCGAGGAGCGTTACCTCCGCGACGCCTACCCGGGGTACGCGGAGTATGCCGCGCGCACGGGAAAGTTCTTGCCGGGGATCGGGCGCGCGCGGGCCTGAACCGACGGCTGTCGGGTATGTCCCGGATGCCCCTCGGACGGGCGTTTGCCCCGCTAGAGTGGCGACATGGGAACCGACCGCGCGCGTCTGCTGCTTCATCCGGTGCGCATGCGCGTCGTCATCGCGCTGAGCGGCGACTCCCTCACCACGCGCGACCTGCAGCGCATGATGCCCGAGGTGCCGCAGGCGTCGCTGTACCGCGCGATTGCGCAGTTGAAGGACGCGGGCGTGATCGAGGTGGTCAGCTCCGAGCGCCGCGGGGGCGCCATGGAGCGCACCTACCGGACCGTCGCGCAGGCCGCCATGATGACCAACGAGGAGTTCACCTCCGGCACGCCGGAGGAGTTCCTCGCCACCCTGCAGGCCTTCGCCGATCACCTTGTCGCCACCACGTCCCGGTTCGTGGGCTCGCGCGACGACGGCTCCTGGAGGAACGAGTTCCTCTCGGTGCGCAACGGCGGCACGTGGCTCACCAAGGCCGAGGCCGACGAGCTGGGAAGGGACCTCGCCGCGCTCTACGCCAAGTACGAGGACAAGCCGCGGCGCGACGGCGCCCAGCCGTACTCGCTCAACGTCGCGATGATTCCCGACGCCCCCGTGGAGCGCGGCGCCGACGCCTGAGCGCCGTTCCTCCCGGGTGCTGCCGACTCGCCAGGGGCGCGGCCCGGCTCAGCGCATGAGCAGGGAGCGGTCCAGCGCGATCTCGCGCGGCACAGTGTCCATGCGCCGCTGAGCCTCGATCCGGTACCAGACGGCCTCCTCGCGGTCGAGGCGCGCGAGCTCCTTGCGCTGCACCCGCCACTCGCGGCGGCGCTGCTGCACCTCCACGAGGTTGCGGCGGGCCATGCGCACCTGGCGCGGGACGGCGAGGGCGGCGAGCGTGCGGCGGTCGACCGTGGCGATGACGACGCCGGCGACGATGGTGAGTGCGAGCGACACCCACGGCAGGATCGCGGTGGAGAAAGCTCCCGCGATCGCCGCGCCCAGCAGCGGCCCGAGGGCCGAGCCAGCGTTCGCGGTCGACGTGTAGACGCCGCCCGCGATCTCGGTGCGCCAGGGTGCGTGGCGCATCGCCCAGTTCAGCAGCGCCGCGACAAGCACCGCCCACCCGACGGACAGGCAGATCTGGCCGGCGATGGCGGCCCAGGCGGTGCCCACCATGAAGGCGACCCAGCCCAGGCCCATGATGGCGCCACCCACGGCGACGGTGCGCACCGCGTGGCGGCCCAGCACGTTGCCGATGGCGAACGTCGCGCCGACGGCGAGCGTGCCTCCCAGGGCGAACATCACCGGCACCATCGAGATCGAGATGCCCGCGACCTCCGTGTAGAACGGCACCACGTAGGTCCAGGTGGTGGACATGGCGACCGAGACCAGGAACGCGACCGTGAGGACGCGGAAGAACGCGCCGCGGTGCGGGATGTCGCCCAGGACGGCGGCGGTCGAGGTGCCGCCGCGCGATCCCGGCAGCGCGAAGGCCATCGCGAAGGTGAGGCCCACGCCCAGCACGGCGAGGGCGTAGAACGGCACCTGCCAGCCCAACTGTGTGCCCAGCGTCGTCACGACGGGCGTGCCCGCGACGCCGGCGGCCGCGGAGCCCATCATGATGCCCGTCACTGACCGTGCACGCAGGTGTGGGGCGAAGAGGCTCGCTGCCATCGGCGCGACCATCGCCCAGAACAGGGCGTGCGCGCCGGCCGTGACCACGCGGCCCACGGCGAGCATCTCGATGCTTCCCGCCGTCGCCGCGATGGTGACTCCCGCGGTCCACACGCCGAGCGCGGAGGTCAGCGCCACCTTGCGGCTCATGCGCTTGGTGGCGAGCGTCAGCGGCACTGCCGCGACCACCACGGTCAGCGCGAATGCCGTCGCGAGGAGCCCCACGGACTCGACGGACACCGACAGGCCGGAGGCGATCGCCGACGTGAGGGCCACCACGGCACCCTCGTTGACTCCCGCGGCGAAGGCGGCGACGGCGAGCACCGTGAGCGCGATCTTCGCGCGCCGCGGCGTGAGCGTGAGCGCTGCCTCGTCGCGCGTGCCGGGGACGGGCTCCTCGAGGAGGACCGCCTCCGTGGTACCGCCGACGATCGGCACGGCCACGGTCGTGGGCTCGGCGTCGTAGGTCGCCGGCTCGTAGGCGTCGTAGTCGTACGCGACCGGGTCGGACGTCGCGCCCTCGGCACCAGCGCCCTCGACGCCGGCGCCGTCGACCCCAGGAGCCTCGTCGCCGGGAACGGCGTCGCGAGGCACATCCATCGGGGAGTCCGGCTCGTCGGCCGCGGCGTCCTCCGCGGTGGCAAGGAGCGCGTCCTCGGCCTCGAGGATCTCCTCGACGCGCTGCGCATCGGCCTCGGTGAAGACGGTGGCCGCGTACTCGTCGTCGGCCTCGGCGTCGTCGGACTCGCCGCCCCAGCCCAGCACCCCCGCGGCCCACTCGAGCGGCCCGGTCGCGGCCTCGGGCTCCACATCGCCATCGGCCGACGGCAGCTCCGCCGTCGCCGCGTTGTCGCGATCCAGGAAGCCCTCGGGGTCCTCGGCAAGCGCCTGCGCCAGATCCACGACCGACATCTCGAGGGTGTCGGTCATGGTGTCGCCCGACTCAGGTGCGGTGCGCTCCTGATCGGGGTACGGCTCGGTGCTCACGGGGACCTCCTTCGGGGACTGACTGCGAGGGCACGCAAGGAAACCGCGGCTCCAAGAGCCACGGTTCCGGGGATAGGTGTGGTGGGGGACAGCGGGTGTCCACTGCCAGGGTAACTCTCGCGCGGGCACACGAGTTCCACGGATTTTCGTGGAGTGATGCACTCCACTCTCGCGGGCGGTTCAGTCGCTCTGGATGATCCCGATCCAGTTGCCCGCGGGGTCCTTGAACCAGGCCGTATCGGGCATCTCGGGGGAGCGCGCGATGCCGTCCTCGTCGGTCCAGTCGAGCCGCTCCAACGCGACCCCGTGGCCGGCAAGCGCGTCCGCGGTCGCCGCGACATCGGCGACCTCGAACATCAGCACCGTGTGGGTCGCCGGGGCATGGTCGTCCTTCTCGTAGATGAGGGTGCGCCCGCCGCCGGGAAGGTGCAGCGTGAGCATCGGTCCCATCGCGTCAAACGTCTCGACCTCGAGGCCGAGCACGTCTCGATAGAACGTGGTCGCGCCTTCCACCGAGTCGGTCGAGAACGTGCTGAACGCCGTGCCGTCGCCGAGCATGAGTGCCTCCTTCGCGTCAGTGTCGTCCCTCGCCAGTGTGCGCCGTCATCGCGGACGGCGCGCGGCGTGCCAGGATTCGCCCGTGATCCTTCGTCTCGGGATGGCGCTTGCCGCCATCACCGTCCTCGCCGTGGCGAGCGGCGTCCTGCCGGCCGATGCCGTGGCGGCCACCGCCGAGCGCACCGCCCCCGTACTGGGTTTCGCGGCGGCGATCACCGTGGTGGCCGACGTCGCCGCGCGAGCGGGGGTGTTCGAGTCGGCGGCCCACGCGGTCACCCGCGCTGCCCGGGGAAGCCGGCGGCGCCTCCTCGCGCTCGTGGTCGTGGTGGCGGTCCTGTGCACAGCGTTCCTATCGCTCGACACGACCGCCGTGCTGCTCACCCCCGTGGTCGTGGTGATGGCGCGGCGCACCGCCTCTCCCGTGCTGCCCTTCGCCCTCGCGACAGTGTGGCTCGCCAACACCGCGTCGCTGACCTTGCCGGTGTCCAACCTGACCAACCTGCTCGCCGCGCATCGGCTCGGCGACCCCAGCCCCGTCACCTGGCTCACGACGATCGCCCCCGCCGGGATCGCGACCATCGCCGTGACGGTCGCGGCCCTCGCCTGGGTCTCGCTTGGCAGCCTGCGCGGGACGTTCGAGCAGCCGCCCCTCGAGCCTCCGCGCGACCCGCTGCTGTGGCGCGCGAGCGTCGCGGTGCTCGCTGTCGCGCTTCCCGCGCTGCTGCTTCCCGTCGAGCCATGGATCCCGTCGGCGCTCGCGGCCGTCGCGCTCAGCGCCCTGGCGTGGGTGCGCCGGCGTCACGGCGCGCCGTACCGCGTCTGGTGGCGCGACGTGCCGTGGGCGGTGCTGCTGTTCGCGGCGGGTCTGTTCGGCACCGCAGCCGCCCTTCACGCGGCGATCGCGGACCACGTGAGCGTGCCCGGCCTGGGCGGGGGAGCCGGAGCCGTCTTCGCCACCGCCGGCGCGGGGCTGCTCGGAGCCAACCTCCTCGACAATCTCCCGGCCTACCTCCTTCTGGAGCCGCTGGGCCACAGCCCGGCCCTCCTGGCGGCGCTGCTCGTCGGGGTCAACGCCGGCCCCCTCGTCACGCCGTGGGCGTCGCTGGCGACGCTGCTGTGGCATCGGCAGCTGGTCGCCGCCGGGGTCGACGTGCCGTGGCGCCGGTACGTTGCCTACGGCGCCGTCCTCGCACCGGTCGCCGTCCTCGCGGGCGCCGCCGTCGTGGCGCTGATGGCCTGACCCGGCGGCCGCGGGGCGCCGCCCGCCTGTCCCGGCCACCGCATCGGCCTCCTGTCGTACACTGGGCGCACCAGCATCGACCCGGCCATCACCGGTGAGCTTGCGGAAGAACGGGCCCCCGGGCCTCAGTAGAACCGCACGGGCAGCCCGTCACAGCGGCGCCTTCGTGGAAGCGGAGGCATGAGCGGCACCCTCGGGTGCAAGCGGGGTGGTACCGCGCCGCGGCCCTCGGGCCCAGGCGTCCTCGCACGAACGAGACACCACCCAGTGAAGGACGCGCACCGCGATGAGCACGTACCCCCAGCATCGGCCCGACGCCGAGGTCCCCGCCTCCCCGAGCTTCCCCTCCGTCGAGGAGGAGGTGCTCGCGTACTGGAAGGCCGACGGCACGTTCCAGGCGTCGATCGACAACCGCGCCGATGCCGAGGAGTTCGTCTTCTACGACGGCCCGCCCTTCGCCAACGGCCTTCCCCACTACGGGCACCTGCTCACGGGCTACGCGAAGGATGTGGTCCCGCGCTTCGAGACCATGCGCGGCAAGAAGGTGGAGCGCCGCTTCGGCTGGGACACCCACGGACTGCCTGCCGAGCTCGAGGCGGAGCGCATCCTCGGCATCACCGACAAGTCGCAGATCGAAGAGATGGGGATCGCCGCCTTCAACAAGGCGTGCCGCGACTCCGTGCTGCGCTACACCGACGAGTGGCAGGACTACGTCACGCGCCAGGCGCGCTGGGTGGACTTCGAGAACGACTACAAGACGCTCGACCCCACGTTCATGGAGTCGGTGATCTGGGCGTTCAAGTCGCTGTATGACAAGGGCCTCGCGTACGAGGGCCACCGTGTGCTGCCGTACTGCTGGCGCGACGAGACCCCGCTGTCCAACCACGAGCTGCGCATGGACGACGACGTCTACGCGTCCCGCCAGGACCCCGCGCTGACCGTGACCTTCCCGCTCGTGGACGCCCCCGGCGACCTCGCCGGCGCGGAGATCCTCATCTGGACCACCACGCCGTGGACCCTGCCCAGCAACCTCGCCGTGGCCGTCGGCCCCGAGATCGAGTACTCCGTGGTGGCCCCCGGCGCCGACTCGACCTTCGCCGGCCGCCGCCTCGTCATCGGCTCCGCGCGCCTCGGCGCGTACTCCCGCGAGCTGGGCGAGGGCGCGACGGTCCTCGCGACCGTCACCGGCGCCCAGCTGGGTGGGCTGTCGTACACGCCCCCCTTCGCCTACTTTGCCGGCTTCGAGAACGCCCACCGCGTGCTCGTGGCGGACTTCGTGTCCGTCGAAGACGGCACCGGGATCGTCCACATGGCCCCCGGCTTCGGTGAGGACGATGCCGCCGTGTGTGCCGAGAACGGCATCGGCACCGTGGTGCCCGTCGACTCCAAGGGCCGCTTCACGGCGGAGATCACCGACTACGTGGGCGAGCAGGTCTTCGACGCCAACCCGGGCATCATCAAGGACCTCAAGGCGCGCGAGCTGGTGCTGCGTCACGAGACCTACGACCACAGCTACCCGCACTGCTGGCGCTGCCGCAACCCCCTGATCTACCGCGCCATCTCGTCGTGGTTCATCAAGGTCACCGACTTCCGCGACCGCATGGTCGAGCTGAACGAGGACATCACCTGGGTGCCCGAGCACATCAAGGAGGGCCAGTTCGGCAAGTGGCTCGAGGGGGCGCGCGACTGGTCCATCAGCCGCAACCGCTACTTCGGCACGCCCATCCCCGTGTGGGTGAGCGACAACCCGGCCTACCCTCGCACCGACGTGTACGGGTCATTCGAGGAGCTGGAGCGCGACTTCGGCCGCCTGCCGCTGAACGAGGAGGGTCAGCCCGACCTTCACCGTCCGTACATCGACGACCTCACGCGCCCCAACCCCGACGACCCCACGGGTCAGAGCACCATGCGTCGCATCTCCGACGTGTTCGACGTGTGGTTCGACAGCGGTTCGATGCCGTTCGCGCAGGTGCACTACCCGTTCGAGAACGCCGACTGGTTCGACACCCACAACCCGGCGGACTTCATCGTCGAGTACATCGGCCAGACCCGCGGCTGGTTCTACGTCATGCACGTCCTGGCGACGGCGCTGTTCGATCGCCCGGCGTTCTCGACCTGCATCTCCCACGGCATCGTGCTCGGTTCCGACGGCCGCAAGATGTCCAAGAGCCTGCGCAACTACCCGGACGTCAACGAGGTGTTCCACCGCGACGGCTCCGACGCGATGCGTTGGTTCCTCATGTCGAGCCCCATCCTGCGCGGCGGCAACCTCATCGTCACCGAGGAGGGCATCCGTGAGGGCGTCCGCGAGGTGATGCTGCCGCTGTGGAGCTCGTACTACTTCTTCACGCTGTACGCGGGCGCCGCCAACGGGGCCACCGGCTACACCGCGAAGCCGATCACCGCAGGCGACGTGCCCGGCCTTGCCGTCATGGACCGCTACATGCTTGCCAAGACCGCTGAGCTCACCGAGGCCATGGGCGCGCAGCTCGAGGGCTACGACGTGCCCGGGGCATCGGCCTCGCTCACGCAGTTCATGGACCTGCTGACCAACTGGTACATCCGCACCCAGCGCGACCGCTTCTGGGACGAGGACGCCGCCGCGTTCGACACCCTCTACACGGTCCTCACCACCGTCACGCGCCTCGCGGCGCCGCTGCTGCCCCTCGAGACCGAGGAGATCTACCGCGGCCTCACGGGCGAGCGCTCCGTGCACCTCACCGACTACCCGGTCATCGACCCCGCGTGGGTGGACCCGTCGCTCGGCGCGGTGATGGACGAGGTGCGCCAGGTGGTCTCCTCCGCCCACGCGCTGCGCAAGGCGGAGAAGATCCGCGTGCGTCAGCCGCTCGCGGCGCTTGAGGTGGCGGTGGCCGATGCCGGTGCCCTCGCCCCGTACGCGGCCCTCATCGCCTCGGAGCTCAACGTCAAGGACGTGCGCCTCGTGTCGGTGAAGGAGTTCACCGACGCTCACCCCGTGGAGCAGCGCCTGTCCGTCAACGCGCGCGCTGCCGGCCCGCGCATCGGCAAGGACGTGCAGGCGGCCATCAAGGGCGCCAAGACGGGCGACTGGTCCGCAGCGGGCGGCCAGGTGGTCTCCGGCGGCATCGCCCTCGTCGAGGGAGAGTACGAGCTGGCGACCGTCATCGGCGGCGACGGCTCCGCCGCCGACGAGGCCGCCGCCGTGCTTCCCACCGGCGGCTTCGTGCTGCTCGAGACCGGGCTGACCCCCGAGCTCGAGGCCGAGGGGTACGCCCGCGACGTCATCCGCGTGGTCCAGGACACCCGCAAGGCCGAGGGGCTGCAGGTCAGCGACCGCATCACCCTTGCGCTCACGGTGCCCGCCGACCGCGTCGAGGCCGTCACGACCTGGACCTCGCTCATCGCCTCCGAGACCCTCGCCGTCGACCCCGCCACGGGCGAGCCCCGCGTGTCGATCGCCGGCGAGGGCGACCTCGCGGCGTCGGTCAGCGTCGCCCACTGATGCCGCTCGTCTCCGTCGCCGAGCTCCGCGAGGAGCTCGGCGACGCGTACGCCGGCGCCCATGGCGGCGCCGTCCGCCTGCTTGACGTGCGCTGGTCGCTCGCCCGGCCGGACGGGCGTCCGGCCTACCTCGAGTCTCACCTTCCGGGGGCCGTGTACGTGGACCTTGACGCCGACCTCGCGGCACACGGGGAGCCGGAGGACGGCCGCCACCCGCTTCCCGACCACGGCGCGTTGCAGGCCGCGGCGCGGCGCTGGGGGCTGAACGACGGCGACACCGTGGTGGTCTACGACGACGGCCCGTCGCTCGCCGCCGCCAGGGCGTGGTGGCTGCTGCGCCACGCCGGCGTCGACGCGCGTATTCTCGACGGCGGCCTCGCCGCGTGGGTCGCGGACGGCGGACCCGTGGAGTCCGGCGGCGTCGAGGTGGAGCCCGGCACGATGGCGCTCGCCTGGGGCCTCATGCCCGTGGTCGACCTCGCCGAGGCCGCCACCTGGCCCGGCCACGGCATCCTCATGGACGCACGCGCCCCCGAGCGCTTTAGGGGCGAGTCCGAGCCGATCGACCCCCGCGCGGGCCACATCCCTGGAGCCGTCAACGTGCCCACCGCTGGCAACGTCGGCGCCGACGGCCGCTTCCTCGCCCGCGAGGAGCTCGCCGCGCGGTTCGCCGATGCCGGCGTGGGTCACGACTCGGAGGTCGCCGTCTACTGCGGCTCCGGCGTCACTGCCGCGCACGAGATCGCCGCGCTCGAGGTGGCGGGAGTGCGCGCTGCCCTGTACCCGGGCTCGTGGTCGCAGTGGTCGAACACCCCTGGCACCGAGGTCGCCACCGGCTGATCGCTTCCCTCGCGCGGCGGCATCGTCCCTGGTTGGATGGGCCCGTGCGCACCCTCGTCATCGCCGACGCCTCCCGCCGCTCCTGGGCGGACCCCGCGTCCCACCGCCCCGTCGCTCTCACCGTGTGGGAGCCGAGCGGTGCCGATGGCCCCCTGCCCCTGACGCTCCTGTCGCACGGCACGGGAGGGGCTGTCGCGCAGCTCGCGTGGCTCGCCGAGGCGCTCGCGGCGGCCGGGCACCTCGTGGTGGGTGTCGACCATCACGGCAACACCTCCGCCGAGGACTACCTCCCCGAGGGTTTCGCGCTGCCATGGGAGCGTCCTCGCGACCTCTCGTGCGCCCTCGACTGGGCGCTCGGCGCGCTCCCGGTCGACCCCGCACGCGTCACGGCCGCGGGCTTCTCGCTGGGCGGCTACAGCTGCGCCGCGCTCGCGGGGGCGCGGCTCGATCCACGCGCCGTGGCTGCGGTGCTCCGCGGAGACGCGCCGCTGCCGCCGCTGCCCGAGATGCCGGACCTGCTGGAGCGCCTTGCCGCGCGCCACGACGGCGACGCCCTCGCTGCCCTCGCCGCCGCATCGGCCGTCGACGTGGCCGATGCCAGGGTGACCCGGGTCGCGCTGCTCGCCCCGAGCATCGGCGCGCTGGTCGACGAGGAGTCCCTGCGCCGCGCCGAGTCTCCGGCGCTCGTGCTGTGGGGAGACGCCGACGCCGAGGCCGAGCCGGGCGAGAACGCCCGGCGCTACGTCGAGGCGATGCCTCACGCAGAGGGCTGGTCCATGGGGCGGGCCGTCGCGCACTACGACTGGATCGCGCAGGAAGAGGCGGGGGAGCGGCTGCGGGCCAACGCCCTTCCCGCGATCGTGGGCTTTCTTACGGGGCGCTGAGCGTCGCCGCGGTAGCCGTGGGGCTCTCCTCGGGCCCGGTGCCTCCGAGGCCCCCGGTCAGCCACAGCAGCCCGATGACGACCCCCATGCCGACCAGCGCCGCGACGCCCGCCATGACGATCGACCATCCCGTCGACAGCTGCCGATTGCCGTACTTGTCTCTCACCTCGGCATCGTCCCACGAGTCGCGTCCGGCGCGCCGCCGTCGGCGTGTCGTGACGACCCCCTGACGAGGCCGTGAAATACCGGTGAAGCCCCTGGTAAATCCGGTAAAGAGTGGGTCAAGAAAATTGGTCGTCGAATCGGTCATTCTCAGCCCTCGTCGTGCCGCACAATATCTCCGTGAACCACCCCTCCATCGCGGGCCTCAGCCCCGCAGACGCCGAGCGTGAGATCGACGCTCTGATCTTCTCCCGCAGCCCCGAGTCGGACCACGCCGCAAAGCTGCGTCGCGTGTCCGCCGCCCTCGCGCGACTGGGTGATCCCCATCGCACGCTGCGCATCGTCCATGTGACCGGCACCAACGGCAAGACCTCGACGAGCCGCATGATCGAGTCGCTGCTGCGCGCCCACGGGCTGACCACCGGGCTGTTCACCTCGCCCCACCTCACCACCTTCCGCGAGCGCATCCAGATCGACGGCCAGCCGCTGGCTCAGGAAGCCCTCGTGCGGCTGTGGGAGCGGGTGTCGCCCGTGATCCAGGCCATCGACAACGACTCGCTCGCCGGCGGCGGCCCGCGCATGTCGTTCTTCGAGATCCTCACCGTCCTGGGCTTCACCGCCTACGCCGACGCGGGCGTCGACGTTGCCGTCATCGAGGTCGGCATCGGCGGCTCGCGCGACGCCACGAACGTGGGCGACGGCGAGGTCGCGGTCCTCACCCCCATGGCGGAGGACCACTCCAACTACTTCGTGGGCGGCATCACCGGCGTGGCCTCCGAGAAGTCGGGGATCATCAAGGAGGGCGCGACGGTGGTCTCCGCCATGCAGCCCGAGGTGGCGGAGGACATCATCCGCGCCGCCGCGGCGACCGCGGGCGCCGTGATGCGCTGGGAGGGCGTGCACCACGAGGTGCTCGGCCGCGCCGCCGACCCCGCCGGCCAGGTGGTGCGCATGCGCACCATGGGTGCGGTGTCCGAAGCGCTCGTGCCTCTCCACGGCGACTTCCAGGCGCAGAACGCGATGATCGCTCTGGGAGCGGTGGAGGCGTTCCTCGAGCGCTTCCACGGCGTCCCCGCCTCCGAGGCTCTCGACGCCGAGGCCGTGGCCCGCGGCTTCGCCGGCGCCACCTCGCCGGGCCGCCTCGAGGTCATCTCCGACCAGCCCACCGTCGTGGTCGACGCGGCGCACAACCCGCACGGGGTCGAGGCCCTCGCCGCTACCCTTCCCGAGGCCTTCGGCTTCTCGACGACCGTCGGCGTCATCGCCGTGCTCGCCGACAAGGACGGGGACGGCATCCTCGCGGGGCTGTCGAGCGTCGTCGACCACGTGGTCGTCACGCAGACGGACTCCCCGCGCGCCACTCCCGTCGACGTGCTGGCCGCCGCCGCGCGCGAGGTGTGGGGCGGCGAACACGTCACCGTCGCCCCCACGGTGGCCGAGGCGCTCGACGTCGCGACCGAGATGGCGCTGGGGGCCGGCCCCGACGCCGGCGTCCTGATCGCGGGCTCCATCACGCTCGTCGCCGCCGCCCGCAAGGTGGTCCAGCGTGAGCACCTCGCCCAGGTGAAGATCGTCCCGCCGCGACTCGCCGACGCTGGGGAGTCCTCGACGGAGACCATCCCCGCCTGACCGCTCCCGGAGGGATGCCCCAGGCATGACGCAGGAAAAGGGGCCGATGCGACGCCAGGCGGTGTCGCATCGGCCCCTGCCCGTATGCCCAGCGCGCGCCGTGCTCGCGTGCGCGGCGTGAAAGACTGTGCGCATGCCTGACGCATCCGACCTGGTGCTCGGCGGCCTCACTCCCGACGAGGCCGAGCGCGAGATCTACCAGCACATCCTGTCCCGCAACCCGGAGCACGACTTCGAGCCCACGCTCGACCGTGTGCGCGAGGCGTGCGAGCTGCTCGGCGACCCCCAGCGGTCCTTCAAGGTGATCCACCTCACGGGGACCAATGGCAAGACCTCGACCGCGCGCATGGCGGAGTCCCTGGTCCGCGAGCACGGGTTGCGCACCGGCCTGTTCACCTCGCCGCACCTCACGAGCGTGCGCGAGCGCATCCAGATCGACGGCGAGCCCATCGGCCAGGACGACTTCATCCGGCTGTGGTCCGAGATCGCGCCCATCATCCACCTTGTCGACGCCCGCTCCGTCGAGACCGGCGGCCCCCGCCTGTCCTTCTTCGAGGTCCTCGTGGTCCTCGCGTACGCGGCCTTCGCCGACGCCCCCGTCGACGTCGCCGTCATCGAGGTCGGCATGGGCGGCGTGTGGGACGCGACCAACGTCGCCGACGGTGACGTGTCCGTCATCGCGCCCATCTCCATGGACCACGCCCAGTGGCTCGGCGACACCCTGCAGGCGATCGCCACCGAGAAGTCAGGCATCATCAAGGACGGCGCCGCGGCGGTCATCTCCGCGCAGCCCGAGTCCGTGATGCCGATCCTCATTGAGGCCGTCGCCGAGCGCGGCGCCCGCGCGCGCTGGGAGGACGACGACCTCGAGGTCGTGGACCGTCAGCCAGGCGTCGGCGGCCAGCTCGTCACGCTGCGCACCACCGCCGCCACCTACGCGGAGATCTTCGTGCCGCTGTACGGCGAGCACCAGGCGCACAACGCGCTTCTCGCGCTCGCCGCCGTCGAGGCGCTGCTCGCCGACGGCGGGGAGCCCCAGGCACTCGCGGCCGATGCCGTGGAGACCGGGTTCGGCGCCGTCACCTCTCCCGGCCGCCTCGAGGCGGTCCGCACCTCCCCGATGGTGCTCGTCGACGCCGCCCACAATCCCGCCGGGGTCGACGCCCTGGTCGAGGCGCTCGAGGAGTCCTTCACGTTCGAGACCCTCGTGGGTGTGGTCGGCGTGCTCGCCGACAAGGACGCCGAGGGCATCCTGGCCGGGCTCGAGCCCATCCTCGACCACGTGGTCGTGACGTCCTCGCAGTCGCCGCGCGCCATCCCCGCGGACGAGCTTGCCGAGATCGCGATCCCGCTGTTCGGCGAGGACCGCGTGACGGTGGCCTCCTCACTTCCCGACGCCCTCGACGAGGCGGTCCAGCGCGCCGAGCGCGACCACGACATGGGCGCCGGCGTCATCGCCGTGGGCTCCATCACCGTGGTCGCGGAGACGCGCATCCTCATGAGGGCCGACGAGCGAAAGGGAACGGGACAGGCACGATGACGCAGCAGACCCCCGAGCCCACCGAGGCATCGGCCCCCCGCAAGCCGCTACGCTCCGCGCAGCTGACCTTCCGTCAGACGGTCCTGCTGTGCGAGGCGTTCGTCATGTTCTTCGCCACCCTGCTGGGCTTCGGCCTGGTCCAGGGCGGCTCGCTCGACGCGCCCCTGGGCCTCATCATCGGCGGCGGGCTCGCGCTCACCGTCCTCATGGGCTGGTCCGCCGGCGCCCAGGCAAAGTCTTGGGGAGTGTGGCTCGGCTGGGCAATGCAGGTGCCGCTGCTCGCGGCAGGTGTCGTGGACACGGCCATCACCATCATGGGCGCCGTGTTCCTGGTGCTGTGGATCGCGGCCCTGCGCATCGGCGGCCGCATCGACAGCGAGCGCGCGGAGCGCGACGTCGCCTTCGAGGAGCGCCTCGCCGCGCAGCAGCGCGAGGCGTCCCAGCAGGAGGCGTCCCAGCGCGAGGCGGGGGAGAGCCCCGCATGAGCCGGATGGCGTGGCGCCTGTTCGCCGATGGCGTCGTGGGCGTCACCGGCCTCGTCATGCTGTTCTGGGCGCTCGAGACGGTGTTCCTGGTCAGCGCGGAGGCTGCGCGCGACTCCGCGGAGCCGTCTCTCGCGCTCACCACGTACCTGATGCTGTTCTTTGGCCTCATCCTGGGCGCCGCGGCCATGTATGACGCGCTGCGCCAGTGGTCGATTCATCTGCGCCACCACCCGCGCGAGTCGCAGGCCCCCGCGTGGCTGCTGACGATCGTGATCGTGCTGGGCGCGGCCGCGCTGCTGGTGGGCCTCGTGATCCACACCGCGTACGTCGCCGACCTCGCGACGGTGCCGACGCGCCCCAGCCAGGGCTACGTGCTGTACCAGGTGACGGCGGCGCTGTTCATGCTCGTGCCGCTCGTGCCCCTGTCGGTGCGCTGGGCGCCGGGCTACCGCCGCGCGACGCTGCGCTGACGGCGGGCCCGCGCGCCGCGGGCGTCCCCGTCAGGAGACGGTGACGACGGACTCGACGTCGTAGCCGGCCAGGCGCTCGCGGCCGGGCAGACCCTCGATCTCCATGAGGAACGCGAAGCGCACGCTCGCGGCTCCCGCGCGCTCGAGCATGTCGGCGACGGCGCGCGCCGTGCCTCCCGTGGCGAGCACGTCGTCGATGACCAGCACGCGCTTGCCCTCGAGGCCGTTGGGGTTCACCACGAGCTCCGAGGCGCCGTACTCGATGGTCGCGTCGGCCTCGAGCAGCTCGCCGGGCATCTTGCCCTTCTTACGCACCATCGACATGCCGATGCCCATCGCCTGCGCCACGACAGGCGCGAAGATGAAGCCGCGCGCGTCCACGCCCACGACCACGTCGATCTCGGCATCGGGCGTCAGCGCCTCGCAGGCCTCCTTGAACCGCGCCGGGTCGGCGAGGATGGGGGAGATGTCGTAGAAGAGGATGCCCTCGACGGGAAAGTCGGGGTACGTGTCGAAGTCGGCGAGCGTGATCACGTGCCCCATGGTCCCACGGACGCGCGCGTGCGCGCCCACCCGGCCACGGCATCGGCCGTTGTCGTGATGGCTACCCGCGGCCTGTATCCTCGCGGCCATGACCGTCCCCACCGAACGCACCCTCATCCTCGTCAAGCCCGATGGCGTGAGCCGCGGCCTGTCCGGCGAGATCCTGCGCCGCATCGAGGCGAAGGGCTACACCCTCGCCGCCGTGGAGCTCAAGGCCGCGACGCCCGAACTGCTCGAGCGTCACTACGAGGAGCACGTGGGCAAGCCCTTTTACCAGCCGCTCGTGGACTTCATGCTGTCCGGCCCGGTCCTCGCGATCGTCGCCGAGGGTGACCGCGTCATCGAGGGCTTCCGCTCGCTCGCCGGCGCCACCGACCCCACCACCGCCGCCCCCGGCACCATCCGCGGCGACCTGGGCCGTCAGTGGCCCACCGCGGTGCTCCAGAACCTCGTGCACGGCTCCGACTCCACCGAGTCCGCTGCCCGCGAGATCGCCATCTGGTTCCCGGCGGCGTAAATGAACCGCTTCGAGGACTCCCTGGAGCGCAGCCTCTTCGCGAGCCGCTGGCTGCTCGCGCCCATGTACGTGGGCCTGCTCGCGGGCCTCATCATCGTCACGATCAAGTTCTTCGGCGAGCTGTGGGCGATGGTGTCGGGCTTCTCGCTCGAGACCCCCGCGGACGAGATCACCGTCGAGATCCTCACGCTGATCGACATCGCGCTCCTGGGCAACCTCATCCTCATCGTGATCTTCGCGGGCTACGAGAACTTCGTGTCCAAGATCAAGGTGGCCGAGAACTCCGAGGACCGTCCCTCCTGGATGGGCCACGTCGACTTCTCCGGCCTCAAGATGAAGCTCATCGGCTCGCTCGTCGCGATCTCGGTGATCCTGCTGCTCAAGGACTTCGTGGCGGCCGGCGACGGTAAGGATCTGGATTATGAGGCCGTCGCGTGGCGCATCGGCCTGCACTTCACGTTCGTCATCTCGGGCCTGCTATTCGCGATCATGGATTACTGGGGCGCCAAGCGCCAGGCGCTCCTGACGGAGACCAAGCTTCATGCCCAGCAGGCGGGGATGACGGTGGTCGAGGACGACGCGTCCCTCACGGAGCGCGACGCCCGCTAGGACCTAGGGCGGGGAGGAGGGCGGCGCGCGGTTCGTAGGGTGGGGTGGCCCCCACCCCGACCGAAGGACGAACCATGCGCCCCCTCGCCACCGCGACCGTGACCGCCGCCGCGCTGCTTGCCCTCGCCGGCTGCTCCGCCGACGAGGACGCCATGGCGCTCACCGAGGCAGTGGACCTGGCGCTGGCCGATGCCGGCGTCGCCGAGGCCGACGCCACGGTGGTGGACAAGCACAGCTACGAGGACGACGGCAGCGCCGTGCACGGCGTCACGTTCCTCACGGCCGATGCCCGCTACCGCTACGAGATCGACGCCGCCACGGGCGACATCCTTGGCGCTCACGTCGACGCGCGAGACGACGATGCCGGCGCGACGTCCGGGGCCGACGCCCAGCCGACTGACGCCGCCAGGGTGCAGCCCGAGCTCACGCCCACCGAGGCTCTCGAGGCGGCGCTTGCCGAGGCCGGCGTGACCCGCGACGAGGCGCGCGACTGGGACACGGATCTCGAGTACGACTCCACGGCACCGTTCTACGAGGTCTCGTTCGAGGCGGGAACCCTCGAGCACGAGGTGTGGGTGGACGCCGTGAGCGGCGAGATCCTTCAGTCCTGGAGCGAGCGCGACTGAGGCGCCCGTTCGTGGCCGCCTGGCGTGGTCACGCCTGAACGGGGCGGCGCCCCACTAGGCTGGCGCCCGTGCATCTGAAGACGCTGACGCTGCGGGGCTTTAAGTCCTTCGCGTCCGCGACGACCCTGGAGTTCGAGCCCGGCGTCACCTGCGTGGTGGGCCCCAACGGCTCGGGAAAGTCCAACGTGGTCGACGCCCTCGCCTGGGTCATGGGCGAGCAGGGAGCCAAGACCCTGCGCGGCGGCAAGATGGACGACGTCATCTTCGCGGGCACCGCCGGCCGCGCGCCCCTGGGCCGCGCCGAGGTGTCGCTCACCATCGACAACTCCGACGGCGCGCTGCCGATCGACTACACCGAGGTGACGATCTCCCGCACGCTGTTCAGGACGGGCGGGTCCGAGTATCGGATCAACGGCTCGTCGTGCCGCCTGCTCGACATCCAGGACCTCCTGTCCGATTCTGGCCTTGGCCGCGAGATGCACGTCATCGTGGGCCAGGGTCAGCTCGACGCCGTGCTGCGAGCCACTCCGGAGGAGCGCCGCCACTTCATCGAGGAGGCGGCCGGCATCCTCAAGCACCGCAAGCGCAAGGACAAGGCGCTGCGCAAGCTCGACGCGATGCAGGGAAACCTGACGCGCGTGCAGGACCTCACGGCGGAGATCCGACGGCAGCTGGGCCCGCTGGGCAAGCAGGCAGAGGTGGCTCGCCGCGCCCAGTTCATCCAAGTGGACGTGCGCGACGCCCGGTCCCGCCTGCTCGCCGACGACCTCGCGCAGATGCAGGCGAGGCTCACCCAGGAGAAGGCCGACGAATCCGCGCTCATCGAGCGCCGCGAGGAGATCGAGAAGGCGCTCGCCGAGGCGCGCGCTCGCCTTGCCGACCTCGAGCGCGCCGCTGCCGAGGCCACCCCCGCGCTCACCCGCGCCAACGACACGTACTACCGGCTGTCCGCGCTGCGCGAGCGGCTGCGCAACCTGGAGTCCCTCGCGCAGGAACGCCTGCGCATGCTCGGTACCCACATGGATGCCGCGCCACCTACGGATCTCGTGGACCTCGACGAGCAGCTCGACCGCGCCAGGGAGGCGAAGGCCGAGCTCGACTCCGAGGCCGCCGCCGCCGCCGTCACCCTCGAGCAGTCCGAGGTGGCACGGCGCGAGGCGGAGGAGGTCGCCGAGCGCTCCGAGCGACACCTGGCCAACCTGCTGCGCTCGGTCGCCGACCGCCGCGAGGGCGTCGCCCGCCTCGCGGGAGACGTCGCCGCGCGCCGCTCGCGCGTCGAGGCAGCCGAGGCCGAGATCGGCCGCCTGCGCGAGTCGAAGGAGGCCGCGCTCAAGCGTGCTCACCAGGCCACCACGGAGTTCCAGCATCTCGAGACCACCGTCGCGTCCGTCGAGGACGGCGAGGAGGACCTCGACACCGCCCACGAGGCGGCGGCCGAGGAGTGGGAGGCGGCCAGGGCAGCGCTCGACGCCCTCAAGGAGACGATGCACACCGCCACGCGCGAGCGTGACACTCACGCCGCACGCGCCGAGGCCCTGGAGCTGTCTCTGGCCCGCAAGGACGGGGCGGGGGAGCTGCTCGCCTCCGGCTCGACAGCGGTGCGAGGCACCGTGGCGGCGCTCATCGAGGTGGCGGCCGATGCCGAGGACGCCATCGCGGCGGCGCTCGGCCCGCTTGCCGACGCGCTCGCCGTCGACTCGGTCGAGCAGGCCGTCGACGCGATCAGGTGGCTGCGCGACGAGGATGCTGGCCGCGCCCGTTTCCTGGTGGCCGATGCCGGGGCCGCCGCGGCGAACCCGTCCGTGGGCCTTCCCGAGGGCGCCGCGTGGGCGAGCGACCTCGTCTCGGGTGCCGGCGGCATCGTCGAAACCGTCCGATCTCTCGTGTCGGGCATCGCGGTGGTCGACGACCTCGCCGCTGCCCGCGCCCTGGTGGCGACGCTGCCCGAGGTCACGGCGGTCACCCGCCGAGGCGACGTGCTGGGCGCGCGGTCAGCCTTCGGAGGCGCCGGCGACGCGCCGTCGGTGCTGCACATGCAGGCGGCGCTCGACGAGGCGCGCGGCAAGCGCGATGCTGCCGCCGGCGACGTCGAGCGCACCACCTTTGCCCTGCGCGAGGCCGAGGAACGCGCGTCGGAGGCGCGTGCGAGGCGCGAGGCCACGCTCGAACGACTGAACGAGTCCGATGCGCGCATGGCAGCC
Organism: Demequina sp. NBRC 110057; assembly: GCF_002090175.1. GTDB lineage: Bacteria > Actinomycetota > Actinomycetes > Actinomycetales > Demequinaceae > Demequina. Next base: position 228,252 of record NZ_BBRN01000003.1, on the reverse strand, counting down.
GTGGCCGAGCAGCTGGGTCACCTGGGCGCGACCGCCCGCGCCGCCAAGGACGACGCCGAGAGGCTGGACGGCCAAATCGCCGCCGCTCAGGAGCGCATGGCGGAGCAGGCGGGCGAGCTCGAGTCGCTGACGGAGCGCCTCGCGGCGGCCCAGGCCGAGCCCGAGCAGACCGAGTCGGACACCGCCGACGCCCAGACCCGCCGCGACGAGGACGCCCAGGCCGCCGTCGCCGCCCGGGCCAAGGAGACCGAGGCCCGCCTGCAACTGCGCACCTCGGAGGAGCGCGCCCGGGCGCTGCAGGCGCGAGCCGAGTCGCTGGAGCGCGCCGTCACCGCCGAACGCGACGCTCGCGCCCGCGCCGAGGAGGCGGCCAAGCGCCGCGCCAAGCAGGCGCTCGCCGCGCGCGAGGTCATCGCCGGCTGTGCCGACGCGCTCGCCGCAATCGACCGTGCCGTCGCGCAGGCGGACGACAACCGCGCCGCCGCCGAGGCCGCGCGAGCCGAGCGCTCAGGCGAACTTGGCGACGTGCGCCGCCTCGTAGAGGCGCACGCCGAGGAGCACCGCAAGCTCACCGACGACGCTCACCGCGACGAGGTCGCCAGGGCGCAGCTGAACGTCCGCCTCGAGCAGCTCGAGCAGCGCGCCGTGGACGACCTCGGCATGGACCCCGCCCAGCTCGTCGAGGAGTTCGGGCCACACCTGCCGGTGCCCGTGCGCGACGACGCCGCCGACGCATCGGCCGACGACGATGCCGCCGAGCCGCGCACCGAGCCGTACGTGCGCGAACGGCAGGAGAAGCGCCTGCGCGCCGCCGAGCGCGCCATGAACCAACTAGGCCGCGTCAACCCCCTCGCCCTCGAGGAGTTCGCGGCGCTCGAGGAACGCCACAAGTTCCTGCAGGACCAGCTGACGGACATCAAGAAGTCCCGCGAGGACCTGCTCGAGATCGTGCGCGAGATCGACGAGCGCGTGGAGCAGATCTTCGCCCAGGCCTTCGCCGACACCAAGGCGCAGTTCGACCGCGTGTTCCCGCGCCTGTTCCCCGGCGGCGAGGGCCGCCTGGTGCTGACCGACCCCGGCAACATGCTCACCACCGGCATCGAGGTCGAGGCGCGCCCGGCGGGCAAGAAGGTCAAGCGGCTGTCGCTGCTGTCGGGTGGCGAGCGGTCGCTCACCGCGGTGGCGCTCCTCGTGTCGATCTTCAAGGCGCGTCCCAGCCCGTTCTACGTGATGGACGAGGTCGAGGCCGCGCTCGACGACGTGAACCTGGGGCGCCTCCTGGAGATCTTCCGCGAGCTGCAGGAGGACTCGCAGCTCATCGTCATCACGCACCAGAAGCGCACCATGGAGATCGCCGACGCCCTCTACGGCGTCACCATGCGCGGCGACGGCGTCACGACGGTGATCTCGCAGCGCCTGCGCGACGGCGACGCTGCGTAGGTAGGACCTCGTTCTCAGCGACCTGAGAGGTCGCGTTCGTTAGAATTGTTGCGGCAGCGCCGCCCTCGTCAGCGTGGATCCGCGGGATCCGCGGCCTCGACGATGCCCTGTCCCTCGTCCGTCGGGGGAGACGTGTGCCCGCGAGGGCGTCCGTATCAGGGGAATCGCCGTCGAGGTCCTTGCGTTCGTCCTGAACGCGGGTTCACGCTGGATGTCCGCTTTGTCCCTATCCCCGAGGAGTCCTCCCCATGCCGTCCTCACTCGTCTCCGGTCTCACCGTCGCCGTGTTCCTATCGGTGGTCGTCTTCGTGGTGGCCGCCTTCGCCGAGGGTCGCGCACAGCACCTGCTGCGCATCGTCCTGCGCGTCGACGAGCGCAAGGGGATGGAGCACATGTACGACGAGGTGGAGCGCGAGGACTCCGCGTGGGACCTGCTCAACTCCATCGACTCGGTTCCCGAGGAGGAGTCCGGCAAGGACCGCGCCGCCGCCTGGGCGCGCGAGGCAGCCCACGAGGCCAAGGAGGCGGCGCTGCACGCCCGCGACCGCGTGAGCGCCATGCGCGCGGGGGACAGCGAGCCTGCCGCGACCACCGGCGAGATCGTCCTGCGCCGCCAGTAACGCGCGGGGGAACGCGGCAGCACCTGACACACTGGTGCCATGGACGTGACCTGGATCCCCGGAGACGCCGACCTCGTCGTCGTCATCATCGCCGCCGTCGTCGTGATCGGTGGGGCCATCGGCCTCACGCGACGCGGTGGCAAGTCCGAGCCGAGCTCCGGCGCCCGGCCCACCCCGGGCGCGGAGGCCACGCGCACGGCCGATGCCGAGCCCGCCGACGCGGACGAGGCCGCCGCGGCCCCGACCCGCACCCTTCCTGCCGAGGCCGCCGTCGTCACCGAGGCTCCCGAGTCGGCCGACACGCGCCTGGCGCGGCTGCGTTCCCGCCTCGGCGGGGGACTGGGGGCGAGCCTCCTCGCGATCTTCTCGCGCGGCTCCCTGGGACAGGACGACTGGGACGAGCTCGAGGAGACCCTCCTGCTCGCGGACGTGGGCGCCGCCGCCACGGACGACATCCTTGACTCGCTGCGCGCGCGCCTGAAGGCCGACCCGGAGGCCGACCCGCGCGCCACGCTGCGCGCCGTTCTGCTCGAGATCGTCGACCCCACGCTCGATCGAGAGCTGAACCTCGCGGCCCCCGGCGAGGGCAAGCACGAGCCCATCGTCGTCGTCGGCGTGAACGGCGTGGGCAAGACCACCTCCGTCGGCAAGATCGCCCGCGTCCTCGTCGCCGAGGGCCGCTCCGTGGTGCTGGGCGCCGCCGACACCTTCCGCGCCGCCGCCGCCGACCAGCTCGAGACCTGGGGAGCCCGCGTGGGTGTGCCAGTGGTCCGCTCCGAGGTCGACGGCGCCGACCCGGCCTCCGTGGCCTTCGACGCCGCCTCGCGCGCCAGGGACGACGCCGCCGACGTGGTGCTCATTGACACCGCCGGCCGCCTGCAGAACAAGGCCGGCCTCATGGACCAGCTGGGCAAGATCATCCGCGTCTCGTCCAAGGTGGCGGCGCCCGTCGAGGTGCTCCTCGTCCTCGACGCGACCACGGGCCAGAACGGCATGACCCAGGCAAAGGTCTTCGCCGAGGTGGCCCCCATCACCGGCATCGTCCTGACCAAGATGGATGGCACCGCCAAGGGCGGCATCGTGGTGGCGGTGCAGCGTGAACTCGGCGTCCCGGTCAAGCTGATCGGCCTGGGCGAGGGCGCCGACGACCTCGCGCCGTTCGACGCCGAGCAGTTCGTCGACGGCCTTCTCGGGGCCTAGCCAGCCACGGCATCGGCCGCCCGTCGCGCGCCGTCGCAACGGACATTTCGCACCCCGCGTTCCCGCTTTCGCGCCCTCGCAACACACGTTTTACGTCCGCGCACGCCTTGTAACGGTGCGGAAACATTGCGGTGTTTCAGGGGCAACACTTCTTCGCCAGGCTGACCTGTGACTCGCCGAGGGGCGGGAACAAAGGAGAAGCAGAATGGACAGCGGCAACATTGCCTGGCTCCTGATCTCTGCATCGCTCGTGCTGCTGATGACGCCCGGTCTGGCGTTCTTCTACGGCGGCATGTCGCGAGGCAAGTCGGTGCTGAACATGATGATGATGAGCTTCGGCGCGATGGCCGTCGGAGTGCTCGCCTGGATCACCTTCGGGTTCTCGATCGCCTCCGGTGACACGATGAACAACATCATCGGTAACCCCCTGACGGACTTCGGCCTCCAGTCGACGATGGAGAGCGGCGACGCTCTCGGCATCATCACCGCGGGCTTCGGCGCTACCTTCGCGATCATCACGGTCGCCCTGATCTCGGGCTCGGTCGCCGACCGCATGAAGTTTGGCTCGTGGCTCGTGTTCGCGTTCCTGTGGGTCATCCTGGTCTACTCGCCCGTCGCCCACTGGGTGTGGGGCACGGGCACCAACGGTGAGGGCTTCGACGCGCTTCTCGGCGCCGGCGGCCCCCTGTTCGGCGATGTGGCCGGACCGTACGACTTCGCCGGTGGAACGGTGGTTCACATCAACGCCGGTGTCGCCGGCCTGGTGATGGCGCTCCTCCTCGGCGTCCGCAAGGGCTTCGGCAAGGAGCCGATGCGTCCGCACAACCTGCCGTTCGTGATGCTCGGCGCCGCGCTCCTGTGGTTCGGCTGGTTCGGCTTCAACGCTGGCTCCGCCTACGCCGCCGACGGCTTCGCCGCCACCGCGTGGGTCAACACCACCGTCGCCACCGCCATCGCGATCCTCGGCTGGCTGCTCGTCGAGAAGATCCGCGACGGCAAGGCCACCTCGCTCGGCGCCGCCTCCGGTGTCGTCTCGGGTCTGGTCGCCATCACCCCCGCGTGTGCCTCGGTCGACGCCTTCGGCGCCGCGATCATCGGCCTGCTCGCCGGTGCGCTGTCCGCCCTCGCGGTGGGCCTGAAGTACAAGTTCGGCTACGACGACTCGCTCGACGTCGTCGGCGTCCACCTGGTCTCGGGCCTGTGGGGCACCCTGGCGATTGGCCTGCTGGCCAACGGCACCATCAACGGCGACGCCGGACTGTTCTACGGTGGAGGCATCACGCTGTTCGGTGTTCAGGCCGCCGCGGCCGGCATCACCATGGTCTACTCCGCGATCGCTACGCTGATCATCGGACTGGCCATCAAGTACACCATCGGTCTGCGCGTGAGCGAGGAAGTCGAGGTCTCCGGAATCGACCTCGCCGAGCACGGCGAGACCGCCTACGAGGAGGCGAAGTAGCCATGAAGCTGGTCACTGCGATCATTCAGCCCCACCGCACCGACGAGGTCCGGGCCGCCCTCGAGGCCGCAGGCGTCAAGGGCGTCACGGTCTCCGAGGCCGCCGGCTACGGCCGCCAGAAGGGCCACACCGAGGTCTACCGCGGTGCCGAGTACACCGTGGACCTGGTGCCCAAGACCCGCCTCGAGGTGCTGGTCGATGACGCCGACGCCGCGACCGTGACCGAGGCCATCGTCTCGGCCGCGCAGACCGGCAAGATCGGCGACGGCAAGGTCTGGACGGTTCCGGTCGACGACGTGGCCCGTGTCCGCACGGGTGAGCACGGCGCCGACGCGCTCTAAGGAGTCACCGCACACACATGGAGCACATCCCCAGCGCTGCTGAGGGCTCCGACGCTGAGGTCCCGCACCCTTCCGGGGTGCGGGACCTCAAGCGTCTGAGGGCCGATGCGGCGGCGCGCCTCTTCGCCGACGGCGTCCCCGGTCCCGAGCGCCGACGCCGCCTCACCACCCTCACCCGCGACGCCCTCATCGTCCACTGGGCCGAGGTTGCCGGGCCGCTCGAGGGCGTCGCCCTCGGCGCCGTCGGGTCGCTGGGCCGCGGCGACGCCGGTCCCTGGTCCGACCTCGACCTGGTCCTGCTGCACGACGGCCGCTCGCTGTCGAAGGACGCCCTCGCCGAGCTCGCCCAGGCCCTGTGGTACCCCATCTGGGACGCCGGCCTCGAGCTCGACTACTCGATGCGTTCGCTGACCGAGTGCCGTCAGGTGGCCTCCAAGGACCTTGCCGCGGCCGCGGGCTTGCTCGACATTCAGCCCTTGGCGGGCGACGACACCCTTGTCGCCCAGGCCCGCGCCGCGATCTACTCGGACTGGCGCGCCGCCTCGCGCAAGCGCCTCCCGGAGCTGCTCGCCGCGTCGCGCGCCCGCGCGGAGCGCCACGGCGAGATCGCGTACCTCATCGAGCCCCACCTGAAGGAGTCGCGCGGGGGGCTGCGCGACTACATGAGCCTGTCGGCGCTCAGCGCGACGTGGCTCACCGACCGCCCGCACGGCGCCGTCGACGCGGCGGGGGAGCACCTGCGCGACGTGCGCGACGCGCTTCACGTGGTGTCGGGCCGGCCCGTCAATCTTCTGGGACGACACGTGGCCGATGACGTGGCCGGGCTCCTCGGCTACGGCGATCCCGATGACCTTCTCGCCTCCATCGCCGATGCCGGCCGCACCGTCGCGTACGCGCTCGACCAGACCGAGCGCGGGGCGCGCGGGTCGCTCGAGCGCTCCGGCATCGGCTCCGTCGCCTGGAAGGCGCGTCGCATGGCGCGCGCGCCGCGTCACGTGACAGTGTCCGAGGGGCTCATCGACGTCGACGGCGAGCTCGCGCTCGCTCCGAGCGTGGACCCGTCGGCCGATCCCTTGCTTGCCCTGCGGGCCGCGGGCGTGGGAGCCATCACCGGCCTGCCGTTCACACCCGGGCTGCTTGAGGCCATGCAGGCGGTGCCGGCGATCGAGGAGCCGTGGCCCGAGCAGGCGCGCATCCACCTGCGCGACCTCCTGCGTGGCTCGCACCACCTTGTCGCCGTGTGGGAGGCGCTCGACCTCCACGGTCTCGCCGTGCGCTGGCTTCCCGAGTGGGAGGGAGTGCGCAACAGGCCTCAGCGCAGCCCCATCCACCGCTTCACCGTCGACCGGCACATGATCGAGACCGTCGTGCTCGCGTCCAAGCACAAGCGAGAGGTGCCCGACCAGGACCTGCTGCTGCTCACGGCCTGGCTTCACGACATCGGCAAGCGGGCGGGCGCGACCGACCATTCGGTGGACGGCGCCGCGCTCATCCCCGGCATCGGCGCCCGCCTGGGGTGGACCGACGCCTTCACCGCGGACGTCGAGACCCTCGTGCGCCACCACCTGCTGCTGTCGCTGCTGTCCACCAAGCGCGACCCCGCCGACCCGGCGACCGCGCGCGAGCTGCTCGATGCGCTGGACGGCCGCGAGGACCTGCTGCTGACGCTGCGGGCGCTCACCGAGGCCGATGCGCAGGCAGCGGGCCCGAAGGTCTGGACGCCGTGGCGCGCGTCGCTCGCCGACACGCTGGTGGCGACGGCGAGGCCCCTGGCACGCTGACCCCGCTCGCCCCCTCACATCCCCGTGCCGCACATGGCCACATTTGCGGCACGTCACGCGGCGACGAGCCGCAAATGCGGCCATTTGCGGCGGGCGGGGGTGGGGCAGCGGTGGCCGATGCGGACCCCGGGTAGGCTTGAGCCCGCACGTTTTTCGAAGGGACACCTGTGTTCGCCAACCTTTCCGACCGCCTCACGTCGACCTTCCGGAACCTCCGGGGCAAGGGCCGCCTGTCCGAGGCGGACATCGACGGCACCATCCGCGAGATCCGTCGCGCGCTGCTCGACGCCGACGTCGCGGTGCCCGTGGTCCGCACGTTCACCGGCAACATCCGTGAGCGCGCGCTCGGCGAGGAGGTCTCGGGTGCGCTGAACCCGGGCCAGCAGGTCGTCAAGATCGTCAACGAGGAGCTCGTCGCGATCCTGGGTGGCGAGGCCCGCCGCCTCAACTTCGCGAAGTCCGGCCCCACGGTCATCATGCTCGCCGGCCTCCAGGGTGCCGGTAAGACCACCCTCGCCGGCAAGCTCGCGCACCACCTCAAGGAGAACGGCCAGACGCCGCTGCTGGTCGCCGCCGACCTTCAGCGCCCCAATGCCGTCAACCAGCTGCAGGTGGTCGGGGATCGCGCCGGCGTTCCCGTGTTCGCCCCGGAGGCGGGCGTGACGCGCGAGGGTGAGCGCGTCAAGGGCAACCCCGTCAAGGTGGCGAAGAAGGGCCTCAAGGAGGCCGAGCAGCGCCAGCACAGCGTCGTCATCGTCGACACCGCGGGCCGCCTGGGCATCGACCAGGAGCTGATGAAGCAGGCCGCGGACATCCGCAAGGCCATCGACCCCGACGAGGTTCTGTTCGTCATCGACGCGATGATCGGTCAGGACGCCGTCGCGACGGCCCAGGCCTTCGACCAGGGCGTCGACATCACCGGTGTGGTGCTGACCAAGCTCGACGGCGACACCCGCGGTGGCGCGGCGCTGTCGGTGCGCGAGGTCACCGGCAAGCCGATCCTGTTCGCGTCCACGGGTGAGAAGCTCGACGAGTTCGAGGTCTTCCACCCGGACCGCATGGCGAGCCGCATCCTCGACATGGGCGACATCATGACGCTCATCGAGCAGGCGGAGAAGAAGTTCGACCAGGCCGAGGCCGAGCGCATGGCGGCCAAGGTCACCAAGGGCGAGGACTTCACGTTCACGGACTTCCTGTCGCAGATGCAGCAGCTGAAGAACATGGGCTCGATGAAGAAGATGCTCACCATGCTCCCCGGCATGGGTCAGCTGCGCGACCAGATCGAGAACTTCGACGAGCGTGAGCTGGTGCGCACCGAGGCCATCGTCCAGTCGATGACGCCGCTCGAGCGCGACAACCCTAAGGTCCTCAACGGCTCCCGCCGCGCCCGCATCGCGCGTGGTTCCGGCGTGACGGTGGCGGACGTCAACTCGCTCGTCAAGCGCTTCGAGCAGGCCCAGCAGATGATGCGCGCCATGGCCAAGGGCGGCGGCATGCCGCAGCTTCCCGGCCAGGGCGGCGGCGCGCCCGGCGCGTGGGGCGGCATGCCAGGCGGCAAGAAGTCCAAGGGCAAGCAGGCTCCCCAGAAGAAGGTCAAGGGCAAGTCGGGAAACCCGGCCAAGCGCGCCCAGCAGGAGGCCGCCGCGCGTAACAAGACGGCCGGCCAGTCGCAGGCCCCCGCGGGAAGCGCGTTCGGCCTCGGCCAGCAGCCCGAGGACTTCGACCCCACTAAGCTCGAGTCCGACCTCGGCAAGTACCTGGGCCGCTAAGGCGGCGGGGGAGCAGGGCCGATGCCGGCGCCGGGTGACGCACCCGTCCTCCACCTGACGGGGCCCGTCCTCGTCGACGCGGAGACGGTGCGCCCCGAGGCGTGGGTCATCGGCGGGCGGATCACCTTCGAGCGGCCGATGCATTCCGGCACGCCCGTACGGGTTGACGGCTGGGTGCTGCCGGGCCTGGTGGACGTGCACTGCCACATCGGCCTCGACTCGGGCGGCGCCACCGACCGGGACCTCGCCGTCAAGCAGGCGACGGTGGACCGGGACGCGGGCACGCTGCTCATCCGCGACGCCGGCAGTCCCCTCGACACTGCCTTTGTGCACGACCGCGACGACCTGCCGAGGCTGATCCGCTCCGCGCGCTTCATCGCCCGTCCCAAGCGCTACCTGCGGCACTATGCGCGCGAGATCGCCCCGGACGAGCTCCCCGGGGTCGCCGAGGACGAGGCGCGCAAGGGCGACGGCTGGATCAAGCTCATCGCCGACTGGATCGACCGCGAGGTGGGCGACCTCACGCCGCTGTGGTCACCCCAGGACCTCGCCGCCGCGATGGCACGGGTGCACGCGGCGGGGGCGAGGGCCACGGCGCACACCTTCTCCACGGAGGCGATCGGGCCCCTGCTCGACGCCGGCATCGACTGCCTCGAACACGGCACCGGGATGACCGATGCCCACATCGCCGTCGCCGCCGAGCGCGGCATCCCCGTGGTGCCCACCCTTCTCCAGGTCGACAACTTCGCGGGCTTCGCCGACCAGGGCGAGGCGCGCTTCCCCGCCTACGCGGCGCGCATGCGCCGCATGCACGCGCGCCGCTACGACCACGTGCGCGACCTCCACGACGCCGGGGTGCCGCTGCTCGTCGGTACCGATGCCGGCGGCACGCTCGGCCACGGACTCCTGCCGCGCGAGGCTGCCGAGATGGCCAGGGCGATCCCCGCATCGGCCGTCGTCGCGGCCGCCACCTGGGACGCGCGCGCCTTCCTGGGCGCCGACACCCTCACCGAGGGGGCGAGCGCCGATCTCGTCGTCTACGAGCGTGACCCCCGCGAGGACATCGGCGAGCTCGCGCGGCCGCGAGCCGTCGTCCTGCGCGGCCGCCGCGTCGCCTGAGAGTTCCCTGGGGATCGGTGGGGGCTCGTCGCGCGACGCCACCGTCGCCAGCGATACTTGACGCACCCCCGACCGACCCCAACCCTGGAGGACCATGACGACGGTCGACACCGCCGCCCGCGCCCGCGCCGCCGGCTGGCGTTCCTGGTGGGCCGATGGCCTGGAGGCGGCAGTGTGGCTCGCCGCCGTCAGCGGCATCGCGTTCATGATCGCCGATGGCTCGCTCGCCTACGCACAGACCGCCGCCGACTGGACGTACGTTGTCGGCCGCGCGCTCGGCATCGTCGCCGCCGTGCTGATGATGGCGCAGGTCCTGCTCGCGTCGCGAGCGCCGTGGGTCGAGCGCGTGCTGGGCCACGACCGCGCCATCGCGATGCACACGCGCTGGGGCAAGGTCGCGATCGTGCTCATGCTGGTGCACCTCACGATCATGACCACCGTCACCGCCTCCTACGACGGCCGCGGCGTGGTCTCGCAGGTGCTCACCTGGCCCCAGTACGGGTGGTGGATGCTGCTCGCCCTCGTAGCCGCCGTCGCGTTCCTCGTGGTACTCCTCACCTCGCTCACCGCCGTGAGGCTGCGGTGGCGCTACGAGCGCTGGCACGCCGTGCACCTGCTGGTGTACGTGGGAGTGGCCTTCGCCGTCCCGCACCAGTTCCTCGAGGGCTCGACGTTCCGCTCCGGGGGAGCGGCCTGGTGGTTCTGGGCAGTGCTGTGGGTCGTGTCCCTCGGCTCGTTCATCATCTGGAGGATCGCGCGTCCCCTCGTCACCCTCGAGCACCACGCCATCAGGGTGGAGGCGGTCGACCGCCTCGCGGACGGCTCGACGACCGTGACGATGACCGGACGCTACCTCGACCACCTGCGCGCCCGCCCCGGCCAGTTCTTCCTGTGGCGCTTCCTCACCCCTGGCCTCGCGTGGCAGCACCACCCGTATTCGCTGTCGGCCGCGCCCGGCGACCGGCTGCGCATCACCGTCAAGCCCTCGGGAGACGGCTCGAGCGCCCTCGCGGGGCTCACCCCCGGCACCCGCGTCATCGCCGAGGGCCCCCTCGGCACGTTCCATCACGGCACCAGGACCGGCGGCGCGCTCGTGCTCGTCGCCGCGGGAATCGGCGTCACGCCCATCCGGGCGATGCTCGAGGACTGCGGCCCCGAGGACGACGTGACCGTCGTGATCCGCGCGCGCTCGCGCGAGGAGGCGCCGCTCCTGGACGAGGTCGAGGCGCTCGCCGCCGAGCGCGGGGCGCGCCTGCGCGTGGTGCTCGGTGCCCGCGGCGACACGTGGGGCACGGCCGCCGAGCCGCTCGCGGTTCGCGACTTGGTGCACGAGCCCGCGACGACCGACTTGTACGTGTGCGGCCCGCGCCCGTGGGCGCAACTGGTCGCCGACGATGCCCGTGCCTCGGGGCTCAGGCCCGAGGCTATCCACCTCGAGAAGTTCGGATGGTGACGCGATGAGAGCCCAGCGCGCAGCGATGGTGGTCGGCACGAGCGCCGTGATCCTCACGTCGGGAGTCCTCGCCGCTCCGGACGCCGACGACGCCGTCTCCGAGGAGCCGACGACGGGCGCGACCGACGCGACCGACGACGCCGCCGACGGAGCCACAGACGCGACCACCGACGAGTCGACGACAGACGCTGGCGACGGCGTCACCGGGACCTTCGACGGCCCCGTCGTGACCAACATTCGCGGCGACTACCAGGTGAGCCTCACCTTCGAGAACGGCGTCCTGGTCGACGTGGAGTTCCCCGTCGCCGGCACGGATGCCCCCGAGTCGGTGCGCATCAACGACGCCGCCCTTCCCGAGCTTGAGGAGGAGTTCCTCGAGGCGCAGGACTGGGACGTCGAGTACGTCTCCGGCGCGAGCTTCACGTCCCCCGCGATGGTGGAATCCGCCGAGGCCGCGTTCGAGGAGGCCGGGCTGTGACCCTGACCCGCACGGTCACGGCGATGGCCATGGACGTCGACCTCACGCTCGTGGGAGACGTCAGCGAGGAGACGGCCGATGCCGTGGCGGGCTTCGTCGCCGCCGACCTCGCGTGGGTCGACGAGGTCTTCTCGACCTATCGCCACGACAGCTGGATCAGCAGGCTGGGACGCGGCGAGGCGAGCATCGGCGAGGCGCCGCCCGCGGTGGTCGAGGTGCTCGACCTGTGCGAGGCGTTCCGCGACGAGACGGACGGCCTGTTCGATGCCCGCACGCCTGACGGCACCATCGACCCCACGGGCATCGTCAAGACCTGGGCGCTCGAGCGCTCGCGGTGGCGCCTTGGCCTCGTCGGCGCCGACGGCTGGAGCCTCGGCTGTGCCGGCGACGTCACCGTGAGCGGGCGCGCCCCCACGGACGCGGGCTGGCGCATCGGCATTGCGGATCCCCGCGAGGCGCCCGGCCCGCAGGCGCCGGTGGTGGGAGTCGTGACGCTGGGCCTCGGCGGGGACGGCGCCACCGGCCACCACGCGATCGCCACCTCCGGCCTGGCCCATCGGTCGGGCCACATCTGGGACCCCCGCACGGGCCAGCCCGCCTCCTCCGTCGCCCAGGCAAGCGTGGTCGGCGACGACCTCGTGAGGTGCGATGCGTGGGCCACGGCGATCGTGGTGGGGGGAAAGGCCGCGGCGAAGGCGGCGCAGCGTCACGGCCTCGAGGCGCAGGCGCTGACCGTCGGCGACGGCCGCGTGAAGGCGTCGCGCACCCCCGGCTGGCGTTCGAAAGGTTCCTGAGTCCGGTCCCAGGCGTGGTGCTAGGGTGACCCGCACAGGACCTGGCGAGAGGGAACGATGGCACAGCGCATCCTCTCCGTCCCGGCACTGGCGCTGGGGGGCGCGGCGCTGATGCTGGGCGGATGCAGCTCGATGGCGAGCGACGCGACAATGTCGGCGACCGTGGTGGCGACCGCCTCCCCGCCGGCCGAAGACCTCGACGTGGCCTCCTCCGGCACCGCGGCCATCGGCCTCGCCGACGCCATTCAGTCCGACGTCTCCGGCCTCATCAAGCTCAACGCCCCGCTCAACGCCGACGGCACCATGGGCTCGGGCTGCGACGTCCAGGAGGACGACGCGCTGCCGGACGGCATGTGGTTCGGCTTCGTCTCGGCGATGGCCGACGGCGAGGTCACCGTGGACGTCGCGTGCATGTTCGGCGAGGGATCCGAGCAGTGGACCGTGGACCGCGAGATGGCCACGGACGACGAGGAGTGGAGCAACCACGTCGTGACCAACGACGTGGTCCACAAGATCACCACTCCCGTGGCCGACGACGTCCTCATCTACGCCGCGCAGTTCGACTGGGATCCCGTCACCGCCGCCGAGGCACTCGCGGCCGTCGGCATGCCGGGCGCGCGGGAGAGCGTGGGCCTGTGGCTCGAGATCGAGGACGGCAGCATCGTCACGGTGATCGAGCCCTCGAGCGCCACCGCCGCCTGAGACATTTCCTCCCGGGGCGCGGATCTGGCACAATAGTGCGTTGGTTGCCGCGGCCCTCTACCCGCGCAGCTATTCGTCTTGCCAGCGGATCCTCCCGATTTCCCCGGGAGGGCGAGCAGGCTCACACCGAATGAACAAGGAGGACAGCCATGGCTGTCAAGATTCGCCTCAAGCGCTTCGGCAAGAAGCGCGCCCCGTTCTACCGCGTCGTGGTGATGGACTCGCGCACCAAGCGTGACGGCCGCGCCATCGAGGAGATCGGCAAGTACCACCCCACCGAGGAGCCCTCGGTCATCGAGATCGACTCGGAGCGTGCGCAGTACTGGCTCTCCGTGGGCGCCCAGCCCACCGAGCAGGTTGCCGCGCTGCTGAAGCTCACGGGCGACTGGGGCAAGTTCAAGGGCGAGAAGGGTGCCGAGAGCACCGTCAAGGTCGCCGCTGGCAAGGCTTCGGCCGAGGACCAGATCAAGGCCCAGGCCGACGCCGCCGAGAAGCTGAAGGCCGACAAGGCCGCCGCCGCGGAGAAGGCCAAGAAGGAGGCCGAGGAGGCCGCCAAGGCTGAGGCCGAGGCCGCCGAGGCTCCCGCGGAGGAGGCCACCGAGGCCGCCGCCGACGAGGCCGAGGAGAAGTAATCGTGGTCGTCGACGCGCTGGAGTTCCTGGTCAAGAGCATCGTCCGCAACCCGGACGACGTCACCGTGACCGAGCGCTCGGGCCGTCGCGGCACCACCCTCAACGTGGTGGTGCACCCCGATGACCTCCCGCGCGTGATCGGCCGTCGTGGCCGCACCGCGACCTCGATCCGTACCGTCATCGACGCCATCGCGCGCGAGGACGTGCGGGTCAACATCGTGGATGTCGCCTGACGCGTCACTCGCACACGAGGCCCCCGTCACCCTTCAGGGTGGCGGGGGCCTCGTGCTTGTCGCGGGTGCCTTAGCGGCTGCCGGGACCGCCGGTGCCTCCCGGTCCGCCGGCGCCGCCGCCCATCATGGAGCCGGTGAGCTCGGTGACCGCCTCGCCGTTGACCGTGACGTCCGCGCCCGACAGGGTCCCGGTGCCGTCGTAGTCGAAGGCCGACTGTGCCGAGATGTCGATCGTGCCGCCGGTGATGGTGAGGTCGCCGTTGCTGTCCACCGCGTCGGTGTCGCCCGAGCCCATGGTGATGGCCAGGGTGCCGCCCGAGATGGTGATGCCGATGCCGTCCGTGACGATGGCCGATGCGGCGGCGTTGACTCCGTCGTCGGAGGCGTTCACGGAAATGTCGCCGCCCGAGATGGACACCACGGGAGCCTCGATGCCCTCGACGGACTCCACGACGTCGACGGTGCCGCCCGAGATGACGAGCTGCTGCTCGGCCTTGATCGCGTCGTCGCCGGAGGTCACGGTGACGGTCCCGTCGGTGATGGCCAGCACACCCTCGCCGAGGTCGCTGTCGTTACTGGCCTTCAGGCCGTCGCCCGCGGCGTCGACGGTGATGTCCCCGCCGGAGACGATGAGCGTGTCCTTGCCGCGGATGCCGTCGTCGACGCTCGTGACGGTCACGGTTCCCGAGTCGATGGTGAGATCGTCCTTGCCCACGATGCCGTCGGCGAAGGTCGCGTTGACGGTGAGGCTTCCGGTGCCGGTGATGACGAGGTTGTCGGCGGAGTAGATCGCGCCGTCGATCTCCTCGTCGCTGCGGGTGGCGGCGTCGGTCACGGTGTTGGTGCTGCCGTCGGCCAGCTCGATGACGGCGATCTCCGCGGCGTCGACCTGGATGGCCGCGCCCTCGGTCGAGGCGATCTCGACGCCGTCGAGCACCAGGCGGACGGGGCCGTCGGAGTCGACGACCACCTGCCCTGTCGTCGACCCGCTGAGCACGTACGTGCCCGCCTCCGTGATCGTGAGGCCCTCATCCGTCAGGGTCACCTCCGTGGTGTCCAGCGCGTCCCAGTCGACGTCGTCGACCACGCCGTCCGTCGTGGTCGCGGTGGTGTCCGTCGACGCGGTGTCGGACGCCTCGGTGACCGTCGTGGTGGTGTCGGCCGCGGCGGTGGTGTCCGTCGCGTCGGTGGTGCTGCATCCGGCGAGGACCAGTGCTCCGGCGAGGAGGCTGGCGGTGATGGTCGCGGGGAGTCTCATGATGGTCCTTCCGTGGGGGCTGATGGGTTCCACTTCACCAGTCGCGCCTGGGAGAGCGCTGAGAAGCGGCCGGGCGTTCCCGCAGGGCCGATGCCCCCGCCCGGCCCCGTACCCTGGTGACCATGAAGCTGACCGTCGCGCGCATCGGCCGCGCCCACGGGCTCAAGGGAGAGGTGAGCGTCGAGGTGCGCACCGACATCCCCGACGAGCGCCTGATCCCCGGCGAGACCTACGACACCGAGCCCGCCTCCGCGGGGCCGCTCACCATCGCCACCGTCCGCACGCAGGCGGGGCGCTGGTACCTGCGCTTCGACGAGATCGTGGGCCGCGACGCCGCCGAGGCGGCCCGCGGGGTCGAGCTCGTCATCGACGGTGACGAGTCCGACGAGGACGACGCCTGGTACGTGCACGAGCTCGTGGGCCTCGCGGCGGTGCGCCCGGACGGCTCGGCCGTCGGCGAGGTGGTGGACCTGCTGAGCATGCCCGCTCAGGACATCCTCGTGGTCAAGCAGCCCGGCGGGCACCGCGCCATGATCCCCTTCGTCGAGGACTTCGTTCCCGAGGTGGACATGGACGCGCGCCGCGTCGTCGTCACCCCGCCGTACGGGCTGCTCGCGGGCGAGACGCCCGAGGAGACGGGGGAGACGCGCGGATGAGGCTCGACGTCGTCACGATCTTCCCGGAGTTCTTCTCCGTGCTCGACCTGTCGCTACTGGGCAAGGCCCGCGCGAAGGAGCTGGTCGACGCGCGCGTCCACGACCTGCGCGCCTGGACGCACGACGTCCACGGCACCGTGGACGACGCCCCGTTCGGCGGCGGTGCCGGCATGGTGATGAAGCCCGACGTCTGGGGCGCGGCGCTGGACGACGTCATGCAGCCCGGCGCGCACCTCGTGATCCCGACGCCCGCCGGCGTGCCCTTCACCCAGGCGCGCGCCGCCGAGCTGGCGGGCGAGGAGCAACTGGTGTTCGCGTGCGGCAGGTACGAGGGCATCGACGCGCGCGTGGCCCAGCATTACGCCGAGGCCGGCCACCCGGTGTCGGAGATCTCCCTTGGCGACTACGTGCTCAACGGGGGAGAGGTCGCCGTCGTCGCCATGATCGAGGCCATCACCCGCCTCATCCCAGGCTTCATGGGCAACGCCCACTCGATCGTCGAGGAGTCGCACTCCGACGGACTCCTCGAGTACCCCAGCTACACGCGCCCGGCTTCCTGGCGCGGCCTCGACGTCCCCGACGTCCTGCTGAGCGGCCACCACGGGCGGATCGCTGAGTGGCGCCACGCGCAGCAGCTCGAGCGCACGCGCGAGCGCAGGCCCGATCTGCTGGCAGGCGGCCAGGAGGCTGTGGCAGAATAGTTCCTCGGTGCGCGCGGTGCTCACGTCTGCCACAGGGGGCCGAGCAACGACCGTGACGCGCTGACATCTACCGATTGCCGCAAGGCAAGAACCACGTATGACCTGTGGCGTGCGTGTGGAGAAAGAGTCATGCAGAAGCTTGACAGCATCACCGCGGGCCAGCTCCGCGACGACGTCCCGGACTTCCGTCCGGGTGACACCGTGAAGGTGCACGTGAAGGTCGTCGAGGGCAACCGCTCGCGTATCCAGGTCTTCCAGGGCTTCGTGCTCGGCCGTCAGGGCCAGGGCATCGGCGAGACCTTCACCGTCCGCAAGATCTCGTTCGGCGTGGGCGTCGAGCGCACCTTCCCGGTGCACGCCCCCACGATCGACCACATCGAGCTGGTCAGCCGCGGCGACGTGCGTCGCGCGAAGCTGTACTACATGCGGGAGCGTCGCGGCAAGGCCGCTCGCATCCGCGAGAAGCGCGAGAACTGAGATCGGCGACACCGCTGACAGGCCGGCGGAGGGGCACGCCCCCTCCGCCGGTTCTCGTCTGTGGGGGTGGACCAAAGAGGTCCTCATCATCGTCTTCAGCGCGCTCGCGCTCTCGCTGCTGCTGAAGACCTTCTTCTTTCAGTCCTTCTGGATCCCGTCGGGCTCGATGATCCCGACCCTCCAGGAGGGCGACCGGATCCTCGTCACCAAGTGGCGGCCGGAGCCGCTCGACCTGCGTCGCGGGGACATCGTGGTGTTCCACGACACGTTCGGCTGGCTCGGCGACAGCGAGCCTGAGGACGACGGCGCGCTCGCCTCCGTCGGAAAGAACCTGCTGACCTTCACCGGCCTGCTCCCCGAGGACGCTGGCGAGCACCTCGTGAAGCGCGTCGTGGGCCTGCCGGGCGAGACAGTGGTGTGCTGCGACGTGGACGGCACCATCACCATCGACGGCGAGCCGCTCGAGGAGGACTACCTCCCCGAGGACGTGGAGCCCTCGCTCGAGGAGTTCACCACCACGGTTCCCGACGGGTACGTGTGGGTCATGGGCGACAACCGCGCGCACAGCGCCGACTCGCGCGCTCACATGGGCGAGCCCGGCGGCGGCGCGATCCCCATCTCCTCCATCGTGGGCACTGCCTTCGTCACTGTGTGGCCGTTCCAGAACTTCCACACCCTCACCAACCCGTACGACGACCCCACCGTCGCGCAGTACTGAGCGGCCCCTCATGCCCGTCTCGCTCGACCACGAGCGCTCGCTGTGGGACGCCGGAGCCCGCGTGGTGGCCGGCATCGACGAGGTGGGCAGGGGAGCGCTCGCCGGCCCGGTGACCGTGGGAGTGTGCGCGCTCGCCCCCTGTGACGAGTGGCCCCAGGGGCTCGCCGATTCGAAGCGCCTCAGCCCCGCGCGCCGGGAGCGCATGGCCGATGCCCTGGCCGGCTACGGGGTGGCCCGCGCCGTGGCGCACGCGAGTCCTGCCGAGATCGACGCGCTCGGCATCGTGGGCGCCCTGCGCCTCGCGGGGACGCGCGCGCTGGAGAGCATCACCGCCGCGGGTGTCGTCGTCGACGCCATCCTGCTGGACGGCAAGCACGACTGGCTCACCCCTCCCGAGGCGAGCCTGTTCGACGAGCCCGCCCCCGCATCGGCCGCCCCCACCCCGCCGGTGATGATGGTGATCAAGGGCGACGACGCGTGCGCGTCGATCGCCGCGGGATCGGTGCTCGCCAAGGTGGAGCGCGACGCGCTCATGGTCGCGGCGCACGCCGACTACCCACACTTCGGCTGGGACGGCAACAAGGGATACGGCGCCGCGGTCCACCTCGACGCCCTCAGGGAGCACGGCCCGAGCGACCTGCACCGTCGCTCGTGGGCGCTTCCCACCCCCGACGCCCCGTAACGACGGCGCGCCGGATTCGCCCCGGCACGGGGAACCGACCATGATGGTCCGGTGAGCAGTGACGACCTGGAGAACTACGAGACCGCGGCCGAGCTGGCCCTGTACCGCGAGTACCGCGACGTGGTGGGCCTGTTCCAGTACGTGGTCGAGACCGAGCGCCGCTTCTACCTGTGCAACAAGGTGGACCTGCAGGTGCGCGCCTCGGGAGGCGACGTCTACTTCGAGGTCACCATGACCGATGCCTGGGTGTGGGACGTGTACCGCTCGGCTCGCCTCGTGAAGTCGGTCAGGGTCGTCACGTTCAAGGACGTGAACATCGAGGAGCTGTCGGACAACGACGACGCGATCCCCGACATTCGCCAGCTGCGGGGCCGCTGACCAGGGGTTTCGCCCCGAGTCTTCACCCTGCACGTCCGGCCGCGCCGGATTAGCGTGGCCCCATGAGCGCCGCGCCAGCCACCTCGACCCGCCCGCCCGGCATCGTGCCGATGTTCATCGGCCTCATGACGGCGATGCTGCTGTCGGCCCTCGATCAGACGATGTTCGCGACGGCACTGCCCACCATCGTGGGCGAGCTCGGCGGCGTGGACCTCATGCTGTGGGTCACGACCGCGTACATCCTCGCGGCCACCATCACCATGCCGATCTACGGAAAGTTCGGCGACCTCGTGGGGCGCAAGAGCCTGCTGCTCGTTGCCATCGCGATCTTCATCGCCGGATCCGTCGTGGGAGCCCTCGCCACCGACATGCCAGGCCTCATCTTCGGGCGCGCCGTCCAGGGCATCGGCGGCGGCGGGCTCATGGTCCTCGCCCAGGCGATCATCGCTGACGTGATCCCCGCGCGCGAGCGCGGCCGCTACATGGGCTTCCTTGGCTCGGTGTTCGCGCTGTCGAGCGTGCTGGGGCCCCTGCTGGGCGGCTGGTTCACCGAGTCCATCGGCTGGCAGTGGTGCCTGTGGATCAACATTCCGATGGGGGCCATCGCGGTGGTCACGGTGCTGTTCTTCCTTCACCCTCCCGCCGTCGAGCGCGCCAAGGTGGTGCCCGACGTCGCCGGCATGACCCTGCTGGCCATCGCGACCACGTGCCTGGTGCTCGCGACCACCTGGGGAGGCCACGAGTACGCGTGGATCTCGCCCATGATCATCATGCTGCTCATCGTCACGGTGGGGGCCGGCGTCGGGCTGGTAGCCGTCGAACGCCGGGCCAAGGAGCCAGTGCTGCCGCTGGGGCTGTTTCGCCGCCGCAACTTCGTCCTCACCACGCTCGCGGGGCTCATGGTCGGCATCGCGATGTTCGGCACCGTGACCTACATGCCCACCTACATGCAGATGGTCACGGGGGTGAATGCGACGGTGGCCGGACTGCTGATCGTGCCGCTGGCCGCCACGCAGGTGGCGACGTCCATCATCGCCGGGCGCCGCGTGAGCCGCACCGGGCGCTACAAGGCGATCCTCATCACCGGCGTGGGGATCGTCACCGTCGCGCTGCTGCTCATGTCGACGATGGTGTACGACGAGCCGCTGTGGATCACGTGCCTGTACCTCGCGATTCTCGGCCTGGGGCTCGGCATGGTGATGCAAAACCTGGTTCTGGTGGTGCAGAACACGTTCCCACTGAGCGTCGTGGGCACCGCGACCGCCGCCAACAACTACTTCCGGCAGATCGGCGCCACGCTCGGCGCGGCTCTCGTGGGATCGCTGTTCACCGGGCGGCTCACGTCGCTGCTGACCAACCGGCTCCCGGCCGATGCGGTGGAGGCCTCGGGCGCCGACTTCAACTCGATCACGCCGGAAGCCGTCGCGGCGCTTCCTGACCCGTATCACGACATCGTGGTCAGCTCCTATAACGATGCGCTTGCCCCCGTGCTGGGATGGATCGCCCCGCTCACGCTCGTGGCGGTGGTCATGCTCCTGTTCGTGAAAGAGGTGCCGCTGCGCACCTCGGTCAACCGCGACGAGACCACCGGCGAGCGCGCTCCGGTGACGGAGTCGGTGGGGGAGAGCCTTGACTGGGACGGCCGCCTCGAGGCCGACTATTCGTCGGCGCTGTCTCCCGAGGTGCGCGCGGAGATCCTCGCCGACGAGCGTGCCGAGCTTCAGGAGCGCCTGGGGCAGATCGACGCCGAGGTGTCGACCCTCGAACTGCAGGTCCGGGAAGCGAGGGCGGCCAAGCCGCCGCCCGGCGACTGACGCCGCGCGCCGCCCGGGGTGCCGCCGTCTCCCGGGGCGGCCGCCGCATCGGCCGCCGGAAATTGTTGCAGGTTGTGCAAAGTTGCAGAACGTGTAAAAATGCACGACGTGCAGAACACCGAGGAGTGCGTCCCCGTCGAGGGGCGCCGCGAGCGCAAGCTGCGGGAGGCCAAGGCCACCACGCAGCGTGCCGGCCTCGAACTGTGCCTCGAGCACGGCTACGGCGCGGTCACCGTCGAGATGATCGCGGACCGCGCGGGCATCTCGCCGCGCACGTTCTACAACTACTTCTCGTCGCGCGAGGCGGCGCTGCTCGGAGACGGCAAGCCGCAGCCCGATGAGGACATGATCGCGGCGTTCATCGCGCGCGAGGACGTGTCCGACGTCGAGGCCTTCGCCGTGATGATGGCCGAGGCGTGGGCCAAGAGCGAGCCCGACCGGGAGCTGTTCCGCCTGCGCCGCCGCGTGATCGACACGACGCCCGAACTCGCCGCCGTCAACATCGGCCGCATCGCCGAGGACCGCGCCCAGTATGCAGCCCTCGTCGCGCGCCGCCTTGCCGTGCGCTACCCCCACCTCACGGAGACCGAGCGCGAGCTCGAGGGCACCCTGACCGTCGCGATCGCCATGGGAGCCATCCAGGCCGTCGCCAAGGAGTGGATGCGCGGCGACGACGACCAGACCGGTCCGCTCAAGGCGCTCGTCCACGACCTCTTCCCGCGAGTGCGCCGCCTCACCCAGGCCACGCCCGCGTCCTAAAGACCCCGCCCGTCCCACCGGACTGGCCGCAACACCCGAGGAGCCCCCTCTTGTCAGACACCGCCATGCCGTCCCCCGCGGCGGCCCGCACCGAGCCCGACCGGCGTCACATCCTGCTGATGTTCGTCGGCCTGATGACCGCCATGCTGCTCTCGGCGCTCGACCAGACCATCTTCGCCACCGCCCTTCCCACCGTGGTGGGCGACCTCAACGGCGTGGACCACATGCTGTGGGTGACGACCGCCTACATCCTCGCGGCGACCATCATGATGCCGATCTACGGCAAGTTGGGCGACCTCATCGGCCGCAAGTCCCTGTTCATGATCGCGATCACGCTGTTCATGGTGGGCTCCGTGGTGGGCGCGCTCGCCCAGGGGATGACCGAGCTCATCGTCGGCCGCGCCGTGCAGGGCCTCGGCGGCGGTGGCCTCATGATCCTGTCGCAGGCGATCATCGCCGACGTGGTGCCCGCGCGTGAGCGCGGCCGCTACATGGGAATCATGGGTGGAGTCTTCGCCCTCGCGTCCGTCGCCGGCCCGCTGCTGGGCGGCTGGTTCACCGAGTCGGTCGGCTGGCAGTGGTGCATGTGGATCAATGTGCCGCTCGGCATCGTCGCGCTCGTGTCAGCCTCGCTGTTCCTGAAGCTTCCCAAGCCCGATGCGTCGAAGGCCAAGATCGACGTGGCCGGCATGGTGACGCTCGCCATCGCGTCCGCGGCGCTCGTGCTCGCGACCTCGTGGGGCGGCAACACCTACGAGTGGGCCTCGTGGCAGATCCTCGGCCTGTTCGGCCTCACCGTGGTCGGCGGCGTCGCGTTTGTCGCGATCGAGCGTCGCGCCGCGGAGCCCGTCATGCCTCTCGCGCTGTTCAAGGAGCGCAACTTTGTGCTGACCACGGCCGCCGGCCTGCTGACCGGCATCGCGATGTTCGGCACGCTCGCCTACATGCCCACCTACCTGCAGATGGTCGCCGGCGTGAGCGCCACTAAGGCCGGCCTGCTGATGATCCCGATGATGGGCTGCATGCTCGTCACCTCGGTCGTGAGCGGCCGCATGGTCACCAAGACCGGCCGCTACAAGCACCTGCCGATCATCGGCGCGGTGTTCCTCGGTGTCGCGATGTTCCTGCTGTCGACTATGACATGGGACCACGCCGTGTGGATTACGTGCGTCTACCTGGGAATCATGGGCATCGGCCTGGGCCTCACCATGCAGATCCTCGTGCTCGTGGTGCAGAACACGTTCCCCGTGCGCATGGTGGGCACCGCGACCGCGTCGAACAACTACTTCCGCCAGATCGGCGCCTCGCTCGGCGCCGCCGTGGTGGGCTCGGTGTTCACCAACCGCCTGATCGACCTGCTCGCCGAGCGCCTTCCCGCGTCCGCCGGGGACGCCACGGGCGACATGAACTCGCTCACCCCCGAGGCAGTGAGTCAGCTCCCGCAGCAGATCCACGACCTCGTGGTGAGCTCGTACAACGACGCGCTGACCCCCATCTACCTGTGGATGGTCCCGCTCGCCGTCGGCTCGCTGATCCTGCTGTCGTTCGTCAAGGAGGCGCCGCTGGCCACCCGCATCGACCGGTCCGAGCCGGCGTCGGCCGGTGCCGAGGTCGAGGCCTCCGTGGAGGCCGTCGCGCACTAACGTCGCGATCGCCGACCAGGGCGCCCCCTCCCCGTGCGGGAGGGGGCGCCCTCGTGCTTATGGGCGGTCGTGTGAGGCCGGCCGAGTGTCGGCGGCCGAGTGCGGGCGGCCGATGCCGGGGGCGTCGTCCCCAGCCCCGTCGCCGTGGGAAAGGCTTCCCCCGATGCGTGCGCGACTCGCGCCGCCGCTCGCCGCCGCACCCAGGGTGGGCGGTGGAGGTGGCCATGAGCGCGACGCGCGAGGTGGGGCGGTACGGCGAGGACGTCGCCGCGAGATGGGTGGAGGAACGGGGCTGGGCGGTGCTCGCTCGTAACTGGCGCTGCGAGCACGGCGAGGTGGACCTCGTGGCTCGCGACGGGCCCGACCTCGTCGTCATCGAGGTCAAGACGCGGCGCTCTCAGGCGTACGGGCCCCCGCAGGAGGCTGTCACGCGCGCCAAGGTGGAGCGCCTGCGCAGGCTCGCGGCCGCCTGGCTGTCACGCGACGGCTCCCGGTGCCGGGACGTCAGGGTGGATGTGCTCGCCGTGTCCTTGCCGCGCGCGGGCGCGGCCCGCGTCGAGCACGTCAGGGGGGTGTCGTGATCGGCCGCACGAGGGCCGTGGTCCTCACGGGTCTCGCCGGGCACGTCATCGACGTCGAGGCGCATGTGGCGCCCGGGCTGCCGTCGTTCACGCTCGTGGGGCTCCCCGACGCGTCCCTCAGCGAGGCCCGTGACAGGGTGCGCGCCGCGGTCGCGTCGTCGCGGGTGACGTGGCCGGCCCGCCGCGTCACGGTCAACCTGTCGCCCGCCTCGCTGCCGAAGTCTGGCCCGGCCACGGACCTGGCCATTGCCCTCGCGGTGCTCGCGGCCGCGGGGGAGATCCGGCCAGGAGCGGCGGAGGGAATCCACCTGGGCGAGCTGGGCCTCGACGGCCGCCTCCACCCCGTGCGCGGGGTGCTCCCCGCCGTCGCGGCCGCCGCGGCGGCTGGAGCGGGCACCGTCGTGGTTCCCGCTCCGTGTGTCGCTGAGGCGTCGCTCGTGCCCGGCATCGAGGTGCGCGGGGCTGCCACCCTCGCCTCCTTGCTGCACGCGTACGGCAACGCGGACGCCGCCGAGCTGACGGGGCTTCCCGCCGCGCCTGCCGAGACAGCGCGCCGCGGTGCGTCGGAGGCGTCCGCGGAGCCCGAGCCCGACCTGGCGGACGTGCGTGGTCAGGCGGAGGCGCGCGCGGCGCTCGAGGTCGCGGCCGCGGGAGGCCACCACCTCCTCATGACCGGACCGCCGGGGGTAGGGAAGACCATGCTCGCCACCCGGCTGCCGGGGCTCCTTCCCGACCTCACCGCCTCCGAGGCCGTCGAGGTCACCTCGGTCCACTCGCTCGCTGGGGTCTTCGACGCGTCGCGCGGCCTCATCACCCGCCCGCCGTTCGAGGCGCCGCACCACTCCGCCTCCGCCGCGGCCATCGTGGGGGGAGGCTCGGCGCTGGCGCGCCCGGGCGCCATCTCGCGCGCCCATGCCGGAGTGTTGTTCCTCGACGAGGCACCCGAGTTTCCCGCGCGCGTCCTGCAGACGCTGCGCCAGCCCCTCGAGGACGGGGAGGTGGTGCTGCATCGGTCGCTGGGCGCCACGCGCTACCCGGCGCGTTTCCAGCTGGTGATGGCGGCCAATCCGTGCCCGTGCGGCAAGTACTTCGGGCGCGACCCTGCGTGCTCCTGCACCCCGCACCAGCGGCGCACGTACGCGCACCGGCTGTCGGGTCCGCTGCTCGATCGCGTCGACCTGCAGGTCGAGGTCGTCCCCGTCCGCACCGGCCTCGACGAGCCGGGGGAGTCCAGCGCCGTCATCGCCGCGCGGGTCGCCCTCGCGCGCGAGCGTGCCAGGCGGCGTCTCGCCGCTCACGGGTGGAGCGCCAACGCCCAGGTCGCGGGGCGGTGGCTGCGCGAGCACACCGACCGGGCCGCGTGCCGAGACCTGTGGGCGGCGATGGACAGGGGAGCGCTGAGCGCGCGCGGGGCCGACCGTGCGCTGCGGGTGGCGTGGACGCTCGCCGACCTGGCCGGCGAGCCGGCCCCGTCGGCCGAGCACGTTGCCCAGGCCCTCGCGCTGCGCACCAGGGACCTCGCATGACGGCCGCACATGAGCCGGCCGTGCTCGGGTCCGATGCGGACCGGCCCGACGTGCACGGGCCCGACTCTGACGAGCGCGCCGCGCTACTGCGGTGGAGCGTCCTCGCGGAGGCGGGCGACGGCCCCGCCGCGTGGCTCGTGGCCGGGCTCGGCGCCAGGGAGGCGCTCGCCTGGGCAAGGACCGCCGTGGACGACCCCGTGATGGCCACCGCCGCGCTCGCACCCTCGGTTCCCGTCCCCACCATCGACAAGGCCATCGCCGCCGCGCCCCGGTGGCTCGCCCGCTGGGACGAGGGGGACCCCGACCTTGTCCTGCGCCGCACCGAGGCCTGTGGCGCACGCGTCCTCGTGCGCGGCGAGCCCGGCTGGCCTCTCGCCTTCGACGCGCTCGGCGCGACGGCGCCGTTCGCGCTGTGGGTACGGGGGCCCGCGGACATCGGCGAGGCGCTCGCGGCGGGGATCGCGGTGGTGGGGTCCCGGTCTGCCACCGCCTACGGCGAACACGTGGCCGCAACCCTTGCCGCCGACCTCGTCCGGGGAGACCGCGCGGCAGGCTTGGCGCCGCGTGCGGTCGTCTCCGGAGGCGCGTACGGTATCGACGCCCGCGCGCATCGCGCCGCGCTCGCGGCCGGTGGGGTCACGGTCGCGGTGCTCGCCGGCGGCATCGACCAGCTGTATCCGGCGGGCAACGCCGATCTCCTGTCCCGCGTCGCGCGCGAGGGGGCGGTGCTCGCGGAGGCGCCGCCGGGTCGCGCCCCGTACCGCGCGCGCTTCCTGCTGCGTAACCGCCTCATCGCAGCCGCGGCGGCGACTGTCGTCGTGGAGGCGGCGCCGCGCTCGGGTGCGCTGTCGACCGCGCGCCACGCCCTCGCCATCGGGCGCCCGGTGGGCGCGGTGCCGGGGCCGGTGACATCCACGGTGTCCGGCGGGTGCCACGCGCTCATGCGCGAGGGAGCCGCCGTGCTCATCAGGAGTGCCGAGGACGCGTGCGAGCTGGCGGGCCCCATCGGGGTGTCGTCGGCGGCCGCGTCGGGCGGTGCCGAGGAGGTGCCCGCCGTGCTTGCGGCACCGCGGCCGGAGTTCGCGCACCCCCACGACCGCGCCGCCTTCGACGCCGCGGGCGGACGCGGGGGCACGCTCGACGACGTGGCGCGTCGGGCCGGGCTCACCGTCGCTGAGGCGCTCGCGAGCCTGGGGCGGCTTGAACTCGACGGGCTTGTCGTCAGGGAGTCTGGCCAGTGGCGACGGGCCACGCCGCGCGGGGCGGAGGCGCCGAAACGTGACAAAAGAGGACAAAACCGCTCGCGCGATTGATAACGATGTGACAAATGTTACTGAAGGGGTTGATTTGACAGATGTGACAGTGCCAAGGTGTCGTCATGCCTGGCACGGACGCGAATGACGTGAGCGGATTGCTCACGCGCTTCGAGGGGTACCTGCGCCACGAGCGCGGCCTCTCGGAGAACACCGTGCGTGCGTACAGGGGCGACCTGCTCCACCTCGCGACGCGACAGTTGGGCATCGACGACGTCGAGGACGCGGGCGGGCCGGACGTGGACGACGCCTTCGCGACGGTGACGATCGCGGACCTCAGGGCCTGGCTCGCGGCGATGGCCGAGGCGGGCCTCAGCCGCACCACTCTGGCGCGCCGGGGCGCGGCGGTCCGCTCGTTCTACGCGTGGGCCCGCCGCATCGGGGCCATCCCCGAGGATCCCGCCGCGCGGCTGGGCTCGGCCCGACCGGCGTCGACGCTTCCTGAGGTGCTCGCCGCGGCGGACGTGGTCACCCTCCTGGACGTGGCCAGGGCCCGCTGCGACGACGGCGACCCGATTCGCCTGCGCGACTGGGCCGCGGCCGAGCTGCTCTACGCCACGGGGATGCGCGTGGGCGAGCTCGTGGGGGTCGACGTGGGGGACATCGACCTCGCCGAGCGGCTGGTCAGGGTGATGGGCAAGGGCGGCAAGGAGCGCGTCGTGCCGTTCGGCGTGCCAGCCGCCGATGCCGTGCGCCTGTGGCTCGAGGGCGGCCGTCCGGCTCTGCTCGCCTCGCACAGCGACGGGGCATTGCTGCTCGGCAGGCGCGGCCACCGCGCCGACCAGCGGCAGGTACGCGAGGCGATCCACGCGCTGTGCCGCGCGGCAGGAATCGCGGACGTGGCGCCGCACGCGCTGCGCCACACCGCCGCCACACATCTTCTGACTGGGGGGTCGGACCTGCGATCGGTGCAGGAGGTTCTCGGACACGCGAGCCTCACCACCACGCAGCGCTACACACATGTGTCCGCAGAGCGACTGCGGGCCACATATCAGCTTGCGCATCCGCGAGCATGAGGGGAATCATGTCCGAATCGACTGACATGCTGAGGCAGTCCGAGCCGGTCACCGTCACCACCGCCGTCGTGGCGGACGAGGCGGACAGGGTTGCGTCCTGGTGGCGCGCGCTGGAGACCACCGAGGGAGCGGCGCGGCGCGCGGCGCGCGACGCCCTCATCACCCGTTTCGCGCCGCTCGTCACGCAGGTGGCGACCCGCATGATCGGGCGGCTTCCCGATCAGGTCGAACTTGCCGACCTCGTGTCGTACGGCACGTTCGGCCTCATCGACGCCGTCGAGAAGTTCGAGCCCGCGCGGGGATTCAAGTTTGAGACCTATGCCGCCCAGCGCATCCGGGGCGCGATCATCGACGAGCTGCGTGCCGCCGACTGGGTGCCGCGCTCGGTGCGGTCGAAGGCGCGGTCGGTCGACCAGGCGACGCGCAGCCTCGAGCAGCGCCTGCTGAGGCCCGTGACCGACGACGACGTCGCCGCACACCTGGGTTGGACCACCGCCGACGTGCGGACCGTGCGCGCGCAGGTCGCCATGTCCCACATCGCCGCCCTCGACGGCCTCCCCACTTCCGGCGACGCGCACGCCCTCGACACCGCGGCTTCGCTCGCGATGCCTGAGGCGTCGTCTCCCGTCGAGGCCCGCGAGACCCGGTCGCTGCTTGCCGCCGCGATCCAGTCGGTGCGTGACCGGGAGCAGCAGGTGCTGCGCCTGTATTACTTCGACAACCTGACGCTCGCCCAGATCGGGCAGATCCTCGGCGTCACCGAGTCGCGGGTCTCGCAGATCCACTCCGGCGCGGTCAAGAAGCTCCGCGAGAAGCTCCTCACCACCGGCGCCTTCGGGTAGCCCGCGTCGTTCACGAGACGTCGAGGAGCCTCACAGGCCCGAAGCCCGCCAGGAGGTCGAGGGGGTCGAGGTAGGTCTCGCCCTCGCGCACTCCCCAATGAAGGCAGGTCGCGGGGGCGCAGTGCCCCAGCGTGTCCGCGACGGTGCCGATCGGAGACCCCGTAGCCACGGTGTCACCCACCGCCACCGACGCGTCCACGGGCTCGAGGCTGCTGCGCAGCCCTCCCGCGTGCGTGATGGTGATGACCGGGCGGTCGACGACGACACCGACGAACGACACCATCCCCGCCGCGGGTGACGTGACCGCCTCGCCCGCGCTCGCGGCGAGGTCGACCCCGCGGTGTCCCTCGAGCCATGGCCGGTCGGGAAGCCTGGCGCCGTTCACCACCCTCAGCGGCGTGAGGGGAGAGGCCAGCGGCGCCCCGGGCGTGTCAGCAGCGTCGCGCGCTGGCGAACGTGCGGCCACCGCGGCCTCCACCAGTGGCGCCAGGGGCGCCAGACCGGGCGACGGCCCCTCGGCTGCCGCAGGCACGGCGGCAGCGCCTCCCAGCAGGGCGGCGGCCGCCGCGAGGAGGGCCCAGCGTCTCAGGGACGGTGTCATGAAGCCAGGCCACCGCATCGGCCGAAAGACGGTGTCCCGACGCGACGCATCGGTGGACAAGCGCGGGCGCGAGGGGGACTGTGCACCGCGCGCACCGCGGTCGGCGAGGCTCGCATCGGTCGGGTACGATGGTGACTCGCATCCGGCATGCCCGGATGACGTCGCGTGCCATTCGCGCTCGCCACGGGATCGCTCCCGCGGTGGACGCGCCGGAACGGCGTGGTCCGAGTCTCCGACTCGGTGCCGCTCCGCGTTGGCACCAGGGATGACTCCTCACCAGAGGAGGCATCGTCAACCGCAATCGCGGGGAGAAGTCCCCGCCCAGAAGCAAGGCACGCGCTGTCGCGCGTGCGGATAAGGACAGCCATGGCAGTCGTGACCATGCGCGAAATGCTGGACTCGGGCGTCCACTTCGGACACCAGACCAGCCGCTGGAACCCCAAGATGAAGCGCTTTATCTTCACCGAGCGCAACGGCATCTACATCATTGACCTGCAGCAGTCGCTCGCCAAGATCGACGCCGCCTACTCCTTCGTGCGCGACACCGTCGCCCACGGCGGCACCGTGCTCTTCGTCGGCACCAAGCGCCAGGCGCAGGAGACCATCGCCGAGCAGGCCGGTCGCGTGGGCATGCCCTACGTGAACGAGCGCTGGCTGGGCGGCATGCTCACCAACTTCCAGACCGTCTCCAAGCGCATCTCGCGCCTCAAGGAGCTCGAGGAGATCGACTTCGACGACGTGGCCGGTTCCGGTCGCACCAAGAAGGAGCTCCTCGGCCTGCGCCGCGAGAAGGAGAAGCTGGACAAGGTTCTCGGCGGCATCCGCGACATGGGCAAGGTCCCCTCGGTCGTGTGGATCGTCGACACCAACAAGGAGCACCTCGCGGTGGACGAGGCCCGCAAGCTGGGCGTCCCCGTCGTCGGCATCCTCGACTCGAACTGCGACCCCGACCAGGTGTCGTACGGCATCCCCGGTAACGATGACGCCATCCGCGCCGTGGGCCTGCTCACCCGCGTGATCGCCGACGCGTGCGCCGAGGGCCTCAAGATCCGCCACACCCCCAAGGGTGACGAGGCGGCCGCCGAGGGCACCGAGGAGCCGCTTGCCGAGTGGGAGACCGAGCTGCTCGACGGCAAGGACGCCGACAAGGCCGAGGCCAAGGACGCCGACAAGGCCGACGAGGCTGCCGAGAAGACCGAGGCCGCCGCTGCCTCGACCGACGAGAAGTAAGGGAACCACATCCATGGCGAACTACACCGTCGCTGACATCCAGGCGCTCCGTGAGCGCACCGGTGCCGGCATGCTCGACGTCAAGAAGGCCCTCGACGAGGCCGACGGCGACATCAACAAGGCCGTCGACATCCTCCGCGTCAAGGGCCTCAAGGGCGTCGCGAAGCGTGAGGGCCGCTCGGCCTCCGAGGGCCTCGTCATCGCGTCGATCTCCGACGTCGACGGCGGCCAGGTCGGCACGCTGATCGAGCTCAACTCCGAGACCGACTTCGTCGCGAAGAACGAGAAGTTCATCACCCTCGCGAACGACGTGCTTGCCGCCGTCGCCGCCGCGGGTGCCGCGGACGCCGAGGCCGCCCTCGCCGCCCCGATCGAGGACACCACCGTCTCGGCGTTCATCGACGCCGCCGCCGGCACCCTCGGCGAGAAGGTCGTGCTGCGTCGCGTCGCTCGCGTCGAGGCCCCGGTCGTCACCGAGTACCTCCACCGCACCAACAAGGACCTGCCCGCGCAGGTCGGCGTGCTGGTCGGCTCGGACGCCAAGGCCGGCGAGGTCGCCCGCGACATCGCGATGCACATCGCCGCCTACTCGCCGCTGTACCTGGTGCGCGACGAGATCCCCGCGGACGTCGTCGAGAACGAGCGCCGCGTGGCGGAGGAGACCGCGAAGGGTGAGGGCAAGCCTGAGGCCGCCCTTCCCAAGATCGTGGAGGGCCGCCTGAACGGCTTCTTCAAGGAGAACACCCTGGTGGACCAGGCGTTCGCGAAGGACCCCAAGACCACGGTCGGCAAGGTCATCGAGAACTCGGGCGGTGAGGTCTCGGCCTTCGCCCGCTTCCGTGTGGGAGCCTGATCTCCACACCCCATTCAGACAGCAACGCGCCGCTACGCCTAGGAGGAACCCCATGCCCGACGACAGTGACATGACGACGGGCGCGGGGGACTCCACGGCGCAGCGGCGCGTTCTGCTGAAGCTCTCCGGCGAGATGTTCGGCGGAGGCAAGCTCGGCCTCGACCCCGACGTGGTGAGCCGCGTCTCCCGCGAGATCGCCGATGCTGTGCGCCAGGGCGTGCAGGTCGCCGTGGTCGTGGGCGGCGGCAACTTCTTCCGCGGAGCCGAGCTGTCCGAGCGCGGCATGGAGCGCTCGCGCGCTGACTACATGGGCATGCTGGGCACCGTCATGAACGCCCTCGCCCTGCAGGACTTCCTCGAGCAGGCAGGCGTCACGACGCGCGTGCAGACCGCCATCACCATGGGTCAGGTCGCCGAGTCGTACCTGCCGCTGAGGGCCATTCGCCACATGGAGAAGGGCCGCGTGGTGATCTTCGCCGCCGGCGCGGGCATGCCCTACTTCTCCACCGACACCGTCTCCCTCCAGCGGGCCCTCGAGACCCGCTGCTCCGAGGTGCTGATGGGTAAGAACGGCGTGGACGCGGTGTACTCCGCCGACCCCCGTAAGGACCCCGACGCCGAGCGCCTCGAGCACCTGACCTACGCCGAGGCGCTGGTGAAGCGCCTCGCGGTCATGGACGCCGCGGCGTTCTCGCTCGCCATGGAGAACCGGATGCCCATGCAGGTGTTCGGGCTGGACACCCCTGGAAATGTGACCCGCGCCCTCCTGGGTGACAGAATCGGCACCCTGGTCACCGCCTGACCGGCGCGACAGTACATCAGCGTAAGGAGACAGACGTGATCGACGAGATCCTCCTCGAGGCAGAGGAAAACATGGACCGCGCCATCGCGGTCGCCAAGGACAACTTTGCGTCCATCCGCTCGGGCCAGGCGTCCGCGGCGATGTTCGCCAACATCACCGTCGACTACTACGGTGCGCCCACGCCGCTGCAGCAGATCGCCGCCATCTCGGTTCCCGAGGCCCGCATGGTGCTGATCTCGCCCTACGACGCCTCCGCCAAGAAGGACATCGAGACCGCCCTGCGCAACTCGGACCTCGGCGTGAACCCGTCGGACGACGGCAACGTGCTGCGCATCGTCATGCCGCAGCTGACCGAGGAGCGCCGCCGCGACTACGTGAAGCTGGCCAAGTCCAAGGCCGAGGACGCGCGCGTCACCGTGCGCAACATGCGTCGCAAGGCCAAGGACCAGATCGACTCCGCCGTCAAGGACGGCGAGGTGGGCGAGGACGAGGGCTCGCGCGCCGAGAAGGAGCTCGACGGCATGACCAAGAAGCACGTCGACGCCGTCGACGCGCTGCTGGCGTCCAAGGAGAGCGAGCTGCTCGAGGTCTGACCTCGAGCGGCCCTCGGGTCGACATGAGCATCTTTCGCCGCCGGCCCGCCGCCGCTCCCGCCGCCCCCGTTCAGGGGAGCGGTATCGAGGAGCGTGTGGTGGGGGTGGCCGATGCCCCGCTCGTCTCCGGCGTGGAGGCACCTGTCCCGCAGGTGGCACCCGTGTCGCGTGCGGGCCGCAACATGCCCATCGCGACCGCCGTCGGCGTCGTGATCCTTGTCGCGGCGCTCGTCGTCGCGTGGTGGGACGTCGAGGTCTTCTCGATCCTGCTCATGCTGGTGTGCGTCGCCGCGGTGCTGGAATGGCGCACCGCTCTGCGTCACCATGACCGCCGCCTCGCCATGGTCCCCACGGTGGTGGCGACCCTTGGCATGGGCGTCGCGACGTACTTCGGCGGGGCCGAGGGCCTCGTGGTGGCGCTGATGGTGGCCTGCGGTGGCGTCGTCGCCTGGCGTGTGGGCGACGAACGCATCGAGAACACCATGGCCGATGCGATGGCGTCGGTGCTCACGCTGCTGTGGATCCCGTTCCTGGCAAGCTTCCTGATCCTCATGGAGACCGCCGGCAACGGCTGGACCCGCGTGCTGATCCTTGTCCTCGCCGTCGTCGGCAACGACACCGGCGGGCTGCTGACCGGCATGATGATCGGCAAGCACCCGATGGCCAAGCGCGTCAGCCCCAAGAAGACCTGGGAGGGCTTCGCCGGGGGAGTCGTGCTCGGCACCCTGGCCGCGACCATCGCGGCCTTCGTCCTGTACGACGGCCGCTGGTGGATCGGAACCGCCGCCGGCATCGCCTGCTGTCTTGCCGCCGTCCTCGGCGACCTGGTGGAGTCCGCGCTCAAGCGGGACCTTCAGGTCAAGGACATGTCGAGCCTCATCCCCGGCCACGGTGGGATCCTGGACAGGCTCGACTCCATCCTCGTAGCCGCCCCCGCCGGCTACGTCGTCTTCGCATTCTTCCTGGGGGTGTCATGACCGACCGACCCGTCCTGCAGATGGCCGCACCGCGCCGCGGCAAGCCGCCGCAGCACTTTGCCGACCTGAGCCACGACGAGCGCGCGGCGCTCATGCGCGAGCACGGCCTGCCGTCGTTCCGCGCCAAGCAGCTCGCGAACCACTACTACGCGCACCTGACCGTCGATCCCGACGAGATGACCGACCTTCCCGCCGAGGCGAAGGGTCCTCTGACCGAGGCGGTCTTCCCGCCCCTGATGAAGAAGGTCACGCAGCTCGAGGCCGACGGCGGCGCCACGCTCAAGACGCTGTGGGCGCTGCACGACAACGTCAAGGTCGAGTCGGTGCTCATGAAGTACCCCGAGCGCGCGACCCTGTGCGTCACGAGCCAGGCCGGCTGCGGCATGGCCTGCCCGTTCTGCGCGACGGGCCAGATGGGCCTGACCCGCAACCTGTCCGCGGCGGAGATCATCGAGCAGGTCCGCCTGGCGGCCCGCGCGGCGCGCGACGGCGAGCTCGGGGGAGACCCCGTACGACTGTCCAACGTGGTGTTCATGGGCATGGGCGAGCCCCTGGCCAACTACAAGGCCGTCATCGCCACCGTGCGCGCCCTGGTGGCGCCCGCGCCCGAGGGCTTCGGCCTGTCCACGCGCCACGTCACCGTGTCCACGGTGGGACTCGTGCCGGCGATTGACAAGCTTGCGAAGGAGGGCATCCCCGTGACGCTCGCCCTCAGCCTCCACGCGCCGGACGACGAGCTGCGCAACGAGCTGGTGCCCATCAACACCCGCTGGTCGGTGGACGAGGCGCTCGACGCCGCCCGCCGCTACTTCGACGCCACGGGCCGGCGCGTGTCCATCGAGTACGCGCTCATTCGCGACATGAACGACCACGCCCACCGCGCCGACCTGCTGGGCCGCAAGCTCAAGGCGCGCGGCGACAACTGGGTGCACGTCAACCCCATCCCCCTGAACCCGACCCCGGGCTCCAAGTGGACAGCCTCCGACCCCGCCGTCGAAGAAGAATTCGTCCGCACGCTGCGTGCTCACGGAATTCCGACGACGATCCGGGATACTCGAGGCAGTGATATCGACGGCGCCTGCGGTCAGCTGGCGATCAAGGAGGTATAGGTGGCGGAGCTGCTGTTCCCGAAGGTGGGCGCCACGCGCCTGGGCTACGACCGGGCGGACGTGGACGAGTTCTTCGGGCGCGCGCGCACCGCGTACGAGGAGCCGGGCATCCCCGAGGACTTCGCCCCGTTCGACGTGCGTCGCGCCAGCTTCGACCTCAAGCACGGCGGCTACTCGACAGCGGCCGTCGACGCCGCGCTCGACAGGCTGGAGACGGCCTTCGCGACCCGCATCAGGGAGCGCTACTCCAAGGAGCACGGCCCCGACGCGTGGATGCGCGACCTCGCCGACCGCGCGCAGGCCCTCTACCCGCGCCTGCGTCGCCCCTCCGGCGAGCGCTTCGACCACCCGTCGGGACTGTCCAAGGGCTACGACGCCAAGGACGTGGACGAGATCCTCGACAGGCTCGTCGCGTTCTTCGACCAGGGCTCGCCGCTCAGCGCCGACGAGGTGCGGGGCGTGACCTTCGGCCACCGTCGTGGCAAGAAGGCGTACTCGGAGCGCGTGGTCGACGTGTACCTGGCCCGCTCGGTCGACATCCTGCTCGGCGCCCAGTGACGCGTTCCGTCGCGCTCCTGGGCTCGACAGGCTCGATCGGTACGCAGGCGATCGACGTCATCGGGCGCAACCCCGGTGACTACGACGTGGTCGCCCTCGCCGCAGGCGGCTCCGACCCGGACCTTGTGGTGGAGCAGGCGCGCGCGCTCGCCCCCGCCTTCGTGGCCGTCGCGAACGCCGACGCCGCGGCATCGATCTCCTCGCGCCTTCCCGGGATCGAGGTGGCAGGCGGGGCCGATGCCGTGATCGAGGCCGCGCGGCGCGGCGCCGATGTGGTGCTCAACGGCATCACGGGCTCCGTGGGGCTACGTCCGACCCTGGCGGCGCTCGAGGCAGGCAGCACTCTCGCGCTGGCGAACAAGGAGTCGCTCGTCGCGGGAGGCGCGCTCGTCAAGGCGGCCATGAGGCGCCCCGACCAGATCGTGCCCGTCGACTCCGAGCATTCGGCCCTGGCGCAGTGCCTGCGCGGCGGCACGGCGGGGGAGGTGCGCCGCCTCGTCGTCACTGCCTCCGGGGGAGCCTTCCGCGGTCGCGACCGCGCCTCGCTTGCCGACGTGACGGCGGCCGATGCGCTGCGTCACCCCACGTGGGACATGGGCGCCGTCGTCACCATCAACTCCGCGTCCATGGTGAACAAGGCGCTCGAGGTCATCGAGGCCCACCGGTTGTTCGACATCCCGATGGACCGCATCGACGTCGTGGTCCACGCGCAGTCGATCGTGCACTCGATGGTCGAGTTCGTGGACGGCTCCACGCTCGCCCAGGTGTCTCCGCCCGACATGCGCCTGCCTATCGCGCTCGGCCTTGCCTGGCCGGCGCGGATCGCCGACGCCGCCCCCGCGATGGACTGGACCCAGGCGGGCACCTGGACGTTTGCGCCGCTCGACGAGGACGCGTTCCCCGCGATCCGCGTCGCACGGGCCGCCGTCGCGGCATCGGCCCTGCACCCCGCGGTGTTCAACGCCGCCAACGAGGAGTGCGTCGCGGCCTTCATCGACGGGCGCCTGCCGTTCCTCGGGATCGTCGAGACGGTGCGGCGCGTTGTGGAGGCGTATGAGGCCCCCGGCGAGCTGTCGCTGGAGGCCGTGGACGCGGCCGAGCGATGGGCGCGCGAGAGTGCTCGCGCGAGCATCGCCGGCGCGCGCTGACCCTAGGGTAGGTATATGGCAACCGTCATCGGCGTCGTCGTGCTCATCGTCGGCCTGCTGATCTCCATCGCGCTGCACGAGCTGGGGCACATGATCCCCGCCAAGCGCTTCGGCGTCCGTGTCAGCGAGTACTTCGTGGGCTTCGGCCCCAAGCTGTGGTCCCGCCGCGGCAAGGAGACCGAGTACGGCGTGAAGGCGATCCCGCTCGGCGGCTACGTGCGCCTTGTCGGCATGATTCCGCCTGCGGGGGCCGTCAAGCCCGTGCGCGGTACCGGCTGGGCGTCGCGCCTCATCGAGGAGTCGCGCGAGGCCGCCGTGGAGGAGATTCAGCCCGGCGAGGATCACCGCGCCTTCTACCACCTGACGTGGTGGCGCAAGGTCATCGTGATGATGGGTGGCCCGCTGGTCAACCTCGTGATCGCCGTGGTGCTGTTCACCGGCGTGCTGTCCACCATCGGCACTCCCACGGCGACCCTCACCGTCGACTCCGTGGTGCCGTGTGTGCCCGCCGTCGGGTCCACCGAGTGCACCGCGGACGACCCCGCCTCGCCCGCGGCCGAGGCCGGCCTCGAGGCGGGCGACACCCTGACCGCCGTCGACGGCCAGGAGGTCACCGACTGGGACCAGGCGACCGCGCTCATCGCTGCATCTCCCGGCGAGACCATCGACGTCGACATCGTGCGCGGCGGCGAGCCCATGACCCTCGCCGTCACGCCGGCCGAGCGCGAGCGCGTGGTCACCGACGAGGCGGGCCAGGCCGTCGTGGACGAGGACGGCGGCGCCGTCACCGAGACCGTGGGCTACCTCGGCATGTACTCGGAGGTCGAGGTGCAGCGTCAGCCCCTCACCGCGGGCGCCGAACTGACCTGGGACTACCTCGGCCAGACCGTCCAGGTGGTCGCGACCCTTCCCCAGCAGCTGTGGCACACCGCACGCGCCGCCATGGGCCTCGAGGAACGCGACGCGACGTCCGTCATCGGCGTCGTGGGCGTCGGCCAGGTCGCTGGCGAGATCGCCTCCGCAGACGTCGACGGCTACACCATGACCCAGCGCATCGGCGACATGCTGATGCTGCTCGGGGGACTGAATCTTGCCCTGTTCGTGTTCAACATGATCCCGCTCGTGCCGCTCGACGGGGGCCACGTGGCCTCGGCCCTGTGGCAGGGGATCAAGAACGGCGTGGCGCGTGTGCGCCGGGCGGCGAAGCCCGCCCCGGTGGACGTTGCCCGCATGATGCCGCTCGCGTACGGGATGTTCGCGTTCCTGCTGGTGATGGGCGCGGTGTTGATTTACGCCGACATCGTCGCCCCCGTCACCGTGGCGTGAACCCCCGCACGAGCCGTAAGGAGATAATGAGACTGTGACCACCATCGGACTCGGAATGCCCGCCATGCCCGCCCCCACGATCGCGCCGCGTCGCAAGACTCGCAAGATCAAGGTGGGAGACCTGTACGTGGGTGGTGACGCGCCGGTCTCGGTTCAGTCGATGACGACCACCAAGACGCACGACATCAACGCCACGCTGCAGCAGATCGCCGAGCTCACGGCCGCCGGCTGCGACATCGTCCGCGTGGCGTGCCCCACGCAGGACGACGCCGACGCGCTGCCGGCCATCGCGAAGAAGTCGCAGATCCCCGTGATCGCCGACATCCACTTCCAGCCTAAGTACGTGTTCGCGGCGATCGAGGCTGGCTGCGCCGCCGTCCGCGTCAACCCGGGCAACATCCGTCGCTTCGACGACCAGGTCAAGGAGATCGCCCAGGCGGCGAAGGACCACGGCACGTCGCTGCGCATCGGCGTGAATGCCGGCTCGCTGGACAAGCGCCTGCTCCAGAAGTACGGCAAGGCCACCCCCGAGGCGCTCGTCGAGTCGGCGGTGTGGGAAGCGAGCCTGTTCGAGGAGCACGACTTCCACGACTTCAAGATCTCCGTCAAGCACAACGACCCCGTCGTCATGGTGGAGGCCTACAAGCAGCTGAGCGAGCGCGGCGACTGGCCGCTGCACCTCGGCGTGACCGAGGCTGGCCCCGCGTTCCAGGGCACCATCAAGTCCGCGACGGCGTTCGGAGCGCTGCTCAGCCAGGGCATCGGCGACACCATCCGCGTGTCCCTGTCCGCGCCTCCCGTCGAGGAGGTCAAGGTCGGCATCCAGATCCTGCAGTCGCTCAACCTGCGCCCGCGCAAGCTGGAGATCGTGTCCTGCCCCTCGTGCGGCCGTGCCCAGGTCGACGTCTACGAGCTCGCGGAGAAGGTGACCGCCGGCCTGGAGGGCATGGAGGTGCCGCTGCGCGTGGCCGTCATGGGCTGCGTCGTCAACGGCCCCGGCGAGGCCCGCGAGGCCGACCTCGGCGTCGCCTCCGGCAACGGGAAGGGTCAGATCTTCGTCAAGGGCGAGGTCGTCAAGACCGTCCCCGAGTCGCAGATCGTGGAGACCCTCATCGAGGAGGCCATGCGGATCGCGGAGTCGATGGAGCCCGTCGAGGGAGCCTCGCCGCAGGTGGTCACGGCAGGATGACCGACTCGCTGCTCCGGCGCGCCCAGCACACGCTGGCGCCGGCGCAGCGCCGCGACCTCGCGTCGCTCACGGCCCTCACGGAGGCCGATCCCGTCGCCCACGTCGTGGCACGCATGCACCTCGACACTGCCGCCGCCTCGGGAATCGTCCCCGGGGGCCTGTGGGTCGTGCGTCGCCGCGTGGGCCTCGGCCGCGAGGTGGTCGGCCTCGTGTGGGCGGGCGCGAACCTCACCGTGACGCTCGCCCCCGAGGCCGATCCCGATGCCGCCGACGACCTCAGCGCCGACCTCGCGGCCGCGATGGTGGGCCGCCTCAGCCGGCCCGCCGCGATCGTCGGCGAGGCGGCGCTCACGCTCGACCTGTGGGGGCGCGTGGAGCCCTGGTGGGGTCCCGCTCGGGAGGTGCGCGAGCACCAGGTCTCCATGGTGATCGAGGGGGAGCCCGCGCGGCGCGCGCTCGCCGGTTCAGACGCCCTCGCCCTCGAGGGGGTCAGGCAGGCGACCCTCGAGGACTACGACCTGCTGCTTCCCGCGTGCGTCCACATGTTCATCGGCGAGGTGGGCTACGACCCGATGCGCCACGGCCGCGCCGCCTACGAGGAGCGCCTGCGGTACCTCATCCGCGCGGGC
Organism: Demequina sp. NBRC 110057; assembly: GCF_002090175.1. GTDB lineage: Bacteria > Actinomycetota > Actinomycetes > Actinomycetales > Demequinaceae > Demequina. Next base: position 188,852 of record NZ_BBRN01000003.1, on the reverse strand, counting down.
CGCGCGTACCTGCAGATGGGCGTGGTCGACGGCCGGCGCCAGGTCGTCTTCAAGGCCGAGGTCGGCGCGCTGGGCGGCGGGGTGGCCCAGCTGCAGGGCGTGTGGGTGCACCCGTCCGCGCGCGGCCGCGGCCACGCGCAGGCGGGGCTCGCGCGGGTGGTCGATGCGATCCACTCCCACACGGCGCCGACGGTGTCGCTGTATGTGAACGACTTCAATCGCTCCGCCATCTCCGCCTACCGCGCGGTCGGCTTCCGCGAGGTCGGGGCGTTCTCCACGGTGATGTTTTAGGCGCCGGACTGGCGCGCGGCGGGGCCGGGCTCTGACGCTGCACCTTCGCAAAGTTGGGAACATTCGTTTCCCCAGGTGCGGGTCGCATATCGGGCGTTCCGGGACGAACGTCACGAGTCGCCTGTGGGATATCCCACACCGATGTAAGTGAGTCCGAAATGCCCCTCGTGGGCGCCTCGGCATCCCGCTACCGTCTCCCGTGCCAGCGCACGCTTCATGCGCGTCGGAGGGGCCGACGCGCGGCGCTGGCGAAGAGCTGAGGGAAATCAATGTTGATCAGAAATACCCGTGCGCGCAGTGGCGCCATCGCGGGCATGGCGCTCGTCGCGATGGGCGCGAGTCTCGCGACGGCGTCCGCAGCGTCCGCGACCGAGGGTGGCTCGGCCACCGGCGATCCGCGCGTCGACACCGTGTACAACTCGATGCCGGCGGTCGCGCCCGCGTCTCACCCGAGCTTCGGCTTCGCCGCGACCTCGACCCGCGAGATGGGCGACCGCATTACGCTCGCCGGCGAGGCACGTGTCTTGGACTCGCTCACCGTGGGGCTCAACAGCTGGGCCTGCGAGCAGGGCAGCGGAGCCGACTGCGTGACCACTCCTGGGGCAACCTTTGAGGAGCCTGTGACCGTCCACTTCTACGAGGTGGGTGTCGATGGCGCCGTGGGCGAAGAGATCGCTTCGTACGAACAGACCTTCGCGATCCCGTTCCGTCCGTCCGCGGACACGGACGACAACTGTGGCTCCGCGAGCCAGTGGTACGACGCTGACAAGGAGACCTGCCAGAACGGCTTCACCGTCCCCGTCACGTTCGACCTCGCGAACGAGGGGATCCAGGTCCCTTCCGATGTGATCGTGTCCTTCTCGTACCCGACGAGCCGTTTCGGTGAACTGCCGAGCGGTCCGTGGGATTCGCTGAACCTGGACACGGTTCCCGACGCGCCGTCGATCGGTGCCGACGTCGACGCCGACGAGTTGTACGTGGACTCCGACTGGGCGGACATGTACGCCGCTGGCGACGCGAAGGGGACGTTCCACGCGACCGGTGACTACACCGGATACGCGCTCAACATGACGGTCACCGCGCGCCCGGCGACGGCCATCGACGAGGTGACGGCCTACGTGCAGGACTTCGAGTCCGGCACCGACGGCCTGTCAAGCGTCTCGCAGCGCTGGTCCGAGAGCTCTCTTCTCGCGTCGGCGGGGTGCCACTTCGCGACCGCGCCCGAGACCGGTGACGATGCGGATGCCATGGTGTCCACCTATTACGGCGGCAAGTCGACGCTGTTCCCGGAGGACGGCTACACCACGTCCGCCGACTTCTACCTTGACGCCGAAGCGGCCGAGGGCCAGTTCACCTGGTCCCACGCGGTCAACGGAACGGACGGTAAGCACCAGCGTGACTTCGTGTTCGTCGTCGGCGCCGACGGTGCCGGCACATGGACCATCGGCGCGGGCAACAACGTCGGCGGCAAGGGCGCGACGGGCTACGGCGAGGACACCTTGTCTGTCACCGAGTCCGGCTGGTACACCCTCGAGCACACCTTCTACGCTGTGGATGGCCTGCTGTACGCCGACCTCACCGTGCTCGACGCCGCGGGCGATGCGCTCGGTGTGTGGGAGCTCGGCGGCCAGGCCGCGGACCGTGTCCCCGAGATTGTCGGCGGCAGCCGCTATGGCTGGCTCGTGACGAACACCTACGAGGGCCTGCCGATTGACAACGTGGTGCTTGGTGCCGACCGTCCGTCGGACTTCTGCGCGCCGTTCGAGGACGTGACCTCGGACCCGTCGTCCGAGTTCTACACGCCGCACGCAGGGGAGATCGCCTGGATGCAGGCTGAGGGCCTCGCGAAGGGCTGGCCGACGGCAACGGGTGCGGAGTACCGCCCCTGGACCGGCACGACGCGCGACGCCTTCGCGGCGTTCCTGTACCGCCAGGCGGGTTCGCCGGCGATCACGGGCAATGACTGGCCGTTCGTCGACGTCTCGCCCATCGCTGGCAAGCCCGGTGCGACCGCTCACTGGAAGGCCATCGTGTGGATGGGCCAGACCGGGCTGTCGAATGGATGGGCCACGCCGAGTGGCGCCGAGTTCCGCGGCGCGGCGCTCATTCAGCGCGACCAGCTCGCCGCATTCCTGTGGCGCCAGGCAGGCGAGCCCACTCCGGCAGGCACCTCGCCGTTCGTCGACGTCTCGGACTCTCGCGTCTTCGCCCCGGCGATGACGTGGATGTACGAGGCTGGCCTCTCGCAGGGCTGGACCACCTCGGACGGCGTCGAGTACCGCCCCACCACGGCGACGACTCGTGACGCGATGGCGGCGTTCCTCTTCCGCACCGCGCACACGGCCTGACGGCCATCCTCGACGGAAGGCGTCGGTCCCCTCGGGGCCGGCGCCTTCCGCCGTTGAGGGGCGGCGCCGCATGGGCGACGCGGGCGGGGGTGCGCGCATCGCATATGGTCCCCCGATACGCTTAACCCCATGCTTCGCATGTCCTCTCTCTTCCTGCGCACGCTGCGCGAGAACCCCGCCGACGCCGAGGTGGCGTCGCACCAGCTGCTCGTCCGTGCCGGCTACATCCGCCGCGCCGCGCCGGGCATCTACACCTGGCTCCCGCTTGGCCTCAAGGTCCTGGCCAAGGTCGAGCGCATCGTCCGCGAGGAGATGGACGCCGCGGGCGGCCAGGAGGTGCACTTCCCCGCGCTGCTGCCGCGCGAGCCCTACGAGGCGACCGACCGGTGGACCGAGTACGGCCCCAACCTGTTCCGCCTGCAGGACCGCAAGGGCGGCGACTACCTCCTGGCGCCCACGCACGAGGAGATGTTCACGCTCCTCGTGAAGGACCTGTACAGCTCGTACAAGGACCTGCCCCTCACGATTTACCAGATCCAGACCAAGTACCGCGACGAGGCGCGCCCCCGCGCTGGCCTGCTGCGCGGCCGCGAGTTCATCATGAAGGATTCGTACTCGTTCGACGTGGACGACGAGGGCCTGGACGCCTCGTACGCCGCCCAGCGCGCCGCCTACATCCGCATCTTCGAGCGCCTGGGCCTCGAGTACGTCATCGTGCAGGCCCAGTCCGGTGCGATGGGCGGCTCCAAGTCCGAGGAGTTCCTGTCGCCCACCGTCGTGGGTGAGGACACCTTCGTGCGCTCGCCAGGAGGCTACGCCGCGAACGTCGAGGCCGTGACGACCCCCGTGCCCGCGCCCCTGCCGCTGGCCGATGCCCCCGCCGCTCACGTCGAGGACACCCCCGACACTCCCACGATCGACACTCTCGTGGCCGCGGCCAACGCCGCCCACCCGCGTGCCGACCGGACCTGGACGGCCGCCGACACGCTGAAGAATGTGGTGCTCGCCGTGACGAGCCCGGCCGGCGAGCGGTCGCTGCTCGTCGTGGGTATCCCCGGTGACAGGGACGCGGACATGACGCGGCTCGAGGCCGCACTGAGCCCCGCGGACGTCGAGGCCGCCACCGAGGCCGACTTCGCGAAGCACCCCGAGCTGGTCAAGGGCTACATCGGCCCCGGCGCCCTCGGACCGCAGGCGCGCGCCGAGGGCGTGGCCCGCGGCGACGAGGCAGACACGGCGATCCCGTACCTCGTGGATCCCCGCGTCGTCGAGGGAACGCGCTGGATCACCGGCGCCGACCAGGCGGGCAAGCACGTCTTCGAGCTCACCATGGGGCGTGACTTCACTGCCGACGGCGTCATCGAGGCCGCGACGGTGCGCGCCGGCGACGAGGCCCCTGACGGCTCGGGCCCCCTCGAGCTCGCCCGCGGCGTCGAGATCGGCCACATCTTCCAGCTGGGCCGCAAGTACGCCCAGGCGCTCGGCCTCCAGGTGCTCGACGTCAACGGCAAGCAGCAGACCGTCACGATGGGCTCGTACGGCATCGGCGTGACGCGCGCGGTGGCGCTGCTGGCGGAGAACAACCACGACGACCTCGGCCTCGCGTGGCCCATCCAGGTCGCCCCGTTCCACGTGCACGTCGTCGCCACCGGCAAGGACCAGGACGTCTTCGACGCTGCCCAGGGCCTCGCCGAGGGCCTGGAGGCCGCCGGCATCGAGGTGCTCTTCGACGACCGTCCCAAGGTCTCGCCCGGCGTGAAGTTCAAGGACGCCGAGCTGCTGGGAGCGCCGTACATTCTCGTCGCCGGCCGCGGCCTCGCGGACGGCGAGGTGGAGCTGAAGACCCGCGCGACCGGCGCCAGCGAGGCGCTTCCCGTGGCCGATGCCGTGGCCGAGGTCGCGCGTCGCGTGCGCGAGGCACTCGCGGGCTAACCGCAGTCGACGCGTGAGGGCCGCCCCCTGTCAGGGGGCGGCCCTCACGCGCGTGACGACACGGTCGCCGCTCAGGAGGCGTCGACGGTGAGGCCGGGAAGGGCGGGGATCGCCGCGTCGTCGGTGCCGGGCTCGGCATACGCCGCCGCCTGGGCGTACGCGTCGAAGGCGGCCCCGAGCAGCCACGGCAGGTCGGCATCGTCGGCACCGTCCATGAGGGCCGCGTAGGCCCCGCCGAGGTCCGTCTCGGTGCCGCGTGCTGTCGCCGTCCGCGTCGCCGTGTCGGTCACCGTGGCGTTGTCCACCACGTAGACCGCCTGCCTGGCGTCGTCCACGCCCGGCAGGGACGCCAGCGCCTCGGCCCGAGCGCCCTGGATGTCGCGCCTGGCAAGCCACTGCTCGCGCTCGGCATCGGCGGCCTTCGCCGCCATCACCTCGTAGAGGTAGCGCGCCCGGTCGTGCTCGACGACCAACGCGGACAGGGTGGCGCCGTCGAGTGAAGTGTCGCTCGGCGTGACGGCGACGCCGTCGATGGCATCAGTCTCGAGCAGGCGCTCCTCGACCACGGCGGTGTCGGTGTCGAGGAAGGCCTGCTCGGCCCACGTCGCGTACCAGGCGGTCAGCGCGTGCGACAGGCCAGCGGAGGCCAGGAGGAAGGCGAGGCCGTCGTCGGCGGTGGCGAGCGCGTCGGCGAGGTCGCCGTCGCGCGCCGCAGCCACGGCGTCGGCCGCCGAGGGCTCAGGGGCAGGCGTTGCGGTGGGCGTCACGCTCGCGTCGGGGTAGGCGACGTAGACGCCTCCCAGGGCCTCCAGGCGTTCGGGCGCGGCCACCGACTCGTACGCGGCGAGCACCGCGTCGGCACCGTCCTCGCCCGCGTCGTCGACGGCGTCGATCACCGCCTGCTCGCGCTGCGCGGCGTCGTCGCGGGTCACGGTCACGGCGTCGGGGGAGGGCCACACGGGGTCCTCGGTCTCGAGCCGCCACGAGCAGCCTCCCAGGGTGGACGCCGCGACGAGGGCCGCGACCGTGGTTGCTGCCGCCCGAGAGATCCGCATGGCGGTCATCATCCCACGGCGGGCGGCTAGACTATCCGCGACCGAACTTCAGCAACGGAACGCGTGTCGCACGCGTGGGGAAGGCGATGCCATGGACATCACAGACCGGATTGCCGACCTTGCCGGACCGGCCGCCAAGGCGGCCGGTCTCGAGCTCGACGCGGTGACGGTGTCGCCGGCGGGCAAGCGTTCGCGCGTGACCGTGACGGTGGATCTGCCCGAGACCGAGGTCGGGTCGGCCGACCTTGACAAGGTCGCCGAGGCCTCGCGCGGCATCGGCGCCGCCCTCGACGAGGCCAACGTGCCGTCGACGCCGTACGTCCTCGAGGTGTCCACGCCTGGCACCGACCGCCCCCTCACGGAGCGCCGCCACTTCCTGCGCGCCCGCACCCGCCTCGTCGAGCTCACGCTCGCCGGCGCCGCGGTGACCGGCCGCCTCACCGACGTCGACGGGGACACCCTCGTGCTCGACGTCGACGGCGAGCGCCGCGAGGTGGCCATCGCCGATGTCGACGCCGCGAGCGTGGTCGTCGAGCTGAAGCGTCTCGACTGACCTGTCCCAGGAGGAACCATGGACATTGACATGCTGGCCCTGAGGGGCCTCGAACGCGAGAAGGAGATCTCGCTCGACGTCCTCGTGGACGCGATCGAGCAGGCGCTCCTGTCCGCGTACCACAAGACCCCCGGCGCGTACCGTCACGCCCGCGCTCACGTGGACCGCGCGAGCGGCCGCGTGGCGATCTTCGCGCGCGAGGACGTCGACCCCGAGTCCGACGAGCTGCTCGAGGACCAGCCCGAGTTCGAGGACACCCCCAAGGACTTCGGCCGCATCGCGACGGCCACCGCGCGTCAGATCATCGTGCAGCGCATGCGCCAGGTGGGCGACGATGCGGTGCTCGGCTCCTACGCCGACCGCGCGGGCCACCTCGTGTCCGGCATCATCCAGCAGGCGGCCGACCCGCGCCAGGTGCACGTCGACATCGGCGATGTCGAGGCGATCCTGCCGCAGCACGAGCAGGTGCCCACCGAGACCTACACGCACGGCGAGCGCCTGCGCGGGTACGTCCTCGACGTCTCGCGCGGCAATAAGGGCCCGTCCATCACGATCTCGCGCACGCACCCCAACCTGGTGCGTCGCCTGTTCGAGATGGAGGTCCCGGAGATCGCCGACGGCACCGTCGAGATCATGTCGCTCGCGCGCGAGGCCGGCCACCGCACCAAGATGGCCGTCCGCGCCACCGTCGCGGGAGTGAACGCCAAGGGCGCCTGCATCGGCCCCATGGGCGCCCGCGTGCGCGCCGTCATGAGCGAACTGCACGGCGAGAAGATCGACATCGTCGACTGGGACGAGGACCCCGCCACGTTCGTGGGTAACGCCCTCAGCCCGTCGCGCGTCGTCTCCGTCACCGTGGTCGACGAGGAGGCGAGGGCCGCCCGCGTGGTCGTTCCCGACTTCCACCTGTCGCTCGCCATCGGCAAGGAGGGGCAGAACGCCCGCCTTGCCGCCCGCCTCACCGGATGGCGCATCGACATCCGTTCCGACGAGGCCCCCGACACCCCCGCGGCGCGGCGCGCCGCGGAGGCGTGACCCGGCCCGTCGCGAGGCGCGCTAGACTGTCAAGGCCGAGAAGACATGTCCGGTGACCTCCCCTCGCCCGCGCCAGGCTCACACGAGCCGGTGCGGACGTGTGTCGGATGCCGAGGCAAGGATTCCCGGCCGGCCCTGATGCGGCTGGTCCTCGAGGGCGATCGCGTGATCGTCGACGAGGCCGCCACCAGGCCGGGAAGGGGAGCGTGGCTGCATCCCAACCCGGACTGCCTGGCACTCGCGATTCGTCGCAAGGCCTTCGGGCGAGCACTGCGCTCGCCTGGGGCCGATGCGTCCGTAGTCGCGGTGCCGGACCGCGTCGAGGCCGTCGACTAGCCCACCATTGAAGACAAGGGATGAAAACCCATGGTCGTCCGATGAGCACCTCGAGATGAGCACCCGCACGTAACGATGGTTCGACCCTGCCTCGGTCGGACCGAGACAGGAGAATTGTGGCTAAGCCCCGCGTTCACGAGATCGCGAAGGAGCTCGGAGTACCGAGCAAGGAACTGATTGCCAAGCTCAACGAGCTCGGCGAATACGTCAAGGGTCCGTCGTCGACCCTTGAGGCACCCGTCATCCGCAAGGCCCGCGAGGCCTTCCCCGGTGGCGGCGCCAAGGAGTCGAAGGAGCAGGCGAAGCCCGCCGCCTCGGCCCCCAAGAAGGCAGCCCCCAAGCCTGGCCCGAAGCCCGGCCCCAAGCCGGCCGCCGAGCCCGAGCCCGCCCCCGTCGCCGAGGCCCCTGCCGCGGCGAAGCCCGCGGCACCCAAGCCGGCGGCCGAGGCTCCGGCCCCCAAGCCCGCCGACGCCTCCGCCGAGGCCAAGCCTGCGTCGCCCTCGCCGGCGGACATGCCGAAGCCGCGCCCGCGCCCCGGTGGCAACAACCCGTTCTCGGACCGCACCGCCGGCCCGCGTCCCCGCCCGCGTCCGGGCGGTAACAACCCGTTCCAGACCAACCGTCCCGGGCCTCGCCCCGGCGGTGCCGGTCGCCCCGGAGCCCCCGGTGCCGGTGGCGCCGCTGGTGCCCCCGGTCGCGGCCCGCGTCCCACGCCCGGCCAGATGCCCCAGCGTGCGCCCAGCGGCCTCGGCCGCCCCGGCGCCCCTGCGGGTGGTCGCGGCGGTCGCCCCGGTGCTCCCGGTGGCGGCCCCGGTGGCGCCCGTCCCGGTTTCGGCGGCGGTCCCGGCGGTCGTCCCGGCCCCGGTGGCCGTGGCCGCGGAGGCACCGCTGGTGCCTTCGGTCGCCAGGGTGGCAAGCCCGCGCGCTCGCGTAAGTCGAAGCGTGCCAAGCGGGCAGAGTACGAGCAGCAGCAGGCTCCCGCCATCGGCGGCGTCAACATTCCCCGTGGCGATGGCCAGTCGGTCATCCGCCTGCGTCGCGGCGCGACGCTGACGGACTTCGCCGAGCGGATTGACGTCAACCCCGCCTCGCTCGTCACCGTCCTGTTCCACCTGGGCGAGATGGCGACTGCCACGCAGTCGCTCGACGAGGGCACGTTCGAGGCCCTCGGCGTCGAGCTGGGCTACAAGATCCAGATCGTGTCGCCCGAGGAGGAGGACCGCGAGCTGCTCGAGGACTTCGGCCTCGACCTCGAGGCCGAGCTCGCCGCGGAGACCGACGAGGAGCTCGAGGCTCGCCCGCCGGTCGTCACCGTCATGGGTCACGTCGACCACGGTAAGACGCGCCTGCTTGACGCCATCCGTCACGCCGACGTCATCTCCGGCGAGGCTGGCGGCATCACCCAGCACATCGGTGCGTACCAGGTGCACCACACCCACGAGGGTGTGGACCGTGCCATCACGTTCATCGATACCCCGGGTCACGAGGCGTTCACCGCCATGCGTGCCCGTGGTGCCGAGGTCACCGACATCGCGATCCTCGTGGTCGCGGCCGATGACGGCGTGATGCCCCAGACCATCGAGGCCCTCAACCACGCGCAGGCCGCCAACGTGCCGATCGTGGTCGCGATCAACAAGATCGATAAGGAAGGCGCGAACCCGGACAAGATCCGTCAGCAGCTCACCGAGTACAACCTTGTCTCGGAGGAGTGGGGCGGCGACACGATGTTCGTCGAGGTCTCGGCTCGCGACAACCTGCACATCGACAAGCTGCTCGAGGCTGTCCTGCTCACCGCGGACGCCGGCCTCGACCTGCGCGCGAACCCCAACAAGGACGCGCGTGGTGTGGCCGTCGAGGCTCACCTCGACAAGGGCCGCGGTGCCGTCGCGACCGTGCTGGTCAACTCGGGAACCCTGCGTGTGGGTGACTCGATCGTCGCCGGTACGGCCCACGGCCGTGTGCGTGCGATGTTCGACGAGCACGACAACCAGGTCCAGGAGGCCACCCCCGCACGTCCCGTGCTGGTCATCGGCCTCACGTCGGTGCCCGGCGCCGGCGACACCTTCCTGGTGGCGGAGGACGACCGCACGGCTCGTCAGATCGCGGAGAAGCGCGAGGCAGCGGCCCGTGCGGCTCAGCTGGCCAAGCGTCGCAAGCGCATCTCGCTCGAGGACCTCAACAAGGCCCTCGAGGAGGGCAAGATCGACACCCTCAACCTCATCATCAAGGGTGATGTGTCGGGTGCCGTCGAGGCCCTCGAGGACGCGCTGCTCCAGATCGACGTGGGCGACGAGGTCGACCTGCGCATCATCCACCGCGGTGTCGGTGCGGTGACGCAGAACGACGTCAACCTCGCGACGGTCGACAACGCGATCATCCTGGGCTTCAACGTCCGTCCGGCCGAGCGGGTCCAGGACCTTGCCGACCGCGAGGGCGTCGACATGCGCTTCTACTCGGTCATCTACCGTGCCATCGAGGACGTCGAGGCGTCGCTCAAGGGCATGCTCAAGCCCGAGTTCGAGGAGAAGCAGGTCGGCTCGGCGGAGATCCAGGAGATCTTCCGCTCGTCGAAGTTCGGCAACATCGCCGGATGTCTGGTGCGCAACGGCAAGATCGTCCGCAACGCCAAGGCACGCGTGGTCCGCGAGGGCGTCGTCATCGGCGAGCCCACGATCGACACCCTGCGTCGCTTCAAGGATGACGCCACCGAGGTCCGCGAGGGCTTCGAGTGCGGTATCGGCCTGGGCAAGTTCAACGACATCCAGGTCGGTGACATCATCGAGACGTTCGAGATGGTCGAGATCCCGAGGTCGTAATGGTCGACAACGCACGTGCGATGAGGGTCGCGGGCACCATCAAGAAGGTGGTGGCCCGCGCCCTCGAGACCGAGATCAAGGACCCCCGGCTGGGGTTCGTCACCGTGACCGATGTACGCGTCACCGGCGACCTCCAGCAGGCGTCCGTGTTCTACACGGTGTACGGCGGGGAGGAGGAGCGTGCGGCCACGGCCGCCGCCCTCGCCTCGGCGAAGGGCCGGCTGCGCACCCTCGTGGGGCGCGAGCTGTCCATTCGTCTCACGCCGTCGCTCGAGTTCCACCTCGATGCGGTGCCGGAGACGGCGGCGACGCTGGACAAGGCGCTGCACGAGGCTCACCAGCGTGACGAGGAGCTGCGCCGCCTGCGCGAGAGCGCCTCGTACGCCGGCGACGAGGACCCGTACCGTCGCAAGGCCGACGAGGATGGCGACGAAGCGTAAGGATGATCCGGCCCCCGGGCTTGTCCTCGTGGACAAGCCCGCGGGCTGGACGTCCCACGACGTCGTCGGCCGCATGCGCCGGCTCGCCGGCACCCGCAAGGTGGGCCACGCCGGCACGCTCGACCCGATGGCTACCGGCCTGCTCGTGATCGGCGTCGGCAAGGCCACCAAGCTGCTGACGTACGTCGTGGGTCACGACAAGGTCTACGAGGCCACCATCCGGCTCGGCCAGTCCACGGTGACGGACGATGCCGAGGGTGACGTCACGGCATCGGCCGATGCCTCCGCTGTCACCGCGGACCAGGTTGCCGAGGCGGTGGCGGCCCTCACGGGCGACATCCAGCAGGTCCCCAGCGCTGTCAGCGCCATCAAGATCGACGGCCAGCGCGCCTACAAGCGGGTGCGCGACGGCGAGGACGTGCAGCTTCCCGCCCGGCCCGTCACGGTGCACGAGTTCGCGATCCTCGGCGCCCGCCGCGAGGGCGACATGCTCGACCTCGACGTACGCGTCGACGTCTCTTCCGGCACCTACGTGCGCGCGCTCGCGCGCGACCTCGGCGCCGCGCTCGGCGTGGGCGGCCACCTCACGGCGCTCAGGCGCACGAGCGTGGGCGACCTCGAGGTGAAGGACGCCGCGACGCTCGACGAGCTCGGCGCCATCGTCGAGGCCGGGGGAGAGGTGCCCCGCCTCGCGCTGGGCTCCGCGGCCGCCGACATCCTGCCGGTGAGGGCGCTGACCGAGCGCGAGGTCGCCACCCTCGGCTTTGGCCAGTGGCTCGAGGCGGACCCGACCCTGGCGTACGAGGGCCCCATGGCGGCGCTTGACGGCGACGGTGACCTCATCGCGATCGTCAGCCCCCAGGGCGGCAAGCTGAAGCCGGAGATCGTCTTCCGCACCTCCACGCCTCAGGCATGATGGGCGCCATGCAGATCTGGCGCTCGCTGGCGGAGGTTCCCTCGGACCTGGGCCCCACCGCCGTCACCATTGGCAACTTCGACGGGGTGCACCGTGGCCACCAGGCGGTGCTCACCCGCATGGTGGAGGACGCGCGTGCGCGCGGCCAGCGCGCCGTCGCGATGACGTTCGACCCACACCCCAAGGCGGTCCACGATCCCGCCCACCCGCCGGAGCTCATCACGGGACTCGAGGACAAGCTCGACCGGCTTGCCGCGACAGGCCTCGACGGCGTGCTCGTCCTGGACTACACGCTGGAGTTCGCGCAGCAGACCCCTCAGCAGTTCGTCCGCACCTGGCTCGTCGACGGCCTGGGCGCCACGACCGTGGTGGTGGGCCGCGACACCAAGTTTGGGCGCGGCAACGCGGGCGACGTCGAGACGATGCGGGCGCTCGGCGCGGCGATGGGCTTCGAGCTCGACGTCATCGACGATGCCTGCGCGATCTCCGAGTCCGGCAGGCGATGGTCGTCCACGTGGGTGCGCGAGCTTCTCGAGGACGGGCGCATGGTCGACGCCGCGGGGGTGCTGGGACGGCCGCACCGGCTGCGCGGCACCGTGGTGCACGGCGACAAGCTGGGCCGCGAGATCGGCTTCCCCACCGCGAACCTCGAGGTGACGGGCGGCATGATCCCTCGCCACGGCGTGTTCGCCGCGTGGATGACGGTGCTGAACGCACGCGACAACGCGGCCGCCGCGGGAGTGGTGGGCGAGCCCATGGCCACCGCCGTGAGCCTGGGCTACAACTACACCGTCGGGTCGGACGGGCTGCGGGTCGAGGGCTACGCGATCGACCGCTCGGGCCTCGACCTGTACGGCGCCGAGGTGGCGCTCGACCTGGTGCAGTGGCGCCGCCCGATGCTCGACTTCGGTTCCGTGGAGGCGCTCATCGACGCGCTCCACGGGGACGTCGCGTGGTGCCGCGACGTGTTACAACTCGATTAAAACCAGGCGCTTCGCGTCGATCACGGGCTATGGTCGGTGAATGGATGGAAGCCCAGACGCGGCCGCTGGCGGCCCGCTCGTGGTCCTCGACCACGTCAACAAGCACTTCGGTGAGCTGCACGTCCTCAACGACATCAACCTCACCGTCGACCGCGGCGAGGTCGTGATCGTCATCGGGCCGTCAGGCTCCGGTAAGTCGACGCTGTGCCGCTCGATCAACCGTCTCGAGACCATCGACGACGGCACCATCACCATCGACGGCGAGACCCTTCCCGAGGAGGGCAGGCCGCTCGCCCGACTGCGCGCCGATGTCGGCATGGTGTTCCAGTCGTTCAACCTCTTCGCGCACAAGACGATCCTCGAGAACGTCACGCTCGGCCCCATCAAGGTGCGCGGCATGCCCAAGGCGAAGGCGCGCGAGGAGGCGATGGCCCTGCTCGAACGGGTCGGCGTCGCGAACCAGGCGCAGAAGTACCCGGCTCAGCTCTCCGGCGGCCAGCAGCAGCGTGTCGCCATCGCGCGGTCCCTCGCGATGCACCCCAAGGTCATGCTCTTCGACGAGCCCACCTCGGCGCTCGACCCCGAGATGATCAACGAGGTCCTCGACGTCATGGCCGACCTCGCGAAGGAGGGAATGACGATGATCGTCGTCACCCACGAGATGGGCTTCGCGCGTAAGGCGGCCAACCGGGTGGTGTTCATGGCCGACGGCAAGGTCGTCGAGCAGGCCACCCCGGAGGAGTTCTTCACGAATCCGCAGTCGGACCGTGCCAAGGACTTCCTGTCCAAGATCTTGACGCACTAGCGGCGTCGCGACCCCGGGGTCCACCCCGGGGCAAGCAAGGGAGGAAAGCATGTTCACGAAGACCAAGATGGCGGCGCTCGGCGCCGCTGCGGCGATCGCGCTCAGCGCCTGCGCATCGGACGACTCGGACTCGGGCTCGTCCACGGGCGCGGAGGCGGGCGACTTCCCCGAGGGCTCGACCATGGCGGCGCTCGCCGAGGCCGGCGAGATCACCATCGGCACCAAGTTTGACCAGCCACTGTTCGGCCTGGTGGGCCCCGACGGAGCACCGGTCGGCTTCGACGTCGAGATCGGCAAGATGATCGCTGCCGAACTGGGCATCGACGAGGGAAACATCACCTGGACCGAGACAGTGTCCGCGAACCGCGAGCCGTACATCGAGGGCGGCCAGGTCGACATCGTCGTGGCGACGTACACGATCAACGACGAGCGCAAGGAGATCGTCTCCTTCGCCGGCCCGTACTACAACGCCGGCCAGGCGCTCATGGTGCTGAGCGACAACGAGGACATCACCGGCCCCGACGACCTCGCCGGCAAGGTTGTGTGCTCCGTCGAGGGCTCGACCCCCGCCGCGAACATCGCCGACAACTACCCGGACGCCGAGCTCAAGCTGTTCGGCGCCTACACCGACTGCCTCGAGCCGCTGCGCAACGGCCAGGTTGACGTCGTCACCACGGACAACGTCATCCTCGCCGGCTACGTCGACGACTCGGACGGCGACTTCAAGATCGCGGGAGACCCCTTCACCGAGGAGCCCTACGGCATCGGCCTCGCGCACGACGACGACGAGTTCCGCGACTGGATCAACGACGTCCTCGAGGCCTCCTTCGAGGACGGCCGCTGGATGGACGCGTGGAACGAGACCGCCGGCACCGTGCTCCCCGAGCCCGAGCTGCCGACCGTCGACCGCTACGAGAACAGCTAACACCCGTCACCGTGGTGCGTCCCGGCGCCTGAGCGCCGGGACGCACCCCACACAGGAAGAGGGCCATGGGCGCGCTCATCGACAACGCCGACCTGGTGCTGCAGGGGTTTGGGGCCACGCTGTGGGTCTCGCTCGCCTCCGGCGTCCTCGCCTTCGTGTGGGGAGTCACGCTCGCCGCGTTCAGGGTGTCGCCCGTGGGGCCGCTGAGGACCTTCGCCAGCGGGTACGTCAACGTGGTGCGCAACACGCCGCTGACACTGCTGTTCGTGTTCCTCGTCGCGGCGGCGCCGTCGCTCCTTGGCCTCAAGGTGCCGCTCGGCATGCCGATGGCCATCCTCGCCCTCACGCTGTACACCGCGACCTTCGTCTGTGAGGCGATCCGCTCCGGCATCAACTCCGTGGGCGTGGGTCAGGCCGAGGCCGCGAGGAGCGTGGGCCTCACGTTCATCCAGACGCTCACCCAGGTGGTGCTTCCCCAAGCCTTCCGCTCGGTGCTGCCGCCGATGATCAACGTCTACATCGCGCACATCAAGAACAGCTCGGTCGCCGCGGCGTTCGCGGTGACCGACCTCGTGGCGGTGGCGAACCGCCTCTCGTACGGCAACCCCGCCGACGTGGTCGGCATCTTTGCCGGCGTCGGCCTGTGCTATCTCGTGATCACGGTGCCGCTGTCCGTCACGGCCGAACGACTCGAGTCGAGGGTGGCGGTGGCCCGATGAGCGACACGCAGCAGGTTCTCTACGACGTCCCCGGGCCCAAGGCGATCCGCCGGGACAAGACGCTCAACGTCGTTTTCACCCTCGTCGTGCTCGGGCTCATCGCGTGGCTCGTCCAGGCGGCATGGAGCCGCGGCGTGCTCGACGACCGCTGGCAGGTGCTCCTCGCCGGCGACAAGGGCTTTAGCGGGTGGGACGTGTGGCGCCGCCTGCTGTGGGACGGCCTCGTGCTGGGAACCCTCAAGGCGGTCGTCATCGCCGTGCCCATCGTCGCCGTGTGCGCGCTGGTGCTCACCGTCGCGCGTCAGGCCCCCATGCGGCTAGTGCGCTGGACCGCGTACGGCTTCACCCACGTCTTCCGCGGCATCCCCGTGCTGCTGCTCATGTACTTCGGCGTGATCGCGCTCGACCTGTCGCTGCTGCCGTCCGTGGTGCTCGGCCTCGTGGTCTACAACACGGCGGTCGTGGCCGAGATCCTGCGCGCCGGCATCGCCGCGCTTCCCAAGGGCCAGAAGGAGGCGGGGCTCAGCATCGGCCTGTCGCCGCTGGCCACCATGCTGCGCATCCAGTTGCCGCAGGCCGTGAGGATCATGCTGCCGGCGCTCATCAGCCAGATCGTCGTGCTGTTGAAGGACACGTCGCTGGGCTTCATCATCGGATACGTCGAGCTCCTCGCGGTCACGAAGAACCTCTACAACTTCTTCGGCAGCGCGTCGACGGCGCCGCTCATCCTCGCGTCCGCCGCGATCTACATCTCCGTGAACATGCTCGTGGCGCGTCTCGCGACCTGGCTCGAGGGGCGCATGCGTCGCTCGAGTCACGTCGCGCGGCCCGCCGACGGCGGAGACGTCGCGGCCCCGGAGACGGCCGCGCGCGCCGCCTATGGCGCCGGCGGGGGAGCGGGCGCGGCGGGCGCGTAGGGCTCACCAGGGGCGCAGCGTCTTCCCGACCGCGGGTCAGTCGAACCCTTTCGCATTCTTGGGGACGACGTGTACCCTCGGGCGGCAGAGGGGACGGATGATGGCGCTGAGAACTTCTAGGGGTCGCATGGTGGCGGCCACGACGACCGCGATGGCGGCCGCCGCGATGGCGGCGTGCGCGCCCGGCGGGCTGCCCGCCGGGTCGACGATGCAGAGGCTTGCCGACGCCGGCGAGGTGACCATCGGCATCAAATACGACCAGCCGCTGTTCGGCGAGATGGGCACCGACGGCTCGCCCGAGGGCTTCGACGTCGAGGTGGGGCGGCTCATCGCCGCCGAGCTCGGGATCGACGAGGACGGCATCACCTGGGTCGAGGCCCCCTCGGGTCAGCGCGAGGACCTCTTGTCCACCGGAGCCGTCGACATGGTCATCGCGACCTACACGATCTCCGACGACCGCAAGGAGCGGGTGGGCTTCGCCGGCCCCTACTACGTAGCCGGCCAGTCGCTCATGACGCGCACCTCCGACGCCGAGATCTCCTCGGCGCTCGACCTCGAGGGCAAGAAGGTCTGTTCGGTCGAGGGCTCGACGGCGGCGAGCACCATCTCGCGCGTGGCGCCCGACGCGGAGCTCGTGGTCTTCGACGACTACTCCGACTGCATCGAGCCGCTGCGGACGGGGCAGGTGGACGTGGTCACCACGGACGACGTCATCCTCGCCGGATACGCGGCCGATGCCGAGGGTCAGTTCAAGATCGTGGGCGGCTCGTTCACCGCGGAGCCTTACGGCGTGGGCGTGGCGCTCGAGGACGACGACTTCCGCCTGTGGATCGACGACGTCCTCGCGGAGGCCATGGAGGACGGACGCTGGCTCGACGCGTGGGACGACACCGCGGGGACCATCCTCCCGTCGCCCCAGGTGCCGCACCTCGACCGGTACGAGCGCACGGGCGACTGACACCCGCACGTCACCTCCACACGGGCGTGAGTAACGCCGCGGTGAACGTTCGCTAAACATCGCACGGACGGCGGCCCCGCGCGCTTGTGCGCACCGCAGGCGGCGCGAGAGGGTCGCGCTCGTGCCGACCCTGACCACCCCGACCGTGCCCGCCCGGGTGGCCCTGTGGGAGGGCGCGCCAGGCATCGGCCTCACCTCCGTCGCGTGCCCGGCGCCCGCACCAGGGCAGGTGCTGGTGCGGGTGAGCGTCGCCACCGTGTGCGGTTGCGTGCGCGACGCCGTGCGGGAGCGCCGCCTGGGATCGTGGCCCACCGTGCTGGGGCACGAGGGAGTGGGAGTCGTCGAGGCCGTCGGTAGGGGAGCGGAGGCCCTCACCGTTGACGGCGTCTCGCTCGCCCCCGGCATGCGCGTCGTGTGGGGGCGGGACGTGGGCTGCGGGGCGTGTGCCGCGTGTACCGCCGGCCTCGCTGGCGCGTGCGCCACGCCCCGCGAGCTCGGTCGCCAGCCCATGACCGATGCGTGGGCGCTCTCCGGCAGCCTCGCCACGCACCTCATGCTTCCCGCGGGCGCGGCCCTCGCCCTGGTGCCCTCCGGCGTGCCCGATGCCGTGGCCGCGCCGGCGGGCTGCGCCCTCGCGGTGGCGGCGGCAGCGGTGGAACGCGCCGGCTCGGTCGCCGGCAGGCGCGTGGTGGTCCTCGGCGCGGGGATGATCGGCCTCGCCGCGCTCGCTATGGCGGTGGAGGCCGGGGCGGCGTCGGCGACGGCCGTGGACCCCCGCGGCAAGCGTCGCCGGCGTGCCCTCGCCTTCGGGGCGGACGCCGCGCTCGACGTCGACGCGCGCGTGCCGGCGTGCGACGTGGTGATCGACGCCGCCGGGGGAGCGGACACCTTCGTGAGGGTCACGGACTCCCTCGCCGGAGGGGGTGTGGCGGTGGTCGCCGGCGCCCGCTCCCAGGTCCCCGACGCCGTCGTGGACGTCGAGCGCCTGAGCAGGGAGGGGCTCGCGCTCCTGGGGCTGGGCCGCCCCGCGCCTCGACACCTGGCCGATGCGGTGGCCTTCCTCGCGGCCACGCACGCGATGCGCCCGTGGGCGCAGATCGTCTCCGAGCCGCGCGGGCTCGACGCCGTCGTCGAGGCCGTGGCACACTCGGGCGGGTCCATCGCCCGCGTGGCGATCGCGCCCGCCCTGCGCCGCTGACGCCGCCGCCGCGCGGCCGAGCCGGCCCCGGCATCGGCCGTCGGAGGTCGCGTAGCGCGCGAGGCTCCTGCGCGTGTATGATTGACCGTCGCCGTGAAACGGCCGCGGAACCTAGTGCCCCCGGAGAACAAGCCCGGGAGCTCCGCGCAACAAGACGAAGAAGGAGAGTGCGCCGTGCCTCTTGACGCAGCCACCAAGAAGTCCATCATGACCGAGTACGCCACCGTCGAGGGTGACACCGGTTCGCCCGAGGTCCAGGTCGCGCTCCTCACGCAGCGCATCACCGACCTCACCGAGCACCTCAAGGAGCACAAGCACGACCACCACTCGCGTCGTGGCCTCCTCCTGCTCGTCGGTAAGCGCCGCAACCTGCTCAACTACCTCTCGCGCGTCGACATCGAGCGTTACCGCTCGCTGATTGAGCGCCTGGGCCTGCGCCGCTAAGACGCACCCGGTCGCGCTCGGCCCGGTCGCTCCCTCCTCACGGAGGTCGAGCGGCCGGGTCTTTCGCATGTCAGAGGGGGTCCCGCCGGGGCTCCCTGCTAGCATGGACACGGCCCTCCGCCCCGCGGCGGGCCCAACTGCATACACCTGGCAGGCCGGCTGACGCTGATCCTCGGTGGAGATGGGCAGATTCACCACGCTGCGAGCGCGTGGTCACGACTCTGAGCATGTCGACTGACGATCAGTGAGGCATACGGGCCTCTTCAGTTCGCTGTGGCCTGCCACGATCAGAAACGGAGCACCCTTCCATGGAAGGTCCCGAGATCAAGGCCGCGGAAGCGGTCATCGACAATGGCAAGTTCGGTACCCGTACCGTCCGCTTCGAGACGGGCCGCCTCGCGCAGCAGGCCGCCGGTACCGTCGCCGCTTACCTCGACAACGACACCATGCTGCTGTCGGCCACCACGGCCGGCAAGCACCCCCGCGACGGCTTCGACTTCTTCCCCCTGACGGTGGACGTCGAGGAGCGCTCGTACGCGGCCGGCAAGATCCCCGGCTCGTTCTTCCGTCGTGAGGGCCGCCCCTCGACCGACGCGATCCTCACCTGCCGCCTCATCGACCGCCCGCTGCGCCCCACCTTCGTGTCGGGTCTGCGCAACGAGGTCCAGGTCGTCGTGACGGTCCTCGCGATCAACCCCGACGACGCCTACGACACCCTCGCGATCAACGCCGCCTCGGCGTCGACGCAGCTGTCTGGCCTGCCCTTCACCGGCCCCGTCGCCGGTGTGCGCATCGCGCTCGTCGACGGCCAGTGGGTCGCCTTCCCGCGTTACTCCGAGAAGGAGCGCGCGGTGTTCGACATGGTCGTGGCCGGCCGCATCGCCGGTGACGACGTCGCCATCATGATGGTCGAGGCCGAGGCCACCGACGACGCCTTCCAGCTCGTCTCGGAGGGCGCCACCGCCCCCACCGAGCAGGTCGTGGCCGAGGGCCTCGAGGCCGCCAAGCCCTTCCTGCGTGCGCTGTGCGAGGCTCAGATCGAACTCGCCAACGCCGCCGCCAAGGAGACGCAGGAGTTCCCGCGCTTCCTCGACTACCAGGACGACGTCTTCGAGGCCGTGCAGGCCGCGACCGAGGCCGACCTCACCGAGGCCCTCCAGATCGCCGACAAGCAGACCCGCGAGAACCGCCTCGACGAGATCAAGGCCTCCGCCCTTGAGTCGCTCGGTGCCCAGTTCGAGGGCCGCGAGAAGGAGATCTCCGCCGCCGTCCGCTCCGTCACCAAGAAGACGGTGCGCCAGCGCATCCTCAAGGACGGCGTCCGCATCGACGGCCGTGGCCTGCGCGACATCCGTCCGCTGTCCGCCGAGGTGGGCCCCATCCCGCGCGTGCACGGCTCCGCGATCTTCGAGCGTGGCGAGACCCAGATCATGGGCATCACGACCCTGAACATGCTCAAGATGGAGCAGCAGATCGACTCCTTTAACCCGGAGACGAAGAAGCGCTACATGCACCACTACAACTTCCCGCCCTTCTCCACGGGCGAGACCGGTCGTGTGGGCTCCCCGAAGCGCCGCGAGATCGGCCACGGTGCCCTCGCCGAGCGCGCCCTCGTCCCCGTCCTGCCGTCGCGTGAGGACTTCCCCTACGCGATCCGCCAGGTCTCCGAGGCGCTGGGCTCGAACGGCTCGACCTCGATGGGTTCCGTGTGCGCCTCGACGCTCGCGCTGCTCAACGCGGGTGTGCCGCTGAAGGCCCCCGTCGCCGGTATCGCCATGGGCCTCGTGTCCGACACCGTCGACGGTGAGACCCGGTACGCGGCGCTGACCGACATCCTTGGCGCCGAGGACGCGTTCGGCGACATGGACTTCAAGGTCGCCGGTACCTCCGAGTTCGTCACCGCGATCCAGCTCGACACCAAGCTCGACGGCATCCCCGCCTCGGTGCTCGCCGGCGCGCTTGACCAGGCCAAGGAGGCACGCCTCCACATCCTCGACGTCATGGCCGGTGCGATCACCGAGCCCGACGAGATGAGCCCCCACGCGCCGCGCATCATCACGGTGCGCGTGCCGGTCGACAAGATCGGTGAGGTCATTGGCCCCAAGGGCAAGATGATCAACCAGATCCAGGACGACACGGGCGCCGACATCTCGATCGAGGACGACGGCACCGTGTTCATCGGTGCGGTGGACGGCCCCTCGGCCGAGGCCGCGCGTGCCGCGATCAACGCGATCGCCAACCCGCACGTCCCCGAGGTCGGCGAGCGCTTCGTCGGCACCGTCGTCAAGACGGTCGCCTTCGGCGCCTTCGTCTCGCTGTCGCCGGGCAAGGACGGTCTGCTGCACATCTCGCAGATCCGCAAGCTCGTGGGTGGCAAGCGCGTCGAGAACGTCGAGGACGTCCTGTCCATCGGCCAGAAGATCCAGGTCGAGATCACTGAGGTCGACCCGCGCGGCAAGCTGTCGCTCGGCGTCGTCGAGGAGAAGTCGGACGAGGCCTCCGAGGAGGCCGGCGAGTAATCGCCCGCTCCACACGACATCCGCGAGGGCGGTCCCGGGTTTCCGGGGCCGCCCTCGCGGCATGTCCGGCGGGCCTTGCGGTCATCGATGAGATCGCCAGCGCCGACGGTCGTGAGAGGCGGCCCGTGCGGTCATATGGCGAGACGACCGCACCGGCCCGGTTAGGCTCACCGGTATGCCTCACGCCCTCCCGCTCGTCCCCTCGCAGTCCATCGGAAGTCACCTCACGGTCGAGCAGGACGCGGGAGCGGTCATTCGCCGCTCGGTACTGCCGGGCGGGGTGCGGGTCCTCACCGAGCACATCCCCGGGATGCGGTCCGCGACCTTTGGCGCCTGGGTGGGCGTGGGAAGCCGCGACGAGACCCCCGAGCACGCCGGCTCCACGCACTTCCTCGAGCACCTGCTGTTCAAGGGCACCCCGCGGCGTACCGCGCAGGACATCGCCGTCGAGTTCGACCGCGTGGGTGGCGAGTCCAACGCGATGACGGGCAAGGAGTTCACCTGCTACTACGCGCGGGTCATCGACCGCGACTTGCCGACGGCCATCGACGTCATCCTCGACATGGTCACCTCGGCCTCCCTCACCGAGGCCGACTTCGAGATGGAGCGCGGCGTCATCCTCGAGGAACTCGCGATGAACGACGACGACCCCGGCGACGTCGCCCACGAGCGTTTCACGGAGGCAGTGCTCTCCGGCCACCCGCTGGGCCGGCCCATCGGAGGCACGCCCGAGATCATCCGTTCCGTGTCGCGCGACGCCGTGGCCGAGCACTACCGCCAGCACTACACGCCGGCCGGGCTGATCGTGTCCGCGGCGGGCAACGTCGACCACGACACCGTGTGCGCGATGGTCACGGAGGCGCTCACGCGCGGCGGCTGGGACCTCACCGGCGAGGTGGCGCCGGTGGGCCGCCGCGACCCGCTCGCCACGGTCGAGGCCACCCTCACGCCCGAGGTGCGGATCGCGCGCGACCTGGAGCAAGCGCACGTGCTGCTCGGCTCGCGCGGCTTCCGCGCCACCGACGAGCGCCGCTCCACCCTCGCGGTGATGAACGCGATCCTCGGCGGCGGCATGTCGTCGCGGCTGTTCCAGGAGATCCGCGAGAAGCGCGGCCTGTCCTACGCTGTCTACTCCTTCGGAGCCCCGAGCGCGGAGACCGGCATCTGGGGCATGTACGGGGCGTGCAACCCCGCGAACGCCGACGAGGTCGAGCGACTCCTGGGTGCCGAGCTTGAGCGCCTCACCGAGGGCATCACCGACGAGGAGCTCGAGCGCGCGCAGGGACAGATCGCCGGCACCACCGTGCTGCGGCTCGAGGACTCCTACTCGCGCATGTCTCGCCTGGGCAAGGCCGAGCTGGTCTTCGGCGAGCTGTGGAGCATCGAGGAGTCGCTCGCGCAGGTGCGCGCGGTGACGGCCGATGCCGTGGTCGCCATGGCGGCCGAACTCGCCTCCCGCGAGCGCGTCTCGGTGCGTGTGGGCCCCGCCCGCTGACCCGTCTCGCACCAGGGGAGACGGAAGTCTCAGCCCGTTCCCAGCAATCTCCCAGGTTCCGTCCATAGCCTCATCGCGACAGCAGGTCACGATGGACAGGACGGACAATGCCCACACTCACTTTCAACCGGGCGCGTGTGCGCGCGTGGGGGATTCCCGCGGTGGCGCTCCTCGCGGGCGCTGGCCTCGGCATCGGCGCGATGGCCCTGTGGGGCCCCGACGAGGCCGCCACGCCCGAGGCGATGGGGATGGACGCCGCCGGTGGCGGCGGCCAGCAGACCGTCACCGTGGGTCTCGAGACGCTTGAGGAGACGGTCGATGCGACCGGCGCCCTCGCCGCGGTATCGAGCTCCGACCTGGCGTTCGAGGCCTCCGGCACCGTGACCAAGGTCAACGTCGAGGAGGGCGACACCGTCGAGAAGGGCGACGTGATCGCCGTCATCGACACGCTGCAGCTCACCGCGTCGCTGCGCGAGGCGGAGGCGAGCCTCGCGCAGGCGGAGGCCACGCTGTCAAACCTCGAGGACGAGGACGACGGTTCTGACTCGTCCGAGGCGCAGATTGAGGCCGCAAAGTCTCAGATCGACGTCCTACAGGAGAATGTGGACGACTCCGAGGACGCCATGTCCGACGCCAATCTCACGGCCGACATCTCCGGCCTCGTGACGAGCCAGCCCTACGAGGTCGGCGACGTCGTGTCGGGCGGCTCCTCAAGCGGTTCCGCGTCCGACGCGGGCGCGAGCGCGATGGGTGGTTCCACGACCACCGCCGCCACCGATACCAGCGGGGTGACCATCGTCGGTCAGGACGAGTGGACCGTGTCGGTGAGCCTCACCGAGGCCGAGGTTGCGGAGGTCGAGGAGGGTGACCAGGTCACCTTCACCTCCGAGGACCTCGAGGACGAGTTCTACGGCATCGTGACCGACATCGCGAACCTGCCCACGACCACCGGCGGCTCCGCGACCTACGCGGTCGAGCTGACCGTGACCGGGACCGTCGACGGGCTCTACGAGGGAACGTCGGTCGACGCGAGCATCGTCACCCTGCGGGAGACCGACGCGCTCGCCATCCCCACCAACGCGATCACCACGACCGACGGCGTGTCGACAGTGACGGTGGTGGGTGACGACGGCACCACCGAGGAGCGCGAGGTGACGACCGGCGACAGCATCGGCTCGTACACCAAGATCACCGACGGCCTGAGCGAGGGCGAGCAGCTCCAGGTGACAGTGATGGCGTCGTCCGGCGCCGGGGATTCCGAGGACATGATGGAGCAGTTCGGGGGCGAGTTCCCTGGTGGCGGCGAACTTCCGGACGGCATGTCGTTCCCGGGCGGCGGGCAGATGCCCGGTGGTCAGTAAGCCCCTCGGACACGACAAGGACCGTCATATGACTCCCACCATCACCGCGGCGCTCGACCCCGATGCTCCCGTCATCGAGCTGACCGCCGCGCGCAAGACCTATCTCACCGGCGACATCGAGTTCGAGGCGCTGCGCGGCATCGACTGCCAGATCTATCCGGGCGAGTACGTCGCCATCGTGGGTCCCTCGGGCTCCGGCAAGTCGACCCTGATGAACATCCTGGGCTGCCTCGACGTCCTCACCTCCGGCAGTTACGTGCTCGCCGGCGAGGACGTGTCGCACATGAACGAGGACGCCCTGGCGTCCGCGCGTAACCGCCGCATCGGCTTCGTGTTCCAGCAGTTTCACCTGCTGCCGAGCCTGACCGCCGTCGGCAATGTCGAGCTGCCGCTCGTCTACGCAGGCGTGGCACCGGGGGAGCGCCGTGAGCGCGCCCTCGCCGCGCTCGACCGCGTGGGGCTCGCGGACAAGGCGCGCAACCACCCCGGTCAGCTGTCCGGAGGCCAGCAGCAGCGCGTGGCGATCGCGCGCGCCCTGGTGACCGAGCCGGCCATCGTGCTCGCCGACGAGCCCACGGGAAACCTTGACTCGCGCTCGACCGCCGATGTGCTCGGCATGCTCGACGACCTGCACGGTGAGGGCGCGACGATCGTGCTCATCACCCACGAGGGCGACGTCGCAGCGCGTGCCCAGACCGTCTACAACGTCACCGACGGCCAGTTCGTCGGCGAGGGAATGGGGATCGCCAAGTGAGAACCGCCGATCTCCTCAGTAGCTCGTGGAGTGCCATCCGCAGCCATAAGATGCGCTCGCTGCTGACGATGCTCGGCATCGTCGTCGGCATCGCGTCCGTGGTCCTCACGGTGGGCCTCGGGCTCGGTACCCAGAAGGACGTGTCCGACCAGATCGCGTCGCTCGGCTCCGACCTGCTGATCGTCTCGCCCGGCTCGTCCACCGACGACTCGGGAATGCGCGGCGGGTTCGGCAGCGCGGAGACGCTGACGCTCAGCGACGCCGATGCGCTCGCCTCCGACGTGGCGGTGCCCGATGCCGTGGGCGTGGCGGCCGAGAAGACCGCCGACCTCTCGCTCGAGTATGGCGAGAGCAACTGGACCACCACCGTGACGGGAACCTCCACGAGCTGGACCGATGTCCGTTCGCGTGAACTGATGTACGGAGACTTCTTCACGGAGGACGACGAGTCCTCGGCCGCCCACGTCATCGTGCTGGGCTCCGAGACGGCCACCGAGTTGTTCGGCTCGACCGCTGTCGTGGGTCAGGACGTGACGATCGACGGCGACACCTTCGAGATCGTCGGCGTGCTTGCCGAGGCCGGCTCGTCGGGCGACACGTCGCTCGATGACATCGCCGTGGTGCCCATGAACACGATGGTGGAGACCCTTGACGACTCGGGCAATAGCGAGTCGGTGCAGACCATCTACATCAAGGCCGCGTCCTCCGACGTGCTGAGCGCCGCCTCCCAGGAGGCCCAGACCCTGCTGCTCAACATGCACGGCATCAGCTCGGTCGACGACGCGGACTTCACCATCGATGTGCAGGATTCGCTGATCGACGCCGCCACCTCGGTGTACGAGCAGCTGACCATCCTCCTCACGGGCATCGCCGCGCTGGCACTGCTCGTCGGCGGCATCGGCGTGATGAACATCATGCTCGTGTCGGTGACGGAACGCACCCGCGAGATCGGCCTGCGCAAGGCGCTCGGCGCCGCCCCGGCGACCATCCGCAACCAGTTCCTCATCGAGGCCATGATCCTGGGCCTCAGCGGTGGCGCGATCGGCGTCATCATCGGCGTCGGCCTCGCCCTCGCGCTGCCAAGCGTGCTCGGCTCGACCATCGTCATCTCGGGCCTCGCACTCATCGTGTCCGTGGTGGTCGCGGTCGGCATCGGCGCCGTGTTCGGTGTCTATCCCGCCGCGCGCGCCGCCAAGCTCGCCCCCATTGACGCCCTTCGAGACCAGTAAACGTGCCCGACGAAAGGACCCCAGCTATGAACAAGACCCGTACCTCTCAGACCCTCGCGATGATCGGCCTCGGTGCCGTGCTCCTCGCCGGCTGCTCCGGCGGCGACAGCGACGCGGACGCGAGCGCCTCGGCCGGTGCGGAGACGGCCACCTCCGCGGTGCCCGAGGCAAGCGGCCAGCCGCAGGCGGGCGGCCAGGGCGACTTCCAGCCGTCCGGCGTAAGCGGCGAGGTCGCCTACGTCTCCGACGGCACCGCCCAGGTGCAGGATGGCGACTCGCAGACCGCGGTGCGCTTCACCGACGACACCGAGGTCACGACCGAGGTCGAGATCGCGCTTGCGGACATCGAGGAG
Organism: Demequina sp. NBRC 110057; assembly: GCF_002090175.1. Classification (GTDB taxonomy): domain Bacteria; phylum Actinomycetota; class Actinomycetes; order Actinomycetales; family Demequinaceae; genus Demequina. Next base: position 162,470 of record NZ_BBRN01000003.1, on the reverse strand, counting down.
GGCCAGTGCGTGGTCGTCGTCCTGGGTGACGACGACACCGCGACCTCCGTGTCCGTCTCCGACGCCGACGACGACGGCACGTGCGCCGCGGGCTTCGGCGGTGGCGGTGGCCAGATGCCCGAGGGCATGGAGATGCCGTCCGACGGCGAGGTGCCCTCCGATATGCCCACCGCGATGCCCGAGGGCATGGAAGCGCCCTCCGACGGCGAGATGCCCGAGCGTGAGATGCCCGAGGGCGGCTTCGGCGGATCCTTCGTGACCGGCGCCGTGACGGCGATCGGCGACGGCACCCTGAGCGTCGAGGACAGCGAGGGTGAGACCACCGACGTGACGCTCGCCGACGACGCGACCGTCACCGGCACCGAGGCGACCGACTCTGACGCGATCGAGGTTGGCATGTGCATGACCGCCCAGGGCGAGTCCGACTCGTCGGGCGGCTACGACGCGACCACGATCGCGCTGTCCGAGGCGACCGATGAGGGCTGCACGAGCGGCTTCGGGGGCATGCGCGGCGGCATGGGTGGCGGCATGGGCGGCCCCGGTGGCGCCGGCGACGAGCTCGACTCCCTCGACTCGGCGGGTGAGTGATGACCGAGACCACGACAGGGCGCCGCTGGGGCTGGCGCCTCGCGGTCGTCCCCGTCGCCGTGGTAGCGGTGGTGGGCGGCATCACGCTCACCGGTGCGTCGCAGTCCTCCGCGACGTACCGCACCGCGACCGCGTCGAAGGGTGACGTGACGCAGACCCTGACCACGACCGGTGCCATCGAGTCGGCCAGCCGCAGCGACCTTGGCTTCCAGGTCGACGGCACCGTGGACACCGTCGACGTCGTCGTCGGGGACTCCGTCGAGGCCGGCGATACGCTCGCCTCACTCGACCTTACCGACCTCGAGGACGCCGTCTCCGAGGCCAAGGAGGCGCTCAGCGAGGCGGAGGAGACCCTGGCCGACGACCTCGACGCGCAGAGCGACGACTCGTCCGACTCGGCGTCGGAGGTCTCCTCCTCGACGGGTGGCGAGGAGTCCACGGCCACCGTCATGACTGTCGCCTATGCGGTGGCCACCGCTGCGGGAACTGTCGTCCAGGCCGCCGACGACGCGACGTCGACCGACGCCGTGGAGGAGGCACGCCAGGCGCTTCTCGACGCGCAGCAGGCGCTCCTGGACCAGTACGACATCGCCCAGGCTGCCCTCGAGGCGGCCGACCAGGCCTCGGCGGACGCCCAGACCATCTGCGCCGACTTCACCTCGGCGAGCGGCGACGACACGACGGACGGCGGCGACGGCACCGACACCGGTGACGGCACCGAGACCGAGACCACCGACTCGACCCTGACGGACGCGCTCACCGCGTGCCAGGATGCCACCGATGCGGCCCTCACCGCCTCGCAGGAGTCCATCGCTGCGCAGGCCGAGCTGATGGACCTCGCCACGGCAGTGGACGACGCGGTGGCGGCGTACCAGCAGGCCCTCGAGGATGCCGCCGCGAGCGGCGACTCGGACGGCACCGATGAGGGTGATGACACCGGCACGGACGCGGGCGACGGCGACGCCGCCGGCGGCGACACCACGGCTCCCGGTGGCGACGCCGGCGCGCAGGGTGACGGCACCGAGGCAGGATCGGACGGCATGCAGCCCGAGGCGGGAGGCGATTCCCTCGAGGGAGACGCCTCCGGCATGGAGGGCATGACCCCCAGCGAGGGTGACGGAGGCGGCGACGCGTCGATGGACTCCTCGATGTCCGGCTCCGGTGGCGCCGCCATCGAGGAGTCCGTGCCGACGGCGGCCGACATCCTCGCGGACAAGGCCGAGATCACGGCGGCCGAGGCCGACCTCGCCGTCGCCCAGCAGCGGCTTGAGTACGCCGAGCTCACCGCGCCGGTCGCGGGCGAGATCGTCGCCGTGGGCTTCTCCGCGGGTGACGACGTGACGGCCGGGGACACTGCCGCCGTGATCACGCTGGTGGCCGACAACTCGTATGTGGTCAACCTGTCGGTGACCCTCACGGAGGCGCAGCTGCTTGAGGTCGGCCAGGATGCCGAACTGACCCTGACCAGCACCGGCGACGTGGTGGAGGGCTCCGTGTCGAGCGTCTCGAACGTCAACTCGGGCAACGCGTACCAGCAGTCGTATGCGGTGGCGGTGGCGGTGCCCGACCCCGGCATCGACATCCGCATCGGCGCCGCGACGAGGATGACCATCACCGTCGCGGCCTCGACCGATGTGCTGGTCGTGCCCACCTCGGCGATCAGCGACGCCGCCGGCGACGCCACCGTTCAGGTGGTCGGCGACGACGGCGCGGTCACGGAGACCCCCATCGTGACCGGCGCCATCGGCACCGAGTACACGGAGGTCGTCTCCGGCCTCGACAGCGGCGCCGACGTGGCGCTCGCGGACCTCACCCAGGAGCTCACGACCGACGAGGAGGAGTCCGAGTCGAGCGGCCTGCTGGGCGGCCTCGACTCCGAGTCGGAGGACTCGGATGAGTTTCAGATGCCCGAGGGCTTCACGCCGCCGAGCGGCGGGGGAGGCGACTTCCAGCCGCCCACGATGAACGGCTAGGCCCGTCATGAGGCCCCGGGGCGCCCGGTAGGCTCGTCGACATGATCAATGTCGCCGTGCTGGGCGCCTCGGGGCGCATGGGTTCCACCGTCGTCGAGGCCGTGACGGGGGCGGACGACATGCAGGTCGTGGCCCGTCTCGATGCGGCCGACGACGTGGTCGAGGCAGCCCGCGCCCAGGCCACGGTGGCCGTGGACTTCACCGTCCCCGAGGCCTCCGAGGCCAACGTCCACGCCCTCATCGACGCCGGCGTCCACGCCGTGGTCGGCACGTCCGGCTGGACCCAGGACGCCGTCGCGCGCGTCGAGGAACACCTGCGCGAGCGCCCCGAGATCGGCGTGCTCATCGCCCCCAACTTCGCACTCGGCGCGGTGCTGGCCATGCGCTTCGCTGCCGCAGCAGCTCCCTACTTCGAGTCGGTCGAGGTCGTCGAGATGCACCACCCCGACAAGCTCGACGCCCCGTCCGGAACCGCGCACCACACCGCGGCCGGCATCGCCGCGGCGCGGGCCGCCGCCGGCATCGGCCCCTCGCCGGACGCGACCCAGCACGACCCCGACGGCGCCCGCGGCGCGCTTGTCGAGGGCGTCCGTGTCCACGCTGTGCGCTTGCGCGGCCTCACCGCGCACGAGGAGGTGCTGCTGGGTAACCCCGGCGAGCAGTTCACGCTGCGTCACGACTCGTTCGACAGGACGTCCTTCATGCCCGGCGTCCTGCTCGGCATCCGCGAGATCGACCGCCACCCTGGCCTGACGGTGGGCCTCGACGGCTACATGAGCCTGTAGATGGGCATCTTCCGCCGCCCAGCGTTCCTCGCGGCCACCGCGATGACGGTGCTGCTGTGCCTGTACCTGGCGTTCGTCGCGCAGTACGCATTCGCCTTCCTCGGGGCCGATGCCTGGGCCGCCAAGGGGCTCGGGGTCGCCCTGCTGGTGTTGCCGGCGATCGGTGCCTGGTACGTGCTCGTCGAGTGGCGACTGGGCACCACGGTGCAGCGCATGGCGGACGAGCTGGAGGCCGAGGGCGGGCTGCCCCTGCACGATGGCGAGCGGCTTCCCAACGGCCAGCTGACGGAGGACGCCGCGCAGGCCATCTTCGACAACGCCCGGGCGCAGGCCGAACTCAACGCGGGGGACTGGCGCGCCTGGTTCACCGTCGCGTGGGCGTACGACGCCAACCGCGACCGCTCGATGGCGAGGCGATCGCTGCGCCACGCTGCGCAGCTGTACCGCGAGAGCCGCTAGGGCGTTACTGGCCGATCTCGGCGCGCCACATCAGCTCGGCCATCTCGCCGCCGGGGCCGTCCATGCCGCGGCGGATGCCGCCCTCGGCAAAGCCCGCGGACGTGAGGAAGGCCTCCCGCACGGTGTCGCCCTCGATGGCCCAGGTGCGCACGGGCGAGGTGCCGAGGATGCGCAACGTGTCGACGCACGCGGCGAGCAGACGGGAGCCGTGCCCGTAGCGGCGGTGCTCGGGCGCCACCTCGAGCGCGATGATCTCGCCCTGCGCGAGAGCGGCGAAGCCCACCACGTGGGGGCCGTCGGTCGCGACGAACATGCGGTGCTCGCGCGACGGCGGCGCCTCGATGGCCGAGCCCCACTGCGCGACGATCTGGTCGCGCGGGAGGTCGGCCACGGCATCGGCTCCCAGAGTGGTGCGCCAGGCCGCGAGCTGGATGTCCGCGATCGCCTCCTCGTCACCGGGGACGGCGGGGCGGGCGGAGACATCGGCGGTAGGCATGGGGACAAGCCTAGACGCGCCGCGCGCCGGTCATCCCCAGCCGAGCAGGCGTAGCCCCGCGGCGACGGCGGCCGCCGCGATGACCACCACGATGAAGGGCGCGCGGCGCCACAGCAGCACCGCGGCGACGGCGACCGCGGCGACGCGGGCGTCGACGACGATCGTGGAGCCGGAGGCGAGGGCCTGGGTGGCAAACAGGGCCGCCAAGAGTCCCACGGTCACGAATCCCGCGACGCGGTGCACGCGAGGGTTCTCTAGCCACGCCTCGGGCACCACGTGACCCGCGTACTTCGTGAGGAAGGCGAGCGCCGCCGCCGCGGCGACGGCGACCCAGGTCCATGCGTAGGGACTCACTCGGGCACCTCCTCGCCAGGCGCGCGCCAGCCGGCGGCGATCGCGACGGCGGCCGCGGCGAGGATGGGAAGCCCGGCCGGCAGCAGGGGAGTGAGGGCAAGCGCGACCACGGCCGATGCCGCCGCCACCGCCTGGGCGCGCCGGCTCGCCAGTCGCGGCCACAGCAGCCCGAGGAACGCGGCGGCCGCGGCGGCGTCGAGGCCCCAGTCGGCGGGGTCGCCGATCGCGGATCCCAGCAGCGCACCCACGAGTGTGATCGCGTTCCAGGCGAGGAACACCCCCACGCCTGTCCACCAGAAGGCTACGCGGCGGGCCGCGACGTCATCGGCAGGCTGGGCGAGGGCGACGGCTGTCGACTCGTCGATGGTGACCTGGGCGGCGGCGGCACGGGTGAGTGGGCGCATCGGCCTCATGAAGGGCGCGAGCGCGATCCCGTAGAAGCCGTTGCGGACGCCCAGCAGGGTCGACGTCGCGACGGCCGCCGCGCCGGAGCCGCCACCCGCGATGACGCCGATGAACGCGAACTGGGATCCACCCGAGAAGACCAGCAGGCTGAGCGCCATGGTCTGCCACACGTCGAGGCCGGCGGCCACCGACAGGGCGCCGAAGCTGAGGCCGTACGCCCCGGTCGCGAGCGACACCGACACGGCCTGCTGGCGGGCGGCGTCGAGGCGGGGCATGCCCGGCAGTGTGGCAGATGCCGCGCAGCCCGCGGGCCATCCAGCGCCCGGGGTCGCGCGCCGGCGTGCCGTCAGCGCACCGCCGGGCGCGGCCAGGAGGCGAGGGGCTCGCGGGTGAGGGTCGCGGCGTCGGCCACCCACTCGACGGCGGGAGCCATCTCGCCCGCGTCGAAGCACTCCTTGCCGCCAAGATCGCGCTGCGTGTAGCCGAGCCTGCGCGGGATCGCCGCGCTGCGGGCATTCGTGGGCGCGTGGCCGATGGTCACCACCTCGGCGCCGGCCACCTCGAGGGCGACGATCGTCAGGGCAGCGGCCGCCTCCGTCGCGAGCCCCGTGCCCTCGTGCGCGGCGTCGATCCAATACCCGATCTCGAGTCCGTCGGGGTCCGTCCGCACATGGAACCCCGTGCCGCCGACGAGCACTCCCTCGGCGTCAAACATCCCCATGGTGAACTCGGTCCCCGCCGCGGTCTTGGCGGCCTCGCCGGCGATCCACTCCCGGCGCTGCTCCACTGTCTGCGGCTCGAACCGCGTCCACTCCATGTACGGGCTCAGGTGGGCGAGGTTGCGAGGGATGACGTCGACGAGTTGCTCGGCATCGGCCGCCACGTACGGCCGCAGCACCAGGCGAGCGGTCTCGATGCGGGAGGGGACGTGCCAAGGAGGAGTCATGCGGCAAGTATCCACACGGACAAGGCGAGGCCGTCTCGGACGCGCTCGCCGTCGAATGTGAAACCACACCGAGCGGCCACCGCGGCGGAGCGACTGTTCTGGGGCGTACACCAGATCTCGACCCGCGCGGCCCCGGCCTCCAGCGCCTCACGTGACACCGCGGACACCGCCTCGGACACCAGGCCACCGCCCTCGTGTTCCGCGCCGATCCAGTAGCCGATCTCGAGCGCGTCGGGCCCCACCCGGGTGTGGAGGCTGACGCCGCCGATCATCTCGCCGCTCGCGCGCTCCTGGATGGCGAAACGAAAGTTCTCTCCGGCTGCGAAGCTGTTCGCGTAGTCCTCGAGCAGCGCACGACGCTCGTCGAGCGTGAGAGGCTCCCGCGCCGCCCACGGGATGAATGGGCGCAGGCGCCCCACGTTGGCGAGCACGAGCGCATGGAGAGCGGCGGCGTCCGACGGCTCGTAGGCGCGGATCGTGAGACGCGCGGTCTCGAGGCGCGGGGGGATCTGCCAGGCGGGACTCATCGAGCGATCCTACGGACGCGGCACGGGCCGTTCCAGGTGTGACCGGCGGCCCACAGCGCCATCGGCACTCCCGCGTGGGTGTCATGCGTCAGGCCCTCGTCGTGGAACCCCGCCCGCCGCGCCACGGCGATCGCGGAAGCATTGTCGGGAAGTGTGAGGATCTCGATGCGATTCGCCCGCGCGGAGCCCAACGCGACCTCGGTCAGGGCGACCACGACCTCGGTGGCAAGGCCCCGCCCGACGCTCCCGTGCGCGAGCCAGTAGCCGATCTCCCGCGTGCGCGGCGAGTTCGTGGGGTGCAGCCCGGCCGAGCCGATGACGCGGCCGGTCGCGGCGTCGGTGATCGCGAGAAATGTCCGGCCGCCCTGCTCGGCCCATGCAGCGCATTGGGCCAGCCACTGGGCGTGGTCGGCGCGGCTCAGGGGCTCGTGCGCCGCCCAGGGCATCCACCGGCGCAGGCGGTCGGCGTTGTCGACGATGAGCGCGTGGTAGTCATCGACGTCGCGATCGGGATCCCAGTGCCGCAGGACGAGGCGCTCGGTCTCGACGCGCACGGGAACGCGAAAGGGTGCCGTCATGGCGGCGATCAGCGCCGCGCGTACGTGAGGAAGCGGTGGCGGGGCCCGGTGGCGGAGTCGCGCCAGCCCGAGTCCTCGACCTGCTCCCACACGGCAGGGTCGACCGCGGGGGCAAACGTGTCGCCGTCCACCTCGAGGTCGATCTCGGTGACCTCGAGCCGGTCGACCGCCTCGAGCGCCGCGCCGTAGACGCGGCCGCCGCCGATCACCCACACCTCGCCGTTCGGCGTCAGGCGAGCCGCGGCCTCGAGGGCCGCCGCGAGCGAGCCCACCACAGCATCGGCCCCCGGCAGTGACGGGGCGGAGGTGACGACAACGTTGACGCGGCCGGGAAGCGGCCGGAACCGCTCGGGAAACGACTCCCACGTGCGCCTACCCATGACCACCGCGCCGCCGCGGGTGAGCGACGAGAAACGCTTGAGGTCCTCGGGAAGGTGCCAGGGCATGTCGCCGCCGGCGCCGATCACGGGGCGGCCGGAGCCGTCGCGGGCCTGCGCCCAGATCGCTGTGATCGCCATCAGACGGCGACCGGCGCCTTAATGCCGGGGTGGTGCTGGTAGCCCTCGATCACCACGTCGTCGATGTCGTAGTCGAACAGCGAGTCCTTCGCGGGAAGGCGCAGCGTCGGGTAGGGGTACGGCTCGCGACTCAACTGGAGCTCGACCTGCTCGAGGTGGTTGCCGTAGATATGGCAGTCGCCGCCGGTCCACACGAAGTCGCCCACCTCGAGCCCCGTCTGCGCGGCGATCATGTGGGTCAGCAGCGCGTACGACGCGACGTTGAACGGCACGCCAAGGAACAGGTCCGCGGAGCGCTGATAGAGCTGGCACGACAGCTTGCCGTCGGCCACGTAGAACTGGAACATCGCGTGGCACGGGGGCAGCGCCATCTCGTCCACGAGCGCCGGATTCCAGGCGGAGACGAGGTGGCGTCGGGAGTCGGGGTTGGTCCTGATCGACTCGATGACCTGCGCGATCTGGTCCACATGCGTGCCGTCCGGCGCCGGCCACGACCGCCACTGGTAGCCGTAGACCGGGCCCAGCTCGCCGTCGGCGTCGGCCCACTCGTCCCAGATAGAGATGCCGCGCTCCTGAAGCCAGCGCACGTTGGTGTCGCCGCGCAGGAACCACAGCAGCTCGCCCACCACGGACCTCACGTGCACGCGCTTGGTCGTGATGAGCGGGAAGCCCTGCGAGAGGTCGTAGCGCAGCTGGCGCCCGAACACGGACAGGGTCCCCGTTCCCGTGCGGTCGTCCTTGCGGGTGCCGGTGGCGAGCACGTCGCGCAGCAGGTCCTCGTACGGGGTGGGGATGGCGGCCATGGCGACAGGGTACGCCGGGCCGATGGTGGGGCCGGCTCACCGCGCAGGCTTTGCCCGGGTGCGGTTGACTGGCAGCACGGCACCGAGGCGCGAGGGAGAGTGGACATGTTCAAGGTGGTTGACCTCGAGACGCTCGTCGACGAGCAGTTGGCCTTGGCGTATGAGGCCTCCAGCGGCCGCCACTCGGTGACGCTCAAGGGCGACCACCACGAGGACCTGCGCCAGACCCTCATCGCGATCGCCGGCGGGAACGCGCTTCATGAACACGACAGCCCGGGCGAGGCGACGCTGCAGGTGCTGAGGGGCGAGATCACGTTCACCGTGGGGGAGGGGCAGATGGCCCTCGGCGCCGGCGACCTACTGGTCATCCCGCCCGCCCGCCACGGCGTCGAGGCGGTCACCGACTGCGCCCTGCTGCTCACCGTCGCCACCCGCGGCGAGCGCTGAGCGGCCCCCTGCATCGGCCGTCCACGGGCGCCGGACACGATAGGTTGGGGCCCATGACTGCCCAGCGCCCGTTCGGGACGGTGCTCACCGCCATGGTGACGCCCATGCACGCCGATGGAACCCTCGACATCGATGGCGCGGTGAACGTCGCGAAGTACCTGGTGGACCACGGGTCGGACGGCCTCGTGATCTCCGGAACCACGGGCGAGGCGCCCACCACTCACGCCCCCGAGAAGGCCGAGCTGACGGCCGCTCTCGTCGAGGCCGTGGGTGACCGTGCCACCCTCATCGCTGGCGCGGGTTCGAACGACACCGCTCACGCGGTCATGATGGCCGAGCAGGCCGCTGAGGCCGGCGTCGACGGCGTCCTCGCGCTCGTGCCTTACTACTCGAAGCCCTCGCAGAAGGGCATCGTCGCGCACCTGTCGGCCATCGCCGGCGCGACGGAACTGCCGGTGATGTTGTACGACATTCCCGGACGCACGGGCGTCGCGCTGAGCGATGAGTCGTTCGACTCCCTGGCTCAGATCGAGACGATCGTGGCCAACAAGGACGCCGCCGGCGACGTGGCGGCCGCGAAGGACAGGATCGCTCGCACGGGCCTCGCCTGGTACTCGGGCGACGACCCGCTGACCCTCGAGTTTCTCCGCGCGGGAGCCGCGGGAGTCGTCTCCGTCAGCGCGCACGCCGCGGGCGAGCGTATTGCCGCGATGATCGCCGCGCACGACGCCGGCGACACCGCAACCGCCGATCGTCTCCACGAGGAGCTGCTCCCCGTGCACGACGCCATCTTTTCCGGCCCCGGGGCCGCGAACGCCAAGGCTGCGATGCAGCTGCTCGGCGTCATCCCGGGGCGCCACATGCGCCTGCCGCTGCTGCCGCTCGACGACGAGGAGTACACCTCGCTCGCGTCCGCGCTGCGCGCCGCAGGCGTCCCCATCCCCTAAGGAGTGACGTGACCTTCCACCCCGAGCTGAACGAGCCCCCCGCTCTCGAGCCCGGCACCCTGCGCATCGTGCCGCTGGGCGGCCTCGGCGAGGTGGGCCGCAACATGACGGTCTTCGAGATCGACGGCCGCCTGCTCATCGTCGACTGCGGCGTGCTGTTCCCCGAGGACCACCAGCCCGGCGTCGACCTGATCCTGCCGGACTTCGCCTACATCGAGGACCGCGTCGACGACATCGAGGCGATCGTCCTCACGCACGGTCACGAGGACCACATCGGCGCCGTGCCGTACCTCCTGCGCCTGCGCCAGGACATCCCGATCATCGGCTCGCAGCTGACGCTCGCGTTCATCGAGGCGAAGCTGCAGGAGCACCGCATCAAGCCCTACACCCTCGCGGTCAAGGAGGGCCAGGAGGAGCAGCTCGGCAAGTTCGGCCTCGAATTCGTCGCGGTCAACCACTCGATCCCGGATGCGCTCGCGGTCTTCATCACCACCTCGGCCGGCACCGTGCTCGGCACCGGTGACTTCAAGATGGACCAGCTTCCGCTCGACGGCCGCATCACCGACCTGCGCGCCTTCGCCAAGCTCGGCGAGCGCGGCGTCGACCTGTTCATGACGGACTCGACAAACGCCGAGTCGCCCGGCTTCACGGCGTCCGAGGTGGAGATCACCCCGGTGCTCGACCAGACCTTCGCGCAGGCCACCGGCCGGATCGTGGTCGCCAGCTTCTCGAGCCACGTGCACCGCGTGCAGCAGGTCATCAACGCCGCCCACGCGCACGGCCGCCGCGTGGCCTTCGTGGGCCGCTCGATGGTGCGCAACATGAACATCGCCGCCGACCTCGGCTACCTCAAGGTGCCGGCGAACATCCTCATCGACGCCAAGAAGGCCGACGACCTGCCGCCGGAGAAGATCGTGTACATGTGCACGGGCTCCCAGGGCGAGCCGATGGCGGCGCTCAGCCGCATCGCGAGCCTCGACCACAAGCTGCGCGTGGGCCCCGGCGACCTCGTGGTCCTCGCCTCCTCGCTCATCCCCGGCAACGAGAACGCCGTGTTCCGCGTGATCAACGGCCTCATGCGCCTGGGCGCCACGGTGGTCCACCAGGGCAGCGCGCGCGTTCACGTCTCCGGCCACGCGAGCGCCGGCGAGTTGCTGTACTGCTACAACATCGTGCGCCCCAAGAACGTGATGCCCATCCACGGCGAGGTGCGCCACCTGCTTGCCAACGGCAAGCTCGCGATGAAGACCGGCGTGCCGGAGAAGAACGTCATGTTCGCCGAGAACGGCGTCGCGGTCGACCTCAAGGACGGGGTCGCCAGGGTCGTGGGGGCCGTCGAGGTGCACAACGTGTACGTCGACGGGTCCTCGGTCGGCGAGATCACGGACACCGAGCTGAAGGACAGGCGGATCCTCTCCGAGGAGGGCTTCGTGTCCGTCTTTGCGGTGGTCGACTCGTCGAACGGCACCGTCGTGTCCGGTCCCGAGGTGCACGCCCGCGGCCTCGCCGAGGACGACGCGGTGTTCGACGCGATCCTGCCCAAGATCAAGAACGCTCTCGAGGAGGCGGCCGCCACCGGCACCGCCGACAACCACCAGCTCCAGCAGGTGATGAGGCGTGTGCTCGGCCGCTACGTGGGCACCAAGCTCCGTCGCCGCCCGATGATCATCCCGATCGTCATCGAGTCCTAAGCCGATGCGCCCACGCGCGGGGTGGCAACGCCCCGCGCGGGCGCCGCGGCGGTAGGGTCCGGGACCATGGCACCTTCACGCCCTGCGAGCACCGGCAGTAAGCCCGCGGCCAAGCGCGCCCCCGCGAAGGGCGGCTCGGCCAAGAACGCTCCCCAGCAGCCGCCCGCGATCCTGCGCGGCATCGCGGCGCTGGGCAGGGGCGTGTCGGGGGCCGTCGGCTCCGGCGTCCGTTCGATTGGCCACGGCGCCCGCGAGGTGAGCCCCGAGGTGCGCCGCGATGGCCAGGCCATCCTCCTCATCATCGCGTCGATCCTCATCGCCGCGCGCGAATGGTTCGGCATGCCCAGCTGGGCCGGCACCGCCATTCACTTCCTCGTGGCAGGCGCTGTCGGCATCGTCGCCATCCTCCTGCCGATCCTCCTGACGGCCCTGGCGGTGCGGCTGTTCCGCGCTCCCCAGGAGGAGCAGGCCAACCACCGGCTCACGCTCGGTGCGGTCATCCTGGTCCTCACCATCACGGGGCTCATCGCCATCGCCGAGGACACCCCGAGCCCGTCGGGCGGCTGGGAGGCCATGCGCGACGCCGGCGGGTTCGTCGGCTGGATCATCGGCAATGGCCTCGCCAACCTGCTGTCCACGCCGCTCGCGGTGATTGTGCTGATCCTGCTGACGCTGCTGGGCATCCTCGTGGTCATCGGCATGCCGATCCGCGAGCTTGTCGCCGTGGTGCGCGAGCGCTTCGGCGGCCACGCCGAGGCCGACGACGACGAGCTCGACCTTCCCGAGCATCGGACCCTCGCGCGCGGCCCCGAGCCCAAGGCGCCCAAGGCCCCCAAGAAGCGTCGCAGCCTGCTGCCTGGCAGGCGCGCCGACGACGTGGTGGAGCCCGACCTTGACGCCTACGAGGCCGACCACGCCTTCGACACCTCCGTCGACCGCGCCGCCCGCGCCGACGCGCCGACCGCCGTCTACGACGTCGACGGCTACGACGACGAGGCCGACGCTGGCACCGCGTACCGCGACGACCACGCGGCGCCCACGCAGGCCACCGAGGTCCTCACCACCACGACAGGACCCGTCTCGCCCTACGCCGACGACGAGGCCGATGCGGACGGCCGCGATCCTGACGACGTCGCCACGCAGGAACACGCCGCTCCGATGATGACGAGCCTCGTGCCGGCGGGGGAGCAGGGCGAGCTCGAGAACGCGCGCCCCTACGTGCTGCCCAGCATGGACGCCCTCGTGCAGGGCGCGCCGCACAAGGCGCGCTCCGCCGCCAACGACCGCGTGGTCGAGGCGCTCACCGCGGTGCTCGACGACTTCGGGGTGGACGCCACGGTCACCGGCTTCACGCGCGGCCCGACGGTCACGCGCTACGAGGTCGAGCTCGGCCAGGGCGTGAAGGTCGAGCGCATCACCAACCTGTCGAAGAACATCGCCTACGCGGTGGCGAGCCCGGACGTGCGCATCCTGTCGCCGATCCCCGGCAAGAAGGCCATCGGCATCGAGATCCCGAACGTGGACCGCGAGACCGTCGCGCTCGGCGACGTGCTGCGGTCGGCGGCCGCGCAGAAGAACGACCACCCCATGGCGATCGGCATCGGCAAGGACGTCGAGGGCGGCTACGTGCTCGCGAACCTTGCCAAGATGCCTCACCTGTTGGTGGCGGGTGCGACCGGTGCCGGTAAGTCGTCGTTCGTGAACTCGATGATCACGTCGATCCTCATGCGCGCCACGCCCGACGAGGTGCGCATGGTGCTGGTCGACCCCAAGCGCGTCGAGCTCACCATCTACGAGGGCATCCCGCACCTCATCACGCCCATCATCACCGACCCCAAGAAGGCCGCGCAGGCCCTGGAGTGGGTGGTGAAGGAGATGGACATGCGCTATGACGACCTGGCGATGTTCGGCTTCAAGCACGTGGACGACTTCAACAAGGGAGTGCGCTCCGGCAAGGTCAAGCCGCTGCCGGGGTCCAACCGCGTGCTCACCACCTACCCGTACCTGCTGGTGATCGTCGACGAGCTCGCCGACCTCATGATGGTCGCGCCGCGCGACGTCGACGAGTCCATCCAGCGCATCACGCAGCTCGCCCGTGCCGCCGGCATCCACCTGGTGCTGGCCACGCAGCGGCCCTCGGTCGACATCATCACCGGAACCATCAAGGCCAACGTGCCCAGCCGCCTCGCCTTCGCGACGTCGTCGCTTGCCGATAGCCGCGTGGTCCTCGACATGCCCGGCGCGGAGAAGCTCATCGGCCAGGGTGACGCCCTGTTCCTGCCGATGGGCGAGTCGAAGCCGATGCGCGTGCAGGGCTCGTGGGTCTCGGAGACGGAGATCCACGCCGCCGTGGAGCACACCAAGCGCCAGGCCGACCCGGAGTACCGCGACGACGTCACCCAGGCGGCGCAGAGCGCCGTCGTGGACGCGGACATCGGCGACGACCTCGACGACCTCATCGCGGCGGCTGAGCTGGTCATCACGACGCAGCTGGGTTCCACCTCGATGCTGCAGCGCAAGCTCAAGATGGGCTTCGCGAAGGCCGGCCGCCTCATGGACCTCCTCGAGACCCGCGAGATCGTGGGCCCCTCGCAGGGATCCAAGGCTCGCGACGTCCTGGTGCGTCCTGACGATCTCGCTGGAACTCTCGCTATTCTTCGTGGTGAGAATCCCGCGCCTGCGGGGGACCAGGGCATCGACGAGGAGGCTGAGGACGCACCGTGGGAGGACTCGTAGAGCTGTTCCAGCAGCCGGCGGTGGCCGTATCGGTCACGATCTTGGTGCTGGTGCTGGCCGCCCTGGCGTTGTTCTTCTTCTGGCGCTCTCAGCGCGCCCGCGAGGCGCGGGACCAGGTGGTGGCGCGCGAGCGTCGCCTCGAGCGGCGCTTCGAGGCCGTGATGTCCTCCACCCGCGACGGCATCCTCATCGTCACGCAGAGCGACGAGATCGCCCTCCTGTCGGACGTCGCCGCGTCGGTGCTCGGCGTGTCGAGGGCCGATGCGGTGGGAAGGCCCCTGTCGCGCCTGAACCTCAAGGCGGTCGACGACAGGGTTCGCCCCATCCTGCTGCGCCAGGCTTTCGGCATCGGCACCAACGACCCCGCGCCGCGCATCGTGGGCGTCCCCGGCCGCCGCGGGGCGGACGACATCCGATGGGTGCAGGTGAGGTCGCGGCTGGTGCCCGAGGGGCTCGATGACGGCCCGGTCACGGTGGTGACCATCATGGACACGTCAGGCCTGCGAGAGGCGGCCGAGGCGATCAGCCGCTCGGACGCGCAGTTCCGCAAGGCGATGGAGAACGCGCCGGTCGGGATGGCCCTCGTCGACCTCGAATGGCGCCTCATGGAGGTCAACCGCGCCTTCGCCGAAATGATGGGCGCCACCGTCGCTTCCCTGCGGGGAACGCCGTTCAGCGCGCTGAGCCACCCGCAGGACCTGCGCGCTGAGGCCGACCAGCTGCAGCGCCTGTACGAGGGCCACCAGAACCGCTTCAGCGTCGAGAAGCGCTACGTGCGCGCCGACGGCAACGTGGTGTGGGCGGTGCTCGACGTCGGGCTCGTGCGCTACGCGGGAGGGGCCCCCGACCACTACGTGGTCCAGGTGCGCGACTCCACCGACGACCGCATGCACACGGAGCTCATGGCGCACCGCGCGATGCACGACCCGCTGACGGGGCTCGCCAACCGCACGCTGCTCCACGAGGTCCTGCAGGACGTGCTCGACCAGCCAGACCCCGGCATGAGGGTGGGCGCCATGGCCGTCGACCTCGACGGCTTCAAGGCGCTCAACGACCGCTTCGGACACGCGACGGGCGACAGCGCCCTGGCGCACGTGGCGGGGATCCTGCGGGCGGCGACGGGTGCGCACGGGACCGTGGCGCGCATCGGCGGCGACGAGTTCGTGATCGTCGTCCAGGACGCCGATGTCTCGAAGACGATGTACTCGATCGCCTCGGACATCCACGACGGGCTGAAGCGCCCCCTGCCGGTCAAGCGTCACCAGCTCACGCTTCACGCCTCGATCGGCATCGCCCTGGCGGACGACGACACCGTCTCGGGCGGCGCCGCCACGTTGCTCAGCGCGGCCGATGCGGCGATGTACCGCGCCAAGCAGAACGGCAAGTCCCGCACCGAGGTGTTCGACGCGACGATGCACACGGCCTCCGACACGTCGTCGGCGATCATCTCCGAGCTCGCGGAGGGGATCGAGCGCGGCGAGCTTGTCCTGCACTACCAGCCGATTCTCGAGCTCGCGACGCGCACGGTGGTGGGGTACGAGGCCCTCGTGAGGTGGCAGCACCCCACGCGCGGCATGCTGCTTCCCGGCGCGTTCCTGCCGCACCTCGACGACCGTCACCTCTCGACGCGGCTCGGCGCCGCGCTCGTGGACCAGGCAGCCACGTTCCTCGCAGAGGGGCCAAGCCAGCACACGTGGGTGTCCCTCAACGTGTCGGCGGACCAACTGGGCGACTCCGAGTTCGCGGACAGGGTGCTGTCGGCCATCGGCCGTCACCACCTCAGCCCGCAGCGCCTCGTGGTCGAACTCACCGAGGCGTCCCTCGTCGCCCCCAACACGCGGATCAGGCACGAGCTCACCGAGCTGCGTAACGCCGGCGTGCCGATCCTGCTCGACGACTTCGGCACCGGGGTGTCCCCGCTGAGTTACCTGCGCGACCTGCCCGTGTCGGGCGTGAAGCTCGACATGTCCTTCGTCGCCGGCATCCCCGAGGACCCCGCCGGTGCGCGCGTCTCGCGCGCGCTGGGAGCGCTTGCCCGCGAGCTGGGCCTCGCCACCATCGCGGAGGGCATCGAGACCGAGGCGCAGGCAGAGTTCCTGGCACAGTGTGGCTGGCGGTACGGCCAGGGGTGGCTGTTCGGCGTCGCGCAGCCCGCGCAGGCGGTCATCGACCACGGCTCGCCCGTGGTGTCGAGCCTCATCGACCCGCGCCCCTACGACGCGTCCACACCGCTCGACTTCGGCGCCGCCGAAGCCTGACGGCTACTGCCGGGACGACGCCGTCGCGTCGGCCGATGTTGCCTCGGCCACCGCATCGGCCGTACGCGGCAACGCCGTGACGGAGTCGGCCAACGCCTCCGGGGGAGCGTCCAGCTCTCTCGCGGCGTCGCCGACGGCGGCGCCAACCCGCGCGTGCCTGGCCTTGGCCTCCGCTGCGGTGAGGGTGCCGGCGCCGTCGTCGAGGATGTCTCCCAGCACGTGCATGCGGTGACCGTCGAGGCGGTCGACGGTAATGCCTGTCCAGCCGGCGTCCACGGCGACGCCGCCGTCCGGATCGACGGCGATTGTGGCCGCGAGCAGGACGCCGGAGTTGGTGTCCGCGACGCAGCATTGGGTGCCCTGGTTCGACAGGAAGTTGCCCAGCCCGAAGGCAGTCCACATGCCGCTCCCGTCGGGGCCTCCCTCGAGCAGCTCCAGGGGCTCGGGGACGTGGGCGTGGTGGCCGATGTAGAGGTCAACCTCGCCGGAGTCGGCGACCTGCTGGGCGATGCTGCGTTGCGCCGCCGTCGGCTCGGTCGTGTACTCGACGCAGCAGTGGACGGAGGCGAGCACCACATCGGCCCCCTGCTCGCGAGCGGTCGCGGCCGCCTCGACGATGGGGCCCGCGTCGGCGGCGTCAGCATCGAACGTGTTAACCGACCACGGCTTGCCCTCTGGCTTGGGCAGGCCGTTGAGGCCGTAGGTGTAGGACACATTGGCGACGGTGATGGTGCGCCCCGCCTCGGTCACCTCGTAGAACTGGGTGACCGCCGCCTCGTCTTGCGACACCGCGGTGCCGGCGAACCCGAGCCCCGCCTCCTCGAAGGCGTCGTGAGTGGCCTCGATCCCCGCGAAGCCCTTGTCGACCGAGTGATTGGACGCCGTCGAGCAGCCGTCGAAGCCCACCGCGGCGAGCGAGGGCACCAGCTCCACGGGGGCCGCGAAGACGGGGTAGCCCGACGCGACGCCGGTCGGGGAGACGGGAGTCTCCATGTGGCACAAGGCAAGGTCGGCGCCCTCGGTCCAGTCGGCGATTCCCTCCATGAGGGGCGCAAAGTCGATGCCCGATGCCGTGGTCGCCGACCGCACCACGGGTGCGTGGGGGAGCACGTCGCCGCCGGCGACGAGGGTGAACTCGACAGTGGGCTCGGGGGAGGGGCTCGGCGCGGCGGACGATGCGGTGGGGCTCGGGGACGGCGTAGCGGCCGGCGCGGAGGCCGAGGGGGAGGCGGCGGCGGAGGGCGAGGCGGACACGCCGGCGTCGGTGGTGCCCGATGCCGCGGCCATGGCCATGCCCGCCCCGATTCCTACCACGGCGGCGGTCACGGTGGTGAGGGTGAGCCGCGTCCGCGCGGGTCGGTCGGAAGCAGCGAAACGCATGCGCGCCATTATGGCCGTCGCGGGAGGCGTGACAGTCACGGGGCCGGTCGGCGGCTATGGTGAACGCGTGACAGCCAGCCTGCCCAATGCGCTCACCGCGGTGCGACTCATCGCGGTGCCGATCGTCGTGGTCCTCTTGGCCGTCGACGATGGCGCCGAGGGCCCCGCGCGATGGTGGGCGCTCGTGCTCGTCGTCTTCGCCGCGGCGACGGATTGGCTCGACGGCTACCTCGCGCGCCGGTGGGAGGTGGTCTCGGCGTTCGGAAAGCTCGCGGACCCCATCGCCGACAAGGCCCTCGTGCTGGGCGTGCTCGCGTGCCTCGTGGTGGTCGACGACATCCCGTGGTGGCCGCTCGCGATCCTGCTGGTGCGAGAGATCGGCGTGACCCTCGGTCGCCTCGCGGTCGCCTCGGACGTGGTGATCCCCGCGTCGCGCGGCGGCAAGATCAAGACCGCACTGCAGCTGCTGTCGCTGACGCTGTTCCTCATCCCCGGCGCCCCCGGCTGGGTCGACGCCATCGCCTGGTGGGTCCTGGTGGCCGCCGCGATCGTGGCCGTCGTCACCGGCATCGACTACGCGCGCACCATCGCCGCCGCGGTGCGCGATCACCGTGCGGCGTCCGATGCCAGGCACTAACCCCGCCCTCGTCGTCTCCGCCGCGGTCGGGCGCGGCGCGACCCTCGCGTGCGGCGAGTCGCTCACCGGCGGCGCGCTGTGCGCCGCCCTCGTGGATGTGCCAGGGGCCTCCGCGGTGGTCCGCGGCGGGGTGGTCGCCTACCAGGTGGACGTCAAGCACGACCTGCTCGGCGTTCCTCAGGGCCCACTCGACGACCCCGGTCCGGTGAGCGAGACCGTCGCCCTGGCGATGGCTCGCGGCGTCCGCGAGCGGCTCGGCGCCAGCCTCGGCATCGCCACCACGGGAGTCGCAGGCCCCGAGGCCCATGGTGGCAAGGAGCCGGGAACGGTCTGCGTGGCGGTGGTGTGGCCCGGCGGCGAGGCCACCAGGACGGTGCGACTCGCGGGCGACCGCGCGCAGGTGCGTGCCGGCGCCGTCGATGCCGCCCTCGCCATGGCGCTGCAGGTCCTCGAGGATCCCTCGCACCAGGGGTCCTGGTAACGGGGAACACAACTGGGGTAGTCTGCGTTGAACCGGCGTGACCACACCAGTCATCGCCACCACGACCACGAGGAGGGGACGCATGCCCGTGCTGCGCACCGAGATCGGAGATGTGCTCCGCGACGCTCGCCTGACCCAGGGCAAGACGCTGCGTGACATCTCGTCGGGTGCCCGGGTGTCCCTCGGCTACCTGTCGGAGGTCGAGCGCGGCCAGAAGGAGGCCTCGTCCGAGCTTCTCGCGTCTATCTGCGAGGCCCTCGACGTGCCGATGTCCGCGATCCTGCGCGAGGTGTCCGACCGTTTCGAGACCGCCGAGGCCCTCGAGGGTGTCGCGGTCATGCCGTCGATCCCCGACACCGTGCCGGAGCTCCTCGGCGAGCTGCGCTCCCGCTAAGTGCGCCTGAGCGAATTCTGGGCGCTCGCCGACGACGTGTTCGGCGCCGCCTACGCCCGCAGCCTCGCGCGCGATCTCGCGCTCGACAGGTTCTCGTCGCTGACCGTTGCCGAGGCCCTCGAGACGGGCGCGGCGCCGCGTGACGTCTGGCACGCATGGTGCGAGCAGATGGACGTCCCCGCCCGCCAGCGCGACGGCGGCGACCGCACCAGGATGATTCCCCCTCCCCGCTAACGCGACACGCCGCGGCGCGCTCGCTGCGATCGAACAGATGTTCGATTACTGTGGTGCACAGGATCCCGCGACGGCGGGCGTCATGCACCCCGGTGGGGCGCGACGCCCGTCCGATGTCACAGGCGCGTCGTAGCGTCGGACACGTACCGCACGACACGGCAGCGATGCCACGAAGGACAAGGACACGACATGGCACAGGCAGCAGACCGATCGAAGGCACTCGAGGCCGCGCTCGGACAGATCGACCGTCAGTTCGGCAAGGGATCCGCGATGCGCCTGGGCGAGCGCAAGGCTGTCGCCATCGAGGCCATCCCCACCAGCTCGATCGCGCTCGACATCGCGCTCGGCATCGGCGGCCTTCCCCGCGGCCGCATCGTCGAGATCTACGGACCCGAGTCCTCCGGTAAGACCACGGTCGCGCTGCACGCCGTCGCGAACATGCAGCGACAGGGCGGCACCGCCGCGTTCATCGACGCCGAGCACGCGCTCGACCCCGAGTACGCGAAGAAGCTGGGCGTCGACACCGACAACCTGATCATCTCGCAGCCCGACACGGGTGAGCAGGCGCTCGAGATCGCCGACATCCTTGTCCGCTCCGGCGGCGTGGACATCCTCGTGATCGACTCGGTGGCGGCGCTCGTGCCCAAGGCCGAGATCGAGGGCGAGATGGGCGACAGTCACGTGGGCCTCCAGGCGCGCCTCATGTCCCAGGCGCTGCGCAAGATCACCGGCGCGCTCAACACCACCGGCACCACCGCGATCTTCATCAACCAGCTGCGCGAGAAGATCGGCGTCTTCTTCGGCTCGCCGGAGACCACCACCGGTGGAAAGGCGCTGAAGTTCTACGCCTCCGTCCGCCTCGACGTGCGCCGCATCGAGACCCTCAAGGAGGGCACCAACCCGGTCGGCAACCGCACCCGCGTCAAGGTCGTCAAGAACAAGATGGCCCCGCCCTTCAAGCAGGCCGAGTTCGACATCCTCTACGGCCAGGGCATCTCCAAGGAGGGCGGCATCATCGACCTCGGCGTGGAGCACGGCTTCGTCAAGAAGTCAGGCGCCTGGTACACCTACGAGGGCGACCAGCTGGGCCAGGGCAAGGAAAACTCGCGCAACTTCCTCAAGGACAACCCGCAGCTCGCGGACGAGATCGAGCTGAAGATCAAGCGCAAGCTCGGCGTCGGGTCCACCCCCGAGGAGATCGCCGCGGAGGCCGACGAGGCCGCCCAGGAGGGCTCGACCTTCTGATGCCGCGAGGCGAGCGCCGCTCACCCGAGAATCAGGGGCGCGGCGCGACCGACCCGGGCGAGCGTGCCCGGGAGATCGCGCTGCGTCTCCTGACGCATTCGCCGCGCTCGCGTGCGCAGCTGCGCGACGGCCTCGTGTCACGCGACGTCCCCGAGGACGTCGCGGACGAGGTGGTCGCGCGCTACGAGGAGGTCGGCCTCCTCGACGATGCGGCGCTCGCGTCGACCATCGCGCGGACGCGTCACGCCGAGCGCGGACGCTCACGCCGCGCCATCCAGCAGGAGCTGGCGCGCAAGGGCTTCGACGCGGGGGACGTGACGGAGGCCCTCGAGCAGATCTCCGACGAGGACGAGCGCGACGCCGCAGCCGCGCTCGCACGGCGCCGCTGGGACCAGTTGTCGTCGGTCGACGAGGACGCACGCGTGCGCCGGGTCGTCGGGATGCTCGGACGGCGCGGCTATGCGCCATCGCTCGCGTTCTCGCTCGTGAAAGAATTGCAACGCGCCGATGAACAGGGCGCGTAGGGTGTTCTGACCGAACCTGAATGGGGGTGGCACGCGTGCCGCAGCTGATTGCCACCGTCGCCACCTTGGTCCTCCTGTTGGCGTCCCTGCTGCTGGTGTTTTACGCGCGCCGCGAGGCCGAGGCCATCCGCAAGTCAGTGTCCGAGGAGACGCGCGGCATGCGCGAGGAGGCGCGGGACATGGTCTCCGAGGCCCAGCGGCGCGAGGAGCGGGTCGCGCAGCGCGAGAAGGACCTCGCCGCCGACCAGCGCGCCGCACAGACCTACTCCCGCGCGCTCGAGGAGCGGTCGGCAGTGCTCGCGCGGGACGAGCGTCGCATGGCGTCCGCGCGCGACGAGGTGGCCGCCGAGACGCGGCGTGCCGTCGCGGAGGCGGCCGGGCTGAGCCCCGACGAGGCGAAGACTCGCCTCCGGACCGAACTCTTGATCGAGGCCAAGGACGAGGCGCGCGCCGAGGTCAGGCGGATCGAGCGCCAGGCCAAGAGCTCGTCGGAGCGTCGCTCGCGCGAGATTCTCATCGGCGCGATGCAGCGCCAGGCGGCGCGCACCTCCTCCGAGTTCGCCGCGACGTGGATCGACCTTCCCAGCGATGACATGAAGGGCAGGATCATCGGCCGCGAGGGCCGCAACATCCGCGCCTTCGAGTCCATCACGGGCGTCAACGTGCTCGTCGAGGAGGGCGTGAACGCCGTGCAGCTGTCGTCCTTCGACGTGGAGCGCCGCGAGGTCGCCGAGGTCATGCTGCGTGACCTCATCGAGGACGGCAGGATCCACCCTCACCGCATCGAGTCCGCCTACCACCAGGCGGTCGCCGCCACCGAGGCGCGCCACCTCGAGGCCGGTCTCGACGCCGTCGAGGCCGTCGGGGTGCGCGGCGTCCCCGAGGACATGGTCGTGACGCTCGGCCGTCTCAGGCTGCGCAGTTCGTACGGCCAGAACGTCCTGTCGCACCTTGTCGAGGCGGGTCAGATCGCCGCCGACATCGCCCGCGAGCTCGGCGCTGACGTCGAGGTGGCCCGTCGAGCGACGTTCCTTCACGACATCGGCAAGGCCTTCACGCACGAGCGTGCCGGCACGCACGCCACGCTCGGCGCCGACTACGCGCGAGAGCAGGGCGAGGCGCCCGAGGTCGTCAACGCGATCGCCGCCCACCACGACGAGGTCGCCCCCGAGACCCTTGAGGCCCTCATCGTGCAGGTCGCCGACGCGGTCTCGGCCGCGCGCCCGGGGGCGAGGCGGGACGACGCCGACGCCTACATCGAGCGCATGGAGAACCTCGAGCACCTTGTCGCCGACCATCACGGAGTGTCCAAGGTGATCGCCATGGCGGCGGGGCGCGAGGTGCGCGTCGTGGTCGAGCCGGACGAGGTCGACGACGCCGGGGTGGGCGAGCTGGCGCGTACAATTGCCGAGCACATCAGCAAGGACTTCAGCTTCGCTGGAGAGATCAGAGTGACCGTGGTCCGCGAGCTTCGCGCGGACGCCGTCGCAGGGTAGGCATGACAGACACCACCACCGCACCGACGTACCTCGTCCGCACGCTCGGCTGCCAGATGAACGCTCACGACTCCGAGCACATGGCCGGCCTCCTCGAGGGAGCCGGCTACACGTCCGCCCCCGTCGGGGCCGACGTCGCCGACGTGGTCGTCATCAACACGTGCGCGGTGCGCGAGAACGCCGCGACCCGCCTGTACGGGAACCTCGGACAGCTTGCCTCCGTGAAGGCGAAGCGCCCCGGCATGCAGATCGCGGTGGGCGGCTGCCTCGCGCAGAAGGACCGCGGCGAGATCGTCGAGAAGGCGCCCTGGGTGGACGTCGTGTTCGGCACGCACAACCTTGACGTGCTGCCTGTCCTGCTCGAGCGCGCCAGGCACAACGCCGCGGCGCAGGTCGAGATCGAGGAGTCGCTCCAGGTCTTCCCGTCGACCCTTCCCAGCCGCCGCGACGCGATCGCCTCGGGCTGGGTCTCCATCTCGGTGGGCTGCAACAACACGTGCACCTTCTGCATCGTGCCGTCCCTGCGCGGCAAGGAGCGCGACCGCCGACCGGGGGAGATCCTCGCCGAGATCCAGGCGCTCGTGTCCCAGGGCGTCGTCGAGATCACGCTGCTGGGTCAGAACGTCAACTCGTACGGCGTGGAGTTTGGCGACCGCGGCGCGTTCGCGAAGCTGCTGCGCGCGTGCGGACAGATCGAGGGGCTTGAGCGCGTGCGCTTCACCTCGCCCCACCCCGCGGCCTTCACCGACGACGTCATCGACGCGATGGCCGAGACCCCCAACGTCATGCCGAGCCTGCACATGCCGCTGCAGTCCGGCTCCGACGCCATCCTGCGCGCCATGCGCCGCTCGTACCGCTCGGCGAAGTTCCTCGGCATCCTCGACCGGGTGCGCGAGCGCATGCCCGATGCAGCGATCACGACCGACATCATCGTGGGCTTCCCCGGCGAGACCGAGGAGGACTTCCTCGAGACGATGCGCGTGGTCGAGGCCTCGCGCTTCTCCTCGGCCTTCACCTTCCAGTACTCGCCCCGCCCCGGCACGCCGGCCTACGAGCTCGAGCCCCTGCCCAAGGCGGTGGTGCAGGAGCGCTTCGAGCGCCTCCACGCCCTCCAGGAGCGAGTCTCGCTCGCCGAGAACCAGGCGATCGTGGGACGCACCGTCGAGCTCCTGGTCCTCGACAGCTCGGGCAAGGACGCCGGCGGGCGCAAGGATGCCGCCACCGCGCGACTGTCGGGGCGCGCGCCGGACAACCGCCTGGTGCACTTCACCGTGCCCGATGGGGCCGAGCGTCCCCGCCCGGGCGACCTCGTCACCGTGGACGTCACCCACGGAGCCCCCCACCACCTGATCGCCGACTCCGGCATCGCCGGCGGCACCTATGCGGTGCGCCGCACCCGTGCCGGCGACGCGTGGGACGCCGTCCAGGCAGGCGAGCACGACCACGGTCACGGCGGCTGCGGCGACGCGTGCGGCACCGGTGGCGGCACGCCCGGCGGCCCGGTCGGCCTGGGCATGCCCGGCCTGCGCCGCGCGGACGCCTGACGCGGGTGAGTACCCCAGGCCGCGACGCATCGGCCGCCGCCGACGGTGCGCCCGGCGTCATCGCGGTGGTCGGCTCGACCGCCACGGGCAAGTCCGCCATCTCCCTCGCCCTGGCCGAGGAGTTGGGCGGGGAGATCGTCAACGCTGACTCGATGCAGTTTTACCGCGGTATGGATATCGGCACTGCCAAGCTCTGCGTCGCCGACAGGCGCGGCATCCCTCATCACCAACTCGACACTCTCGACGTCCACGAGGACGCCTCCGTCGCCCGCTTCCAGCGCGAGGCGCGTGCGGATATCGCCGCCATCACCGCGCGGGGCCTGCACGCCATCGTGGTGGGAGGCTCCGGCCTGTACCACCGTGCGCTCCTGGACCGCTTCGAGTTCCCGCCGACCGACCCGGCCGTGCGTGCCGCGCTCGAGGCGAGGGGAGACGTGGAGGGGCCGGGCGTCCTTCACCGCGAGCTCGCAGTCGTGGACCCGGAGGCCGCCGCGAGCATCGGCCCCGCGAACACCAAGCGCCTGGTGCGCGCGCTCGAGGTCATCGAGATCACGGGCAAACCGTTCTCGTCCGGCCTGCCACGCCACGAGTACGAGGTCCCCGCCGTGCAAATCGGGCTCGAGCTGGATCACGCGATCCTGGACCCGCGCATCGACGCGCGCGTCGATGAGATGTGGGAGCAGGGTCTTGTCGACGAGGTGACAGCCCTCGCCTCGCGCGGCCTGCGCGAGGGCACCACCGCCCGTCGCGCCGTCGGCTACGCGGAGACCCTGCGACACCTCGACGGCGAGCTCGATGCCGCGCAGACCCGCGCGCTGATCGCGCAACACACGCGGCGCCTCGCCCGCAAGCAGCGCCAGTGGTTCAAGCCCGACCCGCGCGTCGCGTGGATCGCGGCGCCCGTCGACGCGGGGGACATCGCGCGCGCCGCGGCCGATGCCGTCGCTGTCGCGACGGGGCGGCCCCGGTAGCCTGGGCGCATGACGACGCTGCGCTTCACCAAGGGACACGGCACCGAGAACGACTTTGTGCTGCTGTTCGACGAGCGCGGCGAGATCGACCTCACTCCCGAGCTGGTGCGCTTCCTTGCCGACCGCCGCGCGGGGTTGGGTGGCGATGGCGTCATCCGCGCGGTGCGCGCCGGGGCGCTCCCGGCGGGCTCCGGCTTCGAGCCGGCCGCGTGGTTCATGGACTACTGGAACTCCGATGGGACTACGTCGGAGATGTGCGGGAACGGCGCGCGCGTGTTCGGCGCCTTCCTGGAGGCGCAGGCGGGCGCAGACCTCACGGGCGGCGTCGAGTTCGCTACGCGCGGCGGGGCGCGCACCCTCACGGGCCTGGGAGACGGCCGCTTCGCGATCGGGATGGGCGCTTACACGCTTGGCGAGGGGGGCTTCGACTCGAATGTCGAGGCGCGTGGACTTACGCCGCCGCGGCCTGCGCTGTCGGTCGACGTCGGCAACCCGCACCACGTGGTCGCGTTGGCGTCGGTCGAGGAGCTCGAGGCGCTGGACCTCACTGTCGCGCCCGCGGTGAGCCCCACGCCTCCGGCGGGTTCCAACGTCGAGTTTGTGGTGGCGCTGGGCGAGGCGGTCGTCTCGGGTGAGCGTCGCGGGCGCGCGCGCATGCGGGTTCACGAGCGCGGCTCGGGGGAGACCCGGTCGTGTGGCACGGGCG
Organism: Demequina sp. NBRC 110057; assembly: GCF_002090175.1. Lineage (GTDB taxonomy): Bacteria > Actinomycetota > Actinomycetes > Actinomycetales > Demequinaceae > Demequina. The sequence continues at coordinate 136,347 of NZ_BBRN01000003.1, read as the reverse complement.
CGTGTGCCGTCGCCCTTGCGGTGCGCTCCTGGGCGGGCCCCGGCGCGCCCGACGTGTGGGACGTCGAGGTCCCCGGCGGTGTCGTCACGGTCCGCATCACGCCCGACCACACGGTGCTGGAGGGCCCGGCCGTGCTGGTAGCCACGGGCGAGGTCACGCTCCCGTAGCAACGCCCGGAGTGGAGCGTTTCCCCTCTTTTACCCTCCTAGGCGCGCCAAATGGATCCATTTGACGCGCCTTAGGGGATAAAAGAGGGGGAATCGACCGCGGCCGATGCGCCGGCTCAGTCGGCGGCGCGCGTCACCTTGAGGACACGGAAGCCCTTGGCGGAGCCCACCTTCTCGATGTCTCCCCAGCCTTGCTTGGCGATCCACGACGCGAGCGAGTCCGCGCCGAGGTTCTTCTGCACCACGAGGTGAGCCTCGCCCCCCGGCGTGAGGCGCGGCAGCCAGGCGGTCAGCAGTGCGTGCAGCTGCGGCTTGCCGATGCGGATCGGGGGGTTGGACCAGATCGCGTCGAAGCGGCGCTTCGCGGGCACGGCGTCGGGCTCGCTGGCCTCGATCGAAGCCGATGCTCCCAGCCTCGCGGCGTTGCGCTCCAGGAGGTCGAGCGCGCGTCGGTTGACGTCGACGGCGGTCACGCGCACCTCGGGCTTGAGGAGCGCGGCGGTCAGGGCGAGAGGACCCCAGCCGCAACCGAGGTCGAGCAGGCGCCCGTCGGGCGGAGGCGGGAGGTGGCGCAGCAGCACCTGGGTGCCGAGGTCCAGGTGGCCGGGGGAGAAGACGCCCGGCGCGGTCTCGAGGTCCACCTCGCGCCCCGCGAGGCCCACGCGGATGAGCCGGCGCTCGTCGGCGGAGGCGGGCTCGGCCGTGAAGTAGTGATCGTTCATGTCCCTGCGAGGGTACGCGACGGCGTGCTGGCCCGCGTGCGCGGCGGGTGAGACAATGGTCCAAGCATGAGTGACGACCACGACGACATCCTCGACGACACCACCCCCTCCCGCGCCGATGCGGCCATCGAGCGCGTGCTGTCGCGCGCCGGCACCGCGGTGGCCGAGGGGGGCACGGCCCGCACCGACTACGACGGCGACCAGTTCGACCGCGAGGAACGTGCCGCGCTTCGCCGCGTCGACAACCTTTCCACCGAACTCGAGGACATCACCGAGGTCGAGTACCGGCAGCTGCGCCTCGAAAAGGTGGTGCTCGCCGGGCAGTTCTCCCGCGGCACCTACGAGGACGCGGAGATCAGCCTGCGGGAGCTGGCAGCCCTCGCGGAGACCGCCGGCTCCGAGGTCCTCGACGGGCTGCTGCAGCGCCGCCCTCACCCCGACCCCGCCACCTATCTGGGTCAAGGCAAGGCGCGCGAGCTCGCCGACATCGTCAAGGCCGTGGGGGCCGACACGGTGGTCGTCAACGACGACCTCGCGCCCTCCCAGCGCCGCGCGCTCGAGGACGTGGTCAAGGTCAAGGTCATCGACCGCACCGCCCTGATCCTCGACATCTTTGCCCAGCACGCCAAGTCCCGCGAGGGCAAGGCGCAGGTCGAGCTCGCCCAGCTCGAGTACCTGCTTCCCCGCCTGCGCGGCTGGGGCGAGTCGATGTCGCGCCAGGCCGGTGGCCGCGTGGCCGCCGGTGCGGGAATCGGCTCGCGTGGTCCTGGTGAGACCAAGATCGAGCTCGACCGCCGCCGCATCCGCACCCGCATGGCGCAGCTTCGCCGCCAGATCAAGGCGATGGCCCCCGCGCGCGAGGTGCGCCGCTCCAACCGCACGGCGCTGCCCAACGTCGCGATCGTCGGCTACACGAACGCGGGCAAGTCGTCGCTGCTCAACCGCGTCACGGGTGCCGGCGTGCTCGTGGAGAACGCCCTGTTCGCGACCCTCGACCCCACGGTGCGTCGCTCGTCCACGCCCGACGGCCGCGCCTTCACCGTTTCCGACACCGTCGGCTTCGTGCGCGACCTTCCGCACCAGCTTGTCGCCGCGTTCGCCTCGACGCTCGAGGAGGTGGCGCACGCCGACCTCATGCTTCACGTGGTCGACGCGTCACACCCGGATCCCGAGAGCCAGATCTCGGCGGTGCGGGAGGTTCTCTCCGACGTTCCCGGCGCCGACCAGGTCAAGGAAGTGCTCGTCCTGAACAAGGCCGACATCGCCGACCCCGAGACGCTGCTGCGCCTGCGCGCCAGGCGCGAGCCGACCATCGAGGTGTCCGCCCTCACGGGCGAGGGCATCGACGCGCTGATGGACCTCATCGCACGTGAGTTGCCGCGCCCCGCCGTCCGCGTCGAGGTCACGGTGCCGTACACGCGTGGCGACCTCGTGAGCGAGGCTCACCGCCACGGCGAGATCCTGTCCGAGACGCACGAGGCCGACGGCACCCGCCTGGTGGCCCTCGTCGACGAGGCGCTCGCCGCCCGCCTGCAGGCCGCCGCCGACGCCGCGTGAGCGACGACGCCGCCGCATCGGCCGACGAGACGGAGGCAGTGCGGCTGCTCGGCCTCGCCGTCGGCGCCCTCGGGGGCTCGCCGCGCGAGGGGCAGCAGCGCATGGTCGCGGCCGTGGAGCGCGCTCTCGGGGAGGGCGAGCACGCCCTGATCCAGGCCGGCACGGGCACCGGAAAGTCGCTCGGCTACCTGGTGCCGGCGATCGCTCATGCCGCCCGCGCGGGCGAGCGCATCGTGGTGTCGACCGCGACGCTCGCGCTCCAGCGGCAGGTCTACTCCAAGGATCTGCCGATGGTCCTCGACGCCCTCGAGGGCGAACTGGGCCAGCGCCCCGCCGCGGCGCTGTTCAAGGGCCGCTCCAACTACCTGTGCGTGCACAAGATGGCCGGCGGGTACGGCGAGCCGGACGAGGACATGCTGCCGATCTCCACGGGGCCCACGAGCGCCCTCGGCGAGGAGGTCGCACGCCTGCACCAGTGGGCCGACGAGACCGAGACGGGGGACAGAGACGACCTTGTCCCCGGCGTCTCGCACCGCGCGTGGGCGCAGGTCAGCGTGAGCGGCCGCGAGTGTCTCGAGTCCAAGTGCCCGATGCTCAAGGAGTGCTTCTCGCAGCGCGTGAGGGACGAGGCGGCCCAGTCGCGGATCGTCGTCACCAACCACGCCGTGCTCGGTGTGCAGGCCGCGAGCCACGACATGCTCGGCGAGCACGACGCGCTGATCGTCGACGAGGCCCACGAGCTGGTGTCGCGCATCACGGGCGCTGCCACCCACGAGCTGACAGTGTCGCGCGTCGACCGTGCGTCCTCCGCCACGCGGCGCGTGGGGGTCACCACCGAGGACCTCGACCGCGCCGCTCGCGCCCTCGACGCGGCCCTCGGCGACGAGCGCCCGGCGCGCCTGCGCTCGGGCCTGGGTGAGGAGCTCGCGGCGGCCGTCGAGCTCATCCGCGGCGCCGCCCGCGCGTGCCTCAGCGCGGTGCAGAAGGCTTCCAAGGCCACGGGCGAGACGAGCGCCCCGGGGGATACAGCATCGGCCACCGCCAAGCTTGCCTCCGCGGCGCTGCAGGAGATTCACGACGTGTGCGAGGAGCTGCAGGGCGAGCATGGTCGTTACGTGATCTGGCTCGCTCCTCCCGACGGCGACTACGACTCGCAGGTCGCCGAGAGGATCGTCGCAGCGCCCCTCGACGTCGCCGGGCTCATCCGTGAGCGACTCATCGGCGAGCGCGCGTCGGTCTTCACGTCAGCGACCCTCGCCCTGGGCGGCAACTTCGACGCGATGGCGCGCCACCTGGGGCTCGACGATCCCGAGTGCCTCGACGCTGGCAGCCCCTTCGATTACGGCCGCCAGGGAATCCTGTACGTCGCGAAGCACCTGGACCGCCCCGGCCAGGGAGGCATCTCGCCGGAGGCGCTCGACGAGCTCGCCGCGCTCATCGAGGCGGCAGGCGGGCGAACCCTCGGGCTGTTCTCGTCGCATCGGGCGGGGCAGGCCGCGGCCGAGGCGATGCGGGAGCGGCTCGACGTGCCGGTGCTGTACCAGCTCGACGACCAGCTGCCGACGCTCGTCGAGCGCTTCCGCGAGGACCCGCGCGCCTGCCTGTTCGGGTCGACCTCGCTGTGGCAGGGAATCGACGTGCCGGGACCGACGGCCTCGCTCGTCGTGATCGACCGCATCCCGTTCCCGCGACCCGACGAGCCCGTCTCTCAGGCGCGCACGGAGGCGATCGCGCAGCGTGGTGGCAACGGCTTCATGGCGGTCTCCGCCACCCACGCGGCGCTGCTCATGGCGCAGGGAGCAGGACGCCTCATCCGCACCAAGGACGACCGCGGCGTCGTCGCGGTGCTCGACTCGCGCCTGGCGACCGCGCGGTACGGAGGATTCCTTGCGCGGTCGATGCCGGAGCTGTGGCCCACGACGGACCGCGCCACGGTGATGAACGCGCTGCGCCGGCTCGACGAGGCGGCAAGGAACGACGGGCGGTAGCCCCCGCAGCGGCGTCGTCAGACGCGGCGCATCACGGAGACGACCTTGCCCATGATGGTCGCGTGCGTGCCGTCGATGGGCGTGTACGCGGGATTGTGCGGCATGAGCCACACCTGACCGTCGGCGCGGCGGAAGGTCTTCACTGTCGCCTCGTCGTCGAGCAGGGCGGCGACGATGTCGCCATTCTCGGCGCTGTGCTGGCGACGCACCACCACCCAGTCGCCGTCGCAGATCGCGGCGTCGATCATCGAGTCGCCGGTGACGTTGAGCATGAACAGCTCGCCCTCGCCGGTGAGCTGACGGGGGAGGGCGAACACGTCCTCGACTGCCTGGTCGGCCAGCACCGGGCCACCGGCGGCGATGCGGCCCACGAGCGGCACCATCGACACGTCGTCCGTCCCGTCGGGGTGCTGCGCGAAACGCGTGACGGCATCGGGCGTGGCCGATGCGCCTGCCGCGGGTTCGGCATCGGGCATCACCACTTCGATGGCGCGGGGACGGTGAGGGTCGCGACGCAGGTATCCCTTCGCCTCCAGGGCGGTGAGCTGATGCTTCACGGAGGAGGTGGAGGTGAGGCCGACGGCCTGGCCGATCTCGCGCATGGACGGCGGGTAGCCGCGCAACTCGACCGAGTCGCGGATCGTCACGAGGATGCTGCGCTGGCGATCGGTGAGCGCGCCGCCGGACATGTCCGGGAACTCGTGGATGGTGGCGCCGGCCTCGCGCGGCTCGTCCATGTCTCCTCCTCGGCGAGCGCCATGGCCCGCGGTCGATGTCAGACCCCTGCGGTGGACTGACACCCATGACGCTAGAGCAGTCACGCCGCGGAATCAAACATATGTTCGAGCGTGTCTTGCGGGCGTCGGCCCACGATGCTAGAAATAGAACATATGTTCGACGAACAGATGTTCGAATGGAGGATGAGATGACCGCCTACGCCGCACCCGTCACCGGATACCAGCAGGTCGCCCTGGGGCGTCCCGTCACGCCGCGCGTCGCTCGCACGGCCCCTTCGAAGGCCCGCAGCCGCGCCCACGGCATCCGACTCCTGGACACCGCCCAGGGCCGCCGCCGTCGGCGTACCGTGGCCGCGGTCATCGTCGCCGTCGCCGTCGCGATCGTCGGCCCCCAGGCCGTCGCGGGCGACGAGCCCACGATTCCCGTCGTGTTCGACACCTACACCGTCGCGGCCGGCGAGACGCTGTGGTCGATCGCCTCGTCGCTCACTCCGGTGGGGGAGGACGTCAACGAGACTATCGACGTCATTCAGGACCTCAACGCCAAGGGATCCTCGGTGCTGCGCGCCGGCGAGCAGATCCTGATCCCCTCGCTGGACTGACGAGAAGGCGCCGGGCCACCGAACCTCGCGCGGGTCGCCGGGGTAGCGGAGGAGGGGCGGATCCGTGGGAAGGTAGTGCCATGCACTGCCCGTTCTGCAGGAACCCCGATTCACGCGTGGTGGACTCGCGCACGGCCGACGACGGCACGTCCATCCGCCGGCGCCGCGAGTGCCAGGAGTGCGGGCGCCGCTTCTCGACCGTCGAGACCTCGAGCCTGACCGTCCTGAAGCGCAACGGCGTCGCCGAGCCCTTCAGCAGGGAGAAGGTGGCCTCGGGAGTGCGCAAGGCCTGCCAGGGGCGGCCAGTGTCGGACGACGACCTCGCCCTCCTGGCGCAGCGCGTCGAGGAGGCCATCAGGGCGCAGGGTGTGGCCGAGATCGACGCGACCGACATCGGGCTGGCCATCCTCGCCCCGCTGCGCGACCTCGACGAGATCGCGTACCTGCGCTTCGCCAGCGTGTACCAGGGCTTCAAGAGCCTCGACGACTTCGAGGCCGCGATCGCCCAGTTGCGTAGCGAGGACGCCGCCCAGGCTCGCGACTGAATCCTCACCGCCGGCAGGCGGCGCCGAGCCGGGGGCGCAGCGCCCCCAGCCGGCCTAACGCTTCTTCTTGGGGCGCGGCTTGCCCTTGCGGCCGCGCGTCGCGTTCGAGGAGCGCTTGGTGCCCTTGGGCTTCTTGCGCGGGTTCGGGTTCTCCTGTCGCTGGCGTGAGCCGCCGCGGGGTTCCCTCGAGCCCTCGGACGCGTCCCGCCCGTCGCTCGCGACCTCGCGACCGGTCGTCGCCGCGTCACCACGGGAGCGGCTGCGAGCGGTGTCCGTGCCCTGAGTCTTGCGGGCGCCGCCCTTGCCGACTCCGGCACCTGCACGCTGGCGGTCGGTCTCTCCACGCCCGCGTCGCTCGCCCTCGGGGCGCTTCCGCTCGCGGGACGGACGCTCGCTCGTGGGGCGATCGCCATCACGCGATCCGCGCCCACGCGACGGCTGCTGCTGACGGCCACGGCCGCCGCGCTCCGACGCGTCGTCCTGACGGGCGGCCGCACGGGTCTCGCGGGCGGGGACGCCCGACGGCTCACGCGAGCCGGTGAGGGCGTCGACCATGGCCAGGGTCTCGGCATCGGCCTCGCGGACCTTGCGGAACAGCAGGTCGAGGCCGGTGGCCTCGACCACCCGGTCCATCGCCTTGCGCTGATGCGGCAGGGCGAGCGTCACCACGAGACCGGACGCGCCGGCGCGAGCCGTGCGACCTGCCCGGTGCGTGTAGTCCTTGGGGTCACCGGGCGGGTCGAGCTGCAGCACCAGGTCGACGTCATCGACGTGGATTCCACGCGCGGCGACGTCCGTCGCGACGAGCACGGGGACGCGTCCCGACCGGAACGCCTCGATGGCGACATTGCGCGCGTTCTGGTCCATGTCGCCGTGAAGCGCCGTGGCCCGGACGCCGGCCGATCGCATCTGCTCCGCGACCCTGTCGCACGCCATCTTGGTGCGCACGAACACGATGGTGCGGCCCTCGCGAGACGCGATCCTGATGCTCATGTCGTACTTCAGGTGGGGCGAGATGTTGAGCACCACGTGGCGCATCGCACTCGCCTCGTCGGCGTCGGTCACGTCATGGAGCACGGGGGAGTGCATGTGCTCGGTAACCAGGCGGTCGACGTCGCCGTCGAGCGTGGCGGAGAACAGCAGGTGCTGGGCGTCGCCAGGCACCTCGTCGAGGATCTCCTCGATCTCCGTCATGAAGCCCATCTCGGCCATGTGGTCGGCCTCGTCGAGCACCACCACCTGGACGGCGGACATGTCGGCGTGGCCGCGCCGCACGAGGTCGGCGAGGCGCCCGGGTGTCGCCACCACGAGGTGCACGCCGCGCTCGAGGGCGGCGATCTGCTTGGGCATGGACAGGCCGCCGGCCACGAGCCGCAGCGACACGTCCATGGTGTGCGCGAGCGGCTCCAGGGCGTCGTGGACCTGCATGGCGAGCTCGCGCGTGGGAACGAGCACGACGGCGTGGGGGCGGTGCGAACGTGCGCGACCGGTCTGTGCCAGCCGCGTCAGCGTGGGAAGCCCAAAGCCAAGGGTCTTGCCGGACCCCGTGCGGGCCTTGCCCAGCACGTCCTTGCCCTCCAGGGCATCGGCGATGGTGGCCGCCTGGATGGGGAAGGGCGCCGTGATCCCGGCCTGCCCGAGGGCGCGTACGAGCGCGTCGGGAAGGCCGAGATCCGCGAAGGAGACGGCGTCGGGGGCTGGCGCGTCGCTCAGGACAGCACCCGCAGGCGCACGGTGCCCGCCATGGCGCCCAGCGCCTCGACGGCCTCACGGGTGAGGCCGGCAGCGATGTCGGTCACCACGTAACCCAACTCGCCACGCGTGGCGAGCATCTGACCCTCGATGTTGACGCCGTGCTCGGCGAACACGCGGTTGACCGCGGCGAGCACGCCGGGGATGTTCTCGTGCAGGTGCGCGATGCGGTGCGAGCCCTGAGGAAGGTCGAGCTGCAGGTTGGGAAGGTTCACGCTGAGCGACGTCGAGCCCTTCTGCACGTAGTCGCGTAGGCGGGTCGCGACGAAGATGCCGATGTCGCGCTGCGCCTCCTCGGTGGAGCCGCCGATGTGGGGCGTGAGGATGACGTTGGGGACGTTCTGAAGGCCCGAGGCGAACGGGTCGCCCTTCTTCTTGGGCTCCTCGGGGAAGACGTCGATGGCCGCACCGCCGATGGCGCCGGACTCGAGGCCCTCCTTGAGCGCGTCGACGTCGACGATGAAGCCGCGCGACAGGTTGAGGAAGTGGGCGCCGTGCTTCATCGACTCGAACTGCTCGCGGCCGAAGAATCCCTGGTTGCCGGCGCGTCCATCGACGTGGAGCGTGACGACGTCGGCCTCGGCGAGGAGCGCCTCGAGGGTGGGCATGCGGGTCGCGTTGCCCAGCGCGAGCTTCTCGGCACTGTCGTAGAAGATGACGTTCATGCCTAGCGCCTCGGCGACCACGGACAGCTGCGAGCCGATGTTGCCGTAGCCGACGATGCCGAGCGTGCGTCCGCGGATCTCGTGGGCGCCGTCGGCGGACTTGTTCCACACGCCCTCGTGCATGAGCTTCTGGTGCACGGGCAGGCGGCGGGTCAGCGCGATCATCTCGGACACTGCCATCTCGACCACCGAGCGGGTGTTCGAGAACGGCGCGTTGAATGCCGCGATTCCTCGCTTGGCGGCCGCCTCGAGGTCGATCTGGTTGGTGCCGATCGAGAAGGCGCCGACGGCGATGAGCGACGGCGAGGCGTCCATGACGCGCTCCGTCAGCATCGTCTTGGAGCGAATGCCGAGCAGCTCGACGCCCTGGAGGGCCTCGATCAGCTCGTCCTCGTCCATGGCACCGCCATGGTTGATGACCTCGATGCCGGCGGCCTCGAGGATCTCGGTGGCGGTGTGGGACAGGTTCTCAAGAAGGAGTGCTCGCACGGCGCCCATCTTGGCGCAACCGGGGGCGTGTTACCAACTCCACACGCCTCGACCGGCCAGGCTCACGGCCCGCACGCGAGGCGACTGGCAGGCTAGCGGCCATGACTCTCACGGCGCGCCTGGCGATCCTGTGCGGCGCTGGCGCCCTGACCGTGGGCGCCTTCGCGTGGGGCGCGGGAGTCGGCTGGGACGAGCTGACGCACCTGGGCCAGGCCCGCAACGTCGTCGAGATCGAGGGCGTCGAGGTGAAGATCCCGGCCTCCGACGGCGACGGCACGCGGCTCGCGCCCCGGGTCCCGGAGAGTACCTCGGGTGAACACTCGTTCCTGTTCGAGGAGGACGGGGAGCCGGTTCGGCTGGACCCGTGCAAGGCGGTCTCCTGGGTGCTGAACCCGGAGGAGATGCCCGACGGAGCCGAGCCGCTCATCCACGCCGCGACGGACGACGTCGCCCTGTACTCGGGCCTCGTGTTCGACTATGAGGGCACCACCGACGAGCCCGCGCGCTTCGACCGTGCCGTCGTGCAGGAGCGGTACGGAGACCGGCTCGCGCCCGTCGTCATCGGCTGGTCGGACGGCGACGAGACCGCCGATCTCGCGGGGTCGACGGCCGGGCTCGGCGGATCCACCTCGATCACGGGGGCCTTCGGCGACCAGCGCTACCTCGCCGCCGGCGTGGTGGTGCTGGACCGCGAGGACTTCTCCGACCTCCTCGAGACCTCGGCCGGTACCGCGCTCGCGGGCGCCGTCATCCGGCACGAGCTCGCGCACGTGCTGGGGCTGGGGCACGTCGAGGACGCCACCGAGCTCATGCACGACGAGAACACCGCGATCACCCAGTGGGGTCCCGGCGACCGCCAGGGGCTCGCGATCGCCGGCGCCGGTCCCTGCGAGTCCTAGCCGCCTACGCCAGCGAGTCGAGGCCCGCGGGCAGGTCCTCCGCGTGCACCAGCTCGAGCCGCTTGGTGGGGCGGGTGAGCGCCACGTAGAGGTCGCCGGGGCGCTCGCCGATGCTCGCGGGTTCCACCACGACGGCCACGTCGAACTCGAGGCCCTTCGACTGGCGAGCCGTCATCACGCTGAGGCCCTCGACGGGCCCGCCCAGGGCCGTCGCGACCTCGCGGGCGATCTCGGGCGGCGCGATGACCGCCACGAGGCCGCCGTCGCCGTCGGCCATGCGGGCGGCGTGCGCACGCGCGGCCGATGCGGCGGTGGACGCCAGCGCGGACGGTGCCACGCGTGTGGTCGCCACCGCGTCGTCGAGGTCGCGCGCGGCGGACAGGTCGCTCACGGGCAGCTGCGCGGCGCGCGCGTAGGACTGCGCCGCGCGGGCGACGGCGGACGGGATGCGGTACGAGACGGTGAGCTCGCGCAGCTGCCACGAGGGCCCGAAGATCGGGTCCATCGCCTCGGGCCACCAGCGCGTGCCGGCGGCGGAGGCCACCTGGGCAACGTCGCCCACGATCGTGAACGACCGCGTGGGGCAGCGACGCAGCAGCATGCGCCATGCCATGGGGGAGAGCTCCTGCGCCTCGTCCACGACCACGTGACCGTAGGTCCATCGGCGGTCGGCGGCGGCGCGCTCGGCGACCGACATCCTCGACGAGCCCCCGCGCATGCGTGCGGCAAGATCCTCGGCCGTGACCATGCCGTCGCCGCCGAAGGTCTCGAGGACCTCACGGGCGTAGTCGAGCTCCTCCTCGCTGGCCTCCTGCGCGGCGCGCGGGGCGCCTCCCGGCATGTCGCCCAGCAGCTCGGCCGCCTCGTCCAGCAGGGGTACGTCGGCCTCGGTGAACGGGGCGCCGGCGGGGCGCAGCAGCAGGTCGCGGTCGCGCCGCGAGAAGCCTCGCGCCGCGTGGTCAAGCAGGTGCGCCTTCGAGAACAGGTCGCGCAGCAACTGCGCGGGGGTCACCGGGAGCCAGCACAGGTTGAGCGCGATGCGGATGGTCTTCGAGTCGCGCACGTCGCGCTCGAGCTCGATCCTGTCGTCGGCGTCGAGACGCGTCTCGAGCTGCTCCAGCAGCTGCGTCGTGAGGCGCCCGATCATGTCCTTGGCGAACGACGCCCGCGCCTCGTTGTGAGGACGGCCGTCGCGCCTGGCACGCGTCTGGGCGTCGCGAATGTCGCCCCGGCGGATCACGACAGTGCGGCCGTCGATGCGCACCTCCTGGTCGCGTCGCGGAAGGCGCTGGCGCTCGCGGACCGCGGCGGCGATGACATCCGCCATCTCGGTGCGGCCCTTGATGGCGGCCACAGCATCGGCCTCCACCGCAGATGTGTCGACGCCGCGGACGAGCCCGTTCAGCGTCGTCGACACCGCGCCGGTCTCGCCGAGCGAGGGCAGCACATGGTCGATGTACCGCAGGAACTGCCCCGAGGGGCCGATGAGCAGCACGCCGCGACGCTCGAGGCGCTCGCGGTGGTGGTAGAGCAGGAACGCGGCGCGGTGCAGCGCGACGGCCGTCTTGCCCGTGCCGGGGCCGCCCTGGACCACGAGGGCGCCGTCGAGGTCGGCGCGGATGACGGCGTCCTGTTCGGCCTGAATGGTCGCGACGATGTCGCCCATGCGGCCGGTGCGGCGCGCGTCGAGAGCGGCGAGCAGTGCGCCCTCGCCGGCGAGCGAGCCCTCGAGGCCGGCCTCGCGCAGCGCTTCGACGTCGAGCACGTCGTCCTCGATCGCGGCGACGCGGCGCCCGCGGGTGGTGAGGTGGCGGCGGCTCATGACGCCGCCGGGGTCCGCTGCCGTCGCGGAGTAGAACGCGCGGGCGGCAGGCGCGCGCCAGTCCGTCAGCAGGGGAGCGTGGTCGGCGTCGGACAGGCCGATGCGCCCCACGTACAGGCGGTCGCCGTCGCGCATGTCGAGGCGGCCGAAGCACAGCCGGTCCTCGACGGCATCCAGTTGCGCGATGCGGTCCTCGTACAGCGTCGCGAAGGCGTCACGCTCCGAGCGGTTCTGCGGCGAGCCCGACGGCCCGTCGCGGCGCACGTGAGCGAGCCTCGCCTCGGTTTCCCCCCGCAGCTCGTCGAGACGTGCGTACAGCCCGTCCACGACCCTCTGCTCGGCATCCAGGCCCTCCTTGAGAGCGGTCCGGGTGCTGTCGTCCTGCATGCGCCTGCCCTTCGTCGCCTCGTGCCGGTCGTGCCGAGGCAGTCGTCCATTATCCCCATCGACAGCCCCGAGCGCTACTCTCTCCGGCGCGGGAATGCCGGGCGCGTGCGTCCCGTTGACGCACGGAGCGCATCGGCCGATGCGTGAGCAAGTGGGACAATGACGGGACTATGACTTTTCCTCTGATCAGCTGGGACGCGGAGGGCGTGCAGGCGTGGGCCTCCGTCGCCCCGAAGGAAGGCGCCGTGCTCGTGCATTCGCTGCGCGGCTTCATCGACGCGGGCAAGGCTGGCGCGCTCGTCGCGCAGCAGATTCTCGACGCGGGCGAGGCGCAGCGCGTCGCCACCTTCGACATCGACCAGCTCCTCGACTACCGCTCGCGCCGCCCGGAGATGACCTTCTCGGTCAACGAATGGACGGATTACGACGAGCCGCACCTGTACCTGGACCTTGTCCATGACAAGGAATCGACGCCGTTCCTGCTGCTGCACGGTTTTGAGCCCGACATCCGCTGGGAGCAGTACATCCGGACGGTGAAGGAGATCGTCACGCGCACCGGCGTGGGGCTGACCCTCGGCGCGTATGGCATCCCGATGGCCGCGCCGCACACGCGTCCGCTCACCGCGACCGTCCACGGCACGCCGCAGGACCTGCTTCCCGACGCTCCCACCTTCTTCGGGACGGTCAACGTCCCGGCGAGCGCGCAGAACCTCATGGAGTACCGCTTCGCGCAGTGGGACCTGCCCGCGGTGAATATCGCCGTGCATGTCCCGCACTACCTGGCGCAGAGTTCTTACCCGCAGGCCGCCGAGCGTGCGATTCAGGGGATCGAGGACATCTCCGGACTCCTGATCGACACGTCGGGGCTCGACGAGGAGGCGGAGAAGGCCGACGAGGAAATCGCACGCCAGACGGCCGAGTCGGACGAGGTTCAGGCGCTCGTGGCCGGCCTCGAGCGCCAATACGACGCGTACATGGAGAGCCGGGACGAAGGTCTCGACATCTCCGGCCCGCTGCCGTCGGCGGACGAGTTGGGCGCTGAATTCGAACGATTCCTGCAGCAACAGCGAGGAGACACTCCCCCTCACGCCTAATTCATGGCATGCTGGTTCCGGTTGCAAGAACGTAGTGAGCAAGAACCGGTCTTTCCTAGTCCGGAACAAGCCATTGCGGCGACAGCCGGGGGCAGGTCGCCTTCGGCTCCCGTCTGCGGGCAGTACAGACAAGGAAAGATGTATGGCACAGGGTTCTGTGAAGTGGTTCAACGCTGAGAAGGGCTACGGCTTTATTGCTCAGGACGGCGGCGGCGCCGACGTCTTCGTGCACTACTCGGCGATCGAGTCCGACGGTTACAAGTCCCTCGAAGAGGCGCAGCGCGTCGAGTTCGAGGTCACCGATGGTCCCAAGGGTCCGCAGGCCGCTCAGGTCCGCCCCCTCTAAGGCTTCTCCGGTCCACTGACCGGATCAGGGCCGTCACCCCGTCAGGGGTGGCGGCCCTTTCTTGTGCCCGTGGGCGATGCGGCGGCCGGCTTAGCTGGCCCAGCCGGGATCCACGCCGGTCGGCAGCGGCGCCGAGGCCGCGTAGCGGCGCAGGGAGTGGACGTCGACGTCGCCCGCGACGAGCACCACGTTGCCGCGTCGCCTGCCCTTCATCACGGCGGGCTCGCCGACCGCGACCACGTTCGCGAACGCCTCCCGCGCGGCAGCGGCATCGGCCAGGTGCGTGGTGGTTCCGGGAGCCGTGCCTACGTTGGCGAGCACGAGTCCGCCGGGGCGCACCACCCGTTGCGCGTGACCCCACCACTCCGGGCCGGCGAGTGCCGGGGGAGTGAGCGCCTCCGAGAACGCGTCGCGCAGCACCAGGTCGACGCTGTCGTCGTGCCGGTCGGCCAGCGCCTCGAGGCCGTCCTGCGCGCGGATCCTCAGGCGCGGCGCGCGCGGAAGGTCCCACCACTGGCGGGCAAGCTCGGGCAGGGTCGCGTCGATGTCGACGGCGATGTGGCGCGACTCGGGGTAGCGCCACGCGAGGTGCCTTGCCATCGTGCACACCCCGGCGCCCACGTGAAGGGCGAGCATCCTGGCGGGGGCGTCCCACGCCTCGACGGCCGCCGCGAAGTGGCGCATGTACTCGAAGTCGAGTACGGCGGGGTCGACGCGCATCGAAGAACTGGGAACACCACGCACCCATACGGTCGTTGAACCATCAGGCTCGTCCGTGAGCCGCACCATCCCGGTAGCGATGGGCATGTCGACGCCGCGTGGCACACCTGCCGCGATGCCGGGGGTGACGGTCGATCGGCGTGCCACAGGCGTCCTCGATTCGTGTGGTGGTGCGAGCGGGCGGTGCTGACTAGACTAGGTGCCTACTGCGCACCCGCATGTAAAGGAGAGCATGATGCCGCTGTCAGAGTACGAGCAGCGCGTGCTGGACCAGCTCGAGCACGACCTCGGGCAGGACGCCTCCCTGCACCGCGCCATGAACAAGGGTCCCAAGACCCCCGCCCGCATCGTCGCGGGCGTCGCCGGCGTGGTGATCGGGCTCGGCATCGTCCTTCTCGGCGTCGTCACCCAGATTCCTGTCCTTGGAGTCTTCGGGTTCCTCATCATGGCGGGCGTCGCGCTGTGGGCGCTGCTCACGCCGCGCAAGGGACAGCAGCCGGCCGCCCCGCAGAAGAAGCCGTCCGCCGGCCCGCAGGCGCCCAAGCAGCGCAAGGACTTCATGCAGACCTTCGAGGAGCGCTTCGACCGTCGCCGCGAGAGCGGCGACCTGTAACCGCTAGGCCCGTGCCGTGACCGAGGTTGCGGCATCGGCCACCTGCCGTGCCCACGCGTCGAGGTGGGCCGGCTCGACATCGCAGCCCGTGGGGGAGTAGCGATGACTCTCGACGGCGCTCGCGAGTGACGTGAGCGCCTCTCGATCGGGGCCATTCAACTCGACGCCTTGCGCCGCGAGCGCCGCCGCAACGTGCTCGCCCGCCTCCCGCGGCGTCAGGGAGCGCGGCCACCGCGCCTCCGCGGGAAGGGCCTCGCGCAGGGACTCCCACGCGTGCTCGGGCGCCGCGAGCGGGGCCGCCACCTGTCCGCGCCTGCCGCGCCACATCGCCACGGCGGCACCTGCGACACCGAGGACCACCACCGCGACGGCAGCCCACCACCATGACGGACCCGTCTCGGTACTGGTCGTACCGCCGGTCGCCGGCGCGTCTCCCGTGTCGGGGCGCTCGGGCTGCTGAGGGGCGATCGTGGGCTGCTGGGCCTGGCTGTCGGGAACCGCCGGCGTCACGTTGGCCCCGTTCGAGGAGTACCGCGGCGCCGATCCGGTCTGCACCGAGGGGGTGGGCTCGAACCTGACCCACCCCACCTCGGGGAACCACAGTTCCGGCCAGGCGTGGGCGTCGCCGCCCTGCACGATGAACGTGTCGCCGTCTCCCGCGCTGCCCGGGAGGAACCCCACCGCAAGCCGCGCGGGGATCTCCAGCGTGCGCGCCATCATGACCATGGTCGTCGCGAACTGCACGCAATAGCCCGCGCGCGAGTCGAGGAAGGAACTGACAGTGTCGCCGGTGGTGGGGCTCACGGACGTGTCGTAGTCGAACTCGGAGGGGTCGCGCAGGTAGTCCTGCAGCATCACCGCCTGCGCGAACCGCGAGGTGGCCTCCTCGGTGAGGCTGTGCGCGAGGTCGGAGACGCGGGCGGAGTCCATGGCGGGGGGAAGCTCCAGGTAGGCGGCGCTCAGGCCC
Organism: Demequina sp. NBRC 110057; assembly: GCF_002090175.1. Lineage (GTDB taxonomy): Bacteria > Actinomycetota > Actinomycetes > Actinomycetales > Demequinaceae > Demequina. The sequence continues at coordinate 120,275 of NZ_BBRN01000003.1, read as the reverse complement.
GCGTCGCCCTCGCCGCCGGCCTCGGCTGGCGAGGCGAGCAGGCGATCGGCGGTGAGGTAGCCGGTATCGGCCGTCACGGTATAGGTCGCGCTGAGCGTGGACTCGTCGTCCCCCACCACCTCGTCGAGCGACGCGTCGTAGCCCCAGTCGCCGTCGACATCGACGGTGCGGGGAGCGGCGGGCAGGGGCAGATTCGTCTCGGCAAGGCCCACGGCGTCGATCGTGTAGGTGGCGGAGGTGGGAGACGCCTCGTCGATCCCGACCGGCCACAGGACGCCCTCGGTGTCCGTCAGTGCGTCGGGATCGGGCTCGTCGCGCACCCAGCTGACGCCGTCGAACGCGCCCAGGGCGTACAGCCGGAACACCTCCGGTCGCGAGCCGTCGGCCGTGTAGACGAGGGCGGGGGCCGTCGAGTTGGTCGTGAGGGAGGTGCGCAGGTCGAGGTCGAGGTTGAGGCGCGTGGTCCCGTCGAGGGCGGAGGGGGCGTCAATGCGGGGAATGACTCCCCAGCCGTTGCCGCCAAGAGCGCTCGGCACCACGAGCAGCGCGAGGCCGAGCGAGGCGGCCGTCGCGGCCACGGCGCCGCCGGCGGTCCCCGGCGGGGAGGCGGGGTCGCCCCGCCGGCTCGCGGCCAGCGTCAGCAGCCAGGCGCCGAGGGCCACGACGAGCCACACGAGCGGCACCCGCTGCTGGAACACCGCGGCGGGCAGCCAGGGCAGCATGAGCACCAGCCCGGCGCTCGCGGCCCCGCGCCAGGACACGGCGATGTGCTCGGCGGCGAGGAAGAGCAGGAGGAGACACGCGCAGATGAGTGCCTGAAGGGGAGCGGTGACGTCCGCCGGCGCCACCGTGGTGGCGGCATAGTCGACTCCCTCGCGCAGGAGGTGTCCAAGGTCGACGAGCGCGCGTGGAGTCGGCAGCAGGTGGCGCTCGCCCTCGTCCGTGCGGGAGAACAGGATGACCATCGCCACGATCGACACCGCGAGCCCCAGCAGCGTGGGCAGCACGCGCGAGCGGCTGAGGAGGCGGGTGGCGACCACGGCGGCCGTGACGACGGCGAGAAGGCCGATGACCGTGGCGAGCCACGTCCCCATCACGACCACGGGTTGCAGAGCGAAGACGCCTGCGCCGGCCGCGACGGCGACCAAAGGCGTGGTGCGCCACGGCGACGCCGACCGGTTCCTGGCGCTCACGCGAGGTCGTCCATGGTCAGCAGCGTGTTCCACACCTCGGCAATATCGTCGCCCGTGCCGACGACCGTGCACCGCCAGCCCGCCTTGCGCAGGCGGGTGGCCGCGCCCTGGGCGACCTCGCGGTCGCCCTCCGCCGCGGCGCGCAGGATCGCCCACGCCCGCCCCGTGGCGCCGATGGGAGCGAGCGCTGCCAGCGCCTGATCCGACGGCGGGTCGATGATGGCGACCGTCACCTCACCCTCGAGCGCCCCCTCGGCAGCGGCGGCCGCGCTGCGCAGCAGGCTTGCCTCCGCCGCGGCGCGCGACGCGGGGGACGCGAGGTCGACGGTCTGATCGAGGAGCTCTGCACGCGCGACGTCGCCGCCGCGTTGGCCCAGGTGGGCGGCCGCGCCCGGGGGGCCACCGTGAAGCAAACGCACCGGGTGGCCGGTGTCGAGCACCGAGACGCCGATCGATGCTGCCGCCGAGACGGACCATTCGAGCGCCTCGTGGCCGTGGGGGAGATCGAGGATGACGGTGGCGGGGCGTCGGCCCGCGTGCTCGTCGGAGCGCACCAGCATCGTCCCTCGCCTCGCCGAGCTGGCCCAGTGGACCCGGCGCAGGTCGTCGCCCTCGCGGTACTCCCGCAGGGCGGCATCGTCCGTGGAGGGCGTGCGTGCACCCAGCACCACCCGGTCGGCCTGCCCGAGCAGCGCGCCCGCCGTGCCGGTGAGGTCGACGACGCGGGGCCACACCGACACGGACTCGGCGGTCCCAAACGACGTATCCGACAGCAGCATGCCGAGGGGATCGGAGGCATGCAGCAGCGCAGGCCCCACGTCCCAGCGGCCACGGCGCACGGGCGACAGGGAGTACGCGAGCGTGAGCGCGTCGGCGGTGCGGGTCACGGCCGCGCGGGTGGCAGCGCCGCCGGTGAGCTCGGCGGCCGCCTGCTCTCGTACCTGGAGACGCGCGATCAGCCCCCGCGCCGACCCGCGGCGCGCCCGGCGCGCCCGGATCGTGACGGTGACGGATCCCGGCACGCCTACGGTGAGCGGCCGAGGAACGATGGTGCGCTCCGCGTAGGGGAAGCGGTGGGTGAAGGAGGCGAGGCCGGTGGTCATCCAGATCCACGCCAGTGCCACGGCGCACGTCATCGCGACGCCGACGTAGACCATGACGGGCGCCGACAGGCCCACGCCGCCCGCGCCGATGACGACGCCACACGCGAGCATCCCGACGCCGCGGGGGGTGAGGCTCATGCGGGCCGTGACGCCGCCGGGCTCCGCCATGAGGTCAGGATCCGTTCGCGACCGTGGCCATCGACGGTGAGGCGGCGTCGCGGGCCTCGGTGGGGACCGCGGTGCGCTCGACGATGGCGCGCACGATCTCCTGGGTGCCACGTCCGGCCAGCCGTGCCTCCGTCGACGGCACGAGGCGGTGCGCGAGCACCGCCACCGCCAGCGCCTTCACGTCGTCGGGCAGCACATGGTTGCGTCCCGCCATGGCGGCCCTCGCCTTGGCAGCCGCGAGCAGCTGCAGCGACGCGCGCGGGGAGGCGCCCAGTCGCAGCGCGGTCTCAGTACGCGTCTGCGCGACGAGATCGACGATGTGCTGCTTGACGGCCGGGGCCGCATAGATGCGTCGCGCGACGTCGATGAGGCGCGTGAGCGTGGCCGTGTCGGTGACGGCGCGGACCTCGTCCAAGGGGTCGGTGCCGTCGTGGCTGTCGAGCATCGCCATCTCGTCGCGCGGCTGCGGGTAGCCCACGGAGACGCGCGACATGAACCTGTCGCGCTGCGCCTCCGGCAGCGGGTAGGTGCCCTCCATGTCGATGGGGTTCTGCGTCGCGACGACCAGGAATGGCTCCGGCAGTCGCCGGGTGACGCCGTCGACGGTGACGGCGCGCTCCTGCATGGCCTCCAGCAGCGCGGACTGCGTCTTGGGCGAGGCGCGATTGATCTCGTCGGCGATCACCACCTGGGCGAAGATCGGCCCCGGCCTGAACTCGAAGCGGTGGTCGTCCGACCGGAAGACACTCACGCCGGTGACGTCGGTCGGCATCAGGTCGGGAGTGAACTGGATGCGTCCCACGGAGCAATCAACGGACGCCGCGAAGGCGCGGGCCAGGGTGGTCTTGCCCACCCCCGGCACGTCCTCCATGAGGAGGTGTCCGCCCGCCAACACCGTCGCGAGCGTCGACGTGATCGCCGAGTCGAGGCCCGACAACACGGACCCGATGGAGTGCCGGATCGCCGCGGTGACCTCCGCAACCTCCGCGAGGTCGTCGGGGGAGGGCAGGGGGTGAGTCATGGGGGCTCCTTCGCGCTTAGGAGCCGAGCCTAGGCGATGAACGGCGGCCCGGACCAGGGCTGGGCCGGGATTTGCGGGGCACGTCGCGAAAATCCCTCCACTTTCATCCACTGGCATTTACCTGCGAGAATATTGCAATCAGGAGGAGAAAGTTGCCTCAAAACTCCCCACGGTGGTGGGAAGTGGAGTAAAGTGGGGGCATCGGGCGAGTCGTGGCGCACGGGAGGTGATCGAGTGTCGGATGCACTGACGCACGGTCTTGGCCCCACCGGGGTCTTCCTGGGCACGTTCACGCCTCGACTCGATGACAAGGGCCGGCTGATCCTCCCCGCGAAGTTCCGGGGGAGGCTCGCGTCGGGCCTCGTCGCCACGCGCGGGCTGGACCGTTGCGTGTTCCTCTTCCCCCTGGACGAGTTCGCGGTCATCCACGACCGGCTGCGACGCGCGCCCCTGGAGAACAAGAACGCGCGCGACTACCTGCGCAACTTCCTCGGCCACGCCTCGGACGACATCCCGGACAAGCAGGGACGCATTCTCATCAGCGCGCCCCTGCGCAAGTACGCGGGTCTCGAGCGAGACGTGGCGGTGGTCGGAATGGGATCCCGGGTCGAGATCTGGGACGCCCAGGCGTGGGAGGACTACCTCGAGCGCGGAGAAGACGACTACGCGGCCACCGCGGCGGAGGTCTTCGACGCCATGTGATCCACCCCCTGCCCCGCGGCCTCCTCCCGTGCCGCTCTGACGGACTTCCCCCCGCCAGAGAGCCGGAGGGAGACCGGGAGGCAGGGGACAACAGCAGGAAGGGAGCCAAGGGATGACCGATGCGGCCTCGCGTCACCAGCCGGTGATGCTCGACCGATGCGTCGACCTGCTCGCGCCCGCCCTCGATCACGACGGCGCCCTCGTGGTGGACGGCACGCTCGGCATGGGCGGCCACACCGAGGCGATCCTCGAGCGTTGCCCCCGCGCCCGCGTCGTGGGAATCGACCGCGACCCCCAGGCCATCGCCCTCGCGAGCGAGCGCCTCGCGCGCTTCGGCGACAGGTTCGTCGCCCATCACGCCGAGTACGACGACATCGCCGGCGCCATCGCGGCGGCCGGCGCTGACCTGGCCGACGGCGTGCTGCTCGACCTCGGCGTGAGTTCGCTGCAGATCGACGAGGCCGATCGCGGCTTCTCCTACGCGCAGGACGCGCCGCTCGACATGCGGATGAACCCCGAGGACCCGGTGACCGCGGCGGACCTGCTGCGCGACGCCGACACCAAGGAGCTCACCCGCATCCTCAGGGTCTACGGCGAGGAGCGCTTTGCCGCACGCATCGCCGAGTCGATCGTGAAGCGCCGCGACACCGCGCCGCTCACGCGCTCTGCCGAGCTGGTGGACCTGGTGCGCGCCTGCATCCCCGCCGCGAGCCGCACGCCGGGATCCAACCCCGCCAAGCGGACCTTCCAGGCGCTTCGCATCGCCGTCAACCGTGAGCTCGAGGTCCTCGAGGACGCTCTGCCCGCGGCCATCGAGGGGGTGCGAGTCGGCGGTCGCGTCGTCGTGGAGTCGTACCACTCGCTCGAGGACAAGCTCGTGAAGGCGGCGTTCGCCGCCGGCACTACGTCCTCCGCCCCGCCGGGACTGCCGGTGGTGCCGGAGGAGCACCAGCCCTACCTGCGCGCGCTCACGCGCGGCGCCGAGAAGGCCCCGGCTGCTGAGGCCGAGGTCAACCCCCGCTCCAAGCCGGTCCGCCTGCGGGCCGTCGAGCGGATCCGTCTTACCCCGCCATCGCGCCTGAGGAGGCCCGCATGAGCGCCGCTCCCGTCCGTCAGCACCGTCCCGTGTCCGTGGGGGCGACGGCCCGCAAGGCCGCCGCGACCCCCACGCCCGAGCGTCACCCGCACCTGCGCGCCGTCGCGGCGCCCGAGCAGGCGCGCTCGATCGCGCCGTTCGCGTGGACCTGCATCCTCATCGTGCTGGGAGCGATGGCGGCGGTGCTGCTCATCAACACCCAGATGACCAAGGGGGCCTACGAGCGCCGCGACCTCAAGATCGAGATCGCGTCGCTCCACGAGCAGTCAGCGGCGATGACCGACACGCTCGAGCGCTACGACTCGCCGTCGTATCTTGCCGAGCGCGCCTCCGCACTTGGCATGGAGCCCGCCTCTACGCTCGGTTCCGTGTCCATCGCCGATGGGGCGGTGCTGGAGCAGGGAGAGTGATGGACGAGCGCCGCACGGCACGACCCACCTCCTCGGCCGGTCGCGGCGCACCCCGGCGTCGGCCCGGTGCCGCCAAGCGGGCGCGGGGAATGCGCATCGGCCGCCCCCAGATGCGCCAGCAGGTGATCACCCTCGGTGCGCTCGGCGTCCTCACCCTGTTCGCCGGCAGGCTCGTGATGATCCAGGTGGTCGATCCCGACGACCTGGCCGGCCAGGCGCTCGAGAGCCGCCTCGCGACCACCACTGTCAGCACCGACCGCGCCGACATCGTCGACCGCAACGGCGAGGTGCTCGCGACGTCCGTCACGCGCTATCACGTGTGGGTGAACCAGCAGACGATCGCGGAGTTCAAGCGCGTCGAGAACGGCGAGACCGTCGCGGAGGGCGCGCTCGACGCCGCTGCCATCCTGGCGCCCATCCTCGACATGGACGAGGACGAGCTCGCCGCCAAGCTCGTGGGCGACGACACCTTCGAGTACATCGCGAAGTACGTCACGCCGGAGACCTGGGACCTCATCAGCGACGAGAAGATCACCGGCATCGAGTCGGAGAAGGTCTCGGAGCGCCTCTACCCCAACGGGGACCTCGCGGGAAACATCGTGGGCTTCGTGGGGGGCGTCCAGGACAGGCAGGGCGTCGAGTGGGGACTCGCCGGCATGGAGAAGTCTCAGGAGGAGACGCTCCTGGGCACCGACGGCTCGCTCACCTACGAGCGGGGCGGCAACGGAACCGCCATCCCCACGGGCGAGTTCGCCGAGACCCCTGCCGAGCCCGGCCAGGACGTGGTGCTCACCATCGACCGCGACATCCAGTACTACGCGCAGACGCGTCTCGATGAGGCGATCGCCGAGACAGGAGCGACCCACGGCTTCGTCACCGTCGAGGACGCCACCACCGGCGAGATCTACGCCATGGCGGACTCGGGCACCGTCGACCCCAACGACCCCGGCGCCACTGACGCCGACCACCGCCAGTCGGCGGCGGTCGAGGACGTCTTCGAGCCCGGCTCCACCGCCAAGGCCATCACGATGGCGGCCGCGATCGAGGAGGGCGTGGTCACGCCCACGAGCCGCTTCGAGGTGCCCTACAAGTACACGACGCCGAACGGCCAGGAGTTCAAGGACTCCCACGAACACGGCCTCGAGAAGCTCACCGCCGCGGGCATCCTGTCGGAGTCGTCGAACACGGGCACCGTGATGATCGGCGAGAAGCTCTCGGACGAGACCCGCTACGAGTACCTCAAGGCCTTCGGCTTCGGCACCAAGACGGGCATCGGCATGCCCAGCGAGTCCGCCGGCATCCTCCACGACTACGAGAACTGGGACGGCCGTTCGAAGTACGCCGTGCTGTTCGGCCAGGCGGTGTCCGTGACCGCGCTGCAGGCCACGCAGGTGTACCAGACACTCGCGAATGATGGAGTGAAGGTGACGCCGTCCCTGATCAAGGGCTACCGCAACGGCGACGGCACCATCGACGAGGTCGACCAGGCCGAAGGCACCCGCGTCGTGTCGGAGGACACCGCGAAGCAGGTCATGCTCATGCTCGAGGACGTCACCGAGGGCGGCACGGGAACCGCGGCGCAGATCGACGGGTATCGTGTGGCGGGTAAGACGGGCACCGCTCAGGCCGTCGGATCGGACGGCAAGCTCAGCTCGATCGTCGCCTCCTTCATCGGCGTCGCGCCGGCGGACGACCCGGCGATCGTGGTGTCCGTCAGCCTCTTCGACCCTCAGACCAGCATCTACGGCGGCGTCGTGTCGGCGCCAGTGTTCTCGGACGTGGCAGCGTTCGCGCTGCAGACGCTCCGGGTGCCGCCGTCGGATGCGGCCGAGGAGCTGTACCCGACCACCTGGGAGTGACGCGTGACGCACATGGAGCTACGGCCCGACCACCCTCGGGCCGCCACCCTCGCGGCCGTCGCCGGGCGCATCGGCGCCGGCGAGCCTTCGGCCAACCCCACCCTCACCGGGGCGACCGTCGACTCGCGCGACGTCCGCCCGGGCGACCTGTTCGGCGCGTTCGCCGGCTTCACAGTGCACGGCGCCAGGTTCGCGGCCGATGCTGTGGCGGCCGGAGCATCGGCCCTTCTCACGGACGCCGAGGGCGAGTTCATGGCGCGCGAGGCGGGCCTCGACGTGCCCGTCCTCGTGGTGGACGACCCCCGCGCGGCGATGGGGGAGGCAGCCGCGGAGATCTACGGCGACCCCAGCCGGGCCCTGGCCTTCGTGGGCGTCACGGGGACCAACGGCAAGACCACCACCAGCTATTTCATCGAGAACGCGCTCGCCCGGGTGCACGCGCACACGGGAATCATGGGCACCGTCGAGCTGCGACTGGGCAACGACACGATTGAGTCCCCGCGCACGACGGTGGAGTCTCCCGTCCTTCACGGGCTGCTCGCGCGGATGCTCGAGCACGGCGTCACGGCGGCGGTCACCGAGGTGTCCTCGCACGCCGCCGCGCTCGACAGGATCGCTGGCATCGACTTCTCTGTGGCGGTGTTCACCAACCTGCAGTGGGACCACCTCGACTTCCACGGCACCATGGAGGCCTACCTCGACGCGAAGGCGCGGCTGTTCGCGCCCGGCCGCGCCAGGTTCGGCGTCATCAACGTCGACGACCAGTGGGGGCGTGCCCTCGCGGCGCGCGTGGAGATCCCCGCCTGGACGGTCTCGACGCACGCCGACGACCCGCACCCGGCCGACTGGACCGTCGCCGAGGCCGAGATCGGCCTCGACGGCGTGGGCTCGACCTTCGTCTTCACCGGTCCCGATGGCGCGCGTCACCGCGCGACGTCGCCGTTGCCGGGCCTCGTGAACGTGTCGAACGCGGTGGTGGCCATCGTCGCCGCGCACGCGGCGGGCATGACGCTCGAGGACGCCATCGCCGGCGTCGCCGCCGCGCACGGCGTGCCGGGGCGCATGGAACGCGTCATCGAGCGCTCCGACAGCGACCCCCTCGCCATCGTCGACTACGCGCACACGCCCGACGCGCTCACCCTCGCGCTCGAGGGGGTGCGCCCCATCACCCCCGGTCGCCTGATCCTCATCTTCGGCTCCGACGGCGACCGCGACCAGGGCAAGCGCCCCGTCATGGGCGAGATCGCGGCGAACCTCGCCGACGTCATCGTGCTCACGGACGAGAACCCGCGATCCGAGGAGCCTGCCGCCGTGCGTGCGATGATCCGCGAGGGCATCGAAAAGGTGCGCCCCACGCTCGCGGACGTCCACGAGGTGGAGCCGCGCGTGGTGGCCGTCGAGACGGGGCTGCGCCTCGCCGGCCCGCTCGACACCGTCATCGTGACGGGCAAGGGCCACGAGCCGACCCAGGAGATCGCCGGGGTATTCCACCGGTACAACGACCGTGACGCCTACCTCCAGGCGCACGCACGCATCGCGGCCGAGCGGGCCGCTCAGGAGGACCAGGAATGAGAACGCTCACGGCCCAGTGGGTCGCGAACGCCGTCGGGGGCGACCTCGCCGCCGACGTCGACGCCACCGTCACCTCGGTGGAGAAGGACTCGCGCGCGGTGCAGCCAGGCGCGCTGTACGTCGCCTTCATCGGGGACAGGGTCGACGGGCACGAGTACGCCCCGCAGGCCTTCGAGGCGGGCGCCACACTCGCGCTCGTGAGCCAGCCGGTGGCGGGCCCGCACGTCCTCGTGGACGACGTGGTGGCCGCGCTCGGCCGCCTGGCGCGCGCCTACCTGGCGCTGCTGCGCACCGAGGGTGACCTCACCGTCGTGGGCATCACGGGCTCGAACGGAAAGACCACCACCAAGGACCTGCTGGCCCAGGTGCTGCCCGCCGCCATCGCCCCCGTGGGGAGCTTCAACAACGAGATCGGGCTGCCGCTGACGGTGCTGAGGGCCGATGCCTCGACACGCCACCTGGTGCTCGAGATGGGTGCGTCGGCGCCGGGCGACCTCGCCTACCTCACCGGCATCGCGCCGCTCGACATCGCCGTGGTGCTGACGGTGGGCTCGGCCCACCTCGGCGGCTACGGCTCGCCCGAGGCGCTGGCCGAGGAGAAGGCCTCTCTCATCGACGGCCTCGTGCCGGGCGGCGTGGCCGTCCTCAACACCGACGACCCGCGCGTGGCAGCGATGGCGCGGCGCGAGGTGCTGGCCGCCGACGGCCGCCGGGTTCGCCTGTTTGGCGTGGGGGAGCGCGGCGACCTCGACGTCGCGGCCACCGCGCTCGACTCCGACCGCGGCAGGGCGTCGTTCGTGCCGGTCGCCGACGGCGAGGCGGGGGAGCGGATCACCCTGACGCTGGTGGGCGAACACCACGTGACCAACGCCCTGGCGGCGCTCGCCACGGCGCTCGAGTGCGGCATCGGCCCCGTGAAGGCAGCCGAGGCTGTCGCCGCCGCCGGGCCGCTCAGCGCCCACCGCATGGCGCTGACCGAGCGCGCCGACGGGGTGTGGATCCTCGACGACGCCTATAACGCCTCGCCCGAGTCCATGCGCGCCGCCCTGCGCGCCCTCAAGGACGTCGCTGTCGACGGCCGGTCGTTCGCCGTCATCGGCGAGATGCTCGAGATGGGTGACGCCTCGCTTGCCGCCCACGAGGAGGTGGGCCTCGACGCCGTGCGCCTGCGCATCGACCACCTTGTCGTGGTCGGGGCCGGCGCCCGCGCCGCATACGTGTCGGCGGTCAGGGAGGGCTCGTGGGGCGACGAGGCCGCCTTCGTCGCTACCATTGACGAGGCCCGCGCATTCCTCGACGGGCGCCTCACGCGCGGCGACACCGTCCTGCTCAAGGCGTCCCACGGCTCCGGGCTGTGGAAGCTTGCCGACGACCTCTTGGGAGTAACTGCATGAAGGCCGTGGTGTTCGCGGGAGGTATCTCGCTTGTCATCGCGCTGCTGGGCACGCCGCTGTTCATCCGCTACCTCACCCGCCACCAGTACGGACAGTTCATCCGTCACGATGGGCCCGCCTCGCACCTCGTGAAGCGCGGCACGCCCACCATGGGTGGCGTCGTCATCATCATCGCGCTCGTGGCCGGCTGGCTCGGCGGCAACCTGCTCACGGGCCGCACCCCGTATGCCTCGTCGATGCTCGTGGTGCTGCTGATCGTGGGCCTGGGCTTCGTGGGCTTCCTCGACGACTACATCAAGATCCGCCAGGAGAGATCGCTGGGCCTCAGGGCCCGCTACAAGATCCTGGGTCAGGCCGTCGTGGGCATCGCCTTCGCCGTGCTCGTGCTGCAGTTCCCGAATGTGCATGGCGAGACCCCCGCGTCGACGTCGATCTCCTTCCTGCGCGACTCGGTGATCGACCTCGCCTACTGGGGACCGGCGGTGGGGCTGATCCTCTTCATCGTGTGGTCGAACTTCCTCATCACCGCCTGGTCCAACGCCGTGAACCTCACCGACGGCCTCGACGGCCTGGCCACCGGCGCGTCGCTCATCTTCTTCGGCGCCTACACGCTCATCTGCATCTGGCAGTACAACCAGTGGTGCGGCTTCACGTCAGGCAACTCGCAGTGTTACGAGGTACGGGACCCGCGCGACCTGGCGATCCTTGCGGCCGCCATCGCTGGCGCATGCTTCGGGTTCCTGTGGTGGAACGCGTCTCCCGCCAAGATCTTCATGGGCGACACCGGCTCGCTCGCGCTCGGCGGCGCGATCGCCGGCATCACGATCATGTCCCGCACCGAGCTCCTCGGCGTGATCATCGGCGGCCTGTTCGTCGTCATCGTCGCCTCGTCCGTCATCCAGATCGGCTGGTTCAAGATCTCGGGCGGTAAACGCGTCTTCAAGATGGCTCCGCTGCATCATCACTTCGAGCTGATGGGCTGGGGAGAGGTGACGATCGTCATCCGCTTCTGGATCATCGCGGGCCTGTGCGCGGCCGTGGGCGGCGGCATCTTCTACGCCGAGTGGGTCGCCTCGCTCCCGTCCGGCGCATGAGCGATCGCCTTGCCGGACTGCGGGTCCTGATCCTGGGGCTCGGCGTCGCCGGGCGCTCCGCGCGCGAGGCCTGCATGGCCGAGGGGGCGACGCCCGTCACCGTCGACCCGCAGGCGGCCGATGCCGACCACGCCGACCTCGCCGGGCTCGCCGTCGAGGGCTTCGACCTGTGCATGTCCTCGCCGGGCTTCGCGCCGCACCACCCGTGGGTGGTGGCGGTGGCCGATGTCGGGGTCGAGATCGTGTCGGAGATGGAGTTCGCGTGGCGCGTGCGCCGGGAGGGCATCCCATGGGTGCTCATCACCGGCACCAACGGTAAGACCACCACCACCCAGATGGTGGGAGCCATCGCGGAGGCGGGCGGCCTTGACGTGGCGGTGTGCGGAAACATGGGCATCCCCGTCATCGGGGCCGCGCGCGAGCAGCATGACCTCGTGGCCGTCGAGATCGCCTCGCTGCAGCTCCACTTCACGACGACCCTGTCGCCGCACGCCGCGGTGTGCCTCAACGCCGACGAGGACCACCTCGACTGGCACGGCTCCGTCGAGGCCTATCGCGCCGACAAGGCCCGCGTGTATCGCCACGTCCGCGTGGCGGCCGTCTACGGCGCGCACGACGCGCTCGTGGAGTCGATGGTCGCCGAGGCCGACGTGGTGGACGGCGCGCGCGCCGTCGGCATCACCCTCGGCAGCCCTGCCGTGAGCCAGCTCGGCGTCGTCGAGGGGGTGCTTGTCGACCGAGCCTTCCACGACGCCCGCCACCGCGAGGCGCTCGAGCTCGGCCACGTGGACGACCTCGCCCACCTGGTGGCGGGCGCCGTGCCGCCATATCTCGCGTTTAACGCCCTTGCGGCCGCGGCACTGTGCCGCGCGGTGGGCGTCGAGCCCGCCGCCGTCGCGCGCGGCCTCGCCTCGTTCTCGCTCGACGCGCACCGCACCGACTTCGTGGCCCGCGTGGCCGACGTCGACTATGTGGACGACTCCAAGGCGACCAACGCGCACGCCGCGATCGCCGCGTTCGGTGGCCGCGCCGACGAGTCGGTGGTGTGGGTTGCCGGCGGCCAGGCCAAGGGCCAGGAGTTCGACGACCTGGTGCGCACCATCGGCTCGCGCCTGCGCCACGTGGTGCTCCTGGGCGAGGATCCCGAGCCGCTCGCGTCGGCTCTCGCGGGACACGCGCCCGATATCCCCGTGACCCGTATCGCGCCGGGAGACACTGTGATGGAACGGGCCGTCGCTGCGGCCCGTACGGCTGCGAGAGCCGGGGACACCGTGTTGCTGTCGCCGGCCTGCGCATCGTTCGACCAGTTCCGCAGCTATGCGGACAGAGGAGAGGCCTTCGCTCGCGCGGTGGGGGAGCTCGAGGAGTGAAGGAGGCGTCATGACGGCCACGGCCCCGCGACGCACCTCGACCCCGCCCGCCCCGTCCGGCTCGCCCGTGACGACGTACTACCTGTTGGTCGCCGGCACGGCGATCCTCGTGCTCGTGGGTCTCGCGCTGGTGCTGTCCACGACGTCGAACTACGCGCTGCGCGCCGACTCCGGTGCCTCGCCGTACCGGCTGTTCATCACGCAGGCCGTGGCGCTCGTCATCGGCATGGGTGGCCTCGTCGCGGGATCGCACCTGTCGCTTACGTGGTGGAAGCGGCTCGCGCCGTGGACGCTGCTGGCCTCCTACGCGTTGCTCGCCCTCGTGCTGGTCGCGGGCAAGAGCGTCAACGGCAACAAGAACTGGCTCATCATCGGTGGGATGAGCTTCCAGCCCTCGGAGTTCGCCAAGCTGGGACTCGCGCTGTTCCTTGGCGTCACGCTCGCCACGTTCAGGCGTGAGCTGACCACGCTGAAGGGGATCCTCATCCCCGGCGGGGTGGCCGCGGCGCTCGTGCTGCTTCTCGTGCTCGCCGGCGGAGACCTCGGCACCGCCATGGTGATCTGCCTGCTCGTGGGCGGCGCCTACTGGGTGGCGGGAATGCCTCTGAGGTACTTCCTCGTGCTGGCGGCGGCCGGCGTCGGCATGGTGTTGTACATGCTCGAGAAGGGCACCACGCGCGGCTCGCGCATCGACGTGTGGCTGAACCCCGAGAACTGCGACCCGCAGGGGTCCTGCATGCAGGCCATCCACGGGCTCTGGGCACTCGCCTCCGGCGGGCTGTGGGGTCTCGGCCCCGGCATGAGCCGCGAGAAGTGGGCGGGCCTACCCGCGGCCGACAACGACTTCATTTTCGCGGTCATCGGCGAGGAGTTCGGCCTCATCGGCACGGGCCTCGTCCTCATCGCCTTCGGCATGATCGCCGTCGCTATTAACCGCCTGGTGCGCCGCCACCGCGATCCCTTCGTGCAGATTGCCTCCGGTGCCATCGGCGCGTGGATCGTGGGTCAGGCGCTCATCAACATCGCCGTCGTCATCGGCCTGCTGCCCGTCACCGGCGTGCCGCTGCCGCTGGTCTCATCCGGAGGATCGTCGCTCATCGTGTCACTCGCCGCCATCGGGGTCCTGCTCGCGTTTGCGAGACACGAACCGGGGGCGCAGGAGGCCTTCGCCGCCCGCCCCAGCATGATCAAGCGCTCCATCGCCATCGTCTCGCGGGGGCGACGTGGCTAACTTCCTCGTCGCCGGCGGCGGGACCGCGGGGCACGTCAACCCCATGCTCGCCACCGCCCACGCCCTCACCGAGCGCGGACACTCGGTCGCCGCCCTCGGCACCGCCCAGGGCCTCGAGGCCGACCTCGTCCCGCGCGCGGGCCTCACGCTCCACGAGGTGCCGAAGGTGCCGCTGCCGCGCCGCCCGTCGGGCGACCTGCTGCGCCTGCCCCGCAACTGGGCCGCCGCCGTGGGCGCGGCGACCAGGGCCATCGAGGCCACGGCAGCCGATGCCGTTATCGGCTTCGGCGGCTACGTCTCCACCCCCGCGTACCGCGCCGCGCGCAAGGCCGGCATCCCCATCATCGTGCACGAGGCGAACGCCCGTCCCGGGCTCGCGAACAGGCTGGGCGCGAGGTGGACGCGGCACGTCGCCGTCACGGCGCCGGGCACGCCCCTGCCGCACGCTGTGGTGACGGGCCTGCCGCTGCTCCCCGCCGTCCAGGACCTCGCCGAGGCGCTCGCCGACCCCTCGGCCGCGCCGGCGCTGCGCGCCGAGGCGCGCGCGGCGCTCGGCTGGGCAGAGGACGCCCCCGTGCTCGTCATCACCGGCGGCTCGCTCGGCGCCGCGAGCCTCAACGCCGCCACCGTCGGCGCCGTCGCGCGCCTCGTCGAGCACGGCATTCACGTGTGGCACCTGACCGGCCGCGGCAAGGCGGACGACGCGCTGCGCGCCCAGGGCGACCTGCCCGCCGCCACCCGCGGGCTGTACCGCGTCGACGAGTTCAGCCACGACATGTCGCAGGTCTTCGCCGCGGCATCGGCCGTGGTGTGCCGTTCGGGCGCCGGCGCGGTGGCCGAGGCGACCGCGATGCGCCTGCCGGCGGTCTACGTCCCGCTGCCTCACGGCAACGGCGAGCAGGCGCTGAACGCGATGCCCGCGGTCGAGGCGGGCGCTGCCGCGCTCGTCGAGGACTCCGCGCTGACGCCGGCCGCGCTCGAGCAGCAGGCCGAGCGGCTCCTGCTGGAGGCCGGCGTTGCCGACTCCATGCGTGAGGCCGCGGCGCGGTTCGGGATCATCGATGGCGCCGCGCGCGTCGCCACCATGGCCGAGGAGGCACTGTGAGCCGGGTCCACTTCATCGGCGTCGGCGGCTCCGGAATGTCCGCGGTCGCGCGACTCACGGCCGCCCGCGGCCACGAGGTCACGGGCTCCGACATGAAGGAGTCGCACTACTTCCTGGCGCTGCGCGAGGCGGGCATGGACGTGCGCATCGGCCACGACGCCGCCTACGTCGACGGTGTGGACACCGTCGTAATCTCCTCGGCGGTGCGGGAGACCAACCCCGAGCTCGCCCACGCGCGCGAGGCAGGCGTCGAGGTCATTCACCGCTCCGAGGCGCTCGTGCGGACCCTCGACGACCAGCGCCTCATCGCCGTCGCGGGCACGCACGGCAAGACCACCACCTCGGCCATGGTCGCGACGGTGCTCCACGGCGCGGGAATCGACGCCGGCTTCGCCGTCGGGGCGCGCGTCTTCGGAGTCGAGGGCGCCGTAGCGGGAGGCTACGCGGGAACGGCCGGCATCAGCGCGGTGGAGGCTGACGAGTCCGACGGCTCCTTCCTGCGGTACCACCCCGAGGTGGCGATCCTGCTCAACATCGAGCCCGACCACCTCGACCACCACGGCACCGTCGAGGCGCTGCACGAGGCGTTCGCGCAGTTCGCCTCCGACTGCCGCGTGCTTGTCGCGTGCGCCGACGACCCGGTCGTGACGACGATCGCCGCCCGTGCCGCCGCGGCCGGGGTGCGAGTGGTGACCTACGGCTCCGAGGGCTCGGGCGCGGACGTGGAGGTGACGCCCACCCACCTCCGCCTTTCCCGTCAGATGGATCCATTTGGCTCGCCTAAGGCCCTAGACGAGCCAAATGGATCCATTCGACCGCTCAGGGCGGGGCAGGAGTTTGCCCTGGACGTGCCCGTCCCCGGCGCGCACATGCGGCTTAACGCGGCCGCCGCCTGGGCCGCTGCCGTGGCCGTGGGGGCGGACCCCGAGCGCGCCGCCGGCGCCGTCGCGGGCTTCGCCGGCACCGGCCGCCGCTACCAGACCCGCGGCGAGGCGGACGGCGTCACGGTGGTCGACGACTACGCGCACCACCCGACGGAGGTCGCGGCACTGCTTGCCGCCGCCCGCTCCGCCGGCGCGGGGCGTCTCGTGGTGCTGTTCCAGCCGGCGCTGTTCTCGCGCACCCAGTTGCACGCGGCCGCCTTCGGCCAGGCCCTATCGGTGGCCGATGCCGACATCGTGATCGCCGGTGTCCACGGCGACCGCGAGGACCCCATTCCCGGCGTGACCTCTCAGTCCATCCTCGACGCCGTCGAGAGCCGGGAGGGCGCTACCGCGCGCGTGGTCGACGACCTCGCCGAGGCGGCGCAGGAGGCAGCGCGCCTCGCTCGCCCCGGCGACCTTGTCCTCACCGTCGGCTCCGGCCCCGTCACGTACGCGGCCGACTGGATTCTCGACTCCCTGCGGCGGCGCGCGTGAGCGACCCGCGCCGCCCCCGCCCGCCGAGCGTCACACCCCGCTCGACGTCGCGTCCCGCGGTGCCGCGCCGGCCCGTCCCGCCCCCGGCGGAGCGGGACGAGCGGCCGCGCTCGTCCACGGTCGCGACGAAGACGCGCAGCGCCGCGAGCGGGTCGACGCCCGCCAGCGCGGCGAGCCCCGCGACGTCGGCGAGCCCGACAGTGGGCAGGGGAGCCGCCAGCGGCGACACCCCGCGCGCCGGGCGCCTGCGCCACTTGTCGCGCCGCCTCACGGGCAAGGCAACCGAGGCGCCCGTACCCGCCGCCGCATCGGCCGTCCGCAAGGATCTGTCCGACGGCACCGTCGCGACGCCCTGGGCACGGGTGAGCGCGAGGCTGCGCCCCGACAACGTCTCGCTCAGGATGCAGGAGCGGCTGCGCGAGCGCCGCAGCGCCGACCGCAGGCTCGCCATGATCCGCTGGTCGAAGCGCCTGAGTATCGCTGGAGCGGTGGCAGCCGCCGTCTGGATCACCCTGATGTCGCCCATCGTCGCGTTCGACGCTGGCGAGGTGGAGGCAAATGGCTTCGGCACCGTGGTGGACCCCGCGGACGTCGACGCGATCGTGGCGGCCTACGACGGAGAGGCGTTGGCGACCCTCAATACGTCGCACCTGGAGAATCAGCTCACCGACCTCGTCGGCGTGGCCTCCGCACAGGTGGAGAAGGTATGGCCGCAGGGCCTGAGGGTCACCCTGACGCCGTCGGAGCCCGTCGCCGCGGTGCCAGCCGAGGACGGCGGCTATCGGCTGGTGAACGAGGAGGGCGAGCAGGTGAGCGAGTCGGAGGAGGCTCCCGGCGACCTTCCCGTCATCACTGTGCCGGTGGGCGAGGAGCACGAGCGCATCCTGACCGGCGTTCTCGCCGTGGTCGAGGAGATCCCCGCCGAGCTGCGCGAGTCCGTCGAGGGCATCGAGGCGCAAACCGAGGACACGATCCACTTCACCCTGCGCGACGGCCCCCAGGTGGAGTGGGGAAGTGGCGAGGATTCGCACCTCAAGGCTCAGGTGCTGGAGACCCTGCTGGGCTCCAAGGAGGCGAAGAATGCGACGCTCATCGACGTCTCCGCGCCGACCTTCCCAACCGTCACGCAGTGACGCGGGCCGCGATTATCCGCGACACGCGCGCGCCGCTGGGCTCTATTCACCTCACGCGCCCGTACCGTCGTGCATGGAAAGAAGTTGACATAACTATAACCTTCAACTAGAGGGTTAAGGTGAGGAGTAAGGCTCATGGCCGCACCGCAGAACTACATCACCGCCATCAAGGTCGTCGGCGTGGGCGGCGGCGGCGTGAACGCCGTCAACCGCATGATCGACGTCGGCCTGAAGGGCGCGGAGTTCATCGCCATCAACACCGACGCCCAGGCGCTGCTGATGTCCGATGCCGACGTCAAGCTGGACATCGGCCGTGAGCTCACGCGTGGGCTCGGCGCCGGCGCCGACCCCGAGGTGGGCCGCCAGGCCGCCGAGGACCACGCCGACGAGATCGCCGAGGCGCTCAAGGGCGCCGATATGGTCTTCGTGACCGCGGGAGAGGGCGGCGGCACCGGCACCGGCGGCGCCCCCGTCGTGGCCCGCATCGCCCGCGAGCTCGACGCGCTGACCGTCGGCGTCGTGACCCGCCCCTTCGGCTTCGAGGGCCGCCGCCGTGCGGACCAGGCCGACGCCGGCATCCAGACGCTGCGCGAGGAGGTCGACACCCTCATCGTCATCCCGAACGACCGCCTGCTCGACATCTCGGACGCGAACCTGTCCGTGCTGGGCGCCTTCGCCGCGGCTGACCAGGTCCTCCAGGGCGGCGTCCAGGGCATCACCGACCTCATCACCACCCCCGGCCTCATCAACGTCGACTTCAACGACGTGAAGTCGGTCATGA
The DNA here is from genome assembly GCF_002090175.1 of Demequina sp. NBRC 110057. Taxonomy (GTDB): domain Bacteria; phylum Actinomycetota; class Actinomycetes; order Actinomycetales; family Demequinaceae; genus Demequina. The sequence goes on along the minus strand of NZ_BBRN01000003.1, from coordinate 101,625 downwards.
AGGGCGCGGGCACCGCGCTCATGGGCGTCGCGAACTCGCGCGGCGAGTCCCGGGCCCTCGAGGCCGCGGAGGGCGCCATCGCGTCGCCGCTGCTCGAGGCGTCGATCGAGGGCGCGCACGGCGTGCTGCTGTCGATCGCCGGTGGCTCGAACCTCGGCATCAAGGAGGTCGAGAACGCCGCCCGCCTGGTGCGCGAGGCCGCCCACCCCGAGGCGAACATCATCTTCGGTACCGTCATCGACGACTCGCTCGGCGACGAGCTGCGCATCACCGTGATCGCCGCTGGCTTCGACGGGGGAGCGCCCACGACGCGCCGCCACGAGGGCGCCATCGGCGGCTTCGAGAACGCGACCCCCGCTCCCGCCGCCGCCTCGGCCGCGCCGGTGAGTGCTCCCGTCGAGACCTCGACGGCCGCGCCCGCGACGCAGGCCGTGCCGCAGGCGATCGACGCCGACGAGCCGGAGCCCGACACCGACGCGATCGACGTGCGTTCCACGCGCGCCGAGGCCGACGTGCTCGACGTCCCCGACTTCCTGCGCTGATCGGATGATCGACGCGGGTCTGCCGGTCCGCGCCTTCTTCACCACCCGCGACGGGGGAGCCTCACAGGATCCGTACGGCTCCCTGAACGTCGCGGTTCACGTGGGCGACGACCCGGCGGCGGTTGACGACAACCGCCGCCGGGTCTCGCGCGCCGCGGGGGCGGACGTCACGTTCCTCACCGCAGAGCACGGCATCCGCGTCGCGCACATCAGCGCGCCGCTGGCGTCGGCCCCGCCGGCCGATGTGCTGGTCACCACCACGCCCGGCGTCGCCCTCGGGACCATCGCCGCCGACTGCCTGCCCATCCTCCTGCACGACGCGTCCACCGACGCGGTCGCCGCTGTCCACGTGGGTAGGCCCGGCCTCTTTGCTGGCGCCATCGACGCCGCCTGGGCCGCCCTGCTGGACGCGCGCGCGGCCGAGGCCGGCCCGCACGCGATTCGCGCGGCCATCGGCCCCGCCATCTGTGGGCGCTGCTACGAGGTGCCCGAGGACCTTCGCGAGGAGGTCGCACGCCGCCACCCCGCCGCGCGCGCCGTCACGTCCTGGGGAACCCCCGCACTCGACCTCCCGCGCGCCGCGGAGGCGCGCCTGGGAGAGCTCGGGGCCCGCGAGATTGTCCGCATTCCCGTGTGCACCCGCGAGGACGCGCGCCTGTACTCGTACCGCCGCGACGGCGTCACCGGGCGCCACGCTGGAGTCATCGTCCACCCATGACCCGCGGCGGCGTGTCGCTCCCGAACCTCGGCACGTCACGCCCGTACCTTGAGGGAGTACCGCAGGTGACCACCCGTCAGGAGCAAAAATGAGCGCCATGCGCAAGGCGATCCAGTACCTCGGCTTCGACACGAGCCAGCACGAGGATTACGACTACACCGACGAGGAGCTCGCCCCCGTGACGCACCTGCATGACGTCTCCGAGGTCCGTGAGCAGGAGCAGGCGCCCAAGGCGACCCGCGACCGCCAGCGCACGCCTGCATCGGCTATGTCCTCCTCGGACCTGCGCCGCATCCAGACCATCAAGCCGCGCTCCTACAACGACGCGCGCCTGATCGGCGAGGCGTTCCGTCAGGGCGTCCCCGTCATCATGAACCTCACGGAGATGTCCGACGCCGACGCCAAGCGTCTCGTCGACTTCTCCGCCGGCCTGTCCTTCGGCCTGCACGGCTCGATCGAGCGTGTCACCACCTCGGTGTTCCTGCTGTCGCCCGCGCACGTGGAGATCGGCGTCGACGAGGAGCCCCCCGCGCGCGCCGAGAGCGAGTTCTTCAACGAGCGCTGAGTCCGTTAGGCTCGCCGGGTGTCAGCAGCCATCTCTTTGGTGCAGTTTGCCCTTTTCCTCTTCATGATGGCCCTCATCGGCCGCATGGTGCTGGGCTTCGTCATGTCGTTTTCGCGCGAGTGGCGCCCCGCCGGTGCCATGCTCGTCGTGACGGAGTCGATCTTCACCGTGACGGACCCGCCGCTGAAGGCGCTCCGCAAGGTCATCCCCCCGCTCCAGCTGGGCCAGATTCGCTTCGATATCGCGTTCCTGGTGCTGTTCATCGGCTGCTCGATCCTGAACAACCTGCTGCAATACTTCAAGTAATCGCTCATGTGCATGCCGATGTACATGTGAGTACAGTGAAAACTCATCAGCCCTGGTCGGCACCCGTCGGCCGCGACTCGACACGAGGTGGTCACACATGGCACTTCTGACGGCGGAAGACGTCCTCAACAAGGCGTTCTCCAAGACCAAGTACCGCGAGGGATTCGACCAGGACGAGGTGGACGACTTCCTCGACGAGGTCGCCCACACGATCTCGTCGCTCATCGCCGAGCGCGACGACCTCGCGCAGCGTCTCGCCCAGGCGCAGGCCGGGCAGCCCGCCGCAGCCGCGGCCGAGGCTCCCGCGCAGGGGGACAACCTGCTTCAGGCAGCGACCGACCCGACGCCGCCGAGCGCGACGGGAATGCTGGCCATGGCGCAGAAGCTTCACGACGAGTACGTCGCCGCCGGCGAGGAGGAGCGCGAGCGCCTCATCGACGAGGCCAAGAACAAGGCCGAGTCGATCGTCGAGCAGGCCGAGACCGACGCGAAGAACCGCATGGACGACCTCGCGACCGAGCGCAGCGCGCTTGAGTCGAAGATCGACGACCTGCGCCGCTTCGAGCGCGACTACCGCTCGCGCCTCAAGGGCTACCTCGAGAACCTCCTGGGTGACATTGAGCACGGCGCGGACGTCGCCCCGTCGGCCGGTTCGGCCCCCTCGTCGATCCCCGGTGCCGCCGGCCTCGCCGGTGCCGCCGCCGCGGTAAGCGCGGAGGCCCCCGCCGCCGACACCGAGTCGGACGAGGTCGACCGCCCCGAGCCGACGCCCAGCCCCTGGGCCCAGGTGCGCGAGCAGTCCGGCGTGTCCGCCCCCTCGGCCCCCGAGGTCGAGGCCGAGGCTCCCGCCTGGGGCGCCTCGCAGTACACGCCCCGCCTTGAGCCCCGCGACGACGCCGAGCAGTCCGACGTCGCGCGTGCCTTCGGAGCCGAGGACGAGCAGCAGCACTAACCGCTGATGTGGGGCGCCGCCCGGGCTGAGGCCGGGCGGCGTTTCCATGTCCGCAGCGCGTCTCTTTGCGGAGGTGCACGCGCCGGACTACTATCTCGTCACTACCCGAAACGAGGATGGGCATGACCAGTACTGACCTGACGGTGGTCGTGATCGACCCCGCCGATCTCAAGGCTTCCGACGCGAAGTCGATGCCCGTGCGTGAGGGGGACGAGGCCTGGAAGATCAGCGAGCTCCGTCACATCGTCACGACGCTCAACGAGGACGTCGAGCGCCTGGTCGCCGAGTTTGAGGGCGCCGAGCACGAGCTCGCCGACCTCCTCCACACCTCCGAGGGCGCCGGCGACGACCAGGCCGACGCCGGCTCGACCGCGCTCGAGCGCGAGCAGGAGATGTCGATCGTCAAGAACACGCGCGAGATGCTCGAGCAGAGCATCGACGCGCTGCGCCGCGTCAAGACCGGCTCCTACGGCGCCTGCCAGGTGTGCGGCCAGGGCATCGGCAAGGCGCGTCTGCAGGCGTTCCCCCGTGCGACCCACTGCGTGACCTGCAAGCAGCGCGAGGAGCGTCGTTGACCTGGCGGCCAGCCTTCTGGTTGGTCGCTCTCGCGGTGCTGGTGGCCGATCAGGCCACCAAGATCTGGGCGCTGAACACTCTGGAGCCCGGTGAGCCTCACGAGGTGATCGGCCAGTTCCTGCAGATTCAGTTGACGTTCAACTCCGGCGCGGCGTTCTCGCTGGGCGCGGACTACACGTGGATCGTCACGTTGGTGATGGTCGCCATTACGATCGGGCTCATCTGGTACGCGCGCCGTGCCGCCTCGACCCTCGCGGTGTGGCTGTTCGGCATCGCGCTCGGCGGCGCGCTCGGCAACCTGATCGACCGCCTGTTCCGTGAGCCGGGCTTCGGCCGCGGCCACGTGGTCGACATGATCAACTACAACGGCTGGTTCATCGGCAACGTCGCGGACATCGCGATCGTCGGCGTGGCCATCGCCATGCTGATCGTGACGTTCCTCGGCGGTCACCTGCTCGACGGCCCCGGTGGCGACGACGCCGAGGCCGCGCCGGTATCGGGTACCGACACGGTGGGTGACGGCGGCGACGAGGCCACCACGGCATCGGCCGATGCTCCCTCGCCGGCGACGCCAGAGGCGGGAATCCCGCGTGGCTGACACCCGTTACCTGCCGGTGCCCGATGCCCTGGTAGGCGACCGCGCGGATGCAGCGCTGTCGCGCATGCTGGGGCTGTCGCGCACCAAGGCCGCCGACGTGCTCGAGGCCGGGGGAGTGATGCAGGACGGCCGCACGCTCGGCAAGTCCGACCGCGTCTCCGACGGCATCCTCGCCGTTGACCTTCCCGACGAGCGCGCGGCGGCGCCGGAGCCCGAGGTCCCCGGCGGGCTCACGCTCGTCTACGAGGACGACGACCTCGCCGTCGTGGACAAGCCCGTGGGCGTCGCCGCTCACCCGTCGCCGGGCTGGACCGGCCCCACCGTCGTGGGCGCGCTGGCATCGGCCGGGGTGACCCTCGCGTCCTCCGGCGCCGCGGAGCGCCAGGGAATCGTGCATCGGCTCGACGTCGGCACGTCGGGGCTCATGGTCGTGGCCAAGTCCGACGTGGCCTACTCGCACCTGAAGCGGGCGTTCAAGGAGCGCACCGTGGAGAAGGTGTACCACGCCATCGCGCAGGGCCACCTTGACCCGACCGCCGGCACCATCGACGCGCCGATCGGGCGCCACCCGAGCTCCGACTGGAAGTTCGCGGTGACGCAGGACGGGCGTCCCTCGATCACCCATTACGAGGTGCTCGAGATGTTCCCCTCGGCCTCGCTCCTGGAGATCCACCTGGAGACGGGGCGCACCCATCAGATCCGCGTGCACATGGCCGCCATGCGGCATCCGCTCGCCGGCGACCTCACGTACGGCGCCGACCCCACGCTCGCCAAGAAGCTGGGGCTTACCCGCCAGTGGCTCCACGCTCGTGAACTGGCCTTCGCTCACCCCACCCGCGAGGGCGAGGTACGCGTGCGCTCCGAGTACCCCGAGGATCTCGCCACGGCGCTGGAGCAGCTGCGCGGCTGACCCGCCCTCCCTCGCTGTGAACCAGGTCCCGCCGCGACACGCCGTGGTCGGGGGCCGATGCGGCGGCTGCGCCGGCGTGTCGGGGTGCGATCCGGTTCAGAGTGTCGGTGGGGTTAGCCGAGCTCCTTGAGGATGCGCTTGGCCGAGACAGGTTCGGAGGTGCCGAGCCGCTGCGCGAACAGCGACACCCGGAGCTCCTCGACAAGCCACCGTGCGCGCTCGAGCCGGGCCGCGCGCTCGGGGTCCGGGCGACCCTTGTCGTGGGCGGCGCGTGCCTGCGCGAGCGCGTCGGCGACGTCCCGCACCTGACCCGCGAGGACAGCGTCCTGGTGGGGGTTGCCCGCGGCCTTCTCGAGACGGTGGCTCAGCGCAGTGAGGTAGCGCGCGAGGTGCGGGAGCCTGTCGGCGGGGGTGGCGGCGACGAAGCCGTCGTAGACCAGGCCGCCGGCGATGGCGCGCAGGTCGGCCAGCGTGGTGAGCAGCGCGAGGGAGTTCGCCCCGCCGATGGCTACGTCGAGGTCGCGGTACGCGGTCAGCGCGTCGGCCACCTCTCCCGCCACCGCGAGCACGTCGTCCTCGATCGCTGCCCTCACACGGTCGCGAAGGGCCTCGTAGGAGGGGCGGTCCCGGACCGCCGCGAGGTCGTCGGCCGCCGTGAGACGGGCGATCGCTGCCCGGTGGAGGTCGGCCACGAGCGCATCCGTGCTGCGGTACGGGCTGGCGGCGAGCGCCATCGACTGGGCTGTGCTCCAGCGCGTGGTCACGCGCTTGGTGGCAAGCGCGGACTCCGCGAGGAGCAGGGCTGCCACGCCGGCGGCGTGGGAAGGCGCGACGGACTCGGCGTGTGCGATCACGCGCAGGGCGACCTCGCCGCCCTCGACGGCGAGCGCAGGGTAGCCGCGCACCGTCGCCGAACCCGCCTGGACGGTGACCTCGGCGGGGATCGAGTGCGTGTCGGAGCCGTCGATCGCCGGCCACGCGGTGAGGCCTTCCTGCTCGAGGCCCGTCGTGCGCACCACGGCTCGGTCGCCGCCGGACCCGCGCGTGCCGTCTGCCTGGGGTGATGCTCCGCGGCCAGACCCGCTCCGGCCGGATGGCGGTGCGGAGGACCGTGACCGCACGCCGGCGGGCGTCCCGACGGCCGCGGACACCGCCGCCTGCGCCTCGGGCGCGAGCCTGCGTTGAAGCGCGAGCAGCGACGTCGACTCGCCGAGCACCTCGCGCCCGTCCTCCACGCGGAAGGTCACCCGCAGGTGCGCGGGGAGCCGCTCCTCGTGGCCGTCCCAGGCCTCGGCGGGAATCTCGACCTCGCGCAGCGCCCTGACCGCCCTCGTGAAGGCCTCGCGGTAGGGCTCCGCCATGTCGCCCGCGCGTGCCACGTCCTCCCAGTCGGGGGTGTGCGCGGCGAGCCAGGCGACCACGTCCCTCGCGGCGTCGGGCGCGGGCACCAGGAGGCGCCTGACCGTCTTGGGAAGGGCACGGATGGTCGCGGTGGCGAGCTCGGCCGCCATGCCTGGCACCATCCAGTCGAAGCCGTCGGGGACCACTCGAGCCAGCACCGCCACCGGGATGTGGACGGTGACGCCGTCGGCCTCGGATCCCGGCGACAACTGGTACGTCAGCGGCAGGGTGAGGTCGCCCTGTGGCCAGGCGTCGGGGAAGGCGGCGAGGTCGAGGTCCTCGTGCTCGGGCGCGACGTCGCCCAGCGAGAAGGTCAGCAGGTGGGGCGCACGGCGACGCTCGCGGTCCCACCAGCGGTCGAAGTGGCGCTGGGACACGATCGACTCGGGCACGCGCTCGTCGTAGAAGTCGTACAGCGTGTCCTCGTCGACGATGAGCCCACGGGAGCGCGTGCGCGCCTCGAGCTCCTCGGCCTCGGCCAGCACCCGCTGGTTGTCCTTCCAGAACCGGTGATGGGTGCGCCACTCGCCGGCGACGAGGGCGTGACGGATGAACATCTCGCGCGCCTCCTCGGGGCGGATGCGCCCCCACAGGATGGTGCGGTCGGTCACGATGGGCACGCCGTACAGCAGCACGCGCTCGGTCGCGACGGCCGCTCCTCGCTTGGCCGACCACACGGGCTCGGAGTGCGTGCGTTTGGCGAGGTCTCCCGCGAGCTCCTCCGCCCACTCCGGCTGGATGGCGGCGGCGTCCCGCGCCCACAGCCGCGAGGTCTCCACGAGCTCGGCCGCCATGACGAAGGCCGGCGGCTTCTTGGACAGGGGAGAGCCGGGGAAGATCGCGAACCGGGTCCCGCGCGAGCCAAGGTATTCGTTGCGGGCGGCCTTGCGCGCACGGCGCATGGCCTGCTCCTTGGCCGCGCCCTTGAGATGTGTGAACTGGGACGCTTTGGGCTCGCCGCTTTCCTGCATGCCCACCTGGCTGAGCAGGCCCGCGAGCACGGAGCGGTGGATCGCCTCCTCGTCCCATAGGAATCGCACGGCGCCCTGCGGGGCACCCTCGGGGGCGTCGGTGGCCTTTGCCTCGCCGCGCTTCCACTCGATCCCGAGCGGCTTGGCGGCCACGCGGATCTGCTCCACCACGTCCTGCCATTCGCGGATGCGCAGGAAGTTCATGTACTCGGAGCGCACCTCGCGCCGGAACTGGTTGCCCGACAGGTCGCGGCGGCGCTCGCGCAGGTGTTCCCACAGGTTGAGGTAGGTCAGCAGGTCGGACGTGGGGTCGGCGAAGCGTCGATGCAGCAGGTCGGCCGTCTCGCGATTTTCCGCGGGCCGCTCGCGCGGGTCCTGGATGGACAGCGCGGCGGCGACGATGGCCACCTCGCGCGCCACGCCGCGCCTCGCGCCCTCGACCACCATGCGTGCGGCGCGCGGGTCCATGGGAAGGCGCGACAGCGAGCGGCCGATGCTCGTGAGACGTGTCGTCCCGCCCGCGGTCTCGATGGCGCCGAGTTCGCTCAGCAGCTGGACGCCGTCGCGGATGGCTCGGGTATCGGGCGGCTCGACGAAGGGGAACGCGGCGACGTCGTCGGGGGAGGAGACCACGCCCACGGCGATCATCTGCAGGAGCACCGAGGCGAGCGACGTGCGCAGGATCTCGGGCTCGGTGAACGCGGGGCGCCCCTCGAAGTCGTCCTCGGCGTACAGGCGGATGGCGATGCCGTCGGCCAGGCGGCCTGCGCGGCCCGAGCGCTGGTTCGCGCTCGCGCGCGAGATGGGCTCGATGGGAAGGCGTTGCACCTTCGTGGCCTTGGAGTAGCGCGAGATGCGCGCGGTTCCGGGGTCCACGACGTAGTGAATGCCCGGCACGGTGAGCGACGTCTCGGCGACGTTGGTGGCGAGCACGATGCGGCGCGACGAGTGGGCCTCGAACACCCGGTGCTGCTCGGCGGCGCTCAAACGACTGTACAGCGGCAGGATCTCGACGCGTCGGGGGTGGCGCGGGTCGCGCGCCCGCGGACCCAGGTGACCCTCGAGGGCGTCGGCAGCGTCGCGGATTTCACGCTCGCCCGAGAGGAAGACGAGGATGTCGCCGTCGCCCTCGGCCATGAGCTCGTCGCACGCCGCGACGATGCCGGAGGCCTGGTCGAGCTCCTCGCCGCGCTCCTGGCCGGCGAGCGGACGGTAGCGAATCTCGACCGGGTAGGTGCGGCCGGTGACCTCCACGACGGGCGCGGTGGGAGCGCCGTCCGCCACCGCATCGGCCGCCTCCTGGGCCGTCACCTGCGGCAGGGGGCCGCCGGGCGCGAAGTGGCGCGCGAACCGCTGCGAGTCGATGGTGGCCGACGTGATGATGATCTTGAGGTCGGGCCGGCGCGGCAGCAGGTTGGTGAGGTAGCCCAGCAGGAAGTCGATGTTGAGGCTGCGCTCGTGGGCCTCGTCGATGATGAGGGTGTCGTACGCGAGAAGGTCGGGATCGCGCTGGATCTGCGCGAGCAGGATGCCGTCCGTCATGACCTTCACGAGGGTGCGCTCGGAGGACTCGTCCGTGAAACGCACCTGGTAGCCGACCACCTCGCCGAGCGACGTGTGCAGCTCCTCCGCGAGCCTCTCCGCGACGGAGCGGGCGGCGATGCGGCGCGGCTGGGTGTGCCCGATCTGACCGTCGCGGCCGCGGCCGAGGTCGAGGCAGATTTTGGGGATCTGCGTGGTCTTTCCCGAGCCCGTCTCGCCCGCGACGATGACGACCTGGTGGTCCCTGATGGCCTCCGCAATGTCCTCGCGGCGCGCCGTCACCGGCAGCTGGGCCGGGTAGTCGATCGGGTCAAGCGTGACGGCCCTCCTGGCCGATGCCGCCGCCTCCAGCTCGCGCCTGCTCACCCTGCGATGGGGGTCGTGGGGGCTCGGGCGCCTGCCGCGGCCACGGCCGCGCCCGCGCGGCTGGGCTGCTCCGGCATCGGCCGTGGGGGACGTGTCACTCACCCGGCCATTGTTCCAGGCGTGCGACGGGCCGATGCCAAGGCGACTGTGGCCGCGAGCCGTGCCGCGATGTCGGCGGCCGGTCCTAGAATCTTGTCCCATGCCGGGCTCCGATTTTGTTCACCTCCACGTCCACACCGAGTACTCGATGCTGGACGGCGCGGCGAGGCTGAACGATCTGTTCGAGCACGCCAAGGAGCTGGGGCAGACGGCGCTCGCGACCACCGACCACGGCTACATCTTTGGCGCCTACGACTTCTGGGCCAAGGGACAGCAGCACGGGGTGAAGCCCATCATCGGCGTCGAGGCGTACCTGACGCCCGGCACCGCGCGTCAGGACAAGACGCGCGTGCGCTGGGGCGAGCGCGGTCAGGAGTCGGACGACGTCTCGGCCGGCGGCGCGTACACCCACATGACGATGTGGGCGCAGAACACCGCCGGCATGCACAACCTCTTCAGGATGTCCTCGTACGCGTCGCTCGAGGGACAGTTCCACAAGCCGCGTATGGACCGCGACCTGCTGCAGCGCTACGGCAAGGGAATCATCGCGACCACGGGCTGCCCGTCGGGCGAGGTGCAGACGCGCCTGCGCCTGGGCCAGTACGACGAGGCGCTGAAGGCCGCCGGCGAGTTCCAGGACATCTTCGGCGCCGAGAACTTCTACGTGGAGCTCATGGACCACGGGCTGCTGCTGGAGAAGCGGGTGCGCGAGGACCTACTGCGGCTCGCCCACCAGCTGGGCGCGCCGCTCGTGGCGACCAACGACTCGCATTACGTGCGCCAAGAGGACTCCGTGGCGCACGAGGCGCTGCTGTGCGTCCAGTCCGGCTCCAACCTCAACGAGCCCACCTACGACCAGGGCGGCAAGCGCTTCGCCTTCAACGGCGACGGCTACTACCTCAAGAGCGCGGCAGAGATGCGCGAGCTGTGGCGCGAGCTCCCCGAGGCATGCGACTCGACGCTCGAGATCGCCGAAAAGTGCGAGGTCGAGTTCAACACCAAGGCCGACTACATGCCGGTCTACGACGTGCCGGCCGGCGAGGACGAGCACTCGTGGTTCGTGAAGGAGGTCCAGAAGGGCCTTCACGAGCGCTTCGGCGAGACCATCCCGCACGAGGTCCAGGAGCGCGCCGACTTCGAGATCGAGGTCATCGCTGGCAAGGGCTACCCCGGGTACTTCCTGGTCGTCGCCGACTTCATCCAGTGGGCCAAGGACAACGGCATCCGCGTGGGGCCCGGCCGTGGCTCCGGTGCGGGCTCGATGGCCGCCTACGCGATGAAGATCACGGACATCGATCCGCTTGTCCACCAGCTGTACTTCGAGCGCTTCCTCAACCCGGAGCGCGAGTCCAAGCCCGACTTCGATATCGACTTCGACGAGCGCAGGCGCTCCGAGGTCATCCGCTACGTGAGCGACAAGTACGGCGAGGAGAAGGTCGCGATGATCGCGACCTACGGCACCATTAAGGCCAAGCAGTCGCTGAAGGACGCGGCGCGCGCGCTGGGCAAGCCGTTCTCCGTGGGCGAGACGCTGACCAAGGCGTACCCCGAGGCGATCATGGGTAAGGACATGCCCCTGGTCGGCATCACCGACTCCGCCCATGCGCGTCACCACGAGGGCGCCGACTTCCGGGCGCTGCTGGAGACCGATCCGGAGGCCCAGGAGGTCTTCGAGCTCGCGCAGGGACTCGAGGGCCTGAAGCGCCAGTGGGGCGTGCACGCGGCCGGCGTCATCATGTCGAGCCACCCGCTCATCGACATCATCCCGATCATGCGACGCGAGCAGGACGGCGCCGTCATCACGCAGTTCGACTACCCGACCTGCGAGGGCCTCGGCCTGGTCAAGATGGACTTCCTTGGCCTGCGCAACCTGACGATTCTTGACGACGCACTCGACAACATCGTCGACAACGGCAAGGAGCCGCTGGTCCTCGAGGACCTCGAGCTCGCCGACGAGGCCACCTTCGATCTCCTGGGCCGCGGCGACACGCTCGGCGTGTTCCAGCTCGACGGCACTGCCATGCGACAGCTGCTGCGTCAGATGAAGCCCGACACGTTCGAGGACATCTCCGCCGTCTTGGCGCTGTACCGCCCCGGTCCGATGGGAATGAACTCCCACACCAACTACGCCGAGCGTAAGAATGGGCGTCAGCCGATCGCGCCGATTCACCCCGAGCTCGACGAGCCGCTGCGTGAGGTGCTGGGCATCACCTACGGCCTCATCGTGTACCAGGAGCAGGTGCAGCGCATCGCGCAGATCGTCGCGGGCTACACGCTGGGAGCGGCCGACCTGCTGCGTCGCGCCATGGGTAAGAAGAAGAAGGAGATCCTGGACAAGGAGTTCGGGAACTTCGAGGCCGGCATGAAGGCCAACGGCTACTCCGACGCCGCCATTAAGGCGCTGTGGGACACGCTGCTGCCGTTCGCCGACTACGCCTTCAACAAGGCGCACACCGCCGCCTACGGCGTGCTGTCGTTCTGGACCGCGTACCTCAAGGCGCACTACCCGACCGAGTACATGGCGGCGCTGCTGACCTCCGTCGGCACCGACAAGGACAAGTCCGCGCTCTACCTCGCCGAGTGCCGCCGCATGGGCATCACGGTGCTGCCGCCGGATGTGAACGAGTCCAAGGGCCTGTTCTCGGCCGTGGGCACCGACATCCGCTTCGGCATGACGGCCGTGCGCAACGTCGGCTCCAACGTCGTCGAGGCCATCGTGAAGACGCGTCAGGAGAAGGGTGCCTTCACGTCCTTCCAGGACTTCCTCGACAAGGTGCCCGCGACGGTGTGCAACAAGCGCACCATCGACTCGCTCATCAAGGCAGGAGCCTTCGATTCTCTGGGGCACACCCGTCGCTCGCTCAACGCGGTTCACGAGCAGGCCATCGACTCGGTGGTGGGCGTCAAGCGCCAGGAGGCCACCGGCCAGTTCGACCTGTTCGGCATGGACGAGGAGATCGGCTCCGGCGTCAAGGTCGTGGTCCCCGAGCTCGAGGAGTGGGACAAGAAGACCAAGCTCAACCTCGAGCGCGACATGCTGGGCCTGTACGTGTCCGACCACCCGCTGTCCGGCCTCGACCACATCATCCGCTCCGAGGCGTCGCACCAGATCCTGTCGGCGACGCCCGCGAACGGCGTGGCCGACGGCGGCCAGGTGTCCTTCGCCGGCCTCGTGACGCGCGTCGATCGCCGCGTCGCGAAGTCGGGAAACCCGTACGCCATCGTCACGCTCGAGGACCTCACGGGCGAGACGGAGATCTCGTTCTTCGGCAAGACCTACGACACCTACGCGCGCGACCTCGTCGACGATGCGGTGGTGGCGATCAAGGTGCGTGCGCGCGAGCGCGGCGACGGCGGCCTGCAGTTCTCGGCCGTCGAGCTGCGGGTGCCGAACCTGCAGGTGGCGGACACGTCGCCCGTCGCGATCACGGTGCCCGCCGCGCGCGTGAACGCCCCGATGGTGGAGGAGATCAAGACCATCCTGCGCTCGCATCCGGGAAACATCGAGGTCCGCATGGTGCTGACCGGCACCGGCGACCCCATCACGATGCGCCTGGGCGACGAGTTCAGGGTCGCGCGATCCTCCGCGCTCTACGGGGACCTGAAGGCCGCATTCGGCCCCAGCTGCCTGGTCCCGGTCTAGGAATCGGGCGCCGGCTCGGGCTCACCCCGCGCGTGCTCGCCCTGCGCCCCAGTGGACGCTCAGGGTGTGTTCACGCGGGCGCACGTCCCCTGGTGGAGCCCTACGGTGCGCGCGACCCTCGCCTCAGTACAGGCTGAGCCCGCCGTCGGACTTGAGTACCTGGCCCGCGACCCACGCGCCCTGCTCGGACACGAGCCAGGCGATGAGGTTGGCCGGGTCGGCGGGTTCGCCGAAGCGGCCGAACGGCGTGCGTGCGCGCCACTCGTCGAGCGGGCCGAGATCGCGATCGGTGGAGTCGGAGTCCAGGTAGCCGGTGTTGACGGGGCCCGGGTTGACGGTGTTGAGGACGATCCCGAGTCCCAGCAGCTCCGCCGCGACCGTCGCCGTGACTCCCGACAGCGCCGCCTTGGAGGCGGCGTACGCGACCTCACCCGGCATCGGCCCGTCGCCCTGGCCCGATGTCATCCAGATGACTCGACCGGTGGGGCCGGCCAGGGGAGTGAGCTCGGACCGGTCGCCAGGGCGTGCCGCGCCGGCGGCGCCGCCGTGGAGCGCGGCGAACGCCGTCGTCATCAGCAGCGTGGCGCGGGTGTTGGTTTCCCACATGGCGCCCAGGCGCTCCGCGGTCATATCGTGGATGGAGCCGTCGTCGCCGCTCTTGGCCTGGTTGCACACCAAGATGTCGAGCCCGCCGGTCAGGTCCGCGGCGCGCGCAACAAGGGCGGCAGGGGCATCGGGCTCGCGCAGGTCGACGGCCGCCTCGCCCACCATGGCGCCGGGAGCGGCGAGTCCGCGAAGCTCCCGCACGAGCGCGTCGATGTCGTCCCCGCCCCACGGCTGGTCGACGTCGTGCGGGCGGTGGTGCTGGACGAAGACCGAGGCGCCGTCGCGCAGGAGGCGAGAAGCCACCGCGAAGCCGATGCCGCGTCGGCGTGACACTCCCGTCACGAGCGCCGTCTGACCGGCGAGGGGGAGGTGCGTCATGCCGGTCAGCGTGCCACACGCGGACGGCCATGCCATGGTGAGCGCGCCAGACCGCCGTGTCTCTACCGCGAACCGCCCGGTAGGCGCTCGCCACCGCCGTGTCTCTACCGCCACGGGTGTGGGGCGCGGAGGGTCACCGGTAACGGGAGGCGAGCGCGAGCCGCGGCGATAGGCTGGGCGCGTGTTGAGCCGCATCGACCTTCGCGACCGTGACCTGACCGCCCGAGAGCTGCTCGAGGTGGTGCCCCGCGCCGACCTCGACGTGAGCCATGCGGTCGAGGTCGTCACGCCGATCATCGCGGACGTGCGCGAGCGCGGAGCCGACGCGCTGCGGGAGTACGCGGCGCGCTTCGATGGCGTCGAGCTCGACCAGATCCGCGTGCCTGCCGACCGCATCGAGGCGGCCCTGGAATCCCAGGACCCCGCCGTGCTCGACGCGATCCGCGAGGCCATCACCCGCGTGCGTGCCTTCCACGAGGCGACGGTGCCGCCGCCGGTCGAGATCGAGGTCGCTCCCGGTGCGAGGCTCGCCCAGCGCTGGGTGCCGGTCGGCCGCGTCGGCCTGTACGTGCCCGGCGGCCTTGCCGTGTACCCGAGCTCCGTCGTCATGAACGTGGTCGCGGCGCAGGCCGCCGGCGTCGAGTCGATCGCCGTCGCGACGCCTCCACAGCGCGAGTGTGGGGGAGAGCCCCACCCCACGATTCTTGCCGCGTGTGCGCTGCTGGGCGTGGACGAGGTCTATGCCGCCGGAGGAGCGCAGGCGATCGCCATGCTCGCCTACGGCGCCGAGGACCTGTGCGACCCGGTCGACATCATCACCGGCCCGGGCAACGTGTACGTCGCCGCCGCGAAGCGCGCGGTGAACGGCGTGGTCGGCATCGACGCCGAGGCTGGCCCGACCGAGATCGCGATCATCGCCGACGACACCGCCGACCCCGAGTTCGTCGCCGCCGACTTGCTGAGCCAGGCCGAGCACGACCCGCTGGCCGGTTCGGTTCTCATCACGCACGATGAGCACCTCGCCGAGCGCGTCGAGGAGGCCCTCGGGCGCCGCGCCGACGACACGAAGCACCTGGCCCGCACCAAGGAGGCCCTCACGGGGGTGCAGTCCGCGGTGATCCTCACCTCGAGCATCGACCAGTCGATCCAGGTGGCCGATGCCTACGGGGCCGAGCACCTCGAGATCCACACGCGCGACGCCGACGAGGTCGCTAGCCGCATCCGCAGCGCGGGAGCCGTGTTCATCGGGCCCTACAGCCCGGTGCCGCTCGGCGACTACATGGCGGGCTCGAACCACGTGCTGCCCACCGGCGGCACCGCCCGCTTCGCGAGCGGACTCAACACGACGAGCTTCCTGAAGGCCATCCAGTACATCCGCTACGACCAGGCGGCCCTCGCCGAGATCGGCCACAAGGTCATCGCGCTCGCGAACGCCGAGGACCTGCCGGCGCACGGCCAGGCCGTGCAGGCGCGCCTCGAGGGATAGGGCTCTACGCGGCGCCCTCGAGCGCTGCCCGGAGGTCGCGCTCCTCGCCGTCTGACAGGCCGGCGCGAGAGGCATCGCCGTCGAGCGAGTGGGGCCTTGCCGCCTCGTAGGCGAGAGAGCGCGCGAGGGTCTCGGCCAGCGGCCGCGTGACCAGGCCCTCCGTACGAGCGGCCGTCGTGTCGAGCGTGGCGAACCACCTCCAGTCGGGATCGTCGATCCACAGCGGCAGCGATCGCGCGCCCATCCACGGCGCGATGCCGTGCGCGGCGAGGTCGGCGGGATCCACCCACCGCGGCGCAGCGGTGCTCCCCGACGCCGCGGCGGCGAGCCGCACGACCTCGCCCAGCGTCGTGGTGGGGCCCGTCGCATTGAAGACGCCGTCGAGGCGGCGCTCGGCAGCGTCGACGATCCAGGCGGCGAGGTCGTCGACATCGATCATGGCCGTCGGAAAGTCGGGTCCGGCCGGCGCGAGGACGTCGTGACCGGTCGGGTGAGCGAAGCGCCAGGGGTAGTAGCCGCTGCGGGAGGTGTCGTCGCCCGGCCCGGCGATCAGCCCGGGCCTGACCACCGTGGCGGTGGCCGATGCGCCACGCACCAGGCGCTCGCACGTCACCTTGGCGCGGCCGTAGTCGTCGGGGTCGTCGAGATCCTCGAGCTCGTCGAGCAGCTCCGCATCCTCGCGCTGCTCGGGGACGTCGAAGCGCGCGTACACGTTGGTCGTGGAGACGAAGACCCAATGGTCGGCGTCGAGGTCGCGCACGGCCCGCTCGACGTGGCGCGGGGTGCGGGAGACGTCGACGATCGCGTCGAAGGCCTCGCCGGCGAGGGGAGTGAGGCCCCGCTCGTCGTCGCGCTCGATGCGGACGAAGGCGGCACCGGCCGGCGTGGGGGACGTGCCGCGCGCCGCACAGGTGACGCTGTGGCCGCGCACGAGGGCATCGCTGGCGATGGCGCGCCCGAGGAACGCCGTCCCGCCGAGGATCAGGATTCTCATGGCCCCATCACATCGCGTCGTCGGCCCGCGGCGTCGGAGGGTTTGCCGACGGCACAAACCGCCGCGCGGGCGGCTCGCCCCCACGGCCCGCGCCGGGCTACCTCACGCCGAGCACGAAGGGATAGACGTCGCCCGCACCCGCCTGGCGCAGGAGCCGCGCCGCGACCGTGAGGGTCCAGCCCGAGTCCGTGTAGTCGTCGACGAGCAGCACGGCGCGACCGCCGAGCGAAGCGCGCGCCGCGTCCTCGAGCTCGAGCCTCCGCGCCACCACCGCGAGGCGTTGCGCCGAGTTCAGGTCGTGTCGGCCGGGCTCCTCCTGACCCTGGCGCGGGCCCACCCATCCGAGGAACGGCATCTGCAGGTAGCGCGCGAGACCGGGCGCGAGGTGGCGCATCAGCTGGGGGCGTGTCGCGGACCTGACGCCGACCACGGCGTCGATGGTCCTGACCCGCGTGAGCCCGGCCCCGGTCCACAGCCCGTCCCAGTCGTCGAGCACCCGGGTCGCCGCGCCGCGCAGGGGCACGGGCGTCTCGCCATCCACGGGAGCGCCCTCGGCGTCCCGGGACTCGAGAAGCTCGCGCAGCTGCACCGCCCACCCCAGGCCGTCGAGCCTCGCGACCGCCCGGCCCGGCTGGGCCTGCTCGGCCGCGGGGATGCGCCCTCGCAGGTCGAGCCCCATGCGATCCACGCCGCTGGGCCACTGCTTGCGGGCGGTCACCTCGACTCCCACCCGGTCCATATCGGCGCGCGTCGCGGCCACGGCATCGGCGTCGGGCACCGCCGGCAGGTCCACGCCGCCGCACACGTCGCACCTGCCGCAGGCCCAGCCGTCGGGAAGTGCCGGGTCATCCAGGACGCGGCGCAGGAACGCCATGCGGCACGAGCCGAGCGCCTCGTATTCGAGCATGGTGTCCTGCTCGGCGGCGCGGGCGGCGGCCACGCGCCGGTAGCGCTCGGCGTCGTAGGCCCACGGCTCGCCGGTGGCGACCCAGCCGCCCTGCACCCTGCGGACCGCGCCGTCGACGTCGAGCACCTTCAGCATCGATTCCAATCGCCCGCGCCGCAGGTCCACCGCGGTCTCGAGCGCAGGAACGGACGTGGGCCGGTCCGCGGAGAGCGCCCCGAGCGCCGCCCGCACCTGCTCCTCGGGGGGAAAGGCCTGGGAACCGAACCAGTCCCAGATCGCGCGGTCCTCGGCTCCGGGCAGCAGGACGACCACGGCCCTGTCCACGCCACGCCCGGCACGCCCCACCTGCTGGTAGTACGCGATGGGCGACGACGGGGCGCCCAGATGCACCACGAACGCGAGGTCGGGCTTGTCGAATCCCATGCCGAGCGCGGACGTCGCGATGAGCGCCTTGACCCGGTTCGCTTTGAGGTCCTCCTCCAGGCCCTCGCGTTCGGTGGGGTCCGTGCGGCCCGTGTACGCCGCGACCTCGAGGCCCGCCGAGCGCAGCTGCGAGGCGACCTCCTCGGCCGCCGAGACGGTCAGGCAGTAGACGATGCCGGAGCCGTCGATCTCGCGCAGTGCGCCCGCGAGCCACGCCACCCGCGCTGCGGTGTCGGGCAGGTCGACCACGGCGAGGTGGAGCGACTCGCGATCGAGCTCGCCGCGCAACACGAGCACCTCCTCGCGCAGTTCCTCGTCGTCCCCGGCCGCCACGGCATCGGCCACCGCCGCGGGGCGCCGCACACCCAACTGCTCGGCGACATCGGCGGTCACGCGCGCGTTCGCCGTCGCGGTGGTGGCGAGCACGGGGATGCCCTCGGGGAGGTCGCCCAGCAGGGTGCGGATGCGCCGGTAGTCGGGGCGGAAGTCGTGTCCCCAGTCTGAGATGCAGTGGGCCTCGTCGATCACGACCAGCCCTGCATCGGCCGCGAGACGGGGGAGGACCTCGTCGCGGAAGCCGGGGTTGTTGAGCCGCTCGGGCGAGCACAGCAGGACGTCGATCTCGCCTGCCCGGATCGCCGCGTGGACGTCGTCCCACTCGGTGACGTTGGCGGAGTTGACCGTCGCGGCGCGCACTCCAGCACGGGACGCTGCAGCGATCTGGTCGCGCATGAGCGCCAGCAGCGGCGACACGATGACCGTGGGGCCCGCCCCGCGGGCGCGCAGCAGCATGGTCGCCACGAAATACACGGCCGACTTTCCCCAGCCGGTGCGCTGCACCACGAGCGCCCGCGCGTGGCGGTCCACGAGCGCCTCGATGGCGCGCCACTGGTCGTCGCGCAGGCTGACGTCCTCGCGCCCCACGAGGCGGCGCAGCGACGCCTCGGCCTCGTCGCGCAGCGAGGTGGTGGCCGATGCGACAGGGGATTCCGTACTCATGCCCACCACGGTAGGGGGAGGCTCCGACACTGCCGGACCCGACCGGCGGCGCAGCAAGTGTGACAAAGGCCACGTGAGACGCACGTGCATGCCGTTTAGCAGGAGTTTTTCTCGCATGCCGGGCAGACGATTCGTCGCGTATGTCCGAATCCTGGCGGGCTGCGCCGCTACCTTCTGGTCAGCACCCGCCCGTCAGCAGTAGTGAACGCCCAGGAGACACGATGCCGAGCACCGCCCCGCGCCGCACCCTCGCGACTCTTGCCGCCACGGTCCTCGCCTTCGCCCTTGCCGCGACCGCGGCGGTGCCCGCCCATGCGGCCACGGTGACCGAGGGCCAGGGGCGGACCGCCATCACGGCGGGGACCAACAAGCACCGCGTGGCCAACCAGGTTTCGCAGCTCCGCACGAGCGCAGCGATGGATAAGGTGGCGCAGGACTGGGCAAAGGCCCTCGCCTCTAGCGGTTCGCTTCGCCACAACCCGAAGTACTCGTCGCAGATCCCGAGCGGCTGGAAGTCCGCGGGTGAGAACGTGGCGTACAACTGCGGGTATAGCGCTCCTGCCACCACCATGGTGGGCCAGTGGAAGCGGTCTGCGGGTCACAACAAGAACATGCTCAATCGCGGCTTTACCCACATCGGTGTCGGCTTCGCGACGGACAAGTACGGATGCGCGTGGGGTGTCCAGGTTTTCGCCGGCTACGCGTCGTCGAAGACCCTCGCAGCGAGCGTTCAGGCTCAGTCCTTCACGAGCACTGCGGCACCCGTCGTCAAGGGAACGCGCAAGGTGGGGTCGACGCTGACGGCATCGGTGCCCGCATGGAAGCCCTCTCCGTCCTTCACCTATGAGTGGCGTCGCGACGGCAAGAAGATCTCCGGCGCAGCCGGCAAGTCTTACGTGTTGCGTGCGGCGGACAAGGGGCACCGTATTTCCGTCAAGGTCACGGGAAAGAAGAGCGGCTACATCAGCAAGGCGCGCGTCTCGCAGAGCACCGGTTCCATCCGCTAGGCCCCGCGCCGCGGGGCGAGCCGCAGCATCGGCCGTCCACCGCATCGGCCGTCCGCACGGGGCTGTCATACGTGCCCACTAGACTCCCAGCCATGACCCTGCCCCTGCGCCCCGATCTCGCGGGGCTGGAGCCGTACGGCGCCCCGCAGCTGGCCGTTGCCGCGCGCCTCAACGTCAACGAGAACCCCTACTCGCCGCCGCCCGTCGTGGTGGACGCGATCACGCAGGCCGTGCGCAAGGCGTCCGAGGGGCTCAACCGCTACCCGGACCGCGACTTCACACTGCTGCGCCAGGACCTCGCCGCGTACCTCGCCGCCGAGTCCTACGTCGACTTCGTCGAGGCGCGCAACATCTGGGCGGCCAATGGCTCCAACGAGGTCATGCTGCACCTGCACCAGGCCTTCGGCGGCCCCGGCCGCACGATCATGAGCTTCGCTCCGACCTATTCGATGTACCCCGAGTACGCCCGGGACTCCCTCACGGAGTACATCGCGGTGCCGCGCAACGAGGACTTCTCGATCGACATCGAGGCGGCGGCCCGGGAGATCCGCGCCCAGCAGCCCAGCCTCGTCATCGTCGCGAGCCCGAATAACCCCACGGGCACCGCGCTCAGCCTCGACGAGGTGCGCGCGCTGTACGCCGCCACCGAGGACGTCGACGGCGGCTGCGTGCTGGTGATCGACGAGGCCTACGCGGAGTTCAGGCGCGCCGGCGTGCCGAGCGCGGCGAGCCTCATCCCGACGCACCCCAACCTTGCCGTGAGCCGCACGATGTCCAAGGCCTTCGCGCTCGCGGGCGGCCGGCTCGGCTACCTCGTCGCGCACGAGCCAGTCATCGACGCGCTGCGCGTGGTGCGCCTTCCGTACCACCTGAGCGCCGTGACGCAGGCCGTCGCGCGGGCCGCCCTGGCCCACCACCGCGAGTTGCAGGCCCAGGTCGACGAGATCCGCGCCGAGCGCGACGATACCGTCGAGTGGCTGCGTGAGCAGGGCTTCACGGTGGCGGACACGGACGCAAACTTCTGCCTTTTCGGGCCCTTCGAGGACCGTGAGAGGGTGTTTGAGGGGCTGCTGGCTCGCGGGGTACTGATCCGCGTGACGGGGCCCGCAGGATGGCTGCGAGTGTCGATCGGCACCGCGACGGAGATGGCGCTGTTCAGGAGCGCACTGATGGAGGTCACCGCATGAGCGAGACGCCCACGCCCACCGCAGGACAGCGCACGGGACGCATCGAGCGCGCGACGAGCGAGTCGCAGGTGCTCGTCGAGCTCGACCTTGACGGGTCGGGCGAGACCGACATCGACACCGGGGTGCCGTTCTACGACCACATGCTGACCGCGCTCGGCAAGCACTCGCTGATGAACCTCACCGTCAAGGCGACCGGCGACGTGCACATCGACTCGCACCACACCGTCGAGGACATCGCCATCTGCATCGGTGAGGCGCTGAAGATCGCCCTGGGCGACAAGGCCGGCATCTCGCGCTTCGGCGACGCCCTCGTCCCGCTCGACGAGGCCCTCGCGCAGTGCGTGGTGGACGTCTCGGGGCGCCCGTACTTCGTGCACGTGGGCGAGCCCGTCGGCCAGGCGACCCACCTCATCGGCGGCAACTTTGCCGGCTCGCTGACGGGCCACGCGCTCGAGTCCATCGCGCACCACGCGGGCATCTGCGTGCACATGCGCGTGCTGGCCGGACGCGACCCCCACCACATCGTCGAGGCCCAGTTCAAGGCGCTCGCGCGTGCGCTGCGTTTCGCGGTGACGGCCGATGCCCGGGTCAAGGGCATCCCGTCCACTAAGGGCGCGCTGTGAGCCAGGACGGCACCCACGACGACCTTCCCGAGGGCGTCGAGATCCCCGACGACCTGTCCGCCCTCGAGTCGGCGAAGCCGGCCGGTGAGACCGGCCGCCACGTCGAGGAGGACACCGTCGCGATCTTCACGCCCATCCAGAACGGGCGGGTGCTCGCCGCGGTGTGCGCGCTCAACGGCGTGCAGGGCCGCTGCATCGAGACGTCGGCGGGCGCCTTCGCGGTGATCGACGACACCTCCGCGGGCGCCACGGACGCGGCAGGCCGGGTGGTGTCCGCCTTCGTCAAGCAGCAGCCCATCCTCGCGATGGAGCGTCGCGCGGGCCAGATCACCATTCACCGCTGGCTCGCCGGCGTGAAGGGGGACAAGGTCGCGCCGGGGCTCGCACTCGACGAGGCTCCCGGCGTCATCACGACCCTCATGAGCGGCGTCCAGACGATGGACGAGATCGCCATGACCCACCCGGGCAAGGTCTTCGACGCGCGCATGACCAAGTTCCAGGCGTTCCGCGAGTTGCGTTCCGCGTCGAAGGACGCCAAGCGCGCCTACCGCGCGCAGCAGGAGAACAAGCGCAACTCCGACCCCAACCCCGACGGCTCGTCGGAGGACTAGGAGTGGCCGATGCGGCTGCCGGGCCGGGTTTTCGGCCCTCCCGCCGCTCTCGGTAGGCTGGTGCCGTGACTTCCCCCCTCGTCTGCGTCCTCGATTACGGCTTCGGCAACGTCCGCTCGGCGGTGCGCGCCATCGAGCATGTGGGCGCGCGCGTGGTCCTGACGGACGACCGGGTGATCGCGGAGAACGCCGACGGCCTCATTGTCCCCGGCGTGGGTGCGTTCGACGCCGTCATGGGCGGGCTGAAGGGCGTGCGCGGTGAGCAGATCATCGGCCGCCGGCTGTCCGGCGGGCGTCCCGTGCTGGGCATCTGCGTGGGAATGCAGGTGATGTTCGAGCGCGGCGTCGAGCACGGCGTCGAGGCCGAGGGCCTCGACCAGTGGCCGGGCACCGTCGAGCTGCTGCAGGCGCCCGTCGTTCCCAACATGGGCTGGGCGACGGTGGACGCGCCGCAGGGCACCACCCTGTTCTCCGGCGTCGAGGATGAGCGCTTCTACTTTGTGCACTCCTACGGCGTGCGCGACTTCCCCCTGGGCACCACCGAGGACACCGGCCGCTTCGCCGCGCCGCTCGTGACGTGGTCGGAGGCAGGCACCGAGCAGCAGGCGGACCGCTTTGTTGCCGCCGTCGAGAACGGGCCGCTCGCCGCCACTCAGTTCCACCCGGAGAAGTCGGGCGAGGCCGGCCTGCAGCTCCTGAAGAACTGGGTCTCGACGCTCTAACCCGTTCCTACGGGCGCCCGGTAGCCTGGTGCCCGGAATGCGCGGCGCCACCCCAGCATCGGCCGGCCGCGAGACCCCAACCGAAAGCGAGACCATGACCGACTCCCCGCGCCTTGAGCTCCTTCCCGCCGTCGACGTCGCCGACGGCCAGGCCGTCCGCCTCACGCAGGGCGAGGCTGGCTCGGAGACCAGCTACGGCTCGCCGCTGAAGGCCGCCCAGGACTGGGTGGACGGCGGCGCTGAGTGGATCCACCTCGTTGACCTCGACGCCGCCTTCGGGCGCGGCTCGAACGCCGATCTCCTCGCCGAGGTGGTCCGCAGCGTCGACATCAAGGTTGAGATGTCGGGCGGCATTCGCGACGACGAGTCGCTCGAGCGCGCGCTCGCCACCGGCTGCCACCGCGTCAACATCGGCACCGCAGCCCTCGAGGACCCGGAGTGGACCGCATCGGCCATCGCCAAGCACGGCGACCGTGTGGCCGTGGGCCTCGACGTGCGCGGCACCACGCTGTCGGGCCGCGGGTGGACCCGCGACGGCGGCGACCTGTGGGACGTCCTCGCGCGCCTCGACTCCGAGGGCTGCGCCCGCTACGTCGTCACCGACGTGAAAAAGGACGGCATGCTCTCCGGCCCCAACCTCGAGCTGCTCGGCCAGGTCGCCGAGGCGACGAAGGCCCCCGTGGTCGCCTCAGGCGGCATCTCGAGCCTCGACGACATCGCCGCGATCCGCACGCTCGTGGGCAAGGGCGTCGAGGGTGCGATCGTGGGCAAGGCGCTCTACAACGGCAACTTCACGCTGCCGCAGGCGCTCGACATCGCCGGCCGCCCGTAACGCGTTGGGCTGTCGGCCCCACCCCGTAGCATCGATCCCATGAGCGACGCCGAGCCCTCGAAGGAGATTCCCGAGTCGATCTTTGCCGACGACGACGGGTCGGCCGACGCCCACCTCGCGCAGGCCCTGATCCGCCACTCGCACGGCAAGACGCCTCTCGCGGACGTGGTGGACGCCCTCGCGTACGCGCGCGTGCTGATCCCCGTGCTCGCGACGGGGGAGCAGCGCCACATCGGCAAGCACGGGCTCGAGCAGGACTCGGTCGCGTCGACGGGCGTGGTTGCGGTGCAGATGCCCGATGGCCGCGCCGCGCTTCCCGTCTTCACCGACGTCGACGCCATGCAGACGTGGAACCGCGAGGCGCGTCCCATCCCCGCCGAGGGGCCCCGCGCCGCGCTCGCCGCGATCGCGGAGGGCTGGTCGTCGCTTGTCGTCAACCCCGGCATGGAGACGGTCCTCATTCCGCGGCCGGCCGTCTGGGCCCTAGGCCAGGGTCACGCCTGGCAGCCGGCCATCGAGGACGGCGTGGTGGTGGCCGATGTCGTGGCCGCCGTGCGTACCGCTGTCACCCTCGACGACGCTCTGCGCGGCGTCGACGTCACACCCGGGCGCGGGGCCGAGGTCACCATCGTGCTGCGCCTGGTGGCTGGCCTGTCGCGCCCGGAGGTCGACACCGTCGTGGAGCGCGTCCAGCGCGAGCTCGCGCACTCCGACGTGGTGGCGCAGCGCATCGACAGCCTCGAGCTGAGGCTCGCGCAGGCCTGACGGCCGCTTAGGAGGCCGAGGAGTCGGCGCAGCTGGCCGCCTGCGGCACCAGCAGTCGCGGCTGTGCGAGCAGCGAGTTGAGGGTCGACACGGGCACGATGTAGCTCTGGTCGGTGGTCTCGCTCTTCGCGTAGACGACGCCCACCACCTCGCCCGCCTCGTTCAGCGCTGGCGAGCCGGAGGAGCCCGGCTGCACCACGGCGGTGGTCGCGAGCACGGTGCCGACGGCGCCGCGGTCCTCGGAGTCGAGCGGGTCCTTCACGGCGCCCAGCACCACGCCGGTCGTCGTCGTGAGGCGGCCGCCGTTGGGGTAGCCGGTGACGGTGATCGCGTCGCCCTCCTCGGGGTCCTCCTGCGCCGGCGTGGCGAAGGCGGCGCCGAGCGACGTCTCCGTCTTGACGATGGCGATGTCGGCCACCGTCGTCACCTCGGTGGCGGTGACCTCGATGAGGCGCCCGTCGTGCGTCGAGACCTCGAGGCGGGAGGAGTCCGCGACGACGTGACGGTTGGTGACCAGGGTGAAGGCGTCGAGGGCGAAGCCCGAGCCCGTCGACACGAAGCCGCAGCCGATGTTGCGCACCCGCACCGTCATGCGCTGGGCGGCGCTGAAGCCGTCGGGGGACAGCGCGACGTTGTTCTGGTCGGGCTCGGCGGAGGGGGAGGGGACCCAGTCGGTGGGGACGGCCGTGGGGCTCGCGGGCAGGGCCGCGCAGCCGCTCAGCGCGAGCGCGCAGGAGGCGGCGAGGACAACGGTGCGACGCCTCATTCGGTCAGCGAGTCCTGGAACGTGCTGGTCGCGCCCTCGGCGGTGTCGCACAGGTCCGTCACCGAGTCCGCGTAGTTGCTGATCTCGTCGGCCTCGTACTCGTCCTCGGGCGCCTGCAGGTAGGACACCAGCTGCTCGAGCCCGTCGATGCAGGACGTGAGCGAGGACGTGGCGACCTGCCCCAGACTCAGCGTCTCCTCGAGCTTGTCCGTGACCTGCGAGGCGTACTCGGACGAGTCGATGGCCGCGGCCTTTTCGGCGGACAGGTCCACCACGCGCGCCTTGTTGGTGGCGAGCTGCTCCGACAGCAGGTCGGCCTCGTTCTGCTTGTCCGTCAGCTCCTGCTGC
Organism: Demequina sp. NBRC 110057; assembly: GCF_002090175.1. GTDB lineage: Bacteria > Actinomycetota > Actinomycetes > Actinomycetales > Demequinaceae > Demequina. The sequence continues at coordinate 75,782 of NZ_BBRN01000003.1, read as the reverse complement.
ACGGAGGCGATCTGCTCGCCGAGCGCGTAGTTCGCCTCCTCGACCTCATCGGCGTACTGCTGCCACTCGCCGTTGATCTCCCACATGCGCCACCCCAGGTAGCCAGCGCCGATCAGGAGCGCCGCGAGCACGCAGGTGGCGATGATCCACGGGCGCCGCGGCTTGGGGGGATAGATGGGGCCGATGACCGGCATCGAGCCCGTGATCGGGTTCGCGTCGCCGATGATCGGGATGGTCCCACTCGGCGCGTAGCGGCTGAGGGAGCCGGTGGCCGGGCTCGCCGAGCCGCCCACGGTGGCGGCCGATGCGGTGGGCGGCTGAGGCGCCGCCTCCTCGCCTTGGTGGGGGGAGGGCTCGGCGTCGTCCTCGTCCGCGTCGTCGACGCGGCTCGCATCCTCGTCGTCATCGTCCTCGTCGTCGAGGTCGAACGGCTCGGTAAAGGCCCGCCGCGACAGAATGATCGTGTCGTCCTCGTCGTTGGCGAGGTCCTCAGCCCGGTAGTCCTCGGGTGCGTCCGCTTCGGAGTCGGGCATCACCTCGGGGTCGACGCTGACGTCGACCTGCTCGGTGGTGCTCGCGTCCTGCGGACGTGTCATCTAACTCACTGCCCCCGTGTACTTCTCTCCCGGGCCCTCACCGGGCGCGTCGGGGATGACCGACGCCTCTCGGAACGCCAACTGTACGCTTCGCAAACCGTCGCGCAGCGCTCGTGCGTGAGTGTCGCCGAGATCCGGTGCGGCGGCCGTGATGAGGCCCGCCAGAGCGTTGATGAGGGTGCGCGCCTCGTCGAGGTCCTGGTGAGCCTCGCCCTCGTCGGCGAGACCGCAGCGGAGCGCGGCGGCGCTCAGCAGGTGAACGCTTACAGTGGAGATAAGTTCCACAGCGTTGACCTCGGCGAGATCGCGCGCGGCCTGAGCCGAGGCATCGGCCGTTCCGAGGGCGTCAGAAGTGGGGGCGGGCATGTCAGAGGTCATCGTGCTATCCTTGTGAGTCGACCGGCCGAGAAACGTTTCTCGGCGCGCAAGCGGAGTCCACCTCCCACCCTAGGGCCAAGACATTGGGCCGGGGTTCCAGGTCGCGGCACAGCCGGGGTGAAAACACCGGATGCGCCGCCATCGTGGTGGCCCTCGTCTGCGTTTGGACGGGGGCTTTTTCCTTGTCCGGCGGCCGAGATGTACTCGACAAGAAGGAGCCACCATCAACGAGCCCCGCATCAACGATCGCATCCGCGTTCCGGAAGTCCGCCTCGTCGGCCCCCAGGGCGAGCAGGTCGGCATCGTCCGTATCGAGGATGCGCTCCGTCTGGCGCAGGAGTCCGAACTCGACCTGGTCGAGGTCGCTCCGAACTCGCGACCCCCGGTCGTCAAGCTCATGGACTATGGCAAGTTCAAGTACGAGGCGGCGGTGAAGGCGCGCGAGGCGCGTCGTAACCAGGCCAACACCGAGATCAAGGAGATGCGTTTCCGTCTCAAGATCGACGAGCACGACTACGAGACCAAGAAGGGCCACGTCGTTCGCTTCCTGAAGGGCGGCGACAAGGTCAAGGTCACGATCATGTTCCGCGGTCGCGAGCAGTCGCGTCCCGAGATGGGCCGTCGTCTGCTGCTGAAGCTGGCCGACGAGCTCCAGGAGTTCGGCGTCGTGGAGAACATGCCCTCGCAGGAGGGCCGCAACATGTCGCTCGTCCTCGGGCCCCTGAAGAAGAAGTCGGAGGCCAAGGAGGAGCAGCGCGTCGCACGCGAAGCCAAGCGGGCCGCCGACCGAGCGGACCGCGAAGAGCGTGCCGCGGCCAAGACGGCCAAGCAGACGTCCGGCGAGTAAGCCGGTCCCATTCGTGCCCTAGCCCCCACGTGGGGCGACGGCCTGATGTCAGAAAGGGCAGATCATGCCGAAGAACAAGACCCACTCGGGCGCCAAGAAGCGCTTCAAGCTCACCGGCACCGGCAAGGTGAAGCACTCGCACGCCATGAACGTGCACAAGTTCGAGGAGAAGACGTCCTCGCGTAAGCGCCGCGTGGCGCAGGACGCGATCCTGTCGGACGCCGACTCGAAGAAGATCAAGAAGCTGCTGGGCAAGTAAGGCCCGAGGAACGCAAGGAGTAAGACATGGCACGCGTCAAGCGGGCAGTAAACGCCCAGAAGAAGCGCCGTAGCACCCTCGAGCGCGCCCACGGTTACCGTGGCCAGCGCTCGCGTCTGTACCGCAAGGCCAAGGAGCAGGTCACTCACTCCATGGTGTACGCCTACGGCGACCGCCGTAAGCGCAAGGGTGACTTCCGCAAGCTGTGGATCCAGCGCATCAACGCCGCTGCTCGCGCGAACGGCATGACCTACAACCGCTTCATCCAGGGCCTCAAGGCCGCTGAGATCGAGGTGGACCGCCGCATGCTCGCCGAGCTTGCCGTGAACGATGAGGCCGCCTTCGCGACCCTCGTGGAGACCGCCAAGAAGGCGCTCCCCGAGGACGTGAACGCTCCCGCCGCGTAAAGCGCATCAGCATGACAGGACGCCCCGCCGGGCCCGACGACCTCACGCTCACCCTCGATAACCCGAGGGCCGAGCGGATCAAGAAGGTCGCCGCCCTGGCGGGGCGTTCTGCGCGTTCCCGGGCCGGCGTGCTGCTGGTCGAGGGACCGCAGGCGGTGCGCGAGGCAGTGCGCCACGCCGCCGCGCGGGTGCGCGACGTGTACCTCACCGAGGACGCTCACGCCCGCCACCCCGAGATCGCGACCGAGGCGCTTGCCGCCGGCCGCTTTGTGCACCTGGGCTCGCCGCAGGTGCTGGACGCCATGAGCGCCGACGCGCAGGGAGTCGTCGCCGTCGTCGACGACGCGGGCTACGCGCTCGACGACGTGCTCGCCGCGGGGCCGCGCCTGGTCGCGGTGCTCAGCAACGTGCGCGACCCCGGCAACGCGGGCACCGTCATTCGTGCGGCCGATGCCGCCGGTGCCGACGCCATCGTCCTCGCCGGGCAGTCGGTGGACCCGGGCAACCCCAAGGTGATTCGCTCGACCGCCGGGTCGATCTTCCACCTGCCGATCGTGCGCTCGTTGCCGCTCGAGGACGCCGCCGTGGCGCTGTCCTCCGCCGGCCTGCGCCTGCTGGCGGCCGACGGCTCTGGCGACGCCGAGCTGGGCTCGGGAGCGGCCGATGCCGAGGCCCTCGCCGCCCCCACCGCCTGGGTGTTCGGCAACGAGGCCTGGGGCTTCGAGCCCGAGGAGCTCGCGCTCGCCGATCAGGTGGTGCGCATCCCGATCTACGGCGCCGCCGAGAGCCTCAACCTCGCGACCGCCGCCGCGGTGTGCCTCTACGCCTCGGCCGCCGCTCAGCGCGCATAGCGCTCGCACGCTGAGCCAGGCCGCGCTTGGCGCCAAAGGTGTGACGAACCTCACCCTGTGATCGGTCACAGGTCCTAGGAGGACCGCGCCTACCGTGGGTCATGGTGCTCCATCGCCTCGCTGACAGGGGCCCGAGCCTGCCCAGGCTCACCGTCATGTTCTGGGCCGTGATCGCCATTCTCGTGGTGCAGATAAGCGTCACCATTGCCGGCACCGTGGTCGCCGACCGTCACATGGACAGCGCCGAGTTGGATGGCCTGGGTAGCGTGGGTGAGCTCACGGCGGCCAAGGTTGAGGGGTTTGCGGACGTGGGCGTTCAAGCCGTCGCGGCCGCGTCGGCGCAGTTTGAACTGAGCGACGGTGAGCCGGTCTTCCCCTACACCGCCGCGGCTCAGGCGTCCTACCTTCAGCTAAGCGCCTCGTCGAGCCTCGAGGCGATGTTTATCGCTTACCCGGACGGCTCGTTCTACGTGCTCCAGCGCACGGGCACGTGGTTCACCTCCCTCTCGCGTCGCGGCGAGAGCGATACCGTGACGGAGACGGTCCGAGGACCACAGTTCGGCATCGTGACGGTCACCACCCGTCCGTTCACGGCAAGCGATGCTCGCGAGCGCGAGTGGTACTCCGTCGCGGCGGCGAGCGACCACCTGGAAATCACAGCGCCGTATGTCGACGCGGCGACGGGAGTGTCGATCGTCTCCGCCGTGAACGCGGTGCGAGGAGACGACGGTGAGATTGCGGCAGTCATTGGTGCGGATCTCTCGGCAGATGAGCTCAGCGCCGTCCTCTCGGACCTCCCGTATGGCGAGGAGACCGAGGCGTTCCTGGTGACGACCGATGGAACGCTCGTCTCCGCTCCGACGGAGCGCTCTGACGAGGTCGCGAGCGTCATCGACGAGACGGGGAGCGTCCCTGAACTCAGTGCTCTTGGTGTTCAGATCCATGACGGGGGCCTTGTCCCCGGTGGCGTTGCGGCGCGTGAAGACAGCGGGCACCTCTCGCTGGCATACCGCCTGTCCGAAGAGTCCGGGCTGCCTTGGGTGATCCAGATCGCGACGACCGATGGGGATGTGTCGGGCGCGGTGGTGGCCCTACGTGGCACGTTGCTGTGGGCGACAGCGGCCACCACTGTGATCGCCGTTGCCATGGTGGTGTTGACCATGCTGGGCAAGGGGTCGTTCTTCCGACTGCATCGTGCCGCGAGCAGCGACCCGCTCACGGGGCTGTCCAACCGGCCAGCACTTCTGCTGCGCGGACGCGACGTCGCGGGGGCACACGCTCGCAATGGTGGACAGGTGATCGTCTGCGTGCTCGACCTCGATAATTTCAAGACCCTGAACGACGTCTGCGGCCACGTCGCGGGCGACGAGGCGCTCGTGGGCGTGAGCGCGGCACTTAGGTCCTGGATCCGGGTAGACGAGGTGGCGGCGAGGGTCGGTGGTGACGAGTTCGTCGTGCTGCTTCACCGGCGTGCTCAGGATGATGCCCGGTGCGTCGCGGCCGAGCTCCGTGACGTGGTGTCGGCGGCCTTGGTCAGGTGCCGGGAGCGTGGGCTTGGGGTGGGAGTCACCGTCGGCGTTGCGGTGCACACGTCAGGGCGTCTTCACGTCGAAGAATTGATTGAGCAGGCCGATGCGGCGCTCGTCGAAGGCAAGCAGGCCTCCAAGGGGAGCGTCTATCTTGCGGGGGAGTGAGCAGGCTCACATCCTCGTTCGCGAAAGGTCCTAGGTGGCCGCTGATGGGATGGAGGCATGCTCTCTATCCTGCGGCCGGGGCGCGGCCCGCGGCCGCGTGGATACGGCATCGGTCTCGCCCTTATCCTTGTGGTGCTCGCGGCGCAGATCGTGGGCGCCCTCGGTGGCGCGTGGATCGCCGGTCGGCACATGGAGAACGCGCAGATCGACACCGTGACGTACGTGGGGAGGCTCACGGCGTCGGACGTGGCTAGCGCTGCCAACCCCGCGCGTGAGGCGATCGAGACCACGGTGTCGCGCCTAGAACTCAATCCCGTCGATGACGAAGACGACGCCGAGCGCGTGGCGTTCACCGCGATGGTGGCACTCTCCGATCACCCGGAGGTGACTCGCGTGCTGTTCGGTTGGAGCGGCGGCGCGTACCTCATGCTCGAGCGCACGGACTCGGGCTACGAGCAGACGTACGCGTTCTCCGAGAGTGACGCCGCGCGCATCGCGGTATACGACGAGGCCTTCGACGTTGTCGAGGTTCGCACCACCGCATACGAGAACCAGCGGGAGCAGCTCTGGTACACGATCCCCGTGGGAGCCGACGGCACCACGTGGATGGAGCCGGTGGTGGACACGGACACCGGCAGTACTCGCGTGACCCTGTCGCGAGACATCACCGATGACGATGGCGAGAAACTCGCGGTCGTTGCCGCCGACGTGGACACTGCCGTGTTCACCGATGCCCTCGACGACCTGCCGTTCGGCGATGGCGCTGCGGCCTATGTGCTGTCGGCACAGGACGCGGTGGTCGGTTTCCCCACGGCTCGCGCGGACGAGGTTGCCGACTACATCGCGGCGACGGGCGACGTGCCGACGGCGGGCGATCTTGGCATCGGCCTGCTCACGGATGACCTCGCACAGGGAGAGACTGCCTGGGTCGACGATGGGGAGACGGTCACAGCTCAAGGGGCGTTCGCGAAGGCGCACGATCTCCCGTGGCAGATCGTGATCGTGAGCCCGTGGTCCGCGCTGTCGGACGGCCTGGACGCGCTCAAGGGAACGATCTGGTGGATCGCGGCGTCGACCATAGCCGTCACCGGCCTTGCGCTCCTCATCGCGTGGCGAGTGCGTCACCCGCTCGCAGGCCTGCGGACCGCGGCCACTACGGATCCCCTCACCGGCCTTCTGAACCGCGCCGAACTTCAGCGACAGGGCCGGCGACTCCTCAAGCAAGCTCACGGGCGTGGTGGCACGGTGGTCGTGGGCGTCATCGACCTCGACCACTTCAAGACCCTGAACGACCGCTACGGACACCCCGCTGGGGACGCAGCGCTCACCGCCGTCGGCGCGAGACTTCGTGATCAGGTGCGCGGCACGGACATTGTGGCGCGCGTGGGTGGCGACGAGTTCGTGGTGGTGATGGTGCTTCCCGACGGGGTCGACGGCGGCGGCATCGCCTGGCGCCTGCGCGACGACCTCGAAGCGGCGGTCCACTCCCGTGTCGAGGGCGGCTCCTGCATCGGCGTCACCATGGGAATTGCCGTGACCGACGCGGTGAGTGAGCCGCTGGGTGCTCTGGTGGCGCGGGCAGACGCGGCCCTCGTCGAGGGCAAGCAAACCGCCAAGGGGCGCGTCTACCTGGCGGGTGCCACCGCATCGGCTGCCGCCGAGGTGTGACGAAGACCACCCCGATTCCGTCCGTCGGCGCGCGAGCGCCGCATATCTTAGGTGCATGTTCTCCCGGAAGCTGCCCACGCGCTCGCGCGGGTACTTCATCGCGATCGGGGTCGTGGTCGGCATCGTGCTGCTGCAGGCGGGAGCGACTATCGCGGGAGTGGTGCTCGCCTCGCGCCAGCTCGACGCCGCGGCGCTCGACACCTACGGCTACGTGGGTGACCTCACCGAGGAGCGCGTGGCGCGCTACGCCGAGTCGGCCAGGGACGTCGTGGTGGGGACCGCTCAGCAGCTGTCGCGCACCGACGAGGTGACCCGCGAGGACCTCACGGCCTCGGTCCAGGAGCGCCTCAAGCGCGAGCCCACGGTGCGCGCCGTGTACATCGGCTGGCCGGACGGCGCCTACCTGGTGCTGAGGCGCGTGGGCACCGGGTTCGCGCAGTACACGGGGGCTGCCGACGGCACCGTCACCGCCGACCTTCTCGACACCACGTTCGAGCCCGTGGCGGACACGGATCCGCTGGAGGACTACGACCCGCGGGTGCGCCCCTGGTACGTGGCCGGAAGCAGCGAGAGCGGCACCGTCTGGACGGATCCGTACCTTGAGTTCGACACCTCCAACACGCTCGAGTCCGTGGCGCAGGCCGCGACGGTTCATGGGCGCGAGACGGCAGTGGTGGGCGCCGACCTCAACCTCGACATGCTGGGCGGCGTGCTCGACGACCTTCCCTACGGCGACGGCGCCGAGGCGTTCATCCTCACGCCCACGGAGCAGGTGATCGCCGCGCCCACGTCCTACGCGGACGAGCTACGCGCGATCGCGGCGGCCGCGGACCGGGTGCCCACGGCATCGGACCTTGGCCTTGAGCACTCGGACCCGCCCACGCGCGCCGACGCCACCGAGTTCACCCGCTCCGGCTCCGTCATCCTGCTGGACCGCACCTTCCCGGGGGAGGAGAAGCTCGACTGGGTCATTCACATCACGGCCGACGAGTCGCAGCTGTCGTCCGGGCTGGGGGACCTTGGCCGCACCCTCGGGTGGGTGACCGGCGCGTCACTGCTCATCGTGATCGGAGCGGTGGTGTTCGCGCTGCGGCTGCGTCACCCGCTGAAGCGCATGCGTGAGCGCGCCACGATGGACCCGCTGACGGGCCTCGCGAACCGTCCCGAGCTGATGCGTCGCGGCGGACGGCTCGTGGCCGGCGCGCGGTCGCGCGGGGACCGCATGATGGTGACGATGCTCGACCTCGACGGGTTCAAGGGCATCAACGACGAGTACGGGCACGATGCCGGCGACCGTGTGCTCATCGGCGTCGCCATGGCGCTGCGCAGCGCCGTGCGCGAGGGCGACGTGGTGGCGCGCCTGGGCGGCGACGAGTTTGTGACGGTGCAGGTACTGAGGCGCAGGGCCGATGCTGTCACGGTCGCCGAGCGTGTGCGCTCCGACGTGGAGCGCGAGCTGCAGACAAGGATCGACGTTGCCGGAAGCGTGGGCCTCACCATGGGAGTCGCGGAGGCGATCGACGGTGAGACCGACCTGCGCGCGCTGCTGACCCGCGCCGACACCGCGCTCATCCGCGGCAAGCAGATGGGCAAGGGCGAGGTCTACGACGGCAACAGCTGCCCGTCCGAGGACGTCCCGGCGCACGACTGAGACGTATCTCACGCGTCCCGGCCCGTGAGGTACGCGTCCTCGGGTCCAAGGTCCCGCGGGGACGGGACGACCGCGCCGGGAGACTCGAGGCATGTCCCCTCGGCGCCCCCGTGCGCGTGCCCGCGCGCACTCCGCACCCAGCCCGCGCACGCTCGCGCGCGTGGCGGTGATCGCCGGCGCGCTCGTGGCGCTTCAGCTGTTTCTGACGCTGGGGGATGCGTGGCTCACCACCCGAGCCGCCAAGCAGGAGCTGCGCGACACGTACGGCTACGTGGGAGACGTGGTCGAGACCCGGGTCACCCACTACGTCGAGGACGGTGCCGACGTGCTGGAGCGGGTCCACGCCCAGGTCGAGGACGGCGACCTCGACGACCTGGCGGAGGACCTTGCCGAGGCCGGCCCCATGCTGATGGACATCCTGCGAGACGAGGAGTCGGTGTCCGGGCTGATGCTCGGCCTGTCCGACGGCAGGGTCGCCGCGGTCAGCCACGTGGACGGCGGGTTCGAGGCCCGATGGACGGCACACGCGGACGAGGAGTCCTTCCTCATGACGGTCGTGACGTTTGACGAGCAGGGCCGTGAGGCCGCCCGACGCGAGGAGACCACCACCACATCGGCCCTCGAGACGGCCTGGTACCAGGCCGGCGCCACTGTGGTGGGGCTGTCGTGGACCGAGCCCTACGACGGCAAGTTCATCGAGGGCACCTACGTCGCCCCCGCCAAGGGAGTGCGCGACGACGGCGAGCTCACGGCGGTGGTGGCTGCCAAGTTCGAGCAGCAGCAGCTCGTGGAGATTATCGAGGACGTGCCGCTGGGCGAGGGAAGCTCGGCGACGGTCGTGACGGAGGACGACGTGGTCGTCGCCTCGTCCGACGAGACGGCCGACTCGGATGCCGCCGCCCAGGGGGATGACGGCATCACGCAGGTGGGGGACACCGTCCTGCTCGAGCGATCCCTTCAGGCCGATGCCGGCGTGGACTGGGTGCTTCGCCTCAGCGCTCCCGTCGAGGCGCTCGCCCCGGCGGCGGCCAACTCCGCTGCCCGCCTCGCGGCGCTCACCGCAGTGTCGCTCGCGCTGTCGGGGCTCGTCGTGGCCATGGCCATCCGGTATTGGCGGCCGGCAAGGGACGCGCTGCGGCGCTCCGCGACCGACCCGCTCACGGGCCTAGCCAACCGCGCGGAACTCACGCGCGCGGCCGACGCCCTGCTCGCCGCCGCGCATCGTGACGGCAGCGAGGTGATGGTCGCCGCGCTGGACCTCGACCGCTTCAAGCGCCTGAACGACACCCACGGCCACGACGCGGGGGACAGGGCCATCGTCGCGGTCGCCGACGCGTTGAGGTCGGCCACCCGCGCCAGGGACGTGACGGCGCGCACCGGCGGTGACGAGTTCGTGGTCGTCATGCGCATCGGCGCCAGGGGAGAGCCGGCGGACGTCGCCGAGCGGCTGCGCGCCATGACCGCGACCGCGCTCGCGGACGGGGTGGCGGAGGCCGCGGACGCCGGCGTCGACGTCACTCTCGGGTACGCCCTGGCGACGCGTGCCGGGCACGACCTCACGGCGCTGCTCGCGGCGGCGGACGAGGCGCTCGTGGACGGCAAGGCGACCCATAAGGGGCGCGCGTACGGCGCGAGCCCGGCCACCGCATCGTCCGTCTGAAGCGGACGGACATCTGAGCGCAACACGGCCGGTGCTAGCCTCACTGCGACATCAACGAAGGCAGGACCATGGCTGGCAATCTCATCCCCCTGGACGTGCCCGGCGCCGCCGGCACCGTGGAGCTCAAGGGCGCGCAGGGAATCTTCTACTCGATCCTGGTCGACGGCGTCGCGCTGTCGCGCCGTGGCGGGGGATGGACAGTGCCGCTGAGGAACGGGAAGACGGCGCGCATCACGGCGCGCGGGATGATCCCCGGCTTCCAGACCCTGTACCTGGGCGAGCAGGAGCTGTACCGGTTCGGCGCGCACGCGTCGCGGTTCGAGAAGATCGCGATGTTCGCGCCGCTGCTCTTGGTGTTGTCGGCCTCGATGCTGGGCTTCGTACTTGCCATCCTGCTGTTCTTCTCGTCTGTGCTCGTGGTCAAGAACTCCGAGATCCCCGACAAGTTGAGGATCGCGCTGCCGCTGATCAACACGTGCGCGGGCGCGATGATCCTCGTGGGCCTGGCAGGCATCGCAGGCTCCTAACCTTCTTCCGTCACATGGATCCCTTTGGTGCGTCTAAGGGCCTTGATGAGGGGGAATCCACCGCGGGGAGCGTTAGAGTGGTCCGCATGAGCACGAGCGAGCAGCCCCAGGCCGTCATGGCCCGCGCCGCCGTGCCGCGGGAGTCGGCCGCTCCGGTGAGCGCCGCACCTTCGCTGTTTATCTAGGCCCGGGGAGAACCCCCGGGCCTTGCCGCGGTTGATTTCCCCTCGTTAGCGGCCTTAGGCAAGCCAAATGGATCCATTTGACGTGGCTAAGGGGCAGTGGTGAGACGCAATCGACCGCACGGAGCGATGCGCTCGCCCGCCGATAGACTTCCCCCAGACCCCCGAACACTCAGGAAAGCAGCCATGACTGAGATCTCCCCCCTCGACGGTGCCGCCGTCGACGCGGCCGTCACGGAGGCCCTCGCGGCCATCGCCGCCGCCACCGACCTCGACGAGCTGAAGGAGGCGCGCCTCGCCCACACCGGCGACAAGGCGGCCCTGACGCTCGCCAACCGCCAGATCGGCGGCCTCGAGCCCGCCGACAAGGCCACCGCCGGCAAGAACATGGGCAAGGCCCGTGGCCGCGTGAACCAGGCCATCGCCGGCCGCCAGGAGGAGTTGGAGGCGGAGCGCGACGCCCGCGTCCTCGTCGAGGAGACCGTCGACGTCACCCTCCCCGTGAGCCGCGAGCTGAAGGGCGCCCGCCACCCCTTGGAGACCATGCAGGAGCTCATGTGCGACACGTTCGTCGCGATGGGCTGGGAGGTCGCCGAGGGCCCGGAGATGGAGGCGGAGTGGTTCAACTTCGACGCCCTCAACTTCGACCCCGACCACCCCGCGCGCGAGATGCAGGACACGTTCTTCATCGACCCGCCCGAGGCCGGCATCGTGCTGCGCACCCACACCTCGCCGGTGCAGGTGCGTGCCGCGCTCGAACGCCGCGACGCCCTCCAGAACGAGGGCCGCGGCATCTACGTGGTGTGCCCGGGCAAGACGTTCCGCACCGACGAGCTCGACGCGACGCACACCCCGGTGTTCCACCAGATCGAGGGCCTCGCCGTCGACAAGGGCCTCACGATGGCGCACCTCAAGGGCACCCTTGACGCCTTCGCGCGCAGCCTCTTCGGGCCCGATGCCGTGACGCGCCTGCGCCCGTCCTTCTTCCCCTTCACGGAGCCCAGCGCGGAGATGGACCTACGCTGCTTCGTGTGCGGCGGCGCGGACAACGACTGCCGCACTTGCTCGGGCACCGGCTGGATCGAGTGGGGCGGCTGCGGCATGACGCACCCCAACGTGCTGCGCTCGGCAGGCATCAATCCCGACGAGTACACCGCCTTCGCGTTCGGCATGGGCGTCGAGCGCACCCTGATGTTCCGTCACGGAGTCAAGGACATGCGTGACATGGTCGAGGGCGATATTCGCTTCTCCCAGCAGTTCGGAATGGAGATCTAGACGTGCCGAAGATTCCGCTCAAGTGGCTTGAGGAGTCCGTCGACCTCGTCCCCGGCTCGACCCCCGAGGACGTCGCCGCGGCGCTCGTCAAGGTGGGCCTCGAGGAGGAGGGCATCGAGGGCGGCGGCATCACCGGTCCGCTCGTCATCGGCCGCGTGCTGTCGCAGGTCAAGGAGGTCGCCTCCAACGGCAAGACCGTCAACTACTGCCGCGTGGACGTGGGTGAGCACAACGACCCCGCCGGCCCCGGCCACAAGCCCGACAACAAGGAGGAGTACCCCTCCTCCAAGGGCATCGTGTGTGGCGCGCACAACTTCCACGAGGGCGACTTCGTGGTGTGCATCCTTCCCGGCGGCGTGCTGCCCGGCCCGTTCCCCATCGGCGGGCGCAAGACCTACGGCCACTGGTCGGACGGCATGATTTGTTCGGCCAAGGAGCTGGGCCTGGGCGAGGACCACGACGGCATCATCGTGCTCGCGTCGCCTTCGGGCGCCTCCGAGGTGACCTTCCCCGGCCTCGTGGCCGAGGAGGACCTGGTGCCCGGCGCATCGGCCATCGGCCTGCTGGGCCTCGACGAGTCGACCATCGAGATCAACGTCACCCCCGACCGCGGTTACTCGTTCTCCGTGCGCGGTGTGGCGCGTGAGTACAGCCACTCGACCGGGCAGGTTTTCAGGGATCCGGCCGATGTCGCGGTCACCGGCAGCGCCGGCGACGGCTTCGGTGTGGTCGTCGAGGACGGCACGCCCGTGCGCGGCCGGGTGGGCTGCGACCGCTTCGTCGCGCGTCGCCTCACCGGCTTCTCGGCCGATGCCGCCTCGCCTTCGTGGATGAAGCGTCGCCTCGAGCAGGCGGGCATGCGCCCGATCTCGCTCGCCGTCGACGTCACCAACTACGTGATGCTCGAGCTGGGCCAGCCCCTGCACGCCTACGACCTCGCTCAGGTGAGCGAGCCGATCGTGGTGAGAAGGGCATCGGCCGGCGAGAAGCTGACCACCCTCGACGACGTGACGCGAGAGCTGCACGCCGAGGACCTGGTCATCGCGGACTCGGCCGGCGGCCATGGTGCGCGTGCCATCGGGCTGGCCGGTGTCATGGGCGGCGCGGAGACCGAGGTCTCCGACGCGACCACGGACATCCTGCTGGAGGCGGCGCACTTCGACGCCGTCACGATCGCCCGCACGGCGCGGCGTCACCGCCTGGGCTCGGAGGCGTCGCGACGCTTCGAGCGCGGCGTGGACACGCGCCTGCAGGTCGCGGCGGTCGAGCGCGCGCTGAGCCTGATGCAGGAGTTCGGCGGCGGCAAGATCGAGGACGTCTACACGGACCTCGACGAGACGGTCGCGCCCGAGCAGATCGCGATGGACGTGGCGTATCCCTCTACCATCGTGGGCGTCGAGTACCCGGCCGACGAGGTCGTGGACGCGCTCGAGAAGGTCGGCTGCGTGGTCGACCGCGACTATGAGTCGCTGCTCGTGACGCCGCCCACGTGGCGCCCCGACCTTGACTCGGCGATCACGCTCGTCGAGGAGGTCGCGCGCCTGCGTGGCTACGACAACCTGCCGTCCGTGCTGCCCGTCGCGCCTCCCGGGCGTGGGCTGACGCACGGGCAGAAGGTCCGCCGCGCGGTGGCGCGCACGCTCGCCGAGTCGGGCCTCACCGAGGTGCTGACGTACCCGTTCATCTCCGAGTCGCGCCTTGACGACCTGGGCATCCCCGACGAGGACCCGCGCCGCGACTGGGTGGCGCTCGCCAACCCGCTCTCGGCCGAGCTGCCGCTCATGCGCACCACCATGCTCGCCACGCTGGTCGACGCGGTGCGCGTCAACCTGGGCCGCGGCGCGCAGGATGTTGCCGTGTACGAGCTGGGCCGGGCGTACCAGGCCAAGCACATCGGCACGCTGCCGACGGTGGACTCGACCGATGGCGGCATCGCGCCGTCCGAGGTCGAGGCGCTCAACGAGGCCCTGCCGGGTCAGCCGCGCCGCGTGGCCGGCATCATGGCGGGCAACCGCGTGCCCGCGGGCTGGAATGGACACGCGACGGCGTGGGGCTGGGCCGACGCCCTCGCCGCCGTCGAGCGTGTGGCCTCCGCTGCCGGGGTAGCCGTGTCCGTCACGCAGGGGGCGCGCATGCCGTGGCACCCCGGGCGCGGCGCGACCTATTGGCTGGACAACGGCGAGTTCGTCGGCCACGCCGGCGAGTTGCACCCCAAGGTGTGCGAGACGCTGGGCCTTCCGCCGCGTTCCGTGGCGTTCGAGGTGGTCTTGGACCCGCTGATCCGCGAGTCCGACGGCGTCATCGCCGCGGCGACTCCCGTGTCGCAGCAGGTGCTCGCGAAGGAGGACTTCGCGTTCGTCGTTTCTACCGAGGTGGCCGCGGGCGACCTGGTGAACGTCGTGAAGCACGCCGGGGGAGACCTGGTGGAGGACGCGACCGTATTCGACGTGTTCACGGGTGAGCAGGTGGGTGAGGGCCGCAAGTCGGTGGCCATCAACGTGCGCCTGCGCGCGGCGGATCACACCTTGTCGGCTGACGAGGTGCTTGGTGTGCGCGAGGCGATCATTGCTGCTGCGTCGGAGAAGTTCGAGGCCGTGCTGCGGTAGCGGTTTCACGCAAGATGAGAGGGTGATGGGTGAGTGATCGCCCATCACCCTCTCGTTCATCGTGACTTGTTGTTGGCGGTTAGGTGGTGAGCCTGCGGGGACCGCGGAGCCTCCCCAGATGGATGTGCCCGCGAGATAGTCCAATGGTGTCCGCAGTAGCCCTTAGCCAGACCATGCGGACCGTGACCTGAGTTCCATGCTTACGGTGTCAGTCGTACCAAGCGAAGACAGTGAAAGCCTCGCGACTTGTGCAAAATTCCGTGAACTCGGCGCGATAAGAGATCCTAATCAAAACGGCTCCCAAGCTGCCTCGCCAAGGCGCTTGCAATACGTAGATAAAACTCGTGATCGGCCGATGGCCCCTTCTCTTCTAATCGAATATCACTGGCGCTAGATCTTGTATAGTTCGTACACAGCGGCTTCTTGAATCTGCGTATTTAGTTCGTCGCACAGCATAAGGGTGTCGTGTGTAACCTGAATCGCCTCGTGAATTTGAATTGGCTGCCACTCGCCATGTGCGATCCTGTGTCGTCTACCGCATAGAACTTCGTCAATGAAATTTTGTCGTGTCGCATAAACAGATTTATACGCGAGGCCCAGACACGATAGGACACTACTAAGGCCAGAAGTGTCGAGGTTACCGAACCGCAACAGGCGACTCGAGTCGACGGAGAAAATATCCGTAGATCGCGCATCAAAATGACTGATTAGGCCTATCATCTCGGAAACGTCTCGTCGTTCGCGATCAATCCCATGAACCCGACCTCGCAGTGCCAGGGCCTGTAGTCCGGGCTTTAGGCTGCCGACCGGTAACTGACGTGAACAGATGAACTCAAGGTACCGGCCAAGTGCAAACTTCGTGAACCCTTCCCAATGCGCGTACGTCATCACCTGGCAACTGCGAGCCAAAAGGTCTTGCCGTGCGCCCGACGCCTGTGTAGTTAGTTGCCTCAGGTCCGAGATCTCACGCTTCCGCGACGCAAGGTCTCCGTCGAGCTCGTCAACGAGAAACTCTAGTTGCGTGGCCATGCTTCGCGCGTCCCTTATTTCTCGAAGAGTTGGCGCCCCATCGGGATACTTTTTCCCATCCGCGTTTCGGCTCGTACGCCTGTAGCGAAACCTTTTCCGTAGTCTTCTTTGGTCCAGAATTCCTTTGCGAGTTCGAGGGCATCGATATCGTCGAGGGAATCGTAATCGTTTGCATGGTATCCGAGGCCCATGCCGATGACTTCGAAGGACGTATTGATAAAGGCGCCCATGAACGATCCCTTATCGGCGTTCCACTTCTTGAATGCGCGGTCACCTGCAGTGGAATTGAGGTGTGCGAACGTCTTGGCAAAGGCCGTACTTTCGGCGTCGCGGTCAAATTCAGTATCGTTGGCAAGCCGAATCGCCTCAGATGTAAGGTAATCGCCCAAGTTGCCGATCCTGCGAATCGCGTTGGCTTCCATGCGTCGGAAGACAATGAACCTGAGTGCAAGTTCGAGATGGTATTGCTCCCGAATAAGACGTTCACTCAGTGCGACTGTTGCGAGAAAGTCTTTGTTGCTAGCGAGGTCGAGCATCCAGTAGTAGAAATCACGGTTCGTTCCGATGAGAATACAGCTTCGGACCTCTTGTGGCGTCAATTGGGAGCCATACGAGTTGAGGCGCTGGAACAGATCAAACTTGCTCTCAGGACTCGATTGACGCTGAACTATCTTCAAGTCGATCTTGGCGCGCTTGAAGTCAAGGCGTTGCGCCTGAGTAAGCGAATTTTCCGGCGACTTGCTTTCCCATTGTTTACCTTCAAGCGAAGGTAGAAGCCGTGTTCCTTCGAGCCGAATGGGAGGCATTGGCTCGCCCTCATCGTCGGTCAACAGACCTTGAAACTGGAGTATCGTCGAGAGCCTCTGAACGCCGTCGACCACATCCCACGCACCGTCGGCGGATTGTGCTACGAAGATCGACGGTAGGGGTATGCCCAGCAGGATGCTCTCGATGAGACGAGTCTTTTGAGTATCTTGCCAGCGGAATACTCTTTGGAACTCGGGGTGGACGTCGAGTTCGCCGTCTCGGTAGAGATTCGAAAGCTCACCGAGTGACATTGAGTACGAATCGGTGAAAATCTCCCGACGGCCCGCTTCGATCTCATCTTCGAGGTTTAACACAAATCTCTCCATCTTATCTTTTGAGTGCAAGCTCCGAGCGGTGCGCGGTGACGACCACACTATATCTCGGCCGCCGAGAGTTACTGCATTGAAGTTCTAAACAGGTTTTGACGCTGGGCTCTGGCGACCCTGGGCTCTCTCGTCGCCTAATCGCGTGCCAATGAGGTTGCTTCGCTGATGTGATGGCGGCTCGGGTTGCGTGAACACAACGGCAT
The DNA here is from genome assembly GCF_002090175.1 of Demequina sp. NBRC 110057. Lineage (GTDB taxonomy): Bacteria > Actinomycetota > Actinomycetes > Actinomycetales > Demequinaceae > Demequina. The sequence goes on along the minus strand of NZ_BBRN01000003.1, from coordinate 58,816 downwards.
GGGGCGGTATCGATTTCGCGCCAGCCTGCTTAGCGCGCACGAGTTCGATGACAACGTTTCGAGAGCCGTAGACTTGAGGGGTGAGCTTCCAGGAGGTGGTCGGCGCGCGTTGCGCCGGCATCAGGTAATCCCGCCCCGGGCTGCGCCACCAGGCGCGGCCCACAGCGTCGACCCTGAAAACCCCGCCCGCGTGTGCGCCCCGAGCGCCGCGGGCATCGCAGAAAGCGACACCTCATGCTTCCCCTGACCGACAAGTCCCTGCGCGCCTCCTTCATCAACGCCTCCCGCAAGGAGGTCTCCGACCTCGCGCTGCCCGCCGACTTCGACACCCTCGACTGGGACCGGCTCGACTTCCTCGGCTGGCGCGACCCCAAGCTGGCACGCCGCGCCTACGCGGTCGTCCCCACGCTCGAGGGCGACCTCATCGGCATCCTGTTCCGCCACCCGGGCTCGATGCCCCGCACGCGAGCGCAGTGCTCGTGGTGCAACGACGCGTCACTTCCCAACGACGTGGTCCTGTACAACGCGAAGCGCTCGGGCAAGGCGGGCAAGAACGGCAATACCCTCGGCTCGCTGATCTGCGAGGACTTCCAGTGCTCCGCTAACGCGAGGCGTCCGCCCAAGACCTGGTACGAGGGCTTCGACGTCGAGGAGGCGCGCCAGGTCCAGATCGCCGACATGCAGTTGCGCGCCGCGGCGTTCGCGGCTCAGGTCTAGGCACGCGACAGTCACCATGGCGCCGCCGGCCACGCCATGAGGGGAGGGCGTGACCGGCGGCGCCGGGCCTGGAACGGGCGGGGTTAAAGGATCGCGGACAGATCCGGGTTCGCGGCCGCACGCACCGCATCGCGAGCAGCGACGGCCGACGATGCGGCACGCGCGACCTCGGCCAGGTTCCGGCATTCCGCGATGCTGTGCAGCGACAGCGCGAGCTTGACGGCGGGCACCTTGGACGGTGCCATCGACAGGCTCGCGACGCCGAGGCCCGCCAGCACCAGGGCCAGATAGGGGTCGCCGGCGGATTCGCCGCACACGCCCACCGGCTTGCCGGTCTCGGCGCCGCCGGCACACGCGGCGGCCACCACGTCGAGGACGGCCGGCTGCCAGGGGTCCAGCAGGTCGGATAGCGCGCCCTCCATACGGTCGGCAGCCATCGTGTACTGGGCCAGGTCGTTGGTGCCGAGCGAGCCGAAGTCGACCTCGGCCAGCACGTGGCGCGAGCGCAGCGCCGCCGCGGGAACCTCGATCATCACGCCGGCGGCGGGGAGGCCCGCCGCCCGCACACGCGAGGCGAACCAGGCGGCCTCCTCGGCCGTCGCGACCATGGGCGCCATGACCTTGACGTCGGCGCCGGTGTCGCGCGCCGCTAGCGCCAGCGCCGACAGCTGCGAGTCGATCAGCTCGGGCATCGCCTGGCACAGTCGCAGGCCCCGGCGACCCAGCGCCGGGTTCTCCTCCTCGCCCAGGTTCGCAAACGCGAGCGGCTTGTCGGCGCCCGCGTCGAGCGTGCGGACCACCACGCGGCGGCCATCGAAGGGCGCCAGCACGGCGCGGTAGACATCGGCCTGCTCCTCGACCGACGGCATCGTGGTCGCCGCGAGGTACACAAACTCGGTACGGAACAGCCCCACACCCTCGAGGTCCTGAGCGCCGGCCGCGACGGCATCGTCCACGCCGCCAATATTCGCCAGCAGCGCGACCGGATGGCCGTCCGCCGTGCGGCCCGGCCCGGACACTTCGGCGAGCGCAGCGGCCCGCTTCTCACGTCGCACTCGCTGCGCCTCGATCAGCTCCAGGTCGGGGTCGAGGGTGACCTCGCCCGAGTCGCCGTCGACAGCGACGACGGTGCCGGAAGCAATGGCGGTCGCCCCCTCCACCTGGACCACGGCGGGGATGCCCATCTGTGCGGCGAGGATGGCGGTGTGCGAGGTGCGGCCTCCGGCCTCGGTGACGATCGCGACCACCTTGGTGCGGTCGAGCGCGGCCGTCTCGGCGGGGGCAAGGTCCTCGGCGACGATGACGGACGGCCCCTCCAAGAAAGGCACCCCCGGCATCGGCACCCCGAGCACGGCGGCCACGGCTCGCGAGCCCACGTCCCGTAGGTCCGTGACGCGCTCGGCGAAGTATCCGCCCAGGGCCTCAAACTGCGCGGCGTAGGTCTCGATGGCCGCGGCGATCGCGGTGGCGGGACCCTTGCCGGCGCCGACCTGCTTGCCGGCCTCCTTGGCGAGTTGCTTGTCGCGGGCGATGAGCGCGGTGGCCTTGAGGATGGGCCTGGCGTGCTCGTCGGCCGCGGCGGCGCGCTCGTCGAGGTCGGTGGCGACAGCCGCAAAGGCGCCGAGCACCGCGTCGACGGCGGCTCCCGAGTCGGCGGGGGCGGGCTCGTCGGCCGGGGGCCTCACCGGCGGCGCGACCTGCACCACCGGCCCGGCCACGGTCCCGGCGCTGACGCCCACGCCCGTGCGGATGTCGCCGGACATGTCAGCCCTCCGCGTCGAGGTCGCGCGAGAGCAGTGCCACGAGCGAGTCGAGGGCGGCGTCGGCGCCGTCGCCCTCGGCGGTGAGCACCACCTCCTCGCCGTGCTTGGCGCCGAGCGCCATGACGCCCAGGATGCTCGTCGCGTCGACGGCGTCCTCGCCGGCGCGGCCGATCTCGACGTCGAGGCCCGTCTCCTGGGCTGCCTCGACGAACAGTGAGGCGGGGCGGGCGTGAAGGCCGACGGACGATGCGATGGTGACGGTGCGTTGTGCCATGACAGTTCTCCTTGGGGTGAGGTTGAGGGGGTTAGGCGGTGGCGGTCACGTTCTTGCGGTCGCGGGACTTGAGGACCAGCACGATGGCGGTGGTGAGGGCCACGCCGGCCGCGAGGGCGACGAGGAACCACAGGAAGCCGCCCATGAGGGGTAGGACCCAGATGCCGCCGTGCGGCGCGCGCAGGGTGACGCCGAAGACCATGATCAGGCCGCCGGTGAGGGCCGAGCCGAACACCGAGGACACGATCACGCGGATGGGGTCGGCGGCGGCGAACGGGATGGCGCCCTCGGAGATGAACGATGCTCCGAGCAGCCACGCTGCCTTGCCGTTCTCGCGCTCGGGCTCCGAGAAGAGTTGGGGGCGCAGGGTCGTGGCGAGGGCCATCGCGAGCGGGGCGACCATGCCGGCGGCCATGACGGCGGCCATGATGGTGAGGGCGGGGGCGTCGGTCGCGGTGCCGGCCGCGGCCAGTCCCGCGGTGCCGAAGAAGTAGGCCACCTTGTTGACCGGGCCGCCCAGGTCGAAGCCCATCATCGCGCCAAGGATGAGGCCCAGCACGAACGCCGATCCGCCCTGGAGGCCCGTGAGCCACTCGTTGAGGGCATCGGACAGCGCGGTGATGGGGGCGCCCAGCAGGGTGATGAACAGGCCAAGGGTGATGAGGCTCGACAGCAGCGGGATGACGACGACGGGCATGACCCCGCGCACTCCCTTGTGCACCTTCCACGAGGCGATCCACTTGGCGACGAGGCCGCCGAGGACACCGGTGACGATGCCGCCCAGGAAGCCCGCGCCCATGCTCGCGGCGACCGATCCGCCGACGATGCCGGGCACCAGGCCGGGCCGGTCGGCGATCGCGAAGGCGATGAAGCCGGACAGGATCGGCACCAGGAATCCGAACGACGCGGCGCCGATCACATAGAACAGCGCGGCCCAGGCGGTCAGCGACGTGATGTCGAAGTTCTGCGCGACGTTGTAGGCGTCGTCGGAGGTGAGGTTGTAGTTGACGATCTCGATGGCGCCGTTCTCGCCCAGCGCGATCTGCGCGAGCATGAACGACAGCGCGATGAGGATGCCGCCCGCGGCGACGAACGGGATCATGTAGCTGACTCCGGTCATCAGCCACTGGCGGATCTGGGTGCCGATTCCCGCCTTGCTGTCGACCTTCGATGAGAGTCCGGCCGATGCAGCGGCAGCCGGCGCCGCCGTGCGCGCCTCGGGGTTGGCTCGCCACTCGGCGGCCTTGGCGGCGGCCTGGGCGATGAGGCCGGGGCCGTCGGAGATGGCCTTCTTCACACCGACGTCGACCAGCGGCTTGCCTGCGAAGCGATCGGCGTTGCGGACCTCGACGTCGTGGGCGAAGATCACGGCGTCGGCGGCGGCGATCTGCTCGGGAGTGAGGGGAGTGGCGCCCGCCGAGCCCTGGGTCTCGACGTGGATCGTGTGGCCAGCGTCGGCGGCGGCGCGCTCGAGCGCCTCGGCCGCCATGTAAGTGTGGGCGATGCCGGTGGGGCACGAGGTGACACCCACGAGCGTGAGCCCGGCCGATGCCTCGGCCGGCTTCGCCTCCTCGCTCGCCTCGGGAGCCGGGGCAGCCTCGGGAGTGGGGGCAGCCTGCGGGGGCTGGACCACCTCGCCCACCTCCGCCTGGACGAGCGCGACGACCTCGGCATCGGACGTCGCGGAGCGCAACGCGGCGGTGAATTCCTTCTTCATGAGGGCCTTGGCCAGCTTGGGCAGGACCTGCATGTGGGCCTCGCCGCCGCCCTCGGGGGCCGCGATGAGGAACACGAGGTCGGCGGCGCCGTCCTTGGCCCCCCAGTCGAGCCCCGTCGCGAGGCGGCCGAACCCGAGCGTGGGCTCCGTGATGGCGGCCGAGCGGGCGTGGGGGATGGCGATGCCGCCGGGCAGGCCGGTGGCCATGGTCTCCTCGCGCTTGCGCACGTCGGCGAGGAAGGCGTCGAGGTCGGTGCAGCGTCCGGTGGCGACCAGGCGCTCGGCGAGCACGCGAGTGGCGGCGTGGCGGTCGTCGGCCGTGAGGTCGAGGACAACCTGCGTCTCATCGATGAGGGGCATTGTCGGTCCTTCCGTGGGTCAGCTCTGACCCAGCTCCATGGTGAGGTCGGGGGTGGTGGTGAGGTCGACGTGAACGCCGGCCAGGTGGTCGGGGGAGGGGACACGGCTTCCGGGCAGGCTCACGGCGGCCGAACCCCACGCGACGGCCGCGGTGAGGGCACCGGCCTCGTCGAGCCCGGTCGCCAGGCCGTGGAGCAGTCCTGCGAGCATGCAATCGCCAGCGCCCACGGTCGACAGCGGACGGGCGACGGTGGCGCGAGCGTGAAGGACGGCGGAGGCCGTCACGAGGAGGGCGCCGTACGCTCCGAGGCTCACCGCGACCACGGCGATGCCGCCATCGACCAGGGCGCGGGCTGCATCGTGCACGTCGGCGAGGGTCGGGAGGGGGCGGCCCACGAGCTCGGCGAGTTCCTCGTGGTTGGGCTTGATGAGGTCGGGCGAGGCCGCGACGGCCGCGGCGAGCGCGGGGCCGGACGTGTCGATCGCGACCTTGGTGCCGCGCGCGTGACCGCGCTCCACGAGGGTGGCGTACAGGTCGGAGGGGGCGAACGGCGGGAGGGAACCGCAGCCCACCAGCCAGGCGGCGCCATCGGCGCGCTCCACGGCGGCGTCGACCACGGCCGTCAGTTCCTCGGTGCTGAGGAGGGGGCCGGGCTCGTTGAGCTTGGTGGTGGTGCCGTCCGGCTCCGCGACGGTGATGTTGACGCGCGCGGCGCCCGCGACGGGGACCGAGACCCGCGGCACGCCGGCGGAGTCGAGCAACTCACCAAGCACAGTGCCCTCGGTGCCGCCCGCGGGGAGGACGGCGACGGCCTCGCCGCCCTGAGCGGTGATGGCGCGCGCCACGTTCAGGCCCTTGCCGCCGGCGTCAACGTGCACCTCGGCGGCGCGGTTGACCTCACCGCGGGTCAGGCGCGTGACGGTGATCGCGCGGTCCACGCTGGGGTTGGGGGTCAGGGTGACGATCATGCGCACACCACCTCGGTGCCGGCCTCGCGAAGTTCCTCCGCGATGTCCTCGGCGAGGTCGCCGTCGGTGACGATGAGGTCGACCTGCTCGAGGGAGGCGAAGCGGTGGAGGTGGTCGTCGCCGGCCTTGGAGGAGTCGGTGGCGACGATGACGCGGCGCGCGGCCTTTGCCATCGCCGCCTTGGCGTGTGCCTCAGCCTGGTCGGGGGTGGTGAGGCCGCGCGCGGCGGACAGCCCGTTGGTGCCGAGGACGGCGACGTCGACCACGAGCCCCGCGAGGGCCTGGGTGGTCCAGTCGCCCACGGCCGCCGCGGTGGCGCCGCGCACCGAGCCGCCGAGCATCAGCAGCGTAAGGTTCGGACGACCGGCAAGCGCGGCCGCGGCCGGGATGGAGTTCGTGACCACGGTGAGGGTGGCATCGGCCGGGAGCAGGTCGACGAGGGCCTGCGTGGTGGAGCCCGAGTCGAGCAGGACCGTGCCACCCGCGGGGATCTCGTCGAGCACGCGGGCCGCGATGCGGCGCTTCACGTCGGTGCGCTGGGTGCTGCGGGAGGCGAGCGTGGGCTCGAGCTCGAGGCGCTCGGCGGGGATCGCGCCGCCGTGAACGCGGCGGACGGCGCCCTTGTGCTCGAGCGCGGTGAGGTCGCGGCGAATGGTCTCGGTGGTGACCTCGAGCGCTTCGGCGAGCGAGGCGACCTCCACGCGGCCGTCGGTGCGCGCGATTTCGAGGATGCGCTGCTGTCGCTCCGTGGCATACATCTGGGTGAACTCCCTTGTCCGGCTCACCCGATAAAACCACACAAACAAACCCAATGCAACAGAAAGTCACATTGGGTTTGTTGGGATGGGGGTCTAGCGGCGGCGCAGAACGACGAGTCCGTCCGTGAGCGAGGCCCTCATGCCGTCGGGCCCGGTGGCCTCGCGCTCGACGTCCTCGACGCGGATCTCCTCCCAGTCCGCGGCGTCGAGCGCGAGCGTATCCGCCTCCTCGCGTGCGGTGAGGAAGCGGTGCTGGGCCGCCTGCTCGGGCGGCGCCCACGCGGGGGCCGCGGCATGGGTGACGAGAACCAGGTGGCCTCCCGGAGCCACGGCGGCCGATGCCCTCCGCAGGATCGCCGTCCGGTCCAGGTGGACGGGGGAGTGCAGGAACGATGCGGTGACGAGGTCGTAGGTTGCCTCGGGCTCCCAGGCGGCCAGGTCGGCGGCGACGTACGTCGCCGTGAGACCGGCCGATGCTGCACTCGCCGTGGCGCGCTCGATAGCCGTGGGCGAGATGTCGACACCCGTGGCGTCCCATCCCCGTGAGGCGAGCCAGGCGACGTCGCCGCCCTCGCCGCAGCCGAGGTCCAGGGAGACGCCGGGCGTGAAGGCGGCCACGGCATCGGCCAGCGTGGCGTTGACGCGGCCGGACCACGTCCGGTCTTCGCTCGCGTAGCGGCGCTCCCAGTACGCGCTGGGGGCGACCTCGGGCCAGTCCGCGCGCTCGCGGAGGGCGATGTCGGTGTCGAGCTCGACGAGGAGGGCGTTGGCGCGGGCGCCGGCCGTCGCGCCCTCGGCCATGCTGACGGGCACGGTGGCCATGGGGTTCGCGACGTTGCCCGCGGCAAAGACGCGAGCATGACTCGTGGCGCCGTCGGGCTGTGTCTCGATGAAGGACCCCAGGGGAGTGTCGCGGCGCGCGAGGCTCAGCGATGCGACGGCGGCATCGTGCGGCTCGAGCGTGCCGCCGGCAAAGAGCGCGTCGATCGCATGGCTGGCGCCATCGGCCATGACGACGGCGGTGACCCGGTCGCCCTCGCCGTCGACGCGCTCGACCGGGCCGTCGATGACCGTGACGCCCCTGGCCGCCAGGGCGAGGCGTGTATCGGCGTCAAGGTGACTGGACTCTGTCGCGAAGACCGTGACGCGGTCGCTCCACTGGCGCACCATGCGGGCGAGGTGCCCGTGCATCGGCGACGTGACAAGGACGCCCAGGCGCTGGTCGCGCACCTCCCAGCCGTGGCAGTACGGGCAGTGAAGGACGGTGACGCCCCAGCGCTCGGCAAGCCCGGGGATGTCCGGGAGGCGGTCGGTGACGCCGGTGGCGAGGATGACGGTGCGTGCCTCGACGGTGCCGTCGTCGGTCGTGACGACGAGGGTGTCGCCCGCATCGGTGACGGCGCTGACGGTGCCCGCGCGGAACTCGACTCCGTAGCGGGCGAGTTCGTCGCGGCCGCGGGCGTAGAGCTCGGCGGGTGGGGTGCCGTCGTGGCCGAGGATGCCGTGGGCGTGCGCGGCGAACCGATTGCGGGGGCTGCCGCCGTCGATGACAAGGGTGCGGCGGCGCGCGCGGCCGAGCATCTGGGCGGCGGACAGGCCCGCGGCGCCTCCGCCGATGATGAGGGTGTCGTAGATCGGGGTCATGGTTCGAGGGTGCGTGAGCGCTTGTCGTGGCGGCAAGCGTTCTTGCCGAATATGCAAGACTGGTCGGATGGATGACCTTGCACAGGTGGGACCCCGGCTACGCGCGGCGCGTCAGGCGCGGGGGTGGACTCTCGACGAACTGGCGACGCGAGCTAACGTTTCCGCGAGCACGCTGTCGCGGCTGGAGTCGGGAAAGCGACAGGCGACGCTCGAGCTGCTGGTGCCGTTGACGCGACGGCTGGGGATCCGGGTCGACGACCTCCTGCCCGAGGCGGACCGCGACCCGCGCGTGCGGCGGGCGGCGATCCGGCGGGACGGGATGGTCATGGTGCCGTTGGCGCCGGAGTCGTCGACCATGCGCGCCTACCGGATCACGTACACGTCGGAGCATCGGAGCGGAGCGCCGCGGACGCATGCCGGACACGAGTGGTTGTACGTCCTTTCGGGGCGGTTGCGGCTCGTGCTCGGGGAGCAGGACCTGGTGCTCGAGCCGGGGGAGGCGGCCGAGTTCGACACCCGGACCCCGCACTCGATGACGGGGGTCGATGGAGACGCCGTCACGGTCCTCAGCATCTTCAGCGAGGAGGGCGAAAAGATGCATACGACGCGTGACGGCGACGGGTCCTGACCGGTCTCACGGAGGACGATTTTTGGGGTGCCGGGAAGATACGTGGGGTTTTACGCGTTACCCACGGCGACCTAGACCCCACGGCCTCGGCAACGAGGCCGCGACAGATTGGAACCGCTGTGATCATTCTCGGTCTGATTCTCTTCCTGATCGGCCTCCTCGCGTCGATCGGCATCCTGCAGACCATCGGCATCGTGCTGATGGTGGTCGGGCTTGTGCTCGCTCTGCTCGGAGGCACGGGCCGCGCCGTTGGCGGACGAAAGCACTGGTTCTAGGCCGGCGGGCATACGCGTGAGCAGTGAGATGTGACCTCTCGCTTGAACGAGGCGGACGCTGCGGGGAGACCCCCGCGGCGCCCGCCTCGTTCTGTATGCGCGCCCGATCCTCGCCGGTCGGCAACTCACCTGCTATCATTGACGATTGTGATCCGGCACCCGCCGGGCACGCGTCGCAGATTGCTTCTCCTTCTCGCCAGCGCACTTGCTCCTGACACGAGCACACCGGCGCCAGGCTCGTAGAAATCCTCTCTTCGGCGAACGAACGCGTGTCCCCATCGCGATTCGCCACCATCGCCGGTGCCCTCCACGAGGGAACTCCCACGCGCGCCGCCAAGGCGAGCGCGCGCATCGGCCCGTAGCCCGAAAGGCTCACCCAGACGTATGTCTATTTCTTTCGCCGAACTCGGCGTGCCCACGCAGCTCACCACCGTGCTGGAGCGCGAGGGCAAGACCAACGCCTTCCCCATTCAGGCCGACACGCTGCCCGACACCCTTCCCGGACGCGACGTCCTTGGCCGCGGTAAGACCGGCTCGGGCAAGACCCTCGCGTTCTCGCTGCCCGTCGCCGCGCGCCTCGGTGCCAAGGGCGGCAAGGCCAAGCCCGGTCGCCCCCGTGCACTGATCCTCGCGCCCACCCGCGAGCTCGCCACGCAGATCGACGCGGTCATCTCGCCGCTGGCCGCCGCCTACGGCATGACCACCACCACCATCTTCGGTGGCGTCAGCCAGCAGCGTCAGGAGCGCGCCATGGCGCGCGGCGTCGACATCGTCGTCGCCTGCCCCGGCCGCCTCGAGGACCTCATGGGCCAGCGCATCGTGTCCCTCGACGCCGTCGAGATCACCGTGCTGGACGAGGCCGACCACATGGCCGACCTCGGCTTCCTCCCCGGCGTCACCCGCATCATGAACGCGACGCCCACCAACGGCCAGCGCCTGCTGTTCTCGGCCACGCTCGACAACGGCGTGGACAAGCTCGTGAAGCGCTTCCTCAACAACCCCACCACGCACTCGGTCGACTCGGCCGAGAGCCCCGTCGAGGCGATGACGCACCACGTCTTCCACCTGGCCGATGCCGAGGCCAAGAAGAACGTGGTCCGCGCCCTGGCATCGGGCACCGGCCGTCGCGTCCTCTTCATGCGTACCAAGCACCACGCCAAGCGCCTTGCTCGCCAGCTCACGGCCGACGGCATCCCCGCCGTCGACCTGCACGGCAACCTGTCGCAGAACGCCCGCGACCGCAACCTCGCCGCGTTCGCCGAGGGCCGCGTGAAGGTCCTGGTCGCGACCGACGTCGCCGCCCGTGGCGTCCACGTCGACGGCGTCGAGCTCGTGGTCCACGTGGACCCGCCGGCCGAGCACAAGGCGTACCTGCACCGCTCGGGCCGCACCGCGCGTGCCGGTTCCTCCGGTGACGTGGCGACCCTCGTGCTTCCCGAGCAGCGTCGCGACACCGACCAGCTGCTGCGCAAGGCCAAGATCAACGTCAAGCCCGAGAAGGTCAACGACTCATCGCCCGCCGTGGTCACGCTGATCGGCGAGCGCGCCGAACGCGTCTCCGCCGCCGCGGCCGAGATCGCCATCGCCGGCACCGGCCCGCAGAAGCAGGGTCAGGGTCGTGGCAACGGCGGCGGTCGCTCGCGCAACGGCGGCGGCTCGCGCAACGGTGGCCAGGGTGGCGGCCAGGGCCGCGGCCGTGGTGGCAACGGCGGTCAGGGCGGCTCGAGCCAGGGCGGCCGTGGTCGCGGACGCGGCGCCAGCGGTTCCGCCCGCTCCACCGCAACCTCGAACGAGCAGGGTGGAACGCGCCAGGCAGCGGGCAACGGCTCCGGTGGTGCCCGCTCCGGCGGTCGCCGTCCCCAGTCGCACGGCGGCGGTCACCGCTCGGCGGCGGACTTCTCCGCCTCGCGCGGCGGTCGCCGCACGCGCTAAGCGCTCCTGAGGCTCAGACGGCGAGGGCCCCGGACACCAAGCGGTGTCCGGGGCCCTCGCCGTGGTGCAAGGTGCAGGGCTACAGGCCGGCGGCGTCGGCTCCGTAGGCGGCCTGGTCCGCCGTGAAGCCCTCGAACTTCAGCTGGTCGATGAGCCCCGAGCGCGAGAACGTGGTGACCTCGAGGTAGCTCTCGGCGCTCAGGGCCGCCTGCTCGTTCCAGTCCACGTCGATCGCGTCGACGGCCTGCGAGGCCTGCTTGGCGGTGAAGCCCTCGAACTCCAGCTGGTCGGCCAGCCCCGTCTTCGAGAACGCGGAGAAGTCGAGGTAGTTCTCGGCGCTCTTCACGGCCTGCTCGTTCCAGTCGACGTCCACATAGTCGACGGCGAACTCGGCATCGGCGGTCTCGTAGCCCTCAAACTCGAGCTGCTCGATGAGGCCCGAGCGCGAGAACGCCGTGTAGTCGAGGTACGACTCGGCGGAACCGACGGCGTTCTCCTGTCCCGCGGTCATCTCGGGCTCCGCAGGCTCGTCGGCCTCCTCGACGACGGTCTCCTCGACTACCTCGTCGGCCTCGGCAGGCGCCTCATCCTCGGCGACGGCGTCGTCGGCCGCGGGCTCAGCGTTCTCGGCGGGTGCCGTCGCGGTGATCGAGGGAGTGGCGCTCGCCGCGGCATCGGCCTCGCCTTCGGTGCCGCCGCTGCACGACGCGATGAGGCCGATGAACACGACACCGCCGATGACGCCGCTCAGGATCTTGTGGTTCTTGATGGTGTCGGTGATCGACATGAGTTCCCCTAGGTTGATGCGTGTGGCCGCGCGTGGGGGCGGCCGTCAATGGCCCGGGGATGAACCGACTGTAGGGTCCGCTTTTCGGTCGGACGTGGGACTTTGCCGAATCGAGACACGGCTGTGAGATTCCTCACGAGGGTCTACGTGAACCGCCCGATCTCGGAGTCGACCATCCAGTCGGAGTCCTCGCTGCGCGTCACTAGCAGCGGGCTCGCCGGATCCAGCATTAGGTAGTCGCGTTGGATGCGCGACGTCCCGGCGGGGTCGTCCCAGGTGGTGTCGACCACGAGCCATGCGCCGTCGACGAAGACCTTGTTCCAGGCGTGATTGCCCACGGTCATCCCCGAGGATGCCGTCCCGGTGACCTGGACAGCATCGAGGCCCACCGCATCGGCCATCGCCATGAACGCCTGCGCGTAGCCGTTGCAGACGGCGGTCCCGTCCGCGAAGATCCCATACGCCTCCTGGCTCTGGTCCACGCGGGCGTTGTCGACGTCGCCGTCGGTGATCATGTCGTACGCCGTGTAGTCGTACTCAGCGAGTGCGACCACGTAATCGTGGATCGCTGTCACCTGGTCCGATGCGGAGGTCGCCGTCGTGGCGCCCGATGCCTCGGCCGCCTGATACGCCGAGCGCAGGGTGACGAGGCGGCGGCGATCCGCCTCGGCGTCGTCGTAGATGTAGCGCGGCTCCAGGTAGGCCATCGCGCCCACCTCGCGGTACTGCCCGCCCGCCGTGAACACGTACGGGTTCTGGGACTGCGCCTCGCTGTACGCGTCGAGCACCGCGTCCGCACCGCCGCCGCGTGCCCAGTCGGTCACGTCGATCTGGCCCTGCTGGGCGAGCAGCCCCATTTCGATGTGGCGCACCAGTTCCGTCGAGCCGAACGTGGGGTACTCCGTCGGCAGGCCCGCGACATCGGTGACGGCGTCGTCGACGACGGGGACCGGCGCCACGTCGGCACTCGCCCCGACGAGGGCCCACGTGGGGAGGTAGCCGAGGTTGTCCGCCCACCGATACGCGTTGAGCAGCACGATGACGATGGCGAGGCCGATCAGGATGGTGCGGCCGGGGTTGCGTCGCTTGGGTTGGTACGGGGTCCATGCGCGCTGCGCGTAGGCGGCCGATGCGTAGGTCGCGGTCTCGATCCGCGTCGCCCGGTCACGGGTGCGGCTGGTCCAGCTGGAGCCGTCCCAGTACCGCTCGAGATGCGTCTCCGCCGGATCGGGAAGCCAGCCGGGCGCGGGAAGGCGCGGCGTGGTGCGCCGCGGCATCGCGTCGTCTGGCGCGCCGTCCGGATAGAACGTCATCGTGTGATCCCCCCAGCAGGCGCGTCATGCGCCTGACTCAGGACTGTAGCGAACCCTGGCGGTGCTCAGGCGGTGACGGACCGCCCCAGCTCCTCGAGGCCGGCGGACACGCCAACGGGCACCGCATCCTCGCTTCGCCCGAGCGCCCTGAGCCGCGGCGGCAGCGAGGCGAGCCCGGCGGCGCAGCGCTCGCGGGCATCGGCCAGCGAGCCGAACCCTGCCCCGTCGAGACGGCGACCCTCGGCCATGACCCGAGCGAGCATCGGGCTGCCGTCGATTCCTGTCTCCGACTCGAGTCCCACCGTGTCGCCCACGATGCGCCCGTCGCGCGTGGCGCGCCAGACCTGCTTGCGGCCTGGCAGGGAGGCCTTGCCGGGGGAGCGCTTCTGAACGGGCCTGCCGTCGTACTCGACGAGTTTGTAGACGGCGCTGAGCGCGGGGGCATCGGCTGCGACGCCCATCTGCGTGCCCACGCCGAACGCGTCGATGGGCGCCCCCGCCTGCAGGAGGTCGGTGATGCGGTGCTCGTCGAGGTCGGAACTGGCGACGATGCGCACGTCGTGCAGCCCGCCCGCGTCGAGGATGGCGCGCACCTGGGTGGACAGCGATGCGAGGTCGCCCGAGTCGATCCTCACGCCCTGGATCTGGATGCCCTCGGCAGCGAGCTCGCGCGCCACCTCGACGACGTGGCGCGCGCCCTGAAGCGTGTCGTAGGTGTCGATGAGCAGGACCGACGCCTCGGGGAAGTCGCGGGCGAAGGCGCGGAAGGCGTCGCGCTCGTCGTCGTGGGACATGACGTAGGCGTGCGCCATCGTGCCGCTCAGCGGGATGCCGTAGCGCTTGCCCGCGAGCACGTTGCTGGTGCCCGATGCCCCCGCGAGGTACGCCGCACGCGCCCCGGTGAGGGCGGCATCGGGGCCGTGAGCGCGGCGGGCCGCGAAGTCGACGAAGGTGCGGTCGCCGCACGCGAGGGCCACGCGCGCGGCCTTGGAGGCGATCGCCGTCTGGTGGCCGACGAACGTCAACAGGGCCGTCTCGACGATCTGCGCCTCGATGAGCGGCGCCGTCACCCGCACCAGGGGCTCGCCGGGGAACGCGCTTTCGCCCTCGGCCATCGCCCACACCTCCCCCGTGAAGCGGAACTCGCGCAGGTAGTCGAGGAAGGGCGCCGGGAAGGTGCCGAGGCTCGCGAGGTAGTCGACGTCATCGGCCGTGAAGCGCAACTTCTCGAGGTACTCGAGCGCGTCGGCGAGGCCGGCGGTGACCAGGAAGCGGCGCTCGGGAGGCAGGCGGCGCACGAAGAGGTCGAACGTCGCGGTCGCCGTGCGGCCCTGCGCGAGGTGGCTCGCGGACATCGTGAGCTCGTACTGGTCCGTGGTGAGCGCGCTCGCGGAGGCCGCGTCCTGGGAAGGCATGCGCCCAGTCTGGCAGGGTCAGCCGGGGGTGACCCGCTCCACGACCTTCGCGATCCGCGCCAGCCGCTTGGCGGCATCGGCCGCCGTCACCACCTGGTGGAGGTGACTGAACTGCTCGGCCCGCGGGAGGGCATCGAAGGCGGCCGATGCTCCGGGCTGGGCTGCTAGCGCGGCCGTCAGGTCGTCGGGAATCGTCATCGCTGCCTGGCCCGCGTAGGCGCGGTCCCAGCGGCCGTCGGCCTTGGCGCGATCGATCTCGGCCTGGCCGCGCGGGCGCATGCGGCCCTCGCCGATGAGCGTCGCGACGAAGCCGACGTTGCGCTGGGACCAGATGGACCGCGCGCGCCGGGGAGTGAAGTGCTGCTGGAACGTGCGGTCGTCGAGCGAGCGGCGGCGACCGTCGATCCACCCGCTGCACAGCGCCTCCTCGAGCGCCTGCGCGTAGGTCAGTGTGGTGTCGGGAGCGCCGGCCTTCTTGGTGAGGATGAGCCACACGCCGTCCGAGGTGTCCTCGTGCTGGTCGAGCCATTCCCGCCAGGCCGATGCGTCGGGAACCGTCAGGCGCTCGGGCTCAGGCATCGCGGTGCTCGTTTTCTGCGTGGTCGGTGCTCGCGGTCGCGCGGTAGGCGGCGGCCATGTCCTCGTCGCCGTGGCCCTTCGCGGATGCGCGGGTGAGGCGGGCCTCGGCGGCCTCGATGCCGTCGAGGCGGACGCGCTTGGTAGCGGCCACGCCCAGGATGAGCGCGGCGTCCTTCGCCGCGGTGTCGACGGCGAACGACGGGGGAGTGAGGGCATCGTCCCTGATGAGGCCGCTCTTGGCGCGCAGGTAGCCGTTGTCGAGCGGGCCGCCCTCGATGAGCCCCAAGAAGTCGTCGAGGTCGACACCGAGCGTCTCGGCGAGCGCGGTGGTCTCGCCGGCGGCATTGTTCACCGCGAGGACCCAGCTATTGGCGACGAGTTTCATGCGGGTGGCCGATGCCGCGGCCGGGTCATCGCCCGTCCACACCGTGCGGGAGCCGACGGCATCGAAGACCTCCGTGGCGGTGGGGCGCGCTGCCGGGGTGGCGGCGGCGAGGACCGTGAGCTGGCCGGCCTCCGCGGGGGCGCGCGTGCCGAGGACGGGGGCGTCCACGAACGCGAGCCCGTGGTCGTCGGCGAGGCGCGCGAGGCTGGCGACGTCCTCGGGGCTGGTGGTCGTGCACTGGATCCAGAAGGCGCCGCTGGGTACCGCGGGGGTCGCCTCGGCCATGACCTCCCGGACGGCCGCCGCGTCGAAGAGCATGGTGAGGACGGCATCGGCCCCAGCCACGGCGTGGGCGGGGGAGCCGGCGACGGTCGCGCCGTCGGCGGCCAGCGGCTCCGCGCGCTCGCGCGTGCGGTTCCAGACGCGGACGTCGTGGCCGGCCGCGATGAGGTTGCGCGCCATCGCGGCGCCCATGATTCCGGTGCCGAGCACCGCCACTGTCAGAGACATGGGGTCATTGTGGCGCGGGCCACCGACATCGGCGCGATGTCGGTGGTCGCTGATGTCATGGATTCATGGGCATCGGGACTGCGGGTGTGCGAGACGTAGCGGTGCTGCTGTGTGTCGTGTGGACGGCGGATCCGGCGATGTCAGACCCCTCTGATCTGATGGAGTCATGGTGAGGACGACGGCGATGTTTGAGCGGATTGGCTCCCTGATGCGGGAGTTGATGTCCGTGGATGTTGCCGCGTTGAGTCGGGATGAGTTGTGGGATCAGTTGGAGGCTGCGGCGCGGTTGGAGAAGATCGCGGGGACGCTTGCTGCGCGGTATGCGGCCGAGGTGAAGCGTCGTAGCGCTCCGGAGGAGCCTGGTGGTGGTTTCGCTCGGCGTGAGGGGCATGGCAATGCGGGCAATCTGATCTCGTCGTTCACGGGCGGGAGTGTGCAGCGTGCGAAGCGGTCGATGGAGGCAGGCGATGCCTTCACACCGGTGCCGGTCGACGTGACATCGCGTCCCGGTGGTGAGCCCGGACCGCGGCCTTCCGGGGCGGTCCCACCGGGCTCCGATCGCCCGCCGGTGATGCGGCCGAAGTATCCGTGTGTGGCGCGGGCGCAGGCCGATGGTGACTTGTCGGTCGATGTGGCGGGCATCATCGTCGAGGGGCTCAACCTGGTGGCGGGCCGGGTCGATGACTCCTACCTGCACGACGTGGAGCGCAAGCTGGTGGACAAGGCTCACGGTCTGAGCGTGCACCGGATGCAGCGTGTGGTGGCCAACGTGATCGCGAAACTCGATCATGAGCGGCTGGTGGAGCGCGAGAGACGTCACCACGACGAGCGGTATGTGTGGTGGAAGGAAAAGCTGGGTGGTGTGGTGGTGTTCCACGGGCAGATGGACACGGTGACTGCCGCCCCGGTGATCGAGGTCCTCGAACAGCTGACCACGAGGGACGTCCGCAAGCAGGCGCGACCCGATGGCTCCAGCGCGGGCGGTGACGGTGTGACTGATACGCGTTCGGTGGGTCAGATGCGGGCGGATGCGCTTCACGAGTTGGCTCGTCACACGTTGGGGTGCGGCAAGATGCATCGCTCGGGGATTCGCACCACGATGGTGGTGCGGGTGACCCAGCGCGACATCGAGCGTCGCACCGGTGTGGGCACGATCGACGGGATCGAGTCTCCGGTCTCTCTCGAGTCTCTCGGGATGTGCTGCGGCGATGCTGCCTATATTCACCAGTTTGTCGATGCTCATGGCAACGTGCTTCACCAAAGCCCCGAGCATCGCGGGTTTAGTCGCTCCCAGAGGATCGCGTTGCTGGACCGGGATGGGGGGTGTGCCAGGTGTGGTGCTCCTGCCTCCCACTGCGAGGCGCACCACATTCGCTGGTGGGAACACGGTGGAGCCACCACGATCGATAACGGCGTGATGCTGTGCACCCGCTGCCACCATGACGTGCACCGCTACGGATGGCGCATCGACGTGATCGCCGGACAGGTGTACTTCACACCGCCGGGCAGCGACGAACACCAACGGTTCGTCGGCGGTAGAGCGGCCTTCGAGATCGACCTCGACCCTCCACCCACACCAGATGACGACTGGATATGTGACGAGGCACTCATCGCCGCGTGGAACGCGAGCAACCCCCACCGCTTCGACGACCCCTATCCCACACCCGAACAAGACGCAGCACTGAACCAACTACTCCACGCCTGACCCACCGCCTGGCAGTCGTCTGACAGTCGCCTGCACGTCGACTGCAAGTCGCCTGCCAGCGACTGGGCGCCCCCGACTCGGCGACCTGAGAAGCCCCCGCGCTACCGTGGTGCCAGTTGTGATGCCACTGGCCCGTTCCGCAGCGGGCCCCGACGACAAGGTGACGACAGTGACCGACGCCACCCCCGCATCGGCCCCCGGGGCCGGTAGCAGCGCCGACGGCGGCCCCGCCAAGGACAAGCGCGAGCACTGGTCCGGGCAGACGGCGTTCATCCTCGCCGCGATCGGCTCCGCCGTGGGCCTGGGCAACATCTGGCGCTTCCCCGGCGAGGCCTACGACCACGGTGGGGGAGCGTTCATGATTCCCTACCTCGTCGCCCTCGTGACCGCGGGAATCCCGATCCTTTTGCTGGAGCACGGCATCGGCCACCGCTTCCGCGGCTCGGCCCCGCTGAGCTTCCGTCGCATCTCCCACCGCGCCGAGGGCGTGGGCTGGTGGCACGTCGCGATCTGCTTCGTCATCGGCCTCTACTATACGGCGATCATCGCGTGGGCGCTCAGCTACTTCGTCTTCAGCTTCGACCTGTCCTACGCCGACGACCCCGCGGGGTTCTTCCAGGGCGACTTCCTTCAGGTGGCCGAGCCGGGCTTCAGCCTCGACTTCGTCCCCGGCGTGCTCATCCCGCTGGCGGCCATCTGGGTCGTCACCATCGTGGTGCTGTGGCTCGGCGTGGCCAACGGCGTGGAGCGGCTCAACGTCGTCGGCATCCCCCTGCTGGTCGTCACCTTCACGGTGCTCGTGGTGCGGGCCCTGTTCCTCGAGGGTGCCGCCGACGGTCTCGACGCGCTCTTCACGCCCGACTTCGCCGCGCTGTCCGACCCCGACGTATGGGTCGCCGCCTACGGGCAGATCTTCTTCTCCCTATCGCTGGCCTACGGCGTGATGATCACCTACGCCTCCTACCGGCGCCGCCGCTCCAACGTCACGAGCCCTGGCCTGGTGGTCGCCTTCGGCAACAGCTCGTTCGAGCTGCTCGCAGGCATCGGCGTGTTCGCGACCATCGGCTTCCTCGCCTCGCAGCAGGGTGTCGCGGTCGACGACCTCGAGGGCCTCACCGGCATCACCCTGTCCTTCGTGACGTTCCCGACGGTCATCGCGCAGATGCCGGGCGGGGAGCTGTTCGGCGCGCTGTTCTTCGGCTCGCTCGTGGTCGCCGGGCTGACGTCGCTCGTCTCGGTCCTCCAGACCGTGTCGTCGGCGCTGCAGGACAAGTTCGGCTGGTCGCCTCGCCGCGGCGCGCTCACGGTGGGCATCCCCTCGGCGCTCATCTCGATCGTCGGCTTCGGCACCACCACGGGCCTGTACCTGCTGGACGTCATGGACCAGTGGTCCAACCAGCTGGGCATCGTGGCCGGCGCCATCCTCATGATCGGCGCCGCCCTGTGGGTCGCGCGCCGCGGACCGGAGTTATCCCGTCACCTCTCGGCAGTGTCGACTTTCGCGGTCGGGCGCACCTGGCGCATCGTCATCAACCTCGTCGCCGTCCTGCTGCTGTACATGTTCGTCGACAAGTTCGTGACGCTCCTCACCGACGGCTACGGCGGCCTCCCCACCTGGTACCTCGCCGCCTTCGGGTGGGGCACCCTCGGCTTCATCGCCGTCGTGGCGCTCGCCATGCCCGCCTTCCGCTGGGCCAAGGACCACGGCGAGTTCCACCCGTGGCCCTCGCGCGCCCAACTCGACCTTCCCCCGGAGCCATGGCAGGCGGCCGATGCCGTCGGCGGCCGGGGTACCACGCGTGAGGGAGGTGCGGCATGAGTGGGGAAGCCATCGCGCTGATGGTCGTGTCGATGATCGTGATCTGGGGCGGGCTCGCCGCCGCGATCGTGTTCCTGGCGCGACAGCCCGAGCGGGAGGACCTGCCCGAGGGCGGCGAGGACGAGCACCTGAGCGCACCTCCGGCGGAGTAGTCGCGCCCCGGCAGTCGGCACGTGGCACCACGCACTATGCATGCGACTGTATGATTATGCGTACCGCGCGCCGCACGGCGGTGTGAGAACCACCCGCGTCCCCGCGAGTCACGCGCGCCCATCCGAAGGAGATCCCCTGATGCGCAAGCCTGCCCTCGTGGCCGCTCTCGCCACCACCGCGTTCGCCCTGACCGCCTGCACCACCGCGTCGCAGGACGTCGAGGCATCGGCCGACCCGAGCGCCTCCGGCGCCGCCGAGGCCAGTTTCGACCTGTCGACGATCGAGGTCAACGAGGACGCCGCCGCGCTCCTGCCCGCCGACATCGCCGAGTCCGGCGTCCTGCGCGTCGGCATGGAGACCACCTACGCGCCCGCCGAGTTCCTCGACGCCGACGGCCAGACCCCCATCGGCTACGACGTTGACCTGTCGCAGGCCCTCGCCGCCTCGCTCGGCCTCGAGGCCGAGGTCCAGACTGCCGCCTTCGACTCGATCATCCCCGGCATCGGCTCCAAGTACGACGCCGGCATCTCTTCCTTTACCATCACGCCCGAGCGCCTCGAGGTCGTAGACATGACCCAGTACTTCACCGCGGGCTCCTCGCTCGCCGTGCAGACGGGCAACCCCTCCGGCATCGACGTCGCCGACCTGTGCGGCACCACCATCGCCGTGCAGACGGGCACCATCCAGGAGTCCGAGGCAGCCGACATGAGCGCCACCTGCGAGGCCGACGGCGCCGACGCCATCGAGGTCCTCAGCTACGACTCCAACGCCGACGCCGCGACCAACGTGGTGGGCGGCAAGGCCGACGCGCTGTTCGCCGACTCGCCCGTCGCGGGCTACGCGGTGAGCCAGGCCGACGGCCAGCTCGAGCTCGTGGGCGACGCCCTCGACGCCGCGCCCCAGGGCATCGTCACCGCCCAGGGCTCCGACCTCACCGTCGCGCTCGCCGCGGCGCTCCAGGGCCTCATGGACGACGGCACGCTCGAGCAGATCCTCGCCGCGTGGGGCACCGAGTCCGGCGGCCTCACCGAGGCCGAGGTCAACCCCGCCTCCTAACCACCGACACGCCCTCGGTGGCCGATGCACGGGACCCGGCCCGCGCATCGGCCACCGGCGGGTGAGGAGACACCTGTGAACACCACCGATACCGACCCGGTCCCGAACCGCATCCGCGCCCGCGCAGTGCCGCGCCCCGGCCGCTGGATCGCCGCCGCAGTCCTCGCAGTGCTCGCCGCGATGGCGCTGCACGGCCTCGTGACCAACCCGAACTTCCGCTGGGACATCGTCTGGCTGTACCTGCGCGACGTCACCGTCGTGCGCGGCGTCGGCTGGACCCTGGTGCTCACCTTCGGCTCCATGCTGATCGGAGTCGTGTTGGCCGTGATCCTCGCGATCATGCGCCGCTCCGACAACCCCGTGCTACGTTCCGCGAGCTGGTTCTACATCTGGCTATTCCGCGGTACTCCGATCTACACGCAGCTCGTGTTCTGGGGCCTGATCTCGGTGCTGTACCCGACCCTCAGCCTCGGCATCCCGTTCGGCCCGGAGTTCGTCACCTTCCAGACCTCGGCCGTCATCACGGCCTTCTGGGCGGCGCTGCTGGGCCTCGGCCTCAACGAGGCGGCCTACCTCGCGGAGATCATGCGCGCGGGCCTCAACTCGGTCGACTCGGGCCAGTCCGAGGCCGCGCGGGCGCTGGGCATGAAGGAGACCACCATCCTGCGCAGGATCGTGATCCCTCAGGCGATGCGCGTCATCGTTCCGCCCACGGGCAACGAGACCATCTCGATGCTGAAGACCACGTCGCTCGTGCTCGCCGTGCCCTTCACGCTGGACCTGACCTTCGCGACCAACGCGATCGGCAACCGCATCTTCCTGCCCATCCCGCTGCTCATCGTGTCGGCCTTCTGGTACCTGCTCATCACGTCGATCCTCATGGTGGGCCAGCACTACCTTGAGCAGTACTACGGCAAGGGTGCAGGTGAGCACACGCCCCGCAAGCGCCGGCGCGGATCGCGCCGCCAGGCCGCGATCGCGGGCTCGCGCACGACCAAGGACGACCCCTTCCTGGAGGTGACGCCGTGAGCGCCGCAACCCCCGCATCGGCCATGGTCGAGGTGCGCGCCGCGCACAAGATGTTCGACACCCTTCACGTGCTCAAGGGAGTGGACCTCACCGTGCAGCGCGGCGAGGTCTGCGTGGTGCTCGGCCCGTCGGGCTCGGGAAAGTCCACCCTGCTGCGCTGCGTCAACGAGCTCGAGGAGCTGACCGGCGGATCGGTGCGCCTCGACGGCGAACTACTCGGCTACCGCGAGGTGACCAAGGGCGACGAGACCACGCTTCACCGCCTCCACCCGCGCGAGATCGCGCGCCAGCGCTCGCGCGTGGGCATGGTGTTCCAGCGCTTCCACCTGTTCCCGCACATGACGGCCCTCGAGAACGTCATGGAGGCGCCGCAGCAGGTCAAGCGGGTGCGCAAGGCCGATGCCCGCGCGAAGGCCGAGGAACTACTCGCCAGGGTGGGGCTCGCCGACCGCATGGATCACTACCCGGCGCAGCTCTCTGGCGGCCAGCAGCAGCGCGTGGCGATCGCGCGCGCCCTCGCGATGGAGCCGGAGATCATGCTGTTCGACGAGCCGACCTCCGCGCTCGACCCCGAGCTGGTGGGGGAGGTGCTCGCCGTGATGAAGGACCTCGCCGCGGCCGGCATGACGATGATCGTCGTCACCCACGAGATCGGCTTCGCGCGTGAGGTGGCGGACCACGTGGTGTTCATGGATGAGGGAGTGGTGGTCGAGGAGGGCACGGCGGCCGAGGTGCTCGATGCGCCCCGCGAGGCGCGCACCCAGGAGTTCCTCTCGCACGTCCTGTAATTGTTCGACAGACGCTAGTGGCCCGGCACCCCGTGAGGGTGCCGGGCCACAGTCGTGTGTGCGGACCGGTGCGTCAGGGCTGGGTCTGCTCGTCCACCATCTGGCCGGCGTCCACGACCTCGCCCACCAGGCGCTCGATGACGTCCTCGAGCATGGCGGCGCCGATGACGTCGTCAGTGCCCGGCTCCTTCACGAGCGCGATGTGCGTGCCACGCGCCTGCATGGCGGTGAGCGCCCGCTCGAGCGAGGCATCGGCCGTCACCCAGGTGAGCGGTCGCACCGCGTCGTCGGGGATGGGCTTCGTGGCGGTGCCGCGCGGCGGATCCACGAAGTCCTTCAGGTGCAGGTAGCCCACGTAGTGACCCTCGTCGTCCACGAGCGGGAAACGGGAGAACCCGGTGCGCAGCGACGTCTTGACCGCGCGCTGAGGCGTGACGTCCGCCGGCAACACCTCGAGCGTGTCCAACGGCGTGAGCACGTCGCGCACCGTCTCGAAGGACAGCGTGAGCGAGCCGGAGAGCACCAGGTGCTCCTCCTCGTCCAGCAGCCCCTCCTCGCGCGACTCCGCCACGAAGGCGGCGACCTGATCGGCGTCGAAGGCCGACTCGACCTCGTCGCGCGGGTCCACGCGCAGCGCGCGCAGCACGATGTTCGCGATCCAGTTCAGGGTCACGATGACGGGCTTGAGGATCCACACGATGCCGTACAGCAGCGGGCCAAGCGCGAGAGCCGAGCGCTCCGGGCCGGCGATCGCGAGGTTCTTGGGCACCATCTCGCCCAGCACCATGTGCAGGAACACGACGATGAGCAGGGCGATGGCGAACGCGATGCCGTGCAGCCACGCGCCCTCGATGCCGATGGCGCCCAGCGGCTTCTCGAGCTGGTGCGCGACGGCGGGCTCGCCGAGCGCGCCCAGGCCCAGCGAACAGGCAGTGATGCCCAGCTGGGCGCCGGCCATCATGAGGGAGACGCGCTCCATGGCGCGCACGGTGATCCGCGCGCTCCACGAGCCAGCGGCGGCGCGCGGCTCGATCTGGCTGCGGCGCGCGGAGACGAGCGCAAACTCGGCGCCCACGAAGAACGCGTTGCCGAGCAGCAGCAGGACGGTGAGTCCGATGGCGAGTCCGTCAGACATCGGCGGCCTCCTTCCTGGCGGCGTCCTCGTCGACGGGTGGCAGCACCTCGAGCATCACGCGATCCACGCGGTGTCCATCGACGCGGGTGACGGTCATGCGCACGCGCACCGGCGTGGGGAGGTCGTCCTCGTCGAGGTCGCCCTCGTTCATGGCGGCCACCTCGACGGTGTCGCCGGTCACGGGGAAGCGCTCGAGCTGCTCGGTGAGGAAGCCGCCGAGCGTGTCCGACTCCTGGGCCTCGGGAAGGTCGAGCTGAAGCGCGTCGCCGGCCTCGTCGGGGCGCAGGAGCCCCGACAGGGACCAGCGGTCGTCGCCGATCTTGCGGTAGCGCGACACGGGGCGGTCCTGCTCGTCCTCGATCTCGCCGACGATCTCCTCGACGAGGTCCTCGAGGGTGACGATGCCGTCGGTGCCGCCGTACTCGTCGACCACGACGGCGACCTGCGAGCCCGAGCGCAGTGCCTCGAGCACCGCGGCGAGCGGCATCGTCGACGGCACGGAGTCGATGGGCATGCAGATGTCGGTGACGGGCGTGGTGGCGCGCTGGCGCGCCGGCACCGCGAGCGCCCGCTTGAAGTGGGCGACGCCCACGATGTCGTCGACGTCCTCGCCGGTGACGGGGAAGCGGGCGTGGCCCGTGCGGGAAGCGAGGCTCAGCACCTCTGCCGCCGTCGCATCGGCCGCGATGAAGTCGACGCGCGTGCGCGGCGTCATGGCGTCCGATGCGGTGCGCTCGCGCATCTCGGCGGCGCGGCCCAGGCGGGTCGCCACGCGCGGGTCGAGGGTGCCCTGGGCTGCCGAGCGGGCGGCGATCGCCTCAAACTCCTCGGCGCTCCTGGCAGACGCGAGCTCCTCGCGGGGCTCGACGCCCAGGCGGCGCACCACCCAGTTGGCGGAGCCGTTGAGGAAGCGGATGAGCGGGCCCATGAACCACGTGAAGCCGCGGTTGGCGCCGGCGATGGCGCGGCCGATGCGCATGGGCTCCGCGATCGCCCAGTTCTTGGGCACCAGCTCGCCGAACACCATCTGCGAGGCGGTCGCGATGATGAAGGCGGCGGTGATGGCCACTCCCATCGACGTGCCCTCGGGAAGGCCCACCGCCTCGAGCCCGGGCTCGAGCAGTGTGGCGATCGAGGGCTCCGCGATGTAGCCGACAAGGAGGCTCGTCACCGTGATGCCCAGCTGGGCGCCAGAGAGTTCAGTCGACAGGGTGGTGATGGCCGCCTTGAGCGACCGGGCGCGCCGGTCACCGCTCGCGGCGGCACGGTCGACGCTCGGGCGGTCGACCGTCATAAAGGCGAACTCGGCGGCGACGAACAGCGCGTTGGCGCCGATCAGCACGATCACGAGTCCAAGCAAGAGCCAGGCTTCGGTCATGACAGCGGGCCGATGCTCGTGGAAGGGACGGGGGCAGGCGCCGGCGCTCGCTCGGGGGCGATGGGCCGGCGCTTCGGACTATGGCCGTCGGGCATGCGGGGATTCTACGGCAGCAGCTCGGCACTTCACAGTCATTCGCGCGGATGACGTTTGGCAAACACGGCGCACTCGGTGAGGATGGGACACGACCCCGCACGAACGGAGCAGCGCATGACGGACCTGACGCTCGACACCGCTCACTGGCAGACGCGCCTCGAGGCGCTCGCGGAACGGTTCGGGGTCCCCGGCGCTCAGCTCGGGGTGCTGCGCGCGGCCGTCGGGGTCGACGACTCGAGCGCTGACGAGATCGACATCCTGACGCACGGAGTCACCCGCACCGAGACGGGCCAGCCGGTGACCGATGCCACTGTTTTCCAGATCGGTTCGATCACTAAGGTGTGGACCGCGACCCTCGCGATGCAGCTCGTCGACGAGGGCGCTCTCGATCTCGACACCCGCGTGGCTGAGGTGCTGCCCGAGCTCACGCTGAAGGACAAGGCCACCCGCGAGGCGATGACCGTGCGCCACTTGCTCACCCACACGAACGGGATCGACGGCGACGTGTTCGTGGATACCGGCCGCGGGGACGACGCCCTCGAGCGCTACGCCGAATGCCTCCACGCCGTCGACCAGGCTCACCCGCTGGGGGAGACGTGGTCGTACTCGAACTCCGGGTACATCCTGCTGGGCCGCGTGATCGAGCGCGTCACCGGCGGGACCTGGGACGCGGCCATCCGCGAGCGCATCGTGGCCCGTCTGGGCCTCAGCCGCACCTCGACCCTTCCGGAGGAGGCGCTGCTGCACGACACGGCGCTGGGACACGTGGTGGGCCTGCCGCATCCCGTGCCGGCGCCCGTGTGGGCGATGCCGCGCTCGGTGGGGCCGGCCGGACTCGTCAACGCGACCGCGCGCGACCTCCTCGCGTTCGTCCAGGCACACCTTCACGGGGGTCTCGGCGCTGCGGGAGAGCGGCTGCTGACCGCCGAGTCCACCACTGCGATGGCGGCTCACCAGGTAGACCTTCCCGACCCCCACTCGCTGGGCGACTCGTGGGGCCTGGGCTGGATTCGCTTCGACTGGAACGGCACGCGCCTGCTCGGCCACGATGGCGCCACCGTGGGCCAGAGCGCCTTCCTGCGCGTGCTACCCGAGGCGGGCCTCGCCGTGACGCTGCTCACCAACGGCGGCCAGGCGCAGGACCTTTTCGAGACCCTGTTCAGGGAGCTGTTCGCGGATGTCGCCGCTCTCGAGGCCACCGCCTCGTTCGGGCCACCGGAGGAGCCCATCGACGGCCCCCTGGGCGACTGGTCGGGGTCCTACCGCGGCGCGGCGCTGCAACTGGATGCGTTCATGGATGGTCCGCACCCCCGGCTGCGCATCACGATGCTGGGCGCCCTCGCGCAGCTCGATCCCGAACCGGTCCAGGAATACGACCTCGTCGTCGTGTCCGTGGAGCCCGAGCGATCCGTCTACGCCATCCGCTTCCGCGGGGGAGAGGCCTGGTCGCCGGTCACGTTCTACCGGATCGCCTCGGGCCGCGCCTACGCGCACTTCGGCGCCAGGGCGCTTCCCGCCGTCGAGGACTGAGCCGTGTCCTCTGACCCCGTCCTGCCCACCGACGACGACGTGGACGCCTTTCTCGCGGCCGATGCCGCCGGGGCCGACGCGACGTTGCTCACCGTCGACGCGGTGCTCGCCGCCGCGCTTCCGGGCGCGACAAGGCGGCTGTGGCGCGGCACCTTCTGGGGCGGTACCTCCCAGGCCATCGTCGGGTACGGCGACACCGTCCAGCCGCGTCCGCGCGGGGGAGAGGTCGCCTGGTTCCTGCTGGGCCTCGCGCGCCAGAAGGCTCACGTCAGCCTGTACGTGAACGCCGCCGAGGGGCGCGAGTACCTGTCGCGCTCCTACGCGAGTCGCCTGGCGGCGACCCCCGGGGCCGTGAAGGCGGGCGCGGCGGCCCTCACCTTCCGCGACGTCGACGCCCTCGACCTCGAGGCGCTGGGGACGCTGGCGCGGCACGCCGGGCGGATCCAGCCCTACTCCTAGAGTCCCTTGCGCCCTATGCTCGGCGCAGGCCGCGTGGGCGGCCGCCGACAGGGGGAGGCGCCGATGAGGGTGCTGGCATGGGTATCGGTCGCGGTGCTTGCCGCGGGCGGTTGGTTCGTCGCGCGGGACGCGTGGGACGGGCCCGAGCCCGAGCCCGACTACCTCGTCAGGGACGTGCTCGCCGCGGTGGACCCCGCGCAGCCACGGACGGAAGCCTGCGCCCGCGCCACCTGGGAGCAGACCGACGCGCGCCCCTGGCTCGCGAAGAGCGTGACGGCCGCCGGGGACATCAGCCTGTGCATGGTGGCCACCCGCGAGCCCAACGACGACGATCCGACGCAGGACTACTACGTCGTCACGATCCAGGGTCCGTCCGTGACCGAGACGGCCGACGCCGGATGGTCGCTCAACTCCGCCGACGACGTCGCGCCGGTGGTCGTGACGCTCGACGCGCCGGAGGCGATCATGGGCAATTCGGACGCGGACGGCTGGACGCTCGAGCCGTGCACCGGTGGGATCGGCACGTTCTCGGACTTCGGCTGGACGCTCGACGGGTTCGGGCTGTGCGAGGCAGGCACGGTCGACATTGCGCCGGAGACGGACGGCGAGCCGCTGACGTGGAGCCTCGAGGACCCACTGGCGGCGGACCTCGTCGCCTTGGTCGCCTTCGTCGTGGTCCCCGAGGGCGTCGAGCCGACCTTTACGTTGACGGCGGCTCGGGAGGGGTAGCGCCGTCGCTGGCATCCTCGAGACGGCGCACGATGCGGGCGGGATTGCCTGCGACCACCACCCCGGGAGGCACGTCCTTCGTCACCACCGCGCCGGCCGCGACCACAGAGCCGCGCCCCACCGTGACCCCGGGGCAGATGACGACCGAGCCGCCGAGCCACACATCGGATTCAAGGGTGATGGGGAACGCCCGCTCCCACCCCTCGCGCCGCGTCTCGATGTCGAACGCGTGATTGACCGTGTAGAACCGCGCGTCGGGGCCGATGAGCGCATGGTCGCCGATCGTGACGACTCCCGAGCCCACGATCATGAGGTTCGCGTTGATGAAGACGTCGCGGCCCATCCGCACGCGTTCCTTGTACTCGAAGTAGATCGGTGGCCGGAAGTCGAGCCCGGGGCCGCAGTCGCCCAGCAGCTCCTCGAGCATGTGGGTCGCGATGCCGGGCTCGTCGTAATAGAGCGCCGACAGCTCGCGCAGCCGGGCGAGGGTCGCCCTCTGCATGTCCGCGAGCTCGGGCCCCGCCCGGTACCGGAACCATTCGTCGGCCGCCAGCTTGTCGTACTCGGTCCTCGTGTCGTCCTCGACGGGCGCCTCGCTCATGCGGGCGCGCATCTCGCCGGGCTCCATCGCCATCGTGGCTCCTTTCTTGACCCGTCCTCAACCTACGCGGTGGCGTCGGGGCAGGTGCGGGACCCGTGGCCCGCGGTGTCGCACTTGATCTCGATTCGAACATGTGTTCGAATCGGGTAATGCGGTGGGAGGCACAGGAGATCGCGACCGAGAGCGCCGACGCGCTTCCCGGGCTGGCACGCATCTCGAACCTGGTGAGGTCCGTCACGACCCCGGAGTTCGCCGGCGTGACGTTCCACGAGGTGCTCGCCAAGAGCGCGCTCAACAAGGTGGGCCAGTCCAGCGCGGTGCCGTTCACGTGGACCATCAACCCCTATCGCGGATGCAGCCACGCGTGCGTCTATTGCTTCGCCAGGCCGAGCCACCGCTACCTCGAGCTCGACGAGGGTGCGGACTTCGATAGCCAGGTCATCGTCAAGGTCAACATCGTCGAGGCGCTGCGCAAGGACCTCGCGAAGCGTTCCTGGACGCGCGAGCACGTGGCGCTGGGCACCAACACCGATCCCTATCAGCGCGCCGAGGGGCGCTACCGCCTCATGCCGGGCATCATCGACGCGCTCGCGGACTCGGGCACGCCGTTCTCGATCCTCACCAAGGGCTCCCTGCTGCGGCGGGACCTTCCGCGGTTGGCCGATGCCGCCACCGCAGTTCCCGTCGACCTCGCCCTGTCGATCGCGATCCTCGACGACGACATTCAGCAGTCCATGGAGCCGGGCACCCCGACGGCGGCGGCACGGCTCGCGACCGTGGCCGCCGCGGCGGAGACCGGATTCGACGTCGCCGTCTTCATGATGCCGATCCTCCCGTTCCTCACGGACTCCGAGGAGCACCTCGACGCGGCCCTCGCCCGCATCAAGGCCGCGGGAGCCACGTCCGTCACCTACACCGCGCTGCACCTGCGACCCGGGGTCAAGGAGTGGTACGCGCGCTGGCTCAACACGCATCGGCCCGACCTCACGCCTCGCTACCGCGAGCTCTACGGCGACGGCGCCTATGCGCCGAAGGAGTACCGGCGCTGGCTCGCCGACCGGATCAAGCCCCTCATCCGTGCCCACGGCCTCGCACGCGCCGTCGAGGACCCGAACACCGGTTCGATGGGCTCGTCGGACGGCGCCGTGAAGCGCGCCGAGGCGCGCGACGCCGACGGCGAGTGGAGGCGCACGAAGGCGGGCGACCGGGAGGCTGACGGCGTGGGGGCGTCCCGCAACCTCGTCGAGCTCCAGGAGTCCCTGTTCTAGGGCCCCGCGGCGGCTCGAAGGGTTACCAGGGCGCGATGTTGAGCTCGGTGCCCGCGATGACGGCGGTGCCGTCCTCGTGCACGTCGAGCGCGCTGATGCCCACGTTAAGCGCCTGCTCCACGGCATGGCGGGAACGCTCGTCCACGATCCACACGGCGGCGCCCTCGCCGTCGCTCACCATGATTCCCCGCTGGGTGAAGCCCGTGACCCACATTCGCATCGGCGCCCGCTCGCGTCCCATGGCCGACTTGAACGTCGGAACGGGGGTGCGCGTGCTCAGGTGAGCACGCACGGCGGACTGCTGTGCGGTGGTCATCGCTGCTCCTTGTCTCGAGTGATTCGAGACTACGCCCGTCGCGGGGATGCTCGGAACGGCCCCAAGGTCCTGCCTTAGGACGCCCACGGCAGCGTGAGCGTGGCGGCCAGGATGCTCGCGGCGGCGGCGACGACGAAGGGTGCGGCCGCCACGGCGACACACGACTGCGCCGCCCACGACCGGGTATGGAGGTCGAGGCTTCCGTCGATGTCCTCGTTCAAGTCAAGGACATCGCCGTCGGTCGGCTCCACCTGTGCGGCGGCCCTGGCCCGCACCGCATCGTCGCTCACGCCGGCGACCTGCGCGGCGCGGTGGACCAGCGTTTCCACGGCATCGGGCGCATAGAACTCGGCCGGGAACGCGGGGTTGACCAGCGCGGGAGCGGCGAGAAGTTCGGCCTCGTCGCGCGGGCGCGCCCGGTCGGCGGCCGTGAGGCTCAGCGTGTCGGCTGTCATGGTGAGCGGCATCAGCGGGTCCGCGTCCGGGTCGGAGCTGAGCAAGAGCGCCGTCGCAAGGGGCGCGGTGGCGACGAGGGAGACGGTCGAGCCGTCGACATCCCGCACCTCGAGGGTGTGAAGCCCGTCCCGATCGACGCGGTCGCGCGCCACCTCGAGCGGCAGGAGGGTGACGGTGTCGCGCCTCGCGCTCGCGGTAAGAACGGAGCCGGGCACGATCATCATCACCAGGCACAGCGCCGCCGCGAACGCCACCCAGTCAGGGTCGTCGGCCCAGATCCAGCCGCCGCAGGCGAGCGCGACGAGCCACACGACGCCCCACCCGCGCAGCGTGTTGCCCGCGTACCGGCGCGAGCGGCGCGACAGCGGCACCAGGCGCGCGACGCGGACGGGGTCGGGACTCGGATCCGTGTCCGTCGGCGGAGGAACGTGGGCGCCCACCGGCGGCCGATGCTCGGACACGACTGCCGTGTCCACCGCCCACAGCCGGCCGTGGCCGGCGGCAAGGGGCGCGGTCGGGTGCTTCAGTAGGTAGGCGCGGTCACTCGCGCGGATCCCCCCAAGGTCCATGGCGCGATCGTAGCGGCGCGCCACCGCTTCACGACAGGGCGTGGATACGATGAAGCCGCTGGCAGAGGCGAGGAACGGAGAATCGCGTGGAGATCCTGGTCATCGGCGTATTCGCGCTCATCGCGATCGCCATCGCCACGGCGGTGAGTCCGCGCGTGGGCATCGCCGCGCCGCTGATCCTCGTGGCCCTGGGCTTCGGGGCGTCCCTGCTGCCGTTCATGCCGGAGGTAGAGGTCGACCCGGAGGTCATCCTCGCCGGCGTCCTGCCGCCGCTGCTGTTCGCGGCCGGTGCCTCGATCCCGGCGACCGACTTCCGGCGCGAGTTCAGGTCCATCTCGGGGCTGTCGGTGATCCTCACGATCCTGTCGACGCTGGTGCTCGGCGCGTTCTTCCACTGGCTCATCGACGACCTGTCGTGGGCGTGGGCCTTCGCCCTCGGAGCCATCGTGTCTCCCTCCGACCCTGTCGCCACGGCCATCATCAAGCGGCTCGGCGTCTCGCCGCGCATGGTGAGCCTGCTCGAGGGCGAGAGCCTCCTCAACGACGCCTGCGCTCTCGTGCTGCTGCGCGGCGCCGTAGCGGCAGCGGCAGCCGCCGTGACGGTCGGTGACATCGCCCTGGAGTTCATCCTCGCCATGACCGTGGCGGTCATCATCGGCATCGTCGTGGGCCGCCTCAACCTGTGGGTGTCGAACCGCATCCCGGACACCACCGCCAACACCGTCTTCACGCTCGCGGTGCCCTTCGTCGCGTCGATCCCCGCCGAGGCCGTCGGAGCCTCCGGACTCGTCGCGGCCGTCGTCTGTGGGCTCGTCACGGGCAACGGCTCCGCTAAGGCGCTGTCGCCGCAGGTGCGCCAGTCCGACACCCAGACGTGGCACGCGATCGAGCTCATCCTCGAGGGTGTGGTCTACCTGATCGTGGGCCTCGAGATCGTTGCCGTGGTCCGCGAGGTGCAGGAGAACCACGAGGGCGTCGGGTTCGCGTTCGGCGCGGCGATGGCGACCATCGTGCTGGTGTTGATCCTCCGCGCACTATTCATTGCGCCGCTGCTGGCCGCGCAGGCGCGACGCGCCAGGCGTGCCGCGGCGTTGCGCCCGCGCCTGGCGGATCTGCGCACGCGCTTGGATAACCCCGACACACACCACGAGGCGATCCACGAGGTCGCCCAGCACGTCGGCTCGCTGAGCGCCAGGCGCTTGCGCAAGGGCGAGGTGAGCCACGACCACGTGTCGCGGCACCTCACCAAGGCCGAGGCGGACATCGGCTACCTCGTGAAGGCGCCGCTGGGACCGCGCGAGGGGGCCGTCATGGTGTGGGCAGGCATGCGTGGCGTGGTCACCGTGGCAGCCGCGCAGACCCTTCCGACCGACACCCCCGACCGTGCCCTGCTCGTGCTGATCGCGTACATCGTCGCGGTCGGCTCCCTCGTGATCCAGGGCGGCACCGTGCGCTGGGTGGTCGACTGGATTAAGCCGTCGAGGGGAGTCTCGGCCGAGGACGCCGCCGAGGAGCGGGCGGCCCTCCACGACTTCCTCGAGGGCGCCGTCGAGCGCGCCGGGGGACAGGGCGCCCTGGGCGGTCGCGTCGGCGTGATCGAGGCCAAGCGTGACGCCCTGATCGACGCGCGAGGACTGGGAATCTTCTCCTCCGCGCTGCTGTCGGGCACGCTCGAGGCGCTGGACGCCGAGCAGATCCGTCTCGAGCTGTAGGCGGTGCGGCGCCGTGCGCGCCGCCGCCTAGACTCGCGCCATGAGTCCACGCCCGCCCGTGCTGGCCTGCGCGGCCCTCATCGTCGCATCGACCCTCCTCGCGGGATGCTCCACGGACACCCCGCGACGCGTGGTGACCGTCACCGCCGACCCGGAGTCGCCCACGGCGACCGCGTCGGACGAGGCGACGCCGGCATCGGCCGTCGACAGCGACGTGGTGGAGCACGCCGGCAACAAGTACCGGGTGGTTACCCTGCCGCTCGCGCACTGGGACGTGCGCGTGCAGTGGCCCGAGGCGGACGGGATCATGCTGAGGGATTTCCTCGAGCAGCAGCCGGAGATCGAGGTCGCGACGAACGCGGGGATCTTTAGCGACGACCTCACTCCCGGCGGACTCCTGATCGCCGATGGCGAGGAGCTTCACGGGCTCAACCTGCGCGAGGGAGGCGGCAATTTCCACCTCCTGCCCAACGCGGTCTTTGCGGTGAACGACGACGGCACCGCGCAGGTGGTCGAGTCGCACGCATTCGACGCGACGGGGGTCACGCAGGCCACGCAGTCGGGGCCCGCCCTGCTCCTCGACGGCGAGGTCCACCCCGAGTTCAATGAGGGGTCGGCCAACCTCGCCGTGCGCAACGGCGTCGGGGTGAGCCCCGACGGTCAGACGGTCTACCTCGCGATCTCGCTCAGCCTGACCAACTTCTGGGACTTCGCGGGCCTCTTCAGCGACGAGCTGGGCGTCGAGGATGCCCTGTACCTCGACGGCGACATCTCGAGCCTGTGGGTCGACGGCGACGGCGAGCCAGGCCCGGTCGACGGACCCTACGCCGGGATCATCACGGCCACCGAGCGCCAGTAGCGCGTTCGCCCACACCTGTCCGTTTTTCCCGGATCGTGTCACGGTTCGGCAAAGTGCTCTGGTGGCCCCGCGGGGCCGATGCTACGTTGAGCGGGCTCGGCGAATGCCGGGTTCGATTCACTCGAGAGGAGGCGACACGATGATCACCACCGATATCTTCCAGGGCTTTGACGCCCGCCGTGTCGCCGCGCCCTCGGGCAAGGCGTCCCGAAAGCCGATCCGCGGCTTTCGCGGCGCCCCTCGCGCCCCGTTCGCGGCCTGACACGGCCGCCGGCCCCGGTCGCCTCAGGCGAGCGAGCCGACGAACGCCCCGCCTCTCGACTCCTGCGTGACCGTCTGACGTCACGCGGAACCTCACCGCATCGCGCCTGATCGCTCGGCCATGCGGCCCCTCGCAACCTGACATGCGCCGCCCGTCGGCGGCGCGTGCCCGGACGTGCCCCTCGCTCACACCGAGGGGAGGTGAATCGACATGAACCAGTACCCAGTAGAGACCATGGCGCTGCTCGCGCAGCACCTCGCGAACCACCCCGAACTGCTCCACGCTGACCGCGTCGCCGAGCGCGACGCCCATCCGCGGCTGAGCGGACGGGAGCGGGTCGCGAGGCGCGCACGGCGCGCCTACTACCGCACGGTGCGGCGCCTGCGCGCCGCCCGTGCGGGCCTCGCCGTCCAGGGTCGGGCGGCGTGACGGCTCACGCGGCACGGAGGCGCCCCGTGCCGCGCGAGCCGTCCACCGCCCTCCCGCGCCGGTCACGCGGCCACCGGGGGAGTAGCGTCGTGCCTGGCAGCTCGACATCCTCGGAGGTGGCAGTGACCGACAGTGAGACCGTGAACCCTCAGGTGGCGCTCGCCAACGAGCGCACCTTTCTGGCCTGGATCCGCACGTCGCTCGCGCTCACCGCCACCGGGGCCGCGATCGTCGCGCTCGCGCCGCCCGTCCACCGTGGCTGGTTGCTCGCCTCCGGCGGCCTCTTCGTGCTGCTGGGCATCCTCGCCGGGTCCCAGGCATGGCTCGGATGGCGGGCCACCGACCGCGACATGCGCGCCGGGCGCACTGTGCCGCCCCTGCGCATCGGCCCCTATCTGACCGTCGGTGTCATCGTCGCCACCGGCATCCTGCTTGTCGGGGCGGTCCTCGCGTGAGCCTCGCGCCCGCGCGCGAACCCACCGGCCCCGTCGACGCGGCCACCCTGACGGTCCTCGCGTGGCGCCGCACGGCGCTGCGGGTGGCGGTCGGGGCGGTGGTCGCCGCGCGACTGCTCACGAGCGAGTTCGGCGGCGCCGTCGTGGTGGCGGGCCTCGTCGGGGTGGCGATCGCGCTCACGGTCCACGCCTCCGCATCGGCCGCCTACCTCCGCATCGTGAAGCGAGCCTCACGCGGCGAATCCCCGGGCGGCATCGCTCGCCCGGGGATTCGCATCGGGGCCCTCGCGGGGTTCACCCTGGCGGTCGGCCTCGCAGGCCTCGCGTGGGTGGCGCTGCAAGCCGGCGGCTAACCGCTACGGCGTGGGCAGTCCGCCGTTGACGTTGATCGTCTCGCCCACCACATAGCTGGACTCCGGGGAAGCGAGGAAGACGTATGCGGGGGCGAGTTCGACCGGCTGCCCCATGCGCCCCAGCGCGGTGTTGTCCCCGAACGACTCGATCTTCTCCGGGGGCTGGCCCTCCGTCACCTGGAGCGGGGTCCAGATGGGGCCGGGAGCGACAGCATTGACGCGGATGCCCTCGCCCGCGAGCTGCATCGCGAGCCCCTTGGTGAAGCCATTGATGGCGAACTTGGTGGACGCGTAGTCGACGAGGATGGGCGACGGCTTGTAGGCCTGCACCGACGTCGTGTTGATGATGGTCGAGCCAGGGCCCATGTGGGCCAGGGCGTCCTTGGTGAGCCAGAACATCGCGTCGATATTGGTGCGTAGGGTCTTCTCGAGTTCCTCCTCATCGAACTCGCGGAAGTCCTTCTGATACACCTGGTTGCCTGCGTTGTTGACGAGGATGTCGAGACCACCGAGGCCCTCGACCGTCTGGGCGACCAGGAGCCGGCAGAAGTCTCGTTGGCGCAGGTCGCCGGGGATGAGGATGGCCTTGCGGCCCTCGGACTCGATGAGGCCGCCGATGCGCTCGGCATCGGCCCGTTCGGCATCGAGATAGGTGATGGCGACGTCGGCGCCCTCGCGGGCGAAGGCGATCGCAACGGCGGCGCCGATGCCCGAGTCGCCGCCCGTGATGAGCGCCTTGCGTCCCGTCAGCCGCCCGGTCCCGCGGTAACTGGTCTCGCCGTGGTCGGCGGGCGGCGTGAGCTCCGCGTCGGAACCGGGGAACGACTGGTGCTGCGCCTGGGGCGCGATGTGGGAGAAGCGCTCGGCGGGGTTGTCGAAGGTGAGCTGGTCGAAACTCATGGAATCCTCCTGGACGGTCGACGGTGAGGGTCGCCACCGACAACCCGGCGCCCCTCCGGGATGTTCCTTCCCGTGGCGGATTTCGTCGCCGGAGAGACCGTGCCAGGGTGGACGGCATGCAGTCCTACCGTTCGCGCCAGTGGTCGTTCCAGAACACCTTCGCGGCGATCGCGCTCGGAGCCTGCCTCGCGGTGTGCGTCGCCGTCTTCACCGTCGGCGGGGCGTGGACCGAGGCGCCGTGGGTGGCATGGCCGTCCCTCGCGATCCTGGTCGCCGCGCTCTTCATCCCGATGGTGATCGAGACCGCGCCCCAGGGCGTCGCCGTAAGGCTCGCGGGCCTCGCCGTGAGGACAGTGCCCTACGAGGACATCGTCGCCGTCGAGCGGCGCCGCTACCGGCCGATGCGCGACTTCGGCGGCTGGGGCCTGAGGTGGAGCCTCACACGCGGCAACGCTCGCGCGTACACGACGACCGGCGACTCGGCCGTGGCCCTGACCCTGCGCGACGGCGCAGAGGTCTACCTGGGCGTGGCCGACGAGGAGGCGCTCGTCGCCGCCCTCGAGCCGAGGACCGGCGCCTGAGCCCTCACTCCCCGGTGGGCTTCTCCTCGTGGCCGCCGAAGCCCTTGCGCATGGCGGACAGCACCTTCTCCGCGTAGATATCGAGGTCACGCGACGCGAACCGCGAGTACAACGCCGTGGTGAGGACGGGCGTGGGGACCCCCTCGTCGATCGCGGCGATGGAGGTCCAGCGGCCCTCGCCGGAGTCGGACACGTGCCCGGAGAACCCCTCCAGGTCGGGGTCGCGGTGCAGCGCCTCGGCCGTCAGGTCGAGCAGCCACGAGCCCACGACGGAGCCGCGCCGCCACACCTCCGCCACGTCGTCCACCGGGATGTCGTAGCGGTAGAACTCGGGGTGGGCCATGGGGGCAGTCTCCGCGTCGTGCACCTGCTCGCGCGCGCCGATGTTCGCGTTGCGCAGCACGTTGAGGCCCTCCGCGTAGGCGGCCATGAGCCCGTATTCGATGCCGTTGTGCACCATCTTCACGAAGTGCCCAGCGCCGTTGGGTCCGCAGTGCAGCCAGCCGCGCTCGGCGGCCGTCGGCTCGCCCGTCCGGCCGGGGGTGCGCTCCGCGGCGTCGACGCCGGGGGAGATGGTGTCCCAGATGGGCGCGAGGCGGTCCACGACGTCCTTCTCGCCCCCCACCATGAGGCAGAAGCCGCGCTCGAGGCCCCACACGCCGCCCGAGGTACCGCAGTCCACGTGGTGGATGCCGCGCTCCCCGAGGCTGGCGGCATGGGCGAGGTCGTCCCGGTAGTAGCTATTGCCGCCGTCGATGATCGTGTCCCCGGGCTCGAGCACCTCGGCGAGCGAGTCGATGACGGACTGGGTGATGCGGCCGGCTGGCACCATCACCCAGATGGCGCGGGGCGCCTCGAGCGCCTCGACGAACCCCGCGAGCTCGCGGACGGGTACAGCGCCGTCGGCAGCGAGCGCGTCGATCGCGTCGGGCGAGACATCATGGACCGCGACGGTGTGGCCGTCGCGCATGAGGCGCCGGCTGAGGCCGGCTCCCATGCGTCCCAGGCCGATCATTCCCAGCTGCATCGGGGTCGTGGTGGTCATCTGCGTCTCCTTCGGTGGTGTGGGGGTGGCCGATGCCGCGGCCGGGTGCCGGCGTGAGCCGTCAGTGGCCGCCGTGGTCGGGCCTGACGGTGGGCTGATGCCAGGGGCCGTCGTGGCCGATGAGCCGGCCGGCCGCCTCCTCGGGTCCCCACGAGCCCGGCTTGTAGGGGATGGCCGGGGAATGGTCATGCAGGACGGAGTCGACGACGTTCCACGCTGCCTCGACCGAGTCCTCGTGCGTGAACAGGGCGCTGTCGCCGTGCAGGGCGTCGGCGAGCAGCCTCTCGTAGGGCTCTCGCTCGAGGGGGCTCTCCGTGGGCAGCAGCAGCTCCTGTTCGTGTCCCACGAACTCCTCGCCGGGACGCTTGACGCGCACCGACAGGCCGATCTCCCCCTCGGGGGAGAGCCGGAACCGCAGGCGGTTGGGGTGCTGGTCGGGGTCTTGGGCGTCGTCGAAGAGCGCCTGCGGGGGCCGCTTGAAGTCGACCACCACCTCGCCCGCGGACACGGCGAGGTGCTTGCCCGTGCGTAGATAGAAGGGCACCCCCGCCCACCTCCACGAGTCGATGTGGAGGCGCACCGCCGCGTAGGTCTCGACATCGGAGCCGGCGGCGACGCCCTCCTCGTCGCGGTAGCCGACGAACTGCCCTCGCACGTAATCCTGACGCGTGAGCGGACGCATGGCCTTGAAGACGTTTGCCTTGGCGGCCTGCACGGCGCCGTAGCCCTGATAGGTGGGCGCCTCCATGGTCAGGAGGGCGACGATCTGGAACAGGTGATTCTCGACCACGTCGCGCAGCGCGCCCGCCGACTCATAAAAGGACCCGCGCCCGCGCACCCCGAAGTCCTCGGCAAGGGTGACCTGAACCGACTTGATGTAGTTGCGGTTCCAGATGGGTTCGAACATCGCGTTGGCGAACCTGAAGTAGAGGAGATTCATGATCTCCTCCTTGCCCAGGAAGTGGTCGATGCGGAAGATCGCGTCCTCATCGAAGGCGTCAGTGATGACCGCGTTGAGCTCCTTCGCGCTCGCGAGGTCGCGACCGAACGGCTTCTCCACCACCACGCGCGCGTCCTCGTGCAGGCCCACCGCCTTGAGGCCCTGCACCACCGTGCCGAACAGGACGGGAGGGATCGCGAGGTAGTGCGTGGGGCGGACGCACTGCCCGAGCGCCTCCTTGAGCGCGGAGAAGGTGGCGGGGTCCTGGTAGTCGCCGTCCACGTAGCGCAGCAGCGCGAGGAGAGTGGCCATCGCGTCCTCGTCGACGTCGTCCCCGTGCTTCGCGGCCACGGCCTCGCGGGCGCGGTCGCGCAGGTCCTCGAGGGTCCACTGCGAGAACGCGACGCCGATGACCGGGACCGCGAGGGTGCCGGACCTCACCATGCGGTACAGCGACGGGAAGATCGATTTGCGGGCGAGGTCACCGCTCGCGCCGAAGAACACGAGGGCGTCCGACGGGGTTCCTGGTGCTGCACCGGGCATGTCTCTCCAAGCGTCGATGGGGTGTCAAGCAGGGATGACTCTCCTGTCACCCTACGACCGTCGCGGGCCGCGTGGGTACCGCACGGGCCCGGCGAGCCTCCCGCCGCGGATGAACGACGGGTGACGGCTAGCCGCCCGACCGGGCGCCGGCATCGGCCCCTCCCTAGGCTGGCGGGGGAATCCCGGCGCGAGCGCCCCCGTTGACGCGAGGGTCCGCGTGACAAGCAACGAGGCAAGGAGTCCCCCCTGATGACCACCACCGTGTCCGCCCAGCCGCTGGCCGCCCTGTCGAGCGCAGGAGTGTCGATCTGGCTCGATGACCTCAGCCGCGAGCGCCTGCGCTCTGGCTCCCTCGCCCGCGACGTCGCCGAGCGATCCATCGTCGGCGTCACGACCAACCCCTCGATCTTTTCCGCCGCCGTGTCCGGCTCGGACCAGTACGACGACCAGGTGGCACAGCTCGCGACCCGGGGCGTCGGTGTCGAGGAAGCCGTGCGGATGATCACGACGGCCGATGTCCGCGAGGCGTGCGACGTGTTGCGACCGGTGTGGGAGGAGACGGGCGGCGTGGACGGCAGGGTCTCGATTGAGGTCGACCCCCGGTTCGCCCGCGACACGGACGCGACCCTCGCCGAGGCAAGGCAGTTGTGGTGGCTCGTGGATCGCCCCAACGTGATGATCAAGATTCCCGCCACCGTCGAGGGGCTGCCGGCCATCCGGGCGGCGATCGGGGAGGGGATCTCGATCAACGTCACCCTCATCTTCTCCCTTGAGCGCTATCGCGAGGTGGTGGACGCGTTCCTCGCGGGCCTCGAGGACGCCCGCGACGCCGGCCGCGACGTGTCCGGCATCGGCTCGGTGGCGTCGTTCTTCATCTCGCGCGTCGACTCGGAGGTCGACAAGCGCCTCGACACTGGCGCGCCAGACTCGCCCCTGCGCGGCACCGCCGCGATCGCGAACGCGCGCCTCGCCTTCGCGCACCACCAGGAGGTCCTGGGCTCCGAGAGGTGGGCAGCGCTCGCCGCGGCAGGCGCCCACCCGCAGCGACCCCTGTGGGCCTCCACGTCGGTCAAGGACGACGCCTACCCGGACACGATGTACGTCGATGAACTCGTCGCCGCCGGCACCGTCAACACCATGCCGGAGTCCACCATCGACGCGTTCGCCGACCACGGGGTGGTGCCGGACGAGCCGTCCTCGTGGGACACCATGACCGGCACCGCGGACGAGGCCCGCGCGACGTTCGAGCGGCTTGCCGAGGCCGGCATCGACCTCGCCGACGTCACCGCGCGCCTCGAGGACGAGGGGATCGCGAAGTTCGCGGATGCCTGGGAGGACCTGCTCACGCGCGTGCGCGAGCAGCTCGCCGAGTGACCTACGACTCGGGAAGGTCGCCGCAGCGGGCCACGGTGTAGGACACGATGGT
This sequence comes from Demequina sp. NBRC 110057, assembly GCF_002090175.1. GTDB lineage: Bacteria > Actinomycetota > Actinomycetes > Actinomycetales > Demequinaceae > Demequina. Next base: position 18,198 of record NZ_BBRN01000003.1, on the reverse strand, counting down.
GCTCACCGCGGCGGCGCCCGCCTGAGCCGAGTCGCTGACGCCCGGCTCGTCCATGAGGGCGGCCATGCCTTCCTGGTAGTCGGCGAGGGTCTCCATCGACGCCAGGAGTTCCGCCTCGGGGCGCGCGAGCGCGTCGACGTAGTCGAGGAAGTCCTCGAACGCCGCCGCCGCCTGCTCGTCGCTCACGGAGTCGTCGCCGCCCACCCACGATGACGACGCGAGACGGTCGCGCGCGGCGCCCCACGTGTCGTCGATCGCGTCGATGGCCTCCACCATCGCCGCCCCTGCCGCGTTGGCGAGCTCCACGGAACCGGCTCCGTCCTCGGCGCTCGTCTGCACGCTCGACCTGTCGCTCGCCTCAAGCAGGTCCACCTGTGCCAGGTAGCCCTGCTGGGCAGCGTCGCAGTACGGGTCGGTCCCGGCGGCATCCGAGGAGGCGTCGCCGGCCGCCGTACCGCCGCCGTCCGTGGGGTCGGCCGATGCCGAGGCGGAGGCGTTTTCAGCGGCGCCGCTCACGGCGTCGTCGGGAGTGTCGCCGCCCGAGCAGGCGGCGAGGGCGAGGGCCAGGCCTGCCACGGCGAGGGACGCGAGGGGACGCATGGGACGAGCGTGCCACGCGCGCGCGGCCCCGCGCTAGCGGTGGATGACGACCTTTCCGATCACGGTGCCGCTCTCGACAAGGCGATGCGCCTCGAGGATCCCGGCCGCCGAGAAGTCGTCGATCCTGACGGTCGCGGTCGGGACCACGTCTCCCGCGTCGACGAGCTCGGCCGTCTCGGCGAGCATGCGGCCCTGCTCCGCCATGTCCCACGTCTCGTAGCGGGAGCGCGCAAACATGTACTCCCAGTGGAAGCCGATCGACTTGGCGAACAGCGGCAGCAGGTCCAGCTGTCCGCCGTCGATCGACACGATCTGCCCGAAGGGTCGCAGCACCCGCGCGTACGCCTCGATGTTGCCCGGGGTGTAGGAGGAAAACACGTAGTCGATGCCGTCGGGGGCGAGCGCCGTCACCTCGCCGGCAAGGTCGCGGTGGTCGACCACGGCATCGGCCCCCATCCTGCGGCACCACGCGGCGGACTCCTCGCGGGACGCCGTCGCGATCACGCGCATCGACGTGAGGCGCTTGGCGAGCTGCGTCAGCACCGACCCCACGCCGCCGGCGCCGCCGACCATGAGGAGGGTTCCGGCGTCCTCGCGGTTGATGCGCATGCGTTCGAACATCCCCTCCCACGCCGTAATCGACGTGAGCGGCAGTGACGCGGCGTCGGCGAAGCTCGCGCTCGCGGGCTTGCGGGACACGATCCGGTGGTCGACGGCCTGGAGATCGGCGTTGGCGCCGTCCCTGAACGCGTCGCCCGACCACCACACCTCGTCTCCCACGGAGAAGCCGGTGACGGCGCTGCCGAGGCCCACGACAGTGCCGGCGCCGTCGAAGCCCAGGATGCGCGGAGGGCCGTCCGCCTTGACCTTGGCGCGGCGATACACGTCGGTGGGGTTGACGGACACCGCCTCGACGCGAATCAGGAGGTCGTTGTCGCGGACCGTCGGGTCGGGGACCTCGATGTCGCGCAGGGCGAGCGGGTCGGTCACGGGGCGCGCGTCAAGGGCGGCGATCGCATGCATGGTGTCTCCTGACAAAGGTGAGGGATGGGCAGGGGGTTAGCGGCGTTGCGGGTCGCCCCCGGCCAGCCGGGTCCTGGCGGCGATGGCGACATCCGTCGCCTGCGCCCACCCAAGGCCCGCCGCGCAGAGCGCGTGCGTCATGGCGAGCTGCAGGGGGTCGGCGCCCGCGAGCGCCTTTGCCTCGGCCGCCTCGACCACGTCGATCGCGGCCTGCTCCACGAGCCAGCTCACGGCGGCGGGGGAGATGTCGCGGCGGACGCTGCCCTGTTCGGCGGCGAGGGCGACGGCCTCCCTCAGCGTCGCCCGCAGCGGCGCGAGGGCGCGCTCGACGGAGCGGCGGTAGGGGCCGCGCGCGGCCATGCGGGTGAGAGGTAGGACGGGAGCCTGGTCCTGCCAGACGCGGCCGATGAGCATGGCGATCTGCTCGAGCGGCTCGCCATCGTCGAGGAAGGACGCTCCCGCGATGCGGGTCGCGCCGCGCACCACCGTCGCCTCCACCAGGGCGTGGCGGGTGGGGAACAGGCGGCGAGCGGTCTCGTCGTCCACCTGGGCGCGGCGCGCGACGGCGCCGAGCGGAGCGCCGGGGTCGCGCCCCAGCACCGACACGGCGGCGTCGAGGAGCCGTACCCGCGCCGAGTCGTCGCTCACCGCGGGGGCCGCGGAGTCGCGGCGGCGCCCGAAGAGGCTCACGAGGCAGCCTCGCCGAGCGCGCGGCGGTAGATCGCGGCGATCCGGTCGAACATCGCGTTGGCGGCGTCGTCCACGCGCTGACGCGCGGGGTCGGCCTCGAACCACGCGAGGCATTCGCGGATGCCCTCCGCGAAGGGGATGCGCGCCTCCCAGCCCGGGACCAGATGCTTGATCTTGCTCGTGTCGTAGGCGGCGGGGTGCATCTTGTCGCCGTAGATCGAGCCCGCCTGGTCGGGGGCGGCCGCGACAAGGGCATCCGAGGGTACGCATACCCGCTGCTCGCCGAACCGCTCGGGGGTGATGCCCGCGGCGTCGGCGATGGCGCCGTAGATGGCGTTCCACGTGAGCGCCTCGTCCGAGGTGATGTGCACGGCCTCGCCGAGCGCCCGCGCGTTGCCGAAGAGTCCCACCGCCGCGGCAGCGAGGTCGCGAGCGTGTGTGAGGGTCCACAGCGAGGTGCCGTCGCCGGGGATGACGATGTCGGCGCCGCGCCGCATCCGGTCCACGACCGTCCAGGGGTGGGAACTGTTGCCCGTGTAGGCCGGGATCTTCGAGGGTCCGTACGTGTGAGCGGGGCGCACGATGGTGTAGCCGAGCCCCGCCGCTGTCGCCCGCTCGCGCAGGACGGCCTCCGCCGCGGCCTTCTGCCGTGCGTAGTCCCAGAACAGGTTCTCCTGGGGGTCGTCCTCGCGGGTGAGGTGGAGGCAGTCCCAGGTGGCGTAGCTCGCCGACGTGGCGATGAGGACGTACTGGTCCGTCAGCGGCGCGAAGGTCTCGACGTCGGCGGCCACGTGTTCGGGGGAGAAGGCGACGGACTGGAGGACCACGTCGTACCGCTCGCCCGCATCGCTCGCCTGCGCCAGGGCCGAGCGCAGCGCGGCGGCGTCCGTGGCATCGGCCACGACGTGGCGCACCCCGGCAGGGGCATCGGCGACGCCCGAGCGTCCACGGGTGACGAGGGTGAGGTCGTGTCCGGCGGCCACGGAGGCCGCCGCGATCTCCGACGAGATCAGGCCGGTGCCTCCGACGATCAGAATGCGCATGCGTCCCAGGCTAGCGAGGCCGTCACGGGTCCGCGTGCGCTCCCGGCACACGCGGCATGTGGCACACTAGTCCGCGTCGAATACTCCATGTGGACTATAACGAGGGGAGTGCCGATGGCCGATGACCTCACGCCGCTCGCTGTGAGCGCGCTCGCGCTGCTGGTCGAGCGGCCCATGCACCCCTACGAGATGGCCCAGACGCTGAGGGTCCGCGGCCAGGACCTCGACGTCAAGCTGCGGGTGCCGAGCCTCTATCACGCTGTCGAACGCCTGCTGCGCGACGGCCACGTCGAGGAGGTGGGCGTGGGGCGCGAGGGCAAGCGGCCCGAGCGCACCACCTACCGCCTCACCGCGGCCGGCAGGGCGGCGATGGAGACCCAGGTGGTCGCGTGGCTGCGTCAGCCGCGCGCCGAGTACCCCGTCCTTCCCGTCGCCGTGGGGGAGGCGCACTTCCTCAGCCGCGCCCAGGTGGAAAGCGTCCTCGCCGAGCGCCGCGGCGCCGTCCTCGCCGAGCGCGACACCGTCACGCGCATGCGTGACGCCGCCCTCGACAAGGGGGTACCGCGCCGCATGCTGCTGGGCAAGGAGTACTCCCTGCATCGGCTCGACGCCGAACTCGCCTGGATCGACGCGATCCTCACCGACCTTGACAGCGGCGCCCTCGACTGGGACCAGCCCTTCCTCACCTCCACGCCACCCTTCACCGAACAGGACCCCTCGTGACCGTCCCCACCGCCGGCGCCTCCCAGGCGCCCGACGACATCAAGCCGTGGCCCGCCCTGTGGGCGCTCATGATCGGCTTCTTCATGATCCTCGTCGACGTCACCATCGTGTCGATCGCGAACCCCTCGATCCAGGCCTCGCTCGACGCCTCGACCACCCAGGTGCTGTGGGTGACGAGCGCGTACCTCCTCACGTACGCGGTGCCGCTGCTCATCACCGGGCGCCTGGGCGACAGGTTTGGGCCGCGCCGCCTGTACTTGATCGGCCTCGTGGTGTTCACCGGGGCGTCCTTCCTGTGCGGTATCGCGGACCAGCTCCCGGGCTCGGGCATCGCGAACCTCATCGCCGCCCGCGCCATCCAGGGCTTTGGCGCCGCCATGATGAGCCCGCAGACGATGGCCGTCATCACCCGCCTGTTCCCGGCCTCCCGACGCGGCACCGCCATGGCGCTGTGGGGAGCCACGGCGGGTGTCGCCTCCCTCGTGGGACCGCTGCTGGGCGGATTCCTGGTCGACGGTCCCGGCTGGGAATGGATCTTCTTCGTCAACGTGCCCATCGGTGTGGTCGCCTACATCATGGTGGCGCGCCTGGTGCCGACCCTGCCCACGCACGCCCACGAGTTCGACTGGTGGGGAGTGGTGCTGTCCGCGCTGGGCATGACGCTCGTCGTGTTCGGTATCCAGGAGGGCTCGACCCTCGACTGGAACGGCGTGGTGTGGGCCTGCATCGCCGCGGGTGTCGTGATCCTCGCGCTGTTCCTGTGGACCCAGTCGCGCCACCGTGGGGAGCCGCTGCTCCCGCTCGCGCTGTTCCGTGACCGCAACTTCTCCCTCGCCAACGGCGCTATCGCGCTGGTGGGCTTCGCGGTCACCGCCCAGTTCATCCCGCTCATCTACTTCCTGCAGACCGTGCGGGGCCTCACCCCCACCGAGTCGGCGCTGATGTCGGTGCCCACCGCCGTCGCGTCCATCGCGCTGTCGCCCGTGGCCGGCCGCCTTGTCGATCGCCTGCACCCGCGCGTCCTCGCCGTGCCGGGGCTTCTCCTCAGCGGGCTCGGCCTCGTGGCCTACTTCTTCATGATGACGCCCGACATCCCCATCCTGTGGCTGCTCGTTCCCGCCGCTCTCGTGGGCATCGGCAACTCCTTCATGTGGGGGCCCATCTCGTCGACCGCCACCCGCAACCTGCCGCCGCGCGACGCCGGCGCGGGATCGGGCGTCTACAACACCACGCGCCAGGTCGGCTCCGTGCTGGGGTCGGCGGCGATCGCCACGCTCATGTCGAGCCGCCTCGCCGCGGCTCTCGGCGACGGCTCGGGCGCGCCAGCGGTGTCGGGCGAGGGCTCGAGCTCCCTGGAGTTGCCTGCCGCCCTGCACGAGCCGTTCTCGACGGCCATGGCGCAGTCGCTGCTGCTTCCCGCCGCCGTGCTGTTGGTCGGGGCGGCCATCGCCGCCTTCTTCGTCGCTCCCGACTACATGAAGGAGCGCGCGGCAGCCGCGGCGTGACCCGTCACATCAGCCCGTCGACGGTGCGCGACAGGAGCGCCACGCGCGACGTGCCGTCGTGGATGTCGAGCTCGGCGAGCTGACGGAAGCCCAGGGCCTCGTGGAAGGACAGCGAGCGCGGGTCGGCGGGGGAGACGGACACCTCGGTGGTCACCTCGTTCGCCCCGCGCTCGCGCGCGCGCTCGAACACGGACTCGTACAGGGCGCGGCCGACTCCCGTGCCCCTGGCCGCGCTCGACACCACGATCCTGTCGATGTACTGGTGCCGCGCCCCGCGGTCCTCGAACCAGCGGTAGTTGGGGGAGGCGTACGGCTGGCCCATGCCGAGGCTCAGCAAAAAGGCGATGGGCTCGCCGACGCGGTCACACGCGACAAGCGCCACGTCACACCAGCCGCGCAGCTCGGCGAGCGACTCGGCGGTGAGCGGGTGGATGGTCGGCGCGGCGTCGTTGTTGAGGCGCAACACTGCCTCGAGGTCTCTCTCGCGCATCACGCGCAGCCGCAGGTACCGCATGGGCACATTGTGCCGTGGTCGTGTCACGATCGCGTGTCGTCCGTGGGTCCGGCCGATGCGAGGGTCAGGGGACCAGCAGCACCTTGCCCGTCGTAGCGCGAGACTCGAGCGCCTCGTGCGCGCCCGCGGCCTCGTCGAGGTTAAACGTGGCGCCGATGCGTACGTCGAGGCTGCCGTCGGCGATGTTTCCGAACAGCTCGCTCGCGCGCCACGCGCGCTCCTCGGCAGTGAGCAGGTGGTGTCCGAGCGTGGGGCGCGTGACGAACAGTGAGCCGGCAGCGTTCAGGCGCTGCAGGTCGAAGGGAGGCACCTGGCCCGACGCTCCTCCGAAGAGCGCGAGGGTGCCGCGCACCGCGAGCGACGCGAGCGAGGCCTCGAAGGTGGCGGCCCCCACGCCGTCGTAGGCGACGTCCACGCCGCGCCCGCCCGTGAGGGCACGTACTCGCGCCGGCAGCTCGGACGCGAGGTCGCCCATGGCGTCGTAGCGCAGCACCTCGCTCGCGCCAGCCTCGCGCGACAGCGCCTCCTTCTGCTCGGTCGAGACGGTGGTGATGACGGTGGCGCCGCGGGCGACCGCCAGCTGCGTGAGGAGCAGTCCCACCCCACCCGCCCCCGCGTGGAGCAGGACTGTATGCCCCTCATGCACCGGGAACGTCGACGTGACGAGGTAGTGGGCGGTCAGGCCCTGCAGCATCGCCGCGGCAGCCGTCGCCGGCGCCACTTCCGCGGGTACCGCGAAGCAGTCCGCCTCCGGCACGACCACCTGGGACGCATAGGAGCGCGGGGCGGCGCACCACGCGACCGTGTCGCCTACCTTCAGCCCGGCCACTCCCGGTCCCACTCTCGCCACGGCCCCCGCGCCCTCGAGGCCGGGGACCAGGGGGAACGCGACGTCGTAGATCCCGGAGCGTTGATAGACGTCGATGAAGTTGACGCCGCAGGCCGCCGTCTCCACGAGCACCTCGCCTGGGCCGGGCTCGGGCGCCTCGAGGTCGACGGCGGTCATCACGGAGGTGGGGCCGGGGGAATACGCGACGATGGCTCTCACGTTGGTCATCGTGTCACGCCACGCCGCGCGGGGCCGTGCCCAAAGTCATGCATTCGTCTGTATAGTTATGCACATGACACTCAAGGTCGCAGTCTCTGGAGCCTCCGGATACGTCGGCGGAGAGGTCTTGCGCGTGTTCAGCGAGCACCCGGACGTCGAGTTCGGGTCGCTGACGGCGCATTCCTCCGCGGGCGATCGATTGGGGGTGCATCAGCCACACCTGCGCTCTCTCGCCGACAGGGACATCGTCGCGACGAGCGTCGACACCCTCGCCGGACACGACGTCGTCGTGCTCGCGCTGCCCCACGGCACGAGCGGCGCGATCGCCGCCCAGCTGCCGCCCGAGACCCTGGTGCTCGACTGCGGCGCCGACCACCGCCTGGCCTCCGCCGAGGCGTGGGCCGAGTACTACGGCGGCGACCACTCGGGGACCTGGCCCTACGGCATGCCCGAGCTCATCACCGCGGACGGCCACCAGCGCGACGCGCTGCCGGGCGCCAAGCGCGTCGCCGTGCCCGGCTGCAACGTCACCGCCGTCACCCTCGGCCTCCAGCCCGGCGTCGCCGCGGGCGTGATCGACCCCACGGACCTCACCGCCGTGCTCGCCGTCGGCTACTCCGGCGCGGGAAAGAAGCTCGCGACCAACCTCCTCGCGTCCGAGGGTCTGGGCGCGGCGAGCCCCTACGCGGTGGGCGGTACCCACCGTCACATCCCCGAGATCGTGCAGAACCTCGGCGTTGCCGGCGCCGATGACGTGCGCATCAGCTTCACTCCCACCCTCGTGCCCATGGCGCGCGGCATCCTCGCCACCATGACAGCGCCTCTCGCTGCCGGCGTCGACGCCGACCAGGTGCGTGCCGCCTGGGAGAGCGCGTACGCGGACGAGCCCTTCGTGCACGTCCTGCCCGAGGGCCAGTGGCCCACGACCGCCGCCACGCTCGGCGCCAACACCTGCCTGGTGCAGGTGGCCGTCGACAAGAAGGCGGGCCGCGTCGTGGTCGTGTCCGCCATCGACAACCTCGTCAAGGGCACCGCGGGAGCGGCCCTGCAGTCCATGAACATCGTGCTGGGGTACCCCGAGACCACCGGCCTGCAGCTTCAGGGAGTCGCACCGTGAGCGTGACCGCAGCACAGGGCTTCGTCGCCGCCGGCGTCGCCGCCGGCATCAAGTCCACCGGCGCCAAGGACGTCACCGTCGTCGTCAACGACGGACCCGATCACGTCGCCGCCGGCGTCTTCACGACCAACCGTGTCGAGGCCGCCCCCGTGACCTGGTCGCGCGAGGCCGCCTCGGACGGCCGGATCGACGCCGTCATCCTCAACTCCGGCGGCGCCAACGCGTGCACGGGCTCCGAGGGCTTCGCCGACACGCACGCCACCGCCGAGCACGTCGCGCAGTCCCTGACCGCGGCGGGCCGCGAGGTCGCCGCGGGAGACGTCGCCGTGTGCTCCACGGGGTTGATCGGCGTGCGCCTGCCCATGGACAACCTGTTGTCGGGAGCCGACGCCGCGATCGCGGAGCTCAGCGCCGAGGGCGGCCAGGCCGCCGCCGAGGGCATCATGACGACCGACTCCGTGTCCAAGACCGCCGTCGCCGAGCGAGGCGCCTGGACGGTCGGAGGCATGGCCAAGGGCGCCGGGATGCTGGCGCCCGGCATGGCAACCATGCTGTGCGTGGTCACCACCGACGCGGTGGTGGATGCCGAGACCGCCAAGGCGGCCCTTGCATCGGCCGTCGCCTCGACGCTGAACCGTGTGGACTCCGACGGCTGCATGTCGACCAACGACACTGTGCTGCTGCTGTCGTCGGGCGCCTCGGGCGAGAGTCCCGACGCCGCGTCGTTCGAGGAGGCGCTCACCGAGGTCCTCGCGAGCCTCGCGCGCCAGCTCGTCGGGGACGCCGAGGGCGCGAGCCACGACATCGCCGTGACGGTGCAGGGTGCGACAAGCGAGGCCGCGGCCGAGGCGGTGGCCCGCGCGATCACCCGCTCCAACCTCTTCAAGACCGCGATCTTCGGCAACGACCCCAACTGGGGCCGCATCATCTCGGCCGCCGGCACCGTGCCGGCCCACGTCGCCCCGTTCGACGCCCGTACTCTCGACGTGTGGGTCAACGGGATCCAGGTCTGCCGCGCCTCAGGCGTCGGCGACGACCGCGACCTCGTGGACCTCACCCCGCGCGAGGTCTCCGTCGTCCTCGAGCTTCACGCGGGCGACTCCTCCGCCACGGTGTGGACCAACGACCTCACCCACGACTACGTCCACGAGAACAGCGCGTACAGCTCATGAGCACCGACATCGACTATCCCGACCTGACCCCGCAGCAGAAGGTGGGCGTCCTCATCGACGCCATGCCGTGGATCGAGCAGTTCCGCGGCTCCATCGTCGTCATCAAGTACGGCGGCAACGCCATGATCGACGACACACTGAAGGCCGCCTTCGCCCAGGACGTCGTCCACCTGCGACTGCTGGGCCTGTCTCCCGTCGTCGTGCACGGCGGCGGCCCCCAGATCAACGACATGCTGGGGCGCCTCGGCATCGAGTCCGAGTTCCGCGGCGGCCTGCGCGTCACCACCCCCGAGGCGATGGACGTGGTGCGCATGGTGCTTACCGGCTCCGTTTCCCGCGAGCTCGTGGGCCTCATCAACGACCACGGCCCGCTGGCCGTGGGCCTGTCGGGCGAGGACGCCGGCCTTCTGCAGGCCAAGCGCCGCACCGCCCTCATCGACGGCGAGGCCGTCGACGTGGGCCAGGTGGGCGACGTGGTGAAGGTCAACCCCGCCGCGATCGAGGACATCATCCACGCCGGCCGCATCCCCGTGGTGAGCACGGTGGCGCCCGACATGGACGACCCGACCACCGTGCTCAACGTCAACGCTGACACCGCCGCGGCGGCCATCGCCGTTGCGCTGCGCGCCCGCAAGCTCGTCATGCTGACCGACGTCGAGGGTCTCTACGCCAACTGGCCCGACCGGTCCTCGTTGGTGCGCCGCATCCACGCCTCCGACGTCGAGAAGCTGCTGCCCAGCCTCGCGTCCGGCATGGTTCCCAAGATGGAGGCGTGCCTGCGCGCCGTCCGTGGCGGCGTGCCGCAGGCGCACATCATCGACGGCCGTGAGCCCCACTCGGTGCTGACCGAGATCTTCACCACGTCCGGCATCGGCACCATGGTGCGCCCCGACGACACGGACCTGTGGGCATGAGCGCGCGGGACGGCTCGCTCAGCGGGCACGGCGAGGGCGGGCTGGAGCGCGGCCACGTGGACCTGCAGCGCTACCAGCACGCGCTCATGGGCACCTTCGGCGTGCCGATGCGGGTGCTCACCAGGGGAGAGGGCTCCTACGTCTGGGACGCGGACGGCAACCGCTACCTCGACCTGTTGGGCGGCATCGCCGTTAACGCCCTCGGCCACGGCCACCCTGCCTGGGTCGAGGCGATCTCGACGCAGGCGGCCACGCTCGCCCACGCGTCGAACTTCTTCGCGACCGAGCCGCAGATCGCGCTTGCCGAGAAGCTGCTGGACATCGCCCAGGCGCCCACGGGCTCCCGCGTGTTCTTCGCGAACTCGGGCACCGAGGCGAACGAGGCGGCCATCAAGATGGCGCGCAAGACGGGCAAGGGAACCATCATCGCGCTCGAGGGTGGCTTCCACGGCCGCTCGACCGGCGCGCTCGCCCTGACGCACAAGGAGGCCTACCGCGCCCCCTTCGCCCCGCTCATCGGCGACGTGGAGTTCGTCCCCGTCAACGACGCCCAGGCGTTGGCCGATGCGGTGGCCGCCCACGCGGGCGACCTCTCGGCGATCGTGCTCGAGCCCATCCAAGGCGAGGCGGGCGTCATCCCGCTCACCCACGCCTACCTGGCCCAGGCGCGCGAGCTGACCCGCCGTCACGACGCGCTGCTCGTCCTCGACGAGGTCCAGACCGGCATCGCCCGCACCGGCGCGTGGTTCGCCCACCAGCTGCACGGGATCCAGCCCGACGTCATGACCCTCGCGAAGGGCCTCGGCGGAGGCTTCCCCATCGGCGCCGTCATCGCCTTCGGCGACAAGCACGGTGCGATGCTCGGCAAGGGCGAGCACGGCACGACCTTCGGCGGCAACCCGCTCGCGGCGGCGGCGGCCCTGGCGACCCTGCGGGTGATCGAGGACGAGAACCTGATCGCGAACGTCAAGGCCGTGAGCGCCCACCTGCGCGAGCGCCTCGAGGCCATGGACGGGGTGGTCGAGGTGCGCGGCGAGGGCCTGCTGCTCGGCATCGGCCTGGCGGCCCCGGCCTCCGCCGAGATCGCCCAGGCGGCCGTGGCCGCCGGCTTCATCGTCAACCCCCCGAGCCCCGACACGATTCGCCTCGTGCCCGCGCTCACCCTCACGACCGCCGAGGCGGACACCTTCCTCACCTGGATCGAGGGCTACCTGGCCGCTCATCCCCTCACCGACGGAGGCCACTGATGACCCGCCACTTCCTGCGCGACGACGACCTGAGCCCGGCCGAGCAGCGAGAGGTGCTCGAGCTCGCGCTCGACATGCGCGCCGACCGTTTCTCGCGTCGCCCGTTCGAGGGTCCGCAGGCGGTGGCGATCATCTTCGATAAGCACTCGACGCGCACCCGCGTGTCGTTCTCCGCCGGCGTCGCCGAGCTGGGCGGCTACCCGCTCGTGATCGACGCGCAGTCCTCGCAGATGGGGCGCGGCGAGTCCGTCGCGGACACGGCGCGCGTCCTGGAGTCGATGACGAGCGCCATCGTGTGGCGCACGTTCGGCCAGGACCGCCTCGAGGAGATGGCGGAGGGCACCTCGGTGCCGGTCGTCAACGCCCTCACCGACGCGTTCCACCCGTGCCAGATCCTCGCGGACCTCGCCGCGGTGGCCGATGCCCGTGGTGGCGTCGGGGCCCTCGCCGGCCTCGATCTCGCGTACGTGGGCGACGGCGCGAACAATATGGCGCATTCCTACCTGCTGGGCGGCGTGACGGCGGGAATGCACGTCCGCATCGGCACGCCGGGGGAGTACCTGCCCGAGCCCAAGGTCGTAGCCCGCGCCGAGGAGATCGCCGCGACGACGGGCGGCTCCGTCACGGTCACCGCGAGCCTCGACGAGGCCGTCACGGGCGCGGATGTCATCGCGACCGACACGTGGGTGTCCATGGGCGACGAGGCGCAGAAGGCCGAGCGCGCCCAGGTGTTCACGCCCTACCAGGTCAACGCCAGGTGCCTGGAGCTCGCCGCCCCCGGCGTCCACGTGCTGCACTGCCTTCCCGCGTACCGCGGCCAGGAGATCACCGCGGAGGTCATCGACGGCGAGCAGTCGCTCGTGTGGCTCGAGGCCGAGTACCGCCTGCACGCCCAGAAGGCGCTGCTGACCTGGCTCGTGGAGCACTGATCCCCATGGCGCAGACGATTCCCGCGACGAAGGCCGCCAGGCAGGCGCTCATTCGCCGCATCATCGAGACCGAGGCGGTGCGCTCCCAGGGTGAGCTCGCGCTGCGGCTCGAGCAGCAGGGGATCCACGTGACCCAGGCGACCCTGTCGCGCGACCTGGTGGACATTGGCGCCATCAAGGTGCGCGGGCTGGGAGGCGCCCACGTGTACGCCACCTCCGACTCGCTGACCGCGTCCGAGGACACCGACCAGCGCCTGACCCGGCTGTGCGGCGAACTGCTGCTCGCCGCCGACGGCTCGGCCAACCTCGCCGTCATCAGGACCCCGTCCGGCGCCGCGCAGTACCTCGCGAGCGCTATCGACCAGCACGACGACCCGGGCATCCTCGGGTGCGTCGGGGGAGACGACACCATCATGGTCATCTCCCGCGAGGCCGACGGCGGGCTCCGGCTCGCCCAGCGCTTCCTCGAGCGAGCCGCGGGCGGCGGCCACTAGCAGGCCGTTCGCCCCACCACCCCAGACTCCCGGCCCCGAGCCGGCCCCTATTTCACAGAGCAATGCAAGGAGACACACATGACTGACAGAGTGGTGCTGGCCTATTCCGGCGGCCTGGACACCTCGGTGGCGATCGGCTGGATCGCCGATGCGACGGGCGCCGAGGTCATCGCGGTGGCGGTCGACGTCGGCCAGGGTGGCGAGGACCTCGAGGTCATCCGCCAGCGCGCGCTCGACTGCGGCGCCGTGGAGGCCTACGTGGCCGATGCGCGCGACGAGTTCGCCGAGGAGTACTGCATGCCGGCACTCCAGGCCAACGGCCTCTACCAGGAGAAGTACCCCCTGGTGTCGAGCCTGTCCCGGCCCGTGATCGTGAAGCACCTCGTCAAGGCTGCGCGCGACTTCGGCGGCACCACCGTGGCCCACGGCTGCACCGGCAAGGGCAACGACCAGGTGCGCTTCGAGGTGGGCATCACCTCGATCGCCCCCGAGCTCAAGTGCATCGCCCCCGTCCGTGACCTCGCGCTCACCCGCGACAAGGCCATCGAGTACGCGGCGCGCCACGCGCTGCCCATCGAGACCACCAAGTCCAACCCGTTCTCCATCGACCAGAACGTGTGGGGCCGCGCCATCGAGACCGGCTTCCTCGAGGACATCTGGAACGCGCCCACCAAGGACATCTACAACTACACGGACGACCCCGCGTTCCCGCCGGTGCCGGACGAGGTCGTCATCACCTTCGAGCGCGGCATCCCCGTCGCGATCGACGGCGAAAAGGTGACCCCGCTGCAGGCCATCGAGATCATGAACAAGCGCGCGGGTGCCCACGGCATCGGCCGTATCGACATCGTCGAGGACCGCCTTGTCGGCATCAAGTCCCGCGAGGTCTACGAGGCCCCCGGCGCGATCGCTCTCATCGAGGCGCACCGCGAGCTGGAGAACGTCACGCTCGAGCGCGAGCAGGGACGCTTCAAGCGCCACGTCGAGCAGAAGTGGTCGGAGCTGGTGTACGAGGGCATGTGGTCCTCGCCGCTCAAGGACAACCTCGACACGTTCATCGCCGACACCCAGCAGTACGTGAACGGTGACATCCGCATGGTGCTGCACGGTGGCCGCGCCACCGTGACGGGCCGCCGCTCGGACACCGGCCTGTACGACTTCGCGCTCGCCACCTACGACGAGGGCGACGCGTTCGACCAGTCGGCCGCGCGCGGCTTCATCGAGATCTACGGCCTCGCCGCCAAGCAGGCCGCGGCGCGCGCCGAGCGCCTGAACGGCTGAGAGGGACCCACATCATGACCGAGCAGCACGGCACCAACGAGGGCCACCTGTGGGGTGCGCGTTTTGTCGACGGCCCCGCCGACGCCCTCGCGCGCCTGAGCAAGTCTACGCACTTCGACTGGCGTTACGCCGACGACGACCTGCGCGGATCGATCGCTCACGCTCATGCGCTCCAGCGCGCCGGGCTGCTGAACGATGAGGAGACCTCGACCATGGTCGACGGCCTCGAGGCGCTGCGTTCCGACGTGGCGTCCGGGGCCGTCGGCCCGGCCGAGTCCGACGAGGACGTCCACGGCGCCCTCGAGCGTCTACTGATCGAGCGCATCGGCCCCGAGGTGGGCGGCAAGCTGCGCGCCGGACGCTCGCGCAACGACCAGATCGCCACGCTTCCACGCATGTACCTGCGCCGCCACGCCCGCATCATCGCCGTCGGCGTGCTCGACGTCGTGGACGCGCTGCTGGAGCAGGCAGACCGGCACCTCGACGCGCCGATGCCGGGACGCACCCACTTCCAGCATGCGCAGCCGGTGACGCTGGGCCACCACCTGATGGCGCACGCCTGGCCGTTGCTGCGCGACGTCGAGCGTCTCACCGACTGGGACGCGCGCGCAGCGTTCTCGCCGTACGGCGCCGGAGCCCTTGCCGGCTCGACGCTGGGGCTCGACCCCCAGGGCGTGGCGGACGAGCTGGGCTTCCTCGCGCCGTGCGAGAACTCGATCGACGCGACCGCCTCGCGCGACGTGATCGCGGAGTTCTCGTGGGTCACCGCGATGATGGGCGTCGACCTGTCGCGCATCGCGGAAGAGGTCATCGCCTGGGCGACCGTGGAGTTCGGCTTCGCGGCCCTGGATGACGCGTACTCGACGGGCTCGTCGATCATGCCGCAGAAGAAGAACCCGGACATCGCCGAGCTCGCGCGCGGCAAGGCGGGCCGGCTCATCGGCGACCTGACGGGGCTGCTCGCGACGCTCAAGGGGCTGCCCCTCGCGTACAACCGCGACATTCAGGAGGTCCACGAGCCGGCGTTCGATGCTGTCGAGACGCTCGAGGTGCTGCTTCCCGCGTTCGCCGGCATGGTGCGGACGCTGCGATTCCGCGAGGAGCGACTCGCCGAGCTCGCCCCCGCCGGATTCTCGCTCGCGACGGATGTGGCCGAGTGGATGGTGAAGCAGGGCACGCCGTTCCGCGTGGCGCACGAGGTCGCCGGCGCATGCGTGCGCCTGTGCGAGAAGCGCGGCAAGGAATTGCATGAGCTGACCGAGGACGAGCTCCAGGCGATCCACCCCGACCTCACGGTCAAGGTGCTCGACGTGCTCACCGTCGAGGGCTCGCTCGCGGCACGCGACGGCGTGGGCGGCACCGCGCCCGCCCGCGTGGTGGAGCAGGGCAAGGCTGCGCGCGCACGCGTCGCCCACTTCCGCCCCTGGGCGGCGGCCGCCAGCTGAGGCGTGACGGATCCCGGCGCTCGCCTCGGTGAGCGCCGGGATCCCGCGCGCACCGCTGCCCGTAGCCTGATGCCCGTGGATCCCGACCTCGACGCCATCTGCGCCGCCGTCCTCGCCAGCGAGCCCTCGCCCGGCGGCGTGCGCATCGTGCTAATCGACGGCCCCGCAGGGGCGGGCAAGACGACCCTCGCCGGGCGCCTCGCCGCGGCGCTCGGTGGCGTCCCCGTGCTCCACGCCGACGACATGTACGAGGGCTGGGAAGGCCTTCCTACCCTGACCCCGTTGCTGCGAGACCAGGTGGTAGGGCCGCTCTCGCGCGGCCAGGAAGCCAGGTTCCAGCGCTGGGACTGGCACGCCGGAGCGAGGGCCGATGCCGTCGTCGCGCCTCCTGCGCCCGTGGTGATCGTCGAGGGAGTGGGGACCGGGCAGAGCGCGGTGCGCGGCGAGGCGAGCGTGCTCGTGTGGGTCGCCGCGCCCACCGACCTTCGCCACGAGCGGTGGCTGCGACGCGAGGGCGCGGACACCGAGGCGGCCTGGCTGCGCTGGGCGCGTGCCGAGCACGACCATTTCCTTGCCGAGGGCACGCGAGAGGCCGCGCACGTCACCGTCGACGGCGGCCAGTCCCGCGGTCCTCACGCCGCGCGCTGAGACGGCAAGCGCTTTCTGAGATTCCTCTCAGGTCCGCGGTCCTAATCTCGTATTAGTCGCTGGGTATGCGACGACCGCGGTCGGTAGGACCCCTCATGGATGTCCACCCCTCAGCGCCGATGCGCGGGATCTGAGCGCGTACCCAGCGACGACTCTTTTCCGGACGTGTCCTCGTCAAAGGCGACGGGGACGCCTCACTCACTCACCGCATCGGCCTGGCACAATGGCCACACCATGACACAGCACATCCTCGACGAGCTTGCCTGGCGCGGGCTCATCTCCCAGACCACCGGTGACGACGAGCTGCGCGCGGCTCTCGACGAGGGGCCCATCACGCTGTATTGCGGTTTCGACCCGACGGCGCCCAGCCTCCACATCGGCAACCTGGTACAGATCCTCACCGTGAAGCGCTTCCAGCAGGCGGGCAACAACCCGCTGTTGCTCGTCGGTGGTGCCACCGGACTCATCGGCGACCCGAAGATGGCGGGGGAGCGCACGCTCAACCCCGTCGAGGTGGTTCACCAGTGGGTGGAGCGCATCCGCGGGCAGATCGAGCCGTTCCTCGACTTCGAGGGCGAGCACGCCGCGACGATGGTCAACAACTTCGATTGGACCAAGGACATGTCCGCGATCGAGCTGCTGCGCGACGTGGGCAAGTACTTCCGCATGGGATCCATGCTCGCCAAGGACACCGTGGCGCGCCGACTGAACTCGGACGACGGCATTTCCTACACCGAGTTCTCGTACCAGGTCCTGCAGGGAATGGACTACCTGGAGCTGTACCGCCGTCACGGCTGCACCCTGCAGACCGGCGGGTCGGACCAGTGGGGAAATCTCACCTCGGGTACCGAGCTGATTCGTAAGGCGGAGGGGACCAGCGTCCATGCGCTGTCGACGCCGCTCATCACCAAGGCGGACGGCACCAAGTTCGGCAAGACCGAGTCGGGCACGGTATGGCTCGATCCCGAGATGACGAGCCCGTACGCCTTCTACCAGTTCTGGCTGAACCAGGCCGATGCGGATGTCGCGAACTACCTCAAGGTCTTCACCTTCCGTACCCGCGAGGAGATCGCGGAGCTGGAGCGGCTGACGGCGGAGGAGCCGTACAAGCGAGAGGCCCAGCGCACGTTGGCGCACGACGTCACGTCGCTCGTCCATGGTGTGGCGACGGCCGATGCCGTGGTCACCGCGTCCCAGGCGCTCTTCGGACGCGCGGAACTGTCCGAGCTCGACGAGCGCACGCTTGCCGGATGCGCGGCGGAGCTCGGATCGACCGACATCGCCGCCGACACGTTGGTGATTGACGCGTTGGTCGAGGCGGGAATCGTCGCGTCGAAGTCCGATGCGCGCCGCGCAGTGCAGGACGGTGGCGCCTACGTGAACAACGTCAAGGTGGAGGGACTGGACGCCACGGTGTCCTCCCAGCCGGCGCTCGCCGGCGGCTGGTACGTGCTGCGGCGCGGAAAGAAATCTGTAGGACTTGTGCGGGCCTGACCTCGCTCGAACGAACCCCTGGCACCGCCTTTGCGGCATGTGCCAGGGGTTTTGTTCGTCCAACGGGTGCGACACGCCCGGGTTTTCTCGGATTTGACGGGACGGCGCACGTGGCCGTAATGTTCTTCTCGCTGCCAAGGAAGGGAGTGCGGGACGAGAAGCCAGAGGCTTCGAGGCCCGCCCCGCCAGACAGCAATCCACTCACCGAATCCGGTCGCTTCAACGCGTCCGAGGGTGTAGGGTGGATAACCCCGATTGAAACATCGAGTCGAACTGAGCCGCGAGGCCGATTTGACACAGTGAATCAAACC
>NZ_BBRN01000002.1 GCF_002090175.1 Demequina sp. NBRC 110057 | reverse complement strand
ACATCCGGGCGTGTCGCGGCCACCTCGACAGCAAACATCCAGGTAGACGCGTACTTCGGTGCTATCCGTATTCCCCCGTGCGGGTCGTCGGGCGCCTCGAGACGCCAAAAGTCGTCGAAAAACTTTCCTCCACCTTCTTCGGAGCTCCGCGGAGGGCGCGCGCACAAGGAGGCGAGGCTGGCGCCAGGGCGAGAAGACCCCGACGGTCCGGCAGACGCGAGGACGGGTCGTCGGAGACGGCTCGAGGCAAAGCGAACGTGAGCAGGGCTGCGTAGTTCCACTTCCCTACCCTGCCTGGGCGGTATGCCGGCAAGGATGTGCACGATGCCCCACTGGGGTCCGGACGAACGCGGGGATACGTTGACGCGCAGGAGCTCTCTGTCACCAGCCGTGAACCGTGCTTGGCAGACGGAGTCGCGTCCCGCGCTCACCGCGGCGCCACCTCCCGGAAAGATGGAACTCTGTATCCACGACCCATTGCCCTGTGTCGGCTTCGCGACGGCGCAGAGGCCCCACCCGGCAGATACTGGTGAGGCCCGCGTCCAGTACTGCCGCCACGGGACGGGTGGAGATGTGAGCGAACTGATGGCGAAACGTCACCGGGGCCGCATCGCGATCGGGCACTGAGTCAGGTGACGTCTGCATCTTGACCGGCTGCGGGTCAGAACGTTGCATGCGCCAAGCGGCGGCACAGCTTGAGCTCGAGGAGCTGCTGAGGAACAGGTCCACAGCACCGTTACGCCCCGTGGCGCCCGTGCCGGCTAGCGACCGCGCGGAATCCGACGCAGCATCGTCGTCGCCGCCCTTACCGGCGGCGCCCGAAGGCTGCCGCAGCGCGACGAGACCACGAGGGTTCCCCGCCATGGACCACCTCTAGGCGCGGCCGGAGTGCAGTGCTCTT
>NZ_BBRN01000001.1 GCF_002090175.1 Demequina sp. NBRC 110057 | reverse complement strand
CCATCTGAGAATCGTCCTTCACTTCGGTGGTCTTCACGTTCCCCGGCCGCTAGGCCTGGGGTCCGGTCGCCTTCTTCTCAAGATCGGTCACGGGCGACTCAGTGGTGTAACGCTCGTAACGGTGCGGTCGTTCGCCAATGAACTCGACCTCGGGCTCCAGCAGGAACCCCGAGTGCTCGTAGACGCGAGCGATCGTGTAGTTCACGAGCGCCTCGTAGTCCGAAGCCGTGGCCTGATTGACGTTGACGAAGAACCCCGGCTGCTTCGTAGAAATCTGCACCCCGCCAATGCGGTAGCCCTTCAGTCCCGACTGCATGATGAGGCGCGGCGCGCGCCACCACTTGAACGTCGAGCCGTGGTTGGGGCTCTCCAGCGGGAAGTGGCTCTCACGCACCTGAACGGTGCGCGTCATCTTCTTGGAGAGCTCATCCTTGTCGGCAGGGGTCGTCAGGAAGGTGGCCTCGAGAATGATCCAGTTGGGGTGCTGCTGGAAGGTCGTGAAGCGCTTCCCCCACACGATGTCGTGCTTCTTGGCGACCTTGATCTGCCCGCGACTGTCGAGATACGTCACTGACTCGATGGTGGCGCGAACGTCACTGACGTTGGTGCCGGCGTTCATAAAAACGGCACCGCCGACGGTTCCCGGGATGCCCGAGGCCCACTCAAGGGAGGACAGGCCGTTCTCCAGTAGGAAGTACGAGGCCTCGATGAAGCTCGCACCGGCACCCGCGATGAACTTTCCCTCTTCCAAGCGGAATTCGTTGAGGCCGCCGGTGAGGATGACGAGTCCGCGGATACCGCCGTCGCGCACGATCACGTTGGAGCCGCGTCCGAGCACGCGGTAGGGAACGTCGTTCTCGATGGCCAGCTCGACGAGTCGCTGGAACTGGTCCACCGTCTGCGGAAGTGCGAGCAGGTCGGCGGGTCCGCCGACCTTGTTCCAGGTGTACTCCTTCATCTCACGCCCGACATAGAGCGTGAGTTCGGGGACCACGCTGAGGATCCGGTCCTTCAGCTGCTGCACCTGAGGATCATTGATGACGTTCAGGATGATCTGCTCGCGGTTCGGCGTGTTCGGCGGGATCGCCAGCGCCTCCGCTGCGGGGGCGCCACCCTTGTCATCACGGGCAGCTGCCAGCGCGGCGGCGGGCACCTGGATGAGCTCGATACTACGAATCTCTGCGCCTGCCTTGCGCCCAGTGAAGTGGAGCGCGCCCAGCATGAACTGCGAGTAACCGGCCTCTGGAACGATGAAGTCGACGGTGTCGACGCGGGGCTTTCCGGAAGTTTCGCCGACTTCCACCTCGCCGATGACGTGGAAGGTCTGGTCCTCGGGCTTGCGGAGGTGGAGGTTGACCGTCGCACCCGCGGTCGTGGGCGTCCAGTCGATCTTCAGGCGGTAGCCACCGCCCTTGGTCAGCGGCTCGGGGAAGTCCGTCCACACGTGGTTTCCGCGCTCTGCTCCACCACGCGCCACCGTGACGCGCGAGCGCCCGGCGCGACGAGACACACTCCAGCCCTGGCTTCCAGCGACGAACTCGGGGTCCGGCAACGTCAC